>OZ244866.1:0-4097848 GCA_965221185.1 Candidatus Aldehydirespirator sp. | reverse complement strand
TCGGATCAGGCACCGGCCTGGCGTATCTGCAACATCCATCCGGCTTACCGGGGCGCGCTATGTCTTTGAGGAGTCCGGCATCGAAGCGGCTGCACGATTCCTAGGGGCAGCGTCTCTGGATCGCACTGCTGGGGCATTGAGGCACAACTGGCAGGGAGACGGCCATGCCTAAGGCCCGTCCTCTCGCACTCGACGCCGACCTCACGCCGAAGCGCGCCAAGGACATGCGGAAGAGGTCAAGAAGGAAGACGGCTACCACTGAACCCGATAGCCGTGAACGCAGCTTGACCGGTGAGCCGTTGGACCTTGAACTTGAAGACTGGCTCGTGATGATTGCCGTTGATCGCACGCTATGGGAGCGATCCGAAGCCTTCGTGCGTCGTGAGCGTCGTCGCGCCCCTAAGGCCGGACGCAAGAGGACGCACACCGTGGCAGAGTCCTTCATTGTGCAACAGGCCAACGCCCTGCTCGGCATTTCCGAGCGTCAACTGATCATCAAGCTCAACAAGAAACGGCGCAGAAAGCGCATCAACAAGGCTCTCCAGAAGGCATGGCCAGACCATCCGAACCGGCGACTGCCTCCCAAGAAGAGCAACGGCAAGAAGAACAAGAAGGGCAAGAAGAACCAGAAGTACGCTATGTCTCGTAGCCAACATCGCTACTTCATGAACAACCATATCCTCGCCAATGATGAAGAATACGAACGACTGTGCCTTGACAACATCACGCGGGCCGTGGAAATCGCCATCCATATGGGAATGCTCAGGCCGCGAAACGGTTCGCTCAACAGTCCTGTAGCTTCGCGATGCGCTTTCGCAGACATAACCTTCCTGCGCGAACGATATGACCACCGAAATGTCAGGGACAAGCGTTCCTCACGGATTGATCGTACTGCGACCCGCTACAACGGAACGAACAGAGACCATGCTGAGTCACGCGGTCACAACATCCTGCTAGTGGGCGTTCGGAACGATGAGTATAGAGAGCGAGTCCCACTGGAAATCAGCATCAAGCCGGTTGATGCGACAGAAGGCGAGTATTTTGTCTCACGTCTTGCACACCTCCTTGAGAACTATCCCGATGTGAAGCGCGGTTTGCTCGGAACGATTTACGACATGGCCATCAAGGGCGTCCACATCGACCCGATTTACGACTTGGGTCTTGCCCATGTCGGAAAGGTGCCCGACACGAACCAGGGTGAAGTGGCATCCCTCACATTGCGAGATGAGCAGTTCTCTTGCCTTGACGGGGAGACCAGAACAAGCGATGTACTCCTAGAAGACGGCGCTCCATACCTGCTGTTCATCGATGGAGACGGCGACACCTGCTACCAGCCGTTACTTCAGATCGACCTTTACAGACGGTGGAACAAGGGCGACGAGACATACCGCTGGTACGGCGACTACGCAGTGCCGGACAAGCCATGGATGGGCGCACTCGCGGGTGCTATCACAACCCTTCGCTTGGACAGCACCCGCGAAGAACGTGACGGCCAAGGGAAGCGGCGCACCAACTATCTGCGCGCCATTCCCGAAACAGACCCCCGGTTCAAGCGGCTGTTCGGCCCCCGAGAGACGGCGGAGTCCTTCTTCCGGTCGCTGAAGGTGCTCATACCCGATCAGCGTGCCCTCAGTGTCACCGACCGTCGTGTCTAACTCAACCTCCTGGCATTTCAGACTCAGGAGAGCATGAAGGCGTTGATTTCGCACCGCGAACGCACCGGCGCAGACGTGTCCAGGTGGTTCGGCTCGTACTCTCCTCTTCCACGCGCCGGGCCTATCCCACGCGCTGGACCTCTTGCGCTAGCAGCCTGACGGCTCGTCCTCGCCATAGGCGACCCACACGCTGACCCTTCGCGTTCTCGTCGCTATCGACGCCCGCGAGCGCTACGCCCAGGCGTCCAACTAGCCGCCAAATACGCCAGATCAGCCCCTCTGCTACCCTCCCGCACCCCTAGAATCAGCGTCGGCGGCAATTTCGCGCCAAATATTCAGAACACCCGCCCGAGTAGCTCAGTTCGGCAGAGCAGCTGTCTTGTAAACAGCAGGTCGCAGGTTCGACTCCTGTCTCGGGCTCCAAGCAAACCCCAGGTCAAGGTACATAAATTGGTACCACTGAGGGTTCGCTCAGATGGCCTAGAGCCCAATCTTCTAACGTGCGCAACAGCGTCGCCCAGCCGGCGTCGATGGCCACCGTGGTCGCCACCGGCGTCACCGCAGACGGCAACCGGGAGATTCTGGGCTGTGCCGTCGGCGACAGCGAGAGCGAGGGGTTCTGGCAGCAGTTCCTGTCCTCGTTGCGCGACCGGGGCCTCAGCGGTGTGCGCCTGGTGATCTCCGACCCGCACCGAGGGCTCGGCGCGACCGCGGACCGCTGGTTCCAGGGCGCGGCCCACCAGCGCTGTCGGGTGCATTTCATCCGGAACCTGCTCGCGGTAGTGCCCCGCACCCACCAGCACATGGCCGCCGCGCTGTTCAGAACCATCTTCGCCCAACCCGACGCCGCCGCGGTGACCGAGGCGTGGGACCAAGTCAAAGACCAGCTCGCCGCCAGCTTCGCCAAGGCGGGCCCGCTGATGGACAGTGGAGCTGACCCGGTTTGGTTGACACCCTGATTCTGGGATCCTTGAGGGGGTCCAGAGGGGAGTCAACTATGGGAGGACGCATTCGTGCGCCGTATCCGTTGGAGTACAAGGCCGAGCTGGTCCGGTTGGTCCGTGAGGAGGGCCGGTCGCCGTCGGAGCTTGCTCGCGAGTTCGAGCCGTCGGCGCAGTCGATCATGAACTGGGTCGCCCAGGCCGAGATCGATGACGGCAAGCGCGGCGGGCTGACGACTGATGAGAAGGCCGAGCTTCGCCGGCTCCGTGCTGAGAATCGGGTGTTGCGCATGGAGAAGGATCTGCTGTGTCGTCCTCGGTATGCGGCCGGGGCGGCGAGATCCGATCACTTGTCGACGCGCCCGCCCGCTCGTCGAGCGTCGGGCTGGACGCGCATCCCGGACGGAGGCCTGTTGGACACGCCAAACCCAGTCGCCTCACCGCGCAGACGCCGGGTCTTCCGGCATGGAGGCGACGGCCCTGTCGGCCCCAATGGTCATCCCGTCGTGCTTGCCGGGGTTAGCAGGTGGGAGGACTACGGGTGGTAGCCGGTTGTGTGGGGTCTCTCGGCTTCGAGGGTGTCGCGGTACAATGCCCGCGAGCGGGAGACCGGTCCGGTCGTTGCTGAGGCAACGGGGGGTCTGCGATGGCACAGACGGCGCGAGAGGCTCTGGAGGTGGCGCGCCGACACCTGGTAAGGGTCGATGACGCGTGGGGGGAGCCGGACTGGGCGGATTTGGCCCTGTATGGGTTCTATTGCCTGGAGGCGTGCGTCGTAGCGGCCGCGCTGCACTTGGGGCTGCCGCTGACCAAGAGAACCCACCCCGCGAAAGTCGAACAGGCCCGCCAGCTCGCTGCGGCGTACGGCCTCCCGGAAATCGACGATCTGCTGGTCGAACTGAACGACAGGCGCAAGTTCGAAGCCTACGGCGACATCGAGTTGCCCGAGGACGAAGATCGCGACGCCCAGGACACAGCCGCCGAGATCCAGGCCTATTTCGAGGCGGTCGAGGCAGTGTTGGGGCGGTGAACGGCCAGGCGATCATCCAGCGCCCCCATGTGGCGCCGGCCCGTTGGGAAGCCGCCGTGTGCTCGTGGCCCGACGACGAAGCGCTTGGCTGGGCCCGCGATCTGATGCAGTCTGCGCGCCAGAACGGCACGGTCAACGCCGTGGTAGCCACCGGATCGGCGGTGCGGGACGTGGATCGCAGCGACGACCTGGATCTGGTGCTGGTCTACCAGGCGGCGAGGCCATCGTTGCCCAGGCCGCCGATCTCGGTCGATCTGCGCTGCTATGACCAAGCCGACGTGTCCGCCCGGCTGACCGCCGGTCACAGCTACCTGTCGTGGGCGGTGCGCTTCGGGCGGGTCCTGTTTGAGCGGGACCAGTGGTGGAGCAAGTTGCGCGCCGAATGGAACGACCGGCTGCTGTTGCCGTCAGCCGCGGAGGCCATCGAACGGGCGCAGCGCGCCGAGCGCCAGCGCGACGGGCTCGCCGCCGCGGGCGACGACGACGCGGCAGCCGAATTGCAGCTCGCGGCGCTGACTCACCGCGCCCGGGCGGCGCTGACCCGCTCGGGTGTCTTCCCGCAGTCGCGCCCGGAGCTCGCAGCCCAACTGCGCCGAATCGGCGAGGACGCGCTGGCTGAGCGCCTCGGTGAGGCCCTCGCCCGCAGGAGCCTGTTGTCTTAGCTGCACAACGATCACTGTTGGGCCACGTGCCTTGGTCGGTGTTCGTCGGAGCGGCTGCGCGCACCTACGAGGTATGCCGAGAGGGCGAGCACAAACTGAGTAGCGTCGGCATCGAGATCCCTGTCAGGCCCCGCACCCGGCTGGTACTTCTGATGGCTGAGTTCATTGACGCACACGGCAACCTCCTGACGGCAGGCGTCGAGGCGCTTGCGAACCCCGTCAACACGGTCGGTGTGATGGGCAAGGGGATCGCCCTCCAGTTCAAGAACGCCTTCCCGGCGAACTTCAAGGCCTACGAGGCAGCCTGCAACAAGCAGGCCGTGAGACTTGGCGAGGTGTTCGTCTTCGACAACGGCCAGCTCATGCCGCCGCGCTGGATCATCAACTTCCCGACCAAGGGTCATTGGCGCGCCAGGTCCCGCATCCGCGACGTGGCCGACGGCCTCGACGATCTGCGCGATGTGATCAAGGAACTGGAGATCTCCTCCATCGCGCTGTCGCCGTTGGGCTGTGGCCACGGCGGGCTGGACTGGGGCGAAGTTCGGTCGCTGATCAAAGAGCGCCTGGACGACCTCGATGTCGTCGTTCACCTGTACGCCCCGGAGGGCGCCCCCGACGCAGCCGACATGGTGATATCGACCCCGCGCCCGACGCTGACTACGAGCACGGCGGCACTCGTGTCGGTGATCGACCAGTACTCGCAGATAGCGCTGCTCGTCTCGCTGATCGAGATCCACAGACTCATGTACTTCCTGCAGGAGGCAGGCGAGGACCTCAGGTTGCGCTACCAGGCGAACCTCTACGGCCCCTACGCCGACAACCTTCGCCACGTGCTCAAGTCGCTTGAGGGCCATCAACTCGAAGGCTTCGGCGACGGCTCCAAGAAGGTGCGCGAGGCCGAGCCGATCACCGTGCTTCCAGGTGGAGCCAGGGAGGCATCAGAGGCCCTCTCAGAGAAGCACCACATCACCGAGCGCATCCAGCGTGTGCTTGAGCTGGTCGAGGGCTACGAGTCCGCCTACGGACTCGAGCTACTCGCCAGCGTGCACTGGATGGCAGCCCACGAGGGGAGCACCGACGACCTGAGCCGCGTGACTGAGCGGGCCCAGAGCTGGAGCCAACGCAAGCGGCGCATGTTCACCGCGCAACACATCGAGTCCGCCTGGCAGCGCCTCCACGACCACGGCTGGCTACCAACCGCGGCCTAGCAGCTTGCAGCGGAACTCGTCTGGATCGATGCGGGGCCCGCCCTTGTCACGGCGCTGCGACTGCTCCCCCGTCGGGCCAGGGAGGCCGCTGCTGCACCCACTGCACGAAAGGCGGCGAGGTCGGGTGCCGGCCCCAGCACTCGACTTGGCCCGAGGACCGGATTCCGCATGCGAACCATGTGCCGGCTCTGAGGTACTCGAAGCTGCCCTCTGGGGCGTCGATGTACCGCCCGCCCTGGTCCCAGCAGAGCGTCTCGCCGCTTGCGCGCGTGCCACACGCAAGTCCCCATCCCGCGGTGACCGCCGTGAAGTCTGCCGGCAAGTCCTCAGGCAGGCTGTGAGTTCCCTCGTAGTGGCTGTCGCCGCACACGACGAGTCCGCCCTGCACGCTGCAGGCGCCAGCCTGCGGCACGTCTTCTGGGGTCCGCTCGGCGCCTCCCGCGCCCCAGCAGACCTCTTCCCCGCTCGTGCGCACAGCACAGGTCCGGTACTGCAAGGCGTCCACTGACGCGAAGCTGCCTGCCGGGTCGTCGGCCTGCCACCGCAGGTTGGATCCCCAGCACTCCACGGTCCCGTCGTGGCGCAGACCGCACGAGTGGTCGTATCCCACCGACAAGGAACTGAACGTGCCCTCCGGCGCGTCGACCGACTGTCCCTCGTATTCGCCCCAGCAGACCACGTGCATGTCGGCGGTCAGGCCGCACGCGCGAGTGCGAGACGTCGCTACGTCGACGAACGTCCCCGCCGGCGCGTCGAAGATCCTCAGGTCCTCATAGCTGTCGTCCCCGTCCCAGCAGGAGATGCCGCCGGTCCGGTGCAGGGCGCACAGGGTGTCGTCGACCGACAGCGCAACGTATTGACCTGCCGGCGGGTCGTCGAAGACGGACTTGGGGTACGGCCCCCAGTACCAGCATTCCATGTTGCCTTCGACGGGTATCGCGCAGGCCTGAAGGACTCCGACGTCGACCGATCTGTGCACACCCTCTGGGGGATCGTCGACTTCGTACTCGGGGTCCCAGCTCCAGCATGAGATCTCGTCGCGCTCCGTGATCGCGCAGGTGACTTCCGAGCCTATGGACACCCTCTTGTACCGGCCCTCCGGCACGGGGCTCCTCCCGTCCTGTCCGATCTCAGCGATGTCTTCGGCTTCGCACGTCCAGCCCCCGTCGTGCGGGACCCAGTCGCAGATGGTCCCCCAGCACACGAGTTCTCCGTCGGACCGCACTGCGCATGCGCGCGTGCCATAGTCATGGACATCGATCGACGTGAAGGTCCCTCCAGGAGCCTTGTCCGACAGTTCGCTGTCGGCGCCCCAGCACGCCAGGGTGCCGTCCAGGCGGATACCGCAGCTCTCGTATCCGGCGGCTGCGATCGCCTTGAACTCTCCAGGAGGATCCTCGGCCTGTGCGCTTGACCCGTATCCCCCGCAGCGAACCGTGGAGTCCTGCTGCAGCAGGCATGCATGGTGATAGCCCAAAGCGAGTCTCCGGTGGCCGTCCGCGGCCGCGCTGTCCTCGGTGGAGTAGCCCATGTCGCGCCGGCTTGCATCCCATTCCAGGTCTTGCGGGGCGTCCTCCGCCGGACCCTCTCCCCGCTGGCCGACCAGCATGCCGTCGGTGACCGACTCGAGTGCGGCGCCCCACCTGCCGGGCCCCGCGGCCCGGAATATGTACAGCACGGCATTCGCGGTGTCCGGCACCTGCCACCGCGCTTCGATCGCCCCGAGGTCGTCTGCGGTGACCGGCTCCAGATCCGTGAATGAGAGGTCGTCCATCGAAGCGGACTCCCCGAGCTCCTCCAGTCGCTCGAAGTCCCCGTATACGAGTTCGAGACCCACAGCGGAGAACGGGGCGAACCCCGACCCCGAGACGAGCACCCACGTCCCTGTCGGCACGACGAGGTCGTCCAGTTCGGACGGGGCCGTCCATCCCCCGTCCTCGTCGTAAATGACGAATCGCAACAGCCCCGGCCACGTACTTCCTGGCCACAGCCGTTCCCCGATGTCGGGCGCGTAAGGGGACCCGTCGCCCGCAGGGTCAGTCGCGGCACTCGTGGGGTCCAGGCCGAAGCCCTGGGAGTCCGCAGGACTCTCGCCGTCTGCCGTGACGCCGTCTGCCGTGACATCGTCGCTCTGCTGGACTTCGGCATCTAGGGACTGCGGCGGCTCGTCGGACGACGTCTCCGACGTGCATCCTGCAAGCATCAGGGCCGACGCCAGCAGTGCCGCTACGACCCTCGACCGCGACCGTACTGCGATGGACGGATTGTGCGGCGCGGCCCCTTGTGCTACCTCAAGGACCGAAAAAGCGCGACGCGCCGCTTCGGGACTGCAGTCCCGAAGCAGGCCATTGCCCACCTTGACCCGCCTCGTGCGCCACTGCATGCTCCAAGACTAGTGAGGGGGACCCGTTTGTGAGTCCAGGTGCTAGTTCAGCAATTGGGCGCGTCGGAGCGCCACATCGGCTATCTGTTGCTTCATGACTTCGTCGGGGAAGAAGTACGCCATCCAGTTGACGACTGCGAGCCACAGAGCGTGAACATCGCCGTGCGCCTTCTTGAAGACACGCACGACGACCGCTTCGACACTGCAATGGTGACTGCCGGCGACAGCGACCTCGTGCCGCCCGTGAAGTCCGTGCAAGGACGCTTCCCAGACGAGCGCGTCGTCGTGGCCGCACCCCCAAAGCGGTGGTCCGCTCAACTCGGCCAGGCTGCAACGCGTCGCGGCAGACCTCGCCTCTGACGATCCGATCGAATCGCCTGCCCGACCCGGTGATCACTCCCGGCGGAGTTGAGCTTCGAGCACCGAGCGGCTGGCTGCCGTCCTGAACCCGCAATCGACATGGCCGCTTGTAGCACGGTCGTGCTATAGTCTTGGACTGTGAGCACTACGACCACGGTCCGCCTCAGCGAGGAAGAACGCGAGCTGCTGTCTGAGCTCGCTGATGAGTACGGCAGCCAAACGGGCGCCATCCGTCGCGGCCTGCTGCTTCTGGCACGCGAGAGCACCCAACGCAAGGCCCTGCGCGAGTTCCTGCGCGAGTGGGCCGAGGATGCAGGCCCGCCCGAGCCCGAAGATGTGGCCGCCATGCGCGGCCGCTACTTCGCTTCGTGATCCTCGACGCCGGGGTACTGGTAGCGGTCGACCGAGGCGAACGAACAGCCCAGTCCTTCCTCACCGCCGCGCTCAAGGAGAACGCTGTGTTGCGCACATCAGCTGCTGTTGTCGCGCAGGTGTGGCGCGACGGCAGCCGGCAGGCCAGGTTGGCCCGTTTCCTCGACACTCTCGAGGTTCACGACTTCACCCTCGTGGATGCCCGGATGGTCGGCGCGATGCTCCTGAGGTCGGGGACCTCTGACGTTGTCGACGCCCACATCGTTGCGCTCGCGGTGCGCCTCCAGGACAGCATCGTCACCGCGGACGCACTCGACTTTCTGTCACTCACGTCTCACCTCGGGGCCGCAGCGCCGCGAGTACACCGCTGGTGGGGCAGAACCCCCCGACAGCCCCACCTCAGCGGTGGACTCAAGCGATGAACGGCCAGGCCACCGCAGAGCGCGCCCATGTGGCGCCGGCCCGCTGGGAGGCAGCCGTGTGTGCGGGGCTCGACAACGAAGCGCGTGACTGGGCCCGCACCCCGGTGCGCACGGCACCTGCCCGGCGAGCACCCCGGGCGGCTCAGCACGCCCGTAATCCCAACAACTCCTATGCCGGGACCACCCGCTGCACAGTCCCAGCAGAGAGCGGCCTCGACAACTTCCAATACGAGATATGCGACGCCCGCGGCACATGCACATACGGGGAGACCTTCATCAGGATCAGCTGACCGGACCCGTTGGCACATCGGATGCACTGCCGATCCGTTTCGTCGGGTGGCGAGCGCCTATCGCGTCGCGGCGTCCGGTAGTGAAGACGCGCGAGTTCGTGGCCCGTTGCGCCCACCCGCTGACCGATGACGGTGCGTCCACTCCTCATGCGGGCGTTGGCGCTGTCTTCTGGAGGGAGAGACCTTGACTGCGGTTCGTCGGCGGTCGACGCTGGGAATCGCCGCAACGGTGGCGGCCGCTGCATTCGCGGGCGCGTGCAGCGGCGGCACCGCTTCTGACCCTGCGTCGAATGGGTCAGGTGTCACCCACACCGCTTTGACGGTGGGGTCCGACTGCGTGCACGCCGAGACCAGGAGACCAAGCGCCACGACAATGTAGTGGTTCTGGGATCGTGTCCGGTTTGGGGTCGCTGATTACGCAACATCGGGGTGCGAGCATGGCGCTGTGAGAGGAGCGTCAGATGACCGATCCGTCGAAGTCCCGGGAGCGCAGCGGCCGCCGCAGGAGGCGGTTGTTGTCGCCTCAGCAGAAGTATGAGGCGTTCGTGCAGGTGCTCACCGGTGAGATGACAGTGGCCGAGTGCGCGGACCACTGGGGGGTGAACCGCTCCACGATCATGCGGGCCCGCGAGGTCGCCAAGCGCGGCGCGCTGGACGCGTTGGCGTCGTCTCGGCCCGGGGTGCGAGCCGACGGGGTGGATCCCGAGTTGGTGATGGCCCGAGACGAGGCGGCCCGGCTGGGCGAGGCGCTCAAGGAGATGGCTGTCAAGGTGACCTTGTTGGAGGGAAAAGAGCGTTGGGGGTGACCGCCTGTGTGCCCCCGCGTGTCGAAGCCGGCGTCAAAGCCGGCCTGTTGGAGCTCGTCGATCACGCCGTGGGGGCGGGATGGACGACGGCTCGGGCCTGTTCGGTGCTGGAGCTCGACGGCCGCCGGTGCCGCCGCTGGCGGCGCCGCCGCGAGGCCGGCCGCCTCGATGACGCCGCGGCGGGCGGCGTCGTGGTGCATGCCATCACCCCGTCGGAGAGACACGCGATCCTGGAGCTCTTCGAGCGCTGGGGCGAAATCGACGGCGGCTACCGCAAGCTCGCTCACCGCGGGTCCTATGAGGGGCTGGTGTGGGTGTCACCGTCGACGCTGTATCGCGTTCTCGCAGCCCAGGGGCTAGTTCTGCCCGCCCGGCCCCAGCGCTCACCGGCTGTGGCGCGGCCCATGCCCGACTGGGTGAGCTGGGAGCGCCACCAGATCTGGATCTATGACATCACCCACTTCCCCAGAGCCGGACGCGTCGCCTACGCCATCCTCGATGTCGTAACCCGAAAATGGCTCGCCACCCTCGTCACCGCCGAGGAGACCGCCACCCAAGTAGAGGTCGTGTTCTGCGACGCCCTCGACGCCGAGGGCCTGTGGCCCGCCGTCGAGGCCCGCCAAGCCGACGACGGCGACGAAGAACCGATCCTGTTGGCCCTGTCAGACAACGGCCCCCAGATGAGAGCAGGCACCACCAGAGAGTTCCTGGCCCTCTGCTCCATCGCGTCCCGCTTCGGCCGGCCCGGCACCCCGACTGACCAGGCCTGGATCGAGACCCTCTTCGGGCACGTCAAGACCGAGTGGCCCCACCTCGAGAAGATCACCGACCCCGGCGAGCTGCGAGCCGAGCTGGAAGTAGCCCGAGACGACTACAACACCCGCCGCCTGCACGCCTCCCTCGGCTACGTAACCCCCGACGACGAGCACCAAGGACGAGGAGAGCGCATCCGCCAGGCCCGACGAGACGGACTCAACCAGGCCCGCCTCGACCGCATCGCCTACCATCGCAACAACAACCAAAACCAGCCATGAACCCGCCCGCCCAATGCGGCGTAATCAAACCCCCAAAAGCGGACATTTACTCAGAAGCACCTCAACAACAGCCCCAACACGGTTACTCACGAGATCACCAACACAACCGTACAGGCGGCAGTCGGGCACTCTGCGGAGAGTGCCCGGACCGGTAGTCACTCCCAACGGATCAAGCTTCGAGCACCAAGAGGATGGCTGCCAACCGTCGTACCGCAGGAACCTGGACCGGACTGAGGCCGCTGAACCAGCACCCCGCCTACGACTCGGGTGACGACTTCGAATCGGCCAGCCTGGGCGAGGCTCTCTAGCTCTTTCTGGTCACCCAGCGAACCCTCTCGGGCGACGGCCTAGATCCCCAGCAGGCGACGCTGTCGTCGGTGGCGATCGCGCAACTGTGGTCCCATCCTGCGGCGAGAGCCTTGAAGGTCCCCGCTGGAGGGTCGGCCTGGCCCGAATCGTCGTCACCCCAGCAGGCGATGGTGCTGTCGATTGTCAATGCGCAGTTGTGCCCGATACTGGCGGCGAGGGACTTGAAGGTCCCCGGCGGAGCTTCGGTCTGACCGGAACTGTTGTTTCCCCAGCAGGCGATAGTGCCGTCGGTCGCCAATGCGCAAGTGTGGTAGACGCTTGCTGCGATCATCTTGAAGGTGCCATGGGGCCGATCCTGCCCGTAGAGGGCATCTCCCCAGCAGGCGATGGTGCCGTCGGATGCGATCGCGCAGCTATGGAATCTGCCAGCGGCGACGGAGTTGTACGTGCCGGATGGAGGGTCGGCTTGGCCTTCTTCGTTGTCACCCCACCAGACGACGGTCCCGTCAGATGCGACCGCGCAGCTATGGCCGTGGCCTGAGCCGACAGCCTCGAAAGTGCCGGGCGGAGCGTCGGCTTGGCCTTCTTCGTTGTCACCCCAGCAGACGACGGTGTCGTTGGTCGCGATCGCGCAGCTTTGGCCGTGGCCTGCGCTGACAGCCTCGAAAGTGCCGGGTGGAGCGCTGGTCTCCTCGAAGTGGTCGTATCCCCAGCAGGCGATGGTGCCGTCGCTAGCTATGGCGCAACTGTGGTCCCTTCCCGCAGCGACGGTCTTGACGAGTTCTTCGACCTGCTGGCACTGGCCGCCTCGCCGATGCGGCCCCCCGCCGGTTCGCGATTGGCTGTCCTGACCGTTTCGGGCGGCCCGTCGGTTCTAGCCGCCGACGAGGCCGAGCGGCTAGGCCTCGTCCTGCCCGCGCTCGCTGATTCGACCCTGAAGGCCCTCAAGGCGGTCGTTCCGTCGTTCGCAGCAACACGCAACCCCGTCGATCTCACCCCGCAATGCCCACCCGAGGCGTGCGGGCCCGCGGTGGACGCCCTCTACGACGACCCAAGACTCGACGGCGTAGTGGTAATCGACTGCGGCCTCGACATCGCCGAGTTCGGGGACGCCGTGATCGCAGCTTGCAAGAGAACGGGAAAGCCGACGGTCGCATTCATCACCGAAGCGCCCGCCGTAGCCCGAGCGCTCTCCTCCGCCCGCATCCCCCTGCTCCCCTCACCCGAGCGCGCCATGAAGGCCTACGCGTCGCTAGTCCGACATCCATCCACCGCAGCGTCGCCAAATAGTCGAGGACCAATTCGAGTCAGCAAGCGACCAGCCACACTAGGCGGCATGCCGCCCGAGGATCAGGGTCTGACGGTCCTGTCGGAGTGGGAGTCCAAACAAAGGCTGACCGGCCTGCCGCTAGTGCCCGAGCGCCGCACCACTTCACTGGCCGAAGCTGCCGCAGCCGTCGCCGAGCTGCGAGCCCCACTGGTTGCCAAAGCCTCCGGCATCGCCCACAAGTCCGAACGCGGTCTAGTGCGCCTCGGCCAGTCCCCCGAAGAGATCCTCGACGCGTGGCAGGAGTTGGCCGACGCAGGCGACGGATCCGTTCTCATCGCCGAGTACGTCGAGGGCGAGTTGGAACTGATTGTCGGCGGCCTACGAGACCCTCACTTCGGGCCAACTATCACCATCGGGCTAGGAGGCAAGCAGCAGAGGTGTTCAACGACACTGTCACCGTCCTCGCCCCACCCGATCCCGGTGAGGTCGAATCCGCAGTCAAGGCTCTACGCGGCGCCCCACTCCTCCTCGGCTATCGAGGCGCCAAGCCCATAGACCTCCACGCCCTTGAGGTGCTCATCCGATCCGTAGCCGACGCCCTCGACGAGCAAGACGACATTGTCGAAATCGACTGCAACCCAGTGGTCATTCGCAAGAGCCAGCCCACCGTCGTCGACGCTCTAGTCGTCGTCCGAGAGCAAGGCTCTCACTGATTGCATCGCTCGGATTGCAGCCTTGCCTTGGTTTGCGGATGGCCAGGGACAGGTCGTCGTGCCATGTGCCGTCGCCGAAGAGGGTCGGCGGAGCAACAAAGGACGCCTCAGAACGCTCACAGCTTGGGCTCCCGCCTAGCATTCCGGCGTGCAGATGACAGGCGACAGACACTTCTACATCGAGTCGTTCGACACCGTTCGGCTGAGCTCGTTTCGAGTCGCCCATTCGCCCTTCGCCCACCGGTACATGACCGATCAGACGATCTTCTGCATGTACTGCGACCGCCTGTACCCCGTCAAGATGACCCATGACGAGGACCCCATCCCCAACTATTGGAAGCTGCGCCGCGGCGTCCTGCTGTACGACGTACCGGAGAAGCCACTCGAGATCGTCGGCCCCGATGCCGTCAGGCTTCTCGAGAGAGTCCTGACGTGCAGGACCGAAACGCTCGCCGTAGGGCGAGGCCGCTACGGCATCGCCTGCCATGAGGACGGCACTGTCCTGATGGACGGCGTGGTCATGCGCCTCGCGCAAGATCGCTACTGGTATGTCAAGGCCAGCGGCGAGTTCGCGAGCTGGCTCGAAGCGAACGCAATCGGGCTCGATGTAGAGGTCTCCGACCCGGACTCACGGGTACTTCAGATTCAGGGCCCGAAGTCGCTCGATGTGCTGGACGCGGCCATCGGCGGAGGGCTCTCGGCCGACTTCAGGTACTTCCATGCGGGATTCTTCGACGTATGCGGCCAAACGCTGTGGGTCTCCCGCACCGGGTGGACAGGCGAGGCGGGCATCGAGATCTACTGCAACAGCGGGCCGGAACCGACCGACCATGACGCCCTCTGGGACGATCTGCTCACCTGCGGCGAACCCCTCGGCCTGGAGTTCAGCTCGTCGTCATCGATGGGGATTCGGCGCATCGAGTCGGGGATTCTGGACAACGGCAGCGACATCGAGCCGGACTTGACGCCGTTCGGTGCTGGACTCGGGCAGTTCGTCAGACTCGACAAGGAAGACTTCATCGGCCGAGCCGCGTTGCAGACAGCCGATCGCAGCCAGCTGCTGTTCGGCCTGGTCTGTGCTACCTCTATGCCGGAGGCCGGCATGCACGTCCACTTCGAGAACGGCCCGGTCGGGCACATCACGATCGGAACGTGGTCGCCCACCCTGGACGTAGGGGTCGGCTATGTGCGCTTCGATCGGCCGCTGCGGGGCGATGACTGGCTCGGCAAGACCGTCTGGTTGCACGACCATGCCGGAACGCCCCACGAGGCGACCGTCGACACTCTGCCATTCGTCGACAAGGACAAACAGCTGCCCCGCGCCGTATGGCGTGGATCGAATGGCCAACCCGTCTGAACCCATCGAGCCGCAGGCCCGCCACCATCTCAGCTTGAGCTGCGGCTTATCTCGACTGCCAGCGCCAGATCCTCCGCCGCGGAGTGAAGGTCGTTGACCGAGACTTGGAACTCGTCGATCCCGTGGGCTGCCACGAGCGCGGCCAGCTCCGAGCGGCACTCGTCCACAGTTCCGGAGATCACGAAGGCGTCGACCCAGTCATCGCGCACGAATCGGGCCGCGGCCGGCGGGCCGCCGTCGGAGAGGCCTTGGCGGATGGCCGCCTCGGTGCCAGGATCCAGGCCGATCCTGGCCTTGACCGAGTCGGGGGAATCGACGAGCCGGAAGGTGAGGCTGGCCCGAGCGGCCTCCCGGACCCGGTCGGTCGTGGCCAGGATGGTCATGTAGCACAGCCGGGGGTGGGGCCGGCCGTGCTCGTCGGCGGCGCCGCGGATCGCAGCCACGTGCTCGCCGATCAGCTCCTTGTGGACGAACGACATGATGAAACCGTCGGCCAGCTCTCCCGCCAGCCGCATAACCCGCGGGCCTCGCCCGGCCACCCAGATCGGAATGTCGGGGCGGCCATAGCCGAGGCGGGCCCGACGGAACCCGCCGGCCACGCCCTCGCAGTCGACGGTCTCGCCCGACCACAGCGCCCGGCTGGTGGTCACCAGCTCGCGCATCGCCCTGATCGGTGCGCGGCGCTCGATCGCCAGCGCCGTGAGGGTCAGGGCCCCACCCGCGCCGATCCCCAGCGCGGCCCGCCCGCTCGACGCCTCGTCCAGGGTGGCGACAGCCGCCGCCGTCATCCCCGGATGGCGGGTGTAGGCATTGGTGATGCCGGTGCCGATCTCGACCGAGCTCGTGGCCGCGGCAACCGCTCCCAGGGTCACCCAGCACTCCCGGGCCGCCAAGCCCTCGTCGGGGATCCAAACCCGGCCGCACCCGAGCCCCTCAGCCGCCACCGCGGCCCGCACAACCGCGTCGACCGGTCCTTCGGGCATCACCATGCAGGCCAACTGAACCATGACGCCGACACTAGGGCCGCCCAAGCCGCCGGTGGGAACCACGCCCCGAGCGGTCTGCCATGCTTTAGCGGATGGAGCTTCCAGGACGGGTCGCGCTGGTGACCGGCGGCGCCCACCGCGTCGGTCGGGCCATCGCCCTCGCGCTCGCCGGGGCGGGCGCCAACGTCGCCATCGCATACCACCGATCCAACGACCAGGCGACCAGGACGGTCGAGGAGTTGCGGGGCTACGGCGTCGACGCCGATGCGTTCAGAGTCGACCTGGCCGAGCCTGCCGAAGCCGCCAGGCTGGCCGAGGTGGTGACCGGCCGCCTGGGGCCCATCGATGCCCTGGTCAACAGCGCATCCGCGTTCGCGCTCGACGAGTTCCCCACAGACGACACTGCGACCTGGTACCAGACCTTCGACGTGGTGCTGCACGGGCCGTTCCACCTCACCAACGCGGTCGCGCCGTCCATGCTCGAGCGGGACGGGGGGGCGGTGGTCAACATCGTCGACCTCTCGGCCTGGCAGCCCTGGTCCGGCCGGGCCGCCCACAGCGTGGCCAAGGCGGCGCTCCTAGCGCTGACCCGCCAGGTGGCGATAGAGCTAGCACCAACGGTGCGCTGCAACGCGGTGGCCCTCGGCCCCACCATGCCGCCCGCCAAGTTCGGACCCGACCAGGTCGAGAGACTGCGGCGCCGCACGCTGCTCGGCCGCTGGAGCGGCGGCGAGGAGGCCGGTCGGGCTGTGCGGTACCTGCTAGAGACCGAGGCGGTAACCGGTGAGTGCCTGACCGTCGACGGCGGCGAGCAGCACGGCCACGTACGGGAGCGCTTCACCGACACCGCCACCGATCGCGACGCCGCCGGGCCCAAGCAGTAGGGCCGCTGGACTCTGTGGCGTCAGGCGGACCCGGGGGTCGACACGCCGCCCCCCAGACCCAGGTCGGCGAACACGTCCACAGCCCGCGTCATCGGGCGCTACGCGGAGTCGCGCACGACCAGCTCAACGGGCAGGACCACCGGGTCGGGCTGCTCGTCGGGATGCTCGATGAGCCTGTGAAGCGCAGCCGAGACTGCTTCAACGAGCAGGGAGGAGTCGAGGCGGACCGTGGTGAGCGCCGGGGTCACGAGGGCGGAGAACTCGATGTCGTCGAAGCCGACAACCGCGATGTCCTCGGGGACGCGCCGGCCGCAGGCTCGGGCCGCGCCCATGGCTCCGATGGCAACCAGGTCGTTGCAGGCCAGTATCCCGTCGACATCGGGACTCATCTCAAGCAACTCCTGCAGGCCGGCTGCGCCGCCGTCGACGGTCGGCTGCACCTGCACGAGCGCCGCCCGGGCGTCAGAGGCCGCCGCGACGGCACCGCCCGAGCCCTCCTCGCCCGAGCAGAGAGCATGCGACGAGGTGGCCGATCCGATGATGCCGATGCGGTGCCGCCCGGCATCGAGCATGTGCTGGACCCCGAGCCGGGCGCCGGCCTCGAGATCGAACAGCACGCAGGCCACATTCGCCGCATCGACGAGACTGTCGACCACGACGATGGGCACACCGCGCCGGCTGTAGTCGACCAACTGATGCGACGAGTCCCCCACGGGGGCCACGATCATGCCGTCCACCGCGTGCGACCAGAGCGACTCGAGCACCTCGCTCTGGCGGTCGGCGTCGTTGCCCGAGCCCGCGAAGAACATGGTGCGTCCCTGCTCGCGGACTCTGTCCTGGACGCCCGCGGCCAGCGCCAGGAACAAGGGGTCGGCCATGTCTCTGACGACCAGCCCGATGGTGCCGCTCCGACGTGTTATCAGGCCTCGGGCCAGCAGGTTGGGGCGGTAGCGCAACTCCTTGATTGCGACAAGGATCCTCTGGCGCGTGGCCTCGGAGTAGCCGCCCTCGCTGTTGACCACCCTCGACACCGTGCGCGGCGTCACGCCAACCCTTCGAGCCACATCGTGAAGCGTTGCCGCCTTCACGGCCTTCCTGGGGCCGGCTGACTCACCTCCCACAGGGTCTAGTTCGACGTCGCCCATGGACACTCCCGAGGCTGTTGCCGCGGCCAACCATACATGGGTGTTAATAGTAGGCATTCTTAAAGATGATCGCGGGACCCACCGACCGTCCGGCGCCCAGGTCTGGCGACCGACTGGGTCAAGCTGACTCGCGCACGACCAACTCGGCGGGCACGACGACGGGTTCGGGCCGGCAGCCTGGAGTGTCAGTGAGTTGGCCGAGAGCGCTGGTCACCGCTTCGACGAGGCGGTTGCGATCGAAACGCACGGTGGTCAGCGCCGGAGTCACCAGTGTGCTGATCGGGGTGTCATCAGCGCCGACCACGGCGATATCGCCGGGGACCCGGATGCCGCGGGCTATTGCCGCTCGAATGGCGCCTACCGCCATGAGGTCGTTGTGAGCCAAGACGCCGTCCATGCCCCGGTAGCGCTCAAGGAGGGCGCGTAACCCGGCCCCACCCCCCTCGACGGTCGCTTCGGCCCTCACTGTCGCGCCATGCACACCGGCAGCTTCTGCAGCCGCAAGGAAGTCCTGCTCCGAAGGGCGATGTCCCGGCGGCAGGCCTCGGAGCCCGATCATGCCTATACGGCGCCGCCCGGTCCCAGCCATATGCTCCACGGCCAAGCGCGCCACCGCTTCGGCGTCGAATCCCACACAGGCCACGTTGGAGGCCTCGACGCAATCGCCGACCACCACCACGGGCGGGCCGTGGCGGGCGAATTCTGCCAGCCGGGCGCGCCAGCCGACGTCTCCGAAAACGATCACGCCCTCTGCGTGCACCGACCGGAGCGACTCCAGCACCTCGCTCAACTGCCTGGCATCGCCCTCGGCACTAGCCAACAGCAGGATCCGACCAGTCTCCTGGATCCTGTGCCGAAGACCCTCGGCAAAATCCACGAAGCAGGGGGCGCTCAGGTCGTGGCCGACCACACCAACGATGCCCGTTCCGGTCGTCGTCTCGTCTCTGTTCGTCGTCATCGTCCGTCAGCGGCCGACATTCACGGCTAGTCAGCCACCTCGACGTGGCTCATCGACTCGGCCACTCGGCCTCATCCGTCAGATCCTGCGACCGATCCCGTCAAGGGTGTCACCGGCGGGAAGTTCCATGTGTGAGGCGTCTTGCGAGCAGTTCGTCTGATTCATAAGTTGCAGTTTGATCCAACGTTGGCGCAAATGACAACACGGTCTGCGGCAACCGGGTACTGGACACGGGGCTGCAACTCAAGAAGGGGCGCGGCAGTGCGTTATCCGCCGGGCGGGCGCGCCGGCTCGCGGCCCACCGGACCCAGGTCAGCCAACACCTCTGGACCAGAATCGACCGGCCTCACCGGAACCAGCGACGACGGTCAGGGGCCGGTGGACCGGCCTCTCAGGATGTCGTCGAAGCCCCGTATCAGCGTGTGCTCGGTCTCCCGCACATCTTCTGGGCTGGCCGCGAAGTAGCCGGTGGCCATCCCCATGTCGGAAGCGGCGTCCAAGAACTCCGGGATGCTCGACAGGTACAGGCAGTCGTAGAGGTCCACCGACATCACGCGGCGGGTCGCCTCGAACAGAGGTCGCTCGGGCAGCGCTGCGCCCACCTCTCCGCTCACCAGCCAAGACGACACCGAGTCCTCGAGCTGAGCCATGCGCCGCAGGCGCATACCCCACTCCCGGGACTGGTTGCCGACGGCCGCGACCGGCAGGCCCCGGCCCGCGGTCCGGTCCAGGAACGGGTGCAGGCCCGGCACCAGCTTGAACGACGCCAGGTAGCGGGTCTCCACCTCACGCCCGATCGGCCCCAGCCCCAGATCGCTCCAGAACTCCTCGGCCGTTAGACGGCCCAACACCAGCTTGCGATGCCGGTCGCGCACCAGGTCTGGGTCGACGTCGGGATTCTCGCCCAGGATGACAGGCAACAGCAGGCCCTCCAGCGGATCGGTGGGCCGAACGATCACGCCGTGCACGTCCACGACCAGCAGGCGCAGCAGCCGCTTGCGGGGACGGCTGGCCTCGGCCTCGCGGGCCGCGGCCCGCTGCTGGCGCCGGCGGGTGGCGCGCCTCCCCCTGCCCTTGGGAGTGCGGACCAGGGCCACCACCCACGCCACGGCCACGCCCAGCACCACGAGGCCGAAGCCGAGGGCGGCGGCCCGGGCGATGTTGAGCCATAAGGGCGCCATGGTGTCCCGCAACGTCGTGGAGGCGCTGATCTCCGCTCGGGGATCTCCGTACGAGAACCGCCAGATGGCCGTGGAGCCCTCGATCTCGGGCGCTCCGGGGGCGAGGTCGGCCTGCGGCGACGCGGACGAGGCGCTGAAGGCGTCGTCGAAGTCGAGCAGCGTGAGCGAGAACCGCAGCCCCAGAGAGTCCTGGGGCCGGCCGGCCTCTGCGATCAGGTCCTCCAGCGGCCGGCCGAAGGGTTGGCCGCCGAAGATGGCGGCCAGGGCGCCGTCGCTGAAGGCCTCCACCGGCGGCGCCGGATCGATTACGGCGCGGAACGCATAGGTGCTCTCAGCGAATGACCGGGTCTGCTCGAGGACCACGTCGGAGAAGATCACGCCCTCGCCGACGATCTCCGCGAGGACTAGGGGGAGCTGCGACGAGGATTCAAACTCCTTGACAGCCCGAACCTCCACCCCTTCGTCGCCGCGCGAGATCGGGCCGTCCACGGCCCAACCGGCGTCGCGCGCGTCGTCCAGACGCAGCCCCTCAGCGAGCTCGGGCACGCGGGCCACCGCGTCTGCATCGGCCGCGAACACCACCGTCACCACACCAGAGCCGTCATCGTCGATGTTCACCTCCACCGCCGTGTCCACCCGGCAGGCAGCTGCAAGCAGCGTCAAACCGGCGACCAGCAGCAGCGTCCGGCACATAGCGGCCATGGGACCGCCGCGGCGCCGCCCCGTCACGGCTCCTGCCGCGCCCAGCATCAGAGCCTGGCACCGACCGGCCACGGCCCCAGCCCACAGCCCTCGCCCGGAGGCAGCCCCGAGCGGGAGCTTGGAGAGAGCGCACATCGATCGCGAGCGTCTCGCGGGACGGCGGTGTGTTCCCCGCTCTTGTTCGCTGCGCTCACGGGCCGCTCGGGCCACGGCCTCGCTCCGCACCTTGCAAAGTCGCCTAGCGATTCGCGCCTATTCGCTCGGCCTCTTAGAAGTGGCCCTCGCCAGCGGTCCGCTCTAGCTCGGGCTCGGGCGGCTCGAAGCCCTCGATGGCCCGGAACACCACGATGAGCCCGCCCTCGTTGAGCGGATCGGGCTCCACGTCCACGATGACTATCTCGCCGGCCCGGAACTCCTTGTGCAGCAGCCGCTCGGACAGCGGATCCTCCACCAGCCTCTGGATGGCCCGGCGCAGCGGCCGCGCTCCCAGCGTGGGGTCGTACCCCGAGGAGGCGAGATGGTCCTTGGCCGCGTCGGTGAGCTCCAGGCCCATGCCCTGACCGCCGAGCTGGCTGGCGGTGCGCACGATCATCAGGTCGACGATGCGGCGCACCTCGGCCTGGGTCAGCTCATGGAACACGATCACCTCGTCGATGCGGTTCAGGAACTCCGGCCGGAAGTGCTGCTTGAGCGCCTCCTGCACCTTTGCCTTCATCCGCTCGTAGGTGACCCGCTCGTCGGCCTTCGTGAAACCCAGGTTGGCCTTCCGCAGATCGGCGGTGCCCAGGTTGGAGGTCATGATCAGCACCGTGTTGCGGAAGTCCACGGTGCGGCCGTGGCTGTCAGTGAGCCGGCCCTCCTCGAGGATCTGCAGCAGAGTGTTGAACACGTCCGGGTGGGCCTTCTCGATCTCGTCGAACAGCACCACCGAGAACGGCTTGCGCCGGACCCGCTCGGTGAGCTGGCCGCCCTCCTCGTAGCCGACATACCCGGGCGGCGAGCCGATCAGGCGGCTGACGGTGTGCTTCTGCATGTACTCGGACATGTCCAGGCTGATGAGGGAGTCCTCGTCGCCGAACAGGAACTCGGCCAGGGTCTTGGCCAGCTCGGTCTTGCCCACGCCGGACGGGCCCAGGAAGATGAACGAGCCGCTCGGGCGCTTGGGATCCTTGAGGCCGGCCCGGGTGCGACGGATGGCCTGCGAGACCGCGGAGATGGCGTCGTGCTGGGACACCACCCGCTTGTGCATCTCGTCCTCCATGCGCAGCAGCTTCTTGGTCTCCTCCTCGGTGAGCTTGTAGACCGGGATGCCGGTCCACAGCGACAGCACCTCCGCGATGGCCTCCTCGTCGACCTCGTCGAAGAGGTCCACGCCAGCGGCCTTGGCCTCGCCCTCGAGCGTGTCGCGGCGGGCCAGGAGCTGCTTCTCCTTGTCTCGCAGCTCGCCGGCGTCCTCGAAGCGCTGCGCCTCGACTGCCTCCTTCTTGCGGGAGATGACGTCGGCCAGTTCGGCCTCGAGCTCCTTGAACTCTGGCGGCGTGGCCATGCGCTTCATCCGCAGGCGCGAGCCGGCCTCGTCGATCAGGTCGATGGCCTTGTCGGGCAAGTGCCTGTCGGAGATGTAGCGATCGGCGAGGTTGGCCGCGGCTACAAGCGCCTGGTCGGTGATCGTGACCCTGTGGTGTGACTCGTAGCGGTCGCGCAGGCCTTTGAGGATCTCGATGGTGTGCGCCACCGTCGGCTCGTCCACGACCACCTTCTGGAAGCGCCGCTCCAGCGCGGCGTCCTTCTCGAGGTGCTTGCGGTACTCGTCGAGGGTGGTGGCGCCTATCGTCTGGAGTTCGCCCCGGGCCAGCATCGGCTTGAGGATCGAGGCGGCGTCGATGGCACCCTCGGCCGCGCCGGCTCCGACGAGGGTGTGGATCTCGTCGATGAACAGGATGATGTCGCCGCGGCTCTGGATCTCCTTGAGCACCTTCTTGAGCCGCTCCTCGAAGTCGCCCCGGTAGCGGCTGCCGGCCACCAGCGCGCCCAGGTCCAGCGTGTAGAGCTGGCGGTCGCGCAGCGTCTCAGGAACGTCATCGGACGCAATGGACTGGGCCAGACCCTCCACGATGGCGGTCTTGCCCACGCCCGGCTCTCCGACCAGCACGGGGTTGTTCTTGGTGCGGCGGCTCAGGATCTGCATCACCCGTTCGGACTCTCGGCCCCGGCCGATGACCGGGTCGAGCGCCTTCTCGCGGGCCAGCTGGGTCAGGTTGCGGCCGAACTGGTCGAGCACATGCGAGCCCGATGACGACTCCCCGCTGCCTCCACCGGAGGTGGCGCCGGACTTCTCTCCCTGCGCCGACCCCGACACCCCGCCGTAGGCGGAGAGCAGCTGGATGACCTGCTCGCGCACCCTGGCCAGATCCGCGCCCAGCTTGACCAGCACCTGCGCGGCGACGCCCTCGCCCTCGCGGATGAGGCCGAGCAGGATGTGCTCGGTGCCGATGTAGTTGTGGCCGAGCTGCAGCGCCTCGCGCAAGCTGAGCTCCAGGACCTTCTTGGCCCTCGGCGTGAAGGGGATGTGACCGCTGGGCGAGTTGCCGCCCTGGCCGATGATCTCTTCCACCTGGCCGCGCACGGACTCGAGGCTGATCCCCAGCGACTCCAGCGCCTTGGCCGCTACGCCCTCGCCCTCGTGGATCAGTCCCAGCAGGATGTGCTCGGTGCCGATGTAATTGTGGTTGAGGAGGCGTGCCTCTTCCTGGGCCAGAACCACGACTCGACGGGCCCTGTCGGTGAACCGCTCGAACATCGCTCACGCCTCCCGAGTGCCTGGGTGCCTCACGGTGGTCAGTGTAACCCGGCCCCAGGACATGAGTGGCGTCGCGGCTCATGGCCCGCGCTGTGACATCGGCCACGTCGCGGTTGCGGGCGGCGACGTCCGGAGAGCCCGCCGCTGCGCCGCCGACACGGCGCGTGACAGCACGTCCGGCCGGTCCCCCATTACCCTCGCGGCGTGGTCGCCACCTCGCCCTTCGCACTGCTGCCGTGCCTGGAGGACGACCTGCGGCGCGTGGAGGATGAGCTGCTTGCAGCCGCGGCGACATCCGACGACTTCGTCACCGAGCTCGCCCGGCACCTGATCACGGTGGGCGGGAAGCTCGTCCGGCCCGGCTTCTGCCTCGCGTCATCGCTGGTGTGCGACGAGGCGCCGAGGAGGTCGTCTGTGGCCGCGGTCAAAGGCGGCGCCTCGGTGGAGCTGGTCCACATCGGCTCGCTCTATCACGACGACGTGATGGACGGCGCCACCACCCGTCGCTCGGTGCCCAGCGTCAACGCCCAATGGGGCAACCTGCGGGCCATCCTGGCGGGCGACTACCTGCTCGGGCGGGCCTCCGCCATGGCGGCCTCGCTCGGCGCCGAGGTCGCGGTGCTGCTGGCCGAGGCCATTACCCAGCTGTGCGAGGGCCAGATAGTCGAGCTCGAGAACGCCTACGACACCGAGCGCAGCGAGCAGCGCTACGAGCGGGCCATATCGGGCAAGACGGCGGCGCTGCTGTCGATCTCGTGCCGGATCGGGGCGACGGTGGGTGACGTGCCGCGGCCGGTCGTCGAGGCGCTCGGGGAGTTCGGTTTCAGCTACGGCATGGCCTTCCAGATCGTCGACGACATCCTGGACCTGATCGCCACCGAGTCGCAGCTGGGCAAGCCGGCCGACAACGACTTGGCCGAGGGCACCTACACGCTGCCGGTCATCCGGGCCCTGGCGGATCCGGCCGCCGGTGAGGCGCTGCGTTCCATCCTCGGTCGGCCCATCGACGCCGAGGCCCGCGACCGGGCCGCCGAACTGGTGCGGTCAACCACCGGCCTCGACGAGGCCCGCGACACGGCGCGCATGTGGGCCGACAAGGCCCAGGCCGCGCTCACGTCACTGCCCGACACCCCTGCGACCTCGGTGCTGCGCCTGGCCGCGGACCGCCTCACCGAGACGCCGGTCCTAACCGGCTAGGCGCCGGGGTCGGGGCGCAGGGTGGGGAATAGAACGGCGTCGCGGATGGCCTGGGTGTCGGTGAGCAGCATCACCAGGCGATCCACGCCGATGCCGAGGCCTCCAGTGGGGGGAAGCCCGTACTCCAGGGATCTCAGATAGTCCTCGTCCACCACCATGGCCTCGTCGTCGCCCGCGGCCCTCAGCGCGGCCTGGGACTCGAAGCGGGACCTCTGCTCGGCGGGGTCCACCAGTTCGGTGAACGCGTTGCACAGCTCCCGGCCGGCCACGATCCCCTCGAAGCGCTCGGCGTAGCCGGGCCGGCTGCGGTGGCGGCGCGCAAGCGGCGACACCTCGGCCGGGTAGTCGGTCACGAACACCGGCCCCCACAGGTTCGGCTCGGCGGCCTTCTCGTAGATCTCCAGCAGCAGCTTGCCCGGACCCCAGCCGGCCCCGGTCTCAATCCCCAGGCTGTTGCAGCGGGCCGCCAGCTCGGCCGGACCCGCATCGAGGCTCGCCTCCACGCCGGTGTGCTCGGCGATCACCTCCTCCATGGTGGCCCGCCGCCATGGAGGAGCCAGATCCACCTCTTGGCCGTCGTAGACCACCGTGGTCGAGCCACACACGTCGTCGGCCACCCCGGCCACCAGGTGCTCGGTCAGCTCCATGATGTCGGTGTGATCGGCGTAGGCCCAGTACAGCTCCAGCATCGTGAATTCGGGGTTGTGGCGGGTGGAGATCCCCTCGTTGCGGAACACCCGGCCGATCTCGTACACCCGCTCCATCCCGCCCACCACCAGCCGCTTGAGGTAGAGCTCCGGAGCGATCCGCAGGTACAGGTCGGCGTGCAGGGCCTCGTGGTGGGTGACGAAGGGCCGGGCCGCGGCGCCGCCGGGAATCGGGTGCAGCATCGGCGTCTCCACCTCGATGAAGCCCTGCTCCTCCAAGCGGCGCCGCATTGCGGCCACGATCTGCGAGCGGCGGCTGAAAGCGGCCCGGGCTTCGTCACTCACCCAAAGGTCCACATAGCGCTGCCGGTAGCGGGTGTCGGGGTCGGTGAGGCCGTGCCACTTGTCGGGGAACGGCCGCCGGGCCCGGGCCAGCACCACCCAGTCGTCCACCCTCACCGACAGCTCGCCGCGGCGAGTGGCCATGACCACGCCTCTCACGCCGATCCAGTCCCCGATCGACAGGGCCGTGAACCGCTCGAAGCCGGGAGAGGCCGCCGCAGTGGCGAAGAGCTGGATGCGGCCGGTGGCGTCCTGCAGCGTCCCGAAGGCGAGCCGGCCCTGATCGCGGCGCAGCATGAGCCGTCCGGCCACCGACACCACGCTGTCGGTCTCGACGCCGGCTTCGAGGCCCTCGAACGCCTCCACGACGCCACCGACGTTATGGCTCCGGTCGAAGCGGTACGGGACGTCGTCGTTCCCGCCCGCAGCAGCGGCGTCTGGCGCCGGGGCCGGCGGGGCGTCGTCACTCATCGCAGCGTCGAGGCCGGCAGGGCGTCGTCACTCATCGCAGCGTCGGCGCTCTCATCTTGTGTAGTCGCTCATCGATCCTGGTTGCGCTCGTAGACGATGCGCAGCCCGTGCAGAGTCAGGAACGGCTCGACATGATCGATCGTCTCGGAGATCGGGGCGATCACATGAGCGAGGCCCCCGGTGGCGACGACGTTCGCCTCACCCAATTCGGCCAAGAAGCGGGCGTTCATGCCGTCGATCATGGCCGTGAAGCCGTACAGGGCGCCGGACTGGATCGACTCGACCGTGGTCTTGCCGATCACGCTGCGGGGCTCGACCAGCTCCACCGCACCGAGCGCCGCAGCCCGCCCGAAGAGGGCGTCGAGGCTGATCTCGATACCGGGCGCGATGGCCCCGCCCAAGAAGGCGCCGTCGGCCGAGAGCACGTCGAAGTTGTTGCCCGTGCCGAAATCCACCACCACGGTGGGGCCACCGTAGAGGTCGTAGGCCGCCACCGCGTTGGCGATCCGGTCCGCTCCCACCTCCTTGGGATTGTCGTAGTGGATCGACATCCCGGTCTTGGTTCCCGGCCCGACCACCACGGGCAGGAACCCCAGTTGGCGTCGCACCATCTCCCTCAGGCCTGCCAGCAGGCGGGGAACCCCCGAGCAGATGGACACTCCCGCTATGTCGGTCTCGAAGTCGATTCCGACCGTGCCGAGCAGCGACCTGATCACCACGCCGAGTTCGTCGGCGGTGCGTTGCGGGTCGGTCGAGAGCCGCCAGTGGTCGAGCAGTCCGTCAGCCGCGCCCGAGCCGTGGACCGCGCTGGGGTCGTACACGCCGACGACGGTCTGGGTGTTGCCGACGTCGATAGTAAGCAGCACCGCCGCAGGATACGGCGGATCAGCCGTAGCCGTTGGGGCTCGGCCGTGCGGCATCCGAGGACGCTCAGCCGGCGCGGCAGCCGAGGTTGTCGATGAGCCGGGCCTTGCCGAAGCGCACCGCCACCAGCAGCCGCACGTCGCCCTGCAGCGGCTGCTGGCCCCTTGTGAGGGTGGCCGGGCAAACCACGGCCGCATAGTCGATCAGCGCCAGCGGCTCGCTGGCGATCACCGCCGCCATCTTGGCTTCCACTGCGGCCGCGTCGGTCTCCCCGGCCTCCACCACGTCCGCCCCCGCCTGGAGGGCCCAGCGCAGCACTGGTGCCTGGGCTCGCTCATCTCCGCTCAAGTATGCGTTGCGGCTGGAGAGGGCCAGCCCGTCGGGCTCGCGCACCGTGGGGCAGCCCACAACCCGCACCGGAAGCGACAGGTCCTTCGCCATTCGCCTCACGATCGTGAGCTGCTGGAAGTCCTTCTCCCCGAAGTAGGCCGAGCACTCCCCCACGATGGCGAAGAGCTTGGCCACCACGGTGGCCACCCCGTCGAAGTGCCCGGGGCGAGAGGCGCCGCAGAGCACGTCGGCGAGGGTGCCGACGTGGACGGTGGTGACCACCGGGTCGGGGTACATCTCCTGCTGCTCGGGCACGAAGACAATGTCGGCACCGGCCTCCGCGCACACTTCGAGGTCGTGGCCGAGGTCGCGGGGATAGTCATCGAAGTCCTCCCCGGGGTTGAACTGCAGGGGGTTGACGAAGATCGACACCACCACCAGGTCGTTCTCTGATCGAGCCTGCTCGACCAGAGAGCGGTGACCGGCGTGGAGGAACCCCATGGTGGGCACGAATCCCATCCGGTGCCCGCCGGCGCGAACCTCGTCCAGGCGGACGCGCAGGCCGCGGATCGTGTCCTCGGTGACAGGGCGGCTCGCAGGCTCCCTCATGTCGGCGCGGTGCGGCCCGCGAGGCGGCGGGCCTCGTCGGCCATGGCCCTGTAGGCGGAGTGCTCGGCCGGCGCGATGGCGTCGAGATGGCGCTGGATGGTGGCCTCGTCCCCTCGGGACGCAGGACCGGTGAGCGCGGCGGCCGGACCCAGTTCGTCGACGTTGTCGACGGTGGCCCGAACAAGGTCGAGGAAGGCGGCCAGGGGAACTCCGGCCTCGGCGCCGATCCGCTCGGCCTGGCCGAGCAGGGCAACAAGGTGGTTGGAGGCGACCACCGCCGCGGCGTGGTAGGCGGCCCGATCGCCGTCGGCCACCACGAAGGCGCCGCCGCCGAGGTCGGCGACCACTTGACGAACAATAGGATCGCCCGCGACCGCGAACCAGCAGCCCGCGAGCAGGCGCCGCGCCCCGACGGCGGCATCCGGGAGCGCCACCAGAGGGTGCAGGGCCGCTGGCCGAGGGTGGGGCGCGACCGCGTCGAGGCCCAACGACCCGGCCAGGTGCGCCACCGCCGCGGTGGCCGCAGGCTCTACCGCAGCCGCCACCTCGGCCACCGCTGCGTCGGGTGTGGCGATCAGCACCAAGTCGACATCGGCGGCCGCCGCGGCCACGTCAGCCGGCGCCGCGGCCCGGCCCAGTACGGGCCTAACCTGCCAGCCGACCTCGGCCAGCGCGGCGGCCATGGCTCCGCCGGCCCGTCCGGAGCCGATGACGCGGACCGACCGCACTGGCTAGGGACAGAGCGGCCCGAGCCTGACGACGCCGTCGCAGGTCTCGGGGTCGTAGCCGTCGGGGAGCAGGTCGGCGCCTACGTCGGACAGGGGCACGAGCACGAAGTCCCGCTCGTACATGCGGGGATGCGGGATCACTAGATCGGGATCGTCCACCCGCTCGCCGTCCATCCACAGCACGTCCGCGTCGAGGGTGCGGGGCCCCCAGCGCACCACTCGCACCCGACCCGCCTCCAGCTCTGAGGCCCGGCACTGCCTGAGCAGCTCCCGGGGGCTCGCCGATGTACGGAGCCGCACCACCATGTTGAGGTAGGGACCCTGCTCGGGACCGCCCACCGGCTTGGTCTCGTAAACGTCGGAGACCGCGTCCACGCCGTCGAGTGCGCCGACCGCTCTCCGCAGGTGGGCCATCCTGTCCCCCAGGTTGGATCCCAGCGCCACGAAGGCCCGTCGGGCGGCGCGGGGCGCGTCCGCGGCCGTCACGGGGTAGACCTGAGGTTCTGGGCCATCGCGACGATCTCGCGCGCCACCGGCCCCAACTCGCGCTCGAGGAGATGCTCGGCGATGGTGATGGCCTCGTGTCCGCTCGCGACTAGGCCCGACCATAGGAGGTAGCCCGACACCACGCCCGAAACCCGGTCCCCGATCGAGTCGTGGTGGAGAACCACCCGCTCGCTGGCGGCGTGTTCGTGGATGGTCCGCAGGATCTCCTCGAGGCGCTCGCGGCCGCCGCCGGAGTCCGAGAAGGGCAGGTGCACGTAGGCCAGACCGTGCTCGTCGTAGTCGCGCAGGTTGTAGGGGATGGCGGTGAGGCTGACGATCAGGTCGATCTCGTTCCGGCGCAGCCAGATGATCTCCTCGAGGCGGCGCACCCGGCGGTGGCCGGCGCCGTAGCCGCCGGGCCGCTCGCACACGCCGAAACGGTCGGTGATGATCCAGCGGAACCCCCGGGGCTCGATTCCCTCCGACCACTTGTTGCTCATGCGGGGATGCCTTGGCTCATCCTCGATCCGAGTCGACAGGGGATCGGGGGGAGTGCCGCGGGCGCGACTGCTCTGAGGCTCGCCGTGCTCATGCAGGGTCCAGATCGAAGAGGTGGACCGACGGCAGCTCGCGGTAGCGCTCGGACACGTCCAGCCCGTACCCCACCAGCCAGTCGGCCGGAACCGAGAACCCGATGTAGCGGATGCCTCCGGAGCGGGCGTCCTCGCGCACCAGCAGGGCGCAGATCTCGAAGCTGGCCGGCCCCCGGGCCTGCAGCAGCTCCGCCAGGTAGTCGGTGGTGAGACCGGAGTCGACTATGTCCTCCACCAGCACCACGTGGCGGCCGCGCACGTCGGTTTCGAGGTCCTTGATGATGCGGACCACACCGCTGGACTCGGTGCTGTAGCCGTACGACGACACCGCCATGAAGTCGAACTCCACGGGCAGGTCGATGGACCGGGCGAGGTCGCTCATGAACACGAAGGCGCCCTTGAGCACCCCGACCAGCAGCGGCGGCCGGCCCTGGTAGTCGGCGGTGATCTCAGCGCCGATCTCCTCCACCCGGGCCCGCAACTGCTCGGTGGTGATGATGGCGCGTCCGACCGACCCCGGCGGCAGCGGCAACTGTGCCGCGGGCTGGTCCGGCGGCAAGCTCATCCTGGCACGATACCGGGCCCCGACGGGGCCTCTGCCGCCCGCTCAACACGGTTAGAGGCCGAGCGGATAGGCCGCGACGGCCCGAGGCTCTCGCATGGGTGTTGAGCGAGGCTGTGGCCCGAGCGGCCCGTGAGCGCAGCGAACAAGAGCGGGAACACAAGCCCGCACCGCGATGCGCTCACCACCCATCCGCGCATGCTCCTACCGGGGCGGGCGAGCCTCGATGCGGAGCCGGCCGGCGCTGCGGGCCACTCGATGGCCGCCAGTGATCTCGGTGGCGGTGCTGCGACCCGCGGCCACGCCGAGCACACGGTCGATCGAGGCGGCTGACGGGGGCGAGCCGGCGGTCTCGGAGATCCAGCTCCTAAGCGCCTCGGCCGCAACGGCCCGAGGCGCCGCGGCCAGCTGGGCCGCGCTGGCCGGATCGAGGCCGGCCGCGAGATCGGCGATGACCGCCAATGCCTGCGAGGCCAACTCCGCGTGCCGGTTGAGAAGCGGCACGGGGTCACGGCCGAGCGCCCTGGCCAGCGCTGGGATCACCTCGTTGCGTATGGCAACCCTGGCGAAGGTCGGATCGTCGTTCATGGGGTCCCGCACCGTCGGCAGGCAGAGATGCTCGCACACGGCTCGGGTCTCGAAAGTGCGCAGCCCGAGGAGGGGACGGCGCACACCGGCATGGGGAGCCGCCGCGCCGGCGAGCCCCGCGCCCCGGCCGATGTTGAACAGCACGGTCTCGGCCCGGTCGTCGGCGGTGTGGCCGACCAGAACTTCCGATGGCAGGACCTCGTAGCGGGCATCGCGGGCCCGGGCCTCGAGGTTGGGGCCGGGCTCCACACACACCCGGCGCAGTTCGAAGTCGGCGCCCAGCCGGGACGCGATGGCGCGCGCCGCCTCGGCGTCGGCCCCCGATGAGGGGCGCAGACCATGATCCACGTGCCAGGCGGTGACCTCGAGCCCCGCCTCGCTCGCCAGCGCGACCAGGGCTGAGGAGTCCGGACCGCCCGAAAGGCCGCAGGACACGGCGGTACCGGGCGCGGGGAAGGTGCAGCGGGCCAGCAGAGCGTCGATGTCGAGACCAGACCCGGGGCCGCGGCCCGACCGGCCGCTGCTGCCAGAGCCTCCGACGGTGCCGGTCACGCCGCGTGCTGCCGCTTGGAGGGAGCCCGGATGGGCAAGGGCCTGTCGCGTCGCAGCGGTGTCCCGCTCTTGTTCGCTTCGCTCACGGGCCGCTCGGGCCACGGCCTCGCTGCACGTCTCATGCGATTCGTCCACCGATCGCGACCTGTCCGCTCGGCCTCTCAGGCCGCGGCCTCCGCCGCGCCCATCCGGGCGACCCAGTCGTGGGGGCTGCGGATCTCAGCGATGCCTGGGACGTTCTCGGGACCCTCCCACACCCGGTCGAGCAGGGCCGGGCCGCCCGCCTCCTCGACTACCTCGATGAACCGTTCGCCCTCGGCGTACTGCTTGATCTTGGCGTCGAGGCCGATCAGCCGCTGAAAGACCTTGGCGAAGCCGCGCACCGACTTGCGGCGATTGCGCATGACCCGCCCGAAGCGGGGCGCTGAGGGGACCAGACCCTCGCCGGCGCGGTCCATGATCACGTCCCCGTGTCCCTCCAGCAGGCTCATCAGCCCGGCCAGCTGCTCCAGCGTCTCGATCTGGGCCTCCGAGGCGAACAGGGCCATCACGCCCCCCGCGGCCAGCGGGTCCTCTCCCCTGCGGCGGGCCTCCACCACCCGGCGCACGCCTGCCGCGATCCGCTTCGGGTCGGGCTCCACCGAGTCGAGCACCGACTCGACGAGGCCGATGAAGTGCGGGCGCATCCAGTCCACGCCGGTGAACTGGGCCCTATGGGTCACCTCGTGGAGCGCCAGCCAGAGCCGGAACTGGCCCGCATCGAAGGCGTAGCGGTTCTCCAGCGCAACGACGTTGGGGGCCACGTAGTAGACGATGTCCTGGTCCTCGGGCTTCTCGTCCTCGATGACGAGCAGGTCGTACTGGCCCAGCACCCGGGTGGACATCCAGCCCAGCATGATGCCGAGCTCGGCGCCGGCCATCCGGCGGGTGACAGGCGTCAGCACACCGTCCGAGCCCGAGCCGAGCTTGGCGGTGAGGGGCCGCAGCAGCCGCTGGAACGAGGCCAGGTTGGCGTCTATCCAGCCGACGCGGTCGGTGACCCTTCCCCGGGCCGGGCCCGACTTCGACCGCAGGCCCGTGAAGGTGGCCACCAGCTCCTCGGCCCGCTCGGTGCACGCCGCGAAGTCCTCGGCCAGGCCGTCGCGCCAGCGGGCCTCGGTGTAGGGCTCGCGCTTGGCGGTGCGCACCGCCACCCGGCGGGCCACGGCCCAGTCGATGGGGTCCTCAGAGTCGTCGGATTCGTCCGATCCGGCGAACTCGTCAGATCCGGTGAGCTTGGTGAACTCGACGGATTCGGTGGCGTCTCCGGCGGCGGGATCGCCGGGATCCTCGGAGGGGGCGCCCATGCGGCGGGGCTCAGTCCCTCGGGTATCGCTTGTAGGTGACCTTCTGGAGATAACCGGCAATCGTCGCCACGATCGAGACAATGCCGGCCACGGCGAGCGGGACGGCGATCCAGAAGTGCCAAACGACGGCGATGGTCATGGACCCGTCCGTCTTGCAAGTCCAGCGATGGTCATGGACCCGTCCGTCTCGCAAGTCCAGCGATGGTCATGGACCCGCAGTGTAGATGGCTCGCAGGACGCGCACTCGCAGCGATTCCGGGACCGGCTCGCCGCAGCAGCGGGCCACCACCAACCGGACCTGGGACTCGAAGCGGAACACGTCATCGCAGGAGGGGCAGTCCTCGAGGTGAACGGAGATCACGGTCCGGGTCGAGACCGTCGTCTCTCCGTCGAGGTAGAGGTGCAGGTCCCGGCAAACGTCGTCGCAGCTATGAGCCACGGCTCAGCTCCTGTGGTTGTGGTCTCGGCCCGGGGGTTCGGGCTCTGAGGCTCCGTCCGCGGGCGGCCCGGTGGGGTTGTCCCGGGGGAGGTCCGGGGCGTTGGGGAGGAGCCGGTTGCGGACGGCGAAGTCGTACAACCGCTTGTGGAGCTGTTTTCTTCCCCGGTGCAGGCGGCTCATCACCGTGCCGATGGGGATGTCGAGGATCTCGGCGATCTCCCTGTACGCGAAGCCCTCCACATCGGCGAGCAGCACGGGCAGGCTGTAGTAGTCGGGCAGGTCCTCCACCGCCTGCTTGACCTCGTGGTCCGCGAACAGTCCGGCCAGTTCGTCCTCGACGCTGCGACCGAGCCGGGCGCCGACGTCGCCGCCGAGGCGGCGGTAGAGGTAGAGGTGCTCCACGTCGCCGAGGTCGGTCTCCACGGGCCGGCGCTGGCGGCGCCGGTACTCGGTGATGTAGGCGTTGGTGAGGATGCGGTACATCCACGCCTTGAGGTTGGTGCCGGCGGTGAAGGTGCCGTAGGAGCGATAGGCGCGCAGATAGGTCTCCGAGACCAGGTCCTCGGCGTCGGCGGGGTTGCGGGTCAACCGGAGCGCCGCCGAGTACAGCGACGGCATCAGCGGCAGGGCGTCGTCCGCGAAGGTTGCCTGGTCGGCCACGAGCCGCCTCTTTGGGGATAAGGGGGCGAGGGAGCCCGAAAGGGGATTTGAACCCCTGACCTACGCTTTACGAGAGCGTCGCTCTACCGACTGAGCTATTCGGGCGGGTGCGCACTAAGCGGGCGAGGCCGCTCCGAACGCAAGCTCAGGCTACCCGTCACACCCAGCCCCACCGCGCGCCCGGGCCGGGCGAGGAGTGGCGTCGCAGGATCCAGGAATCGAGGACAGCAGGGGCTGCCGTGAGCCCAGCAGATGAACAACGTGCGGGCCGCTGCGCTGTCTCATGCTTGTTGCGATCCGTGATTTCGAGCCGGATGGCCCGTCTCATAGCCTCGGGACCGCTCCAGACGCGAGCGGGAGGTCCAGGAACAAGGCTTGGAGGGCTAGGGCTTCGTTTGGGGACCGGATCAGGCTCTCCGCGGTGGCTCGGAGGCGGGCTATGGCCCTGATGGCTCTCCGGGCGGCAGCCGGATCGTTGGGCTCCGATGCCATCTGCTCCCGGTATCGGGCACCGACGGTGACCAGGCCGAAGCGGATCTCGTCGGTACGGAATTGGCGGTGCTCGCGGCGGTGCTGGGCCTCGATGTCGCGGCGGCCCGAGCCGCGGGTGCCGAAGCGCTTCTCGCGCTCGTCCAGGGCTGCGACCTCGGCCCGGTGGCGCTCAGTCAGGGCCATGCCGGCGTCGTCGATCAAGGCCCGCAGCTCTGCTACCAGCTCGGCGACAGCGGCCCCGTGCCCGTCGAGACGGTCCGGGATCGACCACCAGGCCTCGCGGCGGGCCGCCACCCGCTCGTCGGCAGCCAGGACCCTGGCCCTATGCAGGTTGCCCGCGGCTGCGGCCGCCACCAGCGCGGCCCGGTCGGCCGCGGCCAGGCCCTCCGACACCAGCACCGCGGCCACCTCGTCGTCGGGGACCGGACCGAAGTCCACCCGGCTGCAGCGCGACGCTATCGTGACATGCTCGGGCAGCACCTGCTCGGCCAGCAGCACCCACACCACCGGCGTCGCGGGCTCCTCCACCGGCTTGAGCAGGGCCGCGGCCGCGGCCGGCGTGGCGGAGTGGAACCGGTCCACCACCAGTACCTTGCGGATGCCCTCCACCGGGGTGCGGCTCGCCTCGACGATGAGCTGCGACACCTCCTCCTCGCGCCGCAGGCTGTTGCCCGCGGGGCTGAGCACGAAGATGTCGGGATGCTCCTCGCGGGCGGCCAGCCGGCGATGCCGCTCGGCCCGGACCGGCTCGCCGGTCGCCCGCTCGTCGGCGGCCACGATCAGCTCGCCCGCGAACGCGGCCGCCGCGGCCCGCTTGCCCGAGCCCCGGCGGCCCACCAGCAGGTAGGCGTGCACCGGCGACGCCACCGCCGCGGCCAGCGCGGCCACCGCCCGCGGCTGGCCCACCACCGCCGACCACGGATCGGTCGGCGCCGTCTCCGCAGCGGTGTCGAGAAGGGTCATCACGCGTCTCCCGGGTGCTCCCGCACGGCAGCGAGCACCCGGACCGCGACCTCGTCCACCGAGCCATCGCCGTCAACCACCGCCCAGCGGGCTGGATCGGCCTCCGCCATGGCCCGATAGCCGGCCTGGACCCTGTCGAGGAACTCACGGCCCTCTCCCTCGAATCGGTCCAGCGACAACCCCATCCGCCGCGCCGCCAACCCGGGCCGGAGTTCTAGAAGCACATTCAGGTCGGGCTCGAGCCCGCCGGTGGCGAAGCGCATCATCGCCCGCAGTTCGTCGAGGTCGAGCCCCCGCCCGTAGCCCTGGTAAGCGAGCGTCGACGCGGTGAAGCGGTCGGTCACCACATCGCGACCGGACTCCAGCGCCGGTCCGACGATCTCGGCGACGTGCTGCGCCTTGTCAGCAATGATCAGGAGCGCCTCGGTGCGGTCGTCCAAGGAATCGTTGGCCGGGTCGAGCAGAACCCCCCTGATGACCGCCCCCACACCGGTGGCGCCGAACTGGAAGGTGGACATCGCCCCCAGCGATTCGGCCAGCAACCGGGCCTGGGTGGACTTGCCCGACGCGTCCACCCCCTCGACCGCGATGAGCCGGCCGGTCACTGCTCCGACTCGGCCGCAGGCTCATCGCCCGGCGGCGCCGCCAATGAGTCGTGGGACACGTCTCCCGAGGCCACCGCGGGCTCCGCGACGGCAGGCACCCCGACCGCCTCCCCGACTTCCTCCCCGTCCGACGGGGCCGCCAGGTCCGCGGGCCGGGCCGCGCCGGAGCGGAGGCTCCAAGTAGCCAGGCCGCCGGCGACCATGATGATCAACCCGGCCAGCCACATCGTCAGACGCACGCCGGGGAGCTCGACCCGGGCTCCCAGCACCGAGATCGCCCCATCCCACCAGCGCTCCGACAGGTTGTCGAGCAAATCGGTCAGCACCCCGCCCACAGCCAAGGCAATCAGCACGCACAGCCGCACCAGCACCAGCAGCGCAGAGAAAACACGGCCCCGGATCTCGTCGGACACGTTCTCGTGCAGCAGCGTGAACCCGAGCACATACGAGGGCCCCGCCAGCATCCCCAGCATCACCACCAGCGGGATCATCAGCGACAGCCGGTCCACCGAAGCAGCCGCCACCAGCACCACACCCGCGCCGATCAGCGCTGATGTGAACCCGCGGGTCCGGTTGATGCGATTCTGCAGCGCGGCCGCAGACCCGACGCCCATGGCCATGCCCACCCCGAGCGAGAACAGCACGGCGTGGAAGTCGGCCTCCCGCCCCACGATCACCTCGTCCACGAACCGGGCGCCCAGCAGGAACACCATCCCCGCGCCCATCACCGCGGTGGCCAGCCCCACATTCACCGATCGCACGATCGGGTTCTTCCCCACCAGGCGCCAGCCCTCCCGAAGCTCCCGGATGGCTCCGCCGAGATCGAGACTGCCCCTCTCCCCCGCCCGGCGCTCGTCGCGGGAGCGCTCCGGGATGGCGATCCGCCAGATGATCAGGGCGGTCACGAGGAACGACAGGGCATCCACGTAGAAGGCAAGGCCCTCCTCGTTCAGCCGGAACGTCGTCACCCACCCCTCGTCCGACATCGCCTCGGCCGCCTTGGCCAGCAGCGCGGCAATGCCCGCGGCCACCGGGAACATGCCGTAGGCCGCGGCCACGTTCAACGAATTGGCCGACGTGAGCTTGTCGCGGGGCACGAGATTGGGGACCATCGCCTCCTTGGCGGGCTGCCACATCATCGTGGCCAACTCCAGCAGCACACTGGCCACCACCAGCCCGATCAGGGTGTCCACGAACGGCAGCGTCACCAGCACCAGCGCCCGGCCGATGTCGCACGCCACCATCACCCGCTTGCGGTTGAGCCGGTCGACGATCACGCCCACCGCGGTCGCCAGGAAGAATCCCGGCGCCACCCGAGTGGCCAGCACCAGGGCTATGGCGGTGCTTTTCGAACCCTCCGGAGCGAGCTGGCTCGCCAGGGCGATCGTGGCAAAAAGCCCGAGCCAGTCGCCGGTGGCCGACACGACCTGGGCGATCCAGAGCCTGAAGAAGTCCCTCGTGCCGAAGATCCGCTCCAGGCGACCCGAGGGCCGGACTGACTCGAAGGCCTCGTCGAGCCGGAGGCCGGCTGAGGAGCGGAGGGGTTCTTTGCCCACGACACCGAGGCTAGGCGCCGCGCCCGCCGACGGCTTTCGCCGCTCTGCGCGAGCGGCGAGGTTCAGCTGCGCTTGCGGGCCGGCTTCCTGCGGGTGGGGCGCTTCTTGGCCGACCCCTTCGCCCGCCGCTCTTCCAGGAGATCGCTGGCCCGCTCGAGGGTGAGCCCCTCCACGGTGTCGCCTGAGCGAAGGGACGCGTTCACCTCACCGTCAGTGACGTAGTGGCCGTAGCGTCCGTCCTTCAGCACCACGGCCCGCCCCGTGGCCGGATCCTCCCCCAGTTCCCTCAGGGGTGCGGCCGGTGCAGCCGACCGGCGGCCCTTGGGTTGGGACAGCAGCTCCAGGCACTCCTCGAGGGTGACCGTGAACAGCTGATCCTCGCTGGCCAGGCTGCGACTGTCGGAGCCCTTGCGCACGAACGGCCCGTAGCGCCCGTTCTGCACGGTGATCTCGGCCCCGTCAGCGGGGTCGGCGCCCACCGTGCGGGGCAGCGACAGCAGCAGCAGCGCCTCCTGCAGGGTCACCGTCTCCAGCGTCATGGTCTTGAACAGGGAGGCGAACTTCGGCTTGTCGGGCACCTCGCCGGCCCGACCGAGCTGGACGTACGGCCCGTAGCGGCCCAACTTGGCCACCACGACCAATCCGGTCTCTGGATCCTCGCCCAGCACACGTTCGTCACGCCCGGCGGCCAGCAACTCCAACACCCGCTCGACCGTGAGCTCGTCGGGAGCGGTGCCGTCGGGGACCGAGACCGAGACCTCGCCCCTGCGCACGCTGGGGCCGTAGCGCCCGACGCGGACCTCCACGTCCTCCCCGTCGGCGTCGACACCCAGAGGGATCGAGTTCACCGAGCGGGCGTCGATGTCACCGAGACGGCTCGACACCTTCTCCTTCAGGCCCGGGTCATCCTCGCCGCCGAAATAGAACCGCTGGAGCCACGGCACCTGCTCCTCGTCGCCGGCTGCGATCCGGTCGAGATCGTCCTCCATGTCAGCGGTGAAGGCGTAGTCGACGAGCTTCGGGAAGTGACGCTCCAGCAGGTTCACCACCGAGAACGCGGTGAACGACGGCACCAGCGCCGAGCCCTTCTTCCACACGTAGCCCCGATCGGTGATGGTGCCCATGATCGACGAGTAGGTGGAGGGGCGGCCCACGCCGAGCTGCTCGAGGCGCCGCACCAGCGACGCCTCGGTGTAGCGGGCCGGGGGCTGCGTCGCGTGCCCGGAGGCCTCCATCCCCCGGCAGCTCACCGCATCGCCCTCACTCAGGGGGGGCAGCCGCCGCTCGTCTTCGCTCTCGCTCGCCTCTCCGGCGTCGGTGCCCTCGGTGTACACCTCCCGGAAGCCCAGATGGGTTATCACCGTGCCGCTGGCGGTGAACTCGGCGTCGCGGCCCGCCTCGGTGCGCGCGCCGACGCGCAACTGCACCGTCTCGCCGGTGCAGTCGGTCATCTGGCTGGCCAGCGTCCGCTTCCACACCAGCTCGTACAGCCGGGCTTCGGGCTGCGGCACACCTTTGGCCACCGTCTTCGGGTCGGCGAAGGCCTCTCCAGCAGGCCGGATGGCCTCGTGGGCCTCCTGGGCGTTCTTCACCTTGCTGGCATACACCCTCGGCTTGGGGGGAAGCACATGCTGGCCGTAGCGCCTGGCCACCTCGGAGCGGGCTGCAGCCACCGCGGCCGACGACAGCGATGTGCTGTCGGTGCGCATGTAGGTGATGTAGCCCTTCTCGTACAGCGACTGGGCCGCCCACATCGCCGCGGTCGAGGACATGCCGAGCTTGCGGGCCGCCTCCTGCTGCAACGTGGAGGTGATGAACGGCGGGGCCGGGCGGCGCCGGTACGGCTTGGAGGTGCGCGCCCGCACGGCGAAGTCCGCGCCCTGCAGATCGGCAACCAGCGATGCAGCTCCGGCCTCGTCGAGCACGGTCACGCCGTCGCGGGCCGGCCGGCCGTCGGGACCGAAGTCGCGTGCAGTCGCAACACGCGAACCGTCGAGCACGGCGAGGGCGGCCGTGAACTCGAGCCCCTCGTTGGCTGGGGGCGAGAACGTGGCGGTCAGCCCCCAGAAGGAGGCGCTGACGAAGCGCATCCGCTCCCGCTCGCGCTCCACCACGACGCGCACCGCCACGCTCTGGACCCGCCCGGCCGACAGCTGGGGCATCACCTTCTTCCACAAAACCGGCGACACCTCGTAGCCGTAGAGCCGGTCGAGCATCCGGCGGGCCTCCTGGGCGTCCACCAAGCGCCTGTCGAGCTCCCGGGGCGAGGCGACCGCGGCGGAGATGGCGGACCTCGTGATCTCGTGGAAGACCATCCGCTTGACCGGCACCCGCGGGTTGAGCACCTCCATCAGGTGCCAGGCGATGGCCTCGCCCTCCCGGTCCTCGTCGGTGGCCAGATACAGCTCGTCGGCGTCGGCCAGCAGGGTCTTCAGCTTGCGGACCTGCTGGCGCTTGTCGCTATTGACCACGTACAGCGGCTTGAACCCGTTGTCCACGTCAATGCCGAGCCGGGCCCACGACTCGGACTTGTACGCCTTGGGCACCTCGGCCGCCCGGCTGGGAAGATCGCGGATATGACCGATCGAGGACTCCACGACGTAGCCGGCTCCGAGATAGCCGGAGATCGTCTTCGCCTTGGCGGGCGACTCAACGATAACTAGGGCGTTGGCCATGGACTTCGAACCGATCCGACGAGCAGGCGCCCGTCAACAGCTTGGGACTCGAACAGGATAAGCAGCGGCGAACAAGGTGGGGGAAGCTTCTTCGAGCTGGCGGGGCCCGGCTCGACGGGCCGGGCCGCCACGCTGGCCAGAACCTAGTGCGCCACCGCGTCGTCGTCTGCCGGTCGAGAGCGACGAAGGATAGCGGCACCGATAAAGGCCGCAATGGTCGATGCGATCAGGATCCCGATCTTCGCCTGGTCTCTGATGTCTTGGGGCTCGAACGCCAGGTTGGTGATGAACAGCGACACGGTGAAACCGATGCCAGCCACGCCGCCTACGCCCAGGATCTTGGCCCACGTGGCCCCCCGAGGCAGCTCGCACAACCCGAGTCGCACCGCCAGCCACGTGAACGACCCTACGCCCGCGAGCTTGCCGACCACGAGGCCCAGCACGATGCCGATCGTGATCGGAGACCGCAGGGCCGCTTCCAGGGAGTCCGACGACAGCTCCACTCCGGCGTTGGCCAGCGCGAACACGGGAATGATCACGAAGCTGGTCCACGGGTGCAGCAGGTCGGCGAGCCGGTCGGCCACCGACACCCGCTCACGCACCTCGAAGGAGGCCCGCCGCACCGCCGGCGCGCTCAACGAGTCACCCGCGAACCACCTGGTCACCATGTCGTCGAGCGTGCTCTCGCTCACGAGTGGGCGCGCCGGCGCGAGGATGCCCAACACGACCCCGGCGATGGTGGCGTGGACCCCGGACTCGAACACCGCTAGCCACAGCACCACTCCCACCAGCAGGTAGACGGGCGTGAACCAGATGCGGGCGAGGCGCATGACAACCAGCAGGACCACAATCAGGACCGCCACCAGCAGCCAGTCCAGCGACAGGTCGTCGGTGTAGAACACCGCGATCACGGCAATAGCGCCGATGTCGTCCACGATCGCCAGCGTGAGCAGGAAGACCTTCAAGGAGTTCGGGACCCGCGGCCCCATCAGCGACAGCACCCCCACAGCGAAGGCGATGTCGGTCGCCATCGGGATCCCCCAACCGGCCGAGCCTTCGCCCCCGGCGTTGAAGGCGGCGTAGATCACGGCGGGCACCACCATGCCGCCCAGAGCGGCGACGGCCGGCAGCGCGGCCACCGCGGGGCGGCGCAAATCGCCCACGATCAGCTCGCGCTTGATCTCAAGGCCGACCACAAAGAAGAAGACCACCATCAGGGCGTCGTTGATCCAGGCCTCCAGCGGCTCGTCGAGCACCAGCACGCTGCCCAGATCAAGACGAAGATGGGTGTGCAGCAGATCCGCATAAGAGTCCCGCCAGGGCGAGTTGGCCCAGACGAGGGCCACGACCGCAGCCGCCAGCATCAAGACGCCGCTGGCGGCCTCGATGCGAAGGAAGCGCAGCATCGGCCGGCCGATCCGGCGGGCCAGCCGCCGGTCGCTGCCGATCCACGTCAGCGGCGACGGCTGGGGGGCGTCCGAGTGGTCTCCTGGAGTTGAGGCCATCGCGATGGTCTATCAGTGCTGGGGCTCGCCGATAGCGGCGCTAGGGCGAGTTGAGGATAAGGCAGGCTTCGGTGCCGTGCGGGCTCGAGCGGACGTGGAACTCGTCGGCGAGCGCTCGGATGATGGAGATTCCCATTCCCGACTCCCGCCCCAGACGGGCCGGCGACTCCGAGGGCGGCACCGCCAGCAAGGAGTCTGCGTCGAAGCCGGGGCCCTCATCACGGACCACCACCGACACTCGCCCACCGGCGCACCGGCAGCTCACCCTCACAGGGCGGGTGCAGCCCGAGCGGATGTGGGCCTGTATCGCGTTGGTCGTCGCCTCCGACACCGCCACCCGGAGGTCGTCGATGCGCAGCGGCTCCAACGTCGGCTCCAGCTCCGCCGCGGCGGCCACCACCACCCGCACGAGAGACACGTAGTCGGGCCGAGGCGGGATCTGGATCTCTATGGCGTCATTCATGTCGCCGCCTATGACGTCACCGAAGCCGAGGAGACCGGCTCGGCCTCTGAGGCACTGTCGATCGAGTCGTGGAGCGCCAGGATCCGGTCGAGGTCGCAGATCTCGAACACCCTGCGAATGCGCCGCGACGGGCACACCAGCGCCAGCTCGCCGCCGCGCTGGCGCAACCGCTTCAGCGCGCCGACCACCGCGCCCAGGCCGAACGAGTCGACAAAGTCCAACTCCGAGATGTCGAGGATCAGCAAGCGACAGCCATCAGCCACCGCGGAGACGACGGCCTGGCGGAGATCGGGAGCACCTACCACATCGAGATCGCCACCGACGCGGAGCACGGTCCACGGAGCCTGTTCGGAGCGCCGAATCGTCACGGACACAAGGCAAAACGGTACCGCATCGCCGGGCCAACTAGGCGCCTGCCGGCGGGCCCTTGCGCAAGCAGCGCAGGCGCAGCGACTACTCCAACCGCATGGTTGCGCTGGCTTCGAACACCGCATCACCCACTAGCGGGCCCACCATCGGAACGTCGGTGGCCTCCACATACCGCAACTCCACCGTGGCCCGGCCGCCGGCTCGGCGGACGAGCACATGCAGCCGCTTCGGGTCCAGATCGGCTGCGGCAAGTGCGGCCGACCGAACCTCGCCGTCGCCGCCACCCACGGCGGCGGAGCGCACTGCCTCCCGGGCCGCGTGCGTGACCAGCACCCGGGTGCGGACGAGCAGACCCACCTGCACGACAGTCAGGAGCATCAGCGCGAGGAACGGCACGACCAGCGCGAACTCCACCGTCGATTGTCCAAGCTGCCGCGGCGGCCCGCGTCCGTCACCGGCCGCGAGGCGGCGCCGGGGGATCACGTGACCATGTTGGCGACCGTGTCCACGATCTTGTCCAGCAGCGACGCGATCTTGCCGGTGCCGGTCGCCCAGGTCAGCAGCAACAATGCCACTGCGGCGGCACCGACAATGACCAGGGCGTACTCGGCCGTGGTCTGGCCCCGGTCGCCGACCCGACGACCAGGACCGGCGCGCCCGGCGGAGAGCCGCTGTCCGGCGAGAAGGCACTGCGCGTGCAGCGCCGCGATGATACGCAAGATCATGTCCAGTCCTTTCGGGAAGCCGCCCGTTCGGTTGTTGCGGTGCGGCTGCCTAGGTGTCATGCGAATCGGTCCGTTCGATCGGTGTTTGCTTGGCCGGCGCGTCAGGATGGGAACCGGAGATCAGCGACGGTCCCCACGAGCAGCGGGACGACGGTCAGCAGGCAGAAGGCAGGCAGGATGCAGAACACCAGCGGGAACAGCATCAGCACTGGCACCCGCCGCGCCTCCTCCTCTGCCCGCACGCGCCGGCGCCGGTGAGCCTCGTCGGCGGCCCGCTCTAGGGCGGGCTGCAGCGGCGCGCCATCGACCTCGGCCGCGGTGACCGCGTACACGACCGACGAGACGCTGGGACCCAGGCTCTCCCGCAGCCTCCTCACCGACTCGACGAAGGGCTCACCGGCCGTGGTGCGCTTCACCACTGCGGCGAGCTCTGATCGGAACGGCTCGGCGACGCGGGGGCAAATATCCGCCAGGGCCGACACGGTGGGTCTCCCGGCCCCCACAACCAGCCCGAGCAAGTCGATCACCTCGGGCAGGTTGCGGTCGATGCGCAGCACTCGGTCGCGGCGACGGGCCCGCCGCCTCCCGGCGACCGCAGCGACAGTCCCCAACAGCGCGAGCAGGCCTCCCACCGAGCCCAACGAGACCGCCGCTCCCACACAGACCAGGCCCCCGACCCCGACCAGAGCCTCATCGGCAGACTCAACCGCACCCCCTGACAGCCGGCGGCCCACAGCAGCGAAGACTCGGCTGCGGTCGCGGCCCGATCGGTCGGCACCGCGGAGCCTGCGCTTCGCCGGACCGCTCAGCGAGCAGGCCGCGTCGAGAACCCAGAGCACCAGCAGAGCCGCCCCCAGCGCAGCCAGGCTCACGCCCATCTCACCACACCCCGGCAGAGTCGCCCCATCCACCAGATGCCCAGGCCCTCAAGCACCAGCCCGACACCCAACGACAGCAGTCCGATGGGCGTGGCCAGCAGCGCGCCCAGAGCACCGGGGTCAGCCACGGCTACCACGGCCGCGAACCCCACCGGTGCCGCGGCCACGACTGTTCCGGAGGTTCGGGTCTGGGAGGTGAGTGCCCGGATCTCGTCGCCGAGGGCCCGCCGCAGCCGCAGCGACGCCGCGGCCCTGTCGAGGCTGGCCGCCATTGCCGCCCCCGAGCGGTGCCCCAGCACCAGCAAGGCCGCAGCCGTCTGGCGCTCGGGCAAGCCGCCGACCCAGACGTCGAGCGCGTCGGTGAGGCTCAGACCCCTCCGCACTCGACCAACCACCTCTCGCCAGCCCGTCTCGGGTATCTCCGTCGCCACCGTGTCGAGCGCGGTAAGCACCGACGCGCCGGACCGCAGAGCCCGGGCCGACAGCTCGAGCGCCTGCGGTATCGCATCGTCCTGCCCGTGCCGCATCCTCCACCGCCGCGGCAGGGCCCACAGCCGGGACCCGAGCACCTCCGGCGGCCACCGCAGGCGCCCCGACCGGCCCCGGGCCCCCAGCCACAGGGGCGTGGGCGACAGCGCCACGAACACCAGGACCGCAGCCAGGACCGCCGTCATGGGCCTGCCACCAGCCGTGCAGGCCGCGACGCGGGCGCCCGGACACCGGCGACGTCCGCGAGCAGACGCACAGTGTCATGCCCGCTCACCTCGGCCACAGCCGAGACTCGTCGGGCGCCGCCGTCGACTCGCCCGACGTGAACGATCGCGTCGATTGCCGACGCCACGTGGTCGCGGACCGCCTCCACGCCCAGGCGCTCATCGGCCGCCGCGGCCAGCGCCGCCAACCGGCGCAGCGCGTCAACAGGCCCGTTGGCGTGCAACGTCGACAGGCAGCCGCCATGGCCCGTGTTGAGGGCGTGCAGCAGGTCGAGTGCCTCGGGACCGCGCACCTCACCCACCACCATCCGGTCCGGTCGCATCCGCAGCGCGTTGCGCACGAGGTCGCGGATCGTCACTGCGCCTCCCCCCTCGCGGGATTCGGGCCGAGCCTCCAGGCGCACCACGTGGGGGTGCTCGAGCTGCAACTCCGCGGCGTCCTCGATGGTTACCACCCGATGCTGCGGGCTGACCCGGCCGGCCAGGGCGTTGAGAAGCGTGGTCTTGCCCGCTCCCGTGCCTCCGCTCACCACGACGTTGGCGCCCCGGTCCACCAGCTCCTCCAGCAGCGCCACCACCGGCGGTCCGGTGAACATCTCCAGGGCCACATCGAGCACCACGAAGCGGCGAATGGTCACATAGGGGCCGTCGACGGCCACCGGAGGAACGGCCACATGGACCCGGGAACCGTCGGGCAGGCGACCGTCCACGCAAGGGGTGAGCTGGTCGACTCGACGGCCCAGCGGAGACACGATCCTCTCGATGACCAGATCGACCGCGGCTCTGTCGAGCGACACCTGGCTTCGACTCACGACGCCGCCCCGCTCGATCCACACCGGTCCCGGTCCGTTGATCATCACCTCGCTCACCATCGGGTCGGCGAGCAGCGGTTCCACGGGACCCAGTCCGTGCACCCGGGCCGCAACCCGCGCCACCACGTCGTCGACGACGTCGGTCGGGGTGAGCGGCGCCAGCGCGCGCACGATCGCAGCGATGTCGACGGCCGGCACGGGGATCTGCTCCATCGTGTCGACCACCCTGCGGTGCACTGCATCGACGAGGGCCGCGTCACCGTTCGCACCGTCCGCACCGGTCCCCGGGCCCGCACCGCCGGGCACGCCCGTGCCCTGAACGCCGGCAACCGCGCCGATCATGACGGAAGCTCGAAGCGCCGCAGAGGCGGCGGGAGCATGCTCACGATCGTGCCCGCGTCGACGGAGCGGGCCACTCGGGGATCCCACGCCACTCGCTCCACATGGGAGGCACCGACCGCAGCCGCCACATCGCGCGAGCGCAGAGCCCGGCCCGGCTCCTCCACTAGGACCACCCGCTCGTAGGGACCGGCCACCTGCTGGGCGCGGCTCAAGGCCAGGTAGCAGGCCCGCAGCACGCACACGGGCCGGTGCGGACCGCCGAGGACCGACCGCAACCCGACGGGATCCAGCCCGGCGTCCACCACGACCGGGCCGCTGCGGGCCAGCACCTCGAGGGCGAGCATGAGCCTCGGGCGCTGATCCTCGAGCGGCGCGACGTGACCTGCCTGCGCCGGTCGGGTGCCTCTCCGCAGCAGACGCAGGCCCGGGGCCACATCCTCCAGCAGCCTGCCGATGGCATCGGCGGCCACACCGTCCCCCGCGGCCACCCAGTCGCCGATTCCTGGCTCCGACGGCATCGCGCCGGCCACCATGCCCAGCAGCGCCGGCTGATCACCGGTCAGATCCACGAGGGTGGTGTCGTGCTCTTCGGAGGCGAGGCGGATGGCGGTGGCCGCGGCCACCACCGACGTTCCGACGCCTCCCTTGACGGACCAGTACCAGGTGATCACGCTCTTCCCCCGCACGTCGCGGCCACTCGACGGCGGGACTCTGAGCGCCAGTATTGAGGCGGCCGGCCGGCACCCAGCGAACCGGAACGGCACCGAGCACCCTACAGAGATTTCAGAGATTTCAAACTATCTCATGATTTTCCAAGGGGCCGAGCGGGTAGGCGATGAGTTCACGAGGAATTCGCAGGGTGCTGAGCGAGGCCCCCGGGCCCGAGCGGGCCGTGAGCGCAGCGAACAAGAGCGGGAAACACGACGTCTCGCCGCGAGCGCTCGCCACCTACCCTCTCACGCTCTAAGTCAATCCCATTATCTCAGCACCCGACTGGAGCAGCTCCCCGGCGGGCTCATCGTCGAGCAGCGGCACGACGAACGACTCGATCCCGTGCTCGGCCGCGAGACCATGCAGCTCCTGGCTGCACTCGCTGGGAGTGCCAGCGATCACGAAGGGGAGCGCCCACTCGTCGCGTACGTGCTCGGCCGCTGCCTCCAAGCCGCCGGCCAGCGCAGCCCTGATCCGGGCCGCGTCGGCCTCTGCGAGCCCGATGGCCTCCTTCACATCCGGGGGTGAGTCGACCAGCCGGTAGGTCAGGTGGGGCTTGATGGCGGCCATGGTCTCGTCGTCGGTCACCAGCATCGTGGAGTAGGCGATGCGGGGCTCGTTGCCCGCGGCCCGGCCCGCGGCCCGGATCCGCTCCACCGCCGGGCCCAGGTGGGGCTTGTACAGGAAGTCCACCAACACACCGTCACAGGCCGCGCCGCCCAGCCCCAGCATCCGCGGTCCCCGCCCGGCCAGCCATATCTCGGTACTGGCCCGGGCGTGCACCAGCGATGCCTCACCCAATCGCACATGGGAACCCTCGACACTGACCGTGTCGCCGGAGAACAGGCGCCGGCATGCCTCGATGGTCTCGCGCACCGCGGTCAAGGGCCGGTCACGGGCGATGCTGAGGGGGTCAAGCGTGAGGCTTCCCCCGGCGCCGATGCCCAGGAAGGCCCGACCGCCCGACAATTCGTCGAGCGCGGCAATGGCCCCCGCCGTGACACCGGCATGGCGGGTGTATGGGTTGGTGATGCCCGGCCCGATCTCCAGGGACTCGGTTGCCATCGCGATTGCGGTCATGGTCACGTACACGTCGCAGGCCGCGAGGCCCTCGTCGTATACCCAGCACCGCTCGTAGCCCAGTGTCTCCGCGAGCCGGGCAAGCTCCACCGTGCGCTCGATCGGACCCTCGGGCATCACGTTCAGCGCGGGCCGCAGCACGCCGCCACCATATTGTCCGCGCCCGGCGCAGGCCGCAGCGAGGCTCAGAGGCCGAGCGGTTAGGCGGCGATGCGTGAGGGTTTCGGCGAGGCGTTCAGCGAGGCCGTGGCCCGAGCGGCCCGTGAGCGCAGCGAACAAGAGCGGGAGACACAATGCCGTACCGCGAGGTGCTGACACCTACCCGCGCATGTTCTCAGTCGCCCGGCCGGGGTTCCGGTCCCGCCGGGCGCCCAGTCGGGCCGTTATGCGTCAGGCCAAGCCGCCGCGGCAGGCCAGGACCGCCTCCAGCACTCCGGTGCCCACGGCCAGGGCCTTGTCGGAGATCTCCCAGCACACGGCCGGATTGCCGCGAGGGTCCACGTCACCGATCTTGAGCCCGGGTTGCACGGTCATCCCCGGACGGATGGCGCCTCGCAGCACGCCGTCGAAGGGCGCTTCAACGGCCTGACCGCCTACCGTGCCGAGCAGTTGGCCCGCAGCGACCAGCTCTCCTATCTCGACACGCCAAGACACCTCGCCTGCGACGAGGGCCCGCAGCACCCGGTCGCCAGACCGTCCCCCCACCTCGGCGGGCACGCCGGTGTCGGGCCGGGCCGAGCCCGTCCAGATCACCCGACCGAGGCGAGGGCCTCGCATGGTCTCCACCACGGCGTGGCAGTCCAAGGGCGCTGTGAGTCCAGGGCCCAGACCTATTACCACTGCGGCGGCGTCGATGGCGGTGTCTTGGTGGCGCTTGGCCAGCCGGGCGTCCACAACCACATCGGGCTGCACGGAGCCCAGCGCCCCCAGCTTCGGGGCCACCAGCACGGCCACAGCGCCGCGCTTCGTGGTCGCTATCGCCTCCTGGGGCGACGCCACCAGCACGCCCCTCATGCCCTGCACGGTCACCTCTCCGTCGGTCACCGCGGTGGACAGCGCCACCGTGCGGCGCACCGTCAGGGGCTCGGGCAGCTCCAGCACCACCACCGGCCAGCCCGCCTCATTGAGATGCCAGGCCACGCCGGTGGCCAGATCGCCTCCGCCCCGCAACACACAAAGCGGTCCGGGCGCGGCCCCCGTCGGGTCAGGACCGGCGATGGGCGACCACCTCTGCCATGACGCTCAGCGCGATCTCCTCCGGGGTCTCGGCGCCGACCTCGATGCCGATGGGGGCATGAACCCGGTCGAGCGCGGTCCGGTCCACACCCTCGGCTTCCAGGCGGGCCCGGGTGGTGGCCCAGCGGCGCTCGCTGCCCATCACCCCCACGTAGCCGGCGCCGGTGGCCAGCAGAGCTGGCAGGGCGGCCGAGTCCACGTCCACGTTGCGGGTCACCAGCACCACCGACACATCGGCGTCGAGCGCCCGCCCGGCAAGAAGGTCGTCGACGGTGCCGATCACCAGCTCGTCGGGTACTGCGTCTGCGCTGTCCCCGCCAAAGGAACCGGCGCCGTCCGGCTGGCTGGCGGGGTCGTCCTGCATCCCGGACCGGTCGTCGGTGGCCACCACCCGGAAGCCCACCCAGTGGGCCAACTGGGCGACGGCCCGTCCCACGTGGCCGTATCCCATGACTATGACGGTCGGCTTGGGCATGTGCGGCTCCACGAATATCTGAACGTCGCCCCCGCAGACGCCGGGGTCGCCCCGGACAGGATCGACAAGGCGGTACGACAGTAGACGGCAGCGGCCATCGCCGAGCGCGGCCACCGCCTCGGCCACCACCCGGGCCTCCATCTCACCGCCCCCGACGGTGCCTGCGATGCTGCCGTCGCGATACACCAGCATCTTGGCCCCGGCCCGCCGCGGCACAGAGCGCGACGTGTCCACGACGGTGGCGGAGGCCACGGCCACGCCCGAATCCACGGCCCCAGACAGCTGGTGCAGCAGGCTCATCCCCGCCACCCCATGACGGAACCCGCGCTGGTCACGACCACAGTCTCGCAGCTTGTTCGAGGGTGCGGGCTCGCAGCTCGCCCAGGTCTGCGCCGATCACCTCACCGTCGTTGACGATCCAGTCCCCGCCCACCATCACCTTTCCGACGTGGGAGCCGTTGCGCCACAGCACCAGCTGGTCGAGCAGGTTGTGGGCCTCCACCGGTGTGGGCAGGCCCCGGGGGCCGTCGACGGCGACCAGCTGCAGGTCGGCGTGCCATCCGGGTTCCAGCCGCCCCACCTGCTCCAGGCCGAGCGTGCGGGCCGAGCCCTCGGTGGCCATGTGCAGCACAGTGGCCGCGCTGATGGCGCCGGGGTCCAGAGTGGCCGCCCGGTGCAGCAGGAAGGCGCCCCGCATCACTGCGAACATGTCGTTGAGGTAGCCGTCGGAGCCGAGGCCCACGGTGACGCCCCGCTCCAGCATCTCAAGGACGGGGGCGATCCCGCCGCCCACCTCGCAGTTGGACAGCGGCATGTGCGACACCCTGACGCCGGTGTCCGAGATGATGTCGATCTCGCGCCGCGACAACTGCACGCACTGGCTGGCCTGGAAGCGGGGCGACGCCGCACCAATCCGCTCGTAGAACTCGAGGGTGCGCATGCCGTGGTGCTCCTCGCACCAGAGACCTTCGTGGACCCCCTCGTTCACATGGGCGTGGCAGAACACGTCCAGGTCGGTAGCCGCCTCGAAGGCCTGGCGGATGAACGGCTCGCTGCAGGTGAAGGTGGTGTGGATGCACATGGCGCCGGACACCCGGGTCCCCGCGCCCGACGAGCCGCCGTCAGCCCGGCACGCCTCGATGAAGCGGATGTTCTCGTCGAGTCCGGACTGGCCGTTGGCTGCTCCCATCCGCTCGGTGGCCTCGAAGGACAGCACCCCCCGCAGCCCGCTGCGAGCCACCGCGTCCTGCTCCGCCAACAGGGCGCCGGGCAGCGCGTTGGGGGCCTCCAATATGTCGAAGAAGCTGGTCGTGCCGCTCGCGGCCAGGTCGGCGGTCACCCACGCGGCCGCGGCGGCGATCATCTCGTGGTCGAGGGCGTTCTCCACCAGGGGCCACCAATAGTCGTCCAGGAAGCCCCAGAAGTCGGCGGGCGGCTGGGCCGGGGCGGGGACTCCGTGGGCCAGCACGCCATAGAGGTGCACGTGGGCGTTCACGAAGCCGGGCAACAGCACGCAGCCCGCACCGTCACAGAAGTCGTCGCCGGGATAGAGAGCCCTCAGCTCGTTCGCGGGGCCGGAGTCGTCGATGAGCCCGTTGACCACCCGCAACGCCCAGTTGCGGCGGGGCTCGTCCAGGGCGGCAGTGACAGCCCAGTCGGCCCCGATGATCATCCCCGGCGCCTCCCGCTGGCTTTCGTCGCGATTTCCTGTCATCTGAGCGAGAAAGCGCGATGAAAGCCGGAGGCGTCTAGCCCTCGGCGGATTGCAGGGCCGCCCAAACCCGCTCCGGCGTGAAGGGCAGTTCGTTGATGGCGGTGCCGGTGGCATCGAGGATGGCGTTGCGCACCGCCGGGGCCACTCCGTCCTTTGGGATCTCGGCCACCGCCTTGGCCCCGAACGGACCGCTGTCCTCCATGGTCTGGACCAGGTACACGACGGTCTCGGGCATCTCGTCGGCCCGGTAGATCTTGTACGGGCCGAACGACGGGTTGACCATGCGCCCGTCGCCGTCGAGCACGATCTCCTCGCAGTGGGCGTAGCCGAGGGCCTGGATCATGCCGCCCTCCACCTGGCCGCTGGCCGTGACCGGGTTGATTGCCACCCCGCAGTCCACCGCCATCACCAGCTTGGTCACCGTGACCTGGCCGGTGTCGACATCCACCTCCACCTCGGCGAACTGGGCCGCGAACGGGGGCGGGCAGTCGGGCGACACATGCGACGCGGTACCCATGATCTGCTCCTGGTCCTGCCAGTGCAGCGAGTCGAGCGCTATCTCCTCCAGGCTCACCGAGCGGCCGTCGGCCGCGTAGGCCCGGCGGTCGCGCAGTTCGATGGTGCAGGGCTCGTCCACCTCGAGCAGCATGGCGGCCCGCTCCTTGAGCCTCACCCGCACCGCCTCCGCGGCCCGCAGCGCGGCCGTGCCCGAGATGTAGGTGGTGGACGAGGCGTAGGCGCCGGTGTCGAACGGGGTCATGTCGGTGTCGCTGGAGTACACCTTGATGTCGTCGAGGGGCACACCGAGCACCTCGGCCGCGATCTGGCCGATCACGGTGTCGGCGCCGGTGCCAAGGTCGGTGGCCCCGATGAGCATGTTGAACGAGCCGTCGTCGTTGAGCTTGATGGAGCAGCCGCCCATGTCGAGGAACGGGATGGCCGTGCCGTGCATGCAGAAGGCGAAGCCGAGGCCCCGCCGGATGTTGGGCCGGTCGGCGGGGGCCTTCCAGGACTCGTCGCCGCGGCGGTGCCAGCCGATCTCGCGCTGCCCCTGGGCCACGCACTCCTCGATGCCCGACGACATGACCTTGGGGTACTCGGCGAGCTGCTCTTCGGCCACGGCCCGCTCGCCAAGGTGGGGGGCGATGTCCATCTCGTCGCCCACCTTCACCCAGTTGCGGCGCTTGAAGTCGATCGGATCGAGATCGAGCGACCGTGCGATGTCCTCCATGTGGGCTTCCAGGGCGAATTCGGCCTGGGGGGCGCCGTAGCCCCGGTAGGCGCCCGGCACCGGGATGTTGGTGTAGACGACGTGGCAGTCGAAGCGCTTGGATGCCGCGTTGTACGACGTGAGCCCGCGCAGCCCCGACACGATCTGAACGGTGAAGCCGTGGGTGCCGTAAGGGCCGGTGTTGCCGATGATGCGCATCTCCTGGGCCAGCAGGGCGCCGTCGTCGTCCGCCGCGGTGCGGAACGTGATGGTCTGGGGATGGCGGGTGCGGCTGGCGTAGAACTCCTCGGCCCGGTCGAGCTCGAGGCGCACCGGGCGGCGGGTGGCGATGGCCAGGTGGGCGACGATGTCCTCGATCAGCATCTCCTGCTTGGCACCGAACCCACCGCCGATGCGGGGCTTGATGACCCGGATGTCCTTGATCTCCATGCCGATGAGCGGAGCCAGCATCCGGCGGGTGTGGAACGGCACCTGGGTGGCGGTGCGCACCACCATGCGCTCGTCGGAGTCGATCCAGGCCATCGAGATGTGAGGCTCGATGGGGCACTGCTGCACCTGGTGCACCCTGAACGTCTGCTCGAAGACGTGGGGCGCGGCGGCCAGTTGGGCGTCCACATCGCCGCGCGTGGCCGCCATGTGATGTACGAGGTTGCGCTGGGGGTCGCAGATGTGGGTGGTGTCGTCCTCATCGTGGATCTTGGGAGCGTCGGGGTCCATGGCGTCGCGCTCGTCGAACACCGCGGGCAGAACCTCGTAGGTGACCTCGATGAGCCGCAAGGCCTCCTCGGCCGCCTCGATGGTCTCGGCGGCCACCGCCGCCACCCGGTCGCCCACGTGGCGGACCCGGTCATCGAAGCTCACCTGGTCGTAGGGGTGGGGGTTGGGCCAGCTCTGCCCACCGGAGGCGTACTTCACCCGGGGGGTGTTGCCGTAGTGCAGCACCTCGTGCACGCCGGGGACGGCCCGGGCCTTCGAGTCGTCGATAGCCAGGATGCGGGCGTGGGCGTGAGGGCTGCGCAGAACCTTGGCGTACAGCATCCCCCGAGGCTCTATGTCGTCGGTGAAAGCGGGGTTGCCCTTGGCCAGGCGCACCGCGTCGACCTTGATTTCGGGCTTGCCGACCACGGCCATGTCCGGCACCTCCCGCGACGGCACCAGGCGGGGAACGGCCTGGGGCGCTTGGGGGGCCGGTCCGTGGGAGTCACCGTTGGGGGCGGGGCGGTAGCCGTCGGTGAGCGGCTCGAGGACGAGCGGCGCGAACGGCTCGGTCTGCTCGCCCCGCTGCACCGCCGCAGCCCGCTTGACGGCCTCCACCGGCTTCGTGTAGGCGGTCTCGCGGTCGAGGATGCCCGACAGCATGTCTCGGATCTCCTCGTCGGACGGGTCGGGGTTCTCCGCCAGCAGGGCGAGGGTCCCGAGGATCATCGCACCCGCGGAATAGCCCGACTGGAACGCTCCGACGGCCACGAAGGCGGTCTGGATGGGATGCAGCTCAGGCGAGACGTTGAGCGACTCGACAGTGGTTATCGAGTGTCCGCCGGCGGAGGCGGCCAGGATCACGTCGGCGGAGGCGAGCCGGCCGTCGTAGAGCACCGCGGCCGCGCCGGTCTCGCCGCTGTCGGAGCCGTAGTGCACCGAGAACATGCCGAGCCGGCGGAGGACCTCCCGCAGAGTGTGGTGGGGCTCTACGGCCAGAGTGACCGGAGCGCCGTTCAGCTCGAAGGTGACGTCGATGGTCATCGGTACAACTCCTCCATGACCCGGGCCGTGAGCGTGCCAGCCAGGTGGAGTCGGTACTCGCGGCTGCCTCGGAAGTCTCCCGCTGGTTCCAGGCCTGCGGTCGGGTCGTACACGTCGACCAGCACGGGATGATCGGCCACCCCGGTGAGGGCCATGGCCACGAAGCCCTCGGTTCGGCGCCCGTAGGCCGCGACGATGGGCACATCCGCGCGGGTACGTCCCGTGCCGGCCACCGCCGCGCGTCCTGAGGGATCGACAGCCACCGCGGTGATTAGCGACCCCGGAGTGAGCCCGGCGGCCAGAAGCTCGGCCAGGCTTCGCTGCGACGGCCCGGCATTGCCGGGACCGGCGAGCTCGACCCGAGCCTCGTGAGCGAGCAGGGCCGCCAGCAGCACGCTCTCGGCAGGGCCCTTGGCGACCAGACCGCCCACGGTGGCCAGCGTCCGCATCGTCGACGGCTGCTCGGCCCGGGCCAGCTCCCGCAGCGAGTCTGGAAGCTGTTCGCAGCGCCACACCGCGTCGAGGGTGGCGGTGGCACCCAGCCGCAGGTGTCCGTCGTCGGCAGCGGCGATGCCGTCCAGCCCGAGCGCCTGCAGATCGACGGCCTCCAAGTCGGACGGCTCGCGGTCGGCATTGACTGTCGTCCCGCCTCCGAGAGCGACCCGCTGAGGCGAGCTCAGCAGGCCTAGCGCCTCGTCGAGAGTGCTGGGTCGGTGGTACGCAGTAACAAGCGGCACAGACAGAAACGCTAGCGGTCCACAGCGTGGAATCTCTCAGTGGCGCCCCTGCTCCGCCAAGGGTTCCGGCGAGGAATGCGGTCGAGCCGCCGCACCACGCCGCCCATCGGCTCGGATTCGCTTGGGACCGCGCTCCCGGTCCCGATAAGAGGCCGAGCGGGTAGGCGATGAGTTCACGAGGAATCTGCGGGCCGCTGAGCGAGGCCGTGGCCCGAGCGGCCCGTGAGCGCAGCGAACAAGAGCGGGAAAGACAACCTCTCGCCGCGAGGCGCTCACTGCCTACCCGCGCTCGCTCTAAGTCGGGAGGGCGGTACGTTTGGGCCATGAGAGTCGCCGTCGTCTACAACCGGGACAGCCGCAACGTCATCAACCTGTTCGGCATGCCCAACCAGGAGAAGATCGGCCTGGCCACCATCAAGCGGCTCACCGAGGCCTTGCGTCGCGGCGGCCACCAGGTGACGGCGTTCGAAGCGGACAAAGAGCTGATCTCCAAGCTGGAGTCGTTCATGCCCCGCGTCGTCAAGGGCGAACGTCCCGGCATGGTTTTCAACGTCTCCTACGGGCTGCAGGGCCAGGCTCGCTACACCCACGTGCCGAGCATCCTCGAGATGGTCGGCATTCCCTACGTCGCCTCCGGGCCGCTGGGGCACTCGCTGGCTCTGGACAAGGTCGTCACCAAGATGATCCTGCGCCAGAACGACATCCCCACCCCCGACTTCGCGGTGCTGGACACCCCGGAGGCCCCGATCCCCGACGATCTGCCCTATCCGATGATCGTCAAGCCCAAGAACGAGGCAGTGTCCTTCGGCCTCGCGGTGGTGAACGACGCCGAGGAGCTGAAGAAGTCGGCGCAGGTCATATTCGACCGGTTCCGCCAGCCCGTCCTGGCCGAGCAGTACATCGACGGCTGGGAAGTGAACGTGGGGCTGCTGGGCAACGCCCCGCCCGAGCCCTTCCCGCCGGTGATGCTGAGCTTCGGCGACGGGCCCCAGATCTATACGTACGAGGACAAGACCGGCCGCAGCGGGCGCACGATCCAGCCGCTGTGCCCGGCGCCGATCTCCGACGAGCTCACTGCGCAGGCTCAGGAGATCGCGGTGCGTGCGTTCTCGGCGCTAGGCCTCTACGACTGCGCCCGGGTCGACATGCGGATGGACGCCGAGGACAACCTGTACGTGCTGGAGGTGAACAGCCTGCCCAGCCTTGGCGAGCACGGGTCGTACCTGGTGGGGGCGGCCTATGTGGGCATGGACTTCGCCGCGTTCGTCAACCGCCTGGTGGAGGTGGCCAGCGCCCGCTACTTCGGCACCCCGCAGCCGCCGCCGGTCGATGCCCGCACCGCGGACCCCTCCGAGCGGGCGTTCCAGTACATCACCCAGCGCCGGGACCCCATGGAGCGCTCGCTGCAGCAGTGGGTGGAGCTCTCCAGCCGCACCGACGACTCGCTGGGCCTGTCGCGAGCCGCGGCGCGGGCGGGGCGGATCTTCGCCGATATTGGGATGCGGCCGGTGCCGGAGTTCACCGACGAGCCCGAGGCATACACGTTCGAGACGGCCAAAGGGTTCGAAGGGGGCGTGCTGCTGGTGGCCCACATCGACGTTCCGTCCACGGGCGACACCGTGCGGCAGGGATTTCGCCGCGACCCGGAGTGGCTCTACGGCGATGGGGTCGGGCGTTCCCGGGCCCCGCTGGTGATGCTGGAGTACGCGTTGCGCGCCCTCCGCAGCGTCCGAAGCTTGAGAAGGCTCCCGCTCGGCGTGCTGCTGTACGCCGACGAGGGCCTCGACGGGGTGCAAAGCCGCAAACTGATCGAGCGGGCCGCGGCCCGCGCCGATCAGGTGCTCGTCTGCCGGCCGGGAACCGTCGGCAACGGCATCATCACCCAGCGGCGGGGAAGCCGCCGCTACGACCTGACCGTGGAAGGACGCAGGCTCAGCCCGGGCCAGATCGGACGGCGCAGGACCGTGGTCGGCTGGACCTGCGAGAAGGTCGACGCCATCGGCCGGCTCAGCTCGCCCAACAGGCGCCTCTCCGTAGCTGCGCTCGACCTGAAGACCGAGCGCCATCCGATGTTCGTTCCCCATCGGGTGGAGGCGTCGCTGATGATGTCTTACCTCGACCCGGCCCGCGCCGAGGAGGCCGAGGCCTCGATGCGCAAGATCCTCGGCCGGGGCGGGCCCAGATGGCGTCTCAACCAACTGGCCGACCGGCCCCCGATGGCTGACCGCCCGACCAATGGGCCTCTGGTGGAAGCTCTGGAGGCTGCCTCGGCCCGATGGGAGATCCCCCTCGAACGAGAGTCGTCGGCCTGGCCCTCGGTCGCCGGCCTGGTCCCATCCGGGACGGCCGCGGTGTGTGGAGTAGGCCCCGTGACCGGGGATCGGGGAACGCCTGATGAGGCGGTGCAGCGGATCAGCCTTATACAGCGCACGCTGCTGCTGTCTGAGTATCTCATCGGCCAGATTGATCGCTGACCGATGACCGAACACCAGGCGCCGCAGGAGCCTCACGCGCCACCGCAAGGAGCGGCAGGCTCTGATCGTGTGGCCGACCCCGAGCCACACGGTCCTGGGGCCAAGCCCGGAGGGCAGCGGCCTCGCCGGTCGAAGCGACGCAGGGGTACGGAAATCGATACCGATCTGCTGGAGCTGACCGACACCCGCATCCACGAGCCCCAGCGCGTCGCCGCGTCCCGCAACGGGATGGTGAGCACGGCCCACTACTCGGCCACCGCGGCGGGAGTTCAGATGCTGGCGCGGGGCGGCAACGCGGTTGACGCCGCGGTGGCGGCCGCGCTCGCCCTAGGGGTGTGCGAGCCCGCGGCCTCTGGTCTCGGGGGCCAGACGATGATGCTCATCCATGACGCCGCCACGGACCGCACCGTCGCGCTCGACGGGTCGTCCCGGGCTCCGAACAGGGCACTGATCGACCGGTTCGCCAACCTGGCCGCCGACCGCCGCCGGGGACATCTCGCCACCACGGTGCCCAGCTCCGTTGCGGTCTACGCCTACGCGCTCGAAGCCTATGGCCGGCTCGGTTGGGCCGAGGTGCTGGAGCCGGCCATCGTGCTGGCCGACAAGGGCTACGAGGTCAGCGTGCTGCAGCACCGGCTCGCCCGTCGTGAGCTGAGACACTTGCGGGCCCACTCGGCAAGGCGGTTCTTCCTGCAGGAGGAACGCAAGGTTTATCGGGCCGGCACGACACTGGTGCAGCCGGTATTGGCCCGGACGCTGCGCCGCCTCGCGGAGCAGGGCTTCGAGGACTTCTACCTCGGGGAGACGGCCCGCCTCATCCATGAGGACATGGAGGCCAACGGCGGGATCCTGCTGGCCGACGACCTCGCCCAGATCCCCCACCCCGTCGAGCGCCAGCCCTTGTCGGGGCGGTTCGGGCGCGACCGGGTGTTGACAATGCCGCTGCCCGGGGCGGGCCGCACCCTGGTGGAGATGCTCAACATCCACCAGAGCCTGCCGCGCCAGTTCCAGGACATCGACACCCCCGAAGGCGCGGTGTGCCTGGCCGAGACCATCCGCCTGGCGCTGGCCGACCGCAAGGATCGACCCCTCGATCCCAACCTGTACACCCAGGCGTCAGACAAGCAGATGACGAGCCGTCGGCACGCGCGGGGTCTGGCTCAGCAGATGATGCAGCGCTTCGGGCACGGTGAGACCACCCACCTGTCGGTGATGGACGCAGATGGCAACGTGGTGGCGCTGACGCAGTCGATCGAGAACGTGTACGGCTCGTGCGCCGCCTCGCCTGAGCTCGGCTTCCTCTACAACAACTACATGAGCGCGTTCCTCACCACCGACGCATCCCACCCCTACGATCTGCGTCCCAACGCGGTTCCCTGGGCCAACGTCGCGCCCACAATCGTTTTCAATGAGCACGGTCCGCGGCTGGCCATCGGCTCACCCGGCAGCGAGCGGATTCCCCCCGCGATCCTGCAGGTGTTGCTGCGTCTCCGGAAGTCGTCGCCGCTCGAGGCGGTGGCCGCGCCCCGCCTGCACTGCTCGCTCGAAGGCGAGGTCTCGGTTGAAGCATCCAGGATGGCAACCGACGTGCTGGCAGCCCTGGAGGGCGCCGGGTTCGAGTTGAATCGCCGGGAGCCGTACTCGTTCTACATGGGCTGCATTCAGATGGTGATGAACGAGGGTGGCCGCCTGATCGGTGTGGCCGACCCGAGGCGCGACGGCGCGGCCGGCGGACCCGCCTCGCCTCCGAAGCAGCCGCAGTGACCGGCGGACCCGCCTCGCCTCCGAAGCAGCCGCGGTGACACTTCCCCTCGTCGTCTCGGTGCCTCACGCCGGGTTGCGGGTTCCGTCTGAAATCGAGTCGATGTGCGCCCTGACGCCCGAGGCGGTTGCAGACGACGGCGACGGCGGCGCGGTCGAGATCTACGCGATTTCCGCCGAAGTGGGGGCGTTCGTCACCACCGACGTGGCCCGGGCCGTGGTGGACATGAACAGGGCGCGAGACGACCGGCGGGCCGACGGCGCGGTAAAGACCCACACGTGCTGGAACGTCGGCGTCTGGCACCGCCCGCTGTCGCAGGCTGAGGTCGAGGGACTGCTGGACGCCTACCACGCCCCGTACCACCAGCAGCTAACCGAGCTGGGTCACCGCGGTCGCTGGGCTCTGGGCGTGGACTGTCACACGATGGCCGCGACGGGACCACCGCTTGGGCCCGATCCGGGCCGGGAACGGCCGTGGGTGTGCTTGAGCAACGGCGACGGAACCTGCCCGCAGGACTGGATCGAGGGCCTGCGGGACGCCTTCGAGCAGCAACTCGACGGGCCGGTGAAAGTCAATGACCCCTTCCGCGGCGGCTACATCACCCGCGCGCACTCAGCCGAGATGCCCTGGATCCAGATTGAGTTGTCCCGGGCCCCGTACCTGTCCAACAACGCCAAGCGCCAAATGGTGCTCACCGCCCTACAACACTGGACCAACCGCTACGCCTGAGAGCATGCGCGGATAGGTGACGAGACCTCCCGGTGAAGCATGTTGTTTCCCGCTCCTATTCGCTGCGCTCACTGGCCGCTCGGGCCTACTCGACCGAAATCAGTAGAGAAACTCGTCACATAGGAGCAATACTCGTGCAGATTTGAGGCGAGCTTGACATAGGGCTACTCACGGGCCGCTCGGGCCACGGCCTCGCTCAGTGCCTTGCGAAGATCCCCATGAACTGCTGCCGATCCGCTCGGCCCCTAAGGACGGTCGTCTCGGGTCACTCGGGTCTTGATGCCCGCTCGGTTGAAGAGGTCGCGGGCGGCATCGTTGGCCTTGGCCATGATCTGGCTCTCGTCGGCGGTGGCTAGATGGCCGTCTCGCAGCAGGATCTGGCCGTCGACCACAACGTCTCGCAAGTCTCGGGGGGTGGCGTTGTAGACGAGAGCGCTGGCCACCCGGTGCACGGGCGCTACGAACGGCGAACGCAGGTCCACCACGAGGAGGTCGGCTCGCTGGCCTTCGGCCACCATGCCGAAGGTCCCCGGCATGCCGAAGGCCGCCGCCCCGCCCCGGCAGGCCATGCGCAGCACATCGTCGGGCTGTAGCAGCAGCGGGTCGAGGTGATGCACCTTCTGCAGCAGCACGGTCGCCTTGAGCACCTCGAACATGTCCTGGCGGTTGTTGCTGCCCGGACCGTCGCTGGCCAGCGCCACCGTGATGCCGCGGGCTCGCATCTCGGGCAGGCGGGCCACTCCCGAGGCCAGGTACATGTTCGACACCGGGCAGTGCACAATGATCGATCCGGTCGCCGCGATCAGGTTGAGCTCTTCGTCGTCGAGCCACACGCTGTGGGCGAGCTGCATGTCGGGGCCGAGGACGCCCAGCGAGTCGAGCCATGTCACATGGCGCACTCCCCGCTCCTCGAGGCTCATGTCCACTTCGACTGCGGTCTCCGCGCAGTGGATGTGGGTGCCGCGGCCCCAGCTGCGGGCCGCGGCCACGGTGGTGCGCATCGCCTCGTCTGAGCATCCCCACGGGATCAGCGGCGCCAGCTCCACGCGAATGCGGTCCTCGTGGCGACCGTCCCAGCGGCGCCGGGCAGTGTCAGCCCGGGCAACGGCCTGCTCGGCGGTCTGCTCGAGAGCGGAGTGGTAGTTGCGGTCGGCCCAGCCGTGGGCCAGCAGGAAGCGCACCCCCAACTCGTCGGCCGCCCGGCACACTGCGTCATTGATTCCTTCGTCGGTGTGGATGTACTGGTGATCGATCACCGTGGTCGCCCCACCGCGCAGGTTCTCAAGCACGCCGGCAAGGGCGGCGGCATACGCGATGTCAGCATCGAGGTGGATCGCGGCAGGCCAGATGCAATCTCGCAACCAGTCGAGCAAGGTCTTGTCGTCAGCCAGCCCTCGGAAGAATGCCTGGAACAGATGCGTGTGGGCGTTGGTCATCCCCGGCATGACTGCGCAACCCGCTGCATCAATCGCCTCCGCGGCCTGCCGGACGCGGCTCGACGGAGGCTCCCCGGCCCCGACCTCAACCACCCGGTTGCCCCGCACATACACCCAGCCCGGGTCGTGGACCGTGTCCACATCGTCAACGGTGACAACCGCACCGCCGTGCACCAGCAGGTCACGTCCAGCCTCGGTCACGAATACAGACGCTAACGAGCCGCCGCCTCACTCGCCGCCCGCCCGCCCATTGCCGCCGATGCGAAACCCGGCCCCATCATGCAAGAGCGCACACAAACCGTCCACAGCAATGGCCAGCTCGCGAATGTGCGCGAAAACCCGGCCCCATCACGCAAAAGCGCACACAAACCGACCACAACAATGACCGTCGCCCGTCCGCCGGAGCGGCTGGCTTCTCAGGGGGCTTACCCGCAAGCCCGGGCAACGGTGGCGCACAGAGTGCTGGCATGGTTGGCGTAGTCGTCCCACGTGAACGTGAGGACCGTCCAGCCGGCCATGAACAGTGCGTTGCGGCGTCTCGGGTCCTCCGCGAACGACACCCGGTTGAAGTGCCATCGCACGCTGTCGAGCTCTATAGCCAAGCGCACCGAGGGGTAGGCCAGATCGACCTGGGCCACGAACTCCCCGTCACGACCCTCTACCCGATGTTCGAAGGCGGGACGAGGCAGACCCGACGCCTCCAGCAGGTCGGCCACCATCCGGCTCCATTCGCTGAGCGGCACGGCGCCCTCGCCGGATCGGGCCAGGAGGGCCTCCCGCGGGTTGCGAGCCCGTGCTGGCTCGCCATGCGGGCCCGTACCCGCCGTTCCGCGGCCCCTGGATGGCGACTCCGAGACTGATATAACATGCAAAGATATGATAATAGGCCACATCGTCTTCTGTGGCGCGGGAATCCTCCATGTTTGTGTGCACAAACCCGGCGCAATCACGGACAGCGCGAACAGAGTCCCCCTGGGGGCCGGGGCGGGGCGCGGGCGGGGGTTAGGGGGACCAGTGGGCGAAGGTGTCGATTACTGGCTTCATGTCGTCCATCAGGGGGTAGAGCACCGGGCAGGTGACCCCCGCGTCGATGAACTCCGCCACCGTGTCCCGGCACTCCGCGGCGTTGCCCACGGCCATGATGCGGCGTACCAGGTCGTCGCCTATGAGGGGGGCGGCCTTGTAGTAGTCGGCCTCGGTGGCCGGCCAGCCGACCACCTCCTGGACCCGCTCGATGAGCCCGGGGTCGGCGCCGGAGGCGGCCATGATGTGGGGCTCAGTGCCCAAGTAGTACGCCACCAGCGACTTGCCGGTGAGCAGGGCGGTGTCGGGATCGTCGTCGGACAGCGAGCAGATCAGCAGCTCGGGCCGGTCGATGTCGTCGATGGTGCGTCCCGACTTCTCGGCCCCGGCCCCGACCCGGGCCACCGCGTCGCGGATGTAGTCGGTCGACACCACATAGTTGAGCATGGCCCCGTCGGCGATCTCCCCGGTCAGCTCCAGCATCTTCGGACCGGTGGCGCCGATGTAGATGGGGATGTCGCGGGGCGACGTGTCGCCGTAGGCCACATCGAGGCTGACCCGGTCGAGGTGGACGAACTCGCCCTCGTAGGTGACCTCCTCCATGGTGAACAGGGCTCGGATCGCCTCGACGTTCTCGCGCATGGCGGCGAGCGGCCGGCGCCGGCCTGCCCCGACCCGCCCGGCGATGGGCTCCCACCAGGCGCCGAGACCCAGCATCACCCGGCTGCCGCCGTCGGGTGCCGGGCCGGCGAGCTCGTGCATCGTGCTCCAAGAGGCCGCTATCACCGCTGGGTTGCGGGTGTAGATGGGCAGCACTCCGCTAGCGATGCGCAGCCGCTTGGTGGACGCCAGCAGGGCGCTCATCATCACCACGCAGTCGCGGGCCAACCGGGTGTCGCCCTGCCAGATCTCGCTGAAGCCCCGCTCCTCGGCGTAGCGGGCCATCTCGATCTCGTAGCCGATGGGATGCTTGTCCTGGAAGTAGAGAGCCATGCGCTGTGCCATGGCACCAGAGTGTGTCACGGCACCGGCACGCCTCCACAACGCGGGGCGACACCCAGCCTCGAGACTGTGTCGCGAAGCAGGCGCGGCCTTGATTGCCGGGCCTGGTGATGGCCCCGGATCGCCGGAGCTACCATCGCCGCGATGCCATCACGACTGATCAGGCCAGACACCATCGCGCCGCCAGCGGCGCGCTACGCGCATGCAGTGGCTACTACCGGAGCGGAGAGATGGCTCCACACATCGGGCGTGGTGCCCACGCGACCCGACGGATCAGTGGCCGACGATGTCGCCGAGCAGGCCGCCACCGTGTGGCACAACATCGCTGCCATGCTCGCGGAAGCCGGCATGGCCCCGAGCGACATCGTGTCGGTCACGACCTACGTCCTGCCGGACCAGGACCTCGCCGCGGTGATGGCGGCGCGCGACCGTTTCCTCGGGGACCACCTGGCCGCCTCGACGCTGGTGATAGTGCCCGAGCTGGCCCAACCCGCCTGGAAGGTCGAGATCGCAGCAGTGGCCGCTCGTTGACGGCCACCACAACCGGGCCACACGCCCGGCTCAGGCCTCAACCGCAGATCCAGACCCGCCACAGCCGGGCCGCAAGCTCGGCTCAGGCGCCGACGGAGGCCAGTTCGGAGGCGGCGCGGTCGACGAACGCCGATACCTCGGCCGGACTGCGCTGGTCCACCCCGTAGAGCGCCACCCAGCGCAGCCGTGTCCCGGCAACGCACAGGCGGGCGACCGACCGCCGCAGCAGTTGGCGCCCCGGCTCGCCCTGGAGCCGGTTCACCCAGCTGGTGGATCCGTGAGTGGTGACGGCCACCAGATGCCTCACGGTGCGCAGTGGCGAGGTCGTCGGATCGGCAGGTCCGTCGATCCAGCCCGCGAGCTCGTGCTGCACCCACGAGAGCATCGGCGCGGGCAGGCCGCCCCACCAGGTGGGGTAGACGAGCACCAGGCCGTCGGCGCCCGCCACGCTCGCCCCGCCGATCCATTCGCCCTGTGTCAGCCGCACAAGCTGCACTTCGTGGCCGGCGCGCTCCAGCGTTTCCACCACCCGGTCGCGCAGAACCACGTTGAGACAGTCCTGTTGCGGGTGGGCGTGCAGCACCACGAAACGCACAGGCGGAGCGTACCCACCTCGCGCCGGCCTAGATTCTCGTCATGGCCGACACCGCAGTGACCTGGGCCGAGTTCGAGCAAGCCGGCCCCACCCTGGCCCGGAGGGTGATGGCGAGGGTGCAGAGCCACCGTCACGCGATCATGGCCACGGTGCGAGTCGACGGCTCACCCCGCCTGTCCGGCATGGAGGCCCCAATCCGGTCCGGGCATCTGTGGCTGGCGATGACGCCCGGGTCGCAGAAGGCCGCCGACTTGGCCCGCGATCCTCGCTTCTCTCTTCACAGCGCCCTCGACGCCGAGGACCTGCGGGAAGGAGACGCCCACATCGACGGTGTCGTCCTGCTCGCCGATGAGGCCCAGCAGGCCGAGTTCGTAGCGCAGCACCGGTATCCCCTAGAGGACCCGTCGATCATGGTGCTCTTCACTGCGCTCATCCATCGGGTCGTCCTGGTCCGGGTGGACGACGCAAGCCTCCTCATCGAGACATGGACCCCGACCAAGGGCCACGGCACGCAGCGGCTCCAGTGACCGGCAGCCCCACACCCTCCCCGTCCGGCTCTGCGCCTGATGAGCGCACAACGGGCGGCGCTGCGCTTCGAGCCTTGCCGTGGCCCGCGCCCAAGAGGCCGAGCGGGAGAGACAACCCCTCGCCGCGAGGCGCTCACCACCTAGAGCGCATGCTCTAAGAGGCCGAGCGAATAGGCGGCGCGAACAGCTTGGAACGAGTGAGGCCGTGGCCCGAGCGGCCCGTGAGCGCAGCGAACAAGAGCGGGAGACACCCCCTTTTGGACATGAAGGGCTCTTACCTATTTGCGCGCCCTCTAGGGTGACGGGCATGGATCTGCGGGACTGGATCATCGGGGATCTGAAGTCGCTGCGGGCCAAGCTCGACGGCAGCATTCTGGGCCTGATACCACCGGAGCGGCGCCGGGAGCGGGCCGACGGCGGAGGGATCGCTCCGGTCTACGTGCTGTGGCACCTGGCCCGCCACCACGACGTGGCCGTCAACGGCGTGCTGCGGGGCACCGTCGCGGTGGTCGAAGGCTGGACCGGCCGCCTCGGCATCGACGACTACCTATGGCGCGGCCTGGCTGAGGGCGAGGACGCCGAACTCGTGGACATTCTCGAACCCGAGGCCGTCGGCGCCTACGCGCTGGACGTGATCGAGGCCACCGCCAGCTGGCTCGGCGACCGCGGCCTGCCGCGGATGGACCAGCGGCCGGACACGACCGCTGCCCTGGAAGCCATCGGCACACCGCCCGACCGCTTCGACTGGCTGTACTCCATGTGGGAGGGCAAGCCTGCAGCGTGGTTCCTGCAGTGGAGTGCAGTCGGCCACGGCTTCAACCACTTGGGCGAACTGGTGTCGATACGCAACCGCCTGGGCTTCAGCCCGTTCTAGGAGACCGAGCGGCTGGCGGCAGTTCACGAGGATTCTGCAGGGCACTGATCGAGGCCGGGGGTCTAGTCCTTCGTCCGCGACTACCGTTCGTGTTCGTGCGACCTCGCCGGTGGCTCGTGGCGGGTGCAGCGGTGGGCGCCCTGCTCGTCGCCGCAGCTTGTTCAAGCCCCCCTACCCGTAGTTCGGTACCTGTCGTCGACGACTGGACTCCCGAGGCCGGGGAGGATCCGCTGACGGGAGCCACGAGTCCATCGGCTCCGCCCGAGACCACCGAAGAGGCAATCACTGAAGAGGCCGCATCAAATGCGGACTCCGCCCAGAGCGGCGGTCTGATCGCAGCTGCGGGGCCGATCGGCCTGCGGCTGCTGCAGCCGAGCGGCGACATCGTGGGCGAACTGGCCGCGGACCGAATAGTCACCCAGCCAACCTGGTCGCGGGACGGCCTGCGCCTGGCGGCCACTCTCATCGGTCCCGGAGACGGTGGCGCCCAGGTGGCCGTCGTTGACATCGCCTCCGGTGACGTCGCAATCAGGGACGCCCGCCGCGCGTATTTCTTCTACACATGGAATCATGACGGCACCAGGCTGGCCGCGCTGGGCCCAGGGTCCCAAGGCGGCACGGCCATGGACATCCTGGACCGCACCGGTACTCCGACATCTCCGTACATGCTGCAGGGCGGAAGCATCTACATCGCTTGGGAACCCGGAGGGAGCCGCCTGCTGGTCCACGGCGGGTCGCAACTGCTGCTGGTCAGCGACCCCGACTCGCCCGGTGATCAGCAGGACCTCGGCACAGTGGGATTCGATTTCTTGGCACCGGCCTGGGTGCCGGGTACCCAGGACATTCTGTACGTCGATTCCTTCCAAGAATCCACCGGCGACGAGTCGTCCGAAGCCCCTTTGCTGGGGAACGGCTCCGACGCAGACCCGCGACTGGTTCGGCGCAGCCTCGACAGTGGTGAGATCGTCGACCTGGGTCCGGCAGCCGGTTTGTTTGCGGTGGCCGTCCATCCCGAGGGCGACCGTGCCGCTGTCTCGCTCGTCATGCCCGAGCCGCCGGCATCAACTGAGTCCCCCGGCAGCCCCGAGACGGCTTCTCTGAGACAGACCGCCGACCTCCCAACTGCAGCTCAGGCGCAGACCGAGAACCCGATCGGCTCCGTGCAGATCGTCGACCTTGCCGCAACCGAGCGCACCACGATCCTGGACCGCGCCGGCTACTGGCTCGAATGGAGCCCCGACGGCGACCGTCTGCTGATCGCGGTCGCAGCATCACAGGACGCGGGCAACCCAGGTCTGGCCTGGCAGGTATGGGACGGCGACCAGTCGGTCGAATTGGCCCGGTTCGCGCCTAGCCCAGCCTTCCTCAACAACTACCTCCGCTTCGCCGACCAGTACAACGAGACGCCGCGCCTGTGGTCGCCGGAGAGCGACGCCATCACCTTCGGCGCGGCCACCGCCGACGGTGCAGTCACTGCAGTGGTGCGCCTCGACGGTGTCGGCGGTGTGACGAGCCTCGGCCCCTCCGACGTCTCCTTCTGGAGCCCGACCAGCGACGCCTCGTTTGTGTCACAGGCTGGGTAGGCGAGCCAACCAGCGAATACCACCCCGGCCGCGTGTCGCGGGTACGTTGGGAGCCATGGCCAGCACACCCAGCCGTCGTCTTGAGGATCTCAGCGGACCTGAGATCGCCGAACGGATCACAGAGTCGTCAGTGATCGTGCAGCCGATCGGCGCCGTGGAGCAACACGGCCCGCACCTTCCCCTGGCCGTTGACCACGTGATCGCCCACGAGGCCGCCGCGGCACTCATCGCCGAGCACGGCGACGCCTGTGACCTGTGGCTGCTGCCCACGTTGTCGGTGTCGAAGTCGAACGAGCACGCCTGGTCGCCGGGGACTCTGTGGCTGTCGGCAGAGACCCTGCTGGCGGTGTTGCGCGATATCGGGAGGTGCGTCGCCTCCACCAAGGCCCGCCGCCTGGTGTTCCTCAACGGCCACGGCGGCAACTCGTCACTGCTGAACGTCGCCTGCCGAGAGGTGCGGCTGGCCTATGGATTGATGACGTTCCTCGTGCACCCGTTCGTTCCCCCGGACCAGGGCGGCGCACCCGCCGAGGCGAGAGACGAATTGGGAATGGGCATCCACGGCGGGCACCGCGAGACGTCGGTGTTCATGCACCTGCGCCCCCACCTGGTGCATCTGGAGCGAGCGAAGCGGGCTGTGCCAGAGCGCCTAGCAGACAACCGCTACGTGCGATTCGGTGGGCTGGCCTCCTTCGGCTGGCTGTCCAACGACTTCGGCCCCGACGGCCACATCGGCGACCCGACGGGAGCCAACGAAGAGGAGGGCAAGCTGCTCTTCGAGACCGCTATCGCGCTGCTGGGCGAGCAGATGGCCGAGATCGCGGCTTTCAACTTCGGCCGCGACCCGACCTGACGGCCGCGACGGCCAGGCGCGGGAGGGACCGGGGCAGAACCCCGGTCCCCCTCTAGAGCCCGGGGACGAGCCCCGGCTCAGCTAGTTCTCTGGACGCTCCGCTACGACGGGATCCAGGCGCTCCAGGTGGCCTCGTTGGCGGCGATCCAATCCGCTGCGGCCTCCTCGACGGACTTGCCCTCTCCCTCGATCGCGGCCAGGATCGTCACCTGGTCGGCCGTGGTGTAGTTGAAGTTGTGCAGGAGCGCCCACGCCGCGGGAGCCCCTTCTTCGAGCCCCGACCAGACGATCTTGAAGAGATCATCGGCCCCGTAGTACTCCGGAGGCAGCTCCAACTCGACGAGATCGAACGTGTTGAACGCCGAGTGTGGCGTCCAGAAGTACGACAGCACTGGCTCCTCGCGGGCGAAGGCCCCGTCGAACGCCGCCAGCAGCGCCTCCTCGGAGCCGGCGTAGACGATCTCAAGGTGCAACCCGAGATCGTCGATGATGTCCTGCTCGAAGGTCACCCAGCTCGGGTCGCCGTGCAGGATCTGCCCCAGGTCGCCCGTCTCGTCGGTGGCGAACAGGCTGGCCAGTTCAGCATCCTGGAAGCCCTCCGCGGTGGCTAGCGCGGGATACTGCTCGACCATGTAGGCGGGCATCCACCAGCCGATCTTGCCGATGGGGCCCAACAGGCCGGCGTCGACCACGTTGCCCTCGGGGTTGTCGATGAAGTCGGTCCGGTTCTCGGCGTGACCCGACGGCCAGACCTCGAGCGACGCGTGCAGTTCGCCGGTGTTGATCGCCGACCACTGCGCGTTCTCGTCGAGGTCGGTTACCTCGACCGTGTAGCCCAGCTCGTTCTCGAGCAGCTGTTTGGCCACTTCGATGTTGGCGGCCGAGCCGTTCCACGGATTGGCAACGAGCTTGATGGTGGTGATCTCGTCTGCCCCGTCGTCGGCGTCACCGCTACACGCTCCGGCCAGTAGGCCGAGCACAGCTACGCCAGCCGCGAGCTTCCAGAAACGTTGTCATGGGACTCTCCGGCTCGGGCAAGTCGACCCTGATCCGCTGCCTGTCCCGGCTGATTGAACCAACCAGCGGGACCGTGGAGATCAACGGTACGCCCATCGGAGACCTCGACGACCATGAGCTGAGAGAGCTCAGGCGTAGCCGCCTGTCGATGGTGTTCCAGCATTTCGGACTGTTCCCGCACCGAACAGTGATCGACAACGTCGCGTTCGGCCTCGAGATCCAGGGCGCGCCCAAGGCGGACCGCTACGAGCGAGCCCTGGAAGTCGTGTCGTCGGTCGGTCTCAGCGGCTGGGCCGACCACTTCCCGCAGCAGCTGTCCGGCGGCATGCAACAGCGGGTGGGCCTGGCCCGAGCACTGTGCGTGGAGCCCGAAATCCTCTTCTTCGACGAGCCGTTCTCGGCGCTTGACCCACTCATCCGCCGCGACATGCAAGATGAGCTCCTGTCCCTCCAATCCCGGATGCGGCGCACCCTCGTCTTCATCACCCACGACTTCCATGAGGCCCTGAAGCTCGGCGACCGCATCGCCATCATGAAGGACGGTGAGTTCGTGCAAGTCGGCACGCCCGAGCAGATCGTCTCGTCGCCGGCTGACGACTATGTGCGCGAGTTCACCGAGGACGCCCCGAAGACCAAGGTGATCACCGTCGGCACGGTGATGCGGCCCCTCGACCGCGAGACCCAGCTGGGAGAGCCCGTGAGCCTCCGCACAGTCCTCGACGACATACTGCCCCGGCTGCTGGCCAGCCCGAACGAGGTGTGCGTAGCCAACGAGCAGGGCGAGGTGGTCGGGGCGGTGGACCGTGAGCGGGTCGCCGCCATATTGGGCGAGAGCTCCAGCAACAGGGCGCCCACGAACGACGGGTCCACCGACAGACTGTGACTGCGACAGCACCGGCCACCGCAGCGTCCCCGATCGCCAGCGAGGTCGAAGCCCGGCTCGCCCTCGACCGCCGCAGGCGGCTCCATTCCGGCGGAGGGCTCGTCGTCGGGGTGGCCGCGATCGTGGCGGCCCAGCTCGCACTCGGCTCGGTGGAGGGCTTCCCAGAGTCCTGGACCATTGGACTGGCCGATTGGGTCGACAATGCCCGCCGCTGGGTAATCAACAACCAGACCACCCACTGGAGCTTCTCGCTCTTCTTCAACCCGGTCAGCGACATCATCGACTGGGCCCTGCGCACCGTGGAGCGCATCCTGCTTTGGCTCCCGTGGTACGTGGTGACAGGGGCAACCGCCATGGTGGCCGCCGCCGTGCTCGGTCTACGGGCCGGGCTGCTCACCGCTGTGGGAGTGCTGTACTTCGGTGCCATCGGCCTTTGGGAAGAGAGCATCCAGACAGTGGCCCTCATGACGGTGGCCGTGGCCATCTCGGTGGCCATCGGCGTGCCAGTGGGAATCGCCTCGTCTCGCTACGACCGGCTCCAGCAGACGTTGCGGCCGGTGCTCGACGCCCTGCAGACCCTGCCCGCCTTCGTGTACCTAATCCCGGTGGTGCTGCTGTTCGGCGTGGCCCGGGTGCCGGCCATCATCGCCACGGTGGTGTACTCGCTCCCGCCGGTGGTCAGGCTCACTGACCTGGGCATACGGAACGTGCCCGTCGCCACGGTGGAGGCCGCCGAGATGTTCGGGGCCACACCCCGGCAGACCATGCGCAAGGTGCAATTCCCGTTGGCGCTGCCCAGCGTGCTCACCGGCATCAACCAAACCATCATGATGGCGCTGAGCATCGTCGTGATCGCGGCCCTTATCGGTGCGGGCGGGTTGGGTCAGGTGGTGCTGGTCTCGCTGCGAGGGCTGTTCGTGGGCCGTGCGCTGGAGGCCGGTCTGGCCATCGTCGTGCTGGCCATGATCATGGATCGCGTCACCCACGGGGCCGCGGGGCTGAACGTTCGCCACCGACTGCGGCTGCTGCCCGAATCGTTGGGGCATATCGCCGCGGTCCGCTGGTTGGAGAGCGCGCTCGCGGCGGCCGACCGGGGCCTGTGCCGAGCGGGCAACCTGTTAGCCCTGCCCTTGGGCCAGAAGCTGGACGTGGCCGCGCTGGGCCGCCATCCTCGCCGAGTGCTCGGAGGCGCGCTGCTCGTGGTCGGCACGGTGGTGGGAGCGGCGGTCGGGAGATCTGAGTTCCCTGGCGCGATCTCGATCTCGTTCGCGTCCGCGATCGACGCCCTGGTTGATTGGGTCCGGGACAATCTCTACGAGATCGGCGGGACGTGGTTCGGGACCAAGGGGTTCAGCGACTCCATTACCATCTACGCGGTCACACCGCTGCGCGAGCTGTTCAGCTCCGATCTGGCCTGGCCGGTGGTGGTGCTGGCGGTGGCGCTGGCCGGATGGCGGCTGGGGGGCCCGGCGCTGGCCGCGTTCTGCACGGCTTGCGTTGCCGGTCTGGGGTTCCTCGGGATGTGGACGCTGTCCATGGACACTCTGGCCCAGGTCATTGTGGCGGTGATCATGGCGATCCTGTGCGGCATTCCCCTCGGCGTTCTGGCCGCCCGCAACGATCGGTTCGAGCGGATGCTCAGGCCGGTGCTCGACTTCCTGCAGACCATTCCCAGCTTCGTGCTGCTTGTTCCAGTGATCATCATGTTCAACGTGGGGCGGATTCCGGGGATCATCGCCTCGGTGCTGTACGCGCTGCCGGCTGCGACCCGCCTCACCAATCTGGGCATCCGCCAGGTGGCGGGCGAGGCCACCGAGGCTTCGAAGGCATTCGGGGCGACCCGAGGCCAAACGCTGCGCAAGGTGCAGTTGCCACTGGCCGCGCCGAGCATCATCGCCGGCATCAACCAGACGGTGATGCTGGTGCTGGCCATGGTCGTGATCGCTGGACTCGTGGGCGGCGGCGGCTTAGGCCTCGAGACGGTGAAGGGCCTGAGGCGCACCGACTCGGTGGGGTCGGGCTTCGTGGCCGGGTTGGCCATCGTGCTGCTCGCCATGGTGCTCGACCGCCTGCTCCAAGCCTGGACCCGCCGATTCACGCCGGTGGAAGGCGGCAACTGACCAGGGGAGCATCGCGGCCTGGCCCAGCGGTTTAGCGGCCCTGCCAGCGGGGGGCGCGGTTCTCGGTGAAGGCCCTGGGTCCCTCGTCGGCGTCGGCGGAGGCCAGCATGGCCTCGTACGCAGCCAGTTCGCCCGAGCGCAGCAGCTCGACGGCTTGAGCCAACGGCAGGTGCTGGGTGCGGTCGCGGATCTCCCCGATGGCAGCCACCGACAGCGGTGCAGCCTCCACGACCCTGGCTGCGAGGGCGCGTGCTTCGGTCATGCAATCGTCGGCACCGACCACTGAGTTGACGAGCCCCCAGCGCAGCGCCTCGGCCGCGTCGAGGCGCCGGCCCCCGTAGAGGACCTCGTTGGCGAGTGCGGGTGGGAGCATCCTGGGCAGGCGCACCGACCCGGTGTCGGGCACTATCCCCAGCGAGGCCTCCGGCAGCCAGAAGCGGGCGTGCTCGGCGGCCACCGCGAGATCGGCGGCCAGGACGATCTCGAATCCCCCGCCCACGGCCATGCCGTTGACCGCGGCGATCACCGGCTTGCGCAGGCCGGGCAGCTCGCCGAAGCCCCCGAAGCCGCCCTCGCCGTAGTCGGCCTCGAACTCCTCGCCCTCCGCAGCGGCGTTGAGGTCCCATCCGGCGCAGAAGAACCGGTCACCGGCACCGGTGAGAATGGCCACCCTCAGTTCGGGGTCGTCGCGGAACTCGGCGAACACCCGGCTGAGCTCGCGGCTCGTGGCCGCGTCGATGGCGTTGGCCTTGGGGCGGTCGAGGGTGACCTCGAGCATCGGACCGTCGGCCACAACCCTCACCGGGCCGGGGGAGGCTGCCTCAGTCATGGGCCGGGAGCTCGGCCACGAGCATCAGCGCGTCAGCGGCGACCGCGCCGTGCGGCGTGACCATGAGGGGGTTGATCTCGACTTCGAAGATGCTGCGATCGTCGCGCACCAGCGCGCCGAGCGCAGAGACCGCCTCGACCACAGCGTCGACAGCACCAGCGGGACGGCCCCGATAACCGGCCAGAAGGGGCCATATCCGCAGGCTGCGCAGAGCTTCGAAGACCTCGTCGGGCCCCTCCGGCAGCAGCAGGCTGACGGTGTCGTCCAGCAGCTCCGCCAGGGTGCCGCCCGCTCCGAGGGTCAGCACCATCCCCACCGGGGGCGAGGACCGCACGCTCACCAGCAGTTCGGCCACAGCGCCGGCGATGCAGGACTCGACCATCACGGTTCCATCGCCGTCGGCGGCCAGCCGCCGCGCGGTGGCGGCTACCGCCGCAGCGTCTTCGAGCCCGACCGCCACCCCGCCGGTATCGGTCTTGTGAACGGAGCCTGCGATCTTGACCACGACCGGATATCCGAGCCTGTCGGCTGCGGCCGCGGCCACCGCGGGCACAACCAGCCGGCCGGCCGGCACGGAGATGCCGGCCGCGGCCAGGCGCGGCTTCGCCTCGTGCTCGGCCAAGACCGTCGCGTCGCGGCCGGAATCGCGGGCCGGCGCCAGCAATGAGGAGCTCCGCACGCTGGGCTGTTGCCCCCAGGTGGCGGCTGCCTCAAGAGCGGACAGCGCGCTGTCGATGTCGCCGCAAGCGGCCAGACCCAGTTCGGCGGCCCGGGCGCGGGCGTCGGTTTGCAGGTTCTCCGCCAGCGAGGCCGCCACCACGCCGGGAGTGCCGCTGGCGTCGCAGGCCGCGGCGAAGGCCTGCAGGGTGGGCCACCAGCGCGACCGGTCGAGCCCCTCAGCGGGGAAGTCGAGCACTAGGAGCGCGGCATCGAACGGTGCCGGACCGGCTTTGGCGTCATCGGCCGCGAGGGCGGCGCCGAAACAGCCGGCCAGCCGGTCCTGGTCGCCCCAGATGAACGTGTGGTAGTCGAGCGGGTTGGTGACCGCGACCCGGCCGTCCAGAGCGGATGCCACTCGCGCGGCGTGATCGGGAGTGAACAACGGGAAGCTCAGCTTGCGATCCCGGCTGCGGTCAGCGATCAGCGCCGCCTCACCGCCGGAGCAGCTCAACGACACCAGCCGGTTGCCTTCGAGCGGCCCTAGTGCGCACAGGACGGCCAGGGTGTCGAGCAGTTCGGGCAGGGTGTGAACCCGCCGGATGCCCAGTCGAGCGAACAGCGCCTCGTAGGCGGCGTCGTCGCCCACCAACGACGCAGTGTGGGTGACAGCGATGGCACTGGAGGACTTCGAGGCTCCCAGCTTGAGCGCCACCACCGGCAGTCCCCGGCGACTAGCCACCTCCGCGGCAGCAACGAAACGCTCGACGTCGTCAAGCGCCTCGATGCACATACCCACCCCGGTGGCTGCTTCGTCGGCGACCACGGCCTCGAAGGCTTCTGAGATGCCGACATCGGCCTGATTCCCCAACGTCATGACCCAGGCGATATCGAGGCCGCGACGCTGCATCGTGAGGTTCACGGCAATGTTGCCGCTCTGGCTCAGCAGCGCCACCCCTCGTTCGCGGCGGGCCAGGCCTTGCACGTCGGGCCACAGAGCGGCACCAGTCAGCGCCGACAGCATCCCGTAGCAGTTGGGACCCACCAGCGGCATTCCCGCGGCCGCGGCCACCAGCTCGGCCTGCAGGGCCGCGCCGGTCTCGCCGGTCTCGGCAAACCCCGAGGCGTGGCACACCGCCGCGCCTGCGCCTGCGGCAGCCAGTTGGCTCACCACCTCGACGGACGCGTGGCGGTCCACGCCCACGAAGGCGGCGTCGATGCCGGCCGGCAGCTCGCCCGCCGAGGCGACAGTAGGCAGGCCGCCCAGCTCCCGGCGAGGATTGACGGCCCACATGTCCCCCGAGAAGCCGAGTGATCGGCAGGCGTCGATGGACAGTTCGGCGGCCGCTCCCCCGACGAACGCCAGCGACCGCGGCCTCAACAGCCGATGGAGCCGACCGGTCACGGCGATGGCCGACCCGCAGTCGGATACCGCATCGAAGTCACGGCACCATAGAGGCCCCGCGGATAGGTGACGAGGCCTCGCGGTGAGGCGTTGTGTTTCCCGCTCACCTTCACTGCGCTCACGGGCCGCTCGGACCACGGCCTCGCTCGGAGCTTGGCGAAGATTTTCATGAACTGCTACCTATCCGCTCGGCCTCTTAGCAGCCGAGGGGCCGCAGCATGGCCCGGGACACGATGTGGCGCTGGATCTCGCTGGTGCCGTCCCAGATGCGGTCGACGCGGGCGTCCCGCCAGATCCGCTCCAGAGGAAGCTCGTCCATCAGCCCCATCCCGCCGAGGATCTGGATGGCCTCGTCCGACACGAACTGCAGCATCTCGGTGGCCGACAGCTTGGCCATGGCCGCGTCGGCGTCGGTCATCTCGCCCCGCGCCGACAGCCAGGCGGCCCGGTAGGTCATCAGCTCGGCCTGCAGCAGGCGGGTCCGCATGTCCGCCAGCTTGAACGACACTCCCTGGAACCGCCCGATCCGCTGCCCGAACTGCTCGCGGTTCGCGGCCCAGTCGAGGGCCACCGACAGGGCCCGGTCGGCCCGCCCCAGGCACACCGCCGCCACCTGCAGGCGGGTGCTGCCCAGCCACTCGTTGGCCACGTCGAAGCCCACGTGCTCGTCGCCGAGCAGCTTGGAGGCGGGCACCCGGGCGTTGTCGAAGTTGATGATGAAGTTGTGGTAGCCCCGGTTCGACACGCAGTTGTAGCCTGGCACTCGCTCCACCCCGGGCGTGTCGAAGTCCACCAGCAGCGACGAGATCAGCTTGCGGGGCCCTCTGGTGGTGTCCTCGGTGCCTGTGGCCGCGAACAGGATCACGTAGTCGGCCAAGTCGGCGTGGCTGATGAAGTGCTTGGTGCCGTTGACCACGAAGTGGTCGCCGCGGCGCTCGGCACGGCAGGACATGCCGCGCAGATCGGAGCCGGCGTCGGGTTCGCTCATGGCCAGACACTCCACCCGCTCGCCCCGCACCGTGGGCAGCAGGTACTCCTCGACCTGGTCTCCAGTACAGGCCCGCAGGATGTTGGACGGGCGCGCCACGATGTACTGCAGCGCGTAGCCGGTCCACCCGAAGGCCCGCTCGGCCATGGCCAGGGTCAGGTCGTCGAGCCCGCCCCCTCCCAACTCGAGGGGCATATTGGCCGCGTAGAGACCGGCATCGACGGCCTTGCCGCGGATCTCGTCCACCAGCTCGGACCGCACTTGACCGGTGCGCTCCACGTCGTCCTCGTGGGGAACGAGCTCGCGCTCCACGAAGACTCTCACAGTGTCGACAACCATTTGCTGGGAGTCGTTGATCGAGAAGTCCAAACCTGCCTCCTTGTGTCCTCAATGCTCAGCGGCCCCGCGGATGGGTGACGGGCCCTCGCAGTGAAGCACGTTGTTTCCCGCTCTTGTTCGCTGCGCTCACGGGCCGCTCGGGCCGCGGCCTCGCTCGGCGCCTTGCGAAGATCCTCATGAACTGCTGCCTATCCGCTCGGCCTCTTGGGGCGGGAGCCGATGCCCATGCGACTGCCGGCCTGCGGTGGCACCGGCGCGGAGGCGTGGGCTGCGGTTACCGCGGCCACCGCCGCTGCCGGGCCGGAAGTTAGCGGCGTGCTGCGCCCGGCCGCGATGTCCACATGGACGAGCATCTGCTCGCCGGTGCACAGCAGTTCGCCGCCGTCACCCGTTCGACCCGCGCCGCCCCGGTACATCGTGTGGAAGATGTGCAGCCGCTTGGCGTCGCTGCCCAGCACCTGGGTGGTCACCCGCAGCGGCTCGCCGAGAGAAGCCTCGCGCAGGTGGCTGAGGTGGGTCTCGACCGTGTAGTAGGAGTGGCCGCCAGCCCGGTAGGCCTCGTCGATGCCCACGTAGCGGAACAGCGCGTCGGACGCCCACCCGAAGGCGGCCAGGAAGGCCCACTCGGTCATGTGGCCGTTGTAGTCCACCCAGTCGGGTTCCACGACCGCCGAGTAGAGCTCAAGAGGCGCGGCGATGGCGGCGCCCGGCGCCCATGGCTCTGCCGCGGCCGCGGCCCCGGCGGCCAGGATACGGGCCTCTCGTTCGGCCATAAGGCGGCCTGCGCCGACCCCGCTGGGACGTAGGGCGCGCATCACCGCCAGCAGGCAGTCGTCCCGCTGGCGCTCAAGCTCGGCGATGGACCGACCCCCGGCCTGGTCCTCGCAGCCCGCGGCCATAGCCTCGATCAGATCCGCGGTGAACTCGGGGGCCTCAAGATGGGTCCATGGCAGCTTGAGGGCGGGTCCGAACTGGCCCAGCATGTGGCGCATGCCACCGTCGCCGCCAGCCAAATGGAAGGTCAGGTTGGTGCCCATGGCAGCCCAGCGCAGGCCCGGGCCGTAGACGATCGAGTCATCCAGTTCGGCGGTGGTGGCAATGCCGTCGTTCACCAAGTGAAGGTTCTCGCGCCACAGGGCTTCCTGGAGGCGGTCTGACAGGTAGCCCTCAACCTCGTTGCGCACCAGCAGCGGGTGCATCACCAGGTCGTCGTAGTGGGCCACGGCCGCGGCGACGGTCTCGGTGCTGGTGGCCTCACCGGGCACGACCTCCACCAGGGGCAGCAGGTACACGGGGTTGAACGGATGGCCGATGATGAGCCGTTCGGGGTGGCGCAGCCCCTCGGCCAGGCGGCTGGGCAGCAGTCCGGACGAGCTACTGGCGATCACTGTGTCGGGCTTGGCGGCCGCGTCCAGGCGGCGCAGCAACGGCCGCTTGATCGAGAAGTCCTCCGGCGCGCTCTCCTGAACCCAATCGGCCGCGGCCGCGACATCCTCAGGGCTGCGGGCCCAGCGCAGTCGATCCGGGTGCGAGCCGGGGAACAGCCCCAAGCGAGTCGCGGCGGGCCAAGCCCCCGCGATGGCGGTCCGAAGCCGGTCCTCGGCATCGTCGGCGGGATCCCAAGCGATCACATCATGCCCCCGGGCCAGGACGCGCACCGCCCAACCGGCACCGATCACGCCCGTGCCTGCCAGCCCGATGGTCCTCACCGTCACCGCGTTCTCCCTCTGGAGCACTCCACTCCGGACCGCAGTATCGCACCGCAACCCCGGCGCGGGAAGCTATACGAGAGCTGGCCTAGCATCGGCCCGTGTCCCCGCCCCTGGTGTACAACCCCTACGCGTTCGCGGTGCACGACAACCCGTACGACACTTACCGGCGTCTGCGCGACGAGGCACCCGCCTACTGGAACGAGGATTTGAGCTTCTGGGCGCTGACCCGGTTCGAGGACGTGCTGGAAGCGTTCCGGGACTTCGAGACGTACTCCTCGGCCGGGGGCGTGGCTCTGGAGGCCAGACGGCCGATCGACCGCTCCAACCCAGTGTTCCAGCAGTTGATCGAGATGGACCCACCGCAGCACACCGCCCTGCGGGGGCTGATCTCGCGGGTGTTCACGGTGAGGCGCGTGGCCGAGATGGAGGTCGAGGTCCGCAGGATCGTCAACCGCTACATAGACACGGTGATCGAGTCGGGCCGCTGCGACCTGGTGGCCGATGTGGCCGGCTGCTTCCCGATGGACGTTATCTCGGCCGTGCTCGGCATCCCCGCGGCGGACCGGGACATGCTGCGGGACTGCGCCGACCGGGGGCTGATCCGCGAGGACGGGTCCATCGATATCCCCTACGAGGCAGGCATGGCCATCTTCGAGGTGTTGGCCTATTTCACTGAGGACCTGCCGCGGCGGCGGGCCGGCGACGGGTCCGGCCGCGGGCTGATATCAGATCTGCTCGCTCTCGAGGTCGACGGTCGAGCGCTGACCGAGGCCGAGCTGCTCGGGTTCTGCATTCTCTTGGTCTTTGCCGGATTCGAGACGACCGCCAAGTTGGTGGCCAACGCCGTGGAGTTGCTGTCGCGCCATACCGACCAGCGCGCCGCTCTGGTGGCCGACCCGTCGCTCGTCCCTCACGCCGTGGAGGAAGTGCTGCGCTTCCACACTTCCACCCAGTACATGCATCGCACCCTCACCCGGGACGTCGAGATGCACGGCCGGCAGATGCGGGACGGCGACTCGGTGCTGCTGCTGATCGGCGCAGCCAACCAGGACGAGCGGGAGTTCGGGCCCACCGCCGGGCAATTCGACATCTCCCGCCGCCCCGACCGCCACCTGGGCTTCGGGTACGGTATCCATTTCTGTCTCGGCGCGGCGCTGGCCCGCCTGGAGGGCCGGGTTGCGCTGGAGGAGATACACCGGCGCATGGGCGACTACACCGTGGACCACGACCACAAGGTCCGATTCCACAGCGGCAACGTCAGCGGCTGGAAGAGCCTGCCCATCAGCTTCACGCCCGGTGCCAGACTGGGGTGACCCGCGCGAAGGACCCAGCGAGGAGACCACATGAACTCTGACAACGCCGGAGACAGGCCCGACGGCGACACCTACGAGCGGGGTGTGGCCATGGTGACCGAGATCTACCAGGGAGAGGTCCCGGCCCTGCCCGAGGGCACCATGGCCTTCAACGACGTAATGATGCGCAGCCTGTTCGCGGAGGTGTGGGACCGCGACGTGCTGTCGATCCGGGACCGCCGCCTGCTCATCATGGGCGTGATCGCGGCCCGGGGCTCCACCGACGTGTGGAAGCTCCAGGCCCAGTCAGCCCTCAAGCGGGGCGAGCTCACCCCCGACGAGCTGCGCGAGACCCTGATCACGCTGGCCCCCTACGCCGGCTACCCCAACGTGGCCCCGCTAGTAGGCCTGTGCGAGACGGTCATCAACGATTGGGCTCAAGCCAGAGGGGAGACCGGCGGCTGATCCTGGTTGTCAATGCTCGTGGTCGTCACAGTGACCATGGCCAACAGAGACTAGATTCGCGTCCGGGGTGAAGCGTTCACCGACCTTCCAGTTAGTGGTTGCGTTGTTTGTGCGTATGGGTGTATCTCCTGACTCTAGGGTCGTCCGTCCCGTAATGGTGTGCGCCAGCCAAGTATTCCCAGGGCTCGCTGCCATTCGTACCGTGGTCGTGTGCCGGGCACTCGTGGTGGCAGGGAATCGATCGTTCGGGGGGGTTGTCATCGGCAGGCTGAACTTCGAGATCGCCAGGAGAGTGATAGGGATCGCCTGTGATGGTGTCAGGAATACCAACGTTGAACGGTCCTGGCCTCGACCCCTCCGCTGGCGAAGGTCCCCAGTACCACCATCGCACCGTGGCGGAGTCATGTCGGTGGGCGTGGAGATAGGCGTTCACGATCAGCCAAGACTTCGCATCCGGCTGCGTATGAGTCCCCCAGTGTGTGCACCTCTTGGTGAGCTCCTTGGTGAGCTCGATGTCCAGCTCCGGACCGCCAGGACCGCCATCGAGATTGATGTTGGGCGGGTTGGTGGTGGTCGTGCTGCTGGTGGTGGTCGTGCTGCTGGTGGTGGTCGTGCTGGTGTTAGAGGGATTCCCACCATTGCCACCGCCGTTGCCGTCGCCACCGAAGTTGCCACCGCCGTTGCCGCCGCCACCGAAGTTGCCACCGCCGTTGCCGCCGCCACCGAAGTTGCCACCGCCGTTGCCGCCGCCACCGGAACCGCCGCCACCGTCCCGGCCGGTAGTGGTGCCAAGTAGCTCCGCCCGGTAGAGCCATTCCACTGCTTCTGCGGCCGCGATGGGCTGCCACGGGCAGAACAGGCGCTCGCCCTCGTTGCAGTCGGCGGACAGGATGCCAGCGTTCTGCAGCGCGGAGATGTTGTCGCGGAACACGTTGGTCGGTGACACGTCGAGGAACCCGTGGCGTGGGTCGGTGTCGTCTAGGTCATAGGCGCGGGTCACGAAGGCCGCCATCTGCCCGCGCCTGGTTGGCCCTTCGGGACAGAATCGCAGAGGATCGAACAGGCATCCCACCGTGATGTCTTCGTCGTAGAGAGTCTCCACAAAGTCAGCGTAGGGCTGCTCGGAGTCGACGTCGGCGAAGGTTTCGTGGGGCGTCGGCCTGTAGTTGAAGAGGCGGATGACCCAAATCGCTACCTCCCAACGCTGCACGGTCCCGCTGCAGTCCTCGACCGAGCATGACGTTCCGTCGAGGATGCCGTCGGCGGCGAACGCCTGAACCGCCCGCCGCTGGACAGGAGTGAGCCGCTGCGGCGCAGGGGTCTCTTGTGCGGCCACCGAGCCTGCGATCAGCATCGCGGTCAAGGCGACCGTCAGCACCTTCCAAGGGATTCGCAACGCGGGGGCTCCAATCCAATCTCTGTTTTCCACAGGACAGGCCGCCCGCCTGTGCGTAACTCTAGCGGGGACGAGCGAGCGAATACCACGCAAGTACGACGTACTATTCGAGACTCGTCTAGGCAAGGGCGCCGACCTTGTTGGAACCGGATGGGTCGTTCATGCGTCTCTACGGGTGATGGCTCCTAGCGTGCCGGCCGCGGTGGAGGCTGGGGACGATCGCATGGCCTTGTCGAGCTTCGGGGACTTCTACGGACTGCAGTACCGGCCCGTGGTCCGGCTGGCCCAGGCTCTCGTGGATACCTCCGAATGCGCCGAGGAGATCGTCCAGGACGCCTTCGCCAAGGTCTACGAACGCTGGGACCGCCTCGCCGAGCCGGCCGGCTACCTGCACACCGCGGTCGTCAACGGGGCCCGCAGCGAGCTACGAAAACGGGAGGTCAGGCGACGGATCGGGCTCAGAGTCCGCCCGGCGGAAGCACCGGCAGAACGCGACTACCTGATCGACGCCCTCGACACTCTGTCCCCGAAACAACGAACAGCGATAGTGCTGCGCTTCTACGCGCAGATGTCCGAGAAGGAGACCGCCGAGGCGATGGGTGTGCGGCCGGGCACGGTGAAGAGCCTGGTGTCGCGGGGCCTCGCCGACCTGCGAAGGGTTATCCAGCCATGAGCGACGACCGAGAACACCCCGTACCGGACGAACGGCACGAAGCCGGCTCCCCGCCCGGCGCCCGCTCTGACTTCGACCAACGGGCCGCCGCGGAGGATCTGGATCTGGGCGCGGCGGTGGGCCGGGCCCTGCGAAAGCGATCCGAGGCGGTGTGGGCACCGCCGCCGATCTCGCTGATCGAGAAGCGGGCCGCGGCCCGGGCCCGCGCGCGAGCCGCCCGGCGCACGCTGGCCGGCATTGCCGCGGTGGCGGTGCTGATCGTTGGAGGCGTCGTGGCCTGGAACGCGCTCGACGGCGGCGGCACGGGCACGGTCGTTGTCTCCCCAGAAGATCCCGACGCGGAAGGCCGCGACGCTATTGACCCGGACACCGCGGCTGCGGAAGGCACCGGAGCAGCGGCCTCCTCCACCGGGGCCGATGGAGAGTCTGCTGGGCTGGGGACCGGCACCGAGCTCGACGACACAGGCACCGAAGCGGGATCGCCCAGCGTCGAGGACGATCAGCCCACAGACCCCGACGGGCCGACTCCCGAGGAACTGTCGACCGGACCGGTGCTTCAATGGACCGAGATCGACACCGGCTTCGTCGACCTCTTCCGGATCGAGTCCGTCGGCGACGGCCGGATTCTCGGCCGCGGATGGAGCGACATCAACCCCACCGACAACGTCGAGGTCGCGGAGGCGATCGTCGTCACCACCAACGGCACCGACTGGGCCGTGGTCCCCATGCCCTCGGGGATCATTCCCGATCACATCGACATCTCCGGCGACCGCTGGGTGGTCGCCGGCCCCGAAGCCGGCTCCGATCCCTTCGACCGCACGCTCGGCCGGGCGTTCTTCTCCGACGACGAGGGCACCACCTGGACTGAGCTGGCTATAGGTCTCCCCCCCGACCCGGCGCCGGCGTCTCCATACGTGATTGAGCGTGCCGCGGTGACGTCGGCGTTGGTGTCGGGGGAGAACGTCGTGCTGGTCGTGGCCACCGGCAGAAGCCTAGACCTGTACGAGCTGCTGGAGGGCCGGGGGCTGGTGCCGGAGGGCAAGTCGGTTGTCAGTTGGCAGAGCTCGCACTCGGGCTCGATCGTGCTCGAACTGGCGGACAGCGCCGGTTCCGGGAGCGCATCTGGTTCGATCAACTTGCTCGGGTACGGCTCCGGCTCCGGTGCTACTGAGAGCATGTCGCTCACCTACGACGAGCTGGGCCTGACCGACGAGGAGCGGGCCACCTTCGACGACGCGGGCGGCCTCAACGGCCGAGTGCTCGTATATGCCAGCGACGGCTCCACCGTGGAGCTGGCGACCGAGTACGAAGGCTGGGCTTGGTCCGGTGTGGCCACAGACGAAGGCTTCACTCTCATGGTGCACGGGCCGCAACAGACGATCATCACTTCCCCCGACGGCCGAGTGTGGAGCGAGCAACCGTCCCTTGGGAACGGATACTCCGCATGGGCAGTCGCGGCGGGCGGCACGATCTGGCAGATGGGCTCAGAGGGATTGGGAACCCTCAGCATCCGCTCCGGCGGCTACGGCGAGGCCCCGAGGACCGCGGCCACGTTCGAGGGCATCCAGCCGACCGGCGAACTTGCCGTGGGACCGGCCGGCCTGATCATTACAGTCGTGCCAGTGTCTGATGCCGCGCGCGATATGGCCTTCGGCTTCCCCGAGGGTCGGGTGGCCAAGGACGGATACGAGCTGCGCTACAACGAACCCGAGGGCGGTCTCACTCTGTGGGACCTCGACGCCGACGCCGCGGTGTATGTGTTCGAAGCCGAGGACGCTTTGAGCGAGCAGCCTCGCGAGGGAGTCCGGGAGATCTCCGGTGGCGAAGGGTACGGGATGGTGTTCGAGGATCCCGAGACCGGAGCCGACCTGGTCACCTTCACCGACGAGGATCTGGCCCCGATCTTCATGCCGGCGGTCGACGGCTCGACTGCGCCGCTCACGCTTGAAGACTTCGAACCACCCAGCATCTGGGTGGGCTGGTCGGCCGAAGGGACCGCCTGGGGCTGGCAGCCGACGGCCGACGCCTTCGGGATCGACGACGGCGAGCCGTGGGCCGAGTTCGCGGTGGGCGGCGACTTCGTGCTCGCCCGGGTCCAGGTGATCGAGGTTCCCCAGATTCTGGGCTCAGCCGACGGGCAGACCGAGATCGCGACAACCGTGGGTTCTGACTCCTCCGGGTCGGCCGGGTCGGCCGGCGGGCAGGCCGGAATCGCCTGGGGAACCTCCGGCGACCCGCAGCCACCCCGCTGGTTCATCGCCAGAGTTCCATAGCGACGGCGAGGCGCCTCCTGACCTCCCCGGCCCGCGTCGGCGATCAGTCGACGGGCCACACGAGAACGTTGAAGGCACCCATGCCAGCCGGATCCAGGAGGGCCTCGGCCTCGCTAGTCCGGCTGCGGGCTCGCAGGGCGGCGAGGTCGCCGACACTGGCCCGTTCGCTCCAGGAGGCCCGGCCCTCGGCCACCAGCTCGTCGATGCCATGGGCCCGCAGGAAGTCAGCCTGGAGGCACACCTCGGCGCGGTGATCGGCCTGCACCTGGTCCAAGGCAACGTCCGCGGTGATGTCGCATGACCCCGGATCAGCCAACCACCAGGAGCCGCCGTCGTGGTCCCGATGGGTGCGCAGCCAGCCCAATCCGGCCGCAGCATCGTCCGTCGGGCCGGCCCGCCCTGCCAGTACGTCGGTTGTCGCGCCGTAGTCGAAGGCGACGATCCGGCCCGCCCCGAACAGCCGGTGGGCCTCAGTCACCCAGCGGCGAGCAGCTCGCTGGACCGGCACTCGCGCGCCCATCGCGACCTGAGGCAAGCCGGAAACAAGCTCCGGAGTCGCAGGTTTCGCCACCAGCGAGAGGTGGCCGGCGGATGCGCCGTCAACGGCGACGCGAAGCTCGTCCCAACCGTGCTCGGTCCGTTGGACGATGTCGAACGGCAGGTTGTCGAGCAGTTCGTTGGCCACCACCAAACCAGCAGGCGCGCCGTCCGGGAGAGCGTGGGCCACACGGGCTGCACTCGCGACCAACGGATGGTCGGGGTGCAGTGCCCGCTGGGCTGGCGACAACTCCACCAGCACCAGCCGCAGCGCGCCCGCAGTCATGCAGCCAGGCTCTGCGGCCATCACCGCTCGGGCCAGCGTGCCCGGTCCCGCCCCCCAGTCGACCATCGTGAACGGATCGGGCTCGCCCAGTTCCTCCCACCATGCGTCCAGGGCCCGGGCCAGGACTGCGCCGAACAGCGGCCCGACCTCCGGCGCCGTCAGGAAATGGCCCGCACTGCCCCCGGCGCGCCCGCCGCCGGGCCTCATATAGAAGCCCCCGCCGGTGTCGTACAGGCAGGCCTCCACAAACTCCGACACCGGGATCGGTCCCCGCGCCTCGATCCGGCGAGCGATCCGCGCCCCGAGTCGCTCATCGCCGCGTCCGACGGCCTCCTCGGGCGAAGACCGGGAAGCCAGATCAGCCACGCCTCCACGCTACGGGCGATTGTGGGCGGGTTCGGCTTCGCCGGCTGGCCCGCCTCGGCCTCTCAGCCACCGAGGGCGGTAACCAGGCTCACGTCGGTGAAGTGGCCCACCCATTGGGGGAGGATGCCGAAGGCGAGGGTGACCGCGCCGGTCAGGATCAGGGCGGCGGAGACCGAGGTGGGGATCTTGATGGGCGACGTCGTGTCGAAGCCCGCTTCGGTTGGCGGGGTCTCCACCCACATGTAGGAGGTCATGCGGGCGTAGTAGTAGAGCGCGATCACCGAGTTGACCGCCACGATCACACCGAGGGCCACGCCCCAGGCCGTGCCGGGCGACAGCAGGGCCAGAACGATCTCGAATTTGGCGAACCAGCCGCCCAGCGGCGGGATGCCGGCCAGGGCCATCAAGAAGATCGTCATGGCGACGGCCAGGCCCGGCGAGTAGCGGAACAGGCCCTTGTAGGTGCCGATCTCCGCCGAGGCCGTGCGGCGAGCTACCGCGATGATCACCGCGAACGCCCCCAGGTTCATGGCCGCGTAGATGGCCAGGTAGGTAACCACCGACGACAGGGCGTCGTCAGCGGTGGCCAGCGACTCCCCCGCCACCGCCAGCGGGGCCAGCATGTAGCCGGCCTGGGCCACCCCCGAATAGGCCAGCAGCCGCACCACGTTGGTCTGACGAAGGGCCATCAGGTTGCCGCCGAACATTGACGCGGCGGCCAAGACCCACATCAGCGGCTGGTACACGTCGGACCGACCCCAGAAGCCGACGAACACCAGCGACAGAAGGGCCACGAACCCGGCGGCCTTCGAGGCCACCGACAGGAACGCGGTCACCGGCGTGGGCGCGCCCTCGTAGGTGTCGGGCGCCCAGGTGTGGAACGGGAAGGCCGAGACCTTGAACCCGAAGCCGACCACCACGAAGATCACGCCCAGGGTCACCACCGCCAGCGGCGCCCCGCCGCCCGACACCGCCGCGTTGATGTCGGTGAGCATGGTCGAGCCGGTCGCCCCGTACAGCAGCGACATACCGTAGAGCAGCACCGCGGAAGCGAACACCCCCATCAAGTAGTACTTGAGGCCGGCCTCGTTGCTGCGCAGGTCCCGCTTGCGCCATGTGGCCATCATGTAAGCCGGGATCGAGAGCAGCTCCAGAGCGACGAAGATCGTCACCAGGTCCCGCGCCGAGGCCATGATCACCATGCCCAGCACCGCTGACAGCAGCATCTGGTAGTACTCGTTCTCCCAGTAGTCGCCCTCAGCGATGTAGTTGGTGGACAGCAGCACCACCACGTATCCGGCCAGCAGGAACACGGCCTTCATCACCAGCGCGTAGTCGTCGATCACATATGCGCCCCAGAACGTGGAGCGGTCGGCGCCGTCCCAGGCCAGCGTCAGCACCGGCACCATCGACGCCAGCAGTCCGAAGGACGCCAGCGCGGATACCACCGCCCGGCCCCGCTCCAGCCAAACGATGTCGACCAGCGTCAGCAGCGCCCCGAAGCCGAGCAGGGTCAGCTCGGGCGCGACCGCATGCCAGTCGATCGGCGGCCGCTCGAAGGCGAAGGCGAGGACCGAGGCCGAGCCCAGCATCAGCCGTCAACCCTCCCACCGTTCTGTATGCAGAAACCGGCCGTAGCGGCCAAGAAGCTCAAACAGAACGGTAGGGGCGAGGGGGAGATGGGCACGAGTCAGCCTCCGGACGCCAGAAGGCCGACCACGGCAGGGTCGGTCACGTCGAAGATCAGCCCGGGAGCAACCCCGAACAGGACGATCCCCACCAGCAGCGGCAGCCAGGCGATCCACTCGGCGCGGGTCACGTCCACGATCTCGTCGCTGTCGGCGAATTCCGCCCGGGGCGCTCCCATGGCGGTGCGCTGGAAAAGCCACAGGAGGTATCCGGCGGCCAGCACCGTGCCCACCGCGGCCACCACCATGAAGGTCCGGAAGGTCTCGACCGGTAGGCCCTCCGCCGGCGAGTAGGCCGACAGGATGACCGGGAACTCGCCCCAGAAGCCGGCCAGGCCGGGCAGCCCCAGCGATGCCATCGACACGAACCCGAGGATCCAGCCCATCCGGGGGGCCTGGACCAGCAGCCCGCCCAGCCGGCCGATCTCCAGCGTGTGGTAGCGCTCCTTCACCGAGCCGGCCAGGAAGAACAGCATCCCGGTGATGATCCCGTGGGCGACCATGCCGAATATGGCTGCGTTGATCCCGAAGTCGGTCAGGGTGGCGATGCCGAGCATCACGAAGCCCATGTGGGCCACCGACGAGAACGCGATCAGGCGCTTCATGTCGGTCTGGGCCAGGCATCCCAGCGCGCCGTAGATGATGCCGATCACCGCCAGCAGGCCGATCCACGGCGCCCACGCCTGCGCACCCTCGGGAAGCATCGGCACCGCGATGCGCACGAACCCGTAGGTGCCGAGCTTCAACAGGATGGCGGCCAGGATCACCGACCCCACCGTGGGCGCCTCGGTGTGAGCGTCGGGCAGCCACGTGTGGAACGGGAACATCGGCACCTTCACGCCGAAGCCGACGAACATGCCCGCGAAGATCCAGATCTGGGTGGCGCCCAGGATGCCCGCGCCGGCCACGTCTGACAGCACCCGCATGTCGAAGGTGCGCAGCGACTCGCCGGTGGCCGTATCGGTGGACAGGAAGAACAGGGCCAGGAACGACAGCAGCATCAGCGCCGAGCCGAACAGGGTGAACAGGAAGAACTTGATCGAGGCGTAGCGCCGGTTCTCGCCGCCCCACACGCCGATCATGAAGAACATCGGCAGTAGCACCACCTCGAAGAACACGAAGAACAGGACCAGGTCCTGGGCCACGAACGTGCCGACCATGCCCGTCTCGAGTATGAGGATGAGGATCAGGAATGCCTTGGGGTTGCCCGGCTCGGGTATGTGGTCCCACGAGTAGACGACGCACAGAGGGATCACCACCAGCGTCAGGGCCATCAGTGGCAGCGAGATGCCGTCGAGGCCGAGGATGTAGCGGCTGTTGATCACCTCGATCCAGCGGGCGTCCACCACGTACTGAAGGCCTCCGGCGTCGCCGTAGTCGAAGTCGAGCAGCAGCAGGCCGCCGATCACCAGCGCGGCCAGCGACGCCAGCAGGGCCACCTGCTTGAGGAGCTTCTCCTCGGCGGCCGGGATCACCATGAGCACCAGCGCCCCGGCCAGCGGGACGAAGGTGACGAGGGTGAGGCCCCAATCATTGAGAAAGTCGGTCATGGTGTGGTCCTAGAGGCTCGGAGGATTCTGGGGGGTAACAGGGTCGGCACGATCTGGGTCACGGATCCTCACAGCGACAGCACGAGGATGAACACGCCGGCCAGCACGGTGGCGGCCGCGAACGGGATGGCCGCGTACGGCTGGACCTTGCCGGTCTGCCTGTTCCGCAGGCACCCGCCGCCGATCGCCATGAGCACCAGCGCCCCGATCAGCGGGACGAAGGTGACGAGGGTCAGGCCCCAATTATTGAGAAAGTCGGTCATGGTGCGGTCCTAGAGGCTCCTGGATTCTGCGGGGGTTACAGGGTCGGCACGATCTGGGTCACGAAGTGTCACAGCGAAAGGACGATCATGAACACGCCGGCGAGCACGGCGGCGGCCGCGAACAGGATGGCCGCGTACTGCTGGACCTTGCCGGTCTGCATGGTCCGCAGGCCCTCGCCTGCGTTGTCGGAGGCTCGGCCCGAGCCGTCGATGACGACGTTGTCGATGAGGCCCTGGTCGACATGGTCGTACACGGCGCGGCCCGCGGCCACCGACCGCCGGCCGGCCTCGTTCACTACCCCGTCGATGATCCGCTGGTTGGACCAGTACGTGGCCTTGGCCAGCGGACCCTTCACCGCCTTGACGATCACGCCGGTGTACAGGTGGTCGAAGTAGTACTTGTTGGCCAGGGTCGTGTGCACAGCCCGGGGCAGCCCGCCGCGGGACACCGGGCCGTCAGGAATCCCGGTGAGGGAATCGCCGGACGCCACCGAGCGACTGTCGACGGCCTTGAAGTAGTAGCGCCAGGCCAAACCCGCGCCGGCCAGCGCCACCAGCACCGAGACGATGGCCAGCGACCAGCTCGGCTTGGCGTGACCGATGGCCGGGAAGTAGGCCGCCACCGGCTCGACGTAGTGGCCGAAGCGCTCCTGCCACGCCTCGGGCCACAGTTGGAAGCCCTTGGGCATGTTGAACAGCCCGGCCACCACCGCGAAGAAGGCCAACACGTACAGCGGCCCGACGATGCGCGGGCCGGACTCATGGGGATGGCCGTGGCCCCGGTACGTGCCGAAGAAAGTGAGATAGACGACCCGGGTCATGTAGGCCGCGGTCACCGCCGCGCCCAGCATCCCCATCACCAGCATCAGGGTGTAGGAGCCGTTGCCGCCGGTGCCGCCGAACAGGCCCCAGCCACCGGTACCGGCCAGGATCTCGTCCTTGGACCAGAACCCGGCCAGCGGGGGCACACCCATCAGGGCCACCGTCGCCACCAGGAACGTCCGGAAGGTGTGGGGCATCACCTTTCGCAGGCCGCCCATGTCGGTCTTCATATCGAAACTGTGCACCGCGTGGCTCACCGAGCCCGACCCCAGGAACAGGCAGGCCTTGAAGAAGGCGTGGGTGAACAGGTGGAACATGGCCGCGGTCCAGGCGCCCACCCCGAGAGCCATCACCATGTAGCCGAGCTGGCTGACGGTGGAGTAGGCCAGCACCTTCTTGATGTCGTTCTGGGTGAAGGCCAGCATCCCGCCGAACAGCAGAGTGACCGCGCCCACCAGCGCCAGCAGGTTGATGCTGGAGCCGCCGATGGACATTCCCTCCCAGAACACCGGGTAGAGCCGGGCCACCAGGAAGATCCCCGCCACCACCATCGTCGCCGCGTGGATCAACGCGGACACCGGTGTGGGACCGGCCATGGCGTCGGGCAGCCATGTGTGCAGGATGAACTGGCCCGACTTGGACATCACCGCGGCCAGCAGGCACAGCGACGCGACCACCAGCGCGGTGTGGCTCACTTCTCCGGTGTTGATGCGCTCGCTGATCGTCAGCGTGTCGAAGGTGCCGCCCGCGGCGAAGAACAGGATCGACACGCCCACCAGCAGCCCCACGTCACCCACCCGGTTGGTGAGGAATGCCTTGAGGGCCGCGTCGGAGTTCTCCTTGTGCTCCCACCAGTGGCCGATGAGCACGAACGAGCAGACGCCGACCAGCTCCCAGCCGACGATCATCTGCAGCAGGTTGTCGCTGAGGACGAAGAACAGCATCGCCGCGGTGAACAAGCTCAAGAAGGCGAAGAAATGGGTGTAGCGGGCGTCGCCGGCCACATAGTCGGTGCTGTAGATGTGCACCAGGAACGACACTGCGGTCACAACGATCAGCATCATCACCGACAGCCCGTCCACCAGGATGCCGGCGTCATACTCGATGCCGCCGGAGCGCAGCCATCCCACCGTGCGGTGCACAGCCTGCACGCCCTCGTGCGAGCCGTCGCGGTGGCCCAGCCAGGTGGCCGCCGCGCCTAGAGCAACGAACAAGGAACCGCCGACCGCAACGAGTCCGAGCTCGGAGCCCTTGCGGGGCATGCGCTTGCCGAACAGCAGGATGGCGACGAACGACAGCGCGGGCAGCAGCGGGATCAGCCAGGCGAAGTCGAGGAAGAACCCGGCGCTGTCGACCGCGCTGGGCCCGTGGGCGACGGGCTCGTCGGCCGCGAGAGCGGAGGCGACCGTCGTGGCGGCAGCGAGCAGTCCCACGGCGAAGGTTCCCTCAGCCCTTGAGCAGATCGGCCTCGGAGAGGTCGATGCTTCGTCGGTTGCGGTAGATGAGCAGCACGATGGCCAATCCGATGCCGACTTCGGCCGCGGCCACCGCTATCACGAACAGGGCGAACACCTCGCCGGCCACGTTGTCGCGGAAGGCCCCGAAGGCGACCAGGTTGATGTTGACGGAGTTGAGGATGATCTCCACCGACATCAAGACCATGATCCCGTTGCGCCGGGCCAGCACGCCGTACACGCCGATGCAGAACAGCACCGCGGCCAGCAGCAGGAACTGGTTGAGCATCATGGCTCGCCATCTCCATGGACGGTCCCCGCCGATCTGTGCGCGGAAACCCGGTGTAGTGACGGAAAAGCGCGAACAGAACGACAGGGGTTGAGGATCATCGCTCGCCCCTACTCCTTGCGGGCCACGACGATGGCGCCGATCAGGGCGGCCAGCAGCAGCACGGATACCGCCTCGAAGGCCACGATGTACTGGCTGAAGATGGCATCGGACACGGCCGTGAAGCGCTGGGGCTCGTCGATCACCAACCGGGTGTCGGAGTAGCTGTCGACCAGCGCGACGCCCATCACCACGGCCAGCAGCACCGCCACCAGGCCGGCCATGAGCCGCTTCTCGGTCGCCACCGAGTCGTCGTCGCCCATCGAGGCCTTGGTGAGCATGATGCCGAACAGGAACAGCACGACGATGGCGCCGATGTAGACGAGCACTTGCGTGACGGCCACAAACTCCGAGCCCAGCAGGATGAATTGCGCAGCCGCTCCGGCCAGCACCAGCACCAACCACAGCGCGGCGTGCACCACATTGCGGGTGGTCACGCAGCGGATCGCGGAGACGATCATCACCAGCGCGATGGCACCGAAGAAGACATTCTGCGCCACGAACAGGTCGCCGCTCGCCGCGCCCGCGGCCAGCACCCCCGCCGACGTCATGTCGGCGGTACCTTGAGCTTCTTGGCCACCGACCCCGACTCGTAGTCCTCGAAGTCGGGCACGGTCTCCATCCATTCCGACAGTCGCGACATGTCGTGGAGCAAATCCGCGATACGGGGCTCGGAGAACTCGTACTCGGGACTCCAGAACAGCGCCTCGAAGGGGCACACGTCCACGCAGATGCCGCAGAACATGCACAGCGCGTAGTCGATGTCGAAGCGATCGAGGATGTTGACCTGACGGGGCTTGCCCCCGGCGCGGCGGGGCGGGGCCTTCTCCTTGTGGCCCTCGATGTAGATGCACCAGTCGGGGCACTCCCGCGCGCACAGCATGCAGGCCGTGCAGTTGCCCTCGTGCAGGGCGATCACGCCGCGGGCCCGGGGCGGGGGCGCCTCTTTCACGTGCGGGTACTGCACGGTGGCCGCGCCCTTCGACGGCGCGGGCAGCAGCGTGCGCAGTCCCCGCTTGGGGAACACCGTGCGCACCACCGTGGAGCCGGTCACGACCAGCCCCTTCACCAGGCCCGGTACCAGACCCATCACACCACCGCCTTCGGTGCCGCTGCCGCGGCCGTCACGCCCATCACAGCACCACCTTGAGCACGCCGGTGACCACGATGTTGGCCAGAGCCAGCGGCACCAGGAACTTCCAGGCCAGGCGCTGCAGCTGATCCTCGCGGAAGCGGGGGAACGTGAACCGGACCCAGAAGACCAGGAACGTCAGGACCACCACCTTGCCGAACAGCACCAGCGGTCCGATCACGTTGAAGAGGTTGTCGGCGGGGTCGAGGCCCGGCACGTACCAGCCGCCCAGGAACAGCACCGCGGCGATGGCCGAGAACACCCCCGCAGTGGCGAACTCGCCGATGAAGAACAGCAGGAACCGCAGGCCGGAGTACTCCGTCATGTAGCCGGTGACCAGCTCCGACTCGGCCACCGGCATGTCGAAGGGGGTCTGCGTGAGCTCGGCCTGCATGGCGATCATGAATATGGCGAAGCCGGCGAACTGGGTGATGATGAACGGGTTGCCCATCGCTCCCCAGCCGAAGATCTCGCCGTTGGCCTGGGCCAGCACGATCCCTTGAAGGTTCATCGTCTCGGCCTGGATGACCACGCCGACCACTGCCAGCAGCAGCGGCAGCTCGTAGGCGATTAGCTGGCCGGTGGCCCGCAGCCCGCCGAGAAGGGAGTACTTCGACGCCGAGCCCCAGCCGGCCATGAGGATCCCGATCACCGACACCGAGCTGACCGCCATGGCCAGGTAGATCCCGAGGTCGTTGGAGATGAACCATGCGTCCGGGCCTCCCGGCAGCACGACCAGCAGCAGGAACGTGGAGGTGAGCACCACGAACGGGGCGGCCTTGAACACGAAGCGGTCGGCTCGGCGGGGGACGATGTCCTCCTTCTGGAGGAACTTGCCGATCTCGGCCAGAAGCTGCAGCGAGCCGTAGGGGCCGGCCTCCATGGGGCCCAGCCGGCTCTGCATGAAGCTCACCATCTTGAACAGGTGGACGTAGACCAGCGTGCCGGCCACCGCCACCACCGCCACCAGGCCCGCCACCACCCGGATCGACGTGACCTGCCAGTACGACAGCTCCGCCAGCACCGAGATCATCGGTCGGCCCTCGCAGCTGTCTCGAGCTCAGCGCGCCAGGCAATCATCGGTCGGCCCCCGCAGCCGTCTCATGCTCAGCGCGCCAGGCAATCATCGGTCGGCCCCCGCAGCCGTCTCATGCTCAGCGCGCCAGGCAATCATCGGTCGATGTCTCCGAGGATGAAGTAGAGGCTTGCCAGAATCGTGATGATGTCGGGAACGTAGACCCCTTTGAGCAGCCACGGCGTGATCGACACGTTGGAGAACGACGCCGAGCGGATCTTTACCCGGAACGGGTACAGGTCTCCCTTGGACACCACGTAGTAGCCCATCACGCCGAGGGGGTTCTCGGTCTCGACGAAGGCCTCGCCCGCGGGCACCTTGATGATGACGGGCACTTTGGCCATGATCGGCCCCGGCGGGATCCCGTCAAGCAGCTGGTCGACGATCTTGGTCGCCTCCCGGGTCTCCTGGAGCCGCACCCAGAACCGGGCGAAAGAGTCGCCGTCGGGATGGGTCCAGACCTTCCAGTCGACCTGGTCGTGGACCAGCCCGCAGGGACTGTCCCGGCGCACGTCCCAGTCCACCCCGGAGGCCCGGATGTTCGGGCCGGACAGGCCATAGGACAGCCCCACATCCGGCGGGATCACGCCGATGCCCCGGGTGCGGGCCTGGAAGATCTCGTTGCCCTCCACGAGCTCCTCGATCTCGTCGCAGAAGGAGCGGATCTTGCGCATGGCCTGGTGGGTTTCGGCGATCCAGCCCGCGGGCAGATCGTCCTTGATGCCGCCGATGCGGTCGAAGTTCGGGTGGAAGCGCCCGCCGGTGGCGGCCTCGATCTGGTTGAGCACATGCTCGCGGTCGCGGAAGGCGAAGAACACCGGGGTGATGGCGCCCACCTGCACGGCCATGTCGCCCAGGAACAGCGTGATGTTGGCGATGCGGCTCAGCTCGAACAGGACGGTGCGGATCCACTGGGCCCGGGGAGGCGCCTCCAACTCCATGAGACGCTCGGCCGCGAGGATGAAGGGCACCTCGTTGGCGAAGCTTCCGAGCCAGTCGATGCGGTTGATCAGGGTGGTGACCTGTGGATACGTCCGCACCTCGGCCAGCTTCTCGTAGCCGCGGTGCATGTATCCCATGATCGGATCCGCCGCCACGACCTGCTCGCCGTCGAGCTTGGCCACGATGCGCAGCGTCCCGTGGGTGGCCGGATGCTGGGGGCCGATGTTGAGGGTCATGCCCTCGGTCTCGATCTCGAGGTTGACGCGGGCGTCGGCGGCCTGCGCGGCGATGTAGCTGAGCTGCTGGCGCTCGGTGACGGTCACGGCGTGCCGCCCTCAGCCCCGTCGTCGCCCACCGCGGCTGGCGTGCCGCCCTCCCCGTCGTTCGCCTCGGGCATCAGTTCCATGTCGACGATGCCGGGCCAGGGCTTCACCCTGCGGGCCAGCAGCGGGTAGTCCTTGCGCAGCGGATGGCCCTCGAACTCGCCGGGCAGGTAGATGTGGCGCAGCCCGGGGTGGCCGTCGAAGGCGATCCCGAACATCTCCCAGGCCTCGCGCTCGTGCCAGTTGGCGCCGGGGTAGACCGGCACCCAGCTGGGGGCGCGCAGGTCGTCGGTGGGCAGGTCGGCTTTGGCGATCAGCGAGCGGCCCGACGTCACATCGTTCACTCGGGCCAGGAGCTGGAAGCGCGTGTCTCCGCCGGCCACGCCGGTCTCGGCTGGCGGGGTCTCCTTGGGCTCGGGCGGATCGAGGGCGCTGTCGACGGTGCTGTCCATGTCACGCCCGAACGGCGACGGCATCCAGTCGACGGCCGACAGGAAGTTGAAGAAGCCGAAGCCCTCCTCGTTGCGAAGCCAGGCCGCGAGGTCCGCCCACGATTCGCGCTCCACCCGCACCCACAGCTCGCCGCCGGCGATGTGCGACCCGACCAGCGCCTCTCCCATTGCGCTGCGGGCGCGCGCCAGGAGCGCCTCGGCATCGACGTCTGCTACGGCCTCGGGAGCGTCGGTCTCACTGGTGGCGGCGTCAGTCGATGACAATCGGCTCACCCCTCCAGCGCTCGCCCATGTCCTCGTTCTGGATGCGCTCCTGCAGCATCACGATCCCCTCGAGCAGGGCCTCGGGCCGGGGCGGGCAGCCGGGCACGTACACGTCCACCGGCACGATCTGGTCGACGCCCTTGGTGACCGAGTAGCTGTCCCAGTAGGGCCCGCCGCAGTTGGCGCACGACCCCATGGAGATCACGTACTTGGGGTCGGGCATCTGCTCGTAGAGGCGGCGCACCGACGGCGCCATCTTGTCGGTCACGGTGCCCGAGATCACCACCAGATCGGCCTGGCGGGGGCTGGCGGGAAGGGGGATCACCCCGAGGCGCATGACGTCGTAGCGGGGCGAGCCGAAGGCGGCCCCCATCTCGATGGCGCAGCAGGCCAGGCCCCACTGGTATACCCACAGCGAGTACTTGCGGCTCATGTTGAGCAGGGTCGAGAGCGGCTTGGGGACCTTGCCCGACTCGACTAGGCCCATCGGGCTGCCCCTGCCAAGAGGCTCACGGTCACATCCATCTCAGCATCCGCTTGCGCCAGGCGTAGAGCAGGCCGAGGAGCAGGATGAATATGAAGATGGCCATTTCCACCAGGCCGAACACGGCGTAGGCCTCCAGACGGGCGGCCCACGGGAAGATGAAGACGGCCTCCACATCGAACAGCACGAACAGGAGGGCGAAGACGTAGTAGCGGATGTTGGCTTGCGACCACATGTCCCCGGTGGGGTCCACGCCGGACTCGTAGTTCTCCATCTTCGCCGGGGTGGGACGGGACGGCCGCAAGACGCGGCCCACGCCCAGAAGCGCGGCCACGATGACGGCGCCGAGAGCCCCGAATATGCCGACGGTCAGATAGGTGCGCAGGAACTCCGACACGGGCCGGAAGCTTACCGGCGAGGCGGCGCGTGACGCGTCAGAGGCCGAGCGGATGGGCCGCAGTTCACCAGGGATTCCCGCGAGGCGCTGAGCGAGGCCGTGGCCCGAGCGGCCCGTGGGCGCAGCGAACAAGAGCGGGAAACACAACGCCGCACGGCGAGGCGCTCGCAACCAATTTGCGCTCGCTCCTAGCCGAAGAGCACCACCCGGCGTGCCATCCAGGCGGCGGAACCCGACAGCAGTAACGCGGGTCCCGGACGCCAGGCCACGGCGGCCAGCCGCAAGGTGGCCGCATCGCCAGCAGACGGCACGGACAGGACGTTGATGACCGCAAGGACACCGAGCGCGGTCACCGTGACCGCGGCCCAGTAAACCGACAGCCGCAGCCGGGGAACCAGGTCAGCCGCCGGCGTGGTGCACACCGCGACGGCCGCGCCGAGCAGCAGAACCCCGGTAAGCAGGTTGACGTTGGCGAGGGCGCCATAGAGATCCTCCCACCACGATCGGTGGCCGATCCCGGCATAGCGGATCATCGGTGCGACGACATGGAGAAGCGCCGCGGCCAGCAGCACCACGACCAGAACCTCCCGGGCCTCGTCCCACGCCACCGCCATCGGCCGGCGCTCGCGCTCGCCAGTCATGGCGCGACCGTACCCGCTGGATGCGACCGACCGCGACGCCTCAACCGGTGGAGGCGCGATCAAGCCGCCGGGGAGACACCCGACGCTTCACCGGCACGTGAGGCCGGCTCGTCGGGAGCAAGAAGCCTGGGAGATTGGGTCGGGGACTCGAGCCCCGATCAGCCTCCGACCCCGGCTAGCGCGTCCGCCCGGGAGCCGTGGACGGGGATGATCTTGTCGAAGCCGCTGATCTCAAAGATCTCCCGGATCGACTCCGACAGCGAGCACACGGCCATCTTGGCGCTCTGCTTCTGAAGCGTCTTGGCCACCAGCAGAACAACGCGGAGACCGGCGCTGCTGATGTACGAGATGCCTTCGAAGTCGAGCACCATCCCCGTGTCGTCTGAGCTGATAGCGGCTTCAAGAGCCTCATGGAACTCAAGGGCGTTAGCACCGTCGACCCGGCCCTCAGCCACTGCGATCAAAGCGCCACCCTGTCTCTCAGTGCTGATATTCAATGAACCGCATCTCCTCGGGTATAGCGAACCAGCCGTCGGCTGGCCTTGGCCGCTGAACGAAACAACATGCTAGCCCCTCGGCTCGGCGCGCGCCTACTGCGCCGCCACGAATGGGGGACGATCCGCAGCCGGTCCCGCGCCCCGCTCGAATGCCCGTCTCGGGCCTGGCAATGACCGCCCAAGTAGTCTCAACTCGCCGTCTCCGGCGTTGACAGGGGGTGCGGGCCAAATGTTGATCGACGTGCTGCTCCCCATCGGACTGCTCATCGTCGTGGCCAAGCTCATGGAGGGCGTGCTCAACCGCTTCGGCCTGAGCTCGATCATCGCCTACACGCTCGCCGGTGCGGTGCTCGGTCCGGCTACCGGGATCGTCGAGCCGACGCGCGATCTGAAGCTCTTTCTGGAACTCGGCATATTCGTGCTGTTCTTCATCGTCGGACTGGACGAGATCGATGTCCCGGGCTTCGTGGCCACGATGCGGGGACGGTATTTCGCCGCGGCGATCATCTCGGTCGTCATTTCGCTGCTGGCCGCGCTCACCGTCACGTCGGACCTCTTCGGCATCGACTTGGGTCTTGGCCTCAGCTTCGAGGAGGCTCTGGCCCTCGCCGGCATCCTGTCGCTGTCGAGCCTCGGTCTCGCAGTCAAGGTCCTGTCCGATTCTGGAACCCTCAAGCAGCCCATCGGGCTGAAGATCTTCACCATCGTGATCATCGCCGAGATCGCCTCGCTGCTCGTGGTGGGTTTTACGATCGGCGAACGTGCCCACCCCCTGAGCGCGGTCAGCGTGCTGTCTCTGTTCGGCAAGATCATCGCCTTCGTGGTGCTGGCCTGGCTGCTGTCGGCCAAGGTGCTGCCGGTCGTGATCGTCGCCCTGCAGCGAGTCCTCAACGTTCCCCAACTCTCATTCGGCCTGCTGATCGGAGGGCTGTTCCTGGTGGTGGTGGGCGCTGAGAGGATGGGCCTGCACGGCACCATCGGGGCGCTGCTGTTCGGTGCCGCCCTGTCCGGGCTGTCCCAAGGGGTGCGCGACGACATCATGCCCGGCATGCGCAGCGCCTCGGAGGGTCTCTTCGTCCCCCTGTTCTTCGCCTCGGCCGGACTTCATTTCGACCTTTCCTTCACAAGCCTGCCGGCCACAACGGCAACGGCCCTCGTGCTGGTCCCGCTGACGGGCAAATTCGCCGGCGCCTTCGTCGGAACCTACGTCACCCGGCTCGACGCACCGTTCGCGCTCGCGGCCGGGCTCATGTCCAAGGGCGTCGCGGAGATCGCCTTCCTGCTCGTGATGCTCGAGAGCGGCACGATCGAGAAGGATGTCTTCTCGCTTCTGGTCCTGATCATGTCCGGATACATCCTCTTCATGCCGGCCGTAATCAACTTCGCGGTCCGGCGGACGGCGTTGTCGGAACCTCTCGCGCTCCCGGACTCGGTGACGCCGGCGTTCGCCCGATACGCCCTGAAGGAGGTGCAGGTCAGGAGCGTCTTCGACAGGACTCGCGAGTACCCGCGGTCGGACACCTCCGTCGCCGAATTCATGGAGTCCTGGACTGTGCCCCACCAGCACGACTACCTGGTGGTCGACGGCGGCGAGGTCGCTGGAATCGCCTCGACCACCGGGCTCCGTTCGGTGCGCCGGCGCTCGCGGGCCGCGGCCGCGCTGGGCGACGTGCTGCGAGTCAACACGCTGACCACATTCCCCGACGAACCGATCCATGACGCGCTCGAGAAGATGACCAACGCACCGCAGACGGTGATCGCAGTTGCAGACAGGAAGTCGGGTCGGTTCTTGGGCTCGCTGACCAGCCACGACGTGATCGATTTGGTAGTGCTGATGAACGAGATCGAGACGGAGTTGAAGCAGATGGGCTCCGAACAGATCTGAGACACAGCGCGGATCGGAGACTCGCCCATCCGCTGAGCCCGCTACCAGTGAAGCTCGGCTAGCGGCGTCTTGCCGCCCGCTGGGGGACCGTCGCTGATGATCTCGCCGCTGCTCAGCTCGACGACCCGGTCGGCCATGCGGGATATCTCGCGGTTGTGGGTAACTACCAGCACGGCCCGCTCGCCGGCTGCCTGCGCGTAGAGCAGTTCGAGAATCTGGGACCCGGTCCTGAAGTCGAGCTCGCCGGTGGGCTCGTCGGCCAGCAGCACCGGATTGCCGGTGGCCAGCGCCCTGGCGATCGCCACACGCTGCTGCTCGCCGCCGGAGAGCTCGTGGGGGAAATGGTCGAACCGGTGACCCAGACCCACCGACTCGAGCACCTCCTTCGGATCGACGCTGCCGCGCTTGCCGGCGACGTCCACGCCGAACTCCACGTTCTCGGTGGCCGTGAGCCCCAGGAACAGGTTGAAGCTCTGGAAGATGAAGCTCACCGTCTGGCGCCGCAGTTCGAACAGCTCCGGGCGCGAAGCCGAAGTCGTGTCGCGCCCGCCCACCGTGATCTGGCCCGACGTGGGCGAGTCCAGGACTCCAATCAGGTTCAGCATCGTGGTCTTGCCGCTTCCCGACGGACCGAGGATCACGACGAATTCGCCCGCCGCGACGCTCAGGTCCACCCCGTCGAGAGCCCGAACCTCCACGGGACCGACTTGGTAGTACTTCTTTACCCCGGTCAACTCAATCAACCGTTGGGGCCTCCCTGCGGCGCCTATGTCGATTGCCGAGCCTACATACGTGAGGATCCCTCCAGAAACGGGACGGCCAGGGAGCACGACCGCCTCATCGCGCAGCTCATCCAGAGGCACGATCGAAGCCTCCCGCGGGCGATCTGCCGGCTGGTCGGTGCGGCCCTATCCCTCCTCGTACACCAACGGGAAACGCTCATCGTCGGCCGGGTAGTCGCCGGGCACCGCTGAGGTGTCCTCCTGGGTGACGGTCGGGTCGCAGCCGGGGTGGGGGAACCAGGTGGCATCGTCGCCCAGCCAGCGGGTGGACAGCGCCACGCGGCGTCCGGCGCCTTGGTTCGGTGGCGCGCCGTGGATGATCCAGGCCGAGAAGAAGATGGCGTCACCGGGCTCCACGTCGAACCCCACGATGTCGTAGGGGCAGTCGTCGTGGCTGCGGGCCAACTCGATGTCGGGCATCACCTCACCCTGGAAATCCTCGGTCCAGCCCCCCTGGCCGTCAAAGGACTGCGGGGCGTAGTAGGCGTCCCAGCGGTGTGAGCCCCGCACGAACTCCAGCGAGCTGTCTCTGACCGAGCTGCTTGAGGCGCTCACCCACGCGGAGATGATCTGCTTGCCGAGGAAGGGCCAGTATCCGATGTCCTGATGCCACGGCGTGGGGGCCGCGGTTTGTGGCTCCTTGACGAGCAGGTGGTCGAAGTAGAAGCGCACGGTCGATGAGCTGGTGAGGGCCGCGGCCATCGCCGCGACGGGCGACAAGAACACGAAGTCCCGGATGACCGGCTCGTGCTGCCAGCGGTACCGGGTGGTGAACAGCCGATCCTGCGCTCCGCCCGGGTTCGTGTCGGTCACCCACGGGCCCGGTGCGTCCAGTTCGCGCTGCGCGTCCTCGAGGATCCGATCGATCCATTCGCCGCCCACCGCGCCGGGAACCTTCACCACCCCGTCAGCAAAGAAGGCGGCTTTGATCTCTGGCGTGATCACAACTGACATTGTGTCCCGGCGACTCCCGAGGCGCAGCGCACGAGCTCTCGATCTCGGCCAGCGCCAGGCGTGCGGCGCGGAGGCTGGCGTTCCAGGCTCACAGCCCGGCTGCGGTGCTGGACAGGGACTCCAGCAGGCCCGGGACCACGCCCATGGCCACCGTGAAAAGCACGGCTACGACGACCACTGCTGCGGCCCCGAGACCCATCGCGGGCGGGGCGCCGGCGGCGTCGGAATCGGTGTCACCGGCGTCGCCGAAGTACATAGCCACCACCACCCGCAGGTAGGCGAAAGCTGCGACCACGGCACTGACCATGGCCACCACGGCCAGCCAGTACGAGCGGGCCTCCACCGCCGCCGATATGACCGAGAACTTGGCCACGAAGCCCGACGTGAACGGCACTCCCGCCTGGGCCAGCAACAGGATCGTCAGCGCCAGGGCCAGCGCCGGCCTGCGGGTGCCGAGTCCGGCGAGCGAGGCTAGGCCGGTGCGGTCGTCGCCCGGACCGGACAGCACGGCCACAACGGTGAAGCTTCCCACCGCTATGACCGCGTACGCGGCCAGGTAGAACAGCACCGCGGCCACGCCGGAATCGGAGGCCGCCTGCACGCCGACGAGGATGAAACCCGCGTGGGAGACGGACGAGTAAGCCAGGATGCGCTTGGCGTCGCTCTGGACCGCGGCCAGCACGGATCCGACCGCCAGGGTGGCGCAGGCCAGGGCGAACACGGCCGGCTGCCAGTCGTCTGACCGCGCCCCCAGCGCTTCCACGAACACCCGGATCAGAGCGGCAAACCCGGCCGTCTTCACCGCCGAGGCCATCAAGGCCGTCACCGGCGTCGGCGCGCCCACATAGACGTCGGGCACCCACGCATGGAACGGCACCGCGGCCACCTTGAATCCCAGACCCACCAGCAGCATCGCCAGGCCCGCCAGCAGCATCCCGTCGCCCAGCACGATGAATGTGTCGAGATAGAGGCTGATCCCGTGCAGGTTGGTGGTGCCGGTCGCGCCGTAGACGAGGGCGATCCCGTACAGCAGGAACGCAGTGGAGAAGGCGCCGAGCACGAAGTACTTGAGGCCCGCCTCCAGCGACTCGAGCCGGCGCAGGTTGAGCGCCGCCATGACGTAGGCCGCGATCGACATCGTCTCCAGCCCCAGGAACAGCACGATCAGATCGGCCGCCCCGGCCATCACCACCGCCCCGGCCGCGGCCAGCAGGACCAGCACGCAGAGTTCGGCGCTGTCGACGCCGACTCGCCGGCAGTACCGGGGAAGCGTGGGGGCGGCCAGCGCGACCGAGCCGAGGATGATCGCAGCCACGAACAGGGCCAAGCCGTCCATCACGAGCTGATCGCCGAACGCCCTGACCTCGCCCTCTCGCTGCCACAGGACTACCACCGCTACGAGTCCCGCCACCGCCACCACGAACGTCCAGGCCGCGTCGAACACCACGGGCAGCAGCCGGCTCGGCACCAGCGAGCGGACCATCAGCAGCACCAGCGCGCCCGCCCCAGGCAGCAGCACGGGCAGCAGCCCGGCCCAGTCCACCTCAGGCGTGGGAACCGCCTCGAGCTGCGCCAACACGGCAACCATCAGCCGCCGTCCTCTCCATGGCCGGCGCCACCGTCATCGCCGCCGTCCTCGAGATGGCCGGCGCCACCGTCATCGCCGGTCTGGCTGTCACCGCCGTTATGGGTCTCGCCCGCCGAGCGGGCCAGGTCGTCCAGCGTCATCGCGGGCTGCACATCCGCCACAGGCTCCGCGAAGCCGGCGACATTGTCCTCGACATGGGCGATTATGGCGTCCACCGCCGGCTCGACCCGGTCGATCACCGGCTTGGGGTACACGCCCATGAACACGATGGCAGCCAGGAAGGGCACCATCACCAGACCCTCGCGCCAGCGCAGGTCCGGCATCTCGGCGTTGGCCCCGGTAGCCGGTCCGTGGAACACCCTCTGGTAGGCCCACAGCAGGTAGACCGCGGCCAGGATGACGCCCGCGGCCGCGACAACCGCCCACCAGCGATGGGCGTTGAAAGCGCCGAGCAGCACCAGCAGCTCGCCCACGAAGCCGTTGAGGCCCGGAAGCCCCACCGACGACAGCATCACCACCATGAACACCGCGGCCAGCAGCGGCGCCGGCTTCTGCAGCCCGCCCAGCTCGGAGATCTCGCGGGTGCGGCGGCGCTCGTAGATCATCCCCACCAGCAGGAACAGCGCCCCGGTGGACACACCGTGGTTCACCATCTGCAGCACACCGCCGGTGAGGCCCTCGGTGTTGAGCGCAAACGTGCCGATCACGATGAAGCCGAGATGGGCCACCGACGAGTAGGCCACCAGGCGCTTGAGGTCTCGCTGCATGGCCGCGGCGATGGCGCCGTAGATGATGCCGATCACCCCCAGCGTCACCATCAGCGGCGCAAAGTGCACCGACGCCTCCGGGAACAGGTACAGGCCGAAGCGCACCAGGCCATAGGTGCCGAGCTTGAGCATCACCGCGGCCAGGATCACCGAGCCCGCGGTGGGCGCGTTGGTGTGGGCGTCGGGCAGCCAGGTGTGAACCGGGATCAGCGGCACCTTCACCGCGAAGGCCAGCCCGAAGGCCAGGAACAGCCAGCGGGCCGTGTTGATGGCCAGCAGCTGGTTCTCCGCGATAGCGAGCAGGTCGAAGGTCACGTCGCCTCCGGCCGCGGAGGCGTGCAGGAAAGCCAGCGCCACGATGGCCACCAGCATCAATGCCGAGCCGAACATGGTGAACAGGAAGAACTTCGTGGCCGCGTAGGCCCGCCGCCCGTGGCCCCAGCCACCGATCAGGAAGTACATCGGCACCAGCACGATCTCGAAGAACACGAAGAACATGATCAGGTCGAGGGCCACGAAGGTGCCCAGGCACCCGGCCTCCAGGATCAGCAACCAGGCGTAGTAGGGCTTGGGCGAGTGCTCGGCGTCAACCCCGACGATGGCCAGCGGGAAGATCAGCGCGGTCATCACCACTAGGAACAGCGACAGCCCGTCCACCCCGACCTGCCACGACACGCCCAGCCCCTCGATCCACGTGTACTGATCCCAGAACTGGAAGGCGTGGGCAATGTCCGTTTCAAACGCCCCGAGCATCCACACCACCAGTGCGGCCGGCACCAAGGAGGCCAGCAGTGCCACCAGCTTGAACAGGTCGGGTCGGGAGCGGGGCAAGGCCAGCAGCACCAGCGCACCGGCCGCGGGCGCCAGCACCAGCACAATGAGAACCGCCGCGAACGACGGGTGCGAGTAGGCGAGCGGCTCGGTGGCCAGCACGGCGGCATCCATCTACAGGCTCGCTCTGGTGATGAACCACACAAGCAGGGCGACCGCCCCGGCGGCAGTGAGCAGCGCGTAGGACCGCACGAAGCCGGACTGCACCCGCCGCAGCGCCGTGCCTCCGGCCCGCACTGAGCGGCCGACGCCGTCGACCGCACCGTCCACGACCTTGGCATCAAAGGCCGCGACCAGATCGAACGCCCGCCGACCGGGCCCGCCCACGAAGCGGGTGACGGCCTCGTCGACGTAGAACGCCCGGGCTGCGGCGGGCCACTCCACCAGGGTCGTCGGGAGGCGATGACGCAGGTAGATAGCTGCCGCGCCGACCATTCCGACCACGCCCCCCGCCACCGCGACCAGAGCCAGCAGCCACTGCAGGCCGCCGCCGATGCCGAGGTGGGCCTCGTTGCCGAACAGCGACGGCTCAAGCCACGTCGCCAGGAAGTGAAGGTCAGAGCTGAAGGGCAGATTCATCACCCCGGCCACGACGGCGGCGCCGGCCAGCACCACCAGGGGCACGGTCATCAGTGTCGAAGGCTCGTGCGGGTGGCGTTCATCGCCGTAGCGGGCCTCACCGTAGAACGTCATGAACACGAGCCGGCTCATGTAGAAGGCGGTCAGCACTGCCGTGACCAGCCCCACTACCCAGAGCGCGGGGCTGCTGTCGAACGCGTAGGCCAGGATCTCGTCCTTGGACCAGAACCCCGCCAGCGGCGGCACTCCAGCGATGGCGAGCCAGCCGACGATGAAGGTGATCGCGGTAACCGGCATGACGGCCCGGAGCGCGCCGTAGCGGCGCATGTCCTGATCGCCGTCGAGAGCATGGATGACCGATCCCGATCCCAGGAACAGCAGCGCCTTGAAGAAGGCGTGGGTCACCATGTGGAAGATGGCGGCCACATAGGCGCCGGTGCCGACGGCGAGCATCATGTAGCCGAGCTGGCTGATCGTGGAGTAGGCCAGCACCTTCTTGATGTCGTTCTGGGCCATGGCCGCCCCCGCCGCGAAGAGGGCGGTGGCCACCCCCACCCAGGCGATGGCGTCGGGAGCCCAAGCGTCGGCCGCCGCTATCAGCGGGTTGACCCGGACCATCAGGTACACACCGGCGGTGACCATCGTGGCGGCGTGGATCAGCGCCGACACCGGGGTGGGGCCGGCCATGGCATCGGGCAGCCAGATGTAGAGGGGCAGCTGCGCCGACTTGCCGGCCGCGCCCACGAACAGCAGGATCACGATGACGGTGGCCGTGCTCGACGGCAGCGAGCCGGCGTGGCCGAACAGGTCCAGGAAACGCACCGAGCCCAGCGCACCGAAGGCCCAGAACATGGCCAGCATGAAGCCCCAATCGCCGACCCGGTTGGTGATGAACGCCTTCTTGCCCGCGGCGGCGTTGGCCTCCTCTGTGAACCAGAACGAGATGAGCAGGTAGGAGCAGACACCCACCCCCTCCCACCCCAGGAACGTGAGGGCCAGGTTGTCGCCCAGCACCAGAACCAGCATCGAGAAGGCGAACAGGTTCAGGTAGACGAAGAATTTCGAGAAGTCGCGGTCGCCATGCATGTAGCCGATGGCGTAGAGGTGGATGAGCGCCCCCACGCCGGTGACGAACAGAGCCATGGTCACCGACAGCGGGTCCACGAGAAGGCCGGCGTCCACCGAGAAGTCTCCAGCCGGAACCCACTCGAAGAGCGTGACCACGAAGCGGCGCTCGGCGGGGTCGCGGGCCATCAAGCTGGCGAACACCGCCACCGACGACACGAACGAGCCGGCCATGGCCGCGGTGGCCAGCCAGCCGGATCGGGGCTCGCCCAGGCGGCGTCCAGCAACAACCAGCACGGCGAATCCGGCCAGCGGGAATGCGCAGATGAGCCAGGCGGCGTCCAGCATCTCAGCCCTTCAGCAGGGACTCGTCGGCGCGCATGTCAGCCCCTCAACAAGCTCACGTCGTCGGCGGTGGCCCCGGAGCGCCTCCGGTTGATGGCGACGACCAGGGCGAGGCCGATGACTACCTCGGTAGCCGCCACCACCAGAACGAAGAACACCGCGATCTGCCCGCCCACGTCGTTGAGGCCGGCGCCGAGGGCCACGAAGGTCACGTTGACCGCATTGAGCATCAGCTCGACGCACATGAACATCACCAGCGGGTTGCGGCGCACCAGCAGCCCGACGGCCCCGATGACGAACACCGCGGCCGACAGCGCCAGGTACCAGTCGGTCGTCAGCCCGCTCAGTTCCATGACTCGCTCGATCCCATCATCGGGCCCCTGGCTCAGGCGGTACGGCCGCATCGGAGCGGGCGGCGCGGCGGGTCAGCACCACCGCGCCAACCACGGCGATGGTCAGCAGGGCTGCGGTGATCTCCACCGCGAAGGCGAACTCGCCGAACAGCACCCGGCCCATGCGCTCGATGTCGGTGGTCTCACCGTCGAGAGCCCGCTCACCGCCGCTGCGCCGGATCCCGGTAAGCACGCCGGCCCCGGCAAGGATCACTGTGCCCAGCACCGCGGCCAGCGCCGCGCCCACGACCGCCGCCAGCGGCCGCTGCCCGAAGATGGGCTCGATCCGCAGCTCCTCGGCTTTGTCGACGCCCAGAAGCATGATCACGAACAGGAACAGGATCACGATGGCCCCGGCGTACACCACCACCTGCACCGCGGCCAGGAAGTGAGCGTCGTTCAGCACGAACAGCAGGGCCACGCCCACCAGGGTCTGCACCAGGAACAGCGCGGCGTGAACCGGGTTGCGGCTGGCCACCACGCCGACGGCGCCGGCGAGCATCAGGGCCGCGGCGACCACGAACACCGCCTCAGCCATCAGTCCGCCTCCCCGGCCGCTTCGACGGCCGGCTCAACCACGGCACTGCCGTGGGTGTCACGCGGCTCCGGCGGTCGCACTCCGTAGCCAAGCTCGCCCGACCAGGCCACCTCGCCGACGTAGCGGTAGTCCCCCGATGGGGACGTGGCCCGCATCCATCCCGAGGTGAGGGCGTCATCGCCCTCACGCCAATCCTCCCAGGGCATCTGCCGGGGGCGGCCCTCATCGTCCACCAGGAGCTCGTCCTTGGTGTATACGGCGTCGTCGCGGTTGGTGAATGAGAACTCGAACAGCTTCGACTCGGTGATGGCCTGGGTGGGGCAGGCCTCCACGCACAGGTCGCAGTGGATGCAGCGCAGATAGTTGATCTCGTATACATAGCCGTAGCGCTCGCCCGGCGCGACCGGGTCGTCGGGGTCATTGTCGGCGCCGCGCACGTAGATGCAGTTGGCCGGGCAAACGCCGGCGCACAGCTCGCAGCCGATGCACTTCTCCATGCCGTCGCTGTAGCGGTTGAGCACATGGCGCCCGTGCAGGCGCTCGGGCTTGGGCCGCTTGACATCCTTGGGCGAGTCGTCGAAACCGCCCCGGTAGTCGGTGGTGACCCGGGGTAGGAACAGCTGTCGCAGGGTGACCGCGAACCCTTGCAGGTATCCCATCTCAGGCCCTCTCCTCGACTTGCCCGGCAGGCTCTCCAGAGTGCCCCGCCTTATCGGCGCGACCGTCGGGACTCCACGGCGACGCCTGGTCGGCGGCGGGGTCGCCGCGGCCGCTCTTGACCGCCCGGGCCAGCAGCAGGCCCGCCACCGTGAACGCCGCCAGAGCCACGGCGGTCACCGTCAGCGTGTTCCAGTCGCGGTCGCGGCCCACCTCCAGGGCGGCGAGGAACAGGAACCAGCCCAACGCCGCGGGAATGAGCAGCTTCCAGCCGAGGTTCATCAGCTGGTCGTAACGGAATCGGGGAAGCGTGGCCCGCATCCACACAAAGCAGAACAGCAGCACGAACAGCTTCAAGAAGAACCACACCACGCCCCAGGCCCAGGCGAGGCCGAACCCGCCGATCTCGGCGACGAGCGCGGGGCCGGAGGGGCCGCCCAGGAACAGCGTGACGATCACGGCCGACATCGTGATGGTGTTCATGAACTCGGCCAGGAAGAACATCGCGAAGCGGATCGAGGAGTACTCGGTGTGGAAGCCGCCGACCAGCTCCTGCTCGGCCTCCACCATGTCGAACGGCGGGCGGTTGAGCTCTGCGGTGCCCGCGATGGCAAACACGATGAACGGCACCAGGCCGGTGACGACGACGTTCCAGCGCGGGACGATGCCGAAATACCCCTCGGCCGCCTGGGACACCACCATGTCGTGGGTGGACAGTCCCCCCGTCACCAGCACGATGGACGCCACGGCCAGACCCAGTGCGGCCTCGTAGCTCACCATCTGAGCGGAGGCCCGCACCGACCCCAGCAGCGGGTACTTCGACCCCGACGACCAGCCGGCCAGCATCACGCCGTAGACGGCCACAGAGCTCATGGCCAGGAACAGCAGGATGCCCACCGGCGGGTCGGCCACCTGGAGGTAGGTGATTCGGCCCCACCATTCGACCTCGCCGGTGCGACTGTTGAAGTCCCCGCCGAGCGGGATGATGGCGAAGGCCAGGAACGCGGGGACGAGCGACAGGTAGGGCGCCAGCTTGAACACGAACCGGTCCGAGCGGTCCGGCACCAGGTCCTCCTTGAAGAAGAGCTTGATGCCGTCGGCGAGGGTCTGCAGGATGCCGAAGGGCCCTGCCATGGTGGGCCCGAAGCGCTGGTGCATGCCTCCGAGGAGCTTGCGCTCGAACCAGATCATCAGCATCACGGCCACGAGCAGGAAGGCGAAGGCGACCACCACCTTGGCCAGGACCAGCACGACCTCGACCAGGCCGATGTCGCCCGCCAGCATCGGATCGGCCGCCAGTACGAGGGTGCCGCTCATCGGCGTCGCCCCGTTGAGCACGAGCTCATCATCGGGCCTCCACCCTGACCACGGTGACGTCGGTGCCAGCGGCAATGAGCGCGTTGGCGGGGGCGCCCGGAGCCAACCAGTCCACCTTCAACGAGCCGGCTGGCACGCCACCATCGGCGGTCAGGATCGCCTCGATGTGACCGAAGTCCGAGACGACCCGCACCGGGGCGCCTGCGTCGAGGTCGATGCCATCGAGTTCGGCCGGGTGGATGCGGGCGGTCGCGGCCGGGGCGAGGCCGCGGCTAGACGGGCAATGGCGCAGCATCACACCGTCGTCGTACATGGTTCGGGTCGCGACCAGCAGGAACCCGTCCTCGCCGAGAACCTCCTCAGACGAGACGGGCCACCCCGCCGCGCGGCTAGCCGCGCCAGATCCGAGCAGCACGCCCTCCAAGTGGTTCGCCACTATGGCGTCCCCGGTGAGCGGGCTGTGAACCTCCGAGACCCGGGCCAACTCGGCTCGGATCGCCTCGGGAGAGTCGAGCCCCTCGGTCGAGCCCGGTTCCAGCCGCTCGGACAGGTCGGCCGCGATCATCCAGTCGGCGCGGGCGGTTCCCGGCGGCGTCACCTTGCGGCTCATGACGCTGACTCGGCCTTCGAGGTTGGTGAAAGTGCCGTCGCATTCGGTCGGGCCCGCGGCCGGGAGCACGATGCGTGCGGCCAGCGAAGCCGAATCGTTCACAAACAGATCGACGGCCACGACAATGGAAGCGCTCCTCAGGCCCCGGTAGGCGAGGTCGCGGTCGACGAAGTCGTTGAGCGGGTCCGCCCCAACCAGTACGAGCACGTCGATTTCGGAGCGGGCGGCTGCCCTCAGAATGCCAGCGGCGTCCAGTCCCGCCGAGGCCGGCAACCGGGGCCAGGCCTGGGCCAGTGGCGCGTCGTCGCCGACGTCTTCGAGCCGCACCCGGCCTGGAACGAGTCCCGGAGCGAGCCCCGCTTCGAGCGCCCCCACCACGTTGCCTCTCCGGAGTGCGGGCAAGAAGCGCGCCGACGGAAGACTCGACAGCTCCAGGGCGGCGGCGCTGAGGGCGTCGGCTGACTCGGCGAGCGACATGCGGCCCAGCACCACGGTCACTCCCTCGTCGGCCTCCCGCAGGCACCGCGCCGCCGCCTCGAGTTCAGAGCGGCCCGCGTCCGACCCTACGGCCTCAGACGCACCGATCGTGGTGGCCTCAGCCACCAGTTCGGCCACCAGCCGGGCCGTCGTTCCGGGACTCGGGCGCAGGGAGTGCGGGGCCAGGTGCGACAGGCCTGTGGGGTAAGGCGTCACCTCGATCAGCTTGACGCCGTCGTTGACGATGGCGTGGCGCAACCGCAGGTACAGCGTGCCCAGCTCCTCTTTGGGGTCGGGGCCGATCAGCAGCACTGTGCCGCCGGCGCGGCAGGCGTCGTCGATCGTTGCCCTCGGCAAGCCCAGAACGAGCTGCGGGTCCAGGCCGTCGCCGAACTGGGCATCGACGTTGTCGGTGCCGATCACGCCCTTGGCCAGCTTGGCCCACAAGTACTGGGCCTCGTTGGTGAGCCTGGCCCCGCCCAGCACGGCGACGCGCTCGGGCGAGGTGGCGGTCAGAGCCGCCACCACCGCCTCAAGGGCCTCGCCCCACCCGGCCTGGCGGAACTCTGCGCTCTCGTCGCCCACCACGTCCCTGATCATCGGGGCGGCCAGGCGCTCGTCGCTGTTGAGGGCCTCGAATCCGAAGCGCTCCTTGTCCGACAGCCAGCCCCAGTTGACGGCGTCGGCGTCTGCGCCCAGCACCCGCAGCACCCGGTTGCGAGACGCCTGCACCGCGATCCTGGCCCCCACGCTGTCCACCCAGGCTGTGGACAGCGTCTCGGTGAGGTCCCAGGGCCGGGCCTTGAAGCGATAGGGCGCCGCGGTGAGCGCGCCCACCGGGCAGATCTCCACGGTGTTGCCTGAGAAGTACGACGCGAAGGGCTCGTCAGGGAACGTATTGACCTCGGTGTGGTTGCCGCGGCCCATGAAGTGGATCAGGGCGTCGCCGGCCACCTCGTCGGCGAAGCGGGTGCAGCGGTCGCAGAGGATGCAGCGCTCCCTGTCAAGGAACACTGTCTCGCTGATGGCGATCGGCTTGGGGAAGTGGCGCTTCTCCTCCACGAATCGGGTCTCGCCGGGGCCATAGGCCATGGTCTGGTCCTGCAGCGGGCACTCGCCGCCCTTGTCGCAGACGGGACAGTCGAGGGGGTGGTTGATGAGCAGGAACTCCAGCACGCCGTCCTGGGCCTTCTTGGCCGCTTCGGACTCGGTGGACACCTTCATGCCCTCGGCTACCGGCACCATGCAGGAGGGCTGCAGCGCGAAGCCGCGCCCGGTGTCAACCTCCACCAGGCACACGCGGCACATGCCCACCGGACTCATGCGGGGGTGGTAGCAGAACCGCGGGATGTAAGTGCCGTTGCGCTCACAGGCCGCGATCAGCATCTCGCCGGGCCGCCCGTCAACCGCTACGCCGTCGACCGTGATCTCCACGGTGGCCTCGGTGCCGGTCTCGGGCTCGACCGTGGTCATCGGCTCGCTCCCGCGGCTGCCACCTGTATCGGAATCGGGTCTCGGCGGGTGATCTTGGCCTCGTACTCGCCCCGGAAGCGCGAGATGGTGGACACCACCGGCGCCACTGCCGACGGTCCGAGCGGGCAGATCGTGGTCTGGCGGGGCGGGAACGGCACTGCGTCGTGACCGTCGTGGGCGGCAACCGGGTAGGGACCGGGGCTTATGTTGTCGCCGATGTCGAGCAGCAGATCGATGTCGGATGGCCGCCCTTCCCCGTCGAGGATGCGCCGCAGGATCTGCTCCAGCCAGGTCGTTCCCTCCCGGCACGGGGTGCACTTGCCGCACGACTCGCGGGCGAAGAACTTCACCACCCGCCAAGCGGCCCGCACTGCGTCGGTGGTCTCGTCCATGACCACGATGGCGCCCGATCCGAGCATCGACCCGGCCGCGCCCACCGGGCGGGCCTCCAGCGGCAGGTCCAGATGTTCTCCGAAGAACCAGGGAGCCGATCCCCCGCCGGGGATGAACATCTTCAGCTCGTGGCCGTCGCGGATCCCCTGGCAGAAGTTGTCGCCGTAGATCAGCTCCCGGAAAGTGGTCACTCCGTGCTCGACCTCGTACACCCCGGGACGGCGCAGGTGGCCCGACACCGCGAACATCCGGGTGCCCGGCGACGACTCCGAGCCGAAGCCCTTGTAGGCCTCGGCTCCGTTGACCATCAGCCACGGCAGGTTGGAGAGCGTCTCCACGTTGTTGACGATGGTCGGCTGGCCGTACAGGCCGACTGCGGCCGGGAAGTAGGGCGGCTTGAGGCGGGGCATGCCCCGTCGACCCTCCAGGCTCTCGATGAGAGCGGTCTCCTCGCCCACGATGTAAGCGCCCGCGCCCCACGCCATGACGATGTCCACCGAGAAGTCGGTGCCGCAGATGTCGCGCCCCACGTAGCCGGCTGCGTAGGCGTCGTTGAGGGCGGCCGCGATGCGCTCCTGGGCCAGGACCATCTCGCCCCGCACATACAGGAAGCACTGCCGCAGGCCCAGCGCATAGCAGGCGATGAGACAGCCCTCGATGAGCTGGTGGGGGTCTCGCTCCATGAGCAGGCGGTCCTTGTAGGTGCCCGGCTCGCTCTCGTCGCCGTTGACGACCAGGTAGTACGGATGCTTGCCCGGCGGCAGGAAGCCCCACTTGACGCCGGCGGGGAACCCGGCGCCGCCCCGCCCCAGCAGCGTCGCGGCCCGCACCTCGCCGTGCACCGCGGCCGGCGTCATCTCCAGCGCGGCCCTCAGTCCCTCGTAACCCCCGGTGGCCTCGAATCTCCCCAGCGTGAAGGAGTCGTCGTGCACGAAACGGCTCGTGACGATCTTGGGGCCGTCGTTGAGCACGTAGCCCGCCGCGTGCGCCATCCGGCCTTCGCCGCTCGCGGGCCCCGCTGGCGCGATACGGCCGTCGGCTGCGGAGCTATCAACCATTAGCGGACCGCCTCGGCCTCGTTGCCGAACAAGAGCGAGCGCGAACAGGTGAGAGCCCGTCGCGTCGTAGCGGTGTCACTCCCGCTCATGTTCGCTTCGCTCACGGGCCGCTCGGGCCACGGCCTCGCTCCGGGCCCGGCGAAGATCCTCATGAATCGCTTCCAATCCGCTCGGCCTCTAGCCAGACCGGCGCCTGTCGGGCCTGCTCCGGCGGCACGACCCCGGCGAGGCGATCCGGGGGGATCGACTGCCTTACCGCGCCCAGCGCACCGTGGTGGGGGATGTCCAGACGGCCGGCGCGCAGGTCCTCGACCAGGCGGTCGAAGTCGTCGGGGGTCACCCGGCCGTGATAGCGGTAGTTGACCTGCAGGCAGGGGGCCTCGGTGCAGGCCGCGATGCACTCTGCCTCCTCGACGGTGAACATGCCGTCGTCGGTGGTGCCGCCCACCTCGGTGCCCAGCGACTCGCAGGCGTGCTCCAGCAGCTCCTCGCCGCCCCACAGCAGACACGAGATGTTGGTGCACATGTTCACGAGGTAGGTGCCCACCGGCTCGAAGCGGAACATCTCATAGAAACCGGCTGTGCCCTTCACCTCGGCCGGAGTGGCGCCGACCAGCTCGGCGATGCGGCGCATGGCCTCGTCGGTCAGGTACCCGTCCTGCTCCTGGGCCAGGTGCAGCAGCGGTATCAGCGCCGAGCGCGGGCGGGGGAACCAGCCGATGATCTCGGCGGCCAGCGCCTCGTTGGCGGCGCTGAGACTCACCGGTCCACCTCACCCGCGGCCGCTCCGAACCTCACCGGTCCACCTCACCCGCGGCCGCTCCGAACCTCACCGGTCCACCTCACCCATGATCGGGTCGACGGAGGAGATGATGGCCACGCCGTCAGCGATCAGGCCGTCCTGCATCAAATGCGGCAGGGTCTGGAGGTTGACGAAGCTCGGGGCCCGCACGTGCACCCGGTACGGCACCGACGTGCCGTCGCTCACCAGGTACACGCCCAGCTCGCCTCGGGGAGACTCCACAGCCGCGTACGCCTCGCCGGCCGGAACCTTGAACCCCTCGGTGAAGATCTTGAAGTGGTGTATGAGCGCCTCCATCGAGGCGTCGATGCGGGCCCGCGGCGGCGGGGTCACCTTCTTGTCCTGGACCCGGTAGTCGCCCGCTGGGATGGCGTCGATGATCTGGGCGACGATGCGCAGCGACTCGCGGATCTCGTTAAGGCGTATGGCGTAGCGGTCGTAGCAGTCGCCGTGCGTGCCCACTATGACGTCGAAGTCCACCTGGTCATAGAACAGGTAGGGCTCGTCGCGCCGCAGGTCCCAGGCCATGCCCGCGCCCCGAAGCAGCGGGCCGGTGGCTCCCAGGGCGACGGCCTCGGCCGCGCTCATCACACCCACCCCCTGGAGCCGCTCGCGCCAGATGGGCTGTCCGGTGAGCAGGGTGTCGTACTCGTCGAGGCGAGGCTCGATCATCTCTATCAGCCGGGCCGTGTCGGCGCGCCAGTCCGCGGGCAGATCGGCGGCCACCCCACCGGGGCGGATGTAGTTGTGGTTCATCCGCAGGCCGGTGACCTTCTCGAAGAAGCGCAGCACCTCCTCGCGCTCGCGCCATCCGTAGATCATCATCGACACCGCCCCGAGGTCCATGCCGTTGGTGGCCATGAACAGCAGGTGGGAGCTGACCCGGTTGAGCTCGCACATGAGCATCCGGATCCACGTCGCTCGCTCCGGCACGTCGATTCCCAGCAGTCGCTCCGTGGCCAGCGAGAAGGCCAGCTCGTTGAACAGCGGCGAGGCGTAGTCCATGCGGGTCACGTTGGTGCCGCCCTGCAGGTAGGTGAGCTGCTCGCCCGTCTTCTCCATGCCGGTGTGGAGGTAGCCGATCACCGGCTTGGAGCGCAGCACCGTCTCGCCCGACAGCTCCAGCATGAGCCGCAGCACGCCGTGGGTCGAGGGATGCGACGGGCCCATGTTCAACAGCACCAGCTGGTCGTCTTCGGGGTCGTCGGGGTCTCCGCCGATCTCGGCCGCCTCGGCCTCCGACATGCGCAGCACCGCTGACGGCTCGCGCCGGCGGACCCTCTCGGCGGCCCGGTCGCGTTCCGACGATGCCAAGTCGGCGGCTGGGCCGCTCTCGCTGGCGGAGTCGGAGCGGGTGGTGTTGGTGATGCTCATCGCGGTCGCAGCGTTACCTGACGTTGGAGGCGGCCTTGAACCGGACCGGTATCTGGCCAGCGTCATAGTCCTTGCGCAGCGGATGGCCCGGCCAGTCCTCCGGCATCAGGATGCGCGACAGGTCGGGGTGGGCCTCGAAGACGATGCCGAACATGTCGTAGACCTCGCGCTCGAGACTCTCCGATCCGGGCCACAAGTCGAACAGGGTGGGCACCGTCGCATCGTCGGCGGGCACCTGCACCCGCATGCGCAGTCGCTCGCGCCGCTCATGGGCCAGCAGGCTGGCCACCACCTCGAAGCGCTCCGGCTGCACTCCTTCCGGCAGGCCCCGGTCCGCGCCGTAGGTCAGGTAGTCCACCGCGGTGAGGTCGATGAGCTGGTCGAAGCCGTCGGCGCGGGCGGCCGCGGCCACGTCGCACCACTGGCTCCGCGAAGGGTGCACGACGGCCTGGCCCCGGGACGGTTCATCGGCCCCAACAACGACGCCGTAGCGCTCAGCCATGCCGGCGTTTAATCACCGATGTGGCCGTCTGGCCGTCGAGCTGCTGCACCGCGATGCCGGCTCCGCCGGTGTCACCCGCGGCCCGGCGAGCCAGCAACTCCCCGGAGGTGATCTGATGGTGAAGCGTGAAGATGGCGTGCATCAGCGTCTCGGGACCCGGCGGGCACCCCGGCGCGTACACGTCCACGGGCACCACCTGGTCGACGCCCTGAACGATCGCGTAGTTGTTGAACATGCCTCCGCTGGATGCGCACACGCCCATGGAGATGACCCACTTGGGCTCCATCATCTGGTCGTAGATCTGGCGCAGCACCGGGGCCATCTTCTGGGACACCCGGCCGGCCACGATCATCAGGTCCGCCTGGCGGGGCGAGGCTCGGAACACCTCCATGCCGTAGCGGGCAAGGTCGTAGTGGGCCGCGCCCGTGGCCATCATCTCGATGGCACAGCAGGCCAGACCGAACGTCGCCGGCCAGCAGCTGCGGGCCCTGGACCAGTTGACCAGGCTCTCCAGCTTGGAGGTCATGAAGTTGTGCTGGATGCCTTCCAGGCCGCGCTCTCGCAGCTCATCGAGCTGGCTCGCCACCCCCATCAGGCCACCTCGCCCGCGTGAGTCGCCGCGGCCATCAGGCCACTTCCTCCAGCGTTGGGGAGGCGGCCCTCGAGGCCCACTCGGCGCACGGTGCTGCGAGCGGTGCGGCCCGCGGACACCAGGGGGTCACTGGAGGCCGCCGAGGGGGAGGCGTCAGCAACGGAGCGCGGTTGCTTCGAGGACGGCCCCCATTCGAGGGCGCCGGCGCCGATCAGGTACACGAACGACTCGAACACCGCGAAGGTGAACACCAGCAGGACCACGAGCCCGAACAGGCCGAGCCCGCCCCGGGCCACGGCGTAGGGATAGAACAGCACAATCTCCACGTCGAAGACGATGAAGATCATGGCCACCAGGAAGAATCGAACCGGGAACCGCTCGGGGGTCTCCCGGGAGGGCACGATCCCGCACTCGTAGGGGTCCAGCTTGGGCACAGTCGGCCGGCGGGGCGCGAGCAACCCCGATGCCACGAAGCTCCCCGCCGCGAACAGCGCGGCCAGCACGAACAGCGCCAACAGGGGAAGGTACTGACCGAGCACGGCTTAGGCGCCCGCCGGCGCGCCGGCCTCCCGCTGGCGCCAGGACATCTTGTCGCGCTCGTGCAGGAACAGGCACAGAGCCCCGAAGATGCACAACGAGCCGAGCGCCACCAGCGCTGGCTTCAGGCGGAGGTTGCCCAGGTCGCGGATCATGATCACCGAGATCACCGGCTTGGACTGATCGGCGATGGGCCTCGGCGGCGGCTTGCCGGGAACCAGGGGCTCGTCGATCACTTCCTGCACCTGCACGACCCCGTAGCGGGTGGGATGGGTGATGGTCAAAGCGGTGCGAATCTGGGTCCAGATCCGGTCGAGGCGGCTCGGGTCGTCGGGCAGGCCCCGCTTGCCGCCGATGGTGTACGCGTCGAGCATCTTGAAGTCGTCCTGGACCGTGAACGTCAGGTCGGGGCTCTCCAGCAGCATCGCCGCCGCCGAGGCTTGGGCTTCGCCCGCCTCGGCGGTGGACAGCAGCCGCCAGCCGCCGAAATCGATCCGGCCCGACGCCTCTGCATCCGCGATCACGTCCGGCGCAACCGCAGCCAGCTCCGACAACGTGGCGGCCTGGTTGCGGGCCAGCTCGTCGGCGACGAGCTCGTCGATCTCCGAGGCGCTGAGCCCCTCGGTCTCGTCGGGCGCGAGGGTGTCACGGGTGACCGCGCCGAACTCGGCGTGAGCGGTTGGGTCGTCGGAGTCAAGGACGAGCTGGAACGCGGTCGGAAGCTCGGCGCTGTCAGGCAGCGCTCTGGCCTCGTCCAGAGCGGCGGCGTCGAGGTCGGCCACGTTAATCTCCGTCAGCTGCCAGGTGGGCGTGTCGCCAGCCCAGCCGATCCCGTAGATCCACCACACCGTGGCCATGATCGTCATCCAGCCGAAGAACCCCGCCGCCGCGAGGAGAGTGCCCAGCCGGGTGCCGGTGTTGAGGGCTAGCAGCATCCACACCGAGCCGATGAGCACGACTACGCCCGCGAACACCGCCATGAAGCCGCGGATCTCGGGATCCCAGGCCAATCCGGCGATCACGTCGAGCGCTTCCATCGAACTACTCCCCTTCCAAACTCACGGCGACGTCGAGCGCTTCCATCGAACTACTCCCCTTCCAAACTCACGGCGACGTCGAGCGCTTCCATCGAACTACTCCCCATCCAAACTCACGGCGACGTCGAGCGCTTCCATCTCAGAGGTTCCTTTCGAACGCGACGATGGCGTCGATTTGGTCTTGGGTGAGTGTGGCCGGATACGCGACCCCTAGGTCGTCGTCGGTGCGGGGACCGAAGCCCGGCATCTGCCCGTTGCCTCCGGAGCCTCCCCGCCCGTAGGTCTGGCCGATGGTCTGGCCTACGGAGATGAAGTCAGAATGGAGTGCGGCCGCCTCGAACTGGTCCAGGGTGCTGCCCCCGGTCAGGTTCGGGCCGAAGAAGCCCCCGCCGGCGGTGTAGGACTCGAGGATCGGTCCCGCGTGGCCGTCGATGCTGTCGTCGCCGTCGGTGGTGGCGTCGAACGACCAGCCGTAGGTGTGGCACCTCGCGCAGCTGTAAGTGCCGCCCGCGGCCGGGTTGTTGAACAGGATCTCTCCGTAGGTCCGGTAGAGCTCGCTGCCGGGCGCCTCGCCTGCCGCCAGCAGCTCCAGACCGGCCCGCCTGATCGCCTTGTCATTCTCGGCCAGCGACTCGTCGGCGGCCAGCGCCATGGCCCGGGCCTCCTCCACCGCGGCGTCCACCGCGCCGAGCCACTCGTCCACGGCGCCATCGTCCGCGGACACCCCTAGGTGCTCGGCTATGCCCTCGCGCACGCCGGTGTCGACGATCTCGCGCAGCTCCGACTCGGGGATCTGGATCCGCCTCAAGTAGTAGATCAGGTAGTCGATCTGCTGCGGGGTGAGGGGGCCGCCGCCGGGCGCGCCCCACGCCGGCATCACGTTGTTTCGGCCGTAGTTGAGCACGTGGCGCACCTCGTCCTCGCTGTAGCGGGACAGCACGGTGTTCAGCGCGGGGGCGCTCCACGCAACCGTGGCCACGAAGTCGCCGGACGACGGGTCGGTGATCGTGAACGGCGCGGAGCCGCCCGTTCCCTCAGCTCCGTGGCATTGCTGGCAGTCGGCGCCCTCGACGTACAGCTCGCCGCCGCGGTCGGCGAAGACGCGATCCGTGTCGTCGATGAGTCCCTGGTGGCGGCCCGGCTCCCCCAGCCAGTACAGCGGCAGGCCCACCCCGATCAGCGCCAGCATGGCCAGGCCGGCCAGAAGCGACTTGTCGAGCTTGGAGCCCTCCAGCTCTTCGTCTTCCAGGTAGGGCTTGCGGTTGGGAGCCAGTTCGATCTCGCTGCCCACCTCGTCGCGGGCCGAGCGCGAGTTGAGGATCAGGTAGACGACGTACCCGACGAAGACGACGGCCAGGATGACGAACCCGATGGTTCTCTGGGTGGAAGCAGCTAGGAACATTCGCGGCGGTGTTTCCTACAGATCGCTTGGGGTCACTAGTGCGCCGCCTGGGTGATGCAGTTCGGCCCTTCGGCCTCCTGGCCAGTGGTGTTGGTGCCGATGGGCGGGCCTTGGATGATCGTGCCGGTATCGACGTTCAACGAACCGTCCGCGCCGATCTCCACCGCGAAGCGGTCCATGCCCCGGGGAGCCGGGCCGCCCCGCTTCTCCCCGACCTGGTTGTACTTCGAGCCGTGGCACGGGCACTCGAACCATTGCGAGGTCACGCATTCCGGCACCCGGCACCCGAGATGAGGGCATTTCTGGTACAGCGCGACGATGCCTCCGTCCAGCCCCAGCTGCTGGCCGGCAGTCATGCCGGCCAGCTCGGGCGGCGTGTAGGTCGCGACGGCCTTCTCCACCGCGCCGTTGGGGTACTCGGTGAGCCACATCCGGCCCTCGGGCTTGTACAGGAAGCCCGAGTTGTCCCGGATCTCGGTGAGCAGGTCGCTCACCAGCCCCACCTTGATCTTGGAGCCGAAGCCGCTGGCGCCCTGGGGCCACAGGAACGCGATGCAGGCCACGCCGAATCCCGAGAGGCTCAAGCCCATCAGCATCACGATCGTCCGGTTGAAGAACTGGCGGCGGCTCACCCCGATCGTCTCGGGGTCGGGCGGAACGTAGGGAGCGGGCGGGCCGCCATGCTCGGGCGGCGCCAGCGCCCCGGAACGGGCCGCGGCCGCGGCCCTCTCGACCTCCCGGCCGGTGGGCGGCGCCTCGGCCCGCAGCACCGCCGATGAACGGTCCCGGCTGCGGGTCTCCCGCGACAACATGCCGATGGCCGCATCCGATTGGCGCCGGCGGACCGCGGCCAGCACCGCGACGACGGCCAGGATCGCGAGGGCCGCCAGGGCGACATAGATCATTGGTTGCCTCCTCGCAAGAGGCCGAGCGGGCAGGCCGCGAGTTCACCAGGACTACGCAAGGTGCTGAGCGAGGCCGTGGCCCGAGTGGCCCGTGAGCGTAGCGAACAAGAGCGGGAACCACGAGGTCGCACTGCGGGGCGCTGACCTATCTGCGCGGCCTCTGAGGGGCGGTCGGACAATGCGATGGCGAGAGCCGCGGCCATGGTCACAGCTCGAAGAAGAGGCCCGCTACCCAGGGGAAGACGAAGTTGAAGCCCGGTCCCCTGAAGAAAGAGCCGATCATCACCAGCACCGCCCAGAACATGAGATGGACGGTCATGAGACTGATGGCGAACTTGCGGTCCTCGGGCTTCTTGGACGGGTTCCTGTCGATGTAGGGCGCCAGCATGAGCACAGCCAGCCCGACGCCGGGGATGGTCACGCCCGCCACCATCGGGTGGAACATCGTCAGCAACTCCTGCAGCCCGAGGAAGTACCACGGCGCCTTGGACGGGTTGGGCGTCTGGTTGTAGTTGGCCAGCTCGAGCAGCGGGGCGTTCACGAAGATCGAGAAGATCAGGGTGAACGCGGTGATGAAGAGCGCCGACACGAACTCCACCACGAGCAGATGCGGCCACACGTGCACCTTGTCCTGCGGCTTGGACTTCACGTCCTGGATCGAGCCCGACTTGACCACGGTCAGCAGGCGCTGGGTGTGCCCGCCGGGGCCAGTGGCCGGCATGGGTCCGGGCGCTGCGGGCGGGGCGGCTACGGCCACTCCCCCGCCGCCGGCCGCGGCCGGAACCTCAGCCTCCGCGGCCCCGCCGGCTGCCTGGTCCCTGGCCGCCTTGGAGCGCTCCAGCAGGTGGGGCGGGATCTTGCTGGCGGCCTGCTGCTCGGCAACCGAGGGGGCCTCGCCCGCGGCCGGGACCGCTCCAGCCTGCGCGGCTTTGGCCGCCTTGGCCCTGGCCTCCTCGGCCCGCTTGCGCAAATGCTCGGGAATCTCCACCATCGCAGCTACCTCTGACCGCCAGCCATCAGCCCCACGCTTACAGCGGGCCCGAGATGCCGCCGTCCTTGCGGACCCGCCAGAAGTGGATCGCAAGGAAGATGACGAGCACGAACGGCAGCATCAGGACGTGCAGCACGTACCAGCGCAGCAGCGTGTCGGTTCCGATCTCCACCCCGCCGAGGAGCACGAAGCGCACCTGATCGCCGAACACCGGCGTGTACCCCATCATGTTGGTGCCCACGGTCACCGCCCACAGCGCCAGCTGGTCCCACGGCAGCAGATAGCCCGTGAACGACAGCAGCAGGGTCAGATTGAGGAGGATCACGCCGATCACCCAGTTGAACTCCCGGGGCGGCTTGTAAGCCCCGTGATAGAAGACCCGGGCCATGTGAAGGAACACGGTGATCACCATGAGGTGGGCCCCCCACCGATGTATGTTGCGAACCAGCAGGCCGAAGGTCACCGAGGTTTGCAGGGTATAGATGTCGTCCCACGCCTGGGCCGCGGTGGGACGGTAGAAGAACATCAGGAAGATCCCGGTAACGGTCTCCAGGATGAACAGGAAGAAGCTCAGCCCGCCTAGGCACAGGGTGTAGCTCACCTTCACCGCGTGGCGCTTCACCTTCACCGGGTGCAGGTGGTACAGAACGCTGTTCATGACCACGTAGGACCGGTTCCGGGGGCTGTCGGTGTAGCCCTTGCGGAAGATCGACCCGGGCCGGAAGATGGAGGTCCACGCCTGCGAGCCCTGGACCTGGTCGCCCAGTTTGCTCGCGTGGTCGGCGACGCGCTCCGGCAGCGGCTTCCTGCGCTGTTCTGTGTCGGCGGCCATCGGGCTGGGGGGTCTCCTGTGGGGGGATCGTGTCGTACGGTCGAGCGGCCTTCAGGCGAGACGCATCCCGTAGCCGTAGCCGTGGGCGTTGGTCCGCTGGTGGGGATCTCCCCCAGGGGGAGGATCGGCCATCTTGCCGAGAATGATCACACCGGTGGGGCAGCGGTCCACGCACAGCGCGCAGCGCGTGCACACATCGTCGTCAATCGTGAAGATGACCTTGTCGGCGGGGTCGATGCCGGGCAACTCGGTGCCGACGGCCTCGTCCACTGCGTCGGTCGTGACCATGAAGATGCACTTCCACGGGCAGATGTCCACGCAGCCCTCGCACATGATGCACTCTGACTGGTCGATGTGAATGAACTGCTTGGGCTTGACGGCCGCCGAGAGCCAGGCGGCGTCCACCTCCTGCAGGACGTAGTCGTCCCGGAACTCCGGCATGGGTGGGTTGGCGTCGGTGGTGGTCACGCCGATGAGCCCTCCCGCACTAGGGGACGCCCGAAGCTCGACAGTTCGACGGCCTCAGCGGCCTCCGCCTTCTTGCCCCGGTTCTGCCACAGGTGCCACATCGCCACGTGGCCGGCGATGGCCACGACGTAGATGCCGCTGGCGATGACGTCTCGGATCACCACGTAGGTGATGGTGAACGGGAAGCTGCCGCCGTGCGCCTGGGCCCGCAGGATTCCGCCGGGGCCGACGAAGAGCTTGTCGGTCCGCCAGTTGAGCTCGTTGTCGGCCCACGCGAGCCACTGGTGGGGCACCACCGCGTACACCCAGAACATCCCGAAGAACGCGATCATCGCCCCGAACATGGCCTCGCCCCAGGTGACGGGTGCGCCCGCCGGCCGGCGCTTCATGTACGCGAAGACGCCGCCGACAAGCACGACCGTTACCACAATTGACAGGGCGAAGGCGACCACCGGCACTCCTCGGCGACGACTGTTGGACGGCTGGCAGTGTAGTCCCGGCAGAGCGGACCCTCCCCGGACCCGGGTAGATCTACCACCGCAGCACCGTCGATCCGAACACCGGCGACCGCGGACTGCCGCATCGAGGCGAACGCCGGCGGAGAGAGGGCGACTCTGTGACTTCCCCGAACGGTCGCCCCATCTCCGCCGGAACAACCCCTAAAATAGCTGACAGTTCACTATATATCAACATCTCTGCGGTGACGGTCTTCCCGCCGACCCGACTCAACCGCGGAACTTGGAGGCGTAGCCGATCCGCATCGCGGGCCGGAAGATCAACTCGGTGGCGGCGTACATCGATCCGAGGATTCCGTCCAGAACCCCGGCTGTCACCTGCACGCCGGGCGTTGAGCCGGAGAGGAACACGGCGTCCTCCGGTCCGATCTCGAGCTTCAGCCCGGTCAGCCGCCGGTTCCGGCGCAGCAGGTGCTCGTAGAACCGAGCATGGTTCTCCTCCGGGGCCGGCACCAGGTACGTCTCGTAGTGCAGGGTGCGCTGGCCGAGGGCGAACCAGATGGTCCAGACCTCCTTCTCCTCGCCGCAGACCCGCACGTACCACCGTCTGGAGCCCTGCGGCCCGCGCTCCACGGCGGCGATGGCGGGGTTCGCTCCGGCCGCGGCCTCTAGCCACGAGTCGATGAGATGCTCCATCTCGTCGAGCTCGGCGTCCGAGACCGGCGCGGCGCCGGTGAGGGGATCGGGATTGCCCGGCGCGGAGGGATCCCGGTCGCTCACCGGCACTCAAGCCGTGCAGTCCAGCGGGACCCGCACCGCTCGCGAGCCGTTTGGATAGGTCATCGCCTCGCGATGAAGCATCGTGCTTCCCGCTCTTGTTCGCTGCGCTCACGGGCCGCTCGGGCCACGGCCTCGCTCGCCGTCTGGCGAAGTCCGCTTGAGCTGCGGCCTACCCGCTCGGCCTCTAGGTCGTCGAAGATCCTTCGCAGGCGCCCCGCGGTGGCGGTCCAGGAGTACCGGCCGGCCATCTCAGAGCCCTGGCGGGCCATGGATGAGGCCAGCGACGGATCGCCGAGGATGGACCGCACCGCCGCCGTGTACAGGGCCGGATCGCGTTCGGCGATGCGGAAGCCGTTGCGGCCGTGATCGACCAGCGTGCGCAGCCCGCCCACGTCGGCCGCCACCACCGGAACGCCGCAGGCGGACGCCTCCAGGGCGACGAGGCCGAAAGACTCCGACCGGCTGGGCACCAGGCAGACGTCAGCAGCCCGGTAGTAGGTGGACAGGAGGTGGTGAGGCTGCGGGGCCACCAGGCTGACGCGTCCTCTCAGGCGGTGGAGACGCACGGCGTCGTCGAGGCGTCGCAGCTCGCGCTCGCCGTCGGGGCCCGAGGCGCCGCCCACCACCAGCAGGCGGGCGTCGCCGTAGTCCTCGCCCAGCCCTATGAGGGTGTCCACCGCCACGCTGAGGCCCTTCAAGGGCTGGATGCGGCCCACGAAGAGCAATACCGGCTCGTCCCCCAGCCCCAGCGCGGCCCTGGCACCGCGGCGCGACCCAGCTGAGAAGAAGGCCGCGTCCACGCCCGGCGCCACCACGGCCACGCGCTTGGGGTCGGCGCCGTAGAGCTCTGCCAGCTGCTGGACCTCGGCCACGGAGTTGGCGGTGATCACGTCGGAGCAAGCGATCACTTCCGCCTCCGCCTCGATCCGTCGCCGAGGCTCGGGGTCGCCCGTCTCTGCTTTGACCCGCGCCAGCGTGTGGAACGTGGACACCAGCGGCCGATCGAGTTCGTGCTTGAGACGGTGCCCGGCCACGCCGGACAGCCAGTAGTTGGCATGCAGCACGTCGACCGGGCTCTGCTCCAGCCAGGCCCCCACGCCCTCAGTGAACTCCCCCACCGACCGGGCCAGCGACTCCTTGGGCAGATCGGGCGGCCCGGCGTCGATGTGGACGACCCGGAATCCGGGCTCCACGTCCACGACGGTGCCCAAGGCATCGCTATGACGCCTGACGAACACGGTGGCGTCGATCCCGGCCTGGGCCATCGACGACACGAGCTCGCGCACGTACACGTTCATCCCGCCCGCGTCGCCCCGGCCCGGCAGCACCAGCGGCGAGGTGTGGAGCGACAGGACAGCGACGCGACTCACGGGCGGTGGAGGATACCCGCCCGGCTACAAGGACGGTCCCGGTCGAGGGCCGTTAGCCGCCCGAGACGGGCGGCAGCACGGCGATCTCGTCGTCGTCGCCCACCGGCGTGTTCGGCGCGGTCGGCTCGCCGTTGCACCACACCTGACAGATTTCCAGCAGTCCGGCGAAGTCATGGCCATAACGGCCGCACGCCTCCTCCAGCACCTCGCGCACCGTGGCGCCGGGCACGGTGTCACGGCCCCTTCCGGCCGCTTCCCGCGCCGATGCGAACAGCCGCAGATGAGCCACGGCGCCATGGTAGTCATCGCTCCGCACCGGGCGCGGCGAGGGTTCGGAGCCCAGCCTCGCCGGGTCACGGCGCGGAGCCCGCAAGCCGGGCGCGCGGGCATCCGCGGCCGGAGTCCGCGGCCCGGTTACGGTCGCCCGCGATAATGGTTAATTTCCTTGTCGTTCGCCACGCCGCGTCCGTCTGGAACCTCGACGGCCGATGGCAGGGCCAGGCCGACCCGCCCCTGTCCGAGGCTGGCGCGGCCCAGGCCCGCGCCGCGGCCGGAGGCCTGGACGACGTCAGTTGCATCGTGTCCAGCGACCTCGTCCGGGCCAGCTCGACCGCCGAGATCATCGCGGAGACTGTGGGGTCCGGACCGGTGATCATCGACCCCGGATGGCGGGAGCGCAGCGTCGGCTCATGGCAGGGGCTCACCACCGCCCAGATTGAGGGCCGCTATCCCGGGGCCTTGGCCGCCAGCGACTATCCGCCCGGCTGGGAGAGCAACGAGTCGCTGCTCGACAGGGTGTTCGCCGCCATCCACCGGGCCGCCGCCCGCGTGCCTTCGGGCGATGTGCTGGTTGTGTCACATGCCGGTGTTATCTATACACTCGAACAGCATTTCGATTGCGACTTCGAGCGCATCGGGAACCTCGGTGGCCGCCGGCTGCTCGTGCAGTCTGGCCACGTGCGCTTGCAGGAGCGAATCGCGCTCACCGGAGACGGTGCGTGCCTCAGGCCCGCGGCGACGAAGGAGCGACGATGAGCACGAGCCTCACACCGGCTTTCGAATTCGAGGACGAAGCGCCCAGGAGCCTTCCGCCCGTTCGGGTGATGCGCAGTCCCAGACGGAAGGAGTCGGTGTCCGCACGGGTGGCCGACGGTGTTCTGGTCGTGCGCATCCCGGACTTCTTCACGAAGGACGAGGAGCAGGCCATGGTCAGCAAGGTCCTGGCCCGCTTCGAGGAGAAGTGGCGCTGCAGCCATGTGCCGCTGGAGCCCAGGGCCCGGAAGCTCGCGGCGCGGTTCGGCCTCCCCGAGCCCCGGTCGATCAGCTGGTCCTCCCGCCAGCGCCTGCGCTGGGGCTCGTGCTCGGCCAGCAGCGGAGACATCCGCATCTCGAGCCGGCTGGCCGATGCGCCGCCCTGGGTGCTCGACCACGTCATCATCCACGAGTTGGCGCATCTGGTGGTCGCCGACCACTCGCCCGCCTTCCAGGCCCTCGTGAACCGTAATCCCAACGCGGAGAGGGCCGAGGGCTACCTGCTGGCCCTCAGCGACATCGGCGCGAAGCCGCCCTCGTCCGAACAGGCCCTCGCCAGCTGACACCGAGCGCTTCGGCGCTAGGAGGCTGAACCGCGCGCTGAATCCTGTTCGTCGCCGCCCTGCTCGCCACTGCCAGGCGGGACGGCGCCCGGCTCGTCGAGTTCTGCGGCCAGCGCTTCAGCCGCCTCAAGGTCCCCGGAGTCGAGTGCGGCCAGGGCCTCGTCCACGGTGTCCAGATCCTGCTCGATGTCTTCGATCTGCGACGCGCTGAGCGGCGCTCCGCCTTCCTCCGAGAGCGACTCGCCCGCGCCGGCCATGCTCCGAGAGTAACGCCCGCGCCGCTCAGCGCGATCTGCGAGACTGGGCGCCATGGCCAACAATGTGCTCGGCGACGAGCTCCAGCCCTGCTCCTTCGACCCGCTCACCGGCTGGTTCCGGGACGGCTGCTGCAACACCGACTCGGGCGACTACGGGGTCCACACCGTGTGCGTAGTGATGACCGCCGACTTCCTCGAGTTCTCCCAGGCGGCCGGCAACGACCTCTCAACGCCGCAGCCGGCCATCGGCTTCGACGGGCTGGCGCCCGGCGACCACTGGTGCCTGTGCGCGTCGCGCTGGACTGAGGCGCTTGCAGCCGGGGCGGCCCCCGAGGTCGTGCTGGAGGCGACCCACGCCCGCACCCTGGAGTGGGCCGACCTCGGCGACCTAAAGGCCCACCGCTACAGCGGCAACCCAGCCTGAGGGCGCTCTTGTGCCCCGGCCGCTGCCACAATGGGAGAGGGGCCGCTAGCTCATCGGGTAGAGCAGGAGACTTTTAATCTCAAGGTGCCGGGTTCGAGCCCCGGGCGGCCCACCAACTACTCTGACATAAAGCGCAGTCCGCATGGTCTATGCCTGCCCGTTGGAGGGGTCGTATTGTCTAGCCTTCCGCATAGGTTCGCGCCGCCGCACAACATCTCAACGTAAGGATTATTAGGACATTGAGTCATGTGCATCCCTTGAGCACTTGGCTGCTCCGGCTATCGCTGGCCTTGTTGGCCGCCGCCATTGTCGTGCCGGTCCTATTCTTGGCCGGCTCGCCCGCCGCCGCGCAGCAGGCGGTCCCGGACCAGCCGGAGGGCCTGACCGGCAAGTTGCTGCACTACCTCGTCGTCGGGCTGGACTGGGACGACGCAGAAGGCGCGACCTCCTACCGGGCGCAGTACTGGGACACGACGGGAGACAGCCCGGCCTGGGCGGAGGCGCCCGAGGCCGAATACGATGGCTCCTCAGCCGTGGTAAGCGGCCTGCCGGACCAGCGCTTCTACTACTTTCAGGTCCGCGCCGTCAACGACGCCGGAGCGTCGGAGTGGTCGGACTTCTTCCTGACGGACAATGCATGGCCCGACACGCCCACCCCCGAGCCGACACCCACAACCACCCCCGAGCCTGCCCCCGCCGGCGTCGAGCCGACACCCACAACCACCCCCGAGCCGACACCCACAACCACCCCCGAGCCGACACCGGAGCCTGAGCCGACACCTACAACCACCCCTGAGCCTGAGCCGACGCCTGAGCCGGGTATCTGCGACCGCACGTATCAGATTCGTGAAGCAATCAGGCAAGCAATCAAGCACCAGATCTGGCACAACGATCGCATGCCGCGGTGCGAAGAGGTTACAGACGCTCACCTGGCGCAGATCTCTCATTTCGCCTTATACGCCTTATATAGGAAAGGTATTGGCGACCTTAGGACCGGTGATTTCGCAGGTCTCAGCGGACTCGCCAACCTCAATTTGGGCCAAAACCCAATAAGCTCGCTGTCGCCGGGCGTCTTTGATGAACTTGGCAGTTTGAAAAAGTTGTCTTTGAACAATATCCGAATAAGCTCGCTGTCGCCGGGTGTCTTTGATGAACTTGGCAGTTTGAAAGAATTGTATTTGTACAATAACCAAATAAGCTCATTGCCGCTGGGCGTCTTTGATGAACTTGGCAGTTTAGAGAGGTTGCATTTACGGAACAACCGAATAAGCTCATTGTCGCCAGGTGCCTTTGATGGACTTGGCAATTTGGAATACTTGCATTTGGGCGATAACCGAATAAGCTCATTGTCGCCAGGTGCCTTTGATGGACTTGGCAGTTTGGACGCGTTACATTTGGGCGATAACCGAATAAGCTCATTGTCGCCGGGCGTCTTCGATGAACTTGGCAGTTTGGATTACTTGTATTTGAGCGATAACCGAATAAGCTCATTGTCGTCGGGCACCTTTGATGGACTTGGCAGTTTGGAAGACTTGTATCTAAGGAATAACCAAATAATCTCATTGTCGCCGGGCGTCTTTGATGGACTTGGCAATTTGTTCGCATTGTACCTAACAGGCAACAAACTGAGCTCGCTGCCGCCTCGCCTGCTCCCCCGGGTAGAGTGGGTCAGTGATTGGGGCGGGTTCTTGCTGTTCCTGGGGGGCAACCGGCTGACTGAGTTGCCGGACGCGCTTTTGGAGGTCGAGAACCTGGATATGACAACCTTGCATCTGAAAGGCAATCCTGGCAGTCCATTCACCTTCAGCATGGAAGCCGAGCCGCTAAGCCAGAGCGTTGACGATGAGGGCATCCACACCGCGCGGGTGCGCTACAAGGTAGCCCAGGGTGCGCCGGTAATTATGAAGGGCGCGCTAGAGGTCAGCGGCGGCGCGGCATCCACCGCATCGGTAACCATAGATGCAGGGAGGGTCTACAGCGATGAGATAGTGGTGAAGCAGAGCGAGGCGGATCAGCCGGTTACGCTCACATTGCAGAACGTGGGGGGCTATCTCACAGCACCAGGAAATCCTGGAATTCCGTGGCGTGACTTCCAAGGAACCTCGTTTACCGCGGGCGCTGCGCTCACGCTCTTCGATAGTTCGAGACCCACGCCCACTGCGAAACCCACGCCCACTGCGACGCCCACGCCGAGCGGCGGCATCTGCGGGCGGACGCCGCAGGTGCGCGACGCGATTCTGGGCCGGCTTTCCGGGATCAGCGACTGCGCGGCGGTTACTGGCGCGGATCTGGGCGCCATCGGCGGGGATCTGGGGCTGAGCGGCATCGCGGGAACGCAGGACTTGGACAGGGAGAAAATACGGGCGTTGAAGTCGGGGGACTTCGGGGGTCTTTCCAGCCTGCGGCGTCTGTGGCTGCTCGACAACTCCCTGGAGGCGCTGCCCGAGGACGTCTTCGAGGGTCTCAGCGCCCTGACGTCGCTGCACCTGCAGAACAACGGGCTGAGCGAGCTGCCCGAGGACATCTTCGAGCCTCTCGGCAGTCTGACGACGCTGCGCCTGGAGAGCAACGAGCTGAGCGAGTTGCCCGAGGACATCTTCGAGGGTCTGAGCGGCCTGGATGGGCTGTTCCTGACGCTGAACGGGCTGAGCGCGCTGCCCGGGGACGTCTTTGAGGGTCTGACGGCGATGGAGGTGCTGTACCTGGACGGCAACTCGCTGAGCGCGCTGCCCAGCGAGGTCTTCGACGGTCTGAGCGGCTTGAGGGAGTTGCGCCTGAACGGCAACTCGCTGAGCGGGCTGCCGGCCGGCGTGTTCGAGGGTCTCAGCGGGCTGAGGGGCCTGGAGCTGGAGCACAACGGCCTGGAGATGCTGCCGGCCGGTGTGTTCGAGGGTCTCAGCGGGCTGGAAAGGCTGTTTTTGGACGGCAACGAGGGAGCGCCCTTCACGCTCACCGCGGAGCTGGAGCGCCGCGGCGACGGCGCGGTGGCGGTCAAGGTGGTAGAGGGAGCGCCGTTCGCGATCGAGGTCAAGCTGTCGGCCGATGGCGGCACCCTCTCCCAGGACACCGTCACGGTCGAAGCCGGCAGCACGGCCAGCGAAGCGGTCAGCGTCGCCCCGGCCGGCGAGGGGAGGGAGGTCACCGTCAGCGTGGCATCGGCGGAGTTCGTCGGGGTGGTTGTGGCAGTCGACAAGATCGGGAACTACGGCGGCATCCGAACCGGTCTGGGCGAGGAGCTGGCGCTGGACTTCGAGGGGAACTCACAGGGCCGGGACGGCGACGGGGCGGAATCCGCGCCGGAGCCTGAAGCCGGGCCCGCGCCGGAGCCTGAAGCCTCCCCGGCCGTCGGCATCTCCCTCTCCTCGGGCTCGGTGAGACCGGGCACCGAGATCGGCGTCACCATGACCTTCAGCGGGCTGGAGCCCGACTCCGACACCGCCACCACCGACTACATCTTCCGGGCCGACGTGAAGGATCCACAGAACAGGAACGCCGACGGGTGCGAGGACCAGGCCAATGGCTACGGGCTGGGCGTGGACCGCTACATGTACAAGGTGGACCAAGACCCCGAGACCCGCACCGGGACCATCTCCGCGGGCTGCCCGGCAGGGGACTACACCCTGCGGGCCAGCGTCTCCTCCGCCGACGGTGTGGAGCTTGCGGCGGCCGGGGCGGTCTTCTCAATCGCAGAACCGGCGGAACCGCCGCAGCCGGAGCCCGCCTCCAATGACGCCACCCTGAGCGGGCTAGAACTCACCGGGGTGGACATCGGCGCCTTCGACCCGGCCACCACCAACTACGCCGCCGAAGTGGACCACGACGTGGACCAGACCACGATAACGCCCACAGCGAACGACGACGGGGCCAGCTACCTGGTCAAGCTGGACGGCGCTGCCGACGCCGACGGGACCGTCTCGCTGGCCGAGGGCAGCAACGTCATCACGGTGGAGGTCACGGCGGAGGACGGCAACACCGCCAAGACCTACAAGGTGACTGTAGCCCGGGCCGCGCCCGCCGTGCCGCCCGATGCGCCGGACAAGCCGACCGGCGAAGTGCTGGAGCCGGGGAAGGTGACCCTGGACTGGGAGGGCGTGGACGGGGCCACCGGCTACCAGGTGGGCCTGTGGTCGCAACCCAATCTGGTGCCCCTGCCGAGCAGTGACATGCCTGGGGTGACAGTGCGAATGAACGGTTCCAGCGCCGCGCTTACCGGCCTGCCTGCCGAATGGTCGCACTACTGGCTCAGGATCCGGGCCGACAACGACGGGGGCACATCCGGCTGGTCGGATTGGCTCACCCTGGAGAACGGCTGAGCGCCATACGCTGGACGGGCGTGACCAGGGTGGACGCCGAGCCGCCTTCCACGCGGGCAGTCCGCGACCTATTGCTGGACGGTTGCGGTGTCTTCCCCGATGGGCAGGCCGGTGGTTCCGCTGTCGCCCCCGCACGTGACCCCTGAATGGTATTTCGTGCCCCGGCACCTGTAAGAGGGGCGCCAAATCGGGTAAAATGGGGTGGTAGACACTTCGACGGCGAGGCTCACCCTGTGGGGACATTCAAGTGGCCGCTTCGCATTGCCAGCATGGACGGCCAACGGGCGCAGGACATAGAGGCGACGGTGGACACCGGGGCCGCCTACACCACGCTGCCCGGCAGTCTGCTGCGCGAGCTCGGGGTTGAGCCGATGGGGAATCGCCGGTTCCTGCTGGCGGACGGGCGGCGGGCGGATATGGAGTACGGGAGAGCCTGGGCCACGATCAACGGCGACAGCGAAGTGACCATCGTGGTCTTCGGAGAGGACGATGCTCCCGCGCTGCTGGGGGCCTACACCTTGGAGGGCCTGGCCCTGGCGGTGGACCCGACCTCTCAACGCCTGGTCCCCACCCATCTCATCATGTACTAGGACCGGCGCCGCCCTCCCGGGCGCGACGCCTCCCGGCCGCTCCACCCCGATTCGACGGCCTCGCCGGTAGTCCTTCGCGTAGCAGCTGAATCTGCACCAACCCTCGGACCGGCGTTGCGCCGGCGCCCACCTGACGGCGCGGGTAGCCGTCGCCGCCAGCGAAGTGCGCGGGCTCGCTCCCGTAGCAGAGAAGGTGGAACTCACGCACGGCCCCCATCCCGGCGCAACTCTTCGAGTTGGGGCTTCGCTGGTTCCAGGACGACCCGACACCGAGCGGCTCTCGCAGTCCGCTGGGACGGGGACGCCTACCGGCTGGTGGTCCCGCCACAGGCCGGCACCGCCACGAGACTCGCGTACCTGCCCCCGGCGGGCGTGGTCAGCCGAGAGGGGGCACAGCAGTCCGCGACCTCTTACTGGTTACTGGACGGTTGCGGTGTCCTCCCCGATGGGCAGGCCGGTGGTCGCGCTATCGCCCCCGCACCGGATACGGACGGGTATTTCATCTCCTACTACATAGCTATGCGAGGTTGAAATGAAGACGAAGGTCCTTTCAGCCAGGTCCGTATCAATATGGGTAATGCCTTCCCAAAGAAGTCCCTCGCCTAAATTTATATCTCGGTAGACCTTGTAACCTTCGGGGCACACGCCGTAGTGGAGGCTGCCATCGCCGAGAGGGTAGGCGGCGTCAGTCCAACTGACGCGATACGTGAGTTCGTTATTCTCCCCAAAAGTCGCCCTGGCCCTGACGATGCCGCGGTCCATGGTGGCCGGGAAGGCGGCCGACGCCACCTCGCTGCCGTCGCTGAACACCGCCCAGACCCGGTACAGCACCAAAGAGGAGGCCGGCACGGTCGTGTCGTTCCAGGTTGACACGCCGGGTCCGACCGCTGGCCGGTCGCCGCCTCTCAGGTCGGCGTGGGTGAGCTCGGTCGCGCCGCCTGGCGCGGAGCGATCTATCCTGTAGCCGGTCAGGCCCCCGGTGTCGCTGCCGGCGGCCCACTCCAGCACCACCGCGTCCTCGTCGGCGTCATAGATCGCGGACGTGACGCTGGGCTGCCGGCTGCTGGTGGCGTCGCGCGGTTCGTCACCGTCCTCGATGGTGACTATCGCCCCCTGCGCGGCCGCCGCCGACGCGGAGGATGCCGCTGTCGACACCGATATGATGAATCGTTGGTCGCCTTCGGGCGTATTGTCGTCCACGATCCTGAATCGCGCTGCGTACTTGATGGCCTCGAAGAACCCGCTGTCATAGTAGCCAAAGAAATCGGCAGGGCTGAACGTTACCGTTTCGGTGAACGGAAGGTAGTCGGTCCCTTCGTGCGCCGTATCCGAGAAGGATCGCACAGTCAAGGTCAAAGGCGCTTGCGGTTTCTCGTAGGAGTCCGTCCTCACCCTGACGGCTACGATGACCCCTCCCTGAGGCTCGTAGACCGTCTCGGTGACCAACACCTTGGCCTGCAGGGTGATGTCCGGCGGCGCGGCGCCCATCGCGGCCCGGATGACGGTCATCGTGTAGGTCCGGGTGGTCGCGCCGTCGGGGGCGGTCACCTCCACTGTGACCGTGTTGCTGCCCACGCTCAGGTCGACGAGGAGCACAAGTAACCTACTGTGCCACCGCAACAATATCTGACAATCCGGCCTTTTGTCAATGTGATCGGCCCTGATTTGCCTACAGGATCACCCGTCGCGTTGCTCCTGCAAGAACAGGGTGGAGGGCTTTCAAAGTCTGACTTCTTGTCAATATGCCCGGCCCCGGTTCTCAGAGGGCGGGCACATCGCAGCAGTTGGCCCCGGCATCCTCGACGCCATCGGTTTCCCGTCACCCTCCCAAGCACGGGAGCCAGGGACGCTCCGATGGCGACGGGCTGGTCTTGTGTCGGGCTGAAGCACAAGAAGGGGCGTACTCGCGGGCAGGCAGGGGAAGCGACGGAGCGGGAAGGATGGGAAAGGAGGGGGAGACCGGCTACTCTCCGGCCTGGATTACGACGCGGCCGCCGGTCTCTACGTCGATGCTCAGGTTGTGGCGGTCCAGCAACCGCATCCCCAGGAGGGGGGTGGTGTCTGCGACGTCGGCCTCTATGTATACCGGCTGGCCGTCCCAGAGCACGGCAACGTCGTGGACATCGAATGTTGCCTCGCTGCCGTCGGCAAGGGTCGCACGGCTGGTGCCTCGTAAGTCCAATCCCAACTCCGTGACCAACACCGGAGTCACGGTCAGAAATCCGGTGAAGCCGGTGTCTATAACGGCTTCGATATCGCTTGTCTGCCCCGACGGGCCTTGCACTGCAAGTCTTACGATGGGCTCGTAGGCGGCGTTCACTACCCCTTCGATCACTCGGCTCTCCGCAGGGGACGCCCCCCAAAGTGATGCAGCGCCCGATACCCGACCCGGAGCAGCCAGACGTCAATAGCGTCCGGGCGTTGTGTCCGCAGACGATCCGTCGCAGCAATCACGTTGTCGCCAATCGCCCAACTTCCGCTGTCGACGTCGATGGCGACTACCTCTCCGTGGTGGTCGGCTTCAACCTGGGAGCGGATGTCCCGCTCGTAGAGTTCGTCGCCCAGGCGGGCGATCTCGTCCCGCGGTCGGGTTGGGAGCCTTCTGCTCCCCGCTTCTTGTGTGGGCGCCGGGGTGTCTGCGTCTCTCATGCGTCCCCCTTCCATAGACGTTCTTCCTACACCGCAATTCTACCATCTTGCGGAAGTGCGGGACAACGAGAAAGGCCGCGCACAGGGGCGGACGGGCCGACCAGCTATGACTTATACTATTGGCGTACAGGGGCTTACAGGCTGCTGCGCAACGCCCGGTAGCCGACGCGCTCACACAAGACATCGACAGCCTCGGGACGCTGCGCTCGCAGACCCTCCACCGCGACACGGGTAGTATCGGCAACGGCCCAGTCTCCGGTCTCAATGTCGATGGCGACGTACTCTCCAAAGTGGTCGGCCTCGACCTGCGGCAGGATGTCCCGCTCATATATCTCCTTGCCCAGGCTAATCGCTTCTTCGCGTGGGCGGCGTGGGGGTATGGCGGTTTCCCTTCCTTGGGCGGCCTCTTTACTCTCTGCGTCCCTCATGCGTCCCCCTTTCAAAAGGCGTGCTCCTACAGGTCGCATTTTATCACTCTGCGGGAATGTGAGACAAAGAAGAAGGGCCGCACACACTGCCGCGCGCCTCTTCGCCCTGCGGTTGGACGGGCTTGCGGAGGGGCGCTACCTTCTGCGTGCGGAGTCAGAGTCAGGAGGACATCGCGATGCCCACCCGCCGCCCCGCCGAAGAGACGGCCCGCCTCGGCGACGCGATCTACGAGCGGGACATCCGGCCTCAGGTCGAGGCAACTCGTCACGGAGAGATCGTCGCCATCGACGTGGACAGCGGAAGCTGGGCTATCGCCGACAGCGAGCTTGCCGCGGCGAAGCGCCTTCGGGCGCAGCGGCCGGACGCGATCGATGTCTGGCTGCTGCGCGTCGGCTACCGGGCGATCGCCGGCATCGGCGGCGGGTCCCCTCGGAGAACCGGGTGATCGAGGGCGTTGTCAACGCGGCTCATGAAGCCGTCGTGGGTCTCCCGCTCCGGGGTCCGTCGGGGCGTGACCGCCAAGTGGACGCTGTGGTCGACACCGGTTTCAGCCGTTTCCTCACCATGCCGCCGGCGCTGGTGATGGAGCTGGACTTGGCCTTTACCGGTGTCAACCGGGTGGTCCTGGCCGACGGCCGCGAAGCCACTCTGGATGTCTACGGCGTGACGGTGCTGTGGGACGGCCAGCCACGGGATGTCGTCGCCTATGTGTCGGACGCCACGTCGCTCGTGGGCATGTCCCTGCTCGAGGACCATAGCCTGTATGTGGAAGTCGAGAACGGCGGCCGCGTCGTCATCGAGCCCATGACTACAGGGTAAAAACTGTTCCTTGCCACATTCCACGAGGCCGGTTCGCGCCACCGCACATGACATACTCACAGACGCCAGACGAAACGAGCTCCCTGCCCCACAAGACGCGTAGAGCCCTCAAACGTAGGGAGTGTAAGACATTGAGTCAGGGGTGTAGGACATTGAGTCATATGAATCCCTTGAGCACTTGGCTGCTCCGGCTATCGCTGGCCTTGTTGGCCGCCGCCATTGTCGTGCCGGTCCTATTCTTGGCCGGCTCGCCCGCCGCCGCGCAGCAGGCGGTCCCGGACCAGCCGGAGGGACTGACCGGCAAGCTGCTGCACTACCTCGTCGTCGGGCTGGACTGGGACGACGCAGAAGGCGCGACCTCGTACCGGGCGCAGTACTGGGACACGACCGGAGACAGCCCGGCCTGGGCGGAGGCGCCCGAGGCCGAATACGATGGCTCCTCAGCCGTGGTAAGCGGCCTGCCGGACCAGCGCTTCTACTACTTTCAGGTCCGCGCCGTCAACGACGCCGGGGCGTCGGAGTGGTCGGACTTCTTCCTGACGGACAATGCATGGCCCGACACGCCCACCCCCGAGCCGACACCCACAACCACCCCCGAGCCGACACCCACAACCACGCCCGAGCCTGCCCCCGCCGGCGTCGAGCCGACACCCACAACCACCCCCGAGCCGACACCCACAACCACGCCCGAGCCGACACCCACAACCACGCCCGAGCCTGCTCCCGCCGGCGTCGAAGAGCGGGAGCGCGTAGCGTTCCCGATCCAGTGGATCTGGCTCAGCGGCGTCGGCATGAGCTATGTCGGCCCGGGGGGCGATGGCGAGGCTTCGGGCCACGTGCAGTTCGACGACGATCGCGTCGCCAACATCCGGATCGATGCCGATCGCGACACCATGGCGGTGTGCATCTGGGCGGACCGCTCCGACGTGTCGGTGACCGTCGACCACGAGGATGTCGACAGCTCCTACTCCATGGCCTCGTGTCCCGAGCCGATCGACTTCAGGCTCGAACGCGGGAAAAACGAGCTGCGCGCCACGGTCACGTCGGCCGACGGCCTGGTCGAAATCACCTATACCATCGTGATCAAACCACGACGCCCGCCGCCGCTGCCTGGGAACGCGGTTGCGCCCGTCGAGTCCTACGAGCTGCCGGAGTTCAACGGGCGGCACGCCAGCGGGGTGACGCCAGCCAACGCCGACGCCTCGCAGCTCTGGCTGGCCACCGACGGTATGAACGGATGCTACGGCCGGAACACGCGTGCACGCTTCTTCATCCGGCTCTTCGACGTCGAAACACAGCAGTTCGTCAGCGGCGAGGGGTTCAGCTTCGGTCGTGGCTTCCGATGCAATGACGGCATCCGGCCTACGATCACGACGGGGAAGAGACTGTCGAGCCTTTGGCAGCCGCCCATCTATTACGATCAAAGCAGCAAGATTCTCTGGGCTGCCTTCAGAGAGATCCGTTCTGAGCCGGTGAAGGTGGTCACCAATGAGCTGATCCCGTTCCAGCGCACCGACTCCGGCTGGAGGATGCTCGCGAACCAGACCATCAACCTCACCCATTACGACGGCATCCCCTCGGGCTGGAGTCGTCCGCCGACCGGTGTGTACAGCGACGGCACGACCATCTGGGTCAGTGGACCGTTCTATACCGCATACGCCTACGACATTGCGACCAGGGCGCGGGACTCGAGCAAGGACCTGACGATTCCCAGCGAAGCCATGACCCCGTACACCCCACTCACCAACTACGGACGCCCGGGCGGTCTCTGGTCGGACGGCGAGACCGTCTATGTCTCGGGTCGATTCCTGGAGTACGTGTTTGCCTACGACAAGGCGACGCTCAGCCGCGCGCCGGAGCGCGACTTCAGAATGCGGCGCTTCACCAGTCGCCCGCGTCACTGGAGCGACAGGTGGGCGGTCAGCCCGCTCTGGTCGGACGGCGAGCATCTGTGGGTCCGCGAGTACGGGCAAAGGCGATTCGCCGCCTATCCCCTTCCCACGGCGGGGATTCCCGAACCGATCGACCCGCTGGCGCCCATCGAGGGGCCATACGTCAACCGGCCTCCGCAGTTCGATCGCGAGCGCTACGCCGTGGAGGTGCCGCGCAGCTCTGGCGACGTGGCCGAGTTGGTCGTGGTCAGCGCCAGCGACCCCGACGGCGGCCCGCTCACCTACCGGGTCTCGGGTAGCTGGCCGGCTGCGTTCTCGCTCGGGCCTCGCAGCGGGGCGATCGCCTACAGCCGCGGCGAGGGGCCCGCGCCGGCGCCCGGCCGCTACGAACTCGTGGTCAGCGCCGATGATCACGCCGGCGGTGAGGATCAGGCCACGGTGGTCGTGACCGTCACGAACGGCGCTCCGTCCTTCGGCCAGGCGCAGTACGCCGCGGACCTGCCCGGCGACTCGGGCGACGTGGCCGGCCTGGTCGCCGTGTCGGCCACCGACCCCGAACATGACCCGCTGCGCTACGCGGCCGGCGGATCGTGGGACGCGCGCTTCGCGATAGATCCGCAGAGCGGCGTGATCAGCTACACCCGCGGCGACGGCCCGCCGATCGCCGCGGGGGAGTACCGGCTGAGCGTGACGGCCGCCGACGGCTATGGCGGCACGGCCGAGACCGCCGTGGTCGTGACCGTCGCTCCCCCCTTGGGGATCTGCGGGCGCACGCCGCAGGTGCGCGACGCGATTCTGGGCCGGCTTTCCGGGATCAGCGACTGCGCGGCGGTGACGGATGCCGATCTGGGCGCCATCGGCGGGGATCTGGGGCTGAGCGGCATCGCGGGAACGCAGGACTTGGACAGGGAGAAAATACGGGCGTTGAAGTCGGGGGACTTCGGGGGTCTTTCCAGCCTGCGGCGTCTGTGGCTGCTCGACAACTCCCTGGAGGCGCTGCCCGAGGACGTCTTCGAGGGTCTCAGCGCCCTGACGTCGCTGCACTTGCAGAACAACAAGCTGAGCGAGCTGCCCGAGGACGTCTTCGAGCCTCTCGGCAGTCTGACGACGCTGCGCCTGGAGAGCAACGAGCTGAGCGAGTTGCCCGAGGGGGTCTTCGAGGGTCTGAGCGGCCTGGATGGGCTGTTCCTGACGCTGAACGGGCTGAGCGCGCTGCGCGAGGACGTCTTTGAGGGTCTGACGGCGATGGAGGTGCTGTACCTGGACGGCAACTCGCTGAGCGCGCTGCCCAGCGAGGTCTTCGACGGTCTGAGCGGCTTGAGGGAGTTGCGCCTGAACGGCAACTCGCTGAGCGGGCTGCCGGCCGGCGTGTTCGAGGGCCTCGCCGGGCTGAGGGGCCTGGAGCTGGAGCACAACGGCCTGGAGACGCTGCCGGCCGGTGTGTTCGAGGGTCTCAGCGGGCTGGAAAGGCTGTTTTTGGACGGCAACGAGGGAGCGCCCTTCACGCTCACCGCGGAGCTGGAGCGCCGCGGAGACGGCGCGGTGGCGGTCAAGGTGGCCGAGGGAGCGCCGTTCGCGATCGAGGTCAAGCTGTCGGCCGATGGCGGCACCCTCTCCCAGGACACCGTCACGATCGAAGCCGGCAGCATCGCCAGCGAAGCGGTCAGCGTCGCTCCGGCCGGCGGCGGGCGCAGGGAGGTCACCGTCAGCGTGGCATCGGCGGAGTTCGTCGGGGTGGTTGTGGCAGTCGACAAGATCGGGAACTACGGCGGCATCCGAACCGGTCTGGGCGAGGAGCTGGCGCTGGACTTCTCCACACCGGATTCCGACAACGACCAAACGATAAAGAGCCCGGCGCCGACGGTGGCAGTCGGCCTGTCCCCGTCCGGTTCGGTGCAGCTGGGCGCTGAGATCGGCGTCACCATGTCCTTCAGCGGCCTGGAGCCCGACTCCGACACCGCCACCACCGACTACGTCTTCCGGGCCGACGTGAAGAACTCGGAGAACGGGAACGCCGACGCCTGCGAGGACCGGGCCAATGGCTACGGTTTGGGCGTGGACCGCTACATGTACAAGGTGGACGAAGACCCCGAGACCCGCACCGGGACCATTTCCGGCGACTGCCCGGCAGGGGACTACACCCTGCGGGCCAGCGTCTCCTCCTCCGATGGTGTGGAGCTTGCGGCGGCCGGGGCGGTCTTCTCAATCGCAGAACCGGCGGAACCGCCGCAGTCAGAGCCTGCCTCCAATGACGCCACCCTGAGCGGGCTGGTGCTGAGCGGCATGGACATCGGCGCCTTCGCCCCGGCCGCCACCGAGTACGCCGCCGACGTGGGCCACGACGTGACGGAAACCACGGCAACGCCCACGCTGAACGACGACGGGGCCAGCTACCTGGTCAAGCTGGGCGGCGTGACCGACGAGGACGGGGTGATACCCCTGGCCGTGGGGAGCAACGCCATCACCGTCGAGGTCACCGCCGCAGACGGGGAGACCGCGAAGACCTACACGGTCACCGTCGCGAGGGCCGCGCCGCCCTCTACCGACGCCACGTTGAGCGGGCTGGCGCTGAGCGGCGTGAATATCGGGGCCTTCGCCCCGGCCGCCACCGAGTACGCCGCCGACGTGGGCCACGACGTGACAGAAACCACGGTGACGCCCACGCTGAACGACGACGGGGCGTCCTACCTGGTCAAGCTCAACGGAGTGGCCGACGCCGACGGGACCGTCTCGCTGGCCGAGGGGAGCAACGCCATCACCGTCGAGGTCGCCGCCGCAGACGAAGAGACGACGAAGACCTACACGGTCAGTGTCGCCCGCGCCGCGCCGCCGGCGGCGCAGGCAACAGTCCCGCCGGCCGCGCCCGCTGCGCCGACCGGGCGCCTCGACGGCGCAGGCAACGCCTCCCTGGACTGGAACGACGTGGCCACCGCAACCTCATACCAGGTGAACCTGTGGTGGAACAACGAATGGACAGCGCTGCCCAACGCCAAGGCCGCCGGCGTCGGCGTGGCCTTCGACGGCTCTCGCGCCACGGTGAGCGGCCTGCCAACCCACTGGACCCTGTACTGGTTCCAGGTGCGGGCAGTCAACAGCGCCGGACACTCGCACTGGTCCCACCACAGCCAAGTCGTCATCCCATGAGGCCGGCCTGGCGTTGTCAGGAGCGCCCCTGTAACGGGCGCTGAAACGAGCCCCCTGCCCCACAAGACGCGTAGAGCCCTCAAACGTAGGGAGTGTAGGACATTGAGTCAGGGGTGTAGGACATTGAGTCATATGAATCCCTTGAGCACTTGGTTGCTCCGGCTATCGCTGGCCTTGTTGGCCGCCGCCGTTGTCGTGCCGGTCCTGTTCTTGGCCGGCTCGCCCGCCGCCGCGCAGCAGGCGGTCCCGGACCAGCCGGAGGGACTGACCGGCGAGCTGCTGCACTACCTCGTCGTCGGGCTGGACTGGGACGACGCAGAAGGCGCGACCTCGTATGGGGCGCAGTACTGGGACACGACGGGAGACAGCCCGGCCTGGGCGGAGGCGCCCGAGGCCGAATACGATGGCTCCTCAGCCGTGGTAAGCGGCCTGCCGGACCAGTTCTTCTACTACTTTCAGGTCCGCGCCGTCAACGACGCCGGGGCGTCGGAGTGGTCGGGCTTCGTCTTCCTGCCGGGCAAAGTATGGCCCGAAGCGCCCACCCCCGAGCCGACACCCACAACCACGCCCGAGCCCACACCCACAACCACCATCACGAACGGCGCTCCGTCCTTCGGCCAGGCGCTGTACGCCGCGGACCTGCCCGGCGACTCGGGCGACGTGGCCGGCCTGGTCACCGTGTCGGCCACCGACCCCGAACATGACCCGCTACGCTACGCGGCCGGCGGATCGTGGGACGCGCGCTTCGCGATAGATCCGCAGAGCGGCGTGATCAGCTACACCCGCGGCGACGGCCCGCCGATCGCCGCGGGGGAGTACCGGCTGAGCGTGACGGCCGCCGACGGCCATGGTGGCACGGCCGAGACCGCCGTGGTCGTGACCGTCGCTCCCCCCTTGGGGATCTGCGGGCGGACGCCGCAGGTGCGCGACGCGATCCTGGCGCGGATGCACGGGATCAGCGACTGCGCGGCAGTGACCGGCGCCCATCTGGGCGCCGTCAGCGTTCTGGGGCTGAGATCGAAGGAGATCACGGTGTTGCAGCCGGGAGACTTCGCGGGTCTTTCCAGCCTGCAAGTGTTGCACCTGGAGAATAACGGACTGAGTTCCCTGCCGCCGGGCATCTTTGATGAACTTGGCAGTTTGGGAGAGTTGCACTTGAACAACAACCAACTGAGTTCCCTGCCGCCGGGCGTCTTTGATGAACTTGGCGGTTTGCGGCGGTTGGATCTGACACAGAACCAACTGAGCCCGCTGCCGCCGGGCATCTTTGATGAACTTGGCAGTTTGTACTGGTTGCACTTGAACAATATCGGACTGAGCTCCCTGCCGCCGGGCATCTTTGATGAACTTGGCAGTTTGGGAGAGTTGCACTTGAACAACAACCAACTGAGCTCCCTGCCGCCGGGCGTCTTTGATGAGCTTGGCAGTTTGGGACGGTTGGATCTGATACAGAACCAACTGAGCTCCCTGCCGCCGGGCATCTTTGATGAACTTGGCCGCCTGTACTGGTTGCACTTGGACAGGAACCAACTGAGCTCCCTGCCGCCGGGCATCTTTGATGAACTTGGCCGTTTGCATTGGTTGAATCTGTCATACAACCAACTGAGTTCGCTGCCGCCTGGCCTGCTCCCCCGGGTAGAGTGGCGCACGAACTATTCGAGTACTGTGTACATGGTCGGCAACCGGCTGACTGAGCTGCCGGATGCGCTCTTTGAGGTCGAAGACCTGAATTTGGGAATCCTGCATCTGCAGGACAATCCTGGCAGCGATTTCACCTTCGCCATGGAAGCCGAGCCGCTAAGCCAGAGCATTGACGATGAGGGCATCCACACCGCGCGGGTGCGCTACAAGGTAGCCCAGGGGGCGCCGACAGCTATGAGCGCCACGCTGGAGGTCAGCGGCGGTGTCGCGTCCACCGCATCGGTAACCATAGCTGCAGGGAGCGTCTACAGCGATGAGATTGTGGTGAAGCAGAGCGCGGCGGGTCAGCCGGTTACGCTCACATTGCAGAAGGTGTCGCCCCATATCCCACATCCATTTACTGCTGACTCCATGCTTCATAGATCGCCTAAATTCGATTATATTGGATTCTTTGGGGTCAGGTTCGCCGCGGGCGCTGCGCTCACGCTCTTCGATAGTGCGAAACCCACACCCACGCCCACTGCGACGCCCGAGCCCGCAACGGGCATCTGCGGGCGCACGCCGCAGGTGCGGGACGCGATCCTGGCCATGCTTCCCGGCGTCAGCGACTGCGCGGCGGTGACGGATGCCGATCTGGGCGCCATCAGCGGGCGTCTGGGGCTGGGCGGCAAGGAAATACCGGAGGAGATCACGGCGTTGCGGCCGGGAGACTTCGCGGGTCTTTCCAGCCTGCAGAGCCTGTGGCTGCTCGACAACTCCCTGGAGGCGCTGCCCGAGGACGTCTTCGAGGGTCTCACCGCTTTGACGTCGCTGCATTTGCAGAACAACAAGCTGGGCGAGCTGCCCGAGGGGGTCTTTGAGCCTCTCGGCAGCCTGGGGACGCTGCGCCTGGAGAACAACGCGCTGAGCGCGCTGCCCGAGGGGGTCTTCGACGGTCTGGCGAGCCTGGAGGGGCTGTTCTTGACGCTGAACGAGCTGAGCGCGCTGCCCGGGGGGGTCTTCGAGGGTCTGGCGGCGATCGATGTGCTGTACCTGGACGGCAACGAGCTGAGCGAGCTGCCCACCGACGTCTTCGACGGTCTCGACAGCTTGAGGGAGCTGCGCCTGAACGGCAACTCGCTGAGCGCGCTGGCGCCCGGTGTGTTCGCGCTCGACGGCTTGAGGGGTCTGGCGCTGGAGCACAACGACCTGGAGACGCTGCCGGCCGGTGTGTTCGAGGGCCTCACCGGGCTGGGAAAGCTGTTTCTGGGCGGCAACGAGGGGGCGCCCTTCACGCTCACCGCGGAACTGGAGCGCCGCGGCGACGGCGCGGTGGCGGTCAAGGTGGCCGAGGGCGCGCCGTTCGCGATGGAGGTCAAGCTGTCGGCGGACGGCGGCACGCTCTCCAAGGACACGGTCACGATTGCTGCGGGGAGCACAGCCAGCGAAGAGATCAGCGTCGCGCCGGCCGGCGAGGGGCGCAGGGAGGTCACCGTCAGCGTGGCATCGGCGGAGTTCGTCGGGGTGGTTGTGGCAGTCGGCAAGGTCGGGAACTATGGCGGCATCCGAACCGGCCTGGGCGAGGAACTGGTACTGGACTTTGAGGGGAACCCACAGGGCCGGGACGGCGACGGGGCGGAATCCGGGCCGGAGCCTGAAGCCGAATCCGCGCCGGAGCCTGAAGCCTCCCCGGTCGTCGGCATCTCCCTCTCCTCGGGCTCGGTGGGGCCGGGCACCGAGATCGGCGTCACCATGTCCTTCAGCGGCCTGGAGCCCGACTCCGACACCGCCACCGCCGATCACGTCTTCCGGGCCGACGTGGTCGACTCGCACAACGGCGACGCCGACGCCTGCGAGAACCGGGCAGGCGGCTACGGGCTGGGCGTGGACCGCTACATGTACAAGGTGGACCAAGACCCGGAAGTGCGCACCGGGACGATCTCGGCGGGCTGCCCGGCAGGGGACTACACCCTGCGGGCCAGCGTCTCCTCCGCCGACGGTGTGGAGCTCGCGGCGGCCGGGGCGGTCTTCTCAATCGCAGAACCGGCGGAACCGCCGCAGCCGGAGCCCGCCTCCAACGACGCCACCCTGAGCGGGCTGGAACTGAGCGGCGTGGACATCGGGGCCTTCGACCCCGCTGCCAGCGGGTACGCCGCCGACGTGGACCACGACGTGACGGAAACCACGGTCACGCCCACGGCGAACGACGACGGGGCGTCCTACCTGGTCAAGCTGGACGGCGTGTCCGACGCCGACGGGACCGTCTCCCTGGCGGAGGGGAGCAACGCCATCACCGTCGAGGTCACCGCCGCAGACGGGGAGACGACCAGGACCTACACCGTCACTATCACTCGCGCCGCGCCGCCGCTCTCCGCTGACGCCGCGCTGAGCGGCCTGGCGTTGAGCGATGCGCCCTTTGCCTTCGCCTCGGACACCACGAGCTACGACGTGAACGTCGCCCACGACGTGGACCAGACCACGGTGACGGCGACCGCCAACGACGATGGGGCGACCTACGCAATCAAGCTGGACGGGATGACCGGCTCGGACGGGGTGATACCCCTGGCCGTGGGGAGCAACGTCATCACCGTCGAGGTCACCGCCGCAGACGGGAACACCGCCAAGACCTACAAGGTGACTGTAACCCGGGCCGCGCCCGCCGCGCCGCCCTCTACCGACGCCACGTTGAGCGGGCTGGCGCTGAGCGGCGTGAATATCGGGGCCTTCGCCCCGGCCGCCACCGAGTACGCCGCCGACGTGGGCCACGACGTGACAGAAACCACGGTGACGCCCACGCTGAACGACGACGGGGCGTCCTACCTGGTCAAGCTCAACGGAGTGGCCGACGCCGACGGGACCGTCTCGCTGGCCGAGGGGAGCAACGCCATCACCGTCGAGGTCGCCGCCGCAGACGAAGAGACGACGAAGACCTACACGGTCAGTGTCGCCCGCGCCGCGCCGCCGGCGGCGCAGGCAACAGTCCCGCCGGCCGCGCCCGCTGCGCCGACCGGGCGCCTCGACGGCGCAGGCAACGCCTCCCTGGACTGGAACGACGTGGCCACCGCAACCTCATACCAGGTGAACCTGTGGTGGAACAACGAATGGACAGCGCTGCCCAACGCCAAGGCCGCCGGCGTCGGCGTGGCCTTCGACGGCTCCCGCGCCACGGTGAGCGGCCTGCCAGCCCACTGGACCCTGTACTGGTTCCAGGTGAGGGCAGTCAACAGCGCCGGACACTCGCACTGGTCCCACCACAGCAAGGTCGTCATCCCATGAGACCGGATCGCGCCGCAGTGGGACAGGAAGGTTCATAACCGTGGAGTGGAATCCGGAACCCCAGGACCAAGGCCCGTTCTGGCCCGGAGCTGCCGAGAGTCGCAGGCCGAGGTGGTCGGCGATCCTGGTCGCCGTGGCGGTGGTCATCCTGGTCGTGGCCGGAATGATCTGGTGGCTCGGCCGAGGCGGCGATGACGACAGCCCGACCGCAGTCCCCGAGGACAGAACCGAGGAGCCCGACGACAGCACCGGGTCCGGCGAACCGGCGGCTGAGAGCAACGGTGACGGCGACCGCGAGCCGGGCGCTGTGGACGAGGACGAGACCACCACAGAGACGACGGCACCGACGACGACAACGACAACACCTACGGCCACCACCACGATCGAGGCCACTACCACCACGGTCACGACGGTGCCACCGAAGGACCCGGAGCAATTCGGCCCGCCGACGCTGAGCTCAAGATCCACCGTCTCGACGGTGGGCCTCGACACGGTGAATTTCGGCATGACGGTGGCGCAGGCTCAGAAAGCCGCCGGAACCGTGCTCGTGCCTGCCGGGCCGACAGGCCCCTGCTACCACGTGGTCCCCCATGACGCCCCCGAGGGCATCGTCTTCCTCGTCCACGAGGGCACGATCGAGCGGGTCGACATCAACAGCGGGTCCATCACCACCCGGTCCGGCGTGGGCGTCGGATCGCGCGAGACCATGGTCACCGACCTGTTCGGCGACGCGATCGAGAGGCAGGTACGAATCGACGGCACGGTCGACCTGGTCTTCGTTCCCCAGGACCCGGGCGACCGGAACTACCGGGTCGTCTTCAACATCTCCGAGGGAGCGGTTCGGGCCCTCAAGTCGGGGCGCCTACCCCAAGTGATGCTCGACACCGGCTGCGAGAGCGGGTAGCGCGCCGAGCGCCTCTGGTGACGACGACTCAACCAGGCAGCTCGTTGGAATACTCGTAGCAGTGGATCTCGAGTTCTCCGAAGCCGACCTCGGTGGCCGAGCCCGTATCCAGGTCAAGGTCCTGCACGAAGCGTATGGCGGAGGCGCGGATCACGTCGTCTTGCAGGTACAGGTCCAGCGGGCTTTCCAGCGACGGTTCGATGAGCGTCCCGTCCGCGAGGCGTAGGCCTACGTACGGGTCGCCTAGAAAGGCCTGCAGGTACAGCTCGACCAAGCCGCCGGAGACGGGGTCGTCGCCCGCCCCGACGACGACAACCTCGCCAGCGCCTTGTTCTTGGCAGGTGACCGCGAACTGGTAATGAGTCTCGCCGATCTCGACTGTCCCCTCCGAGGGAGGGGGCTCCGGTGGCGCTGTAGACGATGTGGTGGCGGTGGTTTCGGGCACGGGCTCCTCGATCACCAGCGGCCCGTCGACAGTGCCGGCGCAGGCTGATCCGGCCGCGACGGCCGCGACCCATACCGCCGCGCCCAGGTGGCGGAACGGCCTTGATGGCACGCGGCAGCGGCGAGACAGCATCAGGCAACGGTACGCGGCCCCCGCCCGCAACGCGTCACCCGAGTCCGCTCCGAGCCAGGCGCAGATACAGCCGCGACCACGATCCGGGCACCGCTGACAAGGCACTCAGGTAAGGTTGGGGCGTGCCGTCCCAGAGCGACGTTCGCAAGCGCCGACTCCGCGCCGAGACCCAGCCCACCGGCGGTGGGCGGCGGCGCGGCTCTCGTCGGGACCGGCAGCGCCGCATGATCGTCGGCCTCGTCGCGGTGGTCGTTGCGACAATGATGGTGGTTTCGCTGGCCGTGGGGCTGTTGTCCGTCATCTAACGATTTGATGAGCACGCCTAAGCGGGAGCGCCAACGCCAGAACCGCCTGCAACGCATGGCCGCGGACGAGGTCGCCGCCAAGCAGTACGCAACCCGCAGGCGCATCAAGCTCATCGGCATCGCCGCGGTGGTGGTGGCAGCCGCGATCGCGGTGCTCGCGTACGTGCAGCGCCGAGACGATGCCGATGTCGTCACCACCGGCTCGGAGCCTCCCATCGAGGACTCCGCCGTCGACCTCTCACAGACCGATCCGGTCCCGGACCCTGAGACCGCCGAGGCGGACGACGAGTCGCCGGTGGCATGCCCAGCGGCCGACGGATCGAGCCCGCGCGTCATCGACTTCGACGGCCTCCAGCCCATGTGCATCGATCCCGAAGCTCGCTACGCGGCCGTCTTCGACACCAGCGAGGGCGAGATGCGCTTCGAGCTGACCGCCGCACAAACGCCGCTGACGGTCAACAACTTCGTCACGCTGGCCCGCTGGGGCTACTACGACGGCACCCTGCTGTTCCGCACCGACCCGCGCATCGACATCATCCAGGGCGGCTCGCCGCACACCGACAGCGCCTCGGACCCGGGCCCGGGCTACACGATTCCCGACGAGCCCGCCTTCGACGAGGACCCGGACGGCCGGCTCACCGGGCCGTACCGCTACCAGCCGGGTCAGCTGGTAATGGCCCGATCAGGCGGGCGCGACGCGGCCGGCGCCCAGTTCTTCCTGACCACCGGCCCCAACACCTCCGGGCTCGACTCTCAGGGGACTTACGTGGTGTTCGGCCAAACGGACGATGCCGGACTCGCGGTTGCCCAGTCGATCATCGGCCTCCATGTCGACACGGGCAGCATGGGCGGCGCGCCGTCGCGAGACGTGACTGTGCGCTCGGTGACCATCGAGGAGACTCCCGCCAGCGGCTAAGAGTTCCGGGGTCAGTTCTAGCTGTCCGTCTCCGAGGAAGTCGCCAGAGCCACGGGGCCGCCGCTGAGACGGGCCTCGACCGCGCCGCCGAGCACGGTCCAGTCCTCCGGCCTCGACGAGGACGCCAGCTCTTGGGGCGAGGCAGTCGACTGCACGGCTGCGCCCGACTCCAGGGCCATGAACAAAGCCGACTCGGGGACCATGCGGCAGAGGCGGCGGCGCCGGTCGCGAGGCCAGCCCTCCCAGCCCGCGGCCACCACGATCCCGCCGTGCAGCCCCAGGCCGACGGTGAGCGCGCCCCCGCGGTCGTCCACCATCGATGCGCACACCGCGGCCGCGGCCGCGCCCGACCAGACAACGTCGGCGCCGCGGCCGTGGGCCGAGACGATGGCCTCCAGCAACGGGGTGGCCTTCACCGCGCCCACGAAATGGGCAGGGGATCCGTCCAGCACGAGCACGCCGTCGCAGTCCGCGATCGGCTCGGACACATCCGGGTTCAGCGAGTCCGACCGGCGCACGGCCCTCACCACCGCATGCTCAACCGAGAGGGCGTCGGCCCAAGCGCCGATCTGGGCGAGCAGCGCGTCGGGGCGCCAATATGCGGCGGCCAGCGTCACCACCGCGACCGAGCCGCAGCCCGCCAGCGCCCGGCCCGCAGCCGTGGCCGCATCAAGCTCCCCGCCCCCTGCCAGAACGATCCGCGTCATGATCCGCTCGGCCTCTTGGGCGACTCGCGACGGGCTCGAATCTCCACGTATCGCCGCCACTGGGTCCGGACCGACGCCAGCTCGCGGCGGTGGAGGTCGGTGACGGTGAAGCCGCCGGCGCGCAGAGCCGCCACCACGTCACGCTCGGCGCGGTCGCGGTGGGACCGAGGATGCCCGATCCGAGACGGCAGCCAGCCGCGGAGCCGCCCGTTGCCGGACCCGGACGGCTCCACCATGAGAATCCGTCCCTCGTCGGCCAGGATCTCCCCCAGCGCGACGACGAAGCCGTCGAGATCGGACACCTGCGGGGTGCGCATGAAGGACAGGATCGTGTCGTAGCGGGTGCCGCGAGCGCGCTCCGAGCGCACAGCCGCCTCGACGTCGTCGGAGGGCAGCTCCAACACACGGCCCACCGCGGAGGCTGCGAGGGGCAGCCAGCGCTCGCTCAGAGCGTCCAGCAACGACGGCGGCGGCGCCGGCACGCCGCTCCGTTGCACGCCGCTTTTCTGGCGGCGCACACCGATCATCATCGCTGCAACCTACTCTTTAGGTGTGCCCGCCGAAGCGGGGCGCCCGCCCCGCCATGAACGCCGGGTCGAGGAGTGCGGAGTGCACCGCGGCCAAGCCGACGGGCTGCCGGCATGCCGGTGGGGGTTCCCGCACCCCTCAGCCAGCGACGAGGCCGGCCTCGTGGCCGTGGGTGCTGACCTGGAGCCGCCGACGCTGATCGCCGCCTACAGCCAAGGGTTGTTCCCGATGCCGCTGAGACCCGGCGGGCGGATCGGCTGGTGGTCTCCGCCCGAGCGGGGGGTTCTGGAACCGGAAGGGCTGATTGTCCGCCGCTCGCTGCGCCAGGCCTGCCGTCGCTACGAGATCCGGGTTGACACCGCCTTCGCGGAGGTCGTCGAGGGGTGCGCGGATCCCGCCAGGCCCCATGGCTGGATCGACGATCAGATGCGGGCCGCCTACGTGCAACTGCACCACGCGGGATTCGCCCACAGCGTGGAGACATGGAGCGGCGGCGAGCTTGTCGGCGGCCTCTACGGGTTGGCCATCGGTGGGCTGTTCGCGGCCGAGTCCATGTTCTACCGGGCTCGGGACGCGTCGAAGGTCGCCCTCGTGGCCCTCGTCGACGGCTTGCGTGACGACCCCCGGCGACTGATCGATGTGCAGTGGGCGACGCCGCACCTGCGCTCCCTCGGCGTAACTGAGATCTCTCGCCGCAACTACCTGCTGCGTCTGCGGGAGTTGCTCGCCTGCCCGCCCACGACGCTGTTCGGATTGTCTCAGGCCCAGCCGCCGTAGCGGTCCCTGCGCTTCCAGGCCCGGTCGGCGTAGCGCCAGCGGGGCGAGGGTGCGGGCGCGGCCGCTGCTCTCAGATGCGGCCAGATCTCGGCTTGGAGGACCTCGACCGCAGCGACGATCGCGGCCCGCTCGGCGTCGGTCGGCTGCGGGGTGATGGACACGATCTCCTGGCCGCCCAGTAGCGCTGCGGCGGCCGTGGCGGCGGCGGTCACAACGGGACGTTTCCGTGCTTGCGCTGAGGGATCTCCTCGCGCTTGGACTCCAGCATCCGCAGGCCGGCCACGATCTTGCGGCGAGTCTGCGACGGCTCGATCACCTCGTCCACGAAGCCGCGCTCGGCCGCTATGTAGGGGTTGGCCAGGCGCTGCGCGTAGTCGTCCACCAGCTCGTTGCGCCGGGCCGCCGGATCGGCGGCATCGGCCAGCTCGCGGCGGTAGATGATCTCCACCGCGCCCTGGGGTCCCATCACCGCGATCTCCGCGGACGGCCAGGCAAACGAGAGGTCCGAGCCGACGCCCTTGGAGTCCATGACCACATAGGCGCCCCCGTAGGCCTTGCGGGTAATCACCGAGATGCGGGGCACCGCGGCCTCGCAGTAGGCGTACAGCAGCTTGGCCCCGTGGCGGATGATGCCGCCGTGCTCCTGGTCCACTCCGGGCAGGAAGCCGGGCACGTCGACGAAGGTCACCACCGGGACGTTGAAGGCGTCGCAGGTGCGCACGAAGCGGGCCGCCTTCTCGGCCGACTCGATGTCGAGCACACCGGCCAGCACCATGGGCTGGTTGCCGACCATGCCCACAGAGCGGCCGTCGACGCGGGCGAAGCCGCAGACGATGCTGCGGGCCCAGGAGGCGTGGTACTCGAGGAAGTCGCCGTCGTCCACCACCTCCGCGATCACGTCCTTCATGTCGTAGGGCACATTGGGGCTTTCGGGCAGGAGCGTGTCGAGCGCCAGGCATTCCCGGTCGGGATCGTCGGCCGACTTGTACGTCGGGGGCTGCTCGAGGTTGTTGGCGGGCAGGAACGACAGCAGCGTCTTGACCTCGTCGAGCACATCGTGCTCGGTGGCGGCGACAAAGGTGGCCACGCCCGACTTGGTGCTGTGGCTGGTGGCCCCGCCGAGGTCCTCGAGGGTCACCGCCTCGCCGGTGACGGTCCTCACCACGTCGGGGCCGGTGATGAACATGTGGGACTTCTCGCGGACCATGAAGATGAAGTCGGTCATGGCCGGGCTGTAGACGGCACCGCCCGCGCACGGCCCGAGGATGACGCTGATCTGGGGGATGACGCCCGAGGCCTGCACGTTGCGGTAGAAGATCCCGCCGTAGCCGTCGAGGGACACGACGCCCTCCTGGATGCGGGCGCCGGCGCCGTCGTTGAGCCCGATCATCGGCGCGCCCACCGACAGCGCCAGGTCCATGACCTTGTGGAGCTTCTCGGCGAATACCTCGCCCAGAGCGCCGCCCATCACGGTGAAGTCCTGGGAGAACACGAACACCTTGCGGCCGTCGATGGTGCCCCAGCCGGTGATCACTCCGTCGGTGTAGGGCCGGTCGGCGAGACCGGCCTCGTGGGCCCGGTGGCGGGCCAGCATGTCGAGCTCGTGGAACGATCCGTCGTCGAGCAGGTAGTCGAGCCGCTCCCGGGCCAGCAGCTTGCCCTTGTCGTGCTGGCGCTGCACCGCCCGCTCGGGCCCGGCCGACAGCGCCTCTGACTTGCGGGACCTCAGGTCCTCGAGCTTGTCGTGCATTGAGGCGCCAGCCACGACCCCGAAGGCTACCGGAGGGTCTAGCGATGGAAGGCGCTACGTCGATATCGGGCACGCCCCGCAGCGGCGGCGACGAGGCGCGTAGACTTCGTCAGCGCATCAGGAGATGCCAGAGACTCGGCGAAGCGACATGACCAGAGCGTCCTCCCAACGAGAGAACCAGGTGCATCACCTGGTGTTGTTCACCGAAGGCCGTGACCTGCTTGACAACGATGTCCTTGAAGCGCTGTACGCGGCAGGATGCACCGACGCCAGCATCGGCCACCGCACCGTCGAGTTCGACCGTAGTGCCCCGACTCGATGGGATGCGATCCAGTCGGCGATACGGGACGTAACTACCGTCACTGGCGTTCAGGTCGTCGATGTCCGCGACAGCATGGACGCGCTCGCCGGACCAAGATCCGAACGCGCTCTCGCGTAGCGCCCGCTCGGGGGCTAGCGCATTACCCATGTCCTGCGGAGAGGTCGGGTAAATCCCGGACCCGTTTGAGCACCAACCCCTGCGGAAGGTCCCACCGGACTCTTGCTCTCGCGCAGCATTTGGATCTGTCGCTCTAGGCGATGTCGCAGTTGTGCGATACGTTCCCCCGCCGTGATGGCGCAGGTTGCAGGCCGGACTCCGGAAGAGGCCGACATTGCCTGCCGGTGGCGCCTTAACCGGGCCGGGATCGTCAACATCTACCAGTACGGCAACGAGGTACTGCACTTCAAGGGTGGCCGGCTGCTGCTGCGCGGCGTCAACGGCTCGGGCAAGTCGACGGCGATGAACATGCTGCTGCCGTTCTTGCTGACCACCCGCGAGGGCCGCATCGACGCCGCGGGCGACCAGAGCGGGATCCTGAAGTCCTGGATGCTCAACGGACGGCACGATGCCCAGCCCGTCGGCTACCTGTGGATCGAGTTTCGGCGGGCAGACGAATTCCTGGTCTGCGGCTGCGGCATCAAGGCCAACCGGCAGGCCGACAACGTCAACACATGGTGGTTCATCACGACGAAGCGGCCCGGAATCGGCCTGGACCTAGTGGCGGGCGGCACAGCGCTCTCGTCGGAAGCGCTCAGGGCGGAACTCGACGGCGACGAGGTGTTCGGCCGAGCGCGGCGCCGCGACTACCGGCGGGCCTTGGAGCAGCGGCTCTTCGGCGGGGCGTCCATCGATCAGCACATCCGTCTGATCAACAAGGTGCGCAGCCCCCGGGTCGGCGACCGCGTCGACTTGGAACTCAGGGACTACCTGGTGGATGCGCTGCCGCATGTGTCCGAGCAGGCTCTCGCCGAAGCGGCCCAGCCTCTCGACGACCTCGACGAGCACCGCCGAAGCGTCGCCGACCTAGCCAAGACGCTCGACGCGGCGCGCGGCCTGCTCGACGTCTACCGGTCCTACTGCGTGAGCGATCTGCGCCGCCGAGTGGCCGACGGCCGGCAGCGCCTCAGGGCGCGCCGCGACTGCGCCCGCGCCGAGCAGAGCAGAAAGCAAGCCGCCGCAGCCGCGTCCGACGAACTGGCCCGGCTCGACCGCGAGATCGAGGCCCTCGAGGCCGAACAGCGACGGCTGCGGCGAGAGATCGAGGCGCTTGAGAAGTCCCAGGCCTACCAGCGAGGCCAGCAGCTCGAAGGCCTCCGAGAACTCGTGCTCGACCTGGCCAAACAGTGCGAGACGGCGGCGACGCGGGTCGCCGACGCCGGGCAGCGTGCGGGCGAGGACGCCCGAGAGCTCGATCGGACCCGGCGCACGAGCCTCAACGACCGGGACACGCTCAACGCCGAATTGGCGGCGGCCGGTGATCTGGGGAGCCGCTGTCGCCTGGATCGGCGACCACCGGGCCCGGTCACGGTGCCCGAGAGCGACATCGCGGGCGCGGAGACAGGAGCGGCCGGCCCGACCACGGCGACCGCGCCCTGGCCCGAAGCGGACGAGCACCCGAATGAGGTTCCTGCTGGTCCGGCCCAGACCGGCCCGGGGGCCCTGAAGCCGTCGGAGCCCGCGGCCCTCGATCTGTCCGGTATCGACCGTGGGTTGGCGGCCGCGGTCTCCGCCGTCGGCCGGCGTCGCTCCGACGTTGAGCAGGTGCAGATGGCTCTGGAAGCCGAGCGGGCCGCAACACAAGGGCTCGACCACGCAGCGGCGGCGCACAAGCAGGCGGCCGGATCCGCCGAGCACGCTGCGAAGCGGCTGACCGAGCGCACTCGGCGGCTGGCGGCAGCGAGGAGCGAATGGCACCAACAGGTTCAAAGCTGGGCCGCAAGGACCGCTCAATTGCTGACATCGGCAGGCCTCGACGCTCCCGGTGCAGCCGCTCAGGTCACGTACAGGCCCCTTGCTGAGGGCGCGGCGCCCGCCGACCCGGACACGCTGCGGACCCGCCTTCACGCCGAGGCCGAGGTCCTCGTGGACCATTGGCGGAGCGCAGTGGTCGCAGTGGAGGCCAGGTTGACGGACGAGCAGCAGGCCGAGCAGGAGGCGCAAACGCTCGTCGACGAGCTGGAACGCCGGGCGGAGCCCGAGCCTCCCCGTCTGTCCTGGCAGCGCGAGAGCGACTGGTGCCTCGCAGATCTGATCGACTTCGCTCCCGGCCTTCAGGAGTCGCACCGAGCCGGGCTGGAGGCGGCCATGGAGTCGTCGGGGCTGCTGTCGGCCCGGCTGGCCGACGGAGCCTTCGAGCTGGAGAGTGGCGAACTGGTGGCGATCGCATCGCAGGGCGCTGCCAACCCGCTGAGCGACCTCCTCACCGTCACAGTGCCCCAGCGGCACGCGGGGCTAGTAGACGAGGGCTCGGTCCAGAAACTGCTGGAGTCGATCTCCTGCGATCCCGCTTCGGCCGCGGCCACGCTCGCCACCGTCGATGGCGAATTCCGGGTCGGATCACTGCGCGGACGCCATCACAAGGATCAACCAGAGCACATCGGAGCGGCGGCCCGGCACGCCGCCCTCGACAAGGCTCAAGCCGAAGCACGGCATCGCCTGCACGAAACGTCGAGCGCAGTTCGGCGCAGTCGCGAGGAACTCGAACGCAGCCGAGAGGCCCACAACGAGGCGCACCTCCAGCGCGACAGCTTGCCCGCCACCGCGGCGATCCTCGGCGCGCAGGCACGGGTGGAGACGGATGCGGCCGCCCTCGACGAGGCCACGGTCCGGCGTGACGAGGCCGCTAGGGCTGAGGCCGACGCGGAACGGATCCTCAGCAAGATGTCCGACGCCCTGCACCGCACCGCAACGAGTCTGACGCTACCCAGGGATCGCCCTGGGCTCGGCGTCTTCGCGCGCGACCTGGCGGAGGCCGACGCCGCGCTGCAGCGGTGCCGGTCCCGCGTCGAGACCCTCTCCCGGTCGGTCCAGGCGTGGAGGCGAGCATGCGACCGCTGGCGCACCGCGGCCGGGACACTCGTCAAGGAGCAAGCCGAACGTCGCCGCGTGGAATCGAAGCACGCTGACGAGCTTGCCAGCCTCGCCACCCTGGAGGACAGCATCGGGGCCGAGTACGCCGACGTGATCGCAGCCCGAGACCGGTGCCGCGCCGATCTGGCGGGCCTGGAAGCCCGGGCGCCCGAAACACGCAAGGAGCTACGCCGGGCCTTGGAGCACAAGGCCGAGGCCGAGGCTGCGGCTAAGGCGGCCGCTGCAAACGCGAGGCGGGCCGAGCAGGCGTGCGAGGCAACCCGAGTCGCGCTCGACGAGGCCTTGGCGACACCGGGCTACCTGGACACCATCCGAGCTGGCTCCGCCCATGCCGGCGGCGCCAGCGGTGGCGACAACGCGGCCGCCAGCGGCACTGCCGACACTGGTCGCGCGGACCTCACTGACGCCGACACCAGCGCTACAGACCCGCCCTCCCCTGGCTCTGCCGATGTCGGCGACGGCCCCATAGTCGCACGGGCGGCAGGATCGGAGGGGCTGCGCGAGATGTTTGAAGCGCTCGAGCAGCTACTCGCGGTCTTCGACGACCACCGAGACTCGGGTCGACGCGCCGCCCGGGCCGAGACGCCCGACGTGAGGCCCGACAGCGTGCGCCAGTCGCTGCTGCAGAGGCGGGATGCGCTCGGGGCGGGGTGGGACGCCGAGGCCCTCCAGCCCGATCCCGCCCAGCCGCTGTTCGTCGAGGTGACCGGCCCATCGGGCCGGGCGACGCTGGCGGAATCGGTGCTGGCGGTGGCCCAGCAGCACCAGTGGGTGGCCGGTCTGCTCAACCGCAAGCAGGACGACGCCCTGCGCCAGCTGCTGCAGGGCATGATCGCGAAGGAAATCGCCGAGAAGATCTTCGAAGCCGAGCGCCTCGTCAAACACATGAACGGGCGGCTCGGCGCGGTCGCCACCGCGCACCGGGTGGGTGTGCGCCTGAGGTGGCGACGCTCGCGCGAGCTCGACGAAGCGACAGAGCGCATGGTGGAACTGCTGGCCAAGAAGCCCGACGTCCGCTCCGGCGACGAAACCGGCGAACTGCGCCGGGCGCTGTCGAGCCGGCTCGATGACGCCAGGGCCGAGCAGCCCGAACTCTCCTACCGGCAGTTGATCGCCGAGACGCTCGACTACAGGCAGTGGCACGACATGGCGGTGATGGTGCGCCGGGGCAGCGACGAGTCCAGGCTGAGCCGGTCGACGCCGCTGTCGGAGGGCGAGAAAAAGCTGGTCTCCTACCTGCCGTTGTTCGCGGCTGTGGCCGCGTCCTGCGATGCGCTCGCTGAGCGGCAGGCCGCCCCAGGCGACGAGCAGCCCGGCATTGCCCGCTTCGTGCTGCTGGACGACGCGTTCGCCAAGGTCTCGGAGGACAACCACGCCGCGCTGTTCGGCCTGCTGGTCGACCTCGACTTGGACTTCATCGCCACCAGCGAGCGGCTTTGGGGAACCCACGCCACCGTGCCCGAGCTGGCCGTGACCGAGGTGATCCGCGACGCGACCCTCAGCACCATCCTGCTCGAGCACTACGAATGGGACGGCACCACGCTGAGCCACGAGGGCGGGACGTGACGGCGACGAACGGCACCGAGTCCGGGCGCTCGGCCCCCGCTGGCGCCAACAGCACAGACGAGGCGACGGCAAGCCGGACACACGCGGCCTCGACCGAACTTGATGGGGCGCGGCTGCTGTTCCGGTACCTCGGCGGCGACGAGTGGCAGGAGTACCGAGCGATCCTGCGGGTCTTCGCCGACACGTTCTTCGCCGAGTTCACTCCAGACGACGTGGCGGAGCGCACGCTCATCGAGGTGGACACCATGAGGGATCGTTTGGAGAGCCTGCGCCGCTGGGGCAACCTCACAGTCTCGTCGTCGGTGGGCAACCCGACCAGCCTGGACGACTACTACCGGCGTCGACACCGCTACCTCATCACTCGCACCGGCCAGGAGGTATTCGACGTAGTCGAGCGGATACTGGCCGCGACCGATGAGATAGGCGACGTGCAGGCCGCCCGCCTCGGCGACCTGCAGCGGGCACTGGGGGCCGTGCTCGCGCACACCGCCTCCGCGGCGGACCCAACACCGGATCAGTCCAGCAGCCTCGCCGACGCGGTGCGCACCGTCTTCGACATCCACGACCGCTTTACCACCGAACTGACGCAGTTCTTCGTCCAACTCAACGAATGGCAGAACCGCTACGACCTCACCCCCGACGAGGTCCATGTGTTCGCCAGCGTGCTCGTGGACTACGTGAGCGAGCAGCTGACCGAGATCGAGCGCATGGCCGGACCCATCGGACGCAGCCTCGAACGTGTGCTGGCCCGTATCGACGACCTGCTGCCGGCGCTGCAGTCCGGGCTGGCGGCACGGGTCGAGGAGGCTGGCCTGAGCGACACGGTGGCGGTCCGCCGGCCGAAGGGCACCGACGGGCAGGATTGGCAGCACCTCGCGGCCTGGTTCGTCCGAGCCCCGGGTCGGCCCTCACGCCTCGACCAGCACACGCGACAAGCGCTGGCCGCGGTGCGAACCCTCACCACCAACGTCAGCCGGCTGGCCCGCCTGGGCACGGGCATGTCGTCGAGGCGCTCAGACTTCGTACGGCTGGCCGGGTTCTTCGACCAGTCCCCCACAGTCGAGCAGGCCCACCTGATCGCGGCCGCCGCCTTCGGGCTCGGATCATGCCGCCGCCTCGGAACGTTGTCTTCGGACGCGGACGACCCCGAACCCACCGTGACCCCGTGGCAGGACGCGCCCCGTGCGACCGTGCCGGTATCGCTACGAATACGGGGCGACACCTCGACGCGGGGCTCCGCCTCGCCGATGCGTGATCGAGGCCCAGAGCTCGAGCTGCTGAAGCGCCGTCGGGAGCTGGAGCGTGTGGCCAGGGAACGCACCGCCGCAGAGTTGCTGTCCTACGCCGACGAGGCGGGCAGGATCGACGGCGCGAGGCTGTCTCAGGAATGCTTTGTGATGCTGCGCGACCTCGTCGGCAGGTCGAGCTACAGCGCCCGGCCCGGCGCGCCGGGGCGCCGCGTGGCCGATGCCGGCGTCTGCTGCGAGGTACGTCGCGTGCCCGGAGCCCGCACGGTGGTGGAATCTCCAGAGGGCCGGCTGGCGATGAACGGCCTGATGATCACGGTCGCGGCTGAACCGACCGAGCTGATGAGGTCCTGATGGCGGTAGACGAACCCCGTGGGCACACACGCGACTCAGACGAGCCCCGCCCCGAGATTGCGCTCGACCTGCGGGGTGCGGCCCGCCACCTCGTGGAACATCCAATAGTCGCGGCCGAGCAGGACCTGGAGATGTTCCGTCTGATACGCAGACACGAGCCGCAGCTCGACCGGTGGTTCACCCAACGATTCGGCTACCGGCTCCAAGTCGGGGCCGACACCGCCCGGTTGTTCAAGTCGTCGATGGTCGCAACTAGACGCCCTCTGCGCACGGTGGGGGCCACCCGACGGCCCTTCTCCCAACGCGAGTACACGATGCTGGCGCTGGCGCTGGCCGCGGTGGCGGCGGGGCCCGACACAATCAGTCTGCGCGACCTGATCGAGGAGATCCGCTCCGCTGCGGCCGAGGCTGGAGTGGCGCTGAGCGAGGAACCGTCCGACCGGCGGGCCCTAGTGACCGCGCTGCGATGGATGATCGCCTGCGGGGCAGCCACCGAGATGCACGCCCACATCGACAGCTACGCCTCCGACGGTTCCGCCGACGCAGTGCTGAGGGTCCGGCCCGACCGGGTGGCGTTGCTGGCCCTGCCGGTGCTGGCACGCGCCGAGACGCCCGAGCAGCTGCTCGACCGCTCCGAGCAGAGGACAGCATCGAGACCCTGGATGCGCTCGCTGCTGCTAGAGGAGCCTGTGGTGTACCGCAGCGACCTCACCGACAGCGAGTGGGCCGAACTGCGGAGACGGCTCGGCGAGGAAACACGGATCTTCAACGAGATGTTCGGGCTGAGCATCGAGGCCCGAGCCGAGGGACTCGCGGCCATCGACCCCGAGAATGGCCTCACCGACAGCCGGTTCCCCGCGGGCGGCACCGTCGGCCAGGCCGCTCTGCTGCTGATCGACCGCCTCGTCGCCGCCGAACGAAACCCCGTGGAGCGCAGCGCCGCGGTGGCCGCCGTTGCCGAACTGGCCGAGGTCCACCGCGTTCAGAGCCGCCATTGGGCACAGGTCGCCGACGATCACGAGCGCCTCACCGACGACGTCTTCGAACTTCTCCAGGACCATCGCCTGGTCCATGTCTCCGGCGAGTCTGTCGAGCTCCTTCCGGCGGCCTGGCGCTACGCGGTGGAGGTGCGCATCGAGCAGGGATCGCTGCTGTGACCCATCACGTGCAGCTAGGCCTGCATGCCGCGGCGGCCGAAGGGCCCGTCGAGCCGAGGTCGCTGCTATGACGCATCGCTCTACCAGTGCGGGACACGCCCCACAGTCGCTGCTGGAGGCAGGCCTGCAACCGGTGTGGATCAAAGTACGCGCGCGCCTCGACAGGCACGGGTCGCAGCGCCGCGGCGCGATCGCTCTGCCCGACCTCGATCCGGCCAGCGAGTTGACGCTGCGCTCCCTGCTGGGCAAGGTCTCCAAGCGCCTCGACCTCAGCAGTCTCGAGACGGCACTGGTCGAGCGTGGGATCGGCAACAACCTGAACGAGGCTCTCACCCGGCTGGGCCACCCGCCCTCCGCGGAAGCCGCACATCGACGAACCGTTCGGGCCCGCTCGGCTGCGGCCCGGGCGGCGCTGCGAGACACTGCAGAGTCGTGGCCGGAGCCGTGGGCTCGCGAGTGGGCCGAGGGCCTCATCGGCGCTGGACTGCACGGTGGCCTCGACGGCAACGAAGTCAAGACGCTCGTGCACGACGCGCGTCGCCTGCTCGACTACCTGGACCAACACGCGGCGCCGAAGTCCCGCCCAGATCCGCGTCCCGACGGCGACCCAGACCCCAGCGACTTCCTCGGCCCGTGGCCCGACGGTCGCCCCGACCGAAGCGAGCCCGCGAGCCTGGCCGCGTCGCCGTTCGTGAGCCGCACCGAGTTGGCGGCCATGCTGTTCGGTTCGGCCCACGCCCTGGATCCGGGCACCAGGCTGGCCGCCTTCATTTCTCGCGCCCTGCGCTACAGCCTCGGCGCAGACCTGGCGGGACGCGAGCTGTGGGAGGCGGCCGGTATCCAAGCGGACCGAGTGTCCGCGCCGGTGCTGGTGTGGGCTGTCCCTGCAACGGGCCGATCAGTGCTCGCCGAGCTGTTGCGCGCTGCGGCGGAGGGCGGCTTGCCTCTCCACGTAAGCCTGCTGGCTTTGCGACGCGATCCGGTGATCGTGCCGCAAGGTACGCAGGTGCTCGTAGTCGAGAATCCACGGCTCGTTGAAGCGGCCTCCGAGCGAAACCTGGAGTGCTGCGTGGTTGCCACCAACGGCAATCCCGCCACCACAGTCACCACCCTGCTGGGCCAGATGCGCACCTGCGGAGCGTCTCTCTGGTACCACGGCGACTTCGACGCCGCCGGCATCGCCATCTGCCGCCGCATGCATGACTCGGGCTGCCAGCCGTGGATGATGACCGCTGGCGACTACGAGGACGCGGTCCGCAGGGCCGAACACAACGGAGTAAGGCTCGACGGAGACGCCGGCGACTGCGGCCCGACCTCGTGGGACCCGCAGCTTGAGACGGCCTTCGACGACCGGAGATTGATCATCCACGAGGAGTTCGTGCTCGACGGGGTCCTGAACGAGTTCTCGCTCATGGCATCGTCCGCCTAGAACGGGCCTTAACCCGGTGCGCGTCAGCGCCCGGAGTACTCTGCTTGCGTGCTGCCCAACGGTTACAGCGACGCCGAACTCGCTGTGATGATGGTCGATCCCGAGTCGGATCTCGTGGAGCGCAAGCGGTCGTTGTCCGACTCCACGGCCGAGAAGATCCGTAGAAGCATTTGCGCATTCGCCAACGACCTTCCGGGCAATGCGAGGCCAGGGGTGATCATCATCGGCGCCGAGGACGACGGTCGCTGCTCCGGGCTCACGGTCGACGACAAACTCCTGAAGCGTCTCGCCGACATGCGTGACGACGCACGCATGTTGCCACGGCCGTCGATGGATGTGTCTCGCCGCACCCTCGACGGCTGCACAGTGGCCGTGGTGATTGTTCAGCCCGCTCGACATCCACCCGTGCGCTACGGCGGTCGGGTGTGGGTACGAGTCGGCCCGACGGTCCGCCAGGCCTCCGCGAGTGACGAACGGCGCCTGGCGGAACGCCGTCGAGCGACGGACTTGCCGTTCGATCTGAGGCCCGCGTACGGTGCCGCTGTCACCGACCTCGACTTGGGCTACATTGAGCGGCAGTACCTGCCGAGGGCCGTCGCGGCCGATGTGCTCGCTGAGAACGAACGGCCCCTAGTGGAACAGATGCGCTCGCTGCGACTCGTCGTCGGCGACGTTCCCACGAACGGCGCGATGCTCGCCTTCGGCCGCGACCCGCGGCGCTGGGTGCCAGAGTCGTGGGTCCAATTCGTACGCTTCGACGGCGACGAAGCGACCGATCCGATTAAGAATTCGCAAGTGCTAGCGGGTCGGCTCGACGACATTCTCGACAGCCTCAGCCAGCTCGTGAAGCTCAACGTAGGGGCGCGCCTCGAGATCGACTCTTCCCCGCGCGAGCGGAGGTTCCCGGACTACCCGGTGGAGGCACTGCGCCAACTCGCCTACAACGCCATAATGCACCGCAGCTACGAGGGGACACACGCCCCGTCGCGTCTGTACTGGTACTCGGGGCGCGTCGAGATTGAGAGTCCGGGCGACCTCTTCGGCGCGGTGACACCCGAGTCTCTCCTCAACGGCGTCACTGCTTACCGCAATCAATTGGTCGCCGAGATAATGGCCAATCTCGGGTTCGCCCAGCGGTTCGGCTATGGCATCCCTTTGGCACTGAGGACGTTACGAGACAACGGAAACCCTAAGCCCGAGTTTCAGACTGAGCACTCCCGATTCCGGGTCGTAGTCAAGGCAGCGCGATGACGACGGTCGCGTTCTTCAACAACAAGGGGGGCGTCGGCAAGACGTCCGTCGTCTACCACTTGGCCTGGATGTACGCCGACCTCGGAGTGACCGTCGTGGCCGCGGACCTGGACCCGCAGGCGAACCTCACCAGCATGTTCCTCGATCACTACGAGATGGAGGATCTGCTGACCCCTGATCCTCCCCGAGACACGATCCACGGGGCGCTCGTGCCGCTGCTGCGAGGCACGGGTGACATTGGACCGCCTGCGGTGCAGGCGCCCGCTCCGGCGTTGGCCCTCGTGCCCGGCGATTTGGCCCTGTCGCAAGCCGAGGACCAGTTCTCCAGCCAGTGGCCCCTGTGCCTGGACAAGGACGAGCGCGCCTTCCGCGTGATCACCGCGCTGGGCCGGGCGTTGAGACGAGCCGAGGCCGAGGCCGAGGCCGATCTTGTGCTGGTCGACGTCGGCCCCAACCTCGGCGCAATCAACAGGGCGGCACTCATCGCCGCCGACTTCGTGGTGGTGCCGCTCGCGCCCGATCTGTTCTCGCTGCAGGGTCTGCGCAACCTCGGGCCGACCCTCCGCGAGTGGCGCAGAGCGTGGGAGCAACGGCGAGGATATGCGTCCGAGATCCCCGGACTGGATGGCCTGGACATGCCCGGCGGCCGTATGAAGCCCATCGGGTATGTCGTGCTTCAGCACGCCGTCCGCCTCGACCGGCCAGTGAAGGCCTACGCCCGGTGGATGGATGAGATTCCGGGCGAGTACCGGCAGTCGGTGCTTGGCAAGGCCTCGCCCGGGAATCGGTCGACCCACGACGACAAGCACTGCCTGGGCATGCTCAAGCACTACAGGAGCCTGATGCCGTACGCTCAGGAGGCCCGCAAGCCCATGTTCAAGCTCGCGCCCGCCGACGGCGCCATCGGCGGGCACATGAACGCGGTGCGAGACTGCTATGACGACTTCCGCGATCTGGCCTGCGCGGTGGCGGAGCGCTGCGGCGTGGCTTGCCCGCAACTGGGGCCATCCGCGTGAGAGGGTCGTCGGATCGTCCGTAGGGACCGCGGGTCACACGGTCTTCTCGACAGGTTCCGCGCTCCGATGCCAACCGGAGAGTGTTCACATAGCCTGCGCTGGTGGAATCTGCTCAGGACTTCGGGGGGGCGCCTTCGGCTCGTACCAGGGTGCGGCGGGGGACGCCGCGGGCCCGCTACGGCCGTGAGGACGTGCTCGATATCCTCGATTCCGGACTGATCGCGCACGTGGGGGTGACGACGCCCGACGGCCCGCTGGTGCTGCCCATGGCATACGGGCGCGACAGCGACTGGCTCTACCTGCACGGAGCCGCGGCCAACCATCTGCTCAACACCGGTGACGGCCACGAGGTTTGTGTGACGGTGACCCATCTCGACGGGCTGGTGATGGCCCGCACGCCGTTCCACAACTCGATGAACTACCGGTCGGTGGTGGTGCGGGGCCGGGCCCGGAGGATCCTCGACGACCAGCGCAGGCTCTACGCCCTCGAGCTGATCACCGACCATGTGGTGGCCCACTGGGACTTGGTCCGGCCGCCGTCGCAGTCAGATTTGCGCAAGACGATGGTGCTGGAGCTTCCCCTGGCCGAGGCGTCGGCCAAGGTCCGCACGGGCGACCCCGTCGACGAGTCCGACGACATCGCCGGGCCGTGGTGGGCCGGCGTGGTGCCCATCACCACCCGCTTCGAAGCGCCGGTGGCCTCCGCCGACCTAGCCGGGAGCCGGGAGCCGCCCGCGCCGATTGCAGCTCTCCGCGGCCTTACCCCCGACGAGCGTCCCCAGCCTGACCGAGGCTGAGCAGGATCCCATCGGGCCGTCTCCCACTAGGTACCAGACAGGCCGCTCCCATCTAGTTGTACTCGTCGTCGGAATCGTCGTCGTCGTATTCGTCGTCGTCGTATTCGGGCTCGTGCTCCTCGGAGGAGGCGAAGTCATCGCCCCCCACGGGCAGGTCGGGGTCGTCGATGATCACCTCGGGCGGCGGGGCCTCCACGCTGATGTCTGCGTCGAAGTCGTAGAACTCGACGGTGATCAGGCTTGACGGCACTTCAACGTCGGCGCCGGCGAGGCCGGCAAACAGTGATGCCAGGTCGAATGCCAGGCGCCGGATCAGGTTCTCGTCGTCGATCCATACCTCGACCTCGAATTCCGCGTCCAGGAATCCGAAGATCTGTTCCAGACCCTCTGCGAACGGGTCTGAGGCGTTGTCGTCGAAGGCACCGCCTTCGGACTCCTCGCCGTCGTCCTCGTCGGGCTCCATGCCCAAGGCCTCCCCGACCAGGTCGAGCAGAGACACCAGGAAGCGAACTCTGGTGGCCTCCACACCCCGGACATCCTCGCGGCCCACGATCCCTGCTTCGCTGGCAGCCTCCAGGAAGGTGCCGGTCTCGCCCAGCAGATCGCAATCGCTGGAGGGAGCGTCGCTCATCTGGGGGAAGACGCACATCACCCCTCCCGCCGATCCCATGGCGTCGTTCATCGGATCACCGCCCGCGGCGGGTTCGGCCGCGTACCAGGCCTCGTCGACGCCCAGTTCCGCCAGAGTCTCGGCAGGCAGCGGCGGCCGCACGTAGGTCACGCCGCCGACGTATCGAACCTCGGTGTCGGCGCCGCCGGGGAACTCCGGGTCTAGGCCGGGCGGGATCTCGACGATCGCCGCGAGGTCGCCGTCGGCATCGGACTCGAAGTTCGTCGACAGCTTGAACCCGGGCGCGAGCTCGATGGTCGCCTCACCGCGCACGGAGCGACCGTCGAGCCCCGTCGTGGCCGCCGCCAGGAGAGCCTGGGCGTCTACGGGCGCGGCGTCCTCGCTCGCGACGGCGTCATCCGGGCCGTCCGATCCCGCCGCAGCCGAGTTTTCGTCACCCGAACTGGGATCCTCTGAAGCATCCTCCTCGTCAAGCACGGCGGATTGACCGCTTGACGGTTCGGCGTCGTCGCTGGAGGCATCCGGGGCGGAGACCTCCTCCTGGACGCCGGTCGAGACCTCGGGCGCCTCCTCTCCGCAGGCTGCGGCCAGCAGCGCCACCGCCACCACCAGCGTCCCGACCACCCTAAATCGCAACATCGTCGCCTCCCAGAGTGAAGCGCAGGGGCAGGAACTGTCTGCGCCTGCGCACCGCGCCGCACTCGTTGCCTCTGACACTACAGACGCACAGTTGCCGCCAGTGGTTCCAAGGTTTCGCTCCGCCGTCGGCTGCATGTCCGCCGCCGTCGGAACCGGCCACGACAACCGGCACCGGAGCGGAAACGTGTCAACGCCAATAGGAACGTCGCAATCAGATGTGCTGCCAAGCGGGTCTAGAGGCCGAGCGGATAGGCCGCGATTCACCTACGAATCAGCGGGGCGTTGAGCGAGGCCGTGGCCCGAGCGGCCCGTGAGCGCAAGCGAACAAGAGCGGGAACCACAAACGCTGCGGCGCGAGGCGGTGGCACCTATCCGCGTGGCCCCTTATTGCGGAATGCCTCGCGGTAGTAGTCGGCATGTTTCAGTTGCCGGCTGGCAGCCTCATCAACGATGACCGTGGCGCGGGAGTGTAGCTGTAGAGCGGATGCCGGCACCATCGCAGTCACCGGTCCCTCCACAGCCCTGGCGATCGGCCCGCTCTTGGCCCCACCGGTGGCGATCAACACAATATGGCGAGCCTCGAGAATGGTGCCGATGCCCTGGGTGATCCCATGTCGGGGCACCATGTCCGGGTCGTCATCGAAGAACCGGGCATTGTCTTTGCGGGTTGCCGCGGCGAGTGTCGTCAGGCGTGTTCTCGACGCAAGCGAGGACGATGGCTCGTTGAATCCGATGTGGCCGTTGCGACCGATGCCGAGCACCTGCAAATCGATGCCACCGGCGTCTGCGATGCGCTGCTCGTAGGCCTCGCCCGCGGAGGCGAGGTCCGCCGAGGCGCAGTCCGGAGTGACCAGAGCGCCCGCCGGAGCGTCCACATGGTCGATGAGCTCGCGCTGGATGAAGCTTCGGCATGACTGTGGATGATCGGGGTCGAGGCCCACGTACTCGTCGAGCAGGAACACCCGCGTGCGAGCGAAACTCACCCGACCGCTGCGGCAATGCTCGATGAGCTCGTAGTAGGTGGGCAGGGGGGAACTGCCAGTGGCCAACCCGATGACGGGACCATCGGTGCCCGACAGCAGACGCTCGAAAGCGCTCGCCGCGATGATCGCAGCCTCTCGGGCCGAACCAGTGATGACGATCTCCATTGCGGCTATGAGACCTTCACGAGCGATCTCGGGAGGCGGTGCCGGGCTGCATCGTCGACGTAGGCGACTCGACCACCGCAAATCGTCGCTTGGACCCGGTAGTCGTCATCGAGGAGCACCAGATCGGCGATCGAGCCCGGATCCAGACGCCCGCGGCGGGTCTCACCGATGATCCCCGCCGGGGTGGAGGTCGCGGCCGCTAGAGCCTCGTGGCGATCGCAGCCCGTGAACTCTGAAAGGTTGGCCGCAGCTTGATTCATGCCTAGCGCGCTGCCGGCCAGCACCCCGTCCGCAGTCCGGATGCTCACTCCATCGAAGACGGTGGGAGTGCCGGACAGCCGGTAGGCGCCGGCGGGCTGCCCCATTGCCGCGACGGCGTCGGTCACTAGGGCTATTCCGTCGGGTCCCTTGGCATTCCAGGCCGCGGCCACTGCGATGGGGTCGATGTGCACGCCGTCAACGATCATGCTGGCGGTGAGGCGCGTGTCCGTGAGGGCCACGCCCACCAGATTGGGACTTCGATGCCCGAGTGGGGCCATCGCGTTGAAGAGATGGGTCACCGTGCTCACGCCGGCGTCGATGGCCGCCAGCGTCTCGTCGGTGGTCGCGGCCGAGTGGCCGGCAGCGACGATGATGCCTCTCCGGTTGAGCTCGCCTATGACGTCGAGCGCATAGGTCAGCTCGGGAGCGATCGTCACCATGGTGACGCCGGTGGCGCGGTGCCAGCCATCAATCACGTCGGCGCTGGCGCCGGCCAGGTGTTCGTGCCGGTGAGCGCCGGAATGCCGCGTGTTGAGCATCGGGCCCTCGAAGTGGGCTCCGAGGGGTTCGGCGCCACAGTAGCCGGCGGGGCGTTCCCGCAGCGCCTCCAGCATCGAGCGGGTGCGGCTGTGGGGCCCTGAGATGATCGTCGGGAGGAAGGACGTCACGCCGCTGCGGGGCAGCCGGCGTCCCAGCTCCCATACGAGCCCCGGATCGTCCTGGAGGTCGTGGCCGTAGCCGCCGTTGATCTGCAGGTCGATCAACCCCGGGGAGACCACAAGACCGGACGCGTCGATCGATGCGGTGTCCTCGGGATCTTTCTGCGGCGCGGGCGCGACGGGCTCGGCGGAGCTGAGCGCAGTGATGGTGTCGCCCTCGAAGATGAGGGTGAGTGCCTCGAGTCCGGATGTGGTGAGGCACCGTCCTCCGACGATGCTGACCGCGGTCACACCGGCCGGCTTCGGCGGGTCAAAGCGGCTGCTCCAATGACACCGACCGGTTCGGGGGGCTTGAGCATGATTCGATCCGGGAGATTGAGGGCCCGTGTCCAAGGAGAGCGGCCCTGACGGCGACACAGGCCTTCTCCAAGGGCGTCCATGAGCAGCGAGGCGCCGACGTCGGCGACGCCACCGCCGATCACGATCCGGTCGACGTCGAAGGTTAGGGCAAGAATATGGATGGCGCTGGTGAGATGCTCGACGGCACGCCGCAGGATGAGCATCGCCTTGTCGTCGCCGCGGTCAGCGGCGGCGAAGAGCGCCTCCACCGATGAGTGCCGGCCCGACGGGGGCCACTGGCGGGATAGGGCTGGCCCCGACGCCACCGCCTCGAGACAGCCCTGCAGCCCGCATACGCATCGCGGTCCGTCGGGATCGACGCAGAAGTGGCCGATGTCACCGGCGAAGCCGTTGTGGCCTCGGTAGATGCGGCCATCGAGAATGACGCCGGCCGCGATGCCCGTGCCGATGCTGAGATATACGAGGTCACGGAGGCCGCCATGGTCACGACGGAGGATCTCGTAGACGCCCAGGGCGGCCGCGTTGACGTCGTTGGCGATCCAGCAGGGAACTCCGAGGGTGGAGTTGAGCCGGGACACGATGTCGAGGGCGTCGTCGCCGATCCCGAGGTTGATCGCGTGCCGGACCAGGCCGGCTGAGCTGTCCACGATTCCGGGAAGACCGATCCCGACACCCTTGAGCTGCTGCCCGTTGGACTGCAGTGCGGCGACCGTGGAGATGATGCCCGCTCCGACCTGTTCCACGCCCCCGGCCAGTGTCGGCACCGTTAGGTCGGTGATGACGTTGAAGTGCCGATCAAAGGCTGCCGCGTGTGTCTTCGTCCCGCCTACGTCAACGCCGATCACAACGTCGCTGAGCTCCGTCGATTGGCTCACCGGTCCTGGCCCAGACGAAGAGCGCGTTCGGTCACGGCGTCGAACAGGTGCACGCTCGGCGTGTTGATGGCAAGGTCGATGGTGTCGCCGACGGCTACCTGGCTGCGGGGAGACAGGCGGGCCAGGCACGGGGCGCCGTCACGGGAGTCGCCAACCGATGCCTCGGCGAGTTCGGGCGTGTCGATCTCGGCGGCGGCCGCCTCGATGGTCGTGTGGGCAACGAGCTCCGGTCCGAGCGCTTCGACCAGTTCGACCCGCACCCGAACCGATGGCCAGTCGGCGTTGTCAGGGGTCTGCTCGACCAGCCACTCGGGTCGAATCCCCACGATCAATTCCTGCCCGTCGCTACCGGAGAACTCGTCACCTTCCGTCCCTTGGTCTGGCAGCGAAAATGAATGGGCGCCGAAGATGACGCGAGCGGCTGTGGCGGTTCCCTCTATTCGACCCTGATAGAGGTTCATCGAGGGCGAACCGATGAAGGCTGCGACAAACACGTTGTCAGGATGGTCATAGAGCACCTGAGGTCTGTCCACCTGCTGGAGGAGGCCATCGCGCAGGACCGCGACGCGTGAGCCCATGGTCATCGCTTCCACCTGGTCATGGGTCACGTAGACGGTCGTGGTCCCGAGATTGCGTTGCAGTCTGATGACCTCGGCGCGCATCTGAACCCGGAGTCGGGCGTCGAGGTTCGACAGCGGTTCGTCCATCAAGAACGCGGCCGGCTTTCGGACGATGGCACGACCCATGGCCACTCGCTGACGCTGGCCGCCCGACAGGACGCCGGGTTTGCGATCGAGCAGATCGGTCAGCTCCAACATCGCGGCGGTATCTTCTATCCGCCGGGCCGCCTCGTCTCTGGGGACCCTCCCCAGCCGGAGGGAGTATCCGATGTTCTTTCGTACCGTCATGTGCGGATACAGGGAATAGTTCTGGAACACCATGGCGATGTCGCGCTCGCGTGGCGTCTCGGCGTTGACGACCCGGCCGTCGATCTCGATGGCACCCTCGGTGACGTCCTCGAGGCCTGCGATCATCCGCAGGAGTGTGGATTTTCCGCAGCCCGACGGGCCGACAAGAACAAGGAACTCGCCGTCGGCGATGTCCAGATTCACATCGCTGACGGCACGAAATCCGTTGGGGTAGACCTTCGAGACTCCCGCCAATCGCAACTCGGCCATGGCTACACCCCCGATTGTGCCCGGGTCACAATGACTGGCTCAATCACTTGATGGCACCTTCGGTGAGTCCTCTGAGGAACTGTCGAGAGAAAACGATATAGAGGAGAATGATCGGTAACATTGCAAGCGTCAGAGCTGCAAGCAAGGCGTTCCAATTCCTCTCAAACTGACCGAGGAAGGCCGAAGCGCCCAATGTGACAGTCCTTGTCTTTTCAGATGGCGCCAGGATCAACGGGAACCACAGATCGTTCCAGACCGGCAGCATTGTGAAAACGGCCACTGCTGCCATACCCGGCCTGACGAGAGGCAGCACGAGTCCAAGAACCCGATACTCGCTGGCGCCGTCGACGCGGGCGGCTGACTTCAGTTCTCGCGGCACTTGTCGCATGAACTGTGACATCAAGAAAACGCCCAGTGGCAGCCCCATCGCAGTGTACACCAGAATCAGCGCCCACAGGGTGTTGATGAGATTCAGGCTTACCATCAGTTTGAGGATGCTGACAGTTCCAAGGCGGATCGGGATCATAATACCGATAGCCAGATACAGAGTAAGCAGAGTGTTGCCTCTGAAATCATATTCAGTCAGAGCGAACCCAGCCATCGAGGAAAAGAGCGCGACCAGAAGAACCGAAGCGACCGTCACTATGAAACTGTTACGAAAGTAGACATCAAAACTTGCGCCGCTCAAGACTGTTTCGTATCCCACCAAATCGAAGGTTTCAGGAGAGGGCAGCGAGAAGGCATCATCAAAGATCGCTTGACGTGACTTCACCGAATTGACGATAATCAACAATGTTGGGCCGAGCGCGATGAACGTGTAGGACAGCAGAACGGCATGAACGCCCCACCGTCCCCAGTGAATGCGCTGCCTCATGTGAGGGGCGCCGTGCGGCGGTGCAGAGGCCCTAGTTGCAGTTCTCATAGCTCGTATGTGGTGATGCGTCGCTGCCAACCGAACATGTACAGCAATACCCCGACCAAGATGATAAGGAACATCACGGACGCGACAGTAGCGCCCAAGGCCGCACTACCTGTAGTTCCAGAAGCACCAAAGAATGTCCTGTAAAAGAAGGTGCCCATAATATCCGAAGCGAAGTCAGGTCCAGCGACTACGCCCTTGACCGCATATATCAAATCGAAAGCATTGAAGTTGCCGATGTATGTAAGAATAGAGACAATCCCCAACATGGGCAGTATCAACGGGAATGTGATGTCCCGGAACACTTGCCAAGATCTTGCTCCGTCAACTCGGGATGCCTCAATAAGATCTTTCGGAATAGCGATAAGCACGGCGTAGAAGAAGATCATCGGGATTCCCACCCATTGCCATACCGATATCAGTGACAGTGTCGGAAGCACGGTGCGGGATTCGCCCAGCAACGGCGTGTCTACACCGACAGCCGCTGTGACTCCCCATATCGGACTCAGAATAAGTCTCCAGATGAAACCGACGATGACCACCGACAACGTCGTCGGCAAGAAGACCAACGTCCGATAGATGTTGAGGCCCCGGACACCCTGAGCCGTCAACAGCACCGCGAGCAGCAGGCCGACCGGGTTTTGCAGCAACATGTGGAACGCGAAGAACTGGAAGTTGTGACCCAGCGCGTCCCAGAATCGGGCTGCGAAAGTTGGGTTTGTGAACAGAGTATCGTAGTTATCCAACCCGGCGAACTTGCCATCATCGTCGAAGAAGCTGCGCCGCAGCGAATCAAGCAGCGGATACACCATGAACACGGAATAGACGATCGTTCCCGGCGCGAGGAATACCAGTACCGGACCCCACCTGCGCCAACGGCGCCTGGAAGACCCCGAGCGGGGGACCTGCCGATCGGCAGGTCCCCCGCCTGGAGGGAGTCCCTCGGTGACAACCGCTTCAGCTGCGGTCAACGAATTCTCCGTGTGCTGCAGGCCGTGTCATCGGCCAGCAGTTTATCTTATGTTCAGCCTCCCGGTGTGTACCAAGAGTCCAGCCCGTCCTGAAGCCTCTGTGCTCCGTCTTCGGGAGTCATGTTCCCAAGGATGATAGCATTGCTAACTTCCCTCAGCTCTATGGGAAACTCGGGATCACCCGAATCCAGGGCGTCATAACCGGTGCGATTGGCCGAGTCGCAGTCCTCACGCCAAGACACGAACTCCTGAGCAACCGGATGGTCATACTCGACCGGTGTGTCCTGCAAGCTGAAGAAGCCCGACAAAGCGCCAGCGTAGATGCCGGCGAACTCAGGTGCCGCCACCCACGACAAGAACGTGCGAGCAGCGTCAGCATTGGGCGATGCGGGATTCAGGCCAATCGCAAGGTCGATATGGTCGACGATATAGCACGTGTCCTGACTATCCGGACGCGGTGTCCTGAAGGCGCTGAACTCAAAGTCGGCGTTCTCATCGAACCCTGAGATCTCCCAAGACCCACCGGGGTAGATCGCAGCCTGACCTGTCTCAAACAGGATCTTGCCGTCCGGGTAGGGGATACCGGAGGCTCCGGAGTGCATATAGGGCCCCAAGCGAGCCATAGTGGCGAAGGTGTCGATGTACTCCTGATCGGTGACCTTGTCTTCTCCATTGATCAGAGCCAGCCGTCCTTCTTCACCCTTCCAATAGTTCGCACCGATGTTCTGGAACAGAATGTGCTCGGCCTCCCACTCAGAAAGGCCTGTTCCGATAGGCGTATAGGTGCCGTCGTCGAGGATCGCCTGCAACACCTCGAAGAACTCTCCCTCGGGCTCAGGCACGTTCAATCCGAGCGCGTTGAAAGCATCCACATTGTAGTAGAACCCTTGAATGATCGATGCAATAGGCACACAGTACGGTGTCGACCCATCCGCGGAGAGCCAAGCGTTTTGTGCAGAGGGACCGAAGCTGTCGATCCCATCCAGATCATTCAACGGCGCCAGATGACCATCATTGAAGAGCTCCCGGGAACGATCGAAGGGGAAACACGTGATCAAATCGCCTGCTATACCGCCCTCTAGACGGGTCCGCAACGCAGGTGGGTACTCCAGCGGCGTCGTGGGTGCAAACACCACGTTGATATGCGGATACTCGGCCTCGAACGCTGGGATGATCTGGTCATCCCAAATCGCCTGATCATCCGAACGCCAGCTCTCAATCGCAATCGTGACCTCTTCCGGTTCCGGCTCTGGAGCCTCAGTGGGCTCGGGTGCGGCCGGCTCAGGCTCAGGCTCAGCCGGCTCCGGCTCAGCGGGCGCGGCCTCGGCCGGCTCGGACTCAGCCGGCGCGGGCTGTGCGCCGTCGTCGTCATCACCGCAACTCGCAGCTACTAGCCCGAACGCGAGCAGCGCGGCTAAGAGTCTCATTAGTTTTGCCATGGTCCTAAACCTCCTGGGTCCCTCCCATGATGGGATCGGGTGTGTTGGTGGCGAAGCGACGGTGTGGCATCTGCCGTTGTTCGCTTCGTTTGCTGTCGCGGGGCACCCATCAGGCAACCCCCAGCTCTTGGCTCAGCAGGAGAACGCTCACGCCGAGAAGGACCAGGTCGGCGCCGAGCTTCGACGGCCGCAGATTGACTGAGCGGCCGAGCCCGGGCAGAGTGCGCGCTCGCAGTGACTCCAGGGCGGCCCGGCACAGCTCGTCTGGGAGGGGCAGCCCGTACTCGGAGACCACGATGTCGTGGACGTCGAGCACGCTCACCGCTCCGGCCAGGGCGAGGCCCAGCCGCCGCCCGGCAGCCGCCACCACCTGGTGCGGATCCTCGCCGGCCGCGATAGCGGCGCTCAGCCGTGGAACCGAGACGAAGGTCTCCAGGCAGCCCCGGTTGCCGCACGGGCATCGGGGGCCGTCGTCCTCCACGGCTATGTGGCCGATCTCGCCGGCGGCGAAGCTCTCGCCGTAGTACTGCTGGCCGTTGAGGACTATCCCGGCTCCCACGCCGGTGCCGATCTTGATGACCATCAGGTTGTGGCTGATCGATCCGTAGGAGTATTCGGCCAGCGCCGCCGCGTTGGCGTCGTTGGAGATCCCCACCGCGAGACCGAACCGGTCATGAAGCCGCTGGGCCAGGTCCAGGCCGAACCAGCGGAAGTTGCTGGCCTCGACCACGGTGCCGTCGGGCGTCACCACACCCGGCGTTCCGACACCGATGCCGAGAAGCCGTGCGGGCGCTGCCGAGATCGCCTCGGCGATGGCCTCTTCGGTCATTGCGACCGCTCTCTCGCCTGTGACGCCGTGGAACGGGTGCTCGATCCTATGGATGATCTCACCGGCCAGGTCGACCACGGCGGCCCGCAGCACCGAGCTGTCACTCAAGTCGACGCAGATGATGTTCCGTGAGCAAGCGTTCAACCCCAGCAGCTGGGAGGGCTTGCCGACCTTGGCCGGCCCTCGTCCGAGCTCCTCGGCGAGGTCCTCGTCGAGGAGGTCGGCCACCAGGGCTGAGACGGTCGCCGGCGCGAGGCCGGTCATCCGGGCGAGGTCGGCGCGGCTGCGACCGTTCGAGCGGAACAGCTCCTGCAGCACCAACCGCCGGTTGGTGGCCCGAGTGTCTTGTTGTCCGGCTTTGGCCTCTACACGCAACAGCACCGAATCCCCCCTAGGGCATACTTGCGACAAATGTTTGTTTAGCGAACAAACATAAATCTGTCAAGCGGGTCGGTGCGCGTCGTGGTGGCTGCCTCCGATCCCGGCTTCGGCAACTGGATGTCCACCGACGGGCACCGCTTCGGAGCCATCGGCCTGCGCTGGAACCAGGCTGTGGAGGACGTGGAGCCCGACGTGCAGGTGATCACGATCCAGCCTTGACCACTAGTTTTGATTTTACCATAGTTAATCATATGGTGCTCTTTTGAATTACCATAGTTAATCAACCGCTAGACGTTCGGTTCGTTATAGTCTTCGCCTTGAGGGCTGGAGGGAGAAAGCAGCTTCCAACCCGCCCGGGAGGCAACCGTGCGAGCAGGCGAGATCCAAGCGAAGCTGACCTCAACCAACCTCTGGTGGACCCGGCCCGAGGACTGGGCCAGCCGGGACCCGGACCTGCGAGAGGCCTCCGAGGCCCCGTTCCAGCACTCCGCGGGCGTGCTGGACGACTTGACCCCGGGTGGCCTCTATGTGCTGCGCGGTCCTCGCCGGGTGGGCAAGTCCGTGGAACTCAAGCGCACCGTCGAGCGCCTGATGGGCAGCGGTGCCGATCCCCGAGCCATCGCGCACATGTCGGTGGACGGTTGGCGTGCCGACGACCTCGGGGCACTGGTCAGGGCGGCCGCCAGGCTGATGCCGCCGGAGGGACCCCGCTGGTGGCTCATCGACGAGATAACTGCCGTGACCGACGGCTGGCCGGCGCAGATCAAGCGGCTGCGCGACAACGACCCCAGGTTCCGCCGCGACACAGTGGTGCTCACGGGCTCGTCGTCGTCGAACCTGCGGGATTCCGTCGGCGACCTGGCCGGACGGCGCGGACCGGCCACTCGCCCGGACCGAGTGATGCTCCCCGTCGGCTTCCGCACGTTCGTGGCGCTCGTGTCCCGCGATCCAGCCCCGGAGGACGTCGCTTCGCTGCCGCCTCTCGCGGTGGCCGACCTCACGCCGAGCCGCCTCCGGGAGGCGACCTACCGCCTCGTGCCCTGGCTGCACGTGCTGGTGGAAGCCTGGGAGGACTACCTGCGCGTGGGCGGCTTCCCCCTTGCCGTCGCCAGTCACGTCCGCTCCCGCCTGCCCGACGAGAGCCTCCGGCTAGCGCTGGTCGGCGTGATCAGCGGCGACGCTTTCCAGCGGGCCCGGCTCTCCGACCCGCAGACCGCGGCGATGCTGCGCCGGCTCACCAAGGGGCTCGGGTCGCGGTTCAGCGCCGCCGGCCTCGCCCGCGAGATCGACGTGTCGCCTCCCACCGCCCAGCGTCGCATAGACGACCTGCGCGAGTCCTTCATCGTGTGGCCCGCCCACCGCGAGAGCGGCCTGCAACCGAAGCTGCGCGCCCAAGAGAAGATCTACTTCACCGACCCGATCTATACGCAGCTCGCAACGGACGGCGATGCCGGGCGGGCCTGGGCGGCCGACGAGACCGCTCTGTCGGAGCAGCAACTGGGCATGGCGCTGCTCCGCAGCAGCGTCCGGGACGGCGACAACAGCTACGCGTCCTTCGACCGTGTGCTGCACCACCGGTCCGCGACGGGCGCCGAGATCGACTTCGTCGGTCCCGGTTTCGGAGGGCTGGCCATCGAGTCCAAGTACGTCGACGGTCGCTGGCGCCGGACGGCGGGCCGGACCCTGGCAGCCTCGCCGTGGCGGGGCCTGGTGGCCACCCGCACCGAGCTGGATCTCGACGACCCGGAAACAGCCGCGGTGCCCACCGCCTTGCTCGCCTGGCTCATCGACACCTGACCCCATCGCCCGACCAGAATCCCAGCGACCGGCAGTTCGACTCAGCGCAAGAACTTGAAGGCGGCCCGCATCTCAGCCACGAACAGCTCGGGCTGCTCGAAGGCGGCGAAGTGCCCGCCCGCCTCGGGCTCGTTCCAGTACCGGATGTCGGTGTAGCGCTTCTCAGCCCAGCGCCGGCTGGCCCGGAAGACCTCGTTGGGGAAGATGCTGCACGCCGAGGGGATGTCCACCTCGCCGCCGGCGAAGTTGGCGAAGCTCTCCCAGTAGAGCCGGGCCGACGACGCGCCCGTCGCGGTGAACCAGTACAGCGACACGTTGTCGAGCAGTTGGTCGCGGCTGTAGTGGTCCTCGGGGTGGGCGCTGCGGTCTGTCCACGACCAGAACTTCTCGAGGATCCAGCCGGCCAGTCCCACCGGTGAGTCCACCAGGCTGTAGCCGATGGTCTGGGGCCGGCTCGACTGCTGCTTGGAGTACCCGGAGTCCCACTTGTCGTAGTAGCCCATCGACTCGAGCGCGGCCTGCTCCTTGGGCGTCAGATCCGCCATCGACTCCTTGGTGGGCCCGGCCACCGGCATGTTGGTGTGTATGGCCCGGCACCGCCCGAGGTTCTGCATGCCGATGTGGGTGGTAACGGCCGAGCCCCAGTCGCCGCCCTGAGCCACGTAGCTGTCGTAGCCGAGGCGGCCCATCATCTCGTCCCACATCGTGGCTATGCGCTCGACGCCGGTGCCGGGCGCGGCGGGCTTGGCGCTGAACCCGTAACCGGGCAGCGACGGCAGCACCAGGTGGAAGGCGTCGCTTTCGCGGCCGCCGTGAGCGGTCGGATCGACTAAGGGGTCGATCACCCCTGTGAACTCCAGCACCGAGCCGGGCCAGCCGTGGGTGACGATCATCGGCAGGGCGCCTGCGTGAGCCGAGCGGATGTGCTGGAAGTGAATGTCGAGGCCGTCGATGGCCGTGAGGAAGTTGGACCGGGCGTTGATGGCGGCCTCACAGCGGCGCCAGTCGTAGTCGCTGGCCCAGTACTCGCACACCTCCCGGAGGTACGCGAGGGGGATGCCCTGCGTCCAGTCGTCGACGACCTCGGACTCGGGCCAGCGGGTGCGGGCCAGCCGGGCCCTGAGGTCTTCGATCTCGGCGTCGGCAACCTCGGCGGTGAAGGGGCGGGTCTCTGCGCTCATGTCCGCATCGTAGGCAGGCCGCCGGCTGGAGGCGGCCCGAGGCTGTTCGTACACGACGCGTTGGCCGCGACCGCTTCTTGCAGAACGACACGCAGGGCGGCGCGGCGAGCGTCTGGCCAGCGAGGAGACCGCTTGTCAGCGACCGTTCCTTGCAGAGAGCCTCAGTTGCAACTGCCCGAATCCTCGGACCAAGTGAACCCGGCTGCCGTGCACAGCGCGGCACTCGTGAAGTCGCTCGCCAAGCGGCCGACGGGGGTTTCCTCGATGGTGACCGAACGCACGATCACGGGGCGCGACGGCGCGCCGCCCAGGCTGCCGCCGGCCACGTGCAGGCCGATGATCGACTGGGCGACAGCCAGGCCCGCAGCATCGGTGCTGCCGAACACCACGTAGGTGCCCTGGGAGTCCAGCCGCGAGGCGTTCGGGCCGGTGGTGATGAAGAACTGCGCTCCCGCCGAGTCGGGTCCCGAGGAGCGGGCCATCACCAGCTGTCCGGACTCATAGCGGTACGGCCCGGAGAGCTGGCCGGTGGCGGGATCCGCCTCGAAGGCGGGCTCGTCGGGGATCGTGTATCCCGGCCCGGGGTCAGAGGCGCTGTTGGTGTGGGGTGAGCCGCCCTGGATGATGTCGATCGACGGGTCGGTGCGGAACAGCAGTGTGTGGTGGTAATAGCCCCAGCGGGCCAGCGTCACGAAGTTGTTGACCGTGCCGGGCGTGTCGGCCGCAGTCAACTCGAAGCGCATCTCGCCCTCGCTGGTGTCGAACACCGCCACGTAGCGGGCGCCGGGGTCAACACACATCGGCTGGGGACCGTCGAAGTCGAAGTAGCGCGCGCCCGACCCGTCTGGCGCCGGACAGCCCAACGCGGGCCGCGACGGCGAAGACGCGTCCTCCCCTGGCCCTGGCGGCTCTTCCGGCGCAGGCCCCGCCGGTTCGGCCGAGCCCGAGTCTGACCCGGCGGACCAGCGGCTGCCTCCACCGCCAGCGCCGTCGTCGAAGCGCGGCAGTTCGCCTGCCACCTGCTCAGGCGGCGGAGCGTCCACGGCGATGTCTGCGTCGAAGTCGTAGAACTCGACGATGAACTGGGCCGGCAAGAAGTCCAAGACCAGCCTGCGGACAAGGCCAGAGCCGTCAATCCATGCCTCCGCAGCAATGCCTCTGAGGAACTCCGAGAGCTGCTCTACCTCTGCGCTCGCCATGGTGTCCCCGCGGGTCTCCAGCGTCTCTTCGAGCTCGTCGACGAACGAGGCCGGGTACAGCTCGGTCAGGGGCACCCTGAAGGCCACCTTGGTGGTCGGCACCTCCCGAATCGTGTCGCTGCCGCCGATGCCTGCGCCGCTTGCCGTCGCCAGCAGCGCGGCAGCCGACGCCAGCGGGTCGCAATCCCATGACACCTCGGGGTTCGATTGCGGCAAAACGCAGAGCAGTGCGGCAATGCCCTCCAACCAGCGCGGATCGCCCGAAGACTCGGAGGCGGCCACGAACCAAGCCGAGCGTCCGTCCGCGTCGACGGACGCCTGCACCGCCGCGGGCGCATCCGCCGCTCCCGTCCTGCGTATGTATGCCTCGCGGCCCGCATACCGGATCTCGGCCACGCCGCCGTCGGGGAACTGCGGGTCCACGCCGGACTCGAATTCGATCCTCACCGAGAGGTCGCCGTCGGCATCCGACTCGAACGTCGACGACAACTCGACCGGCACTTCGCCCTCGATCTCGGGGATCGCGATCGTCGCGACGCCGCGCACGGACCGTCCGGCAAGCACGGACGAGCCCTCGGCCAGCATGGCTACGGCGTCGGCAGGCTCCTCCTCCTGTGGGGTCGGGCTTCCGACGGAACCACCGGAGGCGTCGTCGGAGACCTCCGCAGACGGGGTGGCCTCGGCGAGATCTCCGGAAGGATCCTCCACGGTCGGAGCGTCCACCTCGACTTGCACACCGTCCACGGCCACCGCGTCGCCATCCCCGTCGGCGCAAGCCGAGGCCGTCAGCGCGATCGATGCGGCGACCACTAGCCAGGCTGTCCGTCTGCGCACGGCGTCCTCCATGTACCCGCCGGGCCGCGGCCGACCCGCACGCGCCGACGAAACCTAGCCATGGGACAGCCGACCTGCGCTCGCCTCTCGGTGGCGTGCCACGCGAGCCGATCGATTCTGCATGGATTGCTCGCCGTCCGGTCAGGGTTCGCTGCTTGCGAAACGGGGTGGGCCCGGCACGTAGGCTCGCAGCCGTGGATCTGCCTGTGATGCCGCCGGTGAAGCCGATGCTGGCCCGGGCTGTTGACGGCATCCCCGACGGCGATCTGGCCTTCGAGCCGAAGTGGGACGGGTTCCGCTGCATCGTGTTCCGCGACGGTGACGAGGTGGTGCTCGGCAGCCGCAACGAGCGGCCCCTAACTCGCTACTTCCCCGAGCTGATCGAGCCGCTCAAGTCTTCGCTGCCGCCGCGGGCCGTGGTGGACGGCGAGATCATCGTGCGCGTCGGCGACCGACTCGGCTTCGACGCCCTTCAGCAGCGCATCCACCCCGCCGAGAGCCGCGTCAACCGGCTGGCCGCCGACACACCGGCCGAGATGGTCGCCTTCGACGTGCTGGCGGTGGCCGACGCCAATCTGATGGCTGAGCCGTTCCGTCACCGGCGGGCGCTGCTCGAGACGATGGCCGCCGCCTTCGAGGCCCCGGTGCATCTGGCCCCGTCCACCCTCGACCGGGAGCTGGCCCAACGCTGGTACGAGCGCTTCGAGGGCGCCGGGCTCGACGGGCTGATCGCCAAACCCCGCGACGGCGTCTACCTGCCCAACAAGCGGTCGCAGTTCAAGGTCAAGCACACCCGGACGGTCGATGTGGCCGTGGCCGGCTACCGGATGCACGTCGACGGCAACGGCGTGGGGTCGCTGGTGGTGGGACTGCACGACGACGCCGGCGACCTGCACCACTGCGGGGTGGCGGCCAGCTTCACCGCCCAGCGGCGCCGCGAGTTCCTCGATGAACTCGCGGCCCACGTGATGGCCGACCCGAGGCAGCACCCGTGGGCGGAGTGGATGGACCCCGTCGCCCATGCCGAGGGCACGGTGATGCCCGGCACCCCCAACCGCTGGTCGGGGCAGCGTCAACAGCAGCCGTGGGTGCCGCTGCAGATAGCGCTGGTCGCGGAGGTCAAGTACGAGGCCATGCTCAACGGCCGCTTCCGGGGCACCACCCGATTCGTGCGCTGGCGCCCCGACCGCACCCCCGACTCCTGCCGCTTCGACCAGGTAGAGGTGGCCGCGGCCATGGGCCTAGGCGAGGTCCTCTCCGCCTAGCCGGCGCCCGCCTCCAGGCGATACGACCGATCAGTCATCCTCGTCGGCCCCGGCCTGGGGCTCCTCCGACTGGTCCTCGAGCCCCGGGGGAGTCGGCCCGAACGCCGAGCCCGCTGCCCGTTCCGCCGCCAGCTCGGGCATCCCGATGCCGAGGAAGCCCTCGATCCGGTCCAGCTTCCGGCCGTTCTCGATGACAACGTCCCACAGCTTGTTGTGGGAGGTCTCAAGCTTGTCATGGGACGAGGTGAACTCAGAGCGCAGCTTCTCGTTGTCCCTCCGGGCCTGCCGGGTCGACTTTGCTTGCAGCTTCAAGAGGTGCCTGTGGTCCCGCCGGGCCTCCTTGCGGAGCCTGTCGACGGTGCGGGTCTGATGCCACACAAGCGTCAACACAGCCACTAACACGGTGGAGATCTGCAAGACGGCCGTGAGGACCATGAGTTGCAGCGTAGCACCTCGAACTTACAAGCAACGCCATTTCATGAGTTTTTGTATGAGGCAGCATGCCGATCAGACACCACCGTCCGCGTCTGCAATCAGAATCAGGTCGGGCACAGCCCGTGTGTCCGGGCGACCAGGCGCTCGGCACCGAGTTCGGCGCAGCGCTCTTTGAAGCCCGGCACCGGGCCGCGCCACTCCATCTCATCGACCGTCGCCGACACCGGGGCGCCCAGTTCGACGGTGGCGATGCGGCGATACAGCAGCGCGTCCTCGAAGTTGTCCCGCAGGGCCGCAGCCAGCTTGGCCGCGCTCCGCACCTCGACGTCCCACTCCGACGGGTCGAACGGGATGGCGCTGATGTGGCCGTACCGGGCCAGCAGCGCGGCCGCCGATTTGGCGCCCCAGCCGGGCAGTCCCGGGAATCCGTCGGCGGAATCGCCCACCAGGCCCAGATAGTCGGGGATCGACGCCGGAGGAACGCCGAACTTGGCCACCACCCCGGCGTGGTCGTACAGCAGACCGCGGCGGCGATCGTACTGCACCACCCGCCCGTCGGCGGTCACGCATTGGGCCAGGTCCTTGTCGGGTGTGCAGATCACGACCTGCTCCACCCGCGGGTCGCCGGCCGCCACCGCGGCGGCCGACGCCAGCCCGTCGTCGGCTTCGTGCTCGATCTGGGGCCACACCGCGAAGCCGGCCAGCTCCAGCAGTTCCTCGAGCTCGCCGAACTGTGCCTTCAGGTCGGGGTCGACACCGCTGCCGTCCTTGTAGACGGACAGCATCTCGTTGCGGAACGACTCGATCACATGGTCGGTAGCTATGCCGATGTGAGTGGCGCCGTCGGCGACCAGGTCGAGCATCGAGTTGAGCACGCCCCGCTGCGCGCCCCGGCGGGGGTCGCGGTTGGACTTGGCGTAGTGAAAGCGGAACAGCTCGTAGGTGCCGTCGATGAGGTGAACACGCACCGCGCTCGCCCCGCTACTCCTCGACCAGCTCGATCAGCGTGCCGAAGGACCCTCTGGGGTGGATGAACGCGACGGTGGTGTTGCGGCTGCCCGGCCTTGGCGCCGCGTCTATGGGCGTAGCCCCGGCCTGCACCATCGTTGCCAACGCGGCCGCGCAGTCCTTCACCCGGTAACCCACGTGGTGCAGGCCCTCGCCTCGCTTGGCGAGGAACTTGGCTACCGGCGAGTCGTCCCGGGTGGCCGATATCAGCTGCACATAGCTCTCAGCCACCGCCAGCAGGGCCTCCTCCACCCCGTCATGCTCCACCACCTCGCGGTGCTCGACCTCCGCGCCGAGAGCATCCCGGTACCAGGCGATCGCGGCGTCCAGGTCTCGGACGGCAATGGCCACGTGGTCTATCTCGGTGAGCATCACCGCGAATCTACCGGACGGCCTCGGATGGGTCTCGGCGATTGGGGCATCGGGCTCCGGCCGCGGCGCGCCAAACCGCGCTTCAGGCTCCTTCGAGTGGTCGGCGGCCCTCGAAGGCCCGACCCAGGGTGAGCTCGTCGGCGTACTCGAGGTCGCCCCCGACCGGGAGCCCGCTAGCGATGCGGGTCACCCGCACGCCGGCGGGCTTGAGATACCGGTGGACCAGCATCGCGGTCGCCTCGCCCTCCAGGTTGGGGTTGGTGGCCACGATCACCTCCTCGATGTCCTCGTCGACCACCCGGGCCAGTAGTTCCTTGATGCGGAGTTGGTCGACCCCCACGCCGTCGATCGGACTGAACGCCCCCTGGAGCACGTGGTAGCGGCCGTGGAACTCTCCGGTGCGCTCCACCGCCACCACATCCTGGGCGTCCTCCACCACACAGACGAATCGAGACTCCCGCCTGGGATCCCGGCACACCGCGCACTCCCCTCCCTGCTCGGCCAGGTTGAAGCAGCGGGGGCAGTACGACACCTTTGCCTTGGCGTCGGCGATGGCGCGGGCTAGACGATTGGCGTCCTCGGCGGGCGACTTCAGCAGGTGGAACGCCACTCGTTGGGCCGACTTGGGGCCGATGCCGGGCAGCCGCCCGAGCTGATCTATCAGCTCCTGAACGGCTCTGGAGTAGCTCATGTCGCCACTCGCACTATGCCCCGGCTCCGCCCTGGTCGGTGTCGGTGTCGGTGTCGGTGTCGGCGAGCACCGCGAACTCGGTGCCGGGGAACACGGCCTTGATCTTCTGTTCGATGTCGTGGGCGTGGCTCGGCGCCTCGTCGAGGGCGTCCAGGTCCTCGAGGTCGAGGCTGTCCATTTCTGCGTCGAAGTCAGGCGGCCCGAACCGGGCCTCTGAGTCGGAGGGCGACAAGTGCTCGACCATCGATTCGGGCTCGGACGCCAATTCAGACTCGGCCACCAATTCAGACTCGGCCACCAATTCAGACTCAGACGCCAATGCAGACTCAGACGCCAATTCAGGCTCGGACGCCAATTCAGGCTCGGACGCCAATGCGGGGGCGGCCCAATCGGTCGGAGGCGCCGGCACGGGCGAATCCGGCTGCGGCAAATCGGTCGGAGGCTCGAGCACGGGCGGATCCGGCTCCGGGGTCGCCTTCACCGCACGCTCCAGGAGGTCCCTCCACAGGGCGTGCAACTGTGCAGGGTCGCGCCGACGCTCCCGGCTCGGTTCCAGCTCAACCGCTCTGGCCACCACGAAGGTCCGTTCCAGGCCCAGGTGCCTGCGGGCCAGCTCCACCACCTCGGTAGGGCTCCGGGGGCGCATCGACGCCAGATCGGGAACCGGCACCGGCGGTGGCGGTGCAATCGAGCCACCCGCGGGGACCGGCGCGGCCGCGGGCGCAGCTGACGCCGCAGGAGCCGAGGCCCGATGCTCCGACAAGGCCCGCCGCGCCGCCGCGGCCGGACCGGCAGCAGGAACCGGCGCGGCCGCGGGCGCAGCTGACGCCGCAGGAGCCGAGGCCCGATGCTCCGACAAGGCCCGCCGCGCCGCCGCGGCCGGCGGCGGGCTCGGGGCCTCATCTGGATGTGCGGGCGCGGCTGGCACGGCCGGGCGACCCGGCGCTGGAAGCGCAGCCGCCGGCGCGGAGGCAGGCAGGCCGTCGAGGCGAGTCTCGAGCCGCTGTATTCGCTGGGCCAGCGCTTCTAGAGAGCGATCCTCGTCCGGGTGGCAGAGCCGGACGAGCGCCACCTCGATGTCGACCCGCGGATCGGGGGCCTGCCGCATGTCGATCAGAGCCCGGCCGAGCGTCTCCAGCGCCCGAGTCATCGCCGCGGGCGCCATGCGACTGGCGAGGTCGGCGGCTCTGGCCCGCTCATGCTCGGACAGGCGCGACGGGGGGTCGCCCATCGCGGTCAGGAAGGCGTCCCGCAGCCCGGCCAGCACCATCTCGCCGATGGTTCGCGGATCCCGCCCCCGCCCGACGGCGTCGCCCACGGCAGACAGCGCGGCGGCCCGGTCACCGTCGGCCAGAGCCCCAAGCATGGCGTCGGTCGAAGAGTCGAGGTCGGTTGTCTCGCCGCCGGCCACCACCCGCTCGAGGGCGGTGAGCGTGTCGCGCGCCGAGCCGCCGCCCGCGGCCACGGCATGGTCGATGGCTGCGTCGTCCACGTCCAGTTCGGCGTCGGCGACGACGTACCGGATGTGGTCGGACATGATGTCGGATGGGATCAGCCCGAGCTCGAACACCTGGCAGCGACTCCGGATGGTCTGCACCACCTTGTGGGGCTCGGTGGTGGCCAGCACCCACGTCACATGGGAGGGAGGCTCCTCCAAGGTCTTGAGCAGCGCGTTCTCTGCGCCGGCGGTGAGCATGTGAACCTCGTCGAGCAGGTACACCTTGGCCCGGCCCGGCGAGGTCAGGTTGACCCGCTCGAGCAGGGCCCGCATGTCGTCGACCTTGTTGTTGGAGGCGGCATCGAGCTCTTGGAGATCGAACGACCGGCCCTGCTTTATCGACACGCAGGACTCGCAGACGCAGCAGGGCTCGCCGTCGGAGCCGAGGTCGGTGCAGTTCAACGCCTTGGCCAGGACCCGCGCGGTGGAGGTCTTGCCGCTGCCCCGAGGGCCGTGCAGCAGGTAGGCGTGACCGACCTTGTCCTCGCGCACCGCGCTCTGCAGGGCCCGCACGACATGGTCCTGGCCCTTGATCTCTGAGAACTTCTGGGGCCGGTAGCGGCGGTAGAGAGACTGGTAGGCCACCGACGTGGACTCTAGACGTGGAGTCTGACAACCCGCCGGTTCTAGCTCAGAGCGTGGGGCGACCGCCGGCTGGCGCGCCAGCGCCCGTTCCCGGGAGTGACGGCCAGGCGATCTGCGGCACCCAGGCGGATCTGCTGAGAGCTGCTGCCTTCCGGCCCTGACCCGGTTCGCAGGCACCCGTTGCACAGGACCCGGCCGTCACACCCCGAAACGGGCGCTGGAGCGCACACGATACCCTCGCGTGTCCGGACCCGCGGCTCGGGACCGGGGAGGGTTGCCAGAGCGGCCGAATGGGCACGCTTGGAAAGCGTGTGAGGCGAGAGCCTCCGTGGGTTCAAATCCCACACCCTCCGCGCTCGACCGATACGGTGCCGGGATGGACGCGGCACCGCTGGACGGCCGCGACGACACCGACACCGGCAACGGCAACGACGGCTCGGGGCGGGAGGCCGGCGGCAACGAACACCGGCGTCCGTTGCCGGCCGCAGCCGGGCTGATCGGTGTGCTCGTTGCCCTGATCGCAGTGCTGTGGCTGCTCAGCCTCACCGGCGACGACGGCGCCGACATCGACAGCCGAGACTCGGACCCATTGGACGAGGGCACCTTCGAAGTGCCTACCACGAGCAGCCCTCTCCGAGAGCCCGAGAGCCGGACCGAAGTCGCCTCTGAAGGTGAGGAGCTGCCGAGCGCGGCGCCCCCGGAACCGTTCAGCCGCCTCGAGGGCCGGCTCCTCTATCTGAGCGGCAGCCATGTGGCCCGACTGGACCTGGCTACGGGGACGGTGGAGCGCCTGCCCATCGAGGTGTCCGGGTCGGTTCTGCCGCTCGCCGACTTGACGATGCTCAGCGACGGCAAGCGCACAGTGGGGCTGTCGCTAACGGAGGATCCGCCCACTGCGGTGCTCGTCGCTTCGGACGCACAGCTGGTGCCTTCGGATCAACCGCTCGTGGACTCTTGGGTGATCAGCCGGCCCCAAGGCCCGGACGGCGTCATACGGCTGAACGCCTGGCAGGACTACGGAGTCCTGACCGGCGAGCTGCAAGCGCCCTCGGGCTCCGAGTTGATAGCGGTCCGCGACGCAGGCCTGCTCGTCACTCCCCCGGTGGGCAGGACATTCCGGCCGACACTCAGAGGATTCGAAGTCGTGAGCGAGCACAGGCTCCTCGCCACGAGCGGTGGGCTGCGAGTGGAGCAGCGCTGCGACGAGACTCTCTCGTGCGCCGTGGTGGCCGTGGACGCCTCCACCGATCGTGCCAGAGAGCTGCCCCGGGAATTCATCGCCGAAATGGCCGGAATCTCCGTCTCGCCCGACGGTCGGTGGCTGATCAACGACACCAGCCCGGCCTGGCTCCTCGATCACGAGACGCAGGATCTGCGCCTGCTGGACGTAGGCGGCTACGGCCAGCCGAGATGGTCGGACGACTCGACATCCGTCGCCTGGCTGACCGCCGACCAGACGCCGGCGCTGGTGGTCGCCCTAACTGAGCCGCCCGAACGGGACAAGGGATGGCTTGTCGTCGAGCTGTCCGGTTTGGGCGCGGACCCCTCCCCCGGAACGTCGTTCCTGCTCGACTCGACTCTCAGCTGGCGATGAGGTCGGCCGCGCCGAACACCACGCCGAAGCGCACGCACCAGATCGCCACCGTCGAGTAGCGGTCCAAGTCGAGCCCGGCGGGGATCTCGTAGTTCTGGGAGCCGACGTTGCCCTTGAGGTCGCCGAGGTCGACGAAGTCGTCGTCAAAGGCGCCGGCGGGCGCGTCGGGGGGCGCGGCGGACAGATACACGTTCAGGTCGGGGCCATTGTCGGTGCGGAAGTCCTCGAGCCGCAGGAAGCGCAGGCCGCTGCCGTCGCCGAGCACCCGGGCGCTGCCCTCGGTGGGGTGCGAGCGGCCAATGAACGACCCGGCCGCTTCCACGATAATCTGAGGCTCGGCGCTCTGGGGCTGCGTGGCCTCGGGCTCCGCGCTCTCAGGCTGTGTGGCCTCGGGCTGTGTGGCCTCGGGCTGGGCCTCCTCGGAGGGCTGGGCTGCCTCGCCGCTCTCATCGTCCGATGGGCCAGCATCGGTGCCGTCCATCGGAGGCATGGGCTCGTCCACCTCGTCGTCCATCGGCATGTCCGCCTCGGCCATGGCCTCGTTCATGGCGTCGGCGATCTCGGTGGTGGTCTCGTCGCCGGCCATGCCCGAGGGAGCAGGACCCGCGGTGAAGAAGGGCAGATCCTCCTCCACCTCTTCGTCGATCAAGATGGTGTGAAAGGCGAAGTAGACGAAGAACAGCCAGGCTCCCACTCCCGCCACAACGACTGCAGCCGGAAACGCCCAGCGCCAGTGCCGTTGGATCCAGGACCTCATCATGTCAACGTATCGCCGCCGCAGGCCAAACATTTCGGAGTTCTTGACCACCGCGACGACGTGGGCGACCTGCCGGTGACGCTCCCTCCGATAGTTTCGTACAGATGAGCGCGCAGGCCGTATGGGTGAACGGACGCATGGTTGAGCCCGACCAACCGCATCTGCGCGCCGACGACCACGGCGTGATCGTGGGCGACGGTGTCTTCGAGACGCTGCTTGTCGTGCGCCGCGACGAGGGGGCGACTGCGTTCGCAGTGCGGCGCCATCTCGAGCGTCTGCGCCGGTCGGCCCGGATCCTGCGATTCGAGTGCCCCTACAGCGACGACGACTTGCGGGCCGCCATCGACCAGTGCCTCGACGCTGCTCCGGGCGCGGGAGTGGTGCGCATCACCGCCACCAGCGGAGGTGGCCCGCTGGGATCGGGGCGCAGCAGCGCGCGAGGCTCGGCCGTCGTGGTCGCCGGCAACCGGCCACCCGACTACCCGCCGGGCACGTCGGTGGCGATCATGCCGTTCCCTCGCAACGAGCGAGGCGCCATGGCCGGGGTCAAGACCACCTCCTACGCCGAGAACGTGCTGGCTTTGGACATGGCCCGCGAGCGGGGCGCGTCGGAGGCGATCTTCGCCGACACCCGGGGCCGGGTGAGCGAGGGCACCGGATCGAACATCTTCTGGTCCGACGGCGAGCGGCTCCACACCCCGCCGCTGGACACCGGTTGCCTGGCCGGGGTCACCCGGGCGCTGCTGCTGGAGCAGCTCGACATCGCCGAGACGCACCTGCCGATGAAGGATCTGCCCGGCGTGCCCGAGGCCTTCCTGGCCTCCTCCACCCGCATCGTGCAGTCGATCGCCCGCATCGATGACACGGAGCTCCCGGTGGTGGACGGCCCCCTGACCGCGGCCGCGGCCAAGGCGATGGCCGAGCTGATGGCTACCGACATCGACCCGTGAGCCCCCGGGCACCCCGAACTCCGGGACCGGCCGGCACTGTGATCCTCACGAGCCGCAAGCCCGGCCCCCGGACCGCGCCGTGACCGACGACGAGCTCATGGAGCTGGCGTCGACCGAAGCCCGGGCCGCGCCGTGACCGACGACGAGCTGATGGAGCTGGCCTTGACCGAGGCCCGGGCCGCACCTGCTGACGGCGACGTGCCCGTGGGCGCGGTGGTGTGGCTCAACGGCGAGGTGATCGCCCGCCGCCACAACGAGCGCGAGCGCACCGGCGATCCCACCGCCCACGCCGAAATCCTGGCCCTGCGCGGCGCCGCGGCCCGCCTGGGCGGCTGGCGTCTCGACGGCGCGACGGTGGCCGTGACCCTGGAGCCGTGCCCCATGTGCGCCGGAGCGCTGCAGCAGGCCCGGGTGGGCAGGGTCGTCTTCGGCGCCGACGACCCCAAGGCCGGCGCCCTGGGCTCGCTCTACAACCTCGGCGCCGATCCCCGGCTCAACCACGAGTTCGACGTGGTTCCACGGGTGCGGGCCGAGGAGTGCGCCGCGCTGCTCCAGGAGTTCTTCTCAGACCTGCGCGGCTCCGACGCTGGCCCAGCAGGCGACCCGGAGGGCCGCCGGTAGCCTCTGCAGCGGAGAGTTGCCAGAGCGGACGAATGGGGCGGCCTCGAAAGCCGTTGTGGCCTCCGGGTCACCATGGGTTCAAATCCCATACTCTCCGCCATTTCAAAGCCCAAAAATAGCTAATAACCTGCATGTTTATGTTTTGCGAGTTTTTTGATTATACAAAAAATTATACATGAAGGCCAGGAAAACAGCCTATTTGGGGCTGTGCTGTCTCTAGAACTGATGGAGCCCGTCCACCTCCGCCAATCTCAGTGCCAAAAATGGCTATTTAGCAGGGCAAATACTAAGAGGGCGCGCGAATAGGTGACCATCCACCGGTCGCCGAGGTTTCCCGGCTGTGATGTCGGGTGCACAACAACGACGACCAGGTGGAGGTTTCTGTCATTATGCGCGCGCTGGAGCCGGAGGTGTTCGATGCTGTCTGGGAGGCGATCCGGGGGCTGTTGCCCGCTGTGGGCTGCGCACCAACGGCACCGTCGAATGCTGGGGCAACAACACCGACGGGCAACGCTCAGTGCCAGCCTCATTCAGCTAGACGACCCGCTTGGCCGCACTCATCGTCTATGTAGTGGCGCCTGTCCTCGAAGCTGAGCTACCCGCCGTTGGCTGAGCCGGAGGGGCTGCGAGTTGGTTCTCCGGTTGCGGGGCAGAGCCTCTGCAAGGCTGGTGGGATGAGCGCAACACACCCGCAGCCACAGGAGAGCCTCGTCGACCGGATGGAGCTGGCCGCGGCCCGAGCCGAAGTTGAAAGGCTGGTGGCCGAAGGCACCGCGCTCGTGGGGGCGTGGACACAGCACCGCGAGGAGTGTCCCGATTGCGACCCGCTGAAAGACGGCGGTTGGGTGGAGAGCTTCCGGCGCGTCGCAGTCGACGCTCCGCTGAGCTCAGACATGGTGGAGGCCGAGATGTGCGTAGAGGGCATCCGGATGGTGGATGCCGTCTACGAGGCGAAGGCTGCCGTCAACGATGAGGCATGGGCACTTGTGGGGTTCCGTATAGAGAGAGACGGCCGGTCGAGCAACTCGGCCGGATGACTTGCCTTCACCTTCATAGAGACATGGCGCGAAACCGAGGAGAGTGGCGCGAACCAAGTGGCCGCCGGCGCCCGGGCGCACCAATCGCGCCGTTCTGATGTGCTAGTCATCGGCATCGCGGCGCTTGACCTGGGTCATGACCCAGCCGCCGCGAGTCTTTATCTCAACTCGGTCGCACCACCAGCAGTGCCGGTGCAGTATGTTGCCTCCGCCTACCCGATAGTCCCAGATGTGCCTGTCCTGGAAGCACCAGTTGTCCAGGGCGAGACTCGCGATGGGATACTCCCATTTGTTGCGTCTGACTTCGCGCGACGGGATCCCGGTTCTTTCGGACTGCATCTGAGATGGTTGCTGGCCTTGATTATGGAGGCCATCAACGATGACATCGACACCGCGGAAGCCGAAGCGGATGCTGACAGCAGAGCAGAAGTACGACTTGTGGCTGCGGATGCTGACGGGGCAGATCTCCCAGGCCGACGCCGCAGCCGAGGCTGGGGTGGACCGGTCGGTGATCACCCGGCTGCGAGCGGTTGCCCGCGATGGAGCGATCGCGGCGCTGCAGGCGTCGAGGCCGGGCCGGCCGCGTCAGTCTCGCCAGGAGGCGTCGGAGGCCGCGGCGTTGCGGGCCGAGGTCGACCGGCTCCAGGCGACGGTGGTCGAGCAGGCCGTCGAGTTGGCGGTGCTGCGGGGAAAATCGCGCTGGGGATGAGCGGTCCGGTTCCCGCCCGTGTCGACGGGACCGCCAAGGCGGCGTTGCTGTCCTTGATCGACGATGCGGTCCTTGCCGGCTGGACGCTGAACCGGGCGTGCGCGGTGGTCGAGCTGGACCGGGGTCGGGCGTGGCGGTGGCAGCAGCGCCGGGCCGGGGGCGGGCTCGATAACGCCCGCCCGGGCGGGAACCCGATCCACGGGCTCTTGGAGTGGGAGGAGGCTGAGATCTTGGCGTTGTTCGACGAGTGGGGCGACGTGGACCGGTCGCATCGCAAGCTCGCTCACCGCGGCTGCTGCGAGCAACGGGTGTGGGCGTCGCCGTCGACCGTCGATCGGGTGCTGGCCCGTCACGGCCTTGCCCTGCAAGGAGCTCCACGACCGGCACGGACCGTGAAGACGCCGTGGCCGCACTGGTGTGAGTGGCACCCGAACCAGCTGTGGTGCTGGGACGGCTCCCAGTTCGAACGCTGCGTCGCCGCCAAGCACGCGTACGCGATTGTCGACCTCGTGTCCCGCAAGTGGATCTCGACGCACCTCACCGCCAACCCGGACTCGGTCGCCGCCCGGGTCCTGTTCAGCCGCGGGCTCGACAACGAGGGACTGCTCACCGACGAGCTCCGAGCCCGCCTCACCGACCCCGACACCGGGCTCCCCGACGGCGACCAGGCGCCGTTGCTGCTGGCGGTCTCGGACAACGGGACCGAGATGCACGCCAACGAGACCCGCCGGTTCATGGCGCTGTGCTCGATCGCCCAACACTTCGGTCGCCCGTCGACCCCGACCGACCAGGCGTGGATCGAGTCGCTGTGGGGCCACGTCAAACGCGAGCACCCACACCTGACGACGATCACCGACCCGGCCGTGCTCGCCGCCGAACTCGAACGCGTCCGGGTCCACCACAACAGCGTCCGGCTGCACGAAGCGATCGGCTACGTCACCCCCAACGACGAACACGACGGCCGCGGCGACACCATCCGCGCAGCCCGCACCGACGGCATGCGAAACGCCGACGAACAACGCCGAGCCCGGCACCGGAGCCAGCGATGAACCCGCCGACTACCCTCACCAACCACAACCCGCCAGCGACCATCGGATGCGGCCCTGTAGTGGTTCTGGGATCGTGTCCGGTTTGGGGTCGCTGATTACGCAACATCGGGGTGCGAGCATGGCGCTGTGAGAGGAGCGTCAGATGACCGATCCGTCGAAGTCCCGGGAGCGCAGCGGCCGCCGCAGGAGGCGGTTGTTGTCGCCTCAGCAGAAGTATGAGGCGTTCGTGCAGGTGCTCACCGGTGAGATGACAGTGGCCGAGTGCGCGGACCACTGGGGGGTGAACCGCTCCACGATCATGCGGGCCCGCGAGGTCGCCAAGCGCGGCGCGCTGGACGCGTTGGCGTCGTCTCGGCCCGGGGTGCGAGCCGACGGGGTGGATCCCGAGTTGGTGATGGCCCGAGACGAGGCGGCCCGGCTGGGCGAGGCGCTCAAGGAGATGGCTGTCAAGGTGACCTTGTTGGAGGGAAAAGAGCGTTGGGGGTGACCGCCTGTGTGCCCCCGCGTGTCGAAGCCGGCGTCAAAGCCGGCCTGTTGGAGCTCGTCGATCACGCCGTGGGGGCGGGATGGACGACGGCTCGGGCCTGTTCGGTGCTGGAGCTCGACGGCCGCCGGTGCCGCCGCTGGCGGCGCCGCCGCGAGGCCGGCCGCCTCGATGACGCCGCGGCGGGCGGCGTCGTGGTGCATGCCATCACCCCGTCGGAGAGACACGCGATCCTGGAGCTCTTCGAGCGCTGGGGCGAAATCGACGGCGGCTACCGCAAGCTCGCTCACCGCGGGTCCTATGAGGGGCTGGTGTGGGTGTCACCGTCGACGCTGTATCGCGTTCTCGCAGCCCAGGGGCTAGTTCTGCCCGCCCGGCCCCAGCGCTCACCGGCTGTGGCGCGGCCCATGCCCGACTGGGTGAGCTGGGAGCGCCACCAGATCTGGATCTATGACATCACCCACTTCCCCAGAGCCGGACGCGTCGCCTACGCCATCCTCGATGTCGTAACCCGAAAATGGCTCGCCACCCTCGTCACCGCCGAGGAGACCGCCACCCAAGTAGAGGTCGTGTTCTGCGACGCCCTCGACGCCGAGGGCCTGTGGCCCGCCGTCGAGGCCCGCCAAGCCGACGACGGCGACGAAGAACCGATCCTGTTGGCCCTGTCAGACAACGGCCCCCAGATGAGAGCAGGCACCACCAGAGAGTTCCTGGCCCTCTGCTCCATCGCGTCCCGCTTCGGCCGGCCCGGCACCCCGACTGACCAGGCCTGGATCGAGACCCTCTTCGGGCACGTCAAGACCGAGTGGCCCCACCTCGAGAAGATCACCGACCCCGGCGAGCTGCGAGCCGAGCTGGAAGTAGCCCGAGACGACTACAACACCCGCCGCCTGCACGCCTCCCTCGGCTACGTAACCCCCGACGACGAGCACCAAGGACGAGGAGAGCGCATCCGCCAGGCCCGACGAGACGGACTCAACCAGGCCCGCCTCGACCGCATCGCCTACCATCGCAACAACAACCAAAACCAGCCATGAACCCGCCCGCCCAATGCGGCGTAATCAAACCCCCAAAAGCGGACATTTACTCAGAAGCACCTCAGCCTGAATCCCAACCCGATCCGTCGCGAAGAGTCAGATACGCCTCACCTCGACCCCGACGCTGTCCCAGGCCAAGCCACGGACCCCGAGGAACTCGAACCAAAGCCGCAGACCGTGCGCGTAGGCCCGCACCGTGTTCGGTGAACGCTCGATGCCTGCCAGATGCGCCAGATAACACTCCACCGGCTCCACCGCAGCCCACTCATCGTCCACGACCGTCCAAGACTCCGCGCCGGTCACCGGCATCACCACACGCTGCACCCTCACAGGCCACCTCCACGACACCTCGACCGGGCGGGGCCAGGCCGACCGGAGCGCTGTCTAGCTCACGCCGCCAACAACATCGCGGACTCCAACGACACGCTCCAGAGAACGCGTCCCCGACTGCTCGCCATGCGCCCGTCAACGACATCGACGACATCCTCCGACGCGCTCCAGAGAATGGTGCCTTCGATTCTGCCGTGCTGGCCCGTCCGGCGTGGTGCCAGGCGAGGATCTCGTCGGAGCGGGCGATGAACGTGTCGACGATGTCGTGGTACTCGGGCAGCTCGCCGGTCTCGTAGAGGTCGCAGAACCGTCCGAGCGCGTCGAGGGCGCCTTGGTGGTCGCCTGCGGTGTAGAGGCCGTGGAGCTCCTGCAGTGCCTGCCAGCCGGCCTTGAGGCGGGGATGGGCGTCGAAGAGCTCGTCGAGGCGGGCCCGGTCGTGTGCTGTGAGGGTGTCGCCGCGTCGCAGCAGCGCGAACCGGGCTCGGAACACCTCGGGGTCGAACGCGGGCTTGGCACCGTGGGGCTGGCGGCGCTGCACATCGCGGCGCACCTGTGTGAGCCCGGCGGTGAACCATCTGATGACGTGGAAGCGGTCCAGCACGTGGCGGGCGTGCCCGAGGTGGCTGTCGATGGCGGACTTGTAGGCGCGGGATCCGTCGCTGACGACGACCTTGACCCCTCTGCGCCATTTGTGGCCTTGTTGCATCAGAAATGTCGACAGCGCAGCCGAGCTGCGGTGCGGGACCATCGCGAGCGTCTTGCCGGTGTCGCCGTTGACGATCACGGTCACATACCGGTGGCGCTTGCGGATCGAGGTCTCATCGACCAGCAGCACCCGGCACCGGCGGCTGCGGCGCCGCTCAGAAACCAGAGCCGACCAAGTGTCCACCAGGGCGCGCACAGCGTGCCAGTGCACACCGTGGCGGCGCGCCGCCGCGCGGAACGTCATCACCTTGGCGTCAGCGACGATCCGACGCGCCAGACGGGCGGTGACGCCGCCCTCGAAGGCGTGGTGGTCCTCCAGGAACCGGCTGTCGCAGTTGCCGCAGACCATCCTCCGCCGCTGCCACACCAGCGTCACCGGCCTGCCCGACACCTCCAGGTCGCGGACCTTCTTGGCGCGGCGGTCATGCACCCGACGGCACTTGAACCCGCACTGCGGGCACCGCAGCCCGCGCATCGTGGACTCGACCTCCACCACAAGCTCACCCGCAGTGTCTGTGAGCACCCCCAGCACGCGGATCTGCGGCAGGTGCAGCCGCACTGACATAGCATCGGGAGCCATCGGGGCCCTCCTGGATCGTGATCAATGACAATCACCGATTCCAGCAGGGCCTCGACCCCCGCTCAGGGACCCTCAACCACCCCGCTCCCCACGTTTCCGCGCAGCCTCATTTCGCTTCCTGATCGCACCGCGGTTGAGTCTGTCCTTGCGCACGAGGTATCTTGTAGAATACAATATGGTATTGGTCGAGGTCCGCCAGACCGATGCCTACGCCCGCTGGTTCAAGAGGCTTCGGAACAGGCAGGCGAGGGTGCGAATCGACAACCGAATCCGGCGTCTGAGCCTCGGCAATCCAGGGGACGTGAGGCCGGTGGGAGAGGGGTGTCTGAGATTCGCATCGACTACGGGCCGGGCTACCGGGTGTACTTCGTGCAGCGAGGCGAGGCCCTGGTCGTCCTCTTGGCAGGAGGCGACAAGGACAGCCAGGAGCGGGACATACGAAGGGCGCTGGAGCTCGCCCGGGGACTGTAGGAGGCAGCAGAGATGAAAAAGACAAAGACTAGGCCGTGGGACCCGGCGGAGCACCTTGAAACCGAAGAGGACATGGTGGCATACCTGAACGTCGCCCTGGAAGAGGGCGACCTGAGCCTGATATTGGCGACCCTGGGGGACATCGCCCGCGCCCGGAGAATGGCGGTGGTGGCACAGGAGACGGGATTGGGCCGGGAGAGCCTCTACAAGTCGCTGTCCACCGACGGAAACCCGGAGTTCGCCACCGTGCTGAAGGTGGTGCGCGCCCTGGGACTGAGACTTCAGGCCGCAGCAGGTCCGGGAACGAACGACGCCGCTTGAGGGCCCGCCGAGTCGGGCGCGGCCAGCCGCCCGGCGGCATCAGCCGCAGCTCGCAGCTCACTGATCCGTGTCGCTGTCGTCTATGAGCGCCAGCGCCGCCGCCGAGGCGACATCGGAGCAGGCCTCGCTCCCCACGAGCGCCCCAGCTCGACCCCGGCGGCACCGAGCACGGCCTCGGCCACAATCGCCAAGCAGTCCCTCACAAACCGGTTCCAGCCGCAGGCCGTCGCCGATGGGCTGCCACAGGCAGCCGGTGGCGTCGCGCACACACGTCGGGCAGCGCAGGGGCGGCCCCGGCGACCACACAGACGATGGACCCCAACGCGGGCAACTCCGTTGACCGCCACTGGGCAGAACCGCTGACCACCAGCGGGCAACTACATGGCCACCACCGGACAGGATCTCATGGCCGCCGACAGCCCATGACCGCGACCGCCCGACCAGATCGCCAGATTCTGCGGGTCGGCGACCTCCAAGCCCAACTAGGACTCTCCAGAACAACCATCTGGCGCCTGCGACGCGCCGGCGAGATTCCCCAACCCATCCGAATCAGCCCCAACGCCGTCGGCTGGCCGGCCCACGTCATCGCCGAATGGCTCGCACAGCGGCCCAAGGCGTGAGGACGCCCCAGCTCGCCCGCTATGGTCGAGGATCAGGAGTGGATGGCGCGTGAGGGATTCGGCCTGCTAGGGTTCGAGAACTGCTCCCCGCCTTCCCGGTTCTGCCGGGAATGGCGGGGCATATTCGTCTGTGGGGGCTAGCCAGTGACGAGAGTCTCTGTGTTCATTGACTATGAGAACATCCGCTTTGCGGCTCGTGAAATCTTCGGAGATCCCCAGCGCGATCCCTACACGTTCGGGCATGTGAATCCGCTTCGGCTCGGGTTGATGCTCACGCAGCTCGGTGAGAAGGTCGACCCTGGTCGCGAGCTCACAGCGGTGAAGGTCTACCGGGGCCGAGCAGGGCCCAAGAGCGGCCCGAGGGCGCAAGCAGCTTCTGCGCGGCAGTTCGCCGCATGGCAGTCTCAGCCGCGCGTGACGGTCAGGAGCCGGCCGCTGCGCTACCAGCCGACCGCATGGTCGATGAACAAGCCCACAGCCTGGCGAGCCGAGGAGAAGGGCATCGATGTCATGATGGCCCTCGACATAGCAATCGGCGCTCGCGGCAACGCCTAAGACGTGGCCGTGGTGACCTCTGCCGACAGCGGCCTTGTGCCAGCGATTGAGGTTGCGCTTGGTGCCGGCAAACGGGTCGAGACTGCGATGTGGTGGAGTCCAGCGGATCCGCATCGACGCATGAAGGTCCCCGGCCGGCGCCTGTGGAATCACGCTCTAGATGCAAACCACTTCGGGCAAGTGCGAGACGACACTGACTACACCGCTGAGCGGTAGCACAAACAGCGTCGTCGAGCGGCGGTCGATCAGCAGCCCGGTATGGGCCCTACAGCCAGCGCCGCGGCCGCGTACAGGCTCCTGGCGTCGTCATGCCTCGATTCCGCTTCACCTGCTGTACGGCATATCGTACAATGTGGCCATGTACACGATCCTGCGAAGCTCGACCTTCGACCGGTGGCTTGGCAGGCTCCGAGACCGCCAGGCTGTGGACCGCATCGTCGCCAGGTTGCTGGCAGCAGAAGATGGACACCTAGGGGACGTGCGGTCTGTTGGGGGTGGCGTGTCCGAGATGCGAATCCAGTACGGACCCGGATACAGCGTCTACTTCATCATGCAAGGCGCGGAATTGATCGTCCTGCTGTGCGGCGGCGACAAGGACAGCCAACAGCGAGACATCGAGCGGGCCAGGAGAATGGCGACACAATGGAGGAACCAATGACCGAGGAGTATCGAGAGTTCGACGCGGCGGACTACATAAGAACCGAAGAGGATGTCCGGGGGCTTCTCAGGGCTGCTGTGGATGAGGACCCTGGGGACGGGGCCGTGATTCGTGCCGCACTGAAGCACATCGCACGGACCCAGAACATGAGCGCCCTCGCCCGCGAAACCGGGCTAAACCGAGGCAACCTCTACGAGGCGCTGTCGGAAGGCGGCAACCCCACCCTCGCAACGCTGTTGAAGATCACTAACGCCTTGGGACTGAGGCTGTCCCTTGAGCCCGTCAAGGACCGTGCACTGGACGCACACCCGGCCAGTGCCGCGACCCCTCAGCAGAGATAGCCCTCGACGCAGACCAGTCCTTGGCGTCCCGCTGCGGACAGACAAGGCCCAACTGAGTCGCGGATGAACCGATCCCAGGCCCCTCCTTCCCTTTCACAGCGTTCCTCAGAACGCCAACAGCGCACGTCGGGCGAGGACGACACGGCCCAACCTACATAGACGAGAGATAGGCCGACCAGTCATCCAGGACCTTGCGGCGGGCCTCGAACAGATCCGATCTCTGGTAGGCCCGCTCGACCTTCGGGGCGACGTGCCCGAGTTGGGCTTCGGCGACCTCGCGGGGGATGCCCTGCTCGGCTGCCCAGCTTCGGAAGCTCGCCCGCATCCCAGGTCGCGAGGCGGGCTTCGCCGGATCTGCAGGCGGTGGCGACGATGAACTTCAGACACGCCTTGGAGACCGGCCATGCTCGGGGCGAGTCGTTGACGATCTTCAGCGCCTCGGCGATCTCGTCGTGGGGAGGCTCCGGTGGTGCTTGGGCGAGGCGGTGTGCTTGGGGAGCGCTGCGGTGAGCGCCGGGCCGGCGGGGTCGTCGCTGCGGTGGCCCTCGGCGATGGCCAGCGCATGACCATGCCGAGCCGGGTACGGAGCTTGCGAGCGGTTTCGGGCTTGTCGTGCCAGACCGGGCGCAACACGCGAGCGAGGTCGCTGGTGGTGATCTGATCGACGGGCACCCTGCCGAGCGACACGGCGTAGGTGAGGGGACGTCGCCAGTTCGTCTCGGAGCGGCCGTTCTTCCAGCCTCCGCGGTGGGCGTCGATGACGGCCTCCACGGCCTCGTCGAAGGTCGGCACGCCGGAGTTGGTCCGTGTACTTCTGGGGTCGCCCCCGCGGCGGGAGATGCGCCGGTACTCGAACGCGATCTCGCGGGCCTCGGCCAACGGCGTGTAGGCCACCGCTCCCAGGCCGATGTCGCGGCGCTTGCCGTGGATGGTGCCGCGCCAGACCCATTGCTTCGATCCTCCGGGGGCGACGCGTAAGATGAGACCGTGCTGATCGATGTACTTGCCGGACTCGCTGATCGACCGGACTTGTGATGCTGTCAGCTTCATCAGGGTTCGACTCCCACCTCGTTTTTGACCATCTATTTGTCCAACACTCGGACGCAACAGAGGGTACCAAGGTGAAACGCCGTGTACAAGTAAATGCCGGTCTGACCTCGGGCTTTGTTACATGGTGAGACACTGAGAAACGGCGTGAAACTTGTCCAACACTCCCACCCCCGGAGCCACAGCCGGGACGCGTCCTGACCGCTCACCGAGATGGGCCCGACGGCTCGGACCGCAGCGACCCGACGGTAGGGTCGGAGCGGGCTCGTAGCTCAGTGGTCAGAGCAGGGGACTCATAATCCCTTGGTCGTGGGTTCGATCCCCACCGAGCCCACCAGACCTGACGGTAGACAGTACCGGGCTAGTCGGCGCGACCTCCTCGGCGTCCATTCCGGGTATGCGGCTGTCCTCGGGCATGGGGATGGTGTAGCGGACGATGGCGTTGCCGGGGCTGACGACGACCTCCTCGACGAAAAGCCCGACGCCTGGGCGAGCAGGGCGAACGCCTCCGGCTGCATCAAGGCCGCCGCGAACCGGTTGGCCTGGCGGCACACCGCTATGGGCGGCGGGGAATCGGACAAACGATGGCCGTATAGGACCCGCTGTCAAAGACACCGGGAGATACTTTCGTAGCGGCCCAGCCGTTCGCCGTATCCGAAGTCGCCGCCTGCGGGGAGGACTCGCCACTATCGGGAGTCTCTTCGACTTGTCGCGCCGGTTCAGGCGTTGGCGGTTGCCCCGCAGCAAGCGCCGTCACGGCAAAGTCGGTCCCGGAGTTCGCCGTATCCGAAGTCTCCGCCTGCGGGGAGGACTCGCCCCCATCGGGAGTCTCTTCGTCTTGTGGCGCCGGTTGTGGCGCGGGTCCAGGCATTGGCGTTGGCTCCGCAGCAGGCGCCGTCACGGCAAAGCTCGCCCTCACCGAGGCCAGCTCTGCACCGTCGGGCGAGGAGACGCTGACCTCGACGGTGTAGTCCCCTGCCGGGCAGTCGGCGGAGACGCTCCCGGTGCGGACCTCCGTGTCCTGGTCCACCTCGTGCATGTAGCGGTCCACGCCCAGGCCGTAGCCCCCCGCCCGGTCCTCGCATCCGTCGGCGTCCACCACGTCGGCGCGGAAGACGAAATCGGTGGTAGCGGTGTCGGAGTCGGACTCCAGGCCGCTGAAGCTCATGGTGACGGTGATCGCCGTGCCCTCCTCCACGGAGGCCGAGGAGAGGCTGACCGCCACCGACGGCGACGCCTGGGCGTGCGCCGGGCGGGGCAACGAGACGCCGGAGAGAGCCACGAGCGCGAAGGCTCCCAGCGAGGCGAGCACGGCGAGGGACAGTTTGCGTTTCACGATGACGGCCTCACTTTCGGCAGCTGCAAAGTCTGGATGGAGGGTCGGGACGTTGCCCGGATTGCCGCCGCAACAATACTCCGACAACCCGACCTTGTCAATATTAGCCGGGGGCGTTGCGCCCTTCGTAGGGCCTAGCCTGGCCACGCTGACCGCGCCGCCGCTTCGATCCGACGGTGAGGCATCGGCAACAATGGGCCCGCAGGCAGCGGGAGGAGGGCAGAGGGTGGAGGCTGGAGACAAGGCCCCAGACTTCGAGGCACTCGACCAGCACGGCAACACGGTCGTCCTGCGCGACCTGCTCGAAATGGGGCCTCTCGTCACGTACCTCTATCCCAAGGCGATGACAGCCGGTTGAACCCGACAGAGTTGCCATTTCCGCGACCTGTCTGGTGAGTTCGCACAACTGGCAGCCAGCGAAGACCTGCCAGCATCTCCCCCTGCTCAGCCGAACAGAAGATGACCTAGCTTTGCTGGCCGCGGCTTTCCTGAACTTCCGCTTCTTGGAGTTATCGGGCTCACCAGGGCTCGTCGTCGTAGCCGTCGTCAGCTCGTGGCTGCTTGGTGTTCATCCATTCCTGTGATGCGGACGGCATGAACGGTGCCGCGGCCGCATCGAGCTCTTCTCTGGTGGAGTCGTCCAGCGGCGTTGCTGTCTTGCTGGCCTCGATGTCGGCGCGCAGCACTGGGCGGCCAACCCCGGGTTTCATCTCCGAAGGTCGGGGGCGCTCGACCGGTTTCAACGCGACCGAGATGACGGCTTCCATCTGGACTACGGGGTCCTCGCCGTGCTCGGACGGGTCGTCGTTGAGGTTGGCGAAGGCTTTGATTGTCTCGTCGGTTGGGGAGAGTTCTGCTCCCATCCTCTTAGCTGCTTCCAAGGCTGCTTGACGCACGAAGGCAGGAACCGACAGGCCGAGTTTGGCAGCTGCTAATGCCAGGACGCTCTTGGTTTCGGATGTCATCCTGACATAGAGAGCTTCATTCATGGTTGGCAGAAGGCTCGCCATGAGCAAATTGTATCAGAATAGGCTATTTCACGCAAGCTTCTAATAGCATAATCTATCCGAAGATTTCAGCTGATATTCAAGTATGTTGCCAGATACAGGGCTTCCTACTTTTTGGCCTCCATAGATCTCTTCCAACGATCCAATCGTTTGCGAAAGGGGTCGTCACTGTAAACTCCTCTGCCGGAGAAGGGAATCCACTGCGCAGCATAAATCATCTGCTCATCCCACCAAGGACATCTTTCAGGCACGCCCTCTTCCGACAAGTACCGACTCATCTCATCTAGGGACACTTTGACAGTCATATACTCGTTCTCGTGGTTCTCCCAATTCCACAACGCGCCATAGGATTGTCCCTCGTGGTCACAATATCCGGATAAGCACTGGTCAAGTTTCTTGAAGATGTCCCAATCGCCGACTGTCTCTCTTGAGTCTTTCATCGTGTTCTCCGTGATCTGTGTATGGGAGAGAGCAATAGGACTGCTCTTTCCCGCTTGCCGTTTCACTACCTAGGAGAAGGTAGCGCCGACATTTTCTCACAACAGTTCGGCCGGGGGGGCGGGTGCGTAACGCGGTGCGTAAGTACCCGGAACACGGATTCTAGGGGTTCCGTCCCCGTCTCTAGGGTGGCCGAGTGGCCTCCTGCCCCGTCTACCGCCCCGCTGAGCGACATCTTCTCGCTCGCATACGCGCCAGAGCCACCCTTCGGCCCCTTTCTTGCCTGCCTCCCTGCTATGAGGCGGTCAAGCGGCTTTGAGCAACGGTTCAGCTAGCCGCACTGGCCGATAGGAGAACCGCTTGTCGTAAGCGGCATAGTCCCCTGATCGCCAGAAATGGGCATACATGGCCTTGTCGTTCTCATTCATCATGAACGACAGCAGGTTCAACCTGTTGCGGATTCTGCCGACAGACCGGACACGAGCATCGCCCAAGCGGTTCTTGTAAGTCGCATTGTGAGACTCGACATCTTCCCGCCTTCCGAAAATCTTGCGATGCTCAGCACTGGACTCAGGGCACACCCTCATGTACACGCTGCGGCGGCGATTCTTCTCACGTTCTTCCCTTGAACTGTTGTGTCCCAACCGAACCAGCGCTCCGGCGAACCTACCAGCTAGCGGATGGTCGGCCACACGCCACACCGTGTAGATCGTCTTTGAGTTCTTCAACTTGTTGATCTGAATCTTCTCGCGTTCCATCTTCACAAACCATTCAATAGCGTCACTGTCGTAGACTTTGATAGCGGGAGTTCCATCGACAACACTCACATCAGAGACAACTTTGGAACCGTCCCGAAGGACAAAGTTCTGGTCGTATCGTGTACGTATCTTGATGCGGCTCCCCGGGTCGTTCCCCACTTTCTTTACTACAAGATTGCCGTCATCTTGTAGCGTGTCAAAATCTTCTGCATTCAACCTGCCATCATAGACCGGCACCAGTGGCATGTCTCTAAGTGAGGGATTGTTCTCTTTCATGTTGAGCACCATCTCAGTGAACAGGTTTGCGTCCGTTTCGTCTTCCTCACGCAAGTCGGTATCTAGGATTATCCGTTCTTGACGATCATCAGTGCGAGTAAGCGATGACACCATCTCATACATTGTCGGCCCATCAATCCCACCCTCAGCATTCTTCTGCTCCTTGTTCCTGTCGCAAATCTTGCACGCAACCTCACCCGTGTTGGGGTCTTCGTTCCACTGGTGGTTATGGTGTGGTATGGATTCCGGATCGTGACGGCTGTGAGTGATCTCTCCCGTCTCCCGATTGACCCGCTTTTTCCGCGGGTTGAACATTGTTCGGAGTTCGCTGCCGTCTCCATACACCACACGATCAGGGCTAAGCGTAGGCTTGGAGCCACCCTTTGCGGGGTACTGGCCCAGCGTCTCAGCATCATTCACAGCACACCTATTGAGGATCTTGCGAAGTTCAAGGACTTGATCTTCGCCTATGAAGCGGTCGATAAAGCGATCATACTTCCAGCGGTTCGGAGCCTTCTCCGAGAGTTCCCACTGTTCGTGAGTCCAACCCATCCGCTCGACGACTTCTCTCGCTTCCAGCCAATTCGTCGCCCTAGAGAGTGAGTCATCAGCCCCACGAAGGCTCATACGATTGTTCCTGGGATGGCGGGTAGCAAACCCTCTAACCGGAAAGAGTGGGACTTGGGTACCCGGCCGCTGTACAAAGAACTTCCCATTCCTCCAACCTATCGCGCCACCCTGCCCGAGTGAGGCCACCTGCTCGCGGATGACCGGAGAAAGCAGCTTCGTGGGCGTCTGCAACCTCAACGGCCTGAGATGCAAGAGAGCACACTTCTGCATCGTTGCCGGTGCCGACCAGTTCGCTTGCCTGATCCAGCAGTTCACTCATCCTTCTAATCGCTGCGTTAGCCGCGTCATAGTAGTCTTGATACTCGGCGGGCACCGACCGTTTTTGAACTTGTGGCGAATTCGCGCTGTCTTCTATCTCAGACTCGTTCTCCTGCTCAGCTTCTTCTTCGGGTTGTTCAGCGGCGGACTCTTCTACTCCGCATGATTTCTGCAACGACAGTTGGAACGCAGACATGGTGCCAGAGGCAAACGAGTGATATATCGCTATCCGCAATTCGTTCGTGTCTTCGATCAGGCGTCTCGTATTGGTTCTCCACGCGGCTTCATGTGCCTCGGCCTCGTCGTCCGACGCTCCTTCTGGTATGACTAGAGGCGGTATGGCAAAGTCGAGTCCTATGGCGATGTCTTGCGGAACGCGTGCTGCGAGTTCGGCAATGTTCGGGTCGGCGGCGATCAGAGCGGCCCATGCACGCTGGTAGGCAAGGCTCTCAGGATCGTCGCCTGTGCTCATCCTGGCGAAGTCCACCAGTTCTTCCCGTATAGAATTGGCGACTTCCATTTGGTACTGTGCTTCAAAGACTCCGTTATCAGCGGCCTCTACTGCTTCTGCTCCCGAAGCTTCGGCAGACCGAGCGTAAGCCGCTTCAAGAGCCGCTTCGGCAGCCTCAAAGTTGTCCCATACTCGTTGGTATCCAGCACACCACTCAGGGGGAGCATCTGCCTGCATCTGCTCTGTGTCCGGGGCAGGCAGGGTTGTGGTGCTGCCAATCTGCTCGGCGGGTTCGTCCTCGACGGGTTCCTGCTCGACCGTGGCTACTGATGCCGTAGGCGTAGACGCGTCATCCTCAGAAGCATCCGGGTCAGCATCTTCGGTGTCGAGCTGGTCCAGTTCGGGATCTGTAGGAGCCTCCGGCTGCTCGGCTTCGGGCGCGGCAGTATTCTGTTGAGATGAATCCTGCGGTTCGGGCTGGACCGCCTCTGCTCTTGTGCCAGCCTGCTCAGATGGGGTGCTGGCATCGTCCCCGCCGCAAGCAGAGCCCAGCACCCCCACGACGGCGAGCATTGCGGCTATGAGACGGATACGGGGCATGATGGCTCCTCCAGGTGAGTTAGGTCATCAGCTAGCTCTGTGGCTGCCTCCGAGAGTGTCTTGGCAGACTCGGCGTCATCGCCGCAGGAGCCGACCAGACTGACGACGATGAGGGCGAACCCTACGACGGCTAGGGTCGCCCAGTCCGGCTTGTTTCGCAGTAGCAGCGCCACCCTGTCCCTCCCGGTCGGTGGGCAGTGCTGGCTGTGGATGGACGCTTCTGGCTTGTCAGTCGTCGGGTGCTCAGACATCAAGGCTTCTCCTTGCAGGCAGGGCTGGCATGGGGATGAGACGCGATGCCGCTGGGCGGACATGTCGCACAGCGGCCCACCGAAGGGGAGGGCCTAGAAGGCAAAGCAGGCTCGGGCCTCGCTTCGGCCTCCGCTGCACCAGCGCGCCTGCTGCCCTACAAGAGCCGAAGCAGATCTCTAACATGGTTCCTCCTGTTGGTTGTAGCGCGATGTGGCTTATCGGGCCTTGCTATTCTCGGCAGGACTCTGCGAAGGATTCTTTGAATGCCGTGTAGGCCGTGGTGTCGGAAATGATTTTGGGGAGGGCTGCTTCGCCGTTGGACTGGATGGCTTGCTGTTGGGCCTGATATGCGCTGGCCGCAGAGACAAGGATGGGATAGATCTCCTGACGGAAGATGTTACGGGCTGTTATGTTTGCGTTCTTGAGGGCGATGCGTTCCTTTTCAAATCGCTTGCTACCGCTAGCAAAGTAATCTCTACTTGTCATCCCGGTCGCTGCTTCAAAGGTCGTTTCTGCTTCCTCGTGAGCTTGGCGCTTGTTCGTCCAGATTTCAATGACTCGTTCTAATTTTGCAATAGATGGGGGGAACGGGCCTACACCAAGGCTCTCGTTCCCTATATCTCTCAAGATGTCTACTGAGAGAGCGTCGAGTTCGGTATTGTCCATGTTCGGCCGCGAATGGATATAGGCGACTTGTTGTTCAGCGTGCAGTACTACGTCTTCTACGATTTGGGCAGGCAGATGTTGGACGAGAGCTTCCCACGCTCGGGGGGCTGCCACCGCGTAGGGCTCCGACCTTGCTATTGGACGTTCCCCGTAAACGACGAGAGCCGCTATTCTGGTGAACAGGTGATACAGCCGCGGTCTTCCATCGGGAAGGCTTCGCAGGTCGCTAACAGCACCGTTGTAGCTTCGTTCTGCTTCTACCAGTGCGTCACGAACCTCGATTTTGTCGAGTTCGTCGGTAGCGGCAGCGTAGGCTGCCTCTGCTTCAGTGACAGCGACTTCGGCGCTTTGCATTCGAGCAACAGCGTCCTCGTTCCAGTCCAGTTCCTGTTGGAGTTCGCCACACCATTCGAATCGGTTCCCTAGCTCGTCGCCTCCGCAGGCTCCTGCCAACAGCAGGCCAGCTAAGACGGCTACGGCGATTCGGATTCGGGGCATGGTGGCTCCCTCCGGTGAGTTAGAAGACGCTGGTCAGACAACCAGCCGACCGACTACCCTCCGTGCTTCTACGGAGGCGTGCCCGATCCGTCCAAGCGGTCCTGATCCCCAATCAACATGACGGGAAATGCCCGCGCCAGACTCCCCCGCGCCATTCGACGCGTTCCTCGAAGTAGCAGAAGTCATCTACAGCTTGGTCGTAGTCCCTAGAGGCTTCTCTAGATTCGTCCCAGTGTTCTTCAATGCTGTCTTGGATTTCTTCCATTTCCCTTGACCCTGGCGTGCGATTCTCGGCGTGCAGTTCCGCCAGTTCCAGTCGCTTCAATTCGAAGTTGACACGAGTGATGAGATACTCTTGTGCAGCTTCTATCAGGTCTTCTGCTGCACTCCTGAACTCATCGACTTCCTCGCTGTCAGGCCGACGTGCGTTTTCTTCAATATGGGTATCGAGAAGTCTCTGTGCTAGTGATTCCGCCTGATCTAGAACCTCGTCGTTCGTTAGGAGTCGGCCAGCGGACTGAGCGGCGTCAATAGCCGCTCGTATGGCGTCCACGCTGGTAACCCGTCCAGTTGCGGTGACGGCTATCTCCACATAGCCCAGAAGTTCGCCTCCGAGTTCAGCGACAGCCTCCCCTGCTGACAATATCTCATCAAAATCGTTGTAGTCAGCGTCGGCGGCACGCATCAGAGTTCGCATGTCATCCCGTACTCGGTCAGCAGCGTCGAAGAGGCGTTCGTCACCTACCTTGTCGGCGTGATCGTCCAGCTCATCCACAGCGTCCATGCCCCTCGTCGCGAGTACCTCCAGGGGGTCACCACCACCCCCGCAGGCACGCACAAGCAGAATCACAGCAACGACCACCAACACGAGAACCACGGATGAGGGGATGATCGGTACTTGTTTGCCCACCACGGTCACTTTCTGAGCCAGCAGACGATCTGCGAACGTGGATGGGCTGAACGATTGAGAACCCGACGCGCTATCCAGGGTCGGCTCGTCTTCTACTGTCTCGCTGGACGAGCCCTCTGTGGCAGTCGGGTCATCGGAGGCGTCCGCGCCTGTTGCCATGCTGCTTAGCTCTCTTAGAACGCGTGCCCTGCCATCTTCATCAAGGCTGGCTAATGCCTCAGGCGCGTCGGGGGCGTTGTTTCGCAGTCGCTCGAAAGCCTCACGCTCTTCTGATGTAAAGTCTTCCTGGCTCATTGTTCATCCTTTCATGGGCGCATCTGGTTGTTCCTGTTGATGGTTGCTCTTGTTGAAGACAATCGTTCAGGGGATGATCTCATTGTCTGACTCGATGATGCTATTGACAGGAGTCTTGTAGTGACTTACGGAATGCCGTATAGGCGGGATGATCTGATACCAACTCTCTGTAGATTTCGTCTGCCCTGATCTGAATGCGGTCTGCTTCGGCCTGTCTGTCCAAAGATATCTGATAACTAGCCTCCCTGTAGGCATTGAGAGCCGCTTGATGAGCCATATTCCACTCTTGTTCAGCTTCTTGTAATGCTGCCTTTCGTTCTTCGTAGAGGCGATTCTCGTATTCGCGCTGGTCAACACCTTCGGGAGCTACTGGGGCAGTTGTGGGAGCCGTGATCGTCGTAGCGGACGCAAACAGGAATACACCATCCAATTCCACAGCCACCTTCCCGCCTTTGGACATGAACACTTCATCGGCTGCTATCCGAGCATCTATGAGCGCTCTCCAAAGTCTCACGATTTCGGAATCATCACTAAGGTAGCCGGGAAGCGACGGGTCGGTGACGGTGTAGCTGTACCTCGCTTCGTGAACGTCATCGGACTCTCTATATGGGGCAGCAGTTGTTTCAGTTGGCCTTAGCGCCAAAGGGCTGCTGGTCTTCAGATTTCTGATCAACACGTCGCGGTCGCCGCTGTCGAGGTTAGATTCAAGGGCTTGCCACGCGCGGGTGAACGCAATCGTTAGTGAGCTATCTGATGCACTCACAGTAGCCCAAGCAGCATCTCCCAACTGTCTACGGACAGCTTGGAAGGCAGGGTCATAGTCTCTTGCTAGTTCGTTGCTTAGCCTGCTTGTTTCGTCAGCTATCTCGCGGGCTTCGGCTTTGTCGAGTTCATCGGTGCTGGAAGCGTAGAGGGCTTCGGCTTCTAAAGCGGCAGTGTGGGCACGTTGGAACGCTTCTTGGAGTTCGTCGTGTCGATCCCATACGTCCTGGACCTCTCTGCACCACTCGAATCGGTTGCCCAGCTTGACTCGTACAGGCCCTGCCGCGGTGGCTGTGGGTTCTGGCTCGGGGGCGTCCTGCTGGTCAGGGGCGGGGGCTGCGTCCGGGTCAGGCCGGGAACCGTCCAGTAGCTCGGCGATTTCCGCTACAGCGGAGCGGCTGGCGTCCTCCTGCTCCGCGGCCTCGTCGGAGTCGTCGCCGCCGCAGGCTCCGGCTAGCAGCAGGACCGCCAGGACAGATACGGCGATTCGGCTTCCGGCCATGGTGGCTCCCTCCGGTGTGGTCGTGACATCGAATGCCGTTCAATGCCGGTGCGACCCTCGCCCCGGAGGGAGCCGTGGCGGTGCCACGGCCACTACTTGGCTTGAATCGCATCAGGGCTTCGGCAGAACCCCCGACATTGAACGGCGAGGGCACAATAGCTGTCTCTGGTAAGGGCCGCTCACGGTTGCTGTCTGGCGGATAAACCTGTGATCACGGATCACAGGTTTTGCCTCGGCCACCCTCGTAGCCTCAGCAGCCCTGTCGATGGCGGAAATCCGTTTCGCTATACGAGAAATCCGTTGCAGGCGTTCTGCGTCACCCCTCCAAAACCCTTGCAATCTCAACGATCTTGGGACTTACGCACCAACCCCCGGCCGGGGCAGCGAGAAGCTCGGAGCAACACGGTCTCTCTAACTGGTGAACTACACGATCTGTGGTGCGCGTTGCGGGACCCTTTAGCGGCGTACGCTTCGGTGAAATATGTTCAAGAGCCAGACGCCGGTGTCAGGCAGCTTCAGGCAGTTCTGGCATCTTGTCGCCCTCGATGACATCTTCGGTTTGGCCGGAGTCTGTTCCCTGCTGGTCGCTTATGTCGCTGACATCAAGCTCGTTGATGCTGTCGAGGCGCTTCTGTAGCTGGTTGCGGCGGGTGCCCTTCATCGTCTGCCAAGAACCACAGAACGTGTTGAGCTGCTTGTCGGTGGTATCGATGTGGTTGGTGAACTTGTCCCATTCGGCCTGGAAGCTCTCAACACAGCGCAGAACGTCGATGGTTCGGCGTTGCACGCGGAAGCTGTTGGCGGCGTTGCGGACGATGATGAGCACCGACATGAGGGTCTGGGGGCAACAGATGGCGACGTTGCGGGCCATCGCGTACTTCAAGATGTCGGGGCTGGCTTCTGCGATGGCATCGAATATGCCTCTGTTGGCAATGAACAGTAGGCAGAACCCGACGGTGTGCTCGCGGTCGGCGTAGCCGCGGTCGGCCAGTGTCTTGATGTGGCGCTTGATGTCTGCTGCGAATGCCTTGCGGGCCTTGTCGCGTTCCTCGTCGGTCTCGGCCTGCTCCATGCGGCGGTAGTTCTCCAACGGGAACTTGGCATCGAGATTCAACTCGAGCCCGTCAGGCATCGTGAAGGTGAAGTCCGGTCGGCCACGGCCATAGCGCATCTGTTGCTGGCGGACGTAGTTGACCTGATGCACCAGCCCGGCATGGACCAGCACATCCTCAGCAAGGATCTCGCCCCAGTCGCCTCGATGTTTGGTGTTGGCCAGGACCCGATGCAGCTCCGCGGTCTGCTCGGCTGTTACAGCCACCCCGGCCTTGACGCCGGACTGCTCCTGGAGGAGTTCCACCATCAAGGAGTGCAGGTTGGTGACCTGGCCATCCAACAGCACCGCCTTCTCGACCAGGCCAGCCAGCTCGCTGTCGGGCTCGGTGGCGCGGGCACTCGCAAGCCGCGGCCGCACGAACAGCGCGACGAACGCCACCACCAGCCCAGCAACGACACCCCCAACAGCGGTTACGGTGACAAGCTCGACCAGTGTCAACGAGTCCAACGATGCTGTCCTTTCTGCTCGACAATCGCTCCTGAGCGGGCTTCAGAGGCCATCGAACAGACAGTATCTGCAGGGTATGACAGCCATCTGGGGCCAAGATCCTGCTTTCGGAGGGGAATTGAGGGTCTGAACATCGGATTTGGAGGCGAAACCGGGCCGAGACTTCGCTCTCGGACAGATATTGGGGGTCTGAACATCGGATTTCGGGATCACTTCGGGGCCAACATCTAGCCTTCAGAGGGTCAGTTGAAGTCCGAATGTGGTTGCCGGTCCGCGGATTGTCGCGATCTGGACGGCGGCTTGGACGAGTTTGGGGGTGTACTCGAGTTGTTGGGTCCAGCGTTGTGGGATGCCTTCTTCGCCGTGGATGATTCCCAATAAGCCGCCGGCGATGGCGGCGGTCGTGTCGGCGTCATGGCCTCGATTGACCAGCGCTACCAGCACCGACTCGAAGGTGTCGGGCTGCTGTATGGCCCATACGGCACAGCGGAGGCTGTCGATCACATACTCAGTGGTCGAGAGGTCGCTCTCGGCGGTGTCGGCCGACACGTTGAGGGCGGATCGCACGTCGGTGTGCAAGTCGAGGGCTCGGGCATAGCTGATGGCCTCGCTGGCCGAGGCTCCTGCGATGAGAGCAGCGGCGATCTCGTTGTAGGCGACGCAGCTGTCCACACAGCGGCGGTGAGCGTGGGTGATCGCGGAGATCCGCGCGCTCTCGGCGCGGCGTCGCTGGGCGTCGGGACGAACCAGTGCCGTGGGCAGAGCCCGCATCAGCGACCCATTGCCGCACGAGGCCTCCCCCGTGAGGCCGCTGGTGGCCGGGTCGCGGGACTCGCGGAGCTGCCACAGAGCCTGGAAGGTTGTTCCGCCGATGTCTGTCAAGTCGCGGCCGAACCAGTCCAGGAAGCCCCCAGCGACACTTTGGAGGACATCGCCGTTGTCGGCGTCGAGATAGCCGCGTATGACCGCCCAGGTGAGGTCGGTGTCGTCGGTGCCCTGCCCGGGTCGCCAACCCAGTTCGCCCCCGCCGATGATCTCGCGGTGAACGCCGTGCGCGTGTTCGATCTCCTCGGGCTCCATGAACTCGACAGTGGCACCCAGCGCATCGCCCGCAGCAACGCCCAGCAGACCGCCAGTGATCGCGTCGAGAAGCGACTCAGCCACCTACAGCCTCCACGCCCCAGCACGCCCCAGGCCCCTGCATCAGTGGTGCTCTCGCAGGTAGCGAACGATCTCCATCATCGCTTTGCAGTCCACCTCGTTGTAGTCGCGGATCTCGCCCATCAGGTCCAGATCCATCAGCCGGTCGGCGCGGCCTTCGTCTATCTCGTTTTGGCACCACCAGGCCCCGACCATCGCGCCGAGCCCGTCTGCTGGTCCGGTCTGCCAGCGAGTCTTGGCCAGGCCCTGGGCGTGCAGGGCGTTGGTGATGGCCTTTAGTCCGAAGCCGTGTGCCCCCTTTATGACGACTGGCTCTTTGTTGATGACCTGCTCAAGGAAATCGAACCATCTCGGAGCCGGCCAACGGTTGGCTCGGCTGCCGTGGCGTTTGACGGCGGCGTTGAATGCTGTGGTCAGCGATGACACCTCATGGCCAGACCAATGGATCACCTTGGGATGCGAGCCCGCATCGAGCCGGTCCCGGACCGTGTCCATGTGGTTGAGCCACTGCTCGATCATCACGGCCTCCGCTGGCTCGGTGAGTTGATCAGCGCCGAAGCACTCGAATCGCCACTCGGTGTTTTCGAGGTGGCCGCAGCCGACCATGAACACCAGCGGCTGCCCGCCACGCTTCGGCATGGCCGAGAAGTCGTCGTCGATGTCGTTCACCGTCTCGAAATCGACGTAGAACTCCAGTGGTGGCACATCGATCCACTCCGAGCGGGCCGCTCGGATGTGTGCCGGGCGCACAGCGGGACCGGGTGTGCGGTTCACGTCCAGCAATGCGGTCAGTTGGCGGATCTTGTGAGCGCCCTTCACTCCGAGCGACTCGGATGTGACCTGCGGGTCGCGCCAGTCGGTGAGTCCGTGCGCGTTGGCCTCACGCCGTGCCTTCACGCCCACATGGTGAAGCACGGTCAGGTCGCCCCCTTGGGTCACGATGCTCTTGACGGCGCTCGACCATCTCCCGGGGTCGCCGTTGGCGTTGGGGCGCAGTTCGTCCACCGTCGGCACCGGCAGCACATCCCAGCCGCTGCCGTGGCTTCGCATGCGACGGATCCAGTCCGCAGCATCATCGACCTGACGGCTCAAAGAACCGCCCGGGATGGCTTCGTCATGCTCGACAGGGCCGAGACGGCTCGTGCAGTCGCCGCCTCGGAAGGTCTCGCCACGGATCTTCTGCTTGCAGCTCCTGCCCAGCAGAAACGCCCGTGGAGCAAGGTAGCCCTGCAGTCTGCCCAACGCCCGGTTGTAGACATGCAGCTGTGCCTTGTATGCGGCAACCGAACCAGAGTTGAGGAGCCCGCCATCCGCGCTCAGGTTCAGAGTCGTGTACTTGATGTCCACAACGACGTAGTGGCATCCGCCGATACCCAGAGCCGGTGCGGCCACAGCAGCCTCCGCTGGTGACATGTCGTCGCAGAACAGTTCGGCCAGCACGTCGCTGCGCACCAGAAGATCGGGCAATCCGTAGGTGCGGTGCTCAGGGTCGCGCAGCACTCCCTGGTCGATGAAGGCCACCCCGTCAACCATCGCGTCCCAAGTAGCGAGCGCCACGTCCAAGTCCCGGGCGACGCCCCGCAGAGAGCCCGCAGCGCCCAGCGTTCGCACCTCGCCCACGTCGAGGCTCCGAAGGTGCTGTACTACTGCCCGCTCGAACTCGATGCCCTTGCGGAAGATGAAGCGCCGGAAGTCGGTGCGCTCATCGACCGGGTCCGGCTCCAATCCCTTCGATTCGCCGTGACAGTCGAGCCAGTCCAGCAGCGGATCACCGAGCACGCAGTTGCGCACAGCGGATGCCGGCACCCACTCATCCCACTCCGCGTTGCTCGTAGGAACTCTCCTGGTGCCGCTGTCGTCGTGTGTGATCGCGTCCTTGGCCACGCCCAAAACTACTCAGGGGGTGTGACGCGACTCACAGCAAAGGACGCCACCAGGGGCCTGTTGGCCATTGGAGACGGCCCTCAGCGGGCCGGGGTGGCTTCTCCGTAGGCCGGTTGAACAACCCGGCCATCTCCCGATCTGTGGACCACCTACATTCTCATGTTGTTTCAGAGAGGCCGTTTTCGTGTTCAGATAGGTATTTGCCCTTTGAAACGCCCAAAATCAGGCCAAAATCCCAAGAAACTCGACCATCTCCCCCGCATCACCCGGCCGCGGCCGTGCTGCTCGGCTGGTGGCCGTGGAGCCGTCAGCCCCGACACAGCCGCAAACCGAGAGACTTCTTGCGTCAAACAGTGCTCGGGTGGCCATCAGCCTCGACTCCGGCTACGGCTGCCCGCACAGAGCGCCGTCTTTGACCATGCGCCGGATGGTCTGGCGTTCTGCCTGTTCAGCCGCTCGCAGAGTTCGGAGTTCGCTGATGGGGCATAGAGAGGACAAGCGCTGCTGCAGGAGGCTTCTGAGACGCGGCGCGGGGAGGGCCTCCAACTCGACCGTGAAGTTGAACGGGTAGCCGTTGAGCCGTTGCTGGCCTTCCTTGACGGGTTGACGGCAAGGGACCAGTTCGGCATCGGTGTCGTCGGTGGCTTGGGCATCGGTGACTGCGAGGCGTTGCCACTGCACTGACCGTATGGCCTGTGCCCAACTAGGCCAGTTCCGTTCTGCTATCGATCCGAGACGCTTGGCGGCGTCCTCGCCGATCTGGCGTCCAGCAGGGTCACAGTCACCGAGGTACAAGCACAAAGGGGTGCTGCCGTCGGTGAGCCACCAGCACAGGTCGCGGGCCAACAAGAACAACATGCTCTCGCTGCTCCATCCCCCTAGCGGCCACAGGTCCACGCCCCACTGTCGGCAAACATCGTTCACGACGCTGGCTGCGGAACGCGACTCCACCACCACTACAGGACGCCGTGGGGTTCTGCTCCACAGGTCGCGGCGGTAGATACCCGCAACCTCTTCGGCAAAATCCTCATCGTCGGGGCCTCTGTAGCCGACGCCATATGGAGCACACGCCCTGGACCCGTCATGGATGTCCTCATCGCTGACACGCCCCTCGCGCCTGAGCTTCAGCAGCCTCTTGCCGACCCTGCTGTAGTCCTTGTCGGACTTGGTGACGAAGCCTCCGCCACCAGCCTGTAATAGACCTGCCTGACGCTCACGGGAGCGTCCGTAGATATCACCTCGATGATGGCATCCTCCAGAGCCAGTGTTTCTGCTGTTCGGGGTCTACCTCGACTCGAATTAGGGACACAAGTCTCCATAAAGCCTCCAACAACCTCAACCAGACCTTGCATACACTTCGCAACGATTAGGCTGGACGTAAGCCATATGGCGTGTTTCTGCAAGGGATACAGGTTGTACTGCCACTTGCGCCACCAATTCCTCTATATATGGGGTATTTCTCACTAAACCCAAATATTTAGTGATTAGCGTCACTAAATCACTAAATGTACGATTTAGTGATACCCGCACAATATTATAAGAGTTGGTGGCGCAAGTGGCGCAAGATGGGCTTTTCCCTACGCTTTCGTCCATATCCGCCTCCAGGTGTCCCCGATCATCCTTCTTTCCCCTGTTTGCTTCCATCCAGAGGCTATTAGAGCTTTCTTTGCCGACTTGACGGCCATCTCGTATTCCCTGTCGTTATGGCAAGCTTGAGCCGAGTGGGGAAGAGTCTGAATGGATGTGAATTCGCTAGGGTTGTTATCCAGCCACTCCATCATCACTCGCTGATAGTCGGAATAGGCGGCAAACTTATTTGTGAGCGCTTTCTGCTCCTTTGAGACGACAGAGCTTGGGATCAATGGCTTGTATCCTTCTGTTTGCCAGCGGTGATTGGCCTCAGCCCATATCTGCGGGATGTGAGGCTCTAGCTTGTTGATCAGTTCGTTTGCATCCATAATGGGAGGGGCCGTTATCTCGATAGGCCAGAACCGCCGATGGCCCGTTTCATCGGAAGGGAGACATCCCTGCCTGTTGTCACTCCCTACGAACACAAACTTTCGAGGCAGGTTGATAGGATCTCTGTCGTACTTTCTGGTTACATTGTCTTGGCTGGCAGAGATGAACTTCTTTATTTCATCTATTTCCGCTTTCGACATGCCAGCCAACTCAGAGCAGACCACAAATACGCTGGTCTGCAACTCGACTACGGCATCGCGTCTTCTATACCTCAAATCTCCGAACGTGAAATCCCTGATGTGATCTTTTCCGACTAACGTGATCCAGTACGTGTCTTTACCGATACCCTGTCCACCTATCAGAATCACCATTTGGTGTACCTCAAACCCCGGTTGGTAGGCTCTGGCTATAGATGCAATCAGAGGAAAGTAGGCCACATAGTCGATGTAGTCATCGGACCCTTGTAGGTTCTCACGTCCCCACGCTAGCTCCATAGGGTTGCGGGAGATTCCATCCCACGGTGGTATATCATCTAGCCATTCCATGAAGGTATCGACCCGGGCCGACCATCCAGCGGCGTCGGTCATCAGTTTCCACTGTTCACGGTTAGGTCGCCAATCAATCACATACCTAGCACCGTCTCTCTTGTAGTTGGCTGCTAGGTAGTCGATGAGCTTGCTTCTGAACTGGTCGGTTTCAGGTAGCCACCCATCCCGCGTCTTGATGCTGGCGATGTCGGGTGATACGTCAAAGGCATCGGGAAGGTAGAATTCGTTCCTGGCTCCCCTAGTGTTATAGCGGAATCCGATGCCCTCATTAGTGATGATCTCTGCAAAGTCTCCAAGGGTGTATTCGTAGTAGCGTGCCCCATCAGGATGGTCTTCATCTTCTTCTTCGTATATGTCTATATTGGCTGTTTGAGATCCGCTGCCGTTGCTAGATACTGGCTCAATGGGAAGCTCGGTGAGGCTGCTCAGGAAGTCGTCGGGCTTGGGCCATCGAGCCCATAAGGCTCGAATGTCCAACCCATCGGGAGCGGCCAGTAGATTACATCTGGCGGGATTGGCAGACTTAGCCAACGCTTCTGCCATGCTGCGTTTTGATTGCCCATTATCGTCGGCTTGGGCGAGGAAGATAACAGGGGCATTCAAAGAGATCCTATCTGCCATCTTCGCAGCGTTCTTGATACTGGCGATACCGAACGAAGCTATGTACCGGTTTCGGTGCAGAGTTTGCTGTATTCGGTGACAGGTGAATATAGCCATCGCGTCAGTAACGCTCTCTGTGATCCAGATGGTCGCGTCATGGTCTGAGGCGTGTGTAGATAGGGTCGTCTTGGTTTCACCGATTGTTAGACCAGCGTGCTTAGGATAGGAGAATCGAGGTTTCTTGCCAGCTTGGTGGCGCTCCTGCCAGCCTTCTAGTGTTCGTTTGCCGTTCTCATCTATATCATGGCATGGGTAACAGAACACCCAGCCTCTCTGCCGTCTGACGACTTTGAGTTTGAAAACGTCTAACGCGGCAGGTGCAATATGGCTTTCTCTGATGAGTTGCTGGTAGTCAGGGTGGGTTGTTGGATCCTGAGATGCTAGAGCATTCCAATGGAACGTCCAGGTGTTCCAATCGTCGGCTGTCGGTTCAGGTTTCGTTGCAGGTCGCGTTTCAGGTGTCGGAGTCACAAGATGTCTCGGTTGGTTCTTACGCAAGAGACTCTGACTTTGGCTATACTCTCTTTCGGAGTGAACCGTGAGGCATGGTCTCTCTAGTGATAAGGCTCCCTTTTATGGGGAGTCTTATCGCGTCACGGGGTTGTCGGTGACAAACTCCGTGGTGGTCGGCTGGTGTTTCTCACCGTTGTGCTGAGCGAGGAAATGTCTGGTCGCGGGCATAACGATTCTGACGATGAAGTTACCGACGGACCGTCCGTCTATTCTTGCGGCATCCCCAAGGATCTTTCGTTCCTCAGTAGTCATCCTCATGGTGAAAAAGTGGTCTCTGTTTGTTTCCATGTATCTGAGAATAACACAGCGTGTTTGTGCGATGCGCGTTTAATGCAAGACTTTTTCTGAGTCCGAAATCTCGACAACACGTGCACCATCACATAGTGGACATAGAAGGGTGAAGGCTGTGGCCTGACGTTCTTCTATCCACTGTTTGACTGTGCTGAGCTTCCACCCGACAGCCGATGTTCCCGGTCCGCCCAATCGGACAGGTGGAGGAAACTCCCCTGCGGCTATACGTCGATAGAGAGTTGATTTACCAATGCCAACAATCTTTAGAACGTCGTTCCGCCGTAGAATCACGTCGGCACCCAACCCCACAATCTCAGAAGTATCCATAGCTTCATCCTTTTCCGATGAAGCACAAATACCATATGAAATTGTGGATTGCCGGGGGGAGAGGCGCTGTAACCCGGTTTTGAGTGAATTTCCCTAAAAAAAGTTTCTCTTCTATGGAGTCTTGGAGGGTGTTCCTGTCAGATAGTCTGCCCATTCCTGCATTAGTGGTCTACGTCTTTCGAGTAGATCGCTTCTGGCATAGGCCCCTTCCACACCCCTGACTTTGTGTCCCATTGCAGCTTCGGCCAGCTCTCGCGGTTTAGCTGTATCAGAGCACCACGTTCGGAAACTTGCCCTCATTCCGTGGCTGGTTCCGTCGAGTTGTAGATCCCGCAAGAGTTTATTCATTCTGTTCTCAGACATCTTCTTGCCGTTCTCCCCAGGGAACACTAACTCGTTTTCTCCGTCAGAGAGCTTCTGAGCTGCCCTAAGGATTCCAACAGCTCGACGTGACAAAGCCACCTGATGCTGCTCTCCGGTCTTGTAGCGGTCTGGTGGGATTATCCATGTGGCGTTGCTGAGGTCAACCTCGGACCAACAGCAGCCGCGTACCTCCCCAGGCCTAGAAGCGGTCAAGATGAGGAACTCGATGGCCATCTTCGTGATAGGGGCTGCTCCACTCTGGTGTATCTTGGCTAAAGCGGTTCCGACCTCCTGATATGGCAGGGACCGTTGATGTTGTCTGGGTCGCTTCACCTTTCCTAGAGAGTCCATCGCGCGCTTCCTTGCAGGATCATCGACCCTGTAGCCCTCCGTGATGGCCCAGTTCAGGATGATCGATATGCGCGAGCGGGTCCGTTCAGCGGTTTCGTGCTTTTGGTGCCAGATAGGTAGCAGAGCGTCTTTGATGTTGGCAGAGTTGACCTCGCTCACCAGCTTGTCTCCAAGAACAGGAAAAACGTAGGTGTGGAGGGTGCTTCTCCAAGACTGCTCGCTCTTGCCCCCTTTGCGCCATGCTCCTCTGCGTTCAGCGATGACGATCTCGGCTGCCTCACGGAATGTCGGCTCGTCGGTGGGGCGGCGCGGGTCACCTCCCTTCTTGGCAATGAGATAGTTCTCTCGCGCCTTCTCTCGGGCCTCGGCCAAGGTGACGTAACTCACGGACCCCAGCCCGAGGGTGGTGGCCTTACTGTTGATGGTGAGCCGCTGCCCCCATGACTTGGTGACGCCCCCACCAGCCTTCCGCTGCACATACAACGCCAGTCCGTGCCCACCAGCATCAGAGTGCCAGCCCAACCTGGTGATATTCTGCACCTGCTTGACTGTGAGCCGGCCCATCGTCGCCCTTCATCCAGTTATACGTTTCGTTATACATGATAGGGCCGGGATGTGACGGACCCTGCCGGGACCAGTTCGGACAGCATGGGACATGCTCACTGACAGATACGGCCTGTTTAGCCCCCTAATCGTGGGACCAGTTGGGACCAGTTCGGACAGGATGGAAGATCACGGGATAAGGTAGGGGTGACGGACATACTCTCCGCCGATACAGGGACCTCAGGAGTCGGCCCGCAGAACCTGCTCCACCTCGGACTCGATGGCCGTTCCGGTGAAGAAGTCGGGGCTGCCGGTGGCGAAGTGAGGGGGACCGGATTCTCGAACGTCATCCTGACTGATCCGGTTGGAATAGTCACCATGCAGAGTCGTTGATGCGCTCAGGTGTTCCAGATTCGGAGCAGGTCGGTGGCTGCATACCAGCCGCGCGCGCGGCCGACTTGGCCGGTGCTGACCTGGGTGTTTTCGAGCACTCCGTGCTTGGCGAGTGATTCGAGCGCGGTCCTGCCGGTACGTTCGCTGACGTCGAGCAGGCCGGCGACGTCCGCTGAGCTGATGACGGGATACCCGGGCAGGAACCGCAGCAGCGCCCGGGCCGTGCTGTCGCGCCTGAGCGTCGAGGTCACCTCGGTCCACTGTTCGATCAACTGCTGCGACTGTTCCACGATGCTGCCGGTGAGCTCTGCCGCGGTTTCGACGATCTGCGCAAACCATTGCACCCACGGCCCGATGTGGCCTGACTCGAACAGCCGCAGCCCTGACAGATACCCGCCGGGGTCGCGGGCGACAGCCATGCTGATGGGCGCAACCGAACGCCGCGTCGCCTCGGCGCGTCTGAGGATGCGACCTACCAGCACCCGGCCCAGTCGACCGTTCCCGTCGCCGTAGGGATGGATCGCCTCGAACTGGGCGTGGACGATCGCGGCGCGCGACAACGCATCGAGATCGTCCGTGGCGTCTGCGAACCGCAGCAGATCGTCCACAAGGCGAGGTATCTCTGCCGGAGGCGGCGGAACGTACGCGGCGTCCAGCGGCGATGTGCCGCCCACCCATCCGAGCGCTGGCCGGAATGCGCCCACCATCTCGATTGGCAGATCGCTGTTGCGCATCAGCCTTCCATGCCACTCATGCAGCACGCCGACGCTCAGCGGCTGCTGCGCCGTCTGTAACGCCATGTGGATGACTGCGAGATTGTCCGCAACCCACCCAGCAGCACCGCCAGAACCGGTGCGCTCGGCGACCAGCACCGAAGTGAGCGGTTCGCGCAACCCCTCGATCCCCGATGAGGCGATGCCCTCATGACGCATCAGCAGCCGCGCGAGCGCCTCCCACGCCGTCGGCAACCGCTGATCCGCTAGGCGCAGCGCGGCGACGGCCCGCTCAGCGCTGCGTACCGCCGAGGCGGGCAGCGCCAGATCACGATGACGAAGCTCCGCCGGGACCCACGCAGCCGCTGTGCGCCCACGCCACTCAACAGCTGTTGTCCGGCCGGCGGTTCCTTCCGCAACACCCTCCATTACGGAAGGATACCAAGCGAAGGCTCCGAAATCGGCGCGATTGCGAAGGCCGTCGATGACGTTCGAGACGGAACTCAGGACCCGGCCTGCAGAACCTTCTCCACCTCGGACTCGATGACCGTTCCGGTGAAGAAGTCGGGGTTGCCGGTGGCGAAGAGCTCGACAATTCCGCTCCAGGCCGCCGGCCTGAACCTGATGAAGATCCTCGCGCCGGCGCTGGGTGGCTACATGATCGACTGGACCTCCGCAGCATGGGTCTACGTATTCATCGCTGCCCTGGCCGCGATGTCAGTGCTGATGCTCTTCTTCGTGAAGTCGCTGAGCCCCGAGGAGCTGGCCGCGGATCGAGCTGGGGGCCCGAGCGGCGGTCGGGCCCCTGCCCGAGATCCGGTCGGCGACGATCACGGACCGCGGAGTCGAGGCAGCACGATCGAAGATCTGTCGGGCGGCGTCGAGTATCTCCGGAGAGACCGCACCGTGCTCAGCATCCTCTCATTCTCCTTCCTCGCCACGCTGCTGGGTATGCCCATCCGGCTGTTGTTGCCCGGCTACTCCGCTGCGGTCTTCGGCGACGAGGGATCAACGCTCGGGCTGCTGCAGATGGGAACCGAGATTTCGCCGCCTCGCATGAATCGTCCGAGCAAAACGCACGGGACTGTGGCCTATCCGCTCGGCCTCTTAGCCTGTCGACAATGAAGCCCGCTCCACTCGTGCCGTCGGTGGTTCCGGTGCCCGGTGCTGACGCGATCAACGCTCTCGCTCCCACGGGCATCCTGCGGGCCGGCATCAACGTCGGCAATTTCCTGCTGGTGAACGGAACCGGATCGGACGGAGAGCCCGCGGGGGTCTCGCCTTCGATGGCTGCAGCCCTCGCCGATCTGCTCGGCACGCCCCTCGACCTCGTCACGTTCGCCAGCCCGGGTGAGCTGGCCGGCGCAGTCACTGCCGACCGATGGGACATCGCCAACATCGGCGCCGACCCCGCCCGAGCCGACCACATCGCATTCACCGCGCCGTACTGCGAGATCGAGAGCACCTACCTCGTGCGGGGCGACTCCGGAATCGTGACGCTTGCCGACGTCGATCGCCCCGGAGTACGAATCGTCACCAAGCAGGGGGCCGCATACACGCTCTGGCTGGAACGCAACATCGAGAAGGCAGAACTGATCCGAATCGCCGTCCCCGAAGACAGCCTCAACACGTTCGTCGCTCAAGGTGTGGAGGTGCTTGCCGGACTCCGCCCCCGACTGCTGCGCGACGCCGAGCGTCTACCAGGCAGCCGAGTGCTCGACGGGCGATTCACCGCCGTACGGCAAGCGATAGGTACGCCGCGTGGCCGTGGCGGCGCAGGCATCGCGTACCTCGAGCGCTTCGTTGCAGCCGCAGTCGAGTCGGGTTTCGTAGCCGCCCTGATCGATCATCACGGCGCGACAGGCCTGACGGTCGCTCGCAACTGACAGCAACGGGCCCAACTCCCGCCGGGCGGCATGGCAGCAGACCGCGTCCCTGACGCCGGACGCCCGCGACAAGGTGCTTCGCCGCAACGGAATGATCTTGCTCGGGATCGAGTCCGCCGAGATGTCCGCCGTCGCCGTCACGTCGCACCGCGAGTAGCGCCCACTGTGCGGGCCGCCGGCGGCGTCTTGATGCTCGAGGCCGTCGAGGCGATTCCTGACTAATCTGGTCGGAATAGTCACCATGTTTGGCTAACCTCTGGATAGTCCGCCAGACATCGGAGGAAACCCATGGGACTTCGCATCAACGACACGGCTCCCGACTTCACCGCCGACACCACCGAGGGAGAGATCAACTTCCACGAGTGGATCGGCGACGGCTGGGCGCTGCTGTTCTCCCACCCGAAGGACTTCACCCCGGTCTGCACCACCGAGCTTGGTGCGGTGGCCGGCCTGAAGCCGGAATTCGCCGCCCGCAACTGCAAGATCATCGGCATCAGCGTCGACGGCGTGAGCGACCACAACGGCTGGTCGGCCGACATCGAGAAGGCCACCGGCAACGCGGTCAACTACCCGCTGATCGGAGACCCCGGGCTCAACGTGGTCAAGCTCTACGACATGCTCCCGGCCGACGCCGGCGACACGTCACAGGGCCGCACCGCGGCCGACAACGCCACCGCCCGCTCGGTGTTCATCATCGGCCCCGACAAGAAGATAAAGGCCACGCTCACCTACCCGATGACCACGGGCCGCAACTTCGCTGAGATCCTCCGCCTGCTCGACTCGGCCCAGCTCACCGCCACCGAGCAGGTGGCCACCCCGGCCAACTGGCAGCAGGGCGAGGACGTGATCATCGTCCCGGCCGTCTCCAACGAGGCCGCCGCCGAGAAGTACCCCGACGGCTGGGAGGCGCCCCTTCCCTACCTGCGGGTGGTCAAGCAGCCCGGCACCTGACCGGCCCGGCGCCGACCGCGGCGCCCGTACGCTGCCGGCCATGACGCCGACCATCGCCGAGATCGCAGCCGCGCCGCTGCGTCGCCCGGAGGCGCTGGGGCGCCCGCAGGCGAGCCAGGCCTCCTGGGATCCCTGGGGCCTGATGCACCCGCTGTCGAACGACCGGGCCTTCGCCGGGCAAGCCAAGCGCTTTGCGCCGCCCTGGGGCGAGGTGGTGTGCGTGGCCACCGCCTCCGACGGCACCTTCGGCGTGGGCATGACCAGCCAGGCCGGCCCGGTCGTGCCCATCATCAACGACTTCTTCGCACCCATGCTCGCCGGCGAGCCGGCCCTGGCCACCGAGAAGCTGTGGAACATGATGGTCCGCAGCGCCAACAGCGCCTTCGGCGCAACCGGACTGGCCGCCTATGCCGTCAGCGCCCTGGACCTGGCCCTGTGGGACCTCAAGGGCAAGATCCTGGGCGTGCCCACCTACGAGCTCCTCGGCGGCCCGGCCCGCGACCGCACCCGCTGCTACGCCACCGGCAACGACCTCGACGACCTGCGCGACCGGGGCTTCGAGGCCTTCAAGCTGGCCTGCACGGTCGGACGAGCCGCGGCCACCGCCGGGATCGAAGAGACCGAGCGTCTGGTGGCCGGCGCCCGCTCGGAGCTGGGACCCGACGCCGACATCATGCTGGACTGCTGGCCGGTGCTCGACGCGTCCTACGCGGTGCGCCTTGGCGAGGCGCTCGCCCCCTACCGCCTGACTTGGATCGAGGACTACGCCCAGCCGGACGACTGGCCGGGCTACGCCGACGTCCGCCGCCGCCTTCCCTCACAGATGCTGGCCGCCGGAGAGCGCTGGCAGACCGACCGCACCTTCGCTCACGCCGCCGAACAGCGCCTCGTCGACGTCATGCAGCCCGATGTGCAATGGGTGGGCGGAGCCACCGCGGTGCTCAAGATCGCGGCCATCGCGGCCGCGGCCGGAATCGAGTTGGCCGTGCACGGCGGCTGCAACGACTCCTACGGCCAGCACCTCTGCCACGGGCTGCCCGGTAACCGTTGGGCGGAGATGTTCGTGGGCTGCGGACCGGGCGAATCGCTGATGGGCGCCTGGCGCTCCACCCCCGGCATGGCCCTGCCGCGCGACGGCTGGCTGGTGCCCAGCGACGCGCCCGGCTTCGGCATAGATCTGACCCGCGAGCAACTCGAAGCCGCCGTCGCCTGAGCATCCAGCCCCGTCGGCGGGCCGGGCCCCGAGACTGGAGCGATTATTGTGCCTGGGCGGCCCAATAGCGCCACCCAGAACGCCGACGGCGGCCACCAAACCGGCCGGGCGGGTCAGTTGACGATCGCTACCCCGGCGGCGGCCAGCTCCTGGAGGGCAGCCGCCGAGCTGTCGGGGGTGACCCCGGCGCAGTGCGCCGCCAGAACCGACGTCTCGAATCCGGCCGCGGCCGCGTCCAGCGCGGTGGCCCGCACGCAATGGTCGGTGGCGATGCCCACCACGTCCACGGCCTCCACGCCACGCTCGGCCAGCCAGTCCCGCAGGCCTACATTCTCGCTGGATCCGCTGACCCCTTCGAAGCTGCTGTAGCCGTTGCTGTACTGGCCCTTGAGGAACACCTCGTCCAGCGCCACCTGCAGCTTCGGGGAGAACGCGGCGCCCTGGGTGCCGGCCGCGCAGTGCGCCGGCCACGAGGTCACGAAATCGGGGTTGGTGCCCGGCGCCACGAAGTGCTCTCCGGGGTCGATGTGCCAGTCCTTGGACGCGACGACATAGCCGTAGCCGCCACCGGCCCGGTCGAGACCGACGAGGTCGGTGATGGAGGCGGCCACCGCATGCCCGCCCTCCACGGCTAGCGACCCGCCCTCGCAGAAGTCGTTTTGCACATCGACGATGATCAGAGCTTTCTGCATCCCAGCTCCTCCTTGGTCATGTCCCAGGGCTCCCCGCGCGCGCGCTGATCGCCCCTTCGCTCCGTTGGCAGATTCTGTCGCGGCGGGCGCCTCCATGCCCACCCATTCGGTGGGGATGGCCGGAGAGCGACGAGGGTGCGGGACCCGATCCTCGGGCCTCAGGCCCCGGCGGCGCTCCGCGCAGCGCCGCCGGGCCGCCGCGGGGTCGTCCTTCCAGGCCCGCTCACCGCCCGCCATCAGCGCCACCTGGGGTTCGTGGGCGCCCGCCGGAACGGCGCCGCCCGCGGGCGACAGCACCTCGGCTGTCCAGAAGCCGGCGGAGTCGAAGGTGCGGTGCACCTGCTTGCGGCCGCCCACGGTGATCTTGCCCGGTGAGAGCTTGCCGACGGCTCTCAGGGGCGCGCCGGCACCCGCGGAGTCGGCGATGGCGACCAGCTTGTAGACCACCGACGCGGTGGGATGACCAGAGCCGGTCACCAGGCTCGTGCCCACCAGGTAGGCGTCGATGGGCGCGGCCGCCTCCTCCAATTCGGCTACCCTGAACTCGTCGAGGTCTCCGGAGGCCACGATGCGGCAATCCTCCGCGCCGAGGGCGTCGAGCAGGGCCCGGGCCCGGATGCTGGCCGCCAGCAGGTTGCCGCTGTCGATGCGCACCGCGCCGATGCCGGGGCCCACCACCTCCACGGCGCGGCGGATGCCCTCCAGCACGTCGAAGGTGTCCACCAGGTAGGTGGAGCCGGTGCCCAAGGCGTCGCGCTGGGCCTCGAAGCTGGTCTTCTCGTCGCGATGGGCCAGCACGAAGGCGTGCGCGGTGGTGCCACCGGTGGGGATGCCGTAGCGCCGTCCCGCCTCAAGGTTCGACGTGGTGTCGAAGCCGCCGATGTGGGCGGCCCGGGCCGCGGCCACCGCGGCGTCGGGGTCGGTGCGGCGGCTCCCTCCCTCGATGAGCCGTCGGCCGTCGGCCACGTCTCGCACCCGGGCCGCGGCCGATGCCACCGGGCAGTCGTGGTTGAGGATCGACAGCATCACCGTCTCGAGGACGACGCACTCGGCGAAGCCGCCCTCAACGGTCAGCACCGGCGAGTAGGGGAAGAAGAGCTCGCCGTCGGGGTAACCCGTCACATCGCCGCTGAAGCGGTACGAGCGCAGCCAGTCAGCCACGTCGGCGCCCGACACGACGCCGGCGCGCATGAGATGGTCAACGGTCTCGTCGTCGAAGCGGAAGCGCTCGATGGCTTCGACTATCCGGTCCACACCGGCCACCACGCCGTAGGCCCGGCCGGCCGGCAACCGCCGGGCGAACGCCTCGAACACCGCCCGGCGCTCGGCGATGCCCGACTGCAGGGCCGAGGCCACCATGGTGATCTCGTAGTGGTCGGTCTTCAGGGCCACAGAAGCGCCTCGATCCACGCCCTACAGACCCCGCAGGTCGGTGCCAACGCCTCGCGATGCGGTGTTGTGTTTCCCGCTCTTGTTCGCTGCGCTCACGGGCCGCTCGGGCCGTGTCTCCCGCTCCGGTTCGCTGTGCTCACGGGCCGCTCGGGCCCGGGGCCTCGCTCGGCGCCTCGCGAGAATCCTCATGAACTGCTGCCTTCCGCTCGGCCTCCTAGACGCTACCGGTGGTGTGCTTCGTAGGCTCGGCTGCGATGGCAAGCCCGTTCCACGTGATGCATTCCATGTCGGCCGATCGCTCCCAGCTCAAGGGCAAGACGATCACCACCCACACCCGGCGCCGGGTGTGGGGTTTCGCCCGGCCCTACCGCTCAGGGATCGTCGCGTTCATCCTCATCGTGGTCGCCTCGACGTTCCTGGGGCTGCTGCCTCCGCTGGTGATCCGGGAGATCTTCGACTCTGCCATCGCAGAGGGCGACCGCGGTTACCTGAACGTGCTGTTCGTCGTGCTGATCGCCACCGCGGTGGGCGAGGCGCTGCTGTCGCTAGTGGCGCGCAGGCTCAGCTCCAGCATCGGCGAGGGCCTGATCTTCGACCTTCGGCTGCGGCTGTTCGACCACGTGCAGCGCATGCCGCTGGCCTTCTTCACCCGCACCCAGACCGGCACCCTCGTCAGCCGGCTCAACAACGATGTGATCGGGGCCCAGCGGGCCTTCACCGGCACGCTCGGCACGGTGGTGGGCAACATCATCACGCTGGTGGGGACCCTTATCGTCATGGCTGCGCTGGAGTGGCGGCTCACTTTGCTGGCGGTGGTGATCCTGCCGGTGTTCGTGCTGCCGGCCCGGCGGGTGGGCCGGGGCCTGCAGGCCATCACCCGGGAGGGGATGAACCTCAACGCCTCGATGAACAACACGATGACCGAGCGGTTCAACGTGGCCGGCGCGCTGCTGGTGAAGCTGTTCGGTCGCCACGACGACGAGGCTGCCGACTTCTCCGGTCGGGCCGGGCGGGTGCGCGACATCGGGGTCCGCAGCGCCATGTACTCGGCGGTGTTCCTCATCGCGCTGACGCTGGTGGGAGCGGTGGGAACGGCCATCGTCTATTGGCTGGGCGGCCACCTCGCCATCGACGGCGCCCTGACCGCGGGCACGCTGGTGGCGCTGGGCCTCTACACAGTGCGCATCTACGTGCCCCTCACCAGCCTGTCCAACGCCCGGGTGGACGTGATGTCAGCGTTCGTGAGCTTCGAGCGGGTGTTCGAGGTGCTCGACACCCCCAATCCGATCGCCGACCGCCCCGACGCCCGCGACCTGCAGCGGCCGGACGGTCGGGTCGAGTTCAGAAGCGTGCGCTTCGCCTACCCGTCGGCCGACGGGACGCCCGAATCGCTGGGGGTGGCCGCGGCCAGCGCCCAGGCGAGCGCGGCGCCGGCGACCGAGGTGCTGGCCGGCATCGACTTGGAGATCGAGCCAGGCCGGATGGTGGCGGTGGTGGGTCCGTCGGGATCCGGCAAGACGACGCTGGTGTCGCTGGTGCCCCGGCTCCATGACGTGACCGCGGGCGCGGTGCTGGTCAACGGCGTCGACGTGCGCGACCTGACGCAGGCGTCGCTGCGGGCCGCCATCGGCACGGTTACTCAGGACCCGCACCTCTTTCACGACACCGTGGCCTCCAACCTGCGCTATGCCCGGCCCGACGCCACAGACATCCAGTTGGCTGAGGCATGCCGCTCGGCCCGCATCCACGATGTGATCGCGGCCCTGCCCGACGGCTACGACACAATGGTCGGAGAGCGGGGCTACCGGCTGTCGGGCGGCGAGAAGCAGCGCCTGGCCATCGCCAGGATGCTGCTCAAGGATCCGGCCGTCGTCATCCTCGACGAGGCGACGTCGCATCTCGACACCGACAACGAGGCCCAGGTGCAGGAGGCTCTGACGGAGGCGCTGCGGGGCCGGACGTCGCTGGTGGTGGCCCACCGCCTGTCCACCATCGTCGGCGCGGACCTCATAGTGGTGCTCGACGACGGCCGGATCACGCAGTCGGGCACCCACGACGAGCTGCGCCTCGCTGGGGGCCTGTACTCCGAGCTGTACGAGGGCCTGCTGCGAGCCGAGATCGCCGGACAGCCGGCTCCATGACCAGCCTGATCGGAGCAGACCAGACCCTGACGGTGGGCGAGCTGGCCCAGGTGCTGCGCTGGACCCTGGACGAGACCTTCCCGAGCGGGGTCTGGGTAACCGGCGAGATCGACACCCTCAGCCGGCCCCGCAGCGGTCACGTGTACTTCGACCTGGTCGAGCGCCCCGAGCACGCCGAGCCCGGAGCACCGCCCGAGGCCTCGGTGAGCGTCGTGCTGTTCCGCTCCGACAAGGAGCGTGTCAACGACACCATCAAGAGGCACGGCAACGCCATCCGCATGGCCGACGGGCTGAGGGTGCGCATCCAGGGGATGCTCGACTTCTACCCGCCCAGAGGGCAGCTGCAGCTGCGGATGACCTCCATCGATCCTGGCCACACGCTGGGCGCCATCGCCGCCGACCGTGAAGCACTGCTGAAGGTTCTCGCCGCCGAGGGATTGCTGCGACGCAACGCCGGGGTGGCGCTGGCACCGGTACCGCTGCGGGTGGGCCTGGTCACCTCTCTGGACAGCGCGGCCCATGCCGACATGCGCAGGGTGCTGGACGGCAGTGGCCTCGCCTTCAAGGTGTTCGAGGCAGACACGCCGGTGCAGGGCGCCGACGCGCCCGAGGCCATCGCAGCCGCCATCAGGGCGGTGACCGGCGCCGGGGTCGATGTGGTGGTGCTGGCCCGCGGGGGTGGCAGCCGCACCGACCTGATCGCCTTCGATCACGAGCTCGTGGCCCGGGCCATCGTCTCGTGCGAGCGGCCGGTGTTCACCGGCATAGGCCACGAGACGGACCGCAGCGTGGCCGACGAGACGGCCCACACGGCCTGCTCGACGCCGACGGCTGCAGCCCGGGCCGTGGTCCAGGCGGTGGAGGACTGGCTGGAGCGGCTCGACGACACCGGCCGCTCGATCACGGTGCGGGGTCGCCGAGCCCTGGCCGCGGCCGAGAACCGCACTGGCAGGGTCGCGGCCGACACCACCCGCGGCGCAATGACCGCGGCTGCGCGAGCCGGGCGCAACCTCGACGGGGCCGCCCAGCGCCTCGTCCACACCGGGAGGGCCGCGACGGCGCGCGCCGGGCGCCGAATGGCCGCGGTCACCTACCGGCTGGCCCAAGCTGGGCCCGCGGTTGAGCGGCGGAGCAGCCGCCGACTCGACCGGGCCTCGGCCCGGCTGTCAGTGGCGGGTCGTCACGAGATCCGCCACGCCCAGCGGCATCTGGACGCGGTCGCCAACAGGGTGCGGACTCTCGACCCGACCCTGATCCTGCGACGGGGATGGTCGCTGACCCGCCGCGAGAACGGGATGCTGGTGCGATCCGTGCAGGACGTGTCACCCGGCGATGGCATCGTCACCCATGTGAGCGACGGCACGTTGGACAGTACGATTCGCGCTCGGCGCGACGGCAGCGAGGACCGGAACCGATGAGCACCGACAAGCCCCCCACCACCGGCCCCAGCAGCGCCGACGAGCCCGGCTACGCGGCAGCGATGGCCGAACTCGAGCAGATCCTGGAAGAACTGGAGGGCGAGGATCCGGACGTGGACGTGCTGGCCAACCGGGTCGAGCGGGCGGCCACCCTCATAGAGATCTGCCGGCGCCGGATAACCAACGCCAGCATCCAGGTGGAGCGGGTCGTCGCCGTACTGGAGTCGGGCACCGAGACGTGACCGTTCCCGCCGGGGAGAGCCCGAGTCCCCCCGCGGAGCTGAAGGCCATCGCAGCCAGGGTTCAGGCCCGTCTCGCTGAGATCCTGACCGCGGAGCGCCGCCAGTGGGCCGCGTTGGACCCCAGCCTCGACGAACCGCTCGGCGACCTGGCCGACATGGTGCTCGGCGGAGGCAAGCGCATCCGGCCCGCCTACTGCCACTGGGGATGGCTGCTGGGCGGCGGGGACCCCGACGGCGACGGTGCGCTCGACGCCGGCTGCGCCCTGGAGATCCTCCATGCCTTCGCGCTGGCCCACGACGACGTGATGGACGCCTCCCCCACCCGGCGAGGCGCGCCCACCGTGTGGCGCAAGTTCGTGCAGCGCCACCGGGACCGCCGGTGGCACGGCGAGGACCGGCGCTTCGGCGAGGCGGCCGCGGTGCTGGCGGGAGACATGGCCATGGTGCTCGCGGACCGCACGCTGGGGAGAGTGTCCCCCGAGACTCGGGCGGTGTGGGACGAACTGCGCACCGAGTTGAACATGGGCCAGTACCTCGACGTTGTCGGCTCGGCGCGGGGAAGCGCCACCGCGGACGAGGCCCGAAGGATCATCGAGCACAAGACGGCCCGCTACACCGTGGTGCGGCCCCTTCAGCTCGGCGCGGCGGTGGCCGGGCGGGCCGATCTGGCCGAGCCCCTGGCCCGTCACGGCCGTCCTGTCGGCATGGCCTTCCAGCTGCGCGACGACGTGCTCGGAGCGTTCGGAGACCCGGCCGCCACCGGCAAGCCTGTGGGCGACGACCTGCGCGAGGGCAAGCCCACGCTGCTGATGGCCATGGCCAGGGCTGCGGCCACACCGGCCCAGCTCGGAGTGCTGGACGCGGTCGGCTCGGAGATGGACGACGAGATCGTGTCCGAGGTGCAGCAGGTGATCGTCGACACCGGTGCCCTCTCAAGCCTTGAGGGCGAGATCACGGCCCTTCTCGACGAGGCCTTGGACGCGCTGGAAACACTGCCGGACGTGCCCGCCGCCATTGACGCCCTGGCCGCCACGGCCCGCTTCGTTGCCCTGCGCCACGCGTGACTTCCAACTGGGCCCGACGGCTACTGGGACTTCAGTTGGACCTTCCTCAGCATCGACAGGATCCATTCGCCCGATGTCGTGGGCAGGTAGCGCGGCAGCTCTTCTGGTGATGTGCAGGTAGGAATGCACTCGATGCGGGCGTCGTAGGCCGGTTGGTGAAAGTAGGCGATGGAGAGCCGGTCGCCGGTGTCGCCGTCGGGCACGACGACGCGGTGCAGGGTCGACGTCCACTGATCATTCGTCCAGGTGGCCATCAGGTCGCCGAGGTTGACTACGAACGCACCCTCTACGGTCGGGACGTCCTCCCACTCGCCGTCGCGTGGCTTGATCTGAAGTCCAGGCCGTCCGTCGTGGTAGAGGATCGTCACGCTGCCCCAGTCGGTGTGCTCGCCCCGCCTGAACTGGTTTGGCGCGGGAGGGCCATCCAGTGCGTGATAGTGGTTGACCGTCAGATTGGTTATGTGGTCGCGGATCTTGTCGTCGAACCAGTTCTCGTCGAGACCGAGGGCCAGGGCCATGAGCCCAATCAGGCGGTTCGTCAGATCCTCCATGATGGCGTAGTAGGTCTCGAACGCGTGCTTGAAGCCGTGGGGTCGCTCGGGCCAGATGTTGGGCGCGAAGAAGGCCTCACGCCCCTCTCGCAGACCTGATCGGCGGGCCACCTCGACATCATCGAAACGATTGACCGAGAACGCCTCGGTCAGGTCTGGCGCGGTCTCGATGTCGCGTGACTTGGCGAGCGCCGCTTCTCCGGCTGGCCTGTAGCCGCGAAACACGCCGGGGCGGGCCGCCCAACGCATCTTCTCCTCGTGAGGCAGGGAGAAGAACTGGCGCGAAGCGTCCTCGATCGACGAAAGCACGCTGCCGGGAACGCCGTGGCCGGTGATCAGGAGGAATCCGATGTCCTCGCAGGCCTCGCGGATCGCGTCAACCGCGGCGTCCTGGCTCGGGCCCGGATCAAACGCCTCAGTCAGGTCGACTAGAGGCACCCGCGAAGTGAGTTGCATGCTTCGGGCTCCTCGGTGGCTAGGCAAGACTGGCGGTCCGTCACGATGCTACCTGCCAGCGGACACTCCATTTGTGCCCCCGAGTAATCTAAGATAGATATGAAAGATAGGTCAAGCCTGGACGGAGGGGCACGATGCGGAATCGATTCAAGGCACGGACACTGATAGCGGTCGCGCTGGCGTTTGCGATGATGGCAGCAAGTTGCGGCGATGACGACGACGCGGAGACTGCCGACGAACCAGCGCCGGTTACCGAGCCGGCGGCAACGGAACCATCCGATCCGGAGGCAGCAACCCAGCCCGCGGACACCGACGACGAGGCCGCCGCCAGCGCCGAACCAGCAGACGACGCCGGCGCCGCGGACGCCGACGACGAGGGCGACGCGGGCGCTGAACCAGCAGACGACGCCGCGGCCTCAGGTGAAGACGAGCCCGTTGCCGCTCCGCCGGCGAGCCTCGCCGATGTGTGCCCGTCGCCCATCATCGTTCAGCACGACTGGTACCCGGACTACACCCACGGACCCATGTTCCAGTTGGCCGGTCCCGATGGTGAGATCGACGGAAACGGCTATTACACCAACGAGATCGAGCCGGGCGTGACAATCCAGCTCCGTGCCGGCGGACCAGCGGTCGGGTACCAGCCGCCCTCATCTCTCATCTATCAGGATCCTTCGATACTGATCGGCATGGTCTCGACCGACAACATGTTGGGCTCCTCTGCCAGTGCACCGGTCGTAGCGGTGGTGAGTCCGATTGCGGTCAGTCCGATCGGCTTGATGTGGCCCGCCGACGTGTACGACTTCGAGTCGGTGACCGACATCGCCGAGAGTGACGCCACGGTGCTGGTGTTCGGAGCCTCGGCGTTCGTGCGTTGGATGACCGGTACGGGACTGGTACGCGAGGAGCAGTTGGACGGGTCGTTCGACGGTTCTCCCTCCCGATTCGTCGTCGAAGGTGACCTCGTTCAGCAGAACTTCATCACGAACGAGCCCTGGCTCTACCAGAACGAGATCGAGGACTGGGGCGGCCAGCCCATTGATTTCCTGGTTATGTCAGAGTCCGGCTGGGAGGCATACCCAGGTGTCGGAAGTCTGTCGGTGAGGCCCGAAGTGCTCGAGGAAGAAGCTGATTGCCTCGAGGTTCTAGTGCCCAGAATCCAGCAGGCAGCCGTCGAATTCGCCCAAGACCCGAGCGAAGCGATGCAATCAATCGTGGAGTTCGCCCCTCAAATGGGTTCGACACTGTCGCTTAGTCCCGGCCTGCAGGAATGGGCTGCATCGGTGATGCAAGAAAGGAACTTCTTCCAGAATGGGCCCGATGGAGCTGCCGGAAGCTTCGATCTTGATCGTCTCGCCCGGTTCCATGCATCATTCGCGCCCGTACTGGAGGCCCAGGATGTCGAAGTTGGTGTCGGACCTACCGAGATGGCTACCAACCAGTTCATCGATCCCTCGATCACTTTCGAGTAAGATCCTGCTACTCTGAACTGGCAGCTACCTGAGCCGTTACGCTTTGGAGATGGCCGATGTCGACGCCCCGCTGTCGTTCGACTCGGTGGGGATGGTGTTTCCGGACGGAACCAACGCCGTTGGAGACGTCTCACTGGAACTCAAGGCACGAGAGTTCGTAACCATCGTCGGCCCATCGGGTTGTGGGAAGTCAACGCTGCTGCGGATCGCGTCCGGACTCCTGTCGCCGACTTCGGGCGGAGTGACGGTGGCTGATCCGAACATCGGATACGTGTTCCAGGATCCGACCCTGATGCCGTGGCGCAGCGTGGTCCGCAACGTGGGGCTACTCAACGAACTCGAACGGCTGCCTGCCGACGAGCGAAAGCGGCGGGTGCGAGAGGCAATTGCACTCGTTCATCTGGACGGCTTCGAGCGTCATCTCCCCCGGCAGCTCTCGGGTGGAATGCGTATGAGGGTGTCGCTGGCGCGCGCCCTGACCACCGATCCGGGCCTGTTCCTGTTCGACGAGCCCTTCGGCTCGTTGGATGAGATGTCGAGACAGCGGCTCAACGACGAGCTGCTGAGGCTCTTCGGCGAGACGAGGTTCAGCGCGCTCTTCATCACCCACTCGGTGGCCGAGGCGGTGTACATGTCGAACCGAGTGGTGGTCATGGGCTCGCGGCCGGGCCGGATTGTGGGCGAGGTCGACATTCCCTTCGGTTACCCACGCACGAAAGACTTCCGCTTCACTCCGGAGTTCGGTCAGCTGTCGGCTGAGGTGGCAGGACTGCTTAGCGAATCCACATGAGAACCGCTGCCGTCAAGAGAGTCCTGCACCCGAGAGCACTGCGCTCCCTGGTCATGGATGGCCAGAAGAATCTTCGCATACTTGCAATCGGGCTTGTCTTCGCCGCCTTCCTCTCGGTCTGGTATCTCGTTTCCTATGTGCTGATCGAGGAGCGGCGTCGTTTCATCATTCCGCCACCCCATGCGGTCGTTGACGAAGCGTTCTTCGATGGCTCGGCACGATCCGAGCTGATTGATGGGCTGATGGTCACCACGCGAGTGGCTCTCACCGGGCTGGCGGTTGCTATCGTCCTTGGCGGCATATTCGCGGTGTTGATGAGTCAGGCGCGTTGGATGGAGTGGTCGTTCTATCCCTATGCGGTGCTGATCCAGACCATCCCGATTCTTGCGATGGTCCCACTGATCGGCTTCTGGTTTGGGTTCAACTTCAGGAGCCGAGTGATCGTATGCGTGATGATCGCGTTGTTCCCGATCATCACCAATACGCTCTTCGGGCTCAAATCGGCCGATCGTGGGCTGCACGACGTGATGACATTGCGCCGGGCGAGCCGATGGCAGCGGTTCATCAAGCTCCAGCTGCCTTCCGCGGCCCCGTCGATCTTCGTCGGGTTGCGCATCTCGGCCGGACTCGCCGTGATCGGTGCCATCGTCGGCGATTTCTTCTTCCGTCAAGGCGAACCCGGCCTGGGGATACTGCTCGACTCCTACAGGGCAACCCTTCAAGCCGAGCGGCTGTTCGGCGCGGTGATCCTGTCCTCGGCGCTCGGACTGGCAGTGTTCGTGGCTTTTGGATGGGTGGCCGACATGGTCATCGGTTCTTGGCACGAATCGGGATCACAGGAATCCTGACCCCTCCGAGAGCGATACGTTCGAACAGCCGGATGAACTAACCCGATGCACACCCACATTCCAGGGGAACGCCATGGCCGCCGATACCGAACACGTCGACGCTGAATCGCTGGGCGTAGCGCCCGTGACCGGCGGGCGGCTCGCCGAACGAGTCGCGTCGGAGCTGCGTCGCCGGGTCGTGGACGGCGAGCTCGCCGACGGGGCGCGGCTCCCCAAGGAGGACACGCTCCGAAGCTTGTTCGCGGTCGGGAAGCCAGCGATTCGCGAGGCATTGCGGATCCTGGAGACGGAAGGCCTGATCTCCGTTGTGCGCGGCAACAAGGGAGGCGCGATCGTGCGGGTCCCGAACCCGTCCGGCATCGCGTACTCCTTGGGGATGGTCCTCACCTTTGAGGACGTCGAGGCGGGCGACCTGGCTATGGCGGTACGCGAGATCGAGCTGCTGTGCGCCGGATTGTGCGCTCAAGGGACCGATCGCGCGTCCGCTCTCGTGCCCAGGTTGCGCTCCATCCATGACCGATCGGTCAAGATGCACCGCACCGGCGACATCAGGCCCCTGCTGCGGGAGTTCCATGAGGAGCTGGCGGCATCCTGCGGTCGTCGAACCCTCACCATTCTCGCTGGGTGCCTGGAGACCCTGTGGACTGGACATGTCCGCGCTGAGACCGGCGCGCCGTCCATCGCGGCGGGGGCCCCTGCAGGTCCCGATCGCAGCCAGTCCATCGCCGAGCACTCGATGATCGTCGATGCCATCGAGGCCGGTGACGTCCCCCGGACGCAGGAGCTTCTGCGGGCCCACCTTGAGCGCGTCCAAGAGCAGTCCACCACGATCGATCTCAGCGGGCCCATCGATATCCTCGACCATCCGATCGCCGTCCCGAGTGCCCGGTGAGCGAAGCGGCGCACGCAGCAGCAGGTACCCCGCGAGTCGGTTGACCCTTCCACGCCAACATACATATGATAGATATGTAGAAGCGGCTGCGGCTTCAACCCGCGGCGGCTGCAGGTCGATCACTGTTGGGCGGACGATAACAAGTGTGGCGTAGTCGAGAATCGAGTGAGGCGGTCACCGCCGCGCTGGCCTCAGTCGTCGATGGCGCCGACCTCATCACCGACCCCGAACTGATCGGCCGGCGCCTGCGCGACAACTCATGGCTGTCTCCGGTGCTCAAGACGTACATCGACGACATGGCCGACGCGTCGGGGCGCTCGCTCGACGTGTGCGCCCTGGTCTCACCGGCCGATGCCGAGCAGCTCCGGTGCTGCGTCTCGCTGCTATACCGCCAGGGTTCGCCGATCGTGATCCTGGGCGCGGGAACGACGAACTTCGGTCAGACCACCCCCCTCGATGGTGGTGTGGTGATCGAGATGAAGCACTTCAACCACGTCGGGACGCCCCAGGACGGTCGCATCCGCGCCGGCGCGGGGGCGACAACCGGCGCGGTCGACGAGATGGCCCACAAGGCGGGGCTGGAAGTCCCGGTCATGACCACCACCTTCGCCACGGCGACGTCGGGAGGGTGGGTGTCCGGGGGCCACATCGGTCTGGGCTCACCGACCTGGGGATCCATCTGGGACGACAACGTCGTGGGGGCGACGTTGATGACCGTGCAGGAAGAGCCCCGCGTCCTCTCCCTCGATGAGTCGTCGATCGAGCCGGTGCTCCACTCCTACGGCACGACCGGGATCCTCACCGATGTCACTTTCCGGCTGGTCGAGGCCCGCCAGTGGACCGAGCTCGTGGTCTGCTTCGACGACTTCGATGCAGCCTGCCGGTTCGCCGGAGCGGTGAGCGCGCGGCCGGAGTTGAGAATCCGGGCCGCGGCCGCCCAGGAACCGGCGATCACGCCGTGCTTCAGCGCCTTGCGGGGCCATGTCGAGCCCGACGAGGCCATCGTCATCTCGATCATCGACGACGACCAGCACGACACCTACATCGACCTCGCCCTAGAACACGGCGGTCGGATCGTGCCGTGGCGAGGCAGGGGTGCCGACCGCCGCCCGACCCTTGCCTACATGGTCTATGGGCATCGCATGCTCTGGGTGAAGAAGATCGCTCCCCTCGGCGCCTTCCTGCACTGCTATCTCGACCCGGATGATCCGCTGACGCAGCTGACGGCACTGAAGCGGCGATTCGGCGACGCCATCATGGTCGAGTTGAAATTCCTGCGGTCGCGGTGGTTGAGAGAGCGGTTCGGCCACTCCGGCGACGGGATGTTGCCGGCCCCGCTGGTATGCGTGGTCGAGGGTGAGAAGAACCTGGCGGCGGTGATGTCGTTCTGCGATGAGATCGGGATCCGGTACCAGAACCCCCACACATTCTTCCTCGACCAGAAGGGCCTGCTGCGCGATCCCGGCGTTATCAAGCGGTTCAAAGCCGAAGTCGACCCCAAGGGCCTGTTGAACCCGGGCAAGTTCAGCGACGACGAGGTGAGAACGTGAAGTTCGACCATGTGGCGATCGAGGTGAACGATTTCGACCACCGGGTCCAGGCCCTCGTCAACGACATCGGAATGACCCTCGTCCGCCGCGGGATCAGGTATCGGACGGGGCAGCGGATCGCCATGCTCGGCGACGAGACCGGCGTGAAGATCGAGCTGATCGAGTGCGACGCCGGCCAGCCAGCGTTCGCCCATGTCGCCTTCCGGGCCGATGAGGCCGAAGCCGTGGATGAGGCCGAAGCCGCACTGGTAGAAGCTGGCTGGTCGGGAGTAAACCCGGTCCACGACCTGGCCGCAGCCAGAGCCCGGACGACGCTGGTGGCGGATCGCGGCGGGCTCCATGTCCAGGTCATCGCCTACGAGCCCGACAGCCCCGACCTCGGTGGGTCGGGGGACGGCTGACAGACCTCGGGCGGCGTCTTGACGGCCCTGGGACGAGCCCAGAAAGCGACTACAGGAGACAGAGAGAACTGATGGATTTCCTAGTCCGGATGAGAGCGATCGAGCCCATCCCCCTGCCGATGAAGGAGCTGGGCCGCCTGGCCAAGGCCCAGGTGGAATACTGGGAGCGGCTCATGGCTGCCGGCAAGGTCGTCTACACGGCGCCGTTCGTGGGCCGGAGGGCACGCGTGGCCATCTACCGGGTCGAGTCCAACGACGAGCTGTTCACCCTCATCAACGAGGACCCGCTCTTTCGCTATCTCGAGCGCGAGGTCATTCCGCTGGCGACCAACGAACAGCTCAAAGAGCTCTATCAGACGTTCGCCGGATCGTGATGATGGGCTCCTACGCCGACGACAGCCCGGACCCGGTCACCCGGCATCCGGCCGAGGACGGGTAGCAGTCGTGGACCTTCAACTGGCGGGCCGGGAGGCCCTGGTGGTGGGGGGCTCGGCCGGTATCGGATTGGCCACCGCCCGCCTGCTGGCAGCCGAGGGCGCTTCGGTCACGATCGCGTCCCGCGACGCGACCCGGCTGCAACAGGCCGCGGCCAGCATCGGCCGGGCTGCTTCGGCCGGCTCGGGTGGCGCACCGGCCGAGATCGGATGGTTCTCCGTGGACGTAACCGCGGACGATGCCGAAGCCCGTCTGAGGGCGCAGTACGGCGACGGCAAGAGGCTCGACATTCTGATCGTCACCGTGGGCGGCAGCATCCGCGGGCCGTTCGACTCCTTCGGCGACGACGCCTGGCACGACAACTACAACATGAACGTCATCGGGCCGGTCCGGACCGTGCGGGCCCTGCTGCCCATCCTGGAGGCCGGGCGCTCCCCGGCGATTGTCCTGCTCGGCGCGGCCGGGGCCAAGATGCCGTACGTGAACCAGGTGGTTTCCAACGTGCACAAGGCCGGGCTGCTGGCCCTGGTGAAGACCCTGTCGCACGAGCTGGCCGGCAAGGGCATTCGGGTCAACGCCATCAGCCCGGGCCGCACCCTCACCCGGCTGTGGCTGGACCGGGCCGAACGGATGGCGGCTGAGCAGGGCACCACGCCCGGCGATGTGATCGAGGAGTTCGCCGCCGAGGTCCCGCTCGGGCGCTTCGCCGAGCCCGACGAGATCGCCCAGGCCGTGGTGTTCGTGGCCTCCGACCGGGCCAGCTACATAACCGGGCAGTCGATCTCCGTGGACGGAGGCATCGGGCGGGGGCTGCTGTGACGGCCACCGCGCCGGCGACCCGTCGACACGGGGACGCTACGACGGGCACCGCTTCGCAGATGACCCGGAGGCACGACGCGGTTCAGTCCACGCTGGACGAGATCCGGCGACTCCGTGACACGTTGGGGCCTTCAGAGGAGCTCATCGAGGCTGCCGGTCCGGTGCTGACGAGCCTGGCCCTCCAGGAGAACCTCTTCGACGCCGAGACGTTCGCGGTGGACACGGGAGCCTTGATGACCATCTACGAGCTGAGCGTCGATCTCGACGGGAGGATGGGCCTTTATGCCTCGGCCGGAATGCCCGGCAAGCAACAGCCCCCGCACGACCACCGCACCTGGTCGGTGATCGCAGGCGTGCGGGGCGCCGAGCACAACCAGTACTTCGAGCGCATCGACGACGGCCGCGACCCGCAGCGGGGACGGCTGGAGCGCAGGGGTGAGCGCACGCTCAGGCGGGGCGACGCCAACGCCATGATGGGAGACGCCTTCCATACGATCCGAGTCCTCGACGAGGGCCCGGCGATGCACCTGCATCTCTACGGCTATCCCCTCGACCGCCTGGCCGGCCGCATCTATTTCGACCGGCCCGACGGCGGCGTCGAGCGTCCCTTCATGGGCCGGCCGGATCTGCGCACCGCCAAGGTGACCGCCGCCGAGTTGGCCGTTATGCGAGCCGACGGCGAAGAGTTGGCTGTGCTCGACACTCGCGATGTCGGCGTCCACTCGAGCGGACATGTGCCCGAGTCGTGCCCGGTGCCGGCCGCGGAGTTGGAGTGGCGGCTGGCTGGGCTGCTGCGGAGGCGGACCGTGCGGGTGGTGGTGATCGGCGAGGACGATTTGGCTGCGCATCGTGCCGGCCACAGGATCCGTAGGAGCGGCTTCACCAATGTGGCCGTGCTGGCCGGCGGGGTCGAGGCTTGGGCTGACGCCGGCTTCGACGTCCACGACGGGATCCACACCATGTCCAAGGCTTTCGGCGAGCACGTCGCCCACCTGCGGGACACCCCGATGATCTCGGCGCAGGAGCTGAGGCGCCGGCGTGCGAAAGGTGAGGCGGTGGCCCTGGTGGACTGCCGGCCCGAGCCCGAGTTCGCAGCCCTCCACGTTCCGGACGCGACCAACGCCCCGGGCACGGAGCTGCTGGCCCGGGTAGTCGACATGGGTGTTGAACCCGGCACGCCGATCGCGGTCAGCTGCGCCGGGCGGACCCGATCGATCATCGGCGCCCAGACTCTGATCGACGCCGGCGTCGACGCCCCGGTGCTGGCCTTGGAGAACGGCACGATGGGCTGGAAGCTGGCGGGCGAAGAGCTCGACAAGGGAACCGACGGGACCGCGGCCGCACTGCCCGCACCGAGTGCGCTGCAGGACGCCGCGGCCCGGGCCCGGCGCTTGGCCGACACCCACGGGGTGCCGGTGATCGGTGAGTCCGACCTGGCCGCATGGCTCGCTGACGACTCCCGCAGCACGTACGTGTTCGATGTGAGTTCTCCGGCCGCCTACGAGGCGGGCCATCGTCCCGGTTTCGCTTCCGCTCCCGGCGGCCAGCTCTTACAGGAACTCACCGCCCGCACCGCGGTGCCGTCCGCTCGCATCGTGGTGGCCGACTCCGACGGTGTGCAGTCGCTCCTGGCGGCCCACTGGCTGCGGCTGATGGGCCGCGAGGCGTACGCGCTGCCCGACGCCAACCGGGGCCGCTGGCTGGAGACCGGCCCCGATGCTGGCGTCGAGCCGGCCCGGCCCGCCAAACCCTACGAACGCTCCGTGGACGCCCTGCAGGCAATGCGCGACTACATCGAGTGGGAGCTGGACCTGCTCGACCGGGTCGATGCCGCCTCGTTTGCCCTGGACGCAGGGCCGGAGGGCTGATGATCGCACCGCCGGACCGCCCCGATGGGCGAACGCCGGATTCTATGTGCGGGTCTTGCTTCTATACGACGGGTTTCTCTACAGATTTCCGGGGGCGTTGGGGAGCGTCCCGGCGACGACGGCCTCGAGCGATGACGGATCTTCCCTCGGCCCTGGAGATGCGACCGTGAGCCCCGCGGTCGGGATTTACGTCAACAACCGGGCCGCGGTTTTCGGCGGCGACCGTTTCGGGCTCAACGACCTCCTGGATCTGGCCCGTCGGGCCGAGGAGTGCGGGTTCGCGTTCGTTTCGGTGGGCGACAGCGTGCTGGCCAAACCCCGCTGGTCGCCGATCGTGACCTTGGCCGCGGTGGCCGAGGCAACGGAAACCATCGGGCTCGCCACCGGCATCCTGCAGCCCCACCTGCGCCACCCGGTGACGGTGGCTCAGGAGTGGGCCACCCTCGATGCGCTCAGCGGCGGGCGCACCGCGCTGGGCGTGGGTTTGGGAACCGGCCCGCCCGAGCTGGTGGACGCCGAGCTAGCGCTGGTCGGTCTCGACCGCCGGCGCCGGGCCCGAGCCTTCACCGAGGCCATCGAGTTGATCAAGGCCCTGTGGGCTGACGACGGGGTGGATTACGACGGCCGCATCTACCAACTGCGAGACGCGTCGATCGGGCTGCGACCGGTCCAGCGTCCCGGCCCGCCGGTGCTGATCGCAGGCGGGGTGTTCGTGGCGCCTCAGCGTGGCTTCGGCCCCAACGATGTCTTCGACGAGTCGCTGGCTTCCACGTTCATGGGCCGCTGGGACCGGGTGGGCCGCCTGGGTGACGGCTGGATCACCGGCATGGCCACCCCCGCCGAGCTGCGGGCCGGCCGGGAGTCCATCGCGGCCGCGGCGCAGGCCGCCGGTCGGGCGCTGCCCGAGCCGTTCGATGTGAGGGTCAACCTGTTCCTGCTGGTGGGAGACGACGCGGCCGCAGCCCGCTCCGAGGGCGCAGCCTTCATGGCGGACTACCACCGCCGCCCGATGGACGACGCCAGCATCGACCGCTGGCTGGTATGGGGCCCAGCCGAAGCTTGCGCCGAGCGCCTCAACGCCTACGCCGAGGCGGGCGCCACCTCGTTCCAATGCGTGCTGGCCTCGGTCGACCAGCAACCGCAGATGGAGAGAGTCGCCTCGGAGTTGCTACCGCTGCTGGGCTGAGAGCGCCGGCCATGTCTCCGTGGAACCGTGCGCCGTTCGGTGTTCTCTCGCATGGGTGGTCCCAACTTCGCGACCGTGAGCCTGGATCGGTAGGTTGCGCGGTGACAGGGGGAGAGCAATGAGCACTGTGCGAGCTGCGACGCTGCTGGGGCCCGAGCGCCTGGAGATCCATGAGTACCCGCTGCCCGAGGTGGCCGACGACGGGGCGCTGCTGCGCATCGGACTGGGAGGGGTTTGCGGAACCGACGTGAAGTACTTCCGGGGCCGCATCGACATGCCCTACCCGGTGATCCTGGGCCACGAGATCTTCGGCCGGATCGAGCGCCTGGGACGGGCTGCAGCCCGGATCCACGGCGTGGCCGAGGGCGACCGGGTGATCCTCAAGGGCTCACGGGGATGCGGACACTGCCGGGACTGCCGCGACGGCGCCCCCCGGTTCTGCCCCCAGCGAACCCTCTACGGCAGCGCCACCACCGCGGCCGACCCGCCGCACCTGTTCGGGGGGCTGGCCGACTGCCTGTACGTGAATCCCGACGCCGAGCTGTTCAAGGTAGGCGACGCCATGAGCGACGAGGCCGCGGTGCTGTGCGGGTCCGTGATGGCCAACGGCTACCAGTGGGCCATCCTGCACGGGGGCGTGACCTTCGGCGACACCGTGCTGATCCAGGGTCCGGGCCAGCAGGGCCTGGCCTGCACCTGGGCGGCCCGGGCCGCGGGCGCGGCCCGCATCATCGTGAGCGGCATCGCGGCCGACACCGACCGTCTCGCCCTGGCCCGCCGGTGGGGCGCCGACCGCATCGTCGAGGTCGACCGCGAAGACGTGGTTGAGGTCGTGGCCGAGGAGACGGGCGGGGCCATGGCCGATGTGGTGGTGGACGTGAGCGGCAGCCCCGACGCGCTGGCGCCGTCGGTGGCCGCTCTGCGCAAGCGGGGCACGCTCGTGCTGGCAGGCCTCGTCGGAGGCGGCCGGCGGGTGCCGCTGGATATCGACGCCCTGGTCTGGAACGAGATCCGGGTGCAGGGGGCGTTCACCGCCAGCAGCCCCGCGCTGAGGGCCACCATGGAGCTGATCGAGTCCACCGGCTTCAAGCCCGAGGAGATGATCAGTCACACGTTCGGCCTCGACGACACCGAGTTGTGCATCCGGGCGGTAGGCAACGAGATCGACGGCATGTACCCGACTAAGGCGGTGATCCGACCATGAGCCAGTCCAGGGTGCTGCACCGGATCGTCGACCCGGTCCGCCGTCTCTGCGCGCAGGACATGCCCGAGCCCGAGCGCTGGGCTCGCGTCAGTGAGGTCTTGGAGGCAGCTCTGGCCGACCCCGATCTGCGAGCTGCGGCCCAGAGCTGGCCCAAGAGCCACGACCGGACCAACAACCGCTACACCAACTTGCTGTTCTACGAGGATCCCGACTTCGGTTTCGTGATCAACGGGTTGGTCAAGGACGAGTCCGGCCGCACGCCGGTCCACGACCACGGCCACGCCTGGGTGGCCTACGGCCTCCTGGAGGGCGCCGAGACGGTGCTCCGCTACCTGGAGCCGCAGTCAGAAGGCTCCACCGACGGGCGCAGGATGGAGCCGGACAAGCACATCAGCCTGGATGCCGGCGAGGTGGACCTGGTCCCGCCGTGGACGTTCCACGCCGAGCAGGCCGACACGGAGCGAACCGTGGCGGTGATGGTGCGCAGCACCGGCGTAGGCAAGTTCGCCCACCGCCGCCTCAACCCCGACACCGGCCAGACCTACGACCACCCCGGCCCCCACCAGATCCCCCACGACCTCTGAGCCCGGGCTGACCCTCGGCCGACAACCGTCGCCTCAGGGGGCTGGGAGAAGCTCGTCGAGGGGCGGTCGGGCCTCGAGAAGGACGATGCTCCGCCGGGAATCGATGCCGTTGTGCTCCTGCCCGTCAACGACGAGCATCGCCGCGGCGTCCGGTCGCATGGCGGCCACGCAGGCGTCCTCAGCCGGCATCCACTCGTCGGTCCAGCGCGACCGTGCCGCCTCCCCGTCGCGCTCTATCCCGCGGGCCAGGCGCACCTCTCGGGGCGTTTCCACCCAGATGGAGACCGACGCATACCGGCGCAGCTCCTCCCGCAGCACGTAGACGCCCTCGACCACCACCGTGTCCTGGCCCGGCACCGCGACCCATTCACCAAGACGGTCGCTGTCCCAGTCGTAGCGCTGGTACCGGGCGTCCTCGCCTCGCGACAGCGGCGCCAAGACTTGGCGCTCCAACCGGCGCCGGTCGAAGGACGCCCCTATGCGTTCGACGGCATCATGTCGCCGCTGCGGCGAGGGGCGGTGGAAGTCGTCGCCGCAGACCACCGGCGCGCCCAGCTTCCCCGCGAGCGCCGCAGCCAGCACGCTCTTCCCGGCCCCTCCGAGCCCATCGACAAGCACCAGCCGAGTCGTCGGAGCCTCGACAGCGCCGATCGCAGCACAGAACTCGGAGAAGCTGACCGTTCGCGATGCCTCGTCGCCTCTCTCCACGCACCTACTATATTCAAATATCATGTCAACCATGTAGAATTACCACATGGATAGAGCTCCTAAGTTGCGTCCTAGTACCGTTCCGTTCGTTGGAGAGGCGCTGAGACGATTCGGCTGGCTGCTCAGCGATCTGTTGAGTCGTGAGGAGCACGCCGTGTTCGTGCAGTCGCTCGCCGACGATCCTGAACTCGACACCTAGGCGAGGTTCTCGGCGGCAAGGTCTTGGACCGTGGGGCCGGTGATGTGGCGGAGTTGGTGTTTGTTGACTTTGTGGGTGGCGCCTTTGGGGAGCTCGTGGATGATCTCCAGGTAGCGGGGCTGGCAGAAGTCGGGCAGGGTGGCTTGGCAGTGGTGTTGCAGGGCGGCCGGGTCGATGGTCTGGCCGGGCTCGGCCACCACCACCAGCTTCACCTCTTCTTCGCCCAGCTCTGAGGGCACTCCTACCGCGGCGCACTCGGCGACGCCGTCCAGGGTGCACACCGCTCGCTCTACCTCGGTGGAGGAGATCATCTCGCCCCGGCGGCGGATGGCGTCGGCGGCCCGGTCGACCCAGCGGATGTAGCCGTCGGAGGCGATGGTGGCCAGGTCGCCGGTGTGAAACCACAGGTTGCGGAACGCGGCCACGGTGGCCTCGGGCTGGCGGTGGTAGCCCGTCATCATCACGCCGGGCACGCGGGGCCTGACCACCAGCTCGCCGACAGTGCCGGGGGATACTTCGTTGTCGTCGGCGTCCACCACCGCGGCCTCATACTGGGGCACCGGCCGGCCCGAGGCCCGGTAACGCATCGGGTCGTCAGGGCTGGTGGTGGAGAAGTGCCCGGTCTCGGTCATGGCAAACCCGGTCACCAGCCGCAGACCGAACCTCTGCTCGAAGTCGGCCCGGCGGTCCATCGGGATGCCCGCGGCGCCGTGCATCATCCGCACTTTGTGGTCACGGTCGGCTGGGCCGGGCTCCTGGCGCAGCAGGATCGACGAAACCGCTCCGACCACGCCCACCTCGGTGGCGCCCGCGCAGCGGACCTGGGCCCAGAACGTGCTGGCCGAGAAGCGCGACACCAGCGCGGCCCGCCCGTCCACCACCAGGGCGGTGCCCAACGTCGAGAACCGGGCGTTGACGTGGTACAGGGGCAGGGCTGAGAACATCACGTCGTCGGCGGTGAGCCCCCACTGCTCGATCTTGATGCGGGCCTGCTCGATACCGAACGCCTGGGGCAGAACCGCGCCCTTGGCCGGACCGGTGGTTCCCGAGGTGTAGATGATGTTCATCGGGTCGCCAGGCCGCGGCGGCCTGAACGGCGGCGGCTGGCCCCCGGATCTGCGCAGCGCGTCGTAATCGAGAACCGACACGCCCTCCGGGGTCGGCCCCTCGCCCCGCTGCACCAAGAGCTCCACGCCGGGAGCCGACGGCAACTGTTCGGCCACCCGATCAGCCAGCGAGCCGTCCACGATCAGCACCCTCGCTCCGGAGTGGTGAAGCACGTGCGCCAGCTGGTGCCCCCGCAGCCCCGCGTTGACCGGGCACTCCACCGCCCCCAGCCGCAGCAGGGCCAGCATGGTGACCACCGCCTCGGGATGGTTGGGCGACATGTGACCGACCACATCACCCGGCGCCACCCCGGCCGAAGCCAGTCCTCCGGCCAGGGTCTCGGCCGCCTCGATCAGCTCGACCCAGGTCCACAGCCCGCCGTCGAAGTCGAGAACCACGCGCTCGGGATGATCACGGGTCCGCCGCTCACAGAGCGACCACAGGTCCTGGTGCTCGGTGCCGGTCACGACCCGCCGTCCACGGTCACACAAGCCACCCGCGCGGGAACTGGCAGCAAAATGCGCTCATGACGTGCAAGACGCTGCCAATTCGACAAGCGCGTGCCGGGGCCGTGGGAACTGGCAGCGAAACACGCTCATGGCGTGCAACACCCTGCCAATTCGCAAGCGGCTCGCTTCGGGTCACGACTTGACGACCCGGAACATGGGCAGGGTCACGCCCTCGGGCCGGTCCTCGAACACGGCTTCGACGCGGTCGCCGATAGCCAAGCTGGCAATGTCGGGCTCAACGATGTTGGTCAGCAGGCGTGGACCCTCGTCCAGCTCGACCACCGCCACCACATAGGGCACATCGGCAGCCCAGGTGTCGTCGTAGAAGGCCACGTGGACCTCAGTGAACGTCCACACCGTGCCCCCGCCGCTCATCTGCTGCCAGGACAGCTCGCCGCTCCAGCAGCCGGGACAGAACTCCCGGGGCGGGAAGAACACCAGTGCGCAGCCGTCGCAGCGGGGCAGCAGCAACTCGTGGCGGCGAGCTGCCTCCCAATACGGCGCGGTCGCGGCGTCGGTCGCGTCGGGACGTGGCTTACCGGTCATGCGCCCCGCTCCGGGACCGGCTCGCTTCCGACTACGCGCATCTGCTTCCCACGCCGGCGGTCATCGGCCCGCCCCGCGAGTAGCCCGGCCCAACCCGCAGCCATTGGCCAGTAGCCCCTGCCTCGGTCATGCGCCCCTCCCCAGCACCATGGTCGAGAACGTCGAGAACACTCCGCCGTTGCCGTGGGACACGACCACCTCGGCTCCCTCCACCTGGCGGCGCCCGGCTACACCCTGCAGTTGGCGTACCGCGTCGAGCAGGTGGAAGACCCCGCCCGCGTGGCCGTGCGACAGCATCCCGCCGTGCAGGTTGACCGGGCAGGCCGAGCCCAGCGCCAGCGCCCCAGACTCGGCGTAGGGACCGCCCTCGCCCTCGCCGCACAGGCCGAGGGCCTCCACCCCGGCCACCACGCTGAAGGTGCAGGCGTCGTGGATGTAGACGGCGTCGGCGTCGGCGGCGTTCAGCCCGGCCCGCTCGAAGGCCCGGGCCGCGGCCACCGGTCCGCCCAATTCGTGAAAGTCGGGAGCCTGCGACGGCATGTGATGGGTGGCCGCCGAGCCGTAGCCGAGCACCCGCACATAGGGCACGCCCAGGCTCCGGGCCCGAACGAGCGATGTGACCACGAAGGCCCCGCCCGCGTCGGATATCAGCGAGCAGTCGAGTCGGCGCAGCGGCGAGGCGATCATGGGCGACGCCTGGTGATCAGCCAGAGTGATCGGCTCGCGCTTGTGGGCGTTGTCGTTGAGCGAGGCGTGGTAACGGGAGGCCACCGCCACCGCCCCCAGCTGCTCGCTGGTGGTGCCATAAGAGTGCATGTGGCGCTGGGCGAACAGCGCGTAGCCGCTGATCATGGCGATCTGGCCGTACGGGGCCTCGAAGTCTTCCCCGCCGGTGAGCGTTCCCGGCGCCCGGCCCCGACCTGAGCGGCGGATCGAGATGCCGTTCTCTCCGTAAGTGCACAGCGCGGCAGTGCACATACCGGCGTCGATGGCCGCAGCCACGTTGAGCAGGGCGGTGTGGTGGGTGCCGGGACCGCCCACATCGGTCACCACAGCCAGCTCGGGTCGCAGGCCCAGGTGCTCGGTCACGCGGGCCGCGTGCAGCATCATCGCCTGGGAGTAGCCCGAGAACGAGAACACCCCGTCGATGTCGTCCTTGGCCAGACCCGCGTCGGCCACCGCGGCAACAGCCGCCTCGGCCTGGAGGCTGATGGCGCTGCGGCCGGGCAGCTTGCCGATGGCTGTCTCGGCCACGCCGACGATGGCGATGCCGACGAGCGCGCTCACCGCGACCAGTCCCGTAGGAAGAAACCCGAGCCACCGCCACCCGGGCCCCGGGTCCCGGCGGTCACAACGACCTCTCCCACAGCAGGCTGTCGGCGCACAAACAGATCCGCTGCGACCGCAAGGGCGACGGCGTCACAACGACCTCTCCCACAGCAGGCTGTCGGCGCTGTCACAGTGCGCGGTCCAGCCAGGAGGGACGGCATGCATCGCTCCCGAGCACCCGATCAGGGCCGGCCCGTCGATCGTCTCGCGCTCGGCCACGCCGGACAGGTCGACGACGCTCGTGAGCACAGCATCCGCCGACCATCTGACGCCGCGTTCGCTGGCCGGCGCGGGATCACCGAGCGCCACCGTGAGGGCGCCGGGCCCGTCGACCGCAGCCACCACTTCAACCCGCGCCACCTCATGGGTACCGCCGGAACGGCTGAGCAACTCGGCGGCAACCGCGGCCGGGTCGACATCGATGTTGGCGGCCGCGGATCGTCGGGGGCCGTCGTGCATGTCGAAGGCGACGGTGATCCGAGCCTCAGCCGACGGAAGGCGCTCGGCCTCCAGGTCAAGCCTGGCCCGTGCCAGCAGTCGGCTCAGGGCTTCGACCGGGTCGTCGCCTGGCACCACCGCGGCCTGGTAACGCTGCTCCACCGTGGCTTCGGCCACGCCTCGTGCGCTGAAGACGCCACCGGCCGCGAACGAGCGGATCCTGCCGATGCCCGCCAGCTCCGCAACCGCGCCGGCGTGCAGCCCGCCGGCTCCTCCGAACGCGTACAGAGTGACTTCGGCCGGATCGATCCCAGCGTCGGCCAGCAGTTTGGACAACGCGACCGCGGCGGTGCGGTGGGCGGCGGCCCTCACCAGCCGTGCCGCCTCCACCGGATCCCCGCCGGACAGGGGAGCCAGAGCCGACGCGGCCGCATCCGCGTCCAGAGCGATGTCGCCGGGCAGCACCTGCCCGTCGGCCAGCAGTCCCGACACCAGGTCCGCGTCGGTGAGGGTCGGTTCTGTGCCTCCCCGGCCGAAGGCGGCCGGTCCGGGCACTGCGCCGGCACTGGCCGGTCCCACCGCCACCGTCGCGGAGTTGCTGGCCGACGCGATGGACGATCCGCCCAGGCCGACCGAGACGATGCCAGGCACCGGGAGCCAGACCCGGACGCCCCGGACCTCCGGGGCCGGTTCCACCTCGTAGGCGCCGCTTCGTACCAGACCCAGATCGAGGGTGGTGCCGCCCATGTCGAAGCCGACTACCGCAGCATCGCTGTAGTCGCGGGCCAGGACGGCAGCCAGACCCAGCCCGGCAGCCGGACCCGAGCTGTAGGTGCTGATGGCGGTGGTGCGCGCCATCCGGCTGCAGGCACCGTCGGATCGGGTCGCGAGAAGCGGCACCGAGAGCCCGGCCTGCTGGAGGATGCCCTCGGTGCGATAGAGCAGCTTGGCCATGGGCCTGCTCAGATAGGCATTCAGGACGGCCGTGCTGGTGCGCAGGTCGTCGTCTTCGACATCGGCCGTCTCCCATCCCAGATTGAGAGGCATCGACCGTAGGTAGTGCACGGGGTACCGGTCCCGCACCAACTCGCGCAGTCCCAGCTCTGCGTCCCGGTGCGGCGCTCGCAGGCTCAGCACCGTCTGGCGCACGCCCTGCTGGACGAGGTCCCGGCACAGTCCCAGCACCTCCTCGGCCGCGGCATCCGGGGCGACACCCACCACATGGTCGGGTCTCACGAAGACCCCAACCGCGGCGGCCGGCTCACTCGGCCCGTACAGCGACTTCTCGGCCCCGGCCTCGACCATCAGCCCCACCGGGTCACCGGTCCCGGTGACCACCGCGTTGGTGCCGATGGTGGTGGCCAACCGGAATAGACCGACTCCGGACAGGAAGTCCCCCAGGTTGACCCCGAGAGCCTCAGCGCCCTCGGCCAGGCACGCCATCGCCGAGCGGGTCAGGTCGAAGTGTGTGGTGGGGACCTTGGCGGCCACGGCCCGCTCTCCATCGGAGAAATATCCGTCGGTGAACGTGCCTCCCATGTCGATGCCCACCGAGTAGCTCACCAGCGAGTCACACTCCTTCAAGGACACGGGATGCGTGTCGCAACAAGTCAAGTGACACACGGTCGTCGAGCGGTGCGGTGATCACCTCGTCGGCGTCGGACGCGGCCCGGTGCCCCTCCAGACAGCGCTCCAACGCGTGCGTCGAGTCGAACGCCTCGTTCGGCAGGAAGCTCAGCCGCGGTGAGCAACTTTGCTTTGACACCCAGCGTTCATAACCCAGCGAAGCAGCTTCCAGGGGGCCGTCGGCAACGAGCAAGAGGTCAAGGCGCAGGTGCGCAGCAGCATTGAGGAGGGGCCGGTGGGCCTCAATCACGCAGTCCTCGCAGGTCGGCCAACGCAGACCCTCCACGACAACGGCCTCTTGCACTCCGCATGCGCTGAGGGCACGAATGCTTGCAGTCACTGAGTCCGAGGCCGCGTCGATGCGCTCTTGCAACTCGTCGGAGTCTTCGGGCCAGGCCCCCATCCGATCTGCCATGAGCAATGGACCCCTTACCAGACCGAGCACGGGAAGCGCTCCCGGGGTTCTCACCAGTCCGGAGGTCACCATGTCGACGTACTCGGCCTCATGGGGCCAAGGAGCACAGCAATAGGCCAGACCGAGCGCCCTAGAGCCCTCGTCGATGCAGCGCACCTGGTCAGTGGGAAGAGGCGGCCAGCCGCGGCCCACCGCTGCCGCGCACACCGAACCCGGCACTAGGGCCGTCAGCCGGCTCACCACCCCCTCCCATCCCGCTCTGTGCGCGCCTTCCCGGTGTATGCCCGGATAAGCGCGAACAGAACGCTGAGGTGGGTCATCGGTGCCATGCCCCGAGGTCGGTGTCCGGCTCGACCGGGTAGTCGCGATCGTCGACCACCTGGACTGGCACCGGGAACTCGCCGTAGTGGCGCAGGGCCTCGGCCGGAGGCCGCCTCTGTGACCAGTCGGCCACGAAGTCCGTGTAGGGCCGGCCCAGGCGCTTGCGCTCGGCCCGGATCTCGGCCCGGCGGGCCGCGGTGGCCTGGGTGTCCACCCGGTGCCCGCCTGCGGCCAGCACCACGCCGTAGAGCCCGGCCGCCAACTCGGGAGAGGTCACGCCGTCGGCAACATCGGCTAGCACCGCATCGGGATCGCGCGCCAGCACGTCGCCGTAGCCGCCGCCGCAGCCGCGGGCCAGCACCACCACGTCGCCGTCGCTGACCGTCTCGCCTTCGGAGTTGGGGTGGCCGAAGGCGTAGTCGCCGGAGATGCGGCGCCGGTTGGCCAGCTCTCGCACGCTCATGGGCAGGTCGTCGGCTCCGGCCGCCATCAGCTCCTTGGCGTTGGAGCCCCGGATGATGATGCGGGGTTGGGCCGCGCCGGAGTAGCCCCCGAACAGGCCGTAGTTCTTGGTGAACCGGCTGCCGGTGCCCACCGAGTTGCTGCGCAATTCCGGGGTTCCGTGGATCACGAAGCAGTCGGTGAGGCCCACCCCGCCCCGGTAGCGGCCCACCCCGCACACGTCGCGGTCGAAGCGGTTGCGGAACAGGTACACCCACGGGAACTTGCGTTCCTGCTCCTCGGGGCCGGGGCAGTCCACCACCATGGCCCAGAAGAACCCGGCGCTGTGCTCGCCGTCGAGGTCGAAACGGGCCCCCTGACCGGTGGCGTTGCCGTTGGCCGGGCCGCCCGCGATCTGGTTGCCGTACTGGCCGGTGCCGCCGAACTGGATCAGCAGCAGGTTCTCAGCGAACGGGGCGGCCACCCCGGTGCGGTGCGGGCTGTCGTGCAGCATCCGCATGGCGGCCAGCAGCAGACCCTGCACCACCACCCGGCCGGTGTGGCTGCCCGAGCCGGTGCCCGCGTCGCGGCTGGGCGCGTTGACGATGCTGGGAGGGGCGGTGAGCTTGATCGGGTCGAACAGGCCGATCGACCAGCGCAGGCCCCGGAACACGGTGGGGAACAGCGCGGCCGCCGACGCGGCCCGGGCCAGGTGCCAGCGCAGATGGAACGGACCGGTACCGGGTTCGGGCGAGGCCCCGGCCATGTCGATGACCAGCTCCTCGCCCCGCTTGTGCAGCTCGATGGGCAGGCGGATGAGCCCGTCGTCGATGCCGATGGTGTCGAGGAACACCACCGACCGGTAGACGCCGTCGCTGAAGCCGGCGATGCGGCGGCGGGCCAGTTCGGCGGAGGTCTTGATCGACTGGCGCAACCCGGCGGCCACGAAGGTGGCGCCCCGGCGCTCCACTTCTCGCAGGAGCTGCTGGCGAAGCCGCACGCACACCGCGAGGCGGGCCTTCATGTCCAGCGAGTTCTGGCGGGGGGTGCGCACCGAGTTGAGCAGGAACTCGAGGTGGTCGGTGTGGAACCTCGAGTTGGTGCCCACCCGGAGCGGGGTGATGTGCAGACCCTCCTCGTAGCGGCTGCCGATCTCGGGCGACCAGCCGCCCGGCGAGCGCGAGCCGGTCTCGCCCTGATGGCCGCCGCAGGCCACCCAGGCCAGCAACTCGCCGTCGGAGAACACCGGCATCATCAGGAAGTGGTCGTAGGTGTGCACGCCACCGGCGTCGGGGTCGTTGAAGAAGAAGATGTCGCCGTCGGCCAGCCCCACGGTCGGGTCATCGACGTAGTGTTTGAGCACGTACTTGACCGGGCCGTAGTGCAGCAGGGCGTGCAGGATCACCCCGGTGGACATGCCGGCCAGATCGCCCTTGGAGGTGAAGATGCCCACGCCGAGGTCGCCGGCCTGCAGCATCTCGGCCATGCTCAGGTACTTGCACACGTCGCGGCCGTCGTCGATTATCGAGTCGAGCTTGTGCAGGAAGATCTCGAGGTCGACCGGGTCGAGGCTGCCCTCGCCGGCCAGTTCCCGCTCGGTGGGGGGCTCCAGCACCTCGCGGTGCAGCACTTCGGGGTCGAGCCCGGGCCCGGGCTTCATGAGGGGGCGACCGAAGCGAGCGATGCGCTCGTCGAGGCCCATATCAGCCACATCCAGAAGCCGGGGAACCGAAGTCGGGGCGACGGTCACGGGCCTGCCTTCGTCGCCTTGAGCCAGCCGGTGCGCTGCTCGTCGAGGGCGTAAGTCCAGCCCGGCGGCACCGCCACCACGGTGTCGACGTCCTCCATCAGGGCCGGACCCTCGGTTGAGAACCCGTCGGGAAGGCGGGCACGGTCATGCACCGGCGTGCGCAACGGACCCGCGCCGGGCCAGCACACTTCGCGTGTGCTGTCGCCAACCCGAGCTCCATTGCCAGCGGCCGCGGCTACGGGCCGAGGCCGAGCCTCCAACTGGTAGCCCGACGCACCGGCCACCAGCCGGAACAGCTGCACCAGGATCCCGCCGTAGGGGTGGATCGACCCGGCCCCGTAGGCCGCCGCGAACACCTCGTTGAAGGCGTCGCACACCGCCACGGTGTCGTCGGCGCTTTCGAGGAACAGCCGGGGCGACTCGAGCCGCACGGTGTGGTGCTGCCCCCCGTAGTTCATGTCCAACTCCAGCCGCAGCGTCACCGAGTCCATACCAAAGCCCTCCTCGGTCATGTCCCGCTCGGCCAGAGCGACCAGCGCCCGCACCACCTCGTTGAAGTCCGCGCCGACGTCGGTGTAGGCGTCACCGTCGAAGAGTTGCACCATGCGGGTCCGCTCGTAGGTCTGCATCACCGGCATGGTGGCCACCCCGTAGGCGTTGAACTCGCTGCCGTGGGGGAAGGTGGCCACCGTGCCCACGTCGGCGTAGCCGGCCACCGCGGCGGCGTGCACCGGTCCGGCCCCGCCGAACGCGAACATGGTGAAGTCGCGGGGGTCGTGGCCCTCCAGAGCGGTCTGGCGGTAGATCTCCTGGCCCATGACCCCGTCGATCAGGCGCCGCACCCGCACCGCGGCCTCGGTCACATCGATGCCCAGCGGCTCGGCGATGCGCCGCGTGATGGCCCGCTCGGCCCGGCGCCGGCTCAGGGGCATGGCCCCGCCCAGGAACCGGTCGGGATCGATGAAGCCCAGAACCACGTCGGCGTCGGTGATCGTGGGCTCGGTGCCGCCCTGGGAGTAACAGGCCGGGCCGGGCATCGAGCCAGCGCTGCGGGGCCCCACCCGCAACTCCCCGGTGCCGGTCAGGTGTGCGATCGAGCCGCCGCCCGCGCCGATGGAGTAGTTGGCGATCACCGGCAGGTGCACCCGCCAGCGGTCGATCACCGGGTCGAACTCGTAGTTGCGGTCCTGCCCGTCGATCACCAAGCCGACGTCGAAGCTGGTGCCGCCCATGTCGGCGGTGATCACCCGGTCGAGCCCGTAGTCGCGGGCCATGCGGGCCGCTCCGGCCAGCCCGGCCACCGGGCCGCTGCCGAGCAGATGCAGGGCGGTGGTGCGGCTCGGCGACGCCACCCCGCCGATGTTGCGGGCCACCAATAGCGGCTTGCGGCAGCCCAGGGCCCGCAGCCGGTCGCCAAGGTCGATCACGTGCTCCTCGGTGTCGGGGGCCAGGAAAGCGCTGAGGATGGTGGTGATGCTGCGCCGGTATTCGTCGAGGCGGGGCGCCACCTCCGACGACAGCAGCACCGGGCAGCGGCCCAGCACCGAGTCCGGGTACTCCCGGCGCACGATCTCAGCCACCCGCTGCTCGTGGATCGGGTTCATGAACGACCAGTTCAAGCAGACCGCCACGGCCCGCACGCCCTGGCGAACCAGGTGATCAACCGCGGCCAGCACGTCGTCGGTCCGCAGCGGCATCAGCACCTCGCCGAAGCAGTCGATGCGCTCGCGCACCCCCACCCGCAGCGTGCGGGGCACTAGGTCGTCGGGCCGCTGGGCTCGAGTCCGGTCGATCTGAACCTCCAGGGGCATGCCGTCGGCCCACGAGCGGGAGCGGGCCACGTGCACTGTGTCCTCTTGGCCGGCGGTGGTGATGAGCCCCACCTTGGGCCCGGTCCGCTCGATCAGGGCGTTGGTTCCCACCGTGGTCGAGTACTTGACCGCGTCGGCTGCGGCGAAGGCGTCGGCCGGCTCGCAGCCGAGCCGCCGGGCCGCCTCGCCTATGGCCACGATCATCCCGTCGGAGAGGTCGGCGTGGGTTGTGAGGGCCTTGCCGGTGGCCTGACGTCCGCCCAGCACGACGAAGGCGTCGGTGAACGTCCCCCCGATGTCCACGTCGAGCAGGTTGGGCCCGGCGTCGTCGAGCCCGCCCGGTCCGGCCACCTCAGCGGGAGCGCGAACAGGCGATAGCCCGTCGCGTCGCAGCGGTATCACTCCCGCTCTTGTTCGCTTCGCTCACGGGCCGCTCGGGCCACGGCCTCGCTCGACGCCTGGCACAGATCTGCACGATTCACTCCCCTATCCGCTCGGCCTCTTGGCAGATGGCATCGAGGTCGAGCTCTATGTCGTGGGTGATGGGATGGCCCGGCGGCAGGTACTCGACGTCGAACATCACCGCGCAGCCACCGCAGTAGAACTCCACGATCCGGCACCAGTCCGGATGCGGGCTGAACCCGAACTCGGTGGGGGGATCGAACGGTATGTGGATCTCACGCGGGTCGCGGTCGTAGACCAGGCAGCCCTCCTTGTAGTTGCGCTCCGCCGGGCCCAGGTCGTGCCCGCAGCGGTTGCATACCCACCGCCGAGACGCTGTATCGAGGTCGAGCGCCTCAGTGATGCGCCGCCGCCCGTCGCCGGAGTCCGTGGCCACGCAGCAATCCTCCCCCGCCGTCTCTAGTGGCCGGATTGTATACCGCCGCGCCCGCGCGGCTCCGGGCCGGCGCTACACGCCGGCCCGGAGCTATGGGCGAACCCGAAATTTGACTTGGGCTGGACTGGAGGAACTCGGGGCTGGAAAGGCCCGGAGCTACCGCAACCCGACGTCAAGAGGGACTCGGAGCCCAGGGGGATCCCAGGGCTACGAGCGAGCGCAAATGGGTGGTGATTCGCGCCTATTCGCTCGGCCTCTACGGGGAGTAGAAGCTGTTCACGAAATCGCAGTACCAGTCAGGCTGGCCCGTCCACGCGAAGCTCTCGTAGGACCATTCGCCCGGTCCGTTGACGTTCACGGCCCGGACCCTTGCTTCGTAGAGGGCGTCAGCGTCCAGCCCGGTGATGGTCGCCGAAGTCTGGTCGCTGCCGTGGGGCCAGGCCTGCCAGTCGCCGGCACCCTGAAGCCAGCCGTTGGCAAGGTCGTGGTGCCGGTAGCTCACCTCGTAGTCCTCGATGGGCGCGCCGCCGTCGTCGGGAGCCTCCCAGATCACGTGCACACCGGTATCAACGAAGCCGGCGGGAGAGGTCGGGCACAGCAGCCCCGGTTCGTCCACCCGCCCCGGAGGCGCCGCGTTCGCGCCGCCGTCGTCGTCGGCGATGGTCAGGGTGATCTCCGATGGCGTGCCGATGATGCAGCCGGAGCGCTCGCATCCGGTGATGCGCACCGTGACCGTGCCGTTGCCGTTGCCGACCGCGTCCTCCAGCGAGTGGACCGCGCCGTCCCAGTGGCCGACTCTGGGCAAGCCAAGTGTGGCCGTCCTCGTCTGCCCCGACAGCGGCCCCGGATTCCACTCGTAGGACAACTCCACGTCGACGCCGCCCCGCACGCGCCCTCCGTCTTGCGACGACAGCAGGATCCGGTACCACGCCGGGTCTCCCTCCGCGAAGGTCGAACCGTCGAGCACCGTCGAGCCGTCGCGTACCACCGTGCCGTCGGGCACCTGCACCAGCGACACAACGGTCTTTCCCACGAGGTCCCCCTCGATGACGGGGATCGATGCCGCCGTCACGCCGTTCGTTGTGTAGTCGGCACCGGCGACCGTATGGACGATCGTCGCCGAGCCGTGGACGTCGTTGTCATCGGCCGCAGCGGTCACCGTGACCGTCTGCGGGCTGTCCCAGTTCGACGAAGTGAAAGTCAAGGCCCCCGACACGGATATGGCGGCGTCGGTGCTGTCACGCACCTCCGGCGTGACCGTGACGTTGCCCGTCGGCTCGCTGTCGAGCACCACGGTGTAGGTCTCCGTGTCCCCCTCCACAATCGACAGCCTGCGCGTCTCGCTGAGGGTCACGCCTTGGGTGTCGTCGTCGGTGATGGTCACGGTGGCGCTGCACTCGCTGGAAGTACAGGCTGGCGAGTCGGAGTCCGCGGGTGCCAGGAGGACCGCCGACGGAGTCCCCGCGCCGCGCGTCAGCTTCAGCTGGAACGTCTCATCTCCCTCGATCTTTCCATCGTCGATGACCGTGAGCGGCTCATAGAACGCCGACACGTAGGTGTCGCCGACCGGCCACCAGAAGCGGCCTGATGCTCCGCCGAAGGAGAACGAGCGGGACACGGCCAAGTAGTCGTCACCACCGGTGGCGGTGCCATCCTGGCTGTCGATCGCAACCGTGATGGCGGTGTTGGGGGCTGGGACGCCGGGCTTGGTCTTCACTGTCACGCTGTACGCGGCGTGCTTCGTTCCGACGCTCTCCGCGAGCGTGTAGGAACCCGCGTTGAGCCGAACCGTCACCAGGCCGTCGCCCAAGTGCAGCCGCACCGTCGCAGTGGACGGATCGCCGACGTCATACAGGTTGCCGCTGCCGACGGTCGCGGTCACATCGATGACGGCCGCTTCGGCCTGCCAACCAGTCGTGCCATCAGTCAGCGCGCCAGACTTCTCGCCGGCGGGGATGGTGACGCTGAGGGTGGCACCGCCGGACTGCGCATCGTCCGAGGCCAGCGTCACCGGCACTATCAGGGCATTGTCCGCCGCCACGGTGCGGGTGACCGTGAACACCAGGTCGTCGATCCCCTGCAGCGCCGTGGGGTGCTGCGCGACGATGGTCACGGCGCCGGAATGCTCCGGCGGCGTCTCCACGTCCTGGGCTTGAGCGGCTCCCGGGAGACCGAGGGCTACGCCCGCGACAGCGAGAGCCATGGCCGCAGCAAGCACAGCGGAGAGGGTCCGTGCTTGCTGCAGGTTCTTGAGACCGCTCGGCCAGGAATGGCTCCCGGAGCGCGCTGGTTTGGGGGTTTGTTGTTTGTGCATAGGGAGTTGAGTGTCCGAACGGGGCCAGGATCTTTCAAGACCCGGCCCCGCCGGCCGACCAACCCGGCTCCGGCGTCACCGTCCCCCGAGGGCACGCAGCCGAGCGTGGCTCATGCGGCGTGCCCAAGGGGAGGGAAGGCGAATTCTCATCACTCGCTCAATGGCCGGCAGCGTCACTGGCTTTCGGCCAACTCGTCGAGGATGTCGCAGATTTGGTCGAGCTGGCCGGTGACACCGGTGCCTTCAAATGACCATCCACCCGGGCCGTTGGCGTTGACGGCCCGCACCTGCACGCCGTAGGAGACGCCTGCGTCGAGTCCAGTGATCGTCGTGGAGGTCGCGGCGACCCCGTGGGGCCAGTGCTGCCATTCGCCGTTGACCAGCTCGTCGTCTAGGAACTGGCGTGTGCGGTAGCGCACCTCGTAGCCGTCGATCGGAGCGCCCCCCACAAAGTCGGGGGCCTCCCAGATCACCTTGAGACCCGTGTCGAAGGAGCTGTGGTCCCGATCGGGGCACTGCAGCCACGGCGTCGCCGGCCGGCCTGGAGGCGCAGCCTCGGGACCGCCGTCGTCGTCGGCGATGGTCACGGTGAGCTCCGAGGGTGAGCCGATAACGCACCCGTTGCGTCTACAGCCGGTGATGCGCACCACCACTGTGCTGTCAGGGTTGCCGACATCATTGTCGAGGATCTGCACGGCGCTGTCCCACACGTCGACTCGGTACAAGCTCAGCACGATCTTTGAGATCTGCCCCGATGTTGGCACGATCGGCGAGTTGTGCTTCCAAGAGAAACTCAGTTCCACATCGGCTCCGTACTGGGAGCGCCCGCCGTCGGCAGCCGCGAACAGCAGCCGGTAGAACACTCGCTGATCCTCAAGGAACGTCGAGCCGTCGGTCACCGTCTCGCCCACCGTCACAGTCGAATTGTCAGGGATCACCGTGCCGTCAGGGACATGCACCAGCGTCACGACCGTTCGGCCCTCGGCGTCCCACTCGGTTACGTCCACCGACGCGGCGGTGACGCCGTTGGCCTCGTAGTCGCCGCCGGTGACGGTGTGGGCGATGGTCGCTGAGCCGTTGTCCCGGTTGCTGTCGACCGCGGCGGTCACGGTCACCGTCTTGGGGGTGCTCCAGTCCTGCGGCGTGAAGGTCAGGGGACCCGACACCGTGATGTCGGCGTTCTTGGCGCCCTGCACCGCGGGTGTGACCGTCACGTCGTCGGTCGGCACTTGGGTGAGCACCACCGTGTAGGCCGCGGTGTCGCCCTCATCGACGGTCAGCTCGGCCTGGTTGAGTGTTACCCCCCGGTTGTCATCGTCAACGATGGTGACCGCGGCCTCGCAGCGGCTGTCTGCACATGGAGGCGCTGACTCGTCGGCCGGTTCGAGGTCAACCGACGCGGGATGCTGTGGTGTCCACTCCAGCAACACCCTCAGTACCTCGTCACCCTCGATATCGTCGTCGTCGATGATGGTCAGGGGCACCGTCACCTTGGATACGAATCGGTTGCCGTTAGCAGTCCAGGTTCCGGTGGAGGCTCCTGCGAGCGAGATCTCCTGCGACAGAGCGAGATAATCGTCCGGTGATGTCGCCGTGTCAGCCTGGGTCGAGACTGCGACGCCGAAGCTGAAGTTGGGGGCGGGCACGCCCGGAGCGGTCTCGGCGATCACGCTGATCTCGTCGGTAGTCGTGCCCACGTTCTCATCGAGCATGTACGACACGGCGTTGAACCGCACCGTCACGAGCGGATCGCCCACATACACCCGAACCGACGCGGTTGGGGGATCGGGGACGTCGTACTGCTCGCCGTCGTCGGCGGTGGCGGTCACGTCGCCAGTCGCCGCATCCGCGTCCAGCGTTCTGGTGTGGACTCTGAGCTCGGCGGAGGTCTCGTTGGCGCCGATGGTGACGGTGTGCGACAGCCGGTCCGCGTCGATGATCCCCGCGGACAGCCTCACCGGCACCTCCAGTTCGGAGTCCTGGTTGACCGCCCGGGTGACCGTGAACACAAGGTCGTCGATCCCCTGCAGCGCCGTTGGGTGCGCCGCCTCGATGGTCACCGCGCCCGAGTGGACCGGAGCCTGGCGATCCCTCTCAGCCACTGGTACCGATGCTGCCTTCACACCCATGTCGCCGTAGTCGCCTCCGGAGACAGTGTGGGTGACGACGGCCGAGCCGTGAACCCGATTCTCGTCACCCTCAGCGGTCACAACCACCCTCTGGGGCCGATGCCAGTTGCTCGATGTGAAGGTCAAGGCTCGCGACACCGCCAGATTGGCGTCGGTGGCATCGCGGACCTCGGGCGTGACCGTCACGTCGTCGGTGGGCTGGCTGTCGAGCAACACCGAGTAGGCCTCTTCGCCGCCCTCCTGCACCGGCAGCATGCCCGTGTGGGCGATCGTCACGCCGCGGGCGTCGTCGTCGACGATGGTGACCAGGGATTCGCACCCCTCAGGTGTGCATCGCGATGCGGCCGCGAGGTCAGCCGGAGCCACCCCGATGGTCAGCGTGGGGTTAGCGACAGGCCTCAGCAGCAGCCCGAACGTCTCGTCGTCCTCATCGATGTGGTCGTTCACGATCCTCACCGCGACCCGCATCTCCGACTCGTAGGCGTTGCCGGCGGCAACCCAATTGCCCCCGAACCGCCCCCCGAACGTGATCCGCCTTGAGTAGCTGCCGTAGTCGTCACCTGACGATGCCGTGTGCTCCTGGGTCGACACCGTGACGCTGAAGCTGCGCAGGGGCGGACCAGCATTCGGCCGGGTGCGTGCAATGAGGCTGATCTCTCTCGTGGCCGTGCCGACGCTCTCATCAAGGGTGTAGACGCCAGCGCTGAACCAGACCACCGCCGCCCTCGAATCCACGATCCGTGTCTGGTCGGTGGCCTGCGCCTCGGCGCGGCCGGTGGCGCCGAGAGCCGCCGCGGCTACGACAAGCGCCACCACCGCGCCGAGCGTTCTACGTGTACAGGAAGCTCCAAGGGCACGACACCGAGTCCGGTCCGTGCGAGGTGCATCGGTTGAGTGAATGTGTTTCCCTCTCATCACGCATTGGATGGCTGGCCGCTTCGGCCATCTTTCGGTCCGCAGGCGTGACAACCGTCACTAGCGGGCGCCGACCCGCGTCACCGCCTGATTGTGCGGGCCCAGACTCCGTGGCGAAGCAGCGATACTGCCGCTTATGCAGTGAGCTCCGGCTCTGAGGCCTCATTCACCAGGCTCAGAGCCGGAGCTTCAACTACTTCGGGGTGAGTTCGTCGAGGATCTCGCAGATCCGGTCGGGCTGGCCCGTCCCGAAGGTGTTCGGCAGTGACCACTGGCCTGGGCCGTTGGCGTTGAACGCCCGCACCTGCACCCCGTAGAGGGTCTCGACATCGAGGCCGGTGATGGCCGTGGAGGTGGCCGTGCCGTTGTGGGGCCAAGCCTGCCATTCACCCCAGACCCACGGGTTGCCGGCGCCGATCCGTCGGCGGTACTGAATCTCGTAGCCTTCGACCGCAGCACCGCCGACGAAGGTCGGGGCCTGCCAGTTCACCGCAATGCCGGTGCTGTCATAGCCGTCGCCGGCAGAAGCGCACACCAGCCTCGGCACGTCCGGCTTCCCGGGGGGCGCCGCCTCCGGGCCGCCGTCGTCGTCGGCGATGGTCACGGTGATCTCGTTAGGCGTCCCGATCACACAGCCGTTGCGTTCGCACCCGGTGATGCGCACCCTCAACGTGCTGTCGGGGTTGCCGACCTCATTGTCCAGGATCTGCACCGCACTGTCCCACACGTCGACCCTGTACAGGCTCAGCACGATCCTCGAGATCTCGCCCGAGACCGGCACGATCGGCGAGTCGTGGATCCACTCGAAGGACAGCTCCACATCAGCCCCGCCCGGCGCCGGCCCGCCGTCGCCAGCCGAGAACAGCAGCCGGAACAGCACCCGGGCATCCTCGGAGAACGTCGAGCCGTCCTCCACCGTCTCGCCCACAGTGAGCGTCGAGTCGTCGGGGATCACCGTGCCGTCAGGAACATGCACCAGCGTCACCACCACCGAGTCGGCCAGTTCGTCGTCGTCTCGGATCGTGACGGTGGCCTCACACCCCAATTGGGTGCACGGCGGTGCGGTGGCATCGGCAGGCACGAGATCGATGGTGCTCGGCAACCCGGGTGCTTCCTTCAGCATCAGCCGGAACGCCTCGTCGCCCTCGACCTCCTCGTCGTCGACGACACTCACTGGAATGGGGATCTGGGACATGTAGGAGTCCCCGTCGGGAACCCAGGCGCCGTTCGGCCCCTCCGGCAAGGCGATCATCTTCGATGGCGCCGTGTAGTCGTCGGGCGAAACGGCGGTGTCTTCCTGGTCGTCCACCGCGAGCTGCACCTTGGTCGTAGGGGCAGGCACATGCGGCGCAGTCCGAGCGATCACGCTGATCTCGCCGTCGGTCTGGCCGACACTCTCATCGAGCTCGTAGTCCTTGGAGCTGAGCCGGACGGTCAGCAGCGTGTCGCCCACGTAGACTCGCACCGAAGCCGACGCCGGTTCGAGCACGTCGTGGAACTCGTCGGCCGCGACCGTCGCGGTCACATCACCGGTCACCGCGGCCGGATCCAGGTCGTTCGTGCTCAAGACCAGCTCGGCGGAAGTCTGGTTGGCGGGGATGGGGACGATCTGCATGAGCTCGCCCGCCTCGATGATCCCCGGCGACAACGTCACCGACACTACTCGGTCATAGTCCGCGGGAGCCTCGAGGGTGAGCGTGAACACGATGTCATCGATCCCCTGCAGCGCCGTGGGGTGCTTGGCCGCAATGGTCACGTCGCCCGGCGGCGGAACCTCGGGATAGAGGTCTTCCTCGGCCACCGTCACGGACGGGGCGGTGACGCCGTTGTCGCCGTAGTCGGCGCCGGTGACGGTGTGTGTGATCGTTGCCGAGCCGTCGACGTCATTGAAGTCGATCAAGGCCGTGACGGTCACCGTTTGCGGGACGGCCCAGACATCCGGTGTGAATCTCAGGGCCGGCGACACCGACACGATGGAGTCGGTAGTGCTGAACACGTCGGGGGTGACGGTGACTTCGCCGGTCGGCTCGCTGCCTAGCGCCACCGTGTAGCTCGCGCTGCCGCCCTCTTCCACTGCCAGCTCACCGGTCTGGGAGACAACGACGCTGCGGCTGTCATCGTCGACGATGGTGACATCGGCACTGCACCCGCTGGCGCCGCAAGGCACCGCCGTGGAATCAGCCGGAGCAACCGCAACCGTCGCAGCCGTCCCGGCGGCTCGATTCACTGTCAGCTGGAGGGTTTCGTCCCCCTCTGCCAGATCGTCGTCGTGGACGGTCAACGGCACGCCGATCTCAGACTGGTACACGTCATCGACCGCGATCCAGGGGGATATTGGCTGTGAACCGAAGAAGAACGAGGGATGGACCAAGTCGTAGTCGCTCGGGCCTGCGGTGCCCCCCTCGGTCTGCACTAGGACTCCGACACTGCCGGTGGGCGCCGGGACTCCCGCCGCCGTCTGCGCGACCACGCTGATCTCGTCGGTAGTTGCGCCGACGCTCTCGTCGAGCGCGTAGGAGTCGGCGCTGAACCGCACCGTCACCAGCGTGTCGCCGACGTACACCCGCACCGTCGCGGACGACGGATCGCCGACATCGTGCGACTCACCGTCACCGACCGTGGCGGTCACATCGCCGGTCTCCGCCGCCGGATCAAGAGTTATTGTGTCGAGGGCCAACTCGGCAGACGCCTCGTTCGCGGGGACAGTCACCGTGTGCGACAGCCGATCCGCCTCGATGATCCCCGAAGTCAGCGTCACCGGCACTTCCAGGTCGTAGTCCGCAGCGACTGACCGGGTGACCCTGAACCTCAGGCGGTCTATTCCCTGCAGCGCTGTGGGGTGGACCGCCTCGATGGTCACCTCGCCCGGCGCCGCCTCCTGATCGTCGGAGGGAGGCTCGTCGTCGAGGATGGTCACGGTCGCGCTGCAGCCGTCCAGGGCCGGACACTCCGTGCCGCTGCCGTCCGCGGAAACCAAGTCCACGGTTTCCGCAAGGTCGGGCGGCCTGACGAGCCGCATGCTCAAGGTCTCGTCGTCCTCAACCTCGGTGTCGTCGACGATGGTGACCGGCACCGTCAACCTCGCCACGAAAGTGTCTCCATCAACGGTCCAGCCCCCGGAGGCGAAGCTGAGCAGCAGCAGGTTCGCGGCGTAGTCCTCGGATGAGGTCGCGGTGCCGGGCACGAAGCCGACCGCGACTGGGATGGCGGTATTGGGTGTAGGCACACCCGGAGCGGTGCGTGCGATCAGTCCGGATCCGGTGACGACGCCGACACCCTCGTCAACCGAGTACGACTCCTCGCTGAAGCGCACCGTGACCAGCGGGTCGCCGACTTGAAGCCGGATCGACGCGCTCGACGGATCACCGACGTCGTAGGAGGAGCCGTCGACAATCGTGGCTGTCACGTCGCCGGGTACCGCGCCCGAGGCTAGGTTGTCGGTGGGCACCGAGAGTGCGCCTACGGCCTCACCCGCAGGGATTGTCACCGTGCGGGACAGCTTCCGTTCCGAGACGATCCCCGAGGCGATAGTCACCGAGACGTCCAGGCTCTCGGCGACCGTTCCGGATCGGGTCACGTCGTAGACGAGCGGATCGATCCCCTGGAGCGCCGTCGGATACCTCGCTGCGATGGTGACCCGCGGTTTGGCCTGTTGCGCCTGGGCTCCACTGGCGACGGCAAGGCCCGAGACCGCGATAACCAGAGCGAGGAGGGCTCGCGCCGCGATGATCGAGGGGCGTGCCCGTGCTCGGATGGGCGACGTCCGCCCCGCTGATAGGCCCGGCGATGCAATGCATTCTTGTTTCATCGACTACTGCATTGCCTGCCACCTCCCGCCGGTTTCGGAAGGTGACCAGAGTCACACCGCGGTGTCCGCTGCTATGTCCAGACGCTGAGCAGGATGCCGATAACGCTGTAGGAGATGAGTGGATAGCCGCCGTTGATGATGAACAGCCTGAGGCTGCGGCCCTCGACTAGAACGGTAGGCCCACCGCGGTGGCGAGAAACTTCATGAACGGCGAAGCCGTGCGGCAGGCGTCGGCGAAGTCGTCCACGAAACCCGGCGAGGTCGCCTCCTCCTCGTCGAAGAGGCACACCGCGATGTGGTCCTTGCGCTTGAGGTCCTCGACCCACGGGTGGTCGGGGTCGAAGCCCTTGGGCGGACGCTTCAGTGAGCTCCCCGACAATTCGAAGACATCAAGGAATCCGGCTTCCCTGGACGTGCGCTCCCACTCCTCGGGACTCGAGACGATGCGGTTGCGGATCCTTGCCAGCGTCGCCGAGTCGGGATGCCACAGACCGACTCCCGCGAACACCTCGTCGGGCGCCAGATGGAGGTAGAAGCCGGGAGCGTGGGCAGTCTTGCCAGCCTCGTGGCGGAAATGGGCGGCAGCCTGGGTCTTGTAGGGGCTCTTGTCCTTGGAGAACCTCACGTCGCGGTAGATGCGGAACATGGAGCCGCCGTTGGTGCGCGTGTCGGCCACGAAGTGCTCGCTGATCGACTGCAGCTTGGGACCGAAATCGGCGATGAACTGGAGCAGGGGCTCCTTCACGTGCTGCTCGTACCGACCCTTGTTGTCTTGGAACCATGCACGGTCGTTGTTGGCTCTCAACTCGAGCAGGAACTCGAAGAGGTGGGGAGTGAAGTGCGCCTGCACGTTCACGAACCTATCGACGTGGGGCGGGGCGCGAGGCCTGGCAATCTGGACCGTGCCTGTCACGCCTGCATGACCCTCGCGGAGAGGCACTCGGGGCGCGGCGGGCCACACTGACGGGGTGAGCACCGACTTTGCGGCCGCGGCGGCCGACGCCCAGGGTGAGGCGGCGCGGCGCCGCACGTTCGCGATCATCTCGCACCCCGACGCGGGCAAGACCACGCTCACCGAGAAGTTCTTGCTCTACGGCGGGGCGCTGACCGGAGCCGCCGGCGCGGTGAAGGCCAAGGGCGAGCGCCGGGCGACTGCTTCGGACTGGACGGAGCTGGAGCGCCGCCGGGGCATCTCCGTCACCTCGGCCGTGGTCCAATTCCCGTACCGCGACCGGGTGCTGAACCTGCTGGACACGCCCGGCCACGGCGACTTCTCCGAGGACACCTACCGGGTGCTGTCCGCAGTCGACGCCGCGGTGATGGTGCTCGACGGCGCCAAGGGCATCGAAGCCCAGACCCGCAAGCTGTTCGAGGTGTGCCGCAACCGCGAGATCCCCATCGTCACGTTCATCAACAAATGGGACCGCCCCGCCCGCGACCCCCTCGAGCTGCTCGACGAGATCGAGGACCAGCTCGTGCTCGACCCGGTGCCGGTGACTTGGCCCGTCGGCGAGGGCGACCGGTTCCGGGGCCTGATCGACCGCCGCAGCGGCCACTTCGTGCGCTTCACCCGCACCGCCGGAGGCGCCACCACCGCTGACGAGCAGATCGTGGACGCCGGGCGAGCCGAGTCCGAGGAGGGCGAGGCCTGGCACGAAGCCCAGGAGGCCGTCGAGCTGCTCGACGCAGCCGGCGCCGAACTCGACGCCAAGCGCTTCGAGGCGGGCGAGCTCTCGCCGGTGTTCTACGGCTCGGCCCTCACCAACTTCGGAGTCCGGCTGCTGCTCGACGCCATCGTCGATCTGGCTCCCGCCCCCGGCGCCCGCCTCGACGCCGACGGCGACCCCCGCCCGGTGGACGCGCCCTTCAGCGCGGTGGTGTTCAAGGTGCAGTCCAACATGGACCCCGCCCACCGCGACCGCATGGCGTTCCTGCGGGTGTGCTCGGGCCGCTTCGAGCGGGGCATGTCGGTAACGTGCGGGCGCACCGGCAAGACGCTGGCCACCAAGTACGCCCACACGGTGGTGGGCCGGGACCGCAGCACCGCGGAGGAGGCCTGGCCCGGCGACGTGATCGGCCTGGTGAACGCGGCCGATCTGCGGGTGGGCGACGCGGTGCACGCCGTCGACGGGCCGGTGCGCTGGCCGGCAGTCCCGTCGTTCGCTCCGAGCAGCTTCCGGCTGGCCCGGTGCACCGACACGTCCAAGGCCAAACAGTTCCGCTCCGGGGTGCGCCAGCTCGACTCCGAGGGCGTGGTCCAGGTGCTGCGCCGGCCCGAGGGCAGCGAGAGCGCCCCGATCCTGGCCGCGGTCGGGCCGCTGCAGTTCGACGTGGCCGAGCACCGCCTGCGCCACGAGTTCGGCGCGCCCGTCCAGCTCGCGTCGGCGCCGTGGACCACCGCCCGCCGCACCGACAAGGCCTCAGCCGCGGTGCTGGGCACCATGTCGGGCGTGACCGTGGCCGAGCGGGCCGAGGGCGGTGATCTGCTGGCGCTCTTCGAGAGCCCCTACTGGCTGGCCCGCCTCCAGTCCGACCACCCCGAGCTAGTGCTGGAGCGCCTGATCGGCGAGGGCTAGCGCCACCAGCGGGCTCGGCGGCTTCCCAATCTGGGCTCCCCCTATCTGATCGACATCGCCCAGAACTCGTCGTGGGCGGAACAGCCGCCGTCGTACTCCCTCTTGTCGGGGTAGTCGGCCAACGAGTCGAAGTCGGGGAAGAACACGGCACGCCCGCCGGAGAAGTCGAGGTAGTCGCCGGTGACGAACGGGCCCTCCTTGCCGAGCCACAGGGCACCGGAGCCGGCGTCGAAGCGGACCAGCGGCTGCGGCAGGCGCACGAACATCCGGAAATGGCCATGGTCGGACCGGTACCACGAATCCGTCCTCCACTCGGGCCCCACGTCGACGTACACACATGGAGCCTCAATCACCAGGGTCCCGGCCAGCGCGTGCCGGGGGAGACGCTGCTTGGGGTCCCACGGGAACATCCCGGCTAGAGGCGGGACGGTTTCTCCAGCTTCGATCGCCTCGCCCGGCTCCGGGCTGGTCGGCTGCATCGACGCCGCCCAGAGCGACCCGTGGGCCGCGCAACCCCCCTCGAAAGGCTCTTCGACAGGGGTGTCGCCAGCAGCCCAGCCCACGCTGCCGATCACGGTCACCGCGTCGCCGCTGGTCATCGGACCGTGCCCGGCGACCCAGAGCTCTCCGGAATCGGGGTCGTAGCTGATCAGCGGCAAGGGAACGCGAACCAGCGTGCGCACCGGCGGCCCTTCCGCGGTCACAGCTGCCTCCCCGCCGTCGGTGCCGGTGCCGGTGACGTACACGCACCGCGGCTCGGACTTCAGATCGGGCTCATTGGCGACGCATCGGACCCAGATCTCGTCGGTTACATAGGCACAGGCCGGCGCGATCTCCAGGGTCCCCGACACGGAGGTGTCGCCGAACCCGCCCGTGGGATCCCACTCGAAGGTGTTGGTTAGCTCCCGAGGCTCCGCGGGCGGGTCGCCCCAGCCGAACGGCAGCATGTGGTCGAGTCCGGCCGTCATGCTGCTCGCGTGCCATATCCCGTGGGCGCTGCACTCGCCCTCCACCGTGAGCCGGACGTAGCTGCCGCCCCTGCCGCCGCCGCCCAGTGAGACATCGTCGCCGCTGGTCATCGGGCCTTCGTCGCGGACCCAGATCTCTCCGGTGTCCGAGTCGAAGCGCACGAACGCCCGGGGCAGCCGCACGAGGTAGCGCTGCAGGTTCCCGTCGGGCATGCGCGTCGTCCGCCCGTCGGTGTCGTCAAGCCAGTAGAGGTAGACGCACGGAGGCTCGATCTCCAGGATGCCGATCGTCAGAGCCGTCATGGCACCCGCCTCGAAATCCGTCGTGTACAGGCCGGCCAGCGGAGGCTCCTGACCGATCTCCTCGGACGGCTCGGCTGGCTCGCCCGGCTCCGACCGCTCGGGCCGCGCTGACGGCCCGGCCTCGTCACCCTGCTCGGCCGGAACCGGCTGCTCGGACTCATCGGACGCTCCAACCGGCTTTTCTACCGGCGGCAAGCTGCCGCCGCCGCTGCAACCGACCGCGATCACGGCCGAGGCGATCAGCGCGGCCGCACCCCGCATCGCGCTCGTCCGCATTGCCCGCGATTGCATCACACTTCGGACGCACATGTCCGGCCTCTGGTTCCCAGGACTGTGAATTGCGCGCAATGGCATCACACTCCAGACGCACATATCCGGCCTCTGGTTCCCAGGACGACGACGGTGCCGCGGGGCAGCATGCCAGTAGCTTGGCGTCATGGCGGAGGTCGATGCGCGGCCCAACATCTTGCTGATTGTGTCGGACGAGGAGCGCCGCAACGACTGGCTCGAGGGCGTGGTGGAGCTGCCCGCCCACGAGCGCCTGCGATCCGACGGGCTGAGCTTCGACCGCTACTTCACCCACGCCTCGCCCTGCTCGCCGTCGCGGGCCAGCCTCTACACCGGCCGCTATCTGGCCGAGCACGGCGTGGTTGACAACGTCGCCTTCCCCAGCCACGCTGCGCTCGATCCGGCCATCCCCACCATCGGCAGCCTGCTGGCCGAGCGGGGGTATCGATCCAGCTATCTCGGCAAGTGGCACCTCGGCCACAGCGAGACGCCCGACATGTCCGCCCACGGGTACCTCGACTGGGAGGGCAACGACGTCCATTTCATGGGCAGCGCTCACACCGGCCGCTACTTCGACCCGATCATCGTCGACCAGGCCATCGCCTGGCTGCGTGACCGCGCCGGCAGCGACGGACCCGGGGGACCCGCGGACGAAATTGACGTAGTTGACCCCCCCACAGGTGGTCAACTACGTCAATTTGCGCGAACGGGGGGAGACGACCAGCCGTGGTTCCTGACCGTCGCTCTGGTCAACCCGCACGACATCATGTGGTTCCCGGCCGACCACCGCAGCTACCAGGCCGAGCACCCCAAGTTCGCCGAACTTCTGGCGGCGGTGCAGCAGATGCGCCTCGGCGACCTGCCGGTGACCCCGCCGCCGGAGGACTACCCCCGCCTCTTTGACCGCCTGCCTGACAACTTCAGCGACGACCTGCACACCAAGCCGGAGGTGCAGCGGGCCTGGCGCCATGTGCGCAACCGCGAACACATGGTGGGCCGCATCGACGCCGACGACCACGACACGTGGCTGCGGGGCCTCGACTACTACGCCTGGCTTCACGTCGAGCTCGACGCCAGCCTCGCCCGCCTGCTCGACGCCCTCGACGCCCTCGGGCTCTACGACGACACCGTGATCGCCTACACCTCCGACCACGGCGACGCCTGCGGCTCCCACGGCCTTCGGGCCAAGCTGCCGTGCGTGTACGACGAGGTGATGGGCGTGCCGCTGATCGTCAAGGCACCGGGAAGGCCGTCGGGGGTTCGCACCCAGGCGCTGGCCACCCATGTGGACCTCGCGGCCACCATCGCCGCGCTCGGCGGCGTGGACCCCGGTGACACCCCCACGCTGTCGGGCCGCGATCTGTCGCCGGTGCTGGCCGACCCGGGCTCGTCGGTACGCGACTTTGTGCTGTTCTCCCAGGACTCGGCCCAGTCCGAGATCCTCCGCAACAGCCGCTACGCGGTGCGGGGCTTCTACGACGGCGAGACCAAGTACGCCCGCTACTACGGGATCGGTGGCGGGGTGCGGCGCGACGGAACCGTCGACGAACACGGCAAGCTCTTCGATGTGGACGCCGACTTCGACGACCACGACCACGAGTGGTACGAGACCGCGGAGGACCCTCACGAGCTTGCCAACCTGGCCAACGACCGAGGCCGCCGCAACGAGCTGCGCACGCTGTTCCGCCGTCTGCTGGACTATGAAGCAGAGGAGCTGACGCTGACGCCATGACCTACACCACTGCCACCACGGACACCTCAACCAACGGGGCGGCTGGCGAACCGGACGCCGACGCCCACGAGGGCCTCAAGCCCCGGGCGCCGGTGGCCGACTGGGCCACCGACTTCGACCATGTCGATCCCGGCTACGCGGCCCGCGCCCCGGAGATCTGGGACGAGCTGCGCGGCGAGTGCCCGGTGGCCCACAGCGACCGCTACGGCGGGACCTGGCTGCCGGTGCGCCACGAAGACGTGTGCGCCATCGCCAAGGACACCGACACGTTCAGCTCCAACGGTGTGGTGGTGCACGACGGGCGCCCCGAGATACCTCCCCCGGTGGGGTTCGCCCCGCCGATCACCAGCGACCCGCCCTTCCATCGCATCGCCCGGGAGTTCCTGCTGCCGGCTTTCGCGCCCAAGCCCATAGAGGCCAAGCGCGAGGCCACCCGCCAAACCTGCCGGGAGCTGCTCGACGACCTGCTGGCCGACATGGAGGCCGGCCAAACCGACATCGTGGACGCCGCGCTGGGCTACACCCAGCACATCCCAGTGCGGGTGATCGCCGACATGCTGGGCGTTCCCCGCTCCGACGGCGACCAGTTCCGGGTCTTCATCCACCGGATAATGGAACAGCCCGGAACCGAGGAGCGGGTCGAGTACGCGGACTCGATCGACTTCTACCTAGACACGCTGATCGCGGCCCGTGCCGAGGAGCCCCAGGACGATCTGATCAGCCGCATGACCCATGCCACCATCGAGGGCCATCGCCTCGAGCACGAGCATGTGCGAGGCACCTGCGGCCTGCTGATCATCGCCGGGGTGGACACCACCTGGTCGGCCATCGGCGCCTCGCTGTGGCACATGGCCCAGCACCCGGAGGACCGCCGGCGCTGGATCGAGGACCCCGAGGTGCGGCCCTTCGCAGTGGAGGAGTTCCTGCGCTTCTACGCGCCGGTGACCATGGCCCGCCTCGTCGCCGAGGACACGGAGTTCGCGGGCCGCTCGATGCGGGCCGACGACTGGGTGCTGCTGCCGTTCCCGGCGGCCAACCGCGACCCTGAGGCCTTCGAGGACGCCGGCGAGTTCGTGATCGACCGCCTGCGCAATCGCCATGTCGCCTTCGGGCTCGGCATCCACCGCTGCCTGGGATCGAACCTGGCCCGCATGGAGCTGACCGTGGCCCTGGAGGAGTGGATGGAGCGGGTTCCGCATTTCGAGTTGGCCGACCCCGCCGGCGTCACTTGGTCGACCGGCCAGATCCGCGGGCCCCGCACACTCCCGGTGCGGATTCTCAACGGCGCGGCCTAGATCCGCAGGAGCGAATGTGAGGCTGCACAAGTTCAGCGACGTCGACGCGTTCGTGGCGCTGGACCTGCCCGGTGCCGAGGCCGCCTCCGGCCCGGTGCGCTGGGCTCGCAAGGTCCTGCAGGGCGGCGCCAAGGACCTGGCCCGCTCACAGACCTACACCTACGCGGCGCTGCAAATGCGCCGCAGCGGCGCCTCCGCAGGGATCAGCGCCGAAGCCCCGCTGCGGGCCGAGGCGGTGGCCTCATTCGTGGCCGAGGCCGCGGCGCTGGTGCCCGACGGCACCTACCTGGCCGACGCGGCCAAGGGCGTGGGCGAGGATGACTTGGCCCCCCTGCGAGACGGAGACCCCCGCACGGTGGCCCGGCTCGGCACTCTTGCCGCGGAGTGCGACGGTTTGTCCGCGGCTGTGGCCGCCGACGCGGCCGTGGGCCTCGACGGCTGCACGGCCGTGATCGAAGGTTTCTCAGCGTCCGGCCCGGCGCTGGCCGAAGCCGTGTCGCAGAGAGGCGGACGCGTCGTGGGCCTGGCCACCGCCGAGGGATCACTGGCCGCCGACGACGGATTCGATCCCGCCTCCCTGGCCGAGGCCTGGGCCGAGCACGGCGACAGAGCACTGAGCGCGCTGGCCGGCAACGGCCTGGGCAAGCCCGACGCGCTGTGGGGCATCGGGGCCGGCGTGGTGTTCGCCGGCTCGAGGATGGGGATCGTCAACCACGGCGTGGTCGAAGGTCTCGAGTGCCGGGCACTGGTGCCCAGCGGCCGCCTGGCCTACACTTCCAAGGCACTGGCGGTGTGCCGCCGCCGCGGGGTTGCCGCGGTGCCCGACTTCGTCGCCCTAGCCGGATCCACCGTCGCGGCCTGGAGCAGTCCCGACGCCGACGATGACGAGGTCCGCAGCGAGATCGTTGGCGCTGTCGCTGCTCTGATGGCCGACGCGCTCAAGTCGGACGACGGCGCCTTCCTGGGCGCCTGTTACGCAGCAGAAGCGTTCCTGACCACCTGGCAGGACGAACTGCCCTTCGGCCGCCCCCTAGCCTCCTGAGGACTCGGCGCTCCGCCATCGGCGTCTTCCTCGACAGCCGCCGGCTGCCGGTGCTGTAGAAGTTGTAGCGTTCCTGGTGTCGATTCTGTAGCACTCGCGATGTGGCACCGCATCGTTCTGCTGCACAGCCCCCGCTACGCTCGGCAGGCACGGGGCTGTAGCTCAGTTGGCTAGAGCACCTGCTTTGCAAGCAGGGGGTCGTCGGTTCGAGTCCGATCAGCTCCACCCTCCCCGAGCCCGCAGGGCGGAGATCGTCGCAACCACGAAGGTGGGAATCGAGTGACTCGAATCGGTCTGGCGCAGAGAATCGGAGGCGTAGGGCCGGTTCGAATCCGCTGGCGCGGCGCCGGAAAGAGAAGAGTGACGAACACGAAGGTGGGAATCGAGTGACTCGAATCGGTCTGGCGCAGATACTCGGCCGCCCGGGAGCGGTCGAGGCCAACAGGAAGGCCAGCGTCGATGCGGCCGCCTCGCTGTTCGAGCAGGGCGCCGACATCGTGGTGGTGCCCGAGATGGCGGTGCCGTGGTACAGCACCGACCGGGCGGCGCTTGAGCCGCTGGCCGAAACCCTCGACGGCCCGACCGTCACCGACTGGCAGGCTGAGGCGGCCCGCCACGGCGGGCTCATCGTTGGTGGCCTATGCGAGCGCAACGGCGACGCGATCTTCAACACTGCGGTAGCGGTCGGCTCCGACGGCGTGTTTGCTCATTACCGGAAGCTTCACCTCTTCGACGTCGAGAAGCACTGCTTCACTCCCGGCGACGCTGGCCTGACCGTGGCCGAGACGGCCTGGGGCACCATCGGGCTGTGCATCTGCTACGACCTGCGCTTCGTGGAGGTCGTGCGGGTGCTGGCGCTGCGGGGCGCGGATCTGATCTGCGTGCCCACCGCCTGGATCCGAGGCTTCGACCGGCGCCAGTACGCCGAGGGCGAGCTGATCCCCCACGCCGAGGGCGCGCTGGTGCAGGCCAACCTGAGCCAGGTGTTCATCGCCTGCGCGTCGCAGGTGGGCGAGGGCGACGGTGCCGAGTTCCTGGGTTCCTCGGTGCTGGCCGATCCCTACGGCCGCATCGCGGCCGGACCGCTGTCGACGGTGCGGGAACAGCTCGAAGTCGTCGACATCGACCTGTCCGAGGCCAGGCGGGCCCAGGCCCGCAGCGAGCTCATCCAGCCCCGCGCCGATCGCCGAACCGACGTCTACGGCATCCTGCACGAGGGCGAGTCGCTGTAGAGGAGTGCCCGCAGGTGGGCCGCTCAGTCGATGCGCAAGCCCGATAGGACGCGGTTGATTTCGGGCACTAGCACGCCCCGCAGGGAGTGCGACCCGATCACCGCGTAGAGGCAGAACGCCCGCGACCCCGCATGAAAGAACTGCTGCAGGCCGGCCTGGCCCGGTATGGACAGATTCAGCTGGTCGGGACCGAAGTCGTCGGCTGTGAGCCGGATCGGCGCGCCCTCAGCGGCAAACAGCTTCGAAGAGGCCGAGGCTGCGTCAAACTCGACCAGAGCGGCGAAGATCCCGTTGCGATCCATGATCTCAACCGCTCCTGATCCGTAGTCGCCCCGCTCGGCGGGCAGCGAGAAGTTGGCCGCGTGCAGCACCACCAGCGGCGTGGGCAGAGGGTCCGCCGCGGGATCCAAGGCTGACGGGTCCGGCTGGGTGGACAGCTCCGCCTCCCAACCCGCCGGTACATCGATACTCACCCCGTGAGCGGCCAACCTGCTCATGTCACACCGCCGACATCGCGAAGAGCCCCGCGGCCGAGCTGCACGACCATCGAATCACAGAGCCAGCAGGCTCGCCGCGGCCGCACCGCCCAGCGCAGCCGCCACGCCCGCTCCGAGGCGGCGAGCCCGATCAGCGTGAAGATCTAGGCGGTGATGTAGCTGCCGCAGGTCGTCGGCCGTGCGCACCCGGCTGCTCAAAGCCATGCTCGCACCTCGAGCCGCGCCGAACACCGAGCCGATCACCAGGCCCGCGGTCGTCTCCCCCGCCAGGAGCGCGGCCAGCAAGAACAGCGGCACCAGGGCGGTGTTGACCACGGTCGCCACCGCGGCGCCGAGCTGCAGGCCGAAGCCCGTCCCGTAGACCCACGACCGGTACGCGACGAGCCAGTCCTCGTTGACCTGCCGGCGGCCCGGCAACCGTCGACTCGACATGTCCCACGCCGCGGCCAAAGCACACGCCCCGGCCAGCAAGACAAGCCGGGCGACGTCGCCTAGAGAGACGGCTACAGCTTGCCCGAGCGCGCCCAGCGCGGCGCCGATGGCAGCTCCCCCCAGCACCGCTCCTAGGGACAGCCACCACACCGTCAGCCACCATCTGTTGCCCCGGGTCCGCTCACCGAGCGGGCTGATGCTCGTGAGCATCGACATCCCTCAAGGCGACCAAGCCGACCGCGCCCCGGCGGCCAACGCCGCCACCACTCCGATGGCCGCAACCGCGGTCATTGATCGGCGCCGGCTTCCGCAGCGTCGCTGCGATGCTCGCCGTTGGGGCCCGATCCCTCGGGGTAGAGGCTCGGATGGCCGGGGCCGATCCCTGCGGACTGCAGCGCGTCGTCGGCGCTGCGGGCGCGGTCTCTGACCGACCGGTGCGCCGATCCCCGCCGCGACGGCCCGGAGCGGTTGTCCAGTCCCGCGTCGCTCAGCGCCTGATCCAGCAGACCCCGCAACTGGTCCCACTCCAGCGCGCTGCCCGCGCCCACGACCCGGTTCTCGGTGCCGTCGACGAGCGCAAAGTACGGCGAGCCCGGAACGTCGTAGTCCTCCCAGGCCGCCGAAGACAGCACAGCCTTGACGCCGTGGGGAATCAACTCGGCTAGAGCCGATCCCGAGTCGTGGACGGGATCCTGGCCCACGATCACTAGGCGGGTGTTCCCCCCGGGCAGCTCGAGGTCCGGCTCGGCGAACGCCTCCCAGAAGCGCTTGCAGGTGCGGCACCCCGAGGACAAGAACGCGAGCAGCGTGAAATGCGAGACGCCGATCACGGCCACCTTGGTCGGGCCTCCGGTTGGCACGGTGCCGACGATGTCGAGGGCCGCCCCCTGCTCGGGGGGAGCCACATCATCGGACCGGTCAACGGCCGCGTCCGCAGGCACGCTGGCCGTGGCGTCGTCCAGGCTGATGCCGGCCCGGTCGAGGGCTCGCAGGATCTCGGCGTGGGTCCTCAGCAGACCGAACACGATCAGGGTCAGCACGCCCACTGCGACGGCCAGCAGCACGACCACGACCGTCACAGCATCACCGCTGTAGTTTCTGGCTCCGGAGTATCTGGCTCCGGAGTTTCTGGCTCCGGAGTTTCTGGCTCCGGAGTTTCTGGCTCCGGAGTTTCTGGCTCCGGAGTTTCTGGCTCCGGAGTTTCTGGCTCCGGAGTTTCTGGCTCCGGAGTTTCTGGCTCCGGAGTTTCTGGCTCCGGTGTTTCTGGCTCTGGTGTTTCTGGCTCCCGCAGGTGATAGCGGTGCAGCAGGGCGGCAACGTCAGCGCGGCTGGCGGGCAGCCCAGCGCCGAAGGTCTCTAGGTCCGTCCACCAGACGATGTTCTTCTCGATCGCCCAGGCCAGCGCGTCCCGGAACCAGGCATCCTCGCCCACGTCGGAGAACTCGATCTGCGCATCTCCATGCGGCTCTCCCGCCAAGCGGTGCAGGAACACGATCGATTGCGCCCGGCTCACGTTGCTCCAAGGGTCGAACCGGCCAGGTCGACGACCCGTGGTGATCCGATTCTCGGTCATCCACTCTACTGCTGGCGCGAAGTGGGCAACAGGGTGCACGTCATTGAACTCGTTGCTGGGCTCGGCGTGCGGTTGGCCCTCGTAGCGCCACAAGAATGTGGCGAAGTGGGCCCGCGTCACCAGTTCGTCGGGACCGAACAAGTCGTCGGTGAAGCCGGTGGTGATGCCTTCGCTGGCCATCCACTCCACGGCCTCGGCGTAGAAGGCCAAGGGAGGGATGTCGGTGAAGCCCTCGTGCAGGCAGGGACGGTCGTGCCAGCGGGTCCCCGGGCTGCTCAGCACCGGGGATGTCGCACACGCCGGATCCCACTTCCACGGGGGCACGCAGGTTACTATGCGGCACTTGAGCTGGCCCACGCAGGCGTCCTGGTTGCACTGCCCGTAGCGGAAGCGGATGCACTCCGACTTGCGGGTGTCGCAGCCGCCGTGGCACTGGCAGCGGGCCGGCGTGCATCCGCGGTCGCAGAAGCCGCTGGAGGAGCACCGGCAGCCCTCGTCGCAAGTGAAGTTGCAGTCGAGGTAGTAGCGCGGGCGCGGGCCGTTCAAGTCGCAGAATCCCGAGCCGTCCGCCTTCCACCAGCCCGCGACGACCGTTCCCGGCGGGCAGAGGTTCTCTCCGGTGATCTTGCAGCAGAACTCGCTCCAGTTGTCGCAGCACAGGGCACCGGGATTGCACTGGTGCCCCTTGCACAGCACGATGGCGGCCTCCGCGGTGGTGGGGCGCATCGCGTAGGCGACCGGAGCGACAGCCACGGCGGTGGCCGCCATGGCCGACGAGCGCAGGAAGCCCCGGCGCCCGGCGCGGCGGTCCACCACGCGGGAGACCCGCTCGACCAGTTTGCGGCTCATCGGCGGCCCACCGCGTCCCGAGTCGCTGCTCGGCCGGTGGCCGGCGATGGCAGGGCCCGGAACAGGCCCGCGCCCCCGAGGCGGGAAATCCGGGCGCCGAGCGCCTCGGGCAGGGCGGTGAAGGACACCAGGAGCAGCCCGGCCAGCAACGCGACCACCGCCGCGAGCGCGGCACCGACGGCGGGGCTGTCACCCATCGCCTGCACAACCGCAGGGATCGGCGGCAAGGGCGCACCGGCCGCGGCGAACGACACCCCGGCCAGCACCAGGTTTCCGAGGACATGGATTCGCGACGGTGGGGCGTCGAGGCGGCCGAAGCACCCGCACGAGCCCGCCCCCGCGAGCAGCGCACGCAACACGACGGCCGCGAACACCGCATACAGCAGGCCCACCGCCCACGAGGCCGCTCCGCCCAGGAACAGGGCGGCTACGCCGGCCGCAGCCTCCAACGCTCCGGCGAGCCGCACGACAGGGGTGCGGGCCCGGAAGCCGAGAAGGTCGGCCCAGCCTGGCGCGGACCGCGACAGCTTGGCCGCTCCCGCCGCCACCAGCAATACTGCCGCGGACGCGTGCAGCGCAGACACCACAGACACCAGAGGCGAGGCTACCGGTCCCGCCTTCGCTCCAACAAGAGGCGACAGGACGCGCAAGGATCTTGAGCATTGTGAAACGAAGTGCTGTCACGGGTCGAGTAGTCGTCGCGACGTTGATCGCAGCGTCGGTGCTGGCGGCGGCTGCGTGCTCCGGCGATCCCGATGGTCCAGGCACCGGTGGTGCCACGGCCGAACCCGCCACACCGATCGCGGCTGCAGAGACGACCGAGTCCCAGACCCCGACGACCGAAGCCCCCGCTGCGACGACCGCACCACCAACCACCACGTCGCCGACCACCACCGCACCACCAACCACCACGTCGCCGACTACCACCGCACCACCAACCACCACGTCGCCGACCACCACCGCACCACCAACCACCACGTCGCCGACCACCACCGCACCACCAACCACCACGTCGCCGACCACCACCGCACCACCAACCACCACGTCGCCGACCACCACCGCACCACCAACGACCACCTAACCGCCGACCACCACGTCGCCCGCAGTCACGTCGCCCACGACCACGCTGCCGAGCGAGCAGACCCCCTTCCATTTCCTGGGGACGGTGCCCGACACCCCGGGACTGGGAGTCATCGTGACTTCATCGGGCCTGGTGCTTCCGGTCCGCGAAGTGCGCGACGACGGCTACCTCGTCGCAACCACATGCACGAACGAGGCCGTCGTCGACTTCGGAACCCACGTGGCCTACGCCGATGTGGTCCTCGATCCGGGCCACGGTGGTCGTCGTGACACGGGCGCGGTGAGCGCCAATGGACTCGTCGAACGGGACCTGAACCTGGCGGTGGCCCAAGTAGTGCGCGCAGAGCTGGAGGCTCGGGGCTACAGCGTCATCCTGACACGCACCACCAACATCGAAACGCCCATCCTCACGCGGGCCGAGATCGCGCTGGCGCTCTCTCCGCAGGTGTTCGTCTCGATCCACCACAACGGCGGCACCACCAACCGCTCGTCGGACCCCGGCACCGAGGTCTTCCATCAGGCCCACAACCCCGAATCCATCCGGCTCGCCGGGATCCTCTTCGAGGAGGTCCAGGCGGCGCTGTCCCAATACGACGTTTCCTGGTCCGCCACCAGCAACCAGGGCACCCGGGGCTTCGTGCGCACTAGCGACGGCAAGGACCTGTTCGGCATCTTGCGCCTCTCCGAGGGACTGACCAGCGTCATCGTGGAGGCCGTGTATCTGTCCAACCCGCCGGAGGCAGAGTTGATGGCCGACCCGGCGGTTCAGCAGGTGGAGGCGAAGGCGATCGCTGCGGGGATCGTCCGGTACCTGACGACCGACGACCCCGGCTCGGGCCACAACGGGGTGACCAGAACGAGCAGGGTCCTCGCCACAGGGCGCCGCTCCGGCTGCGTCGATCCGCCGCTGGAGGCAGCGGTCGTGCCACCACTGCAGCCCGACAGGCCTTAGCGGCCCGCTCGGAGGGCCTCTGCGCGGATCTCAGCTGCAGGAACCGCCCGGGATCCCGTCAAGCGAGACAGCTCTAGATGCCGGGGGTCCGGTAGCCGTCGGACCGCCACAGGATCGGGAAGTGGTTCTCGTCCATCTCGTCGTCGGCGAGCCGGGCGTAGCGGGAGTAGACCGGTCCGTTGCCCTCGCTGAATCCGGCCCGGTCGAAGCGGGCCTCGCTGCTGGCGCAGTGCAGCACCAGGGACCGGCGGTGCCGGCCGGAGCGGTTGGGGCCCGATCCGTGCCAGGCCCATCCGTGATGGAACGACCCGCCGCCGGCGGACACCTCCATCGCGGCGATGTCGAGTTCGGCGATCTGGGCATGCTGCGCGGCTTCGGTGACAGTGCCCCGGTACTCCTCGGGGGCGTGGAACTCGGCGGTCGGGTCGGCTCCGGTGGGCCAGCGGTGCGACCCCCTCGCTATCTCCAGGGTGCCGCCGTCTGCGGTGGTGTCGTCGAGCGCGATCCAGCACGAGAACATCTCGGTCGGCGTGTACCAGGCGAGGTAGGCGTTGTCGCGGTGGAAGCCCAGCGACCGGGCACCCGGCGGCTTCCACAGCACGTTGTCCTGGACGATGCGGGCGCCGGGCCATCCCGCCAGCCGGGCCACGGCCTGGCCGAGGCGGGCATCTAGCACCACCGACGCGATCAGCCGGTCGGCCTTCCAGCCGTTGCATATCTGGCGGGTGAGCGTGGGGTCGCTGCTGCCTTGGAGCCAGTTGACCTCATCGGGGGCGGTGCCGGTCTCGAAGTCACCCCTAAAAAGTCGCTCGAACCGCTCCCTCAACGGCTCGATCAGACTGGGGTCGATCAGGGAGTCGACCGTAACGAAGCCGTCGGCCTCGAACGACGCCACCTCCTCGGCCGAGACTAAGTCGGCGACGGGGACGCTCCCCGTGACCGTCATGCCCGCTCGCGGGCCCGCCTCAGCAGGCCCTTGGCGATGATCGTGCGCTGGATCTCGTTGGTGCCCTCGCCGATGGCCATCAGCGGCGCGTCGCGGTAGAGCCGCTCGACCTCCATCTCGGTGGAGTACCCGTAGCTGCCATGGATCCGCATCGACTCCAGCGACGCCTTGATGGCCGCCTCCGAGGCGAAGTACTTGGCCATCCCCGCCTCCACGTCGGCTCGCAGGCCCTGATCGATGCGGGAAGCGGCCCAGCGGGTTAGCAGCCGGGCCGCTTCCAGCTCGGTGGCCATGTCGGCCAGCTTGAGCTGGATGGCCTGGAACTCGCCTATGGGCTGGCCGAAGGCCTCGCGCTGCTGGGAGTACGCCAGCGAGGCGTCGAGAGCGGCCTGGGCCACCCCCACGCCCCGAGCCGCGATGTTGATGCGGCCGACCTCCAGCCCCGACATGACCTGCTTGAACCCCAGGCCCTCCTGGCCGCCGAGCAGGTTATCCGCGGGCACCCGCACGTCGTCGAGCACCACCTCGCACGACTCCGGGCCCTTGTATCCCAGCTTGCCCAGGTCCCGCAGCACCTCGTAGCCGGGGGTGCCCGCATCCACCATCAGCACGCTCATGCCCCGGTGGCGGGGCTCGGCGTCGGGGTCGGTCTTCACCAGCACCGGCAGCGGGTTGGCGAAGCGGGCGTTGGTGATCCAGGTCTTGGTCCCTCGGATCACATATTCGTCGCCGTCTCGCCACGCCCTGGTGGAGATGCCCTGCAGGTCACTGCCCGCGCTGGGCTCGGTGAGGGCGATGGCGGTGCGGCGCTGCCCGGTGGCCAGCTCGGGCAGCCAGCGCTGCTTCTGCTCCTCGGTGCCGTGGAGGGTGATCATCCGGCAGCTCAGCGAGTGGCTGCCCAGGATGCCGGCTATGCCCATCCAGCCCATCGAGATCTCCTCGAACACCAGGCTCATCGACACCGTGTCGAGGTCGAGCCCACCGTATCCGGCGCCGACGGTGATGCCGAACAGGCCCATCTCGGCCATCTTGGCCACGATCTCGTGGGGGTACTGGCCCGATTGCTCCATCTCGCGGGCCACCGGCTTGATCTCGGTGTTGACGAACTGCCGCAGCACGTCACGGAACATCTGCTGCTCTTCACTCAGCTCGAAGTCCATGTAGCGGTCACGTTCCGGCCGTCCGGTCACTGCCTCATCCCATTATGTCGCCGCCCGATCCTCCAGCGGCTATCGGGCCGTCCCGAGCGCGGCCGGTTTGTTGTGTCCGCAACATTTGTAGAGTCCGAAGCATCACGCTGCTGCGCTGCCCGGCACTCGATCAGCTAGCCGAAGGAACGGAGACCATGGCGCCTGAGTCGACTACCAGTGGGCGAAGGGATCCGATCTCCCCATACAGCCTGCGGCGCAAGTCCGTTCAGGTGATCCTCGCCATGGTGCTGATCCTCATCGTGAATGTCACGCTGCTGGCGCAAGCAATCGCCATCGGTGACAGCACGTTGGTCGGTCTCGCATCGCTATGCCTCGCCCTGTTTCTCTTCGCGTTCTATCGCCTCGTGCGCACCGGCGTCCGCACGGTCCAGCTGGAGATCTGGATTCGCCACATGGGCGAGGGGAACCTGGACTACAAAGTGGATCTGCCCGGAAACGACGAGGTGAACGAAGCGGCCGATGCCCTGGAGAGGCTCCGGCAGCGGTCGATCGAGGCTCTGCACCTGGATCTCGTGCGAGAACTGTCCGACGACCTGCAACAGAAGAACGACGAGCTACAGCGGGTGCTGTTGGAGCTGCAGCAGACGCAGGACCAGATCATCCTACGCCAGAAGCTGGTGGAGCTCGGCGAGCTGACAGCGGGCGTGGCCCACGAGATCAGGAACCCTCTGAACTTCATGAAGAACTTCTCTGAGGCGTCGGAGGAGCTGGTAGCCGAGCTTCGTGAGGCGATCGAGCGGCATGTAGGGGACCTCGAGGACGACGAGCGCGATCTGATCGTCGGCATCACCGACGAGCTGGCCGAGAACATGCTGCGGATGCGAACTCACGGAGACCGTGCCAACCGGATCGTGCGGGACATGGTGATGATCGGACGCGGAGGCGGCAAGCCCCAGCCGGTTGACATCAACGATCTACTCAACGACAGAACCATGATCGCATACCACAGCGCCCTCGCCCTGTACGAGGATTTCGAGATCGAGATCAACAGCGACTGCGACGCCAGTGTCGGCGAGACGAAGGTCGTGCCCGAGGACATGGGCCGGGTGTTCTTGAATCTGGTTGGCAACGCCTGTTCCGCAATGGACGAGAAACGGCGAATGGTCGAGGAAGACCACGGCTCCTATGAGCCGACTCTGTGGCTCAGCACAGAGCGAACCGGCGGGGAGGTAGTCATCCGCATCCGCGACAATGGAATCGGAATCCCGGCCGACTCCATGGACAAGATCTTCAACCCGTTCTATACGACGAAGCCGTCGGGAACGGGTGTAGGACTGGGACTCAGCCTCTCCAGCGACGTGGTACGGCAGTACGGCGGCTCAATCACGGCACAGTCCGAGCCCGGCGAGTTCACAGAGATGACGGTCAGGCTTCCGATGACCGACCGCGGCGCGAGCGCCAACTAGCCCGGCGTTCTCCGGGCGCTGTAGGTCATCGTGCCGACCTCATGGCACGACGGCAGCCGGAGGGCTAGATGGACTGGCTGGGGAAGCCGAGGCCCTCGTGATCTTTGCCGGCCATGTTGGCGTTGAGGCGGGCCTCGGCCATCAGCTTGGCCACCACTGGGCCCAGCTCGGCCGGATTGTCGGGCTGGACCTCCACCGGGCCGAGGTGCCAGCCCTCAGCGATGCCGAGATTCTCGCCCCGAATGTCGAAGACCCGGCCGGTCACGTTGGCCGCCTCGGGGCTGGCCAGCCATGTCGTGATCACCGCGACCCAGCGGGGGTCGATGCTGTCCTTGAACTCTTCGGACGCCTCGTTGCCGCCCATCAGCGGCGCGGTGAGGCGCGACCAGGCCGTGGGGGCCAGGCAGTTGACGGTCACGCCGTAGCGGACCAGCTCCTGGGCCGCGATCACCGTGAACGCGGCGATACCCGCCTTGGCCGCGCCGTAGTTTGTCTGCCCGACGTTGCCGTAGATACCCGACGGGGAGGCCGTGTTGATGATCCGCCCGTAGGTCTCCTCGCCGGACTTGGTCTTGTTGCGCCAGTAGGCCGCGGCGTGGTGCGACGGCCCGAACGTGCCCTTGAGGTGCACTGCCACCACGGTGTCCCAGTCGTCCTCGGTCATCGAGAACACCATGCGATCGCGCAGGATGCCGGCGTTGTTGACCACGATGTTGATGTCGCCGAAAGTGTCGATGGCCTGCTGCACCATGGTCCCGGCGTCGTCGAAGCTGGCCACGCTGCCGCCGTTTACGACCGCCTCTCCCCCGCCCGATGTGATGGCCTCGACCACCTCGGCCGCGGGCGTCATGTCGGCACCTCCGCCGAACTCGTCGCCGCCCAGGTCGTTGACCACCACCTTGGCGCCGTGCTCGGCGAGCATCAGGGCGTGCTCGCGTCCGATGCCGCGCCCCGCGCCGGTGACGAGCGCCACTTTGCCTTCGAGAAGCCTGCTCATGGAACCTCCTGATGTGCGGCCTGCCAGCAGCGAGGTCACGCTATCGGTTGGGCTTCGAGGGTCACCCTCGGAGTGCCATCACCGTCCGCCTAGCGCTCACCAGCCCCGGGCGACCCATTCGTCGAGGTGCGGGGACTCGGTACCGAGGGTGGTGTCGAGGCCGTGGCCGGGCAGCACGATGGTGGCTCCGTCGAACTTGCTGAAGATCCTGTCCTCGATGGATCCGACGATGGTCGCGAAGTCGCCGCCGTACTGGGTGGCGCCCGGCCCGCCCGGGAACAGCGTGTCGCCGGTGAACAGCAGGGGGGTCCCCTCCACGTGGAACGACATCGAGCCCGGGGTGTGGCCCGGGGTGTGCAGGGTGCGCAGGCGCAGCCGGCCGATCTCAACGACCGTGTCGTCCTCCAGCAGGTAGTCGTAACTGGGGAGCATGGCCGCGTCCTCCGCGGTGACCCCCACCTCGTAGCCGGCGTCGCGCACGGCCGGAATGGCCTGGATGTGGTCCCAGTGGCCGTGGGTCTCCAGCACGGTGCGCACGCCGAGCCCGCGGCACAACTCCAGCAGCCGCTCATGCTCGTTGGCCGCGTCGATCAGCACCGCCTCGCCGGTGGAGGTGCAGCGGATCACGAAGACGTTGTTGTCGACCGGGCCGACCACCACCTTGTGGACCTCTACCCCGGTGTCGGACCAGTGCAATGTCATGGCCCCGACCCTACCGGCCGCTCCCTCGGCGACGATGAGGCGGGACGGCTGCGTCGCTCAGTCGGCGAACATCCGCACCTCGCCCCTGATGGCGCCCGGCGCGCCGCAGCACCAGCAAGGCACCGACGAAGACCCCCGCCACGTGACGTCGCAGTGCTCGCAGCGCAGCGCGTAGGGCGCTTCGCCGATCGGCAGCGACGGCGCCGACGGGAGTTCGTCCGAGCGGGGGTGGCGGCTCAGCAGCCGAGCCAGCGCGGCCGAAAGGGCACGGTCCAATGCACGTGCCGGGAATGCGACCATTTCACGCACGGGCGTCACCATAGAGTGCAGCCGCGCGCGGGTGGATGATCCCCGGCCCGGCAACGCCTGACAGACAACGCCGGTAGGGTCGCCCGGTCTTTGCCGGCTCGAACACGAGGAGTCAACCGTGGCCGTCACACCCTGCCCCGCCGAGGACGGATCGAGCCCGGTCCGCCGCGAGTTCCGCCAGCCGCCGCCGATGTGCATCGACGCCTCCAAGCGGTACACGGCGACGATGGACACCTCGATGGGGACGCTCACCATCGCCCTCGATGCCGCGGCTGCGCCCCTCACCGTCAACAACTTCGTGGTGCTGGCCCGGTACCACTACTACGACGGCGTGATCTTCCATCGCATCATCGGCGGCTTCGTCTGCCAGGGCGGCGATCCCACCGGCACCGGCCGGGGCGGTCCCGGTTACCGCTTCGCCGACGAGCTGCCCAGACCGGGCCGCTACGAGACCGGCTCGCTGGCCATGGCCAATGCCGGCCCCAACACCAACGGCAGCCAATTCTTCATCATCAGCGGCCCGAACGGCGCCGGGTTGCCGCCGCAGTACTCGCTGTTCGGCAAGGTTGTGCAGGGACTGGATGTGGTGGAGGCCATGCAGAGCGTCGAGACCGACCGCAACGACCGACCGATCACCGATGTGACCATCAATTCGGTGACGATCACCGAGGCGGACTGACTAGCGTCGGAGTCCCGCACACTGCGCAGCGCCGGCACACGAGCACTCGCTGCGCGAGCGCACGCTACAGGAGCACCGGATATGGACATCGGCACCATCGGAGTGATCGGAATAGGCACGATGGGCGCCGGCATCGTGGAGGTGGGCGCCCGCAACGGCCTGCGAGTGGTGGCCCAGGAGGCGTCGCCGGATCTTGTGGAGGCCGGCCGGAGCCGTGTCGAGGGGTCGATGGACCGGGGCCTCGCCCGGGGCAAGCTCGACGAGGCCACCCGCGACGCCGCGTCCGCGGCCGTCACCTGGACCACCGACCTGGGCGACCTGGCCGGATGCGACCTGGTGCTGGAGGTCGTGCCCGAGATCCTGGCGCTGAAGTTGGAGATCTTCGGCGTGCTCGACCGGGTGCTGGACCCGTCGGCCATCATGGCCACCAACACATCGTCGATCCCCATCATCGACGTGGCCATGGGCACGTCCCGCCCCCAGCAGGTGCTGGGCATGCACTTCTTCAACCCGGCCACGGTGATGAAGCTGGTCGAGGTGATCAGCACCCAGCTCACCGCGCCGGCGGTGACCGAGGCCGCCACCGCGTTCGCTACCGACACCCTCGGCAAGCGGGTGGTCGCGGCCCCTGACCGGGCCGGTTTCGTGGTCAACAAGCTGCTGGTGCCCTACATCTGCCAAGCCATCGAGATGTACGAGTCCGGCCAGGCCTCCGCTGCCGACATCGACGACGCCATGAAACTGGGGGCCGGGCACCCGATGGGGCCGCTCACCCTCGCCGACCTCATCGGGCTCGACGTGTGCCTGTTCACGGCCGAGTCGCTGTACGCGGAGTACGCGGAGCGGTTCTACGCGCCGCCGCCGCTGCTGCGCCGCATGGTCGCCGCGGGCCGCCTGGGCCGCAAGACCGGCCGCGGCTTCTACGAGTACTGAGCCGCCGCGGGACGAAATCCCTGCGGTTAGGGGGAACTATTCCCTACCACCCCAGGAATTTCGCTCGCCCAGCGGGCCGCGACGGCCCGGGCCTCAGCCTCGAAGGAGATGGCCTGGTAGGCCTGCCGATGGCTGCGGAGGCGCCAGAGGTTACGGGCGTACTCGCGCAGGTAGCGCCACAGGAACCTCGCCGCGCCCAAATCGGCGTACTGCTGCACGTGGACCAGCTCGTGGGCGAGCAGCGCCCTCTGCCCCGACCGGTCGTCGTCTCGTAGCAACAGAACGACCCGGCCCAAGGTCATGCCGTCCACCCCGGGGGTCAGCACGGGCACCTTCTGTACCCGGGCCCGGCGGGCCAACTCGGGCGACACCAGGTCGTAGCCGGCGATTTCGGCGGGGGTCAGCCTCCTCACGCCGGGTGCGCCCCGAAACGGCCGCCTGTCCCGGCCGGGCCGCTCAGACTCGGTCCCAACTCGCCGTCGCCGTCCCAGGCCCTCAACAGCTCCGGCAGAGCACGCAAGCCGTCCAGCGTGGGCACGTCGACGTTGTCGCCGCCGTGGTCGTTCTCGTGACGCCATGTCATCGGATAGGGGACATGAATCGCGGCCCCGCCCAGCTCCAGCACGGGCAGCACGTCTGAGCGAAGTGAGTTGCCGACCATTACGAAGCGGGCCGGATCGATCCCGTGGCGCTCGAGCAATTCCTCGTAGGAGGCCGCATCCTTGTCAGCCACCACCTCGATCCGCCAGAACCGCTCGGCGAGGCCGCTGGCGGCCACTTTGGCGAGCTGGTCGTGCACGTCGCCCTTGGTGATGATCATCAGCCGATGGTGACCGAGGTTGTCGAGCACCTCCTCGACGCCGTCGATCAGCTCCACGGGCCGGTCGAGGAGTCGTTTGCCGTAGCCGATGATCGTCGTGATGCGGTCGGCGTCGACCTGGCCTCCGATGATGCGAACGGCGGCGTCGACCATCGACAGCGTGAACGACTTCACGCCGTAGCCGAAGCGGGGCAGGTTCTCCATCTGCACCTCGTGGAGGCGGTCGTCCACCGTGTCGGCGTCGGCCCACGGCGCGAGCAGCTCCTCGTACTCCCGCTGCACGTGCTGGAACAGGTCCTCGTTGTGCCACAGCGTGTCGTCCGCGTCGAAGGCGACGGTGAGTGGCTGGCGATCGTTCCTGCTCACGCCTGCGATCCTACGGCCGCCGAGTGACGGGTGAACGACAACGAACTGCGCCGCAGTGGGCATGATGGAGTCGTGCGCACGCAGTCGAGGCCAGCCACGCTGGGCCTGGCGTTCGGCGCCGTGCTCGCGGTGATCGCGGCAGTCGCCTTGACGTGGGCGCCCCGAGTGGACCGGGGCGAGCCCGACGAAGCCGACCTCGCCCTCGTAGCGGCCGCGACCTCGACGACCACCACCACGACTACCACGACGACCACCACCACCACGACGACCACCACCACGGTGCCGCCGTTCGAGGGCTGGGTGGACCCGGAGACATCGGGCCAGCCGTGGGGCGAGACGGTGGAGGGACTGCTCACGTTTAGGGGCAACCCCACCCGCACCTACTACGGCAAGGGTCCGGTGCCGACGACCCCCGAGGTGGCTTGGCGGTTCCCCGACGGCGACCCGATGTGCTCGCTGTCGTCGGTCGGCGGCAAGCCCCGGCAGTGGTGCGGCTCGGGCTGGACTGGCCAGCCCGCCGTCTTCGAGCGCGGCGGCCGGACGTGGGTGGTGGTGGGCGCCTTCAGCCGCAACGTGCACTTCCTCGACGCCGACACGGGCCAGCGCCTGCTGCCCGACTTCGGTACCGGCGACATCATCAAGGGGTCGGTGACGATCGACCCCGACGGCTATCCGCTGGTGTACACCGGCAGCCGGGACAACTTCTACCGGGTGATCGCCTTCGACGGCGGGGTGCCCCGGGAGCTGTGGGCGCTCGGCGCGTACGACCTGGGGCCCATCGTCTGGAACGACGACTGGGACGGCGCCGGGATGGTGATCGACGACTACCTGTTCATCGGCGGCGAGAACTCCCGGTTCCACATTGTGAAACTCAACCGGGGCTACGGCGACGACGGGCTGGTGACCGCCGATCCGCAGGTGGTGTTCCATGCGCCGGGCTGGGACGATGAGCTGTTCGCCGCCGTCGGCCGGGAGCTGTCGATCGAGAATTCGGTGGCCATCAGCGGCGACACCGCGTACTTCGCCAACTCGGGCGGGCTGGTCCAGGGCTGGGACATCGCCGGGTTGCGGGACGACCCTGCCGCCGTGCCCGAGCGGGTGTTCCGCTTCTGGACCGGCGACGACACCGACGCATCGCTGGTGATCGACGCCGAGGGCATGATCTACGCCGGCGTCGAGTACCAGAGGGGCACGGCCCGCTCCCACGAGGTGGGCCAGATCATCAAGCTCGACCCGAGCCTGCCCGAGGATCCGTTGGTGTGGAGCGTGCATGTGCGGGGCGCGCTTGACGCGTCGGGCGTGTGGGCCACGCCGGGGCTGCACCGCGACGTGCTGATCGTGCCCACCCACACCGGCCACGTCTACGGCGTGGACACCGCCACCGGGGAGGTGCGCTGGACCAAGAAGCTTCCCGGCCCCACCTGGCCCAGCCCCGCCATCGTCGACGACGTGTGGATCCAGGGCGGCTGCGGGGGCAAGCTCTACGCCTTCGACGTGAGCGACACCACCGTGGAGCCGCCCCAGCTGTGGAGCATCGAGCTGGGAGCCTGCATCGAGTCCACCCCCGCGGTGTGGGACGGCTTGATCGTGGTCGGCACTAAAGGCGGCTACATCTACGGCATCCGCTAGCAATGACTAACAACCTAAACAAGATATAACAACCTAAACAAAGTATAACAAGACCCTCACGTGCGCTACCGTGAGGCGGCGGACTTCTGGATCGATCGAGAGGCCTGATGCAGCCTACGAACCCCTTCGCCCCTACTTTCGGAACCGCGCCGCCGGTGCTGGCGGGCCGGGACGACATCCTGGCGGACATCGCGGACGCTTGGTCGACAGGACCGACCCATCCCGGCTATACGACTCTGCTTCTCGGCCGGCGCGGGTCGGGCAAGACGGTCGTTCTCGAGGCCCTGCGAGTGCTTGGGCATAGTCGTGGCTGGCTGTCGATCTCAGACGCGGCAGCGACCCCGGGCCTGCTCGACCGGCTGGCCCACAAGGCCGCTGAGCATCTGAACAGGTGTGCCGGGGAACTGCAACCGGACATCGACAGGGACCTCGCAGCGGCGGGCATCGGTCTGGGATCCGGCTATGACCCCAACGCCGACCTGTCCCGCCGGCTCGCCAACGTGTTGACGGGCCTCACCGCCCATCTCCAGACCAGCGGGACCGGCCTCGTGGTCACCATCGACGAACTGCACGCCGGCGACACGAACGAACTCAGAACGCTCGGAATCGTTGTGCAGGACGTCACCCGGATCGGTCGGCTGCCGATGGCGTTCATCGGCGCGGGTCTCCCGACTTTGGAGGACACACTCCTGGCCGACACCAGCATCACCTTCCTCCAGAGGTGCGCCCGTTACGAGGTCAGATTCCTCGATCCTCCTGCCGCCTGGGCCGCTCTGGCCCAGCCGGTGAGCCAGAGGGGCGGGCAGATGGCTCCGGAAGCGGTCGAGCACGCCGTGGCCGTGTCGCAGGGATACCCGTTCATGATTCAGCTCGTCGGCTTCCACGCCTGGGAAACAGCCTCGGATCCCACCGCGGCTGTGACCCTGCAAGATGTGGCGGCCGGGGCTGAGACAGCCCGCCGGCAGATGGGCCAGCTCGTTATCGCGCCGATGTGGAGAGACCTCTCGGACGGGTCGCGACGGTTCCTGGCCGCGATGGCGCTGGATGACGGAGTGTCACGGACGGCGGACATAGCCGCCCGTCTCGGGGTCAGCAGCGAATACGTGGGCGTGTACCGCCACCGGCTCATGAAGTCCGGCATGGTCGCTCCCGCCGGCCATGGACGGCTCGACTTCGCGCTCAGCGCGGCCCGCCAATGGATCAGGCGCCTAGACGAGTATCCGCTTCTCTGCGAGACCCTGAAGCTCGCCGACCGCCCGCCCGTCGGGTTCGCCAAACCTGAGCCCGGCGAACATCCCGGAAGCTAGCCGACCCGCTGGAGGCGCTCGGCGATACGCAAGGCCGCGCCGATCTCGCCGTCACCAGACATGGTGATCTCTAGCTCGTCCATGGCCCGGGTCATGGCCGCGTAGAGCTGGCTCTTGGCCGCTTGGAGTTGGTCGGCCTCGTCAACGTCGGGGACACGGATCTGGTTGACCCCGCAGACGAACACGTGTCTGAACTCGAGACCCTTCATCTTCGTGAGCGTCGACACTCGCACCTTGTCGCGCATACCGACCGCGCCGTCTCGGTCTTTCCGAACCAGGAAGTACGGAACTCGTTGACGGTAGAAGGCTCTCTTGAGCTCGTCCTCGAGTTCGAAGCATCCGTGCATCACTACGATGTCCTCGGGGGACACGCCCGCGGCAAGCAACCCGGCCGTGCACGAACCGACGGTCACGGCCTCTTCCCGCAGGTCGCGGCAGTCTGTCAAGCGAGGATGGGGTCCCGTCCGCTTGGCCGCCTCCGGAGGAATCAGCGCGGCCGGATCGTCAATGTCCACCGTCGCCGCCTTCCAGTCGCCCGATCCCACCAGCAGGTTCATAGCAAGCTCGAGGATCTCGCGGGTGTTGCGATAGTTGACCCTCAGCACGTCGGCGCGTCCCTGAGCTGTCACGCCCGGCGGGTTCCAGGTGGTGCCCCTGCGTCTCAGGACATCCTGGGCGCTGTCATAGACCCTGAGAAGGTGGCCACCCGAGTCAGGCAAATGGGCCGTGCTGGATAGGTCCCTGCGGGTGGACTTCAGCATCCTGTAGGCCAACGTGAGTCTGAGATGGTCGAGGTCTTGGGCCTCGTCGACCATCACGGCATCGAAGCGCCGGCGATCGGGAAGCCGCTGCGCCATCTCGATAGCCTGCTGGACTCGGGCATCGTTGGCCGCGGTGTCGCCTCCATCCGCGAGCTGCTCGCCCTGGAACGATCCGGCCACGTAGAACGGCAGGCGATCAATGTTGCGAACGAGCAGCGCCCCCTTGGCGGGATCCGTGTCGTCGCCATCTGCGGTCCATGTCTCCAACGCGCTGGCCAGCACACGGTTGAACGTGACGACCAGTATTTGCAGCCGCGGCCAGTGACGATGCAGAAAGCGGGCTCGGCTGACGAGGATCAGCGTCTTGCCGCTGCCGGCCACCCCGCGTATTACTCGGTATCCCCAGTGCAGATGCTCAGCGAGACGTTCCTGCTCCCGGTCCATCACGCGGATCACGTCTTCGGGGGCGATCTCGGGCTCGTTGAACAGGGGTAGCTGCTCGGTGGAGCGGCTGGGCAGGACTATTTTCGGGTTGACGACGGCGCGAGCCCGCTTCTCCTCCTGGTCGGTGAGCGGACGAAGACGCTCGCCACCGAGGATGCGACGGATGGCAGGCATCAGGCCCGCCTCAGAGAGGTCGGTTCTCGTGAGCATGGGCAGGTCCCGGTCGGCATCGCTGAGGCGCTCCAGCGGAACCTCGTCGAGATCCGGCACAGCTAGGACGCACTTGACGGGCAGATTCTCGATGGCAGAGATGTCGACGTCGCGGTCTAGGTCTGCCGCCTTCGCGGTGAGCTCACCCGTCGGAATGTCCAAGGCGTCGAACGAGTCGAAGACCCGTCCTCGACCTCTGCGACGCCGAGCCGCCGCCGATAACGAAGGCGCGTCGAGCAGAATGATCCCGGCACCGGGGTCGAGCACGATCAAGTAGGGCAGGCCGCCCATGGTCTCCCTGAGCCAGACGGTCACATCGTCGGGCGCGTGATCCCGCAGCGCTCCCGCCACCTGCCGCAGCCGGCTAGTAACCCCGGACCGGCTCGGAATGTTCTCCGGCAGCAGGAACGCCATGCCGGGCAGACCTTATATGGCGAATACTGCGAACATGGCACGCCTACCTCGGCGAGCGGCCCTGCAGCAGTCTCCGGCCGTCGGCGGTGAGGCGCAGGGTGTCGTAGTCCCGGCCTTCGGGCGATGTCTCTTCGACATGGCCGCCGACGATCAACTCGTCGATCAGCTCCTCGACCTCCTGCTCGTCGAGCAGTGACAGCCGGCCGTAGCAGCCGTGCGAGCGGAGGTGCTCGTAGCGCGGATGGTCTCCCACGACTCGGCCGAGCAGGGTCCGCACAAGGTTGCGCCGCGACCATTGGCCGCCCTCCGCACCGTCGACGAGGATGAGCGCCACCGCCACGGCATCCTCGCGCAAGGCGTCGACCACGCTCTCGGGGGCGATCGCCGCGGCCAGCCATGGTCGGGGCAGGTCGGGCGTGCAGGAATCGCACGTACCGCAGGCCTCAGCGTCGCGGTCGGGCGGGTCCTCCTCGCCCAGGTATCGGAGCATCTCACGTCGGCGGCACTTCGGCCGACCGTGGGCGACGCCGCGGGCCCGCTCGGCACGCTCGCCGACGGTTCGGCGGCGATCGGCGATCAGTCGGCGCAGACGGCCCCAGTCTGGCTCGACTCTGCCGAGCCGCTCGAACACCCAGCCGTAGAGCCAACTGGAGAAGTTGCACATGTCTCGCCGCTGAAGCTCGAACAGCGTCGCCTCGATCTCTGGCGGCGTCATATCGAGCAGAGTGCGCCACTTCAGTCCTCGGTACTGGCCTCCCTCCTGCTCGGCAAGCTTCAGGACCTTGCCTGTCCGCTCGATCAGTTCGGGGGCCATGGACCAGAGTTCCGCCACGCGCGACCCGGTGGCTTCCACGGGCGTCACCCGGCCCTGCAGCACGAAGTCTTGATGCCGGCGAACCGCTCCGACCTGGTCCAGGTAGTGCAGCGCGAGCGCCGCGGACTCGTCGGGCTCACCGTCCTCGGTGTGCGAGTCCGACGCCAGCCGGCCGGGATCGATGAAGTTCATGTTCTCGTCCAGCTTCGACCAGACCCGCTGGACGGTCGCCAGGTCGGGGGCCGACGACCGCACGAAGTGACGATGGATGCGGCAGTCCCGGGGCGTCACCAACAGCACGGCCGTGCCGGTGTCGGGGCCGGTGCCGTCGCGGGCGCCACGGGCCAGCCGGCCGGTCTCCTGCAGGTACTCCTCGATCGACGCGGGCATCTCCAGATGCACTATCAGAGCGATGTCAGGCTTGTCGATGCCCAAGCCGAAGGCTTTGGTGGCTACCACCACGTCGATCTCATCGTGACGGAAGGCGTCCTCGGTGTGCTGGCGCTCCGGGAGCGCCATGGCCCCGCTGTAGGGCCGCACCCGATGGCCGAAGGTGCGCAGCAGAGCGGCCAGCCGGACAGTGTCGTTGCGGGTGGGCACGTACACGATGGCGCTCTGCCGGCGGAACGCCTCGACGAGCTGCACTGCCCGCAGGTCCCGGTCCTTGCGATTCTGGCAGCGCTCGACGTAGTAGCGGATCTCGGGCCGGTCGACCGAGCCGACGAGCGGCTCGCCCGCCCGTGTCAGGCGCAGCAGCCCGACAATGTCTTCGAGCACCTCGGGCGTGGCTGTGGCGGTGACCGCGGCGACCGGCCGTCTCTCGCCAGTCAGGGCCTCGATGGCCCGGGGAATCATGGCGTACTCGGGACGGAACGAGTGACCCCACAGCGAAATGCAATGCGCCTCGTCCACCGCGATGCGGGCGACGTCCACATCCTGCAGCCACGCCCGGAACATCGGCGACCACAGCCGCTCGGGGCTGACGTACAGCAGCTTGACCTGGCCTCGGGCCGCGGCACTCAGCACGGCCTGCTGCTCAGCCTGGCCGACTCCGGCGTAGACGGCCGCTACCTCGCTCACCCCCCGGGCACGCAGGTTGTCCGCCTGGTCGCGCATCAGAGCGATCAGCGGCGAGACCACGATGGTGACCCCCGGCGACACCAGGGCCGGGATCTGGTAGGTGGCCGACTTGCCAGAACCGGTCGGCAGCACCGCCACCACGTCGTCGCCCCGCATGAACCGGCGCATTACCTCCTGCTGTCCGGGCCTCCACTCGTCAAAGCCGAGCCAGCGGCGGGCCACGTCCAGGCGCCGCTCGATCTCGGTGTTGTCCAGCGGGGCGTCGGGATCGCCCACGTCGAGAGCGGCCTGCGACAGGGTCTCGACGCCTGGGATGCGCCCGATCCGCTCGCGGCGGGCTACGTCATAGTCCAGGCCGAGACGCTCGGCGATAGCCCGGTAGGCCTCGTCGGGCGAGTTCACCGGGCGGATCTCCGGCGGCCCGGCCAGACTGCGGCGCATCACGTCGGCGTACGGCAGCGGGCGGCGCATCCGGTTGTCGAGCATCACGGTCACGCCGACGTCAGTCTCGGTTCGGATCAGCCGGCCGATGCCCTGCGCGAAGATGATGGCGGCTCGCGGCACCACGTAGTCGGCGAAAGGGTCCTTGCCGTGCATTTCGAGCAGCCCCATGCGGGCGCTGACCACGGGGTCGCCTAGGGGGTCGAACGGGATCTTCTCGATGACGAGCAGCCTCAACGCCTCACCGGGAATGTCGACGCCCTCCCAGAACGACCGCAAGCCCAGCAGGCACGCCGTGGGTTCGCTCTTCATGCGCTCGACCAGCGCCGCCGAGGACCCGTCTCCCTGGGCCAGCAGGTCGATCCCAAGCGGCGCGAGATGACCGCGGGCGTGGTCGCGCACGTACTCAAGGCGGGCGCGGGCCGTCATCAGCGCAAGGGCACCGCCGTCTGCCGCGACGCACAGCCGCGGGATCTCGGCGGCCTCGACTTCGGTGAACCGGTCCATCATCTGGCCTCGGGGTGAGGGCAGGTAGTCCGTGAGCAGCACGAGATGGCGCTGGTCGAGGTCGGCGAACGGCGACGGCAGCGGCTTGGTCTCAGCCGATCTCAGGCCCAGCCGGCCGATCAGGTAGCTGAAGTCGTCTCCAGAGCGCAGTGTGGCCGACGTCAGCACCGCCGAGGCGCTGCGGTCCCACAGGTCGCCCAGCAGGCCCGCCACCGACAGCGGCACACGTCGCAGAGCCCAGCGCCACGGGCCCGGGCCGCGGCCGCCGGCCTGATCAGAGCCGCCTTCCGTCGCCGGCTCATCGGTTCGGTCGTTGGCTCCGCCAGCCCCGGCCGGGACGTCGAATCGGTCCGCACCGGAGTGACCTCCGGCGAGCCCCACCTCTGCGATGTTGATCCACTGCACGAGCTCGTCGTCGTACTCGTCAGCATCCAAGAGAAGCAGCTCGTCGTTGGCCCACAGCACGGCATCCACGAGCGCCGCCGCGTTGCGGGCCTCTCTGCCCACTCGGGCTTTCTCCTCCTCCAGCGCATGGCGGCGGTAGCGGCCCCGCGGCTGCTCGGGCACCTCCATCTCGTCCAGCGCGTCGGCCGCGCCCCGCAGGGCGTCGCGAAGGGCTCGGCCCTGCTCCAACACCGGCTGGTAGGCACCGTGGCGGTTTGCCTCGCCGCGGCGGATGCGGTACGACGCCCCGTAGCGGACGGCCTGCTGGCGAGTCAATCCCGTGCGGTCCCGCACGTACTCAACCAGCGGCTCGGCCAGCGCATCCACGGCGGCGCGGGCTGCGACCACCGACTCGCGGACACGGCTCGTCGCTTCGTCCCGGAGCCCGGCGCCAGACGCGTAGGCGAGCCTTTGCAGCAGCCCGCGGCGCGTCTGCGGATCCCAGAGCGCGTCGCACACCATCTCCAGCTGCTCAACGGTCAGCTCGGCGGTGGCCGCAGCCGTTACGGAGTCCTCCAGGTCGTGGGCCTCGTCGACCACGAGAGAAAACTCGCCCCGCCCGATGTCCGGCCCGACGGCCAGCAGTGCATGGTTCAGAACCGCGACGTGCGACACCCTGAGCATGTCCAAGGCCCGCCGGTGGAAGTCGAGTTCGTCGAGACGGTCACGCTCCGGGCCCGGCCGGTTGTCCACGCGCAGCTTCCACCTTAGAAACCGGAGCGCCTGCAAGCGGTCGTCTATCGCGGCGGTGCGCAGGTCGGCCCAGTCGCCACTCGGAGTCTGTGCCACCCAGCCGCACAGGATCGCCAATGCCAGCGCGCCGGACCAGTCGGCCGGGCTGTCGGAATCCTCGGCCAGCCAGTCAAGCTCGTTCTGCAGAGCTCTGAGGCTGATGTAGTTGTGGCGGCCCTTGAGGACGACCTTGTTGAACGGCGACAGCACGGACTCCAGCTCTTCGAGCGTCTCCAGGATCTGGTCCTGCAGCACCCGCGAGTGCGGCGCGATCACCGACACCCGGCCCGAGGCTCGGGCAGCTTCGATGGCGGGTACCAGGTAGGCGAGCGTCTTGCCGGTGCCGGTCGGCGCCTCGATCATCTGTCGGTTGCCGCTCGCCGCGAACGCTCGGGCCACGAGCTCGGCCATCTCGGCCTGCTGCGGGCGGGGCCTGCGACCGTCGGTCATCAGCAGTCCGCCCTCGCCGAAGGCTTCGACGACCGGGCGTACGTCGAAGCTGCCGGTGGGCTTGACCGGATCGGGGATGCGCGTCCGGGGCACGACTTCCTCCACCGGCACTGGCTCGGGCTGCGGGTCGACAAACCCGGTCCAGGGGTGCCCGGCCCGGGCCAGCACCCAGCGCTGCAGGCGACGGGCCGGGGTCGGCGCGCTCAGCTCCTCCAGCAGACCCAGCATGATCTGCCGGGCCATGCAGGCGTCGTTGAGCGCGTCGTGGTTATCGCGACCAGCGATGCCGAACTGTTCGGCCAGTTGGTCGAGGCTGCGGCCGGGCGGGGGGCGCTCGCCGTCTACGCCCTGTGTCATCGCTGCCCCGGCGCGGGGATAGACCAGGTGCGCCAATTCCAGCGTGTCGAGCCTCCGACCGCGGGGCACAGCCAGACCGAGCGAAGCTCCCGCGGCGTCGAGCACGACGAAGTCGTAACCAAACCCGTTGTGGGCGATCATGGGCCGGTCACCGACCCACTCAAGGAACTCCGGCAGCGCTTGTTCAAGGGACGGCGCGTGCTCGAGGTCGCCGTGTTGGATGCCTGTCAGCCTGATTATGTGCTCTGCGAGCTTGCGCCGCGGTCGGACCGCCGTCTTGAACTCTTCAAGTTCGCCGTCGGCGGAAGCCAGCACGGCGCCGATCTGGATGATCTCGTGCTCAGACGGATCGGGACGGTCAGCGTTGGTCTCCATATCAAAGACCACATGCTCCGGTAGGCGGGCCACGAAGCGGTGAAGCTAGTCGCTCCAGGTGAAGCGAGTGGGCTAAGGGCTAAGAGGCCGAGCGGATAGGCCGCGGCCCACGGACGAAATCCGCGGGCGTCGAGCGAGGCCGTGGCCCGAGCGGCCCGTGAGCGAAGCGAACAAGAGCGGGAATCACAACACCTGACAGCGAGGCGTTCACTGCGTATCCGCGCACGTTCTAAGGATTGGGGGCTGATTTACCCGCCTGGGACAGGGCTCGCCAGGTTCTTTGGGGGGTGGCGGGCATGTCTATGTGGTCTATGCCCAGGTGGGCGACGGCGTCGCAGATGGCGTTGAGGATGGCGGGGCCGGCGCCCACCGTGCCCGACTCGCCGATGCCTTTGGCACCGAGCGGGTTGAGCGGGGTGGGCGTCTCCATGGGGACCAGCTCGAAACTGGGCAGGTCCGGGGCCGAGATGGCCGGGTAGTCGATGAGGTTGTTGGCCAGCGGGTTGCCATCGGGGTCGTAGGCCATCTCCTCGAGCAGGACTTGGGCTGCGCCCTGGGCGATGCCTCCCTGGACCTGGCCCTCGGCGATCAGCGGGTTGATCAGCGTGCCGGCGTCGTCACAGGCGACGAGGCGCCGAAGCGTTGTCTCGCCGGTGGCCGAGTCGATGTCGACCACGGCCACGTGGCACCCGAAGGCGTAGGTGTTGTCGGCCTGCACGAAGTCCGAGGCCGCCGCCAGCGGAGCCTCCCCGGCGTCGGCCGCTTGGGCTGCGATGTCGGCCCAGCCGACCCGGGGCTGCGGCGACCCGAGCACATGGAAGGCCCCCGCGGCCGCATCGAGCACCACGTCGGCCTCGGCGGCCTCCAGGCGGGCCGCGGCCCGGACACGGCCCCGCTCCACCAGGTACCGGGCCGCGGTCAGGACGGCCGAGCCAGCCAGCTGGGCGGAGCGGGAGGCGGCCGTCAGCCCGCTGGAGGCGATCTCGGCCGTATCGCCGGAGATGACCGCTATGCGATCCAGCGGCACGCCGGTGACATCGGCCGCGATCATGGCCCAGCAGGTGGCGTGGCCCTGACCGAACGCGGTGGCTCCGGTGCGCACCACCAGCGACCCGTCGGCGGCAAGCTCGATCTCGCCCAGCTCGCTGGGACCCATCGAGGTGCTCTCCACGAATGAGACGATGCCGATGCCGAGCAGCATCGGGTCGCCGCCGGCGCGGCGGTGGGCCTGCTCGGCTCGCAGGTCGTCGTATCGAGCCGCGGCCAGGGCCCGGTCGAGGGCGGCACCGAAGTCGCCGGAGTCGTAGGTGCTGCCCACGGGGTTGGTGTACGGGAAGCGCTCGGGAGCCACGAAGTTGAGGCGGCGCACCTCGGCGGGGTCCAGGCCGATCTTGGCGGCGTACAGGTCGACGGCCCGCTCGATGGCGAAGATTGCCTCGGGGCGGCCGGCGCCCCGGTAGGCGGTGACCGGAGCGGTGTTGGTGACGTAGCTGCGCCCGCTGACCGAGGCGTTGGCGATGTGGTAGCAGCCGGTGAACACCTTGCGGGTGTACGTCGGCAGGAAGGCGCCGATCATCGGGTAGGCGCCCGCGTCCTGGACGACATCGAGCTCATAGTGGGTGATGCGGCCGGCACGGGTTCCGCCCAAGCGGAGGCGCTGGTTCTGGGCCCGGCCGTGCACCGACGACGTGAGGTTCTCGGCCCGGGATTCGGTCCACACCACCGGACGCCCGACGGCTCTGGCGAGCCCGGCCAGAACGAGCTCCTCGGGCGACGGCGCGCCCTTGGCCCCGAAACCGCCGCCCACGTCGGGAGTCACCACCCGCACCACGGCCTTGTCGAGTCCATAGACGGCGGCCAGGGCGTCCTGCACCCGATGCGGGGCCTGGGTGGAGGCGTGGAAGGTGAGTGCGGTGCCGTCGGCGGACCATTCGGCCGCGGCCGACCGGGGCTCCAGCGGCACGGCCGCCAGCCGCTGGTTGACCAGCGTCGCCTCCACCGTGACTGCGCAGCCCGAGAAGTCCAGCGGGGCCCCCGCGTGGCCGCTGGCGGGCATGTCGAAGGCGATGTTGGTGCCGGCGTCCTGGTGGACCAGCGTGTCGCCAGTGGCCGCATCGGGCAGCGCCACGACCGCGACTTGCGGCTCAATGTCAACGACCACGTGCTCGGCTGCGTCGGCGGCCGCCGCGGCCGTCTCGGCCACCACCACCGCCACCGGCTCGCCCACGAACCGGATGGTGTCGCGGACCAAGATCGGGTGGCCCATGCTCTGGTTGACGACGGGGACAGCCGGAAGGTCGGGCAGGTCCAGATCGGCTGCGGTGAACACCCCGAGCACGCCGGGATGGGTCCGGGCCTCCGTCGTGTCCACGCCGACCAGACGCCCGTGCGCAATCGTGGAGCGCACGAAGCACGCGTGGGCCAGCCCGTCGAAGCGCAGGTCGGCCACATAGCGGGCCCCCTCGGTGAGCATCCGCGGGTCCTCGGTGCGAAGCACCCGGTTGCCGAGCACGCTCACGTCGCCGCCTCCCTACCCACCCGAAATTAATGTAGTTGATGCCCTATGAGGTCCTCAACTGCATCAATTTCGCACGCGGGGCTCACTGCCGGTGCCAGATCGGACCAGCCGGGGTGTCCTCCACCACCACGCCCAGCCCCGACAGCTCCTCTCGCAGGGAGTCGGCCGTCGCCCAGTCCTTGGCATCCCTGGCCGTCTGCCGCCGGGCGACCAAGTCCTCGATGGCGGCGCTTTCCTTAGTGGCCTGATCGGCGGACCCTGCAACCAGGACCGGCTTCGAGATTCCCACTGAGGCCTGGAGCGGTTGGACCTGCAGCACGGCGACCGTCGTAACTCCAAGTGCTCCTGCCAAGTTCTTCACCGTTGCCGCCAGCGTCGGAGCGTCGACCGCGCCTTCGTCAAGCGCGACATTGGCCCGGCGCAGCGTGTCGAACACCACTGCCACCGCCTGAGGCGTGCTCAGATCGTCGTCCATGGCCGATCGGAACGCGTTGACGGCCGCTTGGTCGAGCTCACGGCCGGCGCCAGTCGATGCGTCGGCCGGACCACGGGCCATGGCGGCTCGGCGGGCAAGGGCGTCGAGCCTCTCGCCCGCGGCCCTGGCGGACGCCATCAGCTCGGCGTTGACCTCCATGGTCTTGCGGTAGTGGGTCTGCAACACCAGCAGGCGGAACGCTCGACCGTTGAGCGGATGCTCGTCGAGCAGCTCGGCCACGGTGCGGTAATTGCCCAGCGACTTCGACATCTTGGTGCCCTCGATGTTGAGCATGGCGTTGTGCACCCAGTGCCGAGCGAAGGCCCGACCCACGGCCAGCGCCTCGGCCCGCTCGTTGGTGTGGTGCGGGAACACCAGGTCGTTGCCGCCGCCGTGGATGTCGAAGTCGTCGCCGAGGATGCCGAGGCTCATGGCCACGCACTCGATGTGCCATCCCGGCCGGCCCGGGCCCCACGGCGACGGCCACGACGGCTCGTCGGGCTTGGCCGCCTTCCACAGGGCGAAGTCGAGGGGGTCCTCCTTGGCCTCGTCCACCTCGACTCTGGCCCCCGCTGAGGCTCGCAGATCGTCGAGGTCACGATGCACGAGATCGCCGTAACCGCCGACGTCCCGCACCCTCAGGTACACGCCCGTGGGGGTGGAGTAGGCGGTGCCGGCGTCCATGATCCGGGCGACGAACTCGACCATCTCCTCGACCCATCCGGTGGCTCGGGGCCGGTCGTGGGGCGCGAGCACACCGAGCGCCGCCATGGCATCGACGTAGACGGCCTCCCACTCGACGGCCACGTCGTTCTCGGTGCGGCCCTCGTCGCGGGCCCGGTTGATGATGTTGTCGTCGATGTCGGTGACGTTGGCCACGTGGCGCACTTCGAGGCCCCGCCACTCCAGGTAGCGGCGCAGAATGTCGTAGGTGAGCGCCGAGCGGGCGTGGCCGAGGTGGGGGTGGTCGTACACGGTCGGCCCGCAGGCGTACAGCGCCACCCGGCCCGACTCGCGGGTCGCCAGGGGGCGCACCTCGCCCGTCAGGGTGTCGTACAGCGAGATCACTGCGGGAACGGCGGCGGCTCCGGCTCGAGGGCGATCCCGCAGAGCGAGCACAGTTCGGCCAGGACCCCCGGCGCGGAGTCGTCGAGGCGCCCGGCGATGATGGCGTCGGCCATCTCGGCCAGCACCGCCCGGGCCCGGGGCGCGTCGAGGTCGTCATCGAGCGCGTCGCGCAGCCGCCGGGAATAGGGGGCCGGATCGGCTCCGCTCGCGGTGCCGGGGCCCGAGGCGCCCGAGGCTCCGCCCTGTCGCACGGCCTCGTTGAGGGTGTCGAGCAGGGCTTCGCTCTCGGCGATGTCACCGTCGTGCCATTCCCAGTCGTCGCGATAGTGGTGCCCCATCAGTGCTAGGCGCACAGCGGCCGGAGGACTCTCCTTGCAGAGGTCGCTTACGAACACGAGGTTGCCCAGCGACTTCGACATCTTGGTGCCCTCGTAGCCGACCATCCCGCAGTGCATCCAGTGCTTCACGAACATCTCGCCGGCGGCGGCCTCGCTCTGGGCCAGCTCGCACTCATGGTGGGGGAAGATCAGGTCGCTGCCGCCGCCGTGCAGGTCGATGCCGGTGCCGAGCAGTCCCATCGACATGGCGCTGCACTCGATGTGCCAGCCGGGGCGGCCCGACCCGAACGGCGAGTCCCACGACGGCTCGTCGGATGCCGATGGCTGCCACAGCACGAAGTCCAGCGGGTTGCGCTGGCGGGGATCGTCGGGGGTGCCGCCCCGCTCGGCGGCCAGCGCCACCATGGTGGCGTCGTCGTAGCCGCCGAGGCGCCCGTAGCTCGGCCAGGTGGAGACGTCGAACCAGGTGATGCCCTCGGCGGTGTAGGTGTGGCCGGCGGCGGCGAGGTCCTCGATGAGCGCCACCATCTCGGCCACCCATTCGGTGGCTCGTGGCTCGGCCGCGGGGGGCCGGGTGTTGAGGTCCTCCATGTCGCAGTGGAACCGTGCCGTCTCGGCCGCGGCCAACTCCAGGAAGTCCACGCCGAGATCGCGGGCCTTGGGCAGGATCGAGTCGTCGACGTCGGTAATGTTGCGCACCATCCGCACGCGGTGGCCGAGGTCCTCGAGACGGCGGATCAGCAGGTCGTAGGCCAGGTAGGTGTTGGCGTGGCCGAGGTGGGTGCTGTCATAGGGGGTGATGCCGCACACGTAGATCCGCACCTCCGCGGGCGGCGGGGCCGGCTCGAAGGGCACCACAGCCCGCCGCGCGGTGTCGTACAGGCGCACAGGTCCGAGGCTACCGCTCACCCCGAAGCAGCCCTAGCAGCGGGCGATGCCCCACCGGGTTGGCGCTAACTGAACTCGACGCGGGAGACCTGTATGTTGATAATTAATCAACTCTCTATGTGGATTATCTCGATAGTAACGCGCGTGTGATTTACGAGACACCGGAGCTGACCGGCCTCGACGAACAGGTTCTCGGAGAGATTCAAGAACTCCGCGACGACCTGCGCCTCCACTTGGTCTCGCCCCGCCGCTGGTACGGCACGCTGAGCCGGGTGATGATGGCGCGCGCCGTGCAGGCCTCCACCTCCATCGAGGGCTACCACTCCACCGTAGACGAGACCGCGGCCATCATCGACGGTGAGGAGCCCCCGGGCGTGGGCGAGGACACCCGCAGCGCCGTTTCCGGCTGCCGCGACGCCATGACCTACGTCCTGCAGCTCACCGGCCCGTCGAGCCCCGACAGACCGAGGATGGACGCCTCGCTACTGAAGTCGCTGCACTTCATAATGGTCGGCCACGACCTGGCCACGAATCCAGGCCAATGGCGCCCGGGCGCAGTGTGGGTGCGCGACGGCGCGGGCAATCCCGTATATGAGGCCCCCGATCGCGATGTCGTCGAGCCGTTGATCGACGAGTTCATCACCTGTGTGAACGACAGCCCCGGTGCGACACTGATCACCGCCGCCATGGCCCACCTGAACCTCACGCTGATCCATCCGTTCAGCGATGGGAACGGCCGAATGGCCCGATGTCTCCAGTCCTTCGTGCTGGCCCGTGCGGACAGCGAGGTCTCACCGGTGTTCACCAGCATCGAGGCGCACCTGGGGCAGAACGTAGGCGCCTATTACGGCGCGCTCACCGATACGGCGACCGGGTCGTGGTCGCCCGCACGCAGCGCCCGCCCTTGGGTGAAGCTCTGCCTGACGGCTCACTACCGCCAGGCTGTGGCCCTGCGCCGACGGATCGACCGGTTCGAGGCGCTGTGGGACCGCTGCGAGCAGACCGCGGCCCGCTGCCGTCTGGCCGGCCGGACGATCGATGCGCTCATGCACTCGGCACGGGCTGGTCGTTGAACCGCTCTCGATACAGGCGCGTCGTGAGGTCCGCCTCTGGCGAGCCGATCAGCGACGCCATGGCCACACGCGACCTTGCCGCCATGGTGGCAGCCGGCCTACTCGAACCGGTGGGCGAGAAGCGGGGCCGCCACTACCTGCCATCGGAGTCGCTCAGAGCCTTGGAGCTAGAGGTCCGAGCCGCACAGCGGGCCCGACCCCCTATCGACCCGTACGGGACTTCCGTTCCCCGCTCATGACGGAGGGCGGGGCATTAACTGCCTGTTGTACAACTTCATTACTTGTGATAGGTTTTCGATCATGGAGCCGGCGATCACGGCAACGCTAGTCGGCGTCGCCTTTGCGGCCTTGGTCAGCGCCCTCGGTTTCATCTTGCGCGGGATGCGCTCCGACGTAAGGGAACTCGGCTCAAAGGTCGACACAACCCTGGCGCTCGTGCACGCCGGGCTGCTGAGCCCGCAGCAAATCCCCGGCTCCCCGTTGACGCCGCCGGCCCCCGCTGCCGGTCCGACCCCACGGTCGGCGGTCGCGGATGACGCGCCCACAGCCCCGGCTGCTTCGCCTCCCCATACTGGATCCGCCGGCCAGCCAGCCTGACGGCGACGGTCGCCCAATAGGCCGCGGCCGGCCGCTGAGAGCCAGTCAGATGACGGGGCGGCCGATTGTGAGGGGCTCAGGGTGGTCGACGGCGCAGCGGGTGCCGCTGTAGATGGTGGGCATGCAGCGGTTGCAGTGGATGCAGTTGCCTTCGGTGGCTGTGCCGGCCTGCCAGCGGTTGGGCAGGTCGGGCTGGCGCAGCAGGGCCCGGGCCATGGCCACGAAGGCGAACCCCTCGTCGAGGGCCGACTGCACGGTGTCGAGCCGGTTGATGCCGCCGAGCAGGATCAGCGGCATCTCCAGGGCTTTGAGGAAGCGGCGGGCCTTGGGCAGGAAGTAGGCCTCCTCGAAGGGGTATTCGGGCATGAGCTTGGCTCCGGCCAGCTTGAAGCCGAGCCGGGCGTGGGGCGGCAGGGTGGCCGCGAACTCCTCGCGGGGGGCATCGCCCCGGAACAGGTACATGGGGTTGGCGAAGGAGCTGCCGCCGGTGAGCTCGAGGGCGTCGAGGGCGCCGTCGTCCTGCAGCATCCGGGCGAATTCGAGGCTCTCGTCGTCTTTGAGGCCGCCGGGGACGCCGTCGTTCATGTTGATCTTGGCGGTGACGGCCGCCTTGTCCCCCACCGCCGCTCGCACGGCCTGCACGGCCTGGCGTGGGAACCGGGCCCGGTTGTCGAGCGAGCCGCCCCAGGAGTCGGTGCGCTTGTTGAGGTTGGGGCTCAAGAAGGCGCTGAGCAGGTAGTTGTGTCCGAGGTGGATCTCGATGGCGTCGAAGCCGCTGTCGGCGGACAGGCGACCGGCCCGGGCGTAGTCGTTGGTGATGCGGGCGATGTCGGCGTCGGTGGCGGAGCGGATGACTCGTATGGCGAGGGGGTTGAACCGCTTGCTCGGCGCCAGCGACTGGGCTTTGTTGGACCGCGAGTTGGCCACCGGCCCGGCGTGGCCGATCTGGGCGCCGGCGGCTGCGCCCTCGTCGTGGATGGCGTCGGTGAGGCGGCGCAGGCCGGGCACGGCCTCGGGGCGCAGCCAGATGCACTCGGCGTGGGTGCGACCCTCGGGAGACACGGCCAGATAGGCCACCGTGGACATGCCGGCGCCGCCCGCGGCCACGGCCCGGTGGTAGTCGATGAGCTCAGGCGTGGCCAGCGCCTCGGGCGTGACCCCCTCGAAGGTGGCCGCCTTGATGATCCGGTTGCGCAGCGTGACCGGCCCCAGCCGGGCGGGTGCGAACGGATCAACGGAGGGCATCGGCTCGACTCAGTCCTGGTCGCGGGGGCAGGGGTCAGCGGCAGGCACGGCCGCGCTCAGTCCTGCTCGCGGTGGCAGCGGTCGGCGGCAGGCACGGCAGCGCTCAGTCCTGCTCGTCGGGGAACAGCCGGGCGGGGAAGCCGCCGCGGGAGATCGGACCCCAGCGCTCGACGCCCACCCGGATGAGCGACTTGCCGTGGGCGGCCATGGTGGAGCGGTACTCGTCCCAGTCGTCGTGGTGGCCTCGGATGTTGCGGTAGTACTCGACGAGCCCGTCCACCGCCTCGGGCACGTCGAGCACGGTGGCGGTGCCGTCACACTGCACCCATTCGCCGTTGAACCTGTCGGACATCACCACCACCGACGCCCGGGGGTCGCGGCGCAGGTTACGGGTCTTGGCCCGCTCGGGGTAGGTGGACACCAGCAGGTCGCCGTTGTCACCGAGCCCGACAGTGACGAGCGACGCCTGCGGCCAGCCGTCACTGCGCCGGGTGAGCAGCACGCCCTGGGGCCGGGAGCGGATGAAGTCGTCCAGCTCGGCCCGGTCGACGTAGCGGTCGGTTGCGATCTTCGGCATCGGTCCGCTCAACCGGAACTCTGGGCGGTGTCGGTCACGCCTGCAAGATAGGCCCCGGCTCTGCCGGTCGCTTCGGCCCGACCCGAGAGCGCTATCACGCTCGGCCCAGAACTGGGCAGGCGGTGAGCTAGAGCCCGGCCGCAGCAGGCCATCCGCGGAGGTCGGCGAACACTGTGCCCAAGCGGTGTGGTGGTTCGGGAAGCTGCGCCCCCGGCAGGAATCGAACCTGCGCACACGGTTTAGGAAACCGATGCTCTATCCACTGAGCTACGAGGGCGGGCCGTGCGCGGTTTGCTGCGCGAATTGCGCTGACGACCGCATCTTGGCATTTTGAGGCTATCCGGACGCTGCTTGGAGGGGGTCTGAGGCGCGTCTTGGCGCTGAATGGGCGTGGCGGCTGCCTGGTGGCTGTGGCGGGCCGCGCTGGTTCCCGATCTTTGGGGGTTTCAGCTGGCTATGCGGCTTGTGCCAAGGTGGGCTGGGGTCTCACTTTTCGGGGCAGCTGGTGCTGGCCGAACCATCGGCTCATGTCGGCGCCGGTGCGGTTGGTGTGCCCCGGGTATCGCGCGGTTGGGATAGTTGAATCTCGGGCATGTCGACCGTGAGGAGGTCATCATGCCAAGGAGTTATCCGGCCGAGTTCCGGCGCAAGGTGCTGGATCTGATCGAGGCGGGCAGACCGATCGCTGAGATCGCCGAGCAGTTGGGGGTGACGGGTCAGACGATCTACAACTGGCGCAACCAGGACCTGGTGGATCGCGGGCTCAAACCCGGCGTCAGCACCGCTGAGTCTGTGGAGCTGGCCGCGGCCCGCAAACGCATCAGCGAGCTCGAGACCGAGTTGGTGGTGACCAGGCGGGCCTTTGAGCTGCTCAAGGAGCAGACCGACCCAAAAGGCGTTTCGAGGTCGTCGCCGCGGTCGTAGATGACGGCTACCCCGTGGAGGTCGCTTGTCGGGTGGTGGGGGTGTCGGTGTCGGGCTACTACTGCTGGCGCCGGCGTCCGCCGTCAGCGCGTTCGGTGCGATATGGGATGCTGCTGGGGGTCATCGCCGAGATCCACCATGCGTCTCGGCGCACCTATGGAGCGCGGCGCATCCATGCCGAGCTGGTGCATGGGCGGGGCTTGCAGGTGGCGCGCTGCACCGTGGAGCTGGTCATGCGCCGCAACGGCCTCGCCGGGCTGCCGGGCCGGCACCGATACCGCAAGGTCCCCAACCTGCCCACCGCCGCAGACCTTGTTGATCGGCGGTTCCGCCGCGGCGGGCCCGACCAGCTGTGGGTCACCGACATCACCGAGCACCCAACCCGCGAAGGCAAGATCTACTGCGCAGTGGTGCTCGATGTGTTCAGCCGCCGAGTGGTCGGCTGGTCCATCGACTCACGCCCCCAGGCGTCGCTGGCCACCAACGCGCTGGCCATGGCCATCAACAACCGCGAACCCCACGGATCGACGATCCACTCCGATCACGGCACGCAAACCGGCAGCATCGCGTTCGGGCGCCGCTGCCGCCAGGCCGGGATCGTGCTGTCGATGGGATCAAGGGGCGACTGCCTGTTAACCGGCCAATTGGGTCTGGGGCTGGCAGCCTGATTTCCTGTTGAAGCTGGGAAATGCTTGCATTGTGGTTCGCTGGGCGTTACAGATGTGGCCGTGCCGGTTGGCGGGTTGTTCCTGGAGCGGACTGGGGTTGGCTGGCGGCTCGCCGGCGACGGCGCCGGCCGGTTCGGGCTGGTGAACGACTACCTGTCGTATCTGGTTGACCGGAACTACTCGCCTCGCACGATACGCACCTATGGGTTCGGGCTGTTGGCGTTCTGCCGCTGGCTCGGCGACGAGGACTTGGATCTGGCCGAGGTCACGACGGATGTGTTGTTGCGGTTCTTGGCCGCGTGCCGCAGCGAGCGGGTGGCCGGCCGGCCCGGCGGTGCGAACGTGGTCGGACTCGACGGCCGCCGGACCGACGCGTTGTCTGCGGCCACGATCAACTTGCGCTTGGCGGCGGTGTCGGGGTTGTTCTCGTTCCGGTCGATGCGCGACCCGGACTCGCCGAACCCGATGCCTGCGGGCCGCGAGGCCAAGTGGGCGTCGGCGGGTGAGCGGGGCGGGATGCTCGCGCACGTGTCGCGTGCGCCGAGGCGGCGCTCGCCGTTGCGGGTCCGCGACGCCAAGCGGCTCCCGAGGACGCTCGAGCACCGAGAGGTCGTGGCGCTGCTGGAGAGCCTGCGCACGTGGCGGGACCGGGCCGCCGCCGGGTTGATGGTGTTCTGCGGGCTGCGCTCGTCGGAGGTGTTGGGCCTCGACGTCGCCGATGTCGACATCGGCGCCCGCTGGCTGCGGGTGTCGGGCAAGGGCGGCAGGGAGCGCCGGGTCCCCCTCGACGTGGACGTCGCCGGGGTGATCCAGACCTACCTGCTCGCCGAGCGCCCCGAGACGGCCAGCGCCAGGCTGTTCGTCGTGGCCAAGGGCCCCACCCGCGGGCAGCCGCTCACCGCGGCGGGGCTGCGGCGGATCTTCCGCTATCACCGCGAGATCACCGGCATCACGTCCGCGCATCCCCACGCCTTGCGCCACACCTTCGGCACCGCTCTGGCCGAGGCCGGTGTGGACCTGGCCGTGATGCAGGCCCTGTTGGGCCACGCCCACATCGACACCACCGCCCGCTACGTCCATCTCGCCCCCACCCATGTCAAGGCCGAGTTCGATGCTGCCCGCCGCCGCCAACGCGCCAACACCTGAACCGTCGCCGGTCCCGGCACCCGACCAGCTGCTGTGGGCGTGGCGAGACCGCCAGCGCGCCACCGGCCGGGGGAACCCGGCGTCGGACCGGGCGGCCCGGACGTTCCTGGACCGCTGGCCCAACCCGCAGGCCTGGGCCGACCAACCCCTCGGCGCCCGGCTGGTGCTGCCGCCCTCGACGATGTCGCTGCTGATGTTCTTGATGGCCCACAGGTGGCTGCGGCCGGGCTGGGACTGGCTGGTGTCGCGCAAGCTGTCGAGCTTCTGGCGCGAGGTCTGCGGCTCGCCGCTCGAGGCCGGCATGACCCGGTTCTGCGACACCGCAACGGCGGTTGGGTTCACCCAGACTCAGGCGAAGCGGGCCGCGTCGCAGTCGGTCGGCCGGCTGTTGATCCAGACCGGACGCCCACTCGAGCAGTTGACCATCGGCGACCTGGAAGCGCTCGCCGACGCGTGCCGGGCACGCGAGGCTGCGACCGGGCAACGCTGGCGGCACTACCGGAGCGCGCTCGTGTGCGCCCACACGGTGCTGTTCCACCTCGACATCGTCTCCCAACCACCCGAGCCCCACCAGCAGCCGGACACCTTCGAGGCCCGCCTGGCCGACTGCCGCCCGAACCTGCGCTCCGCCATGGCCGCCTACCTCGAACGCAAGCGCGGCACCTGTCGACCCAAGACCGTCTCCAGCCTCGCCACCCGACTCGCCTGCTTCGGCCGGTTCCTCGCCGAACACGACCCCGAGCTCGAATCGCTCGCCGGGCTGGGCCGCCAACGCCACATCGAGCCCTACCTGAGCGCCGTCGCCAACGCAGTGTCATCAAAGACCGGGCGGGCCATCACCGTCGCCGACCAGGACCGCCGGATCCGCGCTGTTGGCCACATGCTCGCAGAGATCACCGAATGGGGCTGGGACGACGCCCCCGCCCGCAAGCTGATCTTCCGGTCCGATCATCCCCGCCAACCGCGGCCGCTGCCCCGCTATCTGCCCGTGAACGCCGACCGGCGACTCACCGAAGCGCTCGAAGCCTCCACCTATCGCCTCGCCGCGGACGCGCTGCTGTTGGCCCGAGCCGTCGGGCTGCGCATCGGAGAGCTCCTCGACCTCGAGTTGGACTGCGTCCACGAAATCGGCGGCCACGGCGCCTGGCTGAAGGTCCCCCTCGGCAAGCTCGACACCGAACGCATGGTCCCCCTCGACGACGAGACCGTCGCCCTCATCGACCGGATCACCGCCACCCGCTCGACCGGTCAGCCGCTGCCGCATCCACGCACCGGACGCGCGACCCAGTTCCTGTTCACCCATCACGGGCGCCGGCTCTCCCAGACCGCGGTCCGCAAAGAACTGGCCCGCAGCGCCAACACCGCCGGGATCGGCCACGTCACCCCCCACCAGCTCCGCCACACCTACGCCACCGCCCTGGTCAACGCCGGTGTCTCGCTGCAAGCGCTCATGGCCCTCCTCGGCCACGTCTCAGCCGAGATGAGCCTGCGCTACGCGCACCTCTTCGACTCCACCGTCCGCGCCGAATACGAACGCGCCCTCGACCTGGCCAAAGGCCGCATCGGCGCCATGCCCACACCGACGGGCCGGCCGCGCATCCCCGTCACCGCCAACGGCTGCACCTCCGGCGACGACTGGCGCGACGCGCCGGCCATCAAAGCACGCCTCGCCGGCGGCCACTGCCTACGCGCCCCCGCCCAAGGAGCCTGCCCCTACGCCAACATCTGCGAGCACTGCCCCAGCTTCCGCACCGACGCCGCGTCGGCCGCCGTGCTCTCCGCTCAGCGCGTCGACACCCGAGCACTCCTCGCCGACGCCCAAACACGCGGCTGGATCGACGAAGCCGACCGGCATCGACGCCTCCTCGACCGCCTCGACACGCTCATCGCCAACACCGCATGACCACCAACGTCGAAGCCGTCGAAGCCGCCTGCGCCCGCCTCGCCAACGACGGCGAAGCGATCACCTTCACCGCCGTCGCCGACCACGCCGGCATCAGCCGCACCACCCTCTACCGCAACCCCCAGCTCCGAGCCATCGTCGACGAACACCGCAGCCACAGCCACGACCCGCACACCCTCACCGGACTCGCCACCCAAATCGCCCACCTCCGCACCGGGCTCGAAGCCCTCGCCGACCGAGTCCGAAACCAAGAAGAACGGCTCCGCCACGTCGAACGCCGCCAACCCCGCCGCAAAGCCAACTGACCGACCCAGCCCACGACACCTCGCTTCACCCCAGACCGCGATTGACCGGATAATGCTTTGACAACAGCATGGCCGAATCGTTCTTCGCGACCCTCGAATGCGAACTGCTCCACAAGACCCGATTCCGCAACCAAACCGACGCCCGCACACAAATCATGAGCTTCATCGACTGGTACAACCACCACCGCCGCCACACCCGACTCGACAACCTGTCACCCATCCGCTACGAACAACACCACCAACCCGCGGCTCAAGCCGCATAACCACCCGGTGTCAACCAAACCGGGTCAGCTCCAACCCTGGCGACGGCCTCGAAGCGCCTATTGGGTCGGTCTGCTCCTTGAGCAACTCAAAGGCGCGCTTGGTCACCGCCAACTCGGCCTCAAGCTCGCGGATCCGCCGCCGAGCCGCCACAAGCTCGGCGCTCTCAGCCGTCGAGACCCCCGAGGCAAGGCCCTTTACGTTGTTGAGTGGTCCCGGCGTGGCAGTGTCGGGGCTGGTTGCTCGCCGCGGCGGGTAGGGCTGTAGCCCCCTGTCACATTGATGGCCCGGGGGGTGTTGTCGCCCGCCGCGGTCGGGTGTCTTCGATCTCTGACAGGGACATGCCCTCGGGGCTGATCGTAAAGTGGTTGAGGCGCAGGCACCGGGAGCATCCGACCAGGAATGCCCCCGGACCCAAGGAGTCCCGCCATGCAAGAACCCGACTGCGTCGACATCGAGGTGTTCGTCGGCGTCGATGTCGCCAAAGGCGACCACTACGCCTGCGCTGTGACCTCAGCCGGCGCCGAGGTGCTGGCGCGGGGCGTGCGCAACGACGAGGCGGCGATCGGCCAACTGATCGACGACGCCGCTGTGCACGGCACGGTCGCTTTGGTGATCGACACGACCAGCTCGGCGGCGTCGCTGCTGTTGGAGACGGCCACGCGCCGGGAGGTTCCGGTGGCCTATGTGACGGGGCTGGCGATGCGCCGGGCTGCGGACCTCTACGCCGGGGCGGCCAAGACCGACCCCAAAGACGCCGCGGTGCTCGCCGACTACGCCCGGCGCAACGCCGACCGCCTGACCTGGACCGCTCCCAGCGATGAGCTGCTGGCGCGGCTGCGGATCCTCAACGGCAGAGACGCCGACCTCGCCGCCGACGCCACCAGGGCCGCCAACCGCCTCAGAGACGCCCTGCTGGCGGTGTCGCCCGCCCTGGAGCGGGCCCTCGGCGACAAGGTGGCCACCAGCGGCGGCGCACGCGACGCCCTGGCCCGCTGGGGCACCCCCACAGCGCTTCGAGCAGCGGGCAGGGCCCGGGTGCGGGCCCGCATCGCCAAACGCTCGCCCCGCACAGCCAGCCGGCTAACCGACGCGATCTGGGCCGCGCTCGACGCGCAGAGCATCATCGTCACCGCCGAGGCCGCCTGGGGCGCCACCATCTCAGAGCTCGCCGCCGACCTGGACCGGATCTGCGAGCGCCGCGACCAGCTCACCGGCCACATCGAGGAAGCGTTCATGGCGCACCCGCTGGGAAAAGTCCTCAACAGCCTGTGCGGGTTCGGCCCGCGGACCGGAGCCAGAACCCTCGCTGAGATCGGCGACCCCCACCGATTCGCCGACGGCAGCCGCCTCGCCTCCTACGCCGGGCTCGCCCCCGTCGACTGGCAGTCAGGGCGCAGCGCCACAGCGCGCAAACCCCGAGGCGGCAACCACCGACTCAAGAACGCCCTCTTCACCGCAGCCTTCGTCGCCGCCCAACACGACCCCGACGCACGCGCCTACTACCAGCGCAAACGCTCAGAAGGCAAACGCCACAACGCCGCCGTCATCTGCGTCGCCCGACGCCGCTGCAACATCATCCTCGCCATGCTCAAGACCCAAACCCCCTACCAGCCACCCCACCCCCAGAACCTGCCCCAAGCGGCTTGACAACAAGACAGGGACACCCCCCCGGATCGGCTCAGGCTCGCTTGAGCATCCCCGCGCCACGAGCGCCACCAGAATTGGCAGCAGCCGCCGCCATCTCGAACTCATCCACGACCTCCCACCATGAGCCGGTCGCTGGCGCCCGTCAGCGGTACCTCGAAGCCGTGATCCACCCCTGCCTACACTGCCTCGCCAGTGAACAACACACGATGGCGCCCAATGAACACTCGGAGGAGTAGGTGATATGACGACGGACGACCAAGGCGCTCCGGCAGAGCCAATTGGCGACGAATGGCCGCTGCCGGCGGGCGTCACGGCTGCGAGCCCGTGGATACGACTAGGGGCCGTAGTTCTCGAATCAGTGTTGGTCCTCGTGACGCTGGGCATCGGTTGGGTCATCTGGGCACTAATGATCGTCGGACGCGGACAAACCCCCGCAAAAGCGTTGCTGAATCTGCGAGTGATCGACACCGGATCACTCAGGCCCGTCGGATTCGCGAGGATGTTCTGGGTACGAGAAATCGTCGCAGGCATCGTCGCGGGCTTGGCGATCCCCTTGACACTCGGGGTGCTGCTGTTCATGCCGTTCTGGGACCGCCGCAACCAGAACCTCTGGGACAAGATTTCCGGCACATACGTAGTGCTCGATCCCAGCGACGCATGGAGCACCAAGCCCAACCTCTCGCGCTAGCTCACAGGCCTGACCATGGGAACCGCACCAGGCACACCTCGGCCTGCGTTGATCCCGGCGAGGCTCATTGCGTGCGATCTCGACGAGCAAGGTGATCGCGCACGTGATAGCGACCACGCGGTCTACGGCCGTACTTGGCGCTGACATTGAGGTATCGCTGGCAGGATGGGGTTGGTGACGTTCGATTCTGACGCTGCGCTCCGACTCGTCGCCGAGTCTCTCGGCCTCGTCGAGCGCTTGGGCGCAGATCCGATCAATGTCTGGAACGTGAGCATGAGCGATCGAACGCTGGTCGTTGAGATCACTGCTCGCTCGACCGATCCGATCACAGTCCGAGGGGAGATTGCCGGGGTCATGGTCGCGCTATCGGGACTTGGGATTCCCGAGCTCTTTCCGGTGCTCCACGCCGAGTCCTTCGGCCTCCGGGCGTACGACGCCGCGGGCGAGGAGCTGCTGTGGGTCGTTTCGTCGATCGAAGTGGCGGGATTTGCCGGCGAGGGCCGTGCCGTTGAGTGGCTAGCGAACAGCCTCTTCCAAGACAACACGCCGGCCTATCGACGATCTCAAGCCGACCGCATCATCGGTCAGATCGAAACCGGTCTTCGGGAACTGCTCACGGTCTTCAGCGAATCGGCGCTGACTATCCCGATCAGCTCTGGCCACTGGCCGAACTCTCAACGCTCACGGGTCGGGCCGCCGCTGAGGGGCGCAACGGTGCGGATGCCCGGACACTTCTTGACTACGTGTTTCTGCCACAGCTACGCGATGCCATCGTTGATCACGACGACTGGTTCGACGATGGTTGTCTCCCGGACCCGGAAGCATTCAAGGATTCGCTGGGAGCGCTCAACGCGGTGCGTCGTAAGGTGGCGCACCACCGCGAGATCAGCTCCGACGAGCTAAGAGACTGCCGCCTCATCGCTCGACGCTGCTTGGCACCCGTCGGGGGAGTCCATCCGTACCTGATCGAGGACTTTCTCGTCGATCGTTGGGAAGACCAGGTGGCGCAGATCGTTGACAGCATGCGGGCCGGCTTCGACTCGGCCGATCCGCCTCCGGCGGGCTCGATGCCCGAGACACAGCGTCGCCAGATCGCTATCGACGCCCTAACCGCACAGCGACTCGCAATCAACGAATGGCTCTCCTATCTCAGTCGACTCGTCGTCCCCCCGCCACGCCAGCAGCTCCATGACACAGCGGTGACGGCGCTCACGCACTGGCAGGCTGCCCTCGACGACCTAATTGCTACCGGATCAACGCAAGATCTGACGCCGGCCCAAGCACAAGCTGCGAGCGCTGCCTACGCAGAAGCACTCGACCGCGTACGCGAAGTGGGCGAAGAGATTAGGCGGCTGCGAGTTAGCGCACCGACGGAATGATGGGCGCCTCGGTCAGGTTCGCAGCGTCCGACTAATGGACCTGATCCAGGAAGCTCGTCTCACCCAAGTTGGGCCTATTCTGCAAGCTGCAGAATGAGGCGGGGCTTGAAGCAACCGTGGAAGTCACGGCAACGCTCTGACCTCGACAAACGCGATCTCTGGTCTTCTCAAATGTGCAGCAAGGCGATTTCAAATGTGCAGCACGATCTGAGGAGTGCCCGCTTGTGCAGGTCAGAGAATTGTGCGAAGGCGCCTCAACGGGCGCCTTCGCTCTATTCGGGCTTCGGCTTCGCATTATTGGCGAAGGCGCCTCTTGGGGTGGGGTTTTGGGGCGCGGAGGTGCTCAGCGACTCGGGTCGCTGAGCGCTGGGCGGGTGTCAGGGTCGGCATTCACTTTCATAAAGCGTATAGTGCTATACGGTTTATGAACGTTGCTGCGCCGTCGCTCGCTCCCATCCTTCGCTCAGACGCCCAGGGCAGGATCCTGGCGCGCGTGCTCGCCGACCCCGACAAGAGCCACAGCCTGTCGGACCTGGTAGCCGCGACGGGCACGAGCATGCCAACGGTGCTACGGGAAGTGCTGCGAGGCGAGCAGGCCGCAATCCTCACCACCGAGAAGGTCGGTCCCATGCGGCAAGTGCGCGCCCGGGTCGACCATCCTCTATACGGCGCGGTGCGCCGCATCATTCTCGCCACCTACGGCCCGCCGACGGTGGTCGCCGAGGAGTTCGCCCACATCCACGGGGCTGAAGCCGTGCTCTTGATCGGTTCTTGGGCCGCGCGCTATTTGGGCGAGGCGGGCCGAGCCCCAAACGACGTCGACGTGCTGGTAATCGGAGACGCAGACCGCGATCTCGTGGACGACGCTGCCCAACGGGTCGAGGAACGGATCGGAATGCCGGTCCAAGCGACCGTCCGTACGCACTCCCAGTGGAGATCTGAGCGCGGGAGCTTCATCCGAGAAGTCAAGTCGCGGCCCCTCGTCGTCGTCCTCGCGAACGATGAACAGGAACCAACAAGAGAACTTCTTGAGCATGAAGCCAAAGGGCGGTAGATCCCCATGAGCTGGCAACGGGGACATGCTGAGATCCAACGCTTGATAGCGGACGGCGAACTCGAACAGGTGGCTCCCTCGGCCGAAGTCGCTGGCCGGTTGGTGGCCGACGCCGATGCCCATATCGGACTCGCCTCAAAGGGCACCGCAGACGACCCGGCCGGGGCGTTGCAGCTCTCCTACGACGCCGCACGCAAAGCCGCCGCGGCACTGCTCGCGGTGCAAGGGCTGCGCGCCACCACCCGAGGGGGCCACATCGCGGTCATTGATGCCGTGCGCGCCCAATTCAACGATCACGGCGGGATGGAGGTGTTCGGACGCCTGCACGCCATGCGCCGACGCCGCAACCGCAGCGAGTACCCCGACGAAGACTCCCCCGGAGTCGACGAGCACGACGCCCAGCAAGCCCTCAACACCACACAAGCCGTGATCGACGCGGCAAAGCGGCTTCTCGACAGCGGACGCCTGGACGTCTTCGAATAGGACGCAGGCCATGTCTTGGCCGCCTAACCCAGAGGGGAATCGCAGGCGGTTTCCGTCGCTGGGACGCGTGCGGTGCGCAGGACCTCGAACGCCAATCTGGGCCTGTCCAGCACCTGGCAACACCGTCAGAGTCTCCACTCGACTCTCTTGGCCGCGGTCATGCTCTGACCTCGATCAACGCGCTTCAGGATCTCCTCAAATGCGCAGCAAAGCGATTTCAAATGTGCAGCCCCACCTGAGGAGGATCCGCTTATGCAGGTCAGGCAATTATGCGAAGGGGCCTAGGCTGTTCGCTGATTCGTAGCGGCCGATGGGACAGGAGAATCGACAGGCTCGACGGATTCGGAGCGTGGGTTGAAATGGCTGGCCATCAAGCCTGCTCGCAACGGTGCTTCCCTTCGAGGACAGCTCGCCGAGCGGACTACATCCAAGTTTGTGCGTATGATCGACGTCGTCGATATCGGGGGCGGCGGGGCCTTCGATATCGCGTGGAGTAGCGGTGACTTGTCCTGCCGCGTCTGCGACGGTTTCGAGCGCGCCTCGACGAGCTTGAGCCGTCGTCGAGTAGAGAGCCGAGGTCTTCAACTCCGTCGTCGAACAGCCATCCAACGAGGGCAATCACGGCGAGAACTGCCAGCACAATTGCCGTTACCACGAGGGCGGCACTCAATAGCCAGGCGAAGATCACGGCGATGGCTCCCATGCCGAGAACGGGCGAACCATGGGTTCTTTTCATGCGGTCTCCTTTGGTCAGAAGCAGGTCGGGCCTTCGAACGCTGATGCAAATCAGCAGGCTGAGACATCCAGGGCCCACGATTCTCGGTGGACGCTCTTCAACGATGATCGGCTCTCTCTCAGGAGACCGAATAGCGCACGGGCAGGCGCTTGAGTGGGCCGGACGCCAGTCGGCCTTGGCATTCGGTGCAGTCGGCGTCTCGACGTGGGGTTTCGATCGCTGGCTTCGGGTTGAGCGGGCGGTGCTTCGTCCAAGTGACTTCTAGATCGTCATCCCCTGGGCCTGGTAGGCCCACGGTGGCGGCGAGGTAGTCGTTCACGGCGTGGGAAGTTGCTACGGCATTGAGGGTGGTGACACTTGGCGCGGGGATCTCGTCGATGTAGCGCTGCGCCGCTCGTTGCTCGGGTTCGGCGGCTTCCACCGCCAGCCGCGTGGCGTCCACGAGTTCGTTGCACCACAGGCACGTCACGCCTGGGACGAGTTGTCGGACAGCGGAGAAGACGTCGTGGACCTCGCCCGAGTCCTTGTCGATCTGCACCTTCGCACCCACCTGCCACGTCGGAATCAGGTATTGGTGGCAGATGGCATTGACCACCAAGCGTGCTCGCATGGTGTCGGCTGCCAAGAAGATGGCGTCACAGTCGAGGAGTTGTTCGACCACTGCTGGCTCCACGATGTCACCCTCGACCGCATCGAAGCTGACGAGCGGATTTGCCGCACGCGCTACTCGCTCGGCGACATCGACCTTGAGTGCCGCCCGCATCCGCAGAATGTGAGCCAACCGATGCGGTATCCACTGCGGCAGCAGGTCGCTTGGCCGTGTGCCGACCAGTCTCGGGCAGTTGGTGGGATCGACTCGATCGGGGTCGACAACCACAAGATGCCCGACCCCGAGCCGTGCGAGGTACTGGTTGATGAGAGAGCCAGCGCCTCCGGCTCCCACGACGCCGACCTTCTGGACGGAGAGGATGTCCTGTCCCCGGTCCCCGAATAGGCGGACCTGTCGGTCGTACCGCGGGTCGGCGTCGGCTGGCTTCGGTGGTGAGGGGTAGAGGGTCTGCTGTGATCGGCCGACAACGACGGCGTGGTTGAGTTCCACTTGGTGGCTAGGGGACACCCAGATGTCGCCAGCCACGGCCCGACGAGCGAAGACGAGTGCGCCCACTGGCGGGCCGTCGAGAATGTCTAGAAGAGCCGGGTAGCCCCGACGATGCGAGGCCATGTCGTCACCGGAGAAGGCGACGCGGGTGACACCTAGATGGTTGTGGATGGCGAGATACGCGAGTCCCTCGACTGCACAGTCGAGAGCCCAGCGCCTGACGAAGTCAGGGGTGAGCATGCGGTAGCCGCGCTGGCCAGGCACGTAGTCGATTCCGTCGGCTGCAAGGAAGAGTCTGCGTCCCAGGAGGTGCGATCCGCGAGCGGTGTCGACGACCGCCGCACCGATCACGGCTCCATGCTCGTCCCGGTCGCCGGGGAAGAGGTGCCGCTCGAGTTCTGTCCACATCGCCCGCGTGAGGCGAAGGCTGATCTGGCCGTTCATTGGGTCCAGAGCCATTCCAGGACCTTCGTGACCTTGAGCGCGGCGGTGTCAATCTTCGGATCGAGGCGGTTGCTCCGCCTCGACAACTGCAGCGCCGGAGAGCCTCGGAATGAATTCACAGAGATGCCGCCGCCATGGGTCTGCCCGTCGATGCGGACCAGATCGGGGCGCACGAACAGCGGATAGATGTCCGCGTGCGGGTACAGGTAGCTGATGTCGAATCTCATCCACGTCTCGCGCTGGACATACGCAGGCCCTGGATCCACAAGGGTGATGGTGACAATGCCGCCACCATCACCCGTGCCGACGGCATCGACCTCGGTGTCGGGGAAGCAGGCTCGGAGATCCGCGACCGCTTGCTCTACGTCCGGCGTCATGACGGGCTCCATCAGGAGTTGTCATCGCCGGCTGTGGCCCAGAACACCGACTTATCGGTCACCTCGACGGTGTCCCGATCGCCGATGTTCTTGCGCTTACCGTCCGATGTCTCCTCGGCCAGCGTGAAGTCCAACTCGATGGGAAGGCCCTGCTCGATGGCCGCCTCCTTGATCGCCAGGCCGCTGACCTTGGGGCCGTCGACCTTGACTTCCTTCCTGTTGACGGTGATGAAGACAGGCCTCGTGGGCGTGTCCGTCACTGCTGTGGCAACTGCGTCACTCATTGGCTAACCTCGCTTTCGAGTTGCTCGCCCGGTGGCCAGTTGCCATCGAGCGATTGCATAGTAGCCTGCTGATTGCTAGTTAGCAACTACTCGGAGGAAGCATGTCAGCGAGGATCGGCTGGTTCGACGGAGATGCGCTCTATGGGGCGCTGGATGCCGAGCGGCGAGCGAGGAATCTGACCTGGAAGCAGGTTGCCGCCGAGTCCGGGGTGAGCGCTTCCACCCTCACCCGCATGGCGCAGGGGAGGCGTCCCGATCTCGACAGCTTGGCTGCGCTCTCGGCCTGGTCTGGCCTGCGGGCCGATGATTTCGTCAGGTTTGAAGGCGAGCGGCCTGAAGCTGAGCCCTTGGCGATGATCTCCACCTATCTTCGTTCGGACAGGAACCTGACCGCTAAGGACGCGATCGCGCTTGACGAGGTCATCAAGGCGGCCTACGAACACTTGAGAAGCCGGGAGTGAATGGTGACGGTACGCCGCGGCTTCAAGAAGGAGGCGACTGGGCTAGCGACAGAGGTCAGGACTGAACTCGAGCTCAGCCCGTTCGATCGCCTCGACCCGCGTCAACTTGCGCACCATCTGGGTATCCCCATCGGTCTCGCAGCAGTGCTCGGGTGTGGGTGAACCGCCTGGGATGGGCCACGAAGAGGTTGCGCGCTGCTTGGGTGGTCCAGGCGCCGGTGGGGTTGGTTGTGATGCCGCCGTAGAGGACTTCGCGGTTGGTGATGTCGATGAAGAACAACAGGTAGTAGCGGCGCATCAGGGCTGTGTCGACGGTTATGAAGTCGCAGGCGGCGGCGGCTTGGGAGCGCAGGAACTGGGTCCAGGTGACGCTCGTGCGCTGCGGGGCGGGGTCGATGGGGTGGTGTTTGAGGATTCTCCAGACAGTGGAGGCTCCGACGCGGTGGCCGAGGCCGATGAGTTCGCCGGTGATGCGGCGGTAGCCCCATGTGGGGTTGCTGGTGGCCATCTCGATGATGAGACGACGCAGCTCCACAGAAGTGCGGGGCCGGCCGGGCGTCCGGCGGGGTCGGGTCCAGTGGCGGGCGATCCGCTGTCGGTGCCAACGCAGCAGCGTCTCTGGTGTGACGAGCCAGCCCGCTCGCTGCGATCGCAACAGGGCCGCCGCGACAGCACCCAGCAGGGCTCGGTCCTCCTCCGCGATGGCTGGTCGGTTGTTCAGGCGGTGCAGCACTGTGAGCTGGTGACGCAACACGATGACCTCAAGGTCCTTCGAGCGTCACGAGCGAACAGCCAAGCACGCCAACGACACCAGCAACCGATACAGAATCCGACACATAGGACCCCAGGATGCAGGCGCATCATGGCCGGTCAACGCCCCACGACCACATCTTGGGCACCCACACGCTCAGACACGCCCATTGGACCGCCCCTTCGACGCCGCCCGCACCGGAGTACCACAGCGCCAGGAAGTGATCCCTCGCCGCCTTCCCGGCAACCCAGCCCGAGTCAAGACAAAGGCGTCACTGCGACTGGGCTGATTGCTGCCCGTCGCGGTCTGCTGCGATGGCCGCGTTGAGTCCTAAGATGACCGCCATGCCGCAACCGAACAGCACAGGTTGGTAGATGGGGTCGCCTGCGCTCGTTAGCCATATGGCCGCCAGCGCCGGCGATGCGTAGAGCAAACTGTTGACGCGCGTGTCGGCAGTGACGATGTTGCCCGCCCGGTGCAGCAGGCGGGCGCAACCCATGATCAGTCCGGACGCTGCCCCGAATGCCGCCGAGCGGGTGGCGCCCAATCCGCCGAGGGCGAACGTCAGCCCAACCGCTGCCACGATCGGAACGCTGACCGCCGAGGCGGCGAACGTCGACCACCACAGGGCAGCGCCGTACTCCTTGACGGACACAGCGCTAGGTCCAGAGCGCCAAGCCGATGCGCAACGGTCGCCGTAGATGATCCCTGCCGCTGGCCGCACGGCGTATGTCGCCGTGGTCAGCACCCCCAGCACCAACCCGACTGTCGTGTTCTGCCATGAACCTCCTTCGAGTTGGCCGGGGGCCGTCTGACTCCACACGACAGCGGCCACCGCGATCGGCATTCCGCACATCATGGTGGCGCTGCGGGTCGAGATGCTTCTGCTGCTGCCGCTCCAGCGCGCAATCAGAAGGGACTGGGGCACGACATCCAGGCCGTCCGAGAAGCAGGACAACACCACGAGCGGCAGCAGGGCCGCCGTGCCGGCATACAGGAGGACATTGGGTGCCGTGACCAGCAGCAGCGTCAACAGCACGCCCGCGCGCGGGCCTGCCAGCGCGACGGGAGGCAACGCCACGTGTCGTGCTGGACGCATCGCCTGGAGCGGACCCACTCCCAGCACGGGCCTAGCCGACACGGCCAGCGCAGCCAGCAGCAGCGTCGCGCAAGCTGACTCCATCAGCGTGCCCAATACCAGAACGGAGAAGCCCTCACCCGCGAACCGGATCGGCAGCGGGATCAGCGAGTAGGCGACGGCGGCCCCGGCGATGCATGCCGCACCGAGAGTGTTCCGGCGACGCGGGCGCATCACGACAGGACCCTAGCCCCCTAGGCGCTGTCTACGACTCCACCACTGTCGGCGGCGACTCGTGCGCTGCCTGTGGACGCCCACCGCGCCATACCAGCGCCCTGTGGGTGCCCGAAGGGTCTGTCAGGAATCTTGTGTATCGGGCGTGATCTGAGGGTCCGCAGCTGGGTGCTGTGGGCCGGAAAGGATCATGTCTGTGACTGATCAGAATATGCCGGCTGTGCCGGCGAATGGGGCCGCTGATGAGGCGGCGATGAGGGACTGGGCTGAACTCCTGGTCGCCCGGGCGCGCTCTGAGCCCGGATCCACCGGCGCAGTGGGGCCTGTGGGGTTGGCGCGTCCACCAGAAAGGCCTCCTGACGTGGGAGAATGCTGTTGATAACGACAGTTATTCCGGCCACGTGAGGAGGCACTTCCTGTGAGGAGCATATCTGGTGGGATCGACGGGTTGGGGGCGGTCTTTGACGACGGGTCTTTGGTGGCCGATGCGGGGCTGTTGGTGGCGGGCACGCTGATGTCGCGGCTGGGGCTGGAGGCGCTCATCGACGAGGCGGTGCGCCCGCCGGGGGCGGGCCGCGGCTCGGGGGCCAAGGCGCTGAGCGTGGTGGCGTCGATGCTTGTGGGCGGTTCGTTCATCGACGACACCGAGCGGCTGCGGGCGGGCTCGGCGCAGGCGGTGCTGCCGTTTCGTGTGTTGGCGCCGTCCACTTTGGGGACTTGGCTGCGGTCGTTCGCGTGGGGCCATGTGCGCCAGCTCGACCGCGCGCAGGAGCTGGCGCTTCAGCGGGCGTGGTCTGTGGGCGCGGCCCCGGCCGCAGCGGAGATGACGGTGGACGTGGACTCCACAATCTGTGAGGTGCACGGCCACAGCAAAGGCGGCGCCGCCTACGGCCACACAGCCGTGCTGGGCTATCACCCGCTGGCCGCGGTCAGAGACGACACCGGCGAGATCATCCACACCCGGATGCGGTCGGGATCCTCCCAGCGCGGCTCGGAGCGCTTCATCGTCGAGACGCTGGCGCGCCTGGGCCGCCTGGCGCCGGGCGCGGCGCTCACGGTGCGCGCCGACGCGGGGTTCTTCAGCTACGACATCATCGACGCCGTCGAGGCCCGCGGCGCGTCCTACTCGATCACGATCCCCCACAACGCCAAGGTCAAAGCAGCCATCGAAGCCATCGAGGAGAAGGCCTGGAAGCCGATCGCCTACACCGCGGGCGGGGCGGCACAGGTCGCTGAGTGCACCATCGACACCGGCCGCCGCGACGACAAGGGCCCCCGCCGCCTGCGCCTGGTCGTGCGCCGCACCCGCCTCGAAGGCACCCAGGCGAAGCTGTGGCCCGACTGGAGACACCACTGCTTCACAACTGACAGAGCCGACCTCGACACCTGTGCCGCCGACGCCTACCACCGAGCCCACGCCCGAGTCGAGCTCGCCATCAAAGACCTCAAGAACAACGGCCTCAGACACTGCCCGTCGGGACAATTCACCGCCAACGCCGCCTGGCTGGCCTGCGCCGCCCTCGCGCACAACATCGCCCGCTGGACAGCCCGCATCGGACGCGCCCAGCACCCCCGACAGCTCACCGCCGCCGCCGGCGTGCGCAACCGGCTCCTCAACATCCCCGGCCGCATCGTCAACCACAGCCGCCGACACAGGCTGCGCCTGCCCGCGAACTGGCCCTGGCAGAACGCCTTCACACGCGCCCTAAGACACATCCGCAACCTCCCCCAGCTCATCTGACCCGCCGCCCCGCGCCCGGCGCCGCGCACAACCACCCCAAAACGCCACCAACCCGCCCAGCGCCCCCGCCCCTGAACCAACACGCCCCAACAGCCGCCCGCCCCGCCTGAGCCACCAGCCCGCCACCAACCAACCCGACACCGGCCCCCACACCAACCCCACCGGTGGATCCAGGCTGAGGGGGTCGAGTCGGGTGGGCCGGGTGCCGCGGTGAGGGGTGACTAGGTGGGCGGCGGGTGACTAGGTGCGGGTGCGGCGGCGGGTGGCAGGGTGGGCCGCGTGCCGCGGTGAGGGGTGACTAGGTGGGCGGCGGGTGGCTCACCGGCGATGGCGGGTTGTTGACGGGCCTGGTCCGCCAAGTGCTGCAGACCGGGCTCGAGGTCGAGATGGCCGAGCACCTGGGCTATGAGCGCAACGCACCCGAAGGGCGCGGGACCCCGAACTCTCGTAACGGCTCGTCGCCCAAGCGGGTCAAGACCGAGGTTGGCGAGGGTGGATCTGCGGGTGCCGCGTGATCGGGCCGGGACCTTCGAGCCGGTGACGGTGCCCAAGCACCAGCGTCGCCTCGAGGGGCTGTCGGGCAATGAAGCCCGGGAGCTTCGCTCCAAGCAGGACACTCGCCTCAGGGCCCTTCAGCGCCAGTGGCCGCGAGTACGGATTCGAGACGTAGAGCGCAACGACGAAGCCGGCGGTTGCTACCCATCGCCGGGTCTCCACAGATGCCCGAACGGAACGCATCCGCGCGGTCCGGCGGTCAAGCTCCGGCGAATCGCGTTCCAGTTGTTCGAAGCCCGGGCGCGGAAAGGAAGCGGCCGGCGACAACGGCCCAGGATTGACCGGTGATCAGCAGCCGAACAGGTCCACCTAACGTCCGCGGAAGCGGCAGAAGGCAGTCCGACAGGTCTTCACGGCCAGCCAGAAACCTGCTCTGACCTAGGAAAAAGGCCGACTGCTACAGTGCCCGTAACAATCCATTCCACGCTTGAACCGAGCTCAAGCCCCCGGGTAGCGGCTCACCCCCTCTGACCTCGGCAAATGCAGTTCCCGGTCAGCGCAAACGTAACAGAACTGCAACAATCCATTCCACATTTGGAAAAAGACCCCTGTTGCGGTCGTTCAGGTAGCAACGCTCTGACCTCGGGTTTTAGCAATTTCGCACATCCCCCACGAGGGCGGGGGATGCGCGATTTGCTGCGCGAATTGCGCTGACGACCGCATCTTGGCATTTTGAGGCTAGCCGGACGCCGCTTGGAGGGGGTCTGAGGCGCGTCTTGGCGCTGACTGGGTGTGGCCGCTGCCTGATGGCTGTGGCAGACCGCGCTGGTTCCCGATCTTTGGGGGTTTCAGCTGGCTATGCGGCTTGTGCCCAAGTGGGCTGAGGCCTCACTTTGATCGACGATCTGCTGGTCGAACTGAACGACAGGCGCAAGTTCGAAGCCTACGGCGACATCGAGTTGCCCGAGAACGAAGATCGCGACGCCCAGGACACAGCCGCCGAGATCCGGGCCTATTTCGAGGCGGTCGAGGCGGTGCTGGGGCCGGCGAGGACGCGCTGGCTGAACGCCTCGGTGAGGCCCTCGCCCGCAGGAGCCTGTTGTCTTAGCCGCACAACGATCACTGTTGGTCCAGAGCTGGAGCCGGCGTAAGCGGCGCATGTTCACCGCACGACACATCGAGTCCGCCTGGCAGCGCCTCCACGACCACGACTAGCTACTAACCGCGGCCTAACGGTCAAGGGCCGCAGCACGGGCGGCATCCCCCAACAGCCACTCCGCAGCGGTGGATCCAGGCTTGGGGCTTCGCTTCACAGGGTAGGGCGGCCAGCGGTCGGCGTCGAAGCCCCCTGTCGATGTCGTAGCCATCGCCTCTGACGAAGGCCTCGATTCGCCGGCCGGGAACTTCGGTGTGGTCGCGGTCGTCAGACACCAGCGGCAGAACCTCCCGGTACGACCACAACACCGCACCGGCGGACCCCTGTGTTTACATAGGCGCCCACCGGCACAACAAGGAGCATCGCTACGCGCACACCGACCGTCACCGTTGTTGCCTGGCTCGTGCTCGTGGCTGCCTGCTCAAGCGCTGGAGAGGACGTGTCGCCCCCGACCGCGAACTCTGAGCCGCCGCCCGCTTCAGGGCCTTCCCCGCCAAGCGTTGGAGAGGACGTGTCGCCCCCGAACACGACAGGGGCCGACGCCACCGCCGCCACGGAGGGACCGAGCAAGCCGAGGTTCGGCGTCGACAACGAGAGTCCCGCTCATGGACACGACCGGGCGAGTGCGACGCCGCTGGCGGCTGCGGGGAGTGTCTCCGGAGCGGCGAGTAGTGGGGATTCGGATTGGTTCGTGTTCGACGCGGTCACCGGTGGCACCTATGCGATTGACGTGGCGCCGGAATCCGAGGGCGAGTTCACGGTTGCGGTGTTCGACGAGGAGGGGGAAGTCTCCGGGCTGCCGGTGGTGCCGGTCGGTGTGTTGGGCGGTGCTGTGATTTGGGCGGCGCCGACCTCCGGTCAATACTGGCTCCGTGTCACCGGGAAGTGGGCGGTGCCGTTCGCGTACACGCTGAGGGTCGACCTCTTTGAGACACCGCGGGATGATCACGGCGACTCGGCGGCGGACGCGACGGCCGTCGTGCTCGACCCGGATGCGACGCCCGCCTGGGTTCGGCGCTTCGAGCATGACGCCGACAGCGGTTTGGACTGGTTGGGCGAGGTGCAGGCCGCCGTGACCTTCTTGTTGGGAGAGCCCCTGGACGAGGACTGGTTCACGTTGGAGTTGGAGAAGGGGCGCAGGTACCGCATCGCCCCTCTCGAAGGCGATCCGGCGGGCCAACCCGTCGAGCAACTGACTGCCTCCCAGCGCCTCGTCGTGACCGTGCACCGCGACGGCAACGAGACCGCTCTCCGCCACCATCCGTGGGACTTCCCGATCGATTTCGTGCCGCCCGTGACCGGCACCTACCAACTGGCTGTCGACGGCCGTGGAGTTGTGTCGACGCTGTTGCCGGCGCCCCACGCGATTCTTGTCGCCCTCTTCGATCCCGACGCTGCGCCCTATCTGGGCGAGAACGCCGTTGTGATTCGCCCCGGCGCGGTGACAGAGGGAACCTTCGACGGACCGGGAGACATCCACTGGTTCGCGTCGGACGCCGTCGCGGGCCAAACCTGGATCGCGCGGTTCGACGAACACCTCTACGGGTGCCTCGAGGTCTACGGCGCCGCTGGCGGCGGTCCCCTGCTGGACGAGTGCGGCGAGGGCGACCACCTCTGGACCGCGCCCACCGACGGCACGTACGGCATCAGACTCTTCCCGGACGGTGACCGGCTCCACACGAGCCGCGCCCTCTACCGGTTCACGATCGCGCCTGCCGCGCCGGACGACCACGCCAATCACGCCCGCGGTGCGACCGTGCTGACGGCGGGCGAGAATCCCACGGGGACCATCGACTACGCCGGTGACACCGACATGTTCCGGCTCCCGATCCGGCAGGGCGAGGTGTGGACGATCTCGATTGGCCAGTCAACTCACGCCGGCACCGACATCGACGCATGGTTCACGGAAGTTGACGGCCGCGAGGACGGCGCACCCCCGCAACCGCAGTGCTACTGGGCTTGGACGGCGTGCGCCCTGTCGGCGCCCAGGGACGGCGCGTGGATCATCGCCATCGACGGCATCGAACCAGGCACCGACTTCGAACTGCTTCCCGAACGTCTGAGCGTCTCGGACGACTACGGCAACGACCGGGCGCACGCGCCCCGCCTGGCAACCCCGGCACTCCCCGACACGGCGTGCCAGAGCGAACCGTCGATGGATGACTGCGCCGACACCACGACTGTGGAAGGGAGAATCGACTATCGCTTCGACGGCGACTACTTCCAGATATCGCTCAACGCCGGCAACAAGTACGAGATCAGCACACGAAGCGCATCCAACCAGGCGATCTTCACCGTACTCGAGGAGTTGTCCTGTGCCGTCCCCGCTGACGAGGCGCGGGGACGAACCCGCGACGTTTGGATCCCCCGAACCACCGGCGACTACTGGATCCGCGTCGGCGCGCACCGAGACCACCTCGCAGGGACAGGAAACTACCCGCCCGAGCGGTACACGCTCGAGATTGCCGCACGCCCCGACGACTACCCCACACCCGAGGACATAATCGGGGACACCGCGACCGAACTCGAACCCGACACCGTCCACCACGCCACCAGCACCGGCAGCGACCTCTACCGGGTAAACCTCGACCACCCGCACTACGTGATTGAGGTGAACGGAGCAGGTCTTCGAACCTGGGGCGACCGGCGCGACGACGGCACATCGTTGTTCCAAGAGGGGCCGCGCTGGCTCGCGCGACTCGGCTACGACCCGCCAGTCGTCTACGTCTTCGAGGTGTTCGGCCCCGAAGCAGAGCCCTATACGGTCGTCGTCCGCGAATTCCAGCCCTCAGAAGAACTCGACTGGGGTGGTGGCATCGAGTATGCGCCCCCACCCGCACCGAACTACCGCTGCCCATGGGACCAGTAGCCCCGCGGCCAAGTCTGACCTTGGCGCAGTCCGCCCGCAGCAGCCGGAGCGACCACGCACAACCAGAGACTTCTAACGGATCTTCTAACGTACGGTCAGAAACTGGGCGTTATCCACAGGCACTCGCCGACACGACCGGATCGCGAAAGCCTCGACAGCCCACACCCTTGCAAGCCAGGCGAGATTGCTCCTCTAGCGGCGGCGATAGGCCTCCCGGCGATGTGCAACACGAACAACGAGGACCACTAGTTCATTGTCGAGCAATTCGTAGACCACCCTGTAGTCGCCGACGCGTATGCGGCGAAGACCCCGCAAATCTCCCTTCAGCGGGTAGCCCGCATGCGGTTGCTCGGCGAGGCGATCAATGGCGTGCACGATGCGCTCACGGTCCTGTCGAGCAATCTGCGCCAGGTCTCGGGTCGCGCTGCGCTTGATCCGAACTGAGTATGCGGCCATCGACTACGGCTCCTGCGCCATCTGTCGCTCTCAGGTCGCGATGCGTTCAATCCGAACTGAGCAGCTCTTGTCTGACCCGGTCCCAATCAAGCACCGGGTCGGCTGGATCTCGCAGGCGCTCAAGAGCGGTCTCGAGATCGTCATGATCCTCCAAATAGCGTTCCAAGGCCTGCCGAATGATGTCGGCCCGGCTGCGCTTCAACCTCTCAGCGGCCGCATCCAGCGCCTCAACAAGCTCATTTGAGACCCGGGCTGTGACTTGGCTCATACGGACTCCATGGTCAGTTGAAAGTCAATCAATTCATTTGACATCAATGTAATGCCAGACGATCCCAATAGCAACAAGCGTAGGCGGGACGGGACCCTCCGGGAAGGCCGGCGGCGACTCAGTCTCCCAAAGGTCTACAGTGCGAGCGCTTGAGAAGCGGCTGAGGAGCAACAGTGCGCGTCATCGTGTTCGGAGCGACCGGCAAGACGGGGCGGCACGTCTTGCGCCTGGCTTTGGACAGGGGGCATGAGGTCACGGCCTTCGGACGGTCCGCAGACAGGCTCGACCCCGAACCCGGCGTGAGCGCGTTCAGGGGCGACGTGCTCGACCCCGGCGCGGTCGCTGCGGCGGTCGAGGGCCACGATGGCGCAATCGTGTGTGTTGGCAGCACCGGCCTGCGGGACAGCACGACCCTCGCCGCCGGTACGACCAGCATCGTCGCCGCCGTCGACAGCCACGGTGTCGGGCGCCTCGTCGTCCTGTCCGCGGCCGGCGTTGGAGATAGCTGGGCCCAGATCCCGTGGAGCTCGCGGCTGATGTTCAAGACGATGCTGCGCAACATCCTCGCCGACCACCGGGCCCAAGAGGCCGCCGTCGAACGGAGTGCAGCCGATTGGACCATCGTCCGCTCAGCCGTTCTCACCGACAAGCCCGCGACCGGCGCCGTCACCGCCACCAAGACAGGAGCAACGAAGCGCATCAGCCGGGCCGATCTCGCCGGTTACCTCGTCGACCAGCTCACCGACGCGTCGTTCGCCCGCCAAGCCATCTCGGTGACCACCTAACTGCGAGGCGGAGGATCGTTGTGACAACGGAGGGCGAGAGCGTTGTCCAACTCGGCCACAGTGTCGACAGTCGTGTCGGCTTGTCCTGCTCGTCGCAGCTGCTCCCGTGGCTCCACGAGTCCGTTGCCGCGATCAAAGACGTTGGAATGCACGATGTATCCGAACCCTGCCCGCCGAGCACCCGCAAGCTCGTCGGACGATCCGTTTCCGACATAGACCGATTCGCCTGGCTCGATCCCGAGCTGCGCAGCCATCCACCGATACGGCCTCAGATCGGGCTTCATCGCTCCGATACCGCAGGATCGCCCAAACACCGTGACGTGACGCGCCAGCGTCGATTCAGCCCAGCATCGAACCTCCCGCTCATGGCAGTTGCTCAGCACCCCGATGGCGGATCTGCAGCTACGCGTCAGCGAGTTGCGACAGCAGGAAGCCGACACGCTGGCTGCTCAACAACAGCGGCTCGAAGCGGTGCGCCCCGCGCAAGAACAACAAACGACCGCCGAGATAGAAGCACAGTTGGCGGAACAGGCCGCCATGGAGGAAGCGCTTCAGGCGGCTATGGAGCAGGAGCGACTTCGAGCGGCTCAAACGACCACAACCACGCTGCACCCGAAAGTCCAGGCCGAGGGGGAGGCTCTGGTGGCCGCGGTGGTCGAACGATATGAGGACTCCTGGCCGTGGGTGCGGGAGGCTTGGGATATCGCGGACCTGCGGTTCTTTGACCCGAAGCTCCCCGAGCCCTGCGAAGACTCCATCGCCTGCGCGCTCGACAACAAAGAAGTCTGGTTCACGCTCGACGCTCTGCGCCTGGAGCCCAACATCTGGAACAGCGCTAGCTACGAGGACGTGGTTCTGCACGAGCTCGGCCATGTCTGGGACGACTGGCTGGGCGGTCAGCAATGGCCATTGATACAAGCTCAGTTCTACGAGCATTACGCGGGCTGCCGCAGCCGCGGGCGATCCGACGAACAGCTCAGGGTGGAACTGCTCGTCGACGCGCTCGTGATAGCCACCAAAGTCAGAGACGGCAACGACTATCCCTACAGCCGAGACGGGTACGGCTACTACAACGCCGACGGCTTCGGAGGGTGCCTGGTGGACGGGTCAGCACCGCCGCCGCATCTGCTAGCAGCGATCTCAGCCGAGTTGTTCAACTGCGAATCCGCGCAGGCCACCGACACCAGAGAGCGCATTGGAGACCAGATGATCGAAGCAGTCCAGCAACAGAGAGCTTCTAGGGTCAGCAATCTGGCGCCTGGGGATATACAGGCCCTGTCGGTGTGCCATGGGATCGTCTGCGAGACGGGGATGTTCGGCATGGGCTCTTGCGAAGCGCCTCCGGGGCGATCCGACGACGGTTGATCCAGCGCCAGCAGGGCAAACACCAGCCGCTCACGGAAGAAGCGCCGAGGACCGCCAGACCCCCACCATGATCGGCACAGCTGTGGGTGTACTTCACTGCCCCGACACTCGTCTGTCTTCTGCTGCTCAACCAGCGACCGGCAATGCGACCCACGCCGTCACCCCACACCCACCGACACCAGCTTCGCGTCACTAGATCCACCAGATGCGGCGGCCTCATCAACGAGTACCGACACGCAGCCTGACCGGCCACGACCGGGTTTTGGGCACCCACAGGCCGCTGGCGCTTCCCGTGGAAGTCAGGAAGTGGTCCAAAGACGTGAGATCGGCAGGGCCAATATGCGGTCTTCGAGACGGTAGGCGCGTTCGCCGGTATGCAGGACGACGCCGCAAACGAAATCGTCGGACACCTTGTCGCGAAGCCAGCGCAAGTGCCGGGCATCAGATCTATTGACGGCAGGTCCCGACTTGATCTCAACCGCTACCAGCCGTCCGTCCGCCGCCTCAGCGACGACATCAATCTCTATGCCGCCACGATCGCGGAAATGATGCAGCGTGATGGCGCTGCGATGCCAAGACGCTTGGCGGTACATCTCATTGACGGCGAACGACTCGATGATCTGGCCACGAGCAGGGTCGGTAGGACGCGCCAGTGACTGCGGCGACTTGCCGAGGATGTGAGCAGCGAGACCGCTGTCGGTGATATGCACCTTCTGTCGGCGGGTGGCCTTGCTAGTGAGATTCCGCGACCAGGCGGGCAGCTGCAGCACCAGGTAGGTCATCTGTAGGTACCCCAGGTATGCCTCGGTGGTGTGACGACTCCCAAACCCGGTGTCGTCGTGCAGGCTCTTCACCACCAGCTCGCCCGCGGTACGCGCCGCTAGCAACTTCAGCAGTTTGGGCAGATCTTGCGTGCGCCGGGCACCGGAGAGATCCTTGATGTCGCGCTGGATGACGGTCCGCAGATAGTCGCGGAACCATAGCTGGCGGGCCTGCGGCGGCATGGAAATCGCCTCGGGGAAGCCACCTGTGCAGGCCCGCTCAAGGTAATCGCCCGTACACAGAGGCGAGGCTCCGCCTTCGATGAGGCGGTCAGGGTCTGAGAAAGCCACCTCGATGAACCCGTCAGGCGCATGGTGCATCTCGCCTTGAGTGAACGGCCACAGCTCCAAGAACGCAGCCCGCCCAGCGAGAGATTCTGAGATGGTCGGAACGGTCAGGAAGTCTGCCGACCCATTGAGCAGGAACTGGCCGCGACTGGCGTCGTCGTCCACGGCGCTCTTGATCGCCCGTATCAGAGGATCCCCGGCGCGTTGCACCTCGTCGAAAGCCCGCGGGGTCTCTCCGAACGCTGCGAACCCATCCGGGTCGGCCAGCGCGGCTTGCAGTGTCGCGGCGCGGTCAAGCCGCGCAAAGGTGCCTGCGCCGTCCAGCACATGACGCACCAGGGTGGTCTTGCCCGCTTGTCGCGGCCCGGTAACCACCACGACCCGGAAATCACCCAACGCCCGGCGTGTGATCGGTTCGAGCCTCCTCGACAGTATGTCCACGACTCTCCCTGCTGCCATCATTGCACGCGATCTAGTGCAACTATCGTCCCTACGCTACTGCTATTATTGTCTGCCTCCAACTGCCATCATCGTCTCTATTGTGGCTGACAGCCCGGGTCCATGATTGTCCTCTACCCCGCCGCGTCCCGCTGGCGCTCAAGCACGGCGAACGCCTGCCTACGCTCCCGGCCGTCTTGCAGATCACGGGCCCGTCCAGTGCTTCCAGCGCACCGACCATCTCCGATGGGCTGGTCGCCTCCCGGTAGGGCACTACCGGCGCTCCCGCGCCGACCAAGGCTCTCTTCTCTGCCCCGCGGTCGGCGGTGGCGGCGATCACCTTGGCCGGACCGAACCGGGACCCCGCCGCAGGCCGCGTCGGCCACCGCTAGGCCGATGTCTCAAACTCCCGGGTGATAACGCTGCGACTATCCCTGTGGGTGCCGGAAACTCTGCCGTGGTCGTTGACCTACCGCGATGGGGGCCGATGCTGAGTCCTCGTGTACCGAATCTCGTACCGATTCCTGGTCCCCGGATGGAGCGCGAGACCCCTGGTCAGCGCCCACGACCGAATTTTGGGCACCCACAGGCCCTGCTGGGTGCTGTCGCGGCGGCCCTGCCCCGACCGCAGCGAGCTGGTTGGCTCGTCACGCCAGAGACCCTGTTGCGCTGGCACCGACGCCGAATCGCACCATCATCTGGACCCAACGCCAGCTCGAGCGGCTCGTGATCGACTCCATCTCGCACTACAACGCCGACAGGCCCACCGCTCGCTCAACCAGCGACCCCCCAGCCCCGACGCACCCGCCAAACGCCAACGGGCAACAACAGCCTCGAATCATCCGAGCAACACGCTGCGGCGGACTCATCAACGAATACTGAAGAGCCGCCTGATCAGCCACGACAGGGTTTCAGGCACCCACAGACCGATCTCGTCCCCATCAGCAACCGCCCCCGCCTTCGATCGGCGAGACAATGCGGGCTGCCTGTTCGGCCGGATCAGGATCGGCGTGAGAGCCCTTGCGGGCCGATCGTTCGACCCAATCGGCCCTGGCCTCAGTCAGATGGTCGGAAATGAGGTCGGCCAGTTCTCTCCTGACCGCATCGGCTTCTGATTGCAGTTCGTACTTGCGGGCAAAGGCATCGCCTGGCAACGCCCTGTGTTCGGAATCGATCTCAGAAAGCCGCTGACGACGGCTGGCGGCGGGATCCTCCATCTGGCCACGATGGCTCGCGGGTGTGTACTCACGTTGCCACACTCGCAAGCGAGGCTCGGCCCGTCAGTCGACGCCGAACCGCTTCAGTCGGGGGCTCTAGGGCTGCTCGTCGTTGAGGACTCTGATCATCGGGTGGCTGTCGGCGCCCCAGACGATCTCGAACAGGTCGGGCCGAGACTTCACCAGCGGCGATAGCCGGGGGCCGGGCATGCCGTAGCTGCGCGGGTCGAATGCCGGGTCCATCTGTCGTAGCAGGTTCCCGACCCGGCTCAGTAGTGCCCAGTCGTCCTCCTCTTGGGCGAGCGCGACCGCGTCGGTGACCATGTCTGTCCACTCGGCTTCGGCTGTGCCCGAGTTGGGGTCCCACTCGGGGACCTCCCCGAGACGCTCCGGGCGGGTCTCGGCGGTGCCCGCGGCAGGGGTCCGCTCCCTGCTGGCCGCTGCGGGCTCAAGGCGATGCAGGTTGTCCGTGTAGACGAATATCTCGCAGGCGGTCACGAACGCCTTGGGGGTGTCGCGCCGGCCGATGCCCATGGCGAGCAGCCCCTGCTCGCGGATGCGGGTCGCGAGACGAGTGAAGTCGCTGTCGCTGGACACGATGCAGATGCCTCCGAGGTCGGCTGTGTGCAGCAGGTCCACGGCGTCGATGGCAAGCGCCATGTCTGTTGAGTTCTTGCCCGAGACGCTGCGGAACTGCTGCACTGGCTGCACGGCGTGGCTCTGGATCGCTTGTTTCCACTGCGACATCTGCGGTGACGTCCAATCACCGTAGATGCGTCGCAGCGTGACGATGCCGTGCTTGGCGGCTTCGGCCAGCACCGGCCCCAGCCGCGTCGCCTGAGCGTTGTCGGCGTCTATGAGCACCGCCAAGGCGCGGGCGGGCTGCCGCTGGGCGGTCAGGGGCTGCTGCGCCGCGTGGTGCTGCGCGGGCCCCGCGCCAGCGGCGAGCTGCTGGTGCGCCGCCGCGCGTAGGTACCCCGCGAGCGTCGCTCCCTGGCCGCTCGCCACCACCGAGAGACGCTGGTGTTCCTCATCACTGAGCCGGACCATCACGGTCTTGTTCCTAGACATGACACCAAGAGTTAGCATTTACATACTCCAAATGCAACATATTGATAGCTAATGGTGGACTACGTGTATCGATGGGATCAGAGCCTCGCAGTGTGCTCTCCGTTCCGGCGCGCTGGTTCCCGGCGTGTGGGTGCCCGAAATGGTGTCGTGGCTGGTCAGGCGGCGTGTCGTAGGGTGCATACCCTTCAAGGACCGGAGAGCCTGTCGGTGCCCATAATTCGGTCGTAGGCGCTGACCAGGGGTTCGCGCTCCATCCTGGGACCAGGAATCGGTACAAGATTCGGTACACGAGGATTCAGGATCGGCCCGCATCGCGGCAGGTCAACTACCACGGTCGAGTTCGGGCACCCCCAGGCTTCGCTGCTGAGCGCAGCGGACCGGCTTGGTCCGGATCCACGGAATCAATGCAGGCTTCGCTGGCCCAACGCTCCGATAACCGCAGTAGAACGCACAGGGCGATCGATAGCATGTCGGCCATTCGAGCCGCTGAGAAAGAGCCGACGCATGCATGTGGACCGTAGCCGGACTATGAAGGCAGCAATCGCGGCGTTGCTGGTGCTCGGGTTCTGGGCGGTTCTGCCCGGCAGTGCTCACGCGGTTCAGCCTGACGATGTCCGACTCCCTCTCGACCCGGACATCCAGTTCATTCTCAGCACATTCTCGTTCTTGGTGTGGGGAGCGCTGGTGATGTGGATGTGCGCCGGATTCACGATGCTCGAGTCCGGCTCGGTCCGCACCAAGAACGCTTCGATGATCTGCCTCAAGAACGTTGGCATCTTCTCGATCGCCGGGATCGCGTACTACTTCGTGGGCTACAACCTCATGTATGTCGACGTTGACGGCATCGTTGGCACGTTCCAGTTCCTCCATGGCCCCTCGGAAGCGGAGATGACCCTGTTCGACGGGGCGACGGGCCGCATTGACGAGGTTGTCGCCACGGGACACTCCGTGATGTCGAGTTGGTTCTTCCAGATGCTCTTCGTCGCTACGGCCGCAACGATCGTCTCCGGTGCCATCCTCGAACGGGTCAAGTTGTGGGCGTTCTGGGCGTTCACGCTGATCCTCACCGCGTTCATCTACCCGATAGCAGGGGCTTGGGTGTGGGGCGGCGGCTGGCTCGCCGAAAGGGGCTTCCAGGACTTTGCCGGCTCCACGGTCGTGCACGCCATCGGCGGGTCCGCCGCACTTGCCGCGCTGCTGGTCGTCGGGCCCCGCCTCGGCAAGTTCCGTCCCGACGGCAGCGTGAAAGCCACCCCGCCCTCCAATGTGCTCGTAGTGACCCTCGGCGTCTTGATCCTGTGGCTCGGCTGGTTCGGATTCAACGGCGGCTCGCAATTGGCTCTGGCCACTCCTGGAGACGCGGTCATAATGAGCAGCGTCTTGGTAAACACCAACCTCGCCGCGGCCAGCGGACTGATCGCCGCAGTGATCGTCGCCCGCCCAATCTTCGGCCGCTTGGGCCTTGCTTCCAGCCTTAACGGCGCTCTGGCCGGATTGGTATCGATCACCGCGGCCCCCAATATCGCCGAGAGCTGGTGGGCGGTCATCATTGGTGCCGTCGGCGGCCTGCTCTGCTCCCTGGCGACCAGGCTGATGGAGCGGATGAAGCTAGACGATGTGGTCGGTGCCATCCCTGTGCATCTGGTGGCTGGCGTCTGGGGGACGCTAGCCGCGAGCATCACGACAGGAGCCGAGTTCGGCGTTCAGCTATTGGGCGTGGCGTCGGTCACGGCGTTCTCGTTCACTGCCTCCCTCATCGTCTGGAAGGCCATAGACCTCACGTTCGGCATGCGCGTGTCCAGGGACGTCGAGTATGTCGGCCAAGACGTGGGAGAACTCGGCATCGAGTCACACCCCGAGTTCATGCTCGTGCCAGAGGACTTCGACGACTACCGACTGCCGCTTGATTCTCGCACTCGCCGCAGGCGCCGGGAAGGACGGCAGGACCAGCCCGAGCGACCGACGAGCCCTGGCGACCGACGGATGGATCCGCGCCATGCGGCGCCGCCCGGCCAATACGGTCCGCCCGGTGCGGCGCCGCCGGGTCGGCAGGGTCCGCCCGGTGCGGGTCCGCCCGGTGCGGGTCCGCCCGGTCGGCAGGGTCCGCCCGGTGCGGGTCGGCCTGGTGCGGGTCCGGCCGGTCGGCAGGGTCCGCCTGGTGCGGCGCCGCCGGGTCGGCAGGGTCCGCCTGGTGCGGGTCCGCCCGGCCAGTACGATCCCCCGGGTCGGCAGGGTCCGCCCGGCCCCCGCGGCTAGGTCCGGGGCGGTCGGGACATGGCGGGAGGCGGCGTCAATCGCGATGCCATGCGCCCGGCAGGCACACCACCCCTCGGCGGTCCTTCCGCCGAATGGTGACCGCCAGCCATTGCTCGACAACGAGCGCGGCCTGTCTGCTCAACATCACACTGCCTAGCGGCGACCGCAGTACGACGCCGCCGTCTGCGACCAGTTGGATCGGCGGACTGGTCCGCAATCGCAGAGACCCGTCGTAGTGCGGGCTGGCCGCCACCGGGAGATAGCGCCCTAGATCGGCGAGAACGGACTCGCGGCCGCGGACAAGTGCGGGGGATTCGTAGATCGTGTACGCGATCCACACCTCTCGGTCGGTGCGCAGGAAGCCCGCGCCGCGAACCGGGGGCGGCTCAGTGCCCCCCCTGCACCAGCCAGAGACGCAGCTTGGACAGCGCGAGAACGGCAGCATTGGCCTCGTCGCTTCCGCTGTTGACCAGACCAGCGTAGACCTGATGTACGTCTGCGACGGTGATCCGGCTGATGTCGCGTGTACCAATTGTGTAGCCACCTGCGCCAGCGATTGTCTCCAACTCCGAGTATGTGTACATGAACCTGCCGGTACAGGGGGGCGTCGGTGAAGTGCTTGGCCTTGGGTTGAGCCCCAGTGTCAGCAACCGCTGACGGCGAAGCCGCGGCGAGGTTACCGCGCTCGGAAAGCTGGGCCATCGAGTGCCTGTGGGGTGGTGTGTCGGGGTGGTCGCTGGTCTAGTGAGCGGTGGGGCAGGTTCAGCGGACCACTGAGGCGACGGCCGCGAAATGCAAGGCTGCGGCCACGATGGTGAACACGTGCCAGACCTCGTGGTAGCCGAAGCGCCGAGGCCGCGGATCGGGCCACCGCCGCCACAGGACGACCATCCCTACCGTGTAGGCGAACCCGCCGGCCAGGATCAGGGCGAGCTGGCCGGCGCTGAGATGGCGGACCAGGACCGGCATGGCCACCACCGACACCCAGCCCAGAGCCGGGTACATCACGTAGCCGGTCACGTGCAGCCGGCCGAAGGCCACCAGCTTGATTCCCATCCCGACCCCGGCCGCGCCGGCCACGACCGCAAGCAGGGGGATGCCCCACCGCAGCGGCAGCGCCACCAGGCAGACCGGAGCGTAGGTGCCGGCAATGAGCGCGTAGATGGCGGAATGGTCGAGGCGACGCAGCACGGCGCCGCCCCGGTGGGTGAGCCCCAGCCGGTGGTGAGCAGCCGAGAACCCGAACATGGCCACCAGCGTGACGGCGTAGATGAGGGCGGACATCCGGGGGCGCCCCGGGTGGGCCCCCGCCACCAGCACGACCGCCGCCGGCAGGGCCACACCGAAGGCCCACAGATGGGTCCGGCCCCGCCAGGTGGGCCGCTCGTCGACCTCGGCGAGCCGATGATGAGGCACAGCAACACTGTACGGTCGATCGGTGGCCGCCAAGACCCCAACCGGGGACTCCACCGGCAGGTTCGATGCCCTGGTGGCAGAGCACAATGATCTCAAGGTCCCTGGAGTGTCCCGAGCGCACAACCAAGCGTGCCAACGACACGAGCAACCGATACAGAACGAGACACATAGGACCCCAGGATGCAAGCGCATCGTGCCTGGTCAGCGCACACGACCACATTTTGGGCACCCACACCCAGCCGAGCAACACCAATAGCGCCAGTTCCGCCCGTCATCGACAGGGCGCTTGGTAGCGGTGCCGGCCCGTTTTCTTCAATCGGGACGCATGGCTTGAGGTTGGCTCATCCCGCCGGAGGGCCTAGGCGATCGCTAGTGACCGGGCGATTCGCTCGTACAAAGCATCGGCGCCTCGGGCGCCGGGGGCGAAGATGATGCGACTCACCCCGGCTGACTCGAGTGCCGCGACCTGGGCTCGGCACTCTGCGGGCGTGCCAACAATGGCGAACCGCTCAGCCAGGAACTCGTCGAGTCCGAGGGCATGGACCAGGCGCGCATTGGGACCGTCCCAGGACGGCTGGTACCCCTCGGCCCCCTCGGGATCGTAGCACTGCCGGAACTCGTTGAGCGGCTCATGGAGCTCGGGCGGAACCGTCTTCATCTGTGACGAGGCCCGGAGGTGCCGGTAGGCGCTGGCGGCGAGCAGACCCCGGATGTCGTCCACGGCATCGGTGCGCGAATCGCGCACCGACCCTCGACAAAGCAACCACACGTCGATGTCGTCGGGCGGCCGGCCGCCGGCTTGGGCCCCGTCGGCGACATCCGCGAGGAACGCCTGCAGCAGCGGAATCGACGAACCGGCAGCAAGGACGACGCCGTCGCCGACCTCTCCGGCCAGCTTGCGCACCGCAGGCCCGTAAGCGGAGACGAATACGGGCACGGCGATCGGGTCATCGAGTGACGGGATGGGGCGACCGTCCCACTCCGCAGGCCGCCCGCGCAGCAGGGCGCGCAGGGATTCGACATACGACTTGGTCTCGGCGAGCGGTATCGGCGGGCGCCCCATCAAAGCCGCGGACCGGAACCCGCGACCGACGGTCATCGTCAGCCGGCCGCCGCTGACTTCCTGGATCTTCATCGACTCCCGGGCGGCGACAGCGGGATGGCGACCGTAGGCCGTCATGACGAACGAGCCGATGTGGGCGGTCGTGGTCGCCTGCGCGAGCTCGAGAAGATTCGTGAACGTCGCCATTGCATTTCAGCAGCACGGAAGGCGTTCTGCGGCCGCTGGGCTGGACCCCGGTCAGTTTCTTAGGCGCTGGTTGGCAGCCGGGCTGCGGCCTGGACCGCCCCACGGAATGGAAGAGCCACCCGGTCAGCCGAGTCTCCAGCCGTGGTCATCACTACTCTCGAAGCGCCTGCGGATGCAGCGCACACAACCGACGCGTCAAGTCGCGCTTAGTGAAGGAGCTAATGTGCGGATCGGGATCTCGCCGTTCGCCACTACGAGGGAGGCGACGCTCGAGCTGAGCCGGATGGCCACCGAGGGCGGCCTCGACACGCTCTGGCTCGGCGACGGCTACCTCGCCAACGCCGACTTCGCGGGCTGGGCCGGCGGGATGGAAAGCCTGACCGAGTTGGCGTGGCTGGCCGGGCGGTATCCCACGGCCCGCACCGGCATCACCGCCGCGGTTCTCCCGTTGCGGGATCCGGCCTGGCTCGCCAAACAGGCCAACACGCTGCAGCGGATGGCGGGCGGCGGATTCGTGCTCGTCGTCACGCCCGGGTTCTGGGCCCACGACCTCGAATCGAGGGGCATCGCCTTCGGCGACCGGGCAGCAGTCTTCGAAGACCACCTCGAAGAGCTCCGTCGGCTGCTCCTCGACGAGACACTGTCCCCCGGACCCTCCAGCACCGGCCCGCCGCCGTTGTGGCTGGCCGGGGGGACGGCGACCATGACCCGAGCCTTGGCGCGGGGGCTGCCCTTCCAGTCCACGCGCGCGGCGCCCGACGAACTCGCCCCCGTCGCGCGGCGGTTCTTCGACTCAGGCGGGGAGTTCCTCGCCCACCGGACTCGACTCGAATACGGCGCACATGATGTGACCGGGAACGTCGTCGACTGGCACGCCACCACCGGTTCGATAGACGAACTCGTCGACACCCTCGGCCGTTTCGCCGAGGTGGGTGTGAGAGATCTTTCGATCGTGCCCGGCCAAGACGACGCCAGCTCTCTGCGAACCGTGGAGATCCTCGCCGCCGAAGTGGTGCCGCAGCTGTGAGGCGGCGGGTGTCAGCGCTCGCCCGGGACCGCGCTCGTCGCCTCGTGGGTGGAGGTCATCACGCCGCGGAGCCCGAGGCCCATCACCACCCGGTTGATGTAGGCGTAGTAAGCGACCATGTTGTTGAGATCGAGGATGTCGAGGTCGCTCAGCCCGTGCTCGCGCAGCGGGTCGAGATCGGCCTGGGTGACAGCCGCGGGCGAGTGGGTGAGCTTGGCGGCATGGGCGCAGATCGCGTCGAAGCGGCCGTCGCCGGAGTGCACATGGGCCGGATCGGCGTCGATCGCGTCGAGTACCTCGGTGGCCAGACCGAGCGATTCGAGCTTGAGTCGCAGCCCCGATGCGCAGTGGTCGGTGCCGTTCAGCCGGGACGTCACCAGGGCGGCCGACTGGCGCTCGATCGCGGTGAGCTGCGACGGGCAATGCTCGACCGTGCGATAGAGCCGGAGCCGCTCCTCGACGATCGGCGGGTAGAGGCTGCCGAGCATCGTGAACTCGGCCGGCTCCCCGAGCGCAGCCGCCTGCCAGTCGTAGGCATCGCGCAGGGGACCCTCGGCGTCGGCCCACGAGACGGTGTCGATCCAGGCCATGACCGCGATGGTAGGCCGCAGCCGTGAGCGGCGACACCGTTCCTGCTGTCGGCGTGTGGGTGTTCCCCGACGCGCCTGCTCCCGAACTGGTCGACCTGGCCCGCCATGTCGAGGCTCTCGGCCTCGACGAGCTGTGGGTGGGCGACGAGGGACCCGCACGCGACCCCTTCGCCGTGCTCGCCGCGGCGGCGGTCGTCACCGACCGGATCCGGCTGGCCACCGGCATCACGAACCCCTACGTGCGCCATCCCGGGGTGGCGGCCGCGAGCATGCTCACGATCCACGAGCTCAGCGGCGGCCGAGCCGTGCTCGGGGTCGGCGCGGGGGGCCGGATGTCGCTCTCCCCGTTCGGCCTGCAGGCCTCCCGGCCGGTCGACCGCGTGCGCGAGTTCCTTGACATCGCCAGGGCGGTCGCGACCTCCACGCCGGCGGCGGGTTTCTCGCCCTCCGACGTCGCCGTCACCGACGCGGCCGGCGGCGCGCCGCTGCCGGTGTTCGTCGGAGCGCGCGGGCCTCGGCTCAACCGGCTCGCGTCCGCGCGGGCCGACGGTGCGTTCGTGGCCGGCATGCCTCCGTTCCGCTACCGCGACGTCGTCGGCTGGGCCCGCTCTGTGCACCCGATCAACATCGCGCTGTACCCGAGCGTCGCGTTCACCGAGAAGGCGGTGGAGCGACACCGGCCCGAGATGATCTGGTCGCTGCTCGACACCCCGCCGGAGGTACGGGAGGAGCTCGGGCTCGACGGCGACGCCGTCAAGGCGGCCGCCGAGGCGATTCGGGACGGCGACCCGGAACCGGCGCGAACGCTGGTCGACGACACGGTGCTCGAACGCGTGATGCTGGTGGGTCAGCCTTCGCTGGTGGGCAGGCGACTCGCGGAACTCGTCCGAGAGCATCGACCCGCCAGCGTCGGGCTCGCCCTGGTCCAAGACGACCTGCACGAAGGTGTGTGCCACGCGGCGGAGGCATTCGCAGCCATGACCGCCGAGCTCAGAGGCGATCGCGAGCCCGGAGGCGATCGCGAGCTCCAAGGCGATCGCGAGCCCGGAGGTGATCGATGGTCGGCGTGATCAATCATGTGCCCAACCCCGACGTCGGCCAGGCGGCGGGGCTCGCCCAAGCAGCCGAGAGGGCGGGGGCGCAGTGGATCGGCGTCGCCGACGCCTTCTGGTGGCGCGATGTGTGGCTGCTGCTCGGCGAGGTCGCCACAGCAACAGAGCGGATCGAGCTCGGACCGGCCATGACCAACCCGTACCTGCGCCATCGATTCCACACGGCCTCCGCGCTGGCCACGTTGCAGGAGATGGCGCCTGGTCGCGTGTTCTGCGGGATCGCGGCCGGCGGATCGGAGCTCACCGCCGCGGCGGGGATCTCCCGGCGGGACGCCGCGGCGAAGGTCACGGAGCTCGTCACCTTCCTTCGCGAGGTCGCCGACGGCGGGACACTCGATGCCGCGTCCGGCCGCAGTCTCGACGTCGACCTCGATGCTGTGCCGATCCTGATGGCGGGGCGGGGCGATCAGATGCTGCACGCGGCGGGTGCGATGGCCGACCGAGTCCTGCTCTGGGCGATCCCGGCGTCGGATCTTGAGCGCTCCGCGTCGATCGTCCACGACGGCGCCACCCACCGGCCCCGGCCGCCGGAGCTGATCTGGGCCCCGCTCGTCCGCCATGGCGACGCCCCGCAGTCGTCGATCCTGCACGTCGCCGTCTACGCATCCCTCAACACCGCTGCGACGGTGCGGCGGGGGTGGGGGCTCGACGACGCCCGGGGCGAGGCCGTCCGGGCAGAGCTCGTACGGGGCGACGTGTCAGCCGCCGGAGCCCTTGTCCCGCCCGCCGCGCTCGAGGATCTGGTCTTCGAGAATCCCGACCCGGCACCGATCGCCGCCATCGCCCGCGGGCTCGGCGTGTCGTCGTTGGCGGTGCCCGGGTTCGACCCGAGAACGGTCGGCGACCACGTCGGCTGGGCCGCCTCGGTCGAGGCCCTGCTCGCCTGAGAACGGCCGATCCCGCGCCCCCGGGGGGCGCCGGCTCCGTGCGAATCGAGTCAAGCGTGTTCGTCGCTACTCGGGCTGGAAGAGGCGCTCGACATGAAGCCCACCCAGGTCGGACACGCTGTTTTAGAGGCGAGTCGCGAGCGTCCCTCGCGAAGCGATCCGCCCGACTGCATCCCATCTGACCTCCACAAATGCTGGCCGCCCGGTCACCGACTGCCGCACGCGGCCGTGTTGAGAGGCTCACGGTCGCGCGACGTTTGACAGACTGACGCCCGTGTCTGGCCTGCTGTTGCGCAATATCGCCCATCTGGTGACTTTCGATGCCGACGACCGGGAGCTGCACGGCGTCGACCTGCGCATCGCCGGGGGACGGATCGCCGAGATCGGACGCTTGGCGCCGGCACCGGGCGAGGAGGTGCTGGACGCCTCGGGGCTGCTGGTGCTGCCAGGCATGATCAACGCCCACCAGCACCTCTACCAGGTGGGTCTGCGCTCCATCCCCGAGCTGGAGCGAGCCACCCTCGGGCCCTGGCTGGCAGGTCTCGGGCGGCTGTGCATGCAGTGGTGGAACGACGGGCACTTCACCCCCGAGGCGATCGCCGCGGTGGCCCGCGCCGGCATGGTGGAGTCGCTGCTGTGCGGCGTGACCACCGTCGCCGACCAGCACTACTTCTTCCCCGGCGGGGTGACGGCGCCCTACATCGAAGCCACCATCGAGGCTGCGACCGAGGTGGGCATCCGGCTGCACGCCGGGCGAGGCACGATGACGATGGGCCACAGCGACGGCGGCATGGCGCCCGATGAGACGTGCCAGACCATTGACGAGGTGGTGCGCCACTCCCTGGACTTGATCGCCGAGTACCACGACCCCGATCCCATGGCGCGGATCCGCATCCACTTGGCCCCCTGCGGACCGCACGTGGATCACCCGGAGTTGTTCGCCGTCTTCGCCGAGATGGCGGCCGAGCATCCAGGGGTGGGTCTGCACACGCACCTCTACGAACAGATGGACACCGAGTTCTGCCACCAGCACTACGGCAGGACGCCCTGGGACATCATCGGCGAGGCAGGCTGGCACCGCGAGACGGCGTGGCTGGCGCACATGGTGGACGCACCGCTCGCCGAGATCGCCGACTACGCCGCCGCCGGTGTGGGGATCGTGCACCTCATCGCCCCCGACATGCGCATGGGTTTCGGCCTGGCGCCTGTGCGGGAGTGGTTGGAGGCGGGGTGCACGGTGGGTTTCGGCACCACCGGACCGGCCTCCAACGACGGCTGCAACCAGCTGGGCGACCTGCGGCTGGCCGCCCTCGCGCACCGCCTCCGCAGCGCCGACCCCGAGCGCTGGCTGTCCGCCCGCGAGCTGCTGGCGATGGCGACCCGAGGCTCGGCGCGCTGTCTGGGGCGCCCGGCGCTGGGCGTCATCGAACCGGGCGCCGCCGCCGACCTGGCCGCCTGGGACATCACCGGGGTGGACAGGGTGGGCGTGCACGACCCGGTCATCGGACTGCTGATGACGGGCCTGTCGGACCGGGCTGATCTGGTGACGGTGGGCGGCGAGGTTGTAGTGCGCGACGGCCGCTGCGTCAGCGTCGATGAGGCGACAGTGGCCACAGCCGCCCGCGCCGCCCTGCAACCACCGATATGAGCCGTTGGCGCCCGCTCCGAAACGAGAGGCAGCGGTGACGGGGGAGGCGCCAATGGCGTTGCAGGGGGATGTGCAGGCGATCCTCGACCGGGGAGTGAGTGCCGGCGACGTCGTGGGTGCGGTGGCCCAAGTCGTCACCGGCGACGGGCTCCTCGCCGCGGCGGCTGCGGGGGAGCGATCGGCCGGCGCTACTGCCAGCGCCGGCCCTATGACGCTCGACACGGTTTGCTGGATCGCCTCCATGACCAAAGCCATCACCGGCACCGCGGCCATGCAGCTCGTGGAGCGGGGCGAGCTGCATCTGGACGCGCCCGCGTCGAGCGTGCTGCCCAACCTGGCCTCCGCAGGTGTGCTCGAGGGGTTCGACGACGACGGGCAGCCTGTGGTGCGCCCGGCCAGGGCCCCGATCACGCTGCGCCATCTGCTTACCCACACCGCCGGGTTCGGCTACCAGAACTGGAGCGAGCCCTTGCTGCGCTACCACCAAGCCACCGGAACTCACCGGATCACAAGCGGCGAGCTGGTGACGATGCCGACGGCGGTGCCGGCGCTGTTCGATCCCGGAGAGCGCTGGATGTACGGCATCAACATCGACCTCGTGGGACGCATGGTGGAGGAGGTCTCGGGCCAGCGGCTCGACAACTATTTCGACGAGCACATCTGTGGGCCGCTGGGCATGGACTCCACCGCCTTCGGCCTCAGCGACGAGATGGGGGCCCGCCAGTCGGCGATGCACGCGCGGCTGCCCGACGGCTCGCTGACCGCCATCGATCTCACCCGGTCCCCCGAGCCGAATTTCCCGTCAGGCGGCGGCGGGCTCTACAGCACGGTCGAGGACTACTGCTGCTTCCTGCAGATGATCCTGGGCCGCGGCAGCCGCGACGGCGTGGAGGTGTTGCGCTCCGAGACGGTCGCCCAGATGACGGTCAACAACATCGGAGACCTGCGGGTGGTCGCCCTGCCCTCGGTAATGCCTGAGCTCACGAACGATGCCGAGTTCTTCCCCGGGGTGGAGAAGACTTGGAGCCTGACATTCCAGATCAACGAGGAGCCGCTGCCCACGGGTCGCCCCGCCGGCGGGCTCATGTGGGCCGGCATAGCCAACTCCTACTTCTGGATCGACATGGACAACCAGGTCGCCGGCACCTACATCAGCCAGCAGCTCCCGTTCGCCGACGCCCGCTCCTACCAGCTTTATGAGGACATCGAGACCGCCGCCTACAGCCACCTCAGAGCTGGCTAGATCTCGATGACTTCGACGTAGATGCCCTCGACCCGTAGTGCCTGCTCGAGTCGGGGCGAGGGCGCATCCGTTCAATCCGACGTGCCGGCGAACAAGGCCCGGTGTCCCGATCACGATCCGATGACGGCAGTCAGGGCGCAGGTGCGTCGGCGAGCCTGCCTTCGAGAGCGGCCTTGACCTCAGCTTCCATGTTGAGCCCGGCGATCAGGGCCGTCAGCTTCAGGTTGATCTCATCGAACTTGCCGTCCTGGGCGGCGAACCTGGCGTCGAACTTCTCGTCCTGGGCGTCGAATCTAGCCTCCATCTTCTCGCCGAGGCGGTCGATCTTCTCGTCCAGACGGTTGATCCTGCCCTCAACGCCGACGCTCCTTCCGCTGAGGTCGGTGAATATGAAGGTAAGCATGGCCACCGCCAACAGGAGCAGGAATGTCAGCAGCGGATCGTCGACCAGCCTCGGCCACCGTCGCAGCCCCACCTCGGCCGCGGGCGAAGTCTGGGCCGAGCCCGGGACGTGGCTCGCGGGAGTGGGGGTTGGCTCGGGCTGGGAATCTGCGGTTGGGGCCATGGGCTGATGTGCTCCGGCGGTGGGGACGGTGGGCGTGGCGGTCACAGGGCCTCCCTCGGGAGAGCGGCGCTCAGGGGGCGCTCAACGGACTCGTGTACGGCATGCCGCTCGCCCGGCAGCGAGGCTTGAAGGCAATGCTACACCATATTTAGTGGTACAACAAATCATATCATTAAACATACTCACAATTATGAAAGTTCGCTATCGTCACCGGCGCACGCTCCCCCGCCCACTCCCGAAAGAAGGACCGACGGGGTTCGTCCGACTAGCGTATGGTGCGGTATGACGTGAAGGAGTCGGTGCGGCACAGCTTCGTTGATCCGGCGCCTCTCTATGAGAGCGGCGAAGACCTTGGGGTTCGTGTCGGTGTCTTCGGGCAGCACCTCAGGCTCGATCCGGGCTCCCTCTCCCGCCTGCGAGAGGTATCCGACACCCTCTCAGCCCGGACGCCGATGCTTGATATTGGCTGCGGGCTGGGCGAGCCGTTGCTGCCGGTGGGTCCGACGTTCTTCGACAACGACAGCCTCGTGGGGGGCGATCTGTCGTTCAGGCAGCTCCAATCCGTCGTCGAGCGTTGCGGGTCCGCGAACCCGGTGAGGGTGGCCCGTTTCGACGCGGTGCGCCTGCCGTTCAGGAGCCGCTCAGTGTTGGCCGTCCTCGCCCGTCACATGCTGTACCACGTCCCGGATCCCCGGGTCGCGGCCGTCGAGGCCGCCCGCGTGCTCACAACTGACGGGCTGCTGGTTGCCACCACCAACAGCTCCCGCAGCCGCCCGGAGCTACAGGACTCCCACCGGGAGGCCGTCCGCCTCCTCGGCGGCAAGGACGTCCCCCGGATGTCGCGCAACTTCGACGCCGAGACCGGCGCCACCAAGCTCGCTGGGAGTTTCGTGCGTGTCCGGACGCTGCCGTGGTCGGGCGTGCTCGACTTCCCCGACCTTGAGTCAGCGCTCTCCTACTACCGCAGCACCGCCTACTTCCGCATGGCCTTCGACGACGACCGCCAGCGCCAGCGCCTCGCCGGTGAGGTCGCCCGGCGCCTGCGGGACCGGTTCGGGCCGAACCGTCCCACGCTCACCGTCTCGGGCGCCGTGTTCGTCTGCACCAACCCCCGCTGACACTGCCCACATCTCGCCGGCAAGGCCCGCCCGCGTGGACCGCCTTCCCCGGCGCAGCGAGCCGTGGGCGCTAGGGCGAAGTCATCGGACCGTCGTGCTTGGAGGAGACCGCGGTGGCTTCGATGACGATCAGTCGACTGCGCTCGTCGAGGGTGCCGGCCACGGCCACGGCCTGGTCACGGCCGGCGGGACTCATCTTGTCCAGGGTCTTGGCCACAATGTCGGCCGCCTTGGTGTCGTCGCCAAGCCGGTCGAGCACCGAATGCAGCTCCGTTTCCAGGAACGTGAGGCTCACCGCGTCCTCGAAGGTCTGCACTTCCGGGTCGGAGCCCAGCCCTTGCTTGGCCACGATCTGCGCGGCCCTCACCGACACCGAGCCGTCCACCCCGGCGCCGTCAAGAATGGCGGCGAGGTCGCGGGCATGGCGCTCCCGCTGCGCCCTCCGCCACCGCAGGTAGCCGGCCCGGCCACCTGGATAGTCCGAGCGGGGCAGCGCCCAGCGGCGCAGATGGTGGGCCCGGGCCGCCAGCCTCAAGGCATCCGACGCCTCCGGATCGAGACGCGCCACCCACGCCTCGGCTCGGCGGCCCTGCGCGAAGGCCAGCGGCGCTCCTTCATGGCTCCTGGGATCGGTGGCGTTGACCGCGTCGATCGCGGCCCGCGAAGCCTCCACCTCTAGGGCTGAACCGCTCATGTCGCTACGGCCTCGGACCCAACCGCTCAGTCCATGACCTGGGGCATCCGCTCCTTGAAGATCCGCAGCGCCTCCTTGAGTCCGTGCGTCCTCACCAGCTCGTCGAACTCGCTGGAGCCCTCGCGGTTGGCCAGGCGCAGCGTGGTGATGTCCTGGCCCATGGCCACCACCCGGTCCAGCCCCATCAGCTCGTAGATGCGCTGGAGGTGGCGCCGGTTGTGGTTCAGGCCGGGCAGGGGGATGTTCGCGAACCGCCCGGTGTAGCGGTCCACGGCCGCGTCGAGCTCGTCGCCGGGCACGACCTCGTTGACAACGCCCCACGCCAGGGCCCGCTCGGCCGAGATCCGCCCACCGGTGAGCAGCACCTCGTTGGCGCGGGCCCGCCCGAGCGTGAACGGCAGCACCAGCGACGTCGCCCCCATCCCGAAGGCGGCCTCGGTGTATCCGAAGAAGGCGTCGTCGGAGCACACGATCAGGTCGCAGCAGGTGGCCAGGTCGAACGCCCCGCCGACGCAGGCGCCCCGCACCGCGGCGATGGTGGGGATCGGTGAGGACAGAATGTCCCGGAAGGCATCGAAGCTGTCGGCCACTTGCACGATCCACTCGCCCAGAGTCTCGGCCCGGTTGGTGCCCGAGAGGTCGAAGCCGGCCGAGAACGCCCGGCCCGTGCCCTCGATCACCACCGAATGGATGTCGCCACGCTGGCCGAACTCCTGCAGCGCCGCGCTCAACTCTTCGAGCATGGCCGAGCTCAGCGGGTTCAACTTGGCGGGACGATTGAACCGGACGCGGCCAACCCGGTGGCCCTCGCTGACAACGACGAGCGGCTCCGCTCCGGATTCGGCAGATGAGGTCATAGATCACCCTCCTCGCAAACGACGCTCTTCTCAGGCACGACCGCCCTCCTCGCATACGACTCTCGCATCAAGTCCTAGCACAGCTCCCGCCGTGCACAGGAGGGGATTGACCTCCGCAGAGAGGACCTCCCGACGTTCATCCAGCAGCGCCACCAGGGACTGGAGAACAGATCGGACCGCGGCGAGGTCGATCCGCGGCTCGCTCCCCCGGTAGATCAGATCCCTGGACCGCAGTCCTGCAACCATTGCGTCGAAGGAGGCCTCGTCCACGGGGGCGAAGCCCAGCGAGATGTCGTCGATCTGCTCCGTGTGGGTCCCGCCGACACCGACGAGGGCGACGATCCCGAAGCGCCCGGTCCTGCGGGCCCCGACGATCAGCTCGACGGAGCCGGGCACGGAGGCGTCCGGCTCGACGGCGAACTCCTCGGCGCCGAGATCGCGCCGCATGCGCTCGACGGTCGCCGCGGCGGCAGCCGCGTCCGGCAGACCCACCTCAACCCCGCCGCCGCGGGACTTGTGGACCCGTCCCAGCGCCTTGACCACCACCGGCGCAGGCAGGCCGTCAAGCGACAACACCTCCTCGGGACCCGTCACCCGAGTGCTCGGCACCAGCGGGACCCCGTAGCGCCCGAGGAGGTCCCGCGCCTCCCCGTAGGTGAGATTCCGTGACCCGTGGCGGGGCGCGTCCCCGTCGTTGCCGCCAGCCGCGAGAGCCGGCTCGCCGGCGACACCGAGCCGCAGCAGCTTGGCGGCGTGGTCGATCTGGCGGACCACGAGGACACCGCCGGACACCAGCTCCTCGAACAGGCCGGGCGCGGGCCTGAACGACTGCATCACCACCGGGACGCCAGTGCGCTCGCTGGCGTCCACGATCGCGCTCACCGCCTCACGCTCCTCGGCCTCGAAAGTCTCGATGTCCTCGCGCTCGGGGTTCATCCCGATCAGGTCGCCGAACTGGCCCACGATCAGCACCTGGTCGACATCGCCGCTCTCGGCCAGCACCCGGACCGTGTCGGCGTACACCATCGGGCTCTCCCGCACCGCCCCGACCAGGGCCAGGTCGACCGGGTTGTCGGCCAGCTCCTTGGCACCGGGACGGAGGCCCACCCGGTCGCGGGTCGCTTCGCTGAGCCGGGGAAGCACCAGACCGGCCCGACCGAGGACGTCGGCGGCCAGCGCCACCGCGCCGCCGCCCTCGGAGAGCACCGCGACCCTCCGGCCCGCGGCCCAGCGCCGCCTGATGGCCACGCAGGCGAGGTCGACCGCGTCCGCGGGCGAGGTGGCCAACCAGGCCCCGGACTCCTCGCACACCGCCCGCAGCACCCGGGCGTCGGTGGCCAGCGCACCCGTGTGGGAGGCGACCGCCCGGGCCGAGGCCCCGGTGTCGCCCGCGGGCATGATCACTACCGCCATGCCCCGGTCCCGCGCGTAGTCCAGCGCAGCTCTGAAATCGTCCCCGTCGAGCGGATCCTCCAAGTAGGCCACGACCGCTTCTGAGTGCTCGTCGTCGGCCAGGGCCCGGATCGCCCCGCTGGCGGTGAGGCAGTACTGGTCGCCGACGCCCAGGAAGGTCGACAGCCCGACCCCGCGGGCGTAGAGCTCGAGGGCGACGTCGGCCGACACCGTCCCGCTCTGGCTGACCACCGCCACCCGGCCCGGAGTCCGGGGCCTTCCGTGCAGCAGGGGCGGCGCCAGGTCGAGCCGGGTGTGGGTGCAGACCAGGCCCATCGTGTTCGGCCCCAGCAGCACCATGCCGGCCGCGGCGATCCGGTCGAGCAGCGGATCATCGCGGCCGGTGAACGGCGTGGCGATGGCGATCACCGCCTTCGAGCCGAGCTCCAGGCACAGCTCGATCTGCTGGCGGGACCCCGCGTTCCCGATGAGCAGCACCACCAGCTCGGGGACCTCCGGCAGTGCCTCGATGCTCGGGTACCAACCGGCCTCGGGCTCGTCGACCGAGCGGCTGATGAAGTAGTTGTTCCGCCGGGTCGCGCCTTGCTCCATCCCCCGCACGAACAGGAAGCCCCACCGGGAGGTCCGCTTGGAGGCGCCGACAAGGGCGACGCTGCGAGGATCGAGGAGCGGTTCCAGCCCGGGAGCAACTCGACGAGGATTGCGACGGGGTTCTACTCCAGGAGCGACTCTGGGGGCCATTTGCCGGCCGAACCTACCGGCAATCGCGCCGGCCCGCCGCCTTGCCGCACGGACAGTCGCCGCGATAGGTTCGCTCCGTCGCAGCACCACAGCCACTCATGTGTGCCGTGCTTGCGATCAGGGGGAATCAAAACACATCGGGGGGAACAACGATGATGAAGTTCTGGCGCATAATCGCAGCCTTGGCCGTCTTGACGCTTATAGCGTCCGCCTGCGGGGGCGACGACGAACCAGCCGCCCCGGACACCAGCGCGGCGGATGCCGCTGCTCTCGCGCAGGCTGAGGCCGCCGCCGCCGCCTCTCAGGCCGAGGCCGATTCCGCCGCCGCTGAGGCCGACGCGGCCGCCACCAAGGCAGCAGAAGCCGAAGCGGCACTCGCGGCTGCCATGGCTGAGGCCGAGGGGGCCATAGACCCCGAGGTCGTCGCCGAGCTTGAGGCGCAACTGGAAGCGGCCCGGGGCGAAGCCGACGCCGCTAAGGCCGAAGCCGAAGCGGCTGCCGCCGCGGCTGAGGAGGCTGCTGCCGCCGCCGCCGAAGCCGAGGTGACCGAGGCTCCGGCCGAGACAGGCCCGTCGGGGACCCTACGGGTAGCGGTGGACCGGGATCCCGAGAACCTCGACCCCAACTTCGCCAAGCAGATCATCGCCGAGACGTTCTCACAGGCCGTCTTCGACAGCCTGATCACCTTCAGCTACGAGGGCGACTTCATTCCCCTGCTGGCGTCTGAGTTCGGATTCACCTCCGACAACACGCTCGAGTTCAAGCTGCGGGAGGGGATCACCTTCCACAACGGCGAGCCGTTCAACGCGGCATCGGTGACGACCTCGGTGGCGAGGATGCAGGACCCCGACGAGGGATCGCATCTCATCAGGAACTTCGCCAGCATCGAAGAGGTCGAGGTCGTCGACGACTACCACGTGATCATGCACCTGTCGGGTCCGGACGCGCAGCTGCTGCACGCCCTCACAAGGCTGGTCATGGTCCCGCCCGTCCATTACGCGGAAGTCGGCCAGGCCGAGTTCGCGCAGAACCCGATCGGGTCGGGGCCGTTCAAGTTCGTCGAGTACGTGAGCGACAGCCACACCATCTTCGAGGCCAACCCCGACTACTGGGACGGCAGCCCCAAGGGCCAGCCCCTGGTCGCCGAGGTCGTCATGCGGGTGATCCCCGAGCCCACCACCCGGGTGTCGGAGCTGGTGAGCGGCGGCGCGGACCTGGTCGCGGCGGTCCCGCTCGACCAGCGCTCGGTCGTCACCGACGCGGGCATGACCAACATCAGCTATGCCGACGGGCGGGTGGCCATCGCCCGCATCAACTCGTCGAACATCGGGACGTCGGCCGAGGCCGCCGAGGGCGACGCCGCGACGGGCTTCGAGGCGCTCGCCGACGTGAGGGTCAGGCAGGCCCTGAACTACGCCGTCGACCGGCAGACCATCATCGACGCCCTGCTCGGCGGGACCGCCACGCCGCTGGGCCAGCCGTTCGTTCCGGGCGGCTTCGGCTACAACCCGAACAACGAGGCCTACCCGTACGATCCGGACAAGGCCCGGGAGCTGCTGGCCGAGGCCGGCTACGGCGACGGGCTCCCGGTGAAGCTCACCGCCCAGAACATCGTCAACGCCGACGTGCTGACCGCGCTGGTGGACTACTTCGCAGACGTGGGGGTCACCGCCGAGCTCGAGGTGATCGACCCCGGGCTCGGCAACCAGAGGCTGCTGGCCGGGGACTACGACCCGATGTTCATGAGCTACTGGTATCCGGCCGAGACGTTCTTCCACTTCCTGATCCGCTGCGAGGGGCTCATCAGCACCTACTGCAACCCGGATCTGGAGTCCCTGCTGTTGCAGGAGAAGGCGACCCTCAACATCGACGAGCGGAACCAGATCATCTGGCAGATCACCGATGTCCTCCGCGAAGACGCTCCGATGTTGTACCTGTGGAACTCCGAGAGCACCACCGGCATCGACACGAACAAGGTCTCGGGCTGGAAGAGCCACGCCCGGGGCTGGATCATGTTCACCGACGTCTCCGTCAGCGGCTAGGCCCCGCCCGCCGGTAGCCGATAAGAAAGGGCGGGTGGACGCCCCGAATCCGCTCGGCATTTCGCGAAGTCGAAGCGAACTGTGGCCTATCCGCTCGGCCTCTAGGCCCCAATGTTGAAGTTCCTGGTCCGCCGGACGCTGCACAGCATCCTGGTGCTGCTCGGTGTGCTGTTCGTGGTGCACGGGCTGCTCCTGCTGACCGGCGACCCGACCGCGGCGCTGCTGCCCCCCGACGCCGACGTGGAGGTGCGCGACAACCTCCGCCAGAAGCACGGGCTCGACGACCCCTTCCCGGTGCAGTACGTCAAGTTCGTGGGGCGGGCCGCGCGGGGCAACTTCGGCGACTCGTTCCGGCAGTCCCGCCCCGCCTTCGACTTCGTGTCCGAGAAGGCCGGCAAAACCATCAAGCTGGGCGCGGTGGGCCTGGTCATCTCGCTGGCGGTGGGGGGCCCGCTGGGCGCGCTGTCGGCGCTCAGGAAGGGCACGTGGATCGATAGGACAGCCAGGACGGTGGCCGCGATAGGGCAGGCCATCCCCGACTTCTGGCTGGGCATCATGCTGATACTGATCCTGGGGGTGAACCTCCACTGGCTGCCCATCTCGGGCACCGGCGACTGGCGGCACCTGGTGATGCCGGGGCTTGTAGTGGCCCTGCCGACGCTGCCCGCAGTGGTGCGCATCTACCGCTCGAGCTTGATCGGGGTGCTCGATCGCGACTATGTGCGGGCCGCCCGGGCCCGGGGCCTCAACGGCGCCCAGGTGTTCGGCCGCCATGTCGCCCGCAACGCCGCCATCCCGATCGTGACCGTCCTCGCCTTCGAGGTCGGGTCGATCATGTCGGGCGCGCTCATCGCCGAGGTGATATTCGCCTACCCGGGGATGGGCCGGGTGGCCTACCAGGCCATCCTCAACCGCGACATCGCGGTGGTCCAGGCCTACGTGTTCCTGGTCAGCCTGATCGTGGTGACCACCAACATGCTGCTCGACATCGCCTACTCGCTGCTCGATCCCAGGGTGCGGGTCCGATGAGATTGCTGGCGCGCCGCAGGGGCGGGAACAGCGAGGACGCAACCGCTACGACGAAGCGCTCGAGCCGGACCGGCGGTGACGCCAGAAGGCGCACACGCACCACGCTGATCTTCTCCGCCGGCTTCCTCGCCGTGGTGGTGCTGGTGTCGGCACTGGCCCCCTGGATCACCTGGCACGATCCGCTCGACGCCGAGCTGACCCGGCGGCTGATGCCGCCGGCCTGGCTCGACGGCGGCTCGTGGAGCCACCCGTTCGGCACCGACTCCACCGGCCGCGACCTGTTCACACGCATGCTGTTCGGCGTGCGGCTGTCGCTGCTCATCGGGGTGACCGCCGTCGCCTTCGGGGGCCTCATCGGGGTGACCGCGGGGATCCTGGCCGGCTACTACGACGAGAAGATCGCAGCCGTCGGCTTCGGCCGGGTGGCCGACATCCAGCAGGCCATCCCGTTCGTGGTGCTGGCCCTGGCGGTGGTGGCCTCCATCGGCCCGTCGTTCCGGAACCTGATCCTGATCCTGGGCGTGGGCTCCTGGCTCTTCTACTACCGGATCGTCCGGGGCGAGGTGCTCAAGATCCGCGAGGAGTCCTACATCGACGCGGCCAAGGCCATGGGACAGTCCGACGCCGGGATCCTCGTGTCACATGTGCTGCCCAACACCTTCGCGCCCGTGATCGTCATCGTCACCCTCTTCGTGCCCCGCCTGATCATGTTCGCGGCCGCTCTCAGCTTCCTGGGCCTCGGCGTCCAGCCCCCGCGGGCCGAGCTGGGCCTGATGATCTCCGAGGGCCGGGGGTTGATCCAGCAGGCCTGGTGGCTGACCGTCATCCCCGGCTCGCTGCTGGCCGGGATCGTGTTGGCCATGAACACCTTGGGCGACTGGCTGCGGGAGCGGCTCGACCCGACCCTGAGGGTCAGGCAGTAGGCCATGGCGGACGCTGGCTCCTCCACCGAGCGCCCCCCGGTGCTGGCCGTCGAGGGCCTGACTGTGTCGTTCCGGGCCGTGGCCGGCGACGTGCCCGCGGTCCGGGGCATCGACCTGGCCGTCGGGGCGGGCGAGACGGTGGCCCTCGTCGGCGAGTCCGGCTCCGGCAAGAGCGCCTCGGTGATCGGCATGCTCGGCCTGTTCCATCCCGAGAGCGCCACCGTCGAGGCCGAGCGCTTCGAGTTCGAGAGCACCAGCCTGACCGCCGGGAAGCGGGAGGATCTCCGCGACCTGCTGGGCACGCGCATCGGCGTCATCTTCCAGGATCCCCAGAGCAGCCTCGACCCGACCATGAAGGTGGGCAAGCAGATCGCCGAGGTGCCCCGCCTGCGCCAGCGCCTGGCCCGCGGCGCGGTGCGCCAGAAGGTGCTCGACAGCCTCGAGGAGGTCGGCATCCGCGACCCGCAGTGGTGCGCGTCGGCGTATCCCCACGAGCTGAGCGGCGGGATGCGCCAGCGGGCCATGATCGCCACGGTGATGATCGCCAGCCCGTCGCTGCTGATCGCCGACGAGCCCACCACCGCCCTGGACGTGACGCTGCAGGCCCAGGTGATCGACCTGCTGGCCACACTGCAGGAGGAGCGGGGCACCGGGATCCTGTTCATCACCCACGACCTGTCGCTGGTCTCGGAGTTCGCCGACCGGGTGATGGTGATGTACGCCGGCGCGGTGGTCGAGTCGGGAGACACCGAGGCCGTCGTCAAGCATCCCTCGCACCCGTACACCAGGGCACTGCTGGAGTCGGTGCCCCGCCTCGACGGGGGCCAGGTGAAACCGATACGGGGGCGCCCGCCCGATCCCCGGGACCTGCCCAGCGGCTGCCCGTTCCGCACCCGGTGCGACCACGCCCACGAACGCTGCGAGCAGGTCGAGCCGCCCACCTTCAGGCTCCCGAGCGGCCAGACAATCCGCTGCTGGCTCGGCGAGCAGGAGGGCGAGCCGTGCTGAGGCTGGGCGACGCTTGCAGGGGACGGACATGCTGAGGCTGGGCGCGGTCTCCGGGGGCCACCGAACCTTCCATGCGCCTCGAGACGACGGGGTGCTCCTCGAGTTGAACGACGTGGTCGTCTCCTACGCCCGCGGGGCGCTGGCCCTGCGCCAGCAGGCCGCCCTGCCCGCGGTGGGCGGTGTGTCGCTGTCGGTGAAGGTGCGCGAGTCGGTGGGGCTGGTCGGCGAGTCGGGCAGCGGCAAGACCAGCCTGGGACGCAGCATCATGAGGCTGGCGCCGCTGACCTCCGGCCAGATCTCTGTCGTGCAGCCCGACACCGGCGGCGCCGGGGATCCGCGGCGCACCGCCCACCGGCTGGCCCGGTCGGTGCAGATCATCTTCCAGGACCCGTACTCGAGCCTCGATCCCCGCCACAGCGTCGAGCGGATCATTTGCGAGGCGATGCGGGTCCACCGGCTGGGCCGGCGGTCCGAACGGTCCGATGTGACCGTCAACCTGCTGGAGCGGGTCGGTCTGGCAGCCGCCTTCGCCAAGCGGTACCCCCACGAGCTGTCCGGCGGACAGCGCCAGCGGGTGTGCATCGCGCGGGCGCTGGCGGTGCAGCCGCAGGTGATCATCTGCGATGAGCCGACCAGCGCCCTGGATGTGTCGATCCAGGCCCAGGTGATCGAGCTGCTGCAGGACCTTCACGAGCAGGAGGACCTGACCTTCCTGTTCATCACCCACGATCTGGCCCTGCTGCCCCAGCTGGTGTCGAGCGTCGCGGTGATGTATCTCGGCAAGCTGGTCGAGGTCGGCCCGACAAGGACCGTGCTCGACCACCCCCGCCACCCCTACACGGTGTCGCTCGTGGCGGCCGCGCCGGTTCTGGGCCAGCGGCGGGTGCGGAGCACGAGCCGCCTGCTCAAGCCCGACGACGCGGCCGACGGCGCGACTTCTGGCTGCAGCTTCCGTCCCCGCTGCTGGCTCTATCCGACTCTCGACGCGGAGCAGGCCCGGCGCTGCGAGGAGGATTCGCCGGCGCTGGCGGGAACCCCGGTCGAGATCGGCCAGACCATGCCGACCGGGCGGCAGGTCGCCTGCCACTTCGACGAACTGACCGGGGACCGGCAACCCTCCATCGCCGGATAGCCAGCCCGTCCTGCGCGGGTTCAAGGGGCGAACTTCATCGTTCCTTGGTTGTGCGACGCCCACTCCAGTTCAACTAGCCTGCCGACGCCGGATCCTGACCTAGATCACTTGACGATGCTCACAGCATGACAACCTTCACCGAATGACAACGCTGATTCCCGCGGATGAGGGTGTGATGCCGGCATTCGCGAGGGTCGCGCTCGTGCTCGGCCTGGTGTATGTGTTCCTCGTCGGTGTCTCGTCGCTCGAAACCGGCATCAAGCTCCTCGGGGCCGATACCCAGGAGAGCCTGTTCTCCAGCGTCCAGAACCCGCTCGCGGGGCTGTTCGTGGGGCTGCTCGGCACAGTGCTGGTGCAATCGTCGTCGGCCAGCACCTCCGTCATCGTCGGTCTGGTTGCCTCGGGCGCGCTGGGTTTCGACCATGCAGTGCCAATGGTGATGGGCGCCAACATCGGCACGACCGTCACCAACTCGCTCGTATCGCTCGGTCATGTCCGCCAGTCGGTGGAGTTCAAGCGTGCTTTCGCCGCGGCGGTTGTGCACGACTTCTTCAACGTCGTGGCCGTTGTGGTGCTGTTGCCGCTGGAGTTGCTCACAGGTGCCATCTCGAGCCTCGCCGAACAGATCAGCGAGCCCCTCGTGGGATCTACCGGCACCGAGTGGAAGAGCCCGATCAAGGCGTGGGTGAAGGAGCCTGTCGGCTGGCTCCAAGACCTGTGGAGCGGTCTGGGAGCCAACAGCAACGCGCTAGGCACGCTGCTCGTCATCTCCGGGGTGGCTACCGTATTGCTGGCGCTGACGTTCGTGACCAAGAACATGCGCAAGCTGGTGGCCGAGCGCGTGGAGCGATCCTTGAACACGGTCCTCGGAAAGGCCAGTGGCATGGTGGCCCTGCTGACGGGGCTGCTCATCACGGTCGCCGTGCAGTCGTCGAGCATCACAACGTCGTTGCTGATCCCGTTGTCCGCCGCCGGGGTCCTGTCGCTGCGCAACGCCTACCCGATCACTCTTGGCGCCAATGTGGGCACCACCATCACCGCATTGCTGGCTGCGCTGGCGACGAGTCGGCCCGAAGCACTCACTATCGCGCTGGTCCACACCCTGTTCAACATCGCCGCGATCCTGCTGCTCTATCCGGTTCCCTCCCTCCGGGAGATCCCCATCCGCGGTGCCGAAGCCCTTGCCAGCCTGGCCGTCAAGCGGCGCCTGCTGGCCGTGGCCTACGTGACCGGGATGTTCATCGCCGTGCCGCTCATCGGCGTCGCCCTGCTCCGCTAAGAACGAGCGCGAATAGGTGCGAAGCCGTCGCGTCGAAGCGGTGTCACTCCCGCTCTTGTTCGCTACGCTCACGGGCCGCTCGGGCCACGGCCTCGCTCTTGCAGGCCGCTCGCGCACGCCTATTCGCTCGGCCTCTAAGGGCCGCGACAGTCTGCACTCACAGGCCGCTCGGGCCACGGCCTCGCTCAGCGCCTTCGCGAATTCCGGGCGTTGGTGCCGCCTACCCGCTCGGCCTCTTCCGGGCGCGGCTACAGGTTGGCGATCTCGTGCTCCAGGCGGGCCTCGATGCGGGCCCGGGCCGCCGCGATGCGGGTCGGCAGGTGCATCGACGGGTACAGGCCGTCGGAAGGCTTGTAGCCCTTGAGGACCTGCTTGGCGATGGTGTCCTTGTGGACCTCGGTGGGGCCGTCGGCGATCCCCATGATCGGCCCCGACATCCACATGTGGGCCAGCGGCATCAGGTTGGACACTCCCAGCGAGCCGTGGGCGTGCATGGCCCGGTACACCACGTCGATCAACACCTTGGGTGTGGCCACCTTCACCCCCGCGATGTGCTGGCGGATCTTGGCGTAGTCGCCGACGGTGTCGATCAGCCAGGCGCAGTGCAGCACCTGCAGACGGAACTGCTGGATCTGCACCCACGAGTCGGCGATCCAGTGCTGGATGGACTGCTTCTCGGCGATCAGGGAGCCCTTGGTCTCCCTGGACAGCACACGCTCGCACATCATGTCCAGGGCCCGCTGGGCCGTCCCCACCGACCGCATGGCGTGATGGACCCGGCCCCCGCCCAGGCGGGTCTGGGCGATCTTGAACCCCGAGCCCTCGGCGCCCAGCAGGTTCTCGGCCGGAACCCGCACATCGTTGAACCGCAGGTGGGGATGATCGCCCTCCCCCAGCGGCTCGGAGCCCAGGCCCACGTCGGTCACCACCTCGAGGCCCTCCGCGTCCGACGGAACCAGCACCATCGACGAGCCCCGGTACACCGGCACGTCGCGATTGGTGATCACCATCACGATCAGGAACGTCGAGTAATGGAAGTTGGAGGCGAACCACTTGTCGCCGGTGATCACCCACTCGTCGCCGTCCCGCACCGCCCGGCATGTGAAGTAGTTGGGGTCGGATCCGCCCTGGGGCTCGGTCATCGAGTAGGTGGACGAGATCTCCCCGGCCAGCAGGGGCCGCAGGTACCGCTCCCGCTGGTCGTCGGTGCCGTAGTGGGCCAGGATCTCGGCGTTGCCCGAGTCGGGGGCCTGGCAGCCGAACACGATCTGGGCCCACAGCGAGCGGCCCAGGATCTCGTTCATGAGGGCCAGCCTCACCTGCCCGAATCCGGGCCCGCCCAGCTCCGGCCCGAGGTGGCAAGCCCACAGGCCCCGGTCCTGGACCTGGCGCTGCAGGGGGCGCACCAGGGCGTTGGCAGTGTCGTTGGTGCGGTCGAAGGGGCTGACCGTGTCACGGAAGTACAGGTCGAGCGGCTCGACCTCCTCGGTGACGAACCGGTCCATCCAGTCGAGCTCCGCCTGGAACTCCGGCTCCACAGAGAAATCGATGGCCATGGCCTCAACGGTACGAGGCCCTCAGCTCGAAATTGACGTGGTTGTGCACACCATAGGGGGATAACTACGTCAATTTCGGAACGCGGAGCTACAGGCGGGTGGTTCGGGTCAGTGCGGCCGCGGCTTGGGCCATGTCGAGCACGATCGGGCCGAAGGCCTCCATCTTGGGATTGTCGGCCCCGCCGGCCACATAGCGGGCGTAGCCGCCCTCCAGCACGATGGCCATCTTGAACCGGGCCAAGATCACGTAGTAGTCGATCTCGTCGACGTCGCGGCCCGACACCGACGCGTAGCGCTCGAGAAGGTCGTCGCGGCCCGGCATGCCCGCGTAGTCCACATAGCCGCTGACGCGCCGACCCGCCGGCTGTTCGTCGGCGGCCTTGCCATCGTCGGCGGCATCGTCATCGCCGGCGGCCTCGCCATCGGGGCCGCCGGTGTCGTCGGGCCAGCCCATGACCACCCAGGCCAGGTCCAGAAGCGGGTCGCCCACCGTGCCCATCTCCCAGTCCACGATGGCGGCCATCCGGGCCGGCGCGCCATGGTGGAACATCACGTTGGCGAACTGGTAGTCGCCGTGCATGATCCCCGGCTCGTAGCTGCGGGGCTTGCGCCCCCTCAACCAGTCCCCCGCCAAATCCAGGCCGGGGATGTCCCGGAACTTGAACTTCTCCAGGTGCGCGTACCAGCGGTCCACCTGACGCTCGTGGAAGCCGTCGGGGCGCCCCAGGCCCTCTAGGCCCCCAGCCCGCCAGTCCACCCGGGACAGGCGGGCGATGGCCTCAACCAGCTCGTAGGCCAGGCCGGCCCTCGCGTCCAGGTCTGAGTAGAACGGCTCGGGCCACTCTAGTTCGCTGATCGGCGACCAGCCGTCCACGAAGTCCATCAGATAGAAGGCCGCCCCCAGAACCTCAGGATCGTCGCAGGCGCCGGCGGCGCGGGCATGGGGCACATCAGTGCCGTCCAGCGCGGCCAGGATGCGGTACTCGCGCATCATGGTCTCGTTGCGGCCGGGCGGCACCCGCCGGGGCGGGCGGCGCAGCGCCCATCGGTGACCGCCCCGGCTCACCTCGAAGATCTCGTTGGACGCCCCGCCGGACACGAACCGGCACGCGATCGGCTCACCCTCGCCGGGCAGGCCCTGCCCATCCATCCAGACGCCGAGGCGCTCGGGATCGACCAGGCCCGCGGTGCGCGCCGCGTCGGGATCGGACTCCCCAGCGCCGCTAAGGGCTGCGGGCTCCGACTCGTTGGCTGACGGGTGGCTCACGCCGGCCGAACCTACCCGCACCCGGCGGCGCCGAGTACGCACACCGTTGTCCCGGCCGGAACAGCCTCGACCGGCAAGCAACTCGGTGCGCCTGAACTCGGCCGCGGCGCCGAGCGCGGGTATGGGTGGCCTCTCGTTTTCTCGCCCCGGTATCGGACCGCGGGTCTAGAGTCGCGCGGTGCTGCGTTGTTCTGAATCCGACGAGGCGCTGCGGCTGCCGGCCTCGTCGCTCTCGACGCTTCGCACCCGGGCCCTCCGGCTAGCCGCCATCGGTCTGGCCCGGGTGATCGACGGCGCCGCCTGGGTCGGCTCGCGCCTGCCGTCATGGCTGGCCCACGCGCTGGCCGAGGCCGGAGGCAGCATCCAATGGGCCTCGCGGCCCAAGAGACGGAGGCGGCTGGCGTTCAATCTGTGCCACACGGTGTCGTTGCCTCCAGACGATCCCGAGGTCCGCTGGTTGGTGCGGCAGGTGATGCTCAACGAAGCCCGGGCCGCAGCCGACCTGCTCTGGGCCATCGGCAAGCCCCAGGAGTTCCTCGACTCGGTCGTCTATGAGGACTGGCACCAGGTCGACTCGGTAGTCAGCCAGGGACGGGGGCTGATCCTGGCCGGAACCCACCTCGGCGGTTGGGAGGTGGCCACCGCCATTCCGGGCGCCAAGGTGGCCGTTCCAACCAGCGTGATAGTGGCCGACAACTGGATCGCCTGGGCCATCGAGCACGTCCGGTCCGGGGTCGGGCTGCAGGTGATGTACCGCCAGGCCGCCGCCCTGCGCAGCGTGCGGCGGCTGCAGGCCGGGGAGGCCGTTCTGCTGCTCGGCGACAACAGCGAGTTCGCCGGGCACACCCACCGTGTCCGCTTCCTCGACAGCGACGTGCAGATGGCGGCCGGTGTGGCTGCGCTGGCCCGCCTCTCGGGCGCGCCGATCGTTCCGTTCACGGTGCTGCCGCTCGGCCCTCGACGCTGGCATGTCGCCATCGATCCTCCCATCGAACCGCCTCCCGCGGATTCCGGCAGGGCCGGCGAGCAGCCCGTCCTGCAGCAACTGGCTGATCGCTGGTCGGCCACTATCAGGTCCAACCCCGAGCACTGGTCGCTGGCCACGCCCCTGGAGTGGCTGGACGAGGGGGAGCAAGAGGCCGAGCGGATGGGCAGCAGTTGATGAGGGTGTTCGCAAACCGCATGAGAGGGCCTGAGACGGGACTCCGATGAGGTCGGGGCGGGAGTCCGTTGTGGCGCGGATTCGAGAGTTCGCCATCGGCGCCGCGTGTCTCGGCGGGTATTACGGCGTGCGCCGCCTGGTGTGGAACGACCGGGGCCGGCGCCGGGCTGCCCGCAACGCCGACCGGGTCGTGGCGCTCGAAGAGCGCACCGGCCTGCGCATCGAGCCGGCCGTCCAGCGGGCCGCGCTGCGCCACCGGCGGCTGGTGGACATGCTCAATGTCGGTTACGCGGTCGGCAATCTCACGCTCAGCGTCGGCTGGCTCATAGTGCTCTATCACCGGGGCAGTCCAGCCTTCCTTCGGGAGCGACGGGCCGCGGTGACTGCTTTCGCCGGGGCTCTTCCCGTCTTCCTGGCCTTCCCGACCGCGCCGCCTCGCAGCCGCGGCGACCAGGTCGACACGCTGCGCGACCGGGGCATCGACCTCGAGCACCAGACGCTGTTGAGGCTGTACAACCCGATCGCGGCGATGCCCAGCCACCATGTGGCCTTCGCGGTGGTGACCGGGCTCGGGATGGCCCGCTTCGCCCGCAATCCGCTGGTGCGGATAGCCGGGGCGGCTTACCCGGCCGGGGTGGCGACCGTCGTGGTGGCCACCGGCAATCACTACAGCCTCGACGTGATCGCCGGAGCCGCGCTCGGCGCCGCGGCCCGCATCGCAACCCGATGAGCGAAAGCACCGCCGCGCCCAGCGGATCTGCGCCCGTCCCGCAGGATCCGCCAGCGAGCGAGGCCATGTTGCTGGCCGTCGCGAACCGGCTGGAGGCCCTGAGGGCGCTGCGACCAGGCCAGGTGATGCTGGCTGTCGGGGTGGCCGTGATTGTGACCACGGTGCTGGTGCTGTCAATCGGCCGGCTGGCCGGATTCACCGAGCTGGGCGACACGCTCAGCGGCGCCACCTGGGGCTGGCTCGGGCTGTGCGCATTGGGCCAGATCGGAGTCTTCGTCGGCTACGCGGGAGCCTTCCGCGCGTCGGTGGCCGGCAGCGGCGACCTCATCGGAGAGCCCGCCAACATCGCCTCAGACCACCCCGACTCAGACAATATCGCCTCAGACCACACCGACTCAGACCACACCGACAGCAAACCCGAAGGCGGCACCGGCAGCGGCACCCCCATCAACCCCAGCGCCAGCACCGTCGCTGGCGGCGATCCCGGCAGCGACTTCGCCAGCCGGCGCGGTCCGCGGGTAGGGGTCCGGTACTCGTTGAAGGTGGCGCTGGCGGGATTCGCGCTCACCCAACTCGTGGCCGCGGGCGGGGCGGCGGGCATGGCGTTCACGTTCTGGGTTATGCGCCGGCTGGGGTTCTCCAAGAAGAACGCCATGGTGCAGCTCATCACGCTCAACACCGCCGTGTACCTGGTGTTCGGTTCGCTGGGCTGGCTGGGCGGCGCGCTGGGCCTGGTCGACCGGTCGGTTCCTCTCGGCATGTCCGTGGGCTGGCTCGCCGGCTTCATGACCGTGATCGCCTTGGCCTTGTGGTTCACCCAACCGCCACGCGTGGCCGCCATTGCCTACGCCGACGCCAAGTCCCGGCCGCGTCGCGCGCTGGCGGTCGGAGTGTCGGCCGCCGACCGGGTGCGCCGGTGCACCCACACCGCCGACGGGCGGCGCCTGCTGGCGTGGTCCCTTCTGTACTGGGTAGGCGACCTGGTGAGCCTGTGGGCCGCGCTGCGAGCGTTCGGCCTGACTGTCTCGGTGGCTGCGATCCTCAGCGCCTACACCTGCGGCTATCTGGCGCAGTCCGTTCCCATCCCCCTGATCGCCACCGGGGGCGTGGACGCAGCCACGACCTTCACCCTGACCGCAGTGGGGGTGCCCATCGAGGTAGCCCTGCTGGGGGTGGTGGCGCACCGGGTGTTCGCCTTCTGGCTGCCGATGTTCCCAGGCCTGTGGTCGGCCACCGCACTGGTGCGCGACGAGATGCCTGTTAACGGCGGAAGGGGTCGGCTGCTCCGAGGCGGGCGCGGGGCGTGAAACTGACCGGCATCGACACCACGCCGGTCATCAGGAGGTTGCCCGGATAGGGCTTGAAGCCTTCGGCGTCGATCTCGTAGTCGCCGATGCACCCCAGCACGTCGCCCAGCATGAGCTGCGACTCGATGCGGGCGATCGACGAGCCGATGCAGCGGTGGCCGCCCAAGCCGAAGGCCAGGTGCTTGTTGACGGCGCGGTCGATGCGCACGTTGTCGGCGCTGTCGAACATCGACGGGTCGTGGTTGGCGGCCACCCAGCTGATGAACACCACGTCGCCCCGCCGGATCTGCCTGCCCCCGAGCTCCACGTCGCGGGTGGCGGTGCGGGTGAGGGTCTCGCTGGGGCTGTAGTAGCGCAGGAACTCCTCCACCGCGGCGCCGATCAGACCGAGGTCGTCGATGAGCCGGGCCCGCTGCTCGGGATGGGTGCCGAGGTGGTGCAGGCCCCACGAGACCAGCGCGGTGGTGGTGTCAAGGCCGCCGGCCACCAGATTCCACATGATCCCGGTGATCTCGTCGTCGGTGAGAGGGCGCCCGTCGATCACTGCGGTCACCAGGGCGGTGGTGACGTCGTCGGCCGGGTTGGCCCGGCGGAAGGCCGCGAAGCCGGCCAGCTCCGCCCACATGTCGTCGCGGCGGGCCACCGCGCTGCGGAACCTTGCGTCGGAGGGCCCGTACGACGAGGTGGCGTGGAAGAAGTCGGCGTAGTGCTTCCAGTTGGACGACTCCATGCCCATCAGCTCCAGGGTCAGCACCGCCGGGACCGGGGTGGCGTAGTCGAGCACCAGGTCCGCGGCGCCGGCCTCGACGATCTGGTCGAGGAACCAGGCCGAGACCGCCTCCATCCTCGGCCGTTGACGCTCGATGACCCGGGGCGTCATATAGGGGTTGAGCACCCGGCGCAGATCGGCATGCTCGGGGCCGTCGATCTCCGACACGCCCATGCGGGGCACATACCGCGGCCGGGGTATGCCGCAGATGCCGTGATAGGAGATCCCGTCGTCGGAGTCGGGCTCGTACTTGTGGGCGAAGGTCTCGTTGTCGCGGGCCACGGCCGCCACCGACTCGTAGTCGGTGACCATCCAGAACCCGCCGTAATGCCGGTTGAACACCACCGGGCAGCGGTCCCGCATCTCGGCGTAGCGGCGATGGCGGCTAGCAATAAAGCTGGGGGCCTGATGGTCGACGTCGATGGTGCCCTCGGACAGTTCTTGCATAGGCCTCGCCGATCTCGGTCAGCCGCGCAGCGTACCCCGGCCTGCAGCCGCGGATGAGCCCGGCGCACGCTCGCAACCAAGAGGCCGAGCGGGTAGGCCACAATTTACGAGGACCCTCGCGAGGCGCCAAGCGAGGCCCCGCGGCCTGAGCGGCCCGTGAGCGAAGCGAACAAGAACGGAAACCCGCCGAGCGGCCCGTGAGCGAAGCGAACAAGAACGGAAACCCGCCGAGCGGCCCGTGAGCGAAGCGAACAAGAACGGAAACCCGCCGAGCGGCCCGTGAGCGAAGCGAACAAGAACGGAAACCCGCCGAGCGGCCCGTGAGCGAAGCGAACAAGAACGGAAACCCGCCGAGCGGCCCGTGAGCGAAGCGAACAAGAACGGAAACCCGCCGAGCGGCCCGTGAGCGAAGCGAACAAGAACGGGGAACCATCGCGGACCGCGAAGTCCTTCACCTACCCGCGCTGCCTCTAGTGTCTCCGCGGTGACCGACGAGCACGAGAACCAGGCAACCGACCGCGGCACGCCAGCCATGTCGATCGCGGAAGCCGACGCCATGCTCACCGGTCCAGGCGGCTTCTTCGAGATCGTCACCGAGAACGTGAACGGCATCGAGATGGGCGTGGTGGCCGGCCCCCATCGCAGCCTGCGCGACCTGCTGGCCGCATCGGCCAACCACGGCGGCGACGGCTCGGCCCGCTATTACCTCTTCGACGACGGCCGCAGCGCCACGTTCGCCGAGAACATCGGGCACACGGCCGCGATGGCTGCGGGGCTCGCCGAGCGTTACGGCATCGAACCCGGCGACCGGGTGGGGCTGCTGGGCGCCAACCAGCCGGGATGGATCCAGGGATTCTGGGGAACGGTCAGCTCCGGGGCCATCGCGGTGGCCATGAACGGCTGGTGGAAGAGCGACGAGATCCGCTACGGCATCGAGTTGACCGAGCCCAAGGTGCTGATTGCCGACCGCCGCCGCCTGGAGCGCCTCGACGGCGACCCTGGAGTGCCGGTGATCCTCATGGACGCCGACCCGGATGGCTCCGCCGACCCGGACGGCGATCCGGGTGTGCCGGTGATCGGTATGGATCCCGAACCGGATGGCGCACAAACCGTCGACGGCCTCATCGACGCCTACCGGGGCGCGTCGCTGCCCGAGGGCGAGACAGCCCTCGACGATCCGGCCGCCATCCTGTTCACGTCGGGCACCACGGGTCGGCCCCGCGGCGCAATCCAGACCCACCGCAACTTCCTCGCCTATCTGAGCTGCGCCTTCATGATCGGTGGCCGCCAGTTCCTGCGCTTCCCGGGTCAGACGATGGACGTGGGCGGACCGACGCTGGCATCCAGCCCGCTGTTCCATGTGTCGGGGCTGCACGCCTGCGCGGTGATGGCAGTCGGCGCCGGCTTCAACCATCTGTGGACCACCGGCCGCTACGACGCCGAGAAGATCCTTCGCCTCACCGAGGAGCACGGCATCGCCCGATGGTCGGGGGTTACGACCCAGGTTTGGAGGCTGGTTGAGCATCCCCGGCTGCGCGACTACGACGTGTCGTCGGTGGTCACCATCGGCGGCGGCGGCTCGGTGTGGTCCCCGGAACTGCAGAAGATATGCCGCACCGCCCTGCCCCACGCCCGCGTCAGCGTTACCATCGGCTACGGGCTCACCGAGAGTTCGGGGCTGGCCACCAGCGCGGCCGACGACGTGCTGCGCGACCATCCCGATTCGGTCGGCTATCCGCTCCCCACCGTCGGCTTGCGCATCACCGACGACGACGGCGCCGAGCTGCCGGAGGGCGGCGTCGGCAACATCTGCCTGTCCGGCCCGATGGTCACGCCCTGCTACTGGAACGATCCGGTCGCCACGGCCGAGACCATCCGCGACGGCTGGCTGCGCACCGGCGACTACGGCTATGTCCGCGACGGGCTCCTGTTCCTCGTGAGCCGGCGCAGCGACCTGATCATCCGCGGCGGCGAGAACATCTACCCCACCGAGATCGAGCAGCGCCTCGACGCCCACCCCGCGGTGGCCGAGTCGGCCGTGATCGGCGTGGAGCACCGCGAGCTGGGCCAGGAGGTCAAGGCCGTGGTGGTGGTGGGCTCCGAAGAGGGGGCGCACGTCGATACCGGTGACGCCCTGGTGTCAGAACTGCGAGCCTGGGTGGCCGGTACGCTGGCCGATATCAAGGTTCCTGCCCACTGGGAGCTGCGGACCGAGCCGCTGCCCCGCAACGCCACCGGCAAGATCCTCAAGCGGGTCGTGCGGGGAGCAGCCGAATACGACTTCGTCGAGGAGTAATCAGAATCGAGGAGCCCGCAGCACTTGCGGAGTAGTCAGAATCGAGGAGCCCGCAGCACTTGCGGAGTAGTCAGAATCGAGGAGTAGCAGCGCCATGGACATGAACGACATGATCCTCGTGAGCGTCGACGACCACCTGTGCGAGCCGCCCGACATGTTCGACGCCCACCTGCCCGCCAAGTGGCGCGACGAGGCGCCCCGAGTCCTCCACACCGACAAGGGCGACGACGTGTGGACGTTCAACGGCTCGATCATCCCCAACATCGGGCTCAACGCCGTGGCCGGGCGGCCCAAGGAGGAGTACGGCATCGAGCCCACCAGCTTCGATGAGATCCGGCCCGGCTGCTACAACGTCGGTGAGCGGGTCAAGGACATGAGCGCGGGCGGGGTGCTCGGATCGATGTGCTTCCCGTCGTTCCCCGGCTTCGCCGGCAGGCTGTTCGCCAACCACCCCGACAAGGCCTTCGCGGCCGACCTGATCCGGGCCTACAACGACTGGCACATCGGTGAATGGTGCGGGGCGTACCCGGGCCGGTTCATCCCCATGGCCCTGCCCCTGATCTGGTCGGCGGAAGAGTGCGCGGCCGAGGTGCGCCGGGTGGCCAGGCTGGGCTGCCACTCGATGACCTTCACCGAGAACCCGGTGCCGCTGGGCCAGCCCAGCTTCCACGACACCTACTGGAACCCGCTGTGGGAGGCCCTGGTCGACTGCGGCACGGTGCTGGCCATCCACCTGGGGTCGTCGGGACAGATGGTGGTGAGCGCACCCGACGCCCCCATGGACGTGATGATCCACATGCAACCGATGAACACGGCGATCGCGGCGTCGGACCTGCTGTGGTCCACCGTGCCGCGGCGCTATCCGGGCCTGAAGATCGCCCTGTCGGAGGGCGGTTCGGGCTGGGTGCCCTACTTCATGGACCGGGCCGACAAGACCTACGACATGCACCACCTCTGGACGGGCCAGTCCTTCGGCGACCTCAAGCCCAGCGACGTGTTCCGGCGCAACTTCTTGACCTGCTTCATATCCGACCCGGTGGGAGTGGTGCTGCGCCACGAGATCGGCATCAACAACATCTGCTGGGAGATGGACTACCCGCACTCCGACTCGAACTGGCCCGAAGCCCCCGAGGAGCTGGTCGAGGTATTCGAGGGCGTGCCCGACGAAGACATCGACCGGATCACCCACCTCAACGCCATGGACTGGTTCAACTACGACCCGTTCTCGGTGCTGGACCGCTCCGAGTGCACGGTGGGAGCGCTTCGAGCGTCGGTGGCGGGCCATGACGTGTCCATCCAGTCCCGCGACACCGGCCGCCACAGCGGCAAGAACACCTCGCTGCAGGATTTCGCGGTCAAAGCCCGCTGATCCGCATTCTTGGTGCGACTTTGGTAGCTATAGCACAACCAACTCACCCGAGAACTGGGGAAGCGGCCCGCGGCTCGGAAGCGGCCCGCGGCTGCCGGTCAGCGCGCGGAGAATGACAGCAGCTCGTAAGCGTTGTCGCGCATCACCTTGCGGACCTCGTCGTCGCTGAAGCCGGCGATGTCGTCCAGGTAGGAGGTCGGCTCGGCCAGACCCTCGGCGTGGGGGAAGTCGGAGCCGAACAGCATGCGGTCGGCGCCGATGCAGTCCTTGATCAGGTCCATGTCGTCCTCGAAGTAGGGCGACACCCACACGTTCTCCACGAACGCCTCCACCGGATTGCGCTTGAACTCCCACGGCATCTTGCCGTGGCACATCTTGAGGTTGCGCAGCAGGTCGGGGACCCACATGGCGCCGTTCTCGATGGTGGCCAGACGCAGATTCGGGAAGCGGTCGAGCACCCCGTGGCAGATCAGAGCCGCGAAGGTGTCGGAGATCGAGCGGTCCGAGAACGCCACCAGCGGGAAGGCCATGTGCTTGAACGCCTCGAACTGGCCCCGGGACGGCTCCCAGACCCTGCCGTACTGGACGGTGCCGTTGAGCCCGGCGTGCATGGCCAGCGGCACCCCTGCCTCCTCGAGCCGGGCCCAGATCGGGTCGTAGTCGGCCAGGCCCGGCGACTGGTACCCGCTTGCGGTGGGCACCGGCCCGGGGACGGTGCACACGATGCGGGCGCCCGCCTCCAGCAACCGCTCCAGCTCGGCCACCGCCAGCTCGGGGTCGGCGAAGGTGAGCATCGGCGCGGCGAAGATGCGGCCGTCGCGGTCGAAGCCCCAGTCCTCGTCGAGCCAGAGGTTGAACGCGCTGAAGGCGGCGTGCAGGGCGGGGATGTCCCGCTTGAGCGCCTCCTGCATGCCCACGCCCTGGGTGGGGAACAGCATCACCGACTCCAGGCCCTGGTGGTCCATCATGTCCAGGCGGGCATCCCGGTGGCAGAATTCGGGATGATCGTCGAGGGGATCGAGTTCACCGAACATGGCCGCGATGTCGCGGCCCTCCAGGTTGCGGCCCCGGAAGTAGTCCTCGAGGCTGCCGGGCTTGGCGATGGGATCGAAGGTCGGGTTGGGGATGAACTTGTTGACCCTGCCGGCCACCATGAACCGCTGCCTGCCGTCGATCATCGCCCACTGCATGCAGCGCCTCTTCATCGACGGATCGATGTGGCGAATGAAGGCATCAGGGGCCTCGTAGTAATGGTTGTCGACGTCGAATGCCCGAAAGCCGAGGTCTGATGCCACGCTTCGATGATACCGGCGACCTCAACCGGCGGACCCTGTCGCCGAGCGCCGCTCATTTGGCCTACGTTCTCGATACTTCTGGTGAATGGAGTTATATTTCATTCCCGGCGTCTGTTAGCTTGTCACCCATGGATCCGACGATCGCCGCCACGGTTATCGGCGTGCTGTTGTCGGTCTGCTTGGCTGCCCTCGCGACAGGGTTCGCCTGGCTCCGTGCCGACATGAACTCCCGCTTCGAGAGACTTGAAGCGAAGGTGGACGGCCTGATTATGGCACTCGCCCGCAGCGGGCAGCTAACCGATCCAGGAGAGTCAGGCGCCGATCACTGATTCGCTGTAGCGGTGGAGGGCGTCCAGGGCGTGGGGCAGGGAGTCGCTGGGTATGCGGACCATGCACCAGGTGACGCCCAGGCGAGCCAGATCGTGGAGGGCTTCGAGGTGGGCTTCGGGGTTGAAGTCCTCGTCGGCGGGGCTTCCGCCGGCCAGCGTCGTGAACGAGACGTCGATCTGGGCGGGGTCGCGGTCGGCGGCCTCGGCTTGACGCCAGAGGTCTTCGAGCATGGTGCGCAGGTCGTCGAGCGTTTCCAGGGGGACGGTCCGGGCGGTGGCGGCCAGGCCTCGCGGCGCGGGGAACGGCACCCAGCCATCGGCCATCGTTGCGACTCGGCGCCGGCTAAGACGGCTGTTTCCGCCTATCCAGATCGGTATGCGACCTGACGGCTTGGGGTTGACGGTCTGGCCGGGCGCGGCGAAGTTTCGACCCCGGTACTGAAAATCGTCGGTGGTCCACACGCCTCGCATGACCTCGATGGCCTCATCGAAGAGGTCGTTGCGCTGATCGAAGTCCACGCCGAGGGCCCGGTACTCGCCCTTGAGGTAGCCGGTGCCGACGGCCAGCACGAACCGCCCGTTCGACAGCGCATCGATGGTGGCCACCGACTTCGCCACCAGCAGCGGGTTGCGATACGGCAGCACCACCACGTTGGGGATAAGCAGCAGCCGCTCGGTGACCGCGGCACAGAAGGCCAGCGCCGCGAACGGGTCGAGCGCGTCGTGGCCGCCGGCACTCATCCAGCGATGCGTCGGGGCGGGATGGTCGGTGAAGCCGATCCCGTCGAACCCCGCCTCCTCGGCCGCTCGCGCGAACTCCACTAGCCCCCTCCGGGTAGCGAACTCGGCGCTGCAGCGGCCCGACGCCAGCGGGTACGTCACCGAGAATCTCATCCGCGAACCCTTCCCACCCTCGGCTCGCTGGGCGCACGCTCGCACGTCATCGAACCCCTCATCGGTCGGTGCCCTCCCGGAAGCGTCGATAGCGGTTCTCGGCCGCGGCGGCGTGGTCGGCGCGGGGCTCCACCCGCTGCGAGACCCGACCCCATCGCCGGGCATCTGACGTGTCGGGCTCGAGACCGGCCGTGACCCTGCTGTGGTAGGCCGCGCCCAGCGCGGCGCTGTAGGGCTCGGCGGCCACATCCACCGCCAGGCCGGTCGTGTCGGCCAGCGCCTGCATCCAGGCTGCCGACTGGGTCCCGCCACCGACAGCCACGATCCGATCAGCGCGGAGGCCCGAGAGATCGATGTGGTGGCGCACCACGAAGCCGGCCGCCTCGTAGGCGGCCATGAGCACGTGGGCCGGGGTGTGGCCGACATGCAGGTCGAGCAGTTCGGCCCTCCGCTCGGGGTCGTGCAGCGGCGTGCGCTCGCCTCTCGGGTAAGGCAGCCACACCGGCAAGTCGTCGAGACCGAGCAACAGCAGCTCATCAGGAGGGGTGTCGCCCACCAGAGCCCGGACCCGATCGATGAACAGACCACCGGCGTTGCTGGCCCCGCCGACGGCCATGAGGCCGGCCCGGGCCGAGGGGAACGTCCACAGGCCGTCGACTTCGATCCACTGGTCCGTGAGCACAAACGGCAGCAGGGTCGTGCCGCACATCACCAGCACGTCGCCAACCTCGCCGCAGGGGGCCGCCAACTGCTCGCCCAGCACGTCGATGGTGCCAGCCGACACCAGGGCACCGTCTCGCTCGCCTATGGCCGTTGCCCCCGGGCTGATGGCCGGGAGTTGCTCGGAGGTCATGCCGAGCTCCTCGAGCAGCCCCGGCGCCCAACCCTGCCCGTCGGACATCGGGGCCATGGCCATGGCGGTCGAGGAGTCGATGGCCACCACGCCGCATAGGGCACGGTTGGCCACGGCCTGAGCCGGCCAGAGGGCGTGCACGCCGCCACGCCCGGCCAGCCAGCGAGCGAACCCGACCGCGTCGCCCTCGGTCGACCCCTCGCTGGCATCGGTTCCAGGCACCGAGCCGGGGTCCGGCCCACCATGGTCCGACCCGCCATCGGAATCTGTCCCAGCGCTCGAGCCGCCTGCGGGGGTCCGGCCGCGGGCGTCGCCGTAGAGCAGGCCAGGGGTGACGGGCATCCCTGCCGAGTCGACCCCGCACATGGACGGCACCATGGCCGAAACGGTGACCGCAGCGACCGATCGACCCGCGGCACCCGCAGTCACGTCGTTCCAGGCGGTCAGCACTCCGTCAATCCACGCCTCCCGGGAGTCGTGTTCGAACCGGCCGGGATCGGGGGCCACCACCCGATGCGGGATCCGGGCCCGGGACAACACGTTGCCGTCATCGTCGGCCGCGACCGCCTTGACCGAGGTCGTCCCGATGTCGATCCCGACCGTCACGTCGTTCATGCGCCCTCCCTCGGGGCATCTCCTGCAGCCGGCGCTGACCGCCGACAGGAAGCTACGCCGACAAGGGCCCCGGTGCGTGGTCGGTGCGCAACCCGCGCCAGCACGACCCCGACTCGGGCCCCGCAACGCGCCGAAGACCGTACCGCGCGGCCTTGCGTCGCCCCGACGCACCATGGCCCACCAACGAGCCGCGGCCGCCAGTCGGGGTGAGGGCGACCACCCCCACAGCACCGGCTGATCCCCGACTGCGGGCGCTAGCGTCGGCTCGTGAGCCGGCCTCGGGTGTTGGTTACTGCGCCACTGCGGGGCAGCGCCCTTGAGGAACTGCGCGACATTGCCGATGTGGTGTTCGAACCTTGGATCGAACACCGGCCGATCAAGCTGTACGGACCGGACGACTTCGCGGCCAAGATCCGGGCCGAGAGAGCCGACATCGTGGTGTGCGAGGCCGACTCGTGCAAGGGCCCGGTCCTTGAACTGCCGCTGATCGCGATCGCCTCCACCCGGGGCCGCCCCGACAACGTCGACGTCGAGGCGGCCACCGCCGCGGGCATCCCGGTGCTGCGCACACCGGGCCGAAACGCCGACGCGGTGGCCGAGATGACGGTCGCTCTGCTGATGGCGGTCAACCGGTTCGTGGTGGCCGGCGACCGCGACGTGCGGGCCGGGACGATGTTCGGCAAGACCCTCCCCTACCAGCGCTACCGGGCCTGGCAGGTGGCGGGACGCACCGCGGGGCTGGTGGGGCTGGGCGCAGTCGGCCGGGCTGCCAAGTGGCGCCTGGACGGGCTGGGCATGACGGTCATCTCCGCCGACCCCTACGCCGCCGACGCCACCCACAACCTCGACGACCTGCTGGGAGCCGTCGACGTGGTCTCGATGCACGCCGCGGTCACTCCCGAGACGGCACAGATGATGGGCGCAGACCAGTTCGCTTCGATGAAGCCGGGCGCGATCTACATCAACACCGCGAGGGCCGCTCTGCACGACACCGACGCCCTCGTGGCGTCCCTGGAGTCGGGGCACCTCGGCGGCGCCGGCCTCGACCACTTCGACGGCGAGATCCTGCCCACCGACCATCCCCTCACCGCCATGGACAACGTGGTGCTGACCCCCCACATCGGCGGGGCCACCTACGACGTCGAGAGCAACCAGGCAGCCATGGTGGTGGCTGACATCAAGGCCATCCTGGCCGGCGACAAGCCCGTGCACTGCGCCAACCCCGAGGTCCTCAAGTGACCGGCTCCGATCCCCCCGCTGCCGATTGCCCCGCCACCGATCCCGTCCACCAGGAAGCAGGACGATGAGCGACACCAACCCAGCCGACCCCGTCCACCGGGAAGCAGGACGATGAGCGACACCAACCCAGCCGATCCCGTCCACCGGGAAGTGGCCGACGTCGCCCAGGAGATGGAGCGGGCCGGGCTGGTGGTGGGCACGGCCGGCAACGTGTCCGGTCGGCGGGCCGACGGCGCCATCTGCCTCACCCCGTCGTCCACCCCCTACCGAGACGTGACCGCCGACAACCTGGCGGTGCTGAGCCTCGACGGCCGGCATCTGGGCGGCTCGGGCAAGCCGTCCACCGAGAAGGCCATGCACCTGGCCTGCTACCAGGCCTTCGAAAACGTCCGCGGGGTGGTGCACTGCCATCCGCCCCACGCCTCGATGTTTGCGGTGGCCCGCCAGCCCATACCGTCGAGCATCGAGGAGGTGCTCATCTACGTGGGCGGCGACGTGCCCGTGGCCGACTACGCCACCACCGGCACCCAGGATCTGGCCGACGAGGTCGTCCGCCACCTCGGCGACCGAGGTGCGGTGCTGATGGCCAACCATGGCCTGCTGTGCGTCGGCAAGTCCCCCTCCGACGCCCTGCACACCGCGCTGGTGGTGGAGCACACCGCCAAGATCATGTTCGGGGCCCAGATCCTGGGCGGCGTAGTGCCGCTGCCCGACAAGGTCGCCACGGACTTCGCCGGCGTGTACAGATACATCCGCAGCACCTGGTGACCGAAGTTCCGGGAGTTCTTTGTCATATTGACGAAGAACCACCGGAGGGTCACCGATCAAGAGAGGAACGGCCATGCAGCACATGCTCTATGAGATCGACGGCCGGGTGGCGGTGATCACCCTGAACCGGCCCGAGAAGGCCAACGCGGTCAGCGGGCTCACACTCGACGAGATGGACGAGTGCTTCACCCGGGCCGCCGACGACGGCGACGTGCGGGTGATCGTGCTGCGCTCCAACGGCAAACACTTCTGCGCGGGTCACGACCTCTCCGGCACTGACAAGGCCCTCGAGAAGGCCGCGGCCGGCGAGGGGGCACCGGCCAAGGGCAGCTACGTGAACTGGAAGGAGCGGGGCCTGGAAGCCATCTACGAATGGGAGGCCGTGCACTACCTCGGCTACAGCAGGCGCTGGCGCGACGTCCCCAAGCCCACCATCGCGGAAGTGCAGGGCCAGTGCATCGCCGGGGGACTGATGCTTTGCTGGCCCTGCGATCTGATCATTGCCGCCGACAACGCGATGTTTTCAGATCCGGTGGCTCGAATGGGCATCGGCGGGGTGGAGTACCACGGTCACACCTGGGAACTCGGCCCCCGCAAGGCCAAGGAGATGCTGTTCACTGCCCGGCGGTTCAGCGCCACCGAAGCCGAAGCGACCGGCATGGTCAACCGGGTCGTGCCTCTCGACGACCTCCACACCGAGACGATGGCCCTGGCCCACGAGATCGCCCAGATGCACCCCTTCGCTCTGGCCCAGGCGAAGCGGGCCGTCAACCAGACCGTGGACATCCAGGGCTTCTACTCGGCCCTGCAATCGGTGTTCGACATCCACCAGACCGGCCACGGCAACGCCCTGTCTGTGGGCGGCTACCCGATCCTCACCGGCCTCACCGAGATGAAGAAGTCACAGCAATGAGGACGCCCGTCCACCGGCGATAGCGGTCTCAGCCTGAGCCTCTCCTAGCGTGAGCGGCGTGAATCTGTGGGAGCGGCCGGACGTGCACGCCCGGCGCTGGTTCCTACTCGGCGTTCTGAGCCTCACCCTGGTGCTGGTGGTGATGTCGGTGTCGGGCCTGAACGTGGCTCTGGCCACCCTTCAGCGCGATGTGGGCGTCACCGGGCCGCAGCTGCAGTGGATCGTGAACGCCTACGCCCTGGCCTTCGGGGGTCTGCTGATGACCGGCGGGGCCATCGGCGACCGCTACGGCCGCAAGGGCGCCCTGATCGGGGGCCTGCTCGTGTTCGGGCTCGGCGCGCTGCTCGGCGGACTGGCCGACTCGGCCGAGGTGATCCTGGTCGCCCGGGCCGGCATGGGGGTGGCCGCCGCTTTCGTGATGCCGGCCACCCTGTCGCTGCTGATCGAGATATTCCCGCCTCCCGAGAGGCCGACCGCCATCGCGATCTGGTCGGGTTTCGCCGGGGGCGGCGCCGCCATCGGGCCGCTGCTGACCGGCCTGTTCGTGACCGGGTGGTGGTTCGTGCCGTCGTGGGGCTGGGAGGCCGGCTTCCTCTACAACGTGCCGCTCGTGGCCGTGGTGATGGTCGCGATGGCTCTGTGGCTGCCCCGATCCCGCGACGAGCGTCCCCGCCACCTCGACCCAGCCGGGGCCGGGCTCTCCATCGTCGCCATGACCGCACTGATCTACGGCATCATCGAGGGGCCCGAGCAGGGCTGGACGTCGGTGCCGGTGTTGTCGGCCTTCGCGGTGGCGGTCATCTTCGGCGCTGCCCTGCTGAGGTGGCAGCAGCGGGCCCGCCATCCGATGATGCCGCTGGAGCTGTTCTCGGACCGGCGCTTCAGCGTCGGCTCCGCGGTCGTCACCATGACCTTCGTGGTGATGATCGGGTTCTGGTTCCTGTTCGCGCTCTACGTCCAGTTCGCCCTGGGGTACAGCGCCCTCGAAGCCGGCCTGGCCACCATGCCCGAGGCGCTGACGTCGATGGTGGTGTCGCCCTTCACCGCTCCACTGGCCAAGAAGTACGGATCCAGGCGGGTCATGGCCGTCGGGTTCTTCGTGCTCGCGCTGACCTTCGCCCCGCTGGCCTTCGTGGGCACCGACACCAGCTACTGGTACCTGCTGGGACCGATGGTGCTAGCCGGCGCGGGCTTGGCGCTGGCCATGACCCCGGCCACCAACGACATCATGGTCGCGACCCCCTACGAGAAGGCCGGCATCGGCTCGGCCGTGAACGACACCGCCCGCGAGCTGGGGGCGGCGCTGGGCATCGCCACGCTGGGAGCGCTGTCCACATCGATCTACCGCAGCTCGGTGGACATCGGCAGCCTGCCGCCCGAGGTGGCCGAGCCGGCGGGTGAGTCGGTGGGCGCGGCCATCGAGGCCGCGTCCGGGCTGTCCCGATCGGGGGTGATCGACGACGCCGCCGCTCAGGCGACGATCGCCGTGACCTCAGAAGCCTTCGCCACCGCCTTCGCCCAAACGATGGCGGTGTCGGGGGTGGTGTCGGCGATTGCGGCGATAGCCCTGCTGGTCGGTCATTTCACCCAAACCCGCTCCGGCGCCCCGGCCTGACGTCCCGGCCGGGTCCGGCCAACGTCCATCCCGGTTCCGCCGTCACCAGCCGCGCGGGAGATCGACTCCTGACGTCCCGGCCCGCCGGCGCGTCAGAACCGGTCGGCAATTCGCATGGACACCGTTGCGCCCATCACGGAGGAGGCGGCCACCGCCAACCACATCAGCGGGTAGCCGTGGTACTCGATGAGCCAGCCCGTGAGCAGGGGTCCGACGAACACGCCGACGTAGATGCCCATCTGGGTGATCCCGGTGGCGGCACCGGCGGCCTCGGGGTTGGCCCGCACGATCCCGAAGTTGGTGAACACCGGCCAGATCCAGCCGCCTCCGAAGGCCAGCAGCATGGCGGCCACATGGAGCCCGGGCGAGCGCAGCGCCAGCAGCGCCATCCCGGCCGAGCCCACCATGGCGGTCACGCCGCCGACCAGGAACGGCCGGGCCCGCATGGTGTCGGAGATCCATCCGCAGACCAGCCTCAGGGTGATCCCGGTGGCAGCCCCCAGGCTGAGGAACATCCCGGCCGCTCCCTCGCCGAGCCCGGCGTCCACGCCCGAGCCGACACCCCAGGCGTTGAGCGACCCCGCGCTGAACGCCAGGAATGCGCCGACTACCGCGGCCAGGAACAAGTCTTGAGACGACGATGCCGGCCTCGACGCGCCATTGGCGGCAGCCCGCACCGGTGACGATCCGGCCGCGACTCTCGCCATCGCCAGCGACGCCAGCGCGAACCCGGCACTCGCCACATAGGCCCATCGCCATCCGACGGTCAGCGCCAGTGAGGGCACCGCTAACCCGGCCAGCAGGGTGGCCGTGGGCAGCCCCGACTGCTTGATCGACACCGCCAGCCCGAGCCGCGGCAGCTGCGCCTGGGCCAGGGCCAGGTTCACCGACGCCTGGTTGGCGGCGTTGCAGAGGCCCGCCACCACCAGGAAGCCGATCACGGCCCCGAACGACCGCGCCGTCGCGGCCAGGGCCAACTGCGCCGCCGCGGACACTCCGAGCGCCAGAGTCGTCTGGCTGAGCGCTCCTATTCGCTGCGACAGCCGCCCCAGCAGGATCGACCCCACCATCGCCGCCCCGAAGAACGACCCGAGCCCCCACCCGTAGACCGCCTCGGACACGCCCATCTCTGCGCTGACCTGCACCGACAGTGCCCCGATCAGGAACCCGGGCAGCACCGTCGACACGGTGGCCATCACCGTGGCGCCGATCACCAGAGACGGACGCGCCCCGCCAGGCACCGTGGGAGCTCTCCGCCTCAGAAGCCACGCGGGCGGGTTATCGCCGCTTCGCAGTCAAGCGTCATATCCCGCTCTTATTCGCTGCGCTCACGGGCCGCTCGGGCCACGGCCTCGCTCAGCGCCTGGCGAGGCCCCCGACGGACTGCGGCCCATCCGCTCGGCCTCTTGGCCGGAGGCGATGGGCCGGATCATGCACTCCTGGGCGAAGGAGGCGGGCATGGCACCGCCGGCCGTGAACACGTGGCCGTAGCCGAAGCCGCGGCCGCCGGTGAGCACAGGCGAGTGCTGCGCGATCAGGCACCATTCATCGATGCGGAACGGCCGGTGGAACCACACGGTGTGGCTGGTGACCGCGGTGTGGAGCGAGCGATAGGAGTCGGCCTGGCTCACTCCCTCCACCGGGAGCAGCACGGTTCCCACGATGGTCAGGTCGCTGGCATGGGCCAGCAGGGCCTGGTGCACGGCCGGGTCATCACCCAGGAGCCGGTCCTCGACGCGGGTCCAGAAGGCATAGTCGGCCGGTCCCTCGGCCCCGTCCCGCAGGTCGGTGCCGCCCACCACCCTGGTCGCCCACGGGATCATGGTCATGTCCTGGTGTACGGCCTCCGACGGATCGCCTACTGCGGGGGCGGGATCCTGATGCTCGAACGGCGACTCCAACTCCGGCGCGTGCATCGAGAGCACCGCCACGAAGATGGTCTTGCCCTGCTGGCTGGCCCGGATGCGGCGCACCGCGAAGGTCCGCCCGGTCTGGGTCTCCTCCACCTCGAACTCCAGCGGCTCTGTCGTGGAGCCCTCGCGTGGGAACAGGCAGCTCAGAGACTTGACGACCTTGCCCTCGGTGGTGGCCGCGCCCAGCGTCACCGCCTGGGCCAGCAGTTGACCGCCGAAGATCCGGGGATAGTCCATCTCGATGTTGGGCCCGGTCCACACGCCCGGGCGCACCTGCCGCACTTCCAGGCAGCCGAGCAAGCCGTCGAGGGTGATCAGGGCCACGGCATCAGGGCCCTTCGACCTCGACAGGCCGGAACAGGGGGACGTGCCACTCGCCGCTCTGCTCGAACAGCACCGCCACCCGCATCCCGATCTCTACTTCGTCGATCTCACAGCCCACGATGTTGGTGCCGATGCGCACAGTCGGGTCCTCGTCGACCTCGACGAAGGCGAACACGTACGGAGGCGTGAACCCGGGGATCCACTCCTTGCGGTTGATGGTGAAAGTGGCGACGGTGCCGGTGCCCGCAACCGGTTCGGGACCGATCTGGCGCGAGTGGCAGAACGGGCACGCCGGGCCGGGCGGGTGGATCCACCGGCGGCAGTCGCCGCAGCGCTGGATCCGCAGCCGGCCGTCGGCCCCGGATCGCCAGTAGAACTCGCTCTCGGCCGAGGCCAGCACGAACCGGGGGGGAGTATCGCCCGCGCTCACGACGGCACCCGCTCCAACTGCGAACCCGCGCCCGCTCCCCTGCTCATGACGGGCCCTTGGTGAGCAGCAGGCAGCCGGTCTCGGGGCCTCCGCCCGCACCCACGGCAACGACCTCGCAGCCAGGGACCTGGATGTTGGCTGTGCCCCGCAGCTGCATCACCGCCTCGTGCAGGTGGCCGTAGCCGTGCAGCCGGCCTGCGGACAGCTGGCCGCCGGAGGTGTTGAGCGGCACCGGGCCGTCGGGGGCGATGTCGGTGCCGCCCTCCACGAAGGCGCCGCTCTCACCCTTGGCGCAGAAGCCCATGGCCTCGATCCAGGCCAGCGTGAGCCAGCTGAACCCGTCGTAGAGCTGGGCGGTGTCCACGTCGTCGACGCTCAGCTCGGTGCGCTCCCACATCGACGCCGCGGTGTGGCGCATCATCATCGACGTCAGGTCGTCGAACTGGTCCCAGGAGGGCCGGCCCCGGATGGCGGTGCCCATGGCGTTGATGCCGACCGCGCCCGCTCGTGCGTCGGCTGCGTAGTCGCGGTGCGAGACCACCACCGCGGTGGACCCGTCGCAGGGCACGTCGCAGTCGTAGAGGCACAGCGGGTCGCTGACCATGCGCACGGCCAGGTAGTCGTCGATGGTCATGGGATCGGTGTAGATGGCCTTGGGGTTGGCAGCCGCGTTGGCCCGACCGTTGACGGCGATGGCGCCGAGCTGATTGCGGGTGGTGCCGTAGTCGTGCATGTGGCGGCGGGCGTAGCAGGCGACCCAGCAGGCCGCCGACGCCGCTCCGTAGGGGATCATGAACTGGAACGGTCCGGCCGAGCCGGCCATCCCTCCGCCACCTCCCCCGCCGCCGCCGGGGCGCAGGGGTCCGCCGCTGCCCTCGACCACCGTGCGGAACACCAGCACGTGGCGGGCCAGCCCGGCCGCCACCGCCAGCACGGCGTTGTGGACGGCGCCCAGCGGCCCGGCCGTCTCGACGCCGGCGTTGCGCCAGTTGAGCGACAGCCGCAGCGCCTCGTGCAGCTCGGCCCCCATGGCCCCGCCGAAGGACCCGCCGAAGCCGGGATAGGTGGACACGCCGTCGATTTCGGCGGTGGTGAGCCCGGCGTCCTTTATCGCCCGAAGCGCGGCCTCGACGGTGAGGTCGATGCCGGTGCGGTACAGCCGGCGCCCGACATCGGACTGGGCCGCGCCGCTGATGACGGCCCGCCGCTCCAGTGGCTCACCCATCAGGTTGCTCCAGCCTCGAACAGGCGGGCCTCAAGGGCGGCTCCGGCCTCGCTGGCGGGACCCTGCCAGGTGATCAGACCGTGCTCGAGGACCGCGGCCCGGTCGCACAGCTCCAGGGCGTGGCCGACCTGCTGCTCCACGATCAGCAGCGCGGTGCCGGCGTCGCGGATCCGGCCCAGGGTCTCGAACACCTGGTCCACCACCATCGGCGCCAGACCCAGCGACAGCTCATCCGCGATCAGCAGCCGGGGCGATTCCACCAGCACCCGACCCAGCGACAGCATCCGCTGCTCGCCCCCCGACAGCGTGCCCGCCAACTGTCCTCTGCGCTCACCCAGCCGGGGGAACAGTTCGTAGGCCCGGTCGAGAGCGTCGCTGAATCCGGCCCGGCCGAAGGCCCGATGGAACGACAGCGCCAGATTCTCCTCCACGGTGAGCGAGGCGAACGCCGAACGCCCCTCGGGGGCGTGGGCGACCCCAGCCCGCACGAATCGCCAGGCCGACGGCCTGCCCGCGCCGATCTCCGTACCGTCCACCAGCACCGTCCCGGCGCTGGGCGCCACCAGTCCGCTGGCCACCCGGGCCAGGGTGGTCTTGCCGGCCCCGTTAGCGCCGACCAGGGCCACCGCGTCTGCCGGCCCGACCTCGAGCGACACCCCGAACAGCGCCCGGAACGGCCCGTAACCGGCCTCGACGTCGCGAAGTTCGAGGATCGGAGTACTCACGAGACCTCGAAGCTACCCAGGTAGGCCCGCCGCACCGCGGGATCGGCCAGCACGTCCCCGGTCGGTCCCTCCGCGATGATCGCACCCGAGTCGAGGACGTAAGTGCGCTCGGTGAAGTCGGCCACCAGCGATACATCGTGCTCAACCAGCAGCACCGCGTACCCTCTGGCGTCCTGCACGGCCCGAAGTGTGGCCGCCAGGGCCCGGGTCTCATCTCGGTCGAGTCCCGACGACGGCTCGTCGAGCAGCAGGACTTGCGGTCCGGTCATCAGCGCACGGCCGGCCTCCACCAGCCGGCTCTGGCCCAGGCTGAGCGACTCGACCGGTTGGTCGGCCAGCTCGGCGATTCCCAGCAGCTCCAGCACCTCGTCGCAGGCCGCGACCTCGGTGGGCTGCGGGCGGCCCCGGCCGACCAAGTCCTTCCAGAAGGCACCGGTGCCGTTGCGGATGCGCTCAGCGATCAGCAGGTGCTCGCGCACAGTGGTGTCCGAGAACAGCTCCACCCGCTGGAATGTGCGGCCCATCCCGGCCCGGGCCCGCCGGTGCACCGGCCACTCGCCCACATCGACGCCGTTGAGCAGTACCCGCCCGGCATCGGGCCGCAAGATCCCGAGCAGGCAGTTGAACAGGGTGGTCTTGCCCGCTCCGTTGGGGCCGATCAGGCCCACCCGCTCGCCTGCGCCGACGCTCACGCTCACACCGTCGAGGGCCCGGATCCCTGCGAACGCCACGCTCACGCCGGTGGCCTCCAGCACGGAGGTCATGGTGTCACCCGCGGTCCCACCGCCGGCAGCCGACCCGGCACCTGCTGAGGGAAGCGCGGTCATGCCGCAGCCCCTTCCCGCGCCGACAGCCATGCGTTGATGCGGGCCGACGCCCGGCGCTTGCCGTGCTCCACCACACCCTCGGGATGACGGGCGAACTGCATCGCCAGCAGGCCGAACAGCACCAGCCGCCAGCTTCCCGAGATGGGGAAGAAGCCGGGCAGGTGGTCGTCGCCCCGCAGGATCCAGGCCAGCAGCTCGCCCTGCAGGATCAGCGGCTCGAATAGAGCGAAAGCGGCACCGGCCTGGATGGCGCCCTCCACCGTGCGAGCTCCGAGCGCCACCACTATCACCAGCCAGAACAGGGCGTTCACCGGCCCGAAGTTGGTCACGTAGTTCACGTTCTGCTGATGCATCGACAGCAGCGCCCCGCCCATCCCGGCGATGGCCGCCGACACCGCGAAGGCCACGATCCGAGCCCGGGCTGCCGAGATGCCGATCGACGCTGCGGCCACCTCGCTGCCCCGCAGGGCGGCCAGGGTCCGGCCGATGGTGCCCTCGCGCAGCTGGATGACGACGACCGACACAACCACCAGCACGATCACCGCCAGCACCAGGAAGGCCCGGTCGCTGGCGAAGTCGACGGGGCCGAGCAGCGGCCGGGGCACCCGGGTGCCGGTCAGCAGCGCGGTGGAACCGCCTCCCACCCAGGAGAACTTGACCATCACCGCGTCGAAGAAGAAGGCGAAGGCCAACGTGGCGATGGCCAGCCACACCCCGCCCAACCGCAGCACGGGCAGCGCCAGCACGGCCCCGACCGCCGCGGCCGCCAGCGCCCCGAGCAGTGCGGCGGCCAAGACCGACATGTCGAAGCGGTCGGCCATCTGGAAGATCATGAACCCGCCGATCGCCGCGAAGGTCCCCTGACACAGCGAGATCTGTCCGGCCATGCCGGTGATCACCGTCACCGACAGGTAGATGATCGACATGATCACCGCGGTGGTCACCAGGTGCGTCCAGAGCACGCCGGCCCTGTACCACACCACCGAGCCGACTCCCGCCACGAAGGCGACACCGAACAGGCGCGTGAACAAGGTGAGCTTGGGATGCCTCTCCAGCGCGGCCAGCACGGGTGGCGGCGGATCCACTCCCGCCAGCGGATCGGAGGCCTCCCTCTCACGACCGATGGCCCGCCACAAGACCAGGATCGCGAAGAGCACCACGAACGGCAGCGACGGAGTCAGATTCTCCTGGAAGGGTTTGAGCCACGCGTGTTCGCCGGACCAGCGCGGCAGGAAAGTGTTGAACACTGCTATGAGCCACCCGAGTCCGAGGCCGCCGAGCAGCGCTCGGGGAAGGCTCACAAGCCGTCCGGCGGCCGCAGCCGCCACCGCGATCACCACGAGCGTGAAGAAGTCCGTGGAGATGAGAGAGTTGAACCTCGGGGCGATCAGCACGCCGGCCAAGCCCGCGAAGGTGCTCGACAGGGCCCAGGCGAACGCGGAGGTCCGGTCGGCGTTGATGCCGCTCAGCTCGGTCATCCGGGGGCTCTCGACCACAGCTCTCATGGCCAAGCCCAGCAGGGTGAACCTGAACAGAGCGCCCAGCAGCAGCGTCCCGGCCAGAGCCACCGCCATCATGGCCAGCTCGTCCCGGTTGAAGCGGTACACGCCGAAGAGGTCGTAGAACACGCTGGATCCGTCGGGCATGATGCCGGTGATCTGACGACCGGCCACGGCGGTGAATCGGGCCGCCTGGTTGAACAGCTCCGGCAGCGCCACGCTCAAGCCGAGGGCAACCACCAGCTTGGACACCGCGGAGGCCGTTCTGAGGTGCCGGAAGATCAGCCGTTCCAACGCCAGGCCGATCAGCGGCGCAAGCACGAACGCCGAGACCACCAGGGCCGCCCACTTGGGCCAGCCCCACACCGTGTGGGCTTTGAAGTACATGGCCGCCGAGATGTAGGCCTGGGCGCCGGAGGCGAGGTTGAACACCCCGGAGGTCTTGTAGGTCAGCACGAAGCCGAGTGCGATCAGGGCGTAGACCGCTCCAGGTGGCGTGCCCTGAAGCAGGCCGCGGAAGAGTTCCTCGAAGAAGCCGGCCGCGAGGATCACAGTTCAGCACTCACGAGCCGATTGCGATCGGGGGCAGGTTGCGAATCAGTGGCCGGGAATCAACCCGCGAAGTCGGTGGGAGTCGGCTCGGACCAAGCATCGGTGTCGCCGGGCCAGCACACCCACGGCTCGGGGAGGAATGTGACGAATGCCCCCTGCTCGATCCGGACATAGGACACGCACTCCGATGCGTAGGCGTGGTCGTACACGCCGGGCACGACCGCGGTGTGCTGGCGGCTCCAGTCGATGGGGTTGATCAGACCGTCGGCACCGTAGGTGATCCGGTTGAGCGAGTCGATGATCGCCTGCCGGCTGAATTCGGGCCCGGCCTCCAGCAGCCCGGTCACAAGCAAGTCGGCGTCGATCCAGCCCGCCATGGTCTGCTCGGCCACCGGACCACCCTGAGCTGGCACCCACTGGTCGTAGGCGTGTCGCAGCTGGCTGTCGCTGTCGTGCTCGAACGGGACGAACAGCACCAGCACGTAGTCGCCGTCGAAGAGGCCTCCGGCCTCGGCCACGAAGCCAGTGTCGTAGGAGTTGGGATGGAGCATCGTGATCTGATCCCTCACCCCCTGCCGCTCGAGCTCCTTGGCCACGGTGAGCATGCCGTTGATGTCCATCGACGTGGCGATGAAGTCCACACCGGCATCGATCATCTGGGTGACCTCCGGCCCTACGCCGTTGGGCAAGCCGAATGCCAGGTTGTCGTTGACGTACGCGACCTCTAACCCGCCCAGGTCGGCGCCATAGAGTCTGATCGAGTCTGCCGATGCTTGGGTGTTGACCTTCGACGTCTCCGAGGTGCCGTATCCGAGCACTGCTACCCGGCTGGCACCGGCCTGCGCGGCCAGCCAGGGGAGACCCCTCTGCGTGCATCCGGCGCAACCGATCACGAAGCTCCCGAAGATGGCGTTCCGGTTGACGAAGTCCGCGCTATGGATGTTCCAAGTAAACGTGGGGATCCCGGCGTCGTTCAAGGGTCCCCATCCCAGCGGGAGCAGGGTGGCCTGGAACGCGGCCAGGCTGTTGTTGCCGTCGATCACCTCGAGCGAACGCTGCTGGTTGAAGCCGAGCTCGTCGTCGAGGAGCTCTTCGATCACTAGCTTGCGGCCGTACACGCCGCCCGCGTCGTTGACGTAGTCGAAGTACGCCTGGATGCCGGTCGCGAAGCAGGGGAGGATGCAGTTGCCGAGCACGTTGTTCTTCTCGGTACCGATCACAGCCACCCGGATCTCGTCGTCGGTCACGCCGGGCACGCCCTCGAGGGCCACGAACTCATGGCGCTGCGGGTAGGGGTCGACCGGCTCCTCAACGACGGGCTCGGTGGTCGTCGGCGCGGCGGGCTCATCCGGCTCTGGCTCGCCCGGCTCGGGAACGGCCGGCTCGGCAGCCTCGTCGGGGATGCCCGGCTCGGGAACGGCCGGCTCGGCAGCCTCGTCGGGGATGCCCGGCTTGGGAACGGCCGGCTCGGTGGGCTCGTCCGACTCGGGCTCCGGCGCGGCAGCCTCGTCGGTGGTGTCCGGCTCGGCGGCGGTGGGCGCGGTCGTGGCCGGCGCGGCTGTCGTGGGCGCGGCGGTGTCGGGGGCTGGCTCGGCCCCGTCACCGCTGGGGCTGTTGCCGCAGGCTGCGGCCAGCATCACTATGGCGCAGAGCACCGCGGGTGTGCGTGGGCTTCGGAACATGGCTCCCTCCCGGAATAGCGCAGCAACGGCCACCCTTGACGCGAGACTCTCCGGCTCCCGCCGCGGACGACGATCGTTGGCCCAATCATGGCAGACATGGTTCAGGCCTGAAACGTCGCCGCCAATTGTGGCTAGCAACGTCAGGCGGTGAGCGCCGACGGTGCCCATCGAGATCCGGAGCTGTGACGGTCGCCGGATACAGTCGGGCCGATGGAGGCGGGGTGACGGCGTGCGGCTGACCTACTCCACCGAGGTCGACGCGTTCAGGGCTGAGTTCTCAGCCTGGCTCGACGTCAACTTGCCCGACGAGGCCGACACCTCAGTGCGGCCCCGATCGAGCGCCGACGTCCCGGCGTGGGCCCGGGACTTCCAGTGCCGCATGTTCGACGACGGCTGGCTGGTGCCGGGCTACCCGCCTGAGTTCGGGGGCCGCAACGCGGGCCTCTACGAGCAGGCGGTGTGCTGGGAGGAACTGGGCCGCCGCCGGGTGACCCAGAGCTTCAACCCGCAGGGCCTGGGCATCGTCAGCGCGTCGATCATCACGTTCGGCACCGACGAGCAGAAGCACTCCTGGGCCGTGCCGATCATGCGGGCGGAGAAGACCGCCGCGCTGGGCATGAGCGAGCCGGGCGCGGGCAGCGACCTGGCCGGGCTGTCCACCCGGGCTGTTGTTGACGGCGACCGCTTCATCGTCAACGGCCAGAAGGTGTGGACCTCCGGCGCCCACGACGCCGACGTGTTGCTGGCCTTCGTGCGCACCGACCCGGACGTGCCCAAACACCAGGGCATCTCGGCGCTGATCATCGAGACCGACACACCCGGCCTGGTGCGACGGCCGTTCGGTGACATCACCGGCCGGTCACCCGACTTCAACGAGGTGTTCTTCGATGACGTGGAGGTGCCCCGGGCCAACCTGGTGGGCGAGTTGAACGACGGCTGGCGGGTGTGCACCGGTTCGCTGGCCCACGAGCGCGAGATGTTGTGGATCCTCTGGTCCCAGGGGCTGGACCGCATGCTCGACGACATCATCGAGCAGCTCGCAGGCGAGGCGGGGACGGGAGCGGCCGACGATCCGGTGGTGCTCGACGGGCTCGGAGGCTCGATCATGGACTCATGGGCCCTGCGCCTGCTCGGCCAGCGCCAGCTGGCCCGCAGCCAGCGGGGCCTGCACGTGGCCGACCAGTCGCTGCTGAAGCTGCTGGGCTCGGAAGCCCAGCAGAAGCTGGCGCTATTGATGCTGGAGTCGCTGGGACCGGCCGCGCTGGACCGCACCGTGCCCGACACAGCGCAGTCGCCCTACGAGAGTGACCGGTCGGCGCTGTCGTGGGCCGACCGCTATTTCTTCACCTTCGCGGGCACCATCAGCGGCGGCACCAGCGAAATCCACCGCAACATCATCGCCGAGCGGGTCCTCGGCCAGCCCAGGGGCTAGGCCCGTGCCCGCCGACCTCCAGCCCGCTCAAGAATCTCGGGACGAATTGCTGCGCTATAGGGCAGTGAACACTCCCGAGTTCAGCGCAGTGCAGCTGAGGAGGGGCTAGGGAAGTGCCAACCGACCTCCAAGCCGCTCAAGAATCTTGGGACGAATTGCTGCGCTATAGGGCAGTGAACACTCCCGAGTTCAGCGCAGTGCAGCTGAGGAGGGGCTAGGCGATGGAGTTCGAGTTCACCGACGACCAGCTGGAGCTGCAACGGGCCGTGCAAGACGTGCTCGACGCCGAGGCGCCGCCCGAGCTGGCCCGGGCCGTCGCAGACGACCAGCCCGGCGCCGAGAAGTTCTGGAAGACGCTGGTGGGCCTGGAATGGCCGGCCATGGCCCTGCCGGAGGAGGCCGGCGGCCTGGGTTACGGCTGGGTGGAGCTGGCCATCGTGTTGGAGGAGTTGGGCCGCCACGCCGCGCCGGGGCCGTTCGTGGCCACCGTCACCCAGTTCGCGTCGCTGGTGACCGAAGCGGCCGAGCCGGACCACGCCGCGAAGCTGCTGGCACCGGTGGCCTCAGGGCGTACCACCGGCACGATCGCCGTCGACGAGGGCGCCGGGACCTGGGATCCCGCCGACGTGCAGGCCACCGCCCGCCGCGACGGCAATGATCTCGTGCTGGCGGGCACCAAGCATTATGTGGTGGACGGGGCCACCGCGGAGGAGATCGCGGTCGTGGTCCGCCTCGACGGCGACCTGCGGGTGGTGCTGGTTCCGGGCGCGTCGGTTCACGCGGTCGAGGTGGTACCCATCGATCCCGGCGTCCGCCACGCGACCATCGCCCTTGACGGCGTCCGGGTGCCGGCCAACCGGCTGCTGGGCGACGGCGACGCCACCGCCACGGTCCGCCGAGCGCTGGAGGAGTCGGTGACCGCCGTCGCCGCGGTCACCGTCGGGGCCTGCCAGCGGATCTTCGACATCATCAACGGCTATGCCAAGGAGCGCATCCAGTTCGGCGTGCCCATCGGCTCGTTCCAGGCGGTGAAGCACAAGCTGGCCAACATGTACCGCGACATCGAGCGGGCCCGAGTGCTGGTGTACTACGCGGCCCTCACGCTGGCCGAGGACCACCCGGACCGCACGCTGGCCGCCTCGATGGCAAAAGCGGCCGCGGGCGATGCCCAGCGCCGCTGCGTGCAGGACGGACTTCAGCTCGCGGGCGGCATCGGCTACACCTGGGAGCACGACCTGCACCTGTTCCTGCGCCGGGCCAAGGTGGGCGAACTCCAATTCGGCTCGGCCTCCCGCCACCGCCGCCAGGTCGCCCGCCTAGCCCTCCATCCCGGAGCTGCCTAGGGTCCCAGCCCGTCAGCCTCGGGCTGTGTCGGAGGCTCGGGCACCTGTGACTCCCTCAAGTAGCCAGCGCTCGCCAACGCCAGGATCAGACCGTCTAACTTGCCCGTGAGCTTCTCCTCCAGGCTGTCGAGGCGAGTCTCGACCCTGCGAATGTCAGAGCGCAGCCATGCAAGAGCTCCGGCGAAGACGCCGAATGCGGCCGTGAGGAAGACACCAACCAGTGTGGGATCCACAATTCCGCGCCTATCCCTGCGGGTCGGTCGGTGGCTGCGCCGATTGGGGATCGACCAAGAATCCCGCTCGAGCCAGCGCCAAGATCAACCCGTCTAGCTTTCCCTCAAGCCTGTCGATCCTCGCATTGGTCTCACGATGGTCGGCACGATTCTCGGCGCGCAGGTCACGGATATCGGATCGGAGCAGATGGAAGGCGCCCGCGAACACGCCCAGTAAGGCGCTCACCATGATCCCGATGAGCGTGGCAGCTATCGCGGGATCCACGGCGTTGCGCCTATCCCTGCGGGTCGGGCGGCGGCTGCGGCGGGTGCGGTTCGCCCAGGAACCCCGCCCGCGCTAGCGCCAAGATGAGACCGTCCAGCTTCCCCTCGAGCCTGTCGATCCGCTTGTTGGTGTCGCGGAGGTCGGAGCGGAGCAGATGGAAAGCACTGGCAAACACACCGAGCAAGGCCGCCACCATGATGCCGATGAGCGCCGCTGCTATCGCCGGATCCATGCCGCCATGCTAGTGGACCTTACACATGGAAGCAACGTTAAAAGCATGAAGATTGCTTGAAATTGGTAATAGACATTATGCAGATGCCGGATAGGACGGCAGCCGGCGGGGTTAGGACGGGTCGAAGAGGACTGGCAGTCTTAGGGGGCCCCGGAAGGCGTAGCCGCTGATCACCGGATGCTCGGCGTCGGGGTCGAGGCGCAGGTTGGGGAGGCGGTCGAGCACGGCGTTGATCCCCACCTCTAGCTCCATGCGGGCCAGGTGCATGCCCAGGCACTGGTGCGGTCCGGTGCCGAAAGCCATGTGGGGCTGGGGCTCCCGGTCAAGATCCCACCGGCCGGGGTCCTCCCAGCGGCTCTCGTCGTGCGACGCCGACCCGCTGATCACCGACACGCTGGCGCCGGCGGGCACGGGGCAGCCGCCGATGTCTGTGTCGGTGGTGGCCCGGCGGGCAACCATCGTCACCGAGGTCTCCCAGCGCAGGGTCTCCTCCACCGCGGCGGGCACCAGCGAACGGTCGGCCAGCACTCTGGCCATGGCCTCGGGCCTCTCCAGCAGGGCCAACAGGCACGACCCGAACGCCCGGTAGGTGGTCTCGGCCCCGGCCGGCAGCAGCAGCCGCAGGAACCCGTAGATCTTCTCGTCGGTCAGCCGGACCCCGTCGATCTCGGCGTGCATCAACTCCGACAGCAGGTCACCGGTGGGCTCCGCCCGGCGGGCCTGGACCAGCGGCTCCAGGTAGTCGCGCATGGCCTGCGACGCGGCTCGGCCCTCGTCGGGGTACAGCGGCCCGTAGTTGATGCGCATGGCCCACTGGTTGAACTGCTCGTGGTCGGCGGTGGGCACGCCCACGATCACGCAGATCACCTGCACGGGGAACTTGCCGGTGACCTGGGCCACCAGATCAGCCCGCCCGGCCGGGGCGATGCCGTCGAGCAGCTGCTGCATCACGGGCTCCACCAGCTCGCCCCGCCAGCGCTCCAGGGTCGAGCGGCGGAAGGCGTGGGCCACCAGGTTGCGGTAGCGGCGATGCTCGTCTCCGTCCAGGCCGAGGATCAGCTCCCCCATGAATGGGCGCATGATCTCGGCGTTGATCGACGCCGAGAACGTGCGCCAGTCCCGAAGCACCTGGTCGGCATCGGCCCAGGTAGTGGTCGTGAACCTCGGCAGGGCTGGTTCGTCGGTGAAGCTGAAGCCCGGCTCCTCAATCACCGGGCAGTGCCGGCGGGCGTGGTCCCACTGCACATAGGGCTGGGCGAGGTCCCACTGGTCGTACGGCGGCACCGAGTAGTCCATCTCGGCGCCCCCGCTGCCGACCTCCATCTCGGCGTCCATACTCCCGACCTCCATCTCGGCGTCCCCGCTGCCGACCTCCGTCTCGACGTTCACGCTCTGGGCCTCCGCGCTCACAGGATGGCGCCGCTAGCCTTGAGTGCGGCTATGTCGTCCCAGTCGATGCCCAGAGCGGCCAGCACCAGTTCGGTGTGCTCGCCCAGCTCCGGGGCCCGGTCCACCTCGATCGGGGTCTCGTCGAACTGGGCCGGGCTGGCCACGAGCTGCACCGACTCGCCCGCAGCGCCCTCCATGGCCGGCAGGTAGCTGTTGGCCACCACTTGGGGATCGTCGTAGAGCTCGATCAGGGTTTGGAACGGCGTCCACACCCCCTCAAAGTCGGCGAGGCGCTCAATCCACTCGTCCAGGGTCCGCTCGGCGAAGGCCTCGTCGATGATGTCGATGCACTCGCCCCGGTTGCGGGTCCGGGCCTCGGAGGTGTTGAACCGCTCGTCGGTCACCAGGATCGGCCGCTCCAGGCGCGCCGCGAAGTCGTCCCAGTAGCGGTCGCTCTGCAGCAGGATCAGGCTGATGTAGCGGTCGTCGGCGGTGCGATACACGCCCACCCCCGGATTGGGTGAGAGCCGCCGATCGCCCCGGGGCAGCGAGGTGAGCCCGAACAGCTTGGCCGCCACCACCAGCGGCGAGATCTGCCACAAGGCGGTGGCCAGCAGCGAGACGTCGATCACGCTGGCCTCTCCGGTGCGCTCCCGCTTGAGCAGGGCCGCGGCGATGGCGCCGGCCAGGGCCATACCGCCCATCACGTCGCCGAAGGCGGGCGAGGGCTGGCCCTGGGGCCAGCCGGCCGCATCGGGCGGGAACACCGCGGCCACCCCGCCCCGGGCCCAGAACGACGCCCCGTCGAAGCCGCCCTTCTCGGCGTCGGGCCCGGCCGGACCCTGCCCGGTGCCCCGGGCGATGATGATGGACGGGTTGCGGGCCAGGATCGCCTCGTTGTCGATGCCCAGCCGGCGCCGCACCGGCTCGAGGTAGTTGGTGAGGAACACGTCGGCCGTCTCGACCAGCTTCAGCAGGGCCTCGCGGCCGTCGGGGTGGGCGATATTGAGCGCCACGGACTGCTTGCCCCGGTTGGGCTGCTCCACCATGAAGTTCACGCCGCCGCCAGGGATCAGCCCCGAGGTGATCAGCCCCCGCTGGGGGTCGCCGCCCGCGGGGTTTTCGACCTTGATGACCTCCGCGCCCCAGTCCACCAGCACCGACCCGCCAGAAGGCACGAACATCCAGGTCGCAACCTCTATGACCCTGACGCCCTCCAGAGGCCCCGGCACGATTCAGAAGCCCCGCGGATAGGTGTCGACGCCTCGCGATGAAGCATGTTGTTTCCCGCTCCTGTTCGCTGCGCTCACGGGCCGCTCGGGCCACGGCTCCCGCTCTTGTTCGCTTCGCTCACGGGCCGCTCGGGCCCGGGGCCTCGCTCGGCGCCTCCCGACGATCCTCATGAACCGCTTCCTACCCGCTCGGCCTCTGGTCCCCGCGTCGGCGGTCAGACCGCCAGCAGTTCCTTGAGGTTGCCGCCCATGATCTTGGCCGTGTCGACCGGCGACAGCGACGAGGGCAGGTCGTCGTAGAAGCTGATGGGGTTGCCGAGACCCTCGGGGTGAGGGTAGTCGGAGCCGAACAGGAGCCGGTCGGGGCTCATGATGTCGATCAGGCCCTCGAGGGCGTCCTCCCAGAACGGGTTTACGTACACGTTGCGCCGGAACGCCTCCACCGGATGCTCGGCGAACTCCTGGGGCATCTTTTTGTAGATCCCCTCGAACTTCTCCACCAGGGGCGCCACCCAGGTGCCCCCGTTCTCGATGGTAGCGATGCGCAGCTCGGGGAACCGGGTGAGGGCCCCGTGGCACACCATCGCAGCCATCATGTCGCTGATGGCGCGGTTCTGCATCACCAGCAGGCGCAGCGGGTTGGGCTTGAACGGCAGGAACTCGGTCTTGCCCTCCCAGATCGACACCAGATCGGCGTAGCCCGAGTCCGACGAGTGCATGCCCACCAGCACGCCGGCCTCTTGCACCCTGGCCCAGAACGGGTCGAACTCGGGCAGGCCCGGCGACCTCGGCCCCCGCAGGCCCCAGGCGGGCGCGGGGCGGATCAGGATGCAGCGGGCGCCCCGGTCCAGGCACCACTCCAGCTCCTCGATGGCCTTCTCGACGATGGGCAGGGTGATGATGGGGGTGGCGAAGATCCGGTCGTGATAGTTGAAGGTCCATTCGTCGTGGATCCACTGGTTGAGGGAGTGGACCACGGCATGGGTCAGGTCGGGGTCGTCGCGCATCCGCTCCTCGAGCAGGCTGGCCAGCGTCGGGAACATGAGTGAGCCCTGGATCCCGAGCTCGTCCAGGTGGGGCAGGCGGGCCTGGGCGTTGCGGGCCCACTCGGGGCAGCGGATCGGCTTGCCGAAGATCTCTCTCAGGCTCTTGCCGTCGGGGTTGCCGTGGCGGTAGTAATCCTCCTGCGCGCCGGGAGGGGCCACCACCTCGAAGGTGGGGTTGGGGATGTACTCGGAGATCTGGCCCTTGATGGCGATCTTGGTGCGGCCGTCGACCTGCACGTAGCGGATGGCGCCCTGGTACTGGGGCGGGAGGTACCGGGTGAAGGCGTCCTCCGTCTCGTACATGTGGTTGTCGGAGTCGAACACCGGGAAGCCGAGGTCACGGGCCACTGCGGTCACCTGTTGTCGGAGTCGAACACCGGGAAGTCGAGGTCACGGGCCACTGCGGTCACCTCCTGCGCGGCTGTGGAGCAGTCCAACCCTACCGGTCACGGCCGATTGCAAACCACGGTGACCGCGGTTGTGTGGAACCGCTTCGACTGCTCGGAACCGCGGCCGATGTGCGAGGATGTCACTGAGAGAGGTGAGTGAGGGCGACATGCGCACTGAGCCGATGACGGGACCGTCGGTGTGGCGTGCCGACGAGCTCGAGAACTCCGACGACTGGATCTATCGGTTCACCGAGGCCGACCTCGATGAACTCGAACACGGCGTCGAGTCGGTCGCGGGCCGCGACGTCCACGATCTGACCGCAGATGCCTTTCCCCTGCCCGGCCTTGAGGCCCGTGTCAAGGAGTTCATCGACGAGCTCGACACCGGGAGGGGCTTCGTCGTGCTGCGAGGCCTCCCCGTCGGCCGCCGGTTCGACCGCGCCGCGGCCGCCGCCGTCTTCTGGGCGATCTGCGCCCGCATCGGCCAGCTCATTCCCACGGTGAAGGACGGCACCCTCCTCAACCACGTGTACGACCGCGGCCCCGGCCAGGATCCGAACACCCGGGCCTACACCACCAACATCGGCGGCCACATCCACACCGACGGCGTCGACGTCGTGGGCCTCATGTGCCTGCAGCCGGCAATCAACGGCGGCGAGAGCATCGTCGCCAGCTCGATGACGGTGTTCAACACGCTGCTGGAGGAGCACCCCGAGTGGCTGCCCATCCTCTTCAAGCGGTTCGCCACCGACTGGAAGAACGAGGAGCCGCCCGGCAATCCCGGCTGGTACCCGCACTCGCTGTACTGCTACGTCGACGGGTGGCTGTCGGCCACGCTCAAGACCGGCTTCCACCGTTCGGCGCAGCGCTTCGCCGGGGTGGAACCGCTCACCGACGCCGAGCTCGCCTGCTTGGAGTACCTCGAGTCCATACCCGACCGCCCCGGCATCACCCTTCACATGGCGCTCGAGTCCGGCGACATCCAGCTCGTGAACAACTACGTGACGCTGCACTCCCGCACGGCCTACCAGGACGACCCGGCAAGACCCGAGGAGAAGCGCCACATGCTCCGCTACTGGATCAGCCGGTCGGGCCTCAGCCCCCGCGTCGTGTCACCCGACTACCAGTTCATGCGAGAGGACTACTTCGGACTCACCCGGCCCGTCCCCAAACTGTGAGCCGGAGCCCGTGACCGATCGGGAGATCTGCACCGGGTAAGTGGCCGAGTGAATCGGCGCGAGTCGCTAAGCGACGTCGCAGGGCGCTGAGCGAGGCTGTGGCCCGAACGGCCCGTAAGTAGCCCTATGTCAAGCCCGCCTCAAATCTGCCCGGGTATTGCTCCTATATGACGGGTTTCTCTACATATTTCGGTAGAGCGTGGCCCGAGCGGTCCGTGAGCGCAGCGAACAAGCGCTGGAAGCACAGCGCCGCACGGCGAGGCGCTCGCTACGCATCTGCGCTCGCTCAGAATCATGGGGCCGGCCGGCGCGGCGGCAGGTTCTACGCTCTGGCTGTGAGCGTTCACGAGTCTGCCGGGCGGCGGTTCCAGGAGCCGGGCTATCCGCCCACCGCCGACCGGTTCGTGCGCCACCTGGCTGAGGAGTGGGGCGACCGGGATCTGGTGGTGCTGGGCGAGCGGCGTCTCACGTATCGGGACCTGGAGGCCGAGTCCCGCCGCCTCGGCCGGGGGTTGCTGGCGAGCGGCGTGGGACCGGGCAGCCGGGTGGCGCTGCTGGCCCCGAACGGGCCGGAGTGGGTGGTGGCCTGGCTGGCCGCGGCCCGTGTCGGAGCGCTGGTGGTGCTGCTCAACACCTTCCATCAGGCTCGCGAGCTGGGCTGGGCGCTGGCCCACTGCCGGGCCGAGGTGCTGCTCGTCGCCAACCGGTACCTGAACCACGACTACGGCGCCCGGCTGGAGCAGGCTGTGCCCGGCCTCGCCGAGCAGGAACGGGAGGCGCTCTCCTGCGACACCCATCCGAGCCTGCGGGCGGTGTGGATGTGGGGCGAGACCGCCTCCGAGCTCCCGTGGGCCGCCTCGGTGGACGGTCTGCTGGGCCGGGCCGGGCAGGTACCGGACGAGGAGTTCGACGCCGCGGCCGGCGCGGTCGAGCCGCAGGACCCGATGGTCGTGATCTACACCTCGGGCAGCACCGCCGAGCCCAAGGGCGTGGTCCACTCCCACGCCGCGGTGATCGTCCACCCGTTCAACCTGCTGCAGTTCCGGAACCTGACCGCCAGCGACGTGCTGTACACGCCCATGCCGCTGTTCTGGGTCGGGGGCCTGTCCTACACGCTGGTCAGCGCCATGCACACCGGCGCCACGGTGCTGTTCGAGGAGCGCTTCGAGCCGGGCGCCACCCTGGATCTGATCGAGCGGCGCCGGGCGACCCACGTGATCGGCTGGCCCCACACGGCCAAGGCCCTGGTCGAGCATCCGACCTTCGCCGGGCGCGACCTTTCGTCGATCAGGGGCGGCAGCTTCGACGACCTCCTGCCCACCCATCTCCGGGTGAGCGACCCCGCCAGGAAGGCCACCTCGCTGGGAATGACCGAGTCGCTGGGACCGCACTCGATCGAGCCGCTCCACGTGGAGCTGCCCAAGGGAATGGAGGGCTCGTTCGGGCGCAGCGTGCCCGGCATCGAGCACCGCATCGTCGATCCCGACACCGGCGCCGAGCTTCCCGCCGGCGAGACCGGGGAGATCTGGATTCGGGGCTACTCGCTCATGCTGGGACTGCTCGGCCGGGACCGGGCCGAGGTGTTCGAGCCGGACGGCTGGTACCGCACCGGCGACAGCGGTCACCTCGACGCCGACGGGCACCTCTTCTTCGAGGGCCGGATGGGGGCCGTCATCAAGGCGGCCGGCACCAACGTGGCCCCCCGGGAGGTGGAGCTGGCCATCGAGCAGCATCCCGGCGTGATGCACGCCTTCGTGGTGGGTGTGCCCTCAGACGACGGTCGGGGCGAGGCGGTGGCCGCCGCAGTGGTGGCCAAGCCGGACGCGACCCTCAGCGCCGACGATCTGCGGGCCGAGCTGCGGGCCGAGCTGGCCGCTTACAAGGTCCCCCGCCATGTGGCCGTGTTCGCCGAGCAGGGCGATCTGCCCTGGCTGGAGTCGGGCAAGATCGACCTGCAGGCCCTGCGCCGCCTGCTCGCCGACCGCTTCAGCCCCTGATCAACGACGCCGAGCCGAAATTGATGTAGTTCGCTCCCCCAGAGGGTCGTCAACTGCATCAATTTGGGACGACGCCCGGGGCTCAACCGCGGGGCAGGCCCAGCAGGCGCTCGGCGATGATGTTGCGCTGGATCTCGTCGGTGCCGCCCGCGATGGAGCCCGCCTTCGACCACAGCCACTGGCGTTGCCAGCTGCCGGCCGACAGGTCGCGGCCACCGGCGGGCCAGAGCGGGGCCTCGTCACCGAGAATGTCGAGGGCAGTGGACGAGAACCGGCGGGTCATGGACGAGTGGACGAGCTTGGTGATGCTGGAGTCGGGGCCGGGCTCGACGCCGCGGCCCAACTGCGACAGCGTCCGGTAGTTCCGCAGCCGCAGCAGCCTCAGCTCGACGTAGGCGTCCACGATGCAGTCGGCGACCGGCGGGTCGGCCAGGGCGCCGCGGCCCCGGGCGTCGGCCATCAGTTCGCCGAGGTAGATCTCGTGCACCACCTGCTCCTTGAACGGGTAGGCGGTACCCCGCTCGTGGGCCAGGGTGGTGCCGGCCACCGCCCATCCCTGGTGCAATCCACCCACCAACTGGTCGGCGGGCACGAAGACCCCGTCCAGACCGACCTGGTTGAACTCGAACTCGCCGGTGATCTGGCGCAGGGGTCTGACCTCCACCCCCGGGGCCTCCATGTCGATCACCATGCAGGAGATGCCCCGGTGACGGCTCCGCTCACCGTCGACGCCGGTGCGCACCAGGGCGATCCCCCATTTGGACGACCCGGCGTAGGAGGTCCACACCTTCTCGCCGGTGACCAGCCACCCGTCGGCGGCCTGCTCAGCTGTGGTCCGAAGCGAGGCCAGGTCTGATCCCGCGGCCGGCTCGCTGAACAGTTGGCACCAGATCTCGCTGGCGTCGAGGATGCGCGGCAGCCAGCGGGCCTGCTGCTCGGGCGTGCCGTGGGCCAGCAGGGTGGGCCCGGCCAGGTTGATGCCCACCCTGTTCACCGGCTGGGGCGCGCCGGCACGGGCGTACTCCATGTTGTAGAGGGCAACCTCCACTGGCGTCGCGTCCCGGCCACCCACCGACTCCGGCCAGGAGATGGCCACCATCCGGGCCTCAGCCAGCTTGGCCTGCCATCGTCGCCCCCAATCGATCAATTCTTCAGGACTGAGGTCCGGGCCGGGCCGCTCGATGTTGCGGGCGAGCCACCGCCGCACAGCCAGCGCGAACGCCTTCTCAGCAGCCGACAACGACAGGTCCATGTCTCGCCGGACCCTACTGCCGCCCGACATCCCCGACAGCACCCGACTCAGCGACAGCGCCCGACTCCCCGACCGCATCCGACTCCCCGACAGCGCCCGACTCCGTGACGGGTAGCGTCAGAGGATGGACAACACCGCACCAAACTTGGACGCTGCCGCGGCCGCAGACGCGATCCAGCTGCTGTTGGACACCGCCGCCATAGACCGGCTGCTGGCCGCATGCTGCCAGACCCTCGACGACGGCCACTTCGAAGAGTGGGCCTTGCTGTACACCCGAGACTGCCGGTTCGCGGTGATGGGGACCCGCACTCGGGGCCGGGCCGAGATGCGGGCCGCCATCGAGCCGTTCCAGACCGAGAAACTCAGAGGCAAGCACATGATCAGCGAGCCTCGGATCAACCTGCACGGCGACGAGGCCACCGCTACCACCGACTTCGCCTTCGTAACCAAGGACAACAAGATCCTGCAGACCGGCCGCTACCACGACATCCTGCGCCGGGGCGCTGACGGCTGGCAGGTGGCCGGCCGGGAGATCGTGTTCACCGGCAACGAACCGATCGGCCTAACCGACTGAGGGCAGGACGGCCCATGTCCTCCCGCACCAGACCGAACACCGCACCGGACCGAACGCCGGCGCGAGAAGGCCGCCCGGAGGCGTGCCGCGTTCGACACCTCAGCGAAATCTGCACGACTTTTGCCTCATATATGACAACAATCCGTGCATATTTCGATCTGGTACCGCTGTTCGGCGCTAACCGTTGCCGGTGACTCTGGACTCTCTGCTCACGGGGGCGCCGACCCGCACCGACATGGTGGTCTCGGGCGCCAGCCGGTTCTCCAGTGGAGAACTGGAGGGTCGGGTCCGAGCACTGGCGTCCGGGTTGGCGGCCCGGGGCGTCGAGCAGGGCGACCGGGTGCTGTTCCGGCTGCCGACAGGCGTCGACGGCGTGGTCGTCTACCGAGCCTGCTGGCGGATCGGGGCGGTGGCGGTGGCCTTGCATCCTGCGGCCGGCTCGCACCAGTTGAACCGGTCGCTGGTCCAGGCTCGACCCGTCGTCACCATCGCGGGCCCCGACTTCCCGCCGACCGGCTCCGTGCGTGCGGCCACCATCGACGAACTGACCGCCGAGGCCGGCGGACCAACACACACGAACGCACCAACACACCCGAGCGGAGTGCCATCTGCGGGGGCCTCCGATGATGCCGATGCGGTGGTGATGTTCACCTCCGGGTCCACCGGGACGCCTCGGGGCGTGGTCCACACTCACGGGAGCCTGGCCTACAAGATCGTCCAGCTCACCGAGGCCCACGGCTTGATGCCCCACGACTGCGCTCTGGTGCCGTCACCGCTGGCCCATGTTGCGGGATTGCTGCACGGCGTGCTGATTCCGGGCGCGGCCGGCATGAAGACGGTTCTGATGCCCCGCTGGCATCCGGAGAAGGCCTTGGAGCTCATCGAACAGGAGTCGATCACCTACATGGTGGGGCCGCCCACGATGTTCATCACCCTCATGGACTGCGCCGGCTTCGAACCCTCCCGGACCGCGACGTTGCGGATGATCTCCTGCGGGGGCGCCGGGGTGACCCCCGCGTTCTGCCGGCGGGCCGCAGCCGCGCTGGGGGTGGTGGTGAAGCGCTCCTACGGCTCTACGGAGGCCCCCACCATCGCCACTTCCCGCTTCGATGACCCCACCGACAGGATGATCCTCACTGACGGCCGAGCCTTCGGAGAGACCCGGTTCAGGGTCGATCCCTCGGGCGAGCTGTGGGTGACCGGTCCCGAAGTGGCCCGGGGCTATCTCGACCCGGCCGACACCGCCGACTCCTTCGTCGACGGCTGGTTCCGCACCGGCGACCTGGCCACCGTTGAGGACGGCTGGGTGACGATCACCGGCAGGCTCGGTGACCGGATCATCCGCAGCGGCGAGACCATCTCCGCGGTGGAAGTGGAGCAGCACCTTGAGGCGCACCCGGCGGTGCGCCAAGCTGCGGCCGTGGCCGAGCCCGACGACCTCTTGGGCGAGCGGGTCGCCGCATTCGTGGTCGCCCCCGAGGGCTTCGACCTCGCTGCGTGCCGGGACTGGTTCGCGCAGCGGGGCGTCGCCCGCTTCATGACACCCGAGAGGATCCAAGTGGTGCAGGAGCTTCCCGTACTGGCATCTGGCAAAGTGGATCGCATGAGGCTTGCCGACAACTTGAAGGAGCTACACGACAGCTCAAGGCAGCCTGCCGACAGCTTGAGAGAGCCTGCCCGCAACCCCGCCGGAGGCGACCAGTGACTCTCCTGGCCACCATGGCGGCCGCCGTGTACCGGCGCCCCGGCGAACTGGATATCGCCGACGTGCCCGTGCCGGCGGTGGGACCCCGCGACGCCCTGGTGGAGGTGGCCTACTGCGGATTGTGCGGCACCGACCTGCATATGGTGCTCGACGGCTGGGGCACACCCGACACCATCTTCGGCCACGAATGGTCGGGCCGGGTGGCCGCCGCCGGAGCCGAGGCCCGCATCGATGCGGGAACCGCGGTGGTGGGCCGAGGCTGGGTCGAGTGCGGCCGCTGCCAGCACTGCCGGGCGGGGCAGCCCGGGCTGTGCGCCCAGCGCCCCCTCGCCGGGATCGACGACGGCCACTCGGGCGCCTTCGCCCGCTACCTGGCCACCGACTATCGCAACCTCACCGCGATCCCCGACGGGATCGGCCTGAGGGAGGCGGCCTACGCCGAGCCGCTGGCGGTGGCCATGCACGCCGTCACCCGGGGCTCGCTTGTGCCCGGCGGGCGGGCGATGGTGTTCGGCTGCGGCCCGATCGGAGCCGCGGTGGTGGCCGTGCTGCTGGCCCGAGGCACCGACGTGACCGTGGTCGAGCCCTCGACGCCGCGCCAGGACCTGGCCCGGCGGCTGGGTGCCGCGGTCCGCTCGGCCGACGATCTCCGAGACCCCGGCCATCCCGGCCAGGTCCCCGCGGACGCGGTCGGTTGGGTGTTCGAGACCTCCGGGGCCCGCCAGGCCGCCCAGGCAGGCCTGACCCAGCTGGACGGCGGCGGGACGATGGTGATGGTGGGCACCGGCATGGACTATCCGAGGCTCGACACGAACCGGATGATCCTCAACGAGCTGGTGGTCACCGGCGCCTACGAGTACGACCCCGGCGGCCTGCCCGCCGCGCTGGAGCTCATCGCGTCGGGCGCCCTCCCGCTGGATGTGCTGCTCGAGCCGGATCCCGTCGGCCTGGACGGGATCATCGACACGATGGGCCGCCTGCGCTCCGGCGAGGTGGCCGGAAAGGTACTGGTGCAACCGTGACCCTCGACAGTTTCAAGGGCCCTGGCCGCTTCAACCATGTGGCCATGAGCGTGCCCGCCGACCTGCTCGACGAGGCGGGCCGGGCCGACATCACCCGCTTCTATGGCGAGGTGTTCGGCTGGCAGGAGCACCCCACCATGACCGAGGACCGCGAGCGGCTGGTGATGGGGGTGCACTCCTATGACCAGTTCGTGTTCGTCGTCGCCGACGACAGCCCCATGAAGGCGCCCAGGGGCGACCATTTCGGGATGGCCGTCGACAGCTTGGAGGAGCTGAGGGAGGTGCTGCGCCGGGCCGAGGCCTTCGCGGCGGGCGACGCGAGGGTGGACGTCATGGGCTACGAGGTCGAGGACTTCGGCGTGCTGAAGCTGCACAGCTTCTACGTGCGCTACCTGCTGCCGCTGATGGTGGAGGTCCAGTACTTCGAGCTGGTGTCGTGAGCCGCTAGCGGGCCGGGATCAGGCCGCGGGTCGCGGCCGCCCAGCCAACCGCCACCGCCGCGCCGGCAAGCAGATAGGGCCCCAGCGGCCGGCTGGTCTTCATCCCGTGGCGGATGATCACGACTAGGGCCTCGGGAAGGGCCAGTGCAAACCCGGCCATCAGACCCAGCAGCGCGGCCTGCCAGCCCCACCATCCGCACAGCAGGCCGTTGAGCACGCTGAGACGAACATCGCCGAAGCCCATCGAGGGCGGATGGGCGAAGTGGACCGCGGCCAGGATCGCCCCGCAGAGCGCCGCGCCCAGCGCCGCTCCGATGAGGCCGGCCGGCTCGGCCTCCACCAGCGACGCCGCCGCGTAGAGCGCCCAGACCACCCCGGCGGTGGGCCAGATCACCCGTGTCGGGAGCAGGCCGGTGCGAAGGTCGGTTACGGCCAGCCAAACGCCCGCGATCAGCCAGGCTGCGGCCGCGGCCGCGACGAGCACCGCTGCGATGTCCACGCGAGAACGCTAGTCCTCGAAGATTCGCTTCAGGATCGGAGCGTTCGGCCCAAGCAGCCTGGTAGCTTCCGCCGCATTAGCCGTAATGTTCATAGTGTGAAAATGTATATAGTCGTCTGATGCCTGACCGGCTGGCGCCGAACGTGCGTCCTGCAGGTTGGCACCGCTCGCAGCAGCACCCATGACCAATCCTCCCCCTCCGAGAGAGCGCGCGCCCACCGTCCCGCGGGCCCAGAGGCGGCAGGTCGCGCTTCCGGGTGCGCAGCAGAAGCAGCGGCGGAGCGGGCTGCTCCTGCTGGGCCTGCTGCTGGTGTTCGGGGCCGGGTTCGGCTTCTGGTTCGTGCTCCAGAGCATCGACCAGCGCGCCGAGTACCTGATCGCGGCTCGGACCATCGAGCGCTGGGAGGTGGCCCAGGCCCAGGACTTCACCGTCGTCGAAGCGAACCTGGGCACAGCCTCGGCCCTCACCGTCGACCAGCTCGGCGCGGTGCTCGGCAAGTGGGCGACCGGCCGGATACCCGCCGGGACGATCGTTACCGAGGGCCTGTTCGAGACGCCGCCCCTGTCGGGGGAGGACGAGACGGACAGGGTGCTCATCCAGGTGAGGCTGCCGTCCGGGGAAGCTCCCTTCGGCAGCCTGAACACCGGCGACACGGTGGCCCTGCTCGGCCGGGAGTCTGCGGGCGTCGACGGCGAGGCCGGCGCCCTGGGCCTCATCGGGGTGCTGCAGCTGGAGTTCGTGCAGGGCGACGACATCTACTACGTGGTCACTCTCGAGGAGGCGCTCACCATCAAGAGCAGCGTCGACCGCTACACCGCGGCGGCCGACCGCACGATGCTCAAGCTGGGCTTCGACCTCACCATCGACGACTTGGTCGACGCGTTGGATAAGCAGGCAGCTAGCGTTCCTCCGGCTACACCAGACACTTCGATTGAAACGGGATCGGGCCCTGAGCCCGTTGAGGACCAATGATGACCATCGTCTCGCCGGACGACAGTCGAGCGCCGCACCAGCACCGGCCGGTCCCATGCTGACCATCTACAGCACCCAGGGCTCGCCCGGAGCCTCCACCACCGCTATGCACCTGGCCGCCAACTGGGCCACGGCGGGCCGCGAGGTCCTGCTCATCGAGGCGGATCCCGCCGGGGGCTCGCTCAGCCACAACCTCGGCATCCAGTTCACGCCCGGGTCGGCGTCGTTCGTCGCATCGGGCCTGCCGATCCTCAGCAACCATCTGATCGATCACGCCCAGGACGTGCTGTTCGAGAACCTGCACGTGATGCCGGCCCCGGCCAGTCCCACCGGGGCCCGCGGCATCTTCGACACCTTCGCCGACTTCTCCGAGGACCTTCGCACGATCTCCGAGAACGAGATGGCAGTGATCATCGACGGTGGCCGCATGACCGCCGACACCGCGGCCTCGGCGCTGACGACCGGGGCGGCCGGGGTGGTGGTGGTGTGCCGCAACAACAGCCAGCTGCCGAGCCTTGAGCATCTCAGGGACGCGCTGGCCGCCAGTCCCGGCGGTGACGGCCCTCAGGCTTTCGCGGTGACCGTCGGCAAGTCGCCCATGGACCCCGAGGAGTGGCAGGAGAACTACGGCCTGACCTTCTCGGGCTCGATCGAGATCGTGGCCGACATGGCCACGGACCTGTCCGCCTACTTGGCCCGCAGCAAGCGCAAGTCCAAGAAGTGGCGGGCCAGCCTGGAACAGGTCGGCGAGAACTTGTACCCGTTGGCGAAGCCGCCGGTGTCCGACCGGACCCGCCGGACCCGTCCCGCCACGTCGCCCGAGACGGAGCCCGCGGAGGACGCCGGCCGGGCGGCCGGCGCCGGGGCGGCTGCCGTGTCGGATCCCTCCGGGATCCAAGATCCGGCCGCCTACGGGGAGGCTCCGCCGATGGCGCCGCCAGAAGGCTTCCCGGCCTACGGCCAGCCTGCGCCTCCGATGGCGCCGGCAGCCGAGGCGGGCTACGGGCAGTCGCACTACCTCCCGCCGACAGGCTGGCCGGGCGACCCCCAGAGCCCCGGTGCGCCCCCGGGCCACGGAGAGGCTCCGCCGATGGCGCCGCCGGAAGGCTTCCCGGCCTACGGCCAGCCTGCGCCTCCGCCCTACCCGCCGCAGCAATACCCGGCTCACTACTACGAACAGCCGCAGCAGTACCCGGCACCCACCTACGAACAGCCGCAGCAGTACCCGGCGCCCACCTACGAACAGCCGCAGCAGTACCCGGCTCACTACTACGAACAGCCGCCCGGGGGCTACCCGCCGCAGCCTGAGGCCTACCCGCCGGCGCCTGAGGCCTATGAACAGCCGCCGCCCGGGGGCTACCTGCCGCAGCAGTACCCGGCACCCACCTACGAACAGCCGCAGCCGCCCACCTACGAGCAGCCGCCCGCCCAACCCGAGCCTCCGGCCCACGAGGCATCCTTCGAGCAGCCGCCGACGGCACAGCCTGCACCAAGACCGAACATGCAGCCCACCGGCTCGTTCCGGGACTGGGCCGTCAAGCTGCACGGCTCGAACGCCGAGGACATGACAGCTCACCGAGGCGGGTGAGGGCGCTCAGCCCAGCAGCGTTATGGCAGACACGAGTCCCGGTCTAGAGCTCTTCCAGGAGTCGCACGAGCGGCTGCTTCGGCAGTTCCTGGAGCTGGAGCGCCAGAAGCTGCCAACCGACGTCATCGACAAGCAGCTCACGGACATCGCCGAGAGCATCGTCCGCGACTTCAACACCTCGGCCCTCATGGTCGGCAAGGCCAGACTCTCCGACGAGGACGAGCGGGAGTTCCGGGCCCAGGTCCGGGGCATCATGGGCGGCGGTGCCCTGGTGCCGCTGCTCGAGCGGGAGGACGTGGAGAACATCCACATCCTCGGCCACGACAACGTGGTCCTGTCCCTGGCCGACGGGAACCGCATCTCGGCCCCCTCGCTGGCCGCCAGCGAGGAGGAGTTGGTGATGATGATCCGCCACCTCGCCGCCACCGCCGGCCACACGTCGCGGCGCTTCGACACGGCCGCGCCGATCCTCGACCTGCGGCTGGCGTCGGGGCACCGGCTGTTCGCGGTGACCGCGGTGGCTGAGCGGACCTCGGTGGTGATCCGCCGCCACCGGATGCTGCAGTCCTCGCTGGAGAGCCTCGAGCAGTACGGAACGGTCACCCCTGAGATGACCGCGGTGCTGCGGGCCGCGGTGCGACCCCCCAACCCGGCCAACATGCTGGTCGTGGGGGGCACGGGCGCGGGCAAGACGACCCTGCTGCGTGCGTTGCTGTCCGAGGTGCCCCAGTCGGATCTGATCGTCACCATCGAGGACACCCTGGAGCTGCACCTGCGGTCCTCGGGGCTGCATGAGCGCACGCTGGCGCTGGAGACCCGCACCTCCAACACCGAGGGCATGGGCGAGATCTCGATGTACGACCTTTGCAAGGCCGCCCTGCGGATGTCTCCGGACCGGGTGATTGTGGGCGAGGTGCGCGGCGGCGAGGTGATGCAGCTGCTGCAGTCGATGGGCATCGGCAACGACGGCTCGCTGGGCACCATCCACGCGGGCAGCACCCGGGCCGCCATCAACAAGATGCTGATCTACGCGCAGCGCTCGCCCGACTCGCCCACCCCCGACTCGGTGCTGCGCGAGATCGCCGAGGTGCTCCACCTGCTGGTGTACATCAAGAAGCTGCCCGACGGGCGGCGAGCCATCACTTCCATCCGCGAGGTCGTCAGCTTCGAGGACGGAGGGGTGGTCACCTCTGAGGTGTTCGCTCCGGGTCCCGACGGAGTCGGCGTCTACTCGACGCCCTTCAAGGCCGACGGCGAGCCGCTGGCCCGCCTCGTGGCGGCCGGGTTCGACCCCGCGGCGCTGGGCGAGCCGTACCGCCCGGGGAAGGTGGCGCCTCAGGCCCAGCCCCAGCAGCAGCCAGCCCCACCCCGCCAACAACCCCAGCCCCGCCAACAACCCCAGCAACAGCCAGCCCGACCCCGCCAACAGCCAGCCCGACCCCGCCAACAGCCCCAGCCCCGCCAGCAACCCCAGCCCCGGCAGCCGCAGCCACCCAGGCCGCAGCAGCCTGTGGGCGAGCCCGACGGGCGAGGTTCCAATGGTCCGGTGCCGGTCCAGCAGCGCCCGCCCGACCAAGCGCCCCACGCGCGCCCTGCCGCGCCGCCTCCTCGACAGCCTCAGCCGGCCGCAGCCCCGCCTCAGCGCAGCCCGGCCCAGGCGCGGCCCGCCGCCCCCGACGCGCCAACCCGCGGCCAGGCGCCCGTAGAGCGCGCCGGATAGGTCGCCATGGTTCCGCTGGCTGCCGTCCTGTTCGGAGCGCTGGTGGGCGTCGGCCTGTTCGCGGTGGTCCTCGGCTCGCAGAAGCGGCCCGTGCGCGAGAAGCGCGCCCGGCTGCGCCAATTCCGGTCCCGAGCGGCGCGTATCGAGCTGTCGTCCTCGACGAACGACACCCTGGCCATGTTGGGCCTGGGGGCGGTGCTGGCGTTCGGGGCGTGGTACGCCACCGGATGGCCGGTGGCCGCACTGATCGGCCTGACCGCCGGTGTGATGGGGCCGATGATGTGGCGGGCGCCCCGCAAGCGCCGGGCGTTCACCGACGAGATCGAGGCCTACTCGCAGTGGACCGAACAGATCCGGGATCTGGTCGCGGCCAGCGGCTCGCTGTTCGAGGCGGTCACGCTGACGGCCGAACAGGCCCCATTGCTGTTGCGCCCGAAGGTGGTGCAGATGGCGTCGATCGCGCGGACGCTGGGGCTGCCGGCCGGGCTGGACTGGTTCGCCGCGGAGATGGACTCGCCCTTCGCCGACCGGCTGGTGCTGGGAATGAAGATCGCCTGGGACTCCGGCGCCCGGGTGAGCGAGGCGTTCGAGAGCACGGCCCGATCCATGCGGGCCGAGGTGGAGATGCGCCGGCGCAACGAGGTGGCCAACGCCCGGGCCTGGACGCAGGTGCTGGCGATGGTGGGGGTCACGGTGGGGTCGGTGCTGTTCATGTTCGTGTTCAACAAGCCGTTCTTCGATCCGTTCGGCTCCACGATCGGCCAAGCGACCCTTCTGGCCGTGGGGGTGCTGATCTTCGGCAACATCTATTGGGTGCTGAAGCTGTCGGAGTCGGGAATCCCGGTGCGCCTGCTGGCCGCGGACGGCGACAAGCTGTCCGAGGGCGTGGTGGCCGCGCTCTCCGGAGAGGACCAGTGACGCCATGGTGATCCTGCTGGGCGCCATGGCCGGGCTGGGCTTGCTGTTCATCGTGTTGGGGCTCATGCCTCGGCCGGTTCGAGCGCCGCTGCCGGCCACTCCCGATGCTGAGCGCGGCGCCGATGACGGTTCGGAGGGCACCGGGGCGGTGCAGCACGCCACCCGCCGTGCGACCAGCAGGATCGAGAGGGACCTGCACTCCAACTCGATGCTCAATCAGGACGCCCGCATGGTGGGCCGCAGCCTGGAGACCCACGCCCTGCACAAGATGGCCGGGCTGGTGCTCGGCGCGGCGCTGCTGGCCGCTCTCGGGTTTTTCGCCAACACACTGTTCGAGCTGGAGCTGCCCTTACTGGTCCTCGTGGCCGTTGCTCTGGCCGGGGGGCTGTTGGGATGGTGGGTGCCCGACTCGATCCTCAAGACCGAGGCCGCCAAGGAGCGGGTGTTGTTCCAGCAGGTGACGGAGTCGTGGCTGGAGCTGGTGGCCCAGCTGGTGACCGCGGGTTCCGACACGTTCGGCGCGCTGGCGATGGCCGCGTCCTACAGCGAGCAGCCCGGGTTCGTGGTGATCCGCGACGCGCTGCGGGTGTCGGCTGCGAGCGGCGAGCCGCCGTGGACAGGGCTGCGCAGGCTGGCCGACGACCGCAGGCTCCGGTTCCTGGACCCGTTCTGCTCGGCCCTGGAGCTGGCTGGCACGACCGGCGCCGGGTCGCGTCAGGCGATCCTGGCTCAGGTGGAGTCGGCCCGATCCAAGGCGATGCTGGAGGCCGACGCGGCCGCGGCCTCCTCGGGCGAGAAGATGGGGGCTCCGCTGGCTCTGATCGGTGGCGCCTTCATGATCCTGATGGGCTACCCGCCCCTGGCCGGCATCATGGACTCATCCACCCTCACCGGCCTGTAGGTATCGGCAGTGGACCGACCGGCGAACAGTCGAACAACGCCCAGGAAACGTCAAGACTCGTGACGCTCGCAGACGAGGCCCACGACACCTGGACCGTGAGCAGAATGAGACGCTGGCTGTCTGTGCACGCGCTGGTGGCGGTCGTGTTCGCGCTGTGCCTCCTCGGAGCCGGTTGCGCCGAAGCCACGAACGGTGCCGAGGCGCCACCGACCACCACGGCGGCGAGAACGACGTCCACAACGACGAAAACAACACCGACTACCGCACAGGCTCCAGCACCTACCGCAGCACCTACGTCGCAGGCTCCGCCGACGACTGCCGCGACCACGACCACAACTGAAGCAGCACCGACCACAACTGAAGCAGCACCGACCACAACCGAGGTATCCGTACTGGATGCCGACGGTCGCTATACCAGCGGTCCGTTCGCGGGATACACACCGGCTGAGGTTGATGCCTTTGTCAGTAATCAGACCACAACCCCGACTGTCGCGCCGACCACCACGAAGCCGCCACCACCAACCACAGCGGCACCGACCACCACAAGAAAGCCGCCACCAACCACAGCGGCACCGACCACCACAAGAAAGCCGCCACCAACCACAGCGGCACCGACCACCACAAGAAAGCCGCCACCAACCACAGCGGCACGAACTGCTTCAGGATCGTGCACTCATTGGCACTCAGGCAACCCGAAACACACGCATACCCGCTACAGCGACGGCACAGTCAGTGGTCACTCACACAACGCAAGTAGCAGCACCAAGTGCGGCTACTTGTGGCAATAGGAAGGGCAAGCAGGTGACGAACGACAGCGAACTCGGCTGGGGACGGCCAGCCTTCCTCTAGCCGTTGGGGCAAGGAGTGGCCACCCGAGGCTGGTGACTGCTCAACCTCGACACCGCCGAGACGCTCATCGACAAGGGCCACGCCAAAGCGAACCTGGTCGCAGCCGCTCGCATCGGCCCACTTCGCCCCGGCTCGATTGCCGACCTGATGCACCGCCGTCGGCAGGTCAGCGGCCGTCCTCCGACGCCGGCCCAAGCCGCCACTCGACAGGCGTGAACGACATCAGGGTCGAATGCGCTAGCAGCTTGAATCGACGCTCTGCCAATAGCGCTTCCAATCCCTTCGTCGGAGGATCGGCCCTCGCCTCAGCAAACCGGCGCTTCGCGTTTTAGGTCGGAGTGAGGGTTTCGAGGAGTGCCCAGTCGGGTTTGCCGGCATACAGCAGGGCTCTGATGCGGTAGTTGTCGGCAGCGCATAGCGTCCGGGCAGCGCCTTCTTGGTTTTGGTAGTCACGCCCCACCTCAGACGCAACACACCACCAACGAGGGCAGACAGGACATCTGAGGCGCTCAAGCCCGGCCCCAGTTGCGTACGAACTAGGGGCCGGGTGCCGTTTGGGTCAAGTGCCGCCGCGAGTCCCTGAACAGAGATTGCAGACTGCTTACGTCGAACACCTCGCCTGATGGAGAACCTCATCGGCGAACTCCGGCACCTGCGCCCTGCGCAGTGCATCCAACAGAGCCTCTAACGTCATTGGCTCCCTTCGGTACGCAGCGGCCTGCGTGTCCAACTCATTAAGGACCGCGGCCGAAGAGAGGTCAAGCAGGTCCAAGAGGAACGCATCTGGCTGCATCACCTGTATGCCATAGTCCCGCGTGCTCGGTAGAGGAAAGTCCTTGTCGTTGAAGGTCACGATGGCCCCGGCATTGGCGTGGACTGCGGCTGCGAGCACGTGACGGTCGCCTGGGTCGCAGGTCATCGAGTCGATCAAGGACTCGTAGCCCTCTACGGCGGCAGCCGGGAACGCAGCCGACATCTGGGCGATAGTCCGGCCAATCGATTCCGGATCAAAACCTCGTCCGATTAGGGCGCCTCCCAGTTCGCTCAGGATCTGGTCCGACCAGCGGACGCCATACAAGCCGCGCCCGGCCAACCGCAAGAGGGTGTCGCGCAGGTAGAACGGGTAGAGCGCGCAAGCGTCCAGGACCACTCCGAACATGAAGGTCAGCGCGTCAAGATCGGAGTGACGGTCCCTTCATACATACCAGCGTCTTCGCCAATCTCGACTAGGCGTGCCAGCGACTCACGGCACTCCTTGGAACGATTCTCGCGGTAAGAGAGGAGGTCCTTGAGCCGCATGCGGCGATGCCTGCCCGGCTTCTCGAAGGGAATCTCGCCCGTGTCCAGCAAACGCACGAGAAACGTGCGTTGCACACCCAAGAAGTCAGCGGCCTCTTGGGTCGTAAGACTCAGATCCACGGGCGCCACCACTACAGCCTGGTTCTTGGACATGGCCTCGACCACGCGCGCCAGCACCTCGACGACCTCGGATGGGAGTTCCAAGTGCTGCTCGTCAGGAAGCACCAGTCTGACGCTCTTGGCGCGCCGCCGGGGGTGGCCGACCTGCAAGAGTCGGTCCGCCAGCTCAGCGTCAAGTGGCTGCTTCGGTGGGAACACCGGATCCTGCAAAATCTCGGACATGGCTCCTTCTCCCGGATTCTGCTTACACCAATGCTTCATGGTGTGGTCGTAAACATACTCTACGCGTGAGACAAGCAGTCGTTGCAACGCTGGAAACTCAGACCCAGCAGCAGCGCGTCCTGCCTGTGCCCCAAGATCTCAGAACCTCCACCCACAGCACGCGCCCCCGACGCAAGCGCCCACTAGCGCACCAACCCGCAGCCACCCTCAGCCGCTCTTCGGCGCGCACCGCTACCGCGTCACACCACCCCACAACGTCCATCAGGTCGCAGCCAGGAGCGGAGGGTCGGGCAGGGCCAACCCCCGGACACCACCAACCCGAAGGCCGAGCGAGCGGATAGCTGGAGGCCGACGCGGCCGCGGCCTCCTCGGGCGAGAAGATGGGGGCTCCCCTGGCTTTGATCGGTGGCGCTTTCATGATCCTGATGGGCTATCCGCCCCTGGCCGGCATCATGGACAGCTCCACCCTCACCGGCCTGTAGTCTTCTAGCGCTGGTTGACACAACACTCACTGTTAGTTAGTATTCTGATGAGAGCTTCGCTGCCGGGCATCGACGGCATGCCTAATGATCCGTATTGACGCTTGTTCCCAAGCCGTCGCCAGCCCGCCGAGGAGTTCTCTGTGACCTCCACCCCGTCCCATCCGCATTCCGCAATGACCCGACCACCCGACGCCCAGCAGCCGCCTCCGCCAGACGAGGCCATCGCGGCCGAGCCCGCCGAGTCCGGCGGGCAGGAGCCTTCGTCGGCCGGGCCGCAAGCAGCGCCGGTAGTCCCATCCGGGCGGGCAGGTGCTGCTGCGGGCGCGCTGAGAGCCGCGGCCGCGGACAACCTGATGGTGGCCATCTTCGGCCCGATGATCGTACTGCTGCTCGGCTACTCGCTGTACACCACCAACGACAGGTTCGACGACATCAGCAACGACTTCGCCGCGGTGAACAACAGATTGGGCGAAATCAACGCCGAGATGAACGACAGATTCGGCGAGATCAACGACGATATCAACGACAGATTCGGCGAAATCAACGACAGATTCATCGCGCATGACGCCAGCAACGACCGCAGATTCGCCGCCCAGGACGCCAGCAACGACCGCAGATTCGCCGCCCAGGACGCCAAGATCGACGAGATCAACCGCAATCTCACCGCCATGATCGCGACCTTGGACGCCAAGATCGACGAGATCAACCGCAATCTCACCGCCATGATCGCGACCTTGGACGCCAAGATCGACGATCTTGCTCTCACACTCACCGCGCTGATCGCGGCCCTGGACGCCAAGACCGACGAGGTCGACGCCGTCCTCGCAGGCGAGATCATCACCAGCGCCTCGCCCTAGCCGACACTCGACACGGACACCCTCACCGGCCTGTAGTCTTCTAGCGCTGGTTGACACAACACTCACTGTTAGTTAGTATTCTGATCAGAGCTTCGCTGCCGGGCATCGACAGCATGCCTAATGATCCGTATTGACGCTTGTTCCCAAGCCGTCGCCAGCCCGCGGAGGAGTTCTCTGTGACAACCCCGGCCCATGTGCACGCTGCAATGACCCATCCGCCCGAAACCCCGCATCCGCCTCCTCCCGATGGGGCCGCCGCGGCCGAGATCGAGCCGGAGAGGATCCATGTCGACGAACCGCACAACACCGCAGTTGAGGCCGGGCAGGCCGCAGCGCCGCCTCGCCGTACCGGCTCGGCCTTCAGGACCGCCGTCGCGGACAATGTCGGCTTGGGGTTGATGAGTGCCTCCCTGGTGGCGCTCATGGTCTTCGCCTTCACGCTCCTCGAGAACAGGATCACCGGCGTCGACAACAGTCTGAACGCCTTCGCGGACAGGGTCGGCCGCAGCTTCGACGCCCAGAACGCCAAGATCGACAGGAGGATCGACGGACTCGCCGCCCAGATCGACGCGAGGATCGACAGGCTTGACACCAGGATCGACGCGAGGATCGACGGGCTTGACACCAGGATCGACAGGCTCGACACCAGGATCGACAGGCTTGACGCCAAGATCGACAGGCTTGACACCAAGATCGACGAACTCGAAACCAAGATCGACACCAGAATCGACGCACTCGAAACCAAGATCGACGCCAGATTCGCCGCCCAGGACGCGAAGATCGACACGCTCGACGCCAAGATCGACGATCTTGCTCTCAAGGTCACCGCGCTGATCGCCGCGCTGGACAAGACCGAAGAGGTCGACGCCGCCCTCGCGGGTGAGCTCATCACCAGCGCCCCGCCGGCGCCCGACATCGGGTGACAGCCGCCAGAGCCGTCCTAGACCTGATCGCGTTCGCCTCAGGAGATACAAGCAAAGCGCTCGGACTGTTCGCTCCAGATTGCTAGCTATCCTCGCTGTCCATTGACGCTGACGCCGAGTACATGGCCGAGCCTTCGACAGTTGGCGACACGGTGGCCTCCGGGTCGGCCGCCGACACTCTCGTCGGCGAAGACGCTCAGGTCGTAGCCGCAGCCAACACCGACGCCGGCTCAACGGCCCAGGACACGGCCCTGGTCGCGGCCGGAAGCGCGTGTGCCGGTGGTGGGGTGGTGTGGGGTCGGCGGGCGGAGATCAGCGACTTGGCGCTGGTTGCCGCTGTGGGCGCCTTCGTCGCAGCGTTCGTGTTCGCCGTCGGGCGCTGGGGACTGCCGATTGACCGCGAGCAGGTACTGGCATGGACGCTCGGACTAGTTGTGGCCGTGTCACTCGCAACAGGCCACCGGTTCAGCGCGGCGCGGGCGGTGCGGGACTGGTCGGTGCTCGCTGTGCTCTTAGTTGCCTACGACTATTCCAGCGGAGCCGCTGACTGGTGAGGTGCTTCTGAGTAAATGTCCGCTTTTGGGGGTTTGATTACGCCGCATTGGGCGGGCGGGTTCATGGCTGGTTTTGGTTGTTGTTGCGATGGTAGGCGATGCGGTCGAGGCGGGCCTGGTTGAGTCCGTCTCGTCGGGCCTGGCGGATGCGCTCTCCTCGTCCTTGGTGCTCGTCGTCGGGGGTTACGTAGCCGAGGGAGGCGTGCAGGCGGCGGGTGTTGTAGTCGTCTCGGGCTACTTCCAGCTCGGCTCGCAGCTCGCCGGGGTCGGTGATCTTCTCGAGGTGGGGCCACTCGGTCTTGACGTGCCCGAAGAGGGTCTCGATCCAGGCCTGGTCAGTCGGGGTGCCGGGCCGGCCGAAGCGGGACGCGATGGAGCAGAGGGCCAGGAACTCTCTGGTGGTGCCTGCTCTCATCTGGGGGCCGTTGTCTGACAGGGCCAACAGGATCGGTTCTTCGTCGCCGTCGTCGGCTTGGCGGGCCTCGACGGCGGGCCACAGGCCCTCGGCGTCGAGGGCGTCGCAGAACACGACCTCTACTTGGGTGGCGGTCTCCTCGGCGGTGACGAGGGTGGCGAGCCATTTTCGGGTTACGACATCGAGGATGGCGTAGGCGACGCGTCCGGCTCTGGGGAAGTGGGTGATGTCATAGATCCAGATCTGGTGGCGCTCCCAGCTCACCCAGTCGGGCATGGGCCGCGCCACAGCCGGTGAGCGCTGGGGCCGGGCGGGCAGAACTAGCCCCTGGGCTGCGAGAACGCGATACAGCGTCGACGGTGACACCCACACCAGCCCCTCATAGGACCCGCGGTGAGCGAGCTTGCGGTAGCCGCCGTCGATTTCGCCCCAGCGCTCGAAGAGCTCCAGGATCGCGTGTCTCTCCGACGGGGTGATGGCATGCACCACGACGCCGCCCGCCGCGGCGTCATCGAGGCGGCCGGCCTCGCGGCGGCGCCGCCAGCGGCGGCACCGGCGGCCGTCGAGCTCCAGCACCGAACAGGCCCGAGCCGTCGTCCATCCCGCCCCCACGGCGTGATCGACGAGCTCCAACAGGCCGGCTTTGACGCCGGCTTCGACACGCGGGGGCACACAGGCGGTCACCCCCAACGCTCTTTTCCCTCCAACAAGGTCACCTTGACAGCCATCTCCTTGAGCGCCTCGCCCAGCCGGGCCGCCTCGTCTCGGGCCATCACCAACTCGGGATCCACCCCGTCGGCTCGCACCCCGGGCCGAGACGACGCCAACGCGTCCAGCGCGCCGCGCTTGGCGACCTCGCGGGCCCGCATGATCGTGGAGCGGTTCACCCCCCAGTGGTCCGCGCACTCGGCCACTGTCATCTCACCGGTGAGCACCTGCACGAACGCCTCATACTTCTGCTGAGGCGACAACAACCGCCTCCTGCGGCGGCCGCTGCGCTCCCGGGACTTCGACGGATCGGTCATCTGACGCTCCTCTCACAGCGCCATGCTCGCACCCCGATGTTGCGTAATCAGCGACCCCAAACCGGACACGATCCCAGAACCACTACACTGGTTCGGAATGCCGTTGCAGATTGACGCGCCCATCATCATCGACCGGGCCCTGTTCCCCGGCGATGTCCCCACCGTTGAACTGCAAGCCCGCCTGGGGCCGTTCCACGGACAGCGATGGTGGGAAGCGGCGCTGTCCATCACGTACGCCACCCACTTCTTCGTGCCCTACGCCGTCACCGCCTACCTGTGGCTGCGCGATCGCAGCCGGTGGCGGGCCTGGCTCGCCCAGTTCACCGTCGTGACCAGCGCGGGCCTTGCCAGCTTCATCCTGCTCCCAACGATGCCACCCTGGCTCGCATCGCTGCACGGGCACATTGATGAAGTGCAAGGAGTGGCCACCCGAGGCTGGCGACTGCTCAACCTCGACATCGCCGAAACGCTTATCGACAAGGGCCACGCCACAGTGAACCTTGTCGCAGCCTTCCCGTCACTGCATGCGGCGTACCCGGCGCTGATCGCAGCCTTCTTCTGGACCCGCCTCGGTCGCCCGGGACGTATGGCGCTCGTGGCATACCCGCTGGCGATGGCCCTGACGCTCGTGATCAGCGGCGACCACTACGTGATCGACATCATCGCCGGCTGGGCCGTGGTCGGCGCCGTCGTGGCGGCATGGCCACGGCTGTCGTCTCGGCCTGCAGTTTCACAATGGCTGGCCTCTTGACTACGGGCCGACGGCAGCCATCGGCGGACGCTGCCGAGCACCGAACGGACATGCGGCGGCAGCAGCACTCGCGGCTCGTTCCCTCTTGCTAGCTAGCCTCCCTCTCCATTGACGCCGACGCTGAGGACATGACCGAACCTTCCACAGCCGCCGCCCTCGGGTCGGCTGTCGACACAGATGAGGACGACGTCGAGGACGCCCGGACGCAACGGCGACGCCTGGCCGCGGTGTGGCTGGGGGCCGGGAGCGCAGTGGCCGCCATGGTGGCCGTGAGTTGGTACGTGGTCGTGGGCCACGGGGGCAACGCTCCCGGCGGCGACATGATCGGCCACGCCGCCACCGCGGAGTGGCTAAGGACGCTGCCCTGGTGGGACTGGCGGGGCTGGTCGGACTGGTTCTACGGCGGGCAGGCCATTGGCGTGAACTACCCGCCCCTGGGCCACGCCTGGATTCGCTTCACCCATCCGGTCCACGGGCAGATGGCAGCCGTCGCCCTCGGGCTGCTGGTGCTGCTGCCGTGGGGCACCCTGCGCCTAGCCCGGTCCCTAGGGTACGCGCCGCGAGCCCAGCGCGCCGCCGTTGGGGCGGTGCTGGTGCTGACCGCCGCCTCCGGTCAGATGCACTGGGTCCTCTCCGGCTTCCACCAACAGAGCACATTCTTCGGCTCGTGGCCCGCCATGCTGGCCACCGTCATCGGCTTGCACGTTGCGGCCTGGGCAGCTAGCTGCCGCCGACCGGTGACGTGCGGCGTAGTGGCCGGTGCGGCGATATTGCTCAACGTTACCGTCATGCCAGGGGTGGCCGTGGTGTGTGCTGTGCTGCTGGCGACAAGCGGCGCTTCTTCCGGCCGGGCCGTCCGCTGGGCCGCGACGGCGGCGACGGCGGCGCTGGCAGTGAGCGCCTGGTGGCTGGTGCCATTCCTGGCGGGCTGGGACCGTTTGGTGCGCTGGGAGGTGCCGCTCTCCACCGCTTGGAACTCCGGAGGTGCCTGGCAGACAGCCGTTCTGGCTGTGTTGGGGGCAGCAGCAGCCTGGGCCGCCCGCCGCAACAAAGGCCCGTCCCGGCGTCTGGCCCTGGCGGCCGGGGCGGGACTCCTAGCTGTGGTCTTGGCGGACCTGTTCGGCTATCTGCGCCCCGAGCGCTGGTTGGAAATGCCCATAGTGGTAGCCGCCCTGGCCGTTGCCGGGACTATCGCGGCCATTCCCCGCCGCGGTTCGTCGCGCGCAGCGCGGCCAGCCTGGATCGTACTCAGCGTTGCCTTCCTGATCGTCTTCGCCGTTGTCACGCTTCGCTTGGAACTGCTGCCTCTGGCAGTGTGGCTGATGTGGGGATCCCGTCGCTCATGGGCTTGGAGCGGAGCCTTGGCCTGGGCCGCCATCTTGATGTTTGTTCCGTTCTTGAGCCAGATCCGCAGCCCGGCGCCGCCGGAGCCGCTACGCGTCACGCCGTTAGAGGCTGCCGCCATGGCCAGCGGAACCCGCGCTGAGGGGCTCGTCTATACCGACAGCATCTATACCACTACCTCAGGCAATGTTAAACAGTGTGCTTGGGGCTATTCTTGGTATACGACGATGCAAACCGATGGGCGTATCCGCCCGCTGTTCGGCCTCTATCGGGAAACCAGCGCATCTGCGGAGTTTCTCGCGGCTGAGAATGACTTACGGTCCGGCGGTTTCAGCGAGTCCGGACGAGCGCGGCCGCACTGGTTCGATGCCTGGCAGGACGCGGGCGGCCAGTCGTTGGACACCCCCGTCAGAGCTGAAGCCCTGGGCGCCCGCTGGTACGCCGAATGCGACGCCGACGGCGAGGTCTCGGTCACCGAACTCTCCCCCATGATGGCAACCGGCGTGACGGTAGCCCCCCACCCCGACGAAGCGGCATGGCACCGGGCCGCAGTCGAGTGGTGGATGTCGCTAGACACCTCGACAGCTGCGCCCACCGGCGACGGCAACCCCACGCCGCCTGACAACGCGCCGTCATTCCGGCGAACGCCGGAATCCATGGACGTACCCGTCCTGTCGGCCGGAGGAGACGACGGCAGCGCCCACCCCATGGATCAGGCCGCGTCAGGGGTGTCGCTGCTAATTGGGCGAGACAGCCTAACCGTGCAGGCGGAGGCGGCCGGATGGGCTTGGCTGCGCGTACCCTGGGATCCCGACTGGCGTTCAGTTAGCGGCACCCCGATTCGCAAGGGCGGCCCCGGCCATGTAGTGATGTGGGCGGAGCAGGGCGCAACCGAACTGCGCTGGTCAGTGTCGGGGATCGTGGACGCGTCCGCCGCCGCCGTCACCGGTGCCGCGGTGCTGGCCGTGATCGTGTTGGCCGCCATCAACCGGCGCCGGGGCTGGAAGGTTCATCCTGACCGTCGACGCCCGGCGGCGGACGCCATCGAGGTGTTCGCCGACACTGTGGACGGATGGGTCCGTGCTGGGTCGCAGCGAGCCCGTCGCGCAGGCACCCACGCCCGGCGTCGCCCGCTGTCGCAGTAGTGAGGCACATAATCCGGTTAGAGGTTGGAGCGCGGTAAAGTCGGCTGTAGCTTCTCCTACGGTCAAGTCGAAGTGTCCTGCTAGCAAGCAAGAAGAAGGTTCCTCCATGCTTACGGTCGTCGCCCTCTCCCTCGTCGTGCCGAGCCTGGTCGTCGCGGCCGGGCTGGCTCTGACAGGCAAGCTCCCGAACTTGGTGGCCGACGCGCGCGGCATCGCCTTGCAGACGGTCATCATTATGGTCGTGCTGCTCGCCATCGCTGGCGGCGTGGCCGCAGTGCTGCTCAGCCGGGGCGGCGAAGCCGTCACCGACATCGAACGACAGCAAATCAGCCGTACCGCCGCCGACTTCTCAGGTAGCACCTTGTGTGACGCAGCCGGATTCACCTGGAACACTACTACGAAGGCGTGCGTCTAATAGCAGAGCACGTTGCTGTGTAGGTCAGCCACCTTCTACAAGCTTCCACCACAGATTCGCCATGGCCGTGCGCACTCTCACGAGCCGATTGAGGCCGTCGGGCGGAACTAACACGAAAGACTCGCGATGCTGACGGTCGTTGTGCTCTTCATAGCCGTGCCGAGCGCAGTCGGCGTAGCGGGCCTAACCCTGCGAGGCAGGCTGCCCACAATTGTGGCCGACTTGCGAGGCATCGCGTTGCAGACGGTGATCATCATGGTTGTGCTGCTGGCCATCGCCGGTGGCGTGGCCGCGGTGCTGGTCAGCCGGGGCGGTGAGGCGGTCAGTGACATCGAACGCCAGCAGATATCGCGGCAAGCTAGCGAGTTCAAGGGATCGGCCCTGTGCGAGGCAGCTGGGTTCTCCTGGTGGTCAGCTTCGTCAAGCTGCAATGACGCCGCTAGGAATGCAGCGAGCGCCTACACCACCCCCGTCGCGTGCAACAGCTCACCTGAGGGCTATGCGTGGGTGCTTGCAGACCCCTTGGCCACGCCTCCGGTCGTTGCCCATTGCGCCTAACTCACGCCGAAGTTCCAGAGAAGAGCCTGCCGGAGTGATCGGTGCTGCGACCTCGGCAGCCCAATTGGACATGTCTTGACCCTCCGCACCTGGTCGACGTGGGTTCGGTGGCGGCGAGATGAGCGGGGTGAGGCGTTGCCGGCTGCGATCTTGTTCCTGGGCGTCATGATCACGATCCTTATCGGGATCCATGTCGTGATATTCGCTATGGCGCGTACCGCCGTGCAGTCGGCTGCCGATGCCGCGGTGGCGGCTGCGCAGGCTGCGGGGCCCGGCATCCGAGAATGCGATGGCGACCCGATGACCACGGAGACCGCGCGCGAGTGCGAGGGCATCTTGGGCGCGCGACTGGCGATGGTGGCCTCCGACAGCTCCATCGTTGAGACTCGCCCGCCTGCAATCGTCGTCGAGTCCGAGCAGGGGATCGTCACGGTGCTCGTGTTCGGGGGGACCATCTCTCCGCTGCTGGGCGGGCTGGAGCTGACGGCCCAGGCCTGCGGACCGCTCGACAACGTCCCAGCGTCGGAACTCACCGGCACCGACATCTGGCAATGCTGACCCGCTGGCGCTGCCGCGACGCGGCCGGCTCGGGCATGGCCATCGGGGTGGCGATCATCTTCCCGATGCTGATGCTGGTGATCGTCTCGCTTCAGATGCTCACCGAAACGTCCCGCATCGAGCAGGCACTCCAGGCCACCGCCAACCGGGCCGCCCGCACGGCCTCGCTGTGCTGCTACGCCACCGGCGGGCCGGACGGGGCAGAAGAGGTGGTGCACGCCAGCCTCCGCTCCGCGGAGAGTGTCAGCGCGTACAACCGGGTGTTCTGCAACAACGACTTCGTGGGCGACAGCAGCACCATCTTCATCGACGTCGCCGGAAACGAAGTCCCGGTAGGCCCCGATCAGGCCGTGCCTCCCGGGGGCACGGTGTACGTGTTCCTGCGGTGCGTCATCCCGCCCCAGAATCTGGGCGGCTTCGGCTTCCCGGGCCTCAACGTGGAACGCAGGATCGTCGGAACCGCCGCAGTCGACCCGTACCGGTTCCGGGCAGGCGCATGACCTCCGGCAGCACACCGTTGCCGCGCCCCGAGGACGCCGACCGACCGCCCGGCACACGCCAGCAGCCCGAGGGCGGGCCCAGCCGGCACCGGCGCCTCCGCAAGCTGGCCCGGGCTGACGACCAGCGGGGCGACTACGCCATATTCATCGCCGTCATCGCGGCGTCGCTGCTGTTCCTGGGCGGGCTCGCCTACGACGGGCCCCGTCTCATTGCCGCCCGCCAGGACGCCCTGCACTCGGCCAACGAGGCTGCCCGCGTCGCGGCCGCAACCATCGCCAGCGGCGGCACGCTCGAACAGGCCCGAGAGGCCGCCGAGGACCGCGTGGGCAAGACCAACCTGATCTACGGCCAGGACATCCACGTGGCCTTCATCGACTGCGTGGGCAGCCGGGTGCAGGTAACCATCATCACCGGCTACATCTTCCGCTCCGTCATGGGCCTGGTACGCGCCCGACAGCCGATCGAGGCCGTGGGCGCGGCCCAGGCCTATCTGGTGCTGCCCAGCGACGAGCCGAGCACCCTGCACTACCTGGGCGAGTGCCCCCTCACCTGAGTTAGGCCTCGCCAACAACGGGGCAGCACGGCGCGGGACCAACTGCCACCTGGAGCGACACTCGCACATCGCCCGACGCGGTCCATCAACGGGCGGCACGGCGCGGGACCAACTGACACTCCCGATGCCGATCTTTTCATAAGTTTTTCTGTAAATGAGTGTTGTGTTGTCACTGGAGTCTGCTACAGTGACAGACATGGAGCGAACATATGTTTCATTGAATGAGGCGGCTTCTCGCAACGGGGCTGGCACGGATGAGGCATCGCCGTCGGCCCGTTCGTGCGCGGTCGATGCCGAGCGGGCTCTGCGGGCGGTGTCCGTCGCGGATCTGGACGAACAGGAGCTCTGCCAACTCGTGTCCGACATGGGCCAGGTCAAGGCACTGGCCGACTCGGTCACCGTGCGGACCGTGCGGCGCCTCGAGGCGCTGCGGGCCGGGTCGGCGCGTGGGGCGCTGGTGTCGGGAGCCCAGCTCTCGGCCCGCGACGCTCACAGGCTGACCAAGACCGCCAAGCAGCTCGACGAGATGCCCAACGTCTCCGAACGCCTCGACGCAGGCGACCTCACCCTCGACAACCTCATGTCGCTGGGAAGAGCGGCGCAGCAATGCGGCGCATCGGCAGTCGACTCCTCCCCCGAACTGCTCGACCGGGCCGCGAGCCACGATGCCGGACAGTTCGCCGGCGAGGCCGTCGAATTCGCTCGACACCACGACCCCACCAGAGGCGAGGAGCTCTTGGCACGCCAGCGCAAGAACCGCCGGGGTCACCTCGGAATCGACGCCGAGGGGATGGGACGTATCACCGCCGAGACCGACCCGGTGAGCTTCGCCCTGCTCCGGCAGGCCATCGACGAGCGACGCGACCATCTGTGGCGCCAAGACGGAGGCCGAGACGGCACCCCCGAGCAGGTGCGCAACAACAGCCAGCGCACCGTGGACGCCATCTTCGAACTGTGCACCGGGCTCGACGCTCTCACCCATCGGCCCCTGTCCCAGCCCGACGGCGCAGACGGCAGCCACACCGGTGCAGGCTTCGGTGCAAGCTCCGGCGCACGCACCCGCTGGGCACGCACACCGATCTACCTGATCGGAGTCGGCCTGGTCGACGGCACCAATCCCGACGACTCCTGCGAGCTGCTAGGCACCGGCCCGGTGCCCCCGTCGGTGCTCGACAGGATCTCGCCCGACGCTCTAGTGGCCGGCATCATCTACGACGGTGAAGGGCGGCCGCTGTGCCTGGGCCGCACCATCCGCATCGGCAGCGGAGACCAGTACCTGGCAATCGCGATGCGAGACCGCGGCTGCGTCACCTGCCGGGCACCAATGCACCACTGCCAGCTCCACCACATAGACGAATTCGACGCCGACGACGGGCCGACCGACATAGACAATCTCGCGGCGCTGTGCCGCGGCTGCCACGATTGGCTCCACAAGACCAACCAGCGCCTAGTGCGCCGCACCGACAGCCACGGAACCAACATCTGGTCCACCGAGCCCCGCAGCCGCGGGCCAGACCCCCTGGCGGTGACAGCGGCCCAAGCTTCGGCCAACGCGCCGCTCGGCGCGGTCGAACGCTCAATTAGCGAGCAACAACACGACCGGTCCCCACATCGCCAGGGTGAAACCGATGAGTACGAAGATCGTCTGGCGGAAATGCTTGGCCAGCGCCAAATGAAACTCGCCCCGGATCGCCGTGAACTCGCCCCCGATCTTCGTGAAGCCGCCCCCGATCTTCGTGAAGCCGCCCCGGACCTCGCCCCGGAACTCAGCGAACTCGCCCCGGAACTCCGCGAGCTGCATGCTCATGTCGTGGAGGCGGGCATTCGTGCCGTCCAAGCGGGCATTCGTGCCGTCCAAGCGGACATTCGTCTCGTCCAGACGGACATTCATGCCGTCGAGGCGGACATTCGTGCCGTCGATCCGGGCGCCCAGCCTCTCCTCGGACGCCTTGAGGTCGTCCTTGGTGGCCAACTGGTCCCACCTGATCGGCGGGAGGTGCTCCATAAGCTTCGAAGCCTCCTTCGTGCCCAGAACGTCTGTCAACTTGTTGTGGAGAGCCGTGCGCTCGGCATCGGTCATAGTCATCGGAGAGCCTCCGCCTTTCGCCAGTTCGATCAGCGGGGAACCCGCCAGAGCTGCTCCCGATACCGCAGGTCAACGTTGCCGTTAGGCCTGCAACCGAGCATTTCCGATACTCGGCAACACTCAACATATCAGAAACATCTATTTCAATGCAACCCATGTTATGTGAGGGGTCCAGAATTGAGGCGCTGTCTGAGCCGCCAACTGCTGGTCTGCGCAACACAAGAAACGATCAAAAAAAGACGTATACAGGACGTTGAAGACTTAGCTCGCCCTGTAGAATCGCCGCTCGTGTCCAAACTCCCCCCGGGGCTCGGCCAGGCGCCAAGACGCCCGTCGGCAAGACATCCGCTCGGTGTCCAACATTGAGACGTTCGCCCGCAGCGGCCCTGTGGTATGCGCTCGCCATCCTCGTGGTTGTCGGCGGGCCGGCGGCGGTGGTGTTCGTGCTCGGCACGCCCGAGCTGGCCCTGCCCTCGGAGTGGGCCGACGCCCGCGCCCGCATCGACGACGGGACGCTCCCGGCCGGCGCTGTCGTCGACATCGTGTCGGTGGTCCTAGTGCTCGCCTGGGGCGCCGGCCTCTGGTTCCTGTTGGCGGGCGTCCTCAAGCGGGACGAGAGCACCCAGGACGAGAGCACCTACGACGAGAGCGCCCTCGACGCGACCGACATCCCGATCACGAACGCCGACAGCGATCCCGACGAACCCTGGTACCGCCAGGGCCCACCGATATTCGACGAGCCGTTCAGCGACGAGTACCCGCGAGTCGTCGTGCCGCCCGATGACATGATCCCCGACGACGGGCCACAGGACTCCGTGTGGCAGCCAGCCACTATGACCGCGGACGCCGGAGACCCGCTCGGGATGCTGTCACCGGACGCGACAGCCGAAGACATGGTCTCCGACGCTGAGATCATCGGCGACGGCGACGGCTCGAACCCCGACGAGCATCCCATGATCGTTCCGGTGCGGGCCTACTACTTCACCCGGGCCGAGGACACGCTGCGCAGCATCTCGGCGCAGTTCCTGCACACGGCGAAGCGCTGGCAGGAGCTCCGGTCGCTCAACGCGGCCAGCCCCGGAGTCGCCGCCGTGGGACCCGACACCCTGCTGCCGGCAGGCACCGCGCTGGCGCTGCCGGGCGACCCCGTGCCGTGGGGCAACCCCGACCCCGTCTACCTATGGACGCTCGCCGAGAAGTTCCTGTTCACCGCGTGGGGCCGGGAGCCGACGCCCGAGGAGGTTGTCCCGTTCTGGAGGGGACTGACCAGCGGCACCCAGCTCGAGGCCGGGGCGCCGCCCGCCGGACCGGAGTATCTGGCCGCACCCACAGAGCCGCCGCCGCCCGAGATCGCCCGCGAACCCGCACCCACACCCACAGAGCCGCCCGCGCCCAGCGACTTCTGGTCACCTCCCCCGCCTTTGCCTGGGATGGAGCCCTCGCCGGCCCCAGCCGACTTGCAGCCACCGTCTCCAGTCACCCCACCGCCATACGAATCCCCCATACCCCCCTCACACGAACCACCACCCGCCGACCTCCAACCGCCGGCCGCATACGAATCCCCCGTACCCCCAACCCACCAACCACCACCCCCACCCGCATACGAATCCCCCGTACCCCCATCACACGAACCACCAGTCCCACCCGCATACGAATCGCCCGTACCCCCAACCCACCAACCACCAGTCCCACCCGCATACGAATCGCCCGTACCCCCAACCCACGAACCACCACCCGCGCCACCCGCATACGAATCGCCCGTACCCCCAACCCACGAACCACCAGTCCCGCCCGCATACGAATCGCCCGTACCCCCAACCCACGAACCACCACCCGCGCCAGCCGCATACCAACCACCAACCCCATACGAATCGCCCGTACCCGCCTCACACGAACCACCAGTCCCGCCCGCATACCAACCACCAGTCCCACCCGCATACGAATCCCCCGTACCCCCAACCCACCAACCACCAGTCCCGCCCGCATACGAATCGCCCGTACCCCCAACCCACCAACCACCACCCGCGCCAGCCGCATACCAACCACCAACCCCATACGAATCGCCCGTACCCGCCTCACACGAACCACCAGTCCCGCCCGCATACCAACCACCAGTCCCACCCGCATACGAATCCCCCGTACCCCCATCACACGAACCACCAGTCCCACCCGCATACGAATCCCCCGTACTCCCAACCCACCAACCACCACCCGCATACGAATCCCCCGTAGTCCCAACCCACCAACCACCACCGCCCCCGTACGAACCACCCCCCGCGCCGCCAACCCCCGTTCTCCCCGACTTCGGGCCCATAGAGCCCGAAGTCCCGTATGTGGAGGCCGAGGCGCCCCGCATGCCGAGCTTCATGCCCTCGCTCACCGGCGCCGAATCCGCTGCGCCGGCCCCGGAGGCGGAGGTGGTGGCGGCGTCGAACCGGGGGCTGGCCGGCACCGCCATAGGCGACGCCATGATGCTGTGGCAGCTGTCCCGGCTTCGCCGCCGACGCGGAGACCGACCGGACGCCCTAGACCCGATGGAGGAGTCGCTCAGGCAGAGCGCACGCGTCGACACGCTCAACCTCATCGAGGCGGCCATGCGCCACCTGCGGGCCGTCACCGTCGGGCGGCTGCGAGAGAAGCCCGCCGTATTGGCTGTTCGGGTCGGCACCTACGGATTCGAGGTACTGCTCAACCGCCCAGCACAGCCCCCGGAAGGGTGGCAGGCAGCCTCCGGGGGCTATGTCCTGGAGCTGCCCCGGGGGGTCACCGTCGAGGATCTCGACGTCGCCGGGCAGAGCCCCACCCTGTGCCCCGCCCTAGTCCCCGTGGGCGACACCCTGGAGGGTCCCCTGCTGCTGAACGTCGAGGAGATCGGGTGCCTGATCGTGTCCGGGCCCGGCTCGCCCTCGGTGAACCTGCTCAACGCCGTAGTCGGAACGCTGGGCTCCTCCCCCCTCGCGGGCGACATCCGCATCATCACCGTCGGGCTCGACACCCCGGCTGGCCTCCCCGGGTGGGAGCGGGTCCACTCCACCAGCTTCGACTCCCCCCAGTTGGAGGAACTCCTCTCCGCCGCCCACACCGGCAGCGGCGCCTCCCTGGACGTGCTGATTGTGGGCCCCGGCAACGACCTTCTCATCCAGCGAGCCGGCCAGGTGGCCACCACCCCCGGATCGCGCCTCGCCCTCGTCGGGGCCACCTCCTCGGTGGCGGCCCGCTGGCCGTGGCGCATCCACGTCGACGAGACCACCACCGCCGTCGTGCACCCCATCGCCTGCACGATGGCCGCAGCCCAGGCGATGGCACCAGCAATGTCCCAACTCTTGAGTGAGGCCACCGACCCCTCACTTTTTGCTCCCCCGAGGTTCTAGATGAAGTACGACCCATCCTCCCCCACGCCGGCCCGCGTGCCGGCGCGCCCCCGGATCCTCAAGTTGCCCCGGGGACGGACACTCGCGCTCGGCGGCGCCCTCACCGTACTCTGCCTCGTCGCAGCCGCCTGCGGCGGAGGCGACAGCGGCGGAACCGCCCAGACCCAGACAGCCGGCTCCGAGGCCGTGGCGGCGGAACCCGCCCCCTCCAGCGACTTCATGGCCACCAGGCCCGGCGCCGGCATCGCCGCCGCGGGCGGCAACCCCCAAGCGGTCCAGGGCGACAACCCATGCGACCAGACCGGCGGCGCCGACCCCATCATCATCTCCTACGTGGGCGCCAAACTGGCCGATCTGGACGCCGTCGGACTCGAGGCCATCGTCGTGGAGGAGCCCGGCCTCATCATCGACGCCTACACGAACGAAGTGAACTTCAACGGCGGCATCAACGGGCGCTGCGTCGAGTTCGTCCCCCACCTGTGGAGCCTGGCCGACCCCGTAGGCAGCTTCACCCAGATCTGCACCGACATGCTCACGCAGAAGCCGATCTTCTACATGTCGCTGAGGCTCAGCGACCCAGTCGTGCAATGCGCCACCATCGGAGGTCAGATCCCCACCATCGGCCTGTACGCCTTCGCCCCGTCGTCGACCTTCGCCCAGACGGGCGACCGCCTATACCTCGACGACGGGTCGGTGGAGCACCTGCTGTCGGCCAGCCTGGACGTAGGGCTGTCGTCGGGCGTGATCGGTGCCGACGACCACCTCGGGCTGCTGCATGGCATCTCCGAAATGGCAGAGTCTGTAGCGATCATCGAACGCTTCGGATTCGACATAGCAGCGGTCGCGCACGTGCCATTGGAGTACGCCAACCTCCAGTTGCTGCTTGAAGAGAAGCGCGTGCGCCTGCTCGAGGGCGACCTAACCGACGACGAACGCGCCGAAGCGCAACGCAACCTGGCTGCACTGCCGCCCGAACTGGTCGACCTGTTCGGTCAGCTGGAGCAGTTCTTCCTCGACGCCGCCAACCGGTTCAAGGACGCCGGAGTGACCGCAGTGGCGGCCACTGCCGACTGGTCCGATATGCGGCGGTTCATAAGAGCTGCCGAGTTGGTTGACTGGACCCCGACGTGGGTTGCCAACGACATCCAGCCTGCGACGATCGTCCTGGCCGATGTGCCCAAGCGGCAGGCCGAGAACCTGGTGCTGGTCAGCAACCGGAGAGCCGCGGGCGACGTAGTCCCCGATCTGGACCAGGGCTGCATCACTCTGCGCAACACCGCCTCGACGGCATCCCCGTTCGCCCACAGGCTCCACACCGACGCCTGGACGCTCATGACAGCCACGTGCGACTACCTGGACGTGGCCTTCGCCGCCATGACCCGAGTGCAGGGCGACATCACCGCCGACACGTTCGTGGAGGCCCTACAGGAAACCCGCTACGACACCCCGTACGGCGGTCTGATCACATTCGCTCCTGCCGACCCCAACGGCTCCGAGCGCTTCCGGGTGCTGGAGGCCGACCCCGAGTGCGTGCTCAACTTCTGGGGATGCATGCGCTCCACCACCGACTGGCTCACACCGGCCAACACGGTCGGCTCGAGCGCCGGGTAGCGGAGCAGGCACCCGATGGCCGACCGTCACGCACTGCGAACCCTGGGAGCGCTCCTGGCGGCCGCGGCCGTGATCGCGGCATCGTGTGGCGGCGGCAGCAGCACCACGGTAGTCCCCGCGGCGGACGCGCCGGCGCAGGAGGCGGGCAGCCAGCAGTCCGATCCCGTGCGCATCCGCCTGGCCCTGGCCCCCGACCCCGTCTGGGAATGGCTGAAGGACTCGGGCACGGTCGCCGAGTGGGAGGCCGCCCGAAACATCCGCATCGAGGCCAGCAGCCCCTTCGACCAGTTCTCCGCCTTCGCCGGCGGGCACACCGATGTCGTGGTCATCAACGCCCTCGAAGTGCCGCAGTTCGTGGAGCAGTCCGACCGCGAGCCCGTCGTAGTCGGCCGGTTCACCACCGACCGCAGCTTCCTGGCTGTGAGGCGCACCTCCAGAGCCGAGACCCTCGAAGACCTGATCGAGGCCAGAATCACCGTCGACAGCGCCCTGGGCTCCGCGCTGTTGTGGGGCATCATCGCCGACGCCCTGCACGACCTGGACTTCCAGGTCGACAGCTCCGACTTCGACCTGGTGGTAGTGGAGTCCGCGAGCGTCGCCGACCTGGTGATGCGAGGCGATGTCGACGCGTGCATCTGCCTGCCCGACTTCAGCGTCTCCGACCTGGCCGACGGCCGGCTGCGCCCGCTGTACGACGGCAAGTCGGCGGCGGAGATCTACGCCGACGAGGTGATGGGCGAACCTGGGGCGCTGCCCGTCGCGGAAGCCTTCATCGTCGACAAGCAATGGCTGGCCCGCAACCGCGACGCGGTCGAGGCCCTGCTGGGGCTGTGGGACGTGGGGCTGCAGAACTGGGCGTCACAGAAGGAACAGCTCGTCGCCGACTACCCGCACCTCCTCTCGGTGCAGTCCGACGAGGACATCGCGTGGATGACCGACTATGTGAAAACACACGACTGGGTGCTGCCGTCGGTGTATCTGACGCAAGAGGATTCAGAAGTACAGACCGGTATCTTCGCCCGGATGCAGAGCCTCGGGCTGGTTCCGGACAATGCCCGCGAACCCGAGTTGGACCTGTCCTTCTCGATGGCTCCCTAAAGAGGACAGAGAGCATGTTGAACGTCCCCTCAGTCACGCCCGACGCCATATCCGAGCTCTCCGCCCGCGAGATGCGCCGGGCGGTCGTGCGGCGCTGGCTGTTCCGGTTCAGCGTCCTGATCGGCTGGATCGCGTTCATCGGCGTCTGGTACCTGTTCTCCCGGCTGGTCTTCAATCCCCAGCAGCTCCCGGAGCCGCACGTCGTGGCCAGCGAGTCGTGGACTCTCATCACCGAGCGGGACTTCCGCACCAACATGCAGGCGAGCCTGCTGAGGGTTCTGGGCGGCTTCCTGCTCGCAGTCGTGGTGAGCATCGGACTGGGCTGGCTGATCGCCTACAACGCCTGGTGGCGAACCCTTCTTCGCACCATCGTCCAGCTCGTGGTGAGCACGCCCATCGTGAGCCTGGCCATCCTCACCCTGGTCGTCTTCGGCGTGTCGTCGCTGGGGCCGGTCATCACCACCGCGCTGGTCGCCACGCCCTACATCATGATGAACGTCGCTCAGGGGCTCACCGGAGTGGACCGCAGGCTCATCGTGATGAGCGAGTCGTTCGGCCGCACCCGGCCCCAGATCATCTCGGGGGTGCTGCTCCCGTCGTCGCTCATATCGGTGCTGGCCGGGGCCCGGCTGGCCTTCGCGGTGGCATGGCGCATGGAACTGCTCACCGAGATCTTCGCCGCCTCCGAGGGGGTGGGCTTCCAGATCCGCCGCAGCTTCGAGAGCTACGACGTGCGCGGCATGATCGCATGGACGGTGCTGTTCATCGCCGTGATGCTCATCTTCGAGAACCTCGTCTTCCGCCAGATCGAACGCCGACTACAGGGCCGCACCGCGTAGCGCCCGCCGACACTGAGGCCGAATTACCCCATGACTGACGTCGCCCATAGCGCCCCGGCCCCGCCGAGGCCCAACGACCCCACGACCCAGGCCCCCCGCGGCGCCCCCACGCCGCCGAGGCCGAATGACCCCATGACGTTCGCCAGCGGGTTCCAGGAGCTCCCCACCCTCCCCGTCGGTGACCTCCGCCCGGCCGGCGACCGCACCTACTCCGCGCCCCGCCGGGTGCTGCGCCGACCGTGGGTGGTGCAGCTGATCGCCTTTTTGATCCTGCTCGCCATCTGGCAGTACCTCACCGTCGTCAGCGACCGGGTCCCAAGCATCGAGAAGGTCGTGTCGTTCATGGTGACTGAGCTCACTGGGGGCTCCCACGGCGGCATGCTCGTCGGCGAGTTCTGGGCTCCGCTGGGCCTCAGCCTGCAGCGCTACGCCATCGGCCTGGCCATCGGGATCCCCGCAGGGGCGGTGCTGGGCCTGCTGATCGGCACCTCCGGCTGGGCCCGGGGGCTGCTCAACGACACGACGCTCGTGCTGCTGGCGCTGCCCGCGGTGGTATGGGCCTTCCTGGCGTCGCTGTGGTTCGGCCTCACGTCCACCGCCCCGATCGTGGCCGTGGTGCTGACCGCCATCCCGTTCGTGGCCATCAACTTGAGCACCGGCGTGCGCAGCATCGACCCCGCGCTGGTCGAGATGTCCAAGTCGTACAACGTGTCGCGCCGCAACCGCATAGTCGACCTGCTTCTGGGCGGGACCCTCCCCAGCGCCTTCACCGGCGTGCGGCTGGCGATCACCACCGGATGGAACAGCCTGCTCATCGTGGAGTGGTTCGGCGCCACCGAGGGGGTCGGCTGGCGGGCCCGGTTCTGGTACGACGCCCTGCGCTACCCCGGCTTCGTGGGCTGGATATTCCTGTTCGTGCTGTTCATCACCGTGCTCGACCGGCTCGTGCTGAGACGCCTGGAGCGCCACGCGTTCCAGTGGAACCAGCAGCCGACGCTCACCTTCGCAGAGGACTGGGGCGTGTGAGCGCGCCCGCGGGCGCGCCGGCCCGCCGGCGCGCCGAACAACACCAAGACCGCAAAGACCAAGGAAGGGCCAGATGGCGACTGTCCTGATAGAGAACCTGACCAAGATCTACCCCCCGACGACCACCTACCCGCACCGGGTGCAAGCCCTCGGCGGGGTGAACATGTCGGTCACCGGCAACGTGTTCGTGGCCGTGCTCGGACCCTCCGGCAGCGGCAAGACCACGCTGCTCAACATCGTGGCCGGGGTGGAGACGCCCACCTCGGGCTCGGTGCGGGCCGTGCAGGACGGCGTGCCCGCCCAGGTCGGCTACGTGTTCCAGGAGCCCCGGCTGCTGCCGTGGCGCACCGTGCTCAACAACATGCTGTACGTGCAGGACCGCAAGTCGGACCGCTCCCGCCGGGAGGCCGAGTTCTACCTGACCATGGTGGGGCTCAACGAGGTCGCCCACCTGTACCCGTCACAGCTGTCGGCCGGGATGCAGCAGCGGGTCGGCATCGCCCGGGCGTTCCTGGTGAACCCCGACATCCTGCTGATGGACGAGCCCTTCAGCCACATGGACGCCCTCACCGGCCGGTCGCTGCGCGAGTACCTGCAGAGGGTGTGGCTGCACACCCGCAAGACCGCGCTGTTCGTTACCCACGACGTGTCCGAGGCGGTGGAGCTGGCCGACCGGATCGTGATGCTGCGCCCCGGCGGCGTGGTGTTCGACGACATTCCCGTCAACCTGCCCCGCCCCCGCCACCCCGACGACCCCGCGGTGCGGGCCGTGGAGGGCGAGGTGCTGCGTCGGTTCGACTCCATGGAGGCCGCGGTCCGCTTCGGCGCCCAGGCCCACTAGCGGGGGCTGCGGGCGGAGGGTCGGTAGCGGCCCGGCCAAGAGGCCGAGCGGCCCGTGAGTAGCCCTATGTCAAGCTCGCCTCAAATCTGCACGGGTATTGCTCCTATATGACGGGTTTCTCTACATATTTCAGCAGAGCGAGGCCGTGGCCCGAGCGGCCCGTGAGCGCAGCGAACACGAGCGGGAAACATGACGCTGCACCGCTAGGCGTTAATGCCGATCCGCGGGGCCTCTAAGGCGCGCCCCCAGTGGCTAGGGCTAGCTGTGGCAGGAACATTGCACTCGCTCTGGTCATGGCATTGGCCGCGGCTGCCTGCGCGGGGGGCTCAAGCACCGACGGAGAGTCCGCGGCGGGCGACCGCATCTTGCAGTTCGAGGGCGGCTTGGAGGAGGACCGGGGCGTCAACCGCCCCGTGGTGCAAGTGCCCTCCGAGGGCGGCTCGCCTGCGTTCCTCGACCCCGGCGCCGACCCCAGCACAGACCTGGGCGGGCTACGGGCCCGGCACCTGCCCGTTTGGACATCCGACTTCGACTGGGCCTTCCCGCCCGAGGCGTGCAACACAGCCTGGGAACTCGACGGCATCGCCGAGCCGACGCTGGGGGCCGACATCGCGGTGCTGGGCGACTTCGCCACCGCGGCCGCGCTGACGGTCATGCGCTACGAGCACCAGTTCTCCCGAGCCCTGGCCGAGCCGAGCGCGCTGTCCCAACTTTGCGTGGCCACTGCCGCAGTGGAGCCGGCTCGCTCGGACGCCTTGAGCGTCCTCGAGTCCTATCTCGCTACCGGAGCTCGTCGATCCGAATCAGCCACCTACCCCGATGAGGTGTGGATCCTGGCGGTGAGCCCAACGTCGGCAGTGTCGGTGGCCTGCGTCGAGCCCGGCTATCCCGCGGTGGTGGGAGCCGACGGGGAGACAATCGAGCCCGCTCAGTCCCCGGCCCGCCTGCAGGCCTATCTGCTGTCGGCCTCGCGCGGCCTGGAGGACCAAGTCACCGACATCTCCTACCGGGTGTCCAACGCCACCCACAGGCCCGCCGAGGACTGCCAAGGCCTGTCCGACTGGGCCCTCGAATGGAACGGCCACGTCCAGACCTGGATAGCCGAGGGCCAGATCTGGGAGCCGCTCGGCGCAATCCTCACCGCTGACGAGATCTGCGAGTCTCCCCCGCCCGGCGGCCCCGACGAGTGCCCCAAGGACTGGCCCCAGTGACCGCCCGCCGGGCACCGTTCCGCCCCAAACGCCGACTGATCAAGCCGTTAGTGGGCGTGATTCTCACGCTGATGGGCATATTCGCTCCCATCGAATCTGTAGACCTGCCCGGACCCCTAGACAACCTCACCAAGGGCTCCCACGCGTACGCGCAGCCTCCCCCACCGCCCGACTGGGAGCCCGGCAACGCGGTTAGTTGCCCAACCGCGCCCGTGATGTGGGACGAGCAGGGAGCGAACTGCATCCTGGAAACGCACGCGTGCCCCGAGAGCCCGCTCACTGGAACTCTTATGAGGCTGTCGGCCGCGCCTAGCGGCCTGCAGAGCCAACTCAACCCCAACTTGGACGTCGAGTATGCCGTGTTGGCGGGACTGGTGCGATACCCGGAATTCTGCGAGGAGCGGATCCCCTCCAGCGACGCCCTGCATGCACAGTGCACGGCCTCCACCGGATATGCGGTCCTCGAGTACGACGACCAGGACTCTGACGGCGTGGCGGGATGCCGGCTCGCCTACCCGGTCACGTGCGCTGCTGGGATGCATCAGATCGGTGCCAGGACCTGCCGAGCCGTGCAGCGACGAACATGGACGTGCCGCACCGGATATGCGCCACGGAACGAGTTCAACGAGTGCTACCTGATTCGGTACACCATCAACCCGGTGCATCCTGCCTGCGGCGCCGGCGCGCCGGAACTCACGGTGATCAGTTGTGTTGACTATGTCGGAACCGACTTCCTCAGTACACCCAGCACAGTGGATTGCCGGATCGACTATGACGCCGGAACCGCCTTGCAGTTGGCGCCCAACAGTCGATCCGGAACTTCAAGCGACCACTGGTGCGAATTCGACGCCGCGTTCCTAAAGGTCGAGTGCCACAGCCCGACCCCTCCCCCAGGCGACTGCGCGGTCGACACAGCGCTTTGCTTCAAGCGCATTACCGTCACCGGCGGCTGCAGCCTGATCGCTGAAACCATCCGCTGCCGGCAGCACCAGTGGGACTTCTCCCAGGGAACCGCGACAAAACAACAGGTCCAAGACCAAGGGTGCCAGCCCTGCGCTCCGCTGCCCTTCGAACCTGTGCCTGCCCATTGTCCCGCCGAGTTCAGCACGGACGCCCCATCCGGTCTTGGCAGCGTCCCACATCTGGCCGACTATCGCGAGAGGCTGCTAGAGGAGAAAATAGACATCGCGATAGGCCACTCTTACTGCCGTGGCTTCGTGAACGGGAGAGCACCCAGCCGACGCTGTCTCGACGCCCCCACGTGTGCTGACCCTCCCCGCGGCAGGCTCGACTGGCACAGCAGCCACTTCTCGCAATTGGCAGTGATCAACGCGCCAGTCGTCCTGAGTTTCGAAGACATCAACACTCGCCGCGCGAGATTCTATTCGATACGCATGCATAGGGGAGACATTTCCGTGACCGATGGCTTCCAACAATTCGACTACCACACGGACTCCACCGGGTTCTCGGACCAGCGAGTGCGGACATTCAGTGAGCCGGATCCCTCCGCGAGCTACTCGTACGTGCACGAGATGGTGGATTCAGAGTGTCTCATGCGCCACGAGCCCTACCTGCGGGTCAGAGTCGAGGAATTGTGGCCCGACGACCCTGAACATCACACTGCGATCACGCAGTTGTTCGGCAACGACGCCCTGGCCTGGTGGAACGATCTTGCCGCAATACCCGGCGCACAGCAGCGACGCACAGAAGCACGCGGGCTCAACTACTGGGGCACATTGTTTACACTCACCGAACAGGACCAAGAACGGCAAGACCGTTCCGCCAGGTTCACTGAAGAGATCGACTGCAACAGTGTGGCACCGAGATGGTGTCGATGGACACCAAGACACCCTGGGATCTATAGACTTCAGGGTATAGGCGCTTGGGTCCAAGCCCGCACCAGATATAGAGCATTCGGCATTACAACTGACTCAGGCCTGCACGACGACATCCGCACGAGTCTGTCAAGCCAGTCCAAGCGCAACCAGGTCGGAACATGGCTCCAGCGGAGGGGTCTCACACCAGATCAGGTCGGCCTAAGGGCCGACCTGATGGGTCCGCTAGAACTGCCCCCCGCGTCGGATCCGGCCGGATGGCTCTTCCCGACGCCGCCGCCAGGCATGGACTTGGAGGACTGGGCGCGGACCCCCGCCGGTGAGGTCGCGCTCAACGAGTGGATGTACTCCGAGGCCGCTGCGCGCACCCCGTGTCTGCCCCTAGACCTAAGGATCCTTTGCGGAGGAACCCACAACGTCGGCAACTACACCGAGACCGAGCCCATCGGGATCATGGTCCACGAGATGCGGGTCAGCACTGTCACGCCAGGTATCTGAGTTCCGCACACCAGCCGGGTACCTCTAGGGAGGCCGGCACTGACGGTCGAAGTCCGATCATCACTTGGCCAAGTAGTCGGTGGTGTCCTGAACTAGATCGAAGTGCTCGCGGCTGAGGTGATGGCTCCAGGTGCGGTGGCCGGGTACCCGCAGAGCGGTGAAGCCGGTGGCAGGCCCGGACCATGAGGCAGTCTCGACACGCTTGCCAGCTCGCAAGGCCCCCTCCAATGCTGGGACCAGATCGGTGTCAGCCGATGCCACCACGGCAGTGTCGAATTCGTCCATGTACGCGCCTCGCACCACGTCGACCGCAAGCAGCACGTCGATGCCCTTCTCCTCGGCGCGCCACGTTCGGCCACCCGGCTGATCCATCCGTCGGTAGCGCAGCGGTATCGTCTTCACGGTCAGTGACGGGTCGGCGCGCCATCGGCGTGCCTGCCGTCCGAACGCGGTCAGCAGCTTCGGGTGACTCATGCGCCCTGGCTCACCTCGATAGACGCTGGTCAACGACAGGATTCGCTCGGGGTTGACGGCGCGTCCTAGGCCTGTGAGGAGTCGCGCCAAGGCGGCTGGATCGACATGACCGAAGCTCGGAGAGTCAGAACGCGGGTCGGGGAAGGCACGGCGGGCGCCGTGGTAGAGGTTCTGGTAATCGATGAACACGGCGATCCTGGTCACCGACACCGTCCGTTAGGGAGCTTGCCGCTGGCTCGGGACGCGTCCCCAGCGATAGCACCCGCCAGCCCCCGGGACTCAGCCCGGGGGGGGCGGGGAAGAATACGAGCAGCATAGCAGGCCTTGCAGATGACCGACAACCTGAGTCGTACAACAATCAAACATCATCAGAATTGGCAATAGAACAGGCGCCGGGCTTGCAGCAGACTCATACTCTCGGCTTAGTCGCGCGGCCGGCGGGTCGCCGTCAAGTGCCCGCAAGACGCTCCTGTGTCACGGGTCGGGCCAGATGCTGGCTCCGGTGGCCAGGCGGTCCCGCAGGATGGCGGCCAGGCGGGCCCGGTGGTGGCGGGCGTCGCCGAAGGACACACCGTCGAGCTGGGCCAGCTTGAGGTACAGGTGCACGTCGGCCTCCCAGGTGAAGCCGATCCCGCCGTGGACCTGCAGCGCCGACTCGGCCACCCGCACCGCGGCCAGACTTGATCACTTGGCCAAGTAGTCGGTGGTGTCGTGAACTAGATCGAAGTGCTCGCGGCTGAGGTGATGGCTCCAGGTGCGATAGCCGGATACCCGCAGAGCGGTGAAGCCGGTGGCCGGCCCGGACCATGAGGCAGTCTCGACACGCTTGCCAGCTCGCAAGGCTTCCTCCAAGGCTGGGACCAGATCAGTGTCAGCCGATGCCACCACGGCAGTGTCGAATTCGTCCATGTACACGCCTCGCACCACGTCGACGGCCAGCAGAACGTCGATGCCCTTCTCCTCAGCCCTCCAGGTCTGACCACCCGGATGATCGACGGGGCGGTAGCGCAACGCTGTCGTCTTCACGACCAGCGACGGGTCGGTGCGCCATCGACGGGTCTGGCGCGCGAACGCGACACGGAGCTTCCGGTGGCTCCTGTAGCCGGGCTCGCCGCGATAGACGTTCGCCGTGTAGAGCACCCGATCCGGATCGGCGACGCGTCCGAGGCCGAGCAGCAGGTGTGCCAGTGCGGCGGGATCGACATGTCCGAACCTCGGAGCGTCGGAGCGAGGATCGCCGAACGCCCGGCGAGCACCGTGATACGTGTTCTGGTAGTCGATGAACACCGCAACCCTGGTCATGGAGAACCGTCCCCTGGAGCTTCCCGCTGGCCCGGGCGGCAGTCCCCGAAGCAATACACCCGCCAACCCCCGGGTCTAAGCCCGGGGGCGGCGGGGCAGAATACCCGCAGCATAGCAGGCCTTGCAGATGACCGACAACCTGAGTCGTACAACAATCAAACATCATCAGAATTGGCAATAGAACAGGCGCCGGGCTGCAACAGACTCATACTCTCGGCTTGGTCGCGCGGCCGGCGGGTCGCCGTCAAGTGCCCGCAAGACGCTCCTGTGTCACGGATCGGGCCAGATGCTGGCTCCGGTTGCCAGACGGTCCCGCAGGATGGCGGCCAGGCGGGTCCGGTGGTGGCGGGCGTCGCCGAAGGACACACCGTCGAGCTGGGCCCGTTTGAGGTACAGGTGCACGTCGGCCTCCCAGGTGAAGCCGATCCCGCCGTGGACCTGCAGCGCCGACTCGGCCACCCGCACCGCGGCGTCGCTGCACCAGATCTTGGCGGTGGCCGCGGCCGCCGGTACGTCGGGGCCGCCTGCACCCAAGGCCCAGGCCGCGTGGTAGACGGACGAGCGCATGCCCTCGACGTCGACGAGCATGTCGGCGCAGCGGTGCTTCACCGCCTGGAAGCTGCCGATGGGCCGGCCGAACTGCTCGCGCACTTTGGCGTACTCCACGGCCAGGTTCATCACCGCCTCGGCTCCGCCCAGCATCTCGGCCGAATGGAACACCGCACCCCGGTCCAGATGGGCGGCTGCCTCCTCCGCGCCGCCGACAGTCGTAGCCGGGGCCGCGTCGAGTTCGATCCACGCCAGTTCGCGGGTCTGGTCCATGGCCGGTTCGGGCAAGCGGGCGACCCCGGCCAGGTCCACCGCCACCAGCTCGCCGCCCGCCGGGGCCACCATGTCGTCCATCGGCGTCCTTGCGGTAGCGGTGGCCGGGGCCACCAGCACATCGGCGCGGGCGCCGTAGATCACCGGCTCGGGCCGGCCCGACACCGAACCGTCGCCCGCCCGGTCCAGCGGGGTGCGGGCCACGCACGCGACCGCCTCGCCAGACAGCAGCCTCTCCCCCCAAGGGCCGTCGGCCAGCACCGCCAGTGCGGCCAGCTGCTGCAGCAGCGGCACCGGGGCCAGATGAGCGCCGGTCTGCTCCAGCAGCACGGCCGCCTCCACCGTCCCCAGCCCCACGCCGCCCAGCGCCTCGGGCACCGCGATGCCGGTCCAGCCCTGCTCCACCATGGCCGCCCACAGATCGGCGTCGAAACCGCCGCCGTCGCAGGCCCGTCGCACAGCGGCCATGTCGCAGCAGTCATCAAGCAGCGCCGCGGCGGCATCGCGCAAAGCCACCTGGTCCGCCGAAAGATCGAAGTCCACCGCCCCGCATAGTACGCGCCCGCCGGTTGCCGAAGACCGTCAAGCCCATGGCCCGCCGCCCCACGTCCACAAGACCTCGCGAAACTCGCAGAACTCAGACCGGAACCTCTTGGCAATCTTTGTCATCAGTGGTACGATGCCCTCATGTCGACCATGAACGTCTCACTGCCGGACAAGCTCAAGGCCTTCGCCGAGGGGCAGGTGGACAGCGGCCAGTACGGATCCACAAGCGAATATGTGCGCGAACTCATCCGCCGCGACCAGGATCGGGGCTTGCTGCGCGGCCTGTTGCTCGATGGTGCCAGCTCTCCGATCGCGGGGGCAGCCGATCCGGCCTATTTCGCTCAGCTGCGAAGCCGGGCCCGGCCCGAAGCCCCATAGAACGAACGCGAATAAGTGCGAAGCCGTCGCGTCGAAGCGGTGTCACTCCCGCTCTTGTTCGCTGCGCTCACGGGCCGCTCAGGCCACGGCCTCACTCTTGCAGACCGCTCGCGCACGCCTATTCGCTCGGCCTCTTAGCCTGGATCCACCGGTTCGGTGAGGTCCGTGGGGTTGGCGCGTCCACCAGAAAGGCCTCCTGACGTGGGAGAATGACGTTGGTTACGACGGTCGTTCTGGCCACGTGAGGAGGCACTTCCTGTGAGCAGTGTAGCGGGCGGGATCGACGAGATCGAGGCGGTGTTCGACGACGGGTCTTTGGTGGCCGACGCCGGGTTGTTGCTGGCGGGCACGGTGATGGATCGCCTCGGGTTGGAGGCGCTCATCGATGGGGCGGTGCGCCCGCCTGGAGCGGGCCGCGGATCCGGGGCGAAGGCGCTGAGCGTGGTGGCGTCGATGCTTGTGGGGGGTTCGTTCATCGACGACACCGAGCGGCTGCGGGCCGGCTCGGCGGACGTCGTGTTGCCGTTCGCGGTGTCGGCGCCGTCGACTGTGGGGACGTGGCTGCGGTCCTTTATGTGGGGCCATGTGCGCCAGCTCGACCGCGCCGGCGAGCTGGCTTTGGGCAGGGCGTGGTCTGTGGGCGCGGCGCCTGCTGTGGCCGAGATGACCATGGATGTGGACTCCACGATCTGTGAGGTGCACGGCCACAGCAAAGGCGGCGCCGCCTACGGCCACACAGCCGTGTTGGGCTATCACCCGCTGGTGGCGGTCAGAGACGACACCGGCGAGGTGCTGCATGCCCGGATGCGGTCGGGATCCTCCCAGCGAGGCACCAAGCGCTTCATCGTCGAGACGCTGGCGCGTCTGGGACGGCTGGCGCCCGACACGGCGCTCACGGTGCGCGCCGACGCGGGGTTCTTCAGCTACGACGTCATCGACGCCGTGGTGGCCCGCGGCGCGTCCTATTCGATCACGATCCCGCAGAACTCCAAGGTCAAGGCCGCCATAGAGGCCATCGAAGAGAGGGCCTGGAAGCCGATCCCCTACACCCGCGGCGGGGTGGCGCAGGTCGCTGAGACCCTCATAGAAACCGGCCGCCGCGACGGCAAAGGGCCCCGCGAGCTGCGCCTGGTGGTGCGCCGCAGCCTGCTCACAGGCGCCCAGGCGAAGCTGTGGCCCGACTGGCGCCACCACTGCTTCATAACTGACCGAGACGACCTCGACACCGAAGCCGCCGACACCTACCACAGAGCCCACGCCAGAGTCGAACTCGCCATTCGTGACCTCAAAGCCAACGGCTTGCGCCACTGTCCCTCGGGCAGCTTCTTCGCCAACGCCGCCTGGCTCGCCTGCGCCGCGTTCGCGCACAACATCGCCCGATGGACAGCCCGCCTCGGCAAAGCCCACCCCCGCCGACAGCTCACCGCCGCCGCCACCGTCCGAGCGCGGCTGCTCACAATCCCCGGCCGCAGCGTCAACCACAGCCGCCGCAACAGACTGCGCCTGCCCCTCAACTGGCCCTGGGCCACAGCGTTCACCACCGCCCTGCAACAACTGCGCAACCTGCCCCTGCTCATCTGACCCCCCGGCCCGGCCCGGCGCAGCCAACAAGCACCCCCAGCGCCACCAACCCGCCAGCACCACAACCCCCGACCCAACACGCCCCAACAGCCGCCCACCCCAACAGAACCACCGACACGGCACCAACCAGCCCCACACCGCCACCAACCACAACCCCACCGGTGGATCCAGGCTTAGCCCCGCTTCACGGTGGCCAAGCCGGTCGAGCTCCGCCAACTGGCAGCCGACGACATCGACGCCGCCCTCAGCTACTACCGGCGAGAGGCTGGAGAGTCGTTGGCGACCCGTTTCGTCGATGTCCTCGAAGCGGAACTCAGCCACCTCAGCCGGCACCCCCTCACCGGCTCATTGCGCTACGCCTACGAACTGAACATCCCCGCGCTGCGAAGCTGGCCGCTCGAGGCCTTTCCCTACATCGTCTTCTACATCGACCGCGCCGAATTCGTCGGTGTCTGGCGAGTCCTTCACGCCCGTCGCGACATCCCAGCATGGCTGGCGCCGCCCGACTGAAGCGGCTTACCCGACTCAGCGACACCGCAGACCCGGCGGCGTAGTAGACCCGGTGGCGTGGATCTGACGCCCACCGCCGCGCAGCGGGCGTTCCGGGCCGAGTGCCGGGCATGGCTGAAGGACAACCTGCCCTGGGACTACGGCACGGGCCTGCCCCCGCTGTTCGACTACCTCGCCGAGGAGGTGGACTTCGGCCGCCGCTGGCAGCGGCGGCTGGCCGAGGCCGGCTATGTGGGTGTCACCTGGCCGGTCGCGTACGGTGGCCGGGGCGCCGACCCCGTCTTCAACTTCATCGTGCAGGAGGAGCTGGCCCGGGCCCGGGCCCCCGAGCTGGTCGGCCGCATCGGCGTCAACCTGGTGGGACCCTGCCTGCTGGCCCACGGCACCGACGCCCAGAAGCAGCGCTGGCTGCCCGGCATCCTCAACGCCGAGCGACTCGTCTGCCAACTCTTCAGCGAGCCCGACGCGGGCAGCGACCTGGCCTCTCTGCACACCCGGGCCGAGCCCGCCGGCGGCGGCTGGACCCTGCACGGGCGCAAGGTGTGGACCTCCTACGCCCAGTTCGCCGACTGGGGCCTGTGCCTGGCCCGCACCGATCCCGACGCCGGAAAGCGGGCTGGCATCACCGCGCTCATGGTGGACATGCGCGCCCCCGGGGTGGAGGTGCGGCCGCTGCGCCAGATCACCGAAGAGTCCGACTTCAACGAGGTCGTCTTCGACGACGCCTTCGTGTCCGACGACCAGGTGATCGGGCCGGTCAACGGCGGCTGGGGCGTGGCCGGGTCGGTCCTGGCCGGCGAGCGGGGCACCAACCCCCGCCAGCTCGTCATCCACTCCCAGCTGCTGGAGGAACTGGTGCGCCTAGCAGCCGAGCGTGGACTGGCCGACGACCCGCGCACCGCCCAGGACCTGGCCCAAGCCTTCGTGGAGGTGCGCCTGTTCCAGCTGCAGAACTGGCGAGCGCTGTCCAAGCAGGCCCACGGCCGAGCGCCCGGAGCCGAGACGGCCACCGCCAAGCTCTGCTGGAGCGAGATGAGCCAGCGGCTGCACGCCTCGGCCATGCGAATCCTCGGAGACTCGGCCCCGCTGTGGCGCGACGCTCACGACAACCCCGCCGGCGGCCGTTGGCAGCGCTCCTGGCTCTACTACCGGGCCGCCTCGATATTCGCGGGAACCAACGAGATCCAGCGCAACATCATCGGCGAGCGCACCCTGGGCCTGCCCCGCGAGCCCCGCCCCTGACCAGAGATTCCCGGACGCTTGCGATTGTGGGCGAAAAGCCTGTCGTGTGTCCACGAAAGTCGCACCAAGAACAGGCGCCCCGCGCATGAATCGCGCAACCGCCCATCTCCCGGCCAACAACCACCCCCCTCACCCCTCCGGCCCGCCCCGCCCCGCACACAAATCGCGCAGCGGCCCATTTCCGGACCGGGCTTAGACTGACCGTCATGGCTGAGTTCTCTACGATCGTCTACGAGGTGGACGGGCCGGTGGCCACCATCACCATGAACCGGCCCGAGGTGGCCAACGCCCAAGACACCCAGATGATCGACGAGATCGACGCCGCGTTCGACCTCGCCGACGCCGACGACGACGTGCGGGTGGTGGTGCTGGCCGCCAACGGCAAGCACTTCTCGGCCGGGCACGACCTCAAGGCCCTCGTCGGTGACGTCGAGCCCGACAAATGGCGGCAGATGCGCGACACGCCCGAGGGCAAATGGCACCACGAGAAGGTGATGTACTTCGACCGCTGCCTGCGCATCCGCGACTTCCGCAAGCCGACCATCGCCGCGGTGCACGGCAAGTGCGTGGCCGCGGGGGTGATGCTGGCCTGCATGGCCGACATCATCGTGGCCAGCGACGACGCCGCCTTCCAGAACCCGGTGCTGCGCATGACCGGCGCCGCGGTGGAGATCCTGGTGGAGCCGTGGGAAATGCCGGCCCGCAAGGCCAAGGAGTTCCTGCTCACCGCGGAGACCATCAGCGCGGCCGAGGCCGAGCGCCTCGGGATGGTCAACCGGGTGGTTCCCCGCAACGAGCTGGCCACTGCGGTGAGGGAGCTGGCCGAGCGGATCGCCCTGGTGCCCCCGGCCACCGCCCAGGTCGTCAAGCGCTCGATCAACAAGACCCTCGACCTTCAGGGCCAGCGCGACGCCTGGGACTACCACTTCCAGGCCCACCACTGGATGCACAACACCGCCACCGCCCTCGGCGCGCTGGAGCGACGCATGCAGAAGGGCTCCATGAAGGAGGTCTTCGCCGAGCACCGTGACCCGCAGTCGCAGTGAGTCGACTGCAGGCACGATGAGGCAGCCGCTGGCCGGCCTGAGAGTGCTCGACCTGGGCACCCGCATAGCGGCACCCTTCTGTGCCGGCATTCTTGGCGAGCAGGGTGCGGAGGTCATCAAGATCGAAGAACCCGGACACGGCGACCACAACCGCAAGAACGGACCCTTCGCGACCGGCGACGACGGAACCCGCTACTCCCTGTTCTGGTCGGTGGAGGGCAGGGGCCGCAAGTCGGTGAGCATCGACCTGCGGCGCCCTGAGGGCCAGGATCTGTTCCGGCGCCTGGCTTCGGTGTCCGATGTCGTGTGCGAGAACTTCCGGCCCGGCACCCTGGAACGCTGGCACATCGGCCCGTCCCGGCTCGACCCGCGCCTCGTCACGGCCCGCATCAGCCTGTTCGGCCAGGACGGTCCCAAGTCGCTGCACGTCGGTTTCGACCGCAACGCGATCGCGTTCGGCGGGCTGATGCACCTCACCGGCGATCCCGACCGGCCCCCGACAAGGCCGGGCCTGTCCGTCTCCGACTACCTCACCGGGGTGTTCGCGGCTCAGGCCGTGACCAGCCTGCTCTACGAGCGCGACGCCAGGGGCACCGGAGCGGGCGGCGTGGTCGACGCCTACCTGTACGGCTCGGTGCTGCGGATCATGGAGTGGACGATCGCGGCCTATGACCGGCTGGGAGCGGTCCGCCAGCGCACGGGAAACCGGGTCAGGCACACCGCGCCCATCGAGAACTACCGGAGCCAGGATGGCCGGTACGTGTGCATTGTGGCTGTGAGCCAAGCAATCTTCGGACGCCTGTGCGAGGCGATGGGCCGGCCCGAGTTGGCTTCCGATGACCGCTTCTCCACCATCGCGGCCCGGGGCCGCAACTGGGAGGAGACCAATCAGGCTGTGGCCGAATGGGCGGCCGGACTGACCGCCGTCGAGATCGAGGAGCGCTGTGGTCGTCATGGCGTTCCGGTCAGCACCGTCTACGACGTCGCCGACATAGCCGCGGACGAGCATGTGCGCGCCCGGGGCGACATCTGCACGGTCGATGACCCCGCTCTTGGCCCCATACGCCAGCAGGCCCCGTTCCCCCGCTTCGGGAACGAACCGCCTCCGACCCCTTCCGGCGCGCCCCGGTTGGGTGAGCACACCGACGAAGTTCTCTCAAGCCTGCTGGGACTCTCAGGAGCCGAACTGGCCGCCCTGAGGGACGACAATGTGATCTGAGCATGACCGCCGCCGACAGCCATGCCAGCAGCAGCACTGGGATCCGCTACGAGCCGGACGACCCCTGCCCACCCCTGCTGCTGCTAGGCGTCGGCCTTCAAGGCGTCTTGATGATCCTGGCCTCGATCGTGCTGATCGTGTCCGTCACCGCCCGATCGGGCGGCCAGGACGACGACTACCTGACGTGGGCGGTATTCGCCGCCCTCATCATCTCCGGAGCCCTCATTGCGCTCCAGGCCAGCCGGGTCTGGCGGCTCGGAGCGGGACACATACTGTTCATGGGCCCCACCACCAATTTCGTCGCCGTGTCCGTGCTGGCGCTGGAAGCGGGAGGACCGGCCCTGCTGGCGAGCCTGACCGTGGCCGCGTCCTTCTTCTACCTCATGCTCGCCTTCTGGCTGCCGTTGCTGCGCCGTGTCATCACTCCCATCGTCTCCGGCACCGTGCTCATGCTGATCGCGGTGTCGGTCCTTCCGATCGCGCTCGAGCGTGTCAGGGAGGTCTCCGGGGACGCAGACCCGGTCACAGGGCCCATCGTCGCGCTGGTGACACTGACCGTGACCACCGTGCTCGCGCTGCGAGCACCGCGGAGCCTGAAACCCTGGTCGCCGCTGGTGGCCCTGTTCGCCGGATCCGTCGCGGCGGCAGTCCTCGGGGCCTACGACACTCAGCCGGTGATCGATGCCGCATGGGCCGGAGTCCCTGCCAGCGGGTTCCCCGGGTTGGACTTGACTCCCGGACCCGAGTTCTGGGCGCTGCTCCCGGCGTTCGTCGTGGTCACTCTCGTGGGCGGTGTCAAGAACATGGGCGACAGCGTGGCCGTGCAGCAGGCTTCTAGGCGCAAGTCCAAAGTGACTGACTTCCGGCTGGTGCAGGGCGCGCTCAACACCAACGGCCTCGGCATCCTGCTCTCGGGGTTCGTAGGGACGCCGCCCACGACGGCATACTCGTCCCGCAGCGTGATGCTGATCACGTTCACATCGGTGGCCGCTCGCCGCGTGGGGTACGTGATGGGAGCCGCCCTCGCCGTTCTGGCGCTGTTCCCGAAGTTCACCGCAGTCCTCATTTCGATCCCGAGTTCCGTCATGGGGGCCTACATCCTCGTGGCCATCGGCACACTCTTCGTGGCCGGGGTGCGGACCGCGGTCTCCGACGGTCTCGACGCTCAGAAGGCCACCATCGTGGCGATTTCCTTCGCCATGGGCGCCGGTCTCGAGCAACAGACGCTCTTCGTCGACCTGCTAGGCGGGACATGGTCCCCACTGCTGGACAACGGAGTGGTCATGGGCGCCGCGACCGCGGTTCTGCTGACGCTGTTCATCGAGGCCACCCGACCCATACGCCAGACCCGTCTCGAGGTCGATCTCAGCGTCTCGTCGCTTCCCGAGATCGACCGGTTCCTGTGCGACATCGCCTCCCGGCTGGGTTGGAACCAAGCCTCGACCAGTCGACTCCGATCAGCCGGTGAGGAGACGCTCATCAGCCTGATCCACCCCCGCGGGCCTGCCCTGGGTGAGGGACCGCCCCGGTTCATCGTGATAGCCCGGCCAAGCGACAGCCTGGTCGAGCTGGAGTTTCTCGCTGTGTTCGACGAGGAGAACCTCGAGGACCGGCTGGCATACCTGAGCGAAGAGGCCGAAGGAGGGCAGGGAATCGAAGAGGGCGAGATCTCCCTGCGTTTGCTGCGCCACTACACGACTTCAGTCCAGCACCAGAAGTACCAAGGCCTCGACGTCGTGACCGTGCAAGTCAGAGGGTCGCGCTAGGGCGCTGTCTTCGATTTGATCAGTCAGTGCATACGCTTCGCCGTGTAGCGTCACCGCCGTGGATCGCAGGAGGATGCGATGAGACGCCCCCTCGCCGGGCTCCGGGTGATCGACTTGGGATCCCGAGTCTCGGCTCCGTTCTGCGCCGCGATATTGGGCGAGCAGGGCGCCGAGGTCATCAAATTCGAGGAGCCCGTCCGGGGCGACACGCTGCGCGAGTTGGGTCCCTACGCACGCGACGACGACGGCCAGCGCTACTCGCTGTACTGGTCGATTGAAGGCCGGGGCCGCAAGTCGGTGACCCTCGACCTGCGCCACCCGCAAGGCCAGGAGCTCCTCCGTTCGCTGGCCACCGCCAGCGATGTCGTCTGCGAGGGCTTCCGGCCCGGCACCCTCGAACGCTGGAACATCGACCCGTCCCGTCTCGCCCCGCATCTGGTGACGGCCCGCTTCAGCGTGTTCGGCCAGGACGGCCCGAAGTCGCTGCGACCGGGTCTCAATGGCAACGCGCTGGCCTTCAGCGGACTCATGCACCTCACCGGCGATCCTGATCGGCCGCCGGCAAGGCCCGGAGTCAACATCGCCGGCTACTTGACCGGCTTGTTCGCGGCTCAGGCAGTCACCAGCCTGCTCTATGACCGCGACGCCCGGGGCACCGGCACCGGTGGAGTCATCGACGTGTACATGTACGGCTCGATGCTGCGCATCATGGAGTGGACGATCGCCGCTCACGACCGGCTGGGCATGGTCCGCAACCGATCGGGCGACAGCCTCGACATCACGGCGCCGATCGGCAACTACGCCAGCCGCGACGGGCGCTACGTCTACATCGCGGCCGGCAGCCAGACCTGCTTCAAACGGCTGTGCCGGGCAATGGACCGGCCCGAGTTGGCCGGCGACGAGCGTTTCGCCAACGCCGCGTCCCGGGCTCGCAACCGGGACGAGCTCAACGCGGTGGTCGCCCAGTGGATCTCCGGATTGGACGCTGACGAGGCGGAGGCTCGCTGCGTCGCCTGCGACGTGCCTGCAGGAAAGATCTACGACGTGGCCGACCTCACCGCAGACGACCATGTCCAGGCCAGGGGCGACATCTGCACGGTGCAGGATCCGGTCATCGGACCCGTTCGCCAGCAGGCGCCCTTCCCCCGCCTGCTGGGCGAGGTGCCTCCGACCCCCACCGGCGCGCCGCGGCTGGGCGAGCACACTGACGAGGTGCTGTCCGGCGTGCTCGGCCTGTCCGGCACCGAGTTGGCCGCACTCAGAGCCGACAACGTGATCTGACCGCTGCTGGCGGGCCGATTCGGCCCAGCCACGCCCGCAGCCGCTAGTTGACGCGCTGGAGGAGGGTACCGGTTCCCAGGCCACCGCCGCAGCACATCGACACCAGGCCGTAGTCGCCGTCGGTGCGCGCCAGCTCATGCACAGCCTTGGTGGTGAGGATGCAGCCGGTGCCCCCCAGGGGATGGCCCAGCGCCATGGCGCCGCCGTTGGGGTTGGCGCGTGCCGGGTCGGCGCCGACGGTGCGCTGCCAGGCGATCACCACCGACGCGAAGGCCTCGTTGACCTCGAACACGTCGATGTCGTCGATGGTGAGCCCCTCGCGCTCGAGCACCCGCTTGGTGGCCGGGATCGGGCCCTCGAGCATCAGCACCGGGTCGCAGCCCACCAGCGCCGTCTGGGCCACCCTCGTCATGGGCTTCAGCCCCAGCCCGGCCGCCTTGCCGGCCGACATCAGCAGCACCGCGGCCGCTCCGTCGGCGATCTGCGACGACGTGCCCGCGGTGTGGACCCCGTCGTCGCGGGCCACCGGCTTGAGCGCGGCCAGAGCCTCCATGCTGGTGTCGCGGGGCACCTCGTCGCGGGAGAACTCCACCGTCTCGCCGGTCTTCTTGCCGTCTTCGTCCACCACGACCGCGTCGATGGGCACGATCTGGGTCTCGAATCGGCCCTCTCGCTGGGCGGTGGCGGCCCGCAGCTGGGACTCGAGGCCGAGCTCGTCGGTGTCGGTGCGGGAGATGCCGTAGGCGGTGGCGACGCGCTCCGCGCCCTCGAACTGGCTGGTGAACTCGTAATGCTGGAAGTAGCTGCGCGACACCGGCTTGCCGGGACCGTTCATGATGTTGGCGGCCAGCGGCACCATCGACATCGACTCGACACCGCAGGCCAGCACGGTGTCCTCCGCGCCCGAAGCGATCAGGCTGTAGGCCAGGTTCACGGCGTGCTGGGACGACCCGCACTGGGAGTCAACCGTGGAGCAGGCCGTCGTCTGGTCTCCCCCGTGGGACAGCCATGCGGTGCGGGTGATGTTCATGCCCTGGGCGCCGATCTGGTCGATGCAGCCGCCCACCACCTGGCCGACGTCGCCGCTGCCGATCCCGGCCCGGCTCAGGCACTCCATCTGCACCGGTCCGAGCATGTCGGCCGGGTGGGTGTGGGCCAGCGTCCCGTTGCGCTTGCCCACCGCGGACCTGACGGCCTCGACGATCACTACCTCGGTCATGGTGCTTCCTTTCTTCAGATCGGGCGCCAGCCTACGCCCCGCAGGCCGGGCAGGCAGGCGCCATTGCAGGCGGCAATACCGCTGGCGGCCTGCACTGTCCCTTGGGTCAGGGGGCGACCGCTACTACGGCCCAGTCGAGGATCTTGTCGGGCTCACCAGTGCGGTGGGCGAAGCCCTCGACCTGCACCGCGAAGGCTCGGCCACCTCCGGCCGGGGCGGTGTCCAGCAGCGTGTGGCGGAATGACACCTGATCGCCCTCGAAGGCGGGCCCGGTGTGGTCGCAGCCGTGCCATCCCACCACGGTGGCCATGCCGGGCAACACCCTCGACAGCGACGCCTGGGCCAGCCCGACGACATGGCCCCCGTACAGCAAGCGCTGCGGGTAGGGGGACTCAGCCGCGTCGCGGTGCACCATGGCCAGATTGTTGGTGAGACGCACCAGTTGGAGCGCGTTGTCGACCACGTCGCGGGCCGGGTCCGCAACGGTTGCGCCCGGCTGCCACTCGGTTCCGGCCCCAAGCCGAGTGAAGTCCCAATGCGCCGGCACGAGCTCGGCATAGGAGGCAAGATCCAGCGGCGGGCTGGAGCCCAGGTCGTCGGCGTGGCCGGGCTGCTCATGGCTGGCTTGAGGCATGAGCGGGGCTCGCTGATAGGTCACGGCCGGCTCGCCGTCGGCTGTCGTGACGATGTCGACCAGCACCTTGCCCCGATGAGGCCGACCGGCACGGGGTCGGCTGTCGGCCAACGCGACGACGGTGACGGTGGTGGCAATCGACTGCCCGACCAGCACCGGCCTCAGCATCCGTACGTCGCGATAGAAGAGGTTGGCGATCACCCGCCGGGTGAGCGTGGTGCTGTGCCCGATAGACAGATGCATCGTCAGCGCGGGGCTGGCCAGACGTCCGGGACGCCCCGCCACCGCCTCGAAGACCGCCGGGTCCATCACCATCGGCAGCCGCTCGCCCATCATCGACTGGTAGAGAGCGGCCATTCCCTCGTCGATCACCACCGACGGCTGCCGGGGCAGCTCCTGGCCGACGCGCAGATCCTCGTAGTACGGGCCGTCCAGAGGGATCACAGTCTCGAAGGCTACGACCCCAGCCCGGACTCGACCGAAATAAGTAGAGAAACCCGTCATATAGGAGGAAAACCCGTACAGATTTGGACGCGACAACCCATGACATAACATTGCAATACATACTTTGTACATTTAGGTTGTGGAGCGGCAGGGCGAAGAGCTGGTGTTGGGACGGATGAGACAGCAGCACGGCCTGATTCTCCGTTCCCAGGCCCTGGACAACGGCATGACGAGCGCACAGATCGAGCGGCGCCTGCGAACCGGCCGGTGGGAACGGGTGGCACGTGGCGTGTACCGGCACGCCGCAACCGAGCAGACACGACTCTCAAGACTGCTCACGGCCTGCCTCGCCCACGATGCGCTGGCCAGCCACACGTCAGCCGCGGCCGTCCACAGCATCGACGGATACTCACTCGACCGCATCGAGGTGGTGGTGGCGGCCGGCCGCAGCCCGAGCGTGAAGGGCGCCAGGCTCCACAAGTCGGCCCAGATGGATCTGGCCCGACCGACAGTCCGCAAGGCCATACCCGTAACGGGAGTGGGGCGCACGGTTCTAGACGTGGCCGGTGTTGTCAGCCGCGGGCAGTTGGACGACACCATCGACGCGGTGCTACGGGATGGGCGGCTACGACTCTGGGACCTCTATGACGTGCTCGTCTCCCACGCCCGCCGGGGGAGGAACGGCTGCGCTGCTCTTCGAGCCGCTCTCGACGCCCGCCTGGGCGACGATCGAGTGCCGCTGAGCAGCTGGAGCCGCATGGTCTCCGATCTACTGGTTGCGGACGGACTGGACCGGCCCTGCTTCGAGTATCCGATACACGCCGCCAACGGCGAGTTCATCGCTCAGGTCGATCTGGCCTACCCGGATCGCTCTCTCGCCATCGAGCTCGACAGCGTTCGCTGGCATCACAACCTCCACAACTTCAGCCACGACCGCCAGCGCCGCAACCGGCTGCTGCTCGCAGGCTGGGACGTGCTCAACTTCACCTGGGACGACTACTCCCGCCGTCCCGATCAGCTCTGTGCCGCCGTGTCGGCAGCCTCAGCGGCGTTCAAGCCAGCTCGACCGAAATAAGTAGAGAAACCCGTCATATAGGAGGAAAACCCGTACAGATTTGGGGCGAGCCCGCATCAGGGTTGCTCGGTGAGCACCGCCGGGCCGCCGGCAGTGACGTGCACGACGTCTCGGCGGTCGCCGTCGGCGACGCTTAGGACCATCCCGGCCGCGAGCGTCTCGTCTGCGCCGATCTGCGGGCCGATCACCGGGCGCTCGAAGCCCATGCCCAGCCCGCGCACCAGCCAGTCCTCGGCCGACGCTGCCGCAGCTAGGTCGACGTGCGACGCTCCGGCGCGGCAGGAATCGGCCAACGTGGCGGAGCCTGCGCGCTGCCCATCGGCGAACAAGCCTCCGACTCCCCCCTCGTACAGGCCGCAGATCAACCCCACATCGACGACGAGTCCAGGGCCCCGGCGCTCAACCCGGACGCCCGACGACGGGATCGTGGCGCCCCGCTGGGCCAGCGCCTCGATGGCCGCCTGCGCCGGATCGGCGTGCTCGGGGGCGCCGAGCGCGACCTCTACCCCGGCCCAGGCGGCGGCGCAGGCCCGGACGATGGCCTCAACTTCGCCGGGCAGCTTGCGGTGGCGCAAACGGGCCATGAGATCGTCGGCGGGCACGACTTCGGCCTTGGGGGCGAAGGAAGCCGCGGCGCGGCGGAAGGACGGGGTCAGCTCGTCCACCCCGATGCGACGGGCGTCCGCCAAGCCGTCAATCGCAGCCATCGACGCGGCCATGATCCGGGGGTTCCAGGTGAGCGGGTAGAGGTCCTCGAAGCTCATCGGGGGCTCGATGCCGGCGTCCCAGCTCGACAGGGCGTGGGCCCGCCCGGTCGAGCCCACAACGATGCAGCCCGCGCCGAAGGGCCGGGTGCCCGCGGTCCACAGCCGGCGCATCCCGCAGGCGTATCCGGCATTGTCCTGACGCCCCAGCACCAGCACATCGATGCCGGCGGAGGCCATGGCATCCAGCACGCGCTCCCGCCGGGCAACCACCAGATCGCCGCTCACCGACTCAACCCCACGATCCGGTGGCAACCGCTCGCCGGTCACCATTGGAACGGCTCGTAGTGGTGGCCGCCGCCCAACAGCCGCCAGCCGCCGCCGGTCACAGCCACGATCTCCTCGGCCCGGTAACCGCCCACCCCGTCGACCCAGATGACCGGCTCGAACACCAGCACCATGCCCGCGACCAACTCGTAGCCATCGTCGAAGGCCGAGCCCAGGTCGGTACCGATCATGGGCATCTCCGCGCTCTCGAGGCCGGTTCCGTGAGCTAGGTAAAACTGCGGCAGCCACGGCGTCTCCCCCGGCTCGACGGCCCGGGCGGCCCGAGCGACGTCGCCGAGAGTTGCGCCGGGGCGTACCGCCGCGAGAGAGGCCTCCAGCACCGCCATCCAACGGTCGAACAGCGACTGCTCGGCCGGATTCGGGTCCCGCCCTACCACCCAGGTGCGCCCGAAGTCGGACATGTAGCCGTGCCAGCCCACCCCGGCGTCCACCCACACCAGATCGCCCTCCGCGAAAACGGGGTTGTCGACCCCGGTGGGGAAGGCGACATGGCCCGTCGAGGTGCGCGGCCCGCCGTCGCGGTGCACAGGCATGGGCTGGAAGATGGGGTCGATCCCGTTGCGATAGTCGAAGCCGCCGCTGGCGCCGCCGTCGCACAGGGCGGCCAGGAAGACACCGGCAACCTCGGCCCGGCTGGCGCCGGGCGCGCAGGCAGCCTGGGCCGCGACCATCGCCCTCTCCGTGTGCCGCTGGGCCTGGTCTATGCAGGCCAGCTCGTCCGCGGTCTTGACCACGCGGGCCGGCCCCAGCACCCGGCTGGCGTCGACCAGTTCGGCCCCGTCGAGCACTCCGGCCCGGGCCATGGCGCCAGTCACCCCGTCTACCGCCACCCGGAGGCCGGTCACGTCCCCGAGGACCTCGGCGATGGCCGCGCCCACCGCAGCCGCGCCGTCGTCCAACTCGGGCCACAGCGGAGCACCCGCCTCGGCGCAGACCGCAGCGACATCGCCGACCGGGTCATGGGCATGAAGCCGGGCCGGACCGGCGGCCGAGCCGACGATGGCCACCGCACGACGGTGATTGGCGTGGCTGGCGTCGACAGCGTCGGGAACATGTCCGGTGGCGTAGGTCACGTGGGGAGCGTGCAACAGCACGGCCCCGTCCACGCCGTGAGCCCGCATCTGGTCGCGCAGCCGGGCCAGCCGCTCCGATCCCATGCGCACCAAGTCGAGCACAGCCGGACGCTACCGAATCTGCGACTGCGACGAATGCCCTCGATCACCGGGGCTAGCCGACGATGAGGGTGTCCTCGCCCATCACATCGGTGCCTGATCGCTGCTGGGAACCGAGGTGGTTGTCGGCCAGCTCCGAGGCGGGATCGCCGGCCACGCGGGTGTGCCACATCACCCGGGGCTCGGACATGTCGAACGGCGTGCCCCGGTGCATCAGCCGGCGGTTGTCCCACAGCGCGGCATCGCCCGCGGTCCACTGATGATGGTGGATTCGGGGAGGCTGGCACGCCTCGGCGTTGAGCTTGTCGAGAAAGGCCTCCGACTCGTCTTCGGCCATTCCCACGATCCCGTAGGCGTGACGGCCGACCAGCAGGTTGGGCCGTCCGGTCTCGGGATGCACCTTCACCAGCGGCCGCAGCGACGGCTCAAGGTCATGGAAGCCGTACATGTCGTAGCTGCCGCCGGCGGTCTTGGTCGGCATATGGCCGGAGCGGCCCTGGCTGTAGTACAGCGAGTGGTAAGCCCGCATGCCGGCCAACCGCTGCTGGGTCTCAGTGTCCAGCGCCTCGAAGGCAGCCCGCATGTCGGCCCATCCGGTGGCCCCGCCGCGGCTGGTCACCACCTCGGCGGTGAACACCGATCCCTTGGCCTGGAGCGGCATGTAGGTGCTGTCGTGGTGCCAGCCCTCGTTGCCCCGCAGCGACTTCACCACATCGTGGCCGGGGTCATTGAGGACCGTGCCGTCGGCAGCGACGTTGCTGAAGGCTGCGGCCTTGAACTCCAGCGGCCCGAAGCGCAAAGCGAAGGCGTCCTGCTCACCCTTGGTCAGGAACTGGCCCGGGAAGATCAGCAGGGCGTGCTCCAGCCACGCCGCGTGCAGAGCATCGAACGCAGCGTGGTCGACCGACCGCAACTCCACCCCGGTCACCACCGCGCCGAAAGTGGCGTCGAGTGGTTCGATGTCGAACAGGTCCGTGGCCATGGTTTCGGGCAGCCTCCGCGCGGAGGCGTCAGAGGACAAGCTACTCCGAACTTCATGAGCGCCTACAGCCGGCGGCTCCGTCAGGATGCTCGCACGACAGCGCCCCGATCCCCAGCAGCGCCTACAGTCGCGGAGATGCGCACCGGGGTGTTCCTGTTTGGCGGGGTCGAGTTGCCCGACGCGGGCGCGGGGCCCCCTGCTCCCACCAGCCGACGCTTCGACCACAAGGAGGCGTGGCGGGCCACCGAGAGAGTCATCGACATGGCGGTGGTCTGCGACCAGCTGGGCTACGACTCGTTCTGGCTGACCGAGCACCACTTCCAGCACGAGGGCTACGAGGTCATCCCCAATGGCATCCTGGCGGGAACCATCGTCGCGGAGCGCACCGAGAACATCCGGATCGGAATGGCCTTCAACATCGTGCCCCAGTGGCATCCGCTGCGGCTGGCCGAAGACTTCGCCACTCTGCACAACATCTCCGGTGGCCGGGGAATCCTGGGCGTCGGCCGGGGCACGGTGCCGCGCGAGGCTGAGACGCTGGGCACCAAGATCGGCAGCTTCGACAATCCCGACAAGGCCGCCGACGACGAGTTCAACCGGAAGCAGTTCGACGAAGCCATGGAAGTGATTCGCATGGCCTTGGACAACGAGTCCTTCAGCTTCCACGGCGAGGTCTACGACTTCCCGCCGCCGGGAATCCCCGACCGGGGCGGGTTCGCCACCGAGCTCAGCCTGGTTCCGCGGCCCCTCTACCCATACGAGATCTGGCAGGCTGCAAAGTCGCCGGCCACCCTGGAGCAGATCCCCCGCTGCGGCTGGGGCGGAGTGTTCTGGAACTACCACCACACCTTCGTCAAGGAGCGCTGGGAACAGTTCGCCGAGAGATACCTGGCCCACCATGGCCGGGAGCTGGGCCGGGGCGAGAACCGCCTACTCGTGCAGTGCGTCCGGGTGGAGGACACCTACGAGGATGCGGTCGCATCGGTGCGCGACGGCCACGACGAGCTATGGAAATTCCTCGGCCCCTACGGATGGAGCAAGGGCTACATGGGCCCCGACGGCAAGCCGGCCAAGCCCGGGCTGATCCCCACCCTCGAGGAGTCCATGGACCAGAAGACCTGGGTGGTGGGCAGCCCCGAGCAGGTGGCCGAAGCCATCAGCTGGCGCCACGACCAGATCGGCCTGGAGAACCTGCTGCTGTTCCCGGCCATGCCCGGCGACCGCTACGAGAAGGTGGAGGAGCAACTCCACCGGATAGCCGAAGAGGTGCTCCCGCTGCTGCCAGGCTGATCACGGCTGCGACCCCCTAGGGTCTGATCACCACCTGACCCAGGAGGCCACAGATGCTGGGACTGTCCGTCGACGAGCTGCTGACCACTACCCGGGCCGTGCGCAAGCGCCTGGACTTCGACCGGCCGGTCGATCCCGAGCTGGTCACCGGGTGCCTGGACATCGCGCTGCAGGCGCCCACCGGCGGCAATCTCCAAGACTGGGCATGGGTGGTGGTGACCGACCCAGCCAAGAAGGCAGCGCTGGCCGATTACTACCGCCAGGCGTGGTCCGCCTACGTGAAGTCGCCCTACTTCCCCACCAGCGCCCCGCCGCACGGCGACCCCGCGGTGCAGGCCTCATTCGAGCGGATCGCCGACTCGGCCCAGTACCTCGCCGACAACCTCGAGCGGGCGCCGGTGTTCCTGATCCCATGCCTGCGGCAGAGCCGCGTCGACAGGCCGTCGTGGGGCGGTGCGACCTCGAGACTCGGATCGGTGATCCAAGCGTCGTGGAGCTTCATGCTGGCCGCCCGGGAGCGGGGACTGGGCACCTGCTGGACCACACTGCATCTGGCGTACGAGCAGCAAGCGGCCGAGATTCTCGACATCCCATACGAGAGGTGCGTGCAGGTGGCGCTCATCCCAGTCGCTCACACGATCGGCACCGACTTCCGCCCCGGCACCCGCGAGCCGCTCGCTGGAGTGCTGCACTGGGATGGCTGGAAGGGCGCCCCACCGTCCTGACTTGCGAGCGCGCTTCCGCGTCGCGTCCTGAGGCCGGGCCCGGGCGCAGCCGGATAGACCAGAGATTTCGAACATTCCTGATCCTTGTCGCCGCCGGAGGTCGCCCGGTATAGCCGCCAAAACCCGCCCGAGGACCATGTCTCGGTCTAGTGTCCACGGGGTTATGGCCTTGCAAGTCAGCGACAAGCTCCAAACCGTTAGGGGTGACATCTTCGGCGGGCTGACCGCGGCCGTAGTGGCTCTTCCACTATCGCTCGCCTTCGGGGAGGCGTCGGGACTCGGAGCGATCGAAGGCCTCTACGGAGCCATCGTGGTCGGGATGCTCGCCGCGCTCCTGGGCGGCAGCAGGACCCAGATCTCCGGGCCCACCGCCCCGCTGTCGGTAGCCATGGCGGTGGTCTTCTTCGACTACGTCGACGAAGATCTCTCAAAGGCGCTGGCCATAGTTGCGCTGGCCGGGTTGATCCAGGTGCTGATGGGGGCCCTGCGGTTGGGCAGCTACGTGGCCTACACGCCCTACGCGGTGGTGTCCGGGTTCACCTCCGCGGTGGGCGTGATCATCATTGTGGTCCAAGTGCTGCCCTTCCTCGGCATGAGCGTCGCGGAGGGCGGAGCGCTCGCCTCGCTGCGATCATGGCCCGACGCGATCACCGACACCGACCTGAGCGCCTTGACGCTCGGGCTCGTCACCCTGGCGGTGTGCATCTTCTGGCCGGAGCGGCTGCAGAGGTTCCTGCCTCCCTCCGTGGCCGCGCTGGTCATCGGAACGCTGCTCGGCGTGCTGTGGCTGAGCGACGCGCCCATCATCGGAGAGGTGCCCACCGTCCTCCCCGACCTAGACATCCCGGAACTCTCCCTCGGCGACCTCGGGGGCGCCCTGCCGCCCGCGGTCACGATCGCGCTGCTCGGCTCCATCAACAGCCTGCTCACCGCGAGGGTGGCCGACTCGCTGACCTGCCAGAGCCACAACCCCAACCGGGAGCTCATGGGCGTGGGCGCGGCCAACGTGGTGGTGGCACTCATCGGCGGCGTGCCCGGCGCCGGGGCCACATCGTGCACGGTGGCCAACGTGCGGGCCGGCGGCCGGTCGCGGGTCTCCGGGGTGCTGTGCGCCACCGTCCTGCTCGCGCTGCTGCTGGGGCTGGGCAGGTATGTCGACTCGATCCCCCACGCCGTGCTGGCCGGCATCCTCATCAAGATCGGGTTCGACATCATCGACTGGCGCTACCTCACCCGCATCCACCTCGTCCAGAAGGAGAACCTGGTGGTGCTGATCCTGACGCTGGGGCTGTCGGTGGTGTCCGACCTCGTCGTGGCGGTGGCGGTCGGGCTGATCGCGGCCGCCATGACCGGCGCCCGCCAGATAGAGCTGCTGGAGCTCGACAGCGTCGTGTCGACCCCGCTGCTCGACATGACCTTCCTGGCCGACCCCGAAGCAGACGACGACGGCGGAGGCGGGGAGTTCAACTTCGACTTCGACTCCGACGACGACCCTTTCTCAGCCCGCTGCGGCCTGCTGTCGCTGCGGGGCAGCTTCACGGTGGCCTCCTCCAACAAGCTCTTCAGCACCTTCAGCACCGACATCGCAGAGCACGAGTTGGCGATCTTCGACTTCTCCGGCACCGTCCGCATCGACGACAGCGCGGCCGTGGTGGTGGGCCAGCTGGTGGATGTGGCCATCGAGGAGAACATCGAATGCATCGTGATGGGCCTGCGCGGCCTGCCCGGATCCAACCTCCGAGCGCTGGGGGTCCTGCGCCGCGTACCCGAAGATCACTTCGTCGAGAACCTCGACGAAGCCCGAGTCATCGCTCGCCGCTTGCTTGGCTAGCGTCGCCTAGGAGGCCGAGCGGGTAGGCGATTAGTTCACGAGGAATTCGCAGGGTGCTGAGCGAGGCCGTGGCCCGAGCGGCCCGTGAGCGCAGCGAACAAGAGCGGGAAACACGACGTCTCGCCGCAAGCGCTCGCCACCTACCCGCGCACGCTCTAAGCCCGGATCCACCGGCGCAGTGGGGCCTGTGGGGTTGGCGCGTCCACCAGAAAGGCCTCCTGACGTGGGAGAATGCTGTTGATAACGACAGTTATTCCGGCCACGTGAGGAGGCACTTCCTGTGAGGAGCATATCTGGTGGGATCGACGGGTTGGGGGCGGTCTTTGACGACGGGTCTTTGGTGGCCGATGCGGGGCTGTTGGTGGCGGGCACGCTGATGTCGCGGCTGGGGCTGGAGGCGCTCATCGACGAGGCGGTGCGCCCGCCGGGGGCGGGCCGCGGCTCGGGGGCCAAGGCGCTGAGCGTGGTGGCGTCGATGCTTGTGGGCGGTTCGTTCATCGACGACGCGGAGCGGCTGCGGGCGGGCTCGGCGCAGGCGGTGCTGCCGTTTCGTGTGTTGGCGCCGTCCACTTTGGGGACTTGGCTGCGGTCCTTTATGTGGGGCCATGTGCGCCAGCTCGACCGCGCGCAGGAGCTGGCGCTTCAGCGGGCGTGGTCTGTGGGCGCGGCCCCGGCCGCAGCGGAGATGACGGTGGACGTGGACTCCACAATCTGTGAGGTGCACGGCCACAGCAAAGGCGGCGCCGCCTACGGCCACACAGCCGTGCTGGGCTATCACCCGCTGGCCGCGGTCAGAGACGACACCGGCGAGATCATCCACACCCGGATGCGGTCGGGATCCTCCCAGCGCGGCTCGGAGCGCTTCATCGTCGAGACGCTGGCGCGCCTGGGCCGCCTGGCGCCGGGCGCGGCGCTCACGGTGCGCGCCGACGCGGGGTTCTTCAGCTACGACATCATCGACGCCGTCGAGGCCCGCGGCGCGTCCTACTCGATCACGATCCCCCACAACGCCAAGGTCAAAGCAGCCATCGAAGCCATCGAGGAGAAGGCCTGGAAGCCGATCGCCTACACCGCGGGCGGGGCGGCACAGGTCGCTGAGTGCACCATCGACACCGGCCGCCGCGACGACAAGGGCCCCCGCCGCCTGCGCCTGGTCGTGCGCCGCACCCGCCTCGAAGGCACCCAGGCGAAGCTGTGGCCCGACTGGAGACACCACTGCTTCACAACTGACAGAGCCGACCTCGACACCTGTGCCGCCGACGCCTACCACCGAGCCCACGCCCGAGTCGAGCTCGCCATCAAAGACCTCAAGAACAACGGCCTCAGACACTGCCCGTCGGGACAATTCACCGCCAACGCCGCCTGGCTGGCCTGCGCCGCCCTCGCGCACAACATCGCCCGCTGGACAGCCCGCATCGGACGCGCCCAGCACCCCCGACAGCTCACCGCCGCCGCCGGCGTGCGCAACCGGCTCCTCAACATCCCCGGCCGCATCGTCAACCACAGCCGCCGACACAGGCTGCGCCTGCCCGCGAACTGGCCCTGGCAGAACGCCTTCACACGCGCCCTAAGACACATCCGCAACCTCCCCCAGCTCATCTGACCCGCCGCCCCGCGCCCGGCGCCGCGCACAACCACCCCAAAACGCCACCAACCCGCCCAGCGCCCCCGCCCCTGAACCAACACGCCCCAACAGCCGCCCGCCCCGCCTGAGCCACCAGCCCGCCACCAACCAACCCGACACCGGCCCCCACACCAACCCCACCGGTGGATCCAGGCTAAGGTCAGATCGCCGAACGGGTGAGGATCCCGGCCCGCTGAGCGGGATGCACCGGGTGGTCGAAGGGCCGTACCAGGAAGCGGCGGGCCAATTCGAAGTAGCCGCGGTAGAGCCCCGCCCCGGCCGCGGCCTCCTCGTAGCCGCCGGTGGTGTCGGCCTGGGCCGCCAGCCGGTACCAGGGCACGCCCGGATCGGCATGGTGGACATGGTGGAGGTTGTTGTAGAGGTACAACAGGCTGAAGAACCGCCCCGACCGCACAACCGCGGAGCGGGTGGCGCCCTCCACCCACCGGTGCTCGCAGTACGACCTCATCATGGTCAGGGAGTTCCCCAGGTACGTGGCACCCAGCAGGTACTGCCATAGAGGAATCCCCATGACGGCAACCACGAAGGCGGCCAACGCGGCCACGGCCACCATGTGGGCGGCCCACCAGCGGGCCAGCTCGCGGTCGCCGCGCCAGATCTCCCGAGCCTGGTGAGCGAACACCCTGGCCACGTCGCGGGGCGGGCCCAGCACCAGGCGACCGAGCAGGGTGTGGTGGGCCAACACGAACGTCCGGCCCAAGCGGCCCATGGACTCCCACTTCTCGGCGGTCACGTAGAAGCTCTCGCTGTCGTCGGTCGGGTCGGTCAGTTCGGGGCAGTCGTGATGCGCCCAGTGGTAGCGCCGGTACACGAGATACGGAAGATGCAGCGAGACGGGCAGCGAGCCCAGCAAGGCGTTCAGCCGCTGGCTGCGGAACGGGTGGCCGTGGATGGTCTCATGCTGCAGCGAGCCGTGCCAGGACGCGGCCACACCCAGCGCGAGCACGGTCAGCGGCCACGGCATCACACCGTGTAGGGCCACCGCCGCGAGCCACAGGCCGTGCACTGCCACCGCGACCGCGACCGTGCGCCACTCCACGCCCGGCCTGGTCGCGTCCGCAGCCATCGAACCCCCCTCTCTCAAGGTGCAGTCAGATCTCCCCCTCCACCTGCTGATAGCTAGAGTAAGAAGCGCAAGCTTCGGACGCGTGATGAGATGCGCACAATTCGTGGCATTCTCAAACTAAGCGCAAATTATGTCGTGTATATAAATCAATTGTTGTATTATCACCGCACAATGATGGGGCAAGCCGAGTTGGTCATCCGGTTCCGGGAACGGCTCAGAGAGCTGGTGGCCGACTCGGGCCGGTCCCAGTCGGACTTCGCCACCGAGGCCGGCATCGACCGGTCCACCCTGTCGCAGCTGCTGTCAGCCAGCGATCGCCGCCTCCCCCGAGCGGAGACTCTCGCGGCCATCGCCGAGGCATCCGGGGCGTCGGTGGATTGGCTGCTGGGCCTGACCGACGGCAGCCCGTCCCGCGCCGACATCGTCCATGAGGAGTTCGCCCTGAACCTCGACGAGCTGAGCCCGCTGGACGAGGCCTGGATCGAGTGGCACGGGCAGTCGGCCGGCTCGAAGATCCGCACCCTGCCCGCCTCGCTGCCCGACCTGGTCAAAACGGAGGCGGTCATTCGCCACGAGGTGCAGCGTTACGCCACGGTCAGGCCCGAGCAGCGAATCGAGACCTCCACCGCCCCCCTGGAGATGGCACGGGCGCCGGGCACCGACCTCGAATGCTGCAACTCCATCCAGGCCATCGAGGGCTTCGCCCGGGGCTGGGACGTCTGGGCCGCCCTCGAGCACCGGCACCGCGTGGTCCAACTCGACCGGATGATCGAACTGTGCGAGGAGCTGTACCCCACGTTCCGGTGGTTCCTCTACGACGGCCGCCAGCGCTACGCCAGCGCGGTCACGATCTTCGGTCTCGAGCGAGCGGTGCTGTATCTCGGCCAGATGTACCTAGTGCTCAACAACCGGCACCACGTGATGACATTCGTCAAGCACTTCGACGACCTCATCCGGGTTGCGGTGGTGCAGCCGCCGGACATCCCGCGCCTGCTGCACAAGCTCAAGTCCGAGATCACCTGAGAAACAGCGAGGGCAGGAGATGCCGCCTCGCGGTGCAGCATCGCGTTTCCCGCTCTTGTTCGCTGCGCTCACGGGCCGCTCAGGCCACGGCCTCGCTGAGCGCCTTGCGCGTTACTCATGACGTGACGCCCACCCGCTCGGCCTCTGACGGCGAAAGGTAGGCTTGCTGGTCGTGGCGCCAGCCGATCGCACCGTGTCGTTCGAGCCGGAGCGGTTCGAGACGGTAAAGGTCGAGATCGCGGATCATGTCTGCCGTGTGACGCTCGACCGGCCCGAGGCGCTCCACGCCTTCGACGACCGCATGCGCCAAGAGATCCGAGCCACGTGGCGGGCCCTGCGCGAGCTCGACGACGCCCGGGTGGCCGTGCTCACCGCCTCAGGCGACCGGGCGTTCTGCGCGGGGATCGACCGGGACGTCGATATGCCCGCCCTCGCCGGGCGCGGCAGCCTGTACGGAACGTCCAACGACTTCATGTACGACGATCCCGGAAACGATCTGGGACCGAAGGCCTGCGACCTGTGGAAACCGGTGATCGCCGCGGTGAACGGCGTCTGCTGCGGTGGAGCCTTCTATCTGATCGCAGAGTGCGACATCATCATCGCGGCCGACCACGCCACCTTCTTCGACCCCCACGTCACCTACGGCATGGCAGCCGTGTACGAGCCGATCAAGATGGCCCAGCGCATGCCGCTCGGCGAGATCCTGCGCCTCACCCTGCTCGGCAGCCACGAGCGGATGACCGCGCAGACCGCGCTGCGCATCGGGCTGGTGTCCGAGATCGTGCCCTCCGACGAGCTGCAAGAGGCCGCGGACCGGTTGGCGACGATCATCGCGTCGCAGCCGCCGGAGGCGGTGCAGGGCTCCCTGCGGGCCATCTGGGCCGCCAACGACATGGGCCGGCTCGACGCCCTGGCGATGGCTCCGTCGATCCTCACTGCGGGAACCCGGCCGGAGGCATTGACTGAGGGCCAGGAGGCATTCGCCCGCGGCGAGCGCATCAAGCCCCGCCTGCGCTGACCCCCGAGTTACAGCGGCCCTCGGGTGGCTGCAAAGAGGCCGAGCGGATGGGCGACGATCTTGCGAGAATATTGCGAACCGCTGAGCGAGGCCGTGGCCCGAGCGGCCCGTGAGCGCAGCGAACAAGGGCGGGAGACACAACACTGCACTGCGAGGTGTTGGCAACCCATTCGCGCATGCTCTAGGTTGAGCCGCCCGCCCGCCCATGCCGCCGAGCCTCGGAGCGCATCATGACCGAGCCCTACCCGAACGCCCTCATCTTCGTCGATTTCCCCACCGACGAGCCCGAGAAGGCGGCGGACTTCTACCGCAACGTGTTCGGCTGGGTGGTGGAGCCCCGACCGGCCGGGTCGTTCTACCGGATCGTGCCCGGCCAGAACTTCAGGCTCCCCGACGGCACCCAGGGACCGACAGGCAACCTGCACCTGGGCATCACCAACGTCGCCAACCGCCGCCCCCACCCCACCGACGAGGGAGCGGAGCCCCGACACCTGAGTTCCGACGGCCACACGGTGCGCATCTGGATCCTCATCTCCGGTGACGACGACATGGACGCCATCTCCGACCGGGCCACCGCCAACGGCGCCACCGAGCTGTGGCGGCACCACTACTTCGGCGAGTTCAACGGCTACAACAACGCATTCAAGGACCCTTGGGGCAACACGCTCGTGCTGTGGACCTACGGCGGCGACGATCCCCAAATCCCCGAGGGATGGACCGGGGAGTAGACCTGAAATGACCGACACCTACGCCGTCCATCCTCCCCATGCCCGGTGGACCCATGTGGCGCTGCGGGTCAGGGACATAGATGCCAGCATCGACTGGTACACAACCCACACCCCGATGAAGCTGCTGGACAAGCGCGAGGACGCCGACGGCTACGGCGCCTGGCTGGGCCACGACGACTCTCCCGACAAGCCCTTCATCCTGGTGCTAGCCCAGTTCTTCCCCGAGTCGGACCCGTTCAAGAACTCCCCCATCGCGACGCTGGCGCCCTTCGCCCACCTAGGCGTCGAGGTCACCAGCCGGGAGGAGCTCGACGCGGCCGCGGCCGCGGCCCGGGAGCAGGGCTGCCTGGCCATGCCGCCCACGGAAATGCCGCCGCCCATCGGGTACATCTGCATGATCAGCGATCCCGACGGCAACATGATCGAGCTCAGCTACGACCAGGGCGTGTACGCCCACGCCCAGAAGGTGATGAGCTGAACGCAGCGGAGCGCGGCTCGAGCACGGCCACAGACCCACGAGCCGTCGCGTCGTCGTATCTGGCCTCGTTCTCCTCCGGCGACCCGGCCGAGGTGGCTGCCCATGTCAGCGACGGATTCTCCAACGTGCACACCAGCGCGCTCGGCTTGCCCAGCAAGGGCAAGGCCGAATACCAGGCACGCCTAGCCGATTTCCTGGCAACGTTCGTCGGACTGACCTATGAGGCCGAGGAGATCCTCGTCGCGGGGGACCGGGTCGCCGCGGCCTACGTGATGCGGGCCCGAGCGGACGGAAAGCCCTTCAAGATCCGAGGAGTCATGCGCCTGACCGTCCGCGACGGCCTCATCGAGCGCCGCACCGACTACTTCGACAGCCTGACCTTCCTGCGCCAAACCGGCCAAGCCTAAATCCGTGCCAGGCGCGGCAGCTCAGCCGTAGGCTGCGCGCCGTGCTTCGGAGAGTGAAGATCGTCCTGATCGTCGCGGCTCTGCTCGCGACTGCCTGCAGCGGCGACGCAGACGATGCAGGTCAGGACGCCGTCCCCGCGATCTCGGCCGCCGTCACGACCACGGCCCCGCCATCGACCACCACTACCGTGGCCCCCGACGAGGCCGAACCCGCCACCCGTGAGCCTGAGGCGCAGCCGCCCGAGCCGCCCGATCCCGAAGGGGTGGGCGACAGCTTCTACCCGAAGCTCGGCAACCCCGGCTACGACGTCCTCCACTACGACATCGAACTCGATGTCGAGCCGTCGACCAACACCATCTCGGCGCTGACCGCTATCACGGCTCAGGCCACCGAGAACCTCGCCACGTTCAACCTAGACCTGTCCGGGCTGGAGGTCCTGTCGGTGACTGTCGACGGCGCCGACGCCGGGTTCTCCCGGTCCGGCCATGAGCTCACGGTCGAGCCCGCGAGCCCGCTCGCGGCGGGATCGCAGTTCGAGGTGGAAGTGGCGTACTCGGGCTCTCCCGCGGCGATCGACGATCCTAGTGTCGAGTTCTTCGTGTTGGGCTGGCAGCAGCAGGCCGGCGTGATCTACACCGCGAGCGAGCCGTCAGGATCGATGACGTGGTTCCCGTCCAACAACCACCCGACCGACAAGGCCACCTACGAGATCCAGATCACCGTGCCAGAGGGCATCACGGCGGCCTCCAACGGGCTCCTCATCGACGAGACCACCACCGACGGCCGTACCACCTTCACCTGGCGGATGGACGACCCGATGGCCACCTACCTGGCCGCGGTCTACATCGGCGACTTCGAGCGCATCGACCACGGACCGCTGTATCCAGACGGCCCTGTGATCCGGGACTACGTGCACAGCACGGCCACTCCCGAGATCGCCGAGGCACTGGCAGTGACTCCGGATGTGATCGCCTTCCTGGAGGACCTGCTAGGCCCCTACCCGTTCGACGCCTACGGAACGATCGTGGTGCCGTTCCCGCTGGGCTTTGCGCTCGAACACCAGACGCTCTCGCTGCACGGACCAGCCAGCATCGGTCCCAGCATCATCGCCCACGAGGTCGCCCACCAGTGGCTGGGCAACTCGGTCACACCCGACGACTGGAGCGAGATCTGGATGAACGAGGGCTTCGCCACCTACCTGCACCTGATGTACGAGGCCGAGCACTTCGAAGCTGACGTCCAAGACGTCATTGTGCAGATCTACGCTCAGCTGGTCGCCTTCGAGATCGGGCCGCCGAAGGGCATCGAGTCGGAGGACCTGTTCGGGCAGACGGTCTACTTCCGGGGGGCTGTGACCCTGCACGCCCTGCGTCTCCACACCGGCGACGAGACCTTCTTCAAGATCCTGCGCACCCACTACGACCGGTCGGCGGGCGGAACCACCAACACCCAGGAGTTCCTGGAGTTGGTGGACGAGATCGCCGGCCCAGACGCGGTGGACGTGGTCGAGTCCTGGCTGTTCGACGAGACCGTCCCCTCTTCGATGTGAGGCTGGGCGCGTTGCGATGTGCCCGAGCCTTTAGTCTCGCTCGCTTGTGACCGTCGAACCGCCTCAAGGCGAGAAATACACGCACGGCTACCACGAGGCCATCATCGAGTCCTACCGGCGCCGAACAGCCGAGGTCTGCGCGGCCTTCCTGCTGCCCCGTCTGCAGCCCGATGCTGCGGTGCTGGACGTGGGATGCGGCCCCGGCACCATCACTGTCGGGCTGGCCCGCCGAGCTCGAGCCGTCGTCGGTGTGGACACCTCGGCCGAGATGGTCGAGTCGGCGCGGCGCCGGGCCGAGGAAGAGGGCATCTACAACGCCAGCTTCGAAGTGGGCTCCGCCTACGAACTGCCCTACGAGGACGGCCGCTTCGACGTGGTCTACGCCCACCATGTGATGCAGCACCTGTCCGACCCGGTCCGGGCACTGCGGGAGGCCCGGCGAGTGCTGCGCCCCGGCGGGCTGGTGGCGGTGCGAGACTCCGACTACGGGACGATGGTCCACGCGCCGGTCGAGTCGGCCCTCCAGCACTGGCTGCGCCTCTACCACGAAGTGGCCGCGGCCAACGGAGGCGAGGCCGATGCCGGGCGCTTCCTGCCGGGTTGGGTACGGGCCGCCGGCTTTGTGGATCCGGTCGTCACGACCAGCACCACCACCCACGCCGACGCCGATTCTAGGGCCGCCTGGGGCGGGATGTGGGCCGTGCGGGTGACCGACAGCGACTTCGCCGAGCATGCCGTGTCTACAGGGTTGGCCATGCGAGGTGACCTAGTGGCAATCTCGGCCGCCTTCCGTCGCTGGGCTGACCACCCCAGCGGCCTCTGGGCCTACCTGTGCGGCGAGGTGATCGCCGTCCGCCCGGCCGCCTAGAGGCCGAGCGGATAGGCCGCGGCCCACGGACGAAATCCGCGGGCGTCGAGCGAGGCCGTGGCCCGAGCGGCCCGTGAGCGCAGCGAACAAGAGCGGGAAACACAACGCCTCACAGCGAGACGCTCACCACCTATCCGCGCTCGCTCTTAGGCGACCATCACGAACCTCCGGCGGTCTTGTGTCACATAGGAGCACAACTCCCGGAAGTTCATTCGCGCGAGCGAGGCGCTTCCAAACCTCCTGAACTTTCTCGCTAGCGGCAGTCGTCGATCACCGCGGCGAAGCCGTCGATGGTCTCCGCCATGCCCTCGGCCATGGACGGACGAAGGACGGCGGCCAGGTTCAGGCTGGCGCTGGTGAACCCGAGGGCGGTCACCTCCTTGACCTGCTCGGGAATCTCCGAGGGCGCCCCGGCTACGGCATAGCGGCGAATCCAGTCCTCGGCCACCAGGTCGAACAGTTCCGGCGGGTCGTAGCGGTCCAAGTCGAAGTACCAGCCGGTCGCCCGGCCCAAAGCCTCGTCGATGGCCTCCAGCCGTTCGGGATCCATCTCGGAGGGCCGGATGATGGCCAGGTAGTGAGCCACGTAGCGCACTACCGACCGGCGAGCCAGGTCGCCGTCGGAGGACACGCACAGCGTGAGGCGGGGCGCAACATCGATGTCGGCGACGTCCCGGCCCACCCGGGCCGAGCCCTCTGCCAACCACTGCCGGTACTGCTGGGAGATCTCGGCGGTGAAGTGACGGGCTCCGACCAGGGCAATGTCGGCCAGCTCCCCGGCCAGGCGCATCACCTGGGGGCTGCGGGTGCCCACCGAGATCGGCACCGGCACGTCGGGCGGGCGCACCAGCCTGCCGTTGTCGATGGGGAACATCTCGCCGTCGAGGTCGACGGTCTCACCCGCCAGCAGGCCCTTCATGCCCACGATTGCCTCGCGCAGGGCCCGCACCGGCCTCGGATAGTCGATCCGCAGATCCTCGAGGCCGGCGCCCACGCCGATCCCGAGGAACATCCGGCCGCCGGAATGCTCCTGGAGCGTGGCCGCCGCGCCGGCCAGCATGGCCGGATGGCGCGAGTAGGGGTTGGTGACCATCGAGCCGATGTGGATCCGGCTGGTGGCCTGCGCGATCAGCCCCTGCAGCACGAAGCAGTCGGGCCAGAACACCACGTCGGACACGCCGAACCGATCGAACCCGGCCCGCTCGCAGCGCACCGCCAGGTCCACGAACTCGCCCGGGCTCACGCCCGGGCTGATCTCCGCTTCCAGCGTGACCGTCATGGGACCGTGGGGTCCCGCTTCGCCCCCCGCACGCTGGCCGACGATAATCGGCGGTCTAGCCGGCGCCCCATCGGGCCGGCGCCAGCATGGGCGCGACTAGGGATTCGGAGACAACGATGAGTTCAACCGACGCAACCGGCCGGGTGGTGATGGTGTCGGGGGCCAACCGCGGCATCGGGGCCACTATCGCGGCGCGGCTGGCCGCCGACGGCTACCGCCTCAGCCTCGGAGCGCGCCGACCAAACGCCTTGGCTGAGCACGCTCCCGACATCGAACCCCACCGGCTCCTGCTCAACCACCACGAGGCCACCGACATCGACTCGGCCCGTCAATGGGTCGAGGCGACCGTCGAGCGCTTCGGCGGGATCGATGTGCTGGTCAACAGCGCCGGCATCGTCGACCGCACCGGACTGGAGAGCATGGACGAGGACGTGCTCGACGAAATGTGGGCCGTCAACGTGAAAGGGCCGCTGCGTCTCACCCGGCTGGCCCTGCCCCATCTGCGCCGATCCGGCACGGGCCGGGTGATCAACATGGCCTCGCTGTCGGCCAAACGGGTCAAGGGCGACGCGCTGCCCGGCTACTCCATGACCAAGTACGCGCTGCTGGCCTTGTCCCACGCCATCCGCCAGGTCGGCTGGGACGACGGCGTCCGGGTGACCGCTCTGTGCCCCGGCCCGGTGGCCACCGACATGATGGACCCGAACGACAAGACCATCACCCAGCCCACCGACGTGGCCGACCTGGTGGCCACCCTCATCGCACTGCCCAACACCGCGTCGGTGTCGGAGCTGCTGATCACCTGCCGGCTGGAGGCCTGGGCCTAGACGATCCAGGCAAAATTGACGTAGTTGACCCCAATATGTGGTGACAACTACGTCAATTTTCGGTTGAGAGCGCTCAGCCGGGGTTGCTCCACAGACCCTCGCGTTCGAGGCCGGCCATGACCTCCTCAATGCCGGCCCGCAGCGTGTCGACCAGCCAGTCGATCTGCTCGGTGGTCAGGATCAAGGGCGGCGACAGCACGTTCAAGCGGCCGATGGGGCGCACCAGTAGGCCCCGGGCGTCGCAGGCGTCCGAGATGCGTCTGCCGATACCGACGCTGTCGGGGAACATCTCCTTGGTGGCCTTGTCGGCCACGTTCTCCACGCACATCATGAAGCACTTGCCGCGTATGTCGCCGACTATGGGCAGGTCGGCCAGGGTGCGCAGACACTCCTCGAAGTAGGGGCCGACGGTGCGGACATGGCCGCAGAGGTCCTCGCGCTCGAAGATCTCGATGTTGGCCAGCGCCGCCGCGCACGACACCGGATGCCCGGAGTAGGTGTAGCCGTGGGCGAACTCGGCGCCAGTCGCCTGCGGCTTCGAGATCACGTCGTAGATCTCGTCGGAGAGCAGGGTCGCCGACAGGGGCGCGTAGCCCGATGTGAGGCCCTTGGCGGTGTTGATGATGTCGGGCTGGATGCCGAACACGTCCTCGCTGGCGAAAAAGTCGCCCAGCCGGCCGAAGGCGGTGACCACCTCGTCGGAGACGTAGAGGATCCCGAACTCGCGGCAGGCCTCGCGCATGGCGGGCAGATATCCGGGCGGGGGCACCAGCACACCGCCCGCGCCCATGACCGGCTCGGCGAAGAACGCGGCCACGTTGTCCGCACCGATCTTGTCGACCTTGGCCCGGAACTCAGCGACCAGATGGTCGGTGTACTCCTCCGGCGACATCTCATCGGGGCGGCGGTACAGATCGGGGCCCGACACTCTGGAGATGAGCGGCTCGCCGATGATGTCGAAGCCGATGTGGTCGTGAGCCACGCCGGTGAGCGACATGGCCAGGTAGCTGGAGCCGTGGTAGCCGTTGACCCGGGTGATGATGGTCTTCTTGTTGGGCTGGCCGAGGCGGTTGAAGTAGAAGTGGATGATCCGCACCGCGGTGTCATTGGCGTCGGAGCCCGACAGTCCGAAGAAGGCGTGGTTGAGGCTCCCGGGGGCCAGCGAGGCCAGCTTGTGGGCCAGCATGGCGCCCGGCACCGAGGTGGTGTTGGTGAACGGCGAGTAGTAGGCCAGCTTGCGGGCCTGCGCGGCCATGGCATCGGCGATCTCGGCCCGGCCGTAGCCGGCGTTGACGCACCACAGCCCGCCCTGGGCGTCGAGGTAGCGCTGGCCGTCTGAGTCGTAGACGTAGGCCCCCTCGGACTCGGCCATCACCAGCGCGCCCTCGTCCTTCCACGCCGCGAAGTCGGTGAAGGGATGGATGAAGTGGTCCACGTCCTTGCGCCACAGGTCGGCAGTGTCGTAGGCGTCGAACCGGCTCGGCGCCTCCTGCACCACCGCCGGCACGCTGTCTCCGAACACAGTGTCGGTCATTGCTCTCCTCGAGGGCCGCTCAACGTGCCGGACGCTACCGCAGCGGTACGGGAGACAGCCGAGCTTGCCCACTGTTGCTCCAACTCTGCGACACCGGAAGTGCTGGCGCCGTCACCCTATTGACTCGGCGGTGCTGAGAGCCGACACTTCGAAGTCGTTTGGGCGGGGAGCAGCCGCTCACCAAGCTGGATGGCCGTTCTTGAGGTGATTGCCGGTGACGACTAGCCACCTGCGAGATGGCCCTGAGCGCTGGGCGACCGAATGGCTCCCAGAGGCCGGGAACGGCCCTAGAGCTTCAACTCAGCGGATCCAACGACTGAATCACCACCACTCCGTCATGCTCAGTCCACGACATCAGCCACTGCTCATGCAGGGTGCCCACCACCACATACCACACCCAGACCTTGCCGATCCTTCGCTGCTGTGCCCCCACCCGATGATCCTGAGGATTCGTCTCGAGACGTCGGACATGCCCTGCCACCCGCTCGAACACAGCCTCGAAGCCATCTGCCGATCGCAGGAACTCATAGGCCCCAAGAGCCTCCTCACTCCATCTCAGACTCATGGCAGTCGTCGTCCTGCCGACCTAGGTATTCCACGCTGGAGGCCGCACCGTCCGAAGTGAGTCCGCCGCACTCCAAGTCCGTGGCGAATTCCGCTACCGTGGTGGCAACATCGAAACTGGTAAGCCAACCCCGCAACGGAGCCTCTCCGATGGCCGACACCCGCACCGTGGCCGACACCCGCACCGGCAGATTCGTTCACGTTGACGAGCATCGACAGGTGCGGCTGGACGGAATGGGCCGCGCCGACGATGACACCTACCTCGTCACCGAAGCTCACGACGGCACGTTGGTACTGACCCCGGTGCCGTCGCGGACTGAGGACCACGCCGCCCTGCTCACTCGACCGGAGATGATCGAACGGCTCCAGCGTGACTCCTCTGAGCACATCGAGGCCCCCGCCGACCCCACCCCAGAAACCGCCGCCGTCAGGCTCGCCTGCCTCGCACTCCGCCAAACCGGCCTGTGGGGCGATCCTCGCCTGCCCGTCAACGTCAACCACCCCCGGTTCGCTGAGGCTGTCGAAGCCGCCGCCGCCGCTCCAGACAAGCAGCAAGCCCTCAAAGCCGCCACCGCGATCCTCGACGGCCCAGAGGCAGCCGCGGCCTTCGGGCTCGACCCCTCGGGTGGCACCGACCGCAAGTAAGGCGCACTCCTCAACTAAGGCGCGAAGCGCATCACAGCTCATCTGGCGCTCCTCGTTGGTCTTCGGGCATAGCACCGACGGGCGGTTCAGAGGGCCGACACGACCTCGGTCATGAAGCGCTCGACTACTTCTTGGGTCTCGCTGGGCGCGAGGTTGAAGTCGGGGATGATCAGCTCGTCGGTGCCGGCCGCGACATAGCGGGCCACCCGCTCGACAAGCTGGGCGGGCGTGCCCACCAGCCGGGGCATCCCCGACGGCTGGGCTCTCACCCGGGCCGCCTCCTCCTCGGAATCGCAAAGGAACAGCAGCGTCGCGGCGGAGCGTGAGATGGTTCCCGGATCCCGGCCCGCGGCCTCGCAGAGCCGGTCGATGAGCGCGTTGTAGTGGCCCATGTCCCTGGGGGTGCACCATCCGTTCCATTCGTGACCCCAGCGCACCATGGTCGGGACGGTGCGGCGCTCGCCCCTGCCGCCGATCATGATCGGCAGCGGATCCTGCAGAGGCTTGGGCACCAGCGGCGCGCCCTGCAGGCGGTAGTGGACCCCGTCGAAGTCGGTGCGCTCATTGGCAAAGAGGCCGGTGATCACCGCGCAGGCCTCCTCCAGCATGTCGGCCCGGATCCGCGCCGTTCCGAATTGGATGCCGTAGCGGCGGTGCTCGTTCTCCTGCCATCCCGCGCCGAGACCCAGCACCAAGCGCCCCCCGCTGATGTGGTCGACAGAGGCGGCCTGCTTGGCCAGCACCGCCGGGTGGCGGTAGGTGTTGCCGGTGACCATCGCCCCGATCCGCACCCGGGGGACGGCCGTAGCCAGCGCGGCCAGCAGCGTCCAGCATTCGTGGTTGGGCAGCAGCTCCGGATCGACGCCGGCCGGCTCTTCGCCGTAGCCCCCCTCCGGCGGCATGAAGTGGTCAGGCAGCCACAGGCCGTCCCAGCCGCTCGCCTCCGCAGCCCGGCTCACGGCCAGTACGTGCTCCCAGTCGTTCTTGGTCGATGCCCAGAATCCGAATCGCATAGTTCGACTTTCTAGCCTCTACAAAGAACGTGCGCGGACAAGTGGTGAGCACCTCGCGTGATGAGTTGTGTCTCCCGCTCTTGTTCGCTGCGCTCACGGGCCGCTCGGGCCACGGCCTCGCTCAACGCCCGCGCGAGATCCTCCTCAGACGCGGCCAATCCGCTCGGCCTCTAGGCCACCACTTCGAAGAGGATGATCCTCAAACCATCGGGGCCGGCCACTTCGAAGCTCTTGTGACCCCACGGCTGGAGTTCGGGCGGTCGCACGATGGTGGCGCCGGCGGAGACCAGCCGGGCGTGCTCGGCGTCGGCGTCGGTGATCTCCCATGACACCGAGACGCCCGCCACTCCGGGCGTGTCCCATCCAGCGCCGTCCTCGATGACCTCGATACGGCCGGCGGCGGCCAGCAGGATCGTCCCTCTGAAGATCTCGCCGAAGGACCGCTCCACCTCCAGGCCCATCACCTCGGCGAAGAACCCCACGGTGGCGTCGTAGTCGTTAGCAACGAAGATGACTCTGAACTCAGGCATGGTCCGACCCTATCGCTGCTCGGAGGAGCTACCAGACCGGGAACTTGGCCTTGTCGGGCAGGCCCGAGCGGGCGGTGATGGCCTCGCCGGCGGCCTGGCAGCGGGCGTAGAAGGTGTCCTCGTCGATGGTGGTCATCCGGCCCGCGTCGACGACCTTGGCGCCGTCCACGAACACGGTGTGAACCCCCCGCCCGTCGGCTGACCACACCAACTGGTTCATCACGTTCAGCAGCGGGCGCCACTCGGGCCGGTCGGTGTCGTGCAGCACCACGTCGGCCTTCTTGCCTGCCTCCAGCGAGCCGATCTCATCGGACATGAGCATCGTCCGGGCCCCGCCCAGGGTGGCCATCTCGTAGGCCTTCTCCGCCGGGAACATCTGGGGATCCATGCGGGCGTCCTTGAACAGCCCGGCCACCAGGTAGGTGGCCCGGTACATGTCGGCGTAGTTGGAGGCGTTGTTGCCGTCGATGCCGATGCTCACGTTGATGCCCCGCATCACCATCTCGGGCATCTTGCCGATCTGGGTGACGCCGTAGCTGACCTTGAGCGCGGTGGTGGGACAGTGCTCGACTGAGCAGCCCGCCTCGGCCATCACATCGAGCTCGCTGTCGTCGACGTGGACGCAGTGGGTCATGGAGGTGTCGGCGCCAAGCACGCCCAGCTCTCCGAGGTGGATCATGGGCCGCTGCCCGAACTCGGCGATGAACCCGTCGGGGTCGATCTTGGCCGGGCTCATGTGGAAGTTGAGGCCCACGCCGTGGTGGTCGGCAGCCTCGCGTGCCCCACGCCAAAGCGGGTCCGAGCAGGTGGTGTGGCCCACCACCATCGACCACGCCTCCAGGCGGCCGCCGGCAGTGCCCCGGTAGCGGTCGATGGTGTCGTTGATGTTGGCGATGGCGTCGTCGGTGCTCTGGCGATAGACGTCGGGCTCCGGCGGCAGGTCCCACACCCACTTGCCGATGCGACCCCGGATGCCGGCGGTGACCAGACCGTCCATCACCTCGTCGGTGAAGCGGATGGTGCCCGCCTCCAGGAACGTGGTGGTGCCCGACTTGAGCATCTCCACCGCCGCGAGCTGGGCCGACAGCCGCTCCTCCTCGGGGGTGTACACCGAGTAGAGGGGGCACAGCCACATGAACACGTTCTCCTCGAAGGGCGTGTCGTCGGGCACGTAACCCTTGGTTAGGGGCTCCCCGGTGATGTGGATGTGGGTGTTGACCAGGCCGGGGGTTACCACGAACCGGTCCCCGCCCACCGTCTCGGCCGCCTCGTAGGCCGCCTCCAGGTCCGATGCCTTGCCCACCGCCACGATGTCACGGCCCCGAATCGCCACCGCGCCGTGGCGGATGATGTCTCTGGAGGGGTTCATGGTCACCACGTACCAGCCCTTGATGAGGGTGTCGATGCGCTCCCGCTCACTCATTCCGGCCTCCTGCCAGCAGCTGTCGTTCGGTTCAGTTTCTCGGCTTGGAGGCCACGTAGGCGAATTGGAAGCCGATGGGCTCGATCAGCCGCAGCGCCTCGAAGCCGGCGTCCCGAAGCCAGCCGGTGGCGGTCTCGGTGGTGACGCCGAAACCGTTGACGGTGCTAGCCATCATCGTCATGCCCATCAGCACGGCGTGCGGGTTGGTCTTGTGGTTCGGTCCGATGAAGTAGTCGGCCAGCACGATGCGGCCGCCGGGACGCAGGGCCGCATAGGCCCGCTCCACCAAGCGGCGTGCGCCGTCCGGGCCCTCGGTGCGGCAGATGTGGCCCAGCACGACGATGTCGTAGGCGCCGTCCTCGATCCGGACCGCGTGGAAGTCGCCGGGACGGAACTCGCAGCGATCAGCCACGCCGTGCTCGGCGGTCTTGCGCCGGGCGACATCGATCACCCCGTCGAGGTCGTTGACCACGGCATGGCCATCAGCGCAGGCCTCCAGCATCGCGATCGACCAGGGCGCCCCGCCCGCGCCGAGGTCGAGGATGCGGGGCGCGGCCAGCGCGCTGTAGCGCATCCGGAAGTCGGCACGACTGGCGCAGCGCCACATGGTGGTGAACGTGCCCTCCACCAGCGGCACGTAGAACGCGGCCGGGTCGTCGTCGATGGGGGTGGCGGGCCGGCCCGAGCGCACCGTGTCGGCCAGCCGGGTCCAGTTCTCATGGGGGCCGGGGGCCACCGGGATCAGCCCGGCCATTGAGGCCGGCCCATCGACGAGCAGGTAGCGACGGGCGGCGTCGTTGAGCTTGAAGTGGTCGATCACCCGGTCGAGCAAACCGAGGGCCACCACCGAGTCCAGCAACGACTCGAGGTGCAGTGCCGGAAGGTCGAGCCGCGCGGCCAGTTCTTCTGCCGTCATGCCTGCGCCGGCCGGAACCTCGTCCAAAGCCTCAAACACCCCGAGCTCCAAGGCGGTCAGCAGCACGTGGTAGCGACCCAACCCCTCGATCACCGCCCAAACCGGCGCGGCCGGGGGCGGCTTGTAGTCCGTGAACGGCCGCCCGACATGGGCCATCGTGTGGGTCTTCTTCAACTCCGGATAAGGAGCATCCCGAGAACTACCAGACACGGGCGACGATGCTCAGAGTCTGAAAACTCAACATTCACCAAGAATACGCTATGTGCCCAATGGCAAACGCCTGAGGTCGAACGCGATAGTTGACGCAGATCTCCGTTGTGCATGCTGATGGGGGTCAGATCAACTGGATGGGGCCGGGGTACCGCCCTACCCGCTTGTCCGCAGTCAGCAGCGTGAGAGGCTCAAGCTGCGCTTGGGTAACTAGAAGGCGGTCGAAGGGATCCCCATGGATGGGCGGCAGCAGGGCCACGGCGGCCGCGTGCGCGCCGGTCACGGCCAGCTCGCGGTAGCCGTGTTCCAGCAGCCCTTTTCGCAGCAGGTGGGGGTCAGCGCGGAAGTCCGCCCGTTTCAGGCCGTTCTTGATGGCAACCTCCCATATGGACGCCGCGCTAAAGAACAACTCCTCGGCTGTGTCCTCGATGAGCCGCCGCGCCTCGGACGGCAGTCGGTCCGGAGTCGCCGCGGCCCACAGCAGCACATGGGTGTCGAGCAGAAGGCTCACCCTCCGCCCACGAACAGCTCGACGATCTCGGCCTCCCCCATCCGGTCGAAGTCCTCGGGCACCGAGACGCCAGGCAGGAACCCGGTCCTCTTGGTGTGCCCGGACTCGGGTGCGTCCAGAGCCACGACCTTCACGAGCGGCTTGCCCGCCCGCGCGATGGCGAACGGCTCGCCCTCGGCCGCAGCCTTCACGAGCCGAGATAGGTGGGTTTTCGCCTCGTGCATGTTCACAACCCGCATCCTCAGCCTCCGATCTTCTTAGTTCACAATACTTAGTCTACAAGACAGCACGGCTGGTGCCCAGGTAGTCCGGGCTACAGCGACATCCTGCAGGTCCAAGTAGCGTGCGCCCATGCATCATGGCGCTGCTGCGCAACGGCCGGCTTGGGTGTCGGACGAGTTGTTCCCGTTCGAGAGCCGGTTCGTGGACACGTCGCGCGACCACCTTATGCACTATGTCGATGAGGGTGCCGGCGATCCGATCGTCTTCGTGCACGGCAATCCGGCGTGGTCATTCGAGTTCCGACATCTGATCCGGGGACTCCGATCCGAGTTCCGCTGCATCGCGGCGGACCACATCGGTTTCGGCCTCTCCTCGCGCAGCAGCCGCAGGGAGGATCATCACCCGGCAGTGCATGCAGAGGCGTTCGCGGCGCTGATGAATGATCTGGACGTTGGCGACATGACGCTATTCATGACGGACTGGGGCGGGCCGATCGGTCTCGACTTCGCGCGGCGGTTCCCGGATCGGGTCAAGCGGATCGTGATCGCGAACACCTGGTGCTGGCCGGTGAACCGCGACCTGCACTTCTGGTTCTTCAGCGCGATGATGGCTAGCCCGCTGGGGCAGTACCTGATCAAGAGGCGCAACTTCTTCGTCAACGGCGTCATGCCCCGGGCGGTGGGGACCAAGGGCGCACTCACCGAAGAGGCGATGGAGCACTACCGCCGAGCGCAGCCCTCCCCTGCTGAGCGAGCCGCCAACGCGGCGCTGCCGGGACACATCGTCGGCGCCACGGAGTGGCTCCGCGAGATCTGGGACGAGCGCTCGGCCTTCACCGGCAAGCCGGCCCTAGTCCTGTGGGGGAACAAGGACATCGCCTTCCGGACCAAGGAACTCGATCGCTGGAGGGCGGAGCTCACCGATTGCGAGGTACACACCTTCGCCGACTGCGGCCACTTCCTCGCCGAGGAGGCGCCCGACCGAATCCTCCCGCTCCTCCAAACCTTCATGCAGTAGAGATGTCGATGGTGGCTATGAGGCCGTTCAGCAGGAGGCGCAATGTCGCCTCGTGATGGTCGGCGGGGCGGCCGGCCTCCATCGCCTCGGTGACGAGGGGGAACTTGTCCTGGCGGTTGTTGATCTCCACGTCCACCTCGGTGTTGAGGGCCGCGCCGATGCAGTAGTCGTCGATGGCGAACAGGAAGCGGGCCGAGTCCTGGGCAGATAGGCCGGCGCTTCGCAGGCGCTCGTGCATCCGCTCGTAGTAGGTGAGGGACGGATCGGTCCGCGCTGGGCGGGTGGCAATCACGCTCAGCATGTTGGGATGCCGCTGCAGCGCGGCGAGAAAGGCGAGCGTGCCGCGGTAGACGGCCTCGGTCCAGTCGGGATGGTCGAGGGCACTCAAGTCCACGCCCTCCAAGACACGGGCATTCAGCAGGTCGAGGAGTTCGTCCCGACTCGAGATGTGGTTGTAGAGCGACGCCTGGCCCACGCCGAGCCGCTTGGCGATAGCTCGCGTCGTCATGGCCGGCATGCCGCTCTCGTCGATGATGGCCATGGCGGCGTCGACGATCATGTCCTTGGACAACAGCGGTTCCGAGGGACGGCCCACGCCGAGAGGCTAGGCGACACCACCGAAATCAGGGCGACCGCTTGCACACCATCACGGGGATGCCTAATATAACGATCAATGATCGTTATAGGATCCGGCGGTGGCTGAGGGGCTCCGCCTCCGCAACGTCTCCAAGACGTTTACAACCCCGGAGGGCGCCGTGGTGCGAGCCCTCGACGATGTGTCCCTAAACGTGGGCAGCAACGAGTTCGTGGTGCTCCTCGGCCCGTCCGGCTGCGGCAAGACGACACTGCTGCGAACCATCGCCGGGCTGGAGAACGTCGACTCAGGAGAGATCCACCTGGGCAGCGAACGGCTCGACACCGCGCCGCCGTTCCGCCGGCCGGTCAACACGGTCTTCCAGAGCTACGCGCTGTTCGGATTCCTCACCGTGGAGCGCAACATCGCCTTCGGGCTGGAGATGGAGAAGCTGCCCAAGGCAGAGATCAGAACACGGGTCGCGGAGATGCTCGACCTGGTCGAACTCTCCGGGTTCGGCAAGCGGACCCCTGCCCAGCTATCCGGCGGCCAGCAGCAGCGGGTGGCGCTGGCCCGCGCCCTGGCCAAGCGCCCCCGAGTCCTGCTGCTCGACGAGCCGCTGGGAGCCCTCGACCTCAAGCTCCGCCGCCAGATGCAAGCAGAGCTCAAGCGGATCCAGCGCTCAACCGGCATCGCCTTCGTGTTCGTCACCCACGACCAGGAGGAGGCCCTCGCCCTCGGCGACCGGATCGCGGTGCTCAACGGGGGGCGCATCATCCAGGTCGGCACCCCGCGAGAGATCTACGAGGCCCCGGCCACCCGATTCGTGGCCGATTTCATCGGCGAGACGAACCTGCTGCCCGTCGACTACGACGGCGCCAGGACACTGACGGTGGCGGGCCGATGGAAGCTCGACGTCGCTGAGGTCCGCGGAGCCGACGAGACCGCGCTGGCAAGACCGGAACCTGTGGTGCTAGCGGCAAGACCGGAGCGGGTGAGGCTTGACCCAGAAGGCGACCTGCAAGGGATCGTTGTCGAAACCGCCTACCTGGGGGCGGACATCCATCTGACCATCGACCTCGGCGACGGCCTGCGCATCAACGCCAGGACGGATGCGGAGAACTCGAAGGTTGCCGTGGGCGACTCGGTCACCGTCCGCATCGACCCCCGGCACACACGGGTGTTGACGTCGTGAGGGTCGGCAGCCGATGGCTCGCGTCCCCCGCACTGATCTTCATCGCGTTCATGGTCGGCGGGCCAATGGCAGTCATCGTCTGGTACTCCTTCAGGACCCGGGGCCCGGGCGGCGTGGGAGTGGGCGACGGGCTAACCACCGACGCCTACGAGCGGCTTGTTGTCGCCGAGGACTTCACCGGCCACGTCGGCTTCGATCCGACCTACCTCGACGTGATGTGGTCGTCGATCCTGCTGGCCGCCGCGACCATGCTCGTCGCGCTGGTCATCGGCTTCCCGACCGCGGTCTGGATCTCCAACCGGCCCCGCCATCTCCAGCCGGTGCTGATCCTGGCTGTCACCATCCCGTTCTGGACCAGCATGCTGGTCCGCACCTACGCCTGGATCGTGATCCTGCGCGAGACCGGTCCGCTGGCATCGGCTCTCGACGCGGCCGGGATCGACGCCCCGCAGATGCTCAACACCCGCGGAGCGACCCTCGTGGGTATGGCCTACACGTTCCTGCCGTTCATGATCCTGCCGATCTACGCGGCCGCCGAGCGATTCGACCATCGCACCGCCGAGGCCGGGCTAGACCTGGGCGCCACCCCGGCTGTCGTCCTGCGCCGGATCGTGTGGCCGTCGGTCCGTCCCGGCATCGTGGCCGGCTGCCTGCTGGTGTTCATCCCGGCCATCGGCGCCTTCCTGCAACCCGAACTCCTGGGCGGTGGCCGCTCCCTGATGATCGCCAACCTGATACAGCAGCAGTTCGGCGCGTCCAGGAACTGGCCCTTCGGGTCGGCGCTGGCCATCCTGCTGCTCGTCGTGGTCGGCATCGTCCTCGTCACGGCCCGCCGGGCCGCCCGCGGGGCGAAATTGGTGCTGTCGTGAAGGGTCGGATCGACACTCGCCGCTATCCCGGCGTCACCACGACGGCCAGGCTGGCGTTCGCGTTCCTGTACGCGCCACTCGCGGTCGTGGTCTTCTACTCCTTCAACGCCGGCCCCATCGTGTCGCGCTGGGAGGGCTTCAGCCTGGTCTGGTACCGGGAAGTCCTGGCGCGCGAGAACGTCCGCGACGCGGTGTGGGTGTCGCTGCGGGTAGCCGTGGCCGCGTCGACAGCGGGCACGGCCCTGGCGGTGCTGGCCGCACTGGGGATCGTGGCCATGCTCAGGCGCGGGTCGTGGCTGGCGGTGGGGTTCCTATCCACACCGCTGCTGATCCCCGAGATCGTGACGGCCGTCGGCACCCTCTCGTTCTTCGTGCTGCTCGACCTCGAGCGAGGCATGACTACCCTCGTGCTGGCCCACACCGCCTTCTGCATCCCGTTCGCCCTGCTCCCGATCCGGGCCCGGCTGGCGGAACTGGACCCGGCCGTGTTCGAAGCGGCCAGCGACCTCGGAGCGTCGGGCCTCCGGCTGTTCGGCAGGGTCACCCTCCCGCTGCTGGTCCCCGGAATCGTCTCGGGCGGACTGCTGGCCTTCATCATCAGCCTCGACGACTACCTGATCTCCGCCTTCGTGGCCGGTCCGACGTCGACGACGCTGCCCATCTTCCTGTTCGGTCTCATCCGCCGGGGAGCAAGCCCGCTGATCAATGCGGTGAGCACTCTCCTGCTCCTGGTGACGATCGCAGTCCTGACCGCCTCATACATCACCAGCAAGTGGAGGAAACACAAATGAATGGAGAACCCATGAATGCAAGGACCACCCCGAGCGGCGGCACAGCCACCCGGCTCAGTAAAGGCCTGATAGCACCCATTCTGCTGGTGCTGGCCCTGCTGGCCGCGGCCTGCGGATCGGACGACGAGGCCGAGGTTTCGCAGCCAGAGCCACCGGCCACGACAGCCGCCCCCGCCGCCCCGACCGAACCGAGTGACGACGGCGCGGCCGAAGAGCCGGCCACCGAGCCGACCGAACCGGCCGACAAGACCGAGGACGCCGAGGAGGTCGAGGAGCAGATCGGCGGCGAGGTGAACCTCTACAACTGGACGGACTACATATCCGAGGACCTGCTGGCCCGGTTCACCGACGAGACCGGCATCGCGGTCAACCTCAGCAACTACGACTCCAACGAGACGATGCTGGCGACGCTCGCGGCCGGCGGCTCCGGATACGACGTGATCGTGCCATCGGACTACATCATTCCGACACTGATCGAACAGGACCTGATCCAGCCGATCGACGCTTTCGCCCTCGAGAACGCCTCGAAGATCGATCCGGCGTTCCTGAACCCCTACTTCGACGATGGTCGGGTGTACACCGCGCCCTACCTCTACGGCACGACTGGCCTCGCGGTCGACACTTCCCAGGTCCCCGACCCGCCTGACTCGTGGGCGGAGTTCTTCGCTGTTCCCGAGGGCTCGGATGGCTCCATCGGGATGATGAACGACCAGGTCGAGGTGATCCACGCGGTTCTGCGCGCCGTCGGGACCACCCCGTGCTCTACGGACCCGGCCGACTACGCCCGGGCCGAGGAGCTGCTCGACGGGTTCAAGCCGTCGGTGTCGGTGATCAACTCCGACGGGATCATCGAGCGGATGGCCGCCGGCGAGAACTCGATCCACATGGAGTGGAACGGGGCGGCCTACCGGTCATGGCTCGAGAACCCGAACCTCGTGTACGTCTACCCCAGCGACGGTCTGACGCTGTGGCAGGACAACTTCGCCGTCCCCACCGGCGCGCCCAACGTGGAGCAGGCCAAGGTGTTCATCAACTGGATGATGGACCCGCGCAACATCGCCGAAGCCACCAACTGGAACGCCTACGGCAACGCCATCGTGGGCAGCGACGCCTTCGTCGACCCAGACTTGGCATCGAGCCCGATGGTGGTGCCCGGGCCGGAGCAGCTGGCGTTCGCGGCGCCGGTCGAGTCCTGCCCGATCGAGGCCATCGACCTCTACGACCGTCTCTGGACATCGTTCCGGTCCTAGGGACTGCTAGATGGGCTACGACATTCCTCCCGTGGACGGTCCGCGCCGTCTGGCTCACCCGTCCGACGAGCCAGGCGGCGCGGATCGACCGAGCCACTGGAGTCGGACTGCAGGCCGCCATCTGTGGAGCCACTTCAGCGCACCGTCGGATCTGCGGGTCATCGAGCGCGGCGACGGCTGTTACATATGGGACGACTCCGGCCACCGGCTGCTGGACGGTCTGGCCGGCCTGTTCGCCACCCAGGTCGGTCACGGCCGGCGGGAGCTGGCCGAGGCGGCCCACGAGCAGATGAGCCGGCTCGCCTACTTCCCGATGTGGGGCTACGGCCACCCGTCCGGCATCGAGCTCGCGGCCCGGCTGGCCCATCTCGCGCCGGGCGACCTGAACCGCGTGTTCCTGACCAGCGGCGGGAGCGAGGCAGTCGAGTCGGCGTGGAAGCTGGCCCGCCAGTACTTCGCCGCCATCGGCGAGCCGGCGCGGCACAAGGTGGTCAGCCGCAATCTCGCCTACCACGGCACGTCGCTGGGCGCGCTGTCGATCACCGGTCTGGCATCAATCAGAACCGCCTTCGAGCCGCTCGTTCCGGGCACGGTGAAGGTTGCCCACACCGACGAGTACCGCAACGGCCGCGGCTGCGGTCATGAAGGAGAGTGCCTGTGCGCAGCCGAGGAGATCGAGCGGGCAATTCTGCGAGAGGGGCCGGAGACGGTGGCCGCGGTGTTCCTCGAGCCCGTGCAGAACTCGGGAGGTTGCCTCGTCCCGCCGGTCGGATATTTTCAGCGGGTCCGCGAGATCTGCGACACCCACGGCGTGCTCCTAGTGTCCGATGAGGTGATCTGCGGCTTCGGTCGGCTCGGGCACATGTTCGGCGCTGACCGGTTCGGGTACCAGCCCGACATGATCACCATGGCCAAGGGCTTGACCTCCGGCTACGCCCCGCTGGGAGGTGTGATGATCAGCGACCGGATAGCTGAGCCGTTCGCGGCCGCCGGACAGGAGTTCAATCACGGCTTCACTTTCGGGGGTCACCCGGCGGCTGCGGCGGTGGCGGTGGCCAATCTCGACATCATCGAGGGTGAGGACTTGCCAGGCCGGGTTCGCAGCTACGCCGAAGACTTCCGAGCCCGGCTCTCCACCCTGTGCGACCTGCCGCTAGTGGTGGATCTGCGCGGTGACGGCTATTTCCTCGCGTTGGAGATCGACGTGGGTGGCCCGTCCGATCCCGGCGAGGCGAAGACCCAGGCCGTAGCAGTGTCGAAGCACCTCACCGAGCGGATGTACCGGCTCGGGTTGACGTGTCGGGCCGCAGCGCGCGGAACCGAGCCCGTGATCCAGCTCTCGCCTCCGCTCATTGCCGGGCCGGAGCAGTTCGATGAGATAGTTGACACGATGCGTGTCGCGCTCATCGACGCCATGGGAGAATTCACTGCATGACTGATGTGCACACCGACCCCGAGCGACTGTGGTCGCGGCTGATGGACATGGCCGAGGTGGGGGCCACCCCGGCCGGGGGCTCCAACCGCCAGGCGCTCTCCGACGACGACAAGGCGGGACGGGACCTGTTCGTGAGCTGGGCCGAGCGCGCGGGTTGCTCGATCGAACTCGACGGAGTGGGCAACCTCTTCGCCCGACGCCCGGGCACCGACCCCGACGCCCCGCCGGTCGTGTTGGGCAGCCACCTCGACACCCAGCCCACCGGCGGGCGCTTCGACGGCGTGTACGGCGTGCTGGGCGGGCTCGAGGTGGTCGAGTCGCTCAACGACCATGAGGTCCAGACCCGCGCACCGATCGAAGTGGCGGTGTGGACCAACGAGGAGGGGTCGCGCTTCGCGGTGTCGATGATGGGCTCCTCGGTGTGGGCGGGGGTGCTGGACCTCAATGCGGTGCGGGCCCTCACCGACCGCGCGGGGATCAGCGTCGGCGACGAGCTCGACCGCCTGGGCTGGGCCGGCACCGCCGCCTTCGGCAAGCCGTTGCGGGCCTACCTGGAGCTGCACATCGAGCAGGGCCCGATCCTGGAGGCCAGCGGCTCTTCGATCGGTGCGGTCACCGGCGTGCAGGGGATCCGCTGGTTCACCGTGACCCTGGAGGGCTTCCCGGCCCACGCGGGCACAACACCGATGGATCGCCGCCAGGATCCGGCCCGGCCCCTGGCCGCGGTGCTGAGCGGCCTCTACGAGATGGCCGCTGGCCACTCCCCCGAGGTGCGGGTCACACCAGCGCAGTTCCGATCCGAGCCGGTGTCGCCCAACACGGTGCCCGCCCACATCGCCTTCTCCATCGATGTGCGCCATCCCGACGCGGCCGTACTCGATGAGATGGAGGCCGGCTTGCGGGCTTTGGCCGCCCGGGCCGGGGCCGAGCACGGCTGCCAGCATCGGATCGAAGTCATCAACGACTGCGCCCCCGTCATCTTCGACGACGAGTGCGTGCGGGCCGTGGAGTCGGCCGCGCAACGCTGCGGCTACGCCTACGAGCGGCTCGGCTCGGGTGCAGGCCACGACGCCTGCCACGTGGCCCTTCGGGCACCCGCCGGGATGATCTTCGTCCCCTGCCAGGACGGGCTGTCCCACAACGAGGCCGAGTCCATCGAGTCCGACGCTGCCGGCCGGGGCGCCGAAGTCCTGCTCCACGCCGCCCTGGATCTGGCCGGAACGGCGGCCTGACGTCTTCTACCCACCCCGAGGGGCGAGCAACTAGGTTGAGATCGAACGCAACGGGCGGTCGGGAGCAGCACGGGCCGTGCCAATGTGGAGGTGCTCGCCCACACGAGATATTCTCGCACTGTAAGATGCTGGCTCGCACTGTGAAATGCTGGGCTTCAGCGCAAGGGCGAGGGACCCACGACGAAATCAAACATCACGAAGGAATCGAACATGACGACCAAACATGACGACCCGACCCATCTCACGACGGCCCGCAGGTACGGACGCCTGTGGCGGTTCCTTGCGATTCTGCTGGTCTTCAGCGTCGTCGCGGCCGCGTGCGGTGACGATGACGACGCCAGCACCACAGCTGACGCCGACGAGCAGCCCGCGGCTGCACCCGACCCGGACCCCGAGCCCGAACCAGCCGCACCCGAACCCGAGCCCGAACCAGCCGCACCCGAACCGGAACCCGAACCAGCCGCACCCGAACCCGAGCCCGAACCAGAGCCCGCGCCGGAACCCGAACCACAGGTCGATCTCGTTGAGATGTTCGACGCCAACGGCGACGGCGTGGTCCGTATCGGGGTCGCCGCGCAAGGTCCCCGCGACGACGGCGGCTACTACGAGGCCGTGATCGCCCAGGCCGAGCAGCTCTCCGAACAGCATGGCTTCGGCCCGCCGATCATTGTCGACAACATCACCTTCGAAGAGGCCGCGGTAGAGCTCGACAATCTCGCCAACCAACCGGTCGACATCATCATTGTCGGCGCGAGCGGTATTGGCGCCAGCCTCGGCGAGATTTCCGAGAAATACTCGGACATCTACTGGTACTGCAACTGCGCGGCGGGCCTCCCGGCATCGCCGTACTTCTCCCAGACCCAGTACGACAATTCAGACATCGCCTACACCGGCGGCGTCGCAATGGGGCTGCTGCTTCAGGAACGCGGCGGCGACTCCATGGCCATGATCGGATGTTGTGACCTCGGCTTCGAGAAGGAGGTCTTCCTGGCGTTCGATCTCGGGCTCAAGTCGGTCGATCCGAGCTTCACGATGTCCTACACGCCGACCGGCAACTTCCCGTTCGATTTCAACAACACCGCCAACGCGACGATCGCATTCGACGCCGCTGTCGCCGCCGGCGCGGACGCGGTCAATCCGTACCTCGGCGGTGCGCTGGAGCCGATCGCGCGACTCGGCCTCGATGCGGGTCTGATCGTGACTCACCCCGGCTCGTCAACTGCGTGTGACGACGAGATCCCGTACGACATGACCCAGCGGAACGATGGCGGCGACTTCATCAGGATCGTGTTCCCCGACATCGTCGCGGGGAACTTCCCCGAGGGCACGATCCGGGTGTTCACTGCCGCGACCGATCCCGACGTCGTCGGCGGGGAGATCTGTGGACGGGAGCGCCCAGCGGAGCTCCAGGCCGCCTATGACCTCGTCGCGTCCGGCGAACTCGACAGCGAGTTCGGCGCGATCAAGGGCCAGGCGTACGCCGACGGATGATCGGTGGCGAGCCTCACGATGAGCCTCCGGCCAAACCCCCGGCCGTCCAGACTGACCAGCTAACCAAACACTTCGGCGCGGTCGTCGCCTGCGACCGCGTGGACCTTGAGCTGCACCGCGGTCGCATCCACGGTGTGCTCGGTGAGAACGGCGCCGGCAAATCGACGCTGATGAAGATGATGATCGGGCTGGTCCTGCCCGATCACGGAAGCATCTCGATCGACGGCTCGCGCGCACGGATCACAAGTCCACGCGACGCAGCGTCGCACGGCATCGCGATGGTGCACCAGCACCTCAGCCTCGTCGACGACCTGACCGTCTGGGAGAACGTCGCGCTCGGCGACGTGCGCTTCAACCGGGCGCGCACCCATGCGCGGATCTCCGAGATCGCAGAGCAGTACGGCCTGGAAATCGACCCCATGGCAAGGGTGGGTGAACTCCCGGCCGGGCTGCGTCAGCGGGTCGAACTCATCAAGTGCCTCCGCCGCGAACCCAGCATCTTGATCTTCGACGAGCCGACTTCGGTGCTCACGCCCGAGGAGTCGGTGCAGCTCTTCGAGTCGCTGCGTCGCGTCGTCACCGATGAGCATCGAGCCGTCGCTCTGGTCAGCCACAAGCTCGACGAGATCCTCCACGCCACCGACGACGTCACCATCATGCGCCAGGGCGCGGTCGTGGCCCGGATGCGAACCGCCGATGCCGACGCGGCAACACTTGCTCGGGCGATGCTGGGACGGCCGGTATCTCTGCGATCCGAGCGGGCCGCGCTCGGCGTGGTCGACACCTCCCTCGAGGGGACGGAGATTCCCAGCGGCGCCTCCGATGAACTCGAACCCGTGCTGGAGATCGCCAACGCCAGCGTCCGCGGCCGCGACGGCCACAAGATGCTCGACTCGCTGAACCTGGTGGTGCGCCCCGGCGAGATCGTCGGCGTGGCCGGAGTCGAGGGCAACGGTCAGGACGAGCTCGTCGAGGTGTTGTCGAGCCTGTTGCGCCTCGACGAGGGCGAGATCCGCGTCGCTGGATCCGAGGTCCGCACCGGACAGGCCGGCGCGATGGCCGAAGCCGGCGTGGCCGTGATCCCTGCGGACCGGCACGACTCGGGGATCGTGCTCGACTTGAGCGTCGCCGAGAATCTCGTGCTCGTCCAACCCACCGACGTCGCGACCGCCGGTGTGCTCAACCGATCCAAGGTCAAACAGAGGGCCGAGCGGCTCATCGACGAGTTCGAGATCCAATGCTGGGGCCCGGACGCCCCGTTGTGGTCGCTGTCGGGAGGCAACCAGCAGCGAGTCGTCCTGGGCCGTGAGCTGTCGCACAACCCGGCGGTACTTGTCGCCGCGCAGCCGACGCGGGGGCTCGACGTCGGCGCCATCGAGTACATGACGGCCCGCCTGGCCCAAACGGCCACAGACGGCGTCGGGGTGCTGTTGATCTCGAGCGAAATCGAGGAGATCCTGGATCTCGCCAACCGGATCGTGGTGATGTCGCGGGGCGCGTCGATCGGCGAGATGGCGCGAGAGCACGTTGACACGGAACGCCTCGGCCTGCTCCTCGGCGGTCACGCCGCGTGAGCGATAGCGAGACACTCGCCCAGGTCGCCCACGACGACGCATCGCCCGGCCCGTCAAGGTCGCGGGTCCTTCATCTCTCCGAGATCGTGTTCCTGTACGTGGCCTGCATCTCCGGAGCGCTCGTGGTTTCCGCGCTGCTGGTGGCAGTGACCGGCGGGTCCTGGCAGGCCGTGTTCGCCGCGCTGTTGGACGGAAGCGTCCGCAACCCTGGGCGGTGGGGGACGACGATCGGCGTATTCGCACCGCTGCTGCTGGTCGCGCTGGGCACCATCGTGAACGTCAAGGCGGGCCTGGTGAACATCGGCCAGGAGGGCCAGCTCCTCATGGGTGGTGCCTTCGCCGCGTACGTCTCGATCCACCTCGACGCACCGGGCGCCGTTCTGCTCCTCGCATTGACCGCGGCGGGCATCATGGGGGGCGCGTTCTGGGCCAGCATCGCTGCTGGCCTCCGCTACTGGCGGAACGTCCCGGAGGTGCTGACGTCGCTATTGCTGGTGCTCGTCGCGTCGCAGGTGGTCGGCTACGGGTTCCGCTTCGATTCTCTGCTGCTCGAGCCGCTGTCCGAGGGCAGGTCCCTCCAAGTACAGCAGACGCCGCTCGTGCCTGAGGGCGCTCGACTCGAGCGAGTGACGATCTTCGGTAATGAGTTTCCGATCTCGGCATTCATCGCGGTGATCCTGGCCGGTGCGATCGCCTTCCTCGTCGCCCACACGGTGTGGGGTCTTCGCATCCGAGCGCTCGGCCGCAACCCGAGAGTCGCCCACCGTGCCGGCGTTTCCGCGGCCCGGTTCGGGATGGGCTCGATGTTTCTCTCTGGGGCACTGGCGGGGCTGGCCGGTGCGTTCATGCTCACCGGAGGCGACTTCGGCGCCTACCGGTTCAGTCCCGGTTTCGCGGTGAACATCGGCTGGACCGGGCTTCTCGTCGCCTTGGTGTCGCGCGGGCGGGCGCTGTTCGCGATCCCAATAGCGTTCGCATTCGCTTCGCTGCGAACTGGCTCGGGCTTCCTAGCTGCCACCGGCGTCGAACGCCGCATCACGGACGTCGTCCAAGCGCTGCTCGTGCTGGCCCTTCTCATCCCCGCGGCCATCCTCTTCATCCGCCAGCGTCGCCGGGCCGCGGCCGCAACCGAGGCACGGACATGAGCGTCCTTTCCGGGCTGGCCGATGTGTTGACGAGCGAACCGGCTTACATCAGCGCGGCGGCGGTCGCCGCGTTGCTGGCGTTCGGGGCGTGCGGCGAGTGGATCGCCGAGCGATCAGGCGCGATCAACATCTCGATCGAGGCAATGCTCCTCGCGGGCGCCTTCGGCGCCACCATCGGCTACCACCTCACGGAGCACTTCACCGTGGGCGCAGTCTTCGGCGTCGCCGCCGGAATGCTCGTCGGGGTCTGCCAGGCCGAACTCAGTCACAGGCTCACCGCTGACCAGTTCGTCGTCGGTCTGGCATTGAACATTCTGGTCCTCGGGCTCGCCGGGTATCTCGAGGACGTAATCAAGCCCAAGACGAAGCGGGCCGCAACCGTCGACATCCCCGTCCTGTCCGACATTCCGCTCGTCGGCGAGGCCCTGTTCGGCCAACCCTGGCTCTTCTATTTGATCTACCCCCTCGTCCCGATCTGCTGGTGGCTCGTCTACCGCACAGGCTGGGGCCTCGAGGTCCGCGCCGTCGGCGGCAGCCCGCAGTCGGCCGACGTTTCGGGAATCGACGTGAACCGGCGGCGGCGGCAGTCGATCTACGTCGTCGGCGCCACGTCGGGGCTCGGAGGCGCATACCTGTCCCTGGCGCTCGTAGGCAGCTTCGAGGACGACATCGTCGGCGGGCGCGGCTTCATCGCGATGGCGGCGGTGGTCTTCGGCGGCTGGACGCTACGGGGCAGCATCGCCGGTTGTGTGCTGTTCGGGACGGTGATGTCGTTCCGGCTGTCGCTGCCGGTGCTGGGCTACGAGATCAACAACGAACTGCTGACGTCGCTGCCAGCCATCGCGCCGATCGTTGGCATGGCTGTGTTCGCCCACCGAGTCCGTGCGCCGACCGCACTGGGCCGGCCGTTCATCCGAGGGCTCCGGTAGAGCTCAGAGGCTGAGCGGACAGGCCGCGGTTCCCGAGGGTTGCGCGAGCCGGTGAGAGAGGCCGTGGCCCGAGCAGCCCGTGAGCGCAGCGAACGAGAGCGGGAACCCAACGCTGCACCGCGAGACGCTGACCCCTCCGCTGGCTCCCAATGTCGTTGGACAGCCCTCGGCTGCAAGGCTAGGTTGAGCTGCAGTACGTGGGTAGAACTCCAGCGCCGTGCCCGGGGCTGGGTCGAAGTCGCTCATTCCCATGACGCCTCGCACGCGAGTGACGATGCGGCAATCAGGAGGACGACGATGACCCAGACGGACACCGGAATCGATCTCGACGCAATCAATCGCGACGACTCCCACCACATCCACCCGTGGACCGACTTCTCGGCGCGGGCCACAATGCCACCCGAGGTGATCGTGTCCGGGGCGGGGCCGTATATCGAGACGGCCTCGGGCACCCGCCTGCTCGACGCCAATGGCGGTGGGTTGTCAGCGGTGACCCTCGGCTACGGGAACACCGAGATCGCCGATGCGATCGCCGACCAGGTGCGCCAGCTCCAGTTCTACTCGCACTTCGGACAGTTCACGGCGCCTCCGGCGGCGGAGCTGTCGGCGGCCCTGGCCAGATTGGCACCCGCCCATATCAACCATGTCCACTTCGGCACCAGCGGCTCCATCGCCAACGAGACGGCCATCCGGCTCATTCACTACTACTTCAACCAGATCGGCAAACCGGACAAGAAAGATGTCATCGCGCTCACCCGCGGGTACCACGGCAGCACGCTGCTGAGCGCCTCCCTTACCGGCATCGACTTCTTCCGGCTCGGTCTTGACGTCCTTGCCGAACGGATCCATCACCTTCCCGCCCCGGACCCGTATCACCGGCCAGCCGGTTCGACCGTAGAGGAGTTCTGCGATGCGCAGATCGACGGCCTCCGGGCCAAGATCGAGGAGATCGGCCCCGACCGGGTCGCGTGCATGATCGCCGAGCCGATCCTGGCAGTCGGCGGAGTCGTGACCCCGCCTCCCGGATACCTCCGACGGGCCCAAGCCGTGTGCAGCGAGTACGACGTGCTGTTCGTCGCCGACGAGGTCGTGACCGGCTTCGGCCGCCTCGGTGAGTACTTCTGCGCGGAAGCAGTCTTCGGAGCGAGGCCCGATGTGATCACCTGCGCCAAGGGCCTCACATCCGGCTACCTGCCCTTGTCGGCGACGCTCGTGTCCGACGAGATACACGACGTCATCAGCGTGCCCCAGGTGCCCGGCGGACTGCTCACCCACGGCTTCACGTATTCGGGCCATCCCGTGGTGTGCGCGGCCGCCCTCAAAGTGATCGAGATCATGGAGCGCGACGACATCTGCGGCCACGTCCGCGAGGTTGGGCCCTACTTCGAGGAGCAGCTGGCGACACTGGCCGAGATCCCGATGGTGGGCGATGTCCGGGGCAGCCACATGATCCACGCGGTCGAGTTGGTAGCCGATCGGACGACGCGGCAGCCCTTCGACCACTCCGTGGCCATCAGCAAGCGGATCGCTGGCCACGCCCAGGCCCGCGGCGCGATGATCCGACCGATGCAGCACATCGTGATAGTCGCGCCACCGATCGTGCTCACCCGCTCCGAGATCGACACGTTGGTCGGCGTGCTGGGGGACAGCATCGAGGCCACCGCCAAGGACCTCGCGGCCGAAGGCGTCTGGCAGAGCTGAGGGAGTGGTGCTCACCTGGCAGAACAGATCCAGCACGCGGCTCGGCTGACCGAACACATGCAGATCGTCGGCTACAGCGATCCGTTGACCGTCCGGCCGGGAGGCTCGATCCGGTTCATGGTGTCAACCGGTCACCACGAGTTCCAGGCCCACATGGTCCGGCTGATACATGGCGACGTGAACCCGCTGGGCCCCGGTTTCATCGAGCGGGAGGTGGACGCATCTGTCAACGGCAAGCATCCAGGCCGGGAGCAGTTGATCTGGCCGGGCTCGTACGTCGAGATACCAGACCACCCTGCTCTGAGGCCCGAACGTCTGACCGTGATCGCTCACGTGTACCCGACGACACCCGATCGGGGCCGTCAGGGGATCGTCACCAAGTGGTCAGAGCGCGAAGAGACCGGCTATGGGCTGTTCATCGCCGAGGACGGTTCGGCCGAATTCACCGTCGGAAACGGTGAGGCAGTGGTTCGGGTCTCGTCGGGGCATCCGCTGACGAGCCATCGCTGGCATCTCGTGGCCGGGTGGTACGACACGGCCACGGGGACGGCCGGGGTCCTGCAAGTCCCCCGGGAACAAGCCGGGATCCAGACCGGTCACCGGTGGCAAGACTCGTCGGTGACCGGACCCGGCGCCATCAGCCACAACGACGCGCCGGTTCTTCTGGCCGCATCGTGGGCAGGCGAGCGGGCCGGGCTTCATTTCAACGGGAAGATCTCGGCACCGTTCGTGGTCGCCGGCGCCGCGTCCTCACCGGAGGAAGTCCTGGCGTGGGCAGCCGGAGGAGAAGCCGCGGGCGCGCTCGTCGCCCGCTGGGACCTGGCCGCGGGCGTCGACTCGCCGTTGGTGACGGACCGATCGCGCAACGGCCTTCACGGCACGGCGGTGAACATGCCGACGCGTGGCGTAACCGGGCACCTGTGGACCGGACGAGCGACCCACTTCCAGGCCGCTCCGGCCGAGTACGACGCCATCCACTTCCACGACGACGACATCGACGATGTCGGATGGGAGCCCGATGTCGAATGGCGGGTGCCGGTTGATCTGCCCAGCGGGGTCTACGCGCTCCGCCTCGACGCCGGAGACTCCGCCCGCGACTACGTGCCGTTCTTCGTGGTGCCGCGGCCCGGGTCCGCGAACGCCGATGTGGCCTTCCTCGCCCCCACGAACTCGTACTACGCGTACGCCAACGAACGCTTGGAGGACTCGCTGGGTCCCGACTTCGAGCCGGCCTACACCGACGATCAGGACCGTTATGACTACATGGCGGCCAACCGGCTGTTGAGCATGTACGACTTCCACTCGGACGGTTCGGGGGTTTGCTACTCCTCCCGGTTGCGACCAAACCTCACGATGCGGCCGAGCCACTACATGCGGCTGAACGGGATCCCGCACCTGTTCTCCGGTGATCTGCACCTCGTCGACTGGTTGGAGCACGAGGGCTACCGCCACGACGTGCTGACCGATGAGGCGCTGCACTTCGACGGTTCCGCGCTGCTGGAGGGGTATCGCGTCGTGATCACCGGGACCCACCCCGAGTACTGGTCAGAGCAGATGCTCGACGCCCTCGACGAATATCTGGCGGGAGGTGGGCGGCTGATGTACCTCGGCGGAAACGGCTTCTACTGGGTAACGGCCTTCGACCCGGAACGCCCCCACGTCATCGAGATCCGGCGGCCTCCCGGGACGACTAGGGCGTGGGAGGCGTCGCCCGGGGAATATCACCTGTCGAGCACCGGCGAGCCCGGCGGGCTGTGGCGCCACCGCGGGCGAGAGCCGCAGAAGCTGCTGGGCGTCGGCTTCACCGCCCAGGGATTCGACCGCAACGCCCCGTACTACGTCAATCCCGACCTCGACCCGCGGGCAGCCTTCGTGTTCGATGGCATCGATGCCCCCGGCGGCAAGATCGGCGATCATCGGTCCCTGGTGCTGCGCCATGGTGCCGCGGGATTCGAGCTCGACCGTGCCGACTACGTCCTCGGCACGCCGGTGGGCACGCTGCTGCTGGCCTCGACACGCAATACCGACTTCTCGGACTCGTATCAGCACGTGGTCGAGGAGATCATGATGAGCAATTCGCGCCAGGGCGCGACGGTCAACGAACTCGTCCGCGCCGACATGGTGATCGTGCCGTACCCGCAGGGAGGGGCGGTGTTCTCGGTGGGCTCGATCTCATGGTGCGGCGGCTTGTCCGTCGACGACTACGGCAGCGACATCTCCGTCATCACCCGCAACGTGCTCGACGCCTTCCTACTCCGGGACTGGGCCCCGCTCTAGCTGGAATCGCGCCCAAGGGGCTGCGCGGATAGGAAGTGACCGCCTCGCGGGAGGGGTCGTGCTCTGCTTTGTTCGCTGCGCTCTCGGGCCGCTCGGGCCGCGACCTCGCTCAACGCCCCGCTGATCTTGTGAGTGAGCTGCGGCTCATCCGCTCGACCTCTAGGGGCGCAGCAGGATCTTGCCGAAGAAGTCGCTGTCCAGCATCTTCTGCTGGGCCGCGGCCGCTTCGGCGAGCGGGAACTCCGAGTCGATCACGGCCGTGAGCCGGCCCGAGCCGACACCCTCGCAGAACGTGTTCCACAGCGGACCCACCGCTTCGGGGCGATAGAGATCGGATCCGATGATCTTGATTCCCATGTGGAACAGGTGGCCCAGCGACCCGATGGTGGCGGTGTCTCCCGAGGCGTTGCCGGTGTTGACCAGCCGGCCCCTGATGGCCAGCGAGAACAGCGACTGGGTGAACAGGGCGGTGCCCACGTGGTCGAAGACCATGTCCACGCCCCGGCCGCCGGTCACCTCCATGGCCCAGCCGGTCACATCGGAGGTCCGGTTGTTGAGCACATGGTCGGCGCCGAGTTCCAGTGCCAGCTCGCACTTGGCGTCGGTCCCGGCGGTGGCCAGCACGGTGGCGCCGGCGTGCTTTGCCAGTTGGATCCCGGCCACCGACACGCCCGACCCCGCGGCGTGGATCATCACCGTCTCGCCCGCGGTGAGCTCTCCGGCACCGAACAGGGCGTTTCCCGCGGTCATCCACACCGTCGGGAAGGTAACCGCCTGCTCCATCGTGATGTGATCGGGCACCCGGTAGCAGTGCGAAGCCGGCACCAGGCACTTCTCGGCGTAGCCGCCGTCGAGGGTGGCGCCCAGGATTCCAAGCTCGCGGTAGGGATCCCCCATGCCCGCGTACTTGGAGTTCTCGGGCACGCCCACCATGGACGCATCCGCGATCACCCGGTCACCGGGCTGCCACCCGGTCACCTCGGCGCCGACCTCTGACACCACGCCGGCGATGTCCATGCCCGCGATGTGGGGAAAGTAGAACCCCGGTGCGTGATACCAACCGTTGCGCTGCGACACGTCGAGCCGGTTGAGAGCCGTAACAGCCACGTCGAGGACCACGTCGCCTGCGCCCGGAACCGGGTCGGCCACATCGGTGTACTCAAACACCTCGGGCCCACCGGACGCGTGATACAGCATCGCCTTCATTGTCTGCCCTTCATTGTCTGCCCTTCATCGTCTGCCCTTCATCGTCTGCCTGCTCGCCGGCCCGGACGAGCCGGGCTCAGCGGGACCTCCTTCTGGCCGACGGTTCGAGCGCTGGCGGCCTCCAGTAGGTGTCGGCGTCGTTGATGTTCAGCCCGGGCGGCACCACCGCATCGATCGCGTCGAGGGTGTCCGCGTCGAGGCGCAGGTCCCCGACGGCCAACAGTTCCTCGAGCTGAGCCTCGGTGCGCGGCCCTATGAGCACCGCCGTCACCGCCGGATGCTCGAGGATCCAAGCCAGGGCCATATGAGTCATCGACACGCCCGCTGAGGCCGCAATCGGGCGCAACTGCTCGACGGCATCGAACTTGGCCTCGTTGCTGCCGTCGAAGTGGTCGGGGTTGGTGGCGCCCCGGCTGCCCGCAGGGGCCGGTTCGGCACGGGTGTACTTGCCGGTGAGCCAGCCTCCCGACAGGGGGCTCCACGTGATGACGCCCATGCCGTAGCGGGCGCACACGTCGAGCACGTCCCGCTCCACACCGCGGCACATGATCGAGTAGGGCGGCTGCTCGCAATGGGGCCCGACCGCCCCCGAGCGGTGGGCCGCCCAGTGGGCCTCCACCATCTCGGAGGCCGGGAACGTCGACGTGCCCCAAGCCCGGATCTTCCCCGCCCGGACCAGGTCGGACATGGCCTCGACCGTCTCGGCAATGCCGGTGTGCGGATCGGGCCGGTGCACCTGGTACAGGTCGATGTAGTCGGTGCCCAACCGGCGCAGGCTGTCCTCGACGGCGGTCATCATCCACCGGCGGGAGTTGCCCTGCCGGTTCGGGTCGTCGTGGTCCCCGACCGGGTTCTGGAACTTGGTGGCCAGCACCACATCGTCGCGGCGGCCTCTCAGCGCCGGCCCGATGATCTCCTCGGTGGCTCCCGCGCCATAGACGTCGGCGGTGTCGACCAGATTGACGCCGGCGTCGAGGGCGCGGTGGATGAGGCGGCGGCAGGCCTCTGCATCGGTGTTTCCCCACGGTCCGAGCACCATGGTGCCCAGCGCGAGGGGATTCACCCGGATGCCGCTGCGTCCGATGGTTCGGAACTCCATGGCCGCTGGTGTTGCTACGGGTCGGGCTCGCCTGCCGCGTGGCGGCGTCGAGCGACTGCCGTCGGGGGTTGGGTCAGCCGTGGCCCTCGTCGGGGGTGGCGCCCCACTCGATGATCTGCACCATGTTGCCGTCGGGGTCGGCCACCGTGCCGATCAGGCCGAAGGGCATCTGCTCCACCTCGCGCACCCAGGAGACTCCCTGCTCCTTGAGGTGCGCCTCAAGGTCGCGGCAGCCGCTCACATCGAGGTTGAGGATGATCCGGTGCCCGTCCTCGTTGGGGCCCGAGACGTCACTGTGCTCCTCGATGAAGAGCTGAACGCCGCCGAACTCGAATGCGCCCATCTCGTTCTCGTCGGGTCCGAAACAGGCCCGGTACCAGTCCTTCATGGCATCGGCCTGCGACGACCCCACGAGAATGCTGCCCAGATTCGGTGCTGACATAGTTGTCCCCCTGCGGTGGTGAGCTGGTAGGCGGACGGTACGCCCTCGGGGCCCGCACGGGCAAACCCGGCCCCGTCGACCGAGTCGGAGCCGGCTCCAAGAGCGTGGAAGCAAACCCGGCCCCGTCGACCGAGTCGGAGCCGGCTCCAGAAGCGTGGAAGGATGAGCAGATGCGGATCGCCAGCGCCGAGGCCATCGGGTTCACCTTCGATCACAACCGCGAGCCGTTGTCGTACTGCCTGATCCGGGTGACCACCGACAACGGGATCATCGGATGGGGCGAGGCCTGCGACAGCTTCGGCCTGACCTACGCTTCGGTGGTAGAAGCCGCGGTGGCCGACGCCTTCGCCCCCCTGCTGGTGGGCGAGGAGCTCGACACCATCGACCGGCTCATGCACAAGCTCCGGAGCTGGACCAGGCGCCGCCTCGGCCACACCTGGGTTGCGTCCCAGGCCCTGAGCGGCCTGGAGCTGGCGCTGCAGGACGCGCTCGGCAAGGCCCGGGGCGAGCCGGTGGCCGTGATGCTGGGCGGGTCGCTCGACCCGGTGCCGGTCTACGCCTCGAGCGTTTTCTTGGAGGAGGGGGATCCGGACTGGCACGTCGAGCTGCTCGAGCCCCTGCTCCGCGCCGGGGTGCGGGGCGTGAAGATGCGCATCGGTGTGAACTGGCAGAGCGACCTGGAAACCCTGGCCGGACTGCGCAACCAGCTAGACCCAACAGTGGCCCTGATGATCGACGGCAACGAGAACTTCACGGTGGACACCGCCCTGGCCGTGGCCGAAGGGTTGGCCGCCCTCGGCATCGGCTGGTTCGAGGAGCCTGTGCTGCAGGAGTCGCCACCGGCGATGGACGCGGTGGCGGCCCGGTCGCCGGTGCCGATCGCCTGCGGGGAGCACATGTACGGCCTCGCCGAGTTCGAGGAGGCGATCCGCAGGAACCGGGCCAGCGTCCTGCAGCCCGACGCCGCGACTTGCGGTGGTCTGGCCGAGGGGATGCGCATCGCGGCCGCAGGCCACCGAGCCGGCGTCCGGGTGGTGCCCCACACTGCCGCTGGCCCGGTCGCGCTGGCCGCCAACCTGCACCTGGCCGCGGCCGTGCCGTCGATCGACCTCCTCGAGTATCCGTACCCGCTGGCCGAGTGCTGGGCCACGATCGCCCCCGGGTGCCCGCTGGGCCCCGACAAGGTGGTCGATGGGGCGCTCCGGCCGCCTGATGAGCCGGGCCTCGGGGTCGAGATCGACTACGAGGCCGTGAAGTCTCGCCCGTACCAGCCTCCCGCTCCCCGGACCGGCCCGTCGCCGCGGTTCGCCGGCAACGTCTGAACCACAGGAGGTCACGAAATGACCGACACCGCCTCATCTCCCGCCGGGGCCGCCGCCCCCGCTGGCGAGCCGCCGCCGTCGCTGCTCACCCACGTCGCGCTGCCGGTGCGCAGCCTCAACGACACGCTGGCGTTCTACGAGAAGTTCACCACCCTGGTGAAGATCTCAGAGCGCCACGACCCCGAGACCAAGATGCGCACCGCCTGGCTGGCCAACGAGCGCGACATCACCGGCCCGGGGGCGGCCCGCTTCGTGATCGTGATCATGGAGGGGGCGCTGCCCAAGAACATCACCGGCGACATCGTCGAGGAGTACGGCTTCTTGACGTCGATCGCCCACCTGGGAATCTCCCTCGACAGCCGGGCCGAGGTGGACGAGGTGGCCCGGCTGGCCGCCGAGGACGGCTGCCTCGTGCTCGGCCCCATGTACCGCAACCCCGACGTGGGCTACATCTGCCTGATCAAGGACCCCGACGGCAACAACGTCGAGTTCTCAGTGGAGCAGGTCCTGGGCTGAGAGCCGCGGACCGAACCTCCGGTTGTTATGGGTCATATATGTGCATGACAACCGGAAGTTCGCCGCAGACCGCGGTCTAGGCGCCGTTAAGCGTTCTTCTCGGAGGCCGAGCCGGGCACGTAGCTGCCCTTGTTGCGCCACAGCACCACCTCGTTGCCCCACGGGTCGCGGAAGCCGGCGTGGCGGGCGTCGAACTCCTCCCAGTAGACTTCGTCCCACATCTTGGTGGCGCCCATCTCGATGGCAAGGGCGAGCCTGTCGGGCGGGTCGTCGACCATCACATAGATGCGGGGCACCGGTCCGCTGACGGGGGTGGTCTCCAGGTGGATGCCCAGATTGGGTTTCACGCCCGGCAGCACCTCGTGGAACTCCCCGGCGGGGCGGCGCTTGTACTTCCAGTCGAACATCTTCTCGTAGAACTGCGAGGTGGCCTCGGGGTCGGGCGTGGGCAGGTCCACGAAGATGAGAGGGTTAACCATGGCGGTCGCTCCTTCGTTGTGGTCGATTGTCGATGTCGAGTTGTTGATGTCGAGTTGCTTGTGTCGAGCCGTTGGCGGCAGTTGGAGGCCAGCGCCGCCTCACGCCACGCTAGACCGGTCCTTCCAGCCGGGCGACCGCGGCGTCGCCAAGCGCCACGAACCGCTCGTAGCCGGCCCGGTAGGCCTCATCGGGCGTCGGCTCGATCCGGGTCATGGCCGCCAGCGGCCAGGAACCCATGGTCTCGGCACCCACGGGGTCCCACCACCCCAGCGCCGAGCCCGCAGCCAGCGCGCAGCCGTGGGCCGAAAGCTGTTCGGGCCTCTCGGGCACGTCCACGGCCACTTCCAGCACCGACGCCTTGATCGAGCACCACAGGCGGCTGAGCGCCGGGGAGCCCCCGCAGCACATCACGTCCATCTCCACCCCGGACCCACGCAGATCCTCTTGGATGTGCCGCAGGCCGTAGCCGGCCGCCTCCAGCACGGCCCGGGCGATCTCGGCCGGGCCTGCATCGAAGGTCAGCCCGTGGATCTCGCCCCGCAGACGGGGTTCCCACCGAGGCGATCTCTCGCCGTCGTGGTACGGCAGCACCAGGACCCCGCCCGCACCCGGGGCCACGCCCGCCGCGAGCGACAGCAGTTCGTCGATGGGTCGGCCCGACGTGGCCGACCACCACTCCAGCAGCTGCCCGTGCCCGTTGGTCGCCCCGCCGACCACCTCTACCCCAGCCACCGGGCTGAAGAACCCGAACATCTCAGCGGGGCGCTCTGCCGCCACCAGGGCCACGCCCAAGCCTCCTGTGCGCCCGCCGGGGTCGTGGCCCCGGCCGGGCGTGACGAGCCCTCCCGCCCAGAAGCTCATGTAGGCGTCGTTGGAGGCGCTCACCAGCGGCGTGCCCGCGGCCAGACCGAGCGACCCGTCACACTCGCCGATGACGGTGCCCACCTCAACCCGCTCGCCGTAGCCCGGGATGGTCTCCTCGCCGGGCCACAGCCCCTGGACGTCACCCGCACCCAGGCAACGCAGCGCCCAGTCCCAGATCTGCGCACCCGCCAGCGGGCGTTGCAGCTCATCGCTGATGAACTCGAGCTGGGCGAGATGGTGTTCGGTGCGGCCCAGGCCGTTTCCCGCCGGATGGCGGCACGTCGCGGCCAACCCGACCGCTTCGGAGCCCTGCGCCTCCGCCGCCAGCGGAACCGTAGTGGGGCTCTGCCCGCCGACCCCGACGGCAGCGATCTCCAGCCCTGAGTCGTTGACCCGGGCCAGCAGCCGGCCCAGACCGTCCAGCCAGGCCGCAGGGTCGGCTCGGCCTGGGGGCCAGGACGCGGCCCCCTCGAAGGGCTCGTACATCCACAGCTTCACAGCCCCGTCGGGGGCAAGCGCCGCGGCGCGCGCCCCGCCGGTGCCGAGGTCGACGCCGACCACGACCGGATTCATCGCGACTCGCCCCCTAACCGTTCAGGCTCGCCGCTCAGCTCCCGCTCCTGTTCGCTGCGCTCACGGGCCGCTCGGGCCCGTTTCCCGCTCACCTTCGCTACGCTCACGGGCCGCTCGGGCCCGAGGGCCTCGCTCAGCACCCTCGAAGATTCCTCATGAGCTGCGTTGTTTGCGCTCGGCCTCTGGGCCAACCATCACCCGGTAGACGGGCTGCGAAGCGGCCAGAGCCAGGGCGTCGGCCACGTCGGCCAAGCCGTAGCGGGCTGTCACCAGACGGTCGAGGTTGCCCGCGAGCGCCCCCGACTGCAACAAACCAGCGGCAGTCCGCCAGTCCTCAGGCTCCTGGCTGAACACTCCGATGATCGACAGTTCGTGGTGGTGGATGCGGTCCGCTCCCACCGACGCCATGATGTCTTTGGGGAAGGCCCCGTACAGGACCACCGCGCCCGCGTCGTCGCACAGGTCCATGGCGAGTTCCACCGCGCCCGGGACTCCCGCGGTGACGAAGACGATGTCGTGGTCGGCCTGCCAATCGTCCGCGCCATCGGGGGCCGCCACCCTGGCCGCGCCGGCTTCGACCGCCTCGGCCCGGCGCTGGTCGCTCACGTCTATCAAGCCGACCGACGCCGCGCCCCACGCCCGGCACAGAGCCATGTGGAGGCGGCCCATGTAGCCCGCGCCGATGACAGCCACCCGATCACCGGCCCGGAACCCGCTGAGCCGCACCGAGTGCACCACGCAGGCCACGGGCTCGCCCATCGCAGCGTGCTCGACCGGGATCTCGCCCACGCAGTAGGACTGGGCGGCGGCCACTCTCACCACCTCGGCCAGACCGGCTCCCATCGAGATGGTGCCGTCGCTCAGGGTCCCGCCCTGGGGTCGCTTGCACAGCGCGCTGCGGCCCCGCCGGCACAGGTGGCAGGTGCCGCAACGGGTGAGCAGGTCCATGGTGACCAGGTCGCCGACCTGCGGAGTTCCGGGGAGCGACACCACCGCATCACCCGCCTCGACCACCCGGCCCGCGGCCTCGTGGCCCGGGGCGACGGGATATATCTGCTTCGTCCCGGCGAACAGGCGGCGCTCCATGGTGCACAGTCCGCAGGTGCCCACCTCCACCAGTACGTCGGTGGGGCCCGGCCGGGGCCGGGGCTCGTCGCGGAGCTCGACCGCTCCCGGTCCGGTGACCACTGCTACCTGCATGACGCTCCTATCTCGGGCATGCTCCCCCGACTCTGCCAATTGCAGCGTGCGAGACCGCGGGAGATTCGCTCAATCGTTGCCGCGTCCGTATGCGACCGCCCACTTAGGGGCCGCGCAAATAGATCAGAGCCCTTCATGTCCAAGAGGGGTGTATCCCGCTCTTGTTCGCCGCGCTCCCGGCCACTCGGGCCACAGCCCACCAAATAAGTAGAGAAACCCGTCATATAGGAGTAAAACCCGTGCAGATTTGAGGCGAGCTTGACATAGGGCTGCTCACAGGCCGCTCGGGCCCGGGGCCTCGCTCGTTCCAAGGTGTTCGCGCCGCCTATTCGCTCGGCCTCTCAGCCTGGATCCACCGGTTCGGTGAGGTCCGTGGGGTTGGCGCGTCCACCAGAAAGGCCTCCTGACGTGGGAGAATGACGTTGGTTACGACGGTCGTTCTGGCCACGTGAGGAGGCACTTCCTGTGAGCAGTGTAGCGGGCGGGATCGACGAGATCGAGGCGGTGTTCGACGACGGGTCTTTGGTGGCCGACGCCGGGTTGTTGCTGGCGGGCACGGTGATGGATCGCCTCGGGTTGGAGGCGCTCATCGATGGGGCGGTGCGCCCGCCTGGAGCGGGCCGCGGATCCGGGGCGAAGGCGCTGAGCGTGGTGGCGTCGATGCTTGTGGGGGGTTCGTTCATCGACGACACCGAGCGGCTGCGGGCCGGCTCGGCGGACGTCGTGTTGCCGTTCGCGGTGTCGGCGCCGTCGACTGTGGGGACGTGGCTGCGGTCCTTTATGTGGGGCCATGTGCGCCAGCTCGACCGCGCCGGCGAGCTGGCTTTGGGCAGGGCGTGGTCTGTGGGCGCGGCGCCTGCTGTGGCCGAGATGACCATGGATGTGGACTCCACGATCTGTGAGGTGCACGGCCACAGCAAAGGCGGCGCCGCCTACGGCCACACAGCCGTGTTGGGCTATCACCCGCTGGTGGCGGTCAGAGACGACACCGGCGAGGTGCTGCATGCCCGGATGCGGTCGGGATCCTCCCAGCGAGGCACCAAGCGCTTCATCGTCGAGACGCTGGCGCGTCTGGGACGGCTGGCGCCCGACACGGCGCTCACGGTGCGCGCCGACGCGGGGTTCTTCAGCTACGACGTCATCGACGCCGTGGTGGCCCGCGGCGCGTCCTATTCGATCACGATCCCGCAGAACTCCAAGGTCAAGGCCGCCATAGAGGCCATCGAAGAGAGGGCCTGGAAGCCGATCCCCTACACCCGCGGCGGGGTGGCGCAGGTCGCTGAGACCCTCATAGAAACCGGCCGCCGCGACGGCAAAGGGCCCCGCGAGCTGCGCCTGGTGGTGCGCCGCAGCCTGCTCACAGGCGCCCAGGCGAAGCTGTGGCCCGACTGGCGCCACCACTGCTTCATAACTGACCGAGACGACCTCGACACCGAAGCCGCCGACACCTACCACAGAGCCCACGCCAGAGTCGAACTCGCCATTCGTGACCTCAAAGCCAACGGCTTGCGCCACTGTCCCTCGGGCAGCTTCTTCGCCAACGCCGCCTGGCTCGCCTGCGCCGCGTTCGCGCACAACATCGCCCGATGGACAGCCCGCCTCGGCAAAGCCCACCCCCGCCGACAGCTCACCGCCGCCGCCACCGTCCGAGCGCGGCTGCTCACAATCCCCGGCCGCAGCGTCAACCACAGCCGCCGCAACAGACTGCGCCTGCCCCTCAACTGGCCCTGGGCCACAGCGTTCACCACCGCCCTGCAACAACTGCGCAACCTGCCCCTGCTCATCTGACCCCCCGGCCCGGCCCGGCGCAGCCAACAAGCACCCCCAGCGCCACCAACCCGCCAGCACCACAACCCCCGACCCAACACGCCCCAACAGCCGCCCACCCCAACAGAACCACCGACACGGCACCAACCAGCCCCACACCGCCACCAACCACAACCCCACCGGTGGATCCAGGCTCAGGGGCCGCGTCGAATAGGCCGCCGCCGCCTAGGCGCTCGGAATGTGGGGCCAGCGATGGGGGATCTCAAGCCCGGCCCGCGTCAGCAGCGACTTCTGGGCAGCGGCGGCCTCAGCGCGAAGGTCGGCAATGTCGACAGTGGTGCACGAACCGTCTCGGACGACGAGCCGGCCGGCCACCACCACGTCCCGCACCGACCGGCCGTCGGTTCCCCACACGAGATGCAGGATCGTCTCCCCCCGCGGAGCCCAGCCGATCGACGACGTGTCGTGCACCACCATGTCTGCCTGCTTGCCCGGCTCCAGGCTGCCGATCCGGTCGTCCAGGCCGATGGCCGCGGCCCCGGAGATAGTGGCCAGCTCGAACGCGGTGTGGGCGCCGAAGCGCTCGGGATCGACTCGGGTGTCGCGGGCCAGCCCGGCGGCCAGCGCGGCCGTCCGCAGTATGTCCGCGGTGTCGCCCGCGTTGGAGGCGTCGCAGCCCAGCGCCACCCGCCCACCCCGCTCCACAATCTCGGCGTGGCGGCCCTGGCCGGCGACTCCCTGGCCCAATCGCAAATAGGCCCACGGGCAGTACGCGATGGCCGTCGAGGTGCTCAGCACCAGCTCCATTTCACGGTGGTCGAGCCACACGCCGTGACCCACCAGCAGGTGCGGTCCCAGTACTCCCAACGCATCCAGGTGGGCCAGAGGACGGAGGCCGGTGCGGGCCAGATAGCGCTCAGGATCCGACGACGTGGGCGACATGTGCATGGTGAGGCCGGTGCTCCGGTCCCGGGCCAGCTCCGCGGCCCCGGCCAGCAGTTCGTCGGAGGCGAGGTCGTGGCCCACCAGCGTCACCCACCCTTCGATCAGCCCGCCCCCCGAGAAGGCGTCCACCACCTCGCGCTGGCGATCGAGCACCTCCGCGGCCGGAGCGGTGAAGGGGCCCTCTTCGATGTCCCAGCCCCAGGTGCCCATCGTGCCGCGGATGCCGGCTCGTCGCATCCCGGCCGCGGCCCGATGCGGATTGGCCACCGTGCCCGCCTCCACCACCGTGGTCACGCCGTTGACGAGGTTCTCGACCGAGGACAGCACCGCCGACAGCTCGTCGTCGTCGCCGGTGTGGGCTCCGTGGGCCGGCACCGACCATTCGAAGATCGACGCTCCGGGGGGAAGCAGGTCGGGGATGCAGCTGCGGATGAGGGGATCGCCGGTCAGGTGCTGGTGGGCGTTGACCATCCCTGGCGTGACCACGCAGCCGGTGGCGTCGATCACCTCCGCCTCCGGGTGGCGCCCGGCCAGCTCCGTGCTAGATCCAACCGCGGCGATCACGTCGCCGGCCACCGCCACCGCGCCTCCGACGAGCACTTCCCGGCCCGGGTTCATGGTCACAACGTCCCCGCCGGCCACCAGCAGCGTGACTGGCGCCGGCGCGGGTGCGCTATCGGCGGTCTCTTCGATCACTGCCGCCGAGCATAGGCGGCGGCCACCGTGCGAGAATCAGCGGGTGCCGGCCTCCACAATGCCCCCAGCCTCCGGGGATCCGCACGCTTCCATGACGCCGCCGGTGCGCAGGACGCGGCCTTGATCCTCAACCCGGGCCAGGGCCGTATCGACGGCGACCACTACCTCCCGGTCACCCCCGAGACCAGCCGGTGGGGCTGGTGGCCGAACCGCGGGATTGCCCCGGTGATGTCGGTGGACGACGGCGCAGTGGTCACTGTGGACACGCTGTCGCACGAGGGGATCCTCGAAGTCCAGGGCCGCGACCCCGAAGCCTATTTCGGGTCCCTAGGCGTGGGCCGCAGCGACGTGCTCGACGACGCGGTGGAGATCGCCCGCGATGTGCCGCACACCTTCGACGTGGACGGCTCGCACGTCGTGACCGGGCCCATCGAGGTCCGCGGCGCCGAACCCGGGGACCTGCTACGGGTGGACATGCTGGGCTTCGCCCTGCGGGTGCCCTACGGCGTGACCACCAACCGCCACGGGCTCGGAGCGCTTCCCGACGAGATGCCCGACGGATCCGCGCCCCCCGAGACGCTGTGGCCGGGCGCCCCAGAACGGGCCGTGAACGTGTTCACGACAGTGGAGGGCGACGCCGAAGCGGGCAAGGCGGTGATCCTCTACGGCGCCGGACGCTCACTGAGCTACCCGATCGCGCCGTTTCTGGGGATGATGGGCGTGACTCCCGACACGGCCGATGCAGTGCGGACCCGGCCGCCGGGACGCTTCGGCGGCAATCTCGACGTCAAGCATCTCGTGCGAGGCGCAACGCTGTACCTGCCGGTGCAGACGCCCGGGGCCGGCTTCGCGGTGGGCGACCCGCACTTCGCCCAGGGCAACGGCGAGATTGCGTTGACCGCGCTGGAGGGCTCACTGAGAGCCGACCTGCGCCTGTCGGTACTGCGGGGCCCCGAGGCCCGCCGAGCCTGCGGGCTGATAGAGAACCCCTTCGGCGAGACCGACGACCACTGGATCCCGATCGGGCTGCACGCCGACCTCAACGAAGCCATGCGGGAGGCGGTCCGGGAAGCTCTGCGCTTCTGCGAGAGCCGCCTCGGCCTGCCCCGCCACATCGCCTACGCCTACTTGAGCTGCGCCGCGGACTTCGAGGTCACCCAGGTGGTCAACGAGATCAAGGGCGTCCACTGCCTCATCGCCAAGCGCGACTTCATCTAGGGACGTCAGAGGAGGGCGCCTGGGGGCCCGAGGCGGGGACGGTGCCTCGTATGCGCAGCCAGCCGGCGACCACCAGCGCCAGCACCGTCAGGCCGACTAGAGCCCAGGTGGGGCCGGGTCCCCTGCTCTCATAAAGCCACGCCGCGGGGAGCGCGGCGATGGCGGCCCCCGCGACCTCGGCTGCGCCCATAAGGCCAAGCGCGGCCGCCTGGCGCTGCTCCGGTACGGCCCGGGCCACGACCGCGTGGGCCGCGGTGAAGCCGTAGCCGTCTCCGAAACCCACCGCCATCATCGCGGCCACGATCGGGATCACGCCCGGGATCACGCCGTAGGTCATGGTCATGAGACTCACGGCGATGAGTCCCGCCATCGTCACCCGCACCGGTCCCACCCGGTCGGCGAGGCGTCCGGCCCGAGTGCCGACCAGCATTATCGGCAGCGCGACCATGGTGAAGGCGATGCCCGTCATGCCCGCGCCGGCACCCCGGTCGGCGAACATCACCGGAAGCACGGCCTCCCATGCACCGATGACCATGAAGTAACCGCCGACAATGATGAGCGCTCCCTGTAGGCGCCTATTCGGCAGCAGGTCGAACGACGTCGATCGCCGAACGACATCGAGCAGACCGCGGTCGGGGGGCAGGCGCATCGCCACCGGCAAGAACAGCAGCATGGCCCCGGCGAACACGGCGAAGGGCAGCCGTATCCCGCCGGCCCACACCAGCCCGGCGGTCAGGGCGGGTCCAAAGATGAATCCAGTGGTCTCGGCCACCACCATCCGCCCGAGGTTCTCGCCGGCCTTGGCCGGATCATGCACCGAGGCCGCCCTGCGCACCCCCGGAAGGATCAACCCTCCCGCAAAACCCAGAACCGCCCTGCTCAGCACCCAGACAGCCAGGCCTTCAGCGAAGACCATCGCCAGCATGGCCGCCGCGCTGAACGCGATCCCCACAGTGGCCATCGCTCGGTAATGGCCCACGTCGGCCAACCGGGCCAGAGTCACCTGCGACACGAACGCAGCCACGAAACCGCTGGCCACCATCACGCCGATGCCAATCCCGCTGAACCCGAACTCGTCGCGCAGCTCTCCGAGCACGGTGACGATCCCGCCGATGCCCGCGGCCGTCACCCCCATCAGCAGCTGGAAGGGCAGCAGGTCGCGGCGGTCGGCCCGGCGCGACGAGGCGCCGGCCGGATCGGTCAAAGACTCAGACCGCTTTGAGCAGCAGGTCGCTGGTCTGGCCCGAGACGAACAGCTCGCTGCCCGCCTTGAGGATCTCCCGGTATCCCTCCTCGGTGGGCAGCCGCTCCAGGAACTCGTCGAGCGTGCCCAGATCGGGGGCGTCGATCATCCAGTACACCTTGCCGTAGGCGCCGTAGGCCTCCATCCACGAAGTGACGCTGACGCGCTCGGGGTCGGCCTCGGCCATATAGCTCGTATAGCGCCCGATCCACTCCCGAACCCTGGCTCCATCGCTGGAGTCCACTTGGGCCTTGCGAACCATCCTCACCATCGCAGTCACTTCCCTTCGCCGGATGGCGTGCCGGACGATGCGCCGGCCGCCGAGTCGTGCCCATCTTCGATCCACACTTCCAGGCCGATCCGCTTGGGATCGCCCCCGTTGGAGGCCGAGGTCTCGCTGGGGCAGGCCGACACCGCGGCCAGCACGTCGATCTCGGCCCGCAGGTCGATGTAGTCGCCGGCGGTGGCCGGCGACTGCCGGAACACCAGCCGCTGCTCGTCCTGCACGTCGGTGTACATGAACACGTTGAACACGTCGGGGATCAGGTCGGGGTCCACGCCCCAGGGCCTGACCGCCTCCTCGAGGTTGCCCTGGCAGGTGCGGTGGCCGGACTCGATGCCGTCGCGGACCGCGTAGACACCAGGAGAGCACCGGCCGCCGTTCCAAGCGAAATGGACCCCGACGGGATCGTCGACGACGGTCAGCATCAGCCTCTCGTAGGGAGGGCGCGACCACAGGGTGGTGATGCGCCGCATCGTCCCGGTCCCGGCCAGCATGTTGAGGGCCACACTCTGGCCGGCGTGATAGCCCTCGCGGGGGTTGTCGAGGGCCAGGAACGAGGTGTCGGCCACCTGGGGGCCGTCCAGCGCCACGATCCTGAGCATCTGCCCGGCCCTCACCTCCACCGCCCGACCCTCGCAGCGCGGCACGACCACTTCCTGCAGGAGCACCCGGCCCGTATCGGTCATGCAGCCCCTTCGCAGGCGACCGGGCCCTCGCCGGCCATGCAACCCCTTCGCAGGTGACGCCGGGTCAAGATCACGCGACCCCTTCGCAGGTGACGCCGCCCAGGGAGATCATGCGGCCACTTCGCAGGTGACTTCTCCCGCGGCAGCCGTCGTCAGCTTCACGTCCGACGACATCAGCTCCAGCCAGGCTCGCAGATAGCCCCGCATCGGCCCCTCGTAGGTGACCGGCGCCCGGCTCACACCGTCGGCGGAGACCTCTTCGGCCTCGTGGCCGAAACCCTTGCTCATGTCCACCCACTCCACCTCGTCGATGGCGAGTCCCTGCTGGCAGCGCTCGAACAGTTCCAAGTCGTCGGGGTTGCCGAGGCTGGGGAAGTCCTCGGCGATCCGCATGCGCAGCACGTTCACCTCGTCGGGCGCGCCCTCCGCGGCCGCCACCCAGGTGTGCAGCCGGGTCTCGCCCACGGTGACCGGATCCACCGTCTCGAAGTGGTTGCCCTTGATGAGCAGGTTGGGGAAGATCGACAGGTTGATCATCGAACCCGGCACCATCTCCAAGACATCGGGGGCGTCGTCGCCGCAGCTCCGCTCGATCTGCTCGGCGTACCACTCCCGCCCGGGCACCGGCCGCTGCGTCTCCCAGAAGGACTGGTGCAGACCGGGGCGCTGATCCACGAACATGTGCCCGTTGCCGAGGTCGGAGCCGTACATGCCGGTGTCGTCGGGGCTGGCCTTGAACTGCGACAGCGACCGCGCTCCCCCATGCTGGCGCTCGTTGAGGATCAGGAAGCTGCGATGGGCGAAGGTGGGGTGCAGTCCGTCGCCAGCGTTGTCCCAGGCCAGCTTCCAGTTGCCCCGGTAGATCATGCGCTGGCAGTTGCGCACCTCGATGCGCCCCGACGGGGACCGGTCGACGAACCCGTCAATCAGCGGCCCGGCCGGGCCCAACCACTCCGCGAGACTGGGCGCGTCAAGGTTGAGCGTGCCGAAGATCAGGCCCCGGTAGGTGCCGAGCCGGGGCACCTGGGCCAGGCCGTGGTCGGCTTTGTGAAAATCGGCCGGGTAGCCGTCGGGGAAGGGCACATTGACGAGGTCGCCGCGGTTGGAATAGGTCCAGCCGTGGTAGGAGCATTGGAAGCGCCGGGCCGAGCCGCACTCGGACTGGCACACGCTCGAGGCCCGGTGGGCGCAGCGGTTGAACAGGGCGTGCAGGCCGCCGTCCTCGTCGCGGGTGATGATCAGCGGCCGCAGCCCCATGTGCGACGCCAGGAAATCGTTGGGGTTGGGCACCTGACTCTCGTGGGCCAGGTAGACCCAGGCCCCGCCGAACACCTTGGACATCTCGGCATTGAAGACCTCGGCGTCGGTGTAGATGGAGCGATGGACCCGGTGGGGCTGGACCAGAACGCGAAGATCGGTCGTCGCGGTCATGTCACCAATGGCGGTCATGTCGGCACCTCGCTTCTGCGAACCCCCAGAGGCAGCGCGAATAGGCGATAGCCCGTCGCGTCGCAGCGGTGTCACTCCCGCTCTTGTTCGCTTCGCTCACGGGCCGCTCGGGCCGTGTCTTCCGCTCTTGTTCGCTTCGCTCACGGGCCGCTCGGGCCCGGGGCCTCGCTCGGCGCCTCGCAGAGATCTGCATGATTCACTCCCTATCCGCTCGGCCTCTTGGCCGCATCTATAGCACGAACGAGAACTTGCGGACGTCGCCGCGGCTGTCCACCAGCCGCACGATCTTGAACCTGATTGACCAGTCCTCGCCCAGCGAGGCGAGCACGTAGTCGTTGTGGCTGGCGAACGGGGTCAGCCGGTCCTTGCGGTGCTCCCAGACCAGCGTCGTGCACCGGGCCAGCGTGTCGCCGTCGTCGAGCGGCCACGCCTCGGTGTTGGACACGATCCGGCAGGTGCGCGACGACGGCTCCTGGGCGTGGGCCCACCCGGTCTCCAGCAGCCCGACGCGGTCCTCCATGCGGCGATGGTCGTCGAGGAGGTAGGAGACCTGTGTGCGCGGGTCGCCGGCGGGATCGAGGGGGACCCAGTAGACGCAGTCGTCGGTGAACCGCTCCAGCCAGGCGCGGTAGTTGCGGCCGTCCAGCAGTCGAGCCTCATGGAACAGCGCCTGCTCCACCGCGGGGCGCAGCTCGGGGTGGCCGGGCCCGCGCTCGGGTCCCTCCGGCGACGACAGATCCACGAGCCGCTGATACAGGCGATCGTCCACCCCCGACACCGCCTGGGCGCTCATGAAGAGCCCTGCCCCGCACCCTCTCCGGTGCCGTGGACGGCGTCCAGCAGGCGGCCGACCAGCGCGCCGGGATCGTTTGAGCCCCAGACGTTGCGACCGAAGGCCACGCCGGCACCACCGGCCTCGACCACGCCGCGGGCCACTGCGACCACTTGGTCCTCGTCATCAACTTTGGGCCCGCCCAGGGCCACCACCGGCGCGGGGCAGGCCTCAACCACCGCGGCGAACTCCTCGGGAGGGCCCGGACACATGGTCTTGACGATGTCGGCACCGAGCTCGACCGCGAGCCGGGCACCCCGGCCCACGTTCTCGGCCGTCCAGGGCACGGTGCGGGGCCAGCCGCCCGGAATCGACTCTGCCATCAGCGGCAGCCCGATCTGATCGCACTCGGCGGCCAGCCGGGCCAAGCGACCGAGCGAATGCTGCTCGTCGGGCGTGCCCGGGAACACCATGATCACCACTGCGTCGGCTCCCAGCACCATGGCCTGCTCCGCCGAGTAGAGCAACGAGGTTGTGTCGGCACTGGGCGGGTCGCCCAGACTCGAGATCCCACCGTCGACGCGCAGCACCAGCCCCGCGCCGGCGAAGGCTTCGGGACGGGCCCGGGCCAGATGCCAGGTGGCGAGCACCGCGTCGGGCCCGCCTCTCGCGATGGAGGCCGCGGCGGAGGGCGCGACGCCCATGCCCATGTAGCCAGGATGGTCCATGGCCACGAACACAGCCCGGCCGTCGGCGCGGAAGATGTGCCGGAACCGCCGGCGCTTGCCAGCCGACACGGCCGAAAGCGGAGCACTCATGTCATTCATAGGTCGATCGGTCCGTTCTGTTGCTAAGAGGCCGAGCGAATTGGCATGAATCCCCAGAGGACTCTGCAAGGCACTGAGCGAGGCCGTGGCCCGAGCGGCCCGTGAGCGCAGCGAACAAGAGCGGAAGACACAACGCCGTGCCGCGAGGTACTCGCAACCTATTTTCGCTCGCTCGAAGACGCGGGCAGTGCCGCAGTGAACTCGTCGGAGGCCAGGGGCGTGGCCACGTCGGTGCGCACCGTCTTCATCACATGCGCGGCCCGGCCCTCCCAGATGGAGGCCGGACCGACCCGGTAGAAGGGCGACCGCAGGTTGTTCATGAGCACGGTCACCATGTCGGTGTCTTCACGGTTGGTGACCGCCAGGCGGTCCAGCTCGAAGTCCTGCTCCTCTATCGACTTGCCGATCCCGTAGATGCGGCTGAACAGCCGGGTCCGGTCCGGGGCGATGGGGTCGGCCCGCACCAGGAGCAGCTGCGTCGGATAGGGCAGAGGCGTGAGGTTGGGGTAGATGAAGTCGGCGTAGTGGCCGCGGAGCTGCTCAGGAGTGAGGTCGTCGCGGCCTCCTGAAGTGTCGTCGTCGGCGTGGGGCTTGAAGCCGCTGCAGGTGCGGCCCTCGAAGCGCACGATCGTGTCCATCTGCTTGCGGATCTGGTTGAGGCGGCGGTGGACGAAGCGGACGTGGTAGTCGTCGTTGGAGTTCTCCGCGAAGGCTTTCCAGTTGATGGGGTAGACCTCATCGAGTTCCCGGTAGTAGCGGGTGAACTTGTCGAACCGGTAGAGGTCGTAGCGCTCGGCCAGCGGGGCGATCCACTCACGGAACGAGGGTGCCTTGCGGGACAGGCATCCGAACACGAGCTTGTCCCAGGCCACCTCGATGCGGATCGGCACCAGGCCGTAGTCCTCGGTCGGCATGCCATTGGGGTACATGCGCTTGCGGTCGGGGATGCCGATCAGGCGCCCGTCGATGGCGTAGGCCCAGTTGTGGTACGGGCAGGTCATGGTCTTGCCGCAGTTGCCGGCCGGCTCGAACAGCAGCCCCGAGGCCCGGTGGCGGCAGTTGTTGAGGAAGCCCCGCACCGAGCCGTCCGCCTGGCGGATCACCATCACCTGCTGGTAGCCGATGGAGCCGGTGATGTAGTCGCCGGGCTCGGCGAGGTCCTCGGTGTCGCCCAGCCACACCCAGGACCGCCCGTACACTCGCACCATCTCGAGGTCGAACAGCTCCTGGTCGAACACCTCGTAGGGCTGCAGCATCGGGCTGTCCACAGGGGTGTGGACAAGTCCGGTGGTCTCGGCCACCCTGCGCTGCAGGCGCTCCACCGTCGGCTCGGCCTGCAGGTCCGCGATCACATCGCGACCCTACCGGAGCAGCCGGAACCGAGTCCAAGCAGCCGGAACACTCGCGCCCGGCCGGTGGGAGCGGTCAGGCGGCGGCCCAGTGCTGTGTCGCCAGAATTACTGGGCAGCGCTAAGCGCCGGTGACCTCGGCGTATGAGCGGTGGGGGACGGACGATCAGTTGAGCGACGAACCACTAGTACCAGTCGTAGGCGGAGTTGGGGCGGGTGGACCACCCGGATCGGCCGATCTCGCGCATGGCCGGCCCCAGCCGGGCCATCTGCCGGGCGTAGAGGGCGGCGCCGAGGTTGTGCCAGTTGCCGTGACCCGGGAACACCCACTCCACCTGCAGCTCGGCCAGACGGTCGAGCGAGTCGGCCAGCCGCTCCCACGAGTGGAACATCGCCCCCGCGAACACGTCGAGCTCGCCCCGCCGATGGTTCCAGTGCAGCGTGTCGCCGGTGAACAGCCATCGGTCGTCGACGTGGAACACGACGGAGCCCTCGGTGTGGCCCGGCGTCGGAACCGTCACCACACCCGGTGCGACCTCGGACGGCTCGTCGCCCTCGAGGACGACGGTGGCGAAGGGCGCGGCGTCGGCGTCGGCCTCATGGATCCACACGTCAGCGCCGTAGCGGTCTGCCCAGCGGTCGGCGTCGGCAACATCGTCGCGGTGGCTCAACAGCACGTGGCGCGCCCCGCCCAGGTCGTCGACACGTTCGGCCAGACCGCGAGTGAACCGGGGCGAGTCGGTCATCAGGTTCCCGTCGGGTCGGGGCACCAGGTACGAGTGGGCACCGAAGGACGACCGGGCGTTGTGGCCGAGCGCGTATACGCCGGGCGTCAGCTCGAACGGGAAAGCGGGCAGGGGCGGGCGCCGGGCCTCAGTGGTGCCGATGGACTGGGTCGGGCAGGCCACCGCGGCCCGCCACAGCGCGGCGGTCTCCTCAGCACTCTCGGGCTGTCGGGCCACGAACGACAGCCCCTCGTCGTCCATGTCGATGAGCCCGGGCGCCCAGTGCCGGGCCGCGTCGCACCGGATGCAGCGAGTGTCAACGAACCAGGCCCCGTCGACATTATCCGGATGCACCAAGTCGACCCGCGCCATGGCTGTCACACTCCCCCGCGAGCAGTCTCAGCACCGATGGCAACCACAGTTGGAGCCTAGGCCACGGCTCTCACGAGCTTCAAAGCGGGGCGTCGGCCGAAGTGGCCTGCCGGGTCGATCCGGCCCCCTGAGCGCATGGACGCCGCCAACGCACCCCCGGGGGCGTCGGCCGAAGTGGCCTGCCGGGTCGATCCGGCGCCTGCCAAGAGGCTGGACGAGCACTACTGCGGAGGATCAGGAAGAGGCGGCCACCCCAAGCTCCAAGCGGCACGCAGAGCCGGTTAGGCGAGGGTGAACAGCGGCTCGGGCTGGCGGGCTTCCGCTGAGGGGCCTCTAGCCGGGTCGGCTCGGTCTGCCGGCGCCTTGGCTGTGGAGCCTTCCCCGGAGGGTCTGACGGCGGAGCCTGCCGCACGGTTTCTGGCTGCCCGCAGGGGCGGATCCCGGTGGATCGGCGGCGGGTCGGGGGCGTGGGCGGGTCCGTAGCGGATCCGCTCCGGCGGTGCGATGGTGTACAGGCCCCTTCCGTCGGGCACTACCCGCCATCGGTGATGGTGGATCTTCTGATGGCAGGCCCAACACACCAGCATCATGTTGTCGATGTTGGTGGCGCCGCCCTCAGAGACCGGTTCGATGTGATGGCCCTGACAGATCCACATGTCGACGCCACAACCCCCACAGGCCCCGTAGCGGGCCCGCAACGCATTCATCTGAGCCTTGGTGGCCAACCGCTTGGCGTGGCCGTGCCACAGAGGCACACCTTCACCGCTGAACACCACTCCTTTGATCCTCGCGTCACAGAAGTACTCCTCGAGCACGCTTGGGGGGATCACCCCGCCCCCGGCGACCTCCGCGAACGCGTCGGTGCCATCAGCGCTGAGATGCTGAACGATCGTGATTTCAGCCGACAGCCTTCGACCACACCCACACTTGTCGCCGTTGCCGCGGGTGCGGTCAGCGCCGCCGCCACCGGAACCCTCGCCGTCGCCGCCGCCAGCACCGGACTCGTTGCCGCGGGTGCCGACGTCGCTGCCGTGGTTGCTGCCTTCGCCGTCGCCGCCGCCAGCGCCGGACTCGTTGCCGTAGGCGCCCCCGACATCGTCGCGGTTGGCGCCGCCCCCGACATCGTCGCGGTTGGCGCCGTTGGCGGCGTTGCTACAGGCGTCGCTGTTGTTGCCTCGGGCGTTGGTGGCGTCTTCGGCTTTGGAGTAGATGCTGCCGTGTGAGGTCAAGGTGTCGAGCGAGTCGGCCATGCGCTGGTTGAGGCTGCGCTTGTCGCCGCCGGGGCTGTGCAGATCGGCCCGGCGCAGCCGCTCGGCCTCCTGCACGAACCGCTTGCGCACCTTGGCTCCGGTCACCGGGTCCAGCTCGCCCCGCAGGTGCACCATCCCGTCGTCACCGTCCCAGAAGCTCAGCCGACGCCGAGCCCGCTGACGCCGGTACTCGCCCTCACCGCCATCATCTTGGCGCTTGACCGCCCAACGGCCGGCCTCGCGCGAGAACGCCTCAACCGACAACTCCGCGGCCTTCGCCAACAACTCGGCGTCGGCGTCGACCTGCTCGGCGCTCGTCCTATCAGAAGCCCTCGCCAGCGTCTTGGCGTTGGCGACCGAGATCTGGCCCGCCTCCACCGCGTCGCGCACCGAAGGCATCGACTGCAACCTCCGCGCGGTCTGGACCTGCCCAACCGCTTGTTGCCGCGACAGACCCGCAGACTGAGCCAACACCCCAACACCGCAGTCGCCGTGGCGCTCCCGGGCCGCGACCACAACCGCCGCATCGGCCTGCAGCACCGACACCTGAGCGCCCAAAGCCTTGCACCCGGCCAGCACTTCGCTCACATCCGCAGTCGGGGTGGCCGGATCATTCACCAGCCGGATCAACTCGGCGAGACCCTCCCGCACCTGATCCCGCACCCGTTGTGCCGTCTCGATACCCATGAACACATCATGCCATAGGGGTGTGACAATTGTCAAGCATTTACAAGATATTTCAAGTTATTTAATTGTTGACACACAGATCGTTGAGCGCCTCGCCGAGAGTCGAACGCAGCCTCAACGCAGGAGTTCGATCTTGCAGCCGATACCTGCTGCACGGGTCAGCCGCTGGTCGGAAGTCAGCAGCGTCGCTCCGGTCGCCTCGGCCAGTGCGACATAGGCCGCGTCGTAGATGGTGAGGTTGTCAATAGCGCTAGATCAGAGCTGACTCCGGACCCACTCCGTGATCCGGTCGGCCGCTTCGGTGCGGGCGCCGGGAGGGTCGAGCAGGTAGTGGTCGGCCGCGATGGTGTGGACCGTGACCGGCGGGGCGCCGGGCCGGTCCCCCAGCGCGGAGACGATCTGGGTGGTGTCGGACGGGAAGATGCCCGTGTCGGCGTCGGCGTCGATCACGAGGGCGGGCACGTTCACATTGCGCAGCTGCGCCGGGCCGCACTGCGAGTCGCCGAGGCTCCACATCGACAGCCAGGTGCGCAGCGAACTGACCGTTCCCACGCCGAGCATGCCGTAGTTGGCCCGTCGGGGATCTCCCAGATAGCAGGCGGGAACGGGCCGGCTGCTGGGATCCATGGAGCCGTCGATCATGCGCAGGTCGGCCCACAGGCGGGGCACGACGAAGAGCCGGTCGTAGTGGCCGGCCACCGCCATCCGGTCGATCTCGGCCCTGCACCACCCGGTGATGCGATCGTTGCGGGCCCGCTGCGCAGCCCGGTAGGCCGCCACGAAGGCCCAGTCGAGGGGAGGCTGGCGGTCGGCCCGGTAGGGATCGAGCTCGGGATCGACACTCAGAGGATCGGTCTCGTCGGTGACCGACGGGTCCATCCAGTTTGTGAGCACCTCGGCCCGGCCGGGGTGCGCGGCCAGAGAGACATACAGATCAGCCTGGGTCAGGCTCCGCACGGCGGGATCCACCGCACTGCGGCCGTACTCCGGTACCAGGGTCGGAGCCGTGGCCTGGGACTGGTAGGCAGCCATCAGCGATCCGCCTCCGCTGTTGCCCAGCAGCACGACGGACTCGACGCCCTGACCTCTCAGCCAGCGCACCCCGGCGTCGATGTCGACCAGCGCGCCATCAAGCAGGAAGTAGGCCTCGGCGCCGCGATAGCGAGTGTTCCAGCCCAGGAAGCCCAGGCCCCGCCGGGCCATCGGCTCCGCCAAGTAGTGCTCGCTGAAGTCGATGTTGTAGTGGGTGGCGATGAGGGCAACCCGCGGCCTGGCGCCTGCCAGCCGGTGATAGACGCCCTGGCGGATGCCCGCCCGTACCGGACCGCCCTGCGCCGCGGCTATCGAGCCCGACGAACTCCCTGCTGATGCTCGCCTCTCCGCCGGTGCCTGATGACACGATCAGGCGTCGTCGCCTGACACCGGGGCTCTCATGATCTCCAGGGCCCGGTGCGGATCGGCGGCGATGCCGGGCGTGTCGATGCAGAGCTCCATCAGGATCCCGTTCGGATCCAGGTAGTAGGACGATTGACACCAGCCGTGGTCGATCTCCATCAAAGGAGCCACCCCCGCCACCGCCATTCGATCGCGGACCTCGCTCCGCATCTTGTCGTCAGCTCGGACGGCCACGTGGTTGACCCACACGGGCAGGCCCACCGACTTGCTCACATCGGTGCTGAAGTCGGGCTGCTCCCCCATGTTCTCCAGCGCGAAGAAGGCGATGCACTCGCCCTCGCCGGTGTCGTAGAACACGTGCTTGACCCATGCCGGGGGTCGGTCGCCGTCATCGGGATGTTCCTCGAACTCCGAGTGCACCAGCGGGAAGCCCATCAAGTCCTCGTAGAACCGGTGGGTCGCCTCCAAGTCCCTGGTCGCGAACGCGACATGGTGGAAGGCCATCGCCCGCCCATGCTACGCAGCGACAGTGCGACAATGCTGGGCAGTACCCGCATGCGCGCTCTGCGTACGTCAGCAGCTACGTTTCGGCGGTGGTCGGCAACTGGACGGTGACGGACGCAACAGCTGGGATTCCCGAGGGGATCCTGGCCGAGGCCATGGCAGCCCAGGCCACACTGGGCGAGAAGCTGACGGCGCTGCGATCGCTCAACGAGCCGTTTCCCGACACCGTTGGACCTGCGGCCTGCGATCTCTGGGTATCCGATGCCGCCACGGGGAGGGCCGGATCTCACCAGAGCGACGCTGAGTCGTCTCCGTCGCCGGATCCCGGGACCGAATCACCGGGCGGCGAACTCACGTCGCTCAGCGCCGCGGCCTTGCTGAAGGGTTACGGGGCCGGCGCCTTCGACCCGGTCGACGCCGTGGACGCCTGCCTGGCCCGCATCGATGACATCGACGGGGCTGTCGGTGCGATCGTGGCCCGCGACGACGGCTCCGCCCGGGTGCAGGCGGCGCGCTCCGCTCAGCGGTGGCGAGACGGCACGGCCCGCGCCCTGGAGGGCGTTCCCGTCGGAGTGAAGGACATCATCGACACGGCGGGACTGTGCACGGCCGCGGGATCGCCGCTGTTCGCCGGCCGGGTCCCGTCCGCCGACGCCACCGTCGTGGCCCGGCTGCGCCAGGCCGGTGCGGTGATCCTGGCCAAGACCACCACCCCGGAGTTCGCCTTCGGGGACGAGTCCGGCGACGGCGTCCGCAATCCCAGCGCGCCGGGCCGCTGGGCCGGGGGAAGCTCTTCGGGCTCGGCCGCGGGCCTGGCCGCCGGGCTGTTCCCGATCGCGCTCGGCAGCGACACCGGCGGATCCATCCGGGTCCCAGCGTCGTACTGCGGCGTGAGCGGGCTGAAGCCGACGTTCGGCCGGGTGCCCCGCGACCGGGTCTTCGGCGTGTCCTGGACGCTGGACCACGTGGGCCCCATGGCCCGCACCGTCGAGGATCTGGGGCTGGTGCTAGGCGTGATCGCAGGGGGATGCGACGCCGATCCCTATGCCTCGAGCCGACCGGTGCCCGACTACGGCCGGCCGGCCGAATCGATCCAGGGCACACGGGTGGGGGTGGTCGACGGATGGCTCGCCGAGGACTGTTCGCCCGCGGTGACCGCGGCCGTGTCCAATGCGCTGGACCGGCTCACGCAACTCGGCTGCACGGTCGAGCCGGTCCCGTTCCCCCACGCCGAGCTGGCCGGCACCATCGCCTGGCTGATCACGGTCGTCGAGTTCGCCGCCCACCACGACGGCAACATGCACCGCATCGGCGAGTTCACGCCGTCGGCGGCCTGCCGGCTCGCGGCCGGAGCCCGAGCCAGCGCCTTCGACTACCTGAAGGCGCTGCGGGCCCGCACCCTGGTGCAGGCCGACCTCGATGCGGTGTTCGATGGAGTTGACGTCCTGGTGACGGCGGCCACGCCAACCTCCGCGCCCGACCCGGCCACGTTCTTCGACGACGGCGACCGGCTGTGGCTCGACAAGGTCGCCCGCACCTTCCTGCCGTTGAACGTCACCGGTCAGCCGGCGCTGGTAGTGCCGGTCGGGTCGGACGAGGGCCGGCCCGCCGCAGTGCAGATCGTCGCCCCGCCCCACGCCGACGCCCTGTGCCTGCAGATCGGCGCAGCGCTACAACGGGAGATGCCGATCGCCTAACGGCTGGCTTCGTCGCCGGGCCGTCGGCCGCTCCCGATATGAAGCAGCGCGAGCCAACCAACTAGGTTCAGCGGCAAGGGACACCCTCCCCAACGCGCGCGCCACTGGAAGGAGCAAACCATGACGGTTCTGACCGACGAACTCCTAGCCAGCTTCGACGACTCGGTCGGCCCGGTGGACGAGGCCAGGCTCTTGCCTCCGGCGCTTTACACCTCGCCGGAGTTCTACAACTTCGAGCAGCGGGCCATCTTCCAGCGGGAGTGGCTCTGCGTCGGACGGGCCGACCAGCTGGCAGAACCCGGCGACTACCGCTGCATCAACATCGCGGGAGAGCCACTGATCGCGGTACGGGACTCCGACGGCGAGCTGCGGGTCATGACCGCGGTGTGCCGCCACCGGGGAATGGTGATCGCCGAGGACTCCGGCAACTGCCGCCGGTTCACATGCCCCTACCACCACTGGACCTACGGGCTCGACGGAACCCTGCTGGGCACCCCGGCCATGGACCGCGCCGTCGGCTTCGACCGGTCCGAGCACCCGCTGCCCCAGCTCAAGGTTGAGATCTGGCAGGGGTTCATCATGGCCAACTTCGACCACGGCGCCAGCCCCTTCGGCCCCACCATGACCAAGATCGACGAGATGCTGACCAACTACGGCCTGAAGACCACCACCACCCTGGAGGGCAAGACGATCCCCGACCTTCCCTGGAACTGGAAGGTCATGATGGAGAACTTCAACGACCCCTACCACGCCAGCCGGCTTCACGGGCCGCTGCAGACGTTCGCCCCCAGCCACCTGAACGACTTCCTACCCTGGGACGACGACGACGGCGCCGTAGGCCGGATCCAGCACTTCACCGAGATCGACGGCTCGTTCAACCCCACCCAGCGCTGCATCCTGCCGGTGTTCGCCAACCTCACCGACGAGCAGCGCAAGCGGGGCGGGTTCGTGCTGATCCCGCCCACGCTGGCGCTGGCCATTGTCCCCGACGAGGTGGCCTACTTCATCATCAGCCCTCAGGACGCAGGCCACATCACCATCCATATCGGCTACTGCTTCGAGTCGTCAGCACTCGAGGACCCGATGTTCGAGTACCTGTTCGACGCAGCGGAGGCCGGCGTGAACAACTTCAATGTGCAGGACATCTACGCCGACGAGATGACCCAGAAGGGCCTCAACTCGCACTTTGCGCCCAGGGGCCGCTACTCGTGGCAGGAGGAGACCCTCGTCCAGTTCAACCGCTGGCTGGTCAGGCGCTACCGCGCGCACTGGCCCGCCAACGGAGCCTGAACCCAGCGACGCCGCGCCGCATCGACCCATTCGGGCGCCCGCCGCCCGAGGACACAACACGAAAGGAAGCCCGACCCATGGATCCCGAGCGCACCATCACCTTCGACCCGGCCGAGAACCAGCCCATGGACCGCCAGTTCATGCTCTCCCAGCTGATCGTGCCCCGTCCCATCGCCATGGTGTCCACCCGCAGCCCCGACGGCGTGCTCAACATCGCACCGATGAGCTACTACCTGCCGATCACCGGCGACCCGATGCTGCTGGGCATCACCATGGGCCTGCGAGAGGACGGCGAGCTCAAGCACACCTACCTCAACGCCATGGCCAGCGGCGACTTCGTCGTCAACGTCACCAGCGATCTCTTCCGCGACGACATCGAGACCGTGGCCCTGGAGGGCCCGCCCGAGTCCGACGAGTTCGCATTGGCCAGCCTGACCCCGGTGCCGGCCACCAAGGTCACCTCGCCCGCTATCGGCGAGGCTCTCGCCCGGCTCGAGTGCGTGGTGCACAAGGTGGTGGACCTCGGAACGCCGGACCGGATCTTCGGCGAGGTCCACCTCGTGATCGGCGAGGTGGTGTGGGTGACCTACGACTCTGCCATCTGCAACGAGCGCGGCCGCATCGACCCGCTGAGGCTCGGCGCCATCGCCCGGCTCGGCCTGCGAACGTTCCTGCGGACAGTGCCTGAGGGCGAGTACTTCCTGCCCCGGATCCCGTGGGCCGAGTTCATCGCCGCCGACGGCTCGACCAACAGCAGCTAGCCGGGCAGGACGAAGCACCGGCGAAGCCCCATCACTCGATGGCGCCTTCGGTGCCGCGGCCCGCAGGCGAACTCGCCGGATCCGAGGGGTGCTCGGTAGCGTCGCCAGCAGTTCCGGGACTCCGGCGGACAGGAGAAGAGACATTGGACACGTCCACGCTGATCGGCCTGTACCGCGACATGTGGCTCATCCGGGCCTTCGAACAGGGGCTCGAGCGGGAGTTCGAGCAGGGCAACGTGCCCGGGATGCTCCACACCGGACTGGGCCAGGAGGCCGTCCAGGCCGCGCTGGCCTGGCATCTGCGAGCCACCGACGCCTTCTTCCCCGACCATCGCTGCCACGGCATCAACGCCCTGGCCCAGCACCGCCACCGCGGCGACGGAGAGCGGATCATGGCCGAGCTGTTCGGCCGGGCCACAGGGGTGTGCAGCGGAAAGGGCGGCAGCCTCCACTCGGCCGACCCGTCCGTCGGCAACTTCGGCGACAACGCGGTGGAGGGCTCCTACATGGCCACCGTGCTGGGCGTGGCCCTTGCAGCCAAGTTGCGGGGGCAGCCCAACGTGGCCTGCGCCATCATCGGCGACGGCACCGTCGGGCGGGGCGAGTTCCATGAGAGCCTCAACATGGCCGCCATCTGGGATCTGCCGGTGCTGTACGCCTGCGTCAACAACGGCTACGCCATCTCCATGCCGGTAGCCGAGGGCCACGCCTCGGCCGACATCGTCGACATGGTTCATGGCTACGGACTGGTGTCGCGCCAGCTCGACGGCAACGACATCGTCGAGGCGTGGACCGGCATCGGAGAGGCCGTCGAGCACATCCGTTCCGGGGCGGGCCCCTATTTCCTGGAGTTCAAGACCTGGCGCTGGCAGGGGATCTTCGCCGGCGAGTTCCGGCCCGAGGCCGAGGTCAAGTACTGGAAGGAGGAGCGTGACCCGATCATGCTGACCGGCGAGGCGCTGGCCGACCTGGGAGTGGGCCAGGACGAGCTCGACGCCATCGAGCAGCAGCTGCGTGAGCTGATCGAGGAGTGGATCGCCTTCGCCAAAGACAGTCCCGCGCCCGATCCGGCCAAGGCCACCGCCAACGTGTACGTCGGCTGGGAGGTATCTACGCGATGACCGCCGCAGACACGGCCGTGCCCGCACGCAAGGCCCGCACGCCGCGCATGGGCAAAGACCGGGTCCGCAAGACCAGTTTCACCCAAGCCCTCAACAGCGCCCTGGACCTGGCCATGTCCAAGCACGATGAGATGTTCGTCATCGGCGAGGACATTGCGGAAATGGGCGGCGACTTCGGCGTGACCAGGGGGCTGCTCGCAAAGTACGGGCCGGAGCGGGTGCGGGACACGCCCCTGTCGGAGGCGGCCATCATCGGCACCTGCGCAGGGGCGGCGATGGTCGGGATGCGCCCGGTGGCCGAAATCATGTTCGCCGACTTCATCGCCGAGTGCTACGACCAGATCGTCAACAACGTGGCCAAGCTCCACTACATGTTCGACGGGCAGTTCAAGGCTCCCCTGGTGATCCGCACCGCCTGCGGGGGCGGGTTCGGAGGCGGCCCGCACCACTCCCAGAGCGTGGAGGGCTGGTTCCTGAACGTGCCCGGCATCGTGATCGTGGCGCCGTCCAACCCGGTCGACGCCAAGGGCCTGCTGCTGGCCTCTATCGACAGCGACGACCCGGTACTGTTCCTCGAGCACAAGGCCCTGTACCGCAGCCGGGCCGAGGTGCCCGCCGAGTACTACACGACGCCGCTGGGGCAGGCCGCGATCGCGCGCGAGGGCGGCGACGTCACCGTGGTCGCGGCTATGCGCATGGTGCCCATGGCGTTGGCCGCCGCGGATAAGGCCGCGGCCGACGGCGTCTCCGTCGAGGTCGTGGACCTGCGCACCATCCGCCCCTACGACGCCGAAACGGTGCTGGCGTCGGCGGCCAAGACCGGCCGGGTCGTGGTGGCCAACGAGGCGCCCCGCATCGGCGGGCTCGGCGCCGAGCTCAGCGCCCGCATCAGCGAGGAGTGCTTCGCCGACCTGCAAGGCCCGGTGGTTCGGGTGGACGGCCTCGACACTCCCATCCCCTTCTCGGTGCCCCTGGAAGACGTGGTGCTCCCCGACGAGGACGACATAGCCGCCGCCATCAAGACCGCAGCCCAGTACTGACCCCGTCGGGCGGGCACTGACCAGATGATTCGTTAGGAGAACTGCATGGCCACGAATGTGATCCTGCCCAAGTGGGGGCTGACCATGGAGGACGGCACGGTTGTGGCCTGGTATGTCGATGAAGGCGACCATGTGGTGCAGGGCGAGGCAATCGCCGAGGTGGAGACGGAGAAGGTGGAGAACGAGCTGGAAGCGCCGTGCGCCGGTGTGGTGGCCCGGATCCTCGTCGACGAGGACGAGACCGTGGACGTGGGCACGGTGCTGGCCGTGATCGCGTCCGACGAGGCCGAGGCGGCCGCCATCCGGGGGGGCGGGCGATGAGGCCCGACCGCTTCGACGGCGACATCGTGCTGGTCACCGGCTCGTCCCGGGGCATCGGGGCGGCCACCGCCCGGGCGTTCGCGACTGAGGGTGCCCGAGTTGCGGTCAACTACCGCAGCGACTCCGACGGTGCGGCCGCAACCCGGCAGGCCATCGTCGCGGCGGGCGGGACGGCTGAGGTGTTCCAAGCCGACGTCGGAAACGAAGCGGACGTGATCCGGGTCGCCCAGGAGGTGGAAGCGTCGCTGGGGCCGGTGTCGATCCTGGTCAACAACGCCGCCCTCATCGACCGCTCATCGATGTTCGACCTGTCGCTCGACGCCTTCGACACCGTCTGGCAGGCCAACGTGAGGGGGTTGTTCCAGCTGAGCCAGCTGGTAGCGGCCGGCATGGTCGAGCGGGGCCGGGGGGCCATCGTGCATCTCAGCTCCATCCTGGCCCGCCTGGCGGTGGCCAACCGCTGCGCCTACGTCGCGTCCAAGGGCGCGGTGGAGGCGCTGACGAGGGCCATGGCCCTGGAGTTGGGCCCCAAGGGTGTGCGAGTCAACGCGGTGGCGCCAGGTCTCATCGCCACCGAGGCGCTGCTGGCCGGGATGAGAGACCCCGACGTGCAGACCGCAATCCAGCGCCACATCCCCGAGGGCCGGTTCGGACGGCCCGAGGAGATCACCGCCGCCATCCTGTTCGCCGCGTCGAGCGAGGCCAGCTACCTGAACGGCGCCATCATCCCGGTGGACGCCGCCCTCGGCGCCCGAGAGTCCAGTCCGGCCTGACATGGCTTCGGGCACCGGAATCGGACTGTCGCCGTTCTGTTCGCGGAAGTCGGTCGCATAGGCCACAATCGCGAACAGAACGGCCAAGGGAGAAGGCAGCCATGATCAGCGTCAACCGTGAGGCCATGAAGACGGTACGGCTCGTGCTGGACGAGGCCGACGCGCTGGGGGTGGCCGTGGACCGGCTCGACAACGGCACCACCGTCATCGACATGGGACTGGAGGCCAAGGGGGGCTGGCGGGCCGCGCAGCTCTACACCCTGGCCAGCCTGGGCGGGCTCGGCATCGTCAGCTACGAGCCCTTCGACCTAGCCGGGCGGATGCTCACCGCGGTGCGAGTGATGATCGACCATCCCATCGAGGCCTGCGTAGCGTCGCAGATCGCGGGCTGGCGCCTGCAGGCGCCAGGCACCGAGCACGCCGCCATCCTGGCCGGGCCGGGACGGGCCCTGAACTCCGAGAGCCTCGACCACTACTTCGAGTGGGTCGACTACCGCGACGACCACCACGAGGCGGTGGTGGCCATCCAGACCTCCGAGCCGATCCCGGTGGCGATAACGGAGATGATCGCGTCGTCATGCCGGGTCGATGCTGCCGACCTGTACGTGCTGTTCGCGCCCAACCGCAGCCTGGTGACCGCGGTGCAGGTGGCAGCCCGCATCGTCGAGCAGTCCATCCACCGGCTGGCTGAGGAGGGCATGGACCTGCGGGGCCTGCGCTACGCGTACGGCCTGGGGGTGGTGCCGCCCCTGGTGGATGACGACCTGTTATCGATGGGCCGCATCAACGACAGCCTCCTGTACGGCGGCATCTCCAACGTCACCGTGGAAGCCGACGACGCCCAGTGCGCCGAGATCGTCGACCGGGTGGTGTCGGCGGCCAGCTCCGCCTACGGCCGCCCGTTCATCGAGATCTACGAGGACGCCGGCCGAGACTTCTACGAGATCCCCATCGAACTGCACTCCCCGGCCGAGATCCATCTCACCAATCTGTCCAGCGGCCGCACCTTCAGCGCCGGATACATCAACAACGAGGTGCTGACCGCCTCGTTCTTCGGCTAGACGTCGAAGTGTTCAGCCTCTGGATCGACGGGCTCGGTGAGGGCGGGACACGGTCAGAGTTTATTGGTGCTTAAAATGTATATCATGATTTTACATTGCAATGAACGGCACCGAGAAGTAGGGTTTCGGCATGGCGGCACCAGAGGCGCTCAGCGTTCCCAGTGAGGGCACGGCGACCACAGCCGATCCGATGGCCATGCCGGAGGCAACCGTCGTGCCCAGACCGGACGCGGCGTCGCAGCGCTTGCCTCAGCTCATTCCCATCGCGCAGTTGGTCGCCGTCGTTCTGGGAGTGCTCGCGATCATCTGGAACCAACAGCAAACCACCGACAGCCTGCGCAACGAGCTGCGCAACGAGATCAGCCAACTCGAAACCGGACTGCGCAACGAGATCAGCCAACTCGAAACCGGACTGCGCAACGAGATCAGCCAACTCGAAACCGGACTGCGCAACGAGATCAGCGAGTTGCGCATTGAAGTGTTCGAGAACGGTCAGCGCCTTGCTCGCATCGAAGGTCTTCTCGAGATCGGGGCTCCCGACGCCTTGCCAGAATGAGTACTAGGTGACGGCGCGGTCCACCCCGGTAGCGGTCGTCACCGGCGGCGGCACCGGCATAGGCCTGGCTTGCGCGTCCGCCCTGTCGGCCCGTGGCACATTCTGCGTGCTGATCGGGCGGCGAGAGGGGCGACTACAGGCTGCCGTCGAGAGCCTGAGCGCACCGGCGGCGGCTCTAGCGGCGGACTTGACCGAGCCGGGGGAGCCGGAGCGAATCGTTGCGGAGACCCTCAATGCGCACTCCCGCATAGACGTGATCATTCACAGCGCCGGCACGTTCGAGAAGGCAGCCGCGGCCGAGGTCACCCCGGATCACTGGCAGCACGTCATCGACATCAACCTTGGTGCGGTCATGGCTTTGACCCGAGCTAGCTGGGAGGCTCTGAGCGATTCGGGCGGTCAAATCGTGCTGATCAGCAGCATCGCCGCGGTTCAGGCCTTCGAGGGCAACGCCGCCTATGCCGCATCCAAGGGCGGGCTGAATGCCCTGGGCGAGGTGCTGCGGCTGGAGGGGCGGGCCTTTGGCATCAGGGTGATCACCGTGTGCCCCGCGCAGATCGACACCGAGCTGTGGGAGGACAAGGCGCCCGACCACGTGCGCGAGCGCATGATGCCCGCCGATGGCGTGGGTGACCTGGTGGCCGACCTGGTCGGAACGGACCGCCGCATCGACATCGCTCCCGTCGTGATCCGCCCGGTGTCGGACCCCTGGGCCGAGACAGACACATGAGCACCGAGCGACCCCTGGCCGAGGCGCACACATGAGCACCGAGCCGATCGCTCTGGGCCTTCAGATCGTCCCGACCATGGGCTCGGCCGAGCTGGTCTCCACGATCGTGCTGGCCGAGGAGCTCGGCTACTCCTACTGCATGGTGGCCGACGAAGGCCTGATGCTCGACGTGTACGCGGTGCTGGGCGCGGCGGCCCGGGCCACCAGCACCATCCGCCTGGGAGCCGTCACCAACCCCTACACGCGCCACCCGGCCGCCACCGCGGCCGCGATCGCCACCATCGACGAGATGAGCGGGGGCCGGGCCTTCGTCACCCTGGTCGCGGGAGGCACCATGGTGCTGCACCCGATGGGGATCCAGCGCTCGGCCCCGCTGGCAGCCATGGCCGACACCATCGATGCGCTGCGGCTGCTGTGGCAAGGCGAACCGGTCACCTGGCAGGGGCAGCGACTCTGCTTGGAGGGAGCCCAGCTGACCACGGGCACGCACTCGATCCCAGTCTGGGTCGCGGCCCGAGGCGAGAAGATGCTGGCCCTGGCCGGGGTCCACGCAGACGGCCTGGCGCTCATGGTCAAGTCCGACCTCGGCGACGCCTTCGCGATCGCCGAGCAGGCACGGCAAGCGGCCCGATTCGAGCCCGGTGCCAAGAATGCCGGATCCCCGCTCACGCGAGTCTACCTCGACCGCCTGGCGTACAAGCCCGAGATGATCGAGGAGGCCAAGCACCTCTACGGCTACGCCATCATGGACAGCCCGCCCAGGATCCTCAAGAACCTCGGCCTCAGCGACGGTGAGATAGACGGCCTGAAGCACGCCTTCGAGCAGGGCGGCCCCGAAGCTGTCGGCCAGCTGGTGACCGACGAGCTAGTGGCCGAGTACCAGATAGCGGGCACACCGGCGGAGTGCCGTAGCCAGCTGCAGCACCTCATCGGCGTGCACCGTCTCGACGCCTTCTTCGTGAACATCATCTCCCCGGGCCTGGCCGCCAACCACGAACTGCTGACCGAGGTCGTCTCCATCGCCACCGGGCGCTAGCGGTTGCACGCCTGTTCAACCCCGGCGGTCGGGCGGGCAGGGCCGAACGTCTCAGCTCATAAGGAAGGCGGCAAGGTCGTCGAGGGCCTGGCTGGCTTCGGGGACGTGGTGTCGTAGCTGCCAGCCGTGCCACAACCCGTCCCAGACATTGAGCACGACGTCGACTCCGGCGCGGCGAAGCGCTCCCTCGAGCCGGCACGCGTCCGACAGCAGGATCTCGCGGGTGCCGACCTGGATGAGCGCGGGAGGCAGCCCGACCAAGTCTGCGAACAGCGGCGAGGCCACAGGGCTGGCTGGGTCGGGACCCGCGTACGCAGCCGCGAAAGCCGGAGGATCGAGGGGCCCCAAGATCGGGTCGTCCGAAGCCAGCGTGCGGTAAGTGTCACCCGAACAGCTCAGGTCGACCCACGGCGAGAGCAAGCCGAGGCGATCGGGGAGTTCTGCTCCGCCGTCGCGCAAGGCGATCGTGGCTGTCAGGCTGAGGTTGGCGCCGGCCGACTCCCCGTAGATGGCAATGACGCTCCGCTCTGCAGCCAGCCCGCGGCACACGTTCACGATGTCCTCGATCGCGGCAGGACAGCGGTGTTCGGGGGCGAGGCGGTAGTCCACCGACACCACCGGCAAGCCCGTGCGCTGAGCTACGCCCACGGCCAACGCGGCGCTGGCCGTCGGCGAGCCCAGCACGAACGCCCCACCGTGGAGATGCACGATCACCTGCTCGGCACTGAGAGCCTGCTCGTCGACGGCGAAGGTCACCACCGGCACTCCGGCGACCGTCGCGGGCCGGCTGATCCACGATCCCTCGAGTCCCTCATTGAACGCCGTCCAGGCCGCGAGGGACATCCGGCGAGCGATCTCCACCGCGTCCAGGTTGCTCGGATCCAGCGGCGGCAGAGCCGGGAAGTCCGCCAGGAATTGGTGGGCCTCCGCGCTCAGATGTGAGGCCGGCTCGACGAGACCCATCGGTGGCACCCTACCGACCGGCCGAGATCCGCTCAGCCTCGAAGATCGGCCAGCGATGTCCGCACCAGGAAGTCATCGTCGGAGCCGAGGCGACCGGAATCATCGGGATACTCGAGCCGCAGCAGGCCGATGAGCCGGAACGGAGCCTCTTCGGGCTGGCCGGTGACATCGACCGAGAACCGGGCGGTGTCACCGTCGAGGCGGCCACTGCAGGCGCCAGCCGGAAGCGGCTGACGGGGCACGGTGTTCGGATCCAGGGCATAGGAAACCGCTTCAGTACCCGGCTCCTGGGCGCCAGCATCGTCGGGCGCAACGTTGGACAACCCGCAGATGACCCCGGCGGAGGAATAGGCGTTGGCGGTGTCCACATAGAACTCGGCCGTCCACTCCAGCCCAGAACCAACCTTCGGGGTGTCGGTGAGCCGCAACTCGACCATGAGCGTGCCTGCGTCCGACGGCCAGAGTTTGATCGCCTCGACGTCGGCGCCCGCATCGCAGCCCTCTCCCCTGTCGAGGCCGGCCTCGCGGCAGTCCTCCAGCCGGTCAGCCACCTCCAGCCCGGCAGGCTCGGTGGGGGCGAACGGCCCGAGATCGAGCAGAGCCGCGGTGCCGAGCGCCATCGTGGAGATGGCGCCAATGGCGACCACGGCCGCCAGCAGCAGCGCCACCCAGCGTCTTGGATGCCGGTTAGGAATCCTGCTCCTCGAGCATCGACAGATTCTTGGCCCTGATCCACTCCCCGGAGAGGACCGGGCCGTACTTCGCGGGACGGTCGGGCGTGATGGTGGTGGGGATGGTCTCTATCTTGGCCCGGTACGAGGGCTGGAAGAAGAACGGCACCGACACCCGGTCCCGGTGCTGGTCGACCCCGTCGGGAATCACTACCCGATGCAGGGTCGACACCCACCGGTCGTTGGTCCAGCGGGCCATGAGATCGCCGAGGTTGACGACGAAGGAGTCCGGCACCCCGGGCACGTCCGACCATTGGTCGTCCACGAAGATCTGCAGCCCCGGGATCTGCTCGGCCGCGACCATGGTGAAGGCCCCGTAGTCGGTGTGGGCGCCCCTGCGCAGCTGTCCGGAGCGGACGGTCTCCGCGGGCGGGTACCAGTTGATGAGCAGCAGGGCGGTGTGGTCGACGACCTTGTCGTTGAACCAGTCACCGGGCAGGTCCAGCGCCCGGGCGAACAGCGGCAGCATGTCCCAGCACAACTGCTCCATCACCGCGTAGTAACGCTCGAACAGGGGCCGCAACTCAGTTGGTTCGTCCGGCCAGACGTTGGGCAGGAACGTGGCCTCAGCCCCCTCGACCTGGGCCCGGGCCCAGATCTCTGGATCGTCGAAGCGGCTCACGTTGAACGACTCGCAAAGATCGGGCGGGGCCTCGTCATCGCCCAGGGTGGCCGCCAGCGACGTGGTGTCGAGGCCGAGCCAGCCGCGGAAATGGTGAGGGCCGGGGGGAGCCACCTCCTGCTTGGTCTCAGAGGGCAGGTTGAAGAACTGCCTCGACACCTCCATTACCTCCGCGATCAGATCGGATGACACGCCATGGCCCGTGACGATGAAGAACCCTCTGGTTCTGCAGGCCTCGTCCAGGGCCTTGGCGACCTCTTCGGTTCTGGCCGGCGACGACGAGCCGTTGCCGTTGCGAGTGTCGCTGATATCGATGGTGGGAACCGTCTTCATGCCGCTCCTGTAGGTGAGGATCCGGAGCTTAGGTGAGGCCGCGGACGAAGGGCTGGGCCAGCGCCCGGGGCTCGCGGGTGCGGTGGGCGATGAACGTCACCGTGACGATGGTCACCACGAACGGGGCGGCTGACAGCAGCTCGGAGTTGAGCTCGTGGCCCACGGTGGGCAGCGTCAGCCGGAACGAGTTGACCGTGCCGAACAGCAGGCACCCGCCGATCACGCCACGCATCGTCCATCCACCGAAGATCACCGCGGCGATGGCGATGAAGCCCTGGCCTCCCACGACGGCGTCCTCGAACCGCCCGATCTGGCCCAGTACCAGGTAGCCGCCTCCCAGCCCTGCGGTGAGCCCCGTGAAATAGATGGACTGGCGACGGCGCTTGTTGACATCGATGCCCGACACGTCGGCTGCCTGGGGGTTCTCGCCGACAGCCCGGACCTCCAAGCCCCAGCGCGTGCGATAGAGCAGCCACCAGGCGGTCGGAATCAGCGGGTACACCAGATAGAGCGGCCACGGCTGGTAGAAGAAAGCCTCGCCCACCAGGGGGATCTCCGACACCACCGGGATGGCGAAGCGGTGGGCAGCCTTGGATACCGGCTGGATGCTGGTGTTGAGGAAGCTGGCGATGCCGAGCACGAGCGTGTTGATGGCCAGCCCGACCACGAACTGATTGGCACTGAGCCGGTGGCTCATGTTGGCCTGCACCGACGCGACGAGGCTGCCTACGACGGTGGCGAAGATGAGCCCCACGGTGATCGATCCCGTCAGGTGCATTCCCACCGCCCCCGCGAAGGCGCCGCCCAGCACCATCCCCTCCAGCGAGATGTTGAGGGTGCCGGCCCGCTCGGCGATCGTCTCGCCGATGGCGGCGAAGGCCAGCAGCGCGGCGAAGCGCATGGCCCCCGAATAGGTCACCTCGTTGGTGAGCACGTCGCCGACGGCGGAGAAGAAGCCTCCCATCGCTCAGGTCCTGTCTCTAGCGGCGGACAGCGCTCGGCGGCGCTCGCGAATGAAGAGGATGGCCGGTGGCACGAGAAGTGCCAGCACCAGCAGAGCCAGGACCACTTGGGAGATCTCGCGCTCCACCCCCGTGGCAGCCAGGAACCCGGAGCCTGCCCGCAGCCCGGCGAAGCTGAAGGCCACCACCACTATCCCGACCGGGTGAGCGCGGGCTACCAGAGCCACCAGCAGCCCCTCCCATCCGATGTTGTTGGCGAAGCCGGGCGTGAACCGGTAGTTGCCGAAGTCGCCGCCGGAGAGCATTAGGGCCCCGGCCAGGCCCGCGCATGCGCCGGAGATCAGCATGGCGGTGGTGCCGTACTTGACGGTTGAAACTCCGGCGCGCTGCGCGGTGCGGGCGTTGCGGCCCAACATCCTCATGCGGAAGCCCCACACGCTGCGCCGGAACAGCAGGAACACGATCGCGGCCATCAGCACCACCGCGATGGCGCTGATCGGAAAGTCGTTGCCCCAGATGTCGATGCGGGGCAGCCGGGTGTCGTCAGCAAGCTGGTCGCTCACTTGGTTGCGCACCGAGCGGTCTTCGCGGAACGGTGCCAGCAGCAGCCAGTCGACCTTGAGGCCGTAGCCGGTCGCCTGGGAGGCCACCGTTATGAGCAGCAGCGTGGTGAGCACCTCCGGCACCCGCCGCCAGTACAGGAGCCAGCTGGCGATGCCCGCCCACATTGCTCCAGCCATCGCTCCTACGACGAGCAGGCAGACAACCACCACCGGTCCGGGTCCGCCCATGCGCACGCCGACGTAGGCGGCGAAGGCCGAGCCCATCATCAACTGACCTTCTTGACCGATGTTCACGACGCCGGCCCGGCCGTTGATGGCCGTTCCCAATGCCACGATCACGAGGGGGATAGCGATCCCGATGGTCTCACCCCAGCGCCCCGGGGCCCGCAGGCTGCCGTCGAGCAGGGCCGAAAAAACGGCCTGCCACGAGCCTCCGGTCGCCCACACGATGATCGCCGAGATGAACAGGGCTACGACAATGCATGCCAGGTACATGGCCGCGGCCACGCCGACCTCGCGCAGCCGCGAGGGCGCGGGCGCCGCGCTCGTGGATTCGTTCTGGTCGACGTCGGGGCCCTCGGTGGCCACCTGCGGCGTCTGCTGCTCGCTCATGCCGACACCTCTGCCCCGATTTAAGCTGCCTCGACGCCGGCGCCACCCAATAGGAGGCCCAACTCTTCGAGGTTCACCTCGCCTCGGTCCATCTCGCCGATTATGCGGCCCCGGAACAGCACGACGATACGGTCCGAGAGCTGCAGGATCTCTTCCAGCTCGTTGGAGATCAGCAATACGCCCACGCCGCTGTCGGCAACCTGACGGAGACGGTCGGTCATCCACTCGATGGCACCTACGTCGAGTCCTCGAGTGGGTTGGGCCGCGACCAGCACCTTGGGCGAGTAGCTCAGCTCCCGGGCCAGAACCACCCGCTGCTGGTTGCCGCCCGACAATGACCAGAAGGGGGCGTCCGGACTGGAAGTCTGGACTTCGAAGTCCTGGATGAGCCGAGCAGCGTCTCGCCGCATCACAACCGGGTCGTAGATCCCGTGCCTAGAGATCCGCTCGATATCCACCAGAAAGAGGTTCTCGGCCACGGTCATGTCGAGCACGCAACCCGAGGAGTGGCGGTCTTCGGGGATGACAGCCACGCCCGCGGCGGACATGGCACCCGGCCTCCCCGGTTGCACCGAGACGCCGTCCACCTCGACCGTGCCCGCCTCCGCGGTCAGCAGGCTCGACAGCAGGTCGGTCAGCGCGGTCTGGCCGTTGCCCTCCACGCCGGCCACACCGACGATCTCGGAGTCGAACACCTCGACGCTCAGGCCGTCGAGGGAAATCCGTCCGTCGGGACTGCGGGCCACAACGTCGCGGAGACGAAGCGCGGGCACCCGCGACTCGGTCGCGTGCTCGCTGTCTTCAGCCCTCTCGTGCCGAGCACCATCGCCGTCATCGGCGCTTGCCGCGACTGTCTCGATGAGACCCAGGGCCGACGCCTCCGAGCGAAGCGAAACCTCCCGGCCGACCATCGCCCTGGCCAGCATGGGCGCATCGGCCTCGGAGGTTGCCATCCGCTGCACGACGGCCCCGGCCCGCATGATCGTGACCTCGTCGGTGGCGTGGAGGATCTCGTCGAGCTTGTGGCTCACCAGGGCCACCGCCCGATTCTCCTCCTGCACAGCCAGGCGCAGCACATCGAACAGCCGCTCGGACTCGTCCGGAGTGAGCACCGAGGTGGGCTCGTCGAATATCAGGATGCTCGGATCACGGCGCAGGCACTTGATGATCTCGACCCGCTGGCGGACCCCGGCCGAGAGATCGCCGACCCTGGCGTCTGCGTCCACCCCTAAGCCGTAGCGCTCGCTGATCTCAGCCACGCGGCGACGTGCTGCGGCCGCGTCGAACCGGCCGGTGTCGCCCAGCATCACGTTCTCCCACACCGACAGTGGCTCCACCAGGCTGAAGTGCTGATGGACCATGCCGATGCCGCGGGCCGCGGCGTCGTGGGGATCGCGGATCTGGCAGCGCTCGCCGTCCACCTCGATAGTGCCGCCGTCGGGGAGCACCAGTCCGATGAGCACCTTCATCAGCGTGGACTTCCCTGCGCCGTTCTCTCCGAGGATGCCGTGGATCCGGCCGCGATGAAGGGTGAAATCCACGCGGTCGCAGGCCACGATGGCCCCGAACGACTTAGATATTGAAGTGAGCCGGACGGCGGGAACCTCGGTTCCCGCCGTCCGTTGGTCGGCCATATGTCGGTCTCGGGTGGCTGTCCCCTAAGAGGCGATCAGGCGTCCGCGCAAACCAGCGGGGCCTCCAGATCGGCGCCGCCGTAGGCGATGGCCCTGATGGTGTCGAACTCCGCGAGGCAGTAGCCGTTCAAGACGTCGGTGTGGGCCTGGTCCAACAGCGCCTTCTGCTCATCAGTGGGACCGCAGATCTTCGATCCGACCTCCGGATCCCGGCCGACCGAGAACTTGTAGATGCTGCCTTCCTCGAACTGTCCCGAAACGATGAGCGGGAACACGGCCCGGGCGAAGTCGCCGCCGTCGAACAGCGCGGCCATGTCCCAGTGCAGGTCGGTCCGGTCGCACACATTTGAGGCGCCTGCGCTCATCACGACGATGTCGTGCTCGTTGGCCAACTGAACCAGAGGCTCGTGGGCGCCGCCCAGGTACGGGTAGAGGGCGTCCATGCCGGCATCGAGGGCGACGTTGAACGCCTCGGTGGCCCCGGCCACGTTGTCGAAGTCGAACGGGAAGTTGCCCGTCGGCGTGTAGACCACGTCGTAGCTGGGGTCCACCGCCTTGAGGCCCAGCCGCATCGCCAGTTCGGTCTCAACCTCGAAGCCGAGGTCGCAACAGCCGATCATGTAGGCGGTGTCGCCGCCCCGCTCCTGCAGGAGCAGGCCGGTGGCGACGCCGACGACGTACTCGATCTCAGCCCCGTCGTTGGTGCTGAGGGCCACACCGTCCATCTGCGGGAAGCCGGTGCCGCAGTTGCAGTACCAGAACACGTCGGGGTAGCGCGCCACGAGGTCTGGCAGCGGGTCAGAGATCTCGCCCGCTCCGACTGCGATGATGTCGACACCCTGCGCAACGAGGTTCTCCAGCTCGGTGTCGGCCACTGCCGGCTCGATGTTGTCGATGATGACCGGCGGCTCCCAGCCCTGCGCGGCCGAGATGTCCTCGGCCGCGTCCACCAGGGCCTGGTAGTAGGCGCCGTCGTCGCGGGGACCCGCCGCGGCCACGCCGAGGATCACTTTGCCATCGCCGTTGGTGTCCATGTCAATGGTCGCGAGCGTCTCTATGTCCCCCTCCGCTATCGCCGCGGCCAACGCCGCCTCGGCCGCCGCAGTCTCAGCCTGAGCCGCCTCAGCCGCGGCCTGGGCCGCGTCCGCCTCAGCCTGAGCCGCTCCAGCCTCAGCCTGAGCCGCCTCAAACGCCGCCTGGGCCGCGTCCGCCTCAGCCTGAGCCGCCTCAGCCTCAGCACGGGCAGCCTCTAGCGCCGCTTGAGCCTCAGCCTGCTGTTCAGCAGCCGCGTCAGCCGCGGCCGCCTCAGCCGCAGCCAGGTTCGCCTCCGCCTCAGCCGCGGCCGCCTGCGCGGCATCAACTTCGGCCTGCGCGGCTGCGATGTCGGGCTGCGCCGCAGTCGTCACCGGCTCATCGTCACTGCCACAGGCAGCTGCTACGAGTCCGAGGACAGCAATCATCGCTGCAAGCCATCTGAATGAATGTCGTCTCATGTTCCCTCCATCGTGGAACCGCCTGCGCCCCGGCGGCTGCGCCCCCGGAACCTGTATACCGGCGGCGACAGTACCACCGCCGCGGCCCGCTGTCCTGCCGGGCGAGTCATCCGCGAGATTCTGGAGCCCGACTTCCGGATGGCTGCGCGCGGCGCGCTAACGTGGCCTCCCGCAACCTCTAGGAGGCGCGGATGGCTCCGCTACGCAGCCCTGTCCCGCTGGAGGACATCGAGCCCGCGGCCCGGCCCGTCGATGTCGCCGTCGGCCTGCCGCCGGCGTGCTACACCGACGTCGACTTCTACCGGTTCGAGAAGGCGGCCGTCTTCGACACCGAATGGCTGTGCGTGGGCCGCTCCAGCCAGATCCCCGAACCGGGCGACTATTTCACGGCCACCCTGCTGGGCGAAGAGCCGGTGATCGTGGTGCGCAACCGGGATGGTCGGATCAACGTGATGTCGTCGATCTGCCAGCACCGGGCCATGTGCATCACCGCGCCGGCCGAACGGCCCAAGGACCAGTGGTTCGACCCGCCGCCGGAGTGCCACGGCTCGACCCGCAACTTCCGCTGCCCCTACCACTGGTGGACCTACGACCTCGACGGCCGCCTGATCGGCGCGCCCGAGATGCACCAGCGCCCCGGTTTCGTGCGCACGGAGATCTCCCTGCCCCAGCTGGCGGTGGAGGAATGGCAGGGGTTCGTGTTCTGCTCGCTCGCTGGTGACCCGGTCCCGCTAGGTCCGAGGCTGGCGGCTTTCGACGAGATGTTGGCCGCCTACTGCATCGACGAGATGGTCACCACCGAGCCCGAGCGTCTGGAGATGCCCTTCAACTGGAAGGTCTTCGCCGAGAACTTCATGGACGCCTACCACTCGCTGCGGCTGCACGCCTCCCTCTACGACTTCACCGAGGCCGACACCAGCAACGAGACGCTGCTCGCGGGAAGCTTCCCTGCCCTGGAGCCCGGCTCGGTCGGTATCGGCGGCCGGGGGCGGACCGGCTTCAAGGACCGCGGCATGAACCCCACCCAGTCAGCGCTGTTCCCGCCCATTCCGACGCTGGGCGAAGACGACCGCTGGAACGTCGTGTACCTCTACGTGGCGCCCACCCTGCTGATCGGCTGCCATAGCGACTCGGCCCACTGGCTGGCTGTGCAGCCTGACGGTGCGGGCGCATCGGTCATGACGTCCGGGTACCTGTTCCCCGAGTCCACCACCAAACTGAAACTGTTCGAGCCGCTCTTCGAGCAGCACGCCAGGGGCACCGAGCTCTTCTTCGACCAGGACATGCCGGTGGCAGTGGCCAGCCAGCGCGGCATGGCGTCGCGCTTCGCTCCCCAGGGTCCGCTGAGCCGCCAGGACTTCTTCCGCTCGCAGCTCGCGGAGTGGCTGATAGAGCGCTACCGGGCAGCCGAGGAGGCTGGGACCGCAGCCCGCTGAGCCTCATACACGGCATTTGAACTGAATATCAGAGCTTTTCAGAGTCTTAGCAAGAGACCAATGACATTTCGCAGTAGAGTACGAGAGGCCGGAGCGTTCCCCAACCGGTAAAGCATTGGTCCGCTCGGGGGGAGCGCTCCGGCACCTACGACAACCAACGATAGCTGGACAGTTGCTCGTATCGCAAGGTCCAATTGCGAGCAATTCAAGTCGAGCTTCTGTGGTCTTGCTCGTCGAACTGGGACCGGCGCCAGGCCAGGGCGGACTTCAGGCCGTCGCGGCTGACCCGGTCGCGGAACTCCTTGCCCACCGCGGTCTCGGTCGCATAGACGGGTGCCACCACGTCGAGCCCGGCGTGGACGGCTGATCGGAACCCGGCCGCGTCCGCGCCCCGATTGATGCCCAGCTTGGCCGCGGCCAGCGCCTCGGGAGCGATCAGCGCCATGCGTTGGGCGTAGGCCATGGTCGCCGGCCGGAGCTCCTCGGTGGGTACGACCCGGTTGACCATGCCCAGCTCCAGCGCGGTGTCAGCGTCAATCAGATCGCCGAAGTAGTGGAGTTCTCGGGCCCGCTTGTAGCCGATGATCCACGGCATTATCAGGCCCGGTCCGGGGTCGGAGAAGCGGACCTCGGGCTCACCGAACACCGCGTTGGCAGCCGCGATGGTGATGTCGCACAGCAGGGCGATCTCGCACCCGCCACCCACCGCGTGGCCCTGCACCGACGCGATCACCGGCTTGCGCAGGTACCAGTGGGCCAGCATGAACTCGAGGCCCTCGGCCAGCATGGCGTGCCTCGACAAAGCGTCGGGTCCGTAGACCCTCTGGCCCGACTCCGGATCCGCCCCGGAGATGTCGAAACCCACGCAGAAGCTGCGACCCTCGGACCGAAGCACCACCACGCTGGTGGACTCGTCGGCCTCCGCGGCCCGCAGGGCCCGCCACCAGGCGTGCATCAGCCGGGGGCTTATGGCATTGAGTTTCTGGGGACGGTTGACGGTGATGACCCCCACTGGGCCGTCGGTCTCGTACCGCACCAGATCATCGGACGCCCCTCGCTCGTCGGACGCCGCCCGGTCATCGCACGCGGTTTGTTCATCGGGCATAGCTGTCCTCCTGGGAAGGCTCGAGGTCCCTGGCAACGATGAGGGCGTCGGCTGCCACACAGCCCAGGCCCTCGCCCAGCACCAGCACCGGGTTCAGGTCGATCTCGTCGATCAGATCCCGCTCGGCCCAGGCGAATCTCCCGAGCGCCTCGATGCACTCGATCAAGGACACTGCGTCGGCCGGGGGCCGACCCCGGAACCCGGACAGCAGACGGCCCAGTCTCGGCGACTCCGAGACCATGGAGGCCGCGTCCCCGACCCGGAGGGGCAGCACCCGCAGGGCGACGTCGTCGGCACCGGAGAGGTCGGCTTCGACGCCGCCGGGGCCGAGGGCCAACATCAACCCGAAGTCCTGGTCGCGGCTCACTCCCATCAGCGCCTCCACACCGCCCGCAACCATCTCCTGCACGAGCACCCCGGCCGAGCCGAGGCCCGCCCCGGCGATCCCCGCAGCCAATTCCTCCCAGGCCTGCGCCACACCCGCCGAATCGGGGATTCCCAGCTTGACCAGATCCAGGTCCGACTTGTGAACCGCGCCGTCCGACACCGCCTTCAACACGATGGGGAACCCGATCTCAGCCGCCGCGCCCTGGGCCTCCGCCAGCGTCGCGACCAGCCGCTCACGGGTGACCGGCACGCCGTAGTCCATCAGCACCTGCTTTGAGTCGTGCTCGTTGATCGTCGCGCGACCTTGGCGGGAGGCCGCAAGCTCGGCCAGCCGGTGGCGGCGCTGCGCCTCGCTGAGGACAGGACGCGGCTGGAAGCGAGCGAATGCTGCCAGCCGGGCGATGGCTGAGAGCCCCTGACGCAATCCGCCCAACGTGGCGCCGCCCCCGGCCGCCAGCACCGCAACCTGGCGGCTGTGCATCAAACCCGGACGGGTGTTGAGCTGGTAGTGGGGTTTATGGCTGGCCGCGGCCGAAGCGGCCAGCAGGGGCGTGAAGCCTTCGGAGAAACCCGAGCCTCCCATGGGCTGGCCATCGGAGGCGTCGTTGGGGAACACCACCACGTCGGTGTCGTCGCTGGCCCGGGCCACCTCCAGCGCCCGAGGGAGGTTGATCGCGAACTGGCCGTGACCCCATGCGTCGAGCGGATTGCCTTCCCCCGCCACCGGGCCCATGAAGCTCTCGACCGCGGCCCGGTCGGACGGCGACAGCGGGGGCAGCTCGATCCCGGCCTGCGGCGCGATATCAAGCACGAGCTCCACCAGCCCTCCCGAGGCCGTCACCACCGAGGCTCGAGCGCCATCCGGCCGGCGGGCGGCCTGGCAGGCGGCCAGCACCTCGGTCAGCTCGTCCGGGCCCCGCACCTCGATGGCCCGATGGGCCCGAAGCATGGCCGAGAACACCCGGGCTTCGCCGCAAAAGCCACCGGTGTGGCTGGTGACGGCCCGCTGCGAGCGGGCGGTGCGGCCGGTCTTGAGCACCACCACCGGTTTGCCGGCGTCGGCCGCGCGGTCGAGAGCAGCGACAAAGTGCTCGGGATCGGCGATGAACTCGCTGAACACCGCTATCACGGCCGTGGCCGGCTCGTCCACCAGATAGTCGATGTAGTCGGCGGTGGTCACCACGGCCTCGTTGCCCGACGACACCATGGTGGAGAACCCGAACCGCCGGGTGTCGCTCATCAGCCCGATGCACATCGAGCCGCTCTGGGAAACGAAGCCCACGTTCCCGGAGAGCTGACCGGGATCGTGGACGAACTGGGCGTAGGCCGCAGTGCGTCGGGCCGGATTCAGGAACCCCATGCAGTTGGGCCCGCACAGGGCGATGCCCGCCTCCCGGCTGATGGCGGTGATCTCGGCCTGGAGCCGCTCACCGCTCCCACCCGCCTCAGCGAAACCCCCGTCGAAGATCACCGCTCCGGCCGCGCCAATGCCGGGCAGCATCCGGTAGCCCTCCAGCACCCGGCCGGCACCCACACAGAACACCACGACATCGGGGGTGGTCTCGAGGTCGGCGAGAGATGGCCGGCATTCGAGACCCAGCACCTCCGCGTACCTCGGGTTCACGGGCAGAATCGTCCCGGCATACCCGATGAGCTGCAGGTTCTCGACCACGGACCGGCCGATCGAAGGCTTCTCCGAGGCCCCCACAACCGCCACCGACGACGGATTCAACAGGGCTTCGAGGCTCACTGCATCGCGACGCTAGTGGTCCGGCCCCACCGCGAGCCAAGGGAGCGAGCGCAAAGTGGTTGCGAGCGCCTCGCAGTGCGGGGTTGTGCTTCCCGCTCTTGTACGCTGCGCTCACGGGCCGCTCGGGCCCGGATCCCGCTCTCGTACGCTGCGCTCACGGGCCGCTCGGGCCCGGATCCCGCTCTTGTACGCTGCGCTCACGGGCCGCTCGGGCCCGGGGGCCTCGCTCAGCGTCCTGCGAGGTCGCCTAGTGATTCGCTCCCATTCGCTCGGCCTCTAGCGAGGTGCAGGGTTACAGTCGCGGGTTGTGACCGTCCGTCTGGTCGTCAACGAATCCCAAACCACAGTCGACGCCACCCCGGGGGCCAGACTCCTGGATGTGCTGCGCGACCACCTGGGGCTCACAGGCACCAAGGAGGCCTGCGGCCGGGGCGACTGCGGAGCGTGCACCGTGCTGGTGGGCGATCGGGCCGTGCCGTCCTGCCTGGTGCTGGCGGCCCGGGTGGATGAGCCGGTGCGAACGGTTGAGGGCATTGCCGCCGACGCAGCCCGCCTGCGGCAGGCCTTCGCCGACCGGGGCGGGCTCCAGTGCGGCTACTGCACGCCCGGACTGGTGGTGCGGGCCTACCAGCTCATCGCCACCGGCGAGTGCGACGGGTCCGACCGCGACGCCATCCGGCGGACTCTGGCCGGGAACTTCTGCCGCTGCACTGGCTACAACGGGATCGTCGCGGCGGTGGCCGACGCCGCCTCCGACATGATTCCGACGTGATGGGGTGCGGCCCTTGACCGTTCTCGGCCAGCGGGTCCGGCCCAACCAGTGGGACGAGCGGACCTCGGGAGCGGCCGTCTACACGACCGACGTCAAGCTCCCCGGGATGCTCGAGGCCCGGATCCTGCGCAGCCCCCACCCCCACGCCGATATTCGCAGCATCGATACCTCCCGGGCCGAGGCCCGCAGCGGCGTGGTCGCGGTGATCACCGCCGACGACCTGCCCGACCAGACATACCTGCACCTGGGGGAGCCGTTCCGGGATCGAGGCGCGCTGGCACGGGATCGGGTCCGCTTCGTCGGGGAGGAGGTGGCCGCGGTGGCGGCCCGCACCCGGGCCGACGTCGACGCCGCGCTCGACCTGATCGGAGTCGACTACCGGCCGCGGGACAGCGTGTTCACCCCCTATGCCGCCCGGCTGGGCGAAGCGGCCAGGGTCCACGACGAGGTAACCGGCAATCTGGCTCTGCAGGCGGTTCGCGCCTATGGCGACCCCGCCACCAGCCGGTCCGAGGCCGAGGTGACCGTGAGCGGCAGTTACGTCTACAGGCCCGCCGCCCACGTCTGCCTGGAGCCGCACTCGGTGGTGGCTCGCTGGGACGGGGCCCGCAAACGGCTCGATCTGTGGGTCTCCACCCAGGCGCCCTACTTCGTGCGCAAGGAGGTCGCCCACATGCTCGACCTGCGCCCGGAGCAGATCCGCACCCACCCGGTGGCCGTGGGCGGAGGCTTCGGCGCCAAGGCCAAGGCTGGCTGCCATGAGGTGATCGCAGCTGCGCTGGCCATGAAGGCCAAGCGCCCGGTACGGCTGGTCCTGGACCGCGACGAGGAGTTCACGGCGACCGCGGTCCGGCACGCCTTCCGCATCGATCTCACCACCGGTGCCCGGCGCGACGGCACGCTCACGCACCGCGACTGCGACCTGACGGTGGACAACGGCGCCTACAACCACGCCGGTCCGTCGGTGGCGATCTTCGCCACCATGCTGGTCGCGGGACCGTACCGCCTGGGCGGCTGCGAGACGGCCGCATCGCTCGTTTACACCAACAAGCAGCCCGGGGCGTCGTTCCGGGGCTACGGCAACCCCCAGATGACCTTCGCGACCGAGTCGCAGATCGACGAACTGGCCGACGAGCTCGGCCTCGACCCCATCGAGCTGCGCCTGCAGAACGCCCCCAGCAGCGACGATGTGACCATCACCGGCTGGCGCCTCGGAACAGCCCGACTCGCCGAGTGCCTCCAGCGGGCCCGCGACGAGATCGGCTGGGACGCCAAGCGAGCGCGGGGAGGCAACGGGCGAGGGGTGGGTCTGGCCGCCGCGGTGCACGTGTCGGGGGCAAACGCCTTCGAGCACTCCGAGCTGAGCGAGGCCGCGGTCGAGGTCCACGACGACGGGAGCGCCCGGGTGTGCTTCGCGGGCGCCGACGCCGGCACTGGTCAGGCCGCGCTGCTGCGCCAGATCGCAGCCACCGAGTTGGGCCTCGACTTCGACGACGTGTCGGTGACCATGATGGACAGCCACGACGCCCCCCAGGATCTAGGCGCGTGGTCCTCGCGGGGCACGGTGTGGAGCGGTCACGCCACCGCGGATGCAGCCCGAGGGGCGGCCGAGACCCTGAAGTCCGCCGCGGCGGCGAAGTTCGGCACCGATCCGACCCAGGTGCAGTTGACCGACGGCGAGGCCCGCTGCGGCGCCGACGCGGTGCAGTTGGGCGACCTGGTGGCCTTCGCCGAGGGTGCGGTCGACGGGTGCCTGCGGACCGACGGCAGCTACCTGACCGACGTTGACAAGATGGACAAGGAGCACGGCCTGGGCCACTTCTCGCCCGCCTACTCGTTCTGCGTGCAGGCCGTGGAGGTGGAGGTCGACTACGCCACCGGCCAGGTGAGGGTGCTCGACGCGGTGACGGTGCACGACTCGGGCGCCGCGCTGAACCCCGCCGCCGCGGAGGGCCAGGCGGTCGGCGCCATGGCCATGGGCCTGGGGGCGGCACTCAGCGAGGAACTGGTCTACGAGCAGGGCCAACTGGTGAACCCCAGCCTGCTGGACTACCGGGCGCCCCGGGCCTCGGATCTGCCGCCGGTCCGGGCCGTCCTGCTCGACGGACACGACCCGGCCGGACCCTACGGAGCCAAGGGCATCGGCGAGATCGGAGTGGTCCCCGCCCCGGCTGCGGTGGCCAATGCGGTGGCCCACGCCACCGGTGTGAGGGTCCGGGAGGTGCCCATCACCCCCGAGAAGCTCCTGCCGCTCCTGAATCCTCATTCGTCGACTGCTCAGGTCGCCCTTAATCGGCCGGTGAACTCGACGTTCTCGTTGCATCGGATGTGGATCGACCTGATCCGCAAGCGGTACGACCGCGGCCTCTTCCGGTTCCTGCACCGCGCCGGCACCCGTCCGGCGCGGCGGCGCGGCCGCAGCCTTCCGGGGCCGGCATCGCTCGGCGTGCAGGCCCTCGAACGGCCCGGCACCGTGCCCAGCGCCCTCGCGGTGTCTGCGTCGGGGGCGGGGAGCACCGACTACATCGCGGGAGGCACCGACCTGCTCGTCGCCCAGCAGCAGGGACTGAGATCGCCGGTGCGCCTCATCGACACCACGTCGATCCGCGAGCTGCGCCAACTGGAGGAGACCCCGGCGGGCAACCTGCGCATCGGCGCCGCGGTCACCCTGGAGGACCTGCGGCGTCGGGTGTCAGGACTGGGCGCCAGACCCGGCGACACGATGCTGGCCGACCTGCTGGAAGAGCTCGCGACCCACCAGATCCGGGAGCTGGCCACCGCCGGGGGCAACCTGCTGCAGGACAAGCGCTGCGGCTTCTACCGAAACGGCTTCGACTGCTACAAGCGGGGCGGCTGGACGCGCCCGTGCTACGCGCTGCTGGGCGACCACCGGTTCCATCACGCGGTGATCGGCGGCCACCGCTGCCAGGCCGTCACCCCGTCGGACCTCGCCACCGGCCTGCTGGCCCTCGACGCCACCGCCCACAGCGTGGCGCCCGGGTCGAAGCCGCCCCGGCTCCGGGCGATCGACGAGCTCTACGCGGGACCGGGCGAAGCCGACCTGGCCACCGGCGAGCTGCTCACGATGCTGGAGGTGCCCGCCGCGGCCCGGGCCCGTCCGGCGGCGTTCGAGAAGTTGAGGCTCTACGCCGGCGATTTCGCGGTGTGCTCGGCCGCGGTGTCGCTGGAGCTCGACGCCGACGGCGTCACCATCGCCGACGCCCGAGTATCGCTCGGTGCGGTGGCACCCAAGCCGTACCGGGCCGAGCGCAGCGAGAAGCGCCTGATCGGCGCCAGCCTGAACGACGGAGAGGCTCTGAGAGAAGCGTCATGGGCCTGGGCCAGCGACACCCACCCGCTCCTCGGAAACGTCTGGAAGGTTCAGGCCACCTGCGGCCTCCTGCATCGAGCCCTGAACCGCGTTGCGAGCATCGCATCGAACTAGCGCGGCTCCAGCACAAGACAGACATTTTCATGATATTTAGTTGTTGTAGCTGATCCAGGCTGCTACGTTCATTCGGGACCGCCATGGACACCAAGGGGAGCCCGATGACAACAGCTGGCATGAGCGGCATGACCGCAGAGCAGCCGCCCGCCGACGACTCCGCTTCGGAACGTGCGGCCGTGCTGTTCGCGGACGCCCATGCTCTGCACGATGCGGCGCTGGCGCGCCTGAGCGCCGGGGACATCAGGGACGCCGCCGAGAAGGCGTGGTGCGCCGCCAAGCGCGCCGCCGACGGCCTCATCGTGGCCCGTACGGGACACGCACCCGAGGAGCCGCCCCGCACTACCCGCGAACTGCGGCGCCTCGGCGGCGCCGACGAGGGCGTCCGCCGCTCGATGAGCCACTACTACGCCGCTCGCGAGGCACTCCACGGCCACTGCTTCTACCTCGGTCTGTGCGAACCCGTCGACGACACCGAGCGCCTCATCCGCGAGACCAGCAGCTACATCGCCGACATCGAACGCCTCGCGGCCGGCTAGAGGGTCGCGGCCGCAGCTTGCTCGGCTAGGAGGAACTTGCGGATCTTGCCGACGCTGGTGCGGGGCAGCTCATCGATGAGGGTGATGATGGCGGGGCGCTTGGCCTTAGCCAGGCGCTGCGCGCACCAGACATTCAACTCGTCGAGCGAAGGCGGGGCTGACGCGTCGGCGGCAACCACGAACGCCACCGGCACCTCGTCGCGGATGTGGTCCGGGCGGCCCACCACCGCGGCCTCCAGCACCGCGGGATGCTCGGCCAGGGTGGACTCAACCTCGACGATCGACACGTTCTCGCCGGAGACCTTGAGCACATCGGAGCGCCGGCCGTCAAAGTAATGGCGGCCCGTCTCGTCGCGAATCGCCCGGTCGCCGGTCAGGAACCAGCCGTCGCGGAAGCTGGCCGCGGTGATGTCGGGCGCGTCGAGGTAGCCGGCGAACAGCGTGATGCCGGGCTCGCCGCCCACGACCACCTCCCCCACGACCCCGGGCTCCACCGACGCTCCGGCCGAGTCCTGCACATCCACGGCACAGCCCGGCGAGACCCGGCCCATCGAGGCGTGGTGGGGGTCGGCCGCCTCGTCGGTCAGCACCGCGGGGATGGTCTCGGTCATGCCGTAGAGCTGGCGGGGCCAGCAGCCGAACCACTGCGCAACCGTCTCGTACTGGTCGGCGGCGATGTTCTGCGCGTACCAGCAGTGGCGCAGGCGCACGCCGTCGGCGGGCTCGCCGCGGGCCAGGATCATGCGGATCGGCGCGGCGAACAGGCTGGCGCAGGTGGCCGAGTGTCGGGCCGCGGCCGGCAGGAACCCCGATGCAGAGAAGGCCGGCATCAAAGCCACGCTCGCCCCGGTCCAGATGGCCGAAGCGAACGAGTAGTACTGCGCATTGGCGTGGAACAGCGGCAGCACCACCAGCTGGCGGTCCTCTGATGCCAGCCCGGCCGCCTCCGCCATGACCTTTCCCGCGAAGGCGTAGTTGGCCTGGGTCACCTCCACCCCCTTGGGTCGCCCGGTGGTGCCGGAGGTGAACATCACCGCGGCCCGTTCGTGCAGGTCCGGTGCGGGACGCTCGGAGGCAGCCAGGGGCTCAGCATGGAACGGGGCCAGCGCAGTGTCGGCCTCGTCGACCTCGATCACGGTCAGGTCAGGGCGTCCCGCCTCCGCGGCCGCGGCCCGATAGGTGCTGGCCCGGGCGCCGGCGCAGAGGCCAACGGTGGGGCGGGTGCGCTCGATATGGCCGGCCAGTTCGGGAGTGCGACCCATGGGGTCCGACGGAACAATCCACGCGCCCAAGCGTGACGCGGCCAGCCAGACCGCGATGAACGTCGGGGAGTTGGTCAGGGCGAGATGCACCGCTGCGCCCGGCTCCGCTCCCAGCACCGCCAGCGTGCCAGCCACCCGGTCCACGGTCTCGTCGAAGCCGCCGTAGCTCCAGCGGGCCACATTTCCCGACGGCGTCTCGAAGACCAGGAACGTCTCGTCGGCCCCGCGGGCTACGGCCCGGTCCCACACCGCGGTGAAGGACACGGGTTCGGACCACAACTTCATCACCCGCCAGCCTTCTGGGTGCGGGAACCGGCCACAGCGACCAAGAACCGCCAGCGGAACCGGAGGGAGGGGTTCTGGGTGCAGGAATCGGCCACAGCGACCAATAAGCGCGAACAGAATCTAAGTCAGGGTGGCGTCCGGCGCCGGGTCGCCGTAGCCGCCGCCTCCGGGCAACTCCAAGCGCACGCTGTCTCCGGGCTGGAGCGTGATGCGGGCTTGGGTCGTGACCGGCTCTCCGTTCACCTGGAACGACCCGGACGCGCCCGGCTCGCCCCCGAAGATGCCCTGGGGCGGCTCAGTGAGGCGGCTGGTCACCGCGTTGAGCTGCCAGGGCCGGGCCGTGTCCACCTCGAACTCGATCACCTGGCCCAAGCCTCCGGGCTGCCCGCCCGCCCCGCCCGAGCCGGCTCGCAGCGCCTTGCGCAGGAATCGCACCGGCGCGGAGGCCTCCACCACCTCGATGGGCACCGCCGACACCCCGGTGGGATACGAGCAGGCGTCGAGTCCGGGCTTGGTGGCCCGGGCGCCCACACCGCCCGCGTAGGTGAACATGGCGGTGATGAAGGGGGACCCGTCGTCGTGGTGGCCGTTCACCTGCATCGTCCACACCGCGCCGGCACCCTCGGCCATGGCGCCGTCGGGCTTCACCTGGGCCAGGGCCTTGAGCAGCGCGTTGGGCAGGAACATGCCCACCACATGGCGGGCCGTGCCCGGCTGCGGGGGCACGGCGTGCACCACCGACCCCTCCGGCGCCCGCATCTTGATGGGGGCCAGGCTGCCGTGGTTGTTGGGGATGTCGGGGTTGAGGACCGAGCGCACCGTGAAGGTGGTGTAGGCGTGGGTGTAGTTGCGGACCACGTTGATGCCCCACGGGCTGGCGTCGCTGGAGCCCTCGTAGTCGACGGTGATCTCTCCAGTGTCCGGATCCACCGTCATGGAGCAGACAATGTCGATCCGGCTGCCGTCGGCCAGGTCCAGAATCGCCGACGCGCCGTAGGTTCCCGCGTCGAGTTCGGAGATGGTGGCCCTGGTGGCCGCCTCGGACCGCGTGATGATCTCGTCGGCCAGATCCTCGATGTCGTCGAGCCCGTGGGTGTCGCACAGCGTGGCCAACCGCTGGGCCCCCACTTCGCCCGACGCCATCTGGGCATGCAGGTCGCCGGCCATGTGGTCGGGCTGGCGGACATTGGAGAGGATGAACTTCCAGACGTCGGGATTGCGCTCTGAGCCTCCCGCGCCGTCGCCCTTCATCAGCTTGCAGATCGGGATCCACAGCCCCTCCTCGAAGCAGTCCCTCCCACCCGCACCGATGCCGTAGCCGCCAACGTCGGTGTGGTGGATCGTGGACCCGAACAGGGCGACGAGCCGGGGCTTTCCGCCTCCAGCGGGCGCGCGCCAGGCCGGCACAAGAACGGTGACGTCGAGGAGCTGGCCCGCCGTCTTGTAGGGATCGTTGGTGATGAGCACATCGCCGGGCGCCAGCGAATCGATCGGGTATTCCTCGAGCATGGCGGCCGCGCCCAGGGCCAGGCTGTTGATGTGGCCGGGAGTGCCGGTGACCGCCTGGGCCACCATCCGGCACCGGCGGTCGAAGACCGCGTTGGCCAGGTCGCCGGCCTCGCGCACGATGGGGCTGAAGGCGGCTCGCTGCAGGGCCCGGGCCTGCTCGTTCACGGTGGAGATCAACGACTGCCACAGGATCTCCAGCTCCACGGGGTCGAAGGTGCGAACCGCGCTCACAACGACATTCTCCCCTCGGTGGGATCGGGGACGCGAACATCCGTCATGGCCGGCTCCTGGTGGCTACAAGGCTGCCGTCGGGTGCCACCTCGGCATGCCAGCCGGAGCGGATCACGGTGGTGGTCTCACGCTCCTCCACGATGGCCGGTCCCGCAAACGCCGCTCCCACGCCCAGATCCTGCCTCCGGTACACCGGCACCACAAGCGCATCAGATCCCCGCTCGAACACCGCGGGCCGATGCGACACCGGCTCAGCCGACCCGCCGGCGACCCCGGCAGCCACTTCCGGCGTCACCCTTGACTCCTCCGCGTAGGCGGAAATCCGCCATGTCACGGCCTCAATGGGCACGTCCGGGATGGTCATCCCGTAGATGCGCCGGTACTCCGCCTCGAAGGCTCCCAGCACTTCGGGGTCGGAGGCGGGCCACAACTCCCCGGAGCCCAGCCACACCGTGATCTCGTTGCCCTGCCCCGAGTACCGTGCGTCCAGCCCGTACCGGAACCGGACCTCGCCCTCGGGCACGCCGGCTGCCAGCAGCACCCGGCGGCCCTCGCTCCGCAGCTCGTCGAGCAGCCGATCCCGCTCGGCGCTATCGACGCTGTGCAGCAGCCGGGGCATGGAGCGGGCCAGGTCGATCCGCACCGGCGACACCAGCGTCCCGAACGCCGACAGCACGCTCGCGTTCGGCGGGAAGATGATCTTGTCGCTCTCGAGGAGGTCGGCCACACCGCAGGCGTGAACCGGGCCGGCGCCGCCGAAGGCCAGGATGGTGACCCCGCGCAGGTCCACGCCCTGCTCGACGCCGTGCATGCGGGCGGCCGCGGCCATGTTCTGGTCGACGACCTCGGAGATCCCGGCCGCGGTGTCCATCACCGACAGGCCGAGCCCGGTCGCGGTGGCGGCCACCGCGGCGGTAGCCGCGGCTCCGTCGAGAGGCATGTCGCCCCCCAGGAAGGCACTGGGGTCGAGCAGGCCCAGCACCACGTCGGCGTCGGTCACCGCGGCCGTCTTGCCGCCCCGGCCGTAGGAGGCCGGGCCCGGATCGGCGCCCGCGGACTCCGGGCCCACCTTGAGCAGGCCAAACAGGTCGAGGTGGGCCAGCGAGCCCCCGCCCGCACCGATCTCGACCAGGTCCACCGACGGCACGGACACCGGGAAGCCGGATCCCTTCTTGAACCGGTAGATCCTGGCAACCTCGAAGGTGTTGGTGAGGGCCGGCTCGCCGTCCTCGATCAGGCAAGCCTTGGCCGTGGTGCCACCCATGTCGAAACAGAGCAGACGCTCAGCGGAGAGCCGGTCGGCATACCACTTGCCGGCCAGAGCGCCCGCGGCCGGCCCCGACTCCACCAGCCGGATCGGGCCCCGGGCCGCGTCGTCGGCCGACACGACGCCGCCGTTGGACAGCATCATCAGAACCGAGCCGCCGAACCCCTCGGCGGAGAGCCATTTCTGCAGCTCGTCCAAGTAGGGGCCGATCACGGGCATGGTGGCCGCGTTGCAGGCCGCGGTGATCATGCGGGGGTACTCGCGGATCTGCGGCGATATATCCGCGGAGACGCACACCGGCACGCCCAGATCCCGGCGCAGCCGCTCCGCCACCGCGTGCTCGTTTGCGGGGTTCACATAGGAGTTGAGCAGGCACACCGCCACCGACTCCACCCCGGCCGCGGCGAGCTCGGATGAAAGGCGGGCGAGCTCGGTGTCGGTCGGCTCGGCCAGCACCGCCCCGTCCGCCGAGGTGCGCTCGTCGATCTCGAAGGTGAGATCCCGCCCGACGGGAGGGTCCGGGAACTCGATCTGCAGGTCGTACATGTCATAGCGGTGCTCGTCGCGAATCAGCAGCGTGTCGCCGAAGCCGGCCGTTGTGACCAGCCCGGCCCGGCCCGTGCGCCCCTCGATCAGCGAGTTCGTGATCAGCGTGGTGGCGTGCACGATGGGAGCGGTGATGTCCCCCGGAACCACTCCGGCCTTGGCCAGCAGCGCCGAAACCCCGGCCCGCACCCCCTCGAGGGGCGCGTCGGGAGTGGTGAGCGTCTTGTCCACCACAACTCGGCCCGACTCGACGTCGAGCAGCACGACGTCGGTGAAGGTTCCCCCGATGTCGACGGCCAGCCGCCAGTCGGCCATGCTCGGCAGCGTTCAGCCCGTGGTGGCGAGGTCGGCCCGGGGTGGCGCGAACACGTCGAGGATCCAGCACTCCCCGTAGGTCTCGTCGCCGATGAATACCGAGTCGCCGTGCCACACCGAGCGGGGCGCGAGGTAGGAGTCGCCCTCGCTGAGCACGATGCGCTCGTCGTTGGCGCCGTCGGGGCCGATGCGGAAGTCGAGCTTGCCCCGCACAATGACGCCGAGCTGCTCGTTCTCGGTGTGGTTGTGCAACACCGATCCCTGGGCGCCCCCGGCGATTCGCCAGAAGCAGAGCTGCAGCTGCTCGCCGGTTATCACCCGGCGCCTGAAGCCGGGACGGGCCGTCTCTACGAAGGCGTTCTCATCAAGGAAATAGCAGTACGGGTTGCCGATGCTCTCGGCGATGCTCATATGCGCTCCTTTGCTTCATGAACTGCTGCCCATCCGCTCGGCCTCTTGGCTGAGAGCAGCGAACCGCGCTCTGTCGCCATCGAGGTCGAGCGGGCGGATGATGGCCTGATGCTCCTCGTCGCCCCAGTGCTGCGGGGGCACCAGCCACATCACCTCGAACTCCAAGCCGTCGGGATCCTTGGCGTACAGACTCTTGTTGGGGCCGTGGTCGCTCTGGCCGGCCAGGACTCCGGCCGCGATCAGCCGATCGCGCATCTCGGCCAGCTCGTCGAGGGTGCCGACCTCCCAAGCAATGTGGTAGAGGCCGACGGTGCTGCGGCCGGCTTGAGAGGCGCCCGCAGCGTCGCCGATCGAGAAGAAGACGATGTCGTGGTGGTTCTCCGAGAGCGGGGCCCGCATGAAGACGTAGGCGCCGGGCCCGTCGATGACCGTGGTGAAGCCGAGCACGTCCGCGTAGAACTTCTGATGACGGCGGGCGTCGCGCACATACAGGACGGCGTGGTTCATTCCTTTGATCACTGCGCCGATTCCTCCGGGGCCGGAGCCGTGGGCCAACTGAACCCTAGGTCCGACAACTGGCAGCTTCAAAGCCCGGACAGCAGCCCTTTGGCCAATATCCGGACAGCAGCCCCTTAGAGGCCGAGCGGGTAGGCGATGAGTTCACCAGGAATTCGCAGGGTGCTTAGCGAGGCCGTGGCCCGAGCGGCCCGTGAGCGCAGCGAACAAGAGCGGGAAACACGACGTCTCGCCCCGAGCGCTCGCCACCTACCCGCGCACGCTCTTAGCCAACATGACGAGCCGGGCACCAGTTGAACTCGGTTAGCACCAGCCCCTGCGACACCGGCCCGAAGGCGGTGACGGACGCCAGGCTCACCCGCAAGCGCATGATCATCTCGGCCCCGCCGCCCAGCAGCCACACGACCGCCGACTTGATGGGGGTGGCGTGGGTTACCACCAGGATGTTGCGCGTCAAGGCCTCCTCGGCGATCTCAGCAGCCGCCTCGCCGACCCGCTCGTGCAGGCCGGCCATCGACTCGCCTCCGGGAGGCTCGTAGGAGATATCGGAGGCCCACGCCGCCCCGAGCTCGGCCATGACCTCGCCGATGCGGCGGCCGTCGTAGGCGCCGAAGTCGAGCTCCATCCACCGGTCGTCGATGGTCGTGGGCACGTCGGCCAGGCCGGCGACCCGCGCTGTTTGCTGGGTGCGACGCCGAGATGACACGACCACCCGGTCCACGGCCCAGCGCTCGCGCAGAGCCCGCCCCACCACTGCAGACTGCTCGAACCCGACCTTGTCTAGAGGCGAGTCGAACTGGCCCTGGAGCCGGGCCTGGGCGTTGTTGGGCGTGCGGCCGTGGCGCAGGAGGATCAGGATGCGCCGATGGTAGACCGACATCGGATCGACCCGCTCCCGCTCGCGACGCGGCGAAGCACTCATCAGTCAAGAACGAGTCGGCCAGGCCAGAATCCACGCCAGAGGCTGAGAATGAAGACACGGGCCGGATTTGGATGTTCCCGTTGGCGACGCTCGGCACGGAGAGACCATGACCGTCACAGCACGCTCAGCTCGGTGTTTGGTCCCGGCGCGCGGCTGACTGCCGGTTCGATGCTCCTCGGTACGCCCGCGGGCGCGGCGTGTATGGCAGACGAAACGGCCTGTTGAGAGTCACGAGGTTGAGAGGATGAGCGACGAACGCTCACGCAAGCTCTGACCCGGAGGCCCTAGCCGACAGTGCCGTCGGGGACAGTCGACGCAGCATCTTCCGCGTTCGCCACGCCGTGGCCGCCAACGAGGCCGCAAGAGCAACTAGGCCATCTCCCAACCCGGCCTGTCCTATACGACCACCCGCCGACGGCTATAGGCCAGCCTTTCGCGCCAGGCGTCCCAGACCCTCTTCCGGGTGTGCTCCGTCTGCTCGGCCACCCCATCCCGGCGCCGTCGCCCCCAAGCCGCCAACCAGCCCCCTTTACCTTGTTGAGCGGCTCTGGCGTGGCAGTGTCGGGGCTGGTTGCTCGCCGCGGCGGGTAGGGCTGTAGCCCCCTGTCACATTGATGGCCCGGGGGGTGTTGTCGCCCGCCGTGGTCGGGTGTGCTGGGACCTCTGACAGGGACATGCCCTCGGGGCTGGACGTAAAGTGGTTGAGGCGCAGGCACCGGGAGCATCCGAGCAGGAATGACCCCGGACCCAAGGAGCCCCGCCATGCAAGAACCCGACTGTGTCGACATCGAGGTGTTCGTCGGTGTCGATGTCGCCAAAGGCGACCACTACGCCTGCGCTGTGACCGCAGCCGGCATCGAGGTGCTGGCGCGCGGCGTGCGCAACGACGAGGCGTCGGTCGGGCGCCTGATCGACGACGCGGCTGTGCACGGTGCGGTCGCTTTGGTGATCGACACGACCAGTTCGGCGGCGTCGCTGCTGTTGGAGACGGCCGCTCGCCGGGAGGTTCCTGTGGCCTATGTGACGGGCCGCGCGATGCGCCGCGCCGCGGACCTCTACGCCGGGGCGGCCAAGACCGACCCCAAAGACGCCGCGGTGCTCGCCGACTACGCCCGGCGCAACGCCGACCGGCTCACCTGGACAGCACCCAGCGACGAGCTGCTGGTGAGGCTGCGGATCCTCAACGGCAGAGACGCCGACCTCGCCGCGGACGCCACCAGGGCCGCCAACCGGCTCAGAGACGCCCTGCTGGCGGTGTCGCCCGCGCTGGAGCGGGCCCTCGGCGACAAGCTGGCCATCAGCGGCGGCGCACGCGACACCCTGGTGCGCTGGGGCACCCCCACAGCGCTCAGGTCCGCCGGGCGCGCCCGCATACGCACCCGCATCGCCAAACGCTCGCCCCGCACAGCGGACCGCCTCACTGACGCCATCTCAGCGGCGCTCGACGCGCAGAGCATCACCGTCACCGCCGAGGCCACCTGGGGCGACACCATCACCGAGCTCGCCACCGACCTCGACCGGATCTGCGGTCGCCGCGACCAACTCGCCGGCGACATCGAAGCAGCGTTCATGGAGCACCCGCTGGGAAAGTCCTCGCCAGCCTGTGCGGGTTCGGCCCGCGAACCGGAGCCCGGACCCTCGCTGAGATCGGCGACCCCCACCGCTTCGCCGACGGCAGCCGCCTCGCCTCCTACGCCGGGCTCGCCCCCGTCGACTGGCAATCAGGGCGCAGCGCCCAGTCCCGCAAACCCCGAGGCGGCAACCACCGCCTCAAGAACGCCCTGTTCACCGCAGCCTTCGTCGCCGCCCAGCACGACCCAGACGCCCGCGCCTACTACCAGCGCAAACGCTCAGAAGGCAAACGCCACAACGCCGCCGTCGTCTGCGTCGCCCGACGCCGCTGCAACATCATCCTCGCCATGCTCAAGACCCAAACCCCCTACCAACCACCCCAACCTCAGAACCTGCCCCAAGCCGCCTAGAAAGACTTGACAACAAGACAGGGACACCCCCCGCTCAAGGAACAACCCGCCACCCCGCACGGCCACATCTGTAACGCCAAGCGAACCACAAAGCAAGCACTCCCCAACCCTAACAAGGGACCGGACCGACAACGCCAACCCGGATTAGCCGGTTAACAGGCAGTCGCCGACCGATCCCACCGAGGGCGCCGCGCCCAACTCGGCGAGGCGCTCTGAGTAGCGGATCGAGGTGAACTGACCAGGTTCAAGGGGTCGTTAGGCCCTCGATGCGCGCTCCTCGGCTACGCCGGGCCATCTCGAGCGCGTCGAGGACCATCTCGGTGCGCATGTGAGACGCGACGCGCCAGCCCCCGATGAGCCGGCTGAACGCGTCGACGATCAGACACACATACGCGGCCCCGGTGCGGGTAGCCACCACCGTGAGATCGGTGACCCACAGCCGATTCGGGGCCGAAGCGGTGAAGTCCCGGCTCACCAGGTCCGCCGGCCTTGCTGCTTCGGGATCGGGGCGGGTGGTGCGCACCCGCCAGCGGCGGGTCGCCCCGCAGATCCCAGCAGCGCGCATCAGCGCAGCGATCTAGTCCCTGCCAATCCGATGGCCGGCGCGACGGGCGACCGCCCACAGCTTGCAGGCGCCGCAGAGTTGTAGTAATATTCGATATTACCGACCATCCAAGGTGATCCATGTTCAAGCCCATCCGTCGCTTGGCTGCAATTGTGATTCTTGCTCTGGCGGGTACCGTCGTGGTTGCCGCGCCCGCCGCTGCTTCCGACGGCGATGAGGGAACCGAAGTCGTCGCCAACCCAATCGCCAGGGAGGCTGCCAGAACGGCGGAACGCGTGGTCGGCACATGTGCGGCAAGTCCGGCCTGCAGGGAGATGGTAAACGTAGTTCCGAGAGTCGTTGTTATCGTGTGGAATTATGACTTCACCAGCGGTGATAGTAGCAGTCCCGGAGGATACCCGACCCGAACCTGCAATGTGCGCGTCAAGTCCGGTTGCTAACATAATCGGTGTACGTGGCGAGAATCACGGTGGGCGAGATCGTTCTGCGCAGGTCCTGGTAGCTGTTCGCAGAACTCGCGTGTTCGACGGCCATTGAGTTCTGCACGGTTCGGCAGGCGTCCTGAACCAGTTGCACGTCCGGACAGCAATTCGGCGACTGTCGGCATGCGAATCTACGGTCGAAGGCGCGGTAGCCGGGCGGTTCATGCCCGCGGCGTCTACAGTGTTAATGGAGCCTGCGGCGTTAATGGAGCCTGCGGCATGGCGTCCGCTGAACGGGTGGCCACGCCGTCACCGCTGGGGGCGCGCCTTATGGCGTCGGTATAGACCCCCGCGGCGGCCGACACCGTCTCGTCGCGTTCGCTAGTAGATGTGTGAAAGGGGCGAAGGGAATCTGCGCGGCGTTGTGTGTTGCGAACATGGCCCACACACCGCGATCAGCTTTCGCGGCCTTGACCCCCGAAACAGCGCACGGCGTGACAGCGCGCGAGCGCGGGCATCTGGCAGGATCATGCAATGAGCGCTTCGACCGATGCGGTCCGTGAGGATCCCGAAGACGCCGGCACGCCTCGCGCCGAGCTGGCCATGGGCCTTGTCGAGGCCACCGCACCGTCGCTAACCACCGCGGAGGTTTGTCGCGTCGTGGGGAGCCGGGTCCGGGAGCTGCGCCAGGCGCTGAACATGACGATGTCGGCCTTCGCCGCGGAAGCCGACATTTCGCTGGGGATGCTCTCCAAGATCGAGCACGGCCAGAGCGCGCCGAGCCTGTCGACGCTGGTGCGGCTGGCGACAACGGCGCGAGTGCCGGTCACCGCGCTGTTCAGGGGCCTAGACGAGGAGCACGACCTGGTGATCGTGAGATCCGGGGAGGGCCACGAGATCCACCACCAGGGAGGCGGGCCGGGGCGGCTCTACCAGGATCTCGGCACCCTGCGCGGCCCCAACCGGGTGATCGAGCCGATGATCACCACCATCACCGAGCCCGGCGGTGTGTTCCCGCTCTACCAACATCCCGGCGTGGAGTTTCTGCACGTGCTGGAGGGAACAATCGACTACGGCTACGGCGGCACGGCATACCGCCTCAACGCGGGCGACACCATGCAGATCCACGGCGAGGTCGCCCACGGTCCGGTCGAGCTGGTCGAGTTGCCGATACGGTTCATCTCCATAAAGGTGTACCCGGCCAGCGAGCCGCGGACCGCGGCAGGAGGATGACGCCATGGGTCTGGTGCTGATCGCCAGCGAGGAGGCAGGAAGGACCACATGGGCCTGCTGATCATCGTCGGCTGGGCGAGCGAGAGCGGTGCCGCCCGCCAGAGCCTCGTGCTCTGGATCCTGCTGGCCGCGGCAGTGGGGCTCACGTACTGGGAGTGCCGGGAGCGCGGCTACCGGCCCAAGGTTCTGCTGTGGTGGATGTCCTTCGTGGTCATCACCCATGTGCTGGGCTACATAATCCTGCGCTTCTTCGTGCGCCCGCCGAGCCGAGCCTGACTCGCCGTCGGATCCTTCGAGACGCAATGATGCCGGAGCCAGAGTCGATGCCCGAGCCGGAGCCACAGAACCTGATCGAGCGTTTCAAGTCGGTATCAATCCGCAGCAAGCTGCTGGTCGTCGTCGGCGTAGCGTTGGCGATCATGTTCACGACCCAGAACTGCTCCGGGGTGGAGATCGAGGAGGACGAAGCCGTCGCCACCGCTAAGGCCGCTCTGGCAGCCAACCCCGATGCCTTCGAGTCCGAGCGGGCTGAGGCCAAGATTCTGCGCCAGGGGTTCCCTCCCAGGCCAATGTGGGTCGTGGTCTTCACAGTTCCAGATCCCGAGGGAGGCCCCGAGGACTTCCTTCGTCACGCGGCTGTGTGGGTGGACGCCAGCTCCGGGGACGTCCATCTGGTCGACGTCAGCGAGCCCGAAGGGGGCTAGCGTCCGGCGCACGCGCCCCATCGTCACGAAGTGATACTCCGATAGGCCCCACCCGATAGGCCCGACACGGGCCGGCTGGCTCGGCTTGTGCTATTGTCCCCTGAGTCCGGCCAACCGGTCGGAGCGGACAAGAAGAATTGGGGGTGAGTCAATGGACACTGCAACAGTGTTCACCGAGGCTTACTACTTCTTCACCGTCGCCCTCATGTGGCTGCTGCACGTGGGCTTCATGACCTACGAGGCCGGCGTCAGCCGCCGCAAGAACATCATGTCGACGGCGATGAAGAACATCATGACGATCGCCGTGGTGACGCCGACGTTCTACTACTTCGGCTGGTACGTGTACTTTTGCATGCAGGAGGGCATCAAATTCACAGTGTCAGGCGACGGTGGAGGCTCTGCCGCCGCAGGGGATTACTACTGCGGCGACGGCTTCGGCGTCCCGTGGGACGGCTCCATGGGGCCGAACCTCGGAGACAACATCAGCGGCGTGTTCTGGGCAGCGTTCGTGCTGTTCTCCTGGACAACCGGCTCGATCATGTCGGGCGCGGTGCTGGAGCGCATCCGCATCTCGGGCTACCTGTGGCTGACCGCCTTTATGGGCGGCATTGTCTGGGTCGTTGCCGCGGCTTGGGGATGGAGCTACGGAGGTTGGCTGGGCGTACACTTCGGCTACCACGACTTCGCCGCCTCGGGCGTGGTCCACGGCGTGGCGGGCATCTTCGCCCTAGGGATCCTCTTCAACCTCGGGCCGAGGATCGGCCGCTACGATGAGAACGGCGGGACGAGGGCCTTCAAGCCCCACAACCTCCATCTCACGCTGATGGGGCTGATGATCATCTTCACGGCGTTCTACGCCTTCTACGCGGCGTGCCTTGCCATCACGGCCGACACCACTCCTGGCTGGGCCACCATCTACTTCAGTCCGGCCACGCTGTCGGCTATCACCTTCACCATCACGGTAGGCTTTGCGGCTGGCTTCGCCGGCGGCTACGTCTTCTCCAGAGGCGATCCGTTCTGGACCATCTCCGGAGGTCTGGCCGGCGTGGTGGCAGTATCGGCAGGCGCGGATCTCTACGCCCCGTCCCTCACGATGCTCATCGCCTTCTTCTCGGCTGGCCTGTGCTACCACATCGGCGGCTGGATAGAGCAGAAGGCCCGTGTCGACGATGCAGTAGGCGCGGTGGCCGTGCACGGTGTGATGGGCTTCTGGGGCGTGATGCTCGTCGGCGTCTTCGCCAGCGGCTACCCATCAGGGCCCGGTGGCGTGAAGACTTCGATCCTGGGACAGGCCGTTGGTGCGGCCGCGATATTCGCGTTGTCCTTCGTGACCGGCTACGTCGCATCCTGGATCCTCAAGAAGCTGAACCTGCTGAGGGTCCCGCCAGAGGTGGAGATCGAGGGTCTCGACATGGCCGAATTCGAGACGGATTTCTATCCGGAGTTCGGCCGGGTCGACGAGCCCATCATCCACGCCGACGGCTCGGAAGAGGCGGGCGCAGCCACGTTGAAGGCTGCCTACGCCGCCAACCGCTAGTCGGGTGTCCGCCTCGTGGCTGCAGTTCGTCTTCGCTATCGCCGTCATGTACCTGCTGGTTGCGGCCGCCGGGTACTGGGGAAAGCGCAGGAAGGCGCAGCGGGAGGCGCATGGACACAATCGACACGACCACTGACAATCGTTCAGAACTAAGGAGGACTGAATGGACACTTTCCCCTATAACAGCTGGGAAGAAGCCCTTGCAGCCGTCGAGAATCCCGACACCGGCGAACGTCTGTGCTCGGCGTTCTACGACGCGTGCCCTGGCTACTTCACGTGGGGTCCGGGCGGCAACACCGCCTCGATCATCCTCGTGATTCTTGCGATCGCGGTCACCGTGGTCTCAGGGATCTTGGTAACCGTGCGCGAGGACAGGCTGCTCAACAACGCGGCCGACCGGCTCGCCGAAAAGTACAGCTCGGAGGACTGAAATGGCTCGTCGCAAGCAAATCGAGTTCCAAGGCAAGCAGGGCCACGACAAGGCCGTGGAGATGGGCGTGGTGATCTTCACCATCGCCTGCATCATCTTCGTCATCATCTGCATCCAGGTCGTCGGCGGCTAGCGCCTGACTCACCCATTCAAAGCGGCTGTCGCCGCGCCGCCGACCAGCGGCGCGGCGACAGTTCGCGTGCGGAGGACCTAGTGAGCGAGAGTCCCCTGCGGTAGCGTCGTGACATGATTGTGACTCGCAGGCGGATCGCCCAGGCGTTTGCTGCCATTGCTGCCGCGGGGATCTTCCTGCCGTGGCAGACGACTGTCGGAACTAACGGAACGGAGTCGGTGCAGGGCACCAGTGTCAACGAGGGCCAGATCGTTTTCGTTGTGTGCCTGATCACCATTGGTCTGATACAGCTAAGCTGGCGACCGGCTTGGATCGGCGTCGGCTTCGCGGGCGCTATCGCGATCCGGGAGTTACTCAATGACGAGGCCGATCCGGCTTCAGGGCTCTGGATCGCAGCCGCGGCCTCCCTCGTTGCCGTCGTCCTGCTGATCTGGGAGATGTTCGCGAGTGTCTCCGCATCGGGCAACGACAGCGGCGACAGCAAGCCCGGTGGGCGAGGACTGTCAGGACCCCTGGGCAGACGACGGCGCTGAACTTTGTTTGCACCCGCATTGCCGCGCCGCAAGACTGGCCGGACTAGCACCCAACCTCACAGGAGGCGACCATGACGGTGGCCCCAGACCAGCCCAAAGTCCTTGTGCCGGGTCTGATGATGCTCGGCCCGGGGGTGGAGCGCTACCGGATTACCGGCGGCGGAGCCACCGTGCTGTCGCTCGACGCCGGAGATGAACTGGAGATCGTCGACCCCGAGGGCCGCCAGTGCTGCGAGCTGATCGCCTTCGGCACGGGCGGGAGGTCCGACCCCGGCCTGCTCGATCTCGTCAAAGCTGCGAACAGCGGCAACGGCAATCGGGCCGCCTCCGGCGGGGAACCGGCCGCGGTGGGCATCCTCTCCGCCGATCTCCAGGACGCCCGCAGGGTACGGGCCGGACTGGATCGCGTCGGCATCGACCTGGCCGCGGTTCGAGCCGCGACGCCGCTAAGACTCCTGGACGGCGACACACCTGCGGGCACACGGGCCCGGGCGGTCGCCCATGCCGATGTCGCCTGCGTGGTCGCCGCTCCCGGTGAGCCCATGTCGTCCCACGGCGGCAAACCCCCCACCGACCTCATCGCCTACGTGCACCGCCGCGAGCCAGCCACTGAAGCCGAGCCGCTGCTTCCGGCACCGCTGATCGATCCCAGCCAGGACTTCATCGTGCCACGCCGTACCGCGGCGGCTTACCAGGTGGCCAAGGGCGACTGGTTCCAGGTGGTCGACGTGGAGGGACGGCAGTGCTCGGACTTCCAGTGCTTCGCGGTGGCCGACCTCGAGGCCGGCGACGAGCTCAGCCTCGATGCCACCATCACCCGCACCCTTATGGGCGCGAGCTGTCCGGCGCCGGGCCTGTACTCGAAGTTCTTCAACGCCAAGATGCAGCCCCTCGTCGAGGTGATCCAGGACACCGTGGGCCGCCACGACACGTTCAACACCGCCTGCAACGCCCGCTACTACGAGGAGATGGGCTATCCCGGCCACGTCAACTGCACCGACAACATCAACGATGCGCTCGACCCGTACGGCGTGGCCCGCCGGCGGGGCTGGCAGGCCATCAACTTCTTCTACAACACCCGGGTCAGCGACTGCAATCAGATCTACCTCGACGAGCCGTGGTCACGTCCCGGCGACTACGTGCTCCTGCGGGCACTGGAGGATCTGGTCTGTGTCACCACCGGATGCCCCGATGACATCGACGCGGCCAACGGCTGGAACCCCACCGACATCGCGGTGCGCGTCTATCCGGCCGCCAACCGGTTCAAGAAAGCGACGGCGATCCGCATGACGGCAGACTCCGAGGCACAGCTCACCAAGGAGACCGGGTTCCATCCCCGCACGTCCGGGTTGACCCGGAGCTTCAGCGAGTACTGCGGCTACTGGCTGGCGGATTCCTACACAGCCCACGGCCCCATCGAGGAGTACTGGGCCTGCCGGCAGGCCGCGGCGGCCATAGATCTATCGCCGCTGCGCAAGTACGAGGTCACCGGCCCCGACGCCGAGCTGCTGATGCAGACCTGCGTCACCCGCAACGTCCGCAAGCTCGCCGACGGCCAGGTGGTGTACACCGCCATGTGCCACCCCACCGGCGGCATGATCGACGACGGCACCGTGTTCCGGCTCGGGCGTGAGAACTTCCGCTGGATCGGTGGGCAGCTCGGCTACAGCGGCGTATGGCTGCGGGAGCAGGCGAAGCGGCTCGGGCTGCAAGTCTGGGTTCGAAGCTCCACCGAGCAGCTCCACAATCTGCAGGTGCAGGGGCCCAACAGCCGCAGCATCCTCGAGCAGGTCGTGTGGACCCGACCCGACCAGCCGACCGTGGAGGAACTGGGTTGGTTCCGGTTCTCCATCGCCCGCGTCGGCGACCACGACGGCATTCCGCTGCTGGTGTCCCGCACGGGCTACACGGGCGAGCTCGGCTACGAAGTGTTCTGCCATCCTTCCGACGCGCCGGCGGTGTGGGACGCGGTCTTCGAGGCCGGCGCCTCCAGTGGCCTGGTGCCGATGGGCCTGGCCGCGCTCGACATGCTGCGCATCGAGGCCGGGCTGATCTTCGCCGACCACGAGTTCTGCGACCAGACCGACCCCTACGAGGCCGGTATCGGCTTCACGGTGCCGCTCAAGACCAAGACCGACGACTTCATCGGCCGCGACGCCCTCATCAAGCGCCGCGACAACCCGCAGCGCCGACTGGTCGGGCTGGAACTGGTCGGAGGCGAGCCGGCAGCCCACGGTGACGGCGTGTACGCCGGGCGCAACCAGGTGGGGGTGATCACCAGCGCCACCATCTCCCCCATCCTGCGCAAGAACATCGCCCTGTGCCGTATGGCGGTGGAGTACGCCGAGATCGGCACGGCCGTTGAAGTGGGAAAGCTCGACGGCCACGAGAAGCGCCTAGCGGCCGAGGTGGTGCGCTACGCGTTCTACGACCCGGACAAGACCCGGGTCCGCGGCCTCTCCTGACCGCAGCGGCAACGCGAAACGCCACCACCCAGCCGCGCATGCACTGAGTCAGCGCCGAAGAACCTTGGGCACGGTGCTGCCGAAGTTGGACGGCAGCTTCACGATCGTCACGCCGCACTCCCGCATGAGCTGAACCTTCTCGGCGGCCGACTCCCCAACGGTGGAGACGATGGCGCCAGCGTGGCCCATGGTGCGACCCTTGGGCGCGGTGAGCCCGGCGATGTAGCCCACCACCGGCTTGTGCATGTGGTCGCGGGCGTACTGGGCCGCCTGCGCCTCCTGCAGCCCGCCGATCTCGCCGATCATCACGATCGACTCGGTCTCGCCGTCGGCTTCGAAGCGCTTGAGGTGGTCGAGGAACGAGCTGCCGTTGATCGGGTCTCCACCGATCCCGACGCTGGTGCTGACCCCGATTCCGACCGCCTTGAGCTGCGACGCCGCCTCGTACCCGAGCGTTCCCGACCGGCTGACGATGCCGACCGGGCCCCGCTCGTAGATGTGCGGAGGCATGATTCCCATCATGGCCCGGCCCGGGCTGATCACGCCGGCGCAGTTAGGGCCGATCAGGCACATCCGGCTGGCGTGCTGGTAGCGCCGCTGGTAGCGCTTCACCTTGATCATGTCCTGGACCGGGATGCCCTCGGTGATGCACACGCAGTACTCGATCCCGGCGTCGGCCGCCTCCATGATGGCATCGGCCGCGAACGGCGGCGGCACGAACACGATGCTGGCGGTGGCCTCGGTGGCGGCCACGGCCTGCTTCATGGTGTCGAACACCTCGACGCCGCAGTGGGTGATGCCGCCCCGACCCGGTGTGACGCCTCCCACCACGTTGGTGCCGTACTCCAGCATCTCGGTGGTGTGGAAGGTGGCTATGCGGCCGGTGATGCCCTGCACCAGCACCGGCGTGGTCTCATCGAGGATGATGCTCATCGGGCAGCGCTCCTTTCGAGGGGTGAGGTCGCCGGTTGGCCGCGGCGCGGTCGGGGCTCATCGGGCTGCACTCGCAGTCAGGGACTCAACCGCCCTCGTGCCCGCCTCGGCCAGGGAATCGGCGGTGACCACGGCCACATCGGCCTCGGCCAGGATGCGCCGACCCTCCTCGACGTTGGTGCCCGACAGCCTGACCACCACCGGCACCTTCGGATCGAGCTGCTGCAGGGCCTGGACCACGCCGGTGGCCACCCAGTCGCAGCGGTTGATGCCCGCGAAGATGTTCACCAGCACGGCTTCGACGTTGGTGTCGGACAGCACCAGCCGGAACGCCTTGAGCACGCGCTCGGGGGAGGCCCCACCGCCGATGTCGAGGAAGTTGGCCGGCTCGCCACCAGCGTGTTTGATCATGTCCATGGTGGCCATGGCCAGGCCGGCGCCGTTGATGATGCAGCCGATATTGCCGTCTAGCCCCACGTAGCTGAGCCCGCGGTCGGTGGCAGTCCGCTCGCGTGGGTCCTCCTGGGACTTGTCCCGCAGCTCCGACACGTCCTGATGGCGGAACAGAGCGCTGTCGTCGAAGATCATCTTGGCGTCCAGCGCCACCAGGCGGCCGCCGGCGGTGACCGCAAGCGGATTGATCTCCAACATCGTGACGTCGAGATCGAGGAAGGCCCGGTAGCAGGCCGTCATCAGCTGCACCGCCTGGGGGACCAAGCTGGCGTCGAGACCCACCGCGAAGGCGACCTCTCGGGCCTCGAACGCTTGAAGCCCGACGGCCGGCTCCACGTTCACCCGCACGATCGAGGAGGGATCGCTCGCCGCAATCTCTTCGATGTCCATCCCGCCTGCCGCCGAGGCCACGACCATCACCCGCTCCGCGGAGCGGTCGAGCACGAACCCGAGGTAGAGCTCGCGTTCGCTGGAGACGGCGGCCTCCACGTAGAGCCGGTACACGCCCTTCCCCTGCTCGCCGGTCTGGGGTGTCACCAATCGCTTGCCCAGCAACTCGTCGGACGCCTCCCAGATCTCGCGCTCGTGGCTACAGATCTTGATTCCGCCAGCCTGGCCCCGCGCGCCGCAGTGGACCTGGGCCTTCACCACCCATCGCTCGCCGCCGATCTCGGAGGCTCGGTAGGTGGCCTGCTCGGGGCTGTAGGCCAACCCGCCTTCGGGTATGGCCACGCCATAGTCGGCGAGTATCGCCTTGGCCTGGTACTCGTGGATCTCCATGAACGCCCCTCCCTGCGTCCTCGCCCCGGAACCGTCCGTGCGGTCCGGTTGCAATTTCTTCCTGCTGATCCCCCAGCAGTGTCCTTTCGCCGCCCTCAGCCCGCCGCGATGGCGTTGGCCGTCTCGACGACGTTTCGAGCCATGCGCGCCGACGCCGCGTCGATCATGCGCCCGTCGAGTTGGGCCGCACCCCGCCCGGCCGCGGCCGCCTCCTCCAGCGCCCGCAATACCCGGCGGGCCTGGTCCACCTCGGACTCCGGCGGTGTGAACACCTCGTTGGCCAGATCGATCTGTGCGGGGTGGATGGCCCACTTGCCGTCGTAGCCGAGGGCTGCGGCCCGGCGGGCCCCGGCGATGAACCCCTCGGGATCACCGAAGTCCCCGAACGGCCCATCGATGGCCCGCAGCCCGTTGGCCCGGCACGCCACCAGCATGCGGGACAGCGCCGAGTGCCATTGATCGCCCGGATAATCGGGGTTGAGCCCCCCGATGGTGATCGTCCGGGCCCGGCACGACGCTGCGTAGTCGGCCACCCCGAAGTGCAGCGCCTCCAGCCGCGGGCTCGAGGCCGCCACCACCTCTACATTGGCCATGCCCAAGGCGGTCTCCACTAGAGCCTCCACCCCGATCCGGTGGCTCAAGCCCATTGCCTGCTCGAGTTGTGTGAGGAGGGCGTCCACCGTGTAGACGTCCCCGGGCACGCCCACCTTGGGAATGAGGATCGTGTCGAGGTGCGCCCCGGCCTGCTCGACCACGTCGATCAGGTCGCGGTACATGTAGTGGGTGTCAAGCCCGTTGATCCGCACCGACACCGTCTTGCGGGCCCCCCGCCAATCGATGTCGCCGAGAGCCTCGATGACGTTGCGGCGCGCGGCTTCCTTGTCGTCGGGCGCCACCGCGTCCTCGAGGTCCAGGAACACATAGTCGGCTCGGCTGGCTGCCGCTTTCTCGAACAGCTCGGGCCGTGATCCGGGCACGGCCAGCTCACTGCGGTGCAGCCGGCTCCGCGCCTCCGCAATTTGATGGTGGCTCATCGGGGTGCGACCTCCACTGCAGCGACCTACTTGCAACTTGGTGGACCATATCACTAATCTGGCGGACGATACCACTAATCAGATGGGCGGTCCAGCGCAGGATGCAACACAACGAGCGAGTCCTCATGGGCCCCGGCCCGTCCAACCCCTACCCCGAGGCCATCGAGGCATTCACCCGGCCGGTGCTGGGCCACCTAGATGGCGACTTCCTCGACCTGCTCGACGAGACCTGCGACCGTCTGCGATCGGTCTTCCGCACCGCCAACGCCCTCACGTTCCCCGTCTCGGGAACGGGCTCGGCCGGCATGGAGGCGGCGTTCGTGAATGTGGTCTCCGAGGGCGACACCGTCGTCGTGGGAGTCAACGGCGTGTTCGGCGAGCGCATGTGCGACGTTGCGGCCCGGTGTGGTGCGCGGGTGGTGCGAGTGGACGCCGAGTGGGGATCGCCGCTCGACCCGCAGCGCATCCTGGACGCCCACCCCGACCCGGCCGTGATCGCGGTGGTCCACGCGGAGACCTCCACCGGAGTGCGCAACGACCTGGCCGAGTTGGGCGCAGCCAAGGGCGACGCCCTCCTGCTCGCGGACTGCGTCACGTCGCTCGGCGGCATCGACGTGCGCCTCGACGACTGGGGTGTGGACATCGCCTACAGCGGAACCCAGAAGTGCCTCGGTGTGCCGCCGGGCCTGGCGCCCGTCAGCGTCTCACCCCGGGCCGTCGAACGGATGCGCTGCCGGCCCCAGTCGTGGTACTTCGACATGGGGATGATCGCCGACTACGTCAACGGGGGAAGCAAGAGGGCCTACCATCACACCGCTCCGATCTCGATGATCTACTCTCTTCATGCCGGGCTCGGCGTAGTGCTCGACGAAGGCCTCGAGGTGGCGCACGCCCGGCACCAGCGGTGCGGGGACATTCTCCAAGCCGGGCTTGAGATCCGGGGCTTCGAACTCGTGGCCCCGGCCTGTGCCCGCCTTCCCCAGCTCACTTCTGTGCGAGTGCCCGAGTCCCGGCTCCCAGCGGGCACTGGCGAGGCTGACATCCGGCGGAAGCTGCTCGACCACTACGGCATCGAGATCGGCGGCGGACTGGGCGCCATGGCCGGCAAGTGCTGGCGCATCGGCTGCATGGGCCACACGGCCCGCCCCCGCAACGTGACGCTAGTCCTGGCCGCTCTCGACGAAGTGCTCAACGACCGGCTAGTTTCGGCCCGCGCGTTGACATGAGGCGGAGCCAAGTTTTACTGTCGATATACGAACACCTAACCACAGGGGGGATTCGGTCATGACACGAGTGGCTGTCATCGGTGCCGGGCCGTGCGGGCTGTCGCAGTTGCACGCCTTCGCCAGCGATTCGGAGGCGGGCGGCCCATCGGCGCCCGAAGTCGTCTGCTACGAGAAGCAGGACGACTGGGGCGGGCTTTGGAACTACAGCTGGCGCACCGGTCTCGACGAGCACGGCGAGCCCTGCCACGCCAGCATGTACCGCTACTTGTGGTCAAACGGGCCCAAGGAGTGCCTGGAGTTCGCCGACTACGGCTTCGAGGAGCACTTCGGCAAGCCGATCGCGTCGTTCCCACCCCGCGAGATCCTCTACGACTACATCCTCGGGCGGGCCAGCCGCAGCGGCTTCCGCGACCAGATCCGGTTCAACCACCCGGTGCGCCGCATCAGCCGGTCCGCTGACGGCAGCGGCTTCACGGTCACCGCCCTCGACCGGGCCAACGACGCCGACGCCAGCGAGGACTTCGACCACGTGGTCGTAGCCTCCGGGCACTTCTCCACGCCCAACATGCCCCACTACCCGGGCTACGAGACCTTCGGCGGCACGCTGATACACGCCCACGACTTCCGCGACGCGGTGCAGTTCGCCGACCGTGACGTGCTCGTGATCGGATCCAGCTACTCAGCCGAGGACATCGCCTCGCAATGCTGGAAGTACGGAGCCCGCTCGGTGGTGTGCACGTCGCGCAGCGGCCCCATGGGCTTCGACTGGCCCGATCCGATCACCGAGAGGCCCATCCTGACCCATGTCGACGGCCGGACGGTGCACTTCGTCGACGGCTCGACCGCCGAGGTGGACGCCATCATCTCCTGCACTGGGTACCTGCACCACTTCCCGTTCGTAGACGACGAGCTGCGCCTGGTGACCGCCAACCGACTGGCCACCTCGATGCTCTACCGCGGCGTGGTGTTCCAGCCCGAGAACCGGATCCTGTACCTGGGGATGCAGGACCAGTGGTACACGTTCAACATGTTCGACGCTCAGGCCTGGTACGCCCGCGACGTGATCCTCGGACGCATCGAGCTTCCCGACGCGGATCAGCAGGCCCGCTGGATCAGCGATTTCCAGGCCGCGGAGGACGCGGTGGAGGACGACTACGGAGCCATCGACTTCCAAGGCGCCTACACCCAGGACCTGGTGGACCAGACCGACTACCCAGACTTCAACACGCCGCTGGTCAACAAGATGTTCTATGACTGGAAGAAGCACAAGAAGCAGTCGATCATCGGTTACCGCGACCACGGGCACACCTCGCCGCTGACGGGCACCGTGGCGCCGATCCACCACACTCAGTGGGACGACGCGCTGGACGACTCGCTGGAGTCCTACCTGGCCGACTCGCCCTGATCCACCCGGCAACCAGCAGCACTCGGGCCGCGATGGACGATGTGATCATCGTCGGAGGCGGCATCGGCGGCCTGACGCTGGCCCTGATGCTGCACGAGCGGGGCATCAACGCCCGGGTCTACGAGGCCGCTCCCGAGATCAAGCCCATCGGCGTGGGGATCAGCCTGCTGCCCCACGCCACCAGGGAGCTGGGCCTGGTGGGACTCACCGACGCCTTGAGCGAGGTTGCCGTGACCACCAGGGAGTCGTGCTTCTTCAACCGGTTCGGCCAGTTCGTGTACTCCGAGCCCGTCGGTCGCCACGCCGGCTATGAGTGGCCCCAGTTCCAGATCCACCGCGGCGACCTGCAGCAGGTCCTGTACCAGGCCTACGTCGACCGGGTTGCCGGCGGCGCCGAGCGGGTGCTCACCGGACACCGCTGCACCGGAGTCGGCTCCGATGCTCGGGGCGCAGTGGCTCACTTCGACGACGCCGGCACCGGCCGAACACGGCCTTCGGTGCGGGGCGCGGCCGTGATCGGCTGCGACGGGATCGGTTCGGTGGTGCGACGGCAGTTCTTTCCCGACGAGGGCCCGCCCGTCTACTCGGGTGTGAACATGTGGCGGGGCACCACCGTTTGGGAGCCGTTCCTGAGTGGGTCGACCTACCTGCGGGCAGGCTGGCTGACGGTCGGCAAGATGGTGATCTACCCGATCCGTCACAACGTCGACAGCCGGGGCCGCCAGCTCGTCAACTGGGTCGCGGAGCTGCAGACCGACTCCTACAGCGAGCAGGACTGGAACCGCACCGGCCGCCTCGAGGACTTCTACGACGTATTCGCCGACTGGACCTTCGACTGGCTCGACGTGGCCGGGTTGATCCGGGGCTCGGAGGAGATCCTCGAGTATCCGATGGTCGACCGCGACCCGCTGCCCCGGTGGACCCACGGCCGGGTGACCCTGCTCGGCGATGCCGCCCACCCCATGTATCCGCGCGGCTCCAACGGCGCCGGCCAGGCCATCCTCGACGCCCGGGCCCTAGCCGACTGCCTGCAGTCGTCAGAATCGGTCCCCGAAGCCCTCCAGGCCTACGAAGACCAGCGGCTCGCGGCCACGGCTGCGGTAGTTCACGCCAGCCGGTCCGCGCCGCCCGACGTGATCCTCAAGGCGGTCCACGAGCGCAGCGGCGACCGACCCTTCGAGCGCATCGAAGACGTGATGACAGCCACCGAGATGGCGGCCCTGTCCGACAACTACAAGCGCGTCGCCGGCTACCACCGCGAGTCCCTCTCCAGCCGTACCCACCAATAGCGGGTGCGGATCACGAGGATTTGGAACAGTGGACGGAGCGTGGTTGGCCAAGAGGCCGAGCGATAGGCCGCGGCCATGAGGATGTCGCAAGGCGATGAGCGAGGCCGTGGCCCGAGCGGCCCGTGAGCGCAGCGAACAAGAGCGGGAGACACAACGCCTGGCCGCGAGGCGGTAGCGGCCCGTAGGCGCGCTTACTCTAGGACGCGTGCGTGCAGGTTCGCTTGAGATCTCTCCGCCCCTCTACGAATTCATCGCGGTCGAGGCCCTGCCGGGAACCGGCGTGCACATCGACGAGTTCTGGAGCGCACTGCAGTCCATCCTGACCGACCTCGGACCCCGCAACGCCGCTCTGCTGGCCCGGCGCGACGAGATGCAGGCCCAGATCGACGACTGGCATCGGGCGTCCCGCGCCGAGGGCCAGGGCCACGACGCCGAGGCCTACGCCAACTTCCTGCGCGACATCGGATACCTGCGCTACATGGACGGCTCGGTCACCGCTACGACGGCCAATGTCGATCCCGAGATCGCCGAGGTGGCCGGACCGCAGCTGGTGGTGCCCGTCGACAACGCCCGCTATGCGCTGAACGCGGCCAACGCCCGCTGGGGGAGCCTGTACGACGCTCTCTACGGGACCGACGTGATCAGCGAGGCCGAAGGCTGCAGCCGCGGCGATGCCTACAACCCGATCAGGGGCGACAGGGTCATCGCCGCGGGGCGTGAGTTCCTCGACACCCATTTCACCCTCGACTCCGCAAGCCACGGGTGGGCTACCGGCTACTGGACGCAGGACGGCGCGCTCAGGGTACGCAGCGGGGACAGCACCGTCAGCGCGCTGCTGCGTCCTGAACAGTTCGCCGGCTACACCGGCGCCGCGGACTCGCCCACCTCGATCCTGCTGCGCAAGAACGGCCTGCACTGCGAGCTGCGCATAGACGGCGACCAGCCCGTGGGACGCCGGGACCACGCCGGCGTCCTCGACATCCGCCTCGAGTCTGCCATCACCGCCATCATGGACTTCGAGGACTCGGTGTCGGTAGTGGACACCGACGACAAAGTGTCGGTCTACCGCAACTGGCTCGGGCTAATGCGGGGCACGCTGGAGACCACGTTTGTGCGCAACGGCACAGCCGTGAACCGGTCGCTGCACGGCAATCGCAGCTTCATCGGACCAGACGGCTCGCAGATCACGCTGCCGGGCCGCTCGCTGATGCTGGTCCGCAACGTGGGGCCCCATCTCAGCACCGACATGGTAAGGCTCGACGGCGAGCCGGTCTACGAGACCATGGTCGACGCCATGGTGACCGCGCTGTGCGCTCTCCATGATCTGCGGGGGATGGGACGGGTGGACGGCAGGTCCATCCGCAACTCGGCGACCGGCTCGGTCTACATCGTCAAGCCCAAGATGCACGGTCCCGATGAGGTCGCCCTGGCCTGTGAGCTGTTCAGCCGGGTCGAGGACGCCCTCGGCCTGGTTCAGCGCACCCTCAAGATGGGGATCATGGACGAAGAGCGCCGCACGTCGCTCGGCCTCAAGGAGTGCATCTGGAGGGCTCGCGAGCGGGTCGTGTTCATCAACACCGGCTTCCTGGACCGCACCGGCGACGAGATCCACACCGACATGGAGGCCGGACCGGTGATCCCCAAGACCGAGATGAAGACCGCGGCCTGGCTCGGCGCGTACGAGAACTCCAACGTCGACACCGGCCTGACCTGCGGCCTGCGGGGCCGCGCCCAGATCGGCAAGGGTATGTGGACCATGCCAGCCGAGATGGCGGCCATGGCCAAGGCCAAGATCCAGCATCCGATCGCGGGAGCCAGCACCGCCTGGGTGCCATCGCCCACCGCGGCGACGCTGCACGCCATGCACTACTTCCTGGTGGATGTGGCCGACCGGCAGCGCGACCTCGCCGACCGCACGCCGGCCCGCCTCTCCAGCCTCATCGATATCCCCGTGCTGCCAGTGGGCCGGGAACTCGGCCCGAGCGAGATCCAGCGCGAACTGGACAACAACGTCCAAGGCATCCTCGGATACTTGGTCCGTTGGGTGGGCCAGGGCGTGGGGTGCTCCACCGTGCCCGACATCGGTGACACAGGCCTCATGGAGGACCTGGCGACACTGCGCATCTCCAGCCAGCACGTCGCCAACTGGCTGCACCACGGACTCATCTCCGCCGATCAGGTGCGCGAGACGATGCATCGCATGGCCAACCTCGTCGACCAGCAGAATGCGGGCGATCCCGACTACGAGCCCATGGCCCCGGACTATGACTCCAGCGTTCCGTTCCAGGCCGCCGTCGAACTCGTGTTCTCAGCCCGGGACGAGCCCAACGGCTACACGGAGCGGGTTCTTCGCTCCCACCGCCGAGCTGTGAAGGCCCGCTCAGCAGTCCCAGCGACTCCCGGGCCCTGAAAGCCTGCTCGGCGGCCTGCGCGCCTGTACCATCCGCAGACATGCGGACGCTGCCGACCGAAGTGGACGTCATCGTGATAGGCGCGGGCGTGTCGGGGGCCAGCATCGGCTACCAGCTCGCCCGGCACTCGGACCGGCGGGTGGCGGTGGTGGACGCTCGGCCGCCCGTCGGGGGCATCTCGGGTCGGACGTTCGGACAGATCCGCCAGCACTACTCCAACGAGCTCATGGTGCGCATGGCGCTGAGAGGCTTCCACTGCATCGGCAACTGGGCGACGGAGGTGGGCTACGGCGATCCCGGCTATGTCCGGCTCGGCTACATGCTGATCGTCACCGAGAACCAGATCGACGGCTTGCGGCGCAACGTTGAACTCGGGAGACGCCTGGGTGTCGACACCCGCTTCGTGGGTCCCGACGAGATCGCCGCGATCGAGCCGCTAGTGAACGCCGAGAACCTCGCGGGGGGCGCCTACGAGCCGGACGGGGGCTATATCGACGTCACCAAGATGGTGTTGAGCTGGCTCGGCGCCGCGACTGCAGCCGGCGCCGAAGTGCTCGCTCCGCTCGCGGTCGAGGAAATCTGTGTGTCCGGCGGCGCGGTGACGGGCGTGATCACAGACCGAGGAGAGATCTCGGCCCCGGTGGTGGTGGTGGCCACCGGTGCCTGGGCACGCGATCTGCTCAACCCGCTGGGTGTCCACGTGCCCATCGAGCGCCGCAGGCTGGACATGGCCATGGTCGAGCAGCAACCGGGGAGTCGCTCGCTGCACACCTTCATCACCGACGGCAACTCCAACCTGGTCATCCGTCCCGACATGGGTCGCCGCGTCCTCGCGGTGGCCTATCCGCCCAAGATGCCCGAGGTGGACGATCCCCTGGCCGACGCCCCGCCCGACGACCACAAAGACCACTCCGTGCGAATCCGCCGGGCCGTGGCCGAGCGCCTGCCGGCCATGGAAGTCGCCAGGACGGTGTGGACGACCAGCGGCGCCTACGACGTCACCCCGGACTATCACCCGATTCTGGGCTGGGCCAACGAGATCGCAGATGTGACCGGCCTGTACCTGGCCGTCGGCTTCTCCGGCCACGGACTCAAGCTCTCGCCGTCGGTGGGCGAGATCGCGGCTTCTCATGTCCTCGGCACCGAACAGGTCGGCAGCGCCCCGCCGCTCGACACGCGGCCGATCCGACCCAGTCGGTTCGCCGACGGCGACCCCATGCATCTCACCTACGGCCCGAGCGCCCGGGCCTGAGGGTGGGTAGGTCTCGCAGGGTAGAGTTAAGCCGATTACACGAGATCTTGCAGTTAGGGGAGGGCACTCACGATGGGGATTGACGCAGAGCGAGCGAACAGTGCCGTAATTGCGAAGGCCGACGGTCGCATCGACAGCTCTAACTCGCGAGAGTTTCACTCTGACCTAGACGCTGTCATCGCAAAATCTGACGCGGCTCTAGTCCTTGACTTTGAAGATGTCTCGTATATCAGCAGCGCCGGAATGCGAGTCATCCTTCTCGCAGCAAAGAATCTACAGAAGTCCGGCATGGTGTTTGTTCTTTGTTCAATGAACGATTCAATTCGTGAGGTCTTCAAGATCAGCGGATTCGACAAAATCATTCCGATTCATAATTCACAAGCCGAGGCGCTTTCAGCGGTCAGTGCATAAGTGACCACTTCATTTCACGAGAGAGGACTCTAATGACAATGACCGAAGCTCGGCATAAGCACAAGATTCTTGTGGTTGACGATGAGCCAGATCTTGAACCCCTCATGCTGCAAAGGATGCGGCGATTCATAAGGACTGGAGTCTACGAGTTTGTCTTCGCCAGGGATGGCGTTGAGGCACTTGAAGCCCTTGATATGGACCAGTCCATAGACATGGTGCTCTCTGATATCAACATGCCGAAAATGGACGGCCTGACTCTTCTTGAGAAGATGCCGGATGTAGCTCCAGACATTCGCGCGGTGATCATCTCCGCTTATGGTGACATGAAGAACATCAGAATCGCCATGAATCGGGGAGCTTTCGACTTCGTCACCAAGCCGGTCGACTTCGACGATCTCAAGTTCACGATCGATCGGACCCTTCAGCACATACGTGAATGGAAGGATGCACTGAGCGCTCGAGACAAACTCGTCGTGCTGCAGAATGAACTGAACGTCGCAAGCATGATGCAGCAGTCCATTCTCCCGAACAAGTTCGCCCGCAGCGACGACTACGAACTCTTCGGCACCATGCAGCCTGCTCGCAATGTCGGTGGCGACTTCTTTGACGTGATCGGCCTTTCCGGCGGCAAAGTAGGACTGGCCATCGCCGACGTCTCTGGCAAGGGCGTGCCGGCAGCACTGTTCATGATGTCGAGCCGCACGCTGCTGAAGGGCGCGGCGCTGCGCGCCGACGGACCCGGAGAGGCGCTTACCGAGGTGAACGACGTCCTCAACGAGGATAACGACGCCTGCATGTTCGTCACCATGATCTACGCCGTGTACGACCCCGCCACCGGCGAGCTGACCTACGCGGACGGTGGTCACGATCCTCCGCTCGTCGTGCACGCGGACGGCACCACCACCCAGCTGCCCGTGACCGACGGACTGGCCCTTGGTGTGCTGCCCGGATTCGACTTCCTCCAAGACTCCTACCGGCTGTCCCCAGGCGATACTGTCATTCTGTACACCGACGGTGTTACCGAAGCAATAAACAGCGAAGAGGAACAACTCGGACTGCGTCGACTGCGCGAGACCTTCGAGCTGAACCCACCGACGAACGCCGAAGACGCCGGCAAGCGGGTCATCGACCTGGTGAACGATTTCGCCGGTGACGTGCCCCAGTTCGATGACACGACCTGTCTGGTCCTACGTCGAGAGAGCTGAGTGCCCTCGTGCTGTTCTTGAAGGCCGACACCAGCGGCGAAGTGCGACGGACCAGCCATGAGGAACTGGCTGACCTCGTGGCCGCGATCGAAATGTTGGGCGAGCAGGACAACTGGCCAGGCGAGCTGACCTTCCGGATCAGCCTGGTGATCGACGAACTGGCACAGAATGTCGTGGACTATGCATACAGCGATGCACATGGGGACGTGGAGGTAGCGGTTACGTCGCGAGACGAGACCGTCGTCATCGAGATCGTCGATGAGGGACAGCCTTTCGACCCTCTGACGGAAGCACCCGCCCCGGACTTGACGTCTCCGATCGAGGACCGGCCCATCGGCGGCCTGGGTGTTCACTTCACACGTACTCTGATGGACGACGTCGAGTACAGCAGGGAGTCGGGAAGGAACTGTCTGAAGATTGTCACCCGCAAGGTGAGATGAACCGGGGCGCGCCGCATCGGCTCTGGACGGCGAGCACCCTGGTGGCCCTCACCACCTCATTGATGCTGGCCGGCTGCGCGTCCGGCGACGCGTCCGGAGAGGGGCAGGATCCCGACGCCCCGGAAGTGGCCGGTCCGCTCGAGGACCCTCAGGACACTTTCATCGGTATCTCAGAGGACCGCATCCTGTTCGGCCAGTCCGCCGCATTCAGCGGTCCCGCCAAGGAACTCGGCATAAACATGCGGCTCGGAATCCTGGCTGCGTTCGACGAGGCGAACGAGGGCGGAGGGGTCCACGGGCGCGTCCTCGAGTTGCAATCACTCGACGACGCGTACGAGCCGGAAGACGCCATCGTGATGACCCGCAATCTCATCGAGCAACAGCAGGTGTTCGCACTCATCGGTGCGGTAGGAACTCCGACCTCGCGCTCTGCCACTCCGATCGCGCGCTCCGCCGAGGTCCCCTACATCGCTCCCTTCACGGGGGCTGCCTTCCTCCGCGACAACGAATGGGACAACATCATCAACCTGCGCGCCTCCTACGCCCAGGAGACCGAGGAGATGGTCGCCAGGCTCACCAATGATCTGGGAATCAGCCGGATAAGCGTCCTCTACCAGAACGACTCCTTCGGTCGGGCCGGTTTCCGGGGCGTGGTCCAAGCGCTCGAGCGGCGCGACAGCGAGCCCACCTCGATCGGGATCTACCCGCGCAATACCACCGCGGTGAAGACGGCCCTTCTCGACCTGCGCCAGGGCGACCCCGAAGCGGTGATCATGATCGGGGCCTACGAGCCGGTGGCGAGGCTGATCTCCTGGGCGCGCCGCACAGAGATGGACGCCGTCTTCATGACGGTCTCCTTCGTCGGCAGCAACGCACTGGCCCAGGAGCTGGGACCCGACGGAGCAGGGGTGCTGGTCACCCAGGTAGTGCCGTTCCCGGAGGACGACTCGCTGCCGGTCGTGGATGCCTACTTGGGCGCCCTGGCGAACCACGACCCGGAGGCCGAGCCGGGGTTCGTCTCCCTTGAGGGCTACCTGGCTGGACGGTTGGTGATCACCGCGCTACAGCAGTGCGGTGCGGACGTCGACCGAACCTGCCTGCTGGAGCAGTTGATCGACCGCGGCGATTTCGACATAGACGGATTCAGGCTGCAGTACGGCGACGGCGACAATCAGGGCTCCGACGAGGTCTTCTTGACGGTGATCGGCTCTGACGGCGAGTACCACCCTGTCGACACCCTGCACGAGACCGCTCGGTGGGTGACCCAATGACAGACTCGCCTGACGACCTGACAGCGGATGACCCAACGACAGACTCGCCTGACGACCTGCCGACGACAGACTTGACCAAAGACCTACCGACCGACGACCCAACGAGACCAGAACTCAGAATCTGGTCCCGCATCTCCACCAAGCTCTACATGGGCATCGGTGGAGCGGTCGTCATGACGCTGGCTGCCAGCCTCGTCGGCTGGTTCTCCTTCAACCGTGTGGGCGATGTGCAGAGGCGTGTCAACGAGGGCAGCGTGCCCGAACTGGCCGCCGCATTCGGCGTCGCGCAGTACGGCGGGATCCTGGCCAACGCGGCCCCCAGCCTGGCCGCGGCCTCCACGTCGCTGGAACTCTTCCAGGAAGGGGAGCGAGTCGATCAGACCGTGCTGACGTTCGAGGAGCAGATGGCGGTCCTGGAGCAGAGCGACAGCGATGATGCCAGCGTCGAACAGATCCGGTGGAGTGCCGACATGCTCATCTCCAACATTCAGGCGATCCGCAGCGAGGTGTCGGCGAGGCTGCAGATAACCGATCGACGAACCGCACAGCAGGGGCAGCTAGTGGGTCTGCGGAACCAAGTGGGACCAGTGCTGATCCCCGCCATCGACGATCAGCTCTTCTACACCCTGACCGGCTACTCCGGCCTGGACGCGCCGCCGGCCCCCCGGTCCGAGCACTTCTCCGAGCCCGAAGTCTTCCGGTACCGGCGCCTGGCTGAGCTGGAGGCGGACGCCAACATCGCCTCTGACCTGCTGGCCACCGCGTTCACCCTGTCGGACAAGAACCTGCTGGAGCCGCTCCGGGAGCGATTCGAAGCAGCCGCCAGCCGGATCGACCGGAATCTGACGGCGCTGGCAGGTACGCAGTTCCACACCGACGCGGAACCGATCTTCTCGCGACTGCTCGAGTTGGGGCTCGGCGACGACAACTCCTTCGATCTGGCTGCGAGCGAGTTCGAGATTGTCGAGCACCACGGAGAGCTGCTCGCCCAGAACAACGAGCTGTCGCTCACGCTGGTGACCGAGGTTGACAGCCTGGTGGGCGCCTCCGAGGCACGGGCCGAGGAAGCCACCACTGCGTCAGAGCAAGCCATAAGCACGGCCGTGACGATCCTGCTGGCGATCAGCGCTTTCAGCGTCGTCGGCGCGTTGCTGATCATCTGGCTGTTCGTCGGCAAGGTCCTGGTTCGGCGCATCGCTCTGCTGTCGGACTGGATGCGTCGCATGGCCGGCGGCGATCTTGAGGTGATAGTCCCGATCAGCGGCCGGGACGAGGTCGCGGACATGGCTGCCACGCTGGAGGTGTTCCGGCGCCACGCCCTCGAGGTGCAGCGCCTCAACCTGGTGGAGCAGCTCGCCGGGGAGCTGCAAGGCAAGAACGAGCAGCTCGAATCGGTCCTGGCCGATCTGCACAGGGCGCAGGATCAGATTGTGACCCGTGAGAAGCTTGCCGCCCTCGGCGAACTCACAGCCGGCGTCGCCCACGAGATCAAGAACCCGCTGAACTTCGTGAAGAACTTCTCTGAGGCCTCCGAGGAGCTCATCGTGGAGCTGAAGGAGGTGCTGGACGACGTCGGCAAAGACCTCAGCGAGGAGAACAAGTCGTACATCGACGAGATAGCCGGTGACCTCACCGCCAACGTGGAGCGCATCCGATCCCACGGCGACCGCGCCGACCGGATAGTGCGCGACATGCTGATGATGGGCCGCGACTCCGGGGAGTGGCAGCTCACCGACATCAACGGCCTCATCCAGCAGCACGCCCAGTTGTCCTTCCACAGCGCCCGGGCTCTGGACCCGGACTTCCAGCTGGACATCCAGCAGGACCTCGATCCAGACGTCGGCCAACTGACCGTCATCGCGCAGGACCTGGGACGGGTCTTCTTGAACATGGTGACCAACGCGGGCCACGCAACCAACGATCGCAGCCGCTCGGAAGCCGCGACCGGCAACGGCACCCACCAGCCGACTATCTGGATCAAGACAACGCGCGCCGACGAGCACATCGAGGTCCGCATCCGAGACAACGGCACGGGAATGCCGCCTGAGGTCATCGAGAAGATCTTCAATCCCTTCTTCACCACCAAGCCGACCGATCAGGGCACCGGCCTCGGCCTCTCGATCTCAAGCGACATCGTCCGCCGCCACGGCGGCAACATCCAGGTCGAGTCCGAGCCGGGGGAGTTCACCGAGATGATCGTCACCCTGCCGCTGGAGGCGCCTGCGGAAGCTGCACAGTCCGACGGAGACTCCTGGGTCTGAGTCTCACACGCCGCCGGGCCGAGCCTCACATCCGGTTGAGCGTCACGCCGGACCGAGCCTCACATCCGGTTGAGCGTCACGCCGGACCGAGCGTCACGCCGGGCCGAGCCTCACGCGTTGTCGGGCGTCTCCGAGAACTTGAGGGTGCCCTCAACGTTGAGGTTGGGAAGGACCCGGTCGAGCCAGGCCGGAAGCCACCAGTTGCGGGCGCCGAGCAGCTCCATGGTCGAGGGCACGATGAGCATGCGCACCAGGCTGGCGTCGACGGCGACGGCGGCCGCGAGGCCGAGGCCGAACATCTTGATGGCTCTCTGGTCCTCGAAGACGAAGCTGCCGAAGACGAACACCATGATCAGTGCGGCGGCGGTGATGACCCGGGCGGTCGCAGCCAGGCCGTCAGCAACGGAGTTCACTGGGTCGCCGGTGCGCTCGAACTCCTCCTTCATCCGCGACAGCAGGAACACCTCGTAGTCCATGGAGAGACCGAACAGAACCGCGAACAGCATCATCGGTATGAACGGTTCGATCGGGCCGGGCTCGATCCCGACGATGTCGCCGAGCCAACCCCATTGGAACACGGCGACGACCACTCCGTAGGCCGCGCCGATGGAGAGCATGTTCATGATCACGGCCTTGAGCGGAACGACCAGTGAGCGGAACACCGCCATCAGCAGCAGGAAAGAGGCGCCCAGCACCACGACGAAGAACACCGCGGTGCGTCCTCTCAAGAAGTCGCTGACATCGTCCTGGACCGCTACGAAGCCGGTCACCCGGGCATTGAGTCCGGATCCTTCGACGGCTGCGGGGATCACCTCGTCGCGCAGAGTCTGCACCAGGACGCTGGTGGCCTCGGACTGCGGTCCGGTGGTCGGCTGGACCTCGATCACCGCCGCGGTCGGCGCAACCGGATCGTTCGGGATCGGCGGGGAGGCGAAGGCGACGCCGGGGGTGCTGTCCAGCGCCTGCGACAGGCCGTCAAGCGTCGCCAGCTGAGCGGGTCCCGACACTTCGGCCACCACCAGCAGCGGGCCGTTGGCGCCGGGCCCGAAGCCGTCCACGAGCAGGTCGTAGGCCTTGCGGGTGGTGGTCTCGGCACCGAAGTTGCTCTCGTCGGCGAAGCCGAAGCGCAGGACCAGCACCGGCGCGGCGAGCAGGAGCAGCACGATGGTGCCTCCGACAGCGAAGGTCCAGGGTCGGGCCTGCACCATGCGGCTGAGCCGGTACCAGCCGGTCTCGCGCAGCGGCGGATCGCGGCGGGGCTTGAGGACTCGTCGCAGCGGGTTCCCGGTCCCGCCGAAGAATCCCGCCACCACCACGATGACGGCGACAAGCAGGGCGCCGACGAACAGCGGCTCGATGCCGGCCCCGAAGCCGAACAGCGCCACGCTGAACAGCGCGGCGGCGACCATGCCTCGGACGCGGGTGGTGGTGATCCGGTCGCCGAGCAAGGCGACGAGCGCGGGCAGCAGCGTGACCGAGCCGACCATCACAATGGCCACGGTGGCGGCCGCGGCGATGCCGAAGCCGCTCACGAACGGGATCCCGATGAAGAGCATCCCCAACAGCGAGACGACCACGGTGGCGCCGGCGAAGATGACGGACCGGCCCGCAGAATCGAGAGCGACGATCATGGCCTGCTCGGACTCGAGGCCCGTGCCGAGAGCGTCTCGGTAGCGGGTGATGATGAACAGGGCGTAGTCGATGCCCACACCCAGCCCGATCATTATGCCGATTGCGGGTGCGAAGTCCGGGACCGTCATGAGGTTGCTGAACACGACGATTCCGGCCGCACCGATCCCCACGGTGACCAGAGCAGCGCCGACGGTGGCCCCCATGGCCACCACCGAGCCCAGCACCGCAATCAGAACGAACACCGCGAACGCGAGCCCGATGGCCTCCGACTCGGGCGGGTTGACCTGGGCGAACCAGATACCGCCCACCTCGACATCGAGGCCGTCCATCGACCGCAGTTCGAGTTCTTCGATGAGATCCTCGATCGCCGCGCCCATTTCCTTGGCCTCCGTGGCGCTGGCATCAGGGTCGAGGCTTACGTCGGCGTAGGCGATCAGTGGGACCCCACCGTCGTGCTGTGCTTTGCGCTGCGCGCCGAGCGGTCCGTAGGGCGAGATGACCGTGGTTCCCTCCAGGGCATCGACCTCTGCAAACAGTTCGCTCAGCGCGGACCGCACCGCCGGGTCATTCACGCCCTGCTCGGCCCGGAACACGATGGTGCCCCCGGGCCCGGCGCCCACGCCCCCGAAGCGCTCCTCTAGAACATCGGCCCCGTCCTGGCTCTCGGTGCCGGCAATCCCCAGGTTCCCGCTGTAGGCCTCGCCAAGGTTGCCGGCGACGCCGAGGACCACCACGAGCACGACGAGCCAAGCAGCAAGGCCCCGCCACGGATGTCTAAAACACCATCGAGCGAGAGAAGCGTATGTCAACCTGCCACGCCCTAGACGCATTCACAAGCAGTCAGATCTCTCACCACTCGCTGGCGGTCAGATCTCTCACCAGTTGCTGGATTCTTCTGAGTACACGTGGTCAGGCAACCGATAGCTGATGCCCTCCTCGTCGTACACCGACACACCTAGCATCCCAGAGAACCTATCCATATCGCTCACCGTGGCCAGTCTCGGCAAGTACCTGTTCATAATGCGGTTGTATCGAGCCTGTATGCGGTACTGGAGGAGTATCCCGTACCTCTTGTTCTTCGGAAATATGAGCGCATCGGCCAGTTCGGTGCCAAGTAGAGCTCGGGCGATCGTGAACACCAGTTTCGCAAGATCACGCCGAGTTTTTGGATCGGTCGCCCCAGCAATCAGCGGGGCAGACTGGACGAGCGCGTTGGCCATCATTATGGATTCATCTGGGGTATCAGGCTCGCACAACAAACCAACGTCGTACAGTTTCAATGCTTCTTTCTCGTCGCGAAACAGGATAGTGTCAGGAATGCCCATGAGGTGTCCCGAATAGCGCCATACATCCATAAAACTCTTGGCTTCCTCATAGTTGTACACGGCACCCAAGCGCTTCATATGCTTGAGCAGCCTCGCCGAGAACGCGGTGACAGCAAAGCCGGTGTGGGCCGCACTTATCGGAGTACCCCACGCGGGTGTATCCCAATCTGGCGAGTTGTCCAACAGATATCTGACCTGCGCATGAGCGAGGCGGATACGGGCAGACAGTTTCCAGCCGTCGCCATACCTCTCCAGCCCGCCCGGCAGATACATCTCAACCATATGACGGTTGTTCTGCATCAAGCGCCTTACGCCTGAGTCTCGTACGCGCCCAGTTATTACGAACGATTTCGCGATGTTGGTCGCAAATCCCTCAATCAATACACCACATACAAATGCCAACAGAACCGTGCGTGATTCTCGGTGAAACATACGATTCGAAGCCCTGAAACCGGACTGGTCAACCCACTCTGGCGGAGACGCCCACTCCTCAACAAGATCCCGCAGCGGCTGCGGAGCGTCACGCATAGCGTTGTTTTCAGGATCGTCAATAGCGATCTTGATGAGTCGATGCATTTCTCCTTGTGGGAGAGTATTGAGCTGCTTGATCAACTCGTCTGCCAAAGGGTCGCCGACCCACGCGTGAGCGACATAGTTCGATGCCATCTCCGGATCGAGAGCTAGTGCCTTCTTATAGCCTGTCCTGTAGTCGGATGGTATCTTCTCAAGATCCAGTATCTGCTCGAGATCCGGGTTCGGGGCCGCTGCGGGCTGGTCAGCGCCTTGGCGCTCCTGGGTGTTGTCAGAGATCGTATTCATTGATAGTGCTCCTCGGTCCCGCATTCCCGGGACGCAGCCATGAGCTTCATCCGTGTCGCGGAGATCAACATACCGGTCGACTCTCCGGCGCTGCGGCCCCGAAGCCAGCGAGCTTCACCGGTTGTTGCGGCCCCTTCGACTGATCCGCGGGCCCCACTCCCTAACTCACGCCAACGTAACAGCGCCAACGTTAACAGGACCGGAAATCAATCGCAGCATAGCGCCATCCCCGGCTGCGGTCAGCTCCAAGGGTAGGGGGAGTTGCTTACCGGGTGGAGCCGGCCCTCGGCGTACCGCGACCAGCGGAAGGGCTCCAGCAGGGCCTGAGGCTCATCCAGCAACTCCCTGGCCACCAGCGTCCCCACGCCGATCATCTTGTAGCCGTGGTTGGAGTCGGCGATGAAGTAGGCGTTGTCGCAGAACGTGTCGAAAACCGGGAAGTTGTCGGGCGAGAAGCTGCCGATGCCGCCCGAGGGCTCGGTGCTCATGAGGTGCGCCTTGCCCTCGAAGCGCTTCTGGCAGTGGGCCAGCGCCGCGGTCCATGTCCGGTAGAAGTCGGCGCCCACGATGAAGTCGGGCGAGTCCGGGCCGTAGGGGTCGACGGCCACCTGGTCGCCGGGCTTGTCCACCACGTAGGGCATGTATCCGCCCTGCACGCCGCCGAAGTTGAAGTCGGGCTTGTAGTAGATGCCCCACGGACCCTCGGTGACCAGCCCGTCCTCGTCGTAGAGCGGGGCGTCGGTGTCGATGTGGACCACCGGCGGCATGTTGTTGTCGTTGTCGGTGAGGTAGCCGGGATCGACTTCGAGGGTGCCTTCCTGCAGGCACATGTAGGTCCACGTGGGCCGGCGGTGCAAGCGACCGTCGCCGCTGAGCACGTCCACGGTGAAGGGAAGGTCGAGCATGGCCCAGATCTGCTGCACCCAAGGCCCCACCGCCACCACTACCTGCTCGCAGACGACGGGACCCTGATCGGTGAGAACCGCGGTGACGGCCCCGGAGGCGTCCCGGTCGAACCCGGTGACCGTTACGCCGCCCACCACGGCGACGCCCTCGGCCTCGGCCTTTTGCAGCAGCCCCTTGAGCGACGCCATGTTGTTGGCGTAGCCGCCGCGGTGCTCATGCAGCACGCTGGTGACGCCCTGGGCCTGCCAGTCGTCGAAGATGCCCCGCATGTAGCGGGTCGAAGCTTCCGAGCCCTCGACGAACGTCGAGGAGTACCCGATGGCCTGCTGCTGGGCGTGTATCGAGGCCACGTCGGCCCTCATGGCCTCATGGCTGATCTGCAGGTAGCCCACCGGGTGATAAGAGAAGGCCTCGGGGTCGCTCTCCCAGACGTCCACGCAATGGGCCATCAGCTCGCGCATGGCTGGCTGGAAGTAGTTGTTGCGGACGACGCCACAGGCGATGCCCGACGCGCCCGCGCCCACCCCGGTCTTGTCGATCACGACCACGTCGTCGCCCGACCCACGCCCCGACGACCTCAGGTCGCGGGCCAGGTTCCAGGCGGTCGACAGGCCGTGGATGCCGGCCCCGATGATCACGTAGCGCGCCCCAGCGGGAAGCCCCATGACTGCTACCTCCTAGGTTTTCCGATCTCTCTCGGCCCGTCCGGCCGCTGTTCGGGTGCCGGCCTCAGTGGCCCTGCGGGGCCTCCCAGCCCTCGAGCACCGGCCGCTTCCAGTCGGCGCCCACAACCGGGGAGTCCTCCACCCACGGGCCCAGCTCCACCTGAGGGAACTTGCAGTGGATGCTCTTGAGCACGGTGCCATAGGAATTGCCCTCGGTCAGGTGCCGGACGAGGACCTTGCGGGCGATCTCGTCCTCGCGCCCGGCCGGGATGGGGAAGTAGATCTTCAGGAACGAGTTGGAGTACCGGTCGAACACCGCGGGCACGCCATCCTCAGACAGCAGAGTGATGTCCTCCAACCAGTTGATGTCGGGCCCGGGGGTGGCGGCCAGCAGGTCGATGTCCTCCACCAGCGACAGGTCCTCCTGGTACGCGAAGCGCCTCCCGGCCAGCACCTCGGCGTCGATGGCCACGGTGCGGGTCTCTCGCGGGCTCTCTCCCGTGCTAGCTGATCGGGCCATCTCACATCCCTCCGTCGATCACGTGCTTGTCGAAGAGGTCCCGGATCTCTTGCAGCGTCCGCTCTTCGGTGACGCCGGGGATGTAGTTGGTGCCCGCCAGAGGCACCTTGGCCATGGCTGAGGCCTCATAGGTAAGCGCGGCCAGATCCTCGGGCTCCAGCGAGTGGATGTTGGTCTTGCCGCAGGCCCGGGCCAGCATCTGCACCTCCATGGTGAGGGTGATCAGGAAGTTGTAGACCCGCAGGGCGGCCTCGTCGACGTCGAGACGCTTGCGCAGCTCCACGTCCTGGGTGGCCACGCCCACCGGGCAGCGGCCGGTGTGGCAGTGGTAACACTCCCCCGCGGGCACGCCGACGGTGCCCTCGTAGTCGGTGACACCGGGAATCTCCTTGTTGCAGTTGAGAGCCATCAGCGCGGCCGTGCCGATCGCGATGGCGTCGGCGCCCAGGGCCAGGCACTTGGCCACGTCGCCGCCGTTGCGGATGCCGCCCGCCACCACCAAGTCGATGTCGTCGGCGAGGCCCACGTCCTCGAGGGCCCTGCGGGCCTCGGGGATGGCCGCCATCAGCGGGATGCCGGTCTCCTCGGTGGCCAGGTGGGGTCCGGCGCCGGTGCCGCCCTCGGCGCCGTCGAGGTAGATGATGTCAGGACCGCACTTGGCCGCCATGCGCACGTCGTCGTAGACGCGGGCCGAGCCCAGCTTGAGCTGGATCGGGATCTGGTAGTCGGTGGCCTCCCGGATCTCCTGGATCTTCAGCGACAGGTCGTCGGGTCCGAGCCAGTCGGGGTGGCGGGCCGGGGAGCGCTGGTCGATGCCCGCGGGCAGCGATCGCATCTCGGCCACCTGCTCGGTGACCTTCTGGCCCATGAGGTGGCCGCCCAGGCCGACCTTGCAGCCCTGGCCGATGAAGAACTCCACCGCGTCGGCCAGCATCAGGTGGTGGGGGTTGAAGCCGTAGCGGCTCTGGATGAGCTGGTAGTACCACTTGGTGGACAGGTCGCGCTCGGGAGGGATCATGCCCCCCTCCCCCGAGCAGGTGGCGGTGCCGGCCATCGACGCGCCCTTGGCCAGGGCCATCTTGGCCTCCAGCGACAGGGCGCCGAAGCTCATCCCGGTGATGTAGACGGGAATCTCCAGCTCCAGGGGCTTGGCCGCGAAGCGGGAGCCGATCACGGTCTTGGTCTCGCACTTCTCGCGGTAGCCCTCGATCACGAAGCGGGTGAGGGTTCCGGGCAGGAACACGAGCTCGTCCCAGTGGGGGATCTTCTTGAAGATCGAGAAGCCCCGCATCCGGTAGCGGCCCAGCTCGGCCTTCACATGGATGTCGTTGATGACCTCGCGCGTGAAGATCCGGCTCTGACCGAGCACGTCGGTGCTCTTGTTTACTTCACTCATCGTTCTGTGCCTCCCGCCGGGCGGGAGCCCTTGTTGGCGTCGGTCATGGTCGATCCCTCTAGTGGATGACGAGCTTGCGCTCGGAGGGTTCGAGCGCGTCGTAGTTGTGGAGCTGCTTGCCGCAGACGAACTTCTGGAACTCGGGCGGGTCGCCAAGGCCGTGGACGCCGAACTTGCGCCCGATCAACTCGGTGTCGGCGTCGGTCCAGTCCCCCGGCACGCAGTCCACGCCCAGCGAGCGCACCGTGCCGGCCACGTAGATGGCACCGTCGTACATGGAGTCACCGAGGTTCATGCCGGCGTTGCCGCAGATGATCTGGCGGCCCCGCTGCATCATGAAACCGGTGTTGATGCCCACGTCGCCGAGCACGATGATCGTGCCGCCCTTCTGGTCGATGCCGGTGCGGGCTCCGACGTCGCCCTTGACGATCAGGTCGCCGCCCCGGATGGCCGCGCCGGTGAGCGATCCAGCGCCGCGCTCGATCGTCACCACGCCCGACATCATGTTCTCGGCCACCGACCAGCCCACCCGGCCGTTGATGGTCACCTCGGGACCGTCGATGAGCCCGCAGGCGAACCATCCGGGGCTGCCCTCGAAGTGGATCCGGCAGCGCTTGAGTATCCCCACCGCCAGCGAGTGCTTGGACGCCGGGTTGAGCACGGTCACGTCGGTGATGCCGTCCTTGTAGATCAGCTTGCGAAGCGCCATGTTGATCTGGCGGATCGTCAGGTCGGACGCGTCGAAGCGGGCCCGATCGCCGTCGACCTCGATGTTGTCGGGCATCTCGGCATGGGGCTCGACCAGGCCCCGGGCGTCGTAGCTGACGCCGCTGCGGGAACCTACACCTGCCATACCAGCACCTCGCGCTCGTAGGGGTCGCGGGTCTCGACCTCGCGCTTGACCAGGGACCGGATGGCCACCTCCTCGGTGGCCACGACCACCAGTGGCTCGGACTCGAACAGCACCAGCGGCTTGGCCGCCATCTCGTCCTTGGCGATTCCCAGCTCGTTGCCGGTTACGCACACGTAGGTGAACACGCCGTCGAGGTCGTCGAGGCTGTGCTTCATGGCCGTCTCCAGCGACAGGCCCCGGGCCATGTGCTCGGCCAGGTACACGGCGATGATCTCGGAGTCGCACTCGCTCTGGAAGCGGTGGCCGTGCTGCTCCAAGCGACGGCGCCACTGGTGGTAGTTGGTGAGCTGGCCGTTGTGAACCACGGCCACGTCGGCGAACGGGTAGGCCCAGTAGGGATGGGCGCTGGCCAGGTCGACCTCGGACTCGGTGGCCATGCGCACGTGGCCGATGCCGTGCGTGCCCCGGAACGAGCCCAGGCCGTACTGGTCGCTCACCGTGGCCGCGTCGCCGAGGTCCTTGATGATCTCCAGCGAGCTCCCCAGCGAGAGCACCTCGCAGCCGGGCACGTCCTCGAGGTAGTCGGCCAGGGACTTGAGGTCGCCGCTGTAGCGGATGGTGGCCCGGAAGGCGTAGCCGGTGTCGCTGGTTACGGTGGCCACCTCGGCGCCGATCTTGGCCAGGCGCCCCTCCACCTCGGCCCGGTTGCGCTCCAGCCGCTCTTCCATGCCGAAACCAGTGCTCTTGAGGGGCTCGGCCAGCACGAACCGGACCACGACGAGGTCGTCGGCCGGACCGTAAACCGCGTAGCCGGTGGAGTCCGGCCCCCGATGCTTCATGGATTGGAGCATGGCCGTGAGCTCGGCGCCGATGTCGGCGCTGCCGTCGCGGTGGATCACCCCTGCGATACCACACATGGTGCTACCCCCTTTGGAAGGTGTCTAGGTTGTCGCCCCGCCACCGGCGGGGACGGTCGATCTGTCAGAGCTGAGTCAGGCGCGGCGGCCCGCCCGTCACGGCAGGACGTCCAGGTACTCCTCCACGTCCCAATCCGTCACGGTGGCCAGGAACCGCTCCCACTCGTCGGTCTTATAGTGGAAGAAGACCTTGCTCATCTCGCCGGGAAGGGACCGCATCACCACCTCGTCGCTCCGCAGGGCCTCGAGAGCGTCGCCGAGGGTTAGAGGGATCTTCTTGACGTCCTTGCCCGCCTCCATGGCCTCGTAGATGTTGCGCTCCTCGGGCTGGCCCGGGTCGAGGCTGCGGTCGAGGCCGTCGTCCATGGCCTGCAGCAGTCCCGCAAACGACAGGTGCGGGTTGACCGCGCTGTCCACCGAGCGGTACTCGAAGCGGCCCGGGGCGCTCACCCGCAGGGCGGTGGTGCGGTTCTGGAAGCCCCAGTCGGCGAACACCGGCGCCCAGAAGCCCGTGTCCCACAGACGGCGATAGGAGTTGACCGTGGGAGAGGTGAGGCAGGTCAGGGCCTGTACGTGCTCCAGTATCCCGCCGATGGCCTTCATGCCGATCGGACCGGGCAGTTGCGGGTTGTCGCCCTCGGGCATGAACTTGTTGTTGCCGTCGGCGTCCCACAGCGAGATGTTGTGGTGGCAGCCGTTGGCCGACACTCCCATGAACGGCTTGGGCATGAAGCACGGGAAGGCCCCCAGCTCGCGGCCCACCTGCTTGCATACCTGCCGGTAGGTGGTGAGCCGGTCGGCGGTGAGCTCGGCCCGGTCGAAGTTGAAGTTCAGCTCGAGCTGGCCGGGGGCGTCCTCGTGGTCGCCCTGGATCATGTCGAGACCCATGGCCTCGCAGTACTCGATCACCTTGTGGATGAGGGGCTGGAGCTCGGCGAACTGGTCGATGTGGTAGCAGTTGGGCTTGGTCATGCCCTCGACGGTGGGCTTGCCGTCGGCGTCGGCCTTGAGCCACATCATCTCGGGCTCGCAGCCGGCCCGCAGGTGCAGCCCGTGTTTGGCCTCGAATTCGGCATGGAGCCGCCTGAGGTTGCCCCGGCAGTCCGAGGTCAGATAGGCGCCGCCATCGACTTCCTCCTCACGGCCCCTGAACAGCGTGCACCACACCCGAGCCGTCCTGGTATCCCAGGGAAGAGGCATGAACGTCTCGGGCTCGCCGATGCCCACCAGCTCGCGGGCCTCGGGGCCGTAGCCGATGTAGTTGCCATGGCGGTCGATGAAGAGGTTGGCGGTGGAACCATAAACGAGCTGGAAACCCTTGCGAGCGATCATGCCGAAGTGCTTGGCCGGTATGCCCTTGCCCATGATCCGCCCCGTGACAGAGACGAACTGGCAGTACAGGTACCTGATGTCATCGGCCTCGATGCGGGCCTCCACGTCTGCGATCTGCTCCTCGCGTCCGTCGGCCTCAACGAACCTCTCAAGATCAGTGGCCATTGTTCCCCCTATCGGGCTGGTTGTGTGTGCTGCGAAACCGTAGCGCTCGGAGTGTGAGCCTCGCCAAAACGTGCCTCCGGTCGCATTTGACCATACCACGCTACGGTGCTCGATGTCTAATCAGAGTAGTGACCCTTTCCCTACAGTAGAGTTTAGATGACGCTGCTGCTGGTCGGCCGCAGGCCGGTCCATAGAGTGAACTCCAATGGAACGCGTGCCACGCTCGGCCTGGCTGACGCTTGCCGCCGTGGCGGCCGCCGTCTTCATGGTGGCCATGGAACTCACGATTATCGCCTTGGCATTGCCCGAGATCCGCTCCTCCCTGAACGCAACCCCGGCAGGACTGTCATGGGTGGTGAACACCTACTCCATCGTCGTTGCGGCGCTACTGCTGCTGTCGGGCTGGCTGGCCGACCGCTACGGCCGCAAGCGCATCTTCCAGATCGGGCTGTTGCTGTTCACGGCAGGCTCGGTCGCGGCAGGAGTCTCGGTCAACATCGAAATGCTGATCGCGGCCCGAGCTCTGCAGGCCGTTGGCGGATCGCTGCAATACCCGGCCGGCATGGCCCTGCTGCTAACTGCATTTCCTCGGGCACGCCACCAAACGGCCATGGGCACTTGGAGCGCCACCGGCGGTCTGGCCGCGGCCCTGGGTCCGGCCATCGGCGCGGCACTGATCGAAGTCTTCGGCTGGCGCGCCGTATTCTTCGTCAACGTGCCTGTGGCCCTGATAGCTCTCGCCCTGGGGGCACGGGTCCTCGTCGAGAGCACCGGCGAGGACGCCGAGTCCAGGGTGGACACGATCGGCGTACCCCTCGCGTCCGTCGGTGTGGGGGCCATCATCCTTGGAATCGTCCAGGGCGAGGCGTGGGGCTGGCGCTCGGAGTCCACCCTGGGCGCCTTCGCGGCTGGGGCGATCATGATCGCAGCCTTCGTCAGGCGCAGCAGACGCCATCCCACGCCGCTATTCGATCTAGGGATGCTGCGCATCCGCTCATTCGTTCTGGGCAACTTCGGTTCACTGTTCTTCGCCCTCGGCTTTTTCGCCTTCCTCATACCCCTGCCCACGTTCATCCAAGAGGTGTGGGGCTGGTCCGTGCTGCAAACCGGCCTTGCCTTCGCCCCCGGACCGATCGTTTCGTTCCTCATCTCGCCGCAAGCCGGCAGACTCGCCGACCGCATCGGCAACGCTCCCATCCTCGTGATCGGCGCCACCTGCGGCACCATCGGACTGCTCTGGCTTCTCTGGACCATCACGACCGAGCCCTCGTTGGGACGGCTGCTGGCTGGCACCATGCTGGTGGGCGTCTCGGCTGGTGCCGGCTTCGCCCAACTCGTGGGGGCAGCGCTGCGCGACGTGCCAGTCGGCCGGTATGCCATGGCGACGGCCGGTCGCACCACCTTCTTTCAACTCTCAGTCGCGCTGGCCATCGCCGTCGCATTCGCCATCATTGGCGAGACCGTCGATCCGGATGCCACGTTGACCGCATACAAGAGGGTGTGGGTAATGTCCGCCGCAGGCCATTTGGGCAATGTTCTGCTCTTCAGCCTCGTCTACCCGTACGACAGCCTGGGCTCTCCGCTTGTGAGCCGCCTGCGCCTAGGTTCAAGGTCATGAAGTTCGGGATCTTCTACGAGCACCAGCTGCCAAGACCCTGGCGCGACGGCGACGAGCAGCGGCTCTTCAACGAGGCGCTCGAGCAGGTGGAACTGGCCGACAGGCTCGGCTTCGACTACGCCTGGGAGGTCGAGCACCACTTCCTGGAGGAGTACTCCCACTCCTCGGCGCCGGAGGTGTTCCTGGCCGCCTGCAGCCAGCGCACCCAGCGGATCCGTCTCGGCCACGGGATCGTGCTGATGCCTCCCGGCTACAACCACCCGGCCCGGGTCGCGGAGAGGATCGCCACGCTCGACCTGGTGTCCAACGGCAGGGTCGACTTCGGCACGGGCGAGTCGTCGTCGATCCTGGAGCTGGGCGGCTTCGGGGTGTCGGTAGACGACAAGCGGCCGGCCTGGGCCGAGGCCGTCGAGCAATGCTGCAACATGATGGCCATGGACCCCTACCCGGGCTACGACGGCGACTATTTCTCGATGCCGTGCCGCAACGTCGTGCCCAAGCCGGTGCAGAAGCCCCACCCCCCGCTGTGGGTGGCGTGCTCCAACCGGGAGACGATCAAGCTGGCGGCCCGGCTGGGGATGGGCGCGCTCACCTTCTCGTTCGTCGACCCGCAGAACGCGGCCGCGTGGGTTCAGGACTATTACCGGATCCTAGAGACCGAGTGCGTACCCATCGGCCATGCCATCAACCCCAACATCGCCATGGTCACCGGACTGTCGGTTCATCCCGAGGCCGCCGAGGCCAGGCGCCGGGGCCTCGACGGGTTCCAGTTCTTCGGCTACGGGCTCGGCCACCACTACATCTTCGGCCGGCACAAGCCGGGCCGCACCGATATCTGGTCCGACTATCTGGCCGCCCGGCACACCATCGCCGACCGAGGTGAGCAGAGCGGCATCGGCACGCCCGAGCAGGTCCGGCGGCACTTGCGGGGCTTCGCGGACGCGGGGGTCGACCAGGTGGTGTTCATCCAGCAGGGCGGCAACAACCGCCACGGGCACATCTGCGAGACGCTCGAACTCTTCGCGGCCGAGGTGATGGGCGAGTTCGCCGAGGCCGAGGCCGAGCGGGAGCAGGCCAAGCTGGCCCGGCTGGCCCCGGCCCTCGACGCGGCCATGGCCCGCAAGGTGCCGATGCGGGCCCTCGACGACGACGAAATCCCTGTGTTCGATGCGCTGGGACGCACCATCGTGGCCACACTTCCGCCCGAGGAGGCCGCTCAGGTGGCCGACACCGTGAAGGAGTGGGCTAGGACCGACATGCCCATCCACGTGCCCGACGACTTCGGGAAACAGGAGTAATCAACCAGAGGTGGTCCGTCTCGTGATGGAGTCCACTCGTCGCACATCGATAGTAGAGAAAGGCAGCTATGAAGGCTGATCTAGTCCTGAGAGATGGTCGCGTCGTCACGCCGCTGAGCGTCGTGCGAGGAGGCGTCGCGGTACGTGGGGAGAAGATCGTCGCCGTCGGATCGGACGACGACCTTCCCGATGCCGAAGAGACCATCGACTGCGGGGGCAAGCTGATCTTCCCCGGCGTGGTCGACCCGCACGTGCACATGGGCGGCGGCCCGCCCTACGACGAGATCTGCGACACCGAGTCGGTCAGCGCGCTCGCGGGCGGGGTCACCACCATGATCCAGTACCGGCGCAGTCCCACCACCTTCGCCGAGACCTTCCCCCGCGAGCTCGAGATCGCCGACGAGCTGATGCGGATGGACACGTGGTTCCACTTCATCCTCGACGGCATGGAGCAGGTCGAAAAGATCCCGCAGTACTTCGAGGACTACGGCGTGTCGAGTTTCAAGTTCTACATGGGGGGCTACGAGCCCGGGAACCCCATCGGGCTTGTGACCGTCACCGACGCGGTCCTCTACGTGGCCATGGAGAAGCTCCGCGAGCTGGGCCCGTACGCGTTCTGCATGGTGCACTGCGAGGACGACTCCCTCGTCAGCCACCTGACCCGGGTAGTGAAAGCGAGCGGCCGCGAGGACCTGGCCGCATACAGCGAGTCGCGCCCGGACTTCGTGGAGGAGCAGGACCTGGTTCGGGCCATCTGGCTGGCCAAGCTGCAGAGGTGCTCCCTGTACGTTCCCCACACGACCGTGGGCATGGCGGTGGCCGCCGCGGGCGCGGCCCGGCTGGAGGGCCACCGGATTACTCTCGAGACGTGCCCCCACTATCTGGCACTCACCTACGACGACCCCCACCTGCTCGCCTGCGGCGCCGGCGTAGGCAAGGTTGCGCCCGCGCTCAGGAACAAGCACCACCAGGACCAGCTCTGGGACGGACTCAACCGGGGCTACATCCACACAATCGGCTCGGACCACGTACCGATCAAGAAACTGGGCGCGAGCCTCTGGGACGAGAGGCCCGGGTTCCCAGGCCTCGCGACGTCATTGCCGGTGGTGCTGACCGAAGGAGTGGCCAAGGGCCGGATCGACATCACCCGCGCTGCCCAGGTGATGGCCTACAACCCCGCACAGCTCTTCGGCCTGCATCCCCAGAAGGGCGAGATCGCGGTGGGCTCCGACGCCGACCTGGTGATCGTCGATATGGAGACGGCCAAGCCCGTGTGCGAGGAGAACACGCTGTCGCACTACACCAGCCCGTTCGAGGGCCGCGAGCTGATCGGCTGGCCGGTTATCACCGTCCGCCGCGGCGAGATCGCGTTCGCCAAGGGGGAGGTGCTCGCCGAGCCCGGCTCGGGGCGCATCCTCGAGCGGCGACCCGACGCCACGGTGGCGCAGCTTTGAGCGGCCACACAGCAGATGAGACGATGAGGAGGAGACGATGTCGCTGGACGTGAGGCTCGACCCGGCGGGCGTGGGCATGCTGGTGATCGACCTGCAGAACGGGTTCTGTCACCCCGAGGGCTCCCGCGGGCGCGCCTTCGGACCGGATTCGGTCGTCCAGCCAGCTTCCATCGTTCCCAGGACCGTTGCACTGGTGCGGCTGGCCCGGGCCCTCGAGATCCCGGTCTGGTTCACCCGTCAGGTCCATTTCCCCAACGACACCAGCCGGGCCAGGCGCCGGATCCCGTCTCACCTAGATCGCCGCGGACTGAAGCTGGAGCTGTGCCATCAGGGCACCTGGGACGCTGAGCTGATGGACGAGGTTGCGGCCGAGGTCCGGCACCCCGGCGAGGTGATCGTCAAACACCGGGCCAGCGCGTTCTTCGAGACACCGCTATGGGGGGAGCTGCGCATCAAGGGGGTGCAGGTCCTGATCATCGCCGGCACCACCACCAGCTTCTGCGTCGACTCGACGATCCGCGACGCATACGCCCGGGACTTCGACGTCGTGGTGCCCGCGGAGTGCGTAGCCGACACCGATGACGAGGCTCACAAGGCCGTTCTGGCCTCGACGGCCCGATTCCACGGCGTCGTGACCGACCGGGACGAGCTGGCCAACTGTCTCGGAGCGGCCCGCCTCTGGGACGAGTTAAGGGGCTCTGCCGTGCCTGAGGGAGACTCGTCATGACAGCCAGCGCCAGCAGCGGCACCACCAGCGGTTGGGTCAATGAGGACCTCGAGGCCCGAGTGTTCCGGGTCCATCGGGCCGCGTTGAGATCCGAGGAAGTGTTCCGCCGGGAGATGGAGCGAATCTTTGCGAGCGCCTGGCTCTACCTGGGCCACGACAGCGAGCTGGAGAACCCCGGGGACTATCTCGTCCGCACCGTCGGCGGGCGTCAGGTGATCTTCTGCCTGGACGAGGACGGCGCGTTGCGGGTATGGCTCAACACCTGCCCGCATCGGGGCACCACGCTGTGCCGCGAGAGCCGGGGCACAGCCAGATTCTTCAGGTGCTTCTACCACGCGTGGTCGTTCTCGCCCTCGGGCGCGCTGGTGTCGCTCCCCGGCAAGGAGGCTTATCCGCCCGACGACGCCTTCCGGGACCGGCTGGGCCTGAGAGCGGTTCCCCGCATGGCCACCCGCCGCGGCTTCGTGTTCGTGAGCTTCGCAATCGACGGCCCCACCCTCGACGAGCACCTCGCCGGCGCGGGAGAGCATCTCGACCTCGTGGCCGACCACTGTGCGGCCGGCATGCAGGTCCTATCCGGCACCCAGACCTACGGCGTCAAGGGCAACTGGAAGCTGGCCGTTGAGAACGCCATGGACGGCTACCACTTCATGCCCACCCATGCAACCTTCGTCGAGTATCTGAAGTCGTCGGGCTTCGCCACCTCCGATCAGGGGGGCGTGGTGGAGAACCTCGGCAACGGGCACAGCGTCATGACGATGTCGGGGCACTCCGGCCGGGTCGGCCTGGAATGGGAGCCGCGCTTCGGAGAGGAGGAGCGGGCCCGGATCGACGCGGTGCGGGCCGAGCTCGCGGCGCGGCTGGGCCCGGTTCGGGCGTTGAGGATCGCTGATCACAGTCGTATCTTCTTCGTGTTCCCCAATCTGTTGATGTTCGACATCGAGGCCCTGTCGATCCGGATGCTGGAGCCCACCAGCGCGCGCACCACAGACGTCACGGCCTGGCATCTGGCGCCCCGCACCGAGCCGGAGGATGCCAGGGCTCTGCGTTTGCGAACCCTGGTGAGCTTCATAGGCCCGGGCGGGCTGGCCACGCCCGACGACATCGAGGCGTACGAGGCGATCCAGCGGGGAATCGAGTCCACCGCGGGCGACCTGAGGCCGGGCGTCGACTGGAACGACATCTCGCGGGGCATGTCCGACGAGATGGCCGGCGGGCAGTGCCGGTCGGTGGACGAGGCCTCCATCAGGGGGTTCTGGCGCCAGTGGAACTCTCTGATGGCTGCGGATCAGGCGATGCCAACATGACAGCCCTGCTGAGCCGGGCCGCGGCCGAGGACTTCCTCTTCCACGAAGCGGACCTGCTGGAGAGATGGCGCCTCGACGACTGGCACGGGCTGTTCCTGTCCGACGCCCGCTACGAGATCCCGGCTCTTGACGACCCGTGGGGCGACCCCCGGACCTCGCAGTTCTTCGTGGCCGACGACGCCGAGCTGCTGGCCGCCCGCATCACCCGGCTCAAATCGCGCAACGCCCATGCCGAGAACCCCCCTTCGCGAACGCACCGCCTCATAAGCAACGTGACCGCCGGCGAGGGTCCCGACGCTGACAGCGTCTCCGTGGGCGCGTCGTTCATCGTGCACCGCCTCCGGGACGGCCAGATTGACGTTTTCTGTGGCTGGTACCGCCATGTCGTGGTGCCCACCGACGGCGGCCCCCTCTTCCGCCTGCGCCGGGTCATCGTCGCGTCCGAGCGCCTGCGCCAGGGACGCCTCAGCTTCGTCCTATGACACCACATCCGCGATGAGCCGACAATCCCAAGGAGGCAGATGACCATGACCGCGCCCCATGGACTGATGTTCGCCCGCATCGAGGTGCCCGACCTCGACGCCAGCATCGGCTGGTACAACTACCACGTCGGCCTGACGCTCGAGCGCCGCGGCGACGACTGGGCCCAGATGCGCGCCGACGTGGGCCATCACGCCATCGAGCTCGTCTCCGCTAGTGAGCGAACCCAGAGCCTGACAACGTCCGTCTGCTTCGACGTGCGATCCAACGGAGGCCTCGACGTGCTCCGCAAGCGGGTCAAGGACGCGGGACTGTCGGTGGACGACCTGCACGAGCGAACCGCGGGCCTGGTGACTGACGGGTTCGCCGTGCACGACCCCAACGGGCTCGTGATCGAACTCGTGACCGAGTTCCACGAATTCGCGGATCCGCCGCCGGTGGAACTGCGCCCCGTCGACCTGGTCCATCCGTTCCTGTCGTCAGACCGCTACGAGGCGACGGTTGCGTTCTATGTGGACGTGCTCGGCTTCCGTCCCTCGGACTACGTCGGCGATATGACGGTGTTCCTCCGCAGCGAGGACCGGTACCACCACTCCCTGGCCGTCCGCCGTGACGACTCCTACTACATGGCGCACCTGTGCTTCGCGATGAAGAACTTCGATCACGTCATGCGGATGCGAGCCCGGGCGCTCTATGCGGGCGTCCCCATTCCGGCGGATCTCGTGAACCACTCAGCGTCCTTCTCGCTCGCCTTCTACATGCTCGACGAGGCCCACGGACCGCGCATCGAGCTCTGCGATGGCCACCGTGTGCTCACGCCCGAGCAGCACGAGCACACCCATGAGCCTCGGCGCATGCCGGTGGACCCGAGGAACATCGATGTGTGGAGGGCCGCAGCCGACGACTGGGGCCGCCTGTGAGGCTTGCCGGCCGGCTTCGTGCCGCGGCCGTCACCCCCTCCGATCCGGGACGGGCCGATCCGGGGGTGCAACGCTTCGAGATCGCGGTCAACGGGCAGCTCCTGGCCGGCAGCCAGCCTCCCGACGGGACGCTGCTGACCTTCCTGCGCGACCGCGGCCTCACCGGAGCGAAGGAGGCCTGCGGCCGAGGCGAGTGCGGCGCGTGCACGGTGCTCGTCGACGGCGACCTGAGACTGGCCTGTGTCACTCTGAGCGCGACCGTCACCGGTGCGGTGATCACGATCGAGGGGTCCGGCGACGCGGGCGCCGTGCTGCGAGAGTCCTTCGCCGATCACGCCGCGTTCCAGTGCGGCTACTGCACGCCGGGCCACATTGTGACCGCGGGCGCCTTGATTGCCGGCGGGCAGGTCTCAGACCGGGAGCAGCTGCGGCGCCGGATCTCGGGCAACATCTGCCGCTGCACGGGATACTCGCAGATCCTCGACGCCATCGAGGACGCCGCGGAGCGCCTGGGATGACCGCGGCGGTCGACCGTCGGGCCTCCAGCTCTCTTGGCCGGGACGCGCCGGCCCCGCTGTGATGGCCACGGCGGTCGGTCGGCGCACCCGCCAGGTGGACTGGGAGGCTCGAACCACCGGATCGGCCCGCTACACGGGAGACCTCTCCGGAGCCGGCGTGCTGGTCGGAGCGATACTGCGCTCGCCCCACACCCACGCAGAAATCCTCGCCATCGACACCTCCGCCGCGTTAGCCATGGACGGGGTCAGTGCCGTGGTCACCGCCGCCGATCTGGGCGACGGGACCCGCTACAAGCATTCTGGGCCCGCGCACGCCGATCGTCCCCCGCTCGCGACAAAGCGCGTGCGCTTCATCGGTGAGGAAGTGGCCGCGGTGGCCGCACGCGATCAGGCGACAGCCCGGCGTGCGCTCGAGGCCATAGGTGTCACCTACCGGCTCCTCGGCGCGCCGCTCACTCCCGAGCAGGCTCTCAAGACCGGAGCTCCGGTGCTCCACGCCCGGTCCGCCGGCCCCAATCTGGCCGTGGACGAGCGGGGTGCATGGGGCGACGTGGAGGGCGCACAAGACAGTTCTGCCGTCATGGTGGAAGGCACGTTCCGATACCCGCGCACGACGCACGTATGCATGGAGCGCAGCACCACGCTGGCCTGCTGGACCGGACACAGGCTGGAGCTGTGGACTACGACCCAGGCGCCCTATTACGTCGCGGCCGAGGTCGCCCACACGCTCGGCATCGATCCGCAAGACGTGATCTGCCACGACATCTCGGTGGGCGGAGGCTTCGGTGCCCGCTCCAAGATCGCCGAGCATGAGGTGATAGTCGCGCTGCTGGCTCGCCGGGCCGGCCAGCCCGTGCGTCTTGAGCTGACGCGCGAGGAGGAGTTCGGTACGACCAAGACCCGGCATCGCAGCACGGTCACCACCCGGATGCACGCCACCGCCGACGGCCGCATCTGCCTCATCGAGGGTGATCTCCTCTACGAGAACGGCGCGTACAACCACTCGGGACCCACCGTCCTGAAGGTCGGAATCAAGACGATGGGGTCTCTGTACCGGCCCGACGCGGTGACGTGGCGAGCCCGCCTGGTGGACACCGCCATTCAGCCGGGCGGCCAGTTCCGCGGCTACGGCGGTCCGCAGGTCTCGTTCGCGCTCGAGAGCCAGGTCGACGAGATCGCAGGAATGCTGTCGGTGGACGCCATCGACTTGCGCATCGCCAATGCCAACCTGGAGGGATCCACCGCACTGTGCGGCGCCCGCATCGGCTCGGTCCGACTCGTCGAGTGCCTCCAAGCAGTGCGATCAGAACTCGATTGGACTCTGCGGAGGGGCGAGCAGCGCCGCCCATCAAGGGGCTTCGGGGTGGCCGCCGGCATGCACGGGAGCGGCTCGTATGTCGATCCCGGCACGAACGAGAGCTCGGCCGCGGTGGAGATCGACGAAGCCGGACGGGCGCGGGTGCGCTTCGGAAGCCTCGACGCCGGTACCGGCCAGCGCACGGTGTGCGCACAGGTCGCGGCCTCCGAGCTCGGCATCGCGCCGACGGAGGTCGACGTGGTCATGGGCCATGGCCCCGGCATCCCTCACGACGCCGGCGCCTGGTCCTCGAGGGGCACCCATATGGCTGGTCACGCCGTGGGCGCGGCGGCCCGCGAGCTGGCCGGCAAGCTGCGGGATCTCGCGGCCGCGAAGCTCGGAGGATCCGCCGATGCCGTCGTTCTCGCCGGCGGCCGGGCCGAACTCGACGATTGCAGCGTCGAGTTGGCCGAACTCGTCCGGTCCGGCGAAGCGGCAGCCGCCGGCGTGCTGGCCGCTCAGGCGACCCATCACGAGACGCGGATGGAGATGTTCGGCGCGAACAATCCCACACCCAACTTCTCGGCCAGCTACACGTTCTGCGCCCACGGTGCTGTGGTGGAGGTCGACGAGTCGACCGGCCGCATCCGCGTCGTGGACTACGTGGCCGCCCACGACGTCGGCCGGGCTATCAACCCCGGCGCCGTCGAGGGGCAGATCATCGGAGGCGTGGTCATGGCCCTGGGCGCGGTGCTGGGCGAGGAACTCGTCCACGAGGGCGGCAGGCCGATCAACCCGACCATGCTCAACTATCCGCTGCCGCGGGCAGCCGACGTTCCCGACGTGCGGGCGGTGCTGGTGGAAGGTCCCGAGGAGGCTGGACCCTACGACGCCAAGAGCGTCGGGGAGCTGCCCGTATACCCGGTTGCGGCCGCCGTGGCCAACGCCGTGCACGACGCAGTTGGGGTCCGGCTGCGCGACCTTCCCTTCACGCCCGACAAGGTGCTAGCGGCCCTGGACGAGCGCGACGGAGGGTCGGTGCGGGTCCGCTCCCTGTGGCGGCGGCCTCAGAGATGGTGGGTGGCCGGGCTGCGAGCGCTGTATGGGTGGGGTTTTCATTGGCTGCTTCACCGCTACGGCACAAGGCTGGCGCGCCGGGGCCCCCAGCCCGCAGTGGAAGCCGTCGAGCTTCCGGGCGATGTGGAGTCGATCCTCCGGGAGTTGAGCGATTCGAGGGAGGCCGCGCTCGCTGCGGGCAACACGGACCTGTCGTTGCAGCGTCGCCAGGGCCTGTGCAGTCCTGTCAAGCTCATCGCCACCTCGGAGGCAGCCGAGCTGCGCCGCATCGAGCGGACACCGGCCGGGGACCTGTGCATCGGAGCGGGCGCGACCCTGACCCGGCTCATCGCGGAGCTTGGCGATGAGGTTCCCGCGATCGCCGACGCGGCCGGATCGATCGCCTCCGAGCAGGTCCGCAATGTGGCCACGGTCGGAGGGAACCTGGCCCAGGCCAAGCGTTGCTGGTTCTTCCGCAACGGCTTCGACTGCTACAAGCGCAGCGGCCCCACTTGCCCCTGCTACGCAGTGTTGGGCGACCACCGGTTCCATCACGCGATCGTGGACGCTCATCGCTGCCAGGCCGTAACCCCTTCGGACCTGGCCACAGTGCTGGTCGCCCTCGACGCCACCGTGACCCTTCGCAGCCTGGCTCGCCGGCGCGAGGTTCCGGCAGCCGAGCTCTATTCGGGACCGGGAGAGATCGACTTCGATGACGGCGAGATGATCACTTCCGCGACCATCGGCTCCTCGGCGGCTGCCCGCGCCTCCGCCTTCTGCAAGCTCGCGCTGTGGGAGGGAGACTTCGCAATGGTCTCGGCCGCCCTGTCGGCCGCGGTCGCCGCGGACGGACGCTGGCATGACGTGCGGGTCGTGTTGGGCGCGATCGCGGCCACGCCACGCCGGATGCGGGCCACCGAGCGCTCGCTGGAGGGCCGGGCCGCCGACGCCGGAACCCTCCGCAGCACGCTGGCCGATGAGCTTGAGCGAATCGCCCACCCGCTGGCGAACAATGCCTGGAAGATCCGGGCAGCCGAAGGAATCGCCGCTCAGGCCGCAGAGCTGCTCCTGGCGAGGGCGGCCGCATGAGCACTCTGTCCGCATGAGCACTCTGTCCGCAGCCCGTCGCGCAGGCGAAGCCGTGCGCGTCGACGACGTCATCGGGCTCGCCCGCCACATGGTGCAGACGCCCAGCCCTCCCGGTCGCGAGCGCCTCCTCGCTGAGCGGCTCGCTGAGGAGGGCCAGCGGATCGCTCCAGACCTCGAATGGCGCGTCGACGCATTCGACGGCGACCGGGCCAACCTGCTGGTGACCGCAGGACCCGCGGACTACCAGACGTTGAGGATCATGCTGTTCGCCCATCTCGACACCTCCCTGGCGGGAGCCGAGGAGTACCGGCACCTGACCGGAGGCGAGCCCCACGCCGAGGCCGGATCGGGCTCATGCTTTGCAAGGCGGGACGGAAAGCTCATCGGGCCGGGTATGGCGGTGTCCAAGGGACCCGCCGCCGGGGCGCTCGCGGCCATGCTCGCCGGCTGCCGGGCTGGAACCCTGGCTAGCGGGACCGGCGTGCTGTTGACCAGCGGCGGCACCCACCGGGCCGCGGTCGGCAGCGGCGGCTTTGCCGCTGGCCTCCACCGCGCTCTTGGGTCCGGCCTGGCGCCCCACAGCGCGATCAATGTGAAGGCCGGCGCGCCGGGCGTGCTCCACGAGGAGCCGGGAAGCGCATATCTGAGGATCACGGTTCAATCCCCGGGCGGGCCGCTCATGCTGCAGCAGTCCGAGGGGTGCGCCGGCGCCGGCGCCGCACTGGCCCGGCTCCTGCCACTCATCGAGAGTTGGAGGGACACTCTGCGCGATCGCGATCCCTTGGCTGTGTGCGGACGCGATGTGGGGCTGGGCGCGCTGACCGCCGGACTGCCCGACAAACCGGACATGCTTCCCTCTATGAGTTGGGCTGATCTCTATCTGGTGACGGTTCCCGGCGACGATGCCTCCGAACTAGCCCGCGAGCTGGCGTCGATCCTGGCTGCGGACAACCACAGCGAGACGAGCGTGTCCGTCACGGCATTCATGCCGGCGGGGCGAACCCCTACGGAGCATCCCGTGGTAAGACTCGCGACAGAGGCATGGGGCCGCCACCTGGGCCCCTGTGCGCCCATCACCAACTGGCGCGGCTCGACCGACGGAGCCCTGCTTCGTCACAGGGGAATCCCGGTGGCCCGACTCGGCCCCCGGCCCCGTTCGGCGCCCGCAGGTCAGGAGGCGCTCGACCTGGCCGAACTGACGACTTTCTCGCGCATCGACGCCGAACTGTTGGTGCAGTTGGGCAACTCAACGAACCAAGGGGGCCGGATGTGACCACCCACCGGCTGGTCGAGGCTCTGACCGAGGCCGGCGTCGAATTCGCGGCCTCTCTCCCCGATTCCTGGCTTTCCGGAGTCCTGGAGGCACTCGACGCGAGCGAGACCATCCGCCACATACCGGTCACCAGAGAGGACGAGGGCGTCGGCCTAGTAGCCGGCATGACGCTGGCGGGTCGGCGGGGCGTGGTGGTGTGCCAGAACGCGGGGCTGCTGGTCTCGGTGAACGCGCTGGCGGGCTACGGCTCCTACCACGGGCTGGCCGTGCCGGTGATCGCGGCCCTGCGCGGCGGCCCCGACGACGGCTTCTACTACCAGTCGTACAAGGCTCGGGCCACCGCCCGCGTCCTCGACGGGATCGACGTGCCGAGCTTCGTCGTGAGCGACCCGGCCCGTATCGCCGAAGCGGCCCGGGTCGTGGACATGGCCTGGCTGCACCGGCGCCCGGCCGTCGCTCTGCTGACCCGCGACGCCCTGCAGGGGTCGGCAACATGAGCACCGCAGTCAGCCATAGCAGGGACGACGTGGCCCGAACCCTCGACGCCGGACTCGGCGACCTGGGGGTGGTGATCTGCGGGCTCGGTTCGGGCAGCCGGGCGTGGCGGGAGCTCGGCAGTGCTCGACCGACCTACTACGGCTCCGATCCCATGGGCGTGTCGCTGTCCATGGCGGCCGGCTTCGCCCTCGCTCGACCGGACCGGCCGATCGCGCTGATGGTGGGGGATGGCGATCTGCTCATGGGGCTGGGAGCGCTGGTTACGGTGGCCGGCGCCGCGCCGACGAATCTGTGCGTGGTGGTGCTGGCCAACCGTCGCTACGAGACTGGCGGGCCCCGGGCTCTGCCCGGCTCCGACGGGCTCGACATCGCCGCGATGGCGGCAGCCGCCGGGTGGGTCTCGGTGTCTGTGGCCGGAGCCGATCTGGCCGCTGACCTGGCCGGTGCCATCGGGGCACCCGGACCAGCGCTGATTGTGGTGCCCGTGCGGCTGCAGGCCGCCCCCTACGGCGGGCCGGGCCGGTGGAGCGGCGTCGAGGAGCGGGTCCAGTTCGAACTCGCCCTGGCCCAGAGCGACGCCGCTGCGCCATACCCGAGGATCAGAGGCGACGAGTGATGCGACTGCACCAGGCGGTGTCGCTGGTCGCCGGCGACCGCTGATGGGATCCGTGCTGGTGCGCAACGGCCGTCTGCTGGCCGAGGCGGGCGACCTCGAAACCGCCGACCTTCTCATCGAGGACGGCCTCATAGTTGGGCGCGGCCCCTCGCTGGCCGCGCCCGCCGATGTGGAGGTCCTCGACGTGGAGGGGTCGCTGGTCGTGCCGGGGCTGGTCAATGCCCACACCCACTCGAACCAGACGCTCGAGAAGGGCCTCTGCGATGCTCTGCCGCTCGACGCCTGGATGGTGATCGCCAGCTACGGAGGGGCAGGAGCACTCATGGGTCCTGAGGAGTTGAGGATCGGCGCGCTCATGGGCGCGGCCGAGATGCTGAGGACCGGCACCACATCCGTCGTCGACTGCGTGCGCGTGGACACGTCGTGCTTCGACGAGGGCCTCGATGCGGTCATGAACGCGTACATCGACTCCGGGATGCGGGCGGGCGTGGCCGCTCAGTACACCGACCTCGACTTCTTCTCCTCGCTGCCGCTGGAACTCATCGGCGGAGGCGAGGAACTGGTCCAGCCGCCGCGAGCCGCCCCGGCAGAAGTGTTGGATCGAGTCGACGACTTTCTGAAGCGTTGGCAACACCGGCATCGGAGGGTCGTGCCGATGCTGGGACCGTCGTCGTTGCCGCGCTGCTCCACCGAGCTGTTCGAGGCCTCGATCGACCTCGCCTGCCGCCGCGAGGTGCGGCTGCAGACGCATCTGCTGTCGGCCCGCTCGCAGGTCCCATTCGCTCGGGCCCGGTACGGCGGGTCCACCGTGGACTACCTCGACCGCCTCGGATGCCTTGAGGAGTGGGCCTCGTTCGCCCACGCCATCTGGCTCGATGACGACGAAGTAGCGCGGCTGGCTTCCTCGCCGGCCGCCGTGGTCCACAACCCGGTCAGCAACCTCAAGCTGGGCGCGGGACTGGCGCCGGCGCCAAAGCTGTGGAGCCTGGGCGGCCGGGTGGCTCTGGGTGCGGACGGCGCCAGCAGCAACGACTCCCAGAACATGTGGGAGACCGTCAAGATGGCCGCCATCCTGCATCGGATCGCGCTCGATCCCGACGACTGGCCGGGATCGTCCGATGCGATCGGAATGTGCTGGCAGGGCGGCGCGTCGGTGATGGGGCAGAACCTCGGGCGCCTCGAAGTGGGTGCGCTGGGCGATGTCGCCGTTCTCGGCTGGGGCCAGCTGCTGCCCGGACCCCCCGACCAGGTCCGCCACCAGCTCGTCTATAGCGAGCTCGGATCGTCGGTGCGCTGGGTGGTCGTCGACGGCGACGTCGTGGTTCGCGACGGCGCGGTGCAGACCATCGACGTGGCGGCCGTCCGGGCCGCCGCGGTTGAAATCGTCGAGCGCATCTGGTCTACCCTGCCCGCTCGGCTGGAACGCTTTGAGGAGGTGGCTCCCATGTTGCGGCGCCTTGAGAAGGCCGTGTCGGAACTGCCCCTCGACTTCCGCCGCTCGTGCTGCTGGTGACAGCAGGACGCCGATATTGCCGACGGTCCACCCCTCCGAGCTAGTCCCCTTCGCCGACCCAGGAGCCCCAATGATCAAGCACATAGTGCTCTTCCGGTTCACCCACGACTCCACCGACGAGCAGCGCCAATCGATGCTCAAGGAGCTGGCCGCGTTCCCCGCGCGGTTCCCGGCCATGCGATCGTGGACCATGGGAGAGAACCGGTCGAGCCGGGACGACCGGTACAGCCACGGGTTCGTCGTCGACTTCGAGACCGAGGAACAACTGGTCGAGTACCTCGCGACCGAGGCGCACGAGCGCTTCGTGCGGGAACGCTTCAGACCGATAATTCAGGAAAGGGCCATCTTCAGCTATGACGTCTCCTCAACATCCGACAACTGACCCCGGCGACCGCGGCACCGAGAGCCACCCGGCCACTCTGCAGGGCACAGCTCGCGGCCGCGGGACCAAGAACCAGTCGCTGGAGCGGGCCAGCGCCATCCTTGGGTACTTCAGTGTGAGCAGGCCGGTGCTGACCCTTCAAGAGATCACGGCGCGCTCCGGCCTCACGCGGGCCACAGCTCACCGGTACGTGAGCGTTCTGCGAGATCTGAACCTCTTGAGACTGGATCCGGCCACCAACTATTACAGCCTCGGCTCGCGCATCTTCACCCTCGCGGCCGCCGCGGCGGCGGGCAATCCGATGGTGCGCATCGTCGGCCCGTTCATGGAGGAGCTGGTCCACGACACGAACGAGACCGCGGTGCTCACGGTCTGGGACGGGGCCGCCCCCGTCGTGCTGCGCGTCGACGACAACTCTGCTCGGGTCGTTCGGGTAAGCATTCAGACCGGGGTCCGCCTGCCGACATGGCAGTCGGCCCACGGGCGGGTGTTCTGCACCTACCTTCCAGCCGAGAATGCCCCTCGCCGGCCTCTGCACCCGGGTGGCGGCGCGCTGGACGACGACCTCGAACAGATCCGCGAGACAGGCGTGTCCGTCAACACGAACGAGGCTGAGGGCACGAGGGCGATCGCCTCCGGTGTCTTCGCGAGCGGAAGCCGCATCGTGGGCTCGATCGGCATCGTGGGCACGTCAGCCTCGGTGCCCGCGGGACCGGATTCCGCGGTGGCCAAGTCGGTGCTGAGCATCGCGACGCGGCTGTCGTCGGACCTGGGCGAGACGGAGCCGATCGGCCGCGCCTCCAGCCCTTAGAGGCCGAGCGGGTAGGCGATGAGTTCACGAGGAATTCGCAGGGCGCTGAGCGAGGCCGTGGCCCGAGCGGCCCGTGAGCGCAGCGAACAAGAGCGGGAAACACGACGTCTAGCCGCGAGCGCTCGCCACCTATCCGCTCGGCCTCTTAAGGGGTGTCTGAGTTCCCCGATCGCTGAGGGAGCAGCCGGCGGCTGTAGGTGCTCTCATAGACGGAATTGTCCAGGGCCCACCGTCCGAGCTCGCAATGCGGAGCGAGCCAGACCCCGTCGTGGCCACTGATGTACTTCATTATCTGCTCGAACGCGGCTATCACCATCGGGCGGCCTCCGAACTGGCAGTGCAGCGTCATGGCCAGCAGGCTCATCGGCTCATGCTCGTAGAGGTAGTCGAAGGTGCTGCGGTAGACGTCCACCAGGTTCTGGGGACTCGCCTTCAACACCCGGTTGTCGGTGAAGTCGCTGTTGGGCACGGCGGCAATGACCCCGTGCTCGGTCTCGACGCAGTGGGGCAGGTCGAGGTAGGTCACGTCCGCGTGCCAGTCCAGCCCCGCGGCGGCCAGCCAGCCGATGGTGTGGGGCGTGAAGGCGAGAACGGGGCTGAGCCACCCGGTGGGCCGGCGCCCGCCCTTCTCTTCCAGGATGTCGAGACAGCGATCGATCGTCTGCTGCTCCTCCTCAGGCTCCATGTAGGTCAGCAGGCCGTCCTGGGTGTACGCGTGGCCCCCGAGTTCATGGCCCTGCAGGACGATCTCGCGGGCAGCCTCGGGATACAGCTCGGCGCAGCGTGCGTTGGTGAAGAACGTTGCCGGCATCTGCCAGCGGTTCAAGGTCGAGAGAATCCGCCAGACACCCACCCGGCCCCCGTACGTGGTCCACGCCGCCCCGGCATGATCGGTGGTGCCTGTCCGCAGCGACGTCGCTTGAACCGAGTACGAGGGCGCGGCCCCGTCGGACCATGTCTCGAACATGACGGTGAGCGCGATGGCGATGCGCTTACCGTCGGGCCATTGCAGGGTGTTGTTTGTGGTCTCGCTCACCGGAACTCCGCGTTCGTTTCGTGCTTGTCTGGGCGATGGATCAACTACCTCTGGCCTCTGTCAGCTCTCTCAATAGTCGTGGCGGCCGGGGCGCGCGAAGCCCGATCCTAGTCTTGCATTGCAGGACGTTGTCTCGCCGGGCAAGGGCTTCGGGATTCTGGGGCGTGCCTGAGCGGAGATGGCTTCCGCCGTGCTGGCCTTTGGTGACCCCGAAATGGGCTGCGTATCATGCGTGGGGCACAACGAGAGGGGGGACCGGATGGTTCCCATAGGGATGATCGGATCCGGGGGGGTGGCCCGTCACGCCGCCCGGCTGCTGTTGAACCATCGACACGACTACGAACTAGTCGGCGTGTGCAGCGCGGACCCCGACGCCATTGGCCGAGACATGGCCGAGATAGCCGGTGCGGCCTCCGACACGCCGATCCCCGTTTTAGGGGAGCTGTCCGAGCTCCTTGCTATGGGACCGCTGGCCGTGATCGACGGGTCGCGCTCGTTCCTGGATCAAGTGGCCGACGATGTGGTCGCCTGTGTTGAGGCGGGTGTCAACTTCGTGTCGGCGTGCGAGGAACTCGCCCACCGCGAGCCAGGCCGGGAGGCCGACTGGGACCGCATCGACGAGGCCGCCAAACGGGGCGGGGCCTCGGTTCTGGGCACCGGGGTGAATCCCGGCTTCATCTTCGATTTCCTGGTTCTGGCGGCTAGCGGCCTGTGCTGGGACATCGGCAGCATCAGCGGGCGCAGGGTCGTCGACGTGTCCGGATTCGGGCGCGACATCCACCGGCGGCTGGGGATCGGCTACACGCTGGACGAGTTTAATGCGGGCCACGCCGACGGCTCCATCGCCGGCCACGTCGGATTCCCGGAGTCCATACGCATGGTCGTCGAGGGCCTCGGGCTGAGACTCGACAGCCCGGTCACCCAGGAGTTCGTCCCCTACGTCGCCACCGAAAATGCACCCACGCTGTATGGAGCAGTGCCGGCCAGCTCGACGGAGGGCTTCCTGCACACGGCGAGGGGCCACGTCAACGGAGGGGAATTCATGACCCTCGACCTGCTCCTGCACCTGCGGCCGGAGGAAGCCGGACACGAGGTTGGCGACTCCATAGACATCGAAGGCGAGCATCCCATCCGCATCCGGTTCCGCCCCGGCAACGACGCCCTCTACGCCACGTCCGCGCACCTGGTCAACAGCATCCCCACCGTGATCGATGCCCCGGCCGGGATCCAGCCGGTCAGCCAGCTGCCGGCCGCACGGGCCTGGCTGGGCGGGCTGAGCGCTGCTATCGGCACGGGTGCCGCTTCGTGACCCCAGCCAGACCGCTCCGAATCGGCGTCGACATCGGCGGGACGTTCACCGATCTGGTCACCGTCGACAGCAGCACCGGTGCGCTGTCGATGTCGAAATCGTTCACCACGCCGGCCGACCGCACTGACGGCGTCCTGGAAGTGCTGGTCGAGGGCGGCGTCGCCCTCGGTCACGTCCGCCAGTTCGTGCACGGCACCACCACGGCCACCAACGCGGTCGTCGAGCGCAAGGGGGGCCGGGTCGGCCTGATCTCCACGGCCGGTTTCCGGGACACCTTGGAGATCAAGCGGATCAACCGAGAGCGCCACTACGACCTGCAGTGGGCGAGTCCGGTGCCGCTGGTGCCCCGGCACCTGCGCTTCGAGGCGATCGAGCGAGTGGACTACCGGGGCCGCGTGGTTGCGCCGCTCGACACCGAGGCCCTCGCGGCGACGGTCGCAGAGATGAGAGCGGCCGCGGTGGAGTCGATCGCGGTGTGCTTCTTGTTCTCCTTCATGAACCCGGTACATGAGCGTCAGGCCCGCGACGTCATCGGCCGGGTGTGGCCGGAGGTGCCGGTCTCCATCTCCAGCGAGATCCTCCCCGAGATCAGAGAGTACGAGCGCTCCAGCACCGTCGTGATCGACGCCTACGTCAAGCCGGTCATGGGCGCCTACTTCGAGAACCTCGAACGGCGCCTGGCCTCGCGGGGCATGGAATGCGGCGTCACCGTGATCAGCTCCGGCGGCGGGATCGTGCCCGTGGCCGAAGCCAAGGCGACCCCGGTGCGCACCTTGCAGTCGGGCCCGGCGGGCGGCGTCATCGGGGCCGCCCACCTAGGACGACAGAGCGGCTATCCGAATCTGCTGGCCATAGATGTGGGCGGCACGAGCTTCGAGGTGAGCCTGATCGAAGGCGGAGTCCCGTCGCGCACCACGGAGGGATTCATCGAATGGGGCATCCCCTTCAAGATCCCGCTGGTCGACGTCAAGTCGATCGGGGCCGGAGGCGGAAGCATCGCCCGGATCGATCCGGGCGGGCTGATACAGGTCGGACCCGACTCTGCCGGATCGGAGCCCGGCCCGGTCTGCTACAGCAAGGGAGGGTCGCTGCCCACGCTCACCGACGCCTACGTGACCATCGGCCTCATCGACCCGGCCTACTTCCTCGGCGGCCGAGTGCGGCTCGACGCCGGGGCGGCCCGGGAGGCGATCCGCGACCAGATCGCCGAGGTGGTGGGCATGACCGTGACGGAGGCTGCCCTCGGGATTGTCCGGGTGGCGGAGGCGTCCATGGTCGGTGCGATGCGCATCGTGTCCACCCAGCGGGGATACGACCCCCGGGACTACGCCATGATCGCTTACGGCGGCGCCGGACCGGTCTCCGCGGTCGAGCTGGCTCGAGAACTCGGCGTGGGAACTGTGCTGGTGCCGCGGTTCCCGGGCGCGTTCTGCGCGTTCGGAGGACTGTGCGCCGACATCCGCTTCGATTTCGTCCGCAGCTATCTGCGCCGCATGGAGGAGCTCGACCTGGCCACGCTGACGACGCTGTCGGAGGAACTCGTCGCCGAGGGGGAAGCCGCGATGAACCGGATAGGGGTCACCGCCGCGCCGATCATGCAGTTCACCGCCGACGTCCGCTACAGCGGCCAGAACTTCGAGGTGAACGTGTCGTTCCCGTCCGGGGCGGTCACCGAAGCCACCATCGAGCGGGTCGTTGACAGCTTCCACGCCGAGCATCTTCGACTGTTCGGGCACCACAAGGAGGACGAGGCGCTGGAGTTCGTCAGCCTGCGCCTCGCCGTGATCGCGACCACCGAGAAGCCGGAGTTCACGCCGCCCAGGCCCCAGGGCAGCAGCGAAGCCAAGGGGCGGCGGCGGTTGTTCTCATCCTCTGGCCAGATCGTCGAGGCTCCCGTCTTCGACCGGAGCGCCCTGGACGTGGGCTGGGCCCAGCGCGGCGCGCTGATCATCGAGGAGCCCGACTCCACCGTGGTGGTCCGGGGCACCAACGACAGCACCGCCATCGACGACCTCGGCAACATCGTGGTCAGCGTGGCTGGGAGCGAGCGTGAACAGGTCCCATGTGTCTCACGATGAAGCGTTGTGTTCCCCGCTCATGTTCGCTGCGCTCACGGGCCGCTCGGGCCACGGCCTTGCTCAGCGCCCGCAGAACCCTCATGAAATCGCGGCCCGGCCGCTCGGCCTCTGAGAGCGGGTGAGCATGATCGACCAGGTCACACTCCAGGTGATCCGCGAGGGGCTGGTGGCCCTGTGCCGCAGCATGGGGCACGCGCTGTCGCGCACCGCCTACTCGCCGATCTTCAGCGAGGGATTCGACTTCTCGTGCGCGCTGTTCGACGGGATCGGCGAGATGGTGGCCCAGGCAGAGTTCAACCCGGTCCATCTCGGCTCGATGCCGTACACCGTCGAATGGACCGTCAAGGAAATCGGCCTCGACAATCTCGATGAGGGCGACGTCATCCTGCACAACGACCCCTTCCGGGGCGGCACCCACCTGACCGACTTCACGATGATGGCGCCCGTGTTCTACGAGGGGCGGCTCATCGCGATACCCGCGGTGCGGGGCCACCAGATCGACGTCGGTGGCTCCGCTCCCGGCGGCTTCCCCGGCGACGCCACCGAGATCTTCCAGGAGGGACTCATCGTGCCCCCGGTGAAGGTCTACCGCAGAGGCGCGCCGGTCAAGGACGTCTGGGACTTGATACTGGCCAACATCCGGGTCCCCAAGATCGTCCACGGAGACTTCCGGGCCATGTACGGATCGCTCAAAGTGGCCGAACGGCGGGTGCAGGAGTACTGCCGCAAGTACGGGCCCGACACCTACGCCGAGGCCAACGACGAAATCAAGAACTACAGCGAGCGCCGCATGCGAGCCATGATCTCACGCCTCCCCGACGGCACCTACGAGGCCGCGGACGTGCTCGACGACACCGGCACGACGCTGGATCCGGTAAGGGTGCAGTGCCGGCTCACCATCGACGGCGACACCGTCACCACCGACTTCAGCGGCTCCGACCCGCAGGTGCAGGGACCCATCAACGCCACCTACGGCGTGACCGCCTCCCAGGTGTACACCGTGCTGTTCCAGGTCTCGGACCCGGACATGCCGTCCAACCACGGAGCCTTCCGGCCGATCAAGATCGTGGCCCCGCCCGGGAGCGTGGTCAACGCCGAGTCCCCCGCGGCCGTGTTCGGAGGAAACGTCGAGACCTCCTCGCGGATCATGGACGTGCTGCTGGCCTGCTTCGCGCAGGCTGTGCCCGACCGGGTGATGGGAGCCTGCTTCGGCACCTGCCAGAACTTCACCGGCGGCAGCCAGCACCCCGAACTGGACGAGTACTCGATCATCTACATCTATCACGAGGGCGGCTGGGGCGGCCGGGTCTCCGGCGACGGCCTGACCGCGCAGATCAACCCGGTGGGCAACGACATGAACCAGCCGGTCGAGATTTTCGAGAGCCGGTTCCCGTGGCTCTACGAGGAGTACTGCATCAACGAGAACAGCGGCGGGCCGGGCTACAACCGCGGCGGGCTCGGGATCCGCCAGCGCCTGCGAGCCCTCTCGACGACCAGCTCGATCAACCTGATCGCCGACCGGTTCCGCCACCCGCCGCCGGGCACCAACGGGGGCAAGTCGCCGCTGCCCTCTGCCGGCGGCCACTACAACGACTTCAGGGTCAAGCTCCCCGGCTCGACGGAATTCGTGCATGCGACCGAGGCCTTCGGAACGGTCTCGCCGTCCAAGTTCGCCGGGAAGGTTGTGCCCCGGGGCACGGTAGTGGAGAACACGACAACCGGCGGCGGCGGCTACGGCGACCCGCTCGACCGAGAGCCCGAGCGGGTCGCGGCCGACGTCGTCGAGGGATACGTCACGGCCGCGGCCGCCGAGTCCCAATACGGCGTCATCCTGCGAAGCGACTGCAGCGTCGATTCCGAAGCAACGCTGGCAACCCGCCGCAAGCTCAGACAGAGGGCGGAATGACCGCCTCCGAGGAGACGTCCACGACGAATACCCCCTCGGACGACCCTTGCGAGACGCCGACGCCAAAGAGTCCCCCGCACGCTCTTGCGCTCTACGAGACCATGGTCCGCATCCGCGAACTCGAGACTCGCATCGAGTCGTTGCACTACGGGGGGAGGATGCACGGCTCGTTCCATTCCTCGATGGGACAGGAGGCGGCTGCCGCGGGGGTGATCGGTTGTCTCCGGCCGACGGATCTGGTCACGTCCACCCACCGGGGCCACGGTCATGCGATCGCGAAGGGAATGAGCCCGACGACCATCGTCGCCGAGCTGCTGGGCCTGCGGCAGGGGTCCTCGGGCGGCAAGGGCGGCTCTATGCACCTGCACGACATCGCCTGCGGCTTCCTGGGTGAGAATGCGATCGTCGCCGGAGGCGTGCCCTGGGCCGCGGGAGCGGCCTGGGCCTTTAGACGGCTGGGCAAGGATCTCGTGGCGGTCAGCTTCATCGGCGACGGCGGCGCGGCCCAAGGCGTGCTCGCCGAGACCCTGCGCATGGCGAGAACGTTCGGAACGCCGCTGCTGGTGGCCTGCGAGAACAACCATCTGGCCCATTCGATGCCGGTGGAGCGCACTTTCGGCGAGCCGGGCTCGATCGCGGCCTGGGCGGCCGCCTTCGGGATGCGGGCCGAGTACGTGGCCGGGGACGACGTGCTCGCGGTGCATCGGGTCGCCGCCGAGATGATCGACGACGTGCGGGCCACAGGCAGGGCCGCGTTCGTCGAGATCGAGGTGTGGCGGGTGCGGGCCCACAGCCTCAACGATCCCGATTACCGGTACCTGCCCAAGGACCTGGGCCGGTCTCACCTGCAGACCCACGATCCCATCGCCAACGCCGAACGGAGCCTGGGACTGCCGGAGGCGGAGACCGCGGCGATCCGTGACCGGGTCTCTCAGGAAATCTCGGACGCGATCGACGCCGCCTTCGAGGGACAGACCGCATCGGAGGATTACGCGACCGCCGGCGTGTACTCCGAGGCGTTCGAACTGGAAGGCCGACTGCGTGGCTGGTGAGCTCAAGTACGCCGAAGCGATCCGCAGAGCCCTGGCCGACGAGCTCGCGTCAGATCCCGACGTCGTGGTCATGGGACAGGAGATCGAGGCCCTCGGCGGGGTGTTCACCGCCACCCAGGGACTGGCTGAGAGCTTCACCGGAAGGGTGCTCGACACGCCCCTGGCCGAATCGGCGACGGTGGGTTGGGCCATCGGCGCCGCCATGGCTGGGCTGCGTCCGGTGGTGGAGATCATGTTCATGGACTTCATCACCACTGCGATGGACCAGATCGTCAACGGGGCGGCCAAGCTCCGCTACATGTCGGGAGGCCAGGTCGCACTCCCGATCGTCATCCGGACACCGTCGGACGGCGGCACCGGGCACGGCCCCCAGCATTCGCAGCATCTCGAGACCTGGTTCGCACACGTGCCGGGACTGGTGGTGGGGATGCCGTCGACGGTGTCGGACGCGTACTGGATGTTGCGGCACTCGATCCAGGACGACAATCCGGTGGTGTTTGTCGAGAGCAAGTACCTGTACTTCCGCGAGAGCGGCGAGATCGGGCCCGAGGGATCTGGAGTCGCACACCCCTACGGGGCCCGCATCGTCAGGAGCGGAAGTTCCGTCACGATCGTCACCGCAGGACGGATGGTCGCGGAGTCGCTCGCCGCGGCCGAGTCGCTCGCCGCCGAGGGCATCGACTGCGAAGTCATGGACCTCCGGTTCATATGGCCCTACGACCGGGAGGCGCTGGCGCAGTCGGTGGCGCGAACCAACCGGCTGATCGTCGTGCACGAGGCCGTCCAAGACTTCGGCTGGGGCGGTGAGATCTGCGCCTGGACCGCGTCGGAGTTGTTCTACTCCCTCGATGCTCCCATACGACGGGTGGCCACGCCGCGGGCACCGATCCCGTTCGCAGCCCACCTGGAGTCGGCCCTCGTGCCCAACCGGGCGGTCATCGAAGCAGCCGTCCGGGATCTCGCCCGGCACTGATGCACCCGGTCAGGCCCGACCGCAAGACGCGGCTTGCGCGGCTCAATCTGCGGGAACTATGCTCACATGGTGAGCCGGCCTGCCGACGGTCGATCTTCGCTTGTCATCTCCTGCCCCCGCTTCACAAGAGCGATGATGTAGCGACGTGATCCATATCAGCCAAGTGCAACATGCGGCAGGCGTGAAGGGCAGCGTGCGGGAATCCGAAGCTCTCGATTCTGTGGTCGAGTTCGACGATGTGTCTCGCCTCTTCGGTGACACCGTGGCGCTGGATTCGGTCTCGTTCGCCGTACGCCAGGGAGAGTTCTTCTCCATAATCGGCCCGAGCGGATCGGGCAAGACCACCACCGTCCGCATGATCGCTGGTCTCGAAGCGCCGACCGGCGGGACTGTCCGGCTCTTCGGCAGGGACGTCACCGCCGTCCCCCCTCATCGGCGGGGCACGCCCATGGTGTTTCAGAGCTACGCCCTGTTCCCGCACCTGAACATCCGGGACAACGTCGCCTACGGCCTTCGCATGCGAGGGGTGTCCAAGCCCGAGCGCCGCAACCGCGCCGACGACCTGCTGGCCCTGGTCGGCCTGGAGGGACTCGGCGGCCGCCGGCCCGAGCAGCTCAGCGGCGGGCAGCAGCAGCGCGTCGCGCTGGCCCGAGCCATTGCCACCGAGCCCAGGGTCGTTCTATTGGACGAGGCCCTCGGGGCGCTTGACGCCGCGCTCCGCATCGAGATGCAAGTGGAGCTCAAGCGACTGCAGAGGGAGTTGGCGTGCAGCTTCATTCACGTGACTCACGATCAGAGCGAAGCCATCGCGATGGCTGACCGGATACTGGTTCTGCACGGAGGCCGGCTGGAGCAGGTCGGAACACCGGCTGAAGTTTTTGCCCGGCCGAAGACCCGTTTCGTGGCTGGCTTCGTGGGCCAGAACAACCTGATGGACGCGACCCCAACCGGGGTCACTGATGACGGCCTGCACAAGATCCACACCCCGCTCGGCGATTTTCTCGCCAAGGGATCCGACGGCCATTCAATCGTCTCAGGCGAGCCTGCGACCCTGATCGTGCGGGCCGACGCGTTGCGCCGGGTGACTCCTCCACAGACACCCAACCACTTCAAGGGAACAATCGCCGGGGCACGGTATTCGGGAACCACAGTGACCTTCCTGGTCAAGGCTTCGGACGGAACGGAGTACCGCATGGAGGAACCCGAGTCGCTGAGCCATGACGAATCCCACACCGGCGGCGATCAGCTCCGAATCGGCGACGAGGTGCTTGTCGGCTGGGACGCCAACCACGCATATCTCATGCAATAACCGAGAAAGCAACCCATTAGGAGGACAAATGGACCAACAACCCAACCTAGAACCTCGTGGCATGACCCGGAGGCGATTCCTCGCAAACTCGGGTTATGCCGCTCTCGGGATCGGCGCCATGCCGACATTCCTGGCCGCGTGCAGTGGCACCAGCGAACCCGAGCACCAACTGCAGTTGCGGACCCAGGGCATCGGCACCACCGTGCTCGATTCGGTCCTGGCCCAGTTCACCGCTGAGACCGGCATCCCTGCCACCGGCACCCAGGTCGGGTTCGGCGAGATGGTTCCCCAGTGGATCCAGGGCGGCTACCAGAACCAGTGGGATGTCATGGAGGCCCAGGGCGCCCAGATCGCCCCATTGGTCGAGGCCGGAACGCTGCAGCCCATCAAGGTGGCCGACATCACGAATTGGGACGCCCTGCTGGAGGTGTTCCGAGTGCCGGGCGCAGCCGGGCAGGACGGCGACGGTCACCCCTTCACCCAGGTCTACACACAGGAGGCCCGCGACTCGGGCGCCCTCGACGAGGTCTGGGTGGTTCCTACGGTGTGGAACGGCGATTCCATCGGGTATCGCACGGATTTGATCGGAGAGGAGCTCAATTCCTACGCCGCGCTGTGGGACCCCAAGTACGCGGGGCAGGTGGCCCTGTTCAACAGCTCGCTACGGGCCCCCATGGAAGTCCTGGCCACATTCGTCGGGACCGGCGAGTACCAGACCGAGGGAACCATCGGCAGCCCCAGCCGCAACGACATCGACTTCGCCATCGACTTCCTGATCGAACGCAAGCGGGACGGGCAGTTCCGACTCCTCTGGGACGACTTCGGGCATGCCATCGAGATCCTGGACACCGGCGAGGTGTCCTTGATGAATGCCTGGGAACCGATCGTGCGCGAGGTGGCGGCACGAGGGAAGCCGGCCGTGTACGGCACGATCAAGGAGGGCTACAACATGTGGTTCCACGGCATCGCGCTTTCAGCCGACTCCCCCAACTACGACGCGGCCGTCGCCTACGCCAACTTCTGGCACGAGGGCTTCGCACCGGCGGAGGTTGCCAACCAGGGCTACATGACGCCCACACCGTCGGTGGCCCAGGCCGCGCTCGAGGGTGCCGACTCGCCCGACGCCGGAGTCAACGCCTGGGACTACTGGTACAACGGCGGCGGCCGCGACCGGGGCTCCGTCGACGACATCGCGTCGAAGGCAGCCTGGTGGTGGCAGTTCCCGGCTGAGTCGGAATACCTGGAGTCGAGGTGGCAGGACTTCGTCGCGGCCTAGAGGCCGAACCGATGTCACGGCCGCATAGGCGGAAGGCGACCACAGGCAGCTGAACCAACCCACAGACACCGCGGCAAGCACGGATCGACCAAGCCTGGTACGGAGCCAGGCTTGGTTGGTCGCGCCCGCCCTACTGTGGATCGTCGCTGGTCTTGCCGTGCCCTTGGGCGCAATCGTGCTGTTCAGCTTCTGGACGGGCACGTCGGTCGGGATGCACTCGGATCTCACCACCTCCAACTACACCAACATCCTGACGGGCGGAACGTTCTGGGACACCGTGAGCTGGACATTGCAGGTACTGGCCATCGTGCTTGCCTGCTCCACGGTCATCGGGGTACTGGTCGCATATTTCGCCGCTCGGGTAGTAACCGTCGAATGGGTTCGTACCGCTCTCGTCTTTCTGCTCTTCGTACCCTTCGTTGTCAGCTATGTGATCCGGATGATCACGTGGATCCCCCTCTTCGGTCGGGCCGGCCTTCTCAATGCTGCCCTGACAGAGGCGCACATCTTGGATGAGCCATCCGATCTGTTCCTGTACACGTCGCCATCGATGATGACGGCTCTCATCTTCCTCTACGTCGCCTTCATCATCGGCCCGACCTTCTTCAAGCTCCGTCAACTGGACGAGGACCTGCTGCGGGCCGCGCAGAACATGGGCGCCTCACCCTTCAAGACGTTCTGGACCGTCGAGCTCCCGCTAGCCCGGCCCGGCATAGTCGTCGGCTGGATCTTCGTGTCCGTCATGATCCTGTCGGACTTCGCCACTGAGCGAATCATCGGCGGTGGCCTCTCGCCACTCCTGGCTGGAACCGTCTGGAGAAGAGCTGAGCTGCTCCTCTGGCCACAGGCGAGCGCTCAGGCAGTAGCCCTCGTGATGATCACGCTGGCGATCGCGGCCGGGTTGCTGCGTTTCGCCCAACTCGAGAAAGACCTCTGAGTGCGCTCGGGAACTGTTCGACCCACACCGCCGATCCATTTCAGCCTGTGGGCCCGGATCTCCCTGGCAATCCCAGTGCTCATCGTTCTGTGCTTCATCTATGTCCCCATCCTGCTGATCGCGCTGCTGTCGTTCCAGGGGCCGCAGGGTGGGGCTACTTTCCCGATCAGAGATCCCGGCACCCTCTGGTACCGATCCCTTGCAGACCTCTCCGTCATAACCGATCATCCTGACTATCTGGGACAAGCCGTCTTCGACTTCAAGGCGAGCATCGTGAACTCGCTGAAGCTCGCGGTCACCACCGCGCTCATATCGACAACAATCGCCATGGCCGCGGCCCAAGCCATGCGATCCAGCTTCCGGGGTGCGCGCCTGGCGACCTACGCGATCCTGCTCGGAATCGTTACGCCCGGACTGGCGGTGAGCTTGGGCATAGTGACCATCTCCTCCGAGCTCGGCATCACCGCTGGCTTGTTCACAACCGGCATCGTCGCGCACGTCGTCTGGACGATGCCATTCTCTTTCCTGCTCTTCATGGTGTTGTTCAACCGTTTCGATCGGCGGGTCGAGGAGGCGGCCTACACCCTGGGGGCTTCCAGAGTCGAGACCTTCTTCACGGTGACGGTTCCGATCATGAAGCCTGCAGTCATTGGGTCATTCCTCTTCGCCTTCATGCTGAGCTTCGACGAATACGCCCACTCCATATTCATAATGGGGGCCGACCGAACCCTGCCTCTCATGCTCGTGTCGGCTGCTCAGTTGAGGATCACACCGTCCATCTTCGCGCTCGGTGTCCTGATCATCGCTGTTTCACTGATCCTGCTTCTGGCGTATGTTGCGAACGTACGACGGACCTTCAGACGTCAGGAACTCCGAGGAGCCTGAGGCATGAGCACCACACGAGGCACCAGCGACTCTGATGCCCCAGGACTGTCGGTCCTGCTGACCTTCGACTTCGACGCACTGAGCATCTGGCTCACAATGATGCGGACAACAGCCCCCGGGACCCTCTCCCGCGGCGAGTTCGGTGCTCGGGTGGGAGCCGACCGCGTGCTACGACTGCTACGCGACTTCGGCACCAAGAGCACCTGGTTCGTGCCGGGCCACACGATCGACACCTTTCCCGAGGTGTGCTCCAGGATCGTCGAGGCTGGACATGAGGTTCAACACCATGGCTACGCCCATGAGCCCCTCGAGGGCCTCGACAGAGCCACCGAGGCCCGGTACCTGGAGCAGGGCATGGATGCCATCGAGAAGCTGACCGGTCGCCCCCCGATCGGCTACCGCTCCCCCTCCTGGAATCTGAACCCCCATTCGCCGCAGTTGCTGACCGACTACGGCTTCCAGTACGACAGCAGCCTGATGGCCCATGACCTGCGGATGTACTGGCTGCGCGACGGGGACCGCGTCGAGGGCAACGGGAGCTTCAGGTTCGGTACGCCCACCTCCATCGTGGAGGTACCGGTCAGCTGGAGTCTGGATGATTTCCCGCCCTTTACCTTCGTGTGGGAGCCGTTACGGCCCGGATACGGATCCACCGAGGTCATCAGCGGAGACTGGTTAGACCACATCGACTACGCCCTGGAGCATGAGCCCAACGGGGTGGTCAACATCACCATGCACCCACAGGTGACGGGCAGAGTTCACGTGTTGCGGATGGTTGAACGAGTTTTGCAGAAGATGGCCGATCGTCCGGGTCTTCACTTCAGAACCATGAGTGAAGCAGTACGTCTCGCAGAGGAGAATCACCTTGTCGAAACGTTCTGCTAACGAATTGTCCGTAGACTGTGTCTCGAAACATTTCGGCGGTGTCGTGGCGCTCAATAATGTCTCATTGGTGGCACGCAGTGGTGAGATCGTCGGTCTCATCGGACCGAACGGTGCTGGCAAGACCACATTGGTAGACGTGATTACCCGCGTCACCGATGCTGACACCGGGACAGTCACACTGAACGGTCAGGACCTATCCCCCCTAGGACCCGCGCATGTGGCCCGCCTCGGCGTCGCCCGTACCTTTCAGCACATTCGCCTCTTCGGAGCACTGACTGTCTATCAGAATGTGGAGGTAGCGCTATCGATAGCTCGCCGCCATCGGGGGTTCATGCCGCCCCTTGATGCAAACGACCTCCTGACCGACGTTGGACTACAAGATGTATCTGATCGTGAAGCTAACACTCTCTCCTATGGACACCAGCGACGGCTTGAAATCGCTCGGGCTCTTGCGCTACTTCCAGACTTCTTGCTCTTGGATGAGCCGGCCGCCGGTGCAAATGAAGCAGAATCTGAAGAACTCAACAATATGGTCAAACGGATCAACGAGGAGTCGGGCTGTGGGACCCTTGTCATCGATCATGACCTTCAGTTCATCATGAATATCTGTGACCGTCTCTATGTGTTGGATGAGGGGGAGATCATCGCACACGGAAAACCCGCTGAAGTTCAAAGAGATCAAAGAGTGGTGGAGGTATATATCGGAAAGGGAACTGCAAGTTATAGTCTGTGAGGCACCGAAATCGGGCCTACACACATATGAAAGGAAGACAAGAATGTTACCAAGAACTACAAGGCGCTTAACTAGGTTAGGTTTGTGCGTCTTGCTCATAGCGATGGTGTCTGCCGCGGCTGCATGCAGTGGCGATGACGCCGAGGCCGGACCGATCAAGATCGGCTATGCAGCCGCCGTCACCGGCGAGTTGGCTGCCTATGACAGCCCCTCGGGTGTGCAATGCGCCATCGATCGAGTGAACGACGCTGGCGGAGTGCTGGGAAGGCAGCTCGAACTAGTCGTCAAGGACATGGCTTCAGACCCGGTCCAAGCCGGTACCGTCGGACAGGAGCTCCTTGATGAGGGCGTAGCTCTCATCCTCGGTCCTCCCACTGACGACACGGCCCTGCCCATCGCACAAGTTGCGGCCGGGAGCACTGTCGCTGTCCTTGCAGTCACGGCAACGCAGCCGGCTCTGACCCAGGCCGCTGACAACGCCTTCATGACGGCATACGGCGACAATCAGTCTGGAGCGGTCGCGGCCGAGGTCGCGTACGAATCCGGCCTGCGCAGCGCATGGTTGATGCTCACCCGCGACATCGGCAGCTACGGCATAGTCACTCCCAATGCCTTCGCGGACGCGTTCACGAGATTGGGCGGTGCGGTCGTCGGCGAGAGCAACTGGAGCTACGGCGTCAACGAGTTCGGTTCGCAGGTCAATGAGATAGTCGGGTCGTCTCCCGCACCCGATGTCGTGTTCTTCGCCGGTCCTGTCCCCGACAACGCGGCCTTCATACGGCAGCTGCGGGCGGCCGGATCGGACGCAGTCGTCTACGGCACCGACGGCTTCGATGATCCAGCATTCCTCGAAGTCGGCCAAGCTGACATCGAGGGGACCACGTTCTCCACGCTGGGCTTTCCCGAGGCAGGCAGCGCTCTTCTCGAGTTCTTCGACGACTGTGAAGCCAGGGGCCACGATGTGCGCAACGTCTTCACCGGCATGGGAGGCGATGCGGTAGCAGTCGTCGTCGCCGCCCTCGAGTCGGCTGGCAGCGCCGAACCGGCCGACGTCATGGAGGCTCTCCGCGGTCTGGACGAAGTCCAGGGCGTGGTTACGGACTCGATTACGTACAAGGACGTCGGGGGAACGCCATTGCGCAATATCGCAGTGGTCACAGTTCAGGACGGTGCATTCACTCTCGTCGAGTGGCGTCGACCTGCCTTCATTCCCGAACCACGGTCCTAATGATTCTGACGGTCGATGACCTGACAGTCGCGTACGGCAGCGTCGTCGCCGTCAGGAACCTCTCGTTCGGGGCCGAGGAGGGCAAGATCCTTTCCCTTCTCGGCCCCAACGGGGCGGGCAAGACCACTACCCTGATGGCCATCATGGGAATCATTCCCATCGCCTCCGGAGCGGTGCACCTTCAATCTCGCTCCATTGTCGGCGCCCGAACAGAAGACACTGTTCGGGCCGGCATGACGCTCACGCCCGAGGGTCGGCAGATCTTCGCCAGCCTGACCGTCGGGGAGAACCTAATCCTGGGTGAGGCTGGCCTCTCGGGCAGAGACGGGGGCCGATGGACGCGAAAGGAGGTCCTTAGAACATTTCCAATTCTGTCGGAACGCCTCAACCAAGATGCCGGAACTCTCTCTGGTGGCGAGCAGCAGCAACTAGCCATCGCTCGCTCACTGCTCAGCAACCCCAAAGTGCTGCTTCTGGACGAGCCGTCCCTTGGACTGGCACCTCAAGTCGTGGACTTGATCTTCGCCCTCATAGTACAACTGTGCGAGCACGGCATTACTGTGATTCTAGTAGAACAGAACGCTATACGCTCTCTTGAAATAGCTCACCATGCAGTGGTGCTCAGTGCCGGACGCAAAGTGTTCGACGGCTCAGCATCTGCACTACGGTCCTCCGATGATCTTATGAAGGCCTACCTCGCCATACAGCCCGCGGGTCGCTCACCGGAGTCTCAAGGTGATTGAGCTCACCCAGAACATCCTTACCGCTCTCAGCCTCGGCGCGCTGTACGCCCTGCTGGCCTTGGGCTTGGCCATGGTCTTCAGCGTCATGGGCCTAGTCAACTTTGCCCACGGCGAGTTGATAACAATTGCAGGCTTCACCATGTACGGACTTCAGGGTCTTGGATGGCCCCCTGGAGCCATGATGGGAGCGGGAATTCTCGCTTCGATAGCTGCCGCAGTCGGCATGGAGCGGTTGGCCTTTCGGCCAGTGAGGAATGCTCGCGGCACGACGCTGCTACTAACTTCATTCGGACTGTCGATTGTGATCCAGAATGTTCTGCTCGCACTCACAGAGCCTCGGCCCAATGCTGTAAGGACAATCGCTTGGCTGAACTCGCAATTCAAAATCGGATCAATCACAGTACAGAATCTCCAAGTCGTAACAACAGGAATCACGATTGTCGCGCTGGCTGTCCTTGTCATAATTCTCAAACGCACTCGCCTAGGCATCGCCATGAGAGCCGCTTCTGAGAACTTCCAGGTCGTGAGGCTCATGGGAGTCAGTGCCGACAAGGTCATCCGGGGAACGTTCGCGATCTCAGGCGCGCTGGCCGGTCTTGCCGCCGTACTCATCATCGCTCGACGCGGAGCAATCGACCCCTACATGGGTCTGATCTTCGTGCTCAAGGCATTCGTGGCGTCGGTGCTCGGAGGATTCGGCCGCCTGCCCGGAGCGGTAGTCGGCGGCTTCGCGCTCGGAATATTGGAAGTCCTCTTTGAGATCGTCCTTCCAGACGCATTGGCCGGATTCAGAGATGCGTTCGTATTCGTCCTAGTCGGTCTGATCCTTGTCGCCCGACCTCAAGGCATCTTTGGCCGACAGCAGCGAGGCTTCGCGTGAGGCGCAGCAACAGGTTGACCCATCTCTTCGTGGGAGTCATGCGCGGGACAGTAATTATATGGTGCATACTCATCCTGATCGGCCTTCTCGTGGCACTGTTCGGCAGTCCGTCAGACAGACGGATCGCCATAACATTCTTCGTCAATGTGGTATTGGTGCAGGGACTGCAGATCTTCATGGGCAATAGCGGAGTCACGAACTTCGGCTTTATTTCATTCGCAGCCATCGGCGCTTACAGTTCGGCGATTCTCACCGTGCCGATCACCATCAAGTCCATCACGATTCCTGACGCGCCACTTGGACTCTCGACTGTTCAGATCGGATTCGGCTTGGGATTACTTGCGGCAGTAGCCTTCACTGCCGTAGTCGCGACAGGCTTCGGGCTCGCATTGACCCGGCAGGTAGGCATAGCTACCGAGATCGCGACGCTGGCAATGTTAGTGATCGTGCACGTCATTCTGATCAACTGGGTGGAGATGACCGGGGGAGCCCGAGCGTTCTACGGGATCCCCACCAACACCACTCTCCCGATAGCCATCGCGGCCGCTTGTCTCGTCGTACTGGTCGCTCGTCTCTTCCGCGACTCGGAGGCGGGACTCCAACTGCGCGCCAGCCGGGAAGATCCGGTTGCGGCGGTGGCAATGGGGATCGCAGTCCAACGACTGCGGCTCATCGCATGGGTCCTCAGCGGGGCGACCATTGGCTTCGGCGGCGCATTGCTGGGCCATTTTCTGGGCGTGATCGATCCGGATGCCTTCTACCTTCGCACGACGTTCCTGATCATGGCGATGCTGCTTCTCGGCGGCTCTACCACCACTTCAGGCCCCATCGTCGGTGCGATCCTCGTCACCTTCGCATGGGAGTTGATGCGCGAGATTGAGGAGGGGCCTGTGCTCTTAGGCATTGATCTCCCCCAGTTCTTCGGTCTGCCAGTCCTGTTCTTGGGAGTTCTCATCATGGTCATAATGAAATTCAGACCCGCCGGACTGTTAGCCAACCGCGAAATCGATGAATGGACTAACAACCTTTCAAGAAGAATTCGCCTACGTCTTGATCATCGAGCCGAACATGTGTAGCGAATGCGAACGGTGTCATCGATGTACCATCATCGAGAGACCACTGATACGCCGTCCTTACGCTAGTCGTTATCCTCGGCACTAGCCTGAAACGGAGTTGCCCCATGGAACAGGTCTCATTCACCAGTGACACCCTGATGATTTCGGCAGATCTATATCTGCCCGAACATACTGACGGCGACAACATCCCGATCATTGTGCAAGGAGGCGGCTGGTGCTATGTGAAGGAGATCGTGCAGCCGTCGTTCGCCAAAGAATTCAATGATCGGGGGATGGCAGCTCTCGTATTCGACTATCGCCATCTCGGAGAGTCCGAAGGCGAGCCACGGCAGAGAATCAATCCCTGGGATCAGATCGAGGACTACAAGAACGCCATCTCATTCGCTCAGCAGATCAGCGGTATCGATCCTCAGCGAGTTGGTGTTTGGGGAATCTCCTACAGCGGTGGGCATGTCCTCCAGCTCGCGGCTACCGACCGCCGGATCAAAGCAGCCAGCTCGGTGGTACCGGTGATCAACGGCTATGAGAATCTACGATTGGCCCACGGCACCATTTCCTTCCGGGAGCTGTTGAAAGCCATCGAGTCCGATCGCTCTGCCCAGTTCAGCGGAGAAGACCCCGGCTATCTCAATCACAACCCTCAAGAACCCCAGGGCCTATCAACCTGGCCCTTTCCGACCAGCGCAGACATGTTTCGTGAACTCGTCCTGGAGGGACCCAACTACGTTGGAAGAGCGACGACGCGCTCAACGGAATGGCTCCTTGAGTACAACGTCCGTCCCTACGCCGACCGCATTGACCGCTGCGCAACTCTGATACTCTTGGCTGAGGGTGACGACCATACTCACTGGGATCTTGCTCTCGATGCCTACCACGCCATTCCCTGTCGTGACAAGCGGCTGGAGATCATCCGCAAATCGTCGCATCAAACCATTTACAAGGATAAGGATAGGCGCAACGAAGCGGCCGCCTTGTGCGCCAACTGGTTTGCGCTCCATCTCTGATTCATCCTGACATCGCCACTACAAGGAGTCATGACCATGAGCCGTCCCGCACGATTCAACATCTTGTTTGAACCGATCACTGTCGGCCCGAAGACGATGCGTAATCGCTTCTATCAGACTCCACAATGCACTGGATTCGGCGACGTGTTCCCTGGTGGTCAAGCTTACCATCGAGGGATCAAAGCCGAGGGAGGCTGGGCCGTCGTAAATACCGAGGCAACAACGATCGCGCCCGAGTTCGACTGGGCCGGACAGATGACGCCTTCCCGGATTTGGGACGATGACGATGTAGCCAATTGGACATGGATGACCGACAAAATCCATGAGCATGGCTCTCTTGCGGGCATAGAACTTCACGCCGGCGGTGCGTTCTCGACAAACATCGACAGCCGTATTCCTGCTCGTCATATTCACGGCAGGATCGAGGAAGCCGCGTACTTCGGTTCAGTGAGAGCGATGACCAAGAGGGATATCCGCGAGGTCCAGCAGCTCTACTTGGAAGCTGCCAAGAGGTCGAGAAGTGCGGGCTTCGACATAGTGAACATACACGGCGCCGAGATCGGCGCCGTTCCAGTGCAATTCCTCATGAACGTGCACAACTCCCGCACCGACGAGTACGGCGGTTCGCTCTCCAATCGGGCCCGCTTCTGGATGGAGACGCTCGAGATTGTGAAGGAGGAGGTCGGCGACGAGATGGCTGTGGCCGCTCGATTCTGCGTCGATTCGCTCCATGGCACAGACGCAGGAATACGGGTTGCGGAAGAGGGCGTTGGCTTCATCGAGCTCGCCGACCATCTCGTTGACTTCTGGGACCTTCAAGTCGGCGGCGAGAACGTTGAGCTGTGGATCAAGGATGCCGGACCAGCTCGGTTCTACAAGGAGAACTTCCAAGCCGAATGGGTCCGCCAGGTTCGCCCCCACACCGACAAGCCGATCGTGGGCGTGGGTCGCTTCACCAGTCCAGACACCATGCTGGAGGCGGTCACAAGTGGCCAGCTCGACATCATCGGGGCGGCCAGACCCTCCATCTCAGACCCATTCCTCCCCAAGAAGATCGAAGAGGGCCGATTCGAGGACATACGAGAATGCATCGGCTGCAACGCCTGCGTGTCGCGTGTCAATCTCCGATGGACCCTACTGTGCACGCAGAACGCCACGGCCGGCGAGGAGTACAAGCGCGGCTGGCATCCAGAGAACTACTCGCCAGCATCGAACCGCGAGGCCAGCGTGCTGATCGTCGGAGCCGGAAGCGCGGGCCTCGAATGTGCGCTGGTCCTAGGCAAGCGCGGCTTCAAGAATGTGCACGTCGTGGAGGCAGAGCCCGAGATCGGCGGCCACTTGCGCTGGGTATCCACCATCCCCGGAATGTCAACCTGGCGGCGCGTGATCGACTGGCGACAAGGTCAGATCGACAAGCTCCCACAAGTTGCGGTGATCACCAACTCTCAGTTGAGCGCCTCTGACATCCTCGACTACGGCGCCGACATCGTCGTGATTGCCAACGGGTCCGTCTGGGACCGGTCCGGCCTGAACGGCTTCTCCCACGCAGCGGTGACGGGCTGGGAGTCGGCCCCGGTGTACACCCCTGAGGACATCCTGGCCGACGAGAGGTCCGTCGACCACGAGAGAGTGGTGGTCTTCGACATCGAGGGCTACTTCATGGGCGTGAGCATCGCCGAGGTCCTCGCCCGCCGCGGCCACCGTGTCTCGCTGGTGACGCCCCACATGGAGCCGGGGCCCTATATGCGCATGACCGGCGAGAGTGTGCACATGAGGCCGCTCCTCGAAGAACTGGGAGTGGAGCTCCTGATGGAGCAAATGGTCACCGAGGTCGCCCCGGACGAAGTGATCATCGAGCACGGCTTCAACCACACCGTGCGAGCCATCGGAGCCGCGGCCACGGTCATGACGACCCAGCGGATTCCCAGCACAGCCCTCTGGGACAGCGTGGAGCAGGCCGTGGCGTCGGCTCCTGAGGAATCCCGCCCGCAACTGTTCCGCATCGGCGATTGCGTCTCGCCTCGCATGCTGGTGGCCGACGCCATCTTCGACGGTCACCGATTGGCACGCGAGATCGACAGCGAGGATCCCGCGGTCCCGCTCCCGTACATACGGGAACGCCGGGTGGCGCGGGATCGTCACGACATGGGCCACATCCTCGAGCGGGCGCCCCGCCAAGAGGCCGAGCGGATAGGGAGTGATCCATGACGATCTTCGCGAGGCGCCGAGCGAGGCCGTGGCCCGAGCGGCCCGTGAGCGCAGCGAACAAGAGCGGGAGTGACACCCCTACGACGCGACAGGCTCTCACCTGCTCGCGCTCGCTCTGAGCCGAACAGGCAGCCCATGAAGCCCGCCCCGTTCATCTACCACCGGGCCGAAACCGCCGCGCACGCCGCGGAGGTGCTGGCCCAGTTCGGTGATGATGTCAGGATTCTCGCGGGCGGCCAGTCACTGCTGCCAATGATGAACCTGCGCATCGCGGCCCCGGGCCATCTTCTCGACATCTCCAAGACCGCCGATCTCATGACCATCGAGGCCGGCGTCGACAGCCTTGAAGTGGGGGCGGCGGCCACGTACAGGAGAGTGGCCGAGCATGGTGCCATCGAGCAGTTCCCGATCATTGCCACAGCCATCAGCCATGTCGGCCATGAACCGATCCGCAACCGGGGAACCATCGTGGGGAGCATCGCCCACAACGACCCTGCCGGCGAGCTTCCCGCCGTCGCGCTGGCTCTGGGCGCGGAGGTGCAACTGAGATCGTTGCGAGGCAGCCGATCCGTGTCGATCGACGATTTCCTGACCGAGGCCTACTGCACAACCATCGCCGACGACGAGCTCATCGAAGCGATCCGATTCCCCCGTCCTGCAGCCAGCACCGGTCACGGCTTCGCCGAGTTCGCCCGGCGACGCGGCGACTACGCCTCCGCGGGCGTGACGTGCCAGGTCCGCCACCACCCCGACGGATCAGTTGCCGGATGCCGGGTCGCGACCCTCGCCGGCGGCGGTGCGGTGCGACGCCATCCAGCCGCGGAGGAGCTCATCGTCTCCGAGGGGACCGCTAGCTTGGACGTCGGGCTCGCGGCGCAAGCCACCGCGGCCAGCGCCACCGATGAGCGCGATCGCTATCACCGCCGGCTGATCCAGCACCTCGCCGCCGACGCATTCGGCCAGGCCGCATCACCAGCGCGAGAATCTCACGGGGAGCCGATTGGATGAGTGCAGCCGTCTCGCTGGAGGTGACCGTCAACGGCGCGACGATCGATGCCCGAGTCGATGCCCGAACGACGCTGGCTGACTTCATCAGGGACGGCTGCGGGCTGGTCGGCACCAAGATCGGCTGCGAGCACGGCGTCTGTGGATCCTGCACGGTCTTGGTAGACGACCTGCCGGTGCGCAGCTGCCTGATGCTCGCCGCGTCGGCTCACGGCTCATCGGTCCGGACGGTCGAGAGCCTGGCCGGTGAAGAACTGAGCGACCTGCAATGCTCGTTCCGCGACCATCACGCCCTCCAGTGCGGCTTCTGCACGCCAGGGTTGCTAATGACCGCCCAGGCCCTGCTGGAGTCGTCCGAGGCTGAAGAGATCGACGTTCGCGAGGCGGTGTCGGCCCATGTCTGCCGATGCACCGGCTACGAGCCGATCATCGCCGCCATTGAAGCCGCGGTGGGGCTCCGACGGGAACCAGCGCCATGACGAGCCGCTCGACTGCGCTCGTCGGCGCCCGCTTGGCCCGGCTCGAGGATGAGAGACTCCTCCGGGGCCGTGGCCGCTTCGTTGCCGACCTCGAGCCGGCCAACACCGTCCACGCCGCCTTCGTCCGCAGCCCCGTCGCCCATGGGCGGATTCTCGACATGGGCCTGGACGAGATCCGCGACGACCCCAGACTGACTGCCGTCCTGAGCCACTCGGACATGCCCCACGAATTGTCCAACGACTCCGGGCCCAGACAGCCTCTGCTGGCCGGCCGCGAGGTCGCCTACGCCGGCCAGCCGGTCGCAGTCGTCATGGCCAGTGACCGCTACGCAGCAGAGGACTTGGCCGAGCAGGTGTTTCTCGACATCGAGCCCCTCGAGGCCGTTGCCGACCTCGAAGAGAGCCTCAGCGATCTGGCGAAAGTTCACAGCGGTGAGTCCAGCAACATCGTGCTGGTGAACGACTCCTGGCCCGGCGAGCTCGACGGGGCCATCGCCTCAGCCCACCTGGTGGTCGAGGCCGAGTACCGGACCGAGCGGCAGTCGGCCATGCCCATGGAGACGCGAGGCATCCTGGCCGTGCCCGACCCGACCAGCGGGGGTCTCACCCTGTACACGGGCACGCAGATGCCTCACATCCTGCGGGACGCGCTCGCGTCGTTCCTGGAGTTGCCCCAAACCGCAGTGCGGATCATCGCCCCCGATGTGGGCGGGGCTTTCGGGGTGAAGCTGGCCGTGTATCCCGAGGATCTTGTGGTTGCGATCGCAGCTCGCCGCCTGCAGCGCCCGGTGAAGTGGATCTGCGACCGCTACGAGGCCTTCACCAGCGATTACCAGTGTCGCGGCTCTCATTACCGGGCTGTCGCCAGTTTCGAGAGCGACGGCACCTGGACCGGCTTGGGCGTCGAGCTCACCTGCCCGGCCGGGGCCTTCTTCGCAGTGCCGTGGTCGGGAGCCCTGGTGGAGACGTTCATCGGAACGACATCGCTGCCCGGGCCATACCGCATAGGCCACTACGGGTACCGGTGCCGGGGAGTGCTCACCAACACCACCCCCACCTGCTCGTACCGGGCCACGGGAGGGCCGGCAGCCACATGGATAACCGAGTCGCTGATCGATCGGGCTGCCCGCCGTCTCGGTATCGACCGAGCGGAGTTGCGGCGGCGCAACATGATCACCGCCACCGAGGTGCCGTTCGCAACCCACGGCGGCCTTGAGATCGACACCGGGACTCATCTCGAGGCTCTGGAGACCGCTCTCGATCACGTCGACTTCCGCAACTGGGAGAAACGACGGTCGGCGGCCGCGTCCGAAGGGCGCCACATCGGCCTGGGCGTCGCCAGCTACGTGGCGCCGACCGCAGCCGGGGTGATGGGGCCTGACCCGTCGGTCGCCATACCCTTCGAGTCTGCGACGGTGCGATTCGAACCCTCCGGCGACGTGACCATCCTCGCCGGAGTGTCGAGCCAGGGCCAGGGCCTTGAAACGACCTTGGCCCAAGTCGCGGCCGACGAACTCCGCGTAGCCGTGAGTCGGATCAAGGTACGGGCCGGCGACACGCTGATGTGTCCCTACAGCGGCGGCACCCACGGCAGCCGGGCTGCGGTGCTGGGCGGAGCGGCCACCAAGTTGGCCGCGGCCGCGGTCGCGGCCAAGATGCGGGCCATCGCCGCTCACCTGCTGGAGGCCGACCCCGACGACATCGAGCTCGCCGACGGCCGGGCAACGGTCCGCGGCGTGCCGGCTGCGGCGATCACCCTCGACGAGATCGCGATGCGGGCCCACTTGCAGGCCCAGTCCCTTCCCGCCGGCATGGAACCGGGACTCGAGTCAACCAACCGGTACCTCAACCGCCGTTACTACACCACGACCAACGGCTGCCACGCCGCCGTCGTGGAACTGTTCGAGGCGACGGGAGCCTTCAAGGTCCTCGACTACGTGGTCGTCCAAGACGGCGGCGTGGTCATCAATCCGTCGATCGTGGAGGGCCAGGTACGGGGCGGAGTCGCCCAGGGTGTGGGGTCGGTCTTCCTGGAGGCCGTCGACTACGACCGCGAGGGGAGCCTGCTCACCTCCAGTCTCATCCACTACCTGCTGCCCAAGGAGTCCGACGTCGTCCCGCAGATGAAAATCGTGCATATCCAGTCGCCGTCGGAGCATCCGGGAGGGATGCGCGGGATCGGCGAGGCCGGGCTCCACGCCGCGGTGGCCGCGCTGGCCAACGCCGTCGAGGATGCGACAGGCCATGAAATCGACCGGGTGCCGGTCAGGCCCCAGCAGATCGCGGACCTCGTCTCAGCCGAGGGCAGGCATCACTTCGTCGGCGAACAGGCGGAGTGACCGGCTAGCGTCCTCGATCGGTACCAGCGGCAGCCGGCCCCAGAAGATGAACCGGTCGGGCGAGAACTCCTCCTGGACCGCTCTCAACCTACCGATGACGTCATCGGGCGATCCGACGATGCAGAGCTCGTCCAACCGCTCGACATCGATTGGCTCGAAGGCGGGGGCGTCGGAGCCGTCGCCCTCCCTCTCCCACGCGTCGTAGCGCTCGTACATGTACGTCAGCGCCCGATGGACCTGGGCTCGCCCCCGGCCAGGGTCGTCGCAGACATAGACACAGCCATTCATCGTGATGCCGAAGGCCTCAAAATCGAATCCGTTCTCTGACAGCGTGGCGCGATACTGGTTGTGGAGGTCCGCGCCTGTGCCGACGTCGGGCATGAAGTTGCAGCCGTGGCGCCCGGCCCGATCCGCGGCTGCCGGGCTGGATCCGCCGATGTGGATCGGCAGTTCGCAGCCGCCTAGCGGCACAGGCTGAACCACGACATCCCGCAAGTCGAAGACCCTGCCCGAGTACGAGAAGCTCTCGCCGGTCCAGGCCATGCGCAGGATCTCGACGGTCTCATCGGTGCGGACGCCTCGCTCGCGCCGGGGCACGCCCAGCACATCGAACTCGAGTGGTCGGTATCCGGGAGCGAGGCCGAGCTCGACACGACCGCCAGAGAGAACATCCACAACGGCCACGTCCTCGGCCAGGCGGATCGGATGGTGGAGAGGAGCCAGGCACACCGCGGTGCCCAGCCGCAGCTTGCGAGTCCTGCCGGCGATAGCGGCCAGCATCACGAACACCGACGGCATGTACCCGTCGTCGGTGACGTGGTGCTCCGACAACCAGACGGACTCGAAGCCAGCCGAGTCCGCCCACTCGATCTGGTCGAGCAGCTCCCCGTACAGATCCGGCCACCGCTGCCGCTGAGGGTTCCGGAAGTCGTACCAGAGCCCGAACTTCACCGCATCGCCTCCTCTTCGCCGCCGACGATCACGATGATCAGCCGATATCGCGGAGCCAGGCCTGCAGCTCGGCGATGGTGGTGGTCTCGTGCAGACCGACCATCAAGGCTAAGCGAGCCTTGGGGCTGTTGAGGTGCCCGGCCCGGAGCACGCCCAGGTCGTCCAGGCTGGCGCCCCCGCCCGCACCCCCGTAGGGCGACTCCGGAAGGCCGTACGGACACCTCGACGTCACGATCACCGGGATGCCCGCTTCCAGGAGCCTCTGGATGCCCGGCGCCACCGGGCTGGGCACGTTGCCCGCGCCGGTTCCCTCCACCACCAGTCCATCGATGCCCCGACCCAGGTGCCAGTCGAACGCGTCGGTCCGCATTCCCGTGTAGGCCTTCACCAGGGGCACCTCGCCGCGGATGCCATCGCCGCGGGGCGACCGGGGCGAGTCGAGCACGAACACGGGCTCCTCCGCCTGCATCGAGCCGACGGGGCCGCCCCGCACCGACTCGAACGTCTCCACATGCCGGGTGTTGAGCTTGGAGACCCAGGCCGCGCAATGGATGCGGTCGTTCACGCTGAGCAGCACCCCCCGCCTGCGGGCCGCGGCACTCGAAGCGATACGAACCGCGTTCAGAAGGTTTCGCGGGCCGTCCGCTCCCGGCTCGGAACCGGCCCTCATCGCGCACGCGAACACGATCGGGCCTCGAGCGGTCGCCTCGCCGGCCAGCATCTCACACAGGTACATGGTCTCTTCGACGGTGTCCGTGCCATGGGTCACCACCACCCCGTCGACGGCACCGCCCATGAGCAGGTCGCGGGCTCGCAGCGCCACCTCGGTCATGCGCTCGGGTCCCATGTCGAATCCCGACACTTTCTGAAGCGACTCCACGCTGATCGACGCGATGTCTGCGAGGCCGGGGACCGAGGCGACCAGCTCCTCGGGCGTTACGCCCGGCACCATCCGCCCGTCGGGGCCGGCGTGGCAGGCGATGGTGCCCCCGGTGGCCAGCAGGGCGATCCGCGGGCGATCCGCGGTCGTCGGCTCGGTCATCGGGCCAGCAGATCGGGGGTGGGGTTGTCGATGCCGAGCAGCGCGGCCAACGCAGCTGTCACCTGATTGCCCACGGCAGGGTTCCGCTCCGGCGGCACGAAGCCGGCCGCGGTCAGGCGGTCGCCCAAGCGGATGAAGATGGTGCAGAAGCGCATGGCGCCGAACACCTCCCAATAGTGCGGGTCGAGCACAGCACGACCCGACGCCTGCTGGTAGTGGGCGATCATCTCATCGGGTGTCGGATAGCCATCGAGCCGGTCGATGCCGAGATCGTCGAAGGACATGCGGTCGAACATCAACCACCATCCCACATCGGCCTCCGTCGGACTCAGCGCGCACACTTCCCAGTCCAGCACGGCCGCGGTCCGGTAATCCGCCAGGATGATGTTGCCCAGCCGGGCGTCGCCCCACGTCAGCCCCACCCGCTCATCGGCGGGATCGTTGACCACCAGCCAGTCGAGCGCGGCATACAGCACGGGATGCTCTCTCCCCGCCAGCTCCGAGCGGACATGGCCGCGGTACAGGTCGATCTGGAGTGCGGTCGTCGGTCGGCCGGTGCCACTCGGATCGAGCCAGTCCAAGCCGGCGTTGCGCCAGTCCAGGCTGTGGATGCCGGCGATGGTATCGATGGCCGACAGCACCATGCGTCGGCGCTGGAGCGGTGTCGCCTCGTCCACCACGAAACCCGATTCGGTGTAGCGGGGAACGTCGGCGGGGATCCGCCCACCAACGAAGCCCATCACGAAGAAGGGGGCGCCCAGCACGGCCGGGTCGGGCTCGTAGCCGAACAGCGGCGGTACCGGCGCCACGCCAGCCTCCGCTACCGCCTTCATGGCCCGGTACTGGAGTTCGACCGACACCGCGCAGTGCGGCGTTTGGGGAGGGAACATGCCGCCGTCGGCGGGCTCGATGCGCACGACGTAGCGCTCCTGGCGATCAGAGCCGTCCTCGGTCCAGGCCGCGTCGAGGATCACAGTCTCGTTGGAGAACCCGGTGCTCACCGGGACTTCGATGTCGGCCACGGTCAGGCCCGACCTGGATGGAAAGGCGCGCCGCATCCACTGTTCGAGCGCGGCCTGGTAGTGGCTCCGATCGGTGCGGAATTTCGGGGCGTTGGGCAGCTTGCTCTCAGCCGGGTCGCCGTGCGCCTTGACAGCCGACTCCGGGGGACTGTCTGAACTCGACACGCCGCGTAGTGTGCCGCAGATGCCCGACACTTCGCCAAGCAGCCAGCCGGAACTCGTTCATGACGGCACCGATCCCGAGAGCCACGCCCGCCGGCTGCACGATCACGACCGGGCGGCCCAAGAGTTGGGCATCGAGCTGACCGGGGCCACTCTGGGGTGCGCCACCGCTCGACTGACAGTGCGACACGACATGCTCAACGGCGCGGGGAAATGTCACGGCGGCGTGATCTTCACCCTGGCCGACACGGCCTTCCAGTGCGCCTGCAACAGCCACGGCCGTCTCACTGTGTCATCCGGCGCCTCCATCCAGTTCGTCCGGACCGCGTCGGCAGGGGACGAACTGATCGCGCTGTGCGTGGAGCGCTACCGCACCCGTTCAGGCGGCGGCTACGACGTGACCGTCACTCGAACCGGCGCGGAGGCCGACCCGGGCGCGCCACAGCTGGTGGCCCTCTTCAGAGGGCAAGCACACGAGCTGCGACCCGCGGCCAGCTAGCTACCCGCCCAGTTCCCGCGATCAGACCCTGAGAAGAGCCTGACCCCGGGTTCGGCGTCGGATTTGGATCAGACCTGTGTCTGCTGGCTGAGGAACGACCGTTCGGCCAATCCGTGCCATTCCGAGATCCCGTCGCGGAAGGTCCGCCACGGTCCGAGGATCCGGGCGAAGTTCGCGTCCTCCGAGGCCTTCTGGTCGAGCACGTTCTCGGTCTCGGCCTTGAACGCGGCCATCAGCTCGGGCGAGAACTCGCGGATCTGGGCGAATGTCTTGACCCTCTGCAGGTCCGCCTGATTCAGCACATCGTAGGTGGCCATGGTGTTCATGTTGGCATCCGCCGCGGCACACCGCACGGCTGCCTGGTACTCGGGAGGCAGCTCGTTCCACCTCTCCAGGGAGATCTGCACCTCCAGCGCCGTGCCCGGCTCCCACCATCCCGGGTGGTAGTAGTACAGGTCGCCCTGGAACTGGTCGAGGCCCAGGATGAGGTCGTCGGTCGGGCCGACGAACTCGGCGCCGTCGATGGCGCCAGTCTGGATGGCCTGCAGGATCTCGCCGCCGGCCAGCGTCACCTGCTCGCCGCCGAGGTTCTCCAGCACCTGCCCGGCCAGGCCGGGGATGCGCATCTTCAGGCCGTTCAGATCGTCGACCGTGTTGATCTCCTTGTTGAACCAGCCGCCCATCTGGCAGCCGGTTCCGCCACCGGGGAAGGCGATGATGCCGTGCTCGGCCGCATAGAACTCGTTCAGCAAGTCGCTGCCGCTGGGCTCGTCGGAGTTGAACGCCCCGTAGAGCCAGGCGTTCTGCTGGCGCTGGGTGAGCCCGAACGGGACCGCGGTGCCGAACTGCTGCACCGGGCTGATGCCCACGTAGTAGTACGACGCGGTGTGGCCCATCTCCACGCCTAGGTCGCGCACCGTCTGCAGGACCTCCAGGCCGCCGACGATCTCGCCCGCGGGTCGGGCGTTGATCTTGAAGCGTCCGCCGGTGAGCTCGCCCACCCTCTGGGCGAAGAACTGAGCCGAGCCGAACAGCGTCACGAGGGCAGTGGGCCAGCTGGTGGCCATCTCCCACTCAAGCTCAGGACCCTGCGCGGTTACGGCCACGGTGTCGCTTGCCGTCGTGGTTGTCGCCGGCGCGGTGGTCGTAGCGGCCGCCTCACCCTCGCTCGGAGCGGCGGCGGGCGCGGGCGCCTCCTCGTCGTCGCCTCCGCACGCGGCCAGGATGGAAGAGGCGGCCGCGAACCCGGCTACACCGAGTCCGCCCTTGATGAAGCCCCGTCGGGCCAGACTCGAAGAGTTCGCCTCATCTAGGATCATGTCAACAGCCGCACCGTCGGTCTGACCGGAGCTTGCTTCTTGGTTCATTGGTTCCCTCCCGGGTGGACATGATTGTGGTCGCCACAAGACGTCTGCCCGCAAGGGGCGGCGTCACCGGCGGAGCCGAGACAATACACGAGCATCCGGCGGTGTGTCGAGAGGAAAAGGCGGCGGCCTCATCGTGCAAGGCTCCCCCTCCCGCCAGGCAAGCGCGCGGTCGTCTGCTGCCGACGGCCGGCGTCAACCGAACCGGAACGTTTCGATCGACGTGTAGGTGATGGCAGGGAAGGCAGCCAGGATCACGAGAGCCAGCGCCTGCAAGCCCATGAACGGGAAGGCTCCCTTGTGGATGTCGGACGTCTTCACCTCCGGCGGCGCCACGCTCTGCAGGTAGAACAGCGAGAACCCCACCGGCGGTGAGATGAACGCCATGTTGAGGTTCACCGCCATCAGCACCGCGAACCAGATCTTCTCGTCGGGAGTGAACCCGAGGAGGTCCATAGCCGGCACGAAGATCGGCACCACGATGAAGGTGATCTCCAGGAACTCCAGGTTGATGCCGAGCAGGAACACGGCGATCATGGCGATGACCACGAAGCCCCATTTGCCGCCGCCGACCGCTGTCAGCCACTCCGAGGTCTGGTCCGACCCGCCGAGCTGGAAGAACATGGCGCTGAAGAACGTCGAGCAGAACAGCAGCGTCATGACCAGCACCACCACGTTGGTGGTGGAGCGGGCCGCGTCCTTGACCGCCTGCCAGTCGAGCCGCCACGCCTTGGAGATGTGGGTGGCACCCTCCTTGACCAGCAAATCGTCGAACAGCCAGTTCAACACCGTCAACAGCAGCGCCCCGAACACTCCCACCGCGCCCGACTCCGACGGCGTGGCGATCCCCTGGAAGATGGAGACCAGCACCCCGAGGATCAGCACCAGCATCGGCACGATGGCTATCAGCACCTCGGCAGCCAGCATGCGGGTCCACCACAGGATGGCCAGCACGACGATGAAGGTGAACGCTCCGGCGATCAGCGACACCCAGGGGCTGGCCAACAGCATGACCCCGCCAACCATCAGCCCGAGAAGCAGCGCGATGATCGCCTTGGTGCGGAGCGAGGGATTGCCGGCGAGCGTGCGCTGCTCCTTGGGCATGGCCGGGCCCACCGAAGGCCGGAGCCACGACAACACGAGCACGTAGGCCACGTAGAGCCCGCTCAGAAGCAGGCCGGGCAGCAGCGCCCCCGCGAACAGCCCCAGAATGCCCACACCGAGCTGCTGCGCGAGCAGGATCAAGACGATGCTCGGCGGCAGGAGCTGGGCCAGCGTGCCCGAGGCGATGATGGCGCCGGTGGAGAGCTTGTTGTCGTAACCGAGTCGCACCATCGCGGGCAGCGACAGCAGGCCCATCACGATGACGGTGGCAGCCACTACACCGGTCGCCGCGGCCAGCAGGGTGCCGACCATCACAACCGCGGCCGCAACGCCGCCCCGCAGCCGGCCCATGAGCATTCCGAACGCGTTCAGCAGCCGCTCGGCCATGCCCGACCGCTCGAGGATGGCCCCCATCAGCACGAACAGCGGCACGGCCAGCAGGGTCGGGTCGCTGATCGCCTTGTACCAGCGACCCGGCAGTGTGTTGAGCGTGTTGGGGTCGAACACGTCCAGCCAATCGCCCACGAAGCTGAAGAACAGGGCCGTGGCCGCGAACGAGAACGCCACGTTGTAGCCCGACAGGATCACCAGCATGAACACTGCGAACATGGTGAGGGCCAGGAACACGCCCGCGTCCATGCCGAAGATCGTCTCCAAGGCGAGCACTCCGAGCATCGGCTACTCGACTCTTAGCGGGATGTCGCGCTCCACGATGTCGCCGTAGTCCTCTCGCCCAAGCAGGACGAAGCCGCTCTTGATGACCTCAGCCAGGATCTGAAGGCCGAACAGGGCGAAGCCCACGAACAGCATCGTTTTGATGGGCCCCACCGCGAGGCCGCCCGCGTCCACGGCCTCCTCCCAGCTCTGCCACACCCGCCAGCTCGCGGGCCACTCGCCGTTGTGGCGCCGGCCAAGCGCCGAGGACGCGTAGCCCTGAAGGATGCGGACGCTCATGTAGACGAACGGCAGCAGCAACACGGTGTGCATAGCGAAGTCGAGCGCCGCCTTGGTCTTGTTCGAGAAGTTCGTCCACCAGAAGTCGATGCGGGGGTTCACACCGTCGCGCACACCGGCGTTGATGGCCACTAGGAACATGAGCCCGAACGCCTGCCAGGCCATGCTGACGACCTCGCCGAAGAGGATGTCCTGGTCCACGTACTCGTTGGTGTAGCGGGTGATCACGTTGAAGAACTGGAGAATGAACACCGCCCACGCCAGGATCATCGCGAGCTTCAGCGTGGCCTTCGGGACGGCTTCGATCCACAGCCGCAGGCGATGGAGTCCGTCGTGCCAGGCCGACATGGCCACGCTGGCGACAAGAAGGATCCACCACCACCACTCGAAGTTGCCGACCAGGTAGGACGTGTCGGTGAACAGGTGCGCAATAAGAGCCGCCAGCAGCGTCCCCACCGCAACCCACCCCGACGGATGCAACATTCCCCAGCGCAACACTGCCGGCTTGGTGGCAGGCGCAGCCTCAACCGACATGCTTCACGACACTAGTGGTTGAAATCGGCCTGTCCCTACGCGCGTCGCCGAGGGTCAGTGCATGCCTGCGGGCGGTCGTAGGGTTTAGAGCGTGACCGGCGACGCCCGAACGATCGGCGTGACAGACGTGCTCGACGCCCTGCGCGGCGTGGACGATCCCGAGTATCCCGGTGTCAGCGTGGTCGACATGGGCATGATCGGCACGATCGAACTCACCGACGGGCGGGCCACAGTGGAACTGATCACGACCTTCAGCGGCTGCCCGGCCCTCGACATCATCTCGTCCGATATCGCCAACGCTGTGGCAGAGCTGGACGGCATCGCCGATGTGGAAGTTCAGCGCAGCACCGAAGCTTGGGACACGTCGAGGCTCAGCGAGCACGCCCGGGCCGTCATGGCTCGCGACTTCACGGTTGCGGTCTCCGCGCCAGGCAAGCCGACGGAGTGCCCTCGCTGCGGTGCGGCGGCGCTGGTGGAGCAGTCGCCGTTCGGCCCGGCACGGTGCCGGGCCGTGCATCGCTGCGCAGCCTGTCGCGAGGTCGTCGAGGTTCTGCGAGCCTGACGAACCTGATCCAACAGGGCGCTAGGGCGAGCGGGTTGTGCCACAGTTGCGGCACTTGGCGGTCCAGCCCGCGGGAGTGACCGACGTGGCCAGCCACGCGCCGCACTGCCCGCAGTAGCGGGGCGGATCCAGTTCCGGCAGGCAGCCTGCGCAGTCGCCGCGCCCGCAGCCGCGGCAGTACCGCGCCCCTTGGCTCAAACCGCAGCCGACAGGCTGCCGATGGGCATGCGCAGGTCAGCGAGCATGTCCAGGTCCTGCTGGGGCGACCTCCCCAGAGTCGTCAGGTAGTTGCCCACAATCAGCGCGTTGATGCCGGCAGTCATGCCCATGGCCTGCAGGTCGCGCAGGGTGATCTCCCGGCCGCCGGCGTAGCGCAGGATCACCGACGGCAACGCCAGGCGGAACAGCGCGATCCAGCGGATCGCCTCCAGCGCGCCGACGGGCTTGCGGATCTGCAGGGGCGTGCCCGGGCGAGGGTTCAAGAAGTTGATGGGCACCTCGCAGGGCTCCACCGCTCGGATCTGCTCGATCAACTCCAGACGCTGCTCGATGCTCTCGCCCATGCCCAGCAGCACGCCGCAGCACAGCTCCATGCCGGCCTCGCGCACGTATGCGCAGGTGTCCACCCGCTCGTCGAAGCTGTGGGTGGTGACGACTTCGCCGAAGAAGGAGCGGCTCGTCTCGAGGTTGTGGTTGTAGCGGTGCACTCCGGCCGCGGCCAGCTCGAAGGCCTGCTCCCGGGTAAGGATGCCGGCACTGATCGCCACATTCAGGCCGGTGGCGGCCGACACCAGCGCAGTCAGCTCGATGAGTCGGTCCAGGGTGCGGCGGTCCGGGCCACGCACCGCCAAGACCATGCAGAACTCGCTGGCTCCCAGCGCCGCGGTCTCGCGGGCGGCACCCAATACCTCTTCGGTATCGAGAAACGGGGTGGCCTTGACCTGCGTGTCGAAAGCGGCCGATTGGCTGCAGAAATGGCAGTCCTCGGGACAGCCCCCGGTCTTGGCCGCCAGGATGCCCTCCACTTCCACCGTTGAGCCTGCCCAGGCGAGGCGCACCTCGTGGGCCAGAGCAGCCAGGGACGGAACCGTCCCGTCGTCCACGGAGGCCAGCGCGGCCAACTCGTCGGGACGCAGTTGGCGCCGCTCGTCCAGCAACGCTTCCGACGCACTCCGGATCGCGGGCTCAGTCACTGCTGAGAGGCCGAGCGGACAGGCAGCAATTCACGAAGAATCTCGCAAGGCGTTGAGCGAGGCCGTGGCCCGAGCGGCCCGTGAGCGCAGCGAACAAGAGCGGGAGACGCAACGCTGCGCCGCGAGGCGTTCACTGCCGATCCGCGCATGTTCTAAGCCCGAACCTCCAGCTCGGTGCTGCCCAGGTAGGCCGCGATCACGCGGGGATCCCGCTGCACCTCCGCCGGAGTGCCCTCCGCGATTCTCTGGCCGAAGTCGAGGACCATGACCCGGTCCGCGATATCCATGACCAGACCCATGTCGTGCTCCACCATGAGCAGGCTGATGCCGAGTTCGCGGCGGATGTCGAGGATGAACCGGGCCATGTCCTCGGTCTCCTCCAGATTCATGCCGGCAACGGGCTCATCGAGCATCAACAGTTCGGGTTCCATGGCCAAGGCCCGCCCGAGCTCCACCCGCTTCTGGATCCCGTAGGGCAGCAGCGCAACCGGGTGTTTCCGCCAGCGCTCGATCTCCAGGAAGTCGATGATGTCCTCCACCTGGCGGCGGTGTTCGATCTCCTCGCGCTTGGCCTTGCCCACCCACACTGCTCCAGCCAGGAACGAACCGCTCATGCGGATGTGGCGGCCGGTGAGCAGGTTGTCTAGCACCGTCATCTGAGGGAACAGCTCAATGTTCTGGAAGGTGCGGGCCACGCCGAGGCGAGCCACCCGGTCGGGACGGGTTCCCATGATCGAGGTGCCCTTCCAGCGGATGTCGCCGGACTGGGGCTGGTACACCTGCGAGATCGAGTTGAAGATCGAAGTCTTACCGGCTCCGTTGGGGCCGATGATGGCGAACAGCTCGCCGTCGCGCACCTCGAACGACACCGAGTCGATGGCGGTGACGCCCCCGAAGCGCAACGAGATGTCGTCCACCTGCAGCAGGGTCTGGGCGTCGGTCGTCTCGCTCGGCACCGCATCGGTCATCGTGGTCGAATCGGTCATGACAGCCAGCGCTTGCGCCGCTTGTAGTGCTTCACGTCCCGGAACGACCGGCGCTCGCCCTCGGCGCGAAGGCCGAGGTAGAACTCTTGCACGTCCTCGTCGGCGAGCAGCTTCTTGGGTTCTCCGTCCATCACGACTTTGCCCGACTCCATGACGTAGCCGTAGTCGGCGATGGACAGGGCCATCATGGCGTTCTGCTCAATCAGCAGGACGCTCACACCGTCGGCATTGATGTCGACGATGATGTCGCGGATTTGCTCGATGAGCATCGGGGCAAGGCCCAACGACGGCTCATCGAGGATGAGCAGTTTCGGGTCTGCCATCAGAGCGCGCCCTATGGCCAGCATCTGCTGCTCACCGCCCGACAGATACCCGGCCGCGTGGCGTCGGCGGGGCTGCAGGGGCGGGAACAGCTCCATCACCCGCTCGTAGGCGTCCCCGTTGGCGTTCCGGTCTCGCACGGTGAAGGCACCGGCGGTGAGATTCTCGTCCACGGTGAGCTCGGCAAAAACCCTGCGACCCTCCATCACCTGGGTGATGCCCGCCTCGACGATCCGTGACGGCTTGAAGTCGGAGATATCGGTGCCGTTCCACGCGACCGAACCCTTGGTGATGTCTCCCTCGTGGACGTCGAGCAGTCCCGTAATGGCGCGCACCGTGGTCGTCTTCCCCGCCCCGTTCGCGCCGAGCAACGCCACGATGCTGCCGTCGGGCACCTCTATCGAAAGCCCGCGAAGCACGAGGATCACCTCGTTGTACACGACTTCCAGGTTGGCGACTGCGAGCATGCTTTGAACTCTGCGGGGTGGACGCGGATGCGAATCAGCTGGCGGGAACCCGCCATGGGCGACGAAGGCACACCATACCCTCCGCTCCAGCTACGAGAGCACGGTGACGCCAGCGCGACAATCGAAGCGCTTTTTCCCCATCTCGTCGAAGCCGGGGCAGGGGACCGGCCGTCTCCCGTCGCTGCGGTAGCCGCGCCCAGGAGGGCTTGATCTCGCCCTGACTGCGGGGAGACGAGCCCGGCGGGCCGAAGCACCGCCGGGCTCGCGCCTCGATCAACTACAGGATGCGGCTATGAAGCCTTGAAGCAGGGCTCGTACTCCCAGTTCAGGGCAGCCTCGGAGGCGTAGGGGCCCTTGATGAGCCGGAAGCCGTTGTTGCCGCCCTCCTCGGACACGGTGACGCCCGGCGTGTACAGCGACAGGTCGACGTCGTACAGGTAGGTCTCTCGCACGATGTTGTCGTTGGGATTGCCGCGCCAACTCTGGTTCGGGGCGAGGCCCTTGAGGTCGGCAGTGACCGAGTTGGCCGCAGCTAGTACACCCGCCCGGGTGAGGTTGCCGTTAGTGATGGCCCTGTCCAGGATCTGGGTGGCGACGTAGCCCTCGATGAAGCTGATGATGTACACGTCGTCGAACGGGGCGTCCGGACGGTACTGGCGCATGGCGGCGATCATCTCCTGCATGCCCTCTGCCTCACCGACATCCCACAGCACCGTGTAGGTGGAGTGGGTGTAGACGGCATCGGCCAGCTCTCTGAAGCCCTCAATACCCAGCAGGGCCGGGTTCCAGCTTGGGCTGTTGCCCGACCATTGGCCGGTGAAGCCGGCCTGGGCCGCGCCGCCCATCAGGGTGGCTGTGGTGGTGGGATTGGTGGTCAGCCACACGAAGTCGGCGCCTGATTCGGCAATACCGGTGATGACCGGCGTCAGGTCGCCGCCGGGAATGACCTGGGCCTGCCCGTCGTAGACGATGTTGAGGCCGAGCGCCTCCGCCGCGACCTTCACGCCCTCGGCGCCGTCCTCGCCGTAGTCGCCGGGGAAGCTGGCAATGGCCACATTGTTGCCGTAGGTCTCCGACATGTACGTGGAGCCATTCATGGCCTCGATGCAGTAGTTGGTCTGCACCTCGAACACGTTCTTGCCGATGGCGGGATCGGCCCAGCCCGAGTACCACGACAGCGGGATGGCCGCGATGTTGTCCTCGATCAGCAACTGCGCCGTGGAGGCGGTGTGGGGCGAGCCCGTCGACGTGGAGAACATCACCACGCTCTCGTCGCCCTTGCCCGCCATGACCTCATAGTTCTCGAGGTGGGTGGGCACGTTGTAGTTGTTGTCGAGCACAACCGGCTCGATGGTCCAGCCCTGGATGCCGCCGTTGGCGTTGATCCACTCCCAGTAGACCAGGTGGCCGTCGGTGATCTTGGTGGTCAGCGGCGCGAAGATCCCCGACAGGTCGGTGTTGACGCCCACGCGAATGGTCATCGTGTCTGGGTCCACGCCGAAGTCGTGGGCGATGACCGCCTCAGCCGCAGCCAACGCCGCCTGGGCCTGCTCCGCCTCAGCCGCCGCCGCGTCCGCGGCAGCCTGGGCCGCATCCGCAGCCGCCTCAGCCGCCTCAGCCTCAGCCGCCGCGGCGTCTACCGCCGCCTGCGCCTCAGCCGCCTCAGCCTGGGCGGCCTCCAGCGCCGCCTGCGCCTCAGCCTGCTGCTCCGCGCTCGCCGTCGCCGCGGCAGCCTCGGCCTCGGCCAGTCTCGCTTCGGCCTCGTCCGCGGCAGCCTGCGCCGTGGAGGCGGCAGCCTGCGCGTCGTCAACCTCAGCCCGCGCGGCGTCTACCTCAGCCTGCGCCGCGGCTGCGGCGCCGTCGTCGGACGGTGCCGTCGTCTCCGGCTCGTCGTCACCGCCGCAGGCCGAGGCCACTAGGGCCACGGCACATGCCACGGCGAAAATCCATCTCAGTCGTCTCACGGTAGGTTCCTCCTCCAGGTTGGTCTTTCTCTTTTTTCTTGGGAGCACTGGACAGTGCTCACATCTTGTCACACGATCGCCGGACAAGTCACTGGGTCAGTAACTGAACGGCCACCGCTTCCAGTAGTTGCGGGTCCGTACCCAGATTCCGAACAGGCCGAGCGGCTCGACGATCAGGAACACGACGATTAGCGCGCCGAACAGCACGATGTTCCAATCGAACACGCTCAAGGTCCAGCCCGGTGTCTGGATGGCGGTGTTGATGATACCGAAGTCGCCGCCCTCAGTGAGAACGAGCTCCGACAGAGCGCCGATCAGTCCGCCCTCAGCGTTCTCGAGCCACTCGGTGAACGCCTCCACGAACCGCGGCACCATCACCACGAAAAAGGTCCCGATGAGCGGGCCCGCCGTGGTGCCGGCCCCGCCGATCAGAAGGATGGCTATGAACTCCACCGACAGGAACAGCCCGAAGTCGGTGGCCAGAAGCCGCTGTGACAGCGCCGCGAACAGCGCGCCCGACAGTCCGGCGAAGAACGACGACACCGCGAAGGCCATCAGCTTGTAGCGGAATTCGGGCACTCCCATCACCTCGGCCGCGATGTCTCGGTCGCGGATGGCCTGCAGGGCGCGGCCCGTGCGCGTACGGGTCAGATTCTTGGCCACGACCGCCAGAGCGATGGTCAGCACTAGCAGGAACAGGTACCGCTTCTGACCGTCGCTGACATCGAACCACAGCCAGTGGCCGTCGTCGCCGACGTTGATCAGCGGCTTCTCCTCCTTCCACAGCCTCACGTCGAGCTCCTGGAACTCGCGGCCCAGTGCCGGTGGGCCGGCGATCTTGCGTCCCCAGCTGGTGTTGCCGAAATGGATTCCCAGGAACACGAGGCCCAGGGTGACGATGGCCAAGTAGAGCCCTCGCAGCCTCACCGCCACCGGAGACACGATCACGCCCACCAGTGCCGCCGTAAGGCCCGCTCCTGGCAGCCAGATCCAGATCGGAAGCGAATGACCCCAAGTGGTCTCGCCGCTCGTGCCTCCCAGGTACACCGCCGCGCAGGCGCCAACCCCCATGAAGAAGGCATGGCCCAGCGAGACCTGGCCGGCCAGCCCGCTCAGCAGGTTGAGGCCCAGAGCAGCAATAGCCAGCACCATCACCAGCGCCATCGGGCGCAGCCACTCGCCGTCACCGAGGAATCTGACAACAGGTATGTGGTTGATCACGGGAAGGTCGAACGGCATCAAGAACAGCACCGCCACGAAGACCGCGAACAGGGACCTTTGGGTCCAGGTGGGCAGCATCCGGATCTCTTGGCGATAGGCGGTGTAGAGGTTGGGGCGACCGAACATGCGTCACGGCCTCCCGGAGTGAGTCAGTGGAGGAGTCGAGCGGCCTGACACGTCAAACTCTCCTGATCTCGGGGGTGCCGAACAGGCCGTAGGGTCGGATCAGCAGACCGATGATCATCACGATGTAGGGAACGATGAGTGGGTAGCCGGCTCCGAGCCATGAGGCGTTGCCCGCCGCGTACTGCCCCGCGTAGATCTCGGCCACCCCCACGATGAGCCCGCCGAGGAGTGCGCCGCTCGCCGAGTCCAGTCCGCCCAGGATCACCGCGGGCAGGGCTCGGAAGGCGATGTTGGCCGTCTCCTGGTCGACCGAGAGGGTCTGCGCCACCGGCGGCTGGGTGGCGAAGATCCCGCCGATGGCAGCCAGCACCGCACCAGCGGCCCAAGCGATGGCGAACACCCGGCCCACGCTGACACCCTGGGCCATGGCCGCCTCCTGATCGAAGGCGACGGCGCGCATGGCGATCCCGAGCCGAGACCGGTAGAAGAAATACACGGTCACGAAGGCGGCAGCCGCGGTCACCATGGCCGCGATGAAGCTCCAGTTGATCAGCCGGTCGCCGACCTTGAACCCGTTGGCCAGCCACGGGACGCCGAGCGGGCGGAACTCGACCTCCACCGCGTCGTTGTTGAACACCCGGAACATGATCTCCAGGCCAAGAGTGATCACCGCCACCGAGAACAGCGGCTCGCCGATCATTGGGCGAATGGCCAGCCGCTCCACGACCAAGCCGAGCGCGGCCGCGAAGGCCAGGGCCACGATCACGTTCAGCCCCCAGCTCATCCACCCGGGGCCGCCCAGGCTGTTGATCGGGTTGCCGATACTGGTGAAGGGGATGTTGCCGTCGGTCGCGAGGAAGCTCAAGAAGAGCGCTCCGGTGGCGGCCAGTGCACCCTGCGCAAAGTTGACGGTCTGGGTGGCCTTGAAGATGAGCACAAAGCCGAGGGCGATCAGCGCGTAGGTCGATCCCAGCCCCATTGACTTCATGAACGTCTGGAAGAACAGGCCAGGATCGTTGGCCAACTGCACCGCCCCGAACACCAGAGCCGCTCCGATCAGCCCAGTCAGGAAGGCGAGCGGTGCGTTGTGGCGCGGATCCATCGCCTCGAGCCGGAGGGCCGCGGACATCAGTACATCGACTCCACGAGATCGCCGAACATCTCCTCCATGGCGTTGCGCTTGAGCTTCTGGGTGGCGGTGAGCTCGCCGTCCTCGTGGTCGAGCTCCTTGGGAAGCATCCGGAACTTCTTGATCTGCTCCACACGGGCGAACTTCGTGTTGGTGGCATCCACCACCTTGGAGATGAGCTCAAGGACTTCTTCCTTCTCGGAGAGGTCGCGGTAGGTGGTGTACGGGATGTTGTTGCGCAGGGCCCAATTGCCCACCGTGTCGAGCTCGATGCCGATCAGTGCGGCCACGAACTTGCGCCCGTCGCCGATGACCATCGCCTCCTTCACATAGGGCGACGTCTTGAGGCTGTTCTCGATCTCGGACGGCGAGATGTTCTTGCCGCCGGAAGTGATGATGATGTGCTTGATGCGGTCGACGATCTTCACGTGCGTGCCGTCCACCCACACCCCCACGTCGCCGGTCATCAGCCAGCCATCGGTGGTGAACGTCTCAGCCGTCTTCTCGGGCTTGTTCCAATAGCCGGCGAACACTCCGGGATGCTTGGTCTGGATCTCGCCGGTGGCGTCGTCGATGCGCAGCTCGATGTCGGCGTAAGGCTCGCCCACGGTGCCAAGCTTCATCCGGCCCGCAAAGTTGCATGTGGCCACCGCCGCGTTCTCGGTCATTCCGTAGAGTTCGTACACCGGCACGCCGATGCCGATGAAGAACTCGAGCACCTCGGGCGCGATGGCGGCCGCGCCCGAGCCGGCGTGACGGCACCGTCGCAGTCCGATTCGCTCCTTCATCGCCCGGAACACCAAAGGCTGCCCGACGGCGTACATCAGCCGGGTCAACATCGTGTGGCTGCCCCCGTTGGCCACCTTCTGCCGTCCGATAGCCCCGGCAAGCGCCATCGCGAAGCGCAGGAAGACCTTCTTGAACAGCGTGGCGTCGTGGCTCTTGATAGTGACCAGAGCGTGCAGACGCTCCCAGATCCGCGGCACAGCAAAGAACAGCGTGGGCTGCACCTCTCTCAGATTCTCGGTGACGGTCTCGATCGACTCGGCGAAGTTCAGCGACGGGCCCGCGCCGGCGAGAGTCCATGTGGAGAAGATCCGTTCTGCCACATGGCACAGCGGCAGGTACGTGACGATGAGATCCTTGGGGTTGGGGCCGACGCCGTCGGGGAAGCGCTGCGTCTCGTTGACGATCTTGTCGATGCAGTAGGCCGCGTTGGCGTTGGTGAGCATCGCGCCCTTGGGTGGCCCCGTCGTGCCCGAGGTGTACACGAGCGTCATCACGTCGGTCTCGGTGGCCTGAGCCATGCGTTGGGCTACCGCATCGGGGTGGGCGTCGCGGTGACGCCGGCCGGTCTCCAGGAACGTGTCCCAGAACAGGAGTCTGGGGTCCTCGTAGTCGCCGAAGCCTCGAGGCTCGGTGTAGATGATCCGGCGGACGGAAGCGGCCGTCTCCGCCGGGACCTCGAGGATCTTGTCGGCCTGCTCCTGGTCCTCGGCGAAGAAGACGGCCGGTGTGCAGTCACCGATCAGGTACTCCACCTCGGCAGTGGGGTTGGTGGGGTAGAGGCCTACGGTGACACCTCGAACGGCCACGGTGGCCAGGTCGAGGATCACCCACTCGGGCCGGTCCTCGGAGTGGATCGCCACGCGATCGCCGACATCGAGGCCGAGCTCCAGCAAGCCGTGGGCCACGGTCTCGATCAGATTCCAGGTCTCGGCCCAGGTGTACTCCTGCCAGATGCCGAAGTCCTTCTCCCGCATGGCCACCTGGCGTGGACTGCGGCGCGCCCAGTCCCGTGCCAGCGATGCGACCGTGGTGGCGCCAGCGTCGCCCGGCGCGGAATCTGGGACTAGCGAATCGGCTCGTTGCGAGGTGATGGTCACCGGTCGACCTCCTTCATCACTCCTCGATCCACACCTTAGACGTACGGCGGAAGCAGCGAATGATACGCCCTCTGCCGATGAACTGTCAACGGCGTATCACTTCATTGCTGAAGTTGTCGCTGCCGCGCCTCGTCAGCCGGATCTCCCAGTCCAGCGTGGGCCGCTACCTCGGCCCGGCCGACCACGAACCAGTGCACCTCGTCGGGGCCGTCGGCCAGACGCAGCGTCCTCTGATTGGTGTACATCCGAGCCAGTGGCGTCCACTGCGAGACGCCGGTGGCACCGTGCATCTGGATGGCCTGATCGACGATGCGGCACACCCGCTCGGGAACCATCGCCTTCACCGCGCTCACCCAGACCCTCGCCTCGGCGTTGCCGAGGGTGTCCATGGCCTTGGCCGCCCGCAGCACCATGAGCCGCATGGCCTCGATCTCCACCCGGGCCCGGGCGATGATCTCGAGGTTGCCGCCGAGTTGGGCCAGCGGGCGCCCGAAGGCCTCACGGCTCATGCCCCGGCGCACCATGAGGTTCAAGGCCTTCTCCGCCGCGCCGATGGAACGCATGCAGTGGTGGATGCGGCCCGGGCCGAGGCGCAACTGGGAGATCTCGAAACCGCTCCCCTCTCCCAGCAGGATGTTCGAAGCGGGCACCCGCACGTCGTCGAGGCGGATGTGCATGTGGCCGTGGGGGGCGTCGTCCTCACCGAACACGTGCATCGGACCGACCACATGCACCCCGGGCGTGTCCATCGGCACCAGGATCTGGGACTGGCGGCGGTGCGAGGGGCCGTCGGGGCTGGTCTGCACCATGCAGATCATGATCTTGCAGCGGGGGTCCCCGGCCCCGGAGATGTAGAACTTCTCGCCGTTGATCAGCCACTCGTCGCCGTCGAGCACCGCCTGCGTGGCGATGTTCTTGGCGTCTGACGACGCTAGGGCGGGCTCGGTCATGGCGTAGCACGACCTGATCTCCCCGGCCAGGAGGGGCTCGAGCCACCGCTCCTTCTGCTCGGGCGTGCCGACCCGCTCGAGTACTTCCATGTTGCCGGTGTCCGGGGCGCTGCAGTTGAGGCACTCCGAAGCGATGGGGTTCTTGCCGAGTTCGGCCGCGATGTAAGCGTAGTCGAGGTTGTTGAGGCCTTCGCCACTGGCCGCATCGGGCAGGAAGAAGTTCCACAACCCGGCCGCTTTGGCTCGCACCTTGAGGCTGTCGAGCAACTCTAGCTGGCCGGGCCCGTACCCCCAGCGCTCGGCCCGGCCCTCGCCGAGCCTGAAGAACTCGGCCGTAACCGGCTCCACCTCGGCAGCCACGAACTCGACGACCCTGTCATAGAGCGGGCGGGCCTGCGCCGACATCCCGAGGTTGAGCGAAGCGGGGTCCAGATTGCCGATCAGCGCTGATTGTGTCATGAGGGCGGCCTCGCGGTGGTCAGGAAGACAGCAGTGATGCTAGGGCCCAGATCGCAGCCACCGAGCCGACGACGATATAGAGAACGCAGCGGCCCACCGGAGCCCGTTGCAAGTCGGTGGGGTCGCGTCTCTGGGGCGGAGGACGCAGCAGCGCGGCGGCGTTGCCGACAGCCATGGCCGCTCCGAGGGCGAGCACCAGCCAAGCGAGGAGGTTCTGGCCGAAGAACACTCAGGGTTTCCCGCTCTTGTTCGCTGCGCTCACGGGCCGCTCGGGCCCTGGCCTCGCTCGGCGTCTCGCGAAGATCCTCACGAATTGCTCCCTATCCGCTCGGCCTCAGATGTTGGCTCGGGCCGCGAAGTTGGCGAAGGTGGTGAAGCGCGACAGGAAGGCCAGTGTGGTCGTGGCGGTCGGGCCGTTGCGGTTCTTAGCCACGATGACCTCGGCCGTGCCCGCGGTGTCGGCGTTGTCGGGGTTGTACACCTCATCACGATAGATGAACATCACCACGTCGGCGTCCTGCTCGATGGCCCCGGACTCCCGCAGGTCCGCCAGCATGGGCCGCTTCTGCTGGCGCATTTCGAGATTGCGGGAGAGCTGCGACAGCGCCACCACCGGAACCTCCAGCTCGCGGGCCAGAATCTTCAGGCCCCGCGAGATCTCCGCCACTTCGACTTGGCGATTGTCGGCGCCCTGCCGGCCTGTCATCAGCTGGAGGTAGTCCACGATGATCATGGCGATGTCGCCGACCTGGCTCTTGAGGCGGCGGGCCCGGGCTCTGATCTCCATCACCGTCACGTTCGGGTTGTCGTCGATCCACATCGGCGCGGTCGACAGCCGGCTGATCGCGCCGGTGATCCGGTTCCAGTCGTCGTCGCTCAGCCGGCCGTCGCGCATCTTGGTCGAGTCGACGCGGGCTTCGGTGCACAGCAGCCTCTGCGTCAGCTCCATGTGGCCCATCTCCAGCGAGAACACCAGCACGGGCCGCTGCACCTTTATCGCCGCGTGGGCGGCCATCCCCAGCGCGAACGACGTCTTGCCCATGGACGGCCTGCCCCCCACCACGTACAGAGAGCTGGGCTGCAAGCCTGACAGCAGCTTGTCGAGATCGGTGTAGCCGGTGGCGGTGCCGGTGATCGACCCACCGTGTTCGTAAAGCTCCTCGAGGCGGTCCAGAGTCCCGTCCAGCAGCTCCGAGAGCTGGACCGTGTTGTCGCCCACCTGCCCTTGGGCCACCTGGTACATCAGGTTCTCGGCCCAGTCCACAGCCTTGGTCACATCGTCAGGACGGCCGTAGCCCAGCTCCGCGATCTCTCCGGCCACCTGTATAAGACGGCGCAGCGTGTGATGCTCCCGCACTATGCGGGCATAGGAGGCCGCGTTCGACGTGGCCGGCGTGTTCATCTGCAGCGACAGCAGGCCGTCCAGACCGCCGATGGCCTCCAGCGAGCCGCTGCTCTCAAGAACCGCCGACACCGTCACGGCATCGGCTGGCTCCCCGGCGCTGTAGAGACCGTGTACCGCCTCGAAGACCCGCGCGTGCGCGGGCCGATAGAAGTGCTCCGCCGACACGGTCTCCAACACATCGGCGATGGCGTCGCGCGACAGCAGCATCGCGCCCAGCAGAGACTCCTCGGCCACCAGATTGTGGGGAGGGACGCGCGCGTCGCGCCTCTCACCACCGGTGGTGGCGCCCGCGCTTTGCCACTGCGCGGTGTCGGTAACGCTCATGAAGAGACGCTCATGAAGACCTGCCCCTGCAGCCGTGCCCCTGTACGTCACGACGGTACCGAGCAGGTACGACACTGGCCTCGGCCAACAGTGGAGAGGCTTGTGGATCTCGTGCTACCGCGGGGGATGGAGCGGGGGATCTCGCGGGGCAGGTGTGGAAGCCTGTGGGCAGCCTCAGTCTTCGGCGGTCACCTCAAGGGTGACAGGCACCTCTACCTCCGCGTGCAGCCGGAACAGCACCGTGTGGGAGCCGATCTCCCTGATCGGCGCGTCGAGCACGACAGCCACACTGTCGACCACCGCACCGACTTGGGACTCGACCGCGGCCACGATGTCGGCGGGCCCGACCGAGCCGTAGAGGTGGCCCGACTCCGCCGCCCGCGCCCTGACCGACAGGACCGCGGGCGCCAGACGCACGGCGATCTCCTCCGCGTCGGCCCGGTCGGCCGCCCTGCGCAGGGCGGCGCTGCGTCGCATGCGCTCGGCCTGCCGCTCGGTGCCGGGAGACGACTTCAGCGCCAGACCCTTGGGAACCAGGTAGTTGCGGGCGTAGCCCGCAGCCACGTCGCAGACATCCCCCTTGCGGCCGAGCCCGTCCACGTCCGCGCGTAAGACGACCTTCACGCCTGCTCCTCTCCGCTGCCAACCCCGTCGCCGTCCGTCGCGCCCACGACAACCTCCTCGGCCTCGACATCGGCCTCCCCCTCATCGGGGTTGCCCGCCGGAGGCGGGCCGGAGGGACGCGGCGCCGGACCGGCGGCACGGCCCCGGGGGTCGCGGTCCTTGTTCTGGCGCTGGGTCGTCACCCGGCTCGAGAAGGGCACCAACGCCATCTCTCGGGCCAGCTTGATGGCATCGGCGACGAGCTTCTGCTGCTGGGCGTTGTTGCCGGTGACGCGCCGCGCCCTGATCTTGGCCCGATCGGAAATGAACTTCCTCAGCAGCTTCTCGTTCTTCCAGTCGACGTAGGTGATGCCCTCAGTGGTGAGGAAGCTCACCTTCTTCTTTGCTCGGCGGCTGTTGTCGCGGTTCTTGCCCCGCACCTTGGTCTTGGCCACTGCTATCTCCTCGTCTCAGAATCGGCCGACAGGACCGACGTCAGAACGGCTCCTCGTCGGCACCGGAGGTCGCTGGGCTGCCGCCCTCGGCCTGGGTGCTCTGTCGAGACTCGAGTGGCTCTAGGCCTCCCGGCCGGCCCCCGCCCGAGCCACGGGCCCCGCCGTCACCACGGTCGCCGCGACGGCCGCCCTCGCTCCGGTGGTCGCCGCCGCCTCGGGGCTCGTTCCTGGTCACCTCGGCCGTAGCCCACTTCAGGCTGGGAGCCACATCGTCGGCGAGAATCTCCACCTTCGAGCGACGATCTCCCTGGTCGTTCTCCCAGCTCCTCTGCTGGAGCGTGCCGTACACGACCACCCGGGCGCCCTTCTTCAACGACTCGGCTACGTTCTCGGCAAGCTGGCGGAAGCAGGTCACATCGAAGAACGACACTTCGTCCTCCTGGTCCTGGCGCCTGCGATTCCAAGCCAGGCCGAACTGGGCGATGGCCATTCCGGACTGCGCAAACCGCAGCTCGGGGTCGCGGGTGATATTTCCCACGACCGTCACAGTGTTGTCGAATCCCATGAGGAACCTCCGGATCTCAGCCGGCAGCAGCCGGCTTGGCCTCCGCGAACAGACCGCGGCGCTCGGCCTCGGCGTCGGGAAGCCGGAACAGTTTGTGGCGGACGATTTCGTCCGCGAGCCGCAGTCGCCGTTCGGTGGCGGGAAGACCGGCCGTGGAAGTCACGATCTCCCATACCACATAGGTGCCTTCGGTCTTGTGGTTGATCTTGTAGGCGAACTTGCGCCGGCCCCAGTTGTCAGTGGACTTGATCGTCGCACCCTCGTCGGCCACCAAGCCGGCAACATGGGAGATCATCGAGTCCGCGTCGGCGACATCGGAGTCGATGATGATCATCAGTTCATAGGCCCGCAGCACGAGCGACCACCTTCCCTTTGGACCCGGCACCGCCGGAGCCCCTCACCGGGGCAGGGTTCGTTTCCGAGGCCGAACCCGCTCAGGATCCGGCGAGGACCCGAACTGGCTCGGCTAATGGTGGGCAGGGTATCGGCGGTATGGCCCATACCAACCGCCCGCCGCGGCATCCCCAACAAATCCACAGAACCATCCCCAGACGCATCCCCTGAACGTCGCGCCACGGGTCGACGGCTGCCGCTGCATCGATCACGACAGGTTCCAAAGGACTGAAGTCCTTCTAAGAGGCCGAGCGGATAGGCCGCGATTCACGTACGAATCAGCGGGGCGAGGCCGTGGCCCGAGCGGCCCGTGAGCGCAAGCGAACAAGAGCGGGAACCACAACGCTGCGGCGCGACGCGGTGGCACCTATCCGCGTGGCCCCTAAAGACCCGGAATCCCCAAGGCGGTGAGTTCAGCTTCAGACAGGTGATATGACTCCCGTGAAGACGGGAACGCTCCAGACCGCACATCGTCCGCGAAGCACCGGACGGCCTCTGTCGCCAATGTGTCGAGATCCGCGTAGCGGCGCACGAACTTCGGAGCGAGACGGGTCTCCAACCCCAGCAGATCGTGGTAGACGAGGACCTGGCCGTCGCAATGGGGACCGGCGCCGATGCCGATCGTCGGGATCTCGGCGGCTTCAGTGACCATCTCCGCCACTTGGACCGGGACTCCCTCGAGCACGATCGCATAGCAACCAGCGTGGGACAGAGACTTGGCCGCCTGCACGAGCCGGCGAGCCGCATCGGCCTGCCGGCCCTGGACCTTGAATCCGCCCATGGCGTGCAGTGACTGGGGAGTGAGGCCTATGTGGCCCATGACGGGTATCTCGGCGTCGCGGATGCGCTCGATCATCGGCAGGCGCTTGCGGCCACCCTCCAGCTTCACGGACTGGGCGCCTGCCCTGATGAGCAGGGCCGCGTTCTGGACGGTCTCCTCGGCCGAGACGTGATAGCTCATCCATGGCAGGTCCGCCACGATGTGGGCTGCAGGCCTGGCCCGGGCCACCGCCGCGGTGTGGTGGGCCATGTCGTTGACGGTCACCTGGAGGGTGTCGTCATAGCCCAGCACGACCATGGCGACAGAATCGCCCACCAGGATGAGATCGGCACCGGCCTCGCTCACCACCCGGGCGCTCGGCGCGTCGTAGGCCGTCACCATCACCAGAGGGTCAGCGCCGTCGCGTACCTTGCGGGACCGTACGGAGGGCGCGGTGAGCTTTCCCATGGGTTGCTCCTTTCCGTCCAGCGCGCTGCGGCTGCCGGCGGGTACGGTGAACGATACCCGCGCCGCGGCCAATCGTCAATGGCGACGCCGGGCTACAGAGGTGTGCGGAGGCGTCAGGCCGAGCGCTTGCCGCCCAGAGTCAAGCGTCGCACCAGATGGTTCCATCCGCAGCCGGTGCAGACCTCTACCACATAGCCGGTCGAGGGGCTGGCGCGGTGTTGCAGCCGCTGCATTTCGGCCCGCGTGGTGAGGCAACGGCCGTGCTTGGGTAGGCGCGAGCCGAACACGTATGTCACCTCAACGAGGCCCGCCCTCGCGCACACCGGGCACTTGCGTCGGGTCGGCTGCCCGCAGAACTCTGCGTTGCGGTACAGCTCCCGCTGGGCGTCGCAGACCTCGTGGCGGCCGAGCTTGCCCGACCGCCATGCCCTCAGCGTGGCTGCCCGGGCGAGCCGGTAATCAACCGTCGCGACAGCCGAGGCGTCCGGCTCTACGGCGCTCTCGGAGGCAGCCAGGCGGAACGGGCTCGGCTTCACGATCCGGCAGAATAGTCCGTCACCCGCCATCGTCGCAGGGCATCCAACGCCTCGGCTCGGCTGAGCGGACCCTCGTCGAAGGCCAACTCCCGCAAGAACGCTAGGGCGCGGCCGATCTCAGGGCCGGGCTCCAGGCCCAGCGCGGCCATCACGTCGCGGCCGTCGACCCCGAGCGCGGGACCGTCAACGTCCTCGCGGCGGCGCAGTTCGTCCAGAGCCGCAGCAACGCCGCCCAGCCGCTCGTCGGACTCCCCGGCGGCAGCCGCCACGGCGCGGGCAAAGTCAAGAGCGGCGTCTACCGGCACCGGGCATGAGTGCACGAGTCGACGGATTCCGGCCGCGCCTGTCGCAGCCCCTTGCAGCAGCTTTCGGGCCTCCAGCAATGCGGCCGCGCCAGACGCAAGCGACGTCGAGCAGCGCAGACCCCTCAGCTCAGCTCCAGCCGCCTCCGCAGAGTCCTGCACGAAAAGCGACGCCCAACGGGCCGCCGGCTCGGCGACCACTGCGGCCGCGATCCGGCCCAGCACCGTGGGGTCGCGACCAGCAACCCGCGGCAGCACCCGCTCGATGAGCCCGGTGCGGAACAGGAAGCGGAAGCCCTCGGAGGGGTCGTTGAGCAGCAGCAACTTCTCGAACTCGTCGCGGGTCCTCTCGACCGAGACGATCTGCAGCCGCTCCCCCATGGCCCTGACCGCCTCGACCACCGCATCGTCGGGCACAAGCCCGTGGCTGGCGATGAAGCGCGCCGCCCGCAGCATGCGCAGCGGATCGTCTCCAAAGGACACCGCGGGGTCGAGCGGGGTGCGCAGCACCTGGGCCTCCAGATCCCGACGCCCGCCGTGGGGATCGAGCAGGCTCCCGTCGGAGGTGTCGACTGCCATCGCGTTGACCGTGAAGTCGCGGCGCGCGAGATCCTGCTCCACATCATCGCCGAAAGCTACGACGGGCTTGCGCGAGTGCGGGTCGTAGCGCTCGGCGCGGTGGGTGGTTATCTCGAAGGCCTGCCCATCCACCACACAGCCGATCGTGCCGAATCGCTCTCCCTGGGTCCACACCGATGTCGCTGCACCACCGACGATCCGCCGCACCGCCGGGGGCCGAGCATCGGTGGTGCAGTCCAGATCGGCACCAGCGATGAACCGCCCGACGACAGCCTCGCGCACGACGCCGCCTACGAGGTACAGCCGGTGCCCGGCCGCTGCGAAGAGCCGCGCCAGGCCTGAGGTGCACGCCAAGGCCGCCGACAGCGCCTCGGAGTCCTCGGTTCTCACTGAATACCGTCGAGGGCCGCGAGGCGGGCCGCAGCCTTGACGACCTCCATTCCGGGACCGGCCCCACTGGCCGGCTCGGGGCGCAAGTCGAGGCCCAGCAGCGCGCCGGTCACCGCGTAGGACGAGGCCCGTGTGGCGTCGAGGTCGTAACCGCCCTCGAGCACTGCCACTGTTCGTGGCGCCAGCGGCACCAGCCGGCGGACGAAGTCGCCGTAGTCCGAGGCCGAATAGCACAGGCCCGTTAGGGGATCGGCCCGGTGCCCGTCGTAGCCGGCGGAGACCAACATCCAGTCAGGGGCGAAGCTCTCGACCGCGGGCACGATCACCTCGTCGAGCGCAGCCCGCGCGGCGTCACCGGTGGCACCGGGCGGCAGGGGCACATTGATCGTAAAGCCCTCGCCCGCGCCAATGCCTCGCTCGCTGAGCGCGCCGGTACCCGGATACAGCGGGTACTGGTGAATGGACGCGTAGAGAACGTCGTCACGATCGAAGAACACGTCTTGGGTTCCGTTGCCGTGATGGGCATCGACGTCCACGATGGCCACCCGCTGTCCGGCCGCGGCCAGCGAGGCGGCCGCAACTGCGACGGAATTGAACAGGCAGAAGCCCATCGAGGTCTCGGGGGTGGCGTGGTGCCCGGGCGGCCGCACTATGCAGTAGGCCTCGGACTCGCCGCCGGTGGGGTCTTTCGAAGTTGTGGCGGTCGCCAACTGCTCCGCCGCCGAGAGCACTGCGCCCGCCGCTAGCCGCGCCGCTTCGAAGCTGCCCGGCCCCATCGGGGTGTCGGCATCCAGGTGGCCGCCGCCGCGCTCGGCGATACCGGCGACGCGGTCGATCATGGACGCGGAGTGCACAAGCTCAAGCTCGTCTCGCTCGGCCCGCCTGGGCGAACGGCCCCCAGCGAGCAACTCAGTGTCGACGGCGGCCACTCCGGCCAGTGCGGCTCGCAGACGGTCGGGCCGCTCCGGATGCCGGCGTCCGGTGTCGTGGTCGAGGAAGCGTTCGTCGGTGATCACCAGCACGGCCGGATCGTACCGCCAGCCGCGACACTCGATCGGAGCCGGCGTCGATGGCGCCAGGATCCGCGTCTGTCGCGGCGCTGGTCGCGCCTCCACCCCGCAGGCGTCTCGACTCTTGCCTGCCGCGTATCGTGGTCGTGCATGCCAGCACGACCTGTCGGCGGCGATCGGAGCCGGCATCCGAACTCATGGCCCTGACCTCGTTGAGTATCGGCTCGGCGCGATTCCGCGTAGGAGCATGGCAGGGTGCCGCCGACGTGGCGTACCTGGCCCTAGCCTCCGCGGCCGCGACCATGGCGCCATGGGTGCTGGCCGCGCTGCGCGACCGGCTCCATGACCTGGGATACCGCGCCGTCATCACCGCAGCCGTGGCCCCGCGTGAGCGCGATGCCCTCATCCGAGACAGTTTTGACGTCCGCTCCGAGCTTGCGACTCTCAGCCGCGATCTCGAAACGGCCACGCCCGGGATTGTCAACCCACGCGGGCACACCCGGCGCGGCCGGCGGCGCGACCTCGAAGTTGTGCTGCAGGTCGACGCCGAGGCGTTCCTCCCGTTCTGGCGGCTCGACGCCGACGGCCTCCACGAGGCCCGCACGGCCACACCGTTCAGTCGCTGGCGCGTCAACCGCGGCGTGGAGGTCCACGCCTACAGCATCACTGGGCGAGCCGGATCTGCGGGCTATCTCCAGCGACTGGCGGTGGCAGCCCGCTGCCAGGGCCGGGGCCTGGGAACCCTGCTGGTCGCGGACGCGCTGGTGTGGTTGAGGCGCGGGGGAGCTCGCAGGGCGCTGGTGAACACCCAGCCCAACAACGAGCGAGCACTCGCCCTGTACGACCGCTGCGGGTTCCGAATGGAGCCCGACCGGCTCGCAGTCCTGTACCGCGACCTGACATGAGGGCGCATTCCAGCCGGCGGCGCGCTCTAGCCGTCGCGGCGTTCGGCCTAGCCGTGGCAGCCGGAGCCTTGAGCAGCACGCAGGCAGGAGCTCAATCCGGCGACGAGGACCTGACCCCCCAAGCGATAGTGGACTCCTTTGGCGTGGATCTCATCGACCAGATTCCGGCAACAGCCTCGTCACCGGCTGTCGTGGTCGTTCGCCTCCCGGCCGGACTGGCCGACGCGGACCTGCGAGCACGCCTGCACGCGCCCGTGACGACCAGATGGGAGCTCATTGTCTCCCTAACCGGTGCGGCGCCCACGCCGCTGGTGGCCAGTTGGATGATCGACGATGCCAGCCAGGTCGCTGCCGACGATGAGGTCACTCTCCTGTCGGTGCCCATCGTGGTGCCTGACGGCGCCTCAAGCGCGGATCCGGCCATCGCTGCCGACGGCAGGCCGCTGCCCCTGTACCTCGAGCTCGTGGCCCCCGACGGCACCGTCCTGGATGTTCTGACCACGTTCCTGGCTCCGGCCGGCGGGCCGGAGCCACCCGCCAAGGAGCTCAGCGTCGCCCTGGTTCTCGACCTCCGGCTGCCACCGTCTCACACGGCCGACGGCGGTGCAGACCCTGACCGGGACGCACTCGGGCGAGTGCTCGGACTCGCTGAAGTGCTCATCGACCGAGACCGCGTGCCTCTAACCATCGAGATCAGCTCCGAGACCCTTGACGCCCTCTCCCTGATCGGCGACGACAGCAGCCTGGCCGTTCTCGGCCACGCGCTCCAGGACACGCAGATACTGGCTGCTCCGTGGACGAGCCTCGCCATCGAAGCCTGGATCGGAGCGGGCCGCGCCGACATCGTTCTCGACGGGCTCCAGCGGAGCTCCGAGGCACTGCAGTGGGTCGGCGCCGAAGCCAGCCCCACAATGCGCTTAGCGGACCGGCCCACACCGGAGGCCGTGACAGCGATCACTGAACCGGCGACAGGTGTGAGCGGTTTCGTAGTGAGCGGCTTGCCGGCCGCAGACGGCGAGCCTCCCCAACCGGTCACGCGGGTGACCGATGCATCTGGCGGCAGCCACCTCATGGCCCAGTCCGATTTCCTCCTCGAGGCAATGTTGCGGAATGCAGACCCCGAGCTTGGAGCACAGTGGGTGCTTGCCGAACTGCTCCGGATGACTGCTGAGGGAACCAGGAGTGCCGTCGTCGCGGCCGCGGTCGCGGCCGCGGACACGCCGAGCTTCTACATGTCCGACGGCGACGTTGTCCACTTTCTCCCAACCGCGCCATTCGAGCCGACGGCGCTGTCGCTGCTGCTCGATGGGATCGAGGCCCATCCAAGCTTGGTCCTGGCCACCGTGGACGACGTGCTCGCACAGGAGCCGCCGGTGGGAGCGGCCACGATCGCACTCGCAGATCGACCCTCTGACCCGGGGGACTTCGGCCTCTACGTCGACCGGCTAGCCCAAGTGGAGCAGCAACTAGCGGCCTATGAATCGTTTCTCGGGGACGATCCCGCCCTCGCCGCGCCGCTGCGAACCCTGCTCGCAGTCGGCGCTAGCCAAGACCTGACGACCGGCGAGCGCATTGAGTTCCTAAACGCCGTCGATCGCCAGGCGACACAGGGAGCGGCGGGGGTGGAGTTCATGGGACGGGGCCCGATCACCTTCACCGAGCGCAACGCCGACTTGCCGGTGACGCTGGTGAACAACCGGGCCGCGCCGGCGACCGTGGTCCTGGAGCTGACCTCCGACAGGATCGACCTCACGCACGAAGAGCGTCCCGTCTTCACGCTGGAACCGGGCCGCAACGACCTGACCGTGCCAGTGGAGGCGGCGGCATCGGGCCGCACCTCAGTCCGAGTGACCGTGACGACACCGGACCCCGACGGCGCCATCACCCTCGCTACCGGGACCTTCAGCGTGCGATTCACCGACGCGAAGGGTCTCGGCCTTCTGATCCTCGTATGGGCTGCAGCCGCGCTGGCAGCGTGGTGGCTGCAGACGCTGCGCCGACGTTCTCGCGATGCCGACAGCGCCAGTGGTACGGTCGCTGTACCCGGCTCCGGCCGCGGCAACGCCGAGGACTGAAGCGAGGCGGGCACCACCGTTTCGACAGGCGACCATACGAGGACATAACATGACCGTGGGCATTGTCACCGACAGCTCCTGCGATCTGAACGACGAGCACCTCGAAGGGCTCGACGTGGAGATCGTCCCCCTGTTTATCCGCTTCGGAACCGACGAGTTCGTCGACCGCGAGCAGATCAGCGTCGAGGAGTTCTACCGGCGCATGGCGACGATCGACGATCTGCCCCAGACCGCGGCCCCGCCGCCCGGGCGCTTCGAGCAGGCCTTCCGCCGTTTCCTGGACGCCGGCTGCGAGGCGGTGGTGTGCATCAACCTGTCATCGGCTCTCTCGGCGACCATGCAGTCTGCGGTGCAGGCTGCCGAGGCGGTCCGCTCCGAACACGATGATGCCGATGTCAGGGTTCTGGACAGCAAGTCGGTGACCGCCGGCCTCGGCACGCTGGTGCTGCAGGCAGCCCGGATGGCGTCCGCCGGCGACGACGCCGACACCATCGAGGCCTTCGTGGCCGATGCCTCCGAACGCACCCATGTGTTCGGCACGCTCGACACGCTGGAGAACCTCCGCAAGGGCGGGCGCATCGGCGGCGCGCAGGCCATGCTCGGCTCGATGCTGTCAATCAAACCCATAGTCGACATCTCCACCGGGGAAGTGGCCGAAGCTGCCAAGCAGCGCACTCGCCGGAAGGCTCTCGGCTGGTTGCGCGACACCGTGCGAGCCGCGGCACCGGTGGAGCACCTCGCGGTCATGCACGGCGAGGCGGCTGACGTCGGCAACTTCTGCGAGATGTTGGCCGAAGTCCATAGCGGCACCATCCGGGTGTGCAAGGTCGGACCGGTCGTGGGCGCCCACGCCGGTCAGGGAGTGCTGGGCATGGCCTACCAAGTCCCCGCCGTGACGGCGGGATAGACCCGGTCGCCGCGAGCCAACCACACCGCAAACCAACAGGAATTCGAAGATTCGCAACGACCTCGACGACGCCAGGCTCACGAAGGCTGCGCAGGCCGGAGACCGGCGTGCCCTCGAGCAGTTGCTGCGGCGCCACCACGCTCAGATCCACGCCGTTTGTCGGCGCCTCGCGGGCAACGACGCTGACGGCCAAGACGCCACCCAGGAAGCGCTCATCGCCATCGTTCGGGGACTCCCCCGCTTCCACGGCAAGGCCAAGTTCTCGACCTGGGCCTACCGGGTAGCCACCAACGCGGCCCTCGACGAACTACGCCGACGAAGCCGCCGACCGGTGCCGACGGCAGAAGAGACCGACGACCGCCTACCTGGCGCATCCACCGCCGATGACCCGGCCGCGGTGGCCCTGCGCCTCGACCTCGACGCCGCCTTGGCCCAGCTGCCCGAGGAGTTCCGTGCGCCGGTCGTGCTGAGGGACGTAGCCGGCTGCGATTACGCCGAGATCGGACAGATCTTGCGGATCCCACCCGGAACGGTGAGATCCCGGATCGCGCGGGGCAGGGCCCGGCTGGCCCAGTTGATGAGCGCCAGCGGCGGGAACCACCACGGCACCGCGCAACGTCGTAACCCTGAAGCGATCAACCGGAGCGGGAACGACAACGTGGAACACGAGGATCCTGAGACGAGTAGCCGAGACCCGGGACGACGACGCGGAACGCAGAGCCACGAAGCGAGCAGCCATGAGTGACGAATCGTTGCGGCGCGACGAGTTCGTCTCGGCTTACCTCGACGGCGAGGCAACCCCCACCGAGATTGCCGAGATCGAGGGGGACAACGCCTTGTTGGCCCGGGTCGAAGAGCTGCGGGCGGTGCGCGACGCGGTGGCCGCGCCGGTGCCAGCACTGTCCGCGGAACAGCGCGATCAGACGATCAGCGCAGCCCTCGGATTGGCCGATGCTGAGGCCGACGCCCGTATGGAAGCCAAGGTCGTGCCTCTCCGGCGCCGCCAGCCCCTGTTCCTTGCGGTGGCTGCGGCCGTCCTCTTGCTCGCGGCCGTCGTCAGCGCTGGCCTGCTCGGTAGCAGGGGGAGCGACGACGCCGAGATGGCAGGGGAGGCGACCACAATGGCTGACTCTGCCGCCCCGGCTGCCGAGATGGCCGCAGAAGAACCCATGGCCGAAGCGGACATGGCGGCCGCGGACGAGGCGATGATGCCCGACGTGGCGATAGGCGCGGAAGAACCCATGGCCGAGGACGCGATGGAGGAGGCGGCCGCGGAAGCGGAGGCAATGGAGGCGCCTGCAGCCACCACGACCATCGCCGCCATAGAAGCGGCCGACAGTGTGGATCAAGCGGCTCCCGAGCCGACCTCGGTAACTGCGAGCACCGAGGAGGAGCGGAGCTCCGAGTCGACCACAGACGGGGCCGAGCCCGACGTCGGTGGTGCTGACGGGCAGGTTGTGGACTTGGGCATGCTGGAAAACCTTGAGTCGCTCTATGAGAACATCGGGGCGAAATGGTCTGCCGCCCTGGAGGATGAGGCGATGGCTGACCCCGGGGTGTGCTCCGCGGCAGTGGACGAACGGGCGCTCGAGATGAGCGCCGGAACGCGCCAATCCTTCGTCGCCACCGTCGGAGCCGAGGAACCCCGCACCTTCGATGCCCAATTCGTTCGCCGACCTGACGGCAGCGCTCTCGTCATCTACGCGGCGCCGCCCGGCTGCCAGATCGAAATCCACGAATTGGCCGGTTCCTGAGCACCACCAGAGCCACGGCTTCGCTCAACACATTGCGAACTCCCCGTGCTCTGGACCATCCGCTCGGCCTCTAAGTCGCCCGCCGGGCCGCCGGTAGGCTGCACCCCATGCCCGATCCCGAGCCCTCCAGCCGCGACCGGCCGGCGCTGAGCCTGGGATCCGACGACTGGCCGGCAACCGTTGCCGACAAGATCGTCGAGATCGTGGATGCCGTCCGCGTTCAGACCACCGATCGGGCCGTGTTCCTGCTGCGTGCCGTGGTGTACTGCCTGGTCGCGGCGGTGGCCGCCATCGCCGTCATCGTCCTGCTCACGATCACCGCCATTCGCGTGGCCGACGCCTACCTGCCCATAGGGGGCGGGGTCGGTTCGGCGACGTGGGCGGCCCACGGCTTCATCGGATTACTAGTGTCCATCATCGGACTGGGAGCCTGGAGGGCTCGGACCGGATCGGCGAAGCCGGTGTACACGGCGTTGATCATGGACGCGGCCATCGTGGTTGGCGTCGTGTTCTACGGTGTGATCGCCGCGGTCGCTTGAGGCCGGCATCGCCGCCGACCGGTGAACAGACAAGGAAGGGACACCCACTGAGATGAGCCTCGACGGCCACGCTGACCGGCCGGCGGAAGTGGCGATCATCGGATCCGGCCCGGCCGGACTCACCGCTGCGATCTACGCTGCCCGGGCCAACCTCTCGCCGGTGATTCTAGAGGGCGAGCCGAGCTCGACCAGCGACCAGCCGGGCGGCCAGCTCATGCTCACCACCGACGTCGAGAACTATCCCGGCTTCCCCGAGGGCGTTATGGGACCCGAGTTGATGCAGCGATTTCGAGACCAGGCCGTCCGATTCGGGGCTCAGGTCCACACGGTGAAGGCCTCTCGGGTGGATTTCTCGACCCAGCCCTTCGGCATCTGGATCGGCGACCCCGATGCGTCCGAGCCGACGCTACAAGCCTGGACCGTGATCGTGTCCACCGGCGCCCAGTCGCTCATGCTGGGGCTTGATCGGGAAATTGAGCTGGTGGGGCACGGCCTTTCCACCTGCGCGACCTGCGACGGCTTCTTCTTCCGCGACCAGCACATCGCAGTGGTCGGAGGAGGCGACTCTGCGATGGAGGAGTCAACCTTCCTCACCCGGTTCGCTTCGAAGGTGACCGTGATCCATCGCCGCGACGCCCTGAGAGCATCGAAGATCATGGAGCAGCGGGCCTTCGACAACGAGCGGATCGAGTTCATGTGGAACACCGTCGTAGAGGAGTACCTGGGCGAGTCGGCGCTAACGGGCCTGCGCATCCGCAACGTCGATACCGGCGAGGCATCAACCCTGGGCGTGAGCGGGTGCTTCATCGCCATTGGCCATCGCCCGAACACCGACCTCTTTGCGGGGCAGCTAGAGATGAAGGCGAACGGCTATCTCGTCACGCAGCCCGACTCCACGAAGACCGCGGTGGAGGGTGTTTTCGCTTGCGGGGACGTGCAGGACGACTACTACCGCCAGGCCGTAACCGCCGCGGGCTCGGGCTGCATGGCCGCTCTCGAGGCCGAGCGGTACCTCGAGAGCGGCCATGCAGCGCTGAGGGTCCCCAGATAACGCACTTCCCAGTAAGAGGCCGAGCGGATAGGCCGCGATTCGTGAAGATTCTGGCGGGGCGTTGAGCGAGACCGTGGCCCGAGCGGCCCGTGAGCGCAGCGAACAAGAGCGGGAAACACCACGCTGCACCGCGAGGCGGTGGCACCTATCCGCGTGGCCCCTAAGGTGACCGGCGCGAGGGCCGCCTCAAGACGCATGGTACCTCACATCGAACGACATAAAGGATAAAAGTATGGCAGATTCGACCATTACTCTCAGCGAGACAACATTCGACGAAGAGATCAACGGCGCATCTACACCGATTCTCGTGGATTTTTGGGCCGAATGGTGCGGGCCTTGCAAGATGATCGCGCCCATCCTGGCCGAGATCGCGTCCGAGCAGGAGGGCAGACTGACGGTGGCCAAGCTCAACGTGGACGATGCACCGGACATCGCCCGGCGGTTTGGTGTCATGAGCATTCCCACGTTGATTCTCTTCAATGACGGAGAGCCGGCCAAACGGGTGGTGGGAGCCAAGCCGAAGGCGGCTCTGCTGGGCGAGCTTGCCGAGTACCTCTAACCGCGGCGTGCTCACCTCCCCCGGGGCCGGGGGGTTGCCGCTGCGACGCGGCGATACAGGCGAGGCCGTTCGCGATCTTCAGCGCAGGCTGGCGCTGATCGGCTACAGCACCGGCGCAGACCATCAGGAATTCGGCACCGCCACCGAGGCGTTCCTGCGCCAGTTCCAGAGCGACCGCGGCCTGGTGGTTGACGGAATCTGCGGTCCTCAGTCCTGGAATGCCCTCGTGGAGGCCGACCATCGCCTAGGCGACCGGCTTCTCTACTATCGGGCCCCGATGATGCGCGGCGATGATGTGGCGGAGATGCAGCGTCGTCTCGGCCAGCTCGGTTTCGACGCACACTGGATCGACGGGATATTGGGGCCGCGGACGCAGGCCGCGATCCGGCAGTTCCAACAGAACGTCGGCCTTCCCGACGACGGCGTTGTTGGGCGGTCCACGGTCGATGCCCTCGACAGGCTCACCAGACGCGCCGCGACTGAAGTCACCATCTCCGAGGTGCGCGAGCACGAACGCCTTCGACACCAGCCGAGCAGGGTGGAGGGCAGACGCATAGTGGTCGGCGACACCGGCGAACTGCCCGTGATCGCCCAGGCAGTCGCCCGCCGCCTGCGTCACGCCGGAGCGGAGGTGCTGTCGTTCAGCACACCGGACCTGAGCCACCAGGCCCGAACCTCGAATCAGTGGAACGGCGAGATGTATCTGGGCGTAACCCTGGCGGTCGACAATTTCGGCGTCTCGTACTTCGCCACGCGAGGCTTCGAGTCGGTGGGAGGTCGAGCTCTGGCACAACGCTGCTCAGCAGCGCTCGCTCCGCTGCTCGCCGAACCAACCCCAGCCACAGCGATGCGGTTGCCCATTCTTCGAGAGACGCGAATGCCGGCCGTGTGGTGTCGCCTCGGTCCCGGTTCGATCGTGGTACCTAGGACGCCCGGCATCGCGCGGGCTCTGGCCGAAGCAGTTACCGACTGGTGCCTCGATCCTGGACTACAATAAAACAGATTGTAAACAACTATTATTCCAGTCCGATCGTCACATGATCAAGTGATAGATGCGCTCCAAGTCGGACAGCCCGCTGAATTGGATCGTGATCCTGCCCCTGCTCTTGCCCAGCTTGACGGACACCCGAGTGTCGAGCCTCGTCGAAAGGAGGTCCTCCAACTCAAGGACGCCAGCCTGAATCTCACCGGAGCCAGGCGCTCCGTTGTCGCCGGATTGGGCTACGACGACTTCCTGTGAGGCCGCATGGTTCTCAACCACCCGCCGCTCAGCCTCCCGCACCGTCATGTTCTCGCGGACAATCTCCTCTGCCAGAGCTTGACGAGCTTCGTTGTCGTCAAGAGCAAGCAATGCCCGGCCATGCCCTGCTGAGAGATGGCCCTCCACTACGAGTCGCTGCACCGAGGGAGCCAAATTCAGTAAGCGCACGGTGTTCGCGACCGCAGAGCGGGAGCGGCCGACCCGAGCGGCGACATCCTCCTGGGTGAGGCCAAAGTCGTCCATCAGTTGCCTGTAGGCCGCCGCCTCTTCGAGGGCGTTCAGATCCTGGCGGTGAACGTTCTCAACGACCGCGGCCTCGAGCGACCCCTTGTCATCGGCGGAGCGCACGAGCGCGGGGATGCTCCTGAGGCCGGCTCGTTGAGCGGCACGCCAGCGCCGCTCACCTGCAATGATTTCATATCCTTCTATTACTTGTCGCACAATAATCGGCTGTATCACTCCAACCTCGGCAATGGACGCTGCCAATGCCGTCAGGGTCTCCTCGTCGAATCGGCCCCTTGGCTGGTAGGGATTGGGCACGATGTGGACTATGTCGATGTTTTGGAAGGCCGACTCGGTCGTGTCCGACTCGATCGGGATCAGGGCCCCAAGACCCTTCCCGAGGCCACTACGGCGTGCCACTAAGCACCTCCTTTGCCAGGGCGCGATAGGCCGTTGCGCCCTTGGATAGAGAATCATAAAGAGTGATCGGTTGGCCGAATGACGGCGCCTCACTAAGGCGAACTGTGCGCGGCACTACTTGCCAGCAGACCTTGTCGCCGTAGTGAGCTCTTACTTCTCGAGCGACATCCCGCGACAGGTTCGTCCGTGCGTCGTACATCGTGAGGATTACCTTCGTCAGCTCCAAACCCGGGTTGAGACTCCGTTGTACCATCCCGATGTTCCGAACGAGTTGAGTCAGCCCTTCAAGGGCGAAGTACTCCGTCTGAATGGGCACCATCACCTCGTCAGCCGCCGTCAGCCCATTGATGGTCAGCAAACCGAGCGAGGGCGGGCAGTCGATCATGATGATGTCGTAGTCCGCGGCTGCGCTGGAAATCGCCTCTTTGAGCTTGCTCTCTCGGCTGAAGGCGGACACCAGTTCGATCTCTGCGCCTGCCAGGTCCAAACTGGAAGGCGCAATATGTAGACCCTTGATCATCGTGGGCTCCACAATCTCGTCGAGCTCGATATCTTGAAGGAGGACCTCATAAATGGAGGCATCCAAGCTTCGAGGGTCTAGTCCTACGCTGGTTGTGGCGTTCGCCTGAGGATCGAGGTCGATTACAAGCGTCTTGAGCCTTCGTTCGGCGAAGCAGGCAGAAAGATTGACGGTCGTGGTTGTCTTGCCCACACCACCCTTTTGGTTGGCCACTGCGAAGACTCGGGCGCGAGCGTCATCCTGCTGCTGTGCGATACCCACGACAAGGGCTCCCTTTCGCTTGCAGACCACCAACGCTGACATACAGTTGGTCGAGAGTCAAGGATTCACGTTTCACGTGAAACAGGGGTGCTCTCAAGCGTCTTGGCCGAGCGGGGACCGACGTCGGGCAGCACGCCGACGGGGGAGCCCCGGCGGGGCCGGGCCGACTCTCGTGATTGAGACGAAGCTGCCGTACTGCGTGGCCCATTGACCGGACAACTCACAATCAACTCGTGCCAGCGGCATCCTCTCCCACTGGCGTTTCGTTTCTGCCGACACCGACACGACGAGCGATCCGCCAATCCTCAGCAGCGGCAAGCCGCACTCGGCCAACTCGGATGCAGGACCGAACAGCCGGGCCACCACTCCATCGAGGGTCTCACGAGCCTCTCGGTGGCTGGCGAGGTCCTCAACCAGCGCGTGCTTAACCACAATCCGTCCAGGCAGGCCCGCAGCCACGACGGCTCGCTCCGCCATATCACAGCGTCGCTCGCTCGCATCCACCAGCGTCCAGCGCGACATCGGCAACTCCAACGCCAACAGTATTCCGACTACACCAGAGCCGGCCCCACAATCCACAAACTCGGCGGTGGGCAGTTTTCGCCAATTGTCCAGGATGAATCCGGCCGCGTGGCGACGGAGCGCGTCAAGTGGCAGATGTCCCATGACACCTGCCGCCCGCGCCGGTGTCCACGCTTCCTCCAAGCGCCTCAGCAGTTGAGGCTCGATTGCGGCGAGCGAGTGTGGCGAGGGCAACACGCGCTCAGTCGGGCTGTACTCCGATGATCACGCGTCTCCGGGGGTCCTCACCCTCGCTGCGGCTCTCTACCTGCTCAATGTCCGTGATGGCGTCGTGCACGATCTTTCGATCAACCCGATTCATCGGCTCGAGGGCGATGTCCTGACCCGATTCGACGGCCTGTCGGGCCACCTGCCGAGTGAAATCAACCAGGGCTGCCGCCCGGCGGGCACGGATCCCACCCACGTCCATACGGATCTTGCCTTCTCGCGTGGTGCCACCTGATCTCTGCAGCACAGTGCGAACCAATTCATCAATGGCTTGGGCAGTAGCGCCACGCCGGCCAACAAGAAGTCCTATGCCATCTCCATCAGCTTCGATCCTCATGATACCGTCCTCCACGTCGTGCCTCGTGAACGCGAGAGGAACGCCCAGAGTGTCTGCAACCCCCCTGGCGAAGGACTCCGCGAGGTCGGCCTGCTCAAGGAGCGAAGGCCCCGTGTCATGATCCATCATTGGCTCCTCATCTTTCTTGGTATTGCTGCCACGTTGGTGCCGTGCACTTCTGGTGTCACGAGGGCCGTCGTGGGTCCTCGACTGCGCGCCGCGTGTTGAGCTTTTCGAGGACCGTCGGTTCTCACGAACACTCGACTGTGGCTCTGGCGACGCAGGGGCAGAAGCTCGCGGCGATTCCGACTGCTTCGACGAACCAGATCCGGCCTTGCGGCTGCTGTGGCCGCGCCCTCTGCCCTCCTTCGGTCGTACTGGCGTGGGAATCACGCGGGCCCTCACCCGCGCCTCTTGCTTGACTCTGCCGAAAATCCCGACCCGTTCCTCCGACAGCACTTCGAACTCAGCGTCAGATTCGTGTACTCCAAGATGGATCAAAGCCTGCTCTTTGGCACGTTTCACTGATGATGCTGTAATTTCCAGCCATTCCATTGTTAATAAAACCCTTCGTATGAGAGACGAGCGTCAGCGTCTCTTCTTCCTGCTTCGGCTGCGGTTCGGGTTGCTCCGCTTCGGGCCCGAACCGGGCGGTGTGGTTCGTCCACTGACGCTCCGATTGGTGGAACGGCCGCGTGTGGGCGCCTTTCCGGTCTTCCCGCCCGCGGTCTTCCCGGGCGTCGACTTCCCGCCCGCGGTCTTCCCGGGCGTCGACTTCCCGGGCGTCGACTTCCCGCCCGCGGTCTTCCCGGGCGTCGTCGGCCGCTCTCGGGCCCGGCCCTCAGAGTCACCCGCGTCCCGCTTGCGAGCAGGCGCCTTGCCCCGCGCCGCACCCGCGTCCCGCTTGGGAGTGGGCGCACCCTTTCGTTCCGTGACCGACTTGGGTGATCGCTGCTTGGCCTCGGGCCCGGCCGAGGCCCCGTCCGCAGTTGCAGCCCGCTGTTTGGCCACCTGTGCTCCCAGCGAGTCCTCGCCCCGATAGAAGGACTGGGTGATGTAGGCCTGCTGTGCGATGCGGACCACATTCGAAATGATGAAATAGACCACGACCGCCGCCGGCATCGCATAGGAGAACACCGGCAGCATGTAGGGGATCAACTTCATCATCATCTGCTGCTGCGGTGGCAGGGCTGCACTCTGTCGGCCCTGGATTTGCCGCTGCTGCAAGAGGCTCGTAGCCAGCACTATCAGAATCATCAGCAGGTAGGGGAGCGCCAAGACGATGCTCTCGGATATGGCGGAGCTAGCGCTCCGAGACAAGTCCACCCCCCACGAGACCATCTCGACGTTGTCGCTCAGGCGAACATAGAGATCAGTGTCCCTGGACAAGAAATCCGGATCGAACGTCAGCTCGTTTCTAAGAATGGATGTCTCGGCGTACTCGGGCGCCGCCCCGAGCTCGCCGTCGGCATAGCGGCGCGAGGTGAGCCCGAGCTGGGTTCCCACCTCGGTCGTCCGTCTGGTAAGTCCATGCACAACCCGGTACATGACGAGGAAGATCGGCATTTGCACCAGCATCGGAAGCAAACACCCGACCGGATTGACCCCATGTTCCTTGTAGAAGGCAGCGGTGGCCTCGTTCATGGCCTGTCGATCGCCCTTGTATTGGCCCTGGAGCTTCTTCAGCTCCGGCATGTGCTGCTGCATCTGCAACGTCGAGCGCGTGGACTTCAGAGTCAGCGGGGTCACCGCAATTGTGGTGGTCAGGGTCAAGAAGGCGACCGCCATCCCGTAGGACGGCCACAGCGAGTAGAACCAGGCGAGCACTGCAGTAGTGAGGTCGAACAGGGGATCAAGCATCGATCACGCGCGCAGGCTCTCCGCGGTGCACGGGCACCGGATCCCACCCCATCGAACCCCACGGATGGCACCGGGCTAGGCGGCGAGCCGTCAGCCAGACTCCGCGCCGCGTTCCGTGCGCTCGCAACGCCTCTAGTGCATAGGCCGAACACGACGGAACGTAACGGCACACTGGCGGACGGCCGGTCCGAGCGAGCTGGCAGGCTCGCACGCCAAAGTAGGCCAGCCGAGTCGAGAACCTCATTGGCGCCGGAGGTCCCTCAACAATTCGCTCATCATTGCTCGCAGCTCAGACGCGGAGAAACGCTCAAGTGGCGCCGAAACGCCCAGGCGATACTCCCCGTCGGCCAGCACGACAGCTTCTTCACGAGCGATCTCCCGGAGCGTCTCCCGGACGCGGCGTCGGACTCGGTTGCGTATTACGGCGGTCCCCACGGACTTGGGCACGGCCAAATGGACGCGCGCCGCTCCCGGGGCCGCGCAGAACGACGCCCTCAGAGGGCCACGGCGAACGTTGGCTAGGACCGGAGGCTGGCTGCACGCTCTCCGGTCCATGGACAAGCCCTTCACGCTGCCAGTCGGCTCCGTCCCTTGCGACGGCGGGCCTGCAGAACAGCGCGTCCGCCGCGCGTCCTCATTCTGGCCCGAAAGCCGTGTTTTTTATGCCTTTTTCTTATATTAGGCTGAAACGGGCGCTTCATAAGATCCTCCCCGGCATCTCCCGGCTCGGGTATGCCAAAAAGTCGCCGCTGCGATTGACGCTGTGGATGAACGACGGGACTGTGTCCACCGTAGGGCTGCCCCCGCGTCGCGACAACCACGCCCCTGAGACAGAAGACGGGAGTCACCGGCACTCGAGGGGATTCCGGCACCAACAAAGAACAATTGAGTAACACATCTTACACTATTGTTATTCACTCTTGCTTCATCTAGCCTGAACTAGCCGTTTACCCGCTTCGGATCGTCTGACTTGCAGCCAATCGGGATGCTGCTACGTTCCGCGGGCCAATTACGTCCGATCGGACCTGGGGCCGGTCCTCCTCCCACCACGGGCCGTCGAACTGTCTTGTCCACATCTGTGGATGAATCTGTGGAGAAAGGAGATCGATAGGTGAGCAACGATCCCGAAGCAGAGCGAATTTGGACTAGTTGTGCGCAGAGCATCCGGAGCCAGGTGAGCGACGCGGTCTGGAGGACTACCTTCAGCGGCGCCCGAGCCACGGCCTTCGAGCAGCGATCCCTGACCGTGGTAGTGCCAACCAGCCTGCAGAAGGCCCGCATCGAGCGCCGGTACTTCAATCTGTTGACCGACGCCATTGATGAGACCGAGCCAGATGTCACCGTCCGCATCGAGATCGATCCGGACTGGAGCGAGAGCGGCGACCGCTCGCCCGCCACGGGGGACGAGGCGGTCCAGACAGGATCCGACTCCCAGGGCACCGCCTCGAACGGTTATTCGGGCCCCGACCGGCTGACCTTTGAGCAGTTCGTCACCGGAACCTCCAACCGCTTCTCGCACGCCGCGGCCCTCGCCGTAGCTGAGACCCCTGCCGGCGCCTACAACCCGCTGTTCATCTACGGCGACTCGGGACTCGGCAAGACCCACCTGCTACGGGCCATTTGCCACTACGTCAACCATCATTACCCGTCCTACAAGGTCCGCTACGTCACCAGCGAGACCTTCCTCAACGAATTCGTGCAGGCAATCCGCAACAGCACGCAGCCTGAGTTCAAGCAAATCTACCGCAGCAACGACCTGCTCCTAGTGGACGACATCCAGTTCATGGAGGGCAAGGACGGCCTTCAGGAGGAGTTCTTCCACACCTTCAACGACCTGCTGCAGAACGGCGCCCAGATCGTCCTCTCCTCGGACCGCGGCCCCGATGCCATGCCCACGCTGGAAGACCGGCTCCGGAGTCGCTTCAAGTCCGGCCTCATAACCGACATCCAGCCGCCGGACCTTGTGACTCGTCTCGCCATCCTGGAAAAGAAAGCTGAGTTCTCAGCCATTGAACTCCCCGGTGGCGTGCTCTCATTCATTGCGGAGAACGTGACCGGCTCCATCCGTGAACTCGAGGGCGCGCTCGTCAAAGTCACCGCGTATGCCAGCATCACCGGCCAGCGCTGCTCCTACGACCTGGCAAAGCGCGTGCTGGCCGACCTGATCGACAACACCGTCCAAGCGCCCGTCACCGTCACATCGATTCTCGAGGCCACTTGCCAAGTGTTCAACTTCACGCTGGACCAGATCACCGGCGGCAGCAGGCGGCGGCCTCTAGTCGATGCCCGCCAGATCGCCATGTACGTCACCCGCAACATGACCGACCTCTCATATCCCGAGATCGGCCGATCCTTCGGCAACCGCGACCACACCACGGTCATCCACGCCGTCCGCAAGATCGAGCACCACATGACCGAGCGCAAGGAGATCTTCGACAAGGTCCAGGACCTCCAGAAGCGTGTCGGGGAGATCTCATGAGCGCACACCAGCTAAGAGGCCGAGCGGATAGGTAGCAGTTCATGAGGATCTCCGAGAGGCGCCGAGCGAGGCCGTGGCCCGAGAGCGCAGCGAACAGGAGCGGAAAACACAACGCCTCACCGCGAGGCCTCCAGTGCCTACCCGCGCATGTGCTAAGAACCGGGGAGAACGCTGGGGACTGCGTGGGGACCGCTGCTGCACGGCTGTGTCCGCAAGGGCGGTGATCAACACCCCACAGGCCGCGCCTCGCGACCACACTGGTCAACACGGCAAGCCTGGGGACGCCAAAACGACCGGCATCCCAGGGCGAATTGACGATGATCCCCAATCCACAGCACCTAACGTCTACTACAACACTTTGAAACCAGTCACAGGGGTAGAGCCATGGGCATGAAGTTCCGTTGCGAGCGAGACGCCTTGTTGGAGGCGCTCACGGTGGCTGTACGAGCTGCAGCTGGCGCCAGCTCAAGCCGCGCTGCCTTGACCGGGGCTCATCTCGACTTGGCCGATGGAACTCTGGTGGTTACTGGCAGCGATCTGGACCTGACGCTGTCGGTGACCACGGACGTAGCGGGTGAGGCGGACGGAGCTGCGGTCACGCCGGCCCGCCTTCTCACGGATGTCGTGAGAGCAGTCCCGGCTGGATCGGTGGAGTTCTCTGTCACCGACGACGGCGAGGCTTCGATTGTGGCTGGCCCGTCGGAGTTCTCGATCCGACTGATTCCCGAGGAGGACTACCCGCAGCTGGCTTTCAAGGACGAGCACACCCCAGACGGCGCTTCTGTTGCTTTCAGTCCGGCGGTTTCGTTCGACGGGCTCGAGTTTCGGGAGGCTCTCAGCCAAGTTGTCAGGTCGGCATCCTCGGATGACTCGCGGCCGATCCTGACCGGTGTGCTTATGACTGCCGAGAGCAATGGCCAGTTGCGACTGGTCTCGACCGACTCCTATCGGTTGTCGGTGAGGGACCTTGAAGGTTCCTCGATCCTTGGCGAGCACGAGAGGGTGTTGGTGCCCAGCCGAGCCTTGGGCGAGTTGCAGCGCCTCATCGCAGACTCCGATGAGGTCACGCTCAAGTTGGCCGAGCACTACGCGCAGTTCGTCGTGGGAGCAGTCCAACTGACAACACGGCTGATTCCTGGCGACTTTCCGAACTATCACGGGCTGATTCCCACGGATCATCCCAACTGTTTGACGGCCAACCGAGAGCAGCTGCTTGAAGTTGTGCGACGAGTGCGCTTGCTGGCCCAGGATTCCACGCCGGTACGGCTCGTTATGAGCAGTGAGAATCTTGAGGTCATTGCCATCACTCACGACGTGGGTAAGGCAAACGAGTCCATGGACGCCCAGTACGAGGGCGAGGATCTGACGGTTGCCTTCAATCCCGGCTATCTAATCGACGGCATCGAGTCCACTACCGGCGACGAGGTCACCCTGCAAACGGCGGATGCGGTCAAGCCTGCCCTGCTCCGGTCAGTGGGAAACGAGAGCTTCCTTTACTTGCTGATGCCGGTGCGGGTTAGCTGAACCAGCGCCGGGTGCGGATGAGCCAGGCCGTAGACGGGTCGAATCCCGCTCCTGGCTTGTAGGTGAGGCAGCCATGCAGGTCAGCGCACTGTCGCTGGTGGACTTTCGGTCCTATGCCAGAGCGGAGGTGGACTTCGCGGCCGGACTCACCGCCGTTGTCGGTCCCAACGGCCGCGGCAAGACCAACTTGCTAGAGGCGATCGGTTTCGCGGCCGGGCTGGGCTCGCTGCGGGGCGCGCCCGAGGCGGCTCTCATTCGGGACGGTGCCGAGACTGCAGTGGTGCGCTGCTTCGCTCGCGCCGGCGATGGCCGGGAGCTCTTGATCGAGGCAGAGCTGGCCCGTTCCAGACCCAACCGGGTGAGGGTGAATCATCAACCGGTTGCCCGCCGGCGAGATCTGGTCGGCGTGCTCACAGCAACGGTGTTCTCGCCCGAGGATCTCGACTTGGTGAAGGGCGAGCCGGCCCGCCGGCGCCGCTGGATCGACAACGCGTTGACGGCTGTGCGCCCTTCGTTGGGGGCTCTGCGCAACGAAGTGGACCGGATCCTTCGCCATCGCAACACCCTCTTGCGCCAGGCCGGCGGGCGCGCCGTGGGCGATGTGGCCATCACCCTGGACGTCTGGGACGCCAAATTGGCCGCATCCGGAGACGAGTTGCGTTCCCGCCGGCGGGAACTGCTGGGGGCGCTGCAGCCCCGGATCCGCTCCTACTACGCACAGATATCCAAAGGTCGCGGGGAAGCTCGCGCGAGTTACATGTCCTCCTGGGGTGATGTCTCTTTGGCCGAAGCGCTCGCGGCTGCCCGCCGCGATGATCTGAGACGCGCGACCAGCACCGTCGGGCCCCACCGCGATGACGTGCTGCTGCAGATCGGGGGGCTGCCCGCCCGGAGCCACGGCTCCCAGGGCGAGCAGCGGTCCCTGGCACTGGCTCTGCGGCTGGCGGTGGATGCCGAAGTTCGCGACTGCCGGAGGGTGCAGCCGGTGCTGCTGCTGGACGACGTCTTCTCGGAGCTGGACGCCGAACGGGCGGCCGCGTTGTTGGAAGCGCTGCCGCAGGGTCAGCGCATCCTCACCACTGCCACGGGTCTGCCCGCCGGTGTCCGTGCCGACCGGCTGATCCGACTCGCCGATGACGCTGCGAGCACGGTCCTGGTTCCGGAGGGGTGCTCATGACTGGATCCAGCCGTGAGCCAGTACAGCTTTCCGATGCGCTCGGACGCCTCCTCGGCTCGCTCAACGTGCCGCCCGCAGACCTCCTCTCGACAGTGTTCCAGCGGTGGGAGGAGGTGGTGGGCCCTGACGTGGCTCGTCACTGCCGCCCCGCCGCGGTTGAGGGAGACCGGCTGGTGGTGCTCGCGTCCGACTCGACGTGGGCCAGCGAGGTGCAGTGGCTCGCCAGCGAGGTGCTGGCCCGCATCAACGAGATGTCGTCGGCAGGCAGGCTGCAGTCGCTGATCGTCCGCGTCGCGCCCGGCTAAGAGCGTGCGCGGGTAGGTGGCGAGCGCTCGGGGCGAGACGTCGTGTTTCCCGCTCTTGTTCGCTGCGCTCACGGGCCGCTCGGGCCACGGCCTCGCTAAGCACCCTGCGAATTCCTGGTGAACTCATCGCCTACCCGCTCGGCCTCTAAGCCTGGATCCACCGGTGGGGTTGGTGTGGGGGCCGGTGTCGGGTTGGTTGGTGGCGGGCTGGTGGCTCAGGCGGGGCGGGCGGCTGTTGGGGCGTGTTGGTTCAGGGGCGGGGGCGCTGGGCGGGTTGGTGGCGTTTTGGGGTGGTTGTGCGCGGCGCCGGGCGCGGGGCGGCGGGTCAGATGAGCTGGGGGAGGTTGCGGATGTGTCTTAGGGCGCGTGTGAAGGCGTTCTGCCAGGGCCAGTTCGCGGGCAGGCGCAGCCTGTGTCGGCGGCTGTGGTTGACGATGCGGCCGGGGATGTTGAGGAGCCGGTTGCGCACGCCGGCGGCGGCGGTGAGCTGTCGGGGGTGCTGGGCGCGTCCGATGCGGGCTGTCCAGCGGGCGATGTTGTGCGCGAGGGCGGCGCAGGCCAGCCAGGCGGCGTTGGCGGTGAATTGTCCCGACGGGCAGTGTCTGAGGCCGTTGTTCTTGAGGTCTTTGATGGCGAGCTCGACTCGGGCGTGGGCTCGGTGGTAGGCGTCGGCGGCACAGGTGTCGAGGTCGGCTCTGTCAGTTGTGAAGCAGTGGTGTCTCCAGTCGGGCCACAGCTTCGCCTGGGTGCCTTCGAGGCGGGTGCGGCGCACGACCAGGCGCAGGCGGCGGGGGCCCTTGTCGTCGCGGCGGCCGGTGTCGATGGTGCACTCAGCGACCTGTGCCGCCCCGCCCGCGGTGTAGGCGATCGGCTTCCAGGCCTTCTCCTCGATGGCTTCGATGGCTGCTTTGACCTTGGCGTTGTGGGGGATCGTGATCGAGTAGGACGCGCCGCGGGCCTCGACGGCGTCGATGATGTCGTAGCTGAAGAACCCCGCGTCGGCGCGCACCGTGAGCGCCGCGCCCGGCGCCAGGCGGCCCAGGCGCGCCAGCGTCTCGACGATGAAGCGCTCCGAGCCGCGCTGGGAGGATCCCGACCGCATCCGGGTGTGGATGATCTCGCCGGTGTCGTCTCTGACCGCGGCCAGCGGGTGATAGCCCAGCACGGCTGTGTGGCCGTAGGCGGCGCCGCCTTTGCTGTGGCCGTGCACCTCACAGATTGTGGAGTCCACGTCCACCGTCATCTCCGCTGCGGCCGGGGCCGCGCCCACAGACCACGCCCGCTGAAGCGCCAGCTCCTGCGCGCGGTCGAGCTGGCGCACATGGCCCCACGCGAACGACCGCAGCCAAGTCCCCAAAGTGGACGGCGCCAACACACGAAACGGCAGCACCGCCTGCGCCGAGCCCGCCCGCAGCCGCTCCGCGTCGTCGATGAACGAACCGCCCACAAGCATCGACGCCACCACGCTCAGCGCCTTGGCCCCCGAGCCGCGGCCCGCCCCCGGCGGGCGCACCGCCTCGTCGATGAGCGCCTCCAGCCCCAGCCGCGACATCAGCGTGCCCGCCACCAACAGCCCCGCATCGGCCACCAAAGACCCGTCGTCAAAGACCGCCCCCAACCCGTCGATCCCACCAGATATGCTCCTCACAGGAAGTGCCTCCTCACGTGGCCGGAATAACTGTCGTTATCAACAGCATTCTCCCACGTCAGGAGGCCTTTCTGGTGGACGCGCCAACCCCACAGGCCCCACTGCGCCGGTGGATCCGGGCTAAGAGCAGTTGCCCGGTGCGAGGGGTATTGCGCCTCAGAGGCAACGCGGATAGTTGCCACCGGCTCGCGGCGCAGCGCTGTGTTTCCGGCGCTTGTTCGCTGCGCGCTCGGGCCGCTCGGGCCCGGGGCCTCGCTCGGCGTCTCGTCGAATCCCTATTGTCTGTGGCCTATCCGCTCGGTCTCTCAGATTGCGTGCCGCGGACCGGCCTGCGCTGGTAGAATTGAACCCGTGATCGGTGGCTCGATGAAGGGCTCTCGCCCGGCTCGACGCCCCCAGCCCTCCTGGTCCTCGTCTGCTGTGGCCGGGTCGTGGCAGTGAGAGGCCGCAGCTCCCGCGTCGGCGCCTCGGCAGACCTCGGATTCAACGTCGCCAGTCCCGGGTGGGGCCGGACTAGAGGGGCCGATCACTTGTGACATCCGATACGACCGCCGCCGAGACGACGCCCGCGACTTCGTCAGGTACCGACGCGTCGTACGGCGCCTTGGAGATAACCGTTCTCGAGGGTCTTGAGGCCGTGCGGGAGCGGCCCAGCATGTACATCGGGTCGACGGGTCCGACTGGCCTGCACCACCTCGTGTGGGAGGTCGTGGACAACTCGGTGGATGAGGCGATGGCCGGGTATTGCACCCGCATCGACGTGACCCTGCACGAGGACGGTTCGTGCGAGGTGGCCGACGACGGACGCGGCATTCCCGTCGATCCCCATCCTCTCCATGACGAGGTTCCCGCAGCCGAGCTGGTGATGACCCTGCTGCACGCGGGCGGAAAGTTCGGAGGCGACGGCTACAAGATTTCAGGCGGCTTGCACGGCGTGGGCGTGTCGGTGGTGAACGCGCTCTCGGCGCGACTCGACGTGGACATCTACCGCACCGGGCAGAGGCACCGCATGACCTTCGCCAAGGGCGGCCAGATCGAGGAGGCCCTTTCGGCGCGAGAACCGGCCCCGATCGTTGGCGGCGAGGCCCGCACCGGCACGACCATCCGCTTCTGGCCCGATCCCTCCGTCCTGGAGGATGTGTCGTTCCGGTATCAGACCGTGGCCGAGCGCCTGGAGATGATGGCGTTCCTCAACCGGGGGCTGGAGATCCGGGTCCGCGATCTCAGGCCCGGACCGCACGGGCACTCGGCGTGGCGGTCGTTCCGCTACGAGGGCGGGATCGTCGACTACGTAGACAGGCTGAACCAGTCGAAGGTGCGCCTGTTCGACGCGGTGGGCCACTTCTCAGGCGCGGAGACCATCGACGGCAATCCCCACGAGGTGGAGGTGGCGTTCCAGTGGAACACCGGCTTCAACACCGATGGGCTGCACAGCTTCGCCAACGGCATCTCCACCATCGATGGGGGCATGCACGAACAGGGCTTTCGTGCCGCCCTGACTCGCACCGTCAACGCCTACGCACGCGAGAAGAGCCTGGTGAGAGAGAAGGCTGACAACCTGGCGGGCGAGGACATCCGCGAGGGACTCACTGCGATCGTCAGCGTCAGGATCGGTAAGCCGCAGTTCGAGGGACAGACCAAGGCCAAGCTGGGCAACATGTCCATGCGATCCTTCCTGGAGCGGGTCACGAACCGCTACCTGGCGGAATGGCTCGAGGAGCACCCGGCCGAGGCGAAGAGGGCGGTGACGAAGGCAGTGGCCGCCTCCGCGGCCCGAGAGGCCGCGGCCCGGGTGCGGTCCGAGGTTCGCTCCAAGTCCCTGCTGGACGGGGCGGGGATGCCCGACAAGCTCAAGGACTGCATATCGACAGACTCGGCCCGCCGGGAGCTGTTCATCGTGGAGGGAGACTCTGCGGGGGGGTCCGCGGTGCGAGCCCGCGATCCTGAGACACAGGCGGTGCTGCCTATCCGGGGCAAGATCCTCAACGTCGAGCGGGCCCGCATCGATCGGATGCTCAAGAACAACGAGATCCAGGCCATCATCGCCGCCCTGGGCACAGGGATAGGCGACCCGGACGGCTCCAACGGCAGCCTCAACGGCAGCTCCAACGGCAGCTCGGGCACCGACGACGGCTGCGACATCACCAAGGCCAGGTACCACAAGGTGATCGTGCTTGCTGACGCCGACGTGGACGGGAGCCACATCCGCACCCTTCTGCTCACCTTCTTCTACCGCCAGATGCGTCCGCTGGTCGAAGCTGGCTACGTGTATGTGGCACAGCCGCCCCTGTATTCCACGAGAGTCTCGAACTCGAAGACGGTCTACCTGCTCGACGATGCCGCCAAAGATGCCTTCCTGGCTGAGAGGCCCAAGCACACCCGCGACTTCCAGCGCCTGAAGGGTCTCGGCGAGATGGACTGGGACGAGCTGCGCTCCACCACCATGGACCCGCACACCCGCAGCCTCCTGCAGGTGTCGGTTGAGGAGGCAGCCATCGCTGATCAGGTGATCTCGGTGCTCATGGGGGACGATGTCGAGCTGCGCAAGAACTTCATCGTCACCAACGCCAGAGAAGTACGAAATCTCGATTTCTGACCCGACCGGGAGCGGTTGAATGAGCGACATGGCAGACGGAACGGAGGGCAGCCCCGCGGACCTCGCGCCCGCCCAGGGCGCCGGCGTGACTGTCATCGAGATCCAGGAGGAGATGGAGCGCTCGTTCCTGGACTACGCCATGTCGGTCATCGTCAGCCGCGCTCTGCCCGACGCCCGTGACGGACTCAAGCCTGTGCACCGCCGGATCCTCTGGTCGATGTACGACCAGGGCTTCCGGCCCGACCGGGGCCATGTGAAGTGCGCCCGGGTCGTGGGCGACGTGATGGCCCGGTTCCACCCCCACGGCGACACGGCCATCTACGACGCCTTGGCCCGCATGGCGCAGCCCTTCTCGCTCCAGCACCCCCTCATCGACTTCCACGGCAACTACGGGTCGCCGGAGGACCCGCCGGCCGCGGCCCGCTACACGGAATGCCGCCTCGATCTTCTGGCCATGTCGATGCTCGCCGACATAGGCGAGGACACCGTCGACTTCATCGACAATTACTCGGGGGACTTCACCGAGCCCGCGGTGCTGCCGGCCCGCCTGCCGAACCTCTTGGTCAACGGCAGCCAGGGGATCGCGGTGGGGATGGCCACCAGCATCCCGCCCCACAACCTCGCCGAGGTGATCGACGCGGTCGTGCACCTGCTGGAGGTTCCCGGCGCCAGCACCGAGGACTTGATGGCGTGCGTGCACGGCCCGGACTTCCCTACCGGCGGGCAGATTCTCGGCCGCAACGGGTTCGAGTCGGCCTACCGCACCGGCCGCGGTTCGGTGAAGATCCGGGCCGATGTGGTCGTCACCGACACCGACACCGGCGGCCGCCGCGCCCTCGTCGTCACCGCCCTGCCGTATCAGGTGTCGGCCGGGGCCGTCGCCCGCAAGATCGCCGATCTGGTCAACGCTAGGGAACTCGACGGCATCGCCGACGTGAACGACGAGTCCTCAGGCGACGAGACCCGCTTCGTGATCAAGTTGAAGCGCGACGCCAACCCGGAGGTGGTGCTCAACAATCTCTGGAAGCACACCCCGCTGCAGACCAGCTTCGCGATGAACATGGTGGCGCTGGTGGACGGCGTGCCGCGCACTCTCACCCTTCGGGATGCGCTCGGCGCCTATGTCGCGCACCAGGTCGAGGTGGTCACCCGGCGCTCGGAGTTCCGTCTGGCCGCGGCCCGGGCCCGACTGCACATCGTGGAGGGGTTGCTGCGGGCCTTGGGGGCCATCGACGAGATCATCGCGCTGATCCGAGCCAGCGAGGACACCGGCGCCGCCCGCGCCGGCCTGATGAGCGAGCCATTCGACTTCTCCGAGGCGCAGGCCAATCACATCCTCGACATGGCCCTGTCTCGGCTCACCCGTCTGGGCCGGAACCAGCTCGAGGCCGAGGCCGGCGAGAAGCGGAGCCTGATCGCCGACCTGGAGGCTCTGCTCTCCGACGACGTGCGGGTGCGGATGGCGATCCGCGATGAGCTCAGAGAGATCTCCGAGAGGTTCGCGGTCGATCGCCGGTCGTCGCTCGAGATCGATCCGGGCGAACTCGATATCGAGGATCTGATCGACGACGACGACCTGGTCTTCACCATGTCGGCGTCCGGCTATGTCAAGACGGTGGCCGTGGACGAGTTCCGCCTCCAGGGCCGCGGCGGCCGCGGGGTGGCCGGAGCGAGACTCAAAGAGGCCGACACCGTCACGCACCTCATCCATACCACCGCTCATTCCTACCTGCTGTTCTTCAGCAACTTCGGTCGGGTGTACCGGCTCAAGGCCCACGAGGTTCCGGTGGCGTCGCGCACGGCCCGGGGAACCTCCATTGCGAACCTGCTGTCGTTGCAGGACGGTGAGCGCATCCAGGCGGTGATCGATACTCGCGACTACGAGACCAACCGCTTCCTGTTCTTCGCTACAGCCAAGGGACGGGTCAAGCGGACCATGTTCACCGCCTACGACTCGTCGCGCAAGGCGGGGCTCATCGCCATCCACTTGCGCGACGATGACGAGTTGGTGGCCGTCGTCCCCACCGACGGAGTTCACGACATTCTGCTGTCGTCGCGACTGGGCCAGACTCTCCGGTTCTCTCAGGAGCAGGTACGGGAGACGGGTCGGGTCGCGATCGGCGTGATCGGACTGAAGTTCAAGCACGAAGGCGACTCGGTTGTGTCGTGCGCGGTGGCCCGACCCGGCGCTGCGCTGCTCCATGTGACGACACTGGGTTTCGGAAAGCGCACGTCAGTGGACAGCTTGAACTGCAAGAAACGGGCCGGGCTCGGCGTTCGTGGGATAAGGCTCGAAGAGGACAAGGGCGAGGTGCTCGGAACGTTGGTTGTGGATCCCGACGACGAGGTTCTCGCCGTCACGCGCAATGGTGTGGTAATCCGCGTCCCCGTTTCTGGCGTTTCGGTCCAGGGCACCTCGGCGGCAGGTGTGAAGGTGATGAGCCCCGATCCCGGCGACGAGGTTGTGGCCATCGCGCTCGTCGGCGACGAGGTGAACGGCGATGCCGGCAACGATGCCGAGAGCGCACCGGAAGGGGCACCGGGCGGGCAATGACGGCTCGGGCGCGGCCTGGGCCCCGGGACCGGGGGCAGGCAGTGCCCCTGATGGCGGCCATGCTCTTGTTGGCGATGGGCGCCGTTATTGCGACGATCGAGATCGGGCGACTGCTGAATGAGAGCGCTGCCGCCCGTACCGCCGCCGACGCGGCGGCTCTGGCTGGTGCCGCCGACGGCCCCGACGGGGCCGCGTCGATCGCGACCGCCAACGGTGCAGTGTTGCTCTCGTATGAGGAGGAGGAGCCCGCGGACGACTCTGGTGCCCTGCTGGTGACCGTCACCGTGCAAGTCGGTCGGACCAGCCGGACGGCTCGAGCCGAGCGGCAGGTGGAGTGGACGGCCCCCGAGCAAGAGGCCGAGCGGATAGGCCGCGACCTACCGACGAAATCAGCGGGCGTTGAGCGAGGCCGTGGCCCGAGCGGCCCGTGAGCGCAGCGAACAAGAGCGGGAATCACAACATCTCACCGCGAGACGCCCACAACCTATCCGCGCACGTTCTAGGCCGGGCCGAACCGAGGATTGGCCGGTTGGGCGTAGACTGCCGGTTCGTCGGAGGTGCCAGAGAATACTCATGAGCGACGCGTCGACTTCCGGCATGGACGAGCAGCAGCCCGCTCCGCCGTCCGTCGACGCGCCGGCTGGGCTCCAGCCCCCAACGGGAGAGGATGCCGCCGACGCACTGCTCGACCCCCGGCCGAGGCGCGTCTCCCGCTCAACCATCGGCCGGGCCTATCAAGCCCGGTCCAACCGGCGTCTGCGGGCCCGTCGCGTCCGGCGGCTGGTCAGGCACGTCGAACCCTGGTCGGTGCTCAAGGTGTCTCTGGTTCTCTACTTCTGCGCTTGGGCGATCATGTTGTTTGTGGGGGTGACGCTGTGGAACCTGGCCGTCAACTCCGGCCTCGTCGCCGATGTTGAGAACTTCGTGGTGGAACTGTTCGCGCTGGAGTCGTTCAAGATCAACGCCGACCAGATCTTCCGGGTCGCAGCTGTCGGCGGGCTCGTCCTGGTGTTGGCCGGCAGCGGCCTGACGGTGCTCGGAGCGGTGCTGTTCAACCTGATCAGCGACGTGACCGGAGGAGTGCGCCTGACCGTGGTCGAGGAGGAGACCGCCCGCCCGCGGCCGCGCCGGGCCCGCAGGCGGGTTCTGGTCGCGGCTCCGCCGCCGCCCGTGGGGAGGTCCGCGGACCCGCCGCCCGGCGCGGCTGGTGGTGGCCGGGGAGGCCGCGGCTAGCGTGTAGCGCCGCTGGGGCTATAGCTCAGTCGGTTAGAGCGCACCCCTGATAAGGGTGAGGTCGCTGGTTCGATTCCAGCTAGCCCCACACTTCAGCCCGACAGCGCCCGGAGAGCCATCTTGGCCGCAGGATTCATCACATTGATCCGCCGGACGTTTGTTGCCATCGTCGTGGGCATGGCATTGGCCGCGGCTATCCGGGTGCGGGGCCGCGGAGGTGTGCCCCCCCAGACCGGCGGGTGGCGCGAGCTGCGCGACGACGAGCTGGCGTGATCGAGCCCGCGGGCGCTAGTGCGGCCGTGTTCGGGGCTGGGGCTACGGGCCTCCGGATCGTGCGCATGCTCGACCAGAGTCCAGCTGTCCGATCGGTGGAGGTGCGGGACACGGACCCGGCCCGCCTGCGGGAAGTCTCCGACGCATTGGGTCCGAAGACCAGTATCGGCCAGGGATCGGCAGTGCCCGACGGGACCGACGTGGTCGTGGTGGCCACCACGACCGGAACGCAAGCCAGCATCGCTCGGGCCGCGGTGAAGGCCGGTGCGGCCGTTGTCACCACCACCAACGAGATAGGCGAGACCCGCGACCTGCTTGCGATCGATCAGCAGGCCCGACACCACGGTGTTCCGCTGGTGGTGGGGGCCGGCTACATGCCCGGACTCACGTGCCTGCTGGCCCGGGTCGGCGCCTCCGAGTTCGACGCGGTTGACGAGATCCATGTGGCCAAGGTCGGCACCGGGGGACCGGCGTGCGCCCGCCAGCACCACCGGGCGCTCAGCAGCCTCGCTGTCGACTGGCGCGACGGACGCTGGACCCGCCGAGCGGGCGGCTCGGGACGCGAGCTGTGCTGGTTTCCCGATCCGGTGGCCGGACGGGACTGCTACCGGGCGGCCCTTCCGGACGCGCTGTTGCTCGTGCCCGCCTTCCCCAGCGTTGATCGGGTGACGGCGCGCATGGCCGCCACCCGCCGTGATCGGCTCACCGCTCCTTTGCCGATGATGCGCCGTCCGCATCGCGAGGGCGGTGCGGGCGCGGTGCGGGTTGAGCTTCGAGGCTGGCGCCGCGGGGAGCGCCATGTGGTCGTGTTGGGCTCTCAGGCGAGGCCGGCGGAAGGAGCGGCCGTGGTGGCCGCCGCGACCGCTCTGCACCTGGCTGACATTGAGGTCTCAGCCGGCGCGACCGGGCTGGCGTCGATCCCTGATCCGGAGGGGCTGCTGAGGGCGGTGACCGCTCGGGGACTACGACCCTCGCGGTTCGAGGGGTTTGCGCTGTCCCGCGATGGCTGCTCGTGACTGCTGATGCTCTACCGGAAACAGGTCAGCAGGTCTTCGTGGAGCAGTCCGTTGGTGGCCACGGCCGAGCCGCTGCGCCACTCATCGTCGCCGGAGGTGTCCGAGAATCGGCCTCCGGCCTCAGCCATGATTACCGACATCGGGGCGACGTCCCAGCCGGAGCACTCCGGGTCGACCATGGCCTCGGCCCGTCCGGTGGCGACGAGGGCGTAGCCGTAGGCATCGCCCCAGGTGCGAACCCGCGCGCCCGCGTCACGCACCCGCTGCAGGACAGGGTCGGGCCAATAGGAGAGTCCGCTGGTGCAGACATATGAGCGGTCAAGGCCGGCGTGGTCACTCACTCGGCACGGTGTTCCGTTCCAGTAGGCGCCGCGGCCCCGGCCAGCCCAGACACACTCGTCGAGGGCGGGCAAACAGATCACACCCGCCGCGGGGCCCCGATCGTCCACCAGAGCCAGCAGCGTGGCGTACAGGGGGACTCCTTGAACGAAGGCCTTCGTGCCGTCGATCGGGTCGATCACCCAGGAGCGGCCGGTGCGGCCTGCCCGGATTCCCTCCTCCTCGCCCCAGACCGTGTCGCCGGGAAATGCCGCCAAGATTTCAGAGCGGAGGAATCGCTCAACCGCATAGTCGGCCTCGGTGACGGGCGACCCGTCGCTCTTGGCGGACACGGAGAGACTTCGCTGCTGGTACCACCGCAGCGTGATCCGTCCGGCCCGCTGCACGGCGTCCACGGCAAAGTCGATGACATCCTGGGTGGCTGCGTCGCTTGGAGCGCCTTCATCGACAGCCGTGGGTTGAACTTCATCTGAATTGCTAGTAAGTTTCATGATGTGTCAGCCAATGCCTATCTTTATGGTCAAGCCACAGTGAAAATCATGCAGGCTGAGCGGTGCCGGTCGGTCGCGGACACGATCGACCTCCGAAGAGCCGCGGTGACCGAGCGCCACCGACCCGTAGTGGCTCTGCACCGCGAGGAGGTCTGGATGGGCCGGGCTGCCAGTGCCAGCCGCGCCAAGCTGCAACGTGTCATCGGCGCGGCACTGTATTCCCTTGGCCTCGACCTGGCGAACGCCAGCCGCGCCCTGCGCAGCGAGGCCTCCAGGCTCGAACAGGAGGCGGCCGCGCTGCGAAGCCGGGGCCGAGCGTTGGCCGAGGACGAGGCCCGGTCAGCCCGAGCCCTGGCTGCGGGCGCGAGCGCCTGAGAACGCCAGCGGCGCTCGGTTCGGGCGGCGATCGGCCCTTCTCGCCTCGCCTCCGTTCGCGCGGTTAACAGGTAGCCCGGCTCTGGCGTATTCTCGCAAGCATGATCATCGACACACTCCGCTCTGTCCTGCGATTCCGCCGGTTCGAGTTCAACGCGACCAAGCGCCGGCTGCAGAGAGCAGCCAGCATTGAGGATCTCCGCAGGATGGCTCGTCGGCGCCTGCCCGGGGGCGTGTTCGACTACATCGACGGCGGCGCGGAGGACGAGGTCGCAATGGACCGCAACACGCGCGCCTTCCGTGAGATGGAGTTCGTGCCGAGGGTGCTGCGCGACATGGGCAACGTGGACACAACCGGCACGATCCTCGGCCGCGAGGTGCCCTTCCCGCTGATCCTCGCGCCCACCGGGTTCACCCGGATCGCCGACCCGCCCGGCGAACTGGCCGCGGCCCGCGCCGCGGAGCGCGCCGGCCTGCCGTACTCGCTTTCGACCATGGGGACGCGCTCAGTGGAGGAGGTGGCCGCGGTCAGCAATGGCTCGAAGTGGTTCCAGGTCTATGTCTGGCGCGACAAGGGCCTGCTCAAGGACATGATCCTAAGGGCCAAGGAGGCCGGCTTCGATGTGCTGTGCATCACCGTGGACGCGGCCATGCTGGGCCGGCGCGAGCGAGACGTGCGCCGGGGCTTCACCCTGCCGCCCAAGATGGGCATCGCTACCCTCTTCGAAGGCATCATCCGCCCGAGTTGGAGCCTGCGCTTTGCGTTCTCGGAGCCGATCTCCTTCGCCAACGTCGCCGGCAACACCGACATCGACGGCTCAACTGCTGTTGATCTGGCCGGGTTCATGAACTCGCAGTTCGACCCGACCCTGTCGTGGCAGGACGTGGAATGGATGCGGTCGCTGTGGGACGGACCGGTGCTGGTGAAGGGCGTCCAGTGCGTGGCCGATGCCGTGATCGCCCGCGACCAGGGGCTCGACGGCATAGTGCTGTCCAACCACGGCGGCCGCCAACTCGACTCGGCCCCGTCCATCATCGAATTGGTGCAGCCGGTGGCCGAGGCTGTCGGCGGCGATCTTGACATCGTCTGCGACGGCGGGGTTCGACGGGGCGGAGACATTGTCAAAGCCCTGGCACTCGGTGCGACGTCGTGCATGGTCGGCCGCCCGTATCTGTACGGCCTGGCCGCCGCGGGCGAGGAGGGCGTCGACTGGGTGATCGAGCACCTGCACACCGGCATGAAGCGGGACATGGCCCTGTGCGGCGCCGCTAGCGTGTCCGAGCTGACGCCGGACCTGATCTACCGGCCCGACACGGGCCGGTGATGCCGCCGCCCTCGCAAGAGATCCCCCCTCTAATTCAGAGGGCCCCCTTCGCTTGGAGTTAGACATCATCACGATTATGTTGTAATCTCTAATCAAGGCTGGGCGGACGGTATCCGTCGCCTGGCGCAGGAGGCTCGCATGCAGGGGGATCGGCCGGCTCACCGCCATTTGCTGCCGCACTTCACGCGCGGCGATGCATGGCGCCGCGACGACCTGGTGGTGATCGACCGGGGAGAAGGCTGCTACATCTGGGACACCGAGGGCAACAAGTACTTGGACGGCCTGTCCGGGCTGTTCTGCACCAACCTCGGCCACGGGCGCAGCGACCTCACCGCCGTCGCGGCCAAGCAGATGGACAGGCTGGCCTTCTATCCCAACTGGAGCTTCGCCCACCCATCCTCGTTGGAGGCCGCATCCTCCATCGCTGCGATCGCGCCCGGCGGTCTGGACCGCGTGTTCTTCGTTAACTCCGGCTCCGAGGCAGTGGAGTCGGCCTTCAAGTTCGCCCGCTGCTACCACTTGGCCAACGGCGAAGACGCCCGCCACAAGGTAATCGCCCGCCAATGGGCCTACCACGGCACCACCCTGGGCGCCCTGGCGGCAACGGGAGTCCCCAACCTGCGCGATCCGTTCGAGCCGATGCTTCCCGGCTTCGTGCGCCACGTCGACAACACGCTCGGCTGCACCGGCGAGCCCGAGGTTCCCGCCCGAGAGCTGCCCTGCGTGGCCGCGGTGGAGGAGGCCATCCTCAACGAAGGCCCCGAGACAGTGGCCATGGTGCTCGCCGAGCCTGTCCAGAACGGCCGGGGGGCGCTCGTGCCGCCTGAGGGGTATTGGCGGGAGTTGCGCCGCATCTGTGACGAGCACGGCGTGCTGCTCTGCGCCGACGAGGTGATCAACTCCTTCGGCCGTCTCGGGCACTGGTTCGGCAGCGAGCGCTTCGGCGCCCAGCCGGACATGATCACCTTCGCCAAGGGCGTCACCAGCGCCTACCAGCCCCTCGGGGGCCTGGTCGTGCGGGGAACCCTCGTTGACCGGGTGTGGGACTCGCCCATGGCGATGTTCGTTCATGGCTCCACCTTCGGCGGGCATCCCGTGGCCACCGCGGTGGCGGTAGCGAACATGGCCGCCATGCGCGACGAGGACGTGTTCGCCAATGTGGTGCGCAACGAGGACCGTCTGGGCGACGGCCTGACGGCTCTGCTGGCGGCGCATGGCTGTGTCAAAGACGTGCGCGGCGCCGGGTACTTCCACTACGTGGAACTGATGCGGGACCGTGCCGCCGGCACCGACCTGACCGAGGCGGAGTTCGCGCAGCTCCTTGCGGGCGGCGTGCTTGACCGGTTCGTGCGGGCGGCGCGCGTGCTGGTACGACCCGACTCGCGGGGCGCCGCCATGCTCGCCATCGCGCCGCCGCTGATTGCTGACGCCCCGGTGATCGACGACCTGCTGAGTCGGGTCGACCAAGTGCTCGACCGCGTGAGCGGTTGGCTGAAGAATTAGGATTGAGGCTCCCTAGTATCCATTGGGATGCAGGGAGCACGATGAAGCGACTGCTGCCCATTCTCATGGTGCTCGGCGTCGTCACCACCGCCTGCAGTGGCAGCGAGACGGCCCGGCCCGTGGCGAATGGTGGGGACGGCACCACGGTTCAGCCGGATGACGGCGCCGCCGAGGAGGAGCCCGCCCCGGGCAACATCGAGCCCGTGGCGAATGGTGGGGACGGCACCACGGTTCAGCCGGATGACGGCGCCGCCGAGGAGGAGCCCGCCATCGCTCTAGGCGAGGGTGAGCCCGCCGAGGAGATGATGCTTGATGAGCTGAATGTGGCCTACTTGCTGGGGTGGCCGACGGCGAATCAAGTAGCCCAGGCGGATAGAACCTACGACGAGGCTTTGGATCTGGCGGTGAACTGGGTCCCCTTCCAGTCCGACGGCGACATGGCCCGGGCCATGGAGGCTGGCGAGATCGATATCTCCTATTCGCAGGGCGTGACCTCGTTCGCGAGCTTCGTGACCGGCGGCTTCGATCTGCTGCTAGTGGGGGTCGCGGTGAGCTACGCGGACGCCGACAACTGCGTGGCCCATCCCGATTACGGCGTCACCGCGGCGAACGCGGCGGAGATGCTGGCGGGTCAGAGCATCTACACGCCTTTGGGCAACGTGACCCACTTCAAACTGTCGAAAATGCTCGAGCACCTGGGGGTGGACACCGCCACGGTGAACCTGATCGAGTCCGAGGGCGGCGCGGCCGCGGTGGCCGCGTTGGACTCGGGCGAGCTGGCCTTGGCGTGCGCGTTCGGCGACGCGGTGAACCAGATGATCGCCAACGGCGGCCATCTTGTAATGACGGGCGCCGAGCAGGAGGCCATCGGCATCCGCGTCTTCGACATCGTCTCCATCTCCGCAGACTTCGCCGAGGCCTATCCGAGCGTGGTGACTACCTTCCTGCAGGTGACCGAGGACGCCAACCGGGCCTACAACGACAACCCGGAGCCGTTCATCGACACCATCGCGGAGGCAGCGGGCATGGACCGCGACTCCGCCATCGCGTTGCTGGAGGTGTTCTCGTTCCCCGAGAGGGACGTGCAGCTGTCGGAGGCGTGGATGGGCGGCACCGTGCAGCAGGTCATGAAGGAGCACATGGACCTCTTCGCCGCCCAGGGCGAGATCGGGTCCGCGCTGGGAAGTTATGACGCCTTCGTCGACACCAGCTTCCTCGAGGCCGTCAACTAAGAGGCCGAGCGGATAGGGAGTGAATTATGCAGATCTCTGCGAGGCGCCGAGCGAGGCCGTGGCCCGAGCGGCCCGTGAGCGCAGCGAACAAGAGCGGGAGTGACACCGCTGCGACGCGACGGGCTATCGACTATTAGCGCTGCCTCTAAGCCAGTGCGGGGTCGTGACCCGGTCGTCAAGCGGTGGCGGGCCGCGGCGCGATCTGCTCGCAAGCGCGTCATCCTGGCCGACGGCCGTGACGAGCGGGCCGTGGCTGCGGCCGGGCGCCTAGACGTCGAGGGCTTGGCTGAGCCGGTGCTGATGGACGACGCTGACGACCTCCGCTCAGCCGCGGTCCGCGCCCAGGCCGAGGAGTCGCCTTGGCGCGATCGCATCGACTTGGACGACCCGCTGCATGTGGCTGCCCTCATGGTGGCCGCGGGCGAGGCCGACGCCTGCGTGGCCGGGGCCTCCCGGCCCACCCCCGACGTGGTCAGGGCCGCGCTGTTCTGCATCGGAACGGCTGCTGGAGTCGACGTTGTCAGCAGCTGCTTTGTTCTTGTGCTGCCTGATGGGACACCGATCACCTATGGCGACTGCGGGGTCGTTCCGGAGCCGGATGGGCCGCAGCTCGCTTCGATCGCCATCGCCAGCGCGGCCACCCATGCGCAACTTGTCGGCGAGGAGCCCCGGGTGGCGATGCTGTCCTATTCGACCAAAGGCAGTGCCGACGGTCCCCGCGTGGAGTTGGTGCGGGCCGCTACCGCGCTGGTTCGCTCGAGGGTGCCAGCTCTCGCTGTGGACGGCGAGCTGCAGTTCGACGCGGCTTGGGACCGGCAGGTGGCCGAGTCAAAAGCGCCGGGCTCGCCGGTCGCGGGTCGGGCCAACGTGTTCGTGTTCCCCGACCTCTCCTCGGGCAACATCGCCTACAAGATCACTCAGCGACTGGCCGGCGCCCGCGCCTACGGACCGCTGCTGCAGGGCACCGCGGGTGTGATCCACGATCTGTCGCGGGGCTGCAGCGTCGATGACATCGTCACGGTGGCCACCATCGCGGCCTGCCAGGCCGCAGTGGGCTCAGCTCGCGTCAGTCAGCTATAACGGCTGCGCTATGTTTGCTAACTTGACGTCTGCGCACGATTCTCGCGGCCGATTCCGTTGACGAGATCGGCGCACTGGGAGCACCATGACTGCACTTGAGAGCGGCACACCCTTGGCCCGGCGCCCCTTGGATGCCGAACGGGTGATAGCCGCCGCGGCCGAGATCGCCGACGCGGAGGGGCTCGACAAGCTGACCCTCACCCGGGTGGCCGATGTTCTCGGTGTCCGTCAGCCAGCGCTGTACCGCCATGTGGCCGGATATGACGACCTGGTGCGCAGCCTGAGCCTGCTGGGCCGCGAGATCCTCGCCCAGAGGCTGGCCGACGCCGCGGTGGGGCTCTCGGGCAACGATGCGGTGGCCGCGGTCGGCCATGCCTGGCGCAAGATGGTGCGGGACCATCCCGGCATCTACGCGGCCACGGACCGCTACCCGTGTGCGGGCGACCCCCAGCTTGAAGCCGCGGTGGAGCGAGTTCTCGCCGTGCTGGGCCAGGTCCTGAGGGGATTTGACCTGACCGAGGCGGACTGCGTCCACGCGGCCCGCACCCTGCGCAGCGCCTTCCACGGCTTCAGCCACCTTGAGTCGGGCGACGGCCACCCCCTGCCGCACGACCCTGAGGACACCTTCGACCATCTAGTGGAACTGCTGTGCGCCGGGGTGCACCGCCTGTCCCGCGAGGCCGCGCCCAGCGGGAGCATCGCCTGATGGCACGGCTCGCATTCTTGCTTGACAGTGACCGGGGCATCTCGTGACGCGGCTTGGGTTCCTGCTCGACAGCGACAGCTGCATCGGCTGTCACGCCTGCACGGTCGCGTGCAAGAGCGAGCACGACGTGCCCATCGGCGTGAACCGCACCTGGGTGAAGTACATCGAGACGGGCACGTTCCCCAATGTCAGCCGGAATTTCTCGGTGATGCGCTGCAACCACTGCGACGACGCGCCCTGCATCACCATCTGCCCCACCAACGCGCTGTTCCGGGCCGACAACGGCGTGGTTGACTTCGACGACAGCAACTGCATCGGCTGTAAGGGATGCATGAACGCCTGCCCCTACGACGCCATCTACATCAACCCAGCCACCAACACCGCCAACAAGTGCAACTTTTGCAACCACCGCATCGAGCAGGGGCTCGAGCCGAGCTGCGTAGTGGTGTGCCCCACCCACGCCATCAAGGTCGCCGATCTCGATGACCCGAACGACGAGACCACTCGGATCATCGCCCGCAGCGACACCGCGGTGCGGGCCCCGGAGCAACAGACCCTGCCCAAGGTGCACTACCGGGGCGCCGACCAGGCGTCGCTGGACCCGCTGCGCACGGCTATCGCGGCCGACGGCATGATCTGGGCCGACACCACACCCCAGCATCCGACGGTCGAGCCCGACGGTCACGGCGTGGTGGCCCGCACCGCCTACACCACGGCCCACCAGATGACCTGGAAGGCCAAGGTGTCGAGCTATCTCGTCACCAAGGCGATCGCCGCCGGCGTGATGGCCGTGGCTGCTCTGCTGGTGCTGCTGGGCCATGGCGACTCGCAGGCCGCGGTCGGAGTTGTGCCGCCGCTGGTAGCGGGATTCTTCCTGGCCGTCACCGGCGTGCTGTTGGTGTGGGACCTGAAGCAGCCAGCCCGCTTCTACTACCTGTTGACCCGGTCCAACCGCAGATCCTGGCTGGTGAAGGGCGCCTGGGTGCTGGGCGCCTTCGCCGCGGTCTGCGCCGCGTGGTTCGTCGCGGGCATCGCGGGCTCATCGGGCGCCCTGGGTGTGCTGGCTGCGCCCGGTGCGCTGCTGGCTGCGGCCACAGCCGGCTACACCGCGTTCCTTTTCGGCCAATGCGAGGGCAGAGACCTGTGGCAGACACCGCTGCTGCTGCCCACGCTGCTGGCACAGGCGGCCGTGGCCGGCGGTGCGGCCTACTCGGTGGCTGATCTCGTGATGGAAGTCCCCGATCGCTCGGCGGTGCGCTGGGTGATGCTGGGCGGCATCGGTGCTTGCGCCCTGCTCGTCGCGGCCGAGGTCGCGTCGCGGGGAACAGCCCATGTCGAGGCGGCTGTAGCGGCCATGACCCGCGGCCGCTACGCCCGCCGCTTCTGGGCGGGCGGCATGGTGTTGGGCTTGGTCCTTCCCGGCGTCGCCGCGGCGATCGCCCTCGCCGCCGACACCGGCGCGGCGCTGCCCGCCGCCGCGGGACTGGCCGCGCTGGCGGGTATGTGGTTCTACGAGGACAGCTTCGTGCGGGCCGGCCAGTCGGTCCCGCTGTCTTAGGAGAGTCGCACCGTGGTTGACCTGCACAGCTATCCCCCGCACGAGACCTGGCACGACGCGGTGTCGCTTGATGCCAAGGCCTGGCCCCGGCGGGTGGAGCACCATCACACGCTGGTGCCCACCACCTGCTTCAACTGCGAGGCCGCCTGCGGGCTGGTGTGCCACGTCAACCACTCCACCGGCCGCATCGACCGCGTCGAGGGCAACCCGCTGCACCCGGCCAGCCGGGGCCGCAATTGCGCCAAGGGCCCGGCCACCCTCAACCAGATCGACGACCACGAGCGCATCCTGCACCCGCTGCGCCGGGCGGGAGAGCGGGGCGGCGGCCAGTGGGAGCGGGTGAGCTGGGGCGAGGCCCTCCACGACATCGGCAGCCGCATCCGGGCCGCCATCGCCGAGGGCCGCCACAACGAGATCATGTACCACGTGGGCCGCCCCGGCGAGGACGGCTACGCCGACCGGGTGCTGCAGTGCTGGGGGGTGGACGGCCACAACAGCCACACCAATATCTGCAGCTCCAACGCCCGCATCGGCTATCAGAGCTGGATGGGCCACGACCGCCCGTCGTCGGATTTCGCCAACGCTGAGGTGATCTTCCTGATCTCGTCGCACCTCGAGGCGGGCCACTACTTCAACCCCCATGCCCAGCGCATCATCGAGGCTCAAGGCAGCGGCGCGACGGTGATCTGCGTGGATCCCCGGCTGTCCAACACCGGCGCCAAGGCCGACTTCTGGCTGCCGGCATGGCCCGGCACCGAGCCGTTCCTGCTGCTGGCCATCGCCCGCCTGCTGCTGGCTGACGGCACCTGGGAGCGCGACTTCGTGCGGCGCTGGACCAACTGGGAGACCTACTTGCGCGAGCGCCATCCGCAGCGGCCGGTCGAGTTCGAGTCGGTGGGGCCCGCCCTGCTGGAGGATTACGCCGCCTATACGCCCGAGGAGGCCGAGCGGGTCTGCGGCGTGCCCGCGGCGCAGATCGCCGAGGTGGCGCAGATAATCGGCGCCCATCCGACGAAGTTCGCCTCGCACAACTGGCGAGCCGCGGCCGCGGGCAACCTGGGCGGCTGGCAGACCGCTCGGTGCCTGTTCTTCCTCAACGTGCTCACCGGCTCGGTCGGCACCGTGGGGGGGACCACCGGCAACGGCTGGAACAAGTACGAGGCTCCCCACCCGCCGGGCGCGCCCGCGGGGCAGCACTGGAACGAGCTCAACTGGCCTCGCGAGTACCCGCTGGCCCACCACGAGATGTCGATCCTGCTGCCACACTTTCTGTACGAGGGCCGGGGCCGTCTCGACGTCTACTTCAGCCGGGTGTACAACCCGGTGTGGACCAACCCCGACGGGTTCAGCTGGCTGGAGGCCCTCAAGGACCCCGACAAGGTGGGGTGCCATGTGGCGCTGACGCCGACATGGTCAGAGACGTCAGTGTTCGCCGACTACGTGCTGCCCATGGGGGTGGGCGCCGAACGCCATGACGTAGCCAGCTTCGAGACCCACGCCGGCCGCTGGATCGGCTTCCGCCAGCCGGTGCTGCGCCGGTATGCCGAGATCCGTGGCGAGCAAGTGGGCCACGAGTCCCGCACCCACGAGTTCAACCCGGGCGAGGTGTGGGAGGAGAACGAGTTCTGGATCGAGCTGTCGTGGCGCATCGACCCCGACGGCTCGATGGGCATCCGCCGCTGGTTCGAGAGTCCCACCCGCTCGGGCACACCCATGTCGGTGGACGAGTACTACTCCACCATGTTCGAGGGCGTGCCCGGCCTGGCCGACGACGCGGCCGCCGCGGGCCAGACGCCGCTGGAGTTCATGCGCGACCGCGGCGCCTATGCATTGTCGGACGACATGTACCTCCCGTACGAGCGCGAGGTGGGCGCGGCCGCGCTCGAGGGCTGCGCGATCGACGATTCGGGAGTCTTCCGCCGCCCCGGCACGCCGGGGACGTGGTCGGGCGAGCGCGGGGAGTTGGCCAGCCTGAAGCTCGCGGGTCTGGGCGACGGTTCGCCCGCGGTGGAGGTGGATGGCACGCCCCGCGAGGGGTTCCCCACCCCGTCGCGCAAGTTGGAGATGTACTCGCAGACGCTGGCCGACTGGGGCTGGCCCGAGTACGCCACCCCCACCTGGATCCCGTCGCACGTGCACTGGGAGAACCTCGAGCTCGAAGCCGATGAGCGGATCCTGCTGCCCACGTTCCGCATCCCGACGCTGATCCACACTCGCTCGGCCAACAGCAAGTGGCTGTCGGAGTTGAGCCACCGCCATCCACTGTGGGTCCACCCCCAAGACGCCGAGGCTCTCGGCATCGAGGTCAACGGCTTGGTGCGGGTCACCACCCGCATCGGCCACTTCGTGATCGGCGCTTGGCGCACCGAGGGGATCCGACCCGGCGTGGTGGCCGCGTCGCACCACATGGGCCGTTGGCGCCTAGACGCCAACAGCGGAGGCTCATGGGCGGGTGGCGACGCCGACATCACCAACGACGGATCCGTGTGGAGGCTGCGGCGCCGGGGCCATCCAGAGAGTCACGCCAGCGACGATCCCGACACCGAGCGCATCTGGTGGAGCGACACCGGCGTGCACCAGAATCTGACGTTCTGCGTGCAGCCCGACCCGGTGTCGGGCATGCAGTGCTGGCATCAGCGGGTGCGGGTGGGCCCGGCCCAGCCGGGCGACGCCTACGGCGACGTGGTGGTGGACACGGCCCAAGCCCGCGAGGCCTATCACGAGTGGCTGGCCATGACCCGCCCGGCGCCCGGGCCCGGAGGCCTGCGCCGCCCCCTGTGGTACGCCCGTCCCCTCAAGCCCGTCCCCTCCGCCTACGCCCTGTAGACCCGTCGCCGCCGGTGGGTACAGTTGGCGCCGGCGCCGAGAAGTGAAGATGCACGGAGGTTCCGCCAATGAGCTTTGCCAACCCCACTGAGCGGGTCGACACCTCGAACGCCCCCTATGTGATCGTGTCGAGCGACACCCACGCGGGGCTGCAGTGCGAGGAGTACCGCCCGTATCTCGACTCTGCACTGCACGACGAGTTCGACGTCTACGTGGCCGAGCGCCATGCGCACCGGCGGGTCCAGGAGGAGGTCAACGCCGAGTTCCTGGCCGAGTGGGAGGGCGAGAATTCCGAGGGCCTGCGAGGCGCCTACGACCCGGAGGTGCGCGACAAGGAACTCGACGCCGACGGCATCGCCGGCGAGGTGATCTTCGCCGATGGTGACGCGGTGACCGGCCAGGAGTCGCCCCCGTTCGGGGCCGGCCTCGCTGCGGGCCAGATCACCGACCCCCGCCAGGCCTTCGGCGGCGCCCGGGCCCACAACCGCTGGCTGGTGGACTTCTGCGCCAGCAACCCGCCCCGGCGGGCCGGGGTGGGACTGGTGCCCATCACCCATGATGTGGACGAGTCCGTGGCCGAGATCGAGTGGCTGGCCGGCAAGCCGGGCATAGCCGGGATCATGATCCCCACCATGTGGCACGGCTTCGAGCCCTACGGCTCGGCCCACTACGACCGCGTGTGGGCTGCTTGCGCCGAGACCGGCCTGGTGGTGCACACCCACTCCGGTGAGGCCGACTTCGGTAGCTACGGCGACAACGTGGCGATGTACGTCTCGGAGGTGCCGTTCTGGACCCACCGGGCTCTGTGGCAGTTGCTGTTCTCAGGCAAGTTCGACCGGTTTCCGGGGCTGCGCTACGCGGTGGTCGAGTGCGGCTCCTATTGGATCGGCGACCTCCTGTGGAAGACCGATGTGAATTTCGGGGCCAGCAACAAGATCAAGAAGCTGGGCTCGCGCATGAAGGGCTTGATCTCACGCCTGCCGTCGGAGTACTTCGGCACCAACGTGTTCATTGGCGCGTCTACCATGAGCCCCGAGGAGATCCGCCGCCGTCAGGTCAACGGCATCGACGCGTTGATGTGGGGCACCGACTACCCCCACCCCGAGGGCTCGTGGCCCCATACCGCCAAACGCCTGGAGAGCGACTTCCGCGACGTGTCCATCGAGGACGCCCGCCTGCTGCTCGGCCTGAACGCGGTGGAGTGCTACAACCTCGACCTGGATTCCCTCAACGAGATCGCTGAGCGCATCGGCCCCACCCCCGAGCAGCTCCACCAGGATCCGAGCCTGCGCACCCCGCCGGCGCCAAGCGAACCGCCCGCTGGTGGATAGACGAATACGGCTGCGAACTCCAGTACTGAGAGAGTGAGCGCAAATGGGTTGCGAGCACCTCGCGGCACGGCGTTGTGTCTCCCGCTCTTGTTCGCTGCGCTCACGGGCCGCTCGGGCCACGGCCTCGCTCAGCACCTTGCGGAGTCGCCCGAGGATTCGTGCCGATTCGCTCGGCCTCTGAGAGCGAGCCAGCCGAATCGTCGAGCCATCCTGGGGTAGCTTGGCGCGCCGTGAGCGAGGTTCCGTATGCTCCTAGCCCGCGTCGGCACGTCGCGGCCCATGTCGACCGTTACCTGGCCACCGACGGAGTGGACGGATTCGAGTTTGAGGGAGCGCAGTGCGTGATCCTCACCACCGTCGGGCGCAAGACCGGCAGCCTGCGCCGGACGCCCCTCATTCGCGTCAGTGACGGTCAGCGCTACCTGCTGGTGGCCTCTGTCGGCGGCCGCCCCCGCAACCCGGAGTGGTATCTGAATCTTGTGGCCAACCCCGAAGTGACCGTCCAGGATCGGGGCGAGGTGCACCGGCTGCGAGCTCGCACGGCCACGCCCACCGAGAAAGCCGAGCTCTGGCCCGTTGCGGTGAGCCAGTGGCCCGAATACGACGACTACCAGGCCCGCACCGACCGCGACATTCCCCTCGTCATCTGCGAATCAGAGGCCGAGCGGGAACCGAATAGCGCCGCTCAGTTCGCGGTGTAGAGCTCGGCGACGACGCCCAGGGCTTGGGCTACCAGGGGCGGCGGATCGCCGGCCCTGGTGAGCAGTAGCAGCCGTACTGCGGCCGAGTGATCCCGCAGGGTCACGTAGTGCAGGTCGGGGGGTCGGAACGTCTGCACGCTGGCCGGCACGATGGCGATCCCCTCGCCCGCGGCCACGAACCCGAGAATCGTCGCGTACTCGGTCGCTTCGATGATCGGATCGTAGGTAACGCCTTCGGTGCCGAGCATTCCCGCCAGCACCGCATGCAGGCTGGGCGACACCCTGCGGTCGAACCCGATGATCGGCTCGCCGGCCAGGTCCCGCAGGCGAGCCTGCGGGGCGGCCCCCAACCGGTGGGATGCACCTACCGCCACTAGCAGCGGCTCGTGCATGACCAGCGTCGCCTCCACGTTGCGGGCGTCGGCCGCGGCCCGACCGATGCCCAAGTCGATCCGACCGGCCCGCAGGGCCTGGACCTGCTCGTCAGAGCTCATCGTGTGCAGCTCGTAGCCCACCCGAGGCCAGCGGCGCCGGTATTCGCTCAGCACCCGGGGCATCACTTCGTAGGCGGCCGAGTCCACGAAGCCGACCCGCAGGGTTCCGGCCTGACCATGGCGGTGCTGGTCCATGAGGTGGTTGACGCCGTTGGCTGCGGCCAGCAGTCGCACCGCCTCCGGGTAGAGGAAAGTTCCGGCGTCGGTGAGGGTGACCCGGCGGGTGGTGCGATCGAACAGCGCCGTGTCCAACTCGCGCTCCAGCAGCCGGATCTGCTGGCTCAGCGGGGGCTGGGACATGTGCAGCCGCTCGGCCGCCCGACCGAAGTGCAGTTCCTCGGCCACGGCCACGAAGTAGCGCAGGCGTTGGAAATTCACCTCATAATCATAGGCATTCAGTCTGAATCAATCCGATATTGATACTTCACATCACTGATCTGACTGCCTACCCTTGCGTGGCAATGAGCACGCTCGGGCGCCGTCTGCGGCGCCGCCCGCCGAAGTATTCCGCGGCCAGCCTGGCTTGGCGGGGCGTGCGGGGCGACCCCTGGCCCCGGGTGTGGCGCGAGACCGACCTCAAGCGCTCCTACGACGCGGTCGTGATCGGCGGGGGAGTGCACGGCCTGGCCACCGCTTACTACCTCGCCCGCAACCACGGCATCACCAACGTGGCCGTGCTCGACAAGGCCTACCTCGGCAGCGGCGCTTCGGGCCGCAACACCGCCATCGTGCGGTCCAACTACCTCACTCCCGAGGGCGTGGCCTTCTATGACCGGTCGCTGCAGCTCTACAACTCCATGGCGCTGGACTTGAACATCAATGTGATGTTCAGCGAGCGCGGCCACCTGACGCTGGCCCACACCGACGGCGCGCTGCGCACCATGCACTGGCGAGCCGAGGTCAACAAGCTCCAGGGCATCAACTCCAGCGTGATCGGCCCCGACGAGATCAAGAAGATCGCTCCCAGCCTCGACACCTCCGACCATCCCCGCTACCCGATCCTGGGCGCCCTCTACCACCCGCCCGGCGGTGTCGTGCGCCACGACGCGGTGGTATGGGGCTACGCCCGCGCCGCTGACCACATGGGCGCCGAGATGCACCAGCGCACCGAGGTGCTCGACATCCTCTGCGAAGGCGGTGCGGGACCCGGCGGCAAGGGACCCGGCGGCAAGGTCACCGGCGTTCGCACCAACCGCGGAGACATCTCCACTCCGATCGTGGTCAACTGCACTGCCGGCTGGGCGTCGCTGATATCGGCCATGGCCGGCGTGCGCCTGCCCATCACCACCCACCCGCTGCAGGCTGCGGTGACCGAGCCGGTCAAAGTGTTCCTGCCCACGGTGGTGGTGTCGGGCTCACTGCACGTATACATCAGCCAGACCGACCGGGGCGAGCTCGTCTTCGGGGCCGCGGTCGATCCCGTGGCCACCTACTCGATCCGTGGCTCCCTCGAGTTCACCGAGGAACTGGCCGGCCATGTGCTGGAGCTGATGCCGGCCGTCTCCCGCATGAGGCTGCTTCGTCAGTGGTCCGGGCTGTGCGACATGACCCCGGACTACTCGCCGGTGATGGGCTTCACGCCGGTGGACGGCTTCCTGGTGGACGTGGGTTGGGGCACCTACGGCTTCAAGGCTGCCCCGGTCTCAGGCGAGCAGATGGCCGCGGCGGCGGCCACCGGCAAGACCCCCGAACTCATAGCGCCCTTCGCCCTCAGCCGTTTCGACACAGGCGAGTTGGTGGGCGAGAAGGGCGCAGCGGCGGTGGGGCACTGATGCTGCTGGTGCCCTGTCCGAACTGCGGGCCGCGCAACTCTGCGGACCTGCGGTATGGCGGCGAGTCCCACGCTCGCCCCGACCCCGCCACTGCTTCCCCCCTGCAGTGGCGGGGCTATCTCTATCTGCGCGACAACCCGGCGGACTGGCTGCGCGAGACCTGGTACTGCCGGTCCGGGTGTCGCCGCTGGTTCACGCTGGAGCGCAACACGGCCACCAACGAATTCCGCGACCCGCCCCAGCCCGGCGACAAGCGAGGCGGCAAGGCATGAGCATGAGCCGCCTGGGCGTGCAGCCCACTGAGGTCATCGACCGCTCGACGACGCTGCGGTTCCGCTGGAACGGCAAGAGCTTCAGAGGCTTCCAGGGGGACACCATCGCCTCGGCGCTGGCCGCCGCGGGCGAGCACGTTTTCTCGCGCTCCATGAAGTACCACCGGGCCCGCGGCATCCTCACTGCCGACTACTGGGACCCCAGCCTGCTGGTGCAGGTCGGCGACGACCCCAATGTGCGGGCCGGCCATCGCTTGCTGGAGGCGGGCATGGACGTGCGGGCCCAGAACGTGTGGCCGTCACTGCGTCACGACATCAAGGCGGCCAACGGCCTGGTCGGGCGGTTCCTCACCGCCGGCTTCTACTACAAGACGTTCATGCGCCCGCAGCGGTTGTGGCCAGCGTATGAGCGGGTATTGGCCACCTTCGCGCCCGGCGGCAAGGTCGACCTCGACACGCCCCACCGCTACCACGACAAGCGCTACATGCACCCCGACGTGGTGGTGGCCGGGGCCGGGCCGGCCGGTATCGAAGCGGCCCTGGCGGCGGCGGCGGCCGGTGCCCGGGTGCTGCTCGTGGAGCACGAGCACGCCGTCGGCGGACATCTGCGCTACAGCAGCCGCGAGTCGGCCCGGACTGCCCTGTCAGAGCTGCGGGACGCCCTCGACGCCTCCGATGTCGAGGTACTGACCGACTCCACCGTCACCGGCCGCTATGAGGACAACTGGCTCGGGATCGTGCAGCGCAACCACCCGGTCGCGGTAGAGCGCCTCATCAAGGCCCGGGCCAAGGTGCTGGTGGCGGCGCCGGGCCTTATCGAGAGGCCCTACGTGTTCGCGGGCAACGACCGTCCCGGGGTGATCACCTCGGGCGCGGCTCGCCGCCTGATCAACCTGTGGGGGGTCAAGCCGGGCGAGCGGGCAGTCGTGTTCACGGCCAACTCCGACGGCGACGCGGCCGCGGCCGACCTCGACCGGGTCGGCGTGGAGGTCGCCGCAGTCATCGACGGCCGCGACGGCCGACGCATCAGCGCCGCGCAGGGCGCGCCCAAGGCACTGGAGGCGGTCGCCGTTGGCGGAACTCGCGTAGAGGCCGACCTGCTGGTCGTGGCCGCGGGCTGGACCGCCCCGACGTCGCTGTTGAACATGGCCGGCGACCGGCCCACCTACGACCCGGCCGCCGCCCGGTTCTTCCCGTCCGACCCGCCCGGCAACGTGCTGGCCACGGGCGGGCTGGCCGGCGACGGCAATCTCGACGAGCTGCGCGCCCACGGCACGGCCACTGGGCGGCTGGCCGCCCAGCGCGCCGCGGCGGTGGCCCACCGCTACCAAGCCCTTACCGCTCGGGCCCGCCCGGTCACCGGTGACGAGCCGACCTGGGCGCTCGACGAGCGGCAGCCGTTGCGCCGGGACCCCCATCCGGAGCTGTACCGTTCCGACACCCACGGCATGGTCGACTTCTCCGAGGACATCGGCTCCAAGGATCTCGTCGCCGCAGCCCGGGAGGGCTACGACTCGGTGGAGCTGGCCAAGCGCTACACCACCGCCACCATGGGGTCGGCCCAGGGCAAGCTCGAGACGGTCAACACCGTGGCGGCCATAGCCGAAGCCCGCGGCGAGACGATCGCGCAGGTCGGCACCACGGTCTGGCGGCCCCCGTACGCCCCGCTCACGCTGGGCGCGCTGGCAGGGCGGGTGTTCGAGCCGGTGAGGGTGTCGTCCATCCACCCGTGGCACGAGGCCAACGGCGCGCACACCATCCTCGCCGGCCAGTGGATCCGCCCCGACCACTACGGCGACCCGGCCGCCGAGGTCCGCAACGTGCGCGCCAGCGTCGGGATTATCGACGTCACCCCGCTGGGCAAGCTCGACCTGCGCGGTCCCGACATTCCCAAGCTGCTCAACCTGCTCTACACCAACAAGTGGTCGCAACTGCCGGTGGGCAAGGTCCGCTACGGGATGATGTGCGCCGAGGACGGAGTCGTGCTCGACGACGGGGTCACCGGTCGCCTTGGTGAGGACCACTACCTGATGACCACCACCAGCTCGGGCGCGGCCAGCGTGTGGGAGTGGGTGGAGAACTGGCTGCAGACCGAGCGCCCCGACTGGCGGGTGCGCGTCACTCCGGTGACCACCGCCTATGCCAGCATCAACGTGGCCGGCCCCAAGTGCCGGGAGCTGGTGCGCCGGGTGGTCGAGGGCGTCGACTTGTCTCCCGAGGTCTTCGCCTACATGGAGGTCCGCACCGCCACCGTCGCCGGCGTGGCCGGCTGCTTCATGTGGCGCATCGGCTTCACCGGCGAGCTGTCCTACGAGCTGCACGTCCCCGCGGGCCACGGCCTGCACGTGTGGAAGGCGCTGCTGGAAGCGGGCGCCGACCTGGGCATCGGACCCTTCGGCCTCGAGGGCCAGCGCATCATGCGCCTCGAGAAGGGCCATTTCATCGTGGGACAGGACACCGACGGCCTGACCCTGGCACAGAGCACGGGTATGGGCCCGCTGATCAAATTGGACAAGGACGACTTCGCGGGCATGCCCGAACTGGCCTGGGCCGCCGAGCGCCGGCTGCCCATGATCGTGGCCATCCAGCCCGACGACCCCAATGTCGTCCCCGAAGAGGCCGCCCAGATCGTTCGGGACGACACCAACGAGATCTTGGGCCGGATCACCTCGGCTCGGATGTCGCCCACGCTGGGCCGCTCCGTCTGCCTCGGGCAGGTCGAGCCGGAGCTGGCCGCTGGCGGCACCAAACTGACCGTGTTGCTCACCTCCGGAGAGCGCATTGGCGCCACCGTGATGGACCATCACGCTCACTTCGACCCAGCCGGGGAGCGTCTCCGTGGCTGATCCGCTCGCCTTCGAGAGCCCGGTAGTGCGCAGCTACGCGACTGCCAAGTCCGGCGATCTCGTGCTGGCCGACGCCAGCGCCACGACCAAGTGGCTGGTGCGGGCCGCGGCTACCGGCGCTGCCGCCAAGAGGCTCGGTGCGCCGTTCGGCTCTTCGAGCGTCGCGGCGGGAGGAGCCCTGGTGCTGGGTTCGAGGCCGGGAGAGTGGGTCGTGCTGGGCACCGCCGACGAGGTGGCTGAGGTGGTCGAGGGCCTCGACGGCTCGGACTCCTCGGATTTTGTCACTGCCCTGGACTGGACCCACGGCCGAGCGCTGTTCCGCGTTACCGGGGACTCGGCGCCCCGGATGCTCGAGAAGGTGTGCAGTCTGGACTGGTCCGATCCGATGACGCCCAACGGCGCGGTGGCCTCCGCGTCGCTGGCCAAGGTCACCTGCGACATCGCCCGCAACGACATCGACGGCACGCCCTCCTACCTCGTCTTCTGCGATCGCTCATTCGGCCAGTACCTCTTCGACGCCCTGATCGATGCCGGCGACGAGTCCGGTCTCGTCGTGGGCCCCGCCAGCCGGTAAGGCAGGACCGCGCTGGAAGTCGCGGTGCTGAAGGAGTTCTGGGGATAGGTGACGGCGCATCGCGGTGAAGGCGTTGTCTCCCGCTCTTGTTCGTTGCGCGCACGGGCCGCTGGGGCCACGGCCTCACTCAGCGCTTCTCGGAGGTTCTCATGGGCTGCCGCCGATCCGCTCGGCCTCTGAGGACGTCAAGCGCGGCCTGAGCGCCTATCCTCTTGTCGCCGGGGCTCGCTGCTCCGGCGTCGTCCGGTCCGCACTCAACCGCCGATGGAGACGCTAAGTGGTCGAGGTACCCGAGTATCTGCTCGAACGCTCGCGTGAACGACGGGCTGAGCTGACCGGTACCGCCCCATCGGACGACGCTTCGGCCGCCGCGGCTGACGCCCCGTCTTCCGCCGCTGCCGCTCCTGCGCCCGCGCCCGCGGCCCCTGTCCTCATCCCGGAGGCTGCCCCGCCGCCGCCCCCCGAGCCGGACCCGCCCTACGTTCAGGCCGCTCACCAGCGCAAGCGGATGCCGTACTGGGCCGCGTCGGTGATGGTGTTCCTGCCCGTCTGGGCCATCTTCTATGTGGGCATGCTGGAGCCGCCCAGCACCGACGAGCTGGTGCTGATCGACAACGGCGCTGCCGTGTACAGCACCTGTGCCTCCTGCCACGGCGCCGACGGCTCCGGTTCGGCCACCGGTCGCCAGCTCAACGACGGCGAGCTGCTGCTGACGTTCGGCTCCGCGCCCGGTTTCGACGGCCTGGCCCATCATCTCTCGTGGGTGTATCTCGGCACCGCCGGCACCAAGCGGCTCGGACTGGACCGCTACGGCAACCCCGACCGCCCCGATGGTCAGCGGGAAGTGGACAGCTTCGCCAGCGGCATGAGCGGCTTCTCCAACCTGAGCCTCGAGGACCTGGTCTCGGTGGTGTACTACGAGCGCGTCGTCCACGTCGGGCTCGACGCCGAGAAGGCCGCGCACGAGGAGGAGATGCTGTTGGCTCTGGTGGCCGACAGCCCAACGTTCGAGACCGGCTCGGCCGACGAGATCAGCGCCTTGCTAACCGAGGCCGCCGAGGGCCACGGCATAGATCTCGCCGCGGGCGAGTAGCCGGCCGGGCCGGGCGAGGCCCCAGGGCAGTGGCCGGCACCGGCGTCACGTCCACCAAGGAGTGGGCTGCGCTGGCCCGCCACGCCCGCGAGCTGCAAGCGGACGGCGCGCATCTGCGGGGGCTGTTCGAGGCGGATCCGGACCGAGCTGACGAGTTCACGGTGGCCGCGGGCGATCTGGTGATCGACTGGTCCCGTCACCTGGTGACCGCCGAGACCGTCGAGTTGCTGCTGGCCCTGGCCGACCGTGCCGGTGTGGCCGAGCGGATCGCGGCCACGCTGGCAGGCGACCCGGTGAACAACACCGAGGGCCGTCCCGCGCTGCACACCGCGCTTCGGGCTGGCCCCGAGGCCTCGGTGGAGACCGCCGGCGTCGATGTGATGCCCGCGGTGCGAGCCGAGCTCGACCGCATGACCGGCTTTGCGGCTGCCGTGCGATCCGGAGGGCGCCGGGGCGCGACCGGAAGGCCGATCCGCACGGTGGTGAACCTCGGGATCGGCGGGTCATACCTGGGCCTGGCCATGGCCCACGAGGCGCTGGCCGCCTTCCGCCACCGCGGCCTCGACTGCCGTTTCGTGGCCAATGTCGACCCGGCCGACCTGGCGACGGTGCTGGGCGACGGGCTGGACCCGGCCGAGACGCTCTTCGTGGTCGTGTCCAAGAGCTTCACCACCGCCGAGACGCTGGCCAACGCCCGGGCGGCCCGGGACTGGGCGACCGCGGCGCTCGGTCCGGGTGCGGTGGATCACCATTTCGCCGCGGTGACCGCCAACGCCGCCGCGGCCACCGGGTTCGGCGTGGGAACCGGCAACGTCTTCGCAATGTGGGACTGGGTGGGCGGCCGCTACTCGATGGGCTCGTCGGCGGGACTGTCGCTCATGGTCGCTATCGGAGAGGATCGCTTCGGTGAGTTGCTGGCCGGGATGCGGGCCGTCGACGAGCACGTCGCCCGGCAACCGCTGGCGGTCAACGGTCCGGTGCTCATGGGACTGCTGGCGGTGTGGTACCGCAGTTTCTGGGGTCTGCAGACCAGGGTGGTGCTGCCGTATGCCCACCGCCTGCGCCTGCTGCCTGATTACCTGCAGCAGCTCCAGATGGAGTCCAACGGCAAGCGGGTGGACCTCGAGGGGAATGCGGTCGGCAGCGAGACCGGCTCGATCGTCTGGGGTGCGGCCGGCACCGGCGGCCAGCACTCCTTCCACCAGTTGCTGCACCAGGGCACCACGGTCGTCCCCGCCGACTTCATCGTGTTCGCCCGGCCCGATGCCGACACCGCCCATCTCCCCGCAGCCGGGCGTCACCACGAGTGGCTCGTAGCCAACTGCTTCGCCCAGGCGTCTGCGCTGGCGTTCGGCGCAGCCTCGGACGACCCCCATCGCGAGCTGCCCGGGAACCGTCCTTCCACGGTCATCATGGCCCCCGAACTCACCCCCTCGACGCTCGGCCAGCTAGTGGCGCTCTACGAGCACGAGGTCCTGGTGCAGGGCGCAGTGTGGGGCATCAACAGCTTCGACCAGTACGGAGTGGAGCACGGCAAGCACCTCGCGAACGCCATAGCCGAGAACCTTGGTGCCGACGCGGCTCGTCCCGTCACTGATCTCGATCCGTCAACCGCGTCACTGATCGCCCGCTACCAGCACTTGCGAGAGCCTTAGCCTGGATCCACCGGTGGGGTTGTGGTTGGTGGCGGTGTGGGGCTGGTTGGTGCCGTGTCGGTGGTTCTGTTGGGGTGGGCGGCTGTTGGGGCGTGTTGGGTCGGGGGTTGTGGTGCTGGCGGGTTGGTGGCGCTGGGGGTGCTTGTTGGCTGCGCCGGGCCGGGCCGGGGGGTCAGATGAGCAGGGGCAGGTTGCGCAGTTGTTGCAGGGCGGTGGTGAACGCTGTGGCCCAGGGCCAGTTGAGGGGCAGGCGCAGTCTGTTGCGGCGGCTGTGGTTGACGCTGCGGCCGGGGATTGTGAGCAGCCGCGCTCGGACGGTGGCGGCGGCGGTGAGCTGTCGGCGGGGGTGGGCTTTGCCGAGGCGGGCTGTCCATCGGGCGATGTTGTGCGCGAACGCGGCGCAGGCGAGCCAGGCGGCGTTGGCGAAGAAGCTGCCCGAGGGACAGTGGCGCAAGCCGTTGGCTTTGAGGTCACGAATGGCGAGTTCGACTCTGGCGTGGGCTCTGTGGTAGGTGTCGGCGGCTTCGGTGTCGAGGTCGTCTCGGTCAGTTATGAAGCAGTGGTGGCGCCAGTCGGGCCACAGCTTCGCCTGGGCGCCTGTGAGCAGGCTGCGGCGCACCACCAGGCGCAGCTCGCGGGGCCCTTTGCCGTCGCGGCGGCCGGTTTCTATGAGGGTCTCAGCGACCTGCGCCACCCCGCCGCGGGTGTAGGGGATCGGCTTCCAGGCCCTCTCTTCGATGGCCTCTATGGCGGCCTTGACCTTGGAGTTCTGCGGGATCGTGATCGAATAGGACGCGCCGCGGGCCACCACGGCGTCGATGACGTCGTAGCTGAAGAACCCCGCGTCGGCGCGCACCGTGAGCGCCGTGTCGGGCGCCAGCCGTCCCAGACGCGCCAGCGTCTCGACGATGAAGCGCTTGGTGCCTCGCTGGGAGGATCCCGACCGCATCCGGGCATGCAGCACCTCGCCGGTGTCGTCTCTGACCGCCACCAGCGGGTGATAGCCCAACACGGCTGTGTGGCCGTAGGCGGCGCCGCCTTTGCTGTGGCCGTGCACCTCACAGATCGTGGAGTCCACATCCATGGTCATCTCGGCCACAGCAGGCGCCGCGCCCACAGACCACGCCCTGCCCAAAGCCAGCTCGCCGGCGCGGTCGAGCTGGCGCACATGGCCCCACATAAAGGACCGCAGCCACGTCCCCACAGTCGACGGCGCCGACACCGCGAACGGCAACACGACGTCCGCCGAGCCGGCCCGCAGCCGCTCGGTGTCGTCGATGAACGAACCCCCCACAAGCATCGACGCCACCACGCTCAGCGCCTTCGCCCCGGATCCGCGGCCCGCTCCAGGCGGGCGCACCGCCCCATCGATGAGCGCCTCCAACCCGAGGCGATCCATCACCGTGCCCGCCAGCAACAACCCGGCGTCGGCCACCAAAGACCCGTCGTCGAACACCGCCTCGATCTCGTCGATCCCGCCCGCTACACTGCTCACAGGAAGTGCCTCCTCACGTGGCCAGAACGACCGTCGTAACCAACGTCATTCTCCCACGTCAGGAGGCCTTTCTGGTGGACGCGCCAACCCCACGGACCTCACCGAACCGGTGGATCCAGGCTTAGAGGCCGAGCGGATAGGCAGCAGTTCATGAGGATCTCCGCGAGGTGCTGAGCGAGGCCGTGGCCCGAGTGGCCCGTGAGCGCAGCGAACAAGAGCGGGAAACACAACGCTTCACCGCTAGGCCTTCAGTGCCTATCCGCGCACGTTCTTAGCCGCCGCGCCGCCTGACCAACTTCTGGCGGTCTTGGGTCCTGTGCGGCGACAGCTCCCGGAAGTGCGGCCCCGACTATTCCCCCAAGCTGCGACGTCAGCGGGCGCCTAGGGCCAGAGCTGGTCTGTGGCGAGGGCTTGGTGCAGGCTGTCGAGGGGCCACACGTCGATGCCGTCTTCGGTCCGGAAGGCCCGTCGGCCGCGGTAGGCGAGAATCCGGCGAGCCAGTCCATCGAGGTCGGCTACGGCTCGCAGCCCTTTGAGCATGGCGGTGTTGTACCGCTCAGACGCTTTGACCTCTATGGCGAGGTGCTCGAGGTCGCGGGTGAGGACGAAGTCGACCTCGGCGGCGGACTCGGCGGCGGCCCAGTAGCCGATGTCGTCGTAGATGCGCTGATGCTCGTTGTGGGCTCGCAGCAGGCCTAGAACCCAGCCTTCGAGCAGGGCGCCGCGCTCCTCGGCCGCCACGGGGCCCAGCTGGCGCTTGACGGCTCGCACCAGGCCGGGGTCGGCCCAGTACAACTTGGGGCGGCGCCTCTCCCGCACTCGGAGCTTGGCCTCGAACGCAGGCAGTTGCACGGCCAGCAGAGTGTCGTCGAGGATCTCGAGGTAGCCGTTGACGGTGGTGCGGGCGATGCCGGCATCGCGGGCAGTGGAGGCGGCGTTGACGGTCTGGGCGTGCATCATCGCGGCCACCGGCAGGAAGCGCACGAAGCCCGACAGGTTGCGCACCGCGGCCTCGGCCCGGATCTCTTCGCGCAGGTACAGCTGTGTGTAGCTCTGTAGGGCCTCGCGCCGGTCCGGGGCAGTCCACACCAGCGGGATGGTGCCATACCGGAGCGCGTCGTCGAGGTTGAAGTCGTCGCCTAGTTCGGCCGGGGTCAGCGGATGCATGGACTTGCGCAGCGCTCGGCCGGCCAGCAGGTTGGTGCCCGCGGTCTTGAGCTTGCGGGCGCTGGATCCCAGCAGGGCGAAGCGCACGCCCCGCTCCTCGATCATCCGGTGCACCTCGTTGAGCAGGCTGGGGATGCGCTGAACCTCGTCCACCACCACCCACTCGCCCGGGCCTGCTCCCGACAGCAGCTGTCGGAACAGCGACGGTTCGGCGAGCAGGTCCGTGAACAGGGCTTCGTCGAGCAGGTCGAGGCGAAGGGCATCGGGAAGGGTCTGCCGTGCCCAAGTGCTCTTGCCGACACCTCTCATGCCGAGCAGAAAGAAGCTCTGCTCCGGCACCCGAGCCAGCCGTGTGTAAATCATGCCATCAAAAATAGCCGTAAAATGACGGCAATAGACTCAGAAATCGGTCAGGCGGGGTTCGCCGGGTTGGGGCGTTTCCCCGCCGCTCCATGGCCAGGGGTGGCAATGGGACCGGACTCAGGGGGCGACAAGTCGATGCGGAGCCGGCCCAACTCCTCGTCGGAGAGGTTGGCTCCGAGGAACTCGACCAATTCCTCTTGACGGGGTTGGCCGAACGCAAGGCGATACGCGGCGAGTGTCTTGCGCAACTTCGGCAGGGCTGCCGCTTCCCGGCTGAAGGGCATGACAGGTACGTGGCGCTCAATCTTGGCCGGTCCCTCGTGGAACACCCAGTACGGCACCATTTCTCCGTCGCCCGCGGGTCGCTTCGCTGCCGCCATGTCGAAGAGCTTGTTCCAGGGGTCCACACCGGCCGCCATCCCACCCGCGAGCAGGTCCGGGCCGAGGGTGGCGGCGATGTTCCGTCGGATCGCATGACCCTTGTACCGGTGAACACGCCCCTCGCGCTGCTCCAAGTCGACCGGGTTGTAGGGCAGGTTCCAGTGGACGACGGCGTGACACCACAGATGAAAGTCCAGACCCTCCTGACCTATCGATGTGGAAGTGAGGACGAACGGCCAAAACGGGGAATTGAACGCGGTGGACACGGACTCGATCCGAGCCTCGCCGCCCTCGTCGAGTGTCTGAGTGCCGAAGGCGACCGCGAAGCGAGTTCGCATCCGGTACCTGTCGAACTCGACGTTGCGATCATTCCGCTTTCGGCTGGGAATGTCCACGCCAAACGAGGAGGTGCGCTCACCGGCACTTGAGTGTCCCACTCGCACAGCATCCCGTCGCGGTCCGGCGTGGCCGCCAACCGCTCGGTTCGGGCCATCACACCGCGCAACTCGGCCCCGATTTCACTACAAGCGTCCTCGGCGTGATCGAATGACTCGGCAGAGGTGAGTGCCGAACGTAGGGTACGAAAACGGTGTCTGAGTCGATCGACCCGATCCGGGTCCTGGAACAGGAACGAACAGGTGGCGAGGAAGTCCTCATAGTGGTCGCCGTCGATCTCATCGGCCGTCGTGTACATGCGATACGGGGTTGCAGACAGCAGCAGCGTCCGGGTGGCGCGGCCGGTCTCGGGGTCCGAGTAGTCGAACAGCCGGTGGGCCAACTCGGCCGCGAAGTTGTCGGGCTCCGGCTGTAGCAAGTCCTTGAACCGCTGGAACTCGTCCAGCACCACGAGATCCGGTTGAAGCGCGGCAATGCCGACCCTCGCCATGATGCCGCGGACCTCGCCGATCAACTCCTTGCGCCGCGGCTGCAGCTCGTCAGGGAACTTGCGTTTCCACTTCAGCTTGTCGGCAAGGTCCTCGAACAATTCGCGAACGGTCGGCTTGCCGCGGGCCGTCCGGGACTTGTCGACCTCTGTTAGTACCTCTGCGAACTCACCAAGCGATCCCATGATCCGAGGCCCGTACAGCTGCTCAGTGATTCGCAGTCGCTCATCGGGGTTGACTTTGATTCCTTCCCAGAAGATGCGCCGAGCCCTTGCGGTGGCCATGACGCTCGCCCCCCAATGGGCGCGAAGGAACGCGTACGCCAGGCAGCGCTCGCGGAACCGGCCTGTCTGGTGACCGAACTTCAGGGACGTTCCGGGTGTGATCGCTAGCAGGTTGACACCCGTCTGTCCGCCGTCACCGTCGTCCAGCTCGGCGAGAGGCAGCATCGTCAGCCGTCCGAGGTCCTCGAGGGGCTCTATGCCCTCGGGAGTCAACTTGCGAACGTTCTGGCGGGCGATCGCCGCGTTGGAGCAGACGTACACGATGTCGTGCCGCGCGTCTCCCGTGCGCCGGAGGTAGTCGATGACCTGGGCGATCACGCCCTTGGCGACATGGGTCTTGCCGAGACCGACCTCGTCGGCCACCAGGAACCGAATCGCGGGATCCCGGTCATCGAACATCCGCTCGAATGCCCACCGGGCGGTTCGTCGCTGGAAGTCCTTCAGCTCGGCGAGGACTGCCTCGACGTCGATGGTCTGCCCAGTCACCGGGTCACGGCTCCGGCGTCGGCCACGTCATAGATCATCGCCCAGAGCTCGGCGAAGCCCTCCGGCAGCGCACCGTCGGCCGCCAAGTCCGAGACGAGCGGGTGGAGCCCGGCGAGCTTCGCAGGGTCCCGTCGCATCGTCCTCAGCAGCTTCTCCAACACTGGGAGGCTCGCAGCACCGTGCCCGTCGGAGGCGGCATCCCTGCTGACGCGCTCCACCGCGTCGAGCAGGTCCGTCTGACCCGACTCCTCGTCGAGCAGCGCCAGGACGTACCGAAGGAAGCGCTCGGCGTTCCCAACGAGGGCTCGCAGCAGGGCCCGCTCACGGTGCTCGGGCACGCCGGTGAGCGCGACTGGGGCCGGCCCGGATCGTGGGGCGACAGCCGGTCCTCGTCCGCCATGAGGTCCGGCACACTGCCGTCGTCGAAGGCATACAGCGTGTCCACCTGGTCGAGCACATCGGGCCTGAGCCGGTCTAGGGACTCCGGTCTGCTTACTAGTTCGTCGACTCGTGCCGGATGCACGCTCGTGAAGAAGTTGTCGCTCACGAACGGTGAGATGATCAGCGCCCGCTCGGCGCTGGCTGGCAGCGGCGAGAGCGTGCGGGTCAGGCCCAGCACATGGGTCTGCAGATGATCAACGCCGGCAGGCAGGGCGAATCTTGCCGTCTGAAGCGCTGCCGAAAGCGAGTGAACGCGCTGTTGATGGTCTGTCGAGACGATGCCGACCGCAGCGCTGAGGAGCCCTTCGAACAATTCCCCTACAGGTCCCAGCCGCGAACCGGCTGCATCCGTCGCCTCGTCGAGGCGGACCAGTGTGTCCCAGCTCGCATCGAACGTCAGATTGCGGCTCGAAATGAGCACTCGTAGCCGGTGCTCCCGTGGTTGGCTGTCCGGCGGGTCGCCGGCGGCCTCGTATGCCCTGCCGCTGCAAGGTCTGCGAGGTACGTCTTGGTGGTGGGCCACCGGCAGTTGAGCTGACCGCCGACCGGCGCCTGATTCCAGTTCTCCAGGGCGGCTCGGTGGGCCAGTCGGGCTCGTTTCGACTTGAGTCGGAGTTCCCGGTTGCGGATGCTTCCGTGGATCGCTGGGTCCTCGGCGAACCCTTTCGGGTCGTTCACTGCGTGTTTGACCACATTGTTCACGAAGTCCTGGGTGCTGGCGCTGACGCCACGGCCAGCCAGGATGTGCCAGAACTCCGGTAGGTCCTTGACCCAGGAGCACAACTCCGCGCGCCGAGCGTCGATCAGCTTGACCCAGTCGCTGAGACGGCCGAGCTGACCCTCTTCGAGCGCTTCCGTGTCCCAGCGGAACTCCTCATTCGCCTTTCGCGCCAGGAGCAGGTTGTAGACGAGCTGTGGCCCCAGGGTCAGCTCGGAGAAGCAGCGGGCGTGGCGTAAGAGTTCGACGAGACGGTCGGGCACTCTGCCTGTTGGCAAGTTCCACGGGTAGTCGACGCCGTCCGCTACGTGCGGCATGGCGCACAGGGCGGCCAACAGCGTGTCCGGGTGGTGCCGCTGGATGGAGTCGGCCAAGAACTGCGCCTCGTCCTGACGAAGCTCGAAGGTGGTGTCATCTTGCGGGAAGTAGTCGGGGGGTGGAGGGAGTTCCGTCCACATCGACCCCGCTCGCCTCGTCGCGTTTCCGTCATTGTCGCGTTCGGGCTGGAGTCGCCCGAGAGCGGCTGCCCGCTGGCCGTACTCGGCGAGGCTGAGGTTTAGCCGTCTGATGCCCCAGGCACCCAGGCCGCCCCAATAGGCCGCGCTCGGCATGCGTTTGAGGTCCCGGCCCGCGGTGTAGCCGATGACCCCTTGGTTCGGCCCCAGAGGGCGTAGGCAGTCGATGAGCCGGGCCTCGTCCTCACGGAGCCTGCGGGCAAAATCCGCCGGGGAGACTTGCCGCGTTTCAAGGCCCTTGAAGATCCATGGCAGGAAGATGAAGCAGCGCAGCCGGGTCTGGATGGTCGACGTGCCCGGGCTGAGCATGTCCGAGAAGGCGTCGCGTACCGAGCCCAGGCCCAGAACGTCGAGCGTCCCGGGCTCTTCGAGCGAGCGGAGCAGTGTGCCCACTCTCTCGCTCGCGGCTGCATCTAGATCGAGCCAGCCGATGGACGAAGCTGGCGCGTAGGCGTTCATCAACCCCAGTCAAGCACCGACTCATGACAGACGATCGTCATGCAGCCGGTTGCATGTCTCGAGAGCATGCCTGGGCGACACCCGGAGCAGATTTATCTATCTTTTAATGATTATTCAGTGGCATTTGTCACACTCAGGCTGTATAGTTACATGCATGGAATTAACTGTGGATTCGGATCAGACTCGAAGCGCTGGAGCGTGTGTCGCCGATACCGGAGTGGGCTCATTGAGTGACGTCGAGCTGGTGACGCGGATGGCGGAGCTGGGCCGGGAACGGTGCCGGGTGGAGGGGATGCTGGCTGAGATCGCGGCGGAGATGCACCGCCGCAACGGCGGCCGAGGCGCGGCTGCGTTGATGCGCGAGCGGCTCAACGTGTCGGCGCGGCAGGCCACCGCTGAGGTGGAGCTGGCCGCGTTGCTGGCAACGGAGTTTCCCGCGACTTTGGCGGCTCTGCGTGCCGGGGAAATCACTGCAGGCCATGCCCGGGTGATCGCCCGCGTCGCCGCGGATCCCGACCATGCTGATGAGCCGGCGTTGTTGAAGATGGCCCGCGGCTATCCGGTCGACATGTTTGCCCGCATGACCCGCCACTACATGAGCCCCGGTACCTCCAGCGAGGAGCGCAATCGCCAACACCAGAACCGCTGGGCGTCGCTCATACAGGACCCCGACGGGTCCTGGCGGCTGTCCGCGTACTTTGACCACGACACCGGCAAACGTGTCAGCATCTCTCTCAACCAGATGGTGCGCAACTACCGCAACGGCGAACGCAACCACCAGAAGGTGAGCTCCCAGCAGCGCCGCGCCGACGCCTTGGCCAACTTGATCACCGGCGAGGGCGCGCACCGACGCCCCGCCGTCACCTTGTTGATGATCGCGGACTACGACACCGTGTCCCGCGAGCTCCGCAACCTGCGCTATGACGACGGCCTGCCCGTACCCCCTGACCGGATCGCCCGCCTCGCCGCGGGAGCCAAGATCCTGCCCGCCATCTTTGACGCCGAAGGCGACCCGCTGTGGCTCGGTCGGGCCCAGCGCGACGCCAGCGCCGGTCAGCGCATCGTGCTCGCGGCCCGCGACGGCGGCTGCGTCAACTGCGGCTCACCCGTCGAAGGAACCGAACCCCACCACATCGAATGGTTCAGCCGAGGCGGCGCCACCGACGTCGACAACCTCGCCCTGCTGTGCGAGCGCTGCCACCACCTCATCCACGACGACAACTGGCAACTCCACAAACACAAAGGCCAACACAAACTCCAGCCACCGGCACACCCTCGGCCGCACGAGCGCCTGCTGGCTCGCGCGGCCCCCGAGCGGAACCCTGTCCTTCGAACCTGATGCCCCCTCCCCGCGGGCTATGCTGACTGGACTCGCGGACATGGCGGAAATCTGGCAGACGCGCTGGGTTTAGGTTCCAGTACCCGCACGGGTGTGGGGGCGTCGAATCCCCCCGGCCTCCGGTGGAGCCGGTCGCGTTGTCGGTGGGTGTCGCTAGTGTCGGCGTCGCTCTGGGATCCGCGTCTGACGACGTCTGGACGTCTAATGTGCGGAGCGATGGTCACTTCAGCTCAGAGCCTCGGCCGTCGGCGGCCCGGTGAAGTTCGCGACGCCATCGAGGAAGTGCTAGCGAACGCTGGCAGACCTCTGAGCTTGAAGGAGATCCATGAGTCAGTTGAGGCTCGACTGGGAAGCACCGTCGCAGCGTCGTCGGTCCGCAGCTACCTCAACCTCAACGCAGGTCGGGGCGGCCACTTCCAGAGGGTGCGCCGTGGCGTCTACAAGCTCGGCTGAGGCTGCATTCGCTGAAGCGTGGTCGCCTTTCGCGAAGGTGGGCAACGCTTCGCTGTACGTCGGCGACTGCCTCGAATGGCTCGCTGAGCAGCCACCACACGCGTTCCACGGGGTTGTGACCGATCCTCCATACGGCATCGTCGAATACACGCCACAGCAGCAACGCAAGCTCCGCAGGGGACAAGGAGGCGTTTGGCGCCTGCCACCGGCATTCGATGGCCATCAGCGCTCCCCCCTGCCCAGATTTACCACTCTGACCGCCGAAGACCTCGACAGTTTGTGCTCGTTCTTCCGCGCGTGGGCTGAGGTACTGGTGCCGGTGCTGGTCCCCGGCTCGCACGTCTTGGTCGCGTCAAATCCGCTGGTGTCTCATCTCGTCGCGAGCGCGATCTGCAGCGGCGGTCTTGAGCGCCGGGGCGAGGTCGTGCGCCTCGTCATGACGCTGCGAGGCGGTGACCGTCCCAAGAACGCCCACGAGGAGTTCTCCGGCGTTACGGTCATGCCACGCTCCAAGTGGGAGCCCTGGCTGCTGTTTCGCAAGCCGCTCGAGGGGCGTGTCCAAGACAACCTCCGAACTTGGGGCACGGGTGGACTGCGACGTGTCTCCGACGAGAAGCCATTCGCGGACGTGATCTCATCAACTCCCACACGCCGAGCGGAGCGGAAACTCGCGCCGCACCCCAGCCTCAAGCCTCAGGCGTTCCTCCGAAAAGTAGTACGTGCCATCCTGCCGCTCGGCACCGGTATCGTCCTCGATCCGTTCGCGGGCTCAGGCTCGACGCTGGCAGCCGCAGAGCATGTCGGCTATCGCAGCGCAGGCGTCGAGCGAGACCCGACCTATGCGCGGCTTGCGGTATCTGCCATTCCCAAGCTGCGCGACTACGAGCCGGGCTCGGGCGAGTTGTCGGCAAGGTCCAGATAGACCCAGCTCCGCCGCAGCTTCGCGACTCCTTCGGCATGCAGCGTTGCAGTCCTCGTGCCCAGTAATCCTCGCTCATTGCGGCGGAAGTCAGCTGTCGTGACCTCCGCGAGGTAGACCTCGGTGAAACGCAGTGGCTTCCGGACAGCGGCAGGCTCAGTCACATTGTCGACCTGGTAGACGAAGACGCAGAACCACTGGTCGCGAGCGCCATGCGTATCCACGGCTCCACCTTTCTTCAGCGTCGTCTTGATCTCCACACCCTCGGCCCCGGCCTTCACAGCATCACCCGAGTACACCCCCTTCACTACAAGGTCGGGGTGCCCGTTGTGGTGCTGATTCTCGACCAGAGTGCGTGAATGAGCGGCCAGACTTGCTGTCAGCATGTCCGAGAGCACCCCCGAGAGGATTGCCTTTCGCAGAGTGTCCTCAAGCCGACCCAGACCCTTGGCGGCTAGGAATCCGTTGACATCGAAGAAGAAGTCGTAGACGTCCTGCATTGCCGCCTCAAAGTCGAGGAGTCGGAGTTCGTAGGGCAGGACCGCATCGCGATTGAAACACCGCTCATCAACCAGCCGTCGATCAATGCTCACAGCCCGCCAGCCTAGAGCGCAACTTGAGGTGTCTTCGGTGTTGTGCTGCGGATCAGGCCAAGCGAGGCCTCCCGCGGGGGCTGTCCGAGACGCTGCGTCGAGCGGCCCGCCGCTAGCGGGTGAAGATGAGCTGGAACTCCATGATTCCGTGGTCCTCGACCGAGACGACTACGGGTGCGGTCGGGGCGGTGACGCCGTAGTCGCTGAACACCACTTCGCTGGATCCGACGGCCACGATGGTGTCGCCCACGAGTCGGGCCTGCAGATCGAAGGTGGCCCGGTTGGTGACCCCCTTGATGGTGAGGTCGCCGTGGGCTGACCCCGAGAGGGCCTCTCCCTCGGCCATGCCGGCGGGCAGATCCAACGGCTCGGTGAGCGTGAACGTGGCCGCCGGGAACTCGTTGGTGTTGAGAGCCCGGCGGACCTGGCTGTCGCGGCTTCCGTTGTCGGTTCGCAGCGTGGACATGGTCACTTCGACAGTGACCACCACCAGCGCAGTGTCGGTCAGCTCGATCGAGCCCGACACATCTGCGGTGCGGCCCACCGCGGTGAAGTCACCGATGCGGCCGCCCAGCACCTCGTCCACCCGGAATCCCGCGAAGCTGACAACCGGCTCGCCCTGCAGGTCGCCAGCGTCATCGGCCACCTGGACGGCCCACACTCCGGCGAGGCTGCCGAGCGAGTCAGCTGTCTGACCGGCCGATGTCGTCTCGGTGTCCGTGTCGTCGGTACTGGCGGTCGCGGTGCCCGTGTCCGCTTCGGTCTCGGTGGAGCCTGTGGCCGAGGTGTCGTCGTCGTTGCTGGATGTGGTGCCGACATCCTCGCTGTCGTCGGTGGATGCGCTGGCCAACGGCGTGTCGGCGCTGTCGTCGGTGGTCTCGGCCGCTTCGATCCTGGCCACGGTCGCCTCCAGATCGACAGCCTCGGGGGCCTCGTCCCGGGTCAGGAGATACACCGCTACCGCCACCACGGCCACCACGACAACTGCGACGACTGTGCCGAGGAAGATTTTCGTGCGCCTGCTGATGCGGTTGACCATGTTCTCGTCCCGGAGTCAGTATTCGATACCCGGAGCCCCACCCTGGCACTCGGGACACTTGCGCTGGAAGATGTCCGACCCGTTTGCTCCGTAGCAATGCCCGCAATTCAGGCACCGCAGCTTGTACGAGTCCTGAAGGTGATCGTTTCCGGCGCGCCCCCGCGTTCCATGGTTCTCTTGTCGATTGCGGTTGACATAGCCGATCTGTGTCGTGCGTCCTTCACCGGATCGGAACCCTGTGTTCACGGTCGGCACGCTAGCTGGCTATCTCGCGGGCCGTTTCGGTGGCGGCGGCCACGGTGGCCTCTATCTCGGCTTCGGTGTGGGCCAGCGACGGGAAGATGGCCTCGTAGGCCCCCGGCGCGAAGGCCACACCCCGGCGCAGCATCCCGTGGAAGAAGGGGGGATAACGACCGTTATCGGCAGCCTTGCGGGCCTCGTCGAAGTCGGCGGGGGCTTCCTCGGCGAAGAACAGGCCCAGCAGGGGGCCAACCCGGGGCACCACCGCGGCAACTCCCGCCGCCGAGAACGCCTTCTCCAAGCCCTGCTGCAGCGCCGTGGCGGTGGCCTCCAGCTGCTGGTAGGCGCCGTCGTCGAGCAGGCTCAGGGTGGCCAGGCCCGCGGCGGTGGCCAGTGGATTGCCCGACAGGGTGCCGGCCTGGTACACGCCGCCCAGGGGCGCCAGCCCGGACATGATCTCGGTCGAGGCCCCGAAGGCGCCGATCGGCAGCCCGCCTCCGATGACCTTGCCGAAGCACCAGATGTCGGGCTGCACCCCGAACCACTCCGCGGCGCCGCCCGGGCACAGGCGGAACCCGGTGATCACCTCGTCGAACAGCAGAAGGGCCCCGACCTCGTCGCAGGCGTTGCGCAGGCCCTGCAGGAAGCCGCGCTCCGGCGCCACCAGGCCCATGTTGGCCGCCACCGGCTCCACGCACACCACCGCCACCGTCTCGTCGAGCTCGGGGACCACGTTGTAGGGGGCGACGATGGTGTCGGCCACCGCCCCCGCGGTCACGCCCTCCGACCCGGCCAGGCCCTGCTGGGCCACGCCCGAGCCGCCGGCCACCAAGAGCGCGTCGCTGTGGCCGTGGTAGCAGCCCGCGAACTTCACCACCGTCGGGCGGCCGGTCACACCCCGGGCCAGACGCACCGCCGACATCACCGCCTCGGTGCCGCTGTTGGTGAGCCGCACCATCTCGAGGCCCTCCACCCGGGCGCACATCTCCTCGGCCATCAGCACCTCGTTGCGGGTGGGCGCGCCGTAGCTGGTGCCCCGCGCCGCGGCTTGCTGCACCGCCTCCACCACGGTCGGGTGGGCGTGGCCGCAGATGCCCGGGCCGTAGCTCTGCACATAGTCGATGTAGCGGCGGCCCTCGACGTCGTACACGAACGGTCCCGAGGCCTCGGCCACGAAGTAGGGGGTGCCCCCCACCGAGCGGAAGGCCCGCACCGGCGAGTTGACCCCGCCGGGGATCACCCGCTGGGCCCGCTCGAACAGCGCCTCGTTGGTGTCGCGGGTGTCGCCGCCGCGGGCCGGGGCGCTCACTGGATGGCCTCGGCCAGACGGCGGGCGAAGTAGGTGAGCACCACGTCGGCCCCGGCCCGGCGGATGGCGAGCACGTGCTCGAACGCCACCGCGTCGAGGTCGAGCCAGCCCCGCTCGGCCGCGGCGCACACCATGGCGTATTCGCCCGACACGTGGTACGCGGCCAATGGCACGTCGAAGGTGCGCCGAGCCGCGGAGATCACGTCGAGATAGGGCAGCGCCGGCTTCACCATCACCATGTCGGCGCCCTCGGCCACATCCAGGCGGATCTCCTCGATGGCCTCCCGGGCACCGGCCACGTCCTGCTGGTAGGTGCGACGGTCACCCCCGCCCGCGATGGTCACACCTGCCGCGTCGCGGAACGGCCCGTACAGCGCAGTGGCGTACTTGGCCGAGTAGGCGAGGATGGCGATCGGCTCGAACCCGCCGCCGTCGAGGGCGGAGCGGATGGCGCCAACCTGCCCGTCCATCATTCCCGAGGGGGCCACGATGTCGGCGCCGGCGGTGGCCTGAGCCAGCGCGATGCGGGCGTAGATCTCGAGGGTGGCGTCGTTGTCCACGCCGCCGCGGCCGTCGAGCACGCCGCAGTGGCCGTGGTCGGTGTACTCGTCTATGCACAAATCGGCGATCAGCACCATCTCATCGCCCAAATCGGACCGTAGGTCGGCCAGCGCCACCTGCACGATCCCGTCGGGGTTCCAAGCGTCCGAGCCGAGGTGGTCCTTATGCTCGGGCACGCCGAACAGCACCACCGCGCCTATGCCGAGACCATGCAGTTCGGCAACCTGGGCCCGCAGCGAAGAGCGGGTGTGCTGGAACTGCCCGGGCATCGAGACGATGGGCTGGGGCTCGTCGATGCCCTCGCGCACGAACAGCGGCGCGATGAAGTCGGTGGGATTGAGCCGGTACTCGGCCACGAGCCGCCGCAGGGCCGGCGTCCGGCGCAGCCGACGCATGCGCCGCTGCGGGAAGTTCATCCCTGCGAGGCTATCCAGCGCCTTCGGGCGCCAAGACTTGGGACACGATGGCTGTGCGAGTCGCGGTCCCTCAAATTGCGATCCCGCGCCAATATGCTGCATCTAGTGTCTCCCCAAGGCCAGCCGCTTCCCGAGTACGAGCGGCCACCTGTGGTCGAGGTCGCTCTAGCCATCCAGCTAGAGGGTGCAATGGGTTTCAAGTCGCTCGATTTGGCTGCGATTGCAGCGTCCTGGGTCGATGACTTTCCCTATCGTGCAGGAGCGCGCTCCGCTGCCGATGATGGGTCCCGATCCGGATGATCCCGAAGTGTCGCTGGAGGTGAGCGACGAAGCCCAGACGCCGAGGCTGTGGCTCCAGAACGAAGCTGGAGATCGCGTGCTACAGCTCCAACAGGACCGCATAGTGGTCAACTGGCAGAAGGGCGGGAGCGACGACACCTATCCCCGATTCGCCACGATTCGGAAGTCACTGGTCGAAGCTTGGGGCCGGCTCAATCAGACCATGGACGATCTACAACGGGACGTGCCGCCCCCATCGATCTGTGAAGTGCTGTACGTCAATCATCTCGGCGCGGACCAGGGGTGGAGCGCAGCCGAGGACACGGCTGCGCTCATAGCTCCGTGGGGCGGCACAATGAGCGATGAGTTCCTGCCGGAGAGTCCCCACAAGGGTTTCCTGTTGCACTACCACCTGCCCGATGGGCGAGGCTGGCTCAACATCGACGCCTGGACTACGGACACTCGCACAGACGAGCGGCTGATGGTGTTGACGCTGGTGTCACGGGGGAGCGCATCATCACCCAACCTGGACGGAGCCCTGGACTTCATGGACTTAGCCCATGAATGGATTGTCAGGGGTTTCACCTCCGTCACCACTATGGAAGCCCACAGAACATGGAGACGCACGACATGACAGCATCCGGTCAGGAGTTGCTGACCCGCGGGGCCTCACATCCCTCTCCTTGGAGGTCGGAGAGAGCTAGCGGGGTATCGGAGACGGTGACGCCACCGGCTCGGCCTGCGTTTGGGCCCGAGCGGCGGGAGGTCATGCTTAAGGTCTGCCGCAGGCTGTCTGAGCGTCCGTGGTTCCACGAGGTGGTTTCCCAGTTTCGCAGGCTGTTGGCTCTTGGCGACAACTGGAACGGATACGGCGAGCGAGCGGTTCACGAGGGCGCGGTCAAGCGAGCCGTGAACGTCCTGAATGTCGTCGGTGCTGAGGGCCCGCGCCCCGATGTAGTCCCTACGGCTGATGGTGGAGTTCAACTCGAATGGGCCGGCGCTGGCTCCGAGATCGAGGTTGAGATCCCGCCCGTCGGGCTCGCATCGGTCTTCATCGTCGATGCTGCGGGCGAGGAATCGGAGTTCCTGGCGGGGGCTCGCAACGAGATCTGGGAGCAGCTCCGGACGCGCATTGCCGCAATGGGAGCCGCAACCGCTTGATTCTGAGGGCTCAATTGAGCGATGACGAACTCTTGTGGCGCCGCATTCACCGGGACCACGTCAGATCGGACGGGCGCGTCTCTTCAGCGGCGTTCTGAAGCATCGAGATGTCAGTAGATGTGGCGCGCATCCAGTCCAAGATGTGGATCACACTTGAGGACGGTGCCGGTGTCGCCGAACTTGAGGTCGTGGCGGCACGCAACCTTGATCAGGATGTTGTGGGCGATCCCCTGCCCGAGAATCCAGCCCACGCGCTAGTAATCGGCGACAAGCCAAGGAGGGTCAAGCGAGCACTGCGGGACGCAGCGAGGTTCATTGCCCGAGCGGAGATCCCGTCGGCTCGCTAGCGAGGCTATCCAGCGCCTTCGGGCGCCAACCACGACCGGGCGTGGCGGACCAGTGCGGCGACCACTCCGTCGATGGTGTTCTCGGCCGCCTCCACCGTGACCTCCAGGCCGTGCCCGGCTGCGGTGGCCGAGGTGGCCGGGCCGATGGACGCCACCAGGGGCGGCACTGCATCGGCGCCGACTTCGGCCACCATGCGGTTCACGGTGGACGACGACGTGAACACCACGCCGTCGGAGGCGGCCACCGCCCGCCGCTGCTCGTCGCTGAGCGGGGCGGCCACGTTGCGGTAGGCGGCCACGTCGAGCACTTCCCAGCCCGCGGCTCGCAGCCCGTCGGGCAGCACCGAGCGGGCCACCGCGGCCCGCGCCAGCACCACCAGGCGGCCGCGGTCGGTATCGGGGGCCGGGAAGGCTTGCAGCAGGCCCTCGGCAATCGACCGGTCGGGCACCATGCGCACCGTCAGCCCGGCCGCGATGGCCCGCTCCGCGGTGCCCGGTCCGATGGCCGCGACGTTGACACCATCGGACAGCTTCCCGGCGGCGGCCGCCTTGGTCGCACCGTTCGGGCTTGTGACCACCAGCCAGTCGCCGCGCTGAAGCCGCGCCAGCGCATCCCGCAGCGCGTCGCCGCCGTCGGCGGGGTCGGTGATGGCGATCACCGGGGCGCTGACCACCTCGGCGCCGGCCGCGGTCAGGCCATCGGCCAGGAGCCTGGCCTGCTCGCGGGGCCGGCAGACCACGATCCTCAACCCGGCCAGCGGCTTAGAGGCCGAGCGGGTAGGCGATGAGTTCACGAGGAATTCGCAGGGTGCTTAGCGAGGCCGTGGCCCGAGCGGCCCGTGAGCGCAGCGAACAAGAGCGGGAAACACGACGTCTCGCCGCGAGCGTTCGCCACCTACCCGCGCACGCTCTCGGGTGAATGAGGCCGGGCCCTCGGCGGGTTCATCGAGCGTCCCCCAGCAGCGCTCGGCCGCCGCGGTCGTTCAGCAGGTGCCGGGCGACTGCTCGGCCCAGCGTTTCGGGGTCGTTGCCGCGGCGGGTGTCGCGGATGGGCACGCGGCCGTCGAGCGATGCCAGCAGGCCCGTGAGCTCCAGACCGCCCGCGGGGCCGGTCGTGGCGTGAGCGCCCGCAGGCAGGCTGCAGTCGCCCCCCAGCTCGGCCAGGAAGGCTCTCTCCGCGTCGACGGCCCGCCGGCTCGGCTCGTGCTCGATGGCGGCCATCTGTTCCAGCACGGTCCGATCGCCGGCCCGGCATTCCACCGCGATGGCCCCTTGGCCGACCTGGGGCACCAAGACGTCGGGCTCGAGCACGTCGAGAACCTCCGGCTCGAGCCCCAGCCGGTGCAGGGCCACCGCGGCCATGACGATGGCGTCGAAGGCGGTTGCCTTGTCGAGCCGGGTGGCGATATTGCCCCGCAACTCGGCGAAGACCAGATCGGGCCGCAGCCCGGCGAGCTGGGCCTTGCGTCTCACCGAGCCGGTGGCCACGGTCGCGCCGGCAGGCAGTTCGGCCAGCCGGCAGCCCACCAGGGCGTCGCGGGGATCACCGCGCCGCGGCACGGCGGCCAGCACCAGGCCCTCGTGTGTCGACGACGGCAGGTCCTTGGCCGAGTGCACGGCAATGTCCGCCCTGCCGTCGAGCACCGCGGCCTGCACCTCTGTCACGAAGACGCCCTTGCCCCCCATTGCGTGAATGGGGGTGTCGGCTTGTCGGTCGCCTGTGGTGGATACGGCCACCGGCTCCAGCGCAACCCCGCAAGCCTGGGCCAGCAACCCGGCCACGATGCCGGTTTGGCAGCGGGCCAGAGCACTGGCCCGGGTGGCGGCCCGCAGCACCACGGCGGTCACGGCGCCGGGCTCCTACAGGTCGAACAGGTCGCGCAGCGCTTCGGCTAGGCGGTCGCCCCGTGCGTGGCCGGCCGCGTCCTTGAGCCTCACCGTCGGCTCGTGGAGCAGCTTGTTCACCACGCCGCGCAGCAGCGACTCCACCGCGACGCGCTGAGCCGCTGAGAGACCGATGAGGCGTGAGGTGTGGCGGTCCAGTTCGGCGGTGGTGACCTGATGGGCGCGGGCTCGCAGCGCCGCGATCAAGGGTGCGACTTCCCGGGCCGACGCTTCAATCAGATAGTGCCCGACTTCGTCGTCGACGATGGCCCGCACCGAGTCGATCTCCTGCTCCCGGCCGGCCCGGCCCTGCCGGACGAAGTCGCCCAGGTCGTCCATGTCGAGCAGGGTCACGCCGGGCAGTCCGCGAACAGCCGGGTCGACGTCGCGGGGAACGGCCACATCGACGATCAACAACTCCGCTCCGCCCCGCCGGGTCATCACTTCGTCGATGTCGCTGTGCTCGAGAACTATGTCGGTGGCGCCGGTGGTGGTGATGACCACATCGGCGGCTACCAGGGCCGGCTCCACCGCGTCGAGAGCCACGGCTCGCCCGCCGCAGGACGCCGCGGCCGCCTCGGCCCGCTCCGGCGTGCGGTTGGCCACCGCGATGTCAGCCGCGCCGGCGCCGGCCAGCGACTTGAGCGTGCCCGTGGCCACATCTCCGGCGCCGAGCACCAGCACCCGCCGGCCCGCGAGGGCACCGAGGCGTTCCTGGGCCAACGCCACCGCGGCATGGGACAGCGATGCGATGCCCCGTGAGATGCCGGTGTTGGACCTGACCTTCTTGCCGGCCTCCACCGCTCGGCGGAAGAGGGGCTCGAGCACCGCGCCCACGGTGCCCTCGTCCTGTGCGGCCTGCCAAGCATCCCGAACCTGGCCCAGGATCTCATGCTCGCCCACGACCACCGAGTCGAGCCCGGCCGCGACACTGAACAGGTGCTGCACCGCGTCGGCGTCGTGATGGGAATAGAGCTCGTCAGCGACGGTCTCGGGCGGGAGTCCCGAGTGCTGGGCGAGCAGCTCACGGATGTCGGCGTAGCCGCCGTGGAACCGCTCGGCGTAGGCGTAGACCTCGATGCGGTTGCAGGTGGACAGCAGCACCGCCTCGCTGAGATTCTCGGCCGACGCCAGCTCGTGGAGCGCCTTCGGGAGATCGCCGGGCGCGACCGTCATTCGCTCGAGCAGATCGAGCGGCGTGGACCGGTGATTGCACCCGATGACTACGAGCGACATTGCGTCGGATGCTATCGCCGCCCGCCGGCCTATGGGCGGGGCAAATGAGTTGTCAGCGGGCCAGGAAGAAGAGCTGCAACACCCCGGCCACGACTATGAGCGCGAGCAGCGCCACGATGACGATGGTGGTTCCCGGCCTCATGTTCCGCCTCCGGTGTCGTGTCTTGCGGGTGCCGCTGCCCGGCGACCCAAGCCCACCGGCGTGGCCGTGCTTCCAACGTCGGCAGGGCGTCCGGTGGCCGCGGTCGTGAGCCGCACCTCGGCGCCCTCGTGAAGGCCCAGATCGTCGGCCGCGGACCGTCTCGGCACCGCAAGCGACAGGAGTCCGCTCGAATCGGTGATCAGGCCCACCCGACCCGCTGACACCTCGGCGTAGGCGCCGACCCGTTCGGCGGTGCGGATGTCGTTGCCGGCCGCGATCTGCAGCGGCTCTCCGGCCGGAGCCAGCTCCTCGAGGTCGCCAGGATCGAGGTTGAGCTGGCAGTTGCCGAAACGGTCGATCCACAGAACCTCGGCCACCAGGTCGTCGCCGTCGCGGTGGCTCACCGGGAGCATTCCGGGCGTCAGCGTGGCCGGGTCGATGACCGGACCCAGGGCGCTGAGAGGCACCCCGCGGCAGAGGTGGGCGGCTGCGGGGGCGAACACGTCGCGGCCGTCGAAGGTCCTTCCCAGTTCGGCTTGGGCGTCGAGCCGGTAGTCGGGATTGGCGAGCGACACTGCCCGGCTGGTGCCGCCGACGAGCGCCACCACCGGGGCCAGCAGACCGTTGTCCGGCCCGACTAGGACGGAGGCACCGTCGCCGACCTCGACCGCCACCGGCCGCCGGTCGGTGCCCACGCCCGGATCCACCACCGCGAGGACCACGCCCGGAAGCAGGTACTGGGCCGCCCTGGCCAGGGCCAGGCCGCCGGCCCGCACGTCGCACGGCGCGATGCCGTGGGCCACGTCCACCACCCGGACATGGGGCGCGATCGAGGCGATCACCGAATGCACCACCCCGACGAACTCGTCGTTGTGGCCGTAGTCGGACAGGAACGAGATCGTGTCGTAGCCGCCGCCTCGGGCTGGTGAAGCTGCGGCCGTCACTGGCCCAGCTCCCGGGAGCGCTTGGTGGCCGCGTCAACCACCCGCTCGACCAGGCCCATGAAGTCGGCGTCGTCGAGCACGGCGAGGCCCGCCGCGGTCGTGCCACCCGGGGAGGTGACATTCTCGCGCAGGCGGCCTGGGTCCTCGCCGGACTCGGCCAGCAGGGTCGCGGCCCCTAGCAGGGTCTGGCGGGTGAGGGCGTCGGCGGTTGCGGAGTCGAGGCCCTGGGCTGCCCCAGCGGCGCGCAGCGCCTCGGCCAGCCGGAACAGGTAGGCGGGTCCGCTGCCCGACAGCCCGGTCACCGCGTCGAGGTCGGCCTCGCTCACTACCGCGACCGTTCCCACCGCTTCGAGAATGCTGCGGGCCCAATCGAGGTCAGCGGGCGACGCGGCCGATCCGGGCGCGATAGCGGCCGCGCCCTGGCCGACAAGCGCTGGAGTGTTGGGCATGGCCCGGACCACCGGGGTTCCCGCCGGCAGCCCGGCCTCGATCGCGTCGGTGCGCACGCCGGCTGCAATCGACAGCACCCTGCTGACCCCGGCCGAGGCGAGCGCCGGGAGCACATCGGTCACCACGGCGGGTTTCACCGCGATCACTGCGTCGGGGCCACCGACGGGTTCGCTGGACACCGACATCCCCGGTACGGCGGCCGCGATGGCCTGTTGCCGCGCCGGGTCGGGCTCGGCCACGTGCAGGTCGGCTGGCTCGGCCCAGCCGTTGGTCACGAGCCCCACCAGCAGCGCTTCACCCATCTTGCCGCCGCCGATCACCTGCAACCGAGCCATACCGATCATGCTAAGGGCGCCCGGCAACCGCCGGGCTGCGCTCACGCGGTGCCGGTTCCGTGGTGGGCGATGAGCTGAAGATCGTGGCGGACCACCGCGGCCACCGCCGCGATCACGATGGCCCCGCCGACCACCTGGGCGACCCGGATCGGTTCGTCCAGGAACATGGCTGCGCAAATCATTGTGATCGGAGGCGCCCCCAGCAGGGCCGTCGATGAGACCGTGATCCGCACGTGTTTGTGGGCCCAGTTCATCAGCAAGTGGCCCGATCCCGGAACGGCCATCAGTACGGCGACCCAGATCCAGGTGGACAAATCAGGCCGGGACAGCCCGTCGCCGAGCAGCACGGCCGGCGGGGCGACCACAATCATGGCGACGATCCACACCACAGCTTGGAAATCCAGTGCACCGACCTTCTGACGGGCTTCCTTGGCGAGCGCCATGTTCGCTGAGAAGAACAGCATCGCCAGTAGAGCCAGACCGTCTCCCCGCAGGCTCCACGTTGGAACCGAGGTCGAGCCGAACAGCACCAGAGAGGTTCCGGCCAGAGCGACAGCCACCAGCGCCAGGAGCTTGAGCGAGACCGGCTCGGCGAACCGGCGGACGCCCGACCACATCAGCACAACGGGCGCCAACGACACGATCATCGCCACGTTGGTCACGGTTGTGGACCGGAGCGCCTCATAGAACGTGATGAGCCACAGCCCAACCATCACCGCCGACGGCAGGCAGGCGCGAAACTGGGCCCACGTCAGCCGGTTCCGCCGAGCCAGCACGATCCCCGCATAGATGACGGAACTCAGCGCCAGCCGCCAGAAGGCGAGTTGGAACGCGGGCAGGTCGGCTAGGCGCACCAGCACGTTCCCGACGCCCCAGCTCACGATTGCGCCCGCTACGGCCAAGAGTCCCAGGGGGTGCCGTTCCGTCGTCCGAGACGACACGGTTGGCGACATGGTTGCAGTCCTGCCCCGCGTCCCGGCGGGAGCGATCAGGCGCCGACGGCTCGGATGGCCCGGCCTGTCGTGCCCTCGGGCAGCAGACCGACATGGGCGCCGGCGTCAGCCCGCAACACGGCGTACAGGTCGGCGCCCATGGGGGCCACCCGGTCGATGTTGGTGTCGACGTGCAGCATCATCGACTCCTGGGTGGCAGCCAGGGCCTCGTCGTCGGCCCGCCGCAGCTCGTGGAAGAGGTGCACCCGCTTGGGGTCGGCGCCGGCCACGGTGGTGTCCACCGCCAGGGCCGTGTCCGGTGCTAGCTCGTCGACGAACACGATGTGGGTCTCCACCGTGTAGAACGATCCGCCGGTCGTGGTGCGGTAGTGCTCGTCGAAGCCCATGCGGATCAGGTACTCGTCGCTGGCCATGCCGAACACGACGCCGTAGAAGCCCTCCGTCATATGGCCGTTGTAGTCGATCCACTCGTCGAGCACGGCCCCCCGCCAGATGCGAAGCGACGCGCCGTCAGCCATGGATCGTGAGTCTACGGACCTCCGGCGGGGCTGTTCGGCGTCAGAACAGGGTGAGGTACTGGTTGACCTCCGAGGGGGTGACCTCGTGGTGGTGGGCCAGGAACTCCTCGCGCTTGACCTTCACGTAGTAGTCGCGGTACGGGCCTTCGGCGGTGTCGCCCAGGCCCCGGCCGATCACGTCGCAGGATGCGAGCTGGTCGGCGGCGTGCAGCAGCGTGGGCGGCAGGGCCTTGATGCCCTTGGCCGCGATCTGCTCAGCCGACAGGGTGAACAGGTTGTCCATGTTGGGCTCGCCCGGATCGATGTCGTTGTCGAGGCCGTCGAGGCCGCAGGCCAGCGTGGCCGCGAACATCAGGTACGGGTTGGCGGCACCGTCGCCCAAGCGGATCTCGATGCGGTCGGGCTCGGGCACGCGGATCATCTGGGTGCGGTTGTTGCCCCCGTAGACCGCGTAGGCCGGCGCCCAGGTGGCTCCCGAGGTGGGCGCGCCGACACCCATGCGCTTGTAGGAGTTCACGATCGGGCACAGCACAGCCACCAGGGACGACGCGTGCTCGATGATGCCGCCGGTGAACTTGTAGGCCATGTCGCTAAGCCCCAGTCCCTTGGTGTCGGGTCCTCCGGCGCCTCCGCCGATGAACAGCGGCTCGTCGGTGTCGCCGGTCCACAGGCTCGTGTGGATGTGCAGGCCGTTGCCGGTCTTGTCGGCGAAGGGCTTGGGCATGAACGTGGCGTAGCGGCCGTCGCGCTGGGCCAGGGTGTGCACCATCAGCCGGAACAGGATCAGGCGGTCGGCGGTGGTGAGGGCGTCGGAGTACTGCCAGTTCTGCTCGTACTGCCCGTTGGCATCTTCGTGGTCGTTGGCGTAGTTGCCCCATCCCATGGCGTCGAGGTTCTTGGAAACCGCGGTCAGATGGGGCAGCATCCGGGTGAGGCCCTTGGCGTCGTAGCAGGGCAGCGCCATGTTGTCGCGCTCGTCGGCCACCGCGATGGACCCGTCGTCGCGCCGCACCACCAGCGAGTACTCGGCCTCGACGCCGCACTTGAGCACGATGTTGCGCTCGGCGGCGGCGTCCAGCGCCCGGCGCAGGATCACCCTCGGGGCGAACGGCCACAGCTCGCCCTCCACCGTCGGGTCGCACTGCATGGCGGCCACGTTCGGCTGCCAGGGCAACTGCGTGTAGGACGCCGGGTCGGGCAGGGCGAGTATGTCGGGGCTGGACGGGTCCTGGCCCATCGGTCCCGCCGCGAATCCCGCGAATCCCGCCCCGTCGCTCATCAACCCCTCGAGGGCGCCGACGGGCACGAGCTTGGCGCACGGCTTGCCGTGCATCTCCACGAACATGGCGTAGATGAACTCCACGCCGTCGGCCTCCACCCGGCTCCGGATCTCATCGAGTGCGTCCATGTCGTTCCCCCTGTGGTCGTGCCGTTGTCGGCTGGGTCGCGGCGCCCGAGAGTAGTCAACGATCTTCGCATCGGGGAAGCGGGGGCTCTGCACACTTCCACTTGAGGATGGGTCGCCGGGCTGAGTTCGCGGGCGTGCCGGGCGCTACCGTGCGGGCCGGACTTCGGACGGTCAGGGCTTCGGGGGAGTAGTGCTATGTGCGGGATCGTGGGCCTGTTCTGCAAGACCGAAACCCACCGGCACGAGTTGGGCCGGCTGACCGCGGTGATGCTGCGGGAGATGCGCGACCGGGGTCCCGACAGCGCCGGGTTCGCGTCCTACGACGCGGGGGCGCTAGGACGCACCCGCATCACCGTGCTGGCTGAGGGCATCGAGGTGGACTGGGGACCGGTGGCCGCCGCGCTGGAGAAGGTGCTCGGCGCCGAGGTGACCGTTCGGGCCGTGCATGACCACGCGGTGTTCTCCACCGACGGCGACGGTCGGGCCGCCCGCCAGTGGATCATCGACAATGTGGCGGGCGCCACCGTGCTGAGCTACGGCTCCCAGATCGAGCTGTACAAGGCGGTCGGCGACCCCGACCTGGTGGCTGAGCGTTACGACCTGGCCTCGCGCACCGGCACCCACGCCCTGGCCCACACCCGCATGGCCACCGAGTCGGCGGTCACCACCAACGGCTCGCATCCCTTCGCCACCGGTGCTGACACCTGCCTGGTGCACAACGGGTCGCTGTCCAACCACAACCGGCTGCGGCGTTTCCTGGAGCCCAGGGGCGAGTCGTTCCAGACCGAGAACGACTCCGAGGTGGCCGCGGGCTACCTGTCGTGGCGGATGCGCTCCGGCGACACCATCTCGCAGGCGCTCGAAGGCGCCCTGGAAGACCTTGACGGCTTCTACACCTTCGCCATCGGCGTGGCCGACGGGTTCGCCATCCTGCGCGACCCCATCGCCTGCAAGCCCGCGGTGGTGGCCGAGACTGACGACTGGGTGGCCATGTCGTCGGAGTACCGGGCCATCGCCCGCCTGCCCGGCGCCACCCACGCCGAGGTGTGGGAGCCGGAGCCGGCCCGCATCTACACCTGGAGCCTGGCCGCGTGACCGGCCGCGATTCGCGAATGTGCGCGCTTTCCTGGGATTATCCCGGAAAAGTACCCACAAAGGCCCGACGGGCGGTGTGAGCGGGACCGTGCGCGCCTTCGATCTCGCCGAGGTGACTCGGCGACAGCTCAACCGGGCCCTGCACGAAGCTTCCGATGGAGAGTCTTTCCAGGTGGTCAACCCCCGGGGCGCCCACGCGGTGGCCTGCGGCATCACCGCCGACGTCGACGTGGTAGTGCGGGGCTCGGTGGGCTACTACTGCGCCGGGATGCACCAGCGGGGCCGGGTGCTGGTGGAGGGCAACGCCAGCACCGGGCTGGCCGAGAACATCATGTCGGGGGTGGTGCGCATCACCGGCAACGCCACCATGTCGGCCGGCGCAACCGGCTGTGGCGGCTTGGTGGTGGTGGGCGGCAACGCGGGCGCCCGCTGCGGCATCTCCATGAAGGGGGTCGACATCGTGGTGGGCGGCAACGTCGGCCACATGAGCGCGTTCATGGCCCAGGCCGGGAATCTGGTCGTGTGTGGTGACGCCGCCGCGGACCTGGGCGACTCCGTCTACGAGGCCCGGATCTTCGTTCGGGGGGACGTGGAATCGCTGGGCGCCGATTGCATCGAGAAGGAGATGCGCCCCGAGCACCTTGAGACGCTGGCCCGCCTGCTGGCCGCCGCCGTCCCGACCGTGGACGGGGCCGCCCCGTCGGAGTTCCGCCGCTACGGCTCGGCCCGGCGCCTCTACAACTTCACCATCGACGACATAGACGCGCTCGAAGCGGCCAAGGAGGCGGCCTGATGACAACGCCACTGCCCGACGGCGTCGAGCCCGTCGAAGCCTCCGACCCTGACTTCTGGCACCTGCGCGAGTCGTACACCTTCGACCGCAACGTGATCGCTGAGATCCGCCGGGCCGCCAACACCGGCATCTACCGCATCAGGGGCTGGGGGGCCAAACGCCGCCTGCCCACCCTCGACGACCTTGTGTTCCTGGGCGCGTCGATGTCGCGCTACCCGCTGGAGGGCTACCGCGAGGCCTGCGACACCGATGTGGTGATCGGCGAGGATCGGGCCGAGCGCCCCGTCCATCTGAAGATCCCGGTGACCATCGCGGGCATGAGCTTCGGCTCGCTGTCGGCCCAGGCGAAGGAGGCTCTCGGCCGGGGAGCATCGGCTGCGGGCACTTCCACCACCACCGGCGACGGCGGTATGACCGACGAGGAGCGCCAGCACTCCTCCACGCTGGTGTACCAGTACCTGCCGTCGCGCTATGGCATGAACCCCGACCATCTGCGGGTGGCCGACGCCATCGAGGTGGTGGTGGGCCAGGGAGCCAAGCCCGGCGGCGGGGGGATGCTGCTCGGGCAGAAGATCACCGAGCGGGTGGCCGAGATGCGCACCCTGCCCGAAGGCATCGACCAGCGCTCCGCCTGCCGCCATCCCGACTGGACCGGCCCCGACGACCTGGAGATCAAGATCGGCGAGCTGCGCGAGATCACCGACTGGCAGGTGCCGATCTATGTGAAAGTGGGCGCGGCCCGCCCCTACTACGACACTGCGCTGGCGGTGAAGGCCGGCGCCGACGCGGTGGTGGTGGACGGCATGCAGGGCGGCACCGCGGCCACCCAGGACGTGTTCATTGAGCATGTGGGCATCCCCACCCTCGCCGCCATCGGCGAGTCGGTGCGGGCCCTGCGGGAGCTCGGAGTGCACCGCCGCGAGGTCAAGCTCATCGCCGCGGGCGGCATCCGTTCGGGCGCGGATGTGGCCAAGGCGCTGGCCCTGGGCGCCGACGCGGCCTCGATCGGCACGGCCGCGCTGATCGCCATCGGTGACAATGACCCCGCCTATGAGGCCGAGTACCGGGCCCTGGGTACTTCGGCCGGATACTGGGAGGATTTCCAGGCCGGCACCGACCCGGCCGGGATCACCACCCAGGACCCCGACTTGTCGATCCGACTCGATCCGGTGCTGGCCGGCCGGCGCCTGGCCAACTACCTGCAGGTCCTCACCATCGAGACCCAGATCCTGGCCCGGGCCAACGGCAAATCGCACGTGCTGAACCTCGAGCCCGAAGATCTGGCCGCCCTGACCGTGGAGGCCGCAGCGATGGCTAGAGTTCCGCTGGCCGGGACCAGTTGGGTTCCCGGCGCGGACTGAACCAGCCGGGGCAAGGTCATCGGGCCCACGAATCGACGGAGGGGCGTTTCATGGTTCAAGGGCTGCCCGACCGTGCGCAAGTGGTGGTGGTGGGCGGCGGCATCGTCGGATGCAGCGTCGCCTACCATCTCGCCCGCCGGGGCATCACCGACGTGGTCGTCCTCGAACAGAACAAGCTCACCGGCGGCACCACCTGGCACGCGGCGGGACTGGTGTCGCAGCTCAAGTCCACCCACAGCCTCACCAAGCTGGCCACCTACTCGGCCCGGCTCTTCGAGGCGCTGGAGGACGAGACCGGCCAGGCCACGGGATGCCGCACACCGGGGTCGATCTCGGTTGCCGCCGACGCAGAGCGCTGGGAGGAGATCAGGCGGGGAGCGGCCATGGCCGTCTCGGTCGGGGTCGAGACCCGCGAGATCGACATGGACGAGCTGCGAGAGCGCTGGCCGCTGATCCGCACCGACGACATCGTGGGAGCGCTGTACATCCCCGGTGACGGCCACACCTCCCCGGTGGACACCACTATGGCCTTGGCCAAAGGAGCCCGCAGCCGGGGGGTTCGCATCGTCGAGGATGTCGCTGTCACCGGGCTGCGCACCAGCGGTGGCGCCATTTCGGGTGTCGACACCGAGCAGGGCAGCATCGAGACCGAGACCGTGGTGCTGGCCACCGGCGTCTGGACCCGCCAGCTCGCCGCCCAGGTCGGGGTGAACGTGCCGCTGCAGGCCTGTGAGCACTTCTACATCGTCTCGGAGCCACTCGGCTTGGACACGGACACGCCGGTGCTGCGCGACCCCGGCAACTACACGTACTTCAAGGAGGAGACCGGCAAGATCATGGCCGGCTTCTTCGAGCCCCGGGGCAAGGTGTGGAGCCTCGACGGCATCCCCCGGGACTTCTCCTTCGGCACGCTGGGCGAGGATTGGGACCACATCGGCCCGATCTTCGAACGATCCATCCACCGGGTGCCGGCGCTGGGGGAGTGCGGCATCCAGCTGTTCCTCAACGGCCCGGAGGCCTTCACGCCCGACGGCGTGTACTACCTCGGCGAGGCGCCCGAGGTGGACGGCTGCTTCGTGGCCGCGGGCTTCAACTCGGTGGGCATCCAGTCCGCGGGCGGGGTCGGCTGGGCCCTGGCCGACTGGATCGCCGACCGCCATCCGCCCATGGACCTGTCCTCAGTGGACATCCGGCGGACGTTCCCATTCCAGGCCGATCCCGCCTACCTGGCCGAGCGCGTCCCCGAGAGTCTGGGGCTGCTCTACGCCATGCACTGGCCCTTCTACCAGTACGAGAGCGCCCGGGGCCAGCGGGTGTCGCCGATGCACGATCGCCTGGACGCAGCCGGAGCGGTATGGGGCGAGACCGCCGGCTGGGAGCGGCCAAACTGGTACGCGTTCGACGGCCAGGCCCGCGAGTACGTCTACAGCTACGGCAAGCAGAACTGGTGGGCCAACGCCGGCGAGGAGTGCCGGGCGGTGCGGGAGCGGGTTGGGCTGTTCGACCAGACGTCGTTCGCCAAGTTCACGGTGGACGGCCCGGATTCGCTGCTCGTGCTCGACGAACTGAGCACGGCTCGCATCGACGTGCCGGTGGGCAGGGCGGTGTACACCCAGTGGTGCAACGACGGGGGCGGGATCGAGGCCGACCTCACAGTGACTCGTCTCGGTCTGGACCGCTTCCTGGTGGTGACCGCGGCCGCGGCCCAGACCCGGGACTGGGCGCGCCTGCGCCGGGCCTGCCGCGGCCGCAACGCGGACATCGCAGACATCACTGAGCACTGGGCCATGATCGGGCTGATGGGTCCCAAGGCCCGCTTCGTGCTCGGCCCGCTCACCGACGCTTCGTTGACCAACACCGACTTCCCGTTCGGTACCTCCCAACGCATCGATGTGGCCGGCATCGACGTGCTCGCCCTGCGCATGAGCTACGTGGGCGAGCTGGGCTGGGAGCTCTACCTGCCCAATGGGCACGCGGTGGAACTACTTGATGTTCTCGTCGAAGCGGGCGAGCCCCACGGCCTGATAATGGCTGGCTACCACGCCATGAACACGCTGCGGCTGGAGTCGGGGTACCGCCACTGGGGCCACGACATCACCGACGAGGACACCCCGATCGAGGCCGGGCTCGGCTTCACCATCGGCTGGGACAAGCCCAACCCCTACAACGGCCGGACCGCGCTGGAGGCCCAGCGCGACCGGCCCCGCAACAAGCGCCTGATCCAGTTCCGCCTGGAGCATCCCGAGCTGCTCTGCTACCACGACGACCCGATCCTGCGCGACGGCGAGCCGGTGGGCAGCACCACCTCGTCGATGTGGAGCTATGTCGAGGACCGCTGCCTGGCGATGGGCTACCTGTGCCGCGCCGGCGACGAGGGCGTGGTCCAGGACTGGCTCGACTCGGGCGGCTTCGAGATCAACGTCGGCGGCGAGCTTGTGGAGGCCACTCCGTCGATCCGCAGCTTCTACGATCCCCGTAACCAGCGAGTGCGCCTGGAGGACGGCCCATGACCCAAGAGGCTCGGTGTGTGATCATCGGTGGCGGGGCCATGGGCGTGGGCCTGCTGTACTACCTCGCCCATGAGGGCTGGACCGACACCATCCTGCTGGAGAAGGGCGAGTTGACCTCGGGGTCCACCTGGCACGCGGCCGGGCTGATCCCCAACTTCATCGGCGACCTGAACATGGCCAAGGTCCACGAGGAGGCGGTGGCGCTCTACCCCCGCATCGAGGCCGAGACCGGGCTGTCGGCGGGATGGCACGGCTGCGGCGCCATCCGGCTGGCCCGCACCGACGACGAGGTGGACTGGCACCGCTACGTGCATGCCATGCTCACCCAGGTCGGCATCGAGTCCCACCTGATCGGCCTCGACGAGATCCGCGAGCGCCATCCCCTGCTGGAGGACCTCAGCGACGTGAGGCTCGGATTCTACACCCCCAACGACGGTTGGACCGACCCGTCGGGCTGCACCAACGCCATGGCCCGGGGCGCCCGCAACCTCGGCTGTGAGATCCGTCGCCACACCCTGGTCTCCGACATGAACCAGCTGCCCGACGGGCGCTGGGAGATCATCGTCACGCCCAACGGCGCGGGCCCAGGCGGCTCCAACGGCGACGACAGCTACCGGATCGTCTGCGAGCACGTGGTCAACGCGGCCGGCCACTACGCCCCGCAGCTCGGGGCCATGGTCGGCCTCGACGTTCCCATCGTGTCGGTCATTCACCAGTACCTGGTGACCGAGCCTCTCCAGGCCATGATCGATCTCGGGTTCGAGCCCCCAGTGGTGCGCGACCCCAGAGCGTCCTGCTACTACCGCCGTGAGATCGACGGCCTGCTCATCGGCCCCTACGAGATGTCCGGCTCCCGCACCTACGGCATGGACGGCATCGACTGGAGACTCCACTTCCACCTCACCGGCGAGGACCACGATGTGCTCGAGGAGTGCATCGAGTACGCCGCCATGCGCATCCCGGCCTTCATGGAGGCCGGAATCAAGCAGACTGTGTCGGGGCCGATCACCCACACCCCCGACTCCGGGTACCTGATGGGGCCAGCGCCCGGGCTGCGCAACTACTGGCACTGCAGCGGCGCCTCCATCGGCATCACTCAGGGTCCGGGCGCGGGCAAGTACTTGGCCCAGTGGATGGTGCACGGTCAGACCGAGATCAACGTGCGGAGCATGGACCCCCGGCGCTTCGGCGACCACACCGGCCCCCGTTCGTCCTTCGCCATCGCCAAGGCCACCGACGAGTACCACGAGATGTACCAGGTGCGCCTTCCCGGCGAGTACCGGGCCGCGGGCCGGGCCCAGAAGGCGTCTCCCATCTACAACCGGCTCGACCGGCTCGGAGCGCAGTGGCAGGAGGTGTACGGCTGGGAGCGACCCCAGTACTTCTCGCCGAACGGCGCGGGCGAGCGGCACTCGTTCCGCCGGTCCAACGCCTTCGATCCGGTGGGCACCGAGGTGCGGGCCGTGCGCGAGCGGGTAGGGATCGCCGACATCACCGCATTCGCGTCCTACGAGGTGGCCGGCGCCGACGCGGCCGCCCTGCTCGACCGCCTGTCGGCCAACCGGCTGCCGGCCCGCGACGGCGGCATCCGGCTGGTGCACATGCTCACCGAGCTCGGCGGCATCGAGTGCGAGATGACCATCGCACGCTTGGCGCCGGACCGCTTCTATCTGACCTCCGCGATCATGGGCCAGAGCCACGACCTCGACTGGCTGACCCAGCACGTTCGTGCCGGCGAGGCCGTGACCGTGACCGACGTGACCGACTCAATCGGCATCCTCGCGATCACCGGCCCCCGATCCCGCGACATGCTCGCTCCGCTCACCGACGCCGATCTCAGCAATGAGGCTTTCCGGTGGCTGACCGCGGCCGAGATCACGGTGGCGGGCGTGCCTTGCCTGGCACTGCGGGTGAGCTACGTGGGGGAGCTGGGCTGGGAGCTTCACTGCGCCATGGATCGCCTGGCCGAGTTGTACGACGCGGTGGTCGACGCGGGCGAGTCCCACGGCATGGTTCACTTCGGCAGCTACGCCATGAACGTCATGCGCCTCGAGAAGGGCTACAAGGCGTGGGGCTCGGAGCTGACCACCGAGATCACTCCGATCGAGGCCCGCCTTGAGCGCTTCGTGGACTTCGGCCGGCCCTTCATCGGCCGAGACGCCACCGTGGCCCGCCGCGACCAGGCCGAGCCGCTGTCGATGGTGCTGGTGTACTGCGAGGTGGACGCCACCGACAACGATGTGCGGGGCAACGAGCCTGCCTTCGACGGCGACGGCAACGTCATGGGCATCGCCACCAGCGGCACTTGGGGCCACACCGTGGGCCGCAGCCTGGCCTTCGTGTATGTGGCCCCAGAGTTCGAGGCGCCGGGCTCGACGTTCGAGCTCGACCTGCTGGGGGAGCGCCGCACCACCACAGTGCTGGCCGAACCGGCCTACGATCCGGCCAACACGGCCCCGCGAGCCTGAGACGAAGGGGGAGAGCCCATGGCTGACGACACCGGCGGCCGGCGCCGCGGCGGGGGACGGGCCGGGAGGATCGCGGCCCGGCAGGCCCCGCTCGAAGCCGACGAGCGGCCGGTGCGTCCCGGCCTGCCCGGCGGACGGTTCGCCCCGCTCGCCGAGGCCGACATGCAGAAGGTGTACGACACCGCGCTGGCGCTGCTGGCCGACCTCGGCATGGGCTCGCCCATCGAGGAGTTCGTCGACGTCGTGACCGCCGCGGGCGGCCATGTCGACGACGCCGGCCGCCTGCACTACCCGAAAAGCCTGGTGGAAGGGGCCATCGGCACTGCGGCCAAGGAATGGGTCTGGCACGGATTCGACGACGACCGGTCCATCACCGTGGGCGGCGACCGGGTGCACTTCGGCACGGCCGGCGCGGCAGTCCTGATGTACGACCACGAGGCCGGCACTTTCCGCCACTCCACCGCGAGCGACGTATACGACTGCGCCCGCCTCGTCGACACGCTCGACAACATCCACTTCTACGTCCGCACCGTGGTGGCCCGCGACCTGGTGGATTCCCGGGAACTCGACCTCAACACGGCATTCGCGGCCATGCTCGGCACCACCAAGCCCATCGGCACGTCGTGGTTCGAGCGCGAGCACGTCTATGAGACAGTCGACATGTTCGACATTGCCCTCGGGGGCTCCGGCGAGTTCCGCAAGAGGCCCTTCGTGGCGGCCAACAACACCTTCGTGGTGCCGCCCCTGCGCTTCGCGGAGGAGTCGGCGAGGTGCATGGTGGCCCAGGTCGAGACGGGCATGCCGATCAACCTGCTGTCGGCCGGGCAGGCCGGGGCCACTTCGCCCGCCGCGCTGGCCGGGTCGCTGGCCCAGGCCCTGGCCGAGTGCCTGGCCGCGCTCACCGCGGTGAACCTGCTCAACCCGGGCCATCCGTGCGTGATGGGCATGTGGCCGTTCGTGTCGGATCTGCGCACCGGGGCCATGAGCGGCGGTTCCGGGGAGGAGGGCATCCTCAACGCGGCTGCAGCCCAGGTCCTCAACTGGATGGGCCTGCCCTCGGGGGTGGCCGCGGGCATGGCCGACTCCAAGATCCCCGACAACCAGGCCGGCTACGAGAAGGGCCTCAACGTGGCTCTGGCCGGCCACGCCGGCGCCAACCTCGTGTACGAATCTGCGGGAATGCTGGCCAGCCTGCTGAGCTGCTCGCTGGAGGCGTTGGTGATCGACAACGACATGCTCGGGGCGATCAACCGCACTGTGCGGGGCATCGAGGTCAACGCCGAGACGCTCTCCGCAGAGCTGATAGCGGAGGTGGTGTCGGGGCCGGGCCATTTCCTGGGTTCTGACCAGACGCTGGAGCTGATGCAGCGCGAGTACATCTACCCGGTGATCGGCGACCGTGACACTCCCGACAACTGGATGGACGCCGGCAGCAAGAATGCCCGCGATCGGGCCCACGAGCATGTCCAGCGGGTGCTGGCGGAGCATCATCCCAGCCACGTTCCCGCCGACGCCGACGCCCGCATCCGGGCCACCTTCCCGATCCGGCTGCCCTAGAGTTCCCCCACGCACTCGACCAAGGAGGCACGATGAGGGTCCGCGTCGACCAGGAGGCCTGCCAGGGCCACAACCGCTGCTACATGTTGGCCCCCGAGCTGTTCGATGTGGACGACGAGGGCACCGCGTTCGAGATCGGCGACGGCCAGGTGCCCGCCGAGCTGGAGGACAAGGCCCGGCTGGCCTTTGACAACTGCCCCGAGTACGCGGTGGAGATCATCGACGACTGAACTGCGGCCTCTGGACCGCGCTGGCCTTTCGTGGCGCGGCCCGGTTAGTGTCGGCGTCCCTCGCGTCCGCAGCCCACCCACAGGGAGGAACAGTCAGCGTGTCGTCGCAATCCATCAGAAACGTCGTCCTCGTCGGCCACAACGGCAACGGCAAGACCACCCTGGCCGAGGCGATGCTGTACCGGGCCGGCGTGGTGGGCCGGATGGGCCGTGTCGACGACGGCACCGCCCACTGCGACTATGACCCCGAGGAGAAGGCTCGCCACCAGAGCCTGAGCCTGTCGGTGGCGTCGTTCGACTGGCGCGACCACAGGATCAACGTCATCGACACGCCGGGCTACACCGACTTCGTGGGCGAGGCCGTCAACGGCATGCACGCGGCCGATCTGGCGGTGTTCGTGGTGGACGCCGTGTCGGGGGTCCAAGCCCAGGACCAGGTCATGTGGCGCCACGCCGAACGGTTGGGCGTGCCCCGCATAGTGTTCGTGAACGGCCTCGACCGCGAGCGCTCATCGTTCGAGCGCACTCTGGACGACCTGCAGTCGCACTTCGGCGCCCATGTGGAGGCGGTGGAGCTCCCGCTCGGCGCGGAGGCCTCGTTCCACGGCATCGCCGATCTCGTGGGCGACGGCGCCCTCGACTACAGCAGCGGGCAGTCGGCGGCCGCCTCCGTCCCCGACGACCTGGCCGACGTCGCGTCCGACAGCCACATCCAGCTGGTGGAGGAAGTCGTCGAGGGCGACGACGAGCTGCTGGAGCAGTACCTGGAGGGGGTCGAGCCCACCCAGGAACAGCTGGAGCGGCTGATCCACGAAGCGGTCGACCATCGCAGCGTGTTCCCGGTGCTGTGCGGCTCGGCCGCCAAACCCATAGGCGTGGACCACCTTCTCGACTTCATCTGCAGGGTCGGCCCGGCGCCGGGCGAGACGGGCCCGGCCGAGGGGGTCCGCGGCGGTGAGCCCGTAGAGGTGGCCATCGACGCGGGTGGCTCGCCGGTGGCTCTGGTGTTCAAGACCAAAGTCGACGACTTCTTGGGGCAGATCTCGTTCATGAAGGTGCTGTCGGGCACGATTCGGTCCAACGACACCCTGGTGAACAGCCGCACGGGCGACAAGGACCGGCTCCACAACCTGATGTTGTTCACCGGCGCCGAGCACCACGCGATCGACCATGCCGCTGCGGGCGACATCGTGGCCGCCACCAAGCTCGGCGACGTGCGCACCGGTGACACGCTGGCCGACGACACCGCCCTCACGGTTCCCATAACCCCGCCGCCGACACCGGTGTACGGCGTGGCCATCCACGCTTCGGCGCCCGCCCAGGAGGACAAGCTGGCCTCGGCGCTGCGCCGCTTCGCGGTGGAGGATCCCAGTCTCGTCATTCGCCAGGACGCCACCACCCGCCAGACGGTGCTGTCGGGCAGCGGCGAGGCCCACATCCGGGTGGTGCGGGCCCGCTTGGAGCGCATGGGCATCGATTTCGAGATCGAGGGCATGCGGATCGCGTACCTGGAGACGCTGGCCCGGCCGGCGGACGTGGAGGCCAAGCACAAGAAGCAGAGCGGCGGCCACGGGCAGTTCGCGGTGGCCATGGTGCGATTTGAGCCGCTGGCGCGGGGCACCGGCTACGAGTTCGACAGCGAGGTGACCGGCGGCTCCATCCCCCGGGGCCTGATCCCCGCGGTGGGAGCCGGGATCGCGGAGGCCATGGCCAACGGAGGCAGGCACGGCTTCCCGATGGTGGACCTGCGGGCGGTGTGCTACGACGGCAAGTTCCACTCGGTGGACTCATCGGAGATGAGCTTCAAGATCGCCGGGTCCCACGCCCTCAAGCAGGCGGTGGAGCAGGCCGGCAGCGCAGTGCTGGAGCCGGTCAGCGAGGTCCGCGTCGAGGTCCCCGACGCCTACCAGGGCGACGTGCTCGGCGATCTGAACTCCCGCCGGGGTCAGGTGTTCGGCACGGAGCCCGGCTCGACTGCGGGCACCAGCGTGATCCGCGCCCGCGTGCCCACATCGGAGATCCTCAGCTACGTGATCGACCTGCGCTCGATGACTGGGGGCACCGGCACCTTCAGCGCCGAGCATTGCGACTACCAGCCGCTGCCCCACGCCCTGCTGGCCAAGGTCATGGCCAGCGACGACTGACACCTAGTGGCAGCGGCTCGGCCTCTTAGCGCGCTCGAAGGGACTCGAACCCCCAACCTTCTGATCCGTAGTCAGATGCTCTATCCAAATTGAGCTACGAGCGCTGGGGGCTCGCCAGTGTACGCCGCCGGAGGGCGAGGGGCTACGGGGATTGATGGCCGGCCACGATGGCCTTGCGCTCGGAAGGGCTGGGAGCGCGGCCCAGGAAGATCTCGAAGTAGGCCGCGGACGATTCGCCACGGCCGTCCGCCGGCGCCTCACCGTCGTCGTGCCACCCCATCTGCATGCCGTAGAGGGTTTGGGCCCGACGCCGTGTCATCGCCAAGCCGTGGCCTTCGGATTCGATCATCTCCACGACGGCGGCCAACCGCCGCTCGTTGGCCGCCTTCAGCCTCTTGAGCACGGCGGGGTCGCTGTGGCCCCAGTCCCTCACGGCCACGTCTAGGCGCGGGTCGAAGTCCGACCAGCCGAGCCAGAGCCGCGACAGCGCGACATACCTGTCCACCAGCGTCCCTGGAGCGGCAGCCGCCTCCACTATGGCTGCAGTGTTCCTCGCCTCCCACGCGTCCAGCAACCGGTTGAGCAGGTCGTCCCGGCTCTTGAAGTGCCAGTAGAAGCTGCCCCTCGTTACGCCCATCCCTTGAGCCATCGGCAGGATCTTGACCGCGCCCACGCCACTCTCGACGAGCGCCTTCAGGCCGGCCGCCACCCAGTCGTCAGCGGTGAGACGGCTGTGTCCGGACATGGATGAAGCGTACTTGACACGTTCATGTCATACATTGAGCATGAAAGGCACGAGGAGCGTGGCGAAAGGGACATGGGCGTTCGGCATCGAAAGGGTCTAGCATCACCGCGGCCAAGGCTTGGAATGTTCACCCGGCGCGAGTGATGCCTCCTACACCAGGGAGATCGAGAGTCATTACATGTTGCCGACAGCGTTATCCGGCGCGCTGCCTCTCCCGACAGTGACTTCAGGCAGTTGAGCTTGTGCCTTCCGATGTCGTGTCTCGGCTGTTCGAGTCGGCCCAGTTCGGCGTCTACGCCGTGTCGCTCGACCAGACCATCGTGTCCTGGAACCCGGCCGCACAGCGGATTCTGGGGTTCTCGCCGGAGCAGATCCTCGGGCGTAGATGCTATGACGTGCTGGCCGGCCTGTCGCGGGGCGGCATCGTCCCCGGATGCCTGGAGGGCTGCCCGTCCATGCGTGCCCTGAAGGCGGGGGAGGTTCCCGGCGCGCTCGACGTGCGGATGCTGTGCGCATCGGGCGAGCGAAAGGAGGTCTCGGTCACTCCCATGGTGGTTGCGGACAGCGACACCGACGCCCCCGTGCTTGTGCATGTGTTCCATGACAGCTCTGGAAGCGAGTCCTCCCATAGTGCGACTGACTCGGTGCGGGAAGGGCTGGCCCGGCGAGGGGCTGACATCGTCTCGGATCATCCGGCCGCCGCAGCGGACTCGGCCACGATGGTCAAGCTCACCGGCAGGGAACTGGAAGTGCTGCGCTTGGTTGCGCTGGGTCGAGCAACCCCCCAGATAGCTCGGGAGCTCGACATCAGCTCTCACACGGTGCTCAACCACATCCGCAACCTCCGCCACAAGCTCGATGCGGCCACCAAGCTGGAGGCAGTCCTCACCGCCATCCGTCTCGGGATCCTCGACTGGACCTAGAGACCCGCCGGGTCATATCACCCTCTCGCTGCCGGCACGCTCGGCCAACTGAGAGTCGGCTATACAAGTGCGATCGCCCTGAAGGAGCCTAAGTGACCCGCAAGCCCGACCCGTTCAGCGTCCTGTTCGGGACCATCTTGTGCGACTGGATGACCACGGCACGAGCCGACGGCGGTCCTTGCGTCTACGGCGGATTGCCCGAGCCGTACGGGGACCTCACGATCAGCCCGGCCGCACACGTGCTGCACTACAGCAGCGCGATCTTCGAGGGCCTCAAGGCCCACCGCCAGAACGACGGATCGCTGGCGATATTCAGGCTCGACCGCCACGTCGAGCGGATGATCGCCAGCGCGGCCCTGCTGCGACTACCCCGCATCGACCCCGACACGCTGCGCCGGATGATCATCGACGCGGTGGAGGCCAACTCCGATGAGGTCCCAGATCCGCCGGGCTCGCTGTACATTCGCCCGACCCTGATCGGTACCGACCCCGACATCGGTGCCGCAGCCCGCCCGAGCCGCAGTGCGCTGCTGTATGTGGTGAACAGCCCGGTCGGCGACTATTTCAAGGGCGGGGTGCGTCCGCTCACCCTGCTACTTGAGACGTCGGTACCCCGCACCGTCCCGCAGTTCGGCATGGTCAAGTGCGGGGCGAACTACGCGATGGCGTTGGGCGTCACGCTGGATTCGATGGCGGCGAACGAAGCAGTCGACCAGGTTCTGTTCGCCACCGGCGGAGATATCACCGAGACCGGCGCCTCGAACTTCTTTCTCGCCGATGACGAACGGGTGGTCACCCGGCGCCTGGACGAATCGTTCCTGCACGGTGTCACGCGGGCCTCGGTGATCGAGCTCGCCGAGCACCTCGGCTACGAGGTGCAGGAACGCACGATCGATCCCGACGAGCTGGTCGACTGGGCGGAGCGGGGCGAGGCCTTCCTGACGGGCACAGCCGCGGCGTTGGCGCCTGTGGGCACCATCCTCCATGGCACCGAGACGATCACGGTCGGTGACGGCCAGCCGGGCCGCAACACGATGAGGCTGCGTCGAGCGCTCGTGGACATCCAGGTGGGAGCGGCACCGGATCACTTCGGCTGGCGCACACCGGTACGCGGCTGAGCTGTCGTCACTGTCGGCTCGGCCGGCGTAGTGCCGGGCAGTGGCAGTTCGATGGTGACGCGAGCTCCGCCGAGATGCTCGGAATCGCCCACGTCGATGGATCCGCGGTGACGTCTGGCGATGGCGTGGCTCAGCGAGAGGCCGAGTCCGGAGCCGCCGGTTCGGCGCTGGCGGGACTCGTCGAGCCTGACGAACCGGTCCAACACTCGGACCCGATCCTCCGGCGGGATCCCGGGCCCATCATCCTCGACCACTACCGCCACCGCCGCAGCCGACTCCACCAGGGTGATGAGCACCTGCTGGTCCGCTTGGGCCACCGCGTTTTCCACCAGGTTGAAGACGGCCCGCTCGATTTGCGATTCGACACCGACAATCGGCTGGGCTGGGGTCCCGGCCAGAGTGACGGTGACGTCTGGCCCGTTCACGCGCTCGATGGCATGCTCGCAGACCGCCCGCAAGTCCACCGTGTGCAGCAGCTCTTCTCGGCGTTGTTCATCGAGCCGAGCCAGGTCCAGCAAGTCTGAGATCAGGGCCTGCATACGCCGGGCTTCGCCGCCGATCTTGGCCGACAGCTCCTGCAGCTTCTGCGGGTCGGAACTCACCTCGGCTACTTCGGCCGCGGCCAGCAGAGTGGACAGCGGGGCCCGAAGCTCGTGGCTGGCATCGGCTGTGAACGCCCGCTGACGGTCCGACGCCGCCTGCAAACGGTCGAGCATCTCGTTCATCAGCGCGGCCAGCTCCGCGATCTCATCGCCGCTGTCGGGCTCAGGAACCCGCTCGTCGAGCGTGGAGCCGGAGATGGCGGCAACCCGGCCCGATATGCCCCGCACCGGACGCAGCGCCTGCCCCACTGCGGCCCAAATGGCCAGCGCGAGTGTCGCGCCCACCGCAGGCACAATGATCCACAGAGCCCGAGACGCGGCGTCCACACCGGCCCGGGTCTCAGCGATCGAGGCATCGGCGATCTGCTGCAGCCGGGCATCGCTGCTCGATTCGCTGTCCGGTACGGCCGGCGACAACCCCGATGAATCTGCGGATTCACTCCCCTCGATGTGCCCGCTGCTCTCCGACTGCTCGTTCCCTTCGCCTCGCGCTGATCCCTCGCCACTAGCCGTATGCGACGCAGTCTCGAGTGCATCCTCCAGCGCTGCTCGGGCGTTGTCCTGCAGGTCGCGTTCCACCAGCGCGACGATGAGCACCGACGCAGCCGCCAACACGAGCACCGTCGCCAGCGATGCCGCCAGCGTTGTCCGAGACCTGACCGAACGAGGCCACCACCTGCTCACGGCGTGTCCCCCATGATGCGATACCCCACGCCTCGCTGGCTGACGATCGTCTGCACTCCGAACGGCTCATCGATCTTGCGGCGCAGATACCGGATGTACACCTCGACCACGTTCGAGTCGACATCGGCGTCGAACCCCCACACCCGGTTGAAGATGTCCCGCTTGGCGACCGGCGCCCCGTCACCGCGCATCAGCACCTCCAGCACATCCATCTCGCGGCGGCTCAAACCGATCTCGGTGGCACCTCGCTTCACCGAGGACGCCGCAACATCGAACACCAGGTCGCCTGCCCGCAATAGCACCGGTCGGGCTACTGCGGCGCGGCGGGCCAGCGCCCGCAGGCGGGCCAGCAACACCACGAATGAGAACGGCTTCGACAAGAAGTCGTCCGCACCGGCGTCGAGCGAATCGGCCTCGTCCCACTCGCCGTCCTTTGCGGTGAGCATCAGGATCGGCGTCCAGTCCTCATCTTGGCGAAGCGCCCGACAGATCCGGTAGCCGTTCATCCCCGGCACCATGATGTCCAGAACGATGACGTCGTAGCTGCCCTCCCGGGCCCGCCACAGACCCGCAGGGCCATCGTGCTCGACATCAGCGGTGACCCCATGCTCCGCGAGGCCGTCACTGATGACCTCGGCCAACTGCACCTCGTCCTCCACCAGCAGAATCCGCATTACCGAAGTATCCCTCTCCGTTCCTTAGACGAGGCTGAGAGCCACGCTGGTCTTCTCATGCTCGTTTAAGCACTGCTCTGTCACACTCAAGGCTTCTTAGAGCACCGACTAACTCACCAAGGAGACCACTCCATGCATACATTGCCTCGCCTTGCCCTCGCCGCCGCGGCCGGCCTCGCCCTGCTCTTGAGCAGTTGCGGCGACGGCCATGACTCCGAATCCGGCGAGCACGGCCGCTCAGAATCCGAGGGGGACACTGGGGGCGAGCACGCCGGTTCAGAGTCCGAGGGGGACACTGGGGGCGAGGAATCGGGCATTCTTCTCGCCAAGAGTGACATCTACGACCACACGCGGGCCGGAGCGCGGCTGATCCTGTCCTATGACGCCGACGCCGATGCGTTCGTCGGAACCGTCGAGAACACGACAACCGAAACGCTGAGTCAGACCCGGATCGAGGTTCACCTCTCCAACGGCGTCGAGCTCGGCCCCACCACGCCGGGAGACCTCCCACCGGGCGGCATCTCGAAGATCACCCTCCCCGCCGACGGCGAGGAATTCGAGAGGTGGAACGCCCACCCGGAAGTAGGGAGGGATGAGCACGGGTAAGCGGCAGGTCCCCTCGGTCGCCATGATGACCGAGACCATCGAGTTGTTCGCCCAGTAACCCGCGGGCGCAGCCGAGCCGACTCGGAGCTGGCCGCCGATGCTGTTGTGATGCGGGCTGCGGTGACGACGATGCTCGCGGCCGCGGCGGGCGCCGTGACCGCCGGCGCCGTCATCTGGCTCCGGACCCGCCATCTCGACGTAGCCATGACTGGCAACGGGGTGCTGGCTGGACTCGTCGGCATCACCGCCGGCACGGCCGCCATGAGCCCCGTGGGCGCAGTGTTGACGGGGGCTGTCGCCGGCGTGATCGTCGTGGGCTCGGTGGCGTTCTTCGACCGGATCCGCATCGACGACCCGGTGGGCGCCATCTCGGTGCACGGCGTGATCTTCGAGCATGGACAGCCCGGCTACGTCTTCACCACGGCGGACGACGGGTCCGAGTTCGCAGAAGCTGTCTCCCACGCCAAGGCGAGACGCGGCCGCAACGGTGCAGAACTCGACCAAGCCGACGTCGGAGCGTGACCAGCAGATCAAGCGCCCCAATGGGAGCGGCCGAGACAGTAGCCCACCGACCTGACGGTCTGGATCAGGCTGGCGTGCTCCTCGCCGAGTTTGGCTCGCACGCGGCGAATATGAACGTCCACCGTTCGGGCCCCGCCAAAGTAGTCGTATCCCCACACTCGGCTGAGAAGGTCCTCACGGGTGAACACCTTTCCCGGCCGCGCCGCCAGGAACCGCAGCAGCTCGTACTCCATGTAGGTGAGGTCGAGGGGTCGGCCCGCGATGGCGGCCTGGTAGGTGTCGAGGTTCATCACCAGCTCGCCGAAGTTGATCGTCTCGGGCCTCGACCCGGCCGGCGACCGGCTTACCAACAGGAGGCCCAAGCGGGCTTCGAGCTCTCCATGGGCTGGCGGCCACAAGCAGAAGTCGTTGAACAGCCCGTGATTGGACTCCAGCTCGGCGATGTTGCCCCGACTCACCACGACCAGCACGCCGAGCTGCGCCTGGCTGCCGTCGCGCAGAGCCCGGCAGAACCCAAACGCGGACCGCCTTGCAGCGGCCCCGTCGCCGACGGCCACCACCGCGGCGGCATATCGGCCCCCGGCGCCGGGCTCCGCTCGAAGCAGTTCCTCAGCGCCGCCGGCGCCCTTCCAGGAGTATGCGGCCCCCTCGAGCGCCCGGGCCAGCTCCGCCGGCGCCGGGTCGGGGTGGACGAGCAGCAGGCGCTCGGTCAAGGCCGCCGTCACCAACGGGGCAGATAGCGCTCCAGCTCCCAGGGTGTGACCTGGGTCCGGTAGCTGTCCCACTCGGCGCGCTTGTTGCGCAGGAACCACTCGAAGATGTGCTCGCCGAGTGTGTCGCGCACTAGTTGTGACCCCTCCATCACTTCGAGCGCCTCGTCGAGGGAGCGCGGCAGCAGCTCCAAGCCGCTCGGGGTCCGGTCAAGGGCCGGGTCGAACAGGTTGTGGGTCGTCTCGGCGGGCAGTTCGTAGTGGTGCTCGACGCCCCGCATCCCTGCGGCCAGCAGCAGCGCGAAGGCCAGATACGGGTTGCAGGCCGGGTCGAGGGCTCGGTACTCGATGCGCACCGATTCGGGTTTGCCCCGCCGGTGCAGCGGCACGCGAACCAGCGCGGAGCGGTTGTTCCGGGCCCAGACCACATGCTGGGGCGCCTCCGATGCCTCGCCGAGGCGCTTGTAGGAGTTGATCAGCTGGTTGGTAACCGCGGTGATCTCGCGGGCATGGGCCAGCACTCCGGCCATGAACTCGCGCCCGATGCTGGAGATCCCGGCAGGGTCGTCGGTGTCGTAGAAGGCGTTGGCGCCCTCGCTGAACAGTGAAAGGTGGGTGTGCATGCCCGAGCCCTGCACGCCGTTGAGCGGCTTGGGGATGAACGTGGCGTAAGCGTTGTGGGCCATGGCGATGCGCTTCACGACCAGCCTCAGCGTCATGACGTTGTCGGCCATCTCGAGGGCCTCGGTGTAGCGCAGGTCGATCTCGTGCTGGCTCGGGCTGTCCTCGTGGAATGAGTATTCGACGCCGATGCCCATGAACTCGAGCATGTGCAGCGTGCTCCGGCGCAGGCCGCTCGCAACGTCGAGTGTGGTGAGGTCGAAGTACGAGGCCCGGTCCAGGGGCTGGGGCCGGCCGTCGACCGGGTTGTCGGAGTCGAAGTAGAAGAACTCCACCTCCGGCGCAGTCATGAATTCGTACCCCTGCTCCCGGGCCGCTCCGACGGTGCGACGCAGGACTTGTCGGGGATCGCCCTCGAATGGGAGTCCGTCAACCGTCTCGATGTCGCAGAACATGCGCGCTGTCGGTTCCTCCGCGTCGGCCCACGGCAGCAGCTCGAACGTCGCCGCGTCGGGCCGGGCCAGCACGTCGGCCTCGTTGACGCGGCTGAACCCGTCTATCGCGGTGCCGTCGAACTGCACGCCCTCGGTGAAGGCAGCTTCGAGCTCGGCCGGCGATATGGCCACAGACTTGAGTTGCCCGAGCACGTCGGTGAACCAGAGCCGGACCAGGCGGACGCCGCGCTCTTCCGCGATCCGCAGCGCGTAATCCTGTTCTCGCTCCATAGCGCTGATCAGCGTAAGCCCTCCCGCCGGGGCCGCTGTCTCGTTTAACACGCTGTTCACAATCGGGCAACGGATCCGAAACAATGGCCGGGCAGATTGACCTCGGACTCGCGGCCGCGAGTCCGTAAGTCTTGACAAAGACGTCTGGCTCTTGCCGGACGCCGACAGACACCGAGGAGATGACGTGACTTATCGAGCGGAGTATCTCTGGATTGATGGCAATCAGCCGGCGGGCGAGATTCGCACCAAGACGAGGGTTGTCAACAATGATGAGGAGCCCCCGATTTGGGGTTTTGATGGGTCGAGCACCAATCAGGCCACCGGCGACAATTCTGATGTGGTTCTCAAGCCGGTGTTCACATGCGGGGATCCTGTGCGCGGCGGCGACAACATCCTGGTGCTGTGCGAGACGTTGAATGCTCATGACATGTCGCCCCATGTGACCAACAGGCGCGCCGAGTGTGTGGCGGTGTTTGAGAAGTACAAGGACCAGGCGCCGTGGTTCGGTTTGGAGCAGGAGTACACGCTGTTGGACGCGGTGACTCGCTGGCCGGCGGGGTTCCCCCCGGCGGGGTTCCCGCCGCCGCAGGGCCCGTATTATTGCGGGGTTGGGGCGGGGCGGATCTCGGGCCGTGAGCTGATCGAGGAGCACACCACGGCGTGCATCGAGGCCGGGCTTGAGATCGCGGGCACCAACGCGGAGGTGATGCCGGGGCAGTGGGAGTTCCAGATCGGCCCGTTGGACACGGTGGCGGTCGCCGACCATCTGTGGGTGGCGCGCTATCTGTTGTTCCGTCTTGCTGAGAAGCACAGCATTGAGGTGACGATCGAGCCCAAGCCGATGCTGGGGGACTGGAACGGCGCGGGCATGCACACCAACGTGTCAACCAAGGCGATGCGCGAGGGCTATGAGCCGATCATCGCCGCGTGCGAGTCTCTGGGGATGGCGGGCAAGCCCGAGGAGCATCTCGCCGGCTACGGCGCCGGCATCGAGTTCCGCTTGACCGGCGAGCACGAGACCGAGCGCTATGACCAGTACTCCTACGGGGTGTCGGATCGGGGCGCTTCGGTGCGGATCCCGTGGCAGGTGGCGCGCGAGGGCAAGGGCTACATCGAGGACCGCAGGCCCAACGCCAACGCCGACCCCTACCATTGCACCACCCTGCTGACGCGCACCATCTGCGAGGCGCTCGTCGGCTTCAACTGAGCCCTCCGGCCCGCGATGGCCGCCGGAATCTGCGTGGGTTCGCAATGTTCCTATGTCTTGCGACACATCACATGGCGGGTACTTCGCTAGTTTCTCTGACCTCGGGTTATGGGCTGTTCTATTGGAGGGTTGCACACTTTGCTGAGGGGGTATGGCACACCTTTCGGCGTCCACAGATCGCGTTGTCGCAGGTCAGAGCGTCGTGGCAGCGTCCGAGAGCCGTTTGGGTGGGTACACCCAGCCGCACGAACATAACGAATCCGTCTAGACGCTGTCGGTGTCCTCGATGGGGGATGGCAGCGCGTCTTGGCGCCGGCCGCTGTCGATCCAACTCACTACGACCTCAACTGGAACCACGGTTAGGGCACCTTCGATGTCCTCGGCCTTGCATACGTACACCTCGTCGCCGATCTCGATATTGAGTTGCCTGAGGAGTTCCGCTGGGAGCGTTATCTGGCGGGTCTTGGGGATCTTGGACGGACCGTAGGGCTTCACGCACTCAGACTACATCCACCCCAATATGCAGTAAAATTTGTAGATTCTGTGAAATGGCAAATCAGATGCTCAAGGACCTGATCCGCGAGGCGGCTTCGCTGGACATCCGTGAGGGTCGGTGGCTTCTCCAGGCGTCGGCGCTCTCGGAGGCGATCTGTGACGCAGTGCTTGGTGATCCAGGCGAACTACAAGACATCCAACACGCGATCCGCGAGACAGCAGCCCGGGCCGGATGTGGTCTGATCGTTGGTGCGAGCCCGGCCGCGAAGCGAGTCGTTCAGGGCCTCGACGCCCCGGGGGAAGAGCCATCGAAGGCCCTGGTGTTTGAGATCGTTCGCGTGACCGGCGCCACCTTCGTGCGAGCCCAGCAGGAGCTTCACCACGTCGATGTGGTACCCGCGGTGCTCGTCGACCTCAACCCTTCGTCGCGGCCACCAGACGTCCTATACGTTGGAGCTTTCGAGCCGTAGTTGTTCGGCAGCTAGTGCCGCCGCAGTCGCTTCTGCGTTGGCCTTGGACAGCAACCTGGCAGCACGGGCCTCGGCTTCTTCTTTTGTTGTGCCGCACTTGTCGCCGATGGCCTTGCCGTTCAAACAAGCGACATGGTCTACATGGGTTCGCGCTGTCGAGAGCAAGACGCCCTCGCCGCGCAGCCGAAGCGCGACAGGCTCGTTGAGACGAGTGGCGTGATGGTAGTCCATACCGCGCACGACGACGCTGGCGACGGCTAGGTCTGTCAGCCGTGTGGCGAGGGCGTCGCTTAGCGTTCGCAGTTGCAGCGCCAGGTCGTCGCCGCCGGACACCGAATGACGAAAGACCTCGGCTGCTTCACCGTTGCCCCAAAATACACCCCTCACGACAATTCGGCCAGCCCTCACATTGCAACTCAATCCCAAGCTGGACACCACCAAGATCGTAACGTGGGTGCGTGGAACCATGGGCCGGTCGCTACGAGATCCTTGGCGAACTCGGTGCGGGCGCGAACAGCTCCGTGCACCATGTTCGAGACATCAAGATCGGTCGAGAACTCGCGCTGAAGCTGCTCCGCGTCGCGGCGGAAGGCCTTGTCGTAAGCGAAGCGCATGCTTTGACAGCGCTAGAGAGCCCACACATCCTGCGAGTGTTCAACGCCGGCATCGACAACGACGTTCCCTTTCTTGCCACCGACATCGCGCCGATGGGCTCGACCGAAGACCACCTCGTCGAGGGCGTCGGGGTTCCGCCCGAACTCGCTGTTCGATGGGTGAGACAGGCACTCATCGGACTCGGTCTATGCCATCGAAAGAACATCCTCCATCGCGATCTCACCCCGGCCAACATCTTCCTCAACTCGCACGATCGAGCGCTTCTCGGCGACTTCGGCGCCGCCGAGAACATGGATCCCGACGGAACAGCCGCAGCGGCTGGCAACCAGTTGTGTCGAGCACCCGAGGGGTACACGAGTCGTGTAACCGCTAGCTCCGACCTGTTCTCGGCTGGAGTGACGTTGTGGCGGCTATTGACCGGCTGCTGGCCGTTTAAGGCCAGCACTGAACACGAACTGGTAGCTCTGATGATCAAGGGGAATCTTCGCGTGCGCGACGAAGCGCCCCATGTTCACCGTTCCATCGCCCGCGTTGTCGAAATGGCCCTCGATCCGGACCCGGCCCGTCGACCGTCGACCGCTGATGACATGGCAGACCTGCTAGCGGGCACCACAACACACCCCAAGAACTGGATCCGCTACTCGACATGCGGAAGCGTTGTCGAATACAGAACGACCGAGGGTGGACCGACGATCTCGTTGACAGTCACTGCCAGTGGGCCACAACGCATCGTCAAGACTCGCTACCTGCACTCCGGCAGGCGCATCAGCGACGGATGCTTCCAGACAACACAGCGCAAGCTCGCGCAAAGGCTCCGAGTGGCATTCGACAGAGCGATCACGTGATTGACGGCTCCCAAGCGCCAACCACCTCCACAACGATCCGTCGGCGCGTCATGGATCGGCCAGCGCCCTGAACGGAACGGATACGCCTTACGGCGTCGGGTCGTTCCATCGACGCCGCTGCAACCACGACACCGCAACCATCTTGTGGGCACGGAACCGGCGGTTCCCCTCCAACCAGAGGCTGCGATCAATCACCTCGGCTGAACCCGTGGACTCTGTGGTCTTCGATGCTCGCCGGGTCGAACCACACCCGGTGGTACGCGCAGGCGTCGGGAGCGTTGCTGTGCTCTGTCCAGAGGCTCGACACCCGCCGCCGCGATGCAGTCATGCTGATGTCTCGGCGGCTGCGATGCTGCCACACCCAGCTGGGAACTGGAACCCCGTCACGGTCACACAAGGCATGCACTACCGCAGCGATACGCGTCAGGTCATGACGGCGACGCGTGAAACGATGCCACCAACGATGCCGTCTAGGAGCCGCCTCGACCGTCGCGGCACGATGCACATGATCCGTGTGCGCCCACTGCTTGCACAGCTCGCGTAGCTCAACGACACGGCCGCGGCGGTCGTTGTCAGCCATCCAACGGGGAATCTGATCGGCTGTGATGGTGGGAACGAACATGGTTACGGAGGGGTCGAGGCGCTGACTGTGGTCACCTGCATGGTATTACGCCTCTGTGCGCTCGTCGTGACGACCACTGGGGTGCAGCAGTTCCCCGGTCTGGTGTTTTCGCCGAGGTCAGAGGGCATCTGAAGGTGCGACAGGGCGCGCAACAGGCTCGACGCAGCAAGGAACCGCCCGCAAGAATAAACAGGATCTGAAGGATCTTCCCAACATCGTTGCATCTGACAGTTCTGACGGTTCGGGCGACGAGGACGACCCCGACAATGAGTCGAGCACCGGGCGCGACCGCGACATCCTCGCGTTCTACAGGAGGTCTCCCTAGGCGAACGCTGCAGCGTCGGCGTCGTCTCAGCCCGGCGGAGGCCGTGTCATCAACTCGGGCACATCCCCGATGGCTGCAAGGGCATAGCGGTCACCAGCACCGGCGCGCCCTATCAGGTCCGCTTGAGCCTGTGCGTTGCCGTTGGATGCGAACCATGCGAGCGCCTCGGCTCCGATCCGTCCGTGATCCTGCTGCGCGAACCTCCACAGCGCCTCGCGGGTTTCGCCGGTGATGTGGTCGAAGCTGAGCAGGCCGAAAACGCCGGTCAGGCCGATCGCCACCTCCAGCGGCACTGGGTCTTGCTTGGAGATGAACTGAGCGGTGGCGCGGTGCGCGTCGGGCGAGGCCGCTGCCAGCAGTCCTCTAACGGCCCCCAGCGCATACAACCGAACGTTGAAGTCCGGTCGCACACGCTGCATGAAGTCGGGTCGAGCTAGCCGCCGCGCGGGCCTACCGGCGGCGGCTGGCCTTCAGTACCGAAGCAGCGACCTGGCCCAGGGTCCGGGCGGGAAGCCGCGCTCGACGTGACGAGCTACGTCGAGCAGCCGCGTTGCGCGGTGGTGCTTGCCCTGCAGGGCGAGGAACTTCGACAGGGCCTCGTCGCGGGCCGGAGCGTCGGCCATAGCTGCACTCCACGGCGGGGCTGGCTCCTCGGGACGGGGTTGACGCGCGCCGTCGGGTGATGTGATCGTAGAACCGTGGGCAACAGTGGCCGGCTACACAACGAGTGGATGATCGTCGCAGTGAGCGAAGCCACCAGTGGGTCGGGATCGTGGTGCTGGAACGTCAAACGACACCGCCACCACCGCTGCGAGACCGTGGCCAGCAGCGAACACGCCTGCCTCAGCCGCGGCGACGCGATGCAAGCAGCAGAGGAGTTCGTGGCTGCAGAGCAGACGTGGGATCGCTCCAACTCCGAGACCGCCAGCTGACCCCATGAACGCAAATCTGAAGAGCCTCCCCAAGAGCGAGTCGGCTGATGCGAGGGCGTGGGTCGTGCGCGCAGGCGAAGAGGGCGAAACGGTCGAACACAATCTCGACATTGGGGTTGTGACGATCGGCTGGGACGAGTGGCCCGCGCCCACTAGGGGCAGGTTCAAGAATCGAGATACGTATGGCGATTACCTCGTTGGTGAGCTTTCCGATCGCGACGCCTCAAGCCGCCAGAGTGCGCGCGACCAGATCTGGCGCTTCTACCACGAAGTCGGCGTCGGCGATCTAGTTGTCCTTCCATTGAAGAATCACGGCGCAGACGACGACTGGATAGCGGTCGGCCGCGTGACCGGAGAGGCAAGCTGGGACGAGTCCCGACCCAAGGGGGCGCTGCATGATCGACGGGTCAGGTGGTTGGCGTCGACGGTCCCGAAGTCCGCTGCGCCCGAGACTCTGCAACGGTCCATCGACAATACCCCCAGAACCGTGTACGGGCTGAATCGAGACGACAAAGCCCGATGGGTCCAACCCCTAGTCGACGAGTTCTTCGATGCACCACCAGACGGCGCCCAGGACGGCGACACCGACGGCAGCGACCGCGTGTCGCAACCGCTGTCGGGTGATGAGGCAGGCGTGTACGACGAGCACGGTGAAGTGGTCGAAGGTGGGCAAGTGCTACCAAGAGAGTTGCGGTGCTCAGGTACGAACGCGACGCCGAGGCGCGTCGGACATGCGTCAACACCCATGGAAACGAATGCCAGGTCTGCGGTATGGACTTCGGAGACGTATACGGCGACTTCGCGCAGGGCTTCATTCATGTTCACCACAAGACGCCCGTGTCACAGGCAGCTCGAGACGGGCAATACAGACTGAACCCGAAGACGGACCTTGTCCCGGTCTGCCCCAACTGCCACGCCATGCTGCACAGACACCCCGATGATCCATGCACAGTGGAGAAGCTGAAGCAGCTCATGGAACAAGCCGACCAATAGTCAGCAATGGCGCCGTACATCCCCAGCACCCAATCGGGCATTCGATTGGTTCTCTAGAAGAACAGGACGGCTGAGATCGCGGTAGCACGCATCACCACGACACGGCCGTGCGTGGCCTGTTTCGCGTCTCTCGTTCGCCCAAGTCGGAGGAGACTACTGTTATCGGCTCTGGTGAACCGCCTGGCGCTCTTGGAGGATCAGGCGTGCCAGGCGCTAGGTCTGGAGCTTCTCGTATAGGTGCATTGGAGCTTCGAGTGGTACTCGGTGCATCCTTCGAATGTGCCTGTTCGATCGGATTGTCGTGGCACGATCACCCCGAGGCCGCATGAAGGGCAGATGTCGGGTGGCTTGTCGCAGCCGGGGTTGGTGCATGCGGCTGCGGACTTCTTGTTGACCACCACGTAGCCGTCTGGGCAGTTGCGGCAGCGTGGCGCCTGGTAGGCGCAGTGTGGTTGGTTGGTGCAGCGCAGCGTCTTGCGGCTCTCTGAGCGCACCAGGCGGCCGTTCGGGCAGCGCGGACACGGAAGCGCCGGGGCGAGTTCGCCGAGTTGCCGCAGGCTGTCGGACTGCTCAATCAGCTCCAGCACGAACGCCGACGGGAACTCCGGATCGGTGATGAGGTAGGCGCCGTGGCGTGCTCGGGTCAGCGCGACATAGAACAGGCGGCGCTCCTCCGCGAACGCGTAGGCCTTGCCGTGCGGCGGTGGCAGCACCAGCTCCAGGAGCGGGTCGTCGTCGATCTGGGATGGGAACCCCCATCGGTCATCGGTGAGATCGACCACGACCACGTAGTCGGCTTCGGTTCCTTTGGCTCGGTGGACCGTGTTGAACTCCCCACCGGCAGGAACAGCGTCTCTGCTCTTGTTGTAGCGGCCCAGCACGAACACCTCAGGGGTCTCGCCACCAGCGATGCCTTCGATGTGTCGCAGAGCCTCCTGCACACCGCTGGCCGTGTCCTCGGCGGCGACGACAGTGACGCCGTTGTCTTTGGAGTTGCCGTTGCAGCGCAGCAGCCTCTGGGTCTGCTGAGGGTTCTTCTTGATGAAGGTGGTCGAGGGACCGAGGATGCCTTCGCCGTAGCGGAACGTGAGGCTCAGGGTTCGCTGCTGGACATGGCCCAGATGGTTGCCGCAGCCGCTCACCAGGCTGACGTCGCTTCCCGCGAAGCGGTAGATCGACTGCCAGTCGTCGCCCACCACGAAGTATGCGACGCCGGTGTCGTTGAGGGCCCGCAGCAGCGCCATGCGCCCCGCGGAAATGTCCTGGAACTCGTCGACTAGCACATAGCGATACCGCGACCGCCATCGACTGTCACCGATGTGGCCGACGGCGCGGTTTATGAAGTCGTGGAAGTCCAGCTCGTCGGCGTCGGTGAGGAGTTGTTCGTAGCGTTGCTGGACCCGGTTGAAGATGTCGAGGAACACCAGGTTGCGGACCACGTCGCCGCGTCCACAAGCCCGCGACTTCAGTTCTTCGAGGTCGGTGTTGCTGGTCTTGACGTGGTTGAGGAACGTTGCCAGCAAGCCCGACAGCCGCGAGATCTTCGTCTCAGAGAGCAGCGAGAGCATCTCTTGGCGAGGCATCGGGACAAGCGCCACTCCGTTGGCTTCGAGCTTCTCTCGTAGCGATGCGCGCCAGGTGCCCTGTTGGTGCTCCCAGCTGAATGTCTCGATCAGAGCTGTGCCGTGCTGTTGGTGGGTCTGACGCTTCCAGACCACACCGTCGGCGTAGCCGCTCCAGTGCGGCGGCGGGTCGCCATCTTCGTTGAGCGCGAAATGCTCGATGTAGATGCCGTGGTCAGACAGATAGAAGTCCGGAGAATACTGCCGCCGCTCGCGGGTGGCTGTTGAATGCTCATATTGGGGCTCGTACTCGAAGCTGACTCCGTGTTCGGTCAGGAAGTTCGCGATCTGGAGCTCTTGGATGCTCTTGACCAGATCCCCGCTCAGGGTGCGCAGCTCGACGCTGCGCCAGTAGGCCTCGTACTCTTCGTCGGTGCCGAAATCGAACGGCGAAGCACACGGCTCGAAGTGATAGGCCAGGTAGCTGGCGACAAGCTCGGATGTCTCGTCGCTGTCGATCAGCTCGTTGAAGATCGTGTCGACGGTGGATTTCATGATGTGGTCGTCGGTGGCCATCTTCGACACGCTCGGCTGGCGCTGTTCGCAGTCGGCGACGACACGGCGCCCGAACGCATGGAACGTCTCCACATCCACCGCCGCCAAGTCGCCGGTGAGCCGGTCGACGATCTCGCGTTGCGCCTTCTTGTTGAACGCCAGCACCAATATCTGTGAAGGGTCGACGCGTTCGTTGCGCACGAGGTGAGCGACCTTGGCGGCAATCACCGTCGTCTTGCCTGTGCCTGCACCAGCCAGCACCAACGTCACATCCTCATCAGTGGCGACCGCCTCCGCCTGCTCCTCGGTCACCCGGGCACCCGCATCGGCATCCGCGGCTGCCTCCACAGCTGGTATCTGGCTTGACACGAACCGCTGATTGACGTCCTCGCGGACCGCGTCGATGCTCTCAGCGGGTTCGAGGCTCGCAAGCCTCCCCAGAGCGTCACGTGCCGAGGCCGGCAGGTGCCGGCTTATGAGCCCGCCGCATTGTCGTACCGCCGACACCAGCTTCTCGTGAAGAGGAAATATCTCGCTATGGCGCAGGAAACGGCCTCGCTGCAACAGCCGGCGCAGCGCCTCATCAACCTCCACCAGCTCCTGTGCGGCGGCTGCGGCGCGCACCGCGGCAGCGTCGAGCATCGCGCCACGCACATGCGACGCCTGATGCCTGTTGAGCCCTCTGACCTTGAATGCGGCGCCCTGGACCGTCTGGACCGTGAGTGTGCTGGCGAACCAGCCTCGGCGGATCGAGATGTCCTGCACCGATTCCAGTGCCGTCTCAGCTAGCACCGTGCCTCGTCGTGCCTGCAGCCGAACTGCTCTACCCGAGAAGGACACCCGTCGACGGCGCCGAGGCAGCAGCCTGTAGAGCAGAGCCCTATCAGCAACAACCGGGTTAGACGCCACAGTCTCCGTACCCTAACTGAGCACACGAGAGACACCCCGAGCCCACAACAAGCGCAACAAACTGAGTCGTTCCAAGCTGCTGCGGGGCTCGAGTTCACGAGCGGACGACACGTAGATGTCGGTGCGCTAGAGGTAGTCGGCGCGAGACGCGGCTGCTGCCCGGCGGGGGGCGGGCGGTCTCACGACGCTCCTTCGATTAGTGCCCTCAGGCTGGTGAACGAGTCGACGCGGGCTGTGTGAAGTTCCCTCTCGACGGCGCTGTGCTGCCCTTAGGTTTCCCGCGGCTCTCCCGGCTGGTCGTGCTGCGGTGTGCGCGGTGGCTGGGGTGGTGCAGGTTGCTGGGGAGAGGCGGGCGGCTGAGGTTGTGCCGGTGCGGGTGGTGCGGCCGGCTGGGGAGCGACGGGCTGCTGGGGCTGCTGGGAAGCGGGCGGCTGTGGTGCGGGCTCGGGAGCGACGGGCTGCTGTGGTGCGGGCTGCTGGGGAGAGGCGGTCGGTCGGGGCTGGGGAGCGACGGGCTGCTGGGGAGAGGCGGTCGGTCGGGGCTGGGGAGCGACGGGCTGCTGTGGTGCGGGCTGCTGGGGAGAGGCGGTCGGTCGGGGCTGGGGAGCGACGGGCTGCTGTGGTGCGGGCTGCTGGGGAGCGGGCTGCTGTGGTGCGGGCTGCTGTGGTGCGGGCTGGGGAGCGACGGGCTGCTGGGGCTGCTGGGGAGAGGCGGTCGGTCGGGGCTGGGGAGCGACGGGCTGCTGGGGCGGCTGGGGAGAGGCGGGCGGTGCGGCCGGATGGGGAGCGACGGGCTGCTGTGGTGCGGGCTGCTGGGGAGAGGCGGTCGGTCGGGGCTGGGGAGCGACGGGCTGCTGAGGTTGTGCCGGTGCGGGGTCTGGTGGTATCGGCCCGCCTGCGCTGTAGCTGGGGTCGGGACCGCCGCCAGCCGGTATGGGGTCCGTGCCGACGATCGGTGTGTGGGCTGGGGGGCCGACGACAGGTGCGGGTCCCGTCGGCGCAACTGTCGGGGCGGCATCGGGGCCTGTGCCGCCGATCGGTGCGCCTGCGGCTGCGATGTCATCGCCAGGCCCGGAGTCGGAGCCGTCGGCTGGCGGCGGTTCGATGCGGTGTTCGCCGGGGGGCATGGTTGGGTCGATGTAGCCGGGGTCGAACCCGTCAGCGGCAGCCGGGTGGAAGCTGGCCGACTCGCCACCGGAGGGGGTGGCGGCTCCTATCGCGGCGGCGGGGGTGCGGGTTGTGGCGGGTTGGCGTTGGATCGTCGGTGTGATGCCTGCCTGATAGCGCTTCTGCATCATCAGCGCCGCCTGCGAGCTGACCATCGCGTCTCGGGCGCGGTCGTAGGCGCCGGTCTGCTTGGCGCGGCCGGCGATCCGCTTGATGATGCGCACCGGGCCTCGGGTGGCGTACTTGACGAACTTGCCGCCGACGTAGACAGCGGCCGCGGCGGGTATCCCGACCCCAGTGAGGACCCCTAGCGTGGCGAACGTCGCCAACGGATGCTTCTTCACGAACTTGGCGGCCTTGATGACACCTCGCCGCACCCGGGATCCGGCGGGGCGTTCAGACTCAGAGTCGGGGTCGTAGTTGGCGTCAGAGTCGAACAGGTCCTCGGTGGACGCTGGCGGCTCGGCGGACACCGGTGGCCCGGCGTCCGCTGGTGGTGAGGGATCCGGGGGACCATGCCTCGGGTCGAGGAGCAGCCCGGCGGGGGTCTGCTCCCATCCCACGGTGCTCGGCCCTCCCGACGGCCAGTCGCGGGCGATCCCTAGATCAGGTGAGCCGCGGTCTAGCAGCACTCCGCTGGTTGGGGCGGACGGCCTCGGCGGGCGGCCAGCGTCGACAACGGGATCCGCGGCGCCGCCCCTAGGTTCGGCGCTGCGACCGCTGGCGGGCCCGGTCCTGCCGCCAACAGGCCCGCCGCTCGGGTCGCCGCGGCGGCCTCGGTTTCTGACCGTCATCCCAGAGATCCCGCCTAGCACGCTGCCGGCCGCTGTGGACGATTCGCGAGCTTGCGCTCCGGGGCTGGGCCGCGGGCCGGTGCGTGTCGGCACGGAGCCGCTCGCGCTGGCCCGTGCGGGGGCGAGCGCCATCCCGCGTTCGCCGATGTTGACGCCGCCTCGGCGGCCCATGCCGCCGTACATCATGCCGTGCACCGCGCTGTGGCCGTAGTAGCGGAGCTGGTCTCCCATCCGGCTGCGGTCCTGCCCGAACCCGGCCGCTGCGATGCCTGAGGTGACCCGCATCCCGCCCTTCATGGACGTGAAGTCCATGTTGAGCCGCTTCCCGAACCCGGCGATGACCTTCTTCACCACGAACGGGATCACTGCCAGCAGCATCACCCGCAGGAACGACCCTGGTGTGGTCGCCTCTGCTACCGCCGCGATGAGGACGTCGATGAGGAACACCATCGCGGTGAGGATCAACAAGAACACAGCGTGCGCGATCGACGCGAACAGCCCGACTTTGAGGGTTTGGGGCAGCAGCCCTCGGGTGAGTTTGGTCGGAATCGCGGAGGCTACGAGCACGACGGGCAGGCACATGAACACAATGACGAGCAGGATTTGCGCGAGCGCGGTGCCGACGGCCATCCCGAACAGGCTGAACGCGAACGAGAACGACACCAGCAACACGACCAGCCCGTTGAGGATCCGGTCAAAGAAGCGCCCCCCAGCGAACGTGCAGATGTCCGCAGCCGCCTGGTAGGCCTGGTCCGCGTCAGTGACCTCCCGCCACTGGAGTTCGCCGTCGCCCATGTTCTCGACCACCACCTCGGCTGAGCGTTCGGCGTCGGCGCATCCGATCGCGCCGCGGTGCTGCAAGAAGTCGCTGTTGAGGCCCTCGTGCTGGCCGTCTCGGCTGCCGCTGCCGTACTCACCGACCGTGTCTCCGTCGCGTTTGTCGAGGATGCTGTGGACCTTGGTGCCGGTGAGCCACAGGTGGCACAGATCGAGGCTGAACCACTCGCCCTTCTCCTCAGCTCTGTCGGGACGCATCCCGATCCGCGACGCGTTGATGTAGGAGTACGCGCCTCGCGTGAACAAGGTGCCGTCCTTATGCAGCCTGGGGTAACTCGGGCCGTCCTCATCGTCGTTGCTGTCCTGATCGTCGCCCCCCTCCTTGTCGTTGCCAGAGTTGATCGGATCCGTGAAGCTGGGAGCCCCCTCGCTGTTGGCTTTGACGCCGTCGGGCGCTGCTAGCCCACATCCGGACGCGAGATTCAAGAAGGTGAGCGTCTCGGTGTCGCCGTCGGGATGGAACACCCGCCACGCCCGGTCCTGCTGCAGCGGCTCATACGCCTTGCCCGACTCCGCCAGAGGGATCTCTGCCACCGCGTCGGTTGTGTGATCGGGGCAGCCGTACAGCGCCAACCCGACCCCCCAATCCCTCACGACGTCGCTGCGGCCCGCGGTGAGGGTGCTGTCAGCGCAGGTAGAGGACCAGACGGCCATGATCTCTGGGGCCGACACCTGCCCGGCTTTGACTTCGGCCCACAGGCAGCTGCCGTTGAGGGCGGTCTGTGGGCTGCCGAACTGCGCTCGCGACCAGGGCCCGAGGTAGGCGCGCTCCCACAGCCGCGACAAGAAGATCGGGGTGTAGTGCTTGGCGGCCACCATGGCGGCCTGGGCGTCGGGCAGCTCGTCGTCCAGTGTGATCCCCTGCGACTTGGCGAGCTGCCATTCGACGGTCGCGAGGTACAGCTTCTCGAGCTGCTGGATGTAGACGCTGCAATACGACGCGTGCGAGGCGCCTTCTTCGGTGCCGGAAGTCAGCCCCAGCGAGACGCTGGTGAGCATCTCCGAGGCCTCGTCGGAGACGTCGAGCACCAGCCCGTACAGCCACAGTGGTGTGCCGCGCTGCTGACCGGCGGCGGTTCGAACTTTCTGTATGCGTTCGGTCTCGGTGTCTTCGGAGCTGGTGGGGATGGTGAGCTGGTCGGCGGGGAGTTCTTGGAGCGGCCAGAGCATGGTGAAGACCAGCCCGAGCATCACCCAGGAGGTGAGGATGCGCCGCACCGCGAGGCCGGTGTTGTTGCGGTACAGCGCCCAGGCGCCCATCATGAGCGCGATGATCGCGACGGTCGCGACCACCCCGGAGCTGATGAGCGCTTCTGCGATGCGTTTGTAGTTGCTGTTGATGCTCTTGGCGACCGCTCCGGCGAAGTCCGCTGACAGCACGAGGTACAGCAGCCGCGACAGCAGATACCACACCACCGACGACAGCACGAACAGGATCCGCACGATGAGGTCGTACATCGACCCGATGGCGGCCTTGATCTGGCTGAACGCCCACCAGCCGCCCCAGTCGGACCACAGCCCGTTGACCCATGTCCAGCGCCACATCGGCAGCAGCCCCTTCGGGTCGAGGCACAGGTCGGTCATCTCCGCCGGCAGCGGACACCCCGCCAGATCGCCCTCATTTCCGCTGCCGGTGGTGGAGGGGCTGTAGTCGGGGCGGGCTCCGTGATCGTCTGGGTTGCCGGTCACCGGCGGCCTGTAGCCGGGGACGACCCGGTCGCCGTCGTGATAGTGCTGGCGTCCGGGATGGGCTGCAGCACCGCTGGCACGCAGTAACAGGGTGCCAACGGCGACCGTCGCCGCTGCCCACAGCCGGCGGCACACCGCTGCCGCGCCCAGGCGACGGGATCGGGGCACGATGTCGCTGATCCCCTGCTCGGAGATTGTCTTCGCCTGTTTGGCACGTTCGGCGGCCGGTGTGACCGGCACGTGGGGCACGCCCCCAACCGTAGCGGCCCACTGCATTTAGGTCGGTCACAATCCTTCTAAATGCTCTCGTGCGCATTTGGATATGTTTTGTGAGCTTCTGCAGCGACAGCGTCACAGTCCTCGCTGATCGCCAGATGAGATCAGCGAGGACAATCGCGACTGAGACGCGGCTCGTTGGGATAGTGGTCCGCCAACTGCCAGATGACCGATCCGCCACCGAGTGAACTGGTGCGCCCCGGGAAGCGCGCAGTTGGGGTAGTTGGATCTAGGGCATGTCGACGGGTCTGTTGGCGTGCTGCGCTAGTCGTCGATTGTCGTTGTCTCGGCGGTCTCGATGATCTCCCCGTCGGTGGTGATGTTGTGCTGGCGGTTCGTGAGAGCGTCGCGCATGATCATGAATATGAGATCCTTCGCGCTGGCGGACACCTCGAATCTGTGCGGTGGCAGCGCTTGCAGTCTGAAGCTCACGCCCCGGACGCCGCGACCGTTCACCGGATGCGCGGGTTCTTCGGGCGTGGTGAGGACGGTGCCGTGGGGAAGGTCGAGTTCGAAGTGCTCCTGTTCTGGGTTGTCTGAACCGCCCTGGTCTTCCCGGAGACCCCTCCAGGAAAACCAGGGCGGTTCAGCTTGACGTTCCAGCGCCACGACCCCGGTACACCGTTGGCATCGCTCACCGCGACGACCATCCACCCGTCGTCTGGCTCTTTGGCGGTCGCCACGTGATCCAGAGTCACATCATCTGACGGGTCGCGTCAACCCATCCCTTTGACGCTCCTAACCGCCCATGCGGCGATCGATTCGCGGGTTTGCTTCGGTATCGGCGACTGCAGGTTCCAGTTCCATCCCAGAATCGTCACCGGACGGCCCAGTTCGATGCTTCCAAGCGAGTCGCGTTTCAATGACAAGCGTTTGCCTCTGCCGCCGCGGACTCTCCACTCTGCGACGTCCTCGAACGGCAGTTCGATCCGAGCAGCGTGTGCGAGGCCTTCGACGACGCTGGCGCCGTTGAGCAGCAGCACCTCGAACTGCGTGGACTCCAGCAAGGCCTTGAGGACTCGCTCGCCGCACTCGACAAGGGCTGTCTGTCCGGCGTGCCCGAGCTTTCTCCACTTCTTGTGGGTCGCCCATGGTGCGAGGTCGATATGGCAGGCGTCGCCGTCTTTGAGCGTGCCGCACCCAGCTTCCTCGAAGATCGCCTCCAGGGGGTTGAACCACCGCCAGTAGGGCTTTGACCCGAAGTAGCCGCTGCATGCCTGTGCGACATCTGAGCGCTCTTCTGGACCGGCGGCGCTCCAGTCCTGCAGTCCAAGCGAGTCCAGCGTCGCCAATCGCCGTCGGCTGTCGCTGAGGGCATGGCCCCGGTTGTCACAGAACTCCTTGTCGCTGGGGTTCAGCCCGACGGACGCGACCCGGGCCTGCTCGGCATGGCCGAAGAACGGCACCGGGCATGCCCACTCGATCACGTGCGGGAAGTCTCGCCTCTGTTGCTGAGGCGAGCTGAGCGCCTCCTTGATCACGTGAGTCAGCGGGTGCAGCCGGTACGCACCGTGCCCGTCTAACGGCACCACGGCCCGAGACCACCCCAATGCTCAGCCCCGGCTACCACTACATGCCCGAGATCGGACCGGCGGTGATTTGGAAGCCGGGCTCGGGACCGTCGCCAACCTTCCCCAGGGTTGAAGCGTCAAGTCACGCCGCGTCTCGCACAGGCTGCGTCCCCCATCACCCGAACAACCTTCGGAGGCGCTGCCTCATGCGTATCTGCAAGCGAGACGGACGGATGTCGATCCAGAGGTGAACCAGCCGGAACGGGCTGATCTTGAACGGACGATTGAATGAGTGCTCCATCTCTGTAAGCGAGTCTCCCACTGCTTGCGGAAGAGTGAGGGCTGGTACCCCGAGTCGATCGAGCGCCCCGTTGACGTCAGCGACGATGCCCTCGAGTGTGAGCGATTCCACGTACCCAACCATCGCGCCTGTGGGGACGTCCTTGCCGTAGCTCCATTCGGGTTCGACGAAGCGGCGGACACCGCGATCGGCGTACTCCACGTTGAGTCTTCTTCCTCTGGCTGGCGCCCCGAGACGCTTGCACTCGATAACGAAGACTCGCTCGGAGTACCGCGCGTCTGGTTCCTGGTGGTCCTCGTATCGCCATTGCAGATCGGGAATCTTCTTCTCGCTCGCCGAGCCCTCGGTTTCAGGCGTAGGCGGGTTTCGCGCCTCCCAGATGGGCATTTCTTCCAACGACACAACGCTGCCGGCCTGCTGGTTCTCCTTATTCACCTGGCGAAGTGCATCGCGGAGCCTTAGATTGAGCGTGTTCTCATCTCCGTGAAGTCTCGTGTTCCCCAGGCGACACAGTGCCGTTTGCAGGGCTGCGAGCACACGCTTCTCGTGTCGCTCCCACAGCGGCAGATCTGGGAGCCGGGGACCGCTCACTGAGCGGACTGCAGATTGATCGCTTGCAGGATGGTGGCCTCAGCATCTTCGCGAGCTGCTGACGCCGTCCAGAGCCGAGCTTCGTTCCTCTTGGCGATCACGATGCTGCGATCACCCACACTGCGCAATGTTCCGGCAGCTCGGATCGACGCCGTCACCGGGCGCTCCAGTGCCCGCTCCAAGCGCTCAAGCAGAAACGGCCAACTCTCATCGTCAGCTTCGCTGGCTTCGATGACGAGCTCACCGAGTTGTTGGGTCTCAAAGATGACGGCGATCATGGGAGCGCGTGGCGACATGACGGCGAACCATGAGAACTCGCCTTCGGGCACCAGTTCGCGGTTCCAACGCTGCAGGAACACGGACAGATACTCGTAGAGCTGAGAAGTGCCCGAAGAGGAGACGAGATCCTTCGCCGTGCCCCGGCAGCGATCACCGACTTGGACGGTCGGTTGCGTAAACCACCATGTCTTGCGTCCCACAAGTGGCAGGGTGTAGTTCCGGAAGTCGAGAACGAGGTCCCTTTCCGCTTCCGTCGCGTCGAACAAGTCGAACACAGCCTCGTCGAGTTCGAGCATCATCTCGTCGGCCTCTGACTTCCCGGATCGGCCTCCACGGCTGAGCAGGCCACCAGGCTCGCCGGTGTCATTGATCTTGGGCAACCGGCGAACGACCTTCGAGATTCGTCTCGTGACGCTCGCCCGTCTCCCCGCCATGCGGATCGGCAACGCGAGGATGTCCTTCGCGAAGACTTTGTCGCGCCAAAGACCCCACGATCCGCTCGCCATGAAGAGGCGGTAGCGGCCGAGAGCCGACAACAGCGTGCCAAGAATCGTGTCAACCTGCCATCGAGGGAGCGAATGCACCGGAAGGCAATAGATCTTGCGCTCGAAAGAGAAGTCATCGGTCTCGAAGCGAGCGGGCGGGCCAACGCCGGCCTTGACACCCCCGATGACGATTCGTCGACCGTGATATCGGCGCTCATCAGGTTGCCGGCCGACCCCAGTTGGCGCCTCCTTGAATCGGCTGGAGCTGAAAGGACCCCAGGACTTGAAGCCGTCGAGCGATCGCAACGAGGCAAGATCATCGGAGGGCGGCTTCGAGCCGAGCTGATACCCGTAGCCCGGACCCGGGTTGCTGGGCAGGAACTGTTGGAGCTTCTCTTCGGCATCTAGACGAGCCATTAGGGCCTCGTCGTGATGATTCCCCCATGCATACGTCTTCCATAGGTAATGGCGGCTGATTAGAGCGTCCTGGTGCACCCATCGTCGTTCGAGATGGGCATGAGCAAGTGATCTGGTGGCCTCCAGCGACTTCGAAGGCCGGACCGTGCTGAATGAGAGCAGATCCGACGCCTCAGCTGAACGCTCGGGTTCCCGTGGTTGGAAGACGAGCAGCATGAAAGGCGCGTCGCTGCCAAAGAAAGGAAGGGCACGAGCACTAGTGAAGTCAACGACCTCTCGCAGGTCGGCGTCTTGGAGCCAACGCGAGCGGAATCTCACGGTGGTGCTACGTGAATTATGGATTGCGGTTGCGCTGACGAGCAACGCTGATACGCCTCCCGGTTTGAGCAGCGACAGTGAGCGCCATAGGAACAACTGCGAAGGATTACGTTCTCCGACAGGAAGCTCCCTCTCGCGAGCCCAGTTTTCGCCAAGAGTCTTGCGTCCACGGGGCGCAGTCCAAGGAGGGTTTCCCACCACAACGTCAAGGGTTCCAGCAGCCCACGGCAGACCCGGAACATTCTCGACGGCTGCTTCATCGCTTGTCGGAGCGAACGCGTCAGCAGCGACAAGCACCGTGCTAACGGTGGGCGCATCGGGTCGGTGGATCAGGTGCGGGAGCGGGCCCGCGTCAAGAATGTCTTGCCGGTCTAGGTAGTTGAGGTAGGCAAGGTAGAGACTGAACGCTGCGAGGCGTATCGCCTCCGGGTTCACATCCACTCCCACAATCCGGCTCAGCAACAGTTCCTGAAGCTCATCAGAGCTGAGCGCACGACCCTTGACGGCGTAAGCGTGTCGCACCAGGCGCCGGAAGGCTTCAACCAGGAAGATCCCCGATCCGCATGCCGGATCGCAAATCCGTGGATTCGTCTTCAGGACGTCGTCGGTGAGCACACGTCCAAGCACGAATTCCACGAGCTCGGGTGGGGTGTAGTGAGTTCCTGTGTTGTCGTCGGTTCCTGCCCGGTAGAACTGCTCATACATTGAGCTGATCAGGCTTGTCGGCACCACGCCGAAGTCGTACGCCCACAGAAACAAAGGCTTCTGAGGGCTCAAGCCCGATCCCGTGAGCAGGCTGCTGACTCGATTGAGGTGTTGCTGCTGGACAAGCGCCTGCTCGTCTGTTTCCACCCGGAACAGATCGCCATTGAAGTGTTTTTCTAACCGTTCGAAGACGGCGTAGGTGAATTCGCGATCCGCGAGACAGGAGACGAAAGTGCTGCTCGCTCCGAACTGAGGGGTCTCGGGCGACGAGTCGAGCACGCTGTGCCACGACCGCTTATCGCCCGCCACATCAGCGAAATACCTTCGTGTGACGATCAACCGATCTTCGAGATAGCGCACCAAGATCACACGCTCGATCAGGGTGTGTGCGACGTTGTGCGGCAGCCCTTCCTCAACGAGCGCATTTTTCGCCGCGTGAACATCATGGAGGAGCTGTGTGTCTGCCCTTCCACGACGGGACTTGTAAGGCTTCTCTTCAAACAACGTGCCCGACTCGACCCCGTCCCGGTGGTATGGAGCAAGAATTTCGGCTACGTCAGCTGCGCGAGAGACGATCTCGACCGGCTCGAGCCGGTCTGCCTCGTCGGCTGAATGAACTGGCGGAGCAGTCAGGGCATAGACGCGGAGCTCGTCTTGAGTCGCTACGAACAAGCACTGTGGCCTAGCCAAGGACCATGCACGCCGATAGGCGGCGAGGATGTCAGCATCTCCCGCCGACCGTGAGAGTCGCGTGAAGAGTATTACTGGATCATCCCCGACAAAGAACACACGCTCTGCTCCCATCCGGTGAGCCAGCATGAGCCATTCACCAACAGAGTCCCAGCTGGCGTCGTCGGCGGTGGGTTGAGGAGACGTTTCTAGCAGCCGGCCTCGCTCTAGTTCGAGATCCTGATAGGCCCTATCGAGCAAGCCGCTCTGAACGCCGCTAGGTGCCATGATCATGCCCCCGGGGCGCAACCCGGTCACGAGCTCCCGTCACGCGAAGCCCTCGTCGCGCTGAGGCAAGTTCACCAAGGATCACGACACAACCGTACTCGGGTGTGGGTGCCCATAATTTGGTCGTGGGCGCTGACCAGGGGTTTCGCGCTCCATCCTGGGGCCCCATGTGTCGCATCCTTTATCGGTTCCTTGCGTTGCTGGCACGGCTGGCGGTGCGTAGCGGACGCTCGAAGGACCTTGATCTCATTGTGTTGCGCCACCAGATCGCAGTCCTGCACCGACAGAACCACCGGCCTGCCTTCGCCGACGAGGACCGGGCCCTGCTCGGCGCCATCGCGGCGCGCCACGGCCAGCGACCGGAACAGAACAGCCGCTACGCCCAAGCGCATCGCTCGCCTGTCCTGTACCCCCTCTGACCTCTGCAAACGCTGTGGCGGGGCTACATGCCGTCGCCCGCCCGCACCAAATCCGTTTCGCTATTTCAGAAATCCGTTTCACGGCCCAAATCCCTACCCTCAAAGATCGTTGCAATTTCAACGATCTTCGACTTACGCACCGGCTCCGGATGAGTTCGTCATTGAGGAGCGCCTGCGCTTCATCAACAACGAATAGTGGAACCGAGTTCTTGGCGCCCAAGAGCGGCTGCCCGTTCCGATTCAGCCAGTCTCATGACACTCCGTCGATCAGGTTCCTCAGGCTGTTCGATGCGTCGGCGCAGGCTGCGCGGAGTTCACTCTCGGCGGCGCGGCCGTCCACGTCGGGATCGTGGAGCGTTGCGGCGAATGCCCGCGAGGCCCTGGCCGTGTACCGGAGCCCGGCCAGCTGCCGCGCCGGCAGCGGCTGCGGCCGGGTCGTGGCCGGAGCCGCGCAATGCCGCGGTCAAGGCTGTTTCTGCTTCGGGCAGGTACTCCTCAATCCGGTTTGCCACGTCGCAGATTCCGAGGGACGCTGACTCCAAGAGTCGCGTGCTCTCTAGCATCGGTGTGGACGGTGGCATCGCCTGGCTCAGGTCTCCCATCGCCGAGTCCAGAGCTGTCAACTCTGGCGGCTCTGCCAACAACGACCACGGCAATGACTCATCGGGGCCGGGGCTCGGATCGGATACAGCCATCACGCAGATCGTAGCCAGCCGCCCATGCGGGCCCGGTAGGCCGGTCCGGCGTTGGTTGGCCCTGTGCGGGCACATGTGAGCGCTCTCAGGCTGGAACGGCTCCGTGCCTGGGGAGCGGTCTACGCTTCGTTCCGGCCGCCGCGGAGGCGGTGAAGGAAAGGGACGGTCTGTGACGCCTCATGATTTCATCTCCAAGTGGCGGTCGTCCGTTCTGAAGGAGCGCTCGGCGTCTCAGGAGCACTTCCTGGATCTGTGCCGGATGCTGGGCGAGCCAACTCCTGCCGAGGCCGACCCGTCCGGGGATGTGTATTGCTTTGAGCGGGGCGCACGCAAAGACAGCGGCGGCGACGGCTGGGCCGACGTGTGGAAGCGGCATCATTTCGCGTGGGAATACAAGAGTCCGGGCAGGAGCCTCGACGCTGCGTTCGACCAGCTCCGCCAGTATTCGCTGGCGCTTGAGAACCCGCCGCTGCTGATCGTCTGTGACCTGCAGCGATTCCGGATTCGAACCAACTGGACGAACAGCGTCAGCAAGAGCCACGAGTTCGACCTGGAGGGCCTGGCTGACCCGGCGACGCGCGACTTGCTGAAATGGGCGTTCTCGGATCCGGAGAGGCTGCGGCCGGGAGTGACCCGCCACTCTTTGACTGAGAGCGCTGCAAGGTCGTTCGCTGAGGTCGCACATTCGCTGCGGAAGCGGGGCCACGACCCGCAGGACGTAGCGCGTTTCGTCAACCGGATGGTGTTCTGCATGTTCGCCGACGATGTCGGTCTGCTGCCGGACCAGATGTTCACGAAGATGCTGCTCCAGGCACGTCGCAAACCGGATGATTTCATCGAACTGGCCGGGGCTCTCTTCGGGGCCATGGTCACGGGTGGACGGGTCGGCTTTGAGGAGGTGGCCTGGTTCAACGGCGGGTTGTTCGGCGACAGTGCCGCGCTGCCGCTGGAGAGGTCCGAGATAGACGTTGTGCTGGGTGCGGCGGCGCTCGACTGGTCTGAGATCGACCCGTCGATCCTCGGGACGCTGTTCGAGCGTGGGCTCGATCCCGCCAAACGCACTCAGCTCGGAGCGCACTACACCGACCGCGACAAGATCATGCAACTGATCAACCCGGCGGTAGTGGAGCCCTTGCTCGCCGAATGGGAAGTCGAGAAGACCGCGATCCAAGATGAGCTGGATCGCTCTGGGGCCGCAGTGTCGCGATCCGCGAAGAGCCGGCTGCGCTCGAAGGCCAAGCAGCGGATGGCCGCTTTCCTAGCTCGACTACGTGCGTTCACAGTGCTCGACCCGGCGTGCGGATCGGGCAACTTCCTCTACCTGGCCCTGCACGCCCTCAAAGACCTGGAGCACCGGATCCAACTCGAAGCGGAGGCGCTCGGCTTGGAGCGCACGTTTCCCGCGATTGGCCCGACCAATGTCAAGGGAATCGAGATCAACGCCTACGCAGCCGAGTTGGCCCGCGTCTCTGTTTGGATCGGCGAGATCCAGTGGATGCGCCGCAACGGCTTCGCGGAGGCACGCAACCCGATCCTGAAGCATCTCGACACCATCGAGTGCCGCGACGCCATCCTTGCACCCGACGGCGCAGAGGCGGCCTGGCCTGAGGCTGATGTCGTTATCGGCAACCCGCCGTTCCTCGGCGGCAAGCTCCTGATCACCCATCTCGGCGATGAATATGTATCGCGGCTGCTCAAGGCATACAGAGGGCGAGTTCCCGCGGAAGCCGATCTAGTCTGCTACTGGTTCGACAAGGCGGGACGTCAGATCGAGTCGCCTCAAACAACCCGGGCCGGGCTCGTTGCCACGAACTCCATCCGGGGCGGCGCAAACCGTCGGGCGTTGCAGGCTGCCACGGCCGACCACCGCATTTTCGAGGCGTGGAGCGACGAGGAGTGGGTCGTCGACGGCGCGGCGGTCCGAGTATCGCTGGTCTGCTTCACGAACTCCGACGACAAGTACGCACCTGGATGCCGCCTCAACGACAAGACCGTGGGAGAGATCCATCATGATCTGACGGCGGGCATCGACTTCACCGGTGTCCGCCGCCTCGCCAACAACGCCGGCGCAGCGTTCATGGGCGACACCAAGGGCGGATCCTTCGACATGACCGGCGATCAGGCGCGCGAGTGGCTGACGGCGCCGAACCCGAACGCAAGACCCAACGCTGACGTCTTGAAGCCGTGGATAAACGGCAGGGACCTGACCCGCCGGCCCGCCGGGAAATGGATCATCGACTTCGGCTCGACCATGTCCGTCGACGATGCCGCGCAGTACGAGGCACCGTACGAGTGGGTGAAGGAGCGTGTCCTCCCGAAGCGCCAGAAGAACCGGCGCGAGAGCTACCGCGACTACTGGTGGCGCCATGCCGAGGCCCGGCAGGGCATGTGGAACGCAATCGGCGGTATGTCGCGCTACATCGCGACGCCGACCGTTGCCAAGCATCGGTTGTTCGTCTGGTGCGACGCGCGGATCTGCCCGGATCATCAGTTGATCGTCGTCGCACGCGATGACGACACGACCTTCGGCATCCTGCACAGCCGATTCCATGAGGCCTGGTCGCTGCGCCTTTGCACCTGGCTCGGCCAAGGCAACGACCCACGCTACACGCCCACCACCACGTTCGGGACGTTCCCGTTCCCTGACGGCCTGTCGCCGGATGCGCCCGCCGAGACCTACGTGACCGATCCGCGCGCCGCCGCCATAGCGGACGCCGCCAAAGAGCTCGTCGCCAGACGCGACAGATGGCTCAACCCGCCCGAATGGGTTGAGTGGGTAGACGAACCCGCCGGCGACTACCCGCAACGGCCCGTCCCCCGCGACGAGTACGCCGACGAACTCAAGAAGCGCACGTTGACGAACCTCTACAACAGGCGCCCGGACTGGCTCACACGGGCACATGATGTTCTCGATGTCGCCGTCGCAGACGCCTATGGCTGGTCTCCGGATGTCTCCGAAGAAGACGCACTGCGCAAGCTCAAGCATCTGAACAACGAGATCCTCAATCGCACCTCGTCCGACTAGAGGTGTCAACGGCCAGTGGGTTCTGCCCATGTGTGGCCAACAGAAGTGCCCGTGGCTCAGTGGCGTCACCCCCTTGCCGGCGGTGGCTTGGGTGAGGTGGATACTGTCGCCGGCGGTCGACCGGGTCGCACACCCTTGCAGAGCCAACCGAAGCGGCAGGCGGCTCACGGGCCAACCCCGGCCAAATGACCTACCGGACGCTGCGACCTCTCAGCCACACCGACCGGTCCCCAGATACAAGTCAGCGGTTCAACCCCCAAAGTCGTGGGTGTTTGACTTGGGCCGGCGGCACCGGTGGGATGGCTCATAAGGCCTCTGCTCCGCCCAGCAGGTGGTGGCTCTAGTGGTTATCTGGATTGGCGCCCGGTGGGGGCTACCAGTACCCTCCGGCCCCCTATCCCGAAAGGAACTCCCATGCCCATGCCCTGTTTCGGAGGTGGCGCTGGCAGTAGGGGCGTAACGGACCCCGAAGACATTGCTTTCGTCATCACTTACGCGGCGGAGCAAATGGCAGCCGAGGGCCACTATCGCGTCGATCGCGGTCGTCTACAACAGCACTTCGGGCTGTCGTGCAACCCGAACGACTGCGAAGGTCGCCACGAACTACGGGAACGTTGTCCCGATGACTGGGGCAACGGTTCGCGGCAGCAGGCGTTCGGCCACCTCTCTAGTCTCGGGATGAACAAAGGCCAGGCACGACGCCATGCCACCCCCGTGCTCGAAGCGCTCAAGATGTGAGCGATCAGCGGAAGTCGCGATCGGCGATCATCGGAATTCGCGTTGGGTGATGGGGGTTCTGTCTGGCGGTGGGGAGGTTAGCGGGGGTTGGTGGTTGTGGCGATCTCGAGGCCGTGGTGTTCTTTGAGTCGCCAGCTGGGTCCTCGGATGTTGAACACGACGGCGTTGTGCATGAGGCGGTCCAAGATGGCGGCGGCGATGACTGAGTCGCCGAATGTGTCGCCCCAGTCGGGCAGGCCGCGGTTGGTGGTGACGATGGTGGGGTGGCCCTTCTGGTAGCGGGTGTTGACGACCTGGAAGAACGCCGAGGAGGCGGACCGGTCCGGCATGGGCAGCAACCCGACGTCGTCGATGACCAAGATGGTGGGCGCGGTGTAGGTGCGCAGCTTGGTGCTCCAGGTGCCGTCGATCTTGGCGGCGACGAGGTTGGTGCACATGTCCTCTGCGGTGGTGAAGTAGCCGCGCCAGCCGGCTTCGACGACGGCGATGGCGAGCGCGACCGCGAGGTGGGTCTTGCCGCAGCCGGGCTGGCCCAAGAACAGGATGGGCCGGTTCTCCTCGATGAATCGCAAGGTGGCGAGGTCGGCGACGAGTTTGGGGTCGATGCTGGGCTGGAACTCGAAGTCGAAGTCGGCGATGGTCTTGTGGAACGGGAACTTGGCGTAGCGCAGCCTGGCCGCGAGGCGCCGATCGCGGGTGTGGACAGCCTGCTCGTCGAGCAGTCGGGCCAGGTATTCGATGTGGGTCCACCGCTGCGCCTTGGCGTCCTCGGCGAGGGTGGCGAAAACCTCCGCGGCGCGGTCGAGTTGCAGGTAGCCGAGGTCGGTCTTGATCTGCTCATAGAGCCCGCTGTGGGCGCTCACCGCAGGACCTCCTCACCGTCGATGGTGTAGCGGCCAGCGAGGTCTGGTGCCTCGATGTCGAAGTCGCCTGCGCCCAGGTCCAGCCTCTCGGGTTCGACGGCTGCGGTGTCGGTGACGGCCCGCAGGTGGCGCCGGGGGTGCCGATCGTGACGGCTGAGCGCTTCGGCGACAGCAGCGCGGCGGTGATCGTCGGCCCATACCTCGGTGACGTCTCCGCCGGCGATGCGGTGCCGTGCCACGACGGTGCCGGCCCAGCGAACCTCGAAGACCGACGAATCGACACATCGGCGGATCTCGACGAGCTGGCCCAGCATGTTCGGCGGCACCGAGTAGCGCACCCCGTCAACGGCGACGAGCGGGACAACGTTGTGGACCCGGCGCGTCGCGATGTAGTCGGTGTCAAAGCGCACCGCCGGCAACGGCGCGAGGAACCCCGCCTCGACCGCGGCGCGCTCTGAGGGGGCGACACCCGTCGTTCGAGACGCCACCGCATGGACGCGCTCATCCAGCCACAGCTGAGCGCGCCGGTTCAGCTCGCCGACGCCCGCGGGGACCCCTGCGGCCTCGACCTCGACCACGAAGCTCTCGCGCAGCTGGCGGAAGCAGCGCTCGATCTTGCCCTTGCGCTTGGCGTCCCCGGCGCGACACGGTGTGATCTTGGTGCCGTAGTGGGCCGCGAAGTGCACCGCAGCCCCATGCAGCTTGAAACGCCGCCCCTGGCTGGTGCCCAGCGCGCCCATCCGGTCCGTGCGCGCCACAGCGGGCACCCCGCCGAAGCACTCGAAGGCCCGCACCAGGCCCTCGAAGGTGTGGTTCTGGTCCTCTGAGGCCGTGAACCACCACATGCGCCTGCGGCTCCAGCACAAGATCACCCCGAAACAGCGCAGCGGACGGTCCCACCCCCACCCCGCAGCCACGCTGTCCAGGTTGCAGAAGTCGAACTGCGCCTCCTCACCCGGACCGGTGACAATCGGCACCGACACCGCCGCGGCCGCCCTGAACCGAGGACCTCGGATCTCGCGCACTGCCCGCACCACCGTCGGATAGGAACCACCGAACCCCTCAGCGCGCAACTTGTTGTGCACCGAGGTCGCCAACAACCTCGGATGCTTGCTCAACAGCGACTCGATCCGGGCCCGCCACACGCTGGTCATCACCGGCCGCTCCCCGTCTGCCGCGGCCCCCTCGGGCGGACTGCCCGCGTTGAGCCACTTGGCCACAGTGGCCGGGTGATAGCCCAGCTCCTGGGCGATCTCGGTGTTGGTCCAGCCCTCGTTCTTGAGTGCATGCAGATCCATGTAATGCTCCTGGTTCATCATGAGTCCGGCGGTCCCTTCAGCTTGGCGTCGATGCTTGGTCGCTCGACACGCTGAAGGGGCCGCCACCCTCACGGGTGGATGGTCATCAAGCCAGGAGGGCCTCGATCACCCAACGCGAATTCGCGTGATCACAGATCGCGACTTCGCGTGATCGCTCACACAAGAAACTGGTCTAAGCGTTCTCATGGCCGGGTCGCTAGTTGTCAGGTCGCCTGAGGTTATGTGCATGTGATGCGGGCGGGGCCATGGCGTCGGCCCCCTAGGCACGGCTCCCAAGGCTTAAGGAATCGTCGACAACTATGGTGGACTAGATCCGCCGCGGCGGCTTCTGACCGCTCAGGCTTGGGAGGATGCGACAACAGAGATGGCTGATTACCTGATCACCGGCGATACCGACGACGAGATTCCGACTCCTCAGGCTTGGGAGGATGCGACAACAGAGATGGCTGATGACGTGATCACCCGCGAAACCGACGACGAGAAGCGGGCGCGGGTGCTAGCAGAGATCGCTCACCTCCATCAGGTGTCTCTTCATGCGGAGGTGTTGGAGAAGGTCGCGATCTTGTGGGCTCACCACGTGGGGGTGGATAAAGACGAGATCGTTCGTCAGTCCTCTATGGGGCGGTCGAAGATTTACAAGGAGTTGCCCAAGACGCAGGAGTTCATCGAGAAGCTGCGAACTGATGCTCAACTCGATCGGACGGATCGAGGGGAGGTCGCTGTCTGCAATCTCTGCGACGGGGAGTTCATGGCGAAGTCATTTGAGCGTAGGTGGACCTATCCGGCGATGTATTGGCACTGGCAGAGGAGCCACGGTTGGTTTCCAAAGCGCAAAGGGACGCCGCCCCTATCGGACGAATTCCTGGACGAACTGCGCGATGACTTCGCGCTCGAATGGGTTGCGGAATCACAGCAATCTGCCGTCGTCGACATCGAGGCGGCGCGTTCCGTGTATCCCGACTTATGGGAGACGGCAATCGGAACGCGACTGGAAACAGTCCTGGAGGAGGTCGCCCAACGCCAAGACGACGAACTCCGCAGTCTGCGTCACGACATTCAGCGCAGAGAAGATCAAAGGGCAGCGTTGTCGGAGATCAGGGCCCACAGAGTCAGAGCCGAGAAGTCAATCCTGATCCTTGCGCTCAGTAAGGCCAAGAGCCTCCAGATACCCGCATCGACGATCGCCACGGTGATGGGGAAGACAGCCAAGGTCGTGGGCAAGATGCAAGCCGAGGGGGATGAATTCGTTGAGGCGTGCGGGCGGTTCTTCGAGGAGGCACTCGGGTTGCGTCCCATGGATCCCGTCCGGGAACCCGAAATAGTCAGGAAAGTTGATCACCTCGTAGTGTCGTATTATTCAGACGGCAAAGTGGCCGTCGACTGCTCGGATTGCCAGTTAGGGATCAGCGGGGGTCTAGCCGGCGATGATTGGATGGCAAGAACGATGCACCAGCACTGGAGGGTGATGCACAGCACGCCGTGCGACAGCGAGGCTGAGTACGAGGAACGCCGTGCCGGTGACCCTCTAACGTGGCTCATGGAGGTCCAGGACGACGGGGACGCTCAGGGCGAGCCAGACGAGGACGGCTAGCGATGCAAGGATCGCTCACTGGCCCAGGCAGTCTTGTGGGTGGTTCACGGCCCGGTTTACCTGTGTCGACAGCCACGATGTCGTGGGCCTGCGCCCTAAGGGAACTGGGCCGCGATGATGGTGACCTCGCGATTGAGCGTCGCTGTCGAGTCAGTACGGCCTCGGCAGCGGCACCCTTTCAGCCGTAAGCCGAGCCGCACGCCGGCGGCTGGCGTCCGCGTCACACTGGCCCGGCTGAGCATGATCTCATCGAGCACGTCCTTGTCTTTCCTGCACGCGGTGAGTGGCAAGCCCGCTGGGGGCTAGGCCCACGCTGCAGACCGTTTACCACTGGGACCGTTGCCTCCAGCCAGCGACAGCGACAGAGGTCGATACCTTCGGCAACTGAGCGACGACAGCACCCGCCCGACCTTCGACGCCAGCAATGGGGGGTCTCATGCTGGACCATGTGGCGTGAGTGGGTGGTCTTGGGCGCCGGCCGCCTTCGGGCGGCAGTCACCGGCGAGGACAAACGTTCGAGCGCATCTGCCGAGCGTGGACAGCCCACGAGCAAGTCAGGGTACCTAAGGGTCCCGTCACGGACGATCCCGGCAACGGCGCGCCCTTCTGCGGAAACCCTTGCCATGCTGTTTCATTCAGTGTTGATCTGTCTTAAGATGGTCTGCAAGGCCCGACGACCGGAGAGGAGCGATCTTATGTACGAACCGTGCTGGCCTTGGGCCGATGCGGGGAATGGCCATGGGCGAGCTCGCCTGGCGTGGAGGCTGATGAGCCGAACGCCTGAAACCAGCTCCAGGCGCGTCGGTGTGCCCAACAAGGAGCACGGGTCATCAACCGAAGACCCGCCTCGCAGACAACAACCTCATAGGAGAAAGCAATGTTGATTTCCAGTTCGATGCCCGAGCCGTCGGGGCCCCACGGCCCCAACCTGCCGCCGACGGGGTGGCCGACGGCGCCGGGGGGGCCGCGGCCACCGAAATCTCGCTGAGGTTCGAACAGCGTTGACAAGACCAGCTAAGGAGGAGCCATGACAGACCGCGATCGCACACCCCCGCCGTACTTCCCCCCGCCGCTGCCGGACTACCCCCGGTAGCCCAGTGCCCCATCGGCTCCCGGTGGTGAGCTCTTCGCATCGGGAGTCTCCCAAGTGGAGTTGCCGGGGCCCAGAGGCCCTAAAGCTGACCCGACAGCACAAGGTGAAAGGAGGAGCCAACGATGAAGATCAATGCAACCTGGGTGTGTCCATTTTGCTGGGCTGATTTCGGCTCATGCAACTGCTGAGAGCCCAGCACAATGGTGGGGCTTCGGCGGACCAGGCTTTAGATGGCCGGCACCCACTAAGGCGCTTACGTCGGTACCCCAACTAGGTGCAGACGGGACCGCGGCGTTGGGCTTAGTGCCGGTCGCCAGCGTCCAATGCTCGGCCCTGTCTGCTCTCTTCCAGCCCAACCGCAGGACACCTGCACTACCCCGAGGAGGTGAAACCCGATGGCCAACTCGAGAGGCGGCGGCTACCGCAGACCCAAGGCACCACCCCCCAAGGGATCCTGACCCCTCAGGTGAGGATGGTTTGAACCATGAACAGCATCCCTACCGCTAGCGACTGGCCGCCGCGGTAGCTACGAGCGCACAGGCTGGATGCAGCGGTGAGCGCCGATACCCACGAATTGGCGCTCCATTGTCTGCTCCCAACCGTAAGGAGGTGAACATGCCCGACAAGTACCACCCTCGGTATGGCAGGCCCCCGCGGTAAACCCAGCCACCACGCACGTGACTTCCGGCGGACCGGCTACAGCCGTCCCAAGCCAGCCAAGCAACCCCGACCCTCCGGCTTGGGGCCACTTGGCTGGCCGTGCTGAGTGGCGGGAGCTGTTGCCCGCCACTCAGCACAAACCATTGGACGACGCTGACAGCGACCAAGGAAGTGAACATGGCTAAGAGAACCCACAGGACAGACAGCAGGCTTACCGTGCCGCCGCGGACCAACTACCCGCCAAATCGGCCCTAGCACCACACCGCCGAAAGCGGCACGGGTTCAAGTACCACCGTGTTTCGTTGAGCGGAGCGGGCTCGCTCCGCTCGCACCAGCAATCAGGAAAGGAGAGGTGACAATAATGCCAGACGGAATAATGCCCGGTGGCTGCACCGGAAAAGGCCCCAGAAGAAGCAAGTAAGCGACGACTGGCTGCCGCGAACGAACCTCATACCATTTGGGCATCAAGACCCACAAGACCCCGCATAGCCAAGAAAGGAGATACGACATGATGAACGAATGGACAAATCATAACCGTCCGGTCGGTGCCCCCTATCGGACACCGTGGAGGAAATAGCCGGAAGCCGGATCCATCAGTGACGGAACCCAAACGGCCACTCACAGACCACCAACCCTTGCGCTCACCGCTGACTGTGCGCCGCTTCTTCTTGAAGTAACTGGCGCCCGTCTTGACTTGCGCGCCGATGATCAACCCACGTTCATACCGCCGATGGTCTCTCGCCGCGACCAACAGGTCGGTGCCTAGATCATGAGCCTCGTTGCGTGCAGGAGCCCAGCCGATCTGCTCGAATAGCGAACAGGTCGCGCTGACTCCCGCGCTGCCGGTCGCTTCCTGTTGGCTGGATCGCGTCTGGTCTCCTTGCAGACACCCGGCACCCGATGTCACGCGTAGGCACGTACGTGACGGTTCGGAGAGTCAGATTGTGCCTTGCGGCGCCTGTGACGCAGCAGTGCGCGGACCGGATGCCATTGTCGACTACGTCGACACGAGCCGGGGTCCGTCGGCCAACTGACCTGAGACTCGGACGATCCGTGATAGCGCCGAGGGGATCGTCGCGCGAAAGGATCCGAGCCGTCGCGACATGTAGGGGATGCTCGGCCACATCCGCAACGTTCATGGCAGGCGCATCCGTCCTCTCTGATTGTGAGGAGCTTGCGACCCTGTGACGGGTGCAGCTACGGTGCCGCTCGCCAGCGAATGCGGGGGTGTTGCCAACCCCCATCAGTGACCGGGGAAACCGCGGGTGGGCCTCGCCATGGTTCCCTTCGGCTCGGTCACAGGCATTCGCTGGCACGAACGCCCAACCCCGCACCGGAGGGAGCCACCATGCCCAGAACCCGTCTCATTGCCGCAGCGCTCATTGTCGGGTTGTTGGCGGTTGCCTGCGGAGGCGACGACACCGACGACCGCGGCGACGCCCTTCCGTTTGCTGAGACCGGCACCGCTGTCCGCGAAGCGACCGGCGCCACCACCACGACCACAGCCACAGCCGTCGCGGAGCGCGCCCTTGAGCCGCCCCCGCGGCTCGGCAACCGGTTCGAGTGGTGCGCCGAACTGCAAGCCATCTGGGACGACGTTCACACCGCGCAGCTTCGTCTCGACCAGGCCATCGACACCGAAGCAGCAGCTCTAGAGGCTTGGCAGGCCGCGACCGATGATCTCGACCGGGCGGAGGCTGCTGCGGCCCTTGACGCGGCCAGCGCAGCCGCCGCCAACGCGTTCGACGACACGGAGGACAACATGTGGCAGGCTGTGAGGGTTCTGCAGATCGCTGAGGACTACCACTCTGGCAGCTCCAGCTCAGCGGAGGGAATCGCCTACGCCCGCGCCTGGCAAGCCTTCGCCGACGGTGTCGGCGACGCCTACGGGGATGCTGCGGACGCTCTTGAGGCCGCCGCGGCCGCCGAAACTGACGCGCGGAGCCAGCAAGAACGCACTCGACGCGACGTCGAGGAGCGCGAACAGTCCGAGTTTCCGGAGTCCATGCTCGCAGAACTGGCAGACACTGTTCGCGCTGACACCTATCGCCTCGCAGGCGCTACCGCAGATCTCAACGTGTTCACGGGCCGGCCCCGGCGTTTGGCGGTCGACACAGCGGTCGACGAGCTGTTTGACCTCGGGGACTCCTTCCGGAACTACCTCAACACCGTGTTCGGTACCCCGGAGGGGCTGGCCCGCGGCGTCAATGACATCGGCCCCGTTGTTGACGCCGCCCGAGCCGCGCACTCAGAGGTGCGCGGCATCGTGAAAGAGGATCGTCTAGCCGAATACGACGCGCTGGTGGCCGTCTTCGAGCAACAGCACGACACCTTCGTCGAGTCCGGCGCGGCGTTTGTGGAGGCCGCCAACGCCCGAGCCGCGGGCCGTGCGGCTCTCAGAGACGAACTAGACGCGGCCTACGCGGCTGCCGTTGCTGCCACCGAAGCCCACAACGCAGCCGCTGACGCGCTGTGGGACGCGAAGTACGAGTCGCTTTACACCGCGGCCTACACAGCCTTTCAGGATTCGTTCCGCGAGTCCTGCGCCTAGTGCACGGCGGGCACATGCTGCGTGCTGCGCTGTCATCAACCGTCAACGCTGCCTATGAAGAAGGCGCAGCCGCGTTCGAAGCCGTCTCAGAGACAACCAAGTACGCGGTCGATGATGCAGCCGAAGAAGTCCATAACGACGCTGTCCTCGAGGTTGAGGCCGTCATCGCCGAAGCCGCAGCCGCAGCAGACGAGATCCTTGCCGAAGAAGCGCTGGCAGCCGCGGCCGAAGCTGTCCGGGTGAGCCGCGGTGAGGGTCTTGGCGCTGCGGTGGCTGCCGAAGCGTTGCTCAACCGATTCGAGATGGGCGATCTTCGCGCTTCGCGGAGCTTCCTGGTGGATTCCGTCGCGGTGGAGACACTGCCACCCAGCGACGCCTGGGCGGCGCTTCAACAGTCGCTCACAGAGGCCTGCCAGTAGCGCCAAAGCTCAATCATCGAGACCAGAAGCCCTACGGACCGGTATCGCCGCGGCTTTGACAGGGCCTGGGCTCTGTAGGTTCGGGCGATGCTCGTGCGTGCCAGAGACTTCGAGGCCACGTCCGAGGATCCGTTCGCGAACGACACCCTCGACCGCCAAGAGCACGTCAAGGCGATCTGTAGAGCAATCGCGGAGATGGACGGACCGGCGGTAGTCGCGCTCGACGGCGGGTGGGGCACCGGCAAGACCGCGTTCTTGGCGATGTGCATGGCGTGGCTGCAATCCGAGCACGAAGTCCCGGTTGCCGGGTTCAATGCCTGGACGCAAGGCCACACACAGATGCCGCTGATGGACCTGGTATCGGCCCTGAGCGCTACACAACACACCACCGCCGACAAGCTCAAGCAGGGTGCTACTGCGCTTGCGTGGCACCTCGCCAAGGTCACCACCAGAGGTCTCATCGACAGGGACGCTCTCCCCGACACGGCTGAGTCTGAGGACGCCTGGGACATCGCCGAGCAACAAACAGCCACCTTCAAGCAACAGCTGACGCAGTGGGCAGCAGCTAGCGGTGATCGCGGTGTTGTGGTGTGCGTGGACGAACTGGACCGTTGCCGCCCCGAATACGCCCTGTCGCTATTGGAGGTGACCAGACACCTCTTCGACGTGCCCGGTGTTGTCGTGCTGTTGGCTATCAATCGCAGCGAACTCGCACATTCTGTCAAGTCGGTGTTCGGCGGAGACTTCAACACCGACCGCTACCTGCGCCGCATCGTCGATCGGACCATCCGGCTGCCACAGCCGGGACACATCCACACCCAGACGTTCCTGCGCAGCGTCCTAGCCGACGTCGGGCTGGTCGAGCGTGTGAACGAACGGTTCAGCAGCGGATCCACAGGGATGCTGCTCACCGCCGCGAGCCCGCCTGGGGGTCTGCGCGACATACAGCAGGCCGCAGTCCTCGCGGCGATGGCCATAGCCGCCCTAGAAACACCAAACCAGAGGATCTCGCCGATGGCGGTGCGGTGTCTCATCGCGTTGATCGTCCTGCGCATCCACGCACCCGACACCTACGAGGCGCTCACCGCCAGCGACACCGACACCATCGACGCCGCGGTCAAACTGAGCAAGTCCTGGCCCTCGCCACCGGTGTCATCGCAGTCCCACAACGCGAGGGAACTCGACGACAACAAGCGGCGTGTCGAAGCCCATCTGGCCATGATGGAACCAGACCTCACAAGGCGCCTGAGTGTCGCCGGGGACTTCATGGATCGATACATCGCAGCTGGCGGCGACGAAACAACCGGTGCCGTCGTTCACGGCGAGATCGGCCACTGGGCCCAGCGTGGAAGCGAGGTTCCCTCTATCGCTGCGATGGTCGAGATCATCGAGTTGTTCGCCCAGTACCAGTAGCCCCGGACAACGCTAAGTCCAGGCCCCCTGAGGCGAATGGGCGGCGGGGGTTCGGATGGGAACTCGGCCGCCGGTGGGTAGCGGCGCGGCTTCGGCTGGGGCTCGCTCTGCTAGAGGCCAGTGTGCGGCTCCGCGCAGGCTCCAACGGCTGCGACGCAGCGGATCAGCTCACCAAGAAGAGCATCCCATTTGTCTTTGGCGGGGACATGGGACGCGTCAAGCCCGGCTGACAGCACCAAGTGAGCGCCGATCCCCACAGCCTGAACCAGCAGAGTCAACGCAGCGGTGTCGATGTCGGGTTTGAGGAGGTCGGCTTGTTTACGTGCGTCGATGATGTGGGTGAGCTGTTCTGCCCGCGTGTTAAGTGCCCCTGCCAACGACGCTGCGATGGCGTCGTTGGCGGCCGTGCTGGCGGCGGCTTGGATCATCACGTCGCGGGCCTCGTCAGTGTCGGCGAGGTCCGCCCCGAACAGTTCGATCATGTCGTGTGCGCGCATCGCGGTTGCGTCGTGGTTTCTTGGCGTGTGCATGGGCCGGACCCGACTCAAGGCATGCTCTGCGGCCGCGGCGAGCAGGCCAGCCTTGTCGGGCCAGCGCGCATAGATGGCTCCAGTGGTCAACCCCGCCCGCCGTGCGATCTCGCTGACTCGGGCGCCCTCAAATCCGTGTAGTGCGAACACGCTGACAGCGGCGTTCAGCAGCCGAGCGGTCGCTTCGCTGGGCACGGCTCGACGCCGTTGAGGGAGTCCCGAAGTCGATTGTCGATTGCCAGCATCCATAGAGCAACGATTCTGACGTGATCCAAGAATTGTACTGATAATATAATTGTTTCTGCAAGTATATCTAATTTAGGCGAACGATTACTCAACATATGCGGGAGTGTGGCCGGAGGTGCTTCCCGAGTTCCGCGAAGGTTCAGCTCTGCGCGTTCGCGGGATGTTTCGGGTGTAGGTGCATTCGAGTCTCGACAGCCGCGGCGAACTGGCTGCCTCCCGTGGCGGTCGCTCGGTACTCTCGGCAGCGTGAGGAAGAAGCAGGAATCGCCTCGGGCCTGGTCGGAGAACGGTGCATAGGCCGCGGCAGTACGACCAACTAGCGAGCGTTCCAAAGGCCAAGTTCTTTGACGTCTTGGGGCAGGGGATGGACGCAGTCGCGTCCCATGTCGAGATCCTCGTGGGGAGCGCGATCCGCTCCGACGAAATCGGGGACAGCCTGGCCGCCAAGATCCTTCTGGCCATCGCTCGTGAAGAGGCGGGCAAGTTCCTGGTTCTCCTCGATGCGGCCCGCGTTCCGTACGACGACAGAGTCCGGATGACCTCACAGCTCAAGCGAGCGGGTCACCACCTCGCCAAGAGCCTGTACGTCGAGATGGCAGACGTGTGTGCGGCGACGCTAAGCGGAGTCGAGCGCTACCTAGCCGAGGCCCGTCGATCGCACTACCTGGATGGACCGAACGACGCAGACTGGATCTTCCGGAACCGGGCACTCGCCGAACGCGAGGACTTGATGTACGTCGACTACCAGGAGACCGACGAAGGGTTCCACTGGCATCGACCGTCCGTCAGCCAGTTCGGAACCCGAATGTATGTCTCGCAGGTGTGTCACCTTGTTGCTGACATGCATGCTGCTGGCTTCTGCGACCCGGCCGGGTTGGAAGTCATCAACCGCGTCTGGAAAGGCGTCGTACCGACAAACGGATCACACGGCTCGGACGACACCCACTGGCAGGACATCAAGCGCCGCAACACCTACACGCTGGAGCAGGTCCTCACAGCGGGAGTCGTCGCAGAGATCGAGGAGGGCGCCTCTCACAGGATCGTCAACCACTGGACCTTCCCCCTCCACAGTCTGGAACTCACATTGATCGACACCGAGAAGTTCGTCGGCGATGAGCAGCTCATACTAATGAGAGCCGCCCTATGGGACGCCAGCGACTACGCCGACATCGCGGCGGAGCAGTGGGAGAACGGCCCGGCCGACGAAGCCCGCGACATGTTGAGCGGCTTCAGCGATGAAGAGGTTGACCCTCAAGTCGAGATGAGGCGCGCAAGGGATGAGTTCATCGCTGAGGAGCGCCTGCGCTTCATCAACAGCGAATAGTGGAATCGAGTTGCCGCCCCCCGCACGCCGCTGCCCGCTCTGGCTCGGCCAGTCTTGCGACGCTCCGTCACTCAGTCCCCTCAGATGTGCGCGTGTCTCCGGCGGACGCACCGCGAGGCTCACCGTGAACGTCCCGTCGCTGCCTTCGGTGACCGGCAGCTGAGTGCCCGAGATCACCAGGCCCTAGCTGTCGTCGTCGACAACGGCGATGGTCGCGGCGGCAGCCATGCCGTTGTAGTCGGAGTCTGCTGACGTTGCGGTGGCTGTCACCGTGGTGGACTCGTCGTCGGCGGTGTCGTCGCTGACGCCGGTCACTGTCACAGTCTGAGGCGAGAACCAGTTGACGGTGCTGAACGTCATCTTCGCCGGCAGCGCGGTGGCGACCGACGTGTCCGCTGAGACGATCGTGACAGTCACCAGATCCGACGGTGGATCCACCAAAGACACCTCGAAGGTGGTGGTGGCGCCTTCGGTGACGGTCACCGCGACCGGCGCTGCCACCAACAGGTGCGGCGGCGGCAGCGGCACACCGGCTGAGCGTGCCAGCTTGTCGACCGCTCGCGCCAGCCGCGCCTCTCCGTCGACCGCTGACGGGTCGGGCAGCGTGTTCGGGGTGGACTCCCCGAGCGGTACATCGGGATGCAGACCGGCTGCGGCGCGGCATGTCGAGGCCTGCGCCTGGTAGGCGAGCTCGTATTCGATGGTGCCGTAGTCGTGCACAGCGACAGGCGCGACCGCGGCGACAACACAGTCCCGGGCTTGTGTGTAGGGGGTGAGCGCCGCGTCGGTGTCGAGCGGGCCCACGACAGGCACCGCCGCGGGCGTCACCGACGCCACCACCATCGTGTGTGTGCCCTCAGGTGTCGCCGGTTCCCATTCGGATTCGCTGAATCCGGGCCACCACGCCGGGCGGGCGAGCCAGAAGTTCGCCGGATACGAGAACTGTTTGGACCATCCCGCCGCTGTGCCGCCTGTGGCGAGGTCCGGTGCGCCGTACACGCCGAGGTAATGCGCTGAGACCGACCCGACGATTTCAAGTTCCGGCGCCAACGTCGCGCAGGGTGGCAGGCTCCACTGAGGGGCGTATACGGCTCCGCCGGCGAGAATCGCGACGTTGGTGAGAGAGACGCCGTGGATGGTGGCATTCAGGCAGGCGGCGCCGTCCGCTGAGCTGGGCGCTATCCGAATGTCACCGCCTGCGATCAACGCGACGACGTTCGGGCCGCCCGCCGGGTTGGCGCCGCCGGCGGTGACGTCGCCGCGGATGGTGATGTTCCCCGGCGCGTACACCGTCACCGATCCGGTCACCGACGCTGGACGGACGCCGTCGAGTCTCAGTTCGTCGATCACAATGTCGTCTACTCCCGCCGGTGGCACGATCACGTCGCCGTCGCCGATGTTCTGACACAACAGGTTGACCGCCGCCCCGCCGAAGTCGACGGTCGCGCATTCGTGGTCCCAGCGCGGCGGCGCTGCGGGCAGCACTCGGCTGAGATCCCCTCCGAACACGACGCGGCCTTCGTCGAGGAGGTCCTGGGTGTCTGGCGGAGGCAGGCCGAGCGAACGGCCGGCCCAGCTCGGCTCGCCCTGGCACAGGCCGGCCCCGACGTTCTCGATCGGTGATCGCAGCGGCATCGGCTGATCGACGCCGACCTCGACAAGGTCGAAGGTCGGTTCGCCGCAGTAAAGCACCTTGTCGAGCCCTGTCCGCAGCGGCCCGGTGAGGGTGTCGCCGGTGCCGAACACGACCTTGGTGCCTGGCAGGATCGACACGCCGTCGCACAGCGCCGGGTTCAATGGCGTCGCTGTCGAGCAATCTTGCGGGTCGGGCATCCCGTCGGGGCCGTACGCGGCGGCGGGCGGGATGTCGTTGCTGTCGTAGTGCAGCTGATAGTAGGCGAAGATCGCCCGCTCGTAGCGGCGTGCGAAGCCGCCGGTGCGTAAACAGCCGGCCGCGCCGTCGGCGTTGCAGCCTGACACGACCGTCGCGGCGATCTCGGTGACCTCGCGTTGGACTTCGCCGCCGCGCAACTCCGCGACGGAAGGCTGTGCCGGTGTCACCGAGTCGATCCGCCAGCACGAGACATCGACCGTCCAGTCGCACTTCTCGGCGAGCGGGTTGCGCCACACTGTCGCCCCCACCACATCTGCGTGGCCGGGGTGGCTGGGGTCGGTGAGCAGCACTGACGCGTCTCGGCTAGCCATCCACGCGTCGAGCGCCATCGCTGCGGTGCGGGCGGTGGACCGTTCGACAGCTGCGAGCGATTCCTGCACCGAGGCTCGCACCAGAGTGCCGACAACGCGGGCCGTCAACAGCGCCGCGTACCCGATCAGCACCAGCGCCACCACCGCGATCGGCACCAGATACCCGCGGTCGTCGCCGGACGGTCCGGTCGGGCGGCTCATTGCGGGATCACCGCTTGGCGGTGGAGGGTGCGCGGCGAGCCGTGTGAGTCCCATAGCACTTCGACTGCCAACACGTCAGCTGCGGGCGGAGCCCAGCCTGATGGGTCTGGCGGTGCGCACGCGGCGCATGTCGGCGTCGGCGGCGGCGGCCAGTTGGGGCGCACCGCCGCGCTGCATGCGACGGTGTACCCCGGCTCAGACGAAAGCGGATCGGGGCCCAGCCTGACCACCACCGTCATCCCGACGATCACCAGCACCACCAGAGACTCCACGAGGGTCGACCCCGCGTCTCGGTCCTCCGCTGCGGTGGCGGCGCTGGGATCGGCGCTGGGCATCGGCGCTGTTGTAGCCGCTGACACGCCTGCACCCCGGTCAGCGTCCACCGACGCCGGCTGCGTCGGTCACCTCAAGAACCCCGGCCGGCAACCGGTGACCGGATCAGCGTCGGGATGGCCCGGCTCGTAGATCGCCCCCAGACCGCACGGCCCGGTGCCGATGTCGTTGTCGAAGATGGTGCCCACAGCAGCGCCGTTGGTGGTGGAGACAGTCGCGTTGACCGGGCTGCTGAGAGTCACCGTGAACGCTTCGTCGGACTCGTTCGTGGTGTCGTCACAGACCGTCACCACGAACGTTGCTGTGGTCGTGTTCGCAGCGAACGCGACCGTCGACGTTGCGGTCTGGTAGTCCTCGCTGCCGTCTGTGGCTGCGCATGTCGCAACCCCCGCAGCAGAGGGCGGCGACTCGTCCGTGGCTGCAACGGCGACAGTGACCGCTTTGCGCGACGCCGCGGACACCGTCACCGTGAACGTGATCGAGCCGTCGTTCTCAGACGCCGCCATGTCAGCGACCGACACCACCGGTTCGATGTCGTCGTCGTTGATGGTGCCGACCGCCTCGCTGGCTGCGCCGACCACCACCCGCCCATTGCCTGTCGCGTCGTCGATGCGCAACAACAGCGTCTCGTCGAACTCGTCGGCGAAGTCATACACAGTGAGCACCGTCACCGACGCCGACGTGGACCCGGCGGGGATCGTGACCGTTTCGCTGATCAGAGGCTGATAGTCGCGATAGGGGCCCGTGTTGGACGCCAGGTGGGTGCCGGCCAGATGCTTCGCTGTCGACACTGTCACCGTCACGTCGTCGTCTGCGGCTCTAAGGAGACGCAGCGTGAAGTGCATCGCCGAGCCTTCCGTCGCGGACACCGCACCGTCGACGGACACCGTCGCCGCGATGGTGTCGTTGATGGTGCCGACCGCCGTGTCGGGCGACCCGATCACACCGCCAACAGCGCTGTCGACGTCGTCGATGCGCAACAGCAACGTCTCGTCGTGCTCGTCGTCGGTGTCCGCGACAGTGAACACACTCACCGTCGCGGACAGCGACCCGGCAGGGATCACCACGTCATAGCCCGATTTGGGGATGTAGTCGCGTTGGGTGCCGACCGACGACGCGCCATGCGCCGCGTTGGGGTCATCGCCTGTGGACACTGTCACTGTCACATCCACCGCAGACACCTGATCGAGCTGCACCACAAACCCCAGCGTCAGGCCCTCGCGTGCGTCCACGCCACCGACGACTGACACCTCGGGCGGTGTCTCGCATTCGGTGGAGACCTGGGTCTGGCGGCCGTTGCCGACACCGGGCACCCCGTAAGGCCAGATCACCGCATAGTACGTGCCCGCCGCCGGCGCCGAAGCGGTCATCGACGTCGTCGATGTGAGCCCGAAGTGCAGCCGCCCTGTCGATGCCCACGCCGACGGGTTGGACGACAACTCGACCTGGTAGCCGGCTGCTCCCGCCGACGGGGGGTCCCACGACGCATCCAGCGTGAACACGCCGCCGCTGACGGTGCATGCGAACATCACATTGGTCACTTCGGGAGCAGACGTGTCGTCGTCGCGGATCGTGGCGTCCGCCGACGGGGTCGAGCTCAACACCGCGTTCGACGACGGGTTCGACAACGCCAACGTGAACGTCTCATCGGGCTCGTCAGCGGTGTCGTCGATGACCGTGACCGACACGATCGCAGTCGTCCGCGAGGCCGGGATGGTCACCGTGCGGGTCGCCACCGAGGCGTAATCGCTGCCCGCGGTGGCGGTGCCGTCAGATGTCGCCACCTCCACGGTCACCGCGCTCGTCGCTGCCGACGACAACGTGATCGTGAAGTCCGCCGCTCCTGCGTTCTCGTCCACCGTCTGCCCGGCGATGCTCAACTCGGCGGTCGGCGGGTTGATGATCGGCGGGTTGATGATCGGCGGGTTGATGATCGGCGGGTTCACCGGGGTGCATGGCCCCAAGTCCATGTTGTTGTGCGCTGGCAGCGAAGGGTTGATGACCCCGTGCTTCACCGGCCCCGACGATGGGTTTATGGAGCCGTTGTGGGGACTCCACCAACCGCAGTAGGGGACGTAGTTCGATGGCGGCGTGAGCGGGTGGCGGTGGCAGCTGCCGCTGTGGCGGTGCTTGCCTGACTGACAGCCGAAAGTCACTTGATGGCCACCGGTGTAATGCGCGTAGGGGCCTGCTGAGTTGTTGCTGCTGTAGTTCCAGCCGGCGCCGGGGCTGTTGCATGTAGCAGACTGCGAGGGTTGATCACAGGGTCCTGTTGATGTGGTCTGTCTGCATCGACCCGGATCGAGAGGATCGCAGGATGCGTTGGGGGTGCCGGGGCTAACGGTGCGCCACCAGTAGGTGGTGATGCTGTAGTGGAAGCGGTCTAGGACATAGCAGCTGTAGGTGCCGAAGTTTTCGGTCCAGGTGGCGTTGTTGCATTCCGGCCAGACGGGGCTGGGGGGCTGGGGGTGGCCGACCGCGGTCGGCGGGTCTGGCTCGGCGACAGATGCCAGTACCGCGGCTAGCACGGCAACCGCCGCCAGTGCTGAGGCTCGTCTGATGGTTGGCCGCCCCATGGGTGGTCTCCTCCTGCTCAGCCGGTGTCGGAGTCGTCTTCGAGGCGTGTGAACACCACCGTCCACTCGCCACCCGCGGCGGCAGTCACGAACACTTCAACGGGCCGGTAAACACCGACGGCCTCGAACTCGATCGTCCAGCGGCCCGCACCGACCCCCACCTCCCCGCTCTCCGGTCCCCGCACCTCCAAGATGTTGGACCATTCCGAATTGACCTGCGCGACCGCCCACCCCTCGGCGTCGTACAGGCCCACGGCGAAAAGACTCGCGCCGTAGGGGGAGTCCCACAGGCAGATGTCGGCACGCCACCACCCGGCAGTGATCGGCACAAGATTCCGCACCGTGTTCAGCCCGCCGCGGCCCGAGAACGCCAGCGGACCAGAAACCGCTGGGCACGGCTCGCCTCCGCCTCCGGGGCATACCAGCCATTCGTGGTCGAAGCAGTAGCGGACCCCACGGTGGGTGCAGATGCCCAGCAGCCCGTCCGCGGCGTCGTCTTGGCGCTGGCATGGGTGGTCGTTGGGGTCGGTGGACGGCTCGGCCGGTTCCCCGGGGTCGTCGCCGGGGTTCTCGACCTCCACATAGTCAGGTCCGCGGCACCAGCCGTCGCTGGTGCGGCCGTTGTCGCAGACCTCGTAGCGGCAGCCGTCGTCGGTGGCGGTGGCGTACTCGGCCATGAACACCAACCCATCCGCGCAGAACACTTCGGGCTCCGGCGCGACGGTGGTGGTCGGCGCTGGTTCGGGCTCCGGCGCGACGGTGGTGGTCGGCGCTGGTTCGGGCTCCGGCGCGACGGTGGTGGTCGGCGCGGTGGTGACAGTGGGGGCCGTGCTGGTGGTCGGCGCTGGCTCGGGCTCCGGTGCGGTGGTGGTCGGCGCTGGCTCGGGCCCCGGCGCGGTGGTGGCTTCGGCTTCGGGCAGCGTCGTTGCAGGCTGTGTCACAGAGGCATCGGACTCGGTGCCGTCGGAGTCGGCGGCGTCGAGTTCGGTGCCGTCAACCGCAGAGGCGTCACTGGTTGTCGTTGCCGGCGCGGCGATCTCGTTGAGTGGCTGCCCGTCGCTGTCGGGGCCTGGCTGCGACGGGTCCGCTTCGGTTGTGGCAGGAGCCTCATCCGGCGCAACCGTTGACGGAGCCGCCGTGGCCGCCGTGGTTGTTGGGGCCGCCGCCGGGATGGCTGGTTCGTCCGACGCGCAGCCCGCGGCGAGCACAGCCACCGCCAAAGCGGCAGCTGCGACGCTGCGTGCAAGAGTTGCGAGTTTCAGGACTCTGTGCATGGGTCTGTTTCCTTAGGTGTTGCGGATTCCAAGTGGGCTGTCAGCAGCCCGACACCAGGCTGGGCTGCTGACAGAGTGGTTGCGCGCACCGGTTCTGCGCGGGCCGGTGCTTGCGAGCGAGGCGGCAGATGTCGCCGCCGCGGGGGCGACGCGCCGGATGACACCGTTGTGGGCCGTCTGTGGCGGCCGTTGGGGTGCGTATCGGTGCGCATGGATCTCGCGTGATCAAGATGTGCGGATTCCATCGCACCCGGGCGGGCGCTGAAAACCATTATAGCAGCGAGAATCTGGGCGCTACGCGGCTGACCGCTGTGCAGGGTTCGAGGGTTCTCAGTGGCGGGGCCGGCAGGAGCGAGTCGAGAACGCTCGGGGTGCTGTCATTGTTGGTGCTCGGGTGGGGCCAGCAGGGGGTTGTCCACAGGCTGCTGCTCGGGGAGGCTGTTGGTGGATGTGCTGTGAGGTGGGGTTTTGGGCTGATGTCGTACCTCTGCTCTATGTATATGGACCATGGTAGAGGCAGTTGCGGGTCAGGTTGACGCGACCCTCCAGCGCACGGACAGCACAGCCGCCGGCGCAACGAGCGGCGGTCGTGGGGCTGGGGGTGCGCGGCGTCGACGGGTGACGGTGGACGGCGTGGTGGGGGTGTTGGCGCTACGCGACGGCCGCTGGGTGCTCGCCAACGACGCGGAGGTGCGCGTCGTGGAGGCGCTGCGGGGCTTCGGCGGGTCCCGCGAGCGGCTGTTGGCTCTGGCGGCGACGTTGGATGCGGGGTTGGAACCTTCACCCCGCCGGGTTCGACGAACTCATGCCCAAGACCATCGCCAACGCCACCGTCGACCGGCTCCTGCACCACGCCCACATCGTCATGACCACCGGCGACAGCATCCGCCTCACCCAAGCCACCGCCGGCAAGGGGGTGACGCCACTGACCAACTGAACTACGGGCAGAACACCTGGCCACCACCGGGCAGTTCTGTTGGCCACGAACGGGCAGTTCTACTGTCCGCCACCGGGCAGATCCCACTGGCCGTTGACACTGCTCGTCACGGAGCGGTTGACGCCTACCGATTTGTCAGGCGCGGGCTGGGTCAAGTCTGTGTGGTTGAGTGTCTATTGACGAGCCCGTTGCGCCGACGCGGGGCACGGTGGGCATGACAAGGACTCCACGGAGGTTGAGATGGACTCCAGCCATATCGAACGCTCAGAGCTTGGCTCCTCGGCGGCCGCGGGTGAGCTTGTCGCCGGCGGCTGCGAATGTACAGAGCCGACCAACCGCGCTACGGAGGTGGTCGTCGACGCATCAGATGAGTCCCATTCGGGGGCCATCTCCCCAGTGGCGGCGGGGTCGAGTCGGTGTTGGTCGCCGTTGAGCGCGCCAGTGGCAGCGGTATTGGAGTCCTGGCGGCCGACGCGCCTCTCCCCCGACGAGGCGGCTGCCGTTGCCTCGGTTCTGCCATCTGTGCGGTCTTGGGTTGCCGCTGCGGCGCCAGCCTCTCCCAAACTGGCGAGGGCTCTTCTTTGGGCGACGCTGCGGCTGGCGGTGTGGGGATATCTCAGTCTTGGTTCGACCGATCCCGAGATCGTGCTTCATCCCCACAACATCGAGCACTGGTCCAATCACATCAACAAGCACAGGCCGGATCGTTGGCGCTGCGACGTGCGGAAGCTGGTCCGGCGCGTATCACGGGCTGTCAACCCGCAAGCGTGGCCGCCACGGCCGCTACCGCTAGCTCCGCCGTCGGTCGCGAAGCCCTACTCGCGGCGGGACGAGGAACTTTTTGTTCTGGACGCGTCGATGCCGGGCCGTGCAAATCGGGCGGCACGCATGTGGGTGGTGTGCGCGAGCTTGGGGGCGGGCATGCGCGGACCGGAAATCCGCTCCCTGGGTCCTCAGGACCTAGTTGACCTGTCCGACGGCCGTGTCGGCGTGGATGTCGGAGGCCGTCACAGCAGGCTGGTGCCGTTACGCGCCGAGTACACCGCCATGGCACTGCGGGCCGCCGATGCTGTCGACGGCAGCAAGTTCATTGCCTCCGAGGGTCAGGACCCCGTACAGACCATCGCCAAACGCATCGGACCCAACGGTTTGGTGCTGCGACGGGCTCGCAGCACCTGGTTCGCCGCTCACATAGCGGCGAACACGCCGCTGGCGGCGCTGCGCACCGTCGCGGGGTCTCTATCGGTTCAGGCCCTGGGCGAACTCATCGAGGAGGCTCGTGCGGGCCTTACCCCACAGGAGGCTGCGCAGCAAGCGTTGGGGGCATGAGCGACGGAACGGGGATCGGCTAGGAGCGTCGGCGGCGCTGCAACTCGATGTCCCATCGCGGCGATAGATGGTCCTGATTCCACAGTTGCTGCCCGAGTGCCCGTTCTAGCCCGTAGAGGAGCCGGATTGTTCCCCAGCTGTTGCCGTTGAGGAAGTTGTAGACGGTCTGGATCGTGACGCCGGCCTCATCGGCGATCTTCTCCACGGTGATCCTGTTGTTCTCGTCGATCTCGTTGTTCGGGTCCTTGCCCGCGTTGATCTCCTCCCAGATCCTCTGCGTAATCCGCTGGACGACGAGCACCTCCCCGGGAAGGTCCTTGACAAGGTCGCCGCTCGGCCACTCTTCGTTCTTTGCGAGGTATTCGCAGGGCGAGGAGAGCATGTCGCTTCGGCGCGTCACCGGCACCGACAGTAGCGGCCCGGAACTGCGCTGCGATAACTGCGGCGAACGGCTGATTTCGGTGTATTCGCCGCCCGCGTCGGGTGGTTCGCCGCTGCCGCCGGCTCGGGTCTTCGGCGGCAGCTCAACACCCGCGTAGGGACGGCATCGCGCAGCATCCCGGTGCCATTGCGCAAACGTCAGCTACGCGGGGGTCAGTCAAGACATGGGAGCGGCTCAAAGCGCCCCGGCGGACGCCCGTGCGCTTGGCCTCGGCGGGCTGTCGTTGCCGTGTGGGTGCGATGGCTTCGATGCTGACTGGCAGCTGTGGTTGTGCGGTGCACTTCTCGAGCCGTCGCCTCAGGCGGCGGCGTGCTAGGCGCCGGTTTCACGCCTCCGACTTGCGCTCGACAGCCCAACAAATCTACTCTAGAAATCTGGACTCTAGTTTGCTAGAGTCAGATTCGTCGAGGGGGTTCCGCCTCGTGGTGATGGTCATTGCGCCTGCATTTGCCGAGGTCAGAGGCTTAGAAGCGCTGCGCGGGGTTCGTGCTCGCTCAAGCTACGGGTGGGGAGAAGGTCGTGTGCTCCAGTGGAAATCGCACCGACTTGCCTACCTGACGGCGGGCACAACAATAAGGACCTCACCGAGGCTGAAATGGACGCTAACCGGATCGCACTACCAGCGCAAGCGGCTCGATGGGCCGCGGCTGCGCTGGCCGCGGGCAGCGCGCCGCCGATGGTGGGTGCCACCCTCGCGGAGACGGTGGCGGTCGCGGCGATCGGTCTGTTGGTGTTGGCGGTGGTGGCTGTGACGCCCAGGTCGGTGGAGGCGGTGCTGGAGTCGTGGCGTCCTTCGGGTTTAGGCCAGGAGGACCTCATCGCCACGGCCGCAGTGTTGCCGGCTGTGAGGGTTTGGGTAGTTGCCGCAGCGCCCAGGGATCAGCTGTCGGCGAGGACGATGCTGTGGGCAACGACCCGCCTGGCTGTGTGGGCCTTCCAGACGCTCGGGTCGGCTGACGTTTCGGTGGTTCTCAGTCCTCACAACATCCAGCACTGGACGATGCACGTGCAGGCGCACATGTCGCGGGCTTGGCGCCACAAGGCGCGATCGGTGCTGGAGCGGGTGGGCCGGGCGGCCAACCCTGCGGGCTGGGCGCCGCTGACGCCTGAGGCGGGCAGGATCAAGGTGCCCGCGCCCTACAGCGCCAGCGAGGAGGCGGCGTTCGGCCTTGAAGCGCGCATGCCTGGCCGGTCTCACTGGGCGGCGCGGGTGTGGCTGGTGTGCGCCGGGTTCGGCGCGGGGCTTCTCGGCTCGGAAGTCACTTTGGCGGGTCCGCAGGACCTGATCGACGTCGCCGGCGGGCGGATCGCAATACGGGTGCGGGGACGCAATCCCCGGCTGGTGCCGCTGCGCACCATCTACACCGAGATGGCGTTGAGCGCCGCGGACGCGACCGGCGGCGACAGATTCATCACCGCTGCTGGCCGCAACGCCGTGCACAGCATCGCTGAGCGTCTCGCTCCCGCAGGGGCGGGTCTGTCGCTGCGGCGGGCCCGCAACAGCTGGCTGGCGGCGCACCTGAAAGCTGCTACGCCTTTGGCGGCGCTGAGCGTGCTTGCCGGCCCTGTGTCGGCTCAGACCTTCAACGCCGTCCTTGATCACGTCCGTACGGCGATGTCGCCGCAGGACGCGGTCTCGTTGGGGATGGGCGCATGACCCGCAAGCAGCGGCGACGCGCCGAGCAGACCGCGGAGCGCATGGGGATGGACCTGGAGCAGTACCAGGCCTGGACCAACACCGAGTTGCCCGAGGACCACCCAAACCCCGGCGGCGAACCGCTGCAGTCAAGCCTGCAGGCGGGATGGGCGGCCATCCGCACCGTCGAACGTTCCAAGACTCTCAGTCACATAGAACCCAAGATGACAGGCCGCCGAGGCCCCAAGGTGCGCTTTCCCTGGAAGGCGTTGCTGGTGTGCATGCAACTCGCGGGGACTCTGTCGTCGAAGTCCTACCGGCGCAGCGATGTCACCGCAGTGCTCTATGGGCTGCATCCCGTCGTCGCACAGGAACTCGGCGTCATTGACGAGAAAGGAAAGCGGAAGATGATTTCAAACAAGGTGGTCAACAAGATGCACAAGAAGCTGGAACGGCGGCTGAGACTGGGGTGGAAGTCCGGCTCTGTGCGCTGCAACATGGGATGGTTCACGCAAAGCATGATCAAGGCGAGCGTCCCTCGCAAGATCCGCAGGTCGGTCACCGCTGTTGCGGTGGACAGCACATCAGTTCCGGCGTGGGCCCGCACGCTGTGCTACGGCAAGCAAGCAGACTTGAACAAGGACGCGTACGCACGCCATCGCAAGGCGATACTCAACAATCCCAAACGGCCCGAGCCCGAACTGAAGCGACGCAAGCTGGCAGCCGCAGCCAAGAAGATGGGGCTCATGGTTGGAGAGGACGGCCGGATCATCCGTGGCAAAGATCGCGACATGCGCGTCGGATGGGCCACAGGAACCGCCAAGACCAAGGGTCACTACTTCGTCGGCTACGAACTCACAATCGTCGTCGCGGTTCGCTCCATCTCCTGGCGAGGCAATCCCTGCAGGGCGAAACTCGGCTCGGCGATCCCTCCCTACATCCTCGCGATGAGCTTCAATCCCGCAGGAACCAACCCCGGCCCCATCGGATTCGAAGCCGTGTCCCAAGCCCGCCAGATCGCTCCCAACATCAACGAAGTAATCGCTGACCGGGCCTACACCGTCAAGCGAGAGGACTTCGTTCGTCCCCTTCATCGGCTCGGCATCAATGTCGTCATGGACTACCCCAAGACCACGGTCCAACAGCCCAAGGGAACGACCCTCGGCAGACGCTGCCAGAACGTGATGATGCACTGCGGAACGATCCTGCTTGACGGGATCCCCAAGAACAAGGAGACACCGCCTAAACACCTCCTCCGCAAAGGCAGAGAGCAGGACCTTGAGGCGTGGTACAACGAGCGAGCCCGCTTGTACCGCTGGTCTTCTAAGGGACCTGCCGCTGGCGGCGGGAGACGTTTCCAGAGCCCAGTCCGAGCGGGCCGTGTCGCGGCACCGCACGGTCCGTCACCTAAGTCCTACAACATGCCGATGGTGGGAGCCCCCACAGCAGGACCAGCAGGCAACCTGAGCGTCGTCAATGCCCGCGTCGACGAACTCGACACCTACCAGGAACATCCCTGGGGCACAACAGTGTGGCGAATGTCGTATGGACGTCGCAGCGTCGTTGAAGGAGTATTCGGGCGGCTCAAGGCCAACAAGGGCCTGGGAGGAGAGGCATGCAAGGCGTTTGGTCTCACCGCCAACACGCTCGCTGCCCTCAACGCGGTTGTTGCCTTCAACCGCAAGCGGACACGCGTCGCCAAACTAAGGCGACGCCGCGCCAAGGCACTCGCTGCCGAGCACTCTGCCGACAGCGGCGCTGAGAAGTCCTCCGCATCCGACAGGCAGCCGTCTGACAGCGCTGCTGGGGGTGGTGAATCTACGGCAGGCACCGAACCCGCGCTCCGGGCGCCGCCCTAGCAGCCCACAGACTTCCGTTTGAGATCGACGGTCTTTGATCGTCGATCTCGTCGCGCCTGCGCGGCGCAGGCGTGAACTCGTCGCGCCCGGCTGCCCACAAGAAGCTGGCTGAAGCGTCCGCTGACCGCGCCGAAGTGCCCAAACGGGGCCTCAGAACACGCGTTCGAGCGAAACTGGCGAACTCAAACGGCCAAAACCTGCGAAATACCCATGGCATTGACTTCGCTAGTTTGCCCTGACCTCGCCAAATGGGGCTTGCGGGACGTGGTACTACCCAACACGGTCAGGGGGGTCTACCCAACATTTTGCACCACCTGATTGCGTTTGTCGAGGTCAGAGCCTTGCGCTGGTCGCTGAGCGCGTGCATTTGAGACCGCCTCGAGCGGCAGTCTCTGCGGCGACCGCGGGAGGTGGTGTCGTTGGGGGAATAAGCGGCGTTCGGGTCAGGTGCCACGATGCGCCCGCAGCCGTCGTTGTCGGGCACGTTGCTGGTTCCGGGCGAGTACCTGTACCGCCTCAGACGCGTCCCGGTCCCGCGGCGATGCGGGCAGCGTACCGATGCATCGGGCCAGGCCCTATTGGTGCCAGCGACGGCGTTTCCCTCGAGATAGCTCAGGAGCGTTCGCACGATGTGGAACCGCCGAAGCCCTCAACGAGCACCCACGCTCCCTCCAACAAGCCAGCGACCACCGATCGAATGCGGCCAGCAACGCCTTACTATCGCTGGATGCTCAGCGGCGGAGAGGTGGTGATCGTGTCGGGCCCGCCGGGCTCGGGGAAGACGACCGTGAGCGCTGCGCTCATTTCGGGTTGTGAGCGAGGTGTCCATCTGGAGTCGGACTGGTTCTTTCGGTCCATCCGGTCGGGGTTCGTTGCGCCATGGCTGCCGGATGCGCACAGCCAGAATGCGGCGGTGATGGTGGTCGCCGCCGACGCTGCGGCAGCGTATGCCGATGCGGGCTACGCAGTTGTGTGGGATGGAATTGTCGGGCCGTGGTTCCTAGATCGGGTTGCCCGACGCCTTGGCGCCCGCAAGATCCGCGTGCAGTATCTCGTCCTGCGACCCAGGCGCGTCACGGCGTCGGAACGGGTGCGGGGGCGTGGCGACACGGCCGAGACCTCTGGCGCCGAAGCCATGTACGACCAGTTCGCAGACCTGGGAGAGTTCGAGCCTCATGTCGTCTCGTCGGACGCAACGGCCGCGCAGGTCATCGAGGCATGCAGAGCCGCTCTCGTCGATGGCAGTCTGGAAGTGGAGCTCGACTCTTGGGGCGACGACCGTTGGCCGGTCTCGGTGAAGGCGGTGCTCGGCTGGGACGACCAGGTCGTTGTCTTGCGGAATCGGCGCGGTGAATGGGAGCTGCCTGGCGGTCGGCTCGATGCCACCGATGACAGTCCGCAGGATGCCCTTCGCCGTGAGATAGGCGAGGAACTCGGGCTCTCTGCTGTGGTGGGTTCGATGATCGACTCGTGGATCTATGACGTGGCAGGCAAGCGTGTCCTGATTCTCACCTACGCGTGTAGAGCGAGCCGGCCCGCTGTGCTGAGTCACAGTGATGAGCACACCGAGGTTGGAGTTCTCACCGCAGCCGAGCTCGCCAACGCCGCCATCCCGAGCGGCTATCTGCAGTCCATCAACTCGATGTTCGATGGGCAACGGTGACGTCAGCCAGAGACAGGCCGGATTCAACTGGTCGTTGCACGATCCGAAGTCAGGCCACCCTGACGGCATCCAGCAACTCACGCGCCGGGAGTGGATGCGCCGAGCTGCGTTCCTCAGCGATGAGACACTCCTCGGGCACCGTGACCCTGTTTGCTCGGGGCTCGTTCCCGGAGGCCATCTTCGCGATTTCAACGACATGAATTGATGCTGGTACACCGAGATGCTCCAGCCGTCGCTGGGTCATCTTGGGCGATATGTACGACGCTGTTATCCCGTCGACGACCAGCACCGGGCCTGGCTGCCCGGCGGCCCAGAGGCTCAACCATCCTCCGGATCGGGCGATCGCGGCTCCACACAGCGCATACCCGATCGGCGTGGCCCCGGTCACTGACTTGGCTCCAGCGGCTCGAGCTGCACCAAGCACCTCTTCGATCGCCGCCTCTGAGCTGGCGCCGCTGAGCAGTTGAGCATTTCGGATGTCAATGTCCTGCACCAACTGAAGCAGGCTTCCCCGTTGCATAGCGCCATAATAGCCTAATAGTGTTCAAATGTGGGTTTAGGAGCGCAATATAAGCACAGAATAGCTTCATATGGCTGTTAGTGGATACTTGAGCGTCAGGGAGGCGGCGGAGGCTCTCGGCTGGTCCCAGAGCAAGGTCCGACAGTGGTTCCATTCAGAAAGGCTGGCGGGCATGCGAGGGCCGCAGCCTCAGCGCCCGCGCATTCTCATCCGTTGCGATGGCAGCGGCCGCCCGCTGGATTCGAACGGGCAACCGGTTGCTGGCCAGTCGTTGCGTGCCCGGTTCGATGCCCTCGATGGGCGTGTCAGCACTCTTGAGAGCCGCGTCAGCAGCTCCACAGAGGTCGAACGTTTCAGGGACGCTGCGCTACTACAGCAGGACATCATCCAGCGTCAGCAGCGTGCTTACGATCTTCAAGCCGAAGCGACGCAAGAACTATCAGAAGCGTTGCAGGAGCAAGCGAGGATCGTCACGACTCTGTTGGTTGGCGACCTCAGCGTCCTGGCCACGTCCGACAACTCACAGATCACGGAGGATGCTTAGAGGGCCGTGCGGCCGTCGAGGAAGGGCAGCTACCAGTTCAGGATGGACATGGCGGCCGCGACCGACTCCTTGTACATCCCTGGCTCCAGAGACTCTGCGGCATCGTCCATCGCCTTCTTGTCCGTGCCGGACTTCTGGGCCAGATCTCGCCCAGACAGCAGTTCGACTCTCACACCGACCGACGCTGCTGCGTAGACCAACGCCCCTTCTGCCAACAGCCTCTGCTTGGGGCCCTCCTTCTTTGAAGGCCTCGCGGTTTGCTCGGCACGTCTCACCACGACGGCATCGGGGTTGAGACCCTTCACCCGGTTGGCGAATACCGCTCCGAGGTCCCCCAGCCTGTCAGCGAGGCTGTCGCCGCGAGGGACAAGCTCAAAGGTCTCATCCACGAGAAACTGGTCGTCTTGGCTCTTCGTCACCACTGACACCCTCGCGGTCGGTCGCCTGATCCCCTTGACCGTCTTCATCACAACAAACACGCCAAGAACAGAGGTCACAAACCTATTCTCTCAGGTGTGACGCTTTCCCCCAACGACCCGTTCGCCAATCGGTACATTGTTGATCGGTTCTTGGGCCAAGGGTCCTACGGCCAAGTCTACGCTGCGGTCGACACTCATCAGGACGGCCGCGATGTGGCGCTCAAACTCCTCGATCCGAGCCAGCTAGACGACTGGGACTGGGGTGAGGCCTCTCTGCTCACACGCTTGCAGAGCCAGTACGTGCTGTCGATCTACAACGCCGACGTATGGGACGGCGTCCCGTACCTAGCGACAGAATTAGCGACTCAGGGATCCCTTGACGACGCCGAGGAGTTGCCCCGGCTGTGGGTCCCGGATGTACTCAAGGCTGTGGGGTGCGCCGCGCGGGGACTGGCCCGGGTGCACGACGACGGGATCGTGCACAGAGACGTGAAACCGGCCAATATCTTCTGGGCTGCCAACGGATCGGTCATGGTAGGCGACTTCGGTCTCGCGCATCCGCTCGACGCAAACGGAGAGGCCCCTCCGCACGGCACGCCAGCAACGCTTGCCCCAGAGGTTGCTGACGGCAACAACTCGTCCGTCATGTCCGATATCTGGTCTTTGGGTGCGACCGCCTACCGACTGCTCACGGGTGTGTACCCCCATGAGGACGTCTCAACCGGCGAGATGGCTCCCTTTGCTGCTCGCTGTACCGTCGGTCCGACTCGAATCAGAGACCTCGCGCCTCACGTCAGTCGGGGTGTCGCGGCCAGCATCGAGAAGGCACTAGCGCTAGATCCCGCACACAGGCACGCCTCAATGACAGCGTTCGACAGTTCTCTAAGCGCGCAGGCGGTGCCGAGGCGCATATGGCGTGAGAAGATCCCCGACGATGGCCATCTGAACTGCTGGGAGAGCAAGGAACCCAACAGTTTGCGAGTTTGCAGGAAGCCAGGCGAGTCCAGCGCGAGAGTCGATCTGGAAACAACACGATCATCAGGACGTCGGATAAAGAAGAACTGTTCAGCCGGTCACTACAAGCGAACCGCGGCCGGACGTCTCAAGAGCATCTTCGACGACTTAGGCACATGAACTGATCTGCTCTCCGGGGCAGATCGTTACTGCTGACGGCGATGCTGCGGTATTTGTCGTCACTGGTTGATGCCCACGCGACGAGCACAGCCAAGCGCGGGTCGCGTCCGCGAGATGGAGCTGACGCGTCTATAACCCATTCAGCGTATTGCCAGGTCAGCGAGGGTTTCTCGCTCGGCCGACATGCATGGCATTACAGCGGGGAGGGCTGTAGTCCGTCGTTTCGAGTACATCGGCCAAGATTCTCGCTTGATGCAGTTGGAGTCTGATGATGCATCGCTTGTCCGCCACTGGGCAGATCCCATTGGCCATTGACAGTCTGTGAACACAAGCGTGCGACCCATCGGGTTGATCGTGATGTCCAACCCAGCTGTCCCATCTGGATCCCATCTTCTAGAAGGAGCGGGGATCCCTCGGGTCGAGCCAGTGTCTAGCCGGTATCGAATTGCTTGAGCGATGGCTGTTGTCGTGTACCTCATATCGCCTCTGATGTCATTGGCGAACGCGCATGTGGCGACCTCATGCTTGCCTCTACGCAGACATATCTCAGTGGAGAACTGGAGCTGACCCAGTTTGGTTGACTGAGCCTCACCGGTCACCAGGCCACGGCCGGCTGCCTCAGCCAGTGCGCGGGAGGTGTCCGGTCAGACTGCTAGCTTCGCTGCTAGGCGCAGGCCGAGCCGGAAGCAACCAGGAGGCGGTATGGCCTCACGCGCCAAGAACGCTCTCAGTCGGGTGGATGCCGTTCTGAGGCGTCCCGCGGCGGTTCTGGGGCTGGCAGCGGCGGCGTTGGCCGTGCTGGCGGTGGCGTCTGGCGTGGTGGTGCTCGTGTGGGTGTCGTTGCCTCTGGTGTTGGGGGGCAACCAGGACACAGCGGGGTTCGCCGCGGGCTTGAGCGGTCTGGCGGCAGCGGCGGGTCTTACGGCCACGGCGCTTCTTGTGGGGCTGACGGGATGGTATGTGCAGCTCACCAGCAGACTCGTTCGCGCCTCGGGGCCGGACGTGTCGATCAGTTGGGAACTCGTATGGGCGGACCCCCACGGCTCTGACATGGTCTTGAGGGCCGACATAGGCGCTCTGCGCCGCGGGTCGCTCAACACGCAATTCTCCGAATGGTATGTGGCGGTCACGCTGACGAACGCCGGATCACAAGGAGTTCGGGTGGTGAACGCGTGGGTTCAGGCCAGCGACGCGATCCTCGGCCGGTACACAGGTTCCCGTATCTCGCCCGACCCTCTGCCGCTCAGGCTCCCTGAGCACGACACACTGACGCTCTACTTCCCTGCCTCAGACATCGAGCAACTGGTCAAGATGGTCAACGCGACCCAGGACGCAAGACTCATGGGCGGCGGCATGACGGCGGGTGTGCGCCTCGGGAACGGGCGCTCTCTTGCCACGCCGCCGGTGCCTATTGCGAGCTTCGAGGTTTAGGTACCGCCTGTTGGTAGCGCCCCTGTGTTCTTGGGTGTTGTCGACGGCCCCTCCGTTCGTAGTCCGAACGGCCGACGCGGTCGAGAATCTGAACGGGATTCTGCGGAACGAAGGCGGTTCGGATGACAGGTGGTGTCGTGCTCTCGGGGATGGCGCAAGGTTCGTCGGGTCGATAATGATGGGTGTCGCGTACCTGCTGGGTGAAACCAAGTTGGCGTATCTCGCCGGGTGCTGGGAGACCCGATGACGCAACCCGAATCATCTGGTGGGGAGCGGCGTTCGCACGACCCGCTGAACCGAGTCGAGGTCATCTACAGGCGTGAGGGCCGCTACCTGTACGGAGCGATCAACAAGATGGGGTGCGACCCTCAATATCTGGAGTGGCAGGCGCCGTTCTTGATCTCCAAGGCCAAGAGCACAGGCGAGGAAGAGGTCTACGGCACAGTTGTGGGGGCTGTGGAGCGCATAGCAGACCAGTTCGCGAAGATGGATGCTTTCTTCGATCGGTCCGGTCAGCGGCTGAGAGAGGCTGGACACGATGTCGGCCCGGATCTTCTGCTGCCGGAATCCGGCCTCTCCGACGCCATCGCGGATGAACAGGACCGCTTGATAGAAGAGGTCCTGTTGGCGACTTCAATGCATGTGAGGCGCCTGTTTGAACTCTTCCCGGAGAAGCGCGAAGAGTTCCAGGTAGCTGTCTATGACTACGAAGGACAGCCCGTGAGTCGGTTGCCGTTGCGGGACATCGGCAATCTGATGGCACACAACAGGTACATCGCGATCCGCGATAGCCGCGTCGTTGACCTCATGTCAGACCAACGGAGCCTTGTCGACGGTTTTCGGACCGGGCTCCAGTTTGATTTCATCGAGTACCTGCGTGGGGTGTCGGACTTCGTCGCGAGTATCACCGTGGAGGATCTTGCCGCCGTGCTGCTGGAGAGGATCGGCGAGCTGTCACCCTCATCAGACATTGGCGACATCGTCTTCCTGTTGCAGAATCTCTACACGCTTGGCGGGTTCGTGGTGGACACTAGATCGCCGCTGTCAGGGCCGGTGAAAGCGATCCTTGATCGGATGGTCCCAGACCTGTACGAACAACAGAGGCAAGCCATGGGACTGCCAGCGGGTTCCGCGGTCATCATGCAAGCAGCCTTCACGACCCCGAGGTTCGAGTTCGAAGGCAGCCTGGAGGACAAGAAGATCCGTACCTCCGTGACCGTCAACGGACAGACCGAGACCCTGGACACGGGCTACGAGCAGTTCTTCCGAGACGTCGTGGCGGCCGCTGGCACCACCAAGCTGTGGGGAGCACCCCCTCTGATGCACTGAGCCCGCCTGCCATCAGCCACTCCGGCGAGGCGCCTTCATCCAAAATCAGGCCTCGGGGCAAGCATTTGAGCGGCAGCCGGGGCTCGAACCCGGTTCTTTCAGCTGGCGGCTAGGAACATGTGCCCGGTGAGGGCGTCGTGTTTCGGCTAGCCAGCCCGGCTGCTGCTCTACCGTATGAGCTACTGCCGCTTCTTGTGTGGCTGCTGATCACCGGCTGGCTGACCCTGTGGAGGAGACATTCGCGTGTCGGTCCCGCACTCCTCATGCACCATCCAGATGTTGTGCTGCCCGCCGGTCCCCCAGTGTGCTCTGGATCGGCTACTTGGCCCGGAGCGGTGTGCCCTGCTTCACGCTGCAGGGGCGCCTGCTGTGCGGGCGGGCAGCTAACCGATGGTTACGCTCCCGCCTGCCTCGTACGTTTGGAATGCAACAAGGCTGGACTCCTTGAATCGAAGAGAGGGGCCCATAGGGTAGCGAAGAGCCAAGATGGCCACAACACCCCCTCTGACGTCTGGGTTTTACCAATTCTAGCTCACCGCTTGAGCCCGCCCTGACAAGCGTCGGGGTCGCGCAGCGCGTCGACGATCCTGTTGGCCTCGCGGTTGAACAACCGGAGCCCCGTTGGTGAAGTCGAACACCGCGACCCCCGCTGGGGAGGTGTCGATCAGAGCCTTGAGATGGGACATGCGCGAATTACAAACACCGAGGTCAGAGGCTTGAGCGCTGAGGGGTTTGGAACAGACTTCGCGCGATCCTGGAACGTTTTGCCTCAGGAGCGCAAAAAGCGCAGGTCAGAGGCATGATCAGCGTCTAGGGGCACCGTCCACTGAGAATGACGCCTGACCGAGAAGACCGTGAATCAACTGAGGGCAGTAGCTGGTAGCACAGGTACGCAACGCAGGGCTCATGTTGGGCACCCACGCCAGTGGCGGGCGATGCGGCGCCGGTGCCAGCGCAGCAGCGTCCCTGGCGTAAGGAGCCAGCCCGCTCGCTGCGGTCGCGGCAGGGCCGCCGCGACAGCACCCAGCAGGGCCCGGTCCTCGCTGGCGAAGGCAGGCCGGTGGTTCTGTCGGTGCAGGACTGCGATCTGGTGGCGCAACACGATGATCTCAATGTCCTTCGAGCGTCCCGAGCGCACAGCCAAACCTGCCAACGACAGGAGCAACCGATACAGAATGCGACACATAGGACCCCAGGATGCAAGCGCATCATGCCTGGTCAACACACCCGACCGAACATTGGGCACCCACAGCCTGACCAGCCACGACGTAATTTCGCATCCACAGGCTTCTCGCCATCTAGCGCTCGTCTAGTGTCAAGCGCTGGACTTCTGACGAAGCGAGGGGTTGCCACGTGCCAGCGCGACGATCTCGTCCCGGGAACGACAGAAGGCCGATCGGGGCCATCGCATGCGCGGTGGTCTCTTCGTTGCTCGTGCTGGCCGCGGGATGCGCCGCGGATGGCGTCTCAAGAGAACCCGATAGCGCGACGCAGGCTGACAGCGCGGCGGAGCCCACGAGAGACGCAGACGAGCCTGCCACCACCGCCGGGCGCGATAGCGCGGCGCACGGCACAGAGGATGTTGGTGCTGTTTCGGGGCCTGGATCCGAGCTGGTGCGACTAGGTGACAGGTTTCCGTGGTGTGCGGTCGTTCAGCGACGCTGGGACGAACAGGTCCAAGCCCAAGCGCAGGCTGAGGCTGCCCGAGTCGCCTACTCGGACGCGGCTGATACCCTCAGCGATGTCACGGATGAGCTGGATCAAGCCGAGGTACGCCAGACTCTTGAATCGGCTGAACGGCTCCTTGAACGCGTCAGTGGCGAGCTAGCGCGCGCGAAGGATGCTGTTGCGCGACTCGTCCATTCTGGTGCCGAGAGCGACGTTGAGACTGAGGCAATCGCGCTTGAACGGGCCCGAGATGCCTACAACACCCACGCCGACCAGTATGTGCAGATGTTGTTGGCGATGGCATACGGTCCAACTCTGCTAGAGCCAGTAGCAGAGCCAGAAGAGTCTGCACAAGAAGCTGAAGCAGACATTGAACCGCTCAGCTTTGAAGATGCTCTCGCAGCAATCGCGAGTCGCCAGGACAGAGTGACCGACTTGGCCGAAGCTGTCCGCTCCGCATCTCAGGAGATGTTCGACGCTTTGGCGGCCATAACTGATGCTGCGCAGGCCAGCGACGCGGCGGCCGCATTCGGGCAGGCGCAGCACGCGGCAAGCGTGCTGGAGGAAGCTCACCGCGAAGTCTCTGAAGTCAGCAACTACAAGGCTGTCGGGAGAATACAAGTAGGCCATGAGCAAGCCGCCAGCGACGCTGTGGCTGCCGGTGAGACAACCCACGACGAGTACATCAGAAGAACGGGCATCGTTCAGGAAGCCATCGGAGCCCTTAGGGTCAGCAGTGGAGCTGTTCTCAGTGAGGCAATCCAATACACACTTGTCACCAGCAACCCCCCGCAAGAACTCGTGGCCACAGCAGTAGACCTAGCCCTTGCTGACACAGCCGGAATGGCGGCTTTTTGGGCGTCGCTAGATGAGTCGTGCCTGATTGATCCCGATGCCGACACCACGTCAGGAGCATCATCGCAGTCCACGGCGACCGCCCTTGAGCAAGCACCGGCACAGACATCCCCGTCGCCCGACACCGAAGCCGACTGCGTACGCAAGATCGGCCGTGCCACAACCCTGGCGACGCAGTGGCTCAACGAAGCCGAGACGGTCATGCCCGGCGACTTCAACAGTGCCACCCTCGCGTTCGACGTCGCGATGCTCACCTACGACGACATGCAGGACGCGAACCTGGCTGCGTACTCGTGCAACCTCGAACGCGAGTGGCACGACGAAGCTGAGCGATGGGCTGAACTCGCAACAACGACTCAGAACCTCAAAGCCGAGCTGCATTACGTGTGCTCAACCGAGTTGGAGCCCCGCGGTTTCGAGTGCTGGTCATGACCGGTCGCCTGCTCGATATCGCGGCGTTTCAGCGATGGGTGCTGGGGGATCTCGTGGACAATGCCAATCGGGGCATCTTCGCGGAGTGGCTTGTCGGCCAGGCGCTTGACGCCATCAAGGAAGGAGAGGCGCGTAGTAGCTGAGGGTGCCTGTCCCGGGTCTGCGGTCGCGGCTTGTGGGGCTCATCTATGACATGGCCCTCAGCGCCTCCGACTTCGACCGGCTGCTCGAAGCGGGGCTCATCCCCGTGTCCAAGGTGCCCCTCACCAGCAAGGGCGAACCGGCCTCACAGAACCTTGGCTCCCACAGATTCACGACCCGCAGCGGTGCCTGTGGGTGCCGGAAACTCGGCCGTGGTCGTTGACGTGCCGCGATGCGCGCCGATGCTGAGTCCTCGTGTCCCGAATCTCGTACCGATTCCTGGTCCCCGGATGGAGCGCGAAACCCCTGGTCAGCGCCCACGACCGAATTATGGGCACCCACAGCACCGTAGCTCCGGCCTTGAGGGGGAGCAAGCTCCTTCAGCCGCTCAGCGATCTCCGAGGATGCCTTGGTGCGCCGCCGTGAACGTGCGGGTATGGCCGCGCACCTAGTAGATGGCCAGGAGTGGCGGGTGCTTTCAGGTGTAGCGGCTGCAACTACGCGGATGGAGCAGGAATGTGCTCAGTCCAGCTCTTCTAGGAATCAGAAGCCACTCAATCTATGTGGATCATAACCATACGATCCGGAATCAATACCAGGGACAAAACCCGGTCGAGCCATATCGTCACGCATAGCTAAGGCTCGCGAAAAGGCGCTTGGATCAGCTAGCGGGTCGTTCGAAACGTTCTCGTAGGGTTCGAGCAAGATCTTGGCAGCCGCATCTGGTGCTGTCTCGCGAGCTAGCAACGGTTGCACTTGTTCAATCATATATCTCCCCACTTTTTCGGAATCCACACCCAGGATCTTTGTGACGCGCAACAAAGAACTGTGCTCCCATACATCCAATATGGCCTGCACAAAGAAGTATGAGAGATTCGGGCGCTCAGCAATATCACCTATGCTCATTCCGAGCTGCTCTGACTGAGGACGATTGGATATTTCTGCAGCGATAGCTGCATATTGCGCTTGCGTCTGCTCTATGTCTGCGCACAGTCTGGTAAGCAACACGTCCCTGCCGGTAATGTGGCAAGAGCCAACATCTCTATAGTAGTGCGTATGGTTGATGAGTCTTCGATATGCCAACCGCGCTAACGTGGCTAGCAAGTCCTTGATCGGGGTGCTGCAGTCTCCAGCGAGTAATTCAAGATCACCTGAGTCGAACCTATGGTCTATATCTCCATTCTGTTCAGCCCCTTTAGTCATGAGGCTCAAGATCTCTAAATCTGCTTCGCTATCCAGCAGCGATTCCTTGAGGTTCTGAACGACAGCCTTCTGTGGTTGGTCCTTCAAGGATGAGACGATGTGTTCGATCTGTTCTAACAGCTTCCCTGAGAGAATGGTGTGATCTGAGGTAGTAATGGTCGCGCAGTCAAAATCAAAACCAACATGAATACGTCCTCGAATATCAAAAGGCAGGCTTTCGAATCTTTCGTCTGGCAAATGTCGCTTGTTCACCACGGTCACGATTCTTTGATCCCTGTGTCCTACACCGAACGCATACCCTAGCTCGAAGACTACATTCGGGTTAGGAATGGCCTCTCGTTTTATGGACGCATCATTGATGGGTGTGATGTCTGCAACGAATACGGTACAAGATTGAATCTTCTGGAATAGGACGTTGGCGATATCAGCCCACCCAGGGGAATTTCGCGCGTCTTCATCCAAGCGAAGATGGTCTTCTGGTTCTGCACGTTGATTGAAGGCGTCGATAGCGTCTTCTAGCGCCCTCGTAACGAATGTCCGGGTTTCGGGGTGGTCAGATTGCCATGAGAAGAATACTGTGTTCATGAGCTGGGATCTAAGTGGCCAGGGTGCGGCCCAGGCGCACACGGTCGAATTTCATGGCTGTGATCCTACAGCGGGGCAGCCGCCTGTGTGCCGTCGCCATCCAGGTGATGTCGGTCAGAGAGCCTCCGGCGCTGCAGGCGTTCCTGCTTGTCTGACCAGCCATCATCGTCGCTCGTGCGCACCGTCCGACGGCCGTTCTCGGCTCGTCGCTGGTGGGGTGCTTGGTGACGCTTCTCGCTGTTGTTGACCTCACCGGGTTTCTGCACGGAGGGTTCCGCGGCTAGCTCATGCCTCACCGTCGCGACGATCTCGCGGTCGACCCCCAGCGCATCCGCTACAGCATCATCGAGCCGGATGCGGGCCTTGTCTGTGGCAGCGTATCGCAGCGGCTCAAGGACGGTGTCGGCCAGCTCATCGAAGACTTCCGCGATGGCGGCTGCTTGGTCGGGGGTGAGCTTCGGAACAGGGAGGCGGCGCATGGCGTTGAGAGACAGCATTGGGCGAGAGAGTTTCTTAGGTGATGCCACAGCTATCATGGATATCCAACCGAAAGATGAATTGAGGTAAGCGCATATAGACTTCTCTAGGTTGGTTAGTTCTTCTCCTTCGAGCTGCAACATTCCCGCTGGGATCCAATGTGCACCAAGCGCTGGCTCTGCGAGACAAACCGCATTGACTCTAGCTGTTATGAGCCATGGCAGGATGCAAAGCAACAACCGAGATCTCTGCCGCCAGTAGCTATCTGCCAGTCTTGAGAGTCTGACATCTGGTTTGGCGTGAATATAGACGTCGGTTGCCGCTTGCATTGTCCGCGTTTGTTTGGTGTCGTTGTGCCACAAAACTCTGCGGGCGTGACGATCTGCGGAATCTTGTTTTGTGAACGCGTCGTGAACGCGTCGTCCAGCTGGTCCGATCTTGGCCTGTGGGTGCCGGAAACTCGGCCGTGGTCGTTGACGTGCCGCGATGCGGGCCGATGCTGAGTCCTCGTGTCCCGAATCTCGTACCGATTCCTGGTCCCCGGATGGAGCGCGAAACCCCTGGTCAGCGCCCACGACCGAATTATGGGCACCCTGTGGGTGCCCGAAACCTTGTCGTGGCTGGTCAGGCAGCTCTTCGGTATTCGTTGATGAAGTCCTTCGAGCGCCCGCTACGCATCGCAAGCCGTGCCAGCAACGCGAGGAACCGGTAAAGGATGCGACACATGAGGTCCCAGGATGGAGCGCGTAACCCCTGGTCAGCGCCCACGACCGAATTATGGGCACCCACAGGCTCCTGATGGTCTCGATTGGAGTCACATATTGTCCATCCAGCGTCCTTAAGCGAGTCGTTAGCGGACCCACAGCAACACCGGAGCTGAACAGGCGTCTATGGCGCGCCCGGTATCGACTCGGGAGCGGAACTTGCGACTACCCCGACACTGGGCCCGCTACAGCATGGGCGAAGCGCCGTTCGGCCTCGTCGACGGACACTCCGAGAATCTCCGCTACGCGAGTCCAGGACGTTCCGCCGGAGAGGGCGGCTGCGACGCGCTCGCCGATCTGCTGCTCGTCGTCGCCGTCCTCGACAGAGCACCGCAGGAGGTACTCGGCGACCGGTATCTCGTTGCCGGGCGACGGTCCGCTGGCCTCGCACCAGTCCGCAAGCGCCTCGTCGTTGTCGAGCATCTCTGGGGTGAGTCTCGTCATTCCCATCACCTCAGGTACTTGGTGCGCGCTCGCATCGCATGAACGATCCTACGGCGCCGGTGTCGTGTCACGACCAGCACCTCCAGAATGCGCCCGCTGCGGTCGGCCCCGATGCACATGACGGTCTCGCCTTCCTCGAAGACCCGGAACGCGTTGCGATAGGCATGCAAGATGTCCTCATCGTCGATTCCGTGTCGGCGAGCACTGCCCGCGATCTGCAGGGACACGAAACCAATCTAACTAGAATATAGCTGAACATCATGACAGATGATATTAGTCTAATCGCGAGCAGTGCGCGACTTGCGTGTCTACGCCGACGCCCACGAGTGCGACGTCTACCATCACCGCCTCGACAGCGGCTTGGAGGCAGACGCCATCATCCGGCGCCGGTACACCGGCGAGTGGATCGCAGTGGAGATGAAACTGTCCTACTCCACCGACACCATCGACGCCGCCGCCCGGTCGCTGCTGCGGGTCGCCGCCTCGGCGGACGCCTCCAAGGCCGGCCCGCAAGCCGCGCTGCTCGTCGTCACGCCCACCGGCTACGCCTACACCCGCCCCGACGCAGTCACCGTCGCACCGCTCACCGCCCTCGGCCCCTGAGAATCGCCGGCGACAGCAGCAGGTGAGGGCCGCCCTCCAGACGATCGAGGTGAATGCTCTCATGGTGCGATGCTTGAAGGTGCCTGGCCGTAGCGATCATCGCCCCAGCAAGCAATGCTGCCGTCGGTGCGGACTCCGCAACTGTGGTCGGTGCCAGCGGAAACGGCGGTGAAACTCCCGGAGGGCGCGTCAGTCTGCCCATGATCGTTGCGTCCCCAGCAAGCAAGGTTGCCATCAACCCTCAGCCCGCACGCATGGCTCTCACCTATTGACACGGACATGAACGCGCCTGACGGTGGATCCGACTCGCCGTAGCTGTTGCGTCCCCAGCACCGAACCGCGCCGTCCAGTAAGACACCACAAGAAAAGTAGTAGCCCACCGAAATATCAGTGAAGGCGCCGGATGGCGCGTCCCAATCGGCGCCATGTACCCCCCAGCATTCAACCGTGCCGCCCAAGCGCACTCCGCACGAGTGCGTTGGACCCGTAGCAACAGCGATGAACTGGCCAGACGGCGGACTCGGACGTTCGAGGCCGTCACGGTCCCAGCATCCAACAGTGCCGTCTGTCTTGATCCCGCACGCATGCCAACCCCAGGAGCTGACAGCAGTGAACTGGCCAGTGGGAGGGTCGATCCCAGACCAGCAATGGACGTTGCCATTCAGATCGATCCCGCATGTTCGGCTTATGGTCGTGAGTCGTAGTCCGCTGAGCGCATCCTCTTGCGAGAAACCGTAGCCCCAGCATTGAACCGTGTTGTCGGGTCGAAGTCCGCAAGAAGATACCGAACCCGCCATGATTGCGGTGAACTCGCCTGTAGGCCTGACTTCCTCGCAGCCGCCTTCACGCCATGGATTAGTACCAGAAAAATTTACGAGGTTGCAGTAGCCACCGAAGCGGTCGCGCATAGCGTATAGCATGAATGTGTATGACTCTGCTCCTTCGCTGGAGCGAATGCTCTTGCCCATATCGGTCCACAGCGCATCAAGATCGAACGTGCCGTCGTCGCTCTGGTAGGTGTCGTAGAACCACTGAGGCACTTGCCCGCCTAAAGTCGCCCGAGCAATCGCCAGTGCTTCATCTGAGGGTACTTTACTGCCTCCGGGACTGCAGCTCGACCAGTAACGCAATGGGTGGTCGAATCCGTAGGGGCTGGACATCAGCTGTTCCAGCGGTCGATCCGGAAAGGCGCTCTCCAAGACCAAATACGTTCCCAAGTCTGCGTATAGCTCCAGAGCGGAGCAATTGAATCCATCTCCGAACTTCTGGCCCGGTTCCCATGAGGGATCGGATGATAGCACATGATATAGATACAAATAGCCTGCAACGATTGCGAGGGGATTGCTGGGCGCGTCCGTCGACAGAGTATAAATATGTGCCAATTCGTGAGCGGCGATAAGCGTCGTACGCCACTCGTCAGCGTCGCTGATAGGACGATCAAAGGCTACAGAGACAACTGTGCCCACGCTCTTGCACTCCACTGGCTTAGATGGATCACAATCTTCCGCACCACTAACAGCAAAGCCAGGTGCGTTGAGTATCGTGTGTCGTTTGTTATAGAATCGAAATCCCTGTCCAACGGTTCGTTCCCGCGCTGTGATATATGACCATACCTCTGAGAGCCACGAAACTGCACCACCATTATCAACCACTAAGTCTTCGATATAGGAGCGGAGTTCTTGATGATCTTCACTGGCTTTACTAGGTACGGTCACCGTGTCTGAGACAGCAAAGCCGTTGTTGTTCGTTGCTATGACTCTAACGGACTCGGTGTTCCTGAGATCAGAGACCCAGAAATGATTCTTGTCGTTATCAAGATACAGTACGTAGCTGTATCGTCCGTTGCCGTGATCCTGCAGGTTGTCTCCCACGGCAAGATTGCGGTATAGGCTTGAATGATCTGGGTACGGGCTGTTCCAAGTGCTTGAGACACTGCCGCTGCCTGAGCGGCCCTCAATAGACGGAGAAGTTTCGCCTATCACGGATCGATCGATGACATAGAGATCAACGTCTCCACCAGTGTCAGGAGCCTCCCAATGAACCGTGAGACTATGGTGCTCCCACCAATCGACCCGCACGTTCTGTGGATTTCCGGGCAGTGCCGTGTCGTCGTCGGTGTGCTTGGACTCATCATCGGGACCCAACACGATCGTCTGAGTCTCAACATTGGCTCCCCAACAGATGACAGTACTATCCGTTCGCAACCCACATGTATTACCCACAACAGCAGCATGGACAGCACGAAAAACACCGGAAGGACTGCCAGGTTGGCCTAGGTTCGATCCTCCCCAACAGGTCACAGTGCCGTCGGTTCGCAGTCCGCACGCATGAGATGATCCAGCAGAAACAGCCGTGAACATGCCGGTAGGGGTAGATCCGATCGAACCGCCCCAACAAGCGACCGTTTGATCGGTCCTCAGTCCGCACGAGTATGAGTGCCCGGCGGTAACGGAGGTGAATCTCCCCGCCGGGACACTCAACTCACCATTGAAGGCACTTCCCCAGCAGGTGACCGTTCCGTCGGTTCTGATCGCGCACGAGTGGTTTTCGCCTGCGGCGACAGCGAGGAACGTCCCTGACGGCGCACCCAAGATAGTCTGGCTGCTTCCGGCAAAACCAGAGTCCCGCCCCCAACAGCTGATTGATTGGTCGGTACGCAGCCCACACGTATGGTAGCTCCCAGCAGCGATAGCGGTGAAGGTCCCCGACGGAGCTCCCAAGACATTCGCGGGGGCAACGTTAGGACCGCCAGTGCCCCTATTCGATCCCCAACACGTGATTGACTGGTCGGGTCGCAGTCCGCACGTATGAAAGTTCCCAGCAGTTACGGCAAGGAACCTTCCTGCTGGGGCGTTTGCTTGCCCTACCTCGTTTCTCCCCCAACATGTGATGGTCTGGTCAAGCCCCAGAGCGCACCCATGCAGACTCCCGGCAGCGATGACGCCCCCTCCGTCCATGACAGGGGCAAGACTGGGGGACGCGCCTGAAGGATCGTCGCGCCAGTTCGGGTTCTCGGCCCTGTAAAGAAACGTCGCCATCTGGCCTCGGGTGGTGTGACGGCCCGGGCAGAAGACGGTGCCGTCTCTGCACCCGACCGTTATCTCAGAAGCGGCGAGCTTGGCGACCTCCGCGGCATACCAGGCGTCGGCGGGGACGTCGGCGAAGCCGGGGTCCGGGCCGTCGGGCAGGTTGTAGGCCCGTGACAGAAACACCGCCATCTCGGCGCGGGTCACGTTGCGGTCCGGGCAGAACCCGCTGCCGTCGCCGCACCCCCTGGTGACCCCGAGTTCGGCCATTCGCTCGATGAACGGTGCATGGAAGCCGTCCGCATCGATGTCGTCGAACCTCGTCTCGGAGATCGCTGGCGGGTCGGCGCCGTCGAGGACGCGCACGGTCCAGACGGCCATCGTCTTGCGGCCAATCGGCTCGCTCGGGCAGAAACCCTCATCGCACAGGGTGCCGACGAAGACACCGTCCGCGTCCAGCGAGCTGACCGGTACCGCGTAGTAGGCGTCAGCGGGTACGTCCGGATAGGGCGCATCCTCCGACGCGGCCACCGCCGAGACCCCAAGCCCTGCCGACATCACAGCCAGCGCGAGAACGGTGCCGAGCAGACCACGGGCTCCTCGCGGGCGGCCTAGGGCGGAGCGTCGTGCACAGAACGCGATACGCGCTAGCAGCCCGGCTACCGCCGGGAAATATCCTCTACCCCCCCGGCGGGCGGGGGGGGGGGGGGCTCGCCGCCAAGAGGGGCCACAACATCAGGAGCCGGGACGATCGAGACGAACCAGTTGTCGAGTTTGTCGCCTCAGGCACAGGCTCGCTCCCCCGGTTGTCACAACGAGTCGTCGGCAACCTAGGCCGTCCCGACCGGAGAAATCAAGTGCTGCGGGAGCAGCAAGCGCGCAGGCGCACTTCCATAAGGAGCTGTCACAACTGCTCGCTCGATGTGTACGGACCCGACATCGAACTCATCGCAGCCCGGCGCCCGATCCCTGCCCGCGGTGCGGGGACAATCCGCTGATACCAGTCCGAGTCGGGCGCCGCGAGTCTCTTCGGTCGCAACTCAAGCGCTAGCGCTAGCCGCCGGGAACACGCTCGTGACGGGCGCTGCGAGTCTACCCAGCAGTGCGCGTCAGCGGGATTCGAGGGCCTCGGTGAGCTTGGGCAGCACCTTGTGCACGTCGCCGACGATGCCGAGGTCCGACACCGCGAAGATCGGCGCCTCGGAGTCCTTGTTGATGGCGATGATGTTCTTGGAGCCCTTCATGCCGACCAGGTGCTGGGTTGCGCCGGAGATGCCGCAGGCGATGTAGACGGTGGGCTTGACCACCTTCCCGGTCTGGCCCACCTGGTAGCTGTAGGGTACCCAGCCAGCGTCGACGATGGCGCGGCTGGCCCCCGGCGCGGCGCCGATCTGCTTGGCCAGCCCCTCGATCATGGAGTAGGCCTCCGCGGCGCCGAGACCGCGCCCGCCCGACACCACGATGGCGGCCTCGTCGAGTTTGGGACCCTCGGACTCCTCGGTGAAGCGGTCCCGGACCATCGCGGCCCCGGCTGCGCCCAGTTCGGGAACGGGCAGATCGACCACCTCCGCCGGCGGACCGCCCACCGGCGACGGCTCGAATGACTTCGGGCGGACCAGCCATATGTCGGGACCGCCGTCGGTGAACCGGTAGGTCACGTTGAGCGTGCCGCCGAACACCGGCTCGCTGCCCACCAGGCAGTCCCCGTCGAGGCGGAGGTCGACCACGTTCGACAGCACGCTGGTGTCGAGCTTCACCGACAGCCGAGCGGCCACGTCGCGGCCGTCGTAGGTGGTGCCCAGCAGGAAGGCGTCAGGAGCGGCCACGCCGCCGCCGGAGATGGCCGCCGCCACCGCCGAGGCCACCGACACGCCCTGCATGCGCCCGCTCAGGTCGCCGGTGGCGTACACCCTGGCCGCGCCGTGGTCACCGAGTTCGGCCGCGCAGGCCACGCTATCGCCGCCACAGAACACCTCGACAGTGCCGGCCACCTCGCGGGCCTTGGCCAGCATCTCGAGCGTGATCGTGGCCACACCGTCGGCGCCGGCCTCGCCGAACACCCAGATCTTGTCCAATGCCATGGCTTCGGCCTCCCTAGAACGTCCGCGAGCGGACGACAACGCCTCGCCATGCAGCATCGTGTTTTCCGCTCTTGTTCGCTGCGCTCACTGGTGCACCATGTGGGTGTTGGCGGCTGGGAGGCTGTCGACGCACCCCTGGTGTCCGCTGGGCCATCGCCTGCTGCGCTTGTGGCTTGACCGCCTCCGTGAGTGTTGCGAGGCCCGGTGGCCCAGGACGTGCCGACTGGCGATAGGGCTGAGCGCCGCAGAGCGCCGATCAGTGAGCAACCGGCAGACACGTCCTGGAACCATCGGGTGCTTCCTGACTGCTATGACAGCGAGGAGGCTGACATGGATTATCTCACCGAATCCTTCGGTGGTGTGGACTGGGCGACGGATTCGCACGCGGTGTGCGTGGTGGATCATCGAGGCGCTGTGGTCGTCGAGTTCGACGCCGCGCACACCGCAGAGGGGCTGGCTGGTTTGTGCCGGCGGCTCACACAGGCGTCGGTTCGGCGGGTCGCGATCGAGCGCCCCGACGGGCCGGTGGTCGACGCGCTGGCCGCAGCCGGCTTCGAGGTCGTGGTGGTGTCGAGCCGGGCGGTGAAGGCTCTGCGCGCCCGCTACGGCACCGCCGGCAACAAATGCGACCGGGGCGACGCCTATGTCCTGGCGGACTGCTTGCGCACCGACGGGCACCGCTGGCCGACCCTGGAGCCGGACTCGGCGGCCACAGCCACCTTGCGCGCCCATGTGCGGGCCCGCAAGGACCTCGTCGAGGCACGCGTCGCGGCCGCCAACCAGCTGCGGGCCCACCTGCGGGTCGCGTTCCCCGGCGCGGTGGGGCTGTTCCACCGAATCGACAGCCCGATCTCGCTGCGGTTCCTCGAGCGGTTCCCGTCTGTGACCCGCGCCCGCTGGCTGTCGCCCAAACGCCTCGGAGTGTGGCTGCGAGCCAACCGCTACAGCGGCCGCAGCACACCCGAGGAGCTCCACGGGCGCCTCAGCGGCGCGGCCGCGGGCATCGACGGCGACGACGGCGACGCCCGCAGCAGCGTCACACTGGCATACACCGCGGTGCTGGCCAGCCTGCGCGAGCAGATCCAACACCTCGACAGCCGCATCGCCGAGCTGCTCGACGCTCACCCCGACGCCGCGATCTTCACCTCGCTGCCGCGAGCCGGAACCATCCGCGCCGCCGCACTGCTCGCAGAGATCGGCGACTGCCGGGGCCGGTTCCCCGACCCCGAGTCCCTCGCAGCCGCCGCCGGCGTCGCCCCCTCCACCCGATCCTCGGGCCGGCACCGCAGCGTCGCCTTCCGCTGGGCCTGCGACAAAAAACTGCGCGACGCCCTCTGCGACTTCGCCGGCGACAGCCGACACGCCAACGCCTGGGCCCAACACCGCTACCAAACACTGCGAGCCGACGGCAAACGCCACCCCCACGCCGAACGCATCCTCGCCCGCAGCTGGGCCCACATCATCTGGCGCTGCTGGCAAGACCACACCCCCTATGACCCCACCCGACACGGCGCCCACCCACGCCTCCAACCCAACCCAGCTTGACATAGGGCTACTCACGGGCCGCTCGGGCCACGGCCTCGCTCGGCGCCTCGCGAAGAGTCTCATGAACCGATGCCTATCCGCTCGACCTCTTAGCCTGGATCCACCGACGGGTTTGTGGGATCGACGGTTTGGGGCCTGTTCTGCGTCTGAGTTCGACGCGGAGATAGGGCTCAGAAATGAACCGACTCTGGCAGGCTCTTGGGGCGATCTGAGAGGAGTTGTCAGTGAGCGAGAACGGAGTTCGTCGGCGGCCGCGTGTGCTGTCGCCGGAGACGAAGTGGGAGATTTTCTTGGAGGTGACCTCGCGGGAGATGACCCAGGCCGACGCGGCCCGCGAGTGGCAGGTCGATGTGTCCACGGTCATAGGCATTCGCCGCGCGGTGAAGGACGCGGCGCTGGCGGCGTTGGCCACTCGGCGGGGCCGGCCGGCCAAGGAGCGCAACTGGGAGCTGGAGCGGGCCCGCTGCGAGGTCGGTCAGTTGACCGAGGCGGTCAAGGCCCAGGCCATCGAGCTCGCGGTGCTGCGGGGAAAAGTCGGCTGGGGCTGAGCGGTGCGCTGCCGGCTCGGGTGCCCTCTGGGACCAAGGAGCAGATCCTGGAGCTGGTCGACGGCGCCGTGCGCGCCGGCGCGGCGCACGGGTGGGCGTGTTCGCTGGGCGTCGAGGGCGCCTATCAGCGCTCGGACCTGCTCGCGGCCCGTACCGAGGTCATGGAGCGATGGGGCCGCTATGTCAGCAGCAAGGGTGCTTGACACCGCATCGGCTCGGCCACCCGGAGACGTCATGCTCTCCGCTGAAGCCAAGCCCAGAACGACCCTTTCACCTGGGTGTTTGCTGATCCGATGCTGATGCGGTGTCAGTTATGGTGTCACAAGCACCTCAAGAGGGCCCGAGCGCCGAAAGACGCGTTCACGCATCATGAACTGGACCATTCGGGGCAGCGTTAGGGTCTCGTGCTCGATGGATGAGAACTGCGACCACATCAGCACGCGTCCACACGCGCATCAGACATGGGTGCACGTCCACGTGCGCCGGTTGGACCATGGACATCGGAGGTAGCGGTGAGCATCGAGTCCCTTGTCCGCGAGTCCGAGAGGTTGGTCGAGATCCTCGACCCGATCGTGGAGGACATCGCCGACATTCGGCTGCAGGGGGTTGCTGACTCGGCCTGGTACCGCCTCAGTGTGGTCAACGTGCTGGTTCGAGATGCGGGTGGCGGCGCTCTAGCTGCGACGTTGGCTCGCGGCCTCATCGAACAGGCCGCCTACTGGGACTGGGCGCTCGCGACCGGTGCCGGTGTGGACCATCTCGATCAGTGGGCCGCGCTCGAACTCGGCTGCCTGCGAAGGCTGGCCCGTGACGCCGATGACGAGACCTGGCTCGGATGGTTGCTGCCGCCGGGTGCGTCCGTCGCCGCATCGGCGGGTCCCGCCCTACCCAAGAGCGCCGGCGACGCGGTTCGGCGGATCGGCTCAGGTCTGGACAGCGCTGTGCTGAGCCCGCTTGGGTTCGCTGGGCTGTTGTCGGCGTACCGGATCCTTGACGTGCTCGCCCACAGCAACTACCTCGGCGCAGTCATTCTGGCAGAGCAACTCGATCTGGAGCTCCCGGACCGTCTCGCCGCGGTCGCCACTCACCTTGCTGCCGCTGGTGCGACGGCGGTGACGCTCGCTCTAGCCGATGACGGCTCATGCCTCGACGCCGCAACCGCACAGTTCGAAGTTGTGGCGCACAAGGCGAGTGAGATCCATGGACTCCCGGCCCAAGCATCACGTCCACAGCGCCGCCTGCCGCACCCAACGCAGACGCGACCCGTGACTGCCTCGTCATCGATCAGCCGCATGCCCCCAGCGACGCCTGACATGACCGAACTCGGACTGCGGTTCTTGGCAGCCGCCGACAGCCTCACCGGCGTCGTAGCGTCTGAGGAGGTCGAGGTTGAAGACTTCTGTGAGTGGATCGCTCATCAGAGCTTCCGGCTTTCGCTGTCGAATCTGTCGATCATGCGCGGAGCGTTGGAGGGAACCCTCGACAAGGCACTGTTGCCGATCAGCGCACGGATGCTCTTTGAGGACGGCGCCCGGTGGAGTTGGTTCCCCCACAGCGCCGCCACCGCAACCACCGGAGAGTCCCTGAAGGCACTGGTCAACGACGGCGCGCAACGTCGAGATCGAATCGCCACCAGCCTGCAGTCCGACGGTGTCCCAAGACCAATCATCGAGGAACTGCTCGGTCCTGCTGTCAACATTCCACAGTTCGACCCAGGAGAGCTGAACATGCCGGCGCTGGGCGAGATGCTGACACTCGCCTATCCGAACCCGTCAGGCATCGACTCGGCGCAGGCGATCTACGGCGTGCTGTCACAGTTCGTGCACGCCACGCCGATCTCGACCCTGCATCACCAGCGCGACAACTTCGCGTCGGTGTCGGCACCGGTCTATGCGATCGCGATGGAGGCCACAGCCCGAGGATTCGAACGCATCGCCTCGATCACTCTCCTACTGGGAGGACTCAACCCCGAATCCATCCAACAACCCCTCCAGGAACTCCAGCGACGCAGCGCCGACGTCGCGTCTAGAGCCTCCTTCTATCACTGCCTCGGATAGCGACGCGGCGACCACGCTGTAGCCCACTCACCATCCGTCACGCGGTCAGTGCCGGGCTAAGAGACAGCTCAGTTCCATAGTCGCGTCGTTTCGCCCAGGCCTGCTTCAGCGGTCGCCGGCGCTCGATCATGTCGCTACTGGCATCGGCAGCCTCGGTGCTGTCCCCCTGTGGGTGCCGGAAACTCGGCCGTGGTCGTTGACCTGCCGCGATGCGGACCGATGCTGAGTCCTCGTGTACCGAATCTCGTGCCGATTCCTGATCCCAGGATGGAGCGCGAAACCCCTGGTCAGCGCCCACGACCGAACTATGGGCACCCACAGGTCCTGGCGTCGCCTGTGACTTGAGTCCACCGACGCGCGGTCGCGTCTCCGCAACATCCACCACACAAGACTCTCTCCACCGCCAGCGCGGAAGTCTCCCACGCTGCGCTGTGGCACCATTGTCAACGGCAAGTGGGATCTGCCCAGTGACGGACAGTAGAACTGCCCAGTGGCGGCCAACAGAACTGCCCGGTGGTGGCCAGGTGTTCTGCCCGTAGCTCAGTTGGTCAGTGGCGTCACCCCCTTGCCGGCGGTGGCTTGGGTGAGGCGGATGCTGTCGCCGGCGGTCATGACGATGTGGGCGTGGTGCAGCAGCCGGTCGACGGTGGCGTTGGCGATGGTCTTGGACATCAGCTCGTCGAGCCCGGCCGGGTGCAGGTTGCTCGACAAGGCGATGGAGCGTTTCTCGTAGGCGGCGCCGACGACGCGGACAGCCCGGTCGGGTCGGACCAGGACCGACACCAGCGCTTGCGGTGCGGCTCCCCCGTACCGCAAGGACCTTTACGCACCGAGGGCGAGTCGCTGTATTCGGTATATGACGAGGTCGAAGTCGTCACGCACGCGACGGATTCGTAGCTCGAAGGCGAGGACGGCCTCCATCTCCTCGCGCATGCCATGCAACGCTTCGAGGGCGGTGTCGCTCTCGGGGGTCGCCCGCAAGGCCCAGGTCCGGCGCTTGTGGGGGATGGAGGTGATTATGTCATGGGTGTTGTTGAGCCGGATGACCGTGAAGGCTCCCCGCAGCTGGGTGGGCACTGGCGGGGCGTGCGGCATCGCGTAACGGCCGGAGGCGACGTGTCCTGGGCCACTGGATCGCCATCGGATGTGTTGGCGATCCAGTGCGACGGCCAACACGGCGCCGCGGCTGTCGCTGAACGCGACCGTGGGCTCGCCGCCGATGGCGGTCACCTCGTGGTCGTGTTGGGTCCCGTCGGATGCGGTGAAATTGTGGTTGCCCAAATTGACGTGTCGGCATGCACCGTTAGCCCCTCGGGGCGGCTTGGTGATCGGCAGAACCCCGAGCGCGACCACGTTGTCAATGGCCTCGGATGTCATCGCCATGTCGTGGACGAAACCCCGCAAACCAGGCCGAAGGCTGTCGTTCTCGGCGAGGAGGCGCTCCAGCATTGTCACCGCGTGGTCCGCGCCGTTGCGGCCGTAACGGGTCGAGTCATTCCCGCGGGGCGCCATGAACTCGGCGTCCAACACGATGTGTTCGTTACCGGGGCTGACGCATGCAAGCATCACGACTTCGCGCCCATAGGCGGATCCGGTGAACTTCTTTCCGGGGGTCACATGCCTGGCGGACACCGGAACCCAACTCGAGTCGGCGACAACACACCGCGACTTGTCGGGAGCGCCCCCGTTACCGACGGTGGGGTCGAACATTCCCTTACGCGTCGCAGCGTGCATGGTTTCGGCGTCTAGCGCCCGCTTGAACATCGCGAGCACCTCGCCGCTGGCGTACATGTGACGCCCCCGCGCGAATTGGTGGCGGCTCGGCGCATGCTGTGACAGGCGCCGAGCCGGATCATTTGGGAATGCCGCCACCGCGGCGCGGCGTAGGCGCTCCCAAACATCGGGATCCCTCAGGTTGCGGTCGGCCTCAATAACACTGCCATATTGTTGCGCCGCGACCCCCATCACGACGATGTCGATGGGGGTGTATCGACACCGCACCCCTTGGGTTGGGGCAGCGTTTTTGACGTGCTCGATCACCCTCCAAGTCGGCTCCGACACGACTACCGCCTCCAGCTGTTGCAGCGTGGACATGGCGGGTGGCAGGGCTGGCATCGAGCGCTTGGTGTAACCGCCGCTGGATGCTGGGACCTTGAGGTACGAGCGTCCGTCCGGTGTTCGTGAGTTGTTCATTGTTTTTCCTTTCCGGGTTCACAACACTCGGTCGCTGTGAACCCAAGGCGCTCTGCGAACCCTGCTCCTGCACCGACACCATCAATACAACCAGGGTGTGACATCACCCCACAGGCGAGCCCCGCCAACACAACGGCAACCCTCGTTGAGGCGATGCAAGAGCAGCCTCTTGGCCGGCGTGCACTGGGACTCGGTGCGGGTGCCTCGCCGGCTGCTCGATCCCGGCAGAGGGCCAGACCGTCACCATCGTGGGACGATGATCTCGAGGTCCTTCGAACGCCCGCTTACGCACCGCCAGCTGTGCCAGCAACGCGAGGAACCGCTAGAGGATGCGACACATGAGGCCCCAGGATGGAGCGCGTAACCCCTGGTCGGCGCCCACGACCGAATTATGGACACCCACAGGGAAGTGCCAACTCCTATGACATCGCTGATGTTGCTGCGGCGACAGCGGGCACCGTCGCCGTCGTGTTCGGGTGGAACCGCGCCGACACCGAAGCGTTCGCCGCGATTGCCGCCAGCTGCGGCGTGTCGGCAGCCGCGGCGGCGAACCCGCTGGGGATGATGGTGGCGATCGTCGCGTTGGCGAGGTCGTTCCACAAGGCCCGCTGCGCTTCTGGGAGCACGAGGATCCGGAGGCCGTGGCCGATCAAGTTCAGGAGGCCTAGTAGTGGGAGTTGGTCAGTCGTGAGACGCGGACATGGCGACGGCTCCAGGCGAGTCGGCGGCCCTGCGAATCGCGGACGAGGGCCTCAACGGGCTCGGTCAGTGTGCTGGGGAGTAGGGATTCTTCCTTGCAGCCTCACGAACTTCGCCATCAGGGTCACGCTTGAGACGTCGCAATGCGGCGGGCGGGCTGGAGTGGTTGCTGGCGGTCCTTGTGCGCACAGCGGGGTCGGGATCAGCGGTGAGCCGACGAAGGAGATCCGGTCTGCTGGACGCGTTGTCAGCGACTGCTGCGCGCACAGACCAATTGTTGTCCCGAGCGAGCTGTGCTAGCACAGACTGTCGGCACTTCCGACCACTAGCCGCGCTTCCGCGATGCAGCGGGTTGGAGCTGGTGGCGAGTCGGGCGAAGTTCGGCTGGCCGCGCGTCGTTCTCTCGACCGGCAGAAGCTTACGGACTTCTTCCGGGGACTCGTCCAGCAGATCGGCGACAGCCTCAGGCGACAGCCGGGTGGCGCGCAGAACACGACGGATTTCATCTGCTGTGTGTTTCATGGGTCTCGTCCCCTTGCTTGATGATTGCGTCGGCTTCCACAGACGGAGCCTCGCGCGATCTCAACCTACACCAGTCGTTTCTTGCGCCCGGACTGGCCCGAGCCCCACTGTTATGCGACTCTCCCAACGCGTCTAGCCGTTAGCGTTGGCAGAGCCCCGCGCAGGGGCCTAGCGGTGTTCGTCGCCCCAGAGGTCTTCGCCCAGCACCTGCTCGAGTCGGGCGATGACCGGCAGCGTCGCCCATGACTCGCCTCGTAGGAGTCGGCTGATGGAGGTCTTGTTGACTCCGCTGAGTTCTTCGATCTGCTCGAGGCTCCTGTCGCCCATCGCAGCCTTGAGGCGTTTGACGAGTTCTTGAACGAGCAGCGCCTCTTTGGGTGGGTCGCTGCTGAGGCGGCCCTCGGGCCAGGCGTCGCCTTGGATGAGGTGGTCCTTGGGCTGGCGGCGTAGCCCGAGCCGGCTGTACTTGCTTGCCGGGTCGTTACTGGGCTTGTCCGTCACTGCCACCGACAGTAACTCCCACCCGCGGCCCGAGTGTGGTTTCTGTGGTCGGCGCCATCGGTGTCACCCCCAGCACGTATGATCTGCATATGCAGAAAATCAGCGACTGGAAATACTGCGGCGGTCCCTGGAGATGCTGGCGGTGAGCAGCCGGGAGCGTCGTCGGGTGGTGTCGGTTGGCGCCGTGCGCGGCGTGCTGGTGTTTCGCGGGGGCCGCTGGGTGGTGGACAACGACTCTGAGGTGCGGCTGCTGGAGGCGCTGCGGGGCGAGCGCGGCGCCCGGGACAGGTTGTGGGCGTTGGCGGCAACGCTGGACGCGGGCCTCGTTGGGGCTGGGGACTTGAGGCGGCTGAACGCGCGGCTGTCGGCGATCTCGGCTCTGGCGCGGCCCGAGGAGGTGTGGCGGGTTCGGGTGCCGGGGGATCTGTTGGGTGCAGTGGCGCATGTGTGCGTGTGCGTGAGCGAGGAGTTGTTGTCTCGCTGGTTGGGGTTCGCACTGTCGGCGCGTCTGGACGCGAATCTGGTTCGGGGGCTGTTGCCGGGCCCGGGCTGGGCGTCGTGGCATGCGCCGCACCGGCGCCGCTGGGAGACATTCGACCGTGACGAGCACTGGATCTCTGAGCTGCCCAAGGGGTTCTGGTCGCGGCTGGAGGCCCACAGCGACGAACGGCTCCGGGCTGTGACGGTTGCGTCTGATCCGGCGTCCCGGCCAGGGCTGCTCGAGAAATTGGTCGATGAGCACTATGGGGCGCCTGAGGTGTTGGATCTGGTCGCTTCCCACTCCAGGACGCCGACTCGGGCGCTGCGTCGTGTGGCGCTGCGTTCGTGGGGTCGAGCGCGGCCCGATCTGCGGGTGGCGCAGAACCGCAGCGCGACTGCGGGGCTGTTGCGCGAGTTGGCCGACAGATACGACTGGGAGGTGCGCTATGTGGCGGCGGCGCATCCGAAGACGCCGGTGCGGGCGCTGCGGCGCCTCGCCCGCGACGACTCCCATCAAGTGCGCGCTGCGGTGGCTCGGGCCGGGTTGTCGCCAACGGCGGTGCTTGAGGCGCTGGCGTCGGATCGCAATGTTTGGGTGCGCAGAAATGTGGCGTCGAACCCGTCGACGCCCCGAGCGGTGCTTGAGGTCCTGTTGAGGGATCGGCTGGCGGCGGTGCGGGCTGCGGCCGCCGAGAACGAGAACACGCCTGCGGAGATGGTTGCTGCGCTGGCCCGCGATCGAGCCATCAAGGTGCGCAGCGAGGTGGCAGCGCGCGCGGTCGGAACCGAAGCGCTGGCCTTGCTCGCAGCAGATCCCAAGTGGGCGGTGAGGCAGGCGGTCGCATACAACGCTCAGACCCCGCTGGAAGTCTTGAGCCTGCTGGCTCGGGACACCTGCGAGGAGGTGCGCGCTGGCGTCGCGTACAACACGGCCGCACCGCCGGAAGCGCTGCGGGCGCTGGCCTGCGACGAGTTCATGTGGACCCGGGTCTGTGTGGCTGTGAACGAGTCGGTGCCGACTGAGGTGCTGGTGGCGCTGGCCCGCGACGAGGACCGATATGTGAGAGGCGAGGCTGCTGAGAACATCACGATGCCCCAGCAGCAGCTCAAGACGCTCGCTACCGACGAGCACTGGCAGGTCCGCGCCGGCGTCACATTGAACCCGACAGCGCCTGCGGAGACTCTGGTGTTGCTGGCCGAAGACCGCGAGGGCCACGTTCGGCGCTGCGTGTGCGAGAACGACGACACGCCTCGGCGTGTGCTGCATTCGCTCAGGTCCGACCCCGACTACTGGGTGCGCGCCGCCGCCGCGGCTGCCGTTGAGCGGCGACGCAAACGCGCGGGGGCACCGCGTCCCAGCAGCAGCGACACGCCGGAACATCCATAGATCAACCGAGGAGGAACCCGACCATGACCACAACGAAACAGCGCAGCAGGCCCCCTGCGGCGGGCGCGACCCAGGCCGACACTCTGACGGCGATGCAGATCCTGTTGGCGTCGGGCATACCCGTGCTGTTGTGGGGGGACCCCGGCACGGGCAAGACCCACACCATCGAGGCGTTCGCAAGGCACGCCGGATGGCGCACGGTGTCGGTGATCGCGTCGATCCATGACCCCACCGACTTCGCGGGGCTGCCGGTGCGCACCGAAGAGGGGGTGGTGTTCGAGCCCCCTGCGTGGGCTCGGCGCACAGCCGAACACGACGGAGCATCGTTGGTGTTCTTCGACGAGGTCAACACGGCCACCCCCGCGACCCAGAACGCGCTAATGAGGGTGGTGCTCGAAGGCCGCGTCGGAGACCTCGAACTCGGAAAGAGCGTGCGGTTCGCGGCCGCGGCCAACCCTCCGTCGCAGAACAGCGCGGCGTGGGATCTCAGCGCTCCTTTGGCGAACCGCTTCGCGCACCTGGAGTGGCCCGTGAGCTTCGAGGACTGGAAGGCCGGCTACCTCGGCGGCTGGCCCGAACCCGACCCCCTCGACATCGACTTGACCGCAATCGACCCCTACAGCAGGGAGCTGGTCAGGTTGTTGCAGGCGTCGTTCCTGGCGACACGGCCGGTTCTGGTGTGCGAGGTGCCCGAGAACGGCACCGCACCGAGAGGCTGGCCTTCGCCGCGATCATGGGAGCGTCTCGCGGACTGTCTGACCGTGGCCGACACCGCCGGGGTATCAGACGAGGTGCGGCTGCTGGTCGCATCCGCGTTGGTGGGAGACGGCGCCGCGGCGGAGTACCTCGCGTATCTGCGCAACCTGGACCTACCGGACCCCAAGGACCTGCTCGCGTATCCGGCCAAGTTCGGCGAGTTGCGGCGCAGCGACCAGCAGTTCGCCGCGCTCGACGCGGTTGTCGCTGCCGCGGCCGCGGATCCCGAGCGTTGGCGCGACGCGTTTCGGGTGTGCATCGTCGCCGCGGGCTGCGGAGCCCCCGACGTGGCTGCGTCGGCCGCGATGCGCCTCGCTGAGATCAAGCCCACATCTGTGAGGCTGCCGCCGGGACACGAGGTCTTCGCTCAGATCCTCGCCGACGCCGGCCTGCTTGAGGATCCCAACACATGACCCGCACAAACCAGCCGAACTCGCACGGCCCGTCGGGTTGGAGGCGCCATGACCTTCGATAACCCCGACCGGCGACGCCGTCACCATCGCACGCAGCGTGGATTTGGCCGCGCCCGCAGCCACGGTGACACGCCCAGCCAGGGCTCTGATCCCGTTCCCGGCAAGGGAGCGGACACAGACGGCGAGCCCGACTCGGCACAGCCCTTGCAGCCGCGGCCTAAACAGTTGAGCCGTGAGGCGCAGCGGCGCCTGCAGGCGGCGCGGCTGTGGATCGCGGCCAACCGCCCCTACTACTCCAAAGCCCTCTTCTCATGCCCGGTCATCCCCGCCGCCGCGCCCGCCCGAGTCGGTATCGACGAGCGGTGGCGCATCTACGCCAACTCCGAGTACCTGGAGTCGCTCACCGTCGAGCGAGCCGCAGTGGAGCTGATACATGTGCTCAACCATGCTCTGCGCGACCACGCGCAGCGAGCCCGCAACACAAGCGTGGGCGCCATGACAGCCCCGGCGTGGAACGCGGCCGCGGACTGCGAGATCAACGACGACCTATGCGAGGACGACCTGATCGAAGACGACGACTGGCTGTTCCCCGAGACTCTCGGCATGGACGAGTTCATGCCCGCCGAGCACTACTACCGTCACCTCCTCGACAACGGCGTGCCCGTTCAAGTCCACCTCGAGTGCGGATCCGGATGCCACAGCCACCACGTGGACCACGAACTCGACGCAGACACCGAAGCCCTCAGCGACTTCGACCGCACGCTGCTCAAGCGCGCCGTCGCCGCCGCGGTCGCCGACCACCAGAAGGCCCGCGGCGCCGGAAGCGTGCCAGGAGGCCTCGCCCGATGGGCCCAGCAGACACTGCACCCCAAAGTCAACTGGCGCCAGCAACTCGCTTCGGCGCTGCGCTTGAGCGTGCATCACAAGGCGGGCATCGCGGACTACACCTGGCAGCGACCCTCTCGCCGCCAACAGCCCCAAGACACCGTCCTGCGCCCTGCCATGACCCGACCCGTTCCGTCCATCGCCGTCGTCGTGGACACCTCCGGATCCATGTCGGAGCACGAACTGGACCGAGCCCTCACAGAGATCAGCGCCATCATCGCCACCATCGTTCCCGGCGACAGCGTCAGGGTTCTCTCAGTCGACACCATCGTCCACACCGACCAGCAGATACACCACACCAACCAGATCAGCCTCGAAGGCGCGGGCGGCACCAACATGGCCGCCGGCATCGAGGCGGCCGCCGAGACCAACCCCGACGCCATCGTCATCATCACCGACGGCTGGACCCCGTGGCCGCGGACGCGTCCCTCAGGCGGCCGATGCGTCATCGCCGCTCTAACCGACGACCACGGGCTGCACGAAGTCCCCGACTGGATCCAAGCCATCGACATGAGCGAGGACCCGATCTGATGCGTCCGACGCTTAGCGATCTGGTAGAGGCTGGTCTGACCGAGGAGCGGCGGCAGTTTCTTGCGCTGTTGAAGCTGGTCCATCATCACGATTGGGGGCTCGTGGCCAGGACCGCTTTGGCTGCGGGTTCGATGGTCCGGCTGCTGGAGGACGGCTTGTGGGAGTCTCCCGGCGCGGTGAGGTCGCAGCCGGGTCCGCTTGATGAGCCGCCGATGGGCTGGAGCGGGGCGCGGGCTGAGGTAGAGAAGGAGCTGGAGCTTGCCGAGGAGGCGGGTTCGCGGTTCGTGACCGTGTTCGACGAGCAGTTCCCGCTCAACTTGCGCCGAGCGTCGCGCACCTTCCCGTTCCTGTCCTATGACGGGACACTCGACGCTGACGGAGACGCTCACAGCATCTATGTCGCGTCTTGCCGACGTGCACCGTCCGCGGACAACCTGAGGCGAGCCCGGATCATCGGGCGAGGCCTGGCCCGTAGGCGTGTCACCGTGATGGGCGACGTCTTGTCGGAGATCGACCGAGCTGTGCTCCAAGCCGCGTTGGACGCTGGGGGACGCGCCGTTGCGGCGCTGTTGTGCTCGCTGGGCCCAGTCCGCTACGGCTATAGGGGACAGCGGCAATTGTGCGAGGACATCATCGCTTCGGGGGGTGCGGTGGTTTGTGCGAGCTGGCCCTCGGACACGGCGGACCAGTTCACCTTCCGCCCCAGCAGCGGTCTCAAGATGAGCATGGCGTCGGGGGCCGTCATCGTGGAGCGCCCACCTCCCTATGATGCGCGCCGCGAGGCCAGCGGAGCAGTCAAGGAGCGAAGGCCCGTGTTCTTTGTGGGACCGGTCTCGGTTGGGGAGATCTACGTCGACGACGACCCATGGGATCCGGCCGAACTGGCCCCTGTCGCCCACGTCGTCTACAACGGCGCACAGATCGCTCGACGCCTCCGCAGCTTCTACGCCACAACCGGAATCGGTGCGGCCAAGCACAGCCGGACTTCGTGGCGGGTCGACCGGCTGCGGCGACGCGCCGCGGGCTTGGCCACAGGTGTGGCGCCCCGAACCCGGTTCCGGCAGGCGCGGTCGTTCCTGCGGAGGCGGTGCACGGCGCCTGACTGGCTGCGCGAGTGGCTGGCAGAACCACGGCAGAGGCTGACCCGCCCCAGCCCGGCGGCCACCGAGACGCCCGTCGAGGTCCGCCGCCTCTACGAGACAAGGAGGAGGCGCGTGGCCGACGGTGAGCGGTACACGTTCAAGTGGCGAGGCGAGACCATCGAGCTCAAGACGCAGCTCCGGGGCGCAGGCGGGGGTGACATTCTTCGAGTGCCGGTAATCAACGAGGGCTACTGGGTCCTCGCCAATAGTGGGCGCTCACGGCGCCAGCGATCACCAAAGCGGCGCTTGCTCTCGATGCGGCAGCCGCCACTGGTGACCGATCCCGACCGCGCCGCATGGCTCGAGATGCTGCTGGTGCCGCTGAATGCGGGAATGATCGAGGTCGACGAACTTCACCGACTCGACCGTGACCTGCAAGCGCTAGCAGACGCCGACAAGGTGTGTTTCGCGGACGTGTCCCCAGACAACGCTGCCGCGGTTGCCATGGCTTGTGCGCACTGGAACGACCCCAAGGGCCCCGAATGGCTGCTATGGGCACTGTCGGCGCGCCTCGAGGACAACCTCGACCCCGAGATGGGACGCGGAAAGGGCCCAGGCGCACTGGCCATGTCGTATTACTACAAGCTCGACCGCAAGGGCTTCGGACGCGACTCGACCTGGACCACAGCGATGCCTGCCGAGTTCTGGCGCCGGCTCAACAACCACCCCGACCCCAACCTGCGCCGCGCCGTCATCGCGAGCGACCCCCAAGCCCTCGGCCGTGACCTGGCGCGACTCGTCAACGAACCCGGACTCTCCGCGGAGATCGCCGACATGATCGCATCCAACCCCCGAACCCCGCGCTCCGCGCAACTCCGGTTGACGACATCGAGGCGCTACCGGTCGGTAGCCGACAGGCTGGGCCAGAACCGGCGCACTTCGAGACGCCTGATGGCTGAGTTGGCCCGATCATCCGATTGGATGGTGAGGAACGTGGTTGCGGGCCATCGGCGAGCACCGCGCCGGCTGCTCGCCCGACTGGCCAAAGACTGCAAACAGATCAGACAGTCGACAGCACGCAACCCCCGAACCCCCAAGCGAACGCTGCGCGCCCTCGCCGCCGACCCAGAACCCCACGTAAGGATCGCAGCAGCCAGCAACGAAGCGATCCCCGCAGACGTACTGGGTGCCCTTCTACAGGATCGCCACGACCTCGTGCGCGAGCATGCCGCCAGCAACCCGACAGCGGACTGACATCGGGACTCATCCAGTTGGCGGAACTGCCAGCCTCCTCACTCGGACTCTCCGTCAGCAATGGTGCGGACTCAAGACAACATTTGCGGTGACGGACAGCCATGGATGGCGATGCCGCTCTCGCTAGACAGCGAACCGGGCGTGTGAGCGGGACAAAGCCCGCCCCGTCGTCGGGGTGGGTTCCTGCCGACGTCGGCCTAACCGACGCCCCCCAGCGTCATAGCGCCGGGGGTGCCGGGGTGGGTTGCTGGGCGCAGGCGCACGATCCTTGCGCCTTGCTCGGCGGGCCCTGAAAGAAGATTTCACCTCGGGCATGACGCCCAGCGGGTGCATGGTACGATCACCCCCCACCCCGGCGATGACCTGTCTTGTCAGCTACAAGTTTAGTGTCGCTGAGCTGGGACGATGGCGCTACGGCGCCTAGACGGCGGATGGTGTATCGGCCCAGACGGCTGGCGGCAGTCCGTTGCCTGGGGGTGGGGGCAGCGGGTTCCCAGCGTTGTCGTGACCCCAGTTTCCTGTGACCCTGCCTGCGATCCTGTCCGCTAGGGCGGGCGGTGCCTGCCGCGTGCACACCACTGTGCGCAATGCCCTGTCGCATTGAATGTCGTTCAGCCCGTCCACCTGCTGCTCGTCGATCGTGTCGACGCCGTTGAGGATCGGGCTACTCGACAGCACCGCGCACAGGGTCGGCCCGAGCGGCAGTATGAGCATCGTGCCTGGCCCGAGCGGGGCGTTGTTTGCGCCCAAACCGACCAGAAGGTTTCCGTCGGCGGCGGGACGGGCGGTGAAGGCAGGTGCGTCGCCGAGAACGAACTCACACCCTGCGGGCGCGACTGCTAACTCCAGTGAATGCTGATCGCACTCGGCCAGGGCCTTCCCGTACAACCCGGCTAACCGATTCGCATGGCCATGCGCCGCATGCTGCGTGAAAGCCTCACGTGCGCGCTCCGCGTGGATCCGCCAAGGCAGAATCAACCCGCCCGGCTGGAGTTCGCGTTCTTGCCACGCCAACACCTCCATTGGATCGTTGGCGGCGGACTCACCTCGCTGCTCGGCTAGTTCATGGGCAACCAGCGCTGCTTCGAGCCCGCGGACGAGATGGACCAGCATGAGTCGCCGTACAGCCCCACCTCCCGCCGCTCGTTGGCGTTCGTCGTCGCCGATGATGTCGCGGGGGTCGCCTTCCTTGAGCAACTCTCCCGCATCGGATTCAGCGGACCCCCAGATCCGTTCCAGCGGCCGCACCCATTGCGGTGGCACGTAGTCGTCGCAGACCATCACATTGCGAGGATGCGTCCGGTCGTTCACCTCGGCTGTGCCGACCGTCACAGAACGCACCCGAGGTGCACCCGCTGCGTCCCTGTCGGCCCAGCGACGAATCAGCATCTGAGAGACCATGTGCGGCTCGGAGGTCATTCTGGGAGACAGTAACGGCACCTGACTTGAGTCTGGTACGAGCGATCACAGGAGCAGACCCGGTCTTTGCCCAACGATGATCCAGCCGTCGCATCCGGTTTATGGCTGGCATGACTCGCTGAGCGATCCCCAGAATGCCGCCATCCCGTCTGGGTCGGTGACAGCGAAGACCCGCGCCCTTTCCGCGACGTCCTCCTCAGTCTCGCGGGTGACGGTCGCGAACTGGACAGCCTCATCAAGGGCCGGTTCGGCAATCGTGTAGAGAACACGGGTGGCGAACAGAATGAACTCCGTGTCCCCGTCGTACTCCTCCGAAGTGATCTCACCCGCATCCAATGCCTCGCGTGCGTGTAACTCGTGCCACTCGCGTGCATCGCTGGCTCTGTCGAGAGCGGTGCGGACACGCCCATTGAGTTCCTGCAGTTCTGCTGCGGCATCCAGCACTTGCTGAAAGCCGACCTCCACCTCGCTGGGCCGCTCGGCGGCGCCGATAGCCCTCTGGCCGTCAAGCATGGCTTGATACGCGGAACTGATGGGCACTATCAGGTCTTCGATTTCGCTTCGACGGCGTTGGATGGAATCGGACGCCGTGTCAAAATCAAGAAGCTCAATGGCGGTGTCTTGAACCGGCGCTGACCGTCCTGGGGATGTGCTGCTTCCCACCGACAACAATCTCAGCACAATCGGATCTGCACTGGCGCGGTATGCGTCTCGGGCCCGTTCGAGTGCGATGCCCCGAGTCTCATCCGCCCCACTGAACCCAGGTGTGAGCAGCTTGACGGCGTCGGAGGTGGCGTCCTCTAGATCAGACCTGAGATCCTCATAGTGATCAAGGGCCGACTCAGCGATATGGGATGCCTCAGCCTTATCCAGTTCGTCTGTAGCGGAATCGTAGACGTCCATCGCGGCCAGATAGGCGGCTTCCGCAGCGTCAGCCCGTGCCTGTGCTTGGGCCTGTCTTGCCCAGATGGCTGGGATGTCCGCGCACCACGAGAACCTGTCGCCCAGCCGCGGCGGTGCCGCAGAGGCAGCCTCGCCAACAGCGCCAGCAATCAGCTGGTCAGTGCGCTGTGCGCTGTCACGCACGGTGGTTGTGCCCGGCCCGACAAGATCGCCCGTGGCAGGCTCCGTCACGCTGGGGGTCTGCGAGTATTCGGGCTCTGGCGGGGTGTCATCGCCGCCGCACCCCGCGGCGAGCAGGACGGCAGCGAGCATCGCAACGACAACGAAGCGGGTCCGAGCCATGGTGGCTCCCTCCGGTGTGGTCGGGCATCGAATGCCGTTCAACGCCGTGCAACCCTTGCCCCGGAGGGAGCCGTGGCAATGCCACGACCACTACTTGGCTTGGATTGCATCAGGGGTTTCGGCAAACCCCCGACGTTGAACGGCAGACACAACGCTAGCCGCAGTCGTCCTACGCCGTCCACGGCCTAAATCGCTCGGACCCCCGCTCCCCGAGACCGGGTGCTGTTGATGCCGCCGCTTGTGACGCTGTCTCCGCGGTCACCGGTCCCGTCCCAGCCAGAAGGGAATCTCATACCTACGATGTCGCGGTCGAACTCCAGTCTGCCGGCGCAGCCTCATCTGCTCCGTGGGCGCATCGGCATTCTGTAGCGCTCAGGCGGACGATCGCGGGCCGAGTTCTCGACGCAGCCCGAACGCTCGGGCTTGGAGACAACGCCACTGTCACTGCCGCGGTGATGTCTACACCTTCCGGACTCAGGTCGAGTTGGACGGGCGGGCAGGTCGACCATCGGCTGGGCATTTGCGGTGTGACGCAGGGATCTTGCACTTGATCCAGCTGGCCGTGGCGGCCGTTCGTCTTCGAGTCAGACCGCGCGGTGGTCCCGAGCCGATCCGCGGGTTTGGGGCTGGCCTAGGCCCGGTGGTGTGAGCGCTGGAACGGGTCCACGTATTCGGCTGTCAGGTTCCTGATCGACAGCACGGCCGCGCTCGGGGGATGCCCGTCGGCCGCGAGCCCGATGACTTCTGTGGCGCCGTTGTTGAGGTGGCATCGGTTCTGTTGGTGCCAGTGGCCGTGGAACACCAGCTCCGGTGAGGTGGCGTCGACTGCTGATCGAAGCAGCGTTCTCATGTCGTCGGCTCGGCGTTGCAGGCCGGTTGGCATGTCCCAGGGCAGTCCGCTCACCAGGCCTGAGGTGCCTTCGGGCGCGTCATGGCAAATGAGCACATCGAGACCGTCGGGAGTGTTGCCGATGAGGCGGTCGAGGTCGTGTTGTGTGGTTGCTTCCTCATCCCAGCGGTGCCTCGCTACCGCGGGGATCCACTTGTCAGGCGACACGGTGCCGCCGAGCGCGCCGAAGCGTCGCCCTGCCCAGGTCCAGACGCTGCCGCGGTCAGCCCACCACAGTGAACCGCCCAGATGCAGCGGCCTGTTCTTGGTGCGAGCGGCGCTGGTGTCGTCTCGTCGCTGGAACTCCGTGAGGCACGGCCACACCTCGTGGTTGCCGTCGATCACCACCACCGGCATCGCGGCATGCACCGCCGTGGACATCGCACCGGCATATTCGGGGGCGAAGCGACTCCAGCCAGAGTCCTGCAGCCAGAAGTCTCCGACCTGCACCAATGCGTCGCAGCCCTCCTCGGCTGCGGTTCGCATCGCCGCGTCGAGGGCCTGGCGATTGTTGTGGATGTCGCCCAACACCATGACCCGCGCAACCGCCGCGTCGGCGACTGCAGTGTCGTCGTCCCAGGCCTGCTGGGGCCGGAACTTGAACCGCATCAGGAATTCCCGATCCTTAGAGGACAGCGGAGGCCACTGCACCCGCAAGAGCCTACGGGGTCGCTACGACACGGCCCGGCGGGTCGCCGTCGTGAGGTGTCACAGCAGGTCGGTACGGTGGAATCCATGGGTAGATGGTGGACTTCTGATCACCACTTCGGGCACGAGAAGATCATCGGGTACTGCGCGCGCCCGTTCGCGAACGCGGACGCCATGAACCGCGCCATGGTGGAGCGCTGGAACGATGTCGTCGCCGACGGCGACGAGGTGTGGATCCTCGGTGATCTGGTGCTGGGCCAGCTCACCGTCAACCTTGCGGCGCACGTGTCGCGCCTCAAGGGCCACAAGGTCCTGGTGCCCGGCAACCACGACGCTTGCTGGAAGGGCCAGAAGAAGGGCCCCAACCAGGTCGCTGCCTATTTCGACTTGGGCGGCATCGCGCGCATCATCGATGATCCCGACCCGGTCGAGCTGGCCGGCGAGACGGTGCAACTCAACCACTTCCCCTACGAACCGGGCATTCCGGGCCGGCCCGTCAAGTTCGCCCAGTGGCGGCTCAAAGACACAGGCGGCTGGCTGCTGTGTGGCCACATCCACGAGAGATGGCGCCAAGACGGCAAGCAGATCAATATCGGTGTGGATGCCTGGCACTTCGCTCCGGTCAGCGACGACACCATCTGTGAGGTCATCCGGTCCGGTCCGGCGCGCATCCCCTGCCCCAGCTACGAGCCCGCCGATGCCTAAAGCGTCGCGGTCGCGTGCATTTGCCCATCGCCTCAAGTGGGTCATGTGGGGCAACGAGAGCGGCCAGGGCGGAGCTTTCAACGATCAGCCCAACTCTCACCCTGTCGTGGGGGACCAAGACCAGGCCCGCCAAGTCGCTCGCCGTCTCGTTGCCCACATCGAATCGCTGGGGGTAGAGGTCCGCTTCGCTGCCGTTGCTGGCGGCGCGCTGGGCCTGTATGAGCCCGAGGACAAGCGGATCACTCTCAGCCCTGACCAGAGCTGGCCGTCGCTGGTACACACCGCGGCCCACGAGCTGGCGCACATTCACGATCCGTGGAGGAAGGCGCTCCCGATGGAGGACTACCGACGAGCACCAGCGTCCTATGAGGCCGTCGCCGCCCTCGTGGCCCAGCAGGCGTGCCGACGAGTCGGACTGGACGCAGACAGGCGCACCAATGCATACCTCGAGCACTGGATGAGGCAGAAGGCCTCCAGGTCCAAGAACGATCTAGCCCTCAGGGACAGGGCACTGGCCGCGTCCGCGGCGCTGCTGGACGGCATCGACATCGCGCCGACCCAAAGGCACAGCGATCAGGCCGCTGGAGCACTCGGGCGCATCGAGCGACGCCTGAACCAGGCGGGAATATCCGCGTCTTTGCAATGAACCACCTCGCCCCCCGGCCGCTCACCCGCAGGCGGAGCCCGCGCGCCGTTGCTGGACTGCTTGTCTCACTCCCTCGATTGGATTGGGTGGACAACACGTTTGTCGGCGAGGAGAGCTAGCCATGCGACGCCTGATCCGAAACATTGACGGAGAACGTCCGCCACTGATCATGGATCGGCGGTTCCAGAGGCTGCGCGTCATGGACGAGTATGCGCTCTATCGCGTCCGTAGAGCCCTGCGCCTCGCGTATCGGAGGCCACGCTATCTCACACCACGCTGCAGCCCCGAACAGGAGATGCGCAGCCTCTTGGCGATCGAGGCCTTCGTGGGTAGGCACTCGCCCGATCCGCGGCTGGTGCGTTACTACAACGAACGCTCCCGCATACTGTGGCTCGCGAACCCGTCCGTTGCGGATGAGATCAAGCAACGCCTGATAGCCGAGGGTCCGAGGTGCTCACCAGAGGACGAGGCGCATGTTCTCAGTCTTTGCGAAACGGGCGAGTACTTGTTGGCTGATCCCGAAGCCCAGGCTGCGTTGTCACGTATCAAGCGGGAGGCCGAGTTGACGGTGGCGCGGCTTGCAGAATCGGCGTCTGGCGGGGCGCACTAGCAGGGCGCCGGCATGACCACGATTCGGAGCGGCGGGATGGGTGGTGCGGCGGTGGACGAGTGGTTTGTCATCGGGTGCCTTCAGTGAGGACCGTCACATCGTCGACATAGGCTCGACTGCGGGCTGCAACCCCGAGAATGGAGGCCCTGTCATCGATGACATCACAAGCCAAATCGCCCGAGTCTGCGCTGCAATGGCGCCGTCCGCCGGTCACCGTCGCAGAGTTGATCGAGGCCCTCTCGGACTGCGACGCCGCAATGCCGGTGGTCGTAGACGGCTACGAGGGCGGCTACGACTCTCTCACTGCCGACAACATCGCTGTGATCGCAATAGACCCAGACGTCGTCAAACCCGAATTCAGGTCGTGGATGGGGGACCATGAGCGCGCCGGCTCCTATGGGCGTTCCTCCGCAAGAAGCGACGCCGGCTGGAGCGGCGAGAGCAGCAATCCCTATATCGCTGACCCGTCGGGTGTCGTGACGATGTCCGTCTTGTTGCTGTCACGCGGCGACAAGGACCGCTGTAGCTGACGCTGCCGTCAACAACACTCCGGACCACTCGGACCTGCATTCCGACGGATACGGCGCACGAGTATGTCCTCGCACAGTTGACTCCCGTCTGGACCCTCCAAGGATCCCAGCGTCAGAGTCAACGAAACCGGGTCAGCTCCAGCGCTCGGCCGGTTCGACCTCTGGATCGAATACCCATGAGGCGAACGCGCATGCCTCGATGGTCGCCCTGCACATCACATAGAGCGCGTAGACGCTTCGGGCCTGCGTCGCCGCCCGCAGCACGGCGAAGAAACATGAACCGCATCGAGGCGCAGATTCCCCTCCGCCTCGACCACATGCATGACTCTGCCGGATCCGAGCGGCGCAAGACCGCTCTCGTGTGCCCGCGTCCGGCCCCAAGGTGAACTGTCGGCTGGCGCTGCCCATTCCGGGAACCAGACATCTAGATCGTCGTGTAGCACCTTCATTCTCAGCCGGATCTCCCATGTGAGCATCCTCACCCGCACGAGCCTTGAGAGCGGCTTGGTTATCACCGGGATCATCCGCATTTGTCACTCCATGGCGAGCAGTCCGCTGGCTCGATACTCGGTGCTGGCACCGGCCCGATCAGGCTGGTCAACGCGTCGGCTACGGCGATGACGGCTGGATGCTCGCAGTGCTGGGCCATGTCAGGCACTGTATGTGGCTCGCCTACCCTGCAACCCCTCTGTAATCTGGGGCCGATGAAACTCTGCGAGACCGACGGATCCTGCGACCTCTGCGAGTACGGCGGCAACTGCCGCAAAGAACACCCCGAGTTGCAGTGCGGCATGTGTCTCGTGCTGGGGCATGAGTGCTTCGGGTGCTACCAAGAACGCGTAGCGACTTGACAGAAAGCTCAGCGCAGGAGCCCACATAAACCCGCCAGTGCTAGCCAGCCGCGATGAAATTGCTACCTGCCCCTGAGAGGCCCGGACTGGTCATCAGCGCGTTCCATAATCACCCGCTTCGCGTTCCGAAACTCGGCAAATCGCGTTCCGGCCACACCTCAGCGCGAAAACGCTGACCTCGGGGTTTGTGATTTCGCTCCAGCCCCGGTGCGCTCGTCCCCGAGCGTGAACCGCACACGTCTGCGAACCGCGATCCACGTCTCCAGCGATGGCTCCTCCTCGCCGTCGCGACGGCCAAGCACATGCAGATCGTCCGCCGGTGCCACAGTGGACTGCTGGAATGACACCTGCACAACCCGCCGGTCCCCCAGCTCCGGCCTCGGGTGTCAAGTTCCGGTACCCGTGTTACAGGTTGGCTCCGGTAGCTGTGTTACAGCCTGGCGCAGGTTTCAGGCGGCGTTGATGCGCGACGGGCGGCCGCCGGCGTTGGCGAACGCGCCGTGCTCACGGCTGCGATCGTGCTTGACGGCATGGACTCGCAGGACCTCGCCGCCCGCGGTGATCTCCACGGTGGCGTCGACGATCGCGACCTGCGCCTGGCGTCCCCGATGGGCTCTGCCGGCGCGGTAGCTGACCCCCGCGAACGAGACGCAGCCCGCCGAGTCGACCTTGCGGGTCACGACCTGGCCCACCGTCGGCTGACGAGGCCTCGCACTGCGCGGGGCTCGGGGTTTGCGCCTCAAGGCCTTGGCTTGCTTGTCGGGCCGGTGCCGCTGGGCGTGGGTGGCCACCACAACGCCGCGGTGGCAAATGGTGACCAGCCCGGCGTCCACTGCGACCTCCACGGTCTCACCCGCGAGCCACACACCCACCGCATAGGGCTGCGCCGCGAAGCTGATCCCGGCGACTAGGCCCTTGGACCAGATCTGCATCCCGAGGTCCACCGCCCCGTGGTTCGCCAGGCCCATCTCGCGCACATCCAGTTCCGTCTGTATCGAGAAGTCTGCAATCGCATCATCCGGAAACGCCTCGCCTAGGGACATTGCTCCACTCCCGCGTCAATGGCGCCCAAGTCGCGAAGGACTGACCGCCTGCTCGTCAATCCAATGGGTCTAGCGCTGTCCACGGCGCCCGCAACAAGCCGCTGCGAGTAAACCCGCCTCGCCGCGAAGTTGCTCTCGTCCATCTGAGCACGTCCCATGCTGGTCCCGCTGGGTCCGTTCCGTCGCGACCTCGCGGCCTCAACAAAGTGATGGTTCACTCTACGCGCGCGCGGGCACTAGGGATGGAGGACGGATCCGTCGGAGGGGCGGGGCTAGGCCAGCCTCCCTTTGCGTCTTCCCACCTGTTGCGGAAGGCACGGGTTTCCCTGCGCGGCTTCGCGAACTTCCGCGTCAGGGTCACTTGCGAGACGGACAATGGCAGGTAGTGGGCAACCTGCGTTACGCGCAGCCGCGGCGCGCACGGAGAAGTCGCAATCAGCGGCTAGGCGGCGTAAGAGATCGGGTGGGCACAGTTCGTTGGAAGCAGCCGCCGCGCGCACTAACCATTCGCTGTCATGAACGAGCTGCTCCAACATCCGCCTCGAGCACTTTCGACTAGCCGCTGTACTCGCGCGAATGAGCGGGTTATCGTCGAGGGCGCGTTTAGTCAGGCTTGAGCGGCCACTGCGCCGTTCTTGCTCCCACAACCGCTCGCGGACCTTGCTCGGTGACACGCCGAGGCGCTTTGCGATTATCTCGGGGGTCATCTGCGCGGCACGCAAGCAGCGGCCATTCAACTTCGGGTCCATGTGCCTCTCGCTCATCTGTGTGGCTGCTCCGACACTCGGGGAACTCTGCAAGGAATTCTACTTCAGTCTTCTTGTAGTCCCGGAATAGCGCTGGGGCCAGCGACCGCTGGAGATGGGTCATGTTCGTGACGGGCCTCGCGCAGGACTCGCTACCGGTACTTCCCGAAGGCTGTCACACCCCTTGCTATACTTCTGCATATGCAGAAACTCAGTGGATGGTCACACCCCACCTTCGGGAGTGTCCATGGGCGATTCCAGGCGGTGGGATCGGCGGTGTCGGCGCGGGGATCCGTCGGCCCTCATGTTTGGATTCCGCTCCAGGCGGTGGGATCGGCGGTGTCGGCGCGGGGATCCGTCGGCCCTCATGTTTGGATTCCGCTCCAGGCGGTGGGATCGGTGCGGGGATCCGTCGGCCCTCATGTTTGGATTCCGCTCCAGGCGGTGGGATCGGTGCGGGGATCCGTCGGCCCTCATGTTTGGATTCCGCTCCAGGCGGTGGGATCGGCGGTGTCGGTGCGGGGATCCGTCGGCCCTCATGTTTGGATTCCGCCAAATGGCCTGTCCGGGGCCTGCTCTGAGTCTCTGTCGACGTGCGAACCTTCAGGTCAGAGACCAGATTCGTGGCTAGGGCAACAGATTTACCGTAATAGCCCTCCATCGCCCCTTTTTGCGGGTGCCAATCTTGTGGTGACCAGACGCGGTTCCGCGGCGCCCACTTCCTCTCAAGAAACCGGCGCCGCGGAAAAACCCCTAAGGGCCAGATGTATCGTATCGTCGACACCTCTACCGGTGCAAATCAGCTTCGGTTGTTCGATGACCCTCTGCAGGCGTTTCGGCGGCGCCTGCAGCGGGATCTGGCGGCGCTGGCGGTGAGCGGCGTGGAGTTGCTGGCGGCCTGGGTCGCGGTGGTGGCGGCAGAGGTGCAGGCGCGCTTCGCGGCCAATGAGCGAACCGCGCAGAAGGCGGTCGCGGAGACGGCGCGCCTGTTCCGGTTCCTCATCACCCGGGGAGCCGACAGGTGGAGTGCTGTGACCCCGGCGCTGGTGCTGGAGTGGTGCTGGGCGGCGCGCTTGAGTCGCTCGGGCCGCCACCGCCGCGCCGCGCAGTCCACGGCCCGCAACCGCCAGTGGGTCGCGCTGGTGGTATTCGAGGCGGCGGCGTCTCTGGGCGCGCCGATTGATCCCAGGGCACTCATAGGCGGGCGAATCGCGCGCCCGTCAAGGTATGTGTCGGCGCGACCCCTCAACGACGACGAGGACCGTCGAGCGCGCGACCATGCCGACGCGGGCCTGGTGGCGTCGTTGCGGTCCTTGTGCGTGGCGTTTTCCTACGCGGGCGGCACCGCCTCAGAGGTAGCGGCAGTACGTCGATGCGACGTTGCCCTTGCCGCAGCCACAGTTGCGTTCTGCGGTACCGCGGCACGCGTCGGGCCCTTGGACCTATGGAGCGTTGAAAGGGACATGCGCGAATTAGAAACGCCGAGGTCAGAGCCTTGGACTCTGAGGGGTTTGGAACGGATTTCGCGAAATCCTGGAACGTTTTTCTGGCTCTAGCGCGCAAAACCCAAGGTCAGAGGCACGATCTGGCGCTTGCGAGCGTAGTACTGGTCGCACCCACCAGAACCTTGACCAGAATCTGTCCCTGACCAGCCGCATCAACGAGTACGGAAGAGCCGCCTGACCAGTCACGGCACGATTTCGGGCACCCACATGCTCGGACCGTTTCGACCGCGGGCGATGAAGCCCTGCAGCTTCGGGCGCAGCAAGCATCACGGGCGCACCGTGGCACTGCGAGATGTGGAGCCCCGTGTTCAGGACTTGCGCCTGCATGGCGGAATCAGGTCACAGCCGCGGTCAGTCAGGGCAAGTCTCCAATGAGGTCATCGAACACGCTTCGGTGTCGTTGAGTTGATTCGGTGGCGCGCGGCATGTCGTAGCGGCGATCGTCATCTGGTGATTCGTCTGACCAGCCCTGTTCGCTGACCCACTGCCATCTTGCATCTTCTAGGGCTGCCGCTGCGGCCAACACGGTCTCGTCGTCTTCGAACTCCGCGATGAGGGCCCCAGCAAACTCCTCTATCGGCTGAGTGAACTGTGCAGGATCTTCATCCTCGGGGAACCAGGAGGTGAAGTTCTCAAAGGTTGACCTTGGGTCCGCGACAACCTCGGTCATGAGCCGGGACCGCAGAGTGCGTTCCTCGTCGGCGTTGAGCATGTCTCGGAAACGGCTGTCCCATAGGACTGTGCCGTCAGCTTCGTTGACGCAGTTGTCGATGACCGATTGGACGAAGAGGGCCCGCGCGTGTTCAGGGAGTATGCCGTTTCGATGAAGGCTGGCCATCAGGTCCGCTCCCGAATCGAACTCCAACCTCAATGCTGGTCGAGATAGCTCGTCTAGAACGTCTGGGTGTCGTTCCAAATAGAGGCGTTGGAAGGCTGGGACGCACTGCCTGGCCAGGTACCGCCAGCACCAATCACGCTGTATCTCACTGGTCTCGCTGTTGTTGAGGGTTCCACTGAGGCGGCCAATCACCGTGGGCCACACTGGTTCTGGCAAGACGATGGCGTTCGTCAAGCCTGTGTCGCCGCATGTTGTTCGGCTCATGAGCACATGGGTGTCGAAGCCCTCGATGAGCACGTCAAGTAGCTCTGGGTTGCGGATGTGATCCGCATAGGCGTCGATCATGGTGGGGTGGGCAAAGACCCAACCTGGTCTGCTGTCTCGGTTGACGAGGACGATGAGGGAGCCCTCCAAGTTGGTCAGGGCACCTCTGACGCCCGCTTTGGTGCTGCCGAGGCGCGTCAGCAACTCGCTGTGAGGCTCGTCGAGCGTGATCGGACTCGGAAGCCATCCCCGGCTGACGAAGATGAGTCCGAGTGCTGAGCGGCTGTCGACATCGAGGCCGGTGAGAACGTCGGCCAGGAACTGTTGCGGCTTCTCGAAGAAGGCCGCGACATTCGTGGCCGTTGGGGGCTTGAGGTCTTTAGTGAAGGCGGGTTCAGCGAGCCGGCGGGCCAACTCCGGAGTGAAGCGCGGATGGTCGGCTGCCGCCTCTAGGTGCGGGACCAGCTTCTGAAGGAACGCCTTGGACTGCCGCCCGTGCTTGAGGTGGTTGTAGAGGATCTGGCGGCGCTCACTCGGGTTTAGGTCGGCGACATCGACGACGACCTGTGCCGTGTCGAGGAGCGGGAAGCTGCCGGGTTTGAGGTGCTCCAATGCGTGTCTCAGGATGTAGCTCCGGGTCGTGAGCACGAACTTGGAGCCGCGGTCGATTGCGGACGTGACCTTGGGGGTAATGCGCTGCCAGCTCTGCGCGAAGTAAGGAGTTAGCTGGGTGGCACCAAATGCGTCGTCAAGCCAGAACAGCTGCTTCTCGTGAGGATTCCATCGCTCGGCGAACTGAGATGCGTCATCGAGCATGACGACGTGAGTGTCGAACACGTCGGCTGCAGCTAGCGCGAGTTGGCCGGCGATAGTGGTCTTTCCAGTCGCCGGTGAACCCGCCAGAAGCACGAATCCGTGATCGTGAAGCGCTCGGGCGGCTCTCTCGTAGGTTGTCGTGCGTACCAGTTTGGCCAGGTCGGTCCGCATGCTGTCTAGGACCGCCTGAGCTTGCTCGTAGGCACGTTGGTCAAGGATCTGGGTCAGATCACCCAGCCCGTAGAGTCGCGGGACGAGCATCCGCAGGCGCGGACTCTCCAAAATTGTCTTGTTGATCCAGGTTGAGCCGAAAATGCCGGACTGGTTGATGCCACGCTCGCGCAGCGCGGCCTGGAGCCGCTCCCCGGTTCTGCCGGTCACCCGGGCATTGGTCATCAACAGGTACACGTCGCAGCGGCCCGACTTAGCCAGCCGTTCAGCCTTGTCAAGTTCATCAGCCAAGTCCGAGAGGCTCAGCGTCGTCTCAGGCCGCGTGGTGTGCTTGACCTGGATGACGAACTCACCGAAGAACGCCTCGCCGGCCTGCTGGTTCCAGACTCCGGTGAACGCGCCGTCTCGTCCACCGTCGTTGCTGTCCAGGTAGCCGACGACGGTCTGACCGAGGGTCTCCCGGCAAATCGTGTCGCACAGTGATTGGAAGTCGGACCAGCCCAACTCGTGCAGCTCGAATGTGACGGTGCCCACCGGTGGCAGAGGCTACAGAGCCATGCTTCGCGGGCGACTGGGGTAGACCTTCTGAAGTCCAATCAACTCTGCGTCGCCGGAAGCCGGTGAGCGGCCGCCAGCAAGGATCTGCTCACCTGCCTGAGCAGCCACCGTCGGATGTCGCCCCCTGTGATCCACTCCTCGATCTCGACACGGGTTCCAAGCAGCAAGCAAGCTGACCGCGCGAGACGCAGGGCAAACCTGAACCTGCGCAATACCCGGTGAGATTCACAGCCTCTTGGCCGGCGTGCACTGGGACTCGGTGCGGGTGCCTCGCCGGCTGCTCGATCCCGGCAGAGGGCCAGACCGTCACCATCGTGGGACGATGATCTCGAGGTCCTTCGAGCACCCGATACGCACCGCCAGCCGTACAAGCAACGCGAGGAACCGATAAAGGATGCGATACATGAGGCCCCAGGATGGAGCGCGAAACCCCTGGTCAGCGCCCACGACCGAATTGTGGGCACCCACACCCGAATCTCGTACCGATTTCTGGTCCCAGGATGGAGCGCGAAACCCCTGGTCAGCGCCCACGACCGAATTATGGGCACCGACAGGGTCGCCTTCCGGGTGGCCACCCACGCCCAGCCTGCTTGCCCTGAGCGATCTGCCCGGGTGTCCGTCCTATTCCCCGAGTAGTTCTTTGCTGGTAAGCAGCCCACTGGCAACCGCGTGACGGGCAAGCCGACGGGTCAACTCCAGTCCCGCCTCGTGGTCCACTTGTGTCCAACCAGTTATCACCTTGCGGTCCGGCTCAGAAATGAACGACAGCAGGCACAGAGGCCCCGGCGTGGCGTCGAGGCTCCGGTGCCAAACCGGAGCGACCCCTGTTGCCGGAACGGGGTTGAATGCGTCCCGCCTGATGGCGGGGTTGAGGTGGGTGTCAGCCTGCCAGGATCGACCCTCATCGCCTACCCACTGTCCGTCCGTGAGAAGTTGATCCAGGTGCCAGTCCAGCGATGGCCTACAAGCTGGGTCCATCCACTTGCTCCTTGTTGCCGACGAGTAGGTCGCCCCGGCCAAGTTCCACCCACTAGGCCGGGAGCATGGCCACGAGACCAGCTTCAAAGAATACCTCGGCGGCAGCGTGGGCATACAGCCGACGAGCGCCAGCGCGTCAACTTGCAGCGGCGACCGGAACCTGCCAAGACCCGTTGCGGGGTTCGTTCCTGCCCGAGGTGGGAATTGACGGTGGGAACAGGTGAGTTAGGCTCAGCCCCCACAGGGCCGGATTAGTTCGGCCGTGCAGAAAGGGAGAGACCGATGGGACCGGAAGATGCAGAGGGCGGCAGCGATGGTGCCGCGGCGCCGGATGCTGCCGAGGAGTCGGCACCTCAACTGGAGCCGATATCCCCCGTGAACCCTCAGCGCCCGACCGAGCGCCGAGAGGCGGTGGCCGTGGCCCGGCAGCGCCAGAAGGCGGCGGGATAACGCTCAGGGGAACAACCTGCCCCAGTGCAGCGCGGCGAGGGCCACCAACACCGCGGTGACTCCCGTCAAGTTCACATAGAGCCAGCGTCGGCGGTCGTTGATCTGCAGATACAGCGCTAGGACGTTTCTGTCGCCCCATAGAGCGAGGTCGCGGTACACCAGGTCGTCAGTGGGGAACAGGTCATCGTCGTCGCCGCGTGCTACCAGCGTGTGCGGGCTGTCGCCAAAGGGACCTTCCGGGCTTCGCAGCACCGCCAGCACGGCTACGAGGTTGGCGAGCACTCCAGCACCGATCACCGACACCCACAGAACCGATGGGCTGGGCGAGGACAGCTTGGTGGTAGGAAACCCGGCCAGCCCGGTGCCCACAGCAAGGACAGCGACCACGAAGAACGCCATGGCTCTAGTCCGGATGCGGTCCAGTTGGGCGTCCAGTTCGGCTCGCCAGCGGATTACTTCCTCGTAGGCCAGCCGATAGGCGACCTGCGGTTCGGTCGGGTCCGATTCGTTCACCGGGGCGGGACGTTACCGGCCCGATCCGGGCGTGGTCAATCCTGGCAGGCCGGCGCGGTTGGGCTGCCAGCGTCTATCGCCAACAAGCCGCTCAGCCGCATCAGTGATCGACAAGACGACCTACGACGCCTGCCGTGTGGGTGCCGGAAACTCGGCCGCGGTCGTTGACCTGCCGCGATGCGGGCCGATGCTGAGTCCTCGTGTACCGACTCTCGTACCGATTCCTGGTCCCCGGATGGAGCGCGAAACCCCTGGTCAGCGCCCACGACCGAATTATGGGCACCCACAGGTTGCGTCTCGCGAAGCTGCTGCTCCCTTGCGGCCTGTTCCGCGAGATGCTCCTCGAGCTGGGTCAGCGCCAGTTGTTCCTGCTCGGCGCGGACCGCTTCGAGCTGCTGTTGTTGAGCAGCCAGCGTCGCGGCTTCGTGTTGGCGCAGCTCGCTGACGTGTAGCTGCAGCTCCGCCTGTGGGTGCCAACGAGTACCGAAATGCCGCCTGACCAGCTACGACACAATTGTCGGCACCCACAAGGAGCATCACAGTTTTCGGCACGCACACCCTCTCAGACTCATGCGGTCGCTCCGCTCCGATGCCGAGGTGATTCAGAGCCATGAGGCGAGAGGTCATGGCAGCTCGGTGGTTAGCTGCCCTCGTCCGCCGGTGAGGTAGTGCCAGTGGTCCAGTGCCCGATCGCGGTAGTTGGCGTGCTCGCGAAGCAGCCCGGGGTCGGGAGTCTCGCCCGGCAGCAGGAAGTACACGAAGCCCACGTTGAACACCTTCCGCGCTCTCTCCGGGGGTGGCTTCCGTGGCCCGATGGCCGCGATGATCTGGTCCATGGTGACGATCTCCATCTCACCCGCGTATGGCCCGCTTCGATCCGAAGTCAGCTGCTGGAGATCTCGCAGCATGAACATGTCCGGCACTTCTTCGGGAGTGGCCAGGCCCATGAGGTAGAGGTCGAGCCAGGAGAATCCGCCCGCTTTGGTCCACCATCCAACGGTGGGGCTGAACGTCCCGTCCGGGTTGTCCCTCCAGAACGCCCCGCCCATGACAGAGCCGTTCTCGGTGCCGTCCCAAGGAAACGGGGCGGGAGCGTGCAGCGCGAACGCCCAGTGGGACCCACCGGTCGGATCTGTCTGCATCGGCGTGCGCTCCCCGTTAGCTAGGTAAGACGCATAGGCGAGCCAGGTGTGGGCGATCTCGTGAGCAAAGTACGTCAGGCCCTCGTCGTAGGGATTGCGATACCCGTCGCTGGCATAACCCTCGTTGACAACGGTGGCGGCTTTCATCCAGACGGGGAATCCCCAACTGTTCGTCAGCCGGCTATCGCACGGCGTTACGCGGTGCGGCTCTGGCTCCAGCCCGAGCCCCGTCGCGGTCTGGTTTCCGGGATACCAGCCCCCGAAGCCATGCGCCGGTCCGTGCTCCTGCTGATCCGCGCGGGACTGGCTGTTGAAGGCGAAGAAATCGAATTCGTCCCCTAGGACCTCAACAATCCGGCACGAAACGTCGGCGACGCCCTCGCCGCGGTCCCGGATCGCGGGGTAGCGGAACACCTCGGCCTGCGCGGCGGAGAACCCCGAATCCGGTTGCGACAAGTCAGCCACCCGATCGGCAATCCTTGGGGCCTCCCCAGTGGTCGGGTCGGTTTGGAACAGGCCCACGACGCCGTCTCGGAACGCCTCGTCTGCATCCGCGGGGTCCGGCCCGTAGTTGAACGCCACGCGCCCGTCGGAGTGCAACACGACCTGGTGGTTGAAGGTCTCGTTGGGTCTGCGTCCGTACACGGCCATCTCGTAATCTAAGGCGTAGTACGTGATGACCACCCGGTCGGCCAAGTCAGAGACGTAGACGTTCCCGCCCAGGTACGGCTTGTAGAGCGCGCTGATCGTCGGGGCCATCACCATGGCTTCGGCGATCATTTCCATGGTGCCAAACCGCGCGGGGGTGCGCTCCTCAGAGAACGCCTCACCGAACGTGATGAGCCCGGTCCGAGAGAGAAAGAAAGAGCGCCACTCCCGGCCGGAATAGTCGAATTCGAAGTGCTTCAGTTCGATCTCGACGGGCCTGCCGGGCCGCTCGCCGCGGTCCTCGGAGTCCCAATCAAGGGGCCGAACCGCGCGCGAATATCCGCCGCGGCCGTCCGGAGCGAACACCAAGGTGCGGCCGGCCAGGTCGAACGGATTGGCAGGGACGACATCGGCGGCTTCGAGCTCTACGAGGATCTGGTCTTCCGAGGTGACCGAGACACCGCGGCCGATCGGAGTGATCTCGATGGAAGCAGCCCCAGCGGAGGCAGCCGTGTCCGTCTCGGTCGGGACGGATGTGGAAGTCGGCGACTCAGTCTCAGGCTCAGTGTCGGTCCCAGTCGGCGCCACAGTCTCGGCATCCGTCGGCGCAGGCTCAGTGTCGGTCCCAGTCGGCGCCACAGTCTCGGCATCCGTCGGCGCAGGCTCAGTGTCGGTCCCAGTCGGCGCCACAGTCTCGGCATCCGTCGGCGCAGGCTCAGTGTCGGTCCCAGTCGGCGCCACAGTCTCGGCATCCGTCGGCGCAGGCTCAGTGTCGGTCCCAGTCGGCGCCACAGTCTCGGCATCCGTCGGCGCAGGCTCAGTGTCGGTCCCAGTCGGCGCCACAGTCTCGGCATCCGTCGGCGCAGGCTCAGTGTCGGTCCCAGTCGGCGCCACAGTCTCGGCATCCGTCGGCGCAGGCTCAGTGTCGGTCCCAGTCGGCGCCACAGTCTCGGCATCCGTCGGCGCAGGCTCAGTGTCGGTCCCAGTCGGCGCCACAGTCTCGGCATCCGTCCCGGTCGGGGCGGATGCGGGAACGACCGTCTGCTGAGATCCGTCACTTCCACAGGCGAATGCGAGCAGACTCATCGCCGCCGCTAGAACAAGAATACGAACCGCTTTGTTCTTGACCCCGGCACTGAGCACCTTTGGGTACCTCCTCCTGCGGCGGCCCTATCAGCGAATACCCAAGCGATCCTTCACCAGCCACGACACGATATTTTGCACCCACACGCACATTGCATATTCTCGCAACCGCGATTAATGATAGTTACGAATACCTAGCGTGGACGCGGGTGGGTTCGCCGGGAGGGGGGGTCGTGATGAGCGAACCGCGAGCTGGCGCGCTCGCGACGTTCGCCGTGTTTGTTGTTGTGTGCGCGGCTTGCGGCGGGGGCACTGCCGACACGAGCAGCGGCGATGGATCGTCACCATCGGTGGCCGAGTCGGGTACGACTACGGTCCCTGAGCCAGAAGCGGTGGCCGAGTCGGGTACGACTACGGTCCCTGAGCCAGAAGCGGTGGCCGAGTCGGGTACGACTACGGTCCCTGAGCCAGAAGCGGTGGCCGAGTCGGGTACGACTACGGTCCCTGAGCCAGAAGCGGTGGCCGAGTCGGGTACGACTACGGTCCCTGAGCCAGAAGCGGTGGCCGAGTCGGGTACGACTACGGTCCCTGAGCCAGAAGCCGATCCGCTGCGACCATCAACCGTGACGGTCACGCCCTCGACCGCTCAGATCGCCGCATTGGGCGCAACCGTGCAACTCTCGACTGAGGTGCTCGACCAGAACGGGCGGGTGATGGTGGGGGCGGCGGTCGCCTGGTCGAGCAGCGCCACCGCGGTCGCCACGGTCGGTGGATCAGGGCTGGTGACGGCGGCCGCGAACGGGACGGCCACCATCACTGCCACGGCGGGGGCGGTCTCCGAGAGCGCAATGGTGTCTGTGGACCAGATGGTCAGCTCGGTCACTGTGTCGCTGGCCACGGCCGAGCTGTCCTCGTTGGGCGCAACCGTGCAGTTGACGGCGGAGGCGTTCGACGAGAACGGGAATCTAGTGGAGAGAGCCGAGTTCTCATGGCAATCCAGTGACGTCGCGGTGGCGACGGTGGACACTGGGGGTCTGGTGACAGCAGCGGGTGGCGGCATGGCCACGATCACTGCGATGGCGGGCGCGACATCGGGTGCTGCAACCGTGACGGTCGCGGGGTTCACGCTGTCGGGCACGGTGAGCGACGGTCGGATGGAGCGCCTGGGGGTTCCCGGCGCGATCGTGCGGCTGGGAGACGGAACGAGGGGCTACGTGCTCACGGGTGCTGACGGGCAGTACCGGTTCTCGAACATCCTGGGCCAGGTCGAGGTCACCGTGACGGCCGTTCCCGGCTACTTCGTACAGACAGTTCAGTTGACAGTGGATTCGGGCGACCGCACACTCGACTTCGCGCTTGAACACACCGGGGTACCTCCGTACTCAGGCACCGTGTGGATCACGCCCGACATACTCGGTCCCTCTGATCCGACGGCACTCGGGAGCGTGACCTACACCGGCCGCGGGATGCGCGAAGTCTTCGACAGGCGGGTGGACATGTGGGTCACCGTCGATGCGTACCTGTTCGATGCGCAGTTCGGCGAACGGACCTTGGAGTTTCAGGTCAATCCAGAGTTTGGCAGCGAGGAGGCGGCCCGAAGGCAGGTTGACACGTTCGCCCCCGCGATAGGGCGGCTCCCAGCCGTCCTGATGTCAGGGCTTCGCGAAGTGGAGATGAATGCGGGCGAGGGGCTCTTCGGAGGCAACTCTTACAACGGAAGCCTCTTGATCCATACCGACGATGAAGCAACACAGCAAGCGCTGCGCGAGGGGTACCTGGAGGAAATCTTCCTGCACGAAGCCGCGCACGCCGCACTTGACCCTTCGATTAGTGAAGCCCCTGGGTGGCGCTCGGCACAGCGAGCGGACGACGCATTCATTTCCGAATACGCGCGCGACCATCCCGACCGGGAAGATGTCGCAGAGAGTTTCCTACCGTACTTCGCGCTCCGGCATCGGCCAGACCGGCTCACCGCCGAGGAACGGTGGATCATTATGATGACGATTCCGAACCGGCTGGCATACTTCGACGAGCAACCGTTCGACATGTCCACAGAGCCTGGTGAGTGGCGGGAGGGAACCTCCCCCTCCCGCTCTGTTAGAACCGTGTGGGTGCCGGAAACTCGGCCGTGGTCGTTGACCTGCAACGATGGGGGCCGATGCTGAGTCCTCGTGTACCGAAACTCGTACCGATTCCTGGATGGAGCGCGTAACCCCTGGTCAGCGCCCACGACCGAATTGTGGGCACCCATACCCTAGGTTCTTGCCGAGGCCGTCCCGCTGCGACGGGGTGCCTCCAGCTCCAGTTTGCCGGCCCGGGTCTTCAACACGACTCGGGAGCGGTCCGGTGGGGTTCGGGCCAGTCTGTAGAGAGTGGCGGCCGAGCGATAGTCGGACACGGCGGTCAGCGCGGTGTCGATGGCTCGCTGATTGCCCAGCCAGTGTGCCTTGACGGGCCGCTCCGACGGTGAGGCCCTGTTCGACGAGCGCGGGACTCAGCGCCGCGCCGGTGACTCCAGTGATGTCCCGGATAGTCAGTTACCGAAGTTCTCCGAAGCCGGTGTCACACCCCCGACTATAATTCTGTATATGCAGAAACCCCCCGTGTGGATGTCACCGGGACCCGGGGCGATTCGAGCCGACGGAGGAGGCCCCGTCGCCGACGCGCGTCGCATTCCCGAGGCTTGCATGCCTGTTGCGGGCTGCCGCGTGCCGGAGCCGGGAACGCCAGCGCGGCTCTTCTTGACCGGCTTGACCTGGACTTTCGGTCAGACCGACGCTGTAGAGCGGTCCCGTGACCGTAGTCCGTCGCCGACTTCGGTTAAAGAACTTGGTGCATCATGGTTTGAACGCGCATCGAGGCGCCCAGATGTCTTACCGGACAGGGCGCCTCGATGTGTCACATCCTCCACGCAATACCGCGAGGAAGAAATCGCCATGGACCATAGCAGTGCTTCTCTACCGGCACAAGACGGCCCGCCCAGCTGTGACGCCCCGGACCCGTCGCCGACTTCGGTAACAGAACTTGGTGCATCATGGTTTGAACGCGCATCGAGGCGCCCAGATGTCTTACCGGACAGGGCGCCTCGATGTGTCACATCCTCCACGCAATACCGCGAGGAAGAAATCGCCATGGACCATAGCAGTGCTTCTCTACCGGCACAAGACGGCCCGCCCAGCTGTGACGCCCCGGACCCGTCGCCGACTTCGGTAACAGAACTTGGTGCATCATGGTTTGAACGCGCATCGAGGCGCCCAGATGTCTTACCGGACAGGGCGCCTCGATGTGTCACATCCTCCACGCAATACCGCGAGGAAGAAATCGCCATGGACCATAGCAGTGCTTCTCTACCGGCACAAGACGGCCCGCCCAGCTGTGACGCCCCGGACCCGTCGCCGACTTCGGTAACAGAACTTGGTGCATCATGGTTTGAACGCGCATCGAGGCGCCCAGATGTCTTACCGGACAGGGCGCCTCGATGTGTCACATCCTCCACGCAATACCGCGAGGAAGAAATCGCCATGGACCATAGCAGTGCTTCTCTACCGGCACAAGACGGCCCGCCCAGCTGTGACGCCGTGGTCCCGATGCAGGGCTTGGCCGGGCTGGTGTGTGGCCGCTCCGGGGGTTCGTCGCCGGTGCACCGGACTAGGGGCGCGCCGTGAGCGGTGTCGGGCGCTCTGGTGTCGAACCGACGGTGTGTCCGGCGGTGGCCGAGGTGCTGGAGGCGTGGTGGCCTGCCCGCTTGGATCCCGAGGACGCGGCGGTGCACGTGGTGCTGCATGTCGATCTACGCGGTCATCGCATCGGGTTGCGAATCGAGGGCCGCGGGCCCGACTGGTCCCTGTACGCGCGATCTACACCGAGATGGTTCGCGAGGCTGCGGAGGAGACCAGCTCAGGGAAGTTCATCACCGCCGAGGGCCGTAACGCGGTTCACAGAACCGCGGAGCGCCTCGCCACAGATGGGCTGTCGCTTCCGCGTGCACGCAACACGTGGCTCACAGTTCATCTTGTGGCGGGAACCCCGTTGGCGGTGCTGCGAGTTCTGGAGGGGCCGGTGTCGATGAACACCCCTGAGGCGATGGTGCGCTGGTGCCGCTGCGGGGGCGGGTCATGAGCGATCGGGCTCCGAAGCTGGCCGCCGGTGTGGCCGCGTTGGTGGCGTCCTATAGGCCACAGTGCGTCCTCGAGGACCAAGCGGAAGCGGCTCCGCCGGTGGTGATCCCTTCGGCGTTGCCGGTGGTGATGCCGTCGGTGAGGGTGTGGGTGGCTGCGGCGGCGCCAGCGAGCGTTTCGACGGCCAAGACGCTGATGTGGGCCACGACCCGGTTGGCGGTGTGGGCCTATCTGGCTTTGTCCACGGTGGATCCGACAGTCGTGCTGCACCCCCACAACGTGCATCACTTCACGACGGTGGTGTGTGCTGAGAGGCCTCAGCGGTTCCGGCTCACGCTGCGTTCTGCTCTCTGCCGAGTGGGACGGGCCGTGAACCCCGACGGCTGGGACCCGTTGGTGCCGGACTTCGGGCGCAACCGCATGCCCGAGCCCTACAGCTCTGCAACCGAGGCCGGGTTCGGTCTGGCCGCGGTCATGCCTGGACGCAACAATCGGGTGGCGCGTATCTGGGTGGTGGTCGGCGCCTTCGGTGCCGGGCTGCTCGGCCCTCAGATCGCCGGGGTCGGCCCCCAGGACCTCGTCGCGATGATCGGCGGACGTGTCGGCGTGCAGGTCGGTGGCGGCAACCCGCGTTTGGTCCCCGTGCGCGCCGCGTACACCGATTTGGCGCTGCGCGCAGCACAAGCCGCCGACGGCGACAGATTCATCACCGCCAAGAGCCGCAACGCGGTGACCAGCGTCGCGGGCCGTCTCATCGTGGCAGGAGATGGCCTGTCGCTGCGCCGTGCCCGCATCAGCTGGCTGGCCGCGCACGTGACAGCGGGAACAAATCTGGCGGCGCTGCACATCATCTCAGGCCGGGCGGGGACACAGACCCTCGACTCGGTCCTGGCTCACGTCGCCGCGGACATTTCGCCTGAACAGGCCGCGATCGAGGGGCTGAAGGCGTGAACCGCAAAGCGCAGCGCCGGGCCGCGCGGGCGGCGGCCAAGATACAGAAGACCCTCCAGCAGTTCGCGAACTGGCAGAGCCACCGCAAGCTGCCCTCTGATTTTCCGGTCAAGTCCGCGGAGCCGGAGTGGTCGTCAAAGGAGCAGGGGCTTCGGATCATCAGCGTCGTGGAGCGCTCTGGGGTGCTGGAGCATCTGGAGCCCAAGATGACGCCACGCCGCGGCCCCAAAGCGAGGGCGTCGATCAAGGCGCTGCTGGTGTGCATCACGATGGCCGCGTGCCTCAAGACGAAGTCCTACAAGCGCAGCGATGTCGTCGCAGTGATGTACGGGCTGCACCCCGACATCGCCCAGATGCTGGGCCTGCTGGACCAACACGGCAACTTCAAGCCGATCAAGTTCAAGCGGGTCGCGTACCAGCTCATCAAGTTCGAGGCGCTGCTGTGGTTGGGATGGTACTCCGGCGCCACGCGCTGTGACCTGAGATGGTTCTCCAACGCCATGGTCTGGGCCAGCGTCCCCCGACACATCCGCAGAACAGTCAAAGCAGTCATCGTCGACAGCACCCCGGTCGAGACATGGGCCCGCACCATCCACTACGTCAAGCAATACGACATCGACAAGGACGCGTTCGCGATGCACCGCGAACAGGTCCTCGAGAACCCCAACCTGGCCGAACCCGAACCGATGGACGCCATGAAGGCAGCAGCAGCCAAGAAACGAGGTGTCGAAGTCGGACCAGACGGCAAGATCATCCGCTCCAAAGACCTCGCTGCGCGCGCCGGACACGCCTCAGCAACACGCAAACGCAAGGCCCACAAGTTCGTCGGCTATGACCTGACAACCGTCATCGCGTGCAGGACCATCTCCTGGTGCGGCCGCCCCGACGAGTACAAGCTAGGCCCCCATGTTCGCCCCTACATCCTCGCGATAGACCTCAACCCAGCAGGCCAGAACCCCGGCCCCAGCGGGCTGCGCGCCATCTTGAACGCCCTCAAGCTCGCCCCCGGGATCACCGAAGTCATCGCCGACCGGGCCTACACCGTCAAGCGCGAGAAATTCTTGCGCCCGCTGCACAAGCTTGGCCTAAACGTGGTGATGGACTATCCCAAGCGCCGTCTCACCAATCCCGACAATGGGACCCTCGGCACGCGCGGACAGGACGTCGTCATGCACTGCGGCACGCCCCTGGCGGACTGGACCCCCGACGCATCGGTGACGCCGTCGGCGCAGAACCGCCGCACGACGAACACCAAACAGCTCGAAGAGTGGTTCAACGATCGCTTCCGACGATACGGGTGGCGCTCTGTGGGCCCCCTCTACAAGCCCGACGGCAGCGTCCGCGGACGGCAGTTCAAATGCAGCGTGTGCGCAGGCCATGGCGCCCACCCCAGCACCGCTGCGAAGTCCTACAACGCCCCCATGCCCGCCGTCCCGGCGGGGAGCCGCTGCTGCGGCGGAAAGGTCAGCGCCCGCATCAAGGACCTCGACACCTGGCAAGAGCACCCCTACGGCACAACAGTGTGGAAGAAGAGCTACAACCGGCGCCCCACAGTCGAAGGGCCCTACGGCAAACTCAAGTCCAACGCAGGCTTGGGAGGCGAGGCATGCCAAGCCTTCGGCCTGCCCGCAAACACCATCGCCGCAACCGCCGCTGCCGTCGCCTACAACCTGAAACTGACCTTCGCCGACAACCAGACCAACGGCACCAACACAACAGGCAACGGCAGCAACGGAGCCCACAACGGCAGCGACAACACCGCCGCCGACCCCGAACTCGACGACCCGATCCCACAGGAGCGGGACGAGCACCCCGATGCCTACAGCGCCGCAGACACCAGCGCCGAGGTGCACCCACCGACGAGGGCCCACGACGTCGACAGCGCCGACCCCGGCGCTAGCCGAGCACCGCCCTGACCTGGCTGAGCGCTCACTGACGAGCTGACGGTCACCGACCGTCAGCTTCGTCGCGCCCAAAGACCGGCCCGGCGCCGACTTACAGCGTCAAAGCACCACGCCACCCGCCGATCCCGGACCACCAAGGCGTCAATCCGCCCACAACGACGCCAGAAACACGCCCAACACGAAACTGGCGAACCCGAGAGCCCAAAACTAGCGAAGCAAATATGGCGGAGACGGTGGGATTCGAACCCACGAACGACTTGCATCGTTACTTCCTTAGCAGGGAAGCGCCTTCAACCGGACTCGGCCACGTCTCCGGAAGCTGTGAGCGTAGCGGCGTGGCGGCTATGAGCAGTCCACGCAGGCCACATCGTCTACGTCGGTGCCCTCCAGGAACGTGGTGAGCCAGTCGAGGAAGGCCACACCCTCCACCTCCTGGGTGTAGAGAAGGTCGCGGTACAGGATCGTGTGCTCTCTGCCGGGGGCCATGAAGCTGGCCTGGTTCACCCCCGCCGCCTCGATATTGGCCTCGTTCAGGTACATGAGTTGGTCAATGCTGCTGGCGTCGAATCCGGCCAGGCTCGCGAAGAACTCCTGGGTGCTGTCGAAGGCGTTGTCGTAGCGGGCGAACCGCACCCGGGGAGCATGCGTGCCCGCTCGGATGAACAGCTCCGGCAGTCCGTAGTCGGCGGCGGTGGACCCCTCGTTGACGGGCCAGTCCGGTGCCACGTTGATTGTCCCCCAGAGTCCCCCGATGTAGGCGTTGATGCCGGGATCGCTCGGGTAGGCGCCGGAGGCGTCGGCCACCACGGCGATGCTGGCGTCAGCGAACAAGTCGGCGGCCAGGCCCCCGTACAGCGCGGCCGAAGCCGATCCCGCGCTCGAACCGGCCACCACCACCTCGGTCGCGCCGCCGAAGCGCTCAACCGCGGTGGCGAGAGCGGTGTTGGCGTTGACGAAGCCGTTGTGGTGCACCAGCACGTCGTTGCCGTAGTCGTAGGTGCGGTCTCCGAGGTGCACGTCGCCGGTGCAGTACAGCGCCACCACGAAGGAATGGTCCTTCAGCGGGTTGAGCGGGTTGTCGAAATCGAAGATGCCGCTCCACTCGTTGGGATTGTCCCCCGCTTGGGAGAGGTCGGTATTGGTGTCGTAGGCGTTTCCCTCGCCGGTGAACGAGCAGCTCTCCTGGCTGAAGCACGCCCCGCCGCCCTGCAGGTAGAAAACCAGCTTTGACGGGTCGGCCTCGCGTACCCAGTACTCGTAGTCGCTGCCGTCGGCGCAGATGCAGTCGTCGCCGCCGGCCAGGGCTGTCCATTCCCCGGCCGTCGCCACCGCCTCGGCGCCGGCCGGAGCCGCCGTGGTCGTGGTGGGCGGCTGCGTGGTCGTTGTGGTGGGAGCGGCGGTGGTGGTGGGTGCGGCGGTGGTGGTGGGCGCTGCGGTGGTGGTGGGTGCTGCGGTGGTGGTGGGCGCCGCTGTAGTAGTGGGTGCCTCGGTGGTGGGTGCGGCGGTAGTGGTCGGTGCGGCCGTCGGCTCGGCCTCCTCGTCTCGGTCGGCGCCGTCGTCTGATCCGCCGCAGGCTGCGGCAACGAAAGTCACAACGGCCAAGGCGGCCAACAAGCGGATGCGGATCATGGCAGCTCCCTCACACTGATCGTCTCGGCAGGCTAGGCCCGTCTGGCCCGGCCGGCCTCGACACGCGGAGGGAGGGCCCGCGATGGCCGCTTTCCTCTCCCGTGATCGTCCGTTCTCATCTGTCATCATAAATACTGGTCAAGGGCTATAAATCGATCCTCTACGGGGTCGGTAGTTGCTTCATGCATACTCAACTCTTATCATCCATTACCACTTAGAATGTAATAACAGAAAGGGTGCGCATGGACCGACCCAAGACGCTCAGTGCCGCATTTGTGCGCACAGTCAATGAGGCTGGACGCTATGGAGACGGCCGCGGCGGACACGGACTAAGCCTACTGGTACGGCCCACCCGGAGCGGCCGCTGGTCCAGGACCTGGAGCCAGCGACTCTACATTGGCGGCCGGCCGGTCATGATCGGGCTTGGCGTCTACCCGATCGTCACACTGGCCGAAGCACGCGCCAAGTGCATCGAGAACCGCCGCGCCGTCGAGGCGGGCCGCGACCCCAGAGGTGACGGTGTTCCCAGCTTCGACCAGGCCGCCGAGTCGGTGATAGCGCTGCACGCTCGCCAGTGGAAGCCCGGAAGCCGCTCCGAACAGCAATGGCGGGCAAGCCTCAAGTCCTATGTGCTGCCCCATCTCGGCGCCAAGCGTGTCGATCGCATCGTCGTGGGAGACATCCTCGCGGTGCTTGCCGAGCCATGGACCACCCGTCCAGAAACGGCTAGACGACTAGCGCAGCGCATCTCTGTGATCTTGAAATGGGCAATGGGTGCGGGCTTCCGGATCGACGACCCCACCGCCGCGGCGGTGGCTGCGTTGCCCCGCCACAGCGACAAACCCACTCACCACCGCGCCCTTCATCACAGCGAGGTGGCGGCCGCGTTGGAGAAGATCCGGGCGTCGAAGGCCAGCGAAGCGGCCAAGTTGGGTCTGGAGTTCCTCACGCTCACAGCAGCCCGCTCAGGCGAGGTGCGCGGTGCCAACTGGAGCGAGTTCGACATCGACGCTGAGGTGTGGACGATCCCACCAGAGCGGACCAAGACCAACACCGCCCAACGAGTGCCCCTGTCATCCCGAGCGCTCGCAGTGCTCGCACAAGCCCGCGGCATCGCTAGCAACGGACTGGTGTTTCCGAGCCCGACCACAAGGCGGGCGCTCACCAACGAAGCGTTCCCCAAGCTGATGCGAGAACTCGCTATCGACGGAACCCCCCACGGCATGAGATCCGCGTTCCGGTCCTGGTGCTCAGACACCGGCGTGCCCCGGGACCTCGCGGAGATGTGTCTCGGACACGCCGTCAAAGGAGTCGAGGGCGCCTACCAGCGCTCTGACATGATCGACCGGCGCAGGCCATTGATGGAGATGTGGGCACAGCACCTCCAATCGTCGCTGGCCGCATGACTTGGGTGTCGGGCTGCGGCCAAGCCCCGACCTCGACAGACCCACCTGAACGGCTCGGCCCTACACGCACAGCGATGCGCTCTAGGGGAATCATCAGTGACGCCCCACAAGACGCGGGCACCGACAGTCGATGACCAAAGCGCTAGAACAGGTCGAGACCGCCGCGCTCAAAGTGGGGGTTCCGTTTCTCTGTGGCGGTGTTGTCGTCAGCCGCCCGGGACGGCTCAGCGAGACCAGCTAGAGCCTGCTGCAGTTCGGCGATGTCGCTGGTGAGGGTGTCCCACAGGACCTCCACGTCGATGTCGTAGTACTCGTGGGTCAAGCGGTTACGCATCCCCCGCGCTTCGGGAATCCGCAGACCGGGGCGCTGTGCGGTGAATTCCTGCGACAGGTTGTTGAGGGCTTCTCCGATGACGGTCAACCGATAGCAGGCAGCGTCTTGTAGAACCTCGTTGGCAACGAACTCGTCGCGGCCACCCGACACGATGCCCAGAAGCCTGCGGCAGCTCTCCAGGATGTCTTCGATGCGTTGTGCGTCTCTTCGGCTCACAACTCGATGGCGTCGTCAAAGATCCGTTGACAGCTCTTCTTGACGCTTGAGCGCGGCACAACATCGACATCTGCTCCAAGAAGGTCTTCCAGGGCTGCCTGCAGGCCACACATGTCAAACAGTGTCACGCCCGTGTCGAAGTCCGCGACGAAGTCGACATCGCTGTCGTCGGTGTCGTCGCCGCGTGCGACCGACCCGACCAGCGCGATAGCGCGGCACTTGTTGCGCGCCGCGGCCGCTCGGATCGCGTCGCGATGTGTAACGAGCACCGAGTCCCTGCGGCTCACAGCCAAATACTACACCCCCGAGCGCAGGCAGGTCGCGGTCGACAACTGCACCGATAGCGGCTGCCGCCCCACGCAAAATCGAGTTGCTTGGGACTGCGCCCGGCACGCACAGCGGACGGCTGGGTCGCATACGTGGTCGGTAGCGTTGGGCGCTATGGGTAGATGGTGGACTTCTGATCACCACTTCGGGCACGCCAACATCATCGGCTACTGCGCGCGCCCTTTCAGCGACGTGGACGCCATGAACAAGGCGATGGTGGATCGCTGGAACGATGTCGTCGGCGACGGCGACGAGGTGTGGATCCTCGGTGACTTGGTGATGGGCCAGCTCAGCGTGAACCTGTCCTCGTATGTGTGGCACCTCAAGGGCCGCAAGATCCTGGTTCCGGGCAACCACGACACCTGCTGGCGGGGCCGCAAGAAGGGCCCCAGCCAGGTAACTGCCTACTATGACCTCGGTGGCATCGCGCGCATCGTGAACGACCCCCAACCGGTGCTGCTCGCAGGCCAGAGGGTGCAGATCAACCACTTTCCGTATGCGCTGGATTCGCGCTATGACCTGAAGTTCATGTCCCATCGCCCCAAGGACAACGGCAGTTGGCTTCTGCATGGTCACATCCATGAGAAGTGGCGCCAGAACGGCCGGCAAATCAACGTCGGGGTGGATGCCTGGGACTACACGCCGGTCAGCGACGACACCATCAGCGAGTTGATCCGCTGCGGCCCCGCGAGCGTCACCTGCCCCGCTTACACATCGGCCGACGCCTAAGGCCTCGCTGCGGGCAACTCTGCTGGCCGCCGCTGGGCAGAACCGTTGACCGCCAGCGGGCAGCTACATGGCCGCCACTGGGAAGGATCTCATGGCCGCCGACACTGGTCGAGGCTGGCAAACCAGTCGCTCAGCGACCTGTACTACTCGGGCTAGGACTCTGTCAGCGAGCAGGAGGGCAGAGTCATGGCCGACGGAGCGAAGAAGCGCCGCAGGCGCAGGATGCCGGAGCCGATTCCCGGACGTTGCCGGGGGGCGTTGCTTGGGCGCTGTTGACCACCCCGCCGAGGAAGCCCGATGAGTGGCAGTTCGCCCAGGACGACGCCAAAGGCTAGGTTCCGCTGATGGCCTCTCCCGCGATACGTCGACGGCTCGCTCGCGAGATCATGCAGTGCCTCAACGAATACCGGATCCGTGCTACCTACTCAGCTGTCGCAGAAGTCGTCTATGGCAGCCGCAGCAACGCCCACAATGTCAACCAACTACTACTCGGCCCACCCCGCCCCGAAGGCTCATGGATCGTCGCGAAGTACGGCACACCGGGATGGATCTACCCACGAACGGAGATTCACCCCGGCCTAGAACGTCGTGACTATGTGATCGACAGCGGCACCGAACTCAAAGGACTGCTCGTAGCCTACCGGCTCGGCATCGGTCGCAACGCAGAGCCCCCACCCCGCTTCTGAGGTCTGTCAACACCGCGTAGCGCCGAGGGCGGTTACACAGGTATGTACTTCCCCCCTATCGGCGGTGGGTTGCCCGAGACTTCGTCGAGAACCGCATGACCAGCTTCACGGGTGCAGCGTGCCACCTGCAAGCTGCGCCCGTGCACCAGCTCACATGGATGTGGTGGGCCCCATCGGTGCGCCGAGACGCCCGATGGATCTCGGCGATGACCTCCAGCAGCATCCCGTGACGCACCGAACGAGCTGACGGCGGCCGGCGGCGCTGGCAATGCCGGGCTGGAGCGGCCCCTACAGCCCCAAGCCCGGAGACGGGTCCCCGGCAGCTGTCCCGGCATCGAGGAGGCGTGGTGGTCGTTGGCAATGTGGAAGGGAGTCGGTTGGGGCTCGGGGAATGGTGCGTTGGCGGGTTGCTGGCTGCCCGGGTTCGTGTTCTGGTCTCAGGGTCCAGTCGTGGCCGGTTCGGCGCCGGTTGGGGCCGTTGTGGTGGGGCGTGCGTTCGTGGGCGTTCGCTTTGGCGTTCGGGGTGGTTTGGCCGCCACACGTTTGCACTTGAAGTGCCGCGTTCGAACATCAGGGTCGTTCAATAGTCAAACAACAGGGTGTTCGAGGATCGAACGGCTATGGTCTGTGGGGTGGGGAACCCTTCGTGGTTGGCTGATGTGAGCACCGAGGAACTGAAGGGGCTGCTGGGCGACGAGAGCGTGTCTTTGGCCCGCGAGCGCGAGGTTCTCGATGAGTTGTCGCGCCGGGCCGCTATTCGCCACAAAGCTCAGGAGATGGCTGATTTGGTGGCGACAGTGCCGGCTATGGCCGCTTTGGACGACAGCGCCGAGATGGTGCGCCAAGCCCAGGTTCGCCTCGATCAGGCCAAACGGGTGCGCGCCAACGCCGTGCAGGCCGCCCTGGCCGCGGGCTACAGCCTGCGCACAGTGGCCGAGATCGCCCACGTAGCGCCATCGACAGCGTTGAGGATCAGTTCCCAGCAGCTCACAGCTGAGCCGCCGTCTGGGGCTGTGAGGGGGCCTGTGTCTTCTGTCGATGAGGCGACTGGCTGCTAGTTGAGGTGGCCCGCCTGCTTCGGCGGTCGGTCGCTGACTTGGACCCCCGACAGAAGGTGGCCGTCGAGGCTGCTGGTCTCGTTGTCGGCACTGGTGGCGTGTGCGGGCCTCGCTTGCGATCGCCGTTGCTCGCACGGCGTCGGCGCCGGACGCGACCCTGACAGCGACACGCATCGAAATACACTGTTATCGCAGCCGCGTTCGCGAGCGTTCCTCTGCGTTCGTGTGCGTTCCTCGGCCCGAAGACGACACCGTTCGATACTCGAACACCTGATTGTATGACTATCGAACGGCATTGATGTTCGAAGGCAGCACGTTTAGTGCAAACGTGTGGTGGCCAAACCGCCCCCGAACGCCCATCGCGAACGCTCTACGAACGCAGTTCCTGTCCAAACCACTCCAAGCCCTCGATCACGCCAACCGGACGCCATTTTTTCTCTCCCGAACCTGGCAGCAACCAACTAACCGAACGCACTTCCAAGAACCGAACGCAACCTCTGACCCCGCACCCGATCGCCCACCAGCCGCCCTCGGTCCAATTCGAGTCTTCGCAGCGCGCTGGAGTTGACTCGGTCCGCCTTCGCGGGCACGGTCTCGGCGGTCGCCCCCAAGAGGCCGTGCGTAAGCTGGCTGCCACTCCGCGATGAAGCGCTGCCAACAGCGGGAGCGCGAAGACTCCCCACTTCTCGACTCATGGACGACGAGGCTGGCTCAACGCCCAGGAGCGCACCGGCCGGTCGGTACCTGGATCCTACGCTTGTTCACCCTCCCTCCGCCGTCGGCGGTGATTGGAACTGGGCGGCGCTACGCGTGCCGCGGAAGCAGGAGGTCGCGCTGTTCAGGTGTCATCAGCTGAGTGGTTCGCCGGTTGTGGCTCGGCAGATGTTGTCGAAGTAGCCGCTGTCACGGTCACCGCAGGCGACCCAGCCGCCGTCGTATTCGCCGTCAGCGAACTCGGCCTCGGTGGGGCAGCGGGTCCCTGATTGGCCGCATCGCTGCCAGATGCGCTCATAGAGTTCGGGTGCCTGGGTGGCGTGGCCCTGCTTGCACACTGCCGAGTCGTCCCACTCACGCAGTCGGCGGGCTGACTCGGCTCCGGTGGGGTTGTCCAGCCAGAAGCGCGGATCGTGTCGGGGGTGCCCCGGCGTTGTGATGTAGACACATGCGTGGGTGACGGCGTAGTGCCACACGCCGTCGGGCGAGAATGACATCCGGCCCACCCACACGGGCTCGCCGAAGACCTTGCCCGGCGAGTAGCCGGTGATGGTGCGCCGTCCGTCGGGATATTCGCAGTAGCCGCCGTCGGGGGGCGCGACATTGGTGGGCACGGCCACGCCGTCGACGATGATGTGGGCGTGGTGGTGGGTGTGGGGCTCTAGCCCGCCGCGGTGGTAGTGCAGTGTGTCGGTCAGGAATGGGTGCCTGTGCATCCCCTCGTGGCAGTTGTCGGGGGTGGTGCACACTTCTGGGGTGGGGAGGAGGTCGTCGCAGCTCCCGTGCTGGGGCCGGGAGACCTCAACGAAAGGAGCCCATTCCAGCGGTGGGTCTAGCGGCGGGTGCTGCTGCGGGTATTGGGCGGCGGCCTCTGCAGCCCACCAGCGGGCCTCTGCGGAGGCGTAGGCGCGCCGCATCCAGACTTGGGTTTGGGCGTTGGCCGACAGCTCCAGAATGTTGCCGGGCTGGTCGTGGCTGTCGATCTCATGAGCGAATCTCGCGATCAGCGCAGCAGCGCAGCCCGGACCTGAGCGCAACGGCGAGTTGTGCGCCGGGCTGGCGGCCTCCAGCAGCCCGGCGTAGGTGACGAGCCGACCGGACGCTTCATCCGCGCCGGCGCGCTCTGCGATCTGTTTGCACCACTCGGGGTCGTGCCAGCCGCCGGGAGCGATCCTGTAGTCGCGGACATGGGCCCACTCGTGGACGACGGTTGCTACATGTTGTAGCCACCATGTGGTGTTCTCCATGTCCGCGATGTTGATGCCAGTCGGGTAGGCGCACGCCGCCGCGACGGCGGTGATCGTGACGATGCTGGCTGCGGTGGCGGGGTCCTCACCAGCCAGACGCACCAGGGTGTTCGCGATGAGCTCGCGGGCCGGGCCCGGCAAAGCGTCCAGCCCGTCGCTGGCGCTAGGCACGCCGCCCGCAAGGCGGTGCGGCACATAGTTCGGCAGAGCCATCGCCAGACGGGTCCTCATTTCATCCGCGGTGAGCCCTTCCGGCGTGGGCTCCAAGTCGAACAGGTGGCTCCACCACTGGGGGCAGCCGGCCTCGGGGGGATCATGGGGCCGCTCCGGCGTCCAGCCCGAGCAGTGAGAAGGCAGCGACCAACTGAATGCCGGCGGCAAGGGAACATCGCCCAGCGCCCGGGCCAGCAACGTCGCCATCTGAGCCCGCGTCACCGGCTCGTAGGGGCAGAAGCTCAACGGCTCAACCTTGCAGCCGGCGGTGACGCCGGCCGCGGCTAGAGCGTCGATGCTGGCCTCATGAATACTGCCCCTCGTGTCAGCGAACCCCGCCGAAGGAGCGGCCTCTAGGTCGAAGGCCCGAATCAGGAACGTCGCCATCTGAGCACGTGTCACCGGCTGGTCGGGGCAGAACCTCAACGGCTCGGCCTGACAGCCCACGGTGATCTCCAGTCCTGCGAGCCGTTCGACGTAGGGCATCCACCACTCATCGGGGTCCACGTCAGCGAACCTCGACTCGCTGACCGCAGCCGGCTCGTCACCGTCGAGGGCTCGCACCAGCCAAACCGCCGCCGCCGAACGCTTGATTGCTAGGCCCGGACAGAACATCCCCTCGGCGCACTCGGTGCCCGCGATCACCCCCCGAGCGTCGAGCGCGTCGATGCCCGGCTTGTGCACCCCGCCCGTCACATCAACAAAGCCGTCCTGCTGAGCGGCCGCACTGGGAACCCACCCCGTTGCCACAGCCGCCGCGACCAAGAGCGCGACCGCGGTCACCCTCCTCCGAACCCTCAAACGAATGACTGACGCTCCCATTTGCAGGTCCACCGATCAGGTGAGGCAACCTAGGTGCCTTGCCGCTGCTACCGAACCCATGCGCTGCGACCACACCGGCGGGTTCGGTTCCCGAAGGTCTTGACAGCTACGCGAAGTCCCAGGTCCGGTACTTGTCGCGTAGCGCTGAATCACATCAGACGTGCGTGGGGTTCGACAGGTGAGCGTACGTTCACCGGTGTTCTTGGGCCGTCGAACGCTCATGTCGTCGCTTCACCCTTCACTCGATCCCTGCCAGCCTGCGAGATCTCCCAGACGCCGTGTGGAGAGTCTCGCAGCATCTGCCCCTTCTCAACGAGCCCATGCCGAGCGAACTGAGTTCTGTTCCTCCAGCGGATGACGCCCTTGCCGGATGTCTTGTCACGGTCGATATCGGTGAACTGTGTTTCGAGCCTCGCGCCCACGTGATCGATGACAACCGACGACGGAGCCGATCCGCCCAACTCGATAAGCGACTCGAGTACGGGCATCTCGTAGGCAGCCTGCGGCACCAGCGACCCGCGGCGTGCACGCCCTACCTTCTCAAGTCTGGCCTCTCGTCGATTCACTGAATCTTGATCGTGCCGCGCACTCGGTCTGGACTCGACCGCCAGGCCTCCGGCAGCGCCAGACCTAGGCCTTGCTGGCGGTCTTGAGGTGGCCTTGGCGCCGGGCTCGTTCCCGGCGATGCCCAGCACGCGACGCAAGACTGAGTTGGCGTCATCCACAAGCGGCTCGGCGAGGCTCTGCAGTTTCTCGAACACCTCTTTGTCAACCTCGATTCGCTTCATTCTCATGGAACTGGCTCCCTTCTGCACTCTGGATATATGGCCCAGAAGCCAGAATAGTGGATTGCAAAGATTATTGCAATAGTGATTCAAATATTCTCGCTCGGGCTCGCCTCGGGCACGATCCTGCTCCTCGCGTAACGCGTCAGAAGGCACTGCCTCAAAGACTGAACGTCAGAACGCTGGGGCAGGGTCTTGTGGAAGGTTCATGATTCCCTGTGGGTCCAGCGTGTCCTTGATCGCTCGCATCAGGTGCCACTCGATCGCGTGCTCTGGGGCTTGATCTCCTGTTGCAAGTTATGGCCCTGCTCACGCTCTGCGGAGATGACCCGACTCCGCCTAGCGGCCGCGGTGACGTCCCAGCCATGATGCAGCCGGCCGTCTTCCTCTAAGTCAAGGGTCTCGTTCTCCCCCTCCACTGCGGGCGCACGGCATTGTCGACGCCGCCGTTGCGGGTGAGTCGGAGTGGCTCTGTCAAAGAAGATGGCCATAATATGAAAAGTAATAACAGCCGGTGAATGGATTGATGAAAGTTCAGGTTAAAGGTAGTATTTCGAGCAGAAATAAGCGGAGGGAGGGGGATTCGAACCCCCGGGACCCGTGAAGGCCCAACGGTTTTCAAGACCGTCGCATTCGTCCGCTCTGCCATCCCTCCACAGGCAAGGATAGGCGGGACAGTGGTCGCCATGCGGGCGGCGCTACCAGAGGATCTTGGACCGCAACTCCTCGATCCAGACCCCGGCCATCAGCGTGTCGGCCTGGTTCGTCTTCCGGTCATGCTCGCCTCCCGACGCCGACCGGTAGGAGCCGAGGCACTTGACGCGGGCCGTCTTGATGCGCAGGTTGCGCAGGGCGTCGGCCACCACCTCGTCGGCGATGTGACCCTCGCAGTCGAGCAGGAAGCAGTACTGGCCGAGGTCCGCCTTGGTCGGCCGGCTCTGCAGGCTGGTTAGGTTGATGGCCCGGGCTGCGAACTCTTGGAGGATTCCGATAAGTGAGCCCGGCACGTCGGATTGCTGGTAGATCACCAGGCTCGTCTTGTCGTGGCCGGAGGGCGGGGCGATCCCGTCGGCCCCGACGAGCACGAAACGAGTCTTGTTGTCGGCCCGGTCCGCGATGTCGCTGGCCGCCACCTCGAGTCCGTACACCTCTGCCGAGCGCAGCGGGGCGACGGCGGCCACGGTGCGCCCATCCGACTCGGCCAGCCGGCGAGCGGCGTCGGCAGTGGAGTTGGCGAGTTCGAAGGCCGCCCCGGGGATTCGTTCGGCCAGGCGTCCTCGGCATTGGGCATAGGCCACCGGGTGGGAGCGGATCCGCTCGACGTCCTCGATCCGCACGCCCGGCTGCACCAGCAGGTTGAGGTTGACGCCGATGATCACCTCGCGCTGGATGAACAACTCGGTGTCGAAGGCCAGGGCGTCGAGGGTGGCGGTCACCGATCCCTCGATCATGTTCTCGATGGCGACCAGCCCGAGATCGACCTCCCCGCTCTCCACGGCTCCGAGCACCTCGAAGACCGAGCCGAGCGGATGATGCTCCATGCAGGCCAGATCAGGCTGGGAGAACACGGCCTGCTCGGTGAACGTGCCAGCCGGTCCCAGGTAACCGATCTTGCGGGCCTCCGGCTCGTCACGCTGATCCATTCGGGGCATGGTACGGCCGTGGGGGCCCTTCAACGCTGTTTTGAAGACCCGTTAGGGTGGCGCAGGTGTCAGACCGCCTCTACTTCCGCCAGCTGCTGTCGGGGCGCGACTTCGCGGTCGGCGACGGGCTGGCCCGCCAGATGGTGAACTTCGTGTACGCCGTCGGCGACCGCGACACTGGCCAGGCCGTGCTCGTCGACCCGGCCTACGACACAAGCGGGCTGCTCGACCTGCTCGAGGCCGATGGCATGGCCTGCACCGGCGTGCTGGCCACCCACTACCACCCCGACCATGTGGGCGGTCAGATGATGGGCTTCGACATCGAGGGCGTCAGCCGGCTGCTGGAGCGGGTGTCGGTGCCGATCCACGTCCAGGCCGCCGAGGCCGATCTGGTGAAGAAGGTGACCGGCTTGGAGGACGACTGCCTGGTCAGCCACGCCTCGGGCGACGTGTTGACCGTCGGAGACATAGACATCGAGCTCATCGCCACGCCGGGCCACACCCCCGGCAGCCAGTGCTTCCTGGTGGACGGCCGGCTGGTGGCCGGCGACACGCTGTTCCTCAAGGGCTGCGGACGCATGGACCTTCCCGGCTCAGATCCGGCCCAGATGTACGAGAGCCTCACCACCAAGCTGGCCCGGGTGCCCGACGACGCCGTGCTGTACCCCGGACACCGCTACTCGCTGGAGTCGTCGGCCACCATGGGCATCACCCGCGAGCGCAATGTGGTGTTCCGCGTTCCGGACCGCGAGCGCTGGCTCGCCACCTTCGCCGGCTGATCCCGCCCGAAGATTCTTGGTGCGACTTGTGTGCCCCATACGCACACAAGTCTCCCGAGATTCTGTAGCCGAGAGGATTCCAGCAGCGAGCGGCCTTGGTGAGCGGCGGGCGACGGCGATCTACACCCAGGGGCAATTGGAGTTGCGGTCGCCGAAGGTGGCCCCGGTGCGGTAGCGGTCGAGCGTGAACGGCTTCAGCTCGTCGGGCTTGTCGCCGTGCACCAGCATCTGGGCGGTGAGCTTGCCCACGCCGATCATCTTGAACCCATGATTGGAGTCGGCGATCACCCAGGCGTTGTCGGCCACGTAGTCGAACACCGGCACGTTGTCGGGCGTGAACGCGCCGATGCCGCCGTTGCGGCGCTCCTTGAAGTACGGCCGCAGGTTCTCCAGCCGCTTGAACAGCATGCCCAGGGTGGCGCAGTAGTAGTCGGCGAACCACTCCTCGGCCTGGTAGGTGTCGTTCAGGTGGCCGTAGGGCTCCACCGCCGCCCTCGGTCCGATCTTCACCGGGATCGTCCCGCCCTGCAGGCCGGGCGCGCCCACCCGCTCAGCGGCGTAGCGCACATAGGAGTAGAAGTGGTCCTTGAGGAACCTGCCGTCGTCTGAGTAGACGGGCGTGTTCATGAGCTCCACGTGCAGCACCGGTGAGTCGCGGTGCTGGGCGGTGCGGAAGTCGACGCCCTCGGGCAGCAGGACCTCGCCCTCCAGCAGTCGCCAGTAGGTCCACATGTCCATCTGCTCCTCGACATGGCCGTCGGGATAGAGCACGTCGAGGTGGGAGGGGCCGCCCAGCCACTCCCAGTGCTGGGGCGTCCACGCCCCCGCGCCCACGACCACCTGCTCGCAGGCGATCGACCCCTGATCGGTCTCGACCGCGGTCACCGACCCGGAGGCGTCGAGCTGGTAGCCGGTCACGGTCGCGCCGTACACCCGCTGCACGCCCCACTGGCGGCACTTCTGGTCCAGTCCCCACACCGCCATGTGGGTGCCGGCGTACCCGGATCGGTGCTCGTGTAGCACCACGTCGCAGTTCTCGGTCTTGAAGTCGGGCCACAGGTTGGTGAGGAAGGCGCGGGCCTCCGAGCCGGTGTGGACGTCGGAGGGGTACCCGCTGGCCGCCTGCGACGCTTGGAGCTTGAAGTAATCCTCGGTCTGGTTCGCCTCACCCACCGACACGTAGCCGACCTGCTGGAAGCCGAGGTTCACGGGGTCGGACTCCCACACCTCCACGCTGGCTCGCAGTATGGCGTGCAGAGGCCCCGTCATGTACATGTTGCGGATGCAGCCGCAGGCCAGTCCGGTGGCGCCCGCGCCCGGCCCCTGCTTGTCGATCAGCACCACGTCGCGGCCCGAGCCCTTGCCGGTGCGCTCCAGGTACATGGCCAGGTGGTAGGCGCTCGACAGCCCGTGCACGCCTGCGCCGACCACCACGAACCGGGCGCGGGGCGGCAGCGGCGCGGCGTCGAACACCGGGATGACGGCCGGGTTGACGGCGTGCCCGTCCACCTCGGGCGGCAGGGGCCGGTTGGCGAAGGGATACCACTGGTTGTGCTCGGTGGGGTTGGGGACGGTGCTGGTCATTTCCTCTCCTTGTGAATTCGGGGATTAAGTCTGGTCGCCGGCGGGCGGGAGCCGGTAGCCGGCTCCCAGGGTCCGCCAGATCAATGGGACGCCGGGCCGGTAGGCGAGGTGGTGGCGGCTGGGCGCGTCGAGGATGGTCGCGTGGGCCGGACCGCCGGGGGCGATCCGCCCGACGTCGGTCCGGCCCAGCGCGCCCGCCCCTCCAACGGTCACGGCGGCAACGGCTTCGTCGATGGTCATACCCATGTCGCGAACGGCCATGGCGATGCAGAACGACAGCGAGGTGGTGTAGCTCGAGCCCGGATTGCAGTTCGAGGCGATCGCCACTTTGACGCCGGCGTCGATGGCCCGCCGGGCGTCGGGGTAGGGCTGGCGGGTGGAGAAGTCGGTGGCCGGCAGGAACGTGGCCACGGTGTCGCTGGAGGCCAGAGCCTCGATGTCGTCGTCGGAGAGGTACGTGCAGTGGTCCACCGACGCGCAGCCCATCTCGACGCCGAGTTGCACGCCGGGTCCGTGGCCGAGCTGGTTGGCGTGGAGCCGCAGGCCAAGCCCCGCGTCCCGGCCCGCCTCGAGCACGGCCCGGGACTGGTCGGCGTCGAACGCGCCGGTCTCGCAGAACACGTCGATCCAGCGGACGCGGCCGCGCACCGCGTCGAGCATCGGCCCGCACACCAGCTCGACGTACTCGTCGGCCCGGCCCCGGTACTCGCCGGGCACAAGGTGGGCGCCCAGGAACGTGGCCTCCGGTGTGGCCTCGGCAGCCACCGAGGCCAGCTCCGCCTCGGAGTCCACCGACAGCCCGTAGCCGGTCTTGATCTCCACCGTGGTCGTGCCGGCCCGGTGGACCTCGGCCAGCCGCCGTTCGAGCCCGGTCCGCAGCGCGGCCCGCCCCGCGGTCCGGGTGGCGTCGGTGGTGACCCGGATCCCGCCCCCGTCGTAGGGCTCGCCCGCCATCCGCCGGGAGAACTCCTCGGCACGGTCGCCCGCGAACACCAGGTGGGTGTGGGAGTCCACGAACCCGGGCAGCACGCACCGGCCGCCGGCGTCGAGGCGCTCGTCGGCGATGGCCCCGGCCGGTCCCACTGCCAACACCGTGTCGGTGTCGATGACCACCGACGCATCGCGTACGACGCCGAGCGGGCCGTCCCCCAGCGCGGGGTCGTTGGTGACCAACTCGGAGATGTTGTCGATTACCAGCGTCATGACGCGAAGACCTCCCAGGTGGCGGGGGCGGATCCGATTACCAGCGTCATGATGCGGTGACCTCCCAGGTGGCTGATGCGAGCTCGGCCGCGACATCGACGGTGGTGTGCCGTCCGCCGCGCACGACGGTCCTCCCGCCCACCACCAAGTGGCGCACGTCGGCGCTACTGGCCGCGAAGATCGTTGCGGCCAGCGCGGTGTCGGCTCCAGCCCCGGCCATCCGCACCGAGTCGAGCCTCACCGTGGCGAAGTCGGCCAGCGCACCCGCCTCCAGTGTGCCTCCCTCGGGCCATCCGAGGGACCGGTAGCCGCCGGAGGTGGCCATTGAGGCCAGGGCCTCTACCCCGAACACGCCGCGATCGTGGGTGGCCGCCCGCTGGTCGAGCTCGACTGTGCGGGCCTCTTCGAGGATGTCGATGGTGGCGTGGGAGTCCGAGCCCAGGCACAATCCGGCCCCTGCTTGGGCCAGGCCCGTGCTCGGCCCGGTGCCGTCGGCCAGGTCCCGCTCGGTGGTGGGGCATAGGCAGCAGTGGGCCCCGGCCTCAGCGATGAGAGCGACGTCGCGGGCGGTTGCATGGGCGGCGTGCACCAGCGTCGTGTCGACGCCCAGCCCGTCAGCCTGCGCGATCACCTCTGTGGGAGTCCGGCCGTGGACAGCGAGGCACTGCTCGTTCTCAGCGGGCTGCTCCGAGGCATGGAAGTGAAGCGGGGCGCCGCGGCCTCGGGCCCAGTCGGCGGCCATCTTGATGGACTGTGGGTCGACAGCCCTCACAGAGTGCACCGCCGCGCCCACCGTCACTGTCGCTCCTGACACGGCGGAGGCCAGCTCCCCGGCTCGATCGGCCCACCGCTCGGCGCTGCCGTCGCTGAACCGGGCCTGCTCGGGTCGCAGCGGTCCGTAGCCGCCGTCCGACGCGGGCTCGAGCCCGCCGTGGAGGTACAGGGTGTCGAGCAAACTCAGGCGGATGCCGGCGTCGCGGGCTGCGGCAACCACCGCCTTGCCCATGGCGCCGGGGTCGTCGTAGGCGCCCCCGTCGGGACGGTGGTGGACATAGTGGAACTCGCCCACCACGCCGATGCCGGCCAGGGCCATTTCCGCGAACACCGCCCGGGCCAGCCGGTGGTAGCGGTCGGGGTCGAGCCGAGCCGCCACCCGGTACATCAGGTCGCGCCAGGTCCAGAAGTTGCCACGCCCGCTGTGGGTGCGGCCTCGCAGGGCCCGGTGGAAGGCGTGGCTGTGTGCGTTGGCCAGCGCCGGCAGGGTGAGACCGCTCAGAGGCACGGCTCCCTCGGGACGAACTCGAACACCGGGGGCGACCGCGGCGATGCGGTCACCGTCGATGGTGATCAACACGCTCCTGGTGGCCTTTGCGCCGCCGAGCCAGGCCAGCTCGCACCAGTACTGCTTGGTCATGAGCCGATGCGCTCCACAAACCGGGAGATGCGCTCGATGAACGCGTCGCGGTGGTGGCGTTGGAACTCGTCCCAGGTGCACAGGGTGGACGGATCGGCCCGGTCGGTGATCAGGACGCCGTCGAGGTGGTCGCACTCGTGCTGCCAGGTTCCCGCGGTCAGGCCTCGTGCTGGGGCGCAGTGCTCGGTGCCGTCACGGTCGAAGTAGCGGACCCGGAGATTGACCGAGCGGACCACGTCGCCGCGCAGCGGCACCGAGAGGCAGCCCTCGTTGATGACCACGGTCTCGTCGTCCAGCACCTCCAGTTCCGGGTTGATGGCGATCGTCAAGGGAATGGGCGGCTTGTAGGGGTAGCGGGGGTTGTCGTTCACTTCGATGACGACGATCCGGACCGTCTCGCCGATCTGGTTGGCGGCCAGCCCTGCCCCGTCGGCGTGGCGCATGGTGTCGATGAGGTCGTCCACGATGCCTTGTACCCGCCCGCTGGCGATCTCGGATTGCGGCACAGCCGCGGCCGGGGCGCGCAGCGCCGGATGGCCGATGGAGAGGACGCCTCGGACAGTCATGGAGTCGGCCGCCGCGCTCCGGCGCTCATGGCGCGGCCGCTGGAGAGGCCGGTATGAGCACGCCGCGCTCGGCGGCCACGTCCCAGGCCCTGTCGTAGCCGGCGTCGGCGTGGCGCATCACGCCGGTGGCGGGGTCGTTGAGCAGGACGCGCTCCAGCTTCTGCGCGGCCAGATCGGTCCCGTCGGCCACGCTCACCTGGCCGGCGTGGATCGACCGTCCGATGCCCACTCCGCCGCCGTGGTGGATGCTCACCCACGATGCGCCCGACGACGTGTTGACCAGCGCGTTGAGCAGGGGCCAGTCGGCGATGGCGTCGCTGCCGTCGAGCATGTCCTCGGTCTCCCGGTAGGGCGAGGCCACCGAGCCCGAGTCGAGGTGGTCGCGCCCGATGACGATGGGTGCGGCCAACTTGCCTGACCGGACCATCTCATTGAACCGCAGCCCCAGCCGGTGGCGCTCCCCGTAGCCGAGCCAGCAGATCCGGGCTGGCAGGCCCTGGAACGCGACCCGCTCGCTGGCCAGAGTGATCCATCGCTTGAGGTCCTCGTCTTCGGGGAACTCCTCCAGCACGGCCCGGTCGGTGGCCGCGATGTCGGCCGGGTCGCCCGACAGCGCCACCCAGCGGAACGGCCCCTTGCCCTCGCAGAACAGCGGCCGGATGTACGCGGGCAGGAACCCCGGATAGTCGAAGGCCCGCTCGCAGCCGCCCAGTACGGCCTCGGCCCGCAGGCTGTTGCCGTAGTCGAAGACCTCAGCGCCGGCGTCGAGGAACCCCACCATGGCCTGCACGTGGGTGGCCATGGCCGCCCGTGACCGGCGCACGAACTCGGCGGGCTGGTTGCGGCGCAGCTCGTCGGCGGCCTCGGGCGACAGGTCGTTGGGAACGTAGCTCAGTGGATCGTGAGCCGAGGTCTGGTCGGTGACGATGTCGGCCGCCACGCCGTCGGACAATAGGCGCGGCACCACATCGGCTGCGTTGCCGACCAGCCCCACCGACAGCGGGCGGCGGGACGCGACGGCCTCGGTGCAGCGGCGCAGGGCGTCGGCGTAGTCGTCGGCGATCACATCGAGAAAGCGGGTCTCCACCCGGCGAGCGGCCCGCTCGGGGTCCACCTCGATGCAAAGCGCCACCCCCTCGTTCATGGTGATGGCCAGCGGTTGGGCGCCGCCCATCCCGCCCAGCCCGGCCGTGACGGTGAGGGTCCCCGCCAGCGACCCACCGAACCGCTTGCGGGCGATGGCCGCGAAGCACTCGTAGGTGCCCTGGAGGATCCCCTGGGTGCCGATGTAGATCCACGACCCCGCCGTCATCTGCCCGTACATGGTCAGGCCCAGATGCTCCAGCCGGCGGAACTCGTCCCAGGTGCCCCACTCCGGGACCAGGTTGGAGTTGGCGATCAGGACTCTGGGTGCCCACTCGTGGGTACGGAGCACGCCGACCGGCTTGCCCGACTGCACCAGCAGCGTCTCGTCGCCGCCGAGATCCTGCAACGCCCGGATCATGGCGTGGTACGCGCCCCACGATCTCGCGGCCCGGCCCGTGCCCCCGTAGACGACGAGGTCGTCAGGGCGCTCGGCCACGTCGGGGTCGAGATTGTTCTGCAGCATCCGGAAGGCGGCCTCCTGGGCCCAGCCGCGACAGGCCAGCGAGGGGCCCGTGGGCGCTCTCACGCCTCCGGGTGGAGCGCTGGCGCTGTGCAGTGCGGTGGCGGGCATCGCGGACCCCGTTCCTGGTTGCCTCGTGGCTGGTTGCATCGTACCCGCTGTTGGCCTAGTGTTCCAATATGCAGCAAAATATTTCAGGTAATGAAATAAGCACCATTGAAGCGAATCCCGCCGCGCCGCCCTCTCCGCTGCACAGGTCGCGCTCGGCCGAGCGGGTGCTGACTCTCTTGGAAACCGTGATCACCGAGGGCGCTCTCAGCCTCACGGCGGCGGCAGTCCGAACCGGTTTGCCGGCCAGCACGGCCCTGCGTCATCTGCGGGTCCTCACCGACCGCGGCTATCTCATCAAGGACGACTTCGGGACTTACTCCGTCGGGCCCTCGTTCGTGCGCACCGCCTTGGCCTCGCTGCAGTCCGGTCCCTACGCCCGACTCACCGCGGCGGCCCAGCCCCAGCTCGAGCGTCTCGTCGAGGCCACCGAGGAGACCGCGTACCTGGCCGTGCGCGATGGCGACGAGGCGGTCTACATCGCCACGGTCGAGGGCCGTCGGGCCATTCGCCACGTCGGCTGGGTGGGCCGGTCCGTCCCCATCGAGGGCACCGCAGTGGGCGAGGCCCTGCTCGCCGCGCCCGCGGCGCCGGACGCCCGCCCCGCGCCCATCTTCAACACCGGCGCCATCGAGCCAGACGTCACCGCGGTCTGCGCGCCGCTCCACGGCCCCTCGGGCCCGCTCGCCGCTGTGTCTGTGCTCGGTCCGGCGGAACGGCTCGTCGGCCGCCGTCTCCAGACCGCGGCCACCGCCGTGGTCGAGGCGGCTGTGGCCGCCGCGCTGGCATTGTCCTCACCGGAAGCAGCCCTCGCGTGACGGTAGATCTCGACGGCGCGGGCGTCACGGTGGCCGACGTCGTCGCCGTTGCGCGCCGTGGCGAGGAGGTGCGCGTCAGCGACGGCGCCATGTCGCGCATGGCAGAGGCCCGCCGCATCGTCGAGGCCCTAGCCGGCGGCGAGCCCGTCTACGGAATCTCCACCGGCTTCGGCGCCCTGGCCAACACCACCATCCCCGCAGACCGCCGGGCTGCGCTCCAGCAGTCCCTGATCCGGTCCCATGCGGCCGGGATGGGACCAGCGGTGGAGGCCGAGGTGGTCAGGGCCATGATGTTCCTCAGGGCCCGGACCCTGGCTTTCGGGGCGTCGGGCGCGAGGCCGCAGGTCGCGGAGTCGCTGGTGCGCCTCATCAACGCGGGCGTGGTACCCGCCGTGCCTGAGCACGGCTCCCTGGGAGCCAGCGGCGACCTCGCGCCGCTGGCCCATGCCGCGCTCGTGCTGATCGGCGAGGGCGAGGTGCTGACCGACGACGGGGGCGTGACCGGCGGGGCCGAAGCCCTGTCCCGAGCGGGCATCGCGCCCTTGGCCCTGGCTGAGAAGGAGGGCCTGGCGCTAACCAACGGCACCGACGGGATCTTGGGAATGCTCTGCCTGGCCGTCCACGATCTGGTGCACCTCCTGACCGTTGCCGACGTCGTGGCCGCCTGCAGCGTCGAGGCCCTGCTGGCCACCGACCGCGCCTTCGCGGCGGACTTGCTGGCGCTGCGGCCCCATCCCGGCCAGCAGGCCAGCGCGGCCAACCTCCGGGCTGTGCTGGCTGGCTCGCCCATCGTGGCCAGCCACCGCCACGGCGACGACCGGGTGCAGGACGCCTACTCCATCAGGTGCACCCCGCAGGTTCACGGCGCGGCCCGCGACACCCTCGACTTCGTGATCGGGGTGACCGACCGGGAGCTGGCCTCGGCCATAGACAATCCGATGGTGCTGCCTGACGGCCGGGTTGAGTCGTGCGGCAACTTCCACGGCGCCCCGGTCGCGCTGGCCGCCGACTACCTGGCCATCGCCGCGGCCGAGGTCGGCGCCATCGCCGAGCGGCGCATCGATCGCCTGCTCGACCCCGGTCGATCCCACGGTCTGGCCCCGTTCCTGGCCGACGATCCTGGCGTGGACAGCGGGCTGATGATCGGTCAGTACACCGCGGCCGCCCTGTGCGCCGAGAACCGGCGCCTGGCCGCGCCGGCCTCGGTGGACTCGCTGCCCACCTCGGCCATGCAGGAGGACCACGTGTCGATGGGTTGGGGCGCGGCCCGCAAGCTGCGGCGGGTCCTCGACAACGTGCGCCGCATCCTGGCCGTCGAATGGGTCACCGCCGCTCGCGGCATCGAGCTGCGAGCCCCCCTGCAGCCCGCGGCGGGCACCGCCGCGGCCGTCAGCCTGCTGCGGACGAAAGTGCCCGGCCCGGGTCCTGACCGATGGCTGTCCCCGGAGCTGGCGGCAGCCGAGCGGATGCTCGCCGACGAGGCTCTAGTGACCGCGGTGGAGGAAGCGACGGGCCCCCTCGTCTAGCGGGTGCGCGAGGGGGGACTTGAACCCCCACATCCTTTCGGACACAGGAACCTGAATCCTGCGCGTCTGCCAATTCCGCCACTCGCGCGTGGCCTCGGCCCGCTGGGCGCGGACCGGGCGCGAGGCTAGCGGGCCGATCGCCGGACTGCCGCTTGACCGGCCGGGCCCGACCCCCTGGACTCCTCGCCGTCGGCACTAACATCCGCGGCGTGCGCCTCGACTTCGGAGCGGCCAGCGACGTGGGCCTGCACCGCCATGAGAACCAGGATCGGTATCTCGCCGACGGCGCCCTGTTCGCGGTGGCCGACGGGCTCGGTGGCCACTCGGCAGGAGGCACCGCGGCGGCCATAGCCACCGACGTGCTCGCCCGTCGCAGCCGCCTCGACTCGCTGGGACATCTCATAGCCCTCGTGGGCTCGGCCAACAAGGCCATATTCGAGGCCGCCTTAGACGATCCGCGCCTGAGGGAGATGTCCACCACGCTGTGCGTGATGGCAGCCGTCGGCAACGCCGCGAGTCCGGCCCGGCTGGCAGTCTGCAACGTTGGCGACTCCCGCCTCTACGCGCTCGCCGCCGGCCGTTTCAGCCGGCTCACCGTCGACCACACCATCTCCGAGAACCTGGTCCGCGACGGGGTCATCTCGCCCGCGGAGGCGACCACCCATGCCGACCGCCACCAGCTCACCCGGGCTGTCGGATATGAGCGCCGGGTGCATGTCGACGGCTGGGAGCTGGCCGCGCTGGCGGGGACCCGCTTCCTGGTGTGCAGCGACGGGCTGACCAACGAGGTGACTGATCCCCACATCGCCGAGATCCTGCGATCCGTCGCCGACCCCGCGACCGCGGCCCGCAGCCTCGTGGAGCGGGCGGTACGGCCGGGTCACGGCCGGGACAACGCCACCGTCGTGGTCGTCGACGTGGCCGAGGGCGCTGCGTCCGGACCGGACGGCCCGGACCAGTTGGTGCTCGCCTCCAGGTCGGCCGTCTCGGCCTGATTGTGGCACCAGCCCGGCGCGCAAGCCGCCCGTCGCCCGAGGGCCACGGCCGCGGCCTCTTCTTGGGTCCACAGGCGGCCGGTACAATGGACAACGGTGTCCGATGAGGGTCTGACCGTTTTCAACGGTCGTTACGAGTTGCTGCGCCGAATAGCGCGGGGAGGCATGGCTGACGTCTACCTGGCCCGCGACGTGTCCCTCGACCGGCAAGTAGCGGTGAAGGTCCTGTTCCCGGAGTTCGCCAACGACCCGAGCTTCGTGGAGCGGTTCCGCCGAGAGGCGAAGGCCGCGGCCAATCTCAACCACCCAAACATCGTCGGCATCTACGACTGGGGCCAGGAGCAGGGCACCTACTACATCGTCATGGAATACGTCGTGGGCCGCAGCATGGCCGACGTGTTGCGGTCCACCGGGCCTCTCAGTCCCGACCGCGCCGCGGAGATCGCGTCGGACGTGGCCCAGGGCCTCAGCAGCGCCCACAGTGCTGGGCTCGTGCACCGCGACATCAAGCTCGGCAACATAATCGTCAGCGACGACGGCCAGGTAAAGGTGGCCGACTTCGGCATCGCCACCGCGCTGGCGCAGAGGGCGGGCGACAATCTCACCCATATCGGCTCGGTCATGGGCACGGCCACCTATTTCTCGCCCGAGCAGGCCCGAGGCAAGGCTCTCGACGGACGCTCCGACCTGTACTCGCTGGGCGTCGTGCTCTACGAGATGATCGTGGGCAGGCCCCCGTTCACGGCCGACACCTCCACCGCGGTGGCCGTCAAGCACGTTCAGGAGCGCCCGCTTCCGCCCTCGATGCTGGGCGTGAGCATCGCGCCGTCGCTGGAGGCCATCATCCTCAAGCTGCTGGCCAAGAACCCGGCCAACCGCTATCCCAGGGCCGACGACCTGCGCGCCGACCTGCTCCGCTACCTGCGGGGTGCCCACAGGATCCCCGCCCACGATCTCCAGTCGGCCCCGGCGCGGACTCAGGAACGTCCCGCGGCCGGGCCGCGGGCGCAGAGGCCGGGTGGTCAGGCCCCGACCGGTCCGCGGACAGCCGCGGTTCCGACCGCTTCCCTGCCCCCCGTCCCCGGCCCTGGGGTCGGTGGCGCCCAGATGCCCGGGGCGGCGCCACCGCCCGCGGCGCCTCCGCCCGGTGGGGAGCCGCCCCCCCAGTACGGGGCACCTGCCTACTACTACGAGGAGGTTCACCGCTCCGACAGCTGGAAGCGCACCCTGCTCATGTTCGTGGGTCTGGTCTGCCTCGTTGCCGCGCTCGGGTTCCTCGCCGTGGTCTTCTACCGCTCCCTGGGCGTCGGCGAAGAGGTCCCGCCGACCGAGACCACGCCGGGCAACGGCGCAGCCCTGGTGGAAGTGCCCGACGTGATGGGGCTCAGCTACGGGGAGGCCGACGCTGAGCTGCGGTCCCTCGGGCTGGAGCCCGAGCCGAGCTACCAGGTCAACACTGAGGTGCCCGAGAACACGGTGTTCGCGCAGCGTCCGCCCGCCGGCCAGAGGATCGCCGAGGACGGGACGGTGGCGTTCACTGTCAGCCAGGGCGAGACCCCCAGAGTCCCGCCCGTAAGGGGCCGCAACCGGGTCGACGCCGAGGAGATACTGCAGAACGCCGGCTTCCAGGTCATCGTCATCGAGGGTCCCAGCCAGGCCGAGGCGGGCACTGTGGTCTTCCAGGATCCTGCCTCCGGCACAGAGCTCGCGCTAGGCGAGGCGGTGACGATCACCGTCTCCACCGGCCCGGGGCAGATCTTCGTGCCCGACGTCCGGGGCCAGACCCTCCTCCAAGCCTTCGAGACCCTGCGCGCGCAGGGTTTCCGAGTCGGCGAGCGACGGGAGTCCTCGGCCACGGTCGAGCAGGGAGAGATCATTGACACCGACCCGCCGCACGGGTTCCCGGTGTCGGCCGGACTGGAGGTGTTCGTCATCGTCTCGGACGGGCCTCCCCTCGTGGCGATCCCCGACGTGCAGGGCCTGCTGTTCGACACCGGCAGGCTTGCCATCGAGCGCGTCGGCCTCGTCATCGGCGCTGTGACGTTCGAGCCGGTGGAGCCGGGATCCTCCGACGCGGGTCGCATCCTGGCCCAGACGCCGCCGCCCAATCTCGAGGTGTCGACCGAGACACCGGTGGACGTTGTGGTGGGCGAGTCGCTCGAGTTCGACCCCGGTCAGACCGAGCCTGTGGACGGCGAGGGAGGCGAGACCGAGAACCAGGACCAGACCGGCGCCGGGGCGGGCGGGGAGCCCGCCGACAACGGCGAGACAGTCGAAGCGAGTCCCCAGACCAGCCCGGCGTAGGGCCCGCCTACCGGCAGCGGGCCAGGAAGTTGTCGAGCAGGCTCCGGCCCTCGTCGGTAAGAACCGACTCTGGGTGGAACTGCACGCCCTCGGTGGGGTGGCGCCGGTGCCGCAGCCCCATCACCAGGCCCCCGTCGCAGGTGGCCGTCACCTCCAGTTCGGGCGGGACCGAGGAGCGCTCGACGATCAACGAGTGATAGCGGGTGGCGGTGAGAGGGTTGGGCAGGCTCTCGAACACGCCTGTGGAGTCGTGCTCGATGACCGACGTCTTGCCGTGCATTACCTTGGGGGCCCGGATCACGTCGGCACCGAACGCCTGACCGATGCACTGCATCCCCAGGCACACCCCGAAGATGGGCACCTCGCCGCTCAGTGTCGCCAGCAGGTCGTTGCTGACGCCCGCGTCGTCGGGCGTGCCCGGACCCGGACTGATCAATATCCCGTCGGGCTGCATTTCGCGGACCTCGTCGGCGGTGACCGCGTCGTGCCGGTAGACCAACGGCTCGGCTCCCAACTCCCCCAGGTACTGGACCAGGATGTAGACGAACGAGTCGTAGTTGTCGATCACCGCGATCCGGGGCCCCACCCCCGCAACGCTAGGCGGTGGTGCCGGCCTCGCGGGCTTCGACGGCCTCCATGACGCGCTTACGCGGTGGCCCCGGCGTCGCGGGCCTCGACCGCCTCCAGCACGTGCACGGCTATGTCCGCGACCTTGACGGAATCCTCGTCCACTCCCGCGGCCCGCACCCCGTCGTCCATCATGATGTAGCAGAACGGGCAGGCGGTGGCGATGCGCGACGCGCCGGTGCCGAGCAGCTCCCGGGAGCGCTCGTCGTTCACCTTGGTGCCGATGGTCTCCTCCATCCACATGCGGGCCCCGCCCGCGCCGCAGCACATCCCCTTGGTGCCGTTGCGGGGGGCCTCCACCAGATCGATCCCGCCGAGGGAGCCGAGCACCCGCCGGGGGGCCAGGTACACGTCGTTGTGGCGGCCCAGATAGCAGCTGTCGTGGTAGACCACCCGCTCCTCGAGGGTGGCGCCGTCGAGGTCCAGCCGACCCTCGGCCACCAGCGTGTCCAGCAGCTGGCTGTGGTGGACGACCTCGTAGTGCCCGCCGAGCTGTGGGTACTCGTTGGCGAGGGTGTTGAAGCAGTGGGGGCACTGGGTGATGATCTTGCGCACTCCCATTGAGTTGAGGGTCTCGATGTTGGCCGAGGCCAGCATCTGGAACAGGTACTCGTTGCCGGAGCGCCTCGCCGAGTCGCCGGTGCAGTTCTCGGCCGGGCCGAGGATGGCGAAGTCGATCCCGGCCCGCTCCATGAGCTGGGCCATGGCTCTGGTGACCTTCTTGTTCTTGTCGTCGAAGGAGCCCGCGCAGCCCACCCAGTACAGGTACTCCGCGTCGAGGGGGTCGCCGCCGGCCACCACCGTCACCTCGTCGAGGTCCCGGGCCCAGTCGGCTCGCTCGGTCTGGCTCATCGACCACGGGTTGGAGGAGTTCTCCATGCCCCGGAAGGCCTGGCCCAACTCCGCGGGGAAGTCGCTCTCCATCAGGGTGAGGTAGCGGCGCATGTCCAGGATCTTGTCGAGGATCTCGATGTTGACCGGGCAGATCTCGTCGCAGGCCCTGCACGATGTGCACGCCCACAGCTCCTCGGTGCTGATCCGCTCGAACATCCAGTTGGCCGGCACCTTCACCTCGGCTTCGCCGGTGCCCAGCGGCGGCGAGGTGGGCGGATTGCCGGTGCGGGCCATGATCTCGCCCGTCTTGAGCACGATCTCGCGGGGGTCGAGGGGCTTGCCGGTGGCGTGGGCGGGGCACACCGAGGTGCAGCGCCCGCACATGGTGCAGGCGTCGGTGTCGAGCAGCTGCTTCCACGAGAAGTCCTCGACCACCGAGGCGCCGAATGTCTCCAGCTCGGTGTCGCCCTCCACCAGGTTGGGCATGGGGCGCATGGCGCCCTTGGGTCGGTCGCGGTGGTGCAGGTACATGTTCAGCGGCGAGGTGAACATGTGGCGCAGCATCGTGGTGGGCAGGATCACCAGGAAGGCCATGAAGGCGACCACGTGAGCCACCCACCACGCCTGGTGCCAGCCGTGTACCGCGCCGCCGTCGACGAGGGTGGCCAGCGGGTATCCGATGAAGCTCCAGCGCTCGTGGTCGGGCAAACCGTCAGCTGCGATGCGGAACGCCTCGGCGCCGAATCCGGTAACGCCGATGGCCAGCAGCACGCCGCCGATGACCGCGTGCTCGGGCCGGGTCTTGATGCGGATGCGGTAGGGCCGCCACGGCGGCGGGCCGAAGCGGCGCACGATGGCCCACACCACGCCGACCACGAACACCGCCCCGGCGGCGTCGCCCACCGCGGAGTAGGCCCGGTAGACGTCGCCGTGCAGGAACTTGAGCCCGTCGGGGAGCTGATGGTCGACCTCCAGGGTGGTGGTAACCCCCAGCAGCACCAGGAAGCTGAAGTAGATGAGCGAGTGCATCACCCCGGCTCCGGGCTCCCGCAGCAGGGTGCGCATGTAGACGCCGGCTCGGAAGTCGGCCATGCGGTGCTTGGCGTTGTGAACCGTGGTTCGGCGGTTGTCGGGCCGGCCCCGCTGCCAGTTCTTGACCCGGTGGGCGAACAGGACCGCCCCGTACACCAGCAGTACGGGGATGATCGTGTAGAAGGCGACCTTCAGCGGCGCGGGGACGTTGCCGAACACCTCGCGGGTGATCGGGCTGTCGTCGTGGAAGCCGGCGACGCCGGCCACGATGCCCGACAGGGCGGTGAAAAGCGCGATGGCCACGCCGAGGGCGACGACGATGTGATGGGGCTTGATCCGGGTCCGCATGGCGCCGCGACACTACTCGCCGCACTGGCCTCAGGTCACAGCAGCGCCACGTCCGGCTTGGGCGGCTACCTCAGCTGCGGCTGTTGCGGCCGCTGCGGGGTCGAGGGCGCGTTCCAGGGGGTGCTTGGGTTCGATCGGGAACATGTCGGGGCCCAGCACGTAGTGCAGGGGCATGCCGGTGGGGATGTTGAGGGCGCCGATGTCATCGTCCGAGATCCGGTCCAGGTGCTTGGCCAGGGCCCTCAGGCTGTTGCCGTGGGCCGAGACCATCACGGTGTGGCCGTGGCGCAGGTCGACGACGATGGCCTCCTGCCAGTAGGGCAGCAGCCTGGCGAGCACGTCTTTGAGGCTCTCGGTCAGCGGCATCAGCTCGGGGGCGAGGTCCGCGTAGACCGGCGAGTCGTTGGGGTTGAACTCGTTGTCTGGGCGGATGGGCGGGGGCGGGGTGTCGTAGCCTCGACGCCACCGCTGTAGCTGCTCGTCGCCGTGGGCGACCCGGGTGGCGGCCTTGTCCAGGCCGGTCAGGTCGCCGTAGTGGCGCTCGTTCAACCGCCAGCTGCGATGCACCTCCAGCGATCCGAGGCCCAGGGTGTCGAGCACGGTCTCCGTCGTCTCGGTGGCTCGCCGCAGCACGGAGGAATGCACGGCGGTGGGCAGCAGGCAGGCGGTGGCGAGCAACTCCGCGGCCCGGCGAGCCTCATCCCGGCCCGCCTCGTTCAGGGGGCAGTCGTACCAGCCGGTGAACAGGTTCTTGTCGTTCCACTCGCTGCGGCCGTGGCGCAGCAGGATCAGGTCGTGGGCGATGGCCGCCAAGGTATCGGGCCCTCCTCCTAGAAAGTTGATAGCTAACGACTCAAGTTTCTGTTGTGATCGGGAATGAACTTCGTTACCGTGAGCGTTCAAGGTTAGGCACACGAAAGCAAAAGGAAGTCTCACCATGCCAAAGGCCGTCGGTATCGACCTCGGTACCACGAACTCTTGCGTAAGCGTCCTCGAGGGCGGCGACCCCGTAGTCATCCCCAACGCCGAGGGATCGCGCACCACCCCCTCCGTCGTGGCGTTCAGCGGCGACGGCGAAGTGCTCGTGGGCGAGGTCGCCAAGCGCCAGGCCATCACCAACCCCGGCCGCACCATCCGCTCGGTGAAGAGGCACATGGGCACGGCCAAGAAGTTCAAGATCGACGACAAGAACTACGCCGCCCAGGAGATCTCGGCCCGCGTGCTTATGAAGCTCAAGCGCGACGCCGAGGAGTACCTCGGCGACACCGTCACCCAGGCCGTCGTCACCGTGCCCGCCTACTTCGACGACGCCCAGCGCACCGCCACCCACGAAGCCGGCAAGATCGCCGGGCTGGAGGTGCTGCGCATAATCAACGAGCCGACCGCAGCGGCCCTGGCCTACGGGCTGGACAAGGGGGCCACCGACCAGACCATCCTGGTGTTCGACCTCGGCGGCGGGACCTTCGATGTGTCGGTGCTCGAGCTCGGCGACGGCGTGTTCGAGGTGAAGTCCACCGCCGGCGACACCAAACTCGGCGGCGACGACTGGGACCAGGCCGTGATCGACTGGCTCGTGGCGTCCTTCAAGGGCGACCACGGCGTGGACCTGTCGAAAGACGCGATGGCCATGCAGCGCCTCAAGGAGGCTGCCGAGAAGGCCAAGATCGAACTGTCGCAGACCCCGTCCTCGCAGATCAACCTGCCCTTCGTGACGGCCACCGACAAGGGTCCGCTGCACCTCGACCACACGCTGAGCCGGGCCAACTTCCAGGAGTTGACCGCGGCCCTGCTCGATCGCTGCCGGGGCCCCTTCGAGCGGGCGATCTCCGACGCCGGGATCTCCAAGGGCGACATCCACCATGTGGTCCTCGTGGGCGGGTCGACCCGGATGCCCGCGGTGGCCGAGCTAGTACAGGAGCTGACCAGCCGCGAGCCCAACAAGACGGTGAACCCCGACGAGGTGGTAGCCATCGGCGCCGCCATCCAGGCCGGAGTGCTCAAGGGCGAGGTCAAGGACGTGCTTCTGCTCGACGTGACCCCGCTGTCGCTGGGCATCGAGACCAAGGGCGGCGTGATGACCACCCTCATCGAGCGCAACACCACCATCCCCACCCGCAAGAGCGAGATCTTCACAACCGCCGAGGACGGCCAGCCGTCGGTTGAGATCCACGTGCTGCAGGGAGAGCGCCAGATGGCGAGCTACAACAAGACCCTGGGCAAGTTCCAGCTCGTGGACCTGCCGCCTGCCCCCAGGGGGATGCCCCAGATCGAGGTGACCTTCGACATTGACGCCAACGGCATCGTCCATGTGAGCGCCCAGGACAAGGCCACCGGCAAGGAGCAGTCGATGACCATCACCGGTCAGTCGTCGCTCGACTCCGAGGTGATCGACCAGATGGTCTCCGACGCCGAGGACCACGCCGACGAGGACCGCCACCGCCGCGAGGAGGCCGAGATCCGCAACGCAGCCGACACGCTGGTGTACCAGACCGAGAAGCTGCTCAAGGACCAGGCCGAAGCGGTTTCCGACGACGAGAAGGAGGCCATCAACTCCAAGCTCGCGGACTTGCGCAGCGCCCTGGAAGGCGACGACATCGAGGCGGTCAAGTCGGCCACGGAGGCGCTCATGACGGCCAGCCAGGAGTTCGGCCAGAGGTTGTACGAGGCGTCCGCCGCGGCCGAGCGCCAGCAGGACGAGGCCGCGTCGGCGTCCGACGATGATGTTGTGGAGGCCGAGATCGTCGACGACGAACGAGAGACGGCGTGAGCGTGCCATCCCTCGACGTCGGTGAGCCCGAGTCCGCGGCTCTCGAGCACGACGAGCCCGGCCAGGCCGACGATCGCAAGGTCGACGACGAGGAAATTGAGCCTGTGCGGGCCGAGCCTGAGTCGGGCGGGACCGAGCCGGGCTCTGAGGATGCGCCGCTTGAGCTGGCCGCGGTCGTGGCCGAGCGCGCCGCCTATCTCGACGACCTCCAGCGGGTCACCGCGGAGTTCACCAATTTCCGTCGCCAGACCATCAAGCGCAACACGGAGCTCGTCGCGCAGGCCGCTTCGAGGTTGGCAAAAGCGCTGCTGCCCGTGCTCGATGCCTGCGAGGCCGCAGTGAGCCAGGGCGTCGAGGGCATCGAGGCCGTGCAGGCCCAGATGCTGGGAGTGCTGTCCGCCGAGGGACTCACCATGCTCGGCTCGGTCGGCGAGCCCTTCGATCCCGGCTTCCACGAGGCCGTGATGAGCGAGGATCCCGGCGACGACGGCGAGGCTGCGCCGGTCGTGGCCGAGGTGCTGCGGACCGGTTACGCGTGGAACGGGCGCGTGTTGAGGCCGGCCATGGTCAAGGTGCGGGGCTAGGCGTCGTGGGCGCGGAGCCCCAGAGGGAGTGGTTCGAGAAGGACTACTACAAGATTCTCGGCGTCTCCGAGGAGGCCTCGTCCTCCGACATCACCAAGGCCTACCGCAAGCTGGCCAAGAAGCTGCACCCCGACGCCAACCCCGGTGACACCGCCGTCGAGAATCGCTTCAAGGAGGTGGCGTCGGCCTACGACGTGCTGGGCGATGCCTCCAAGCGGAAGTCTTACGACGAAGTGCGCCGGCTGGGACCCATGGCCGGGGCGTTCGGTCCCGGCCGCGCGGGCCCGTCCGGCGGGTTCAACCGGAACTTCTCCCACACGGGCGATCTCGGGAACCTCTTCGGCGACCTCTTCGGTCGGCGCCGCCGCGGCGGCGAGGAGAGGCGCGGCAGCGACTTGGAGGCCAACGTTCATCTCGACTTCGCTGACGCGGTGTCAGGGGTCGCCACCACGGTTTCCGTCATGGGCGAGGCGCGCTGCCGGACCTGCGAGGGAACCGGCGCCGAGCCGCCGGGCAAGCCGCGCCCCTGCCCGACCTGCTCGGGCAGCGGCGTGCAGGACGAGAACCAGGGACTCTTCTCTTTCAGCCGTCCCTGCACGGCCTGTGCCGGCCGCGGCACCGTCATCGACGCTCCATGCTCCGCCTGCGCCGGCCGCGGCGTGGAGCACCGTCGCCGCGAAGTGAAGACGCGCACACCGTCCGGGGTGGCCGACGGCCAGCGGATCAAGCTCAGAGGTCGCGGGGCGCCGGGCCAGGGGGCCGGCAGCGAACCCGGCGATCTCTACGTGCGGGTCCATGTGAAGCCCCATCCCCTCTTCGGCCGGGACGGCAAGAACTTGACGCTGACGGTGCCGGTCACTTTCTCGGAGGCTGCGCTTGGCGCCCACGTCAAGGTGCCTACCCTCGACGACTCGACCATCACCATCCGCATACCGCCGGGCACCACCACCGGTCGGCGTCTCCGCATCCCGGCCAGCGCCTCGACCGGTGGTGCCGATCTCATTGTCGAGGTCGAGGTTGTGGTGCCCCGGCGCCTCTCCGACGAGCAGCGGGCCGCGGTGGAGGCCTTCGCGGCGGCTCCCGGCGAGGATCCCCGGGCCCACTTGCAACCATGACCGCAAACCAACCAGAGACCCAAACACGCGACAACACCGCAACCGACGGAGAACGCCCATGACCGACGAACGTTTCTATAGAGCCGTGTACGTGATCTCGGTGGCCGCCGAGCTTGCCGGGATGCATCCCCAGACGCTTCGGATCTACGAGCGCAGGGGCCTGCTGGCCCCGGCTCGCACCGCTGGCGGCAGCCGCCGCTACAGCGACGCCGACCTCGCGCTGCTGGAGCGCATCGCGGACCTTACCGACTCCGGACTCAACCTCGCCGGGGTGCAGCGCGTCCTGGAGCTCGAACGCGAGATCGCCGAGCTGCGGGCCCAGCTGTCCGAGGCGCGTCAGGCCCACGAGGACCACGTAGCGGAACTGGCCGCCCGCGGCTTCAACCCCGGCAGCCGCCTCCCAGCGATTCAACCGAAGAGGCCGGTGACCCTGTACCGCGCCCGGCGCGAACCGGCCAAGGGGGCCGAGCGGAGCGAGCGAGAGCGGGAGACAAGGGATCCCGGTGCGGTCGCCGGGACAGACCCCCGCCGTCGGGGCTAGGAGCGGCGCGACGATGGCTCTGGACCCCAATCGCTGGACGCTGAAGACGACGGAGGCCTTCTCGGCCGCTACCGAGGCGGCCCGGTCGGCATCGCATGCCGAGGTCACGCCCGACCACCTCCTCATCGCACTGCTCGCACAGGCCGAGGGGCTGGTGCTGCCCATGCTGCACTCCGCGGGTGCCGACCCCAAGTCCGTGCTGGACAGGGCCCAGCAGGCGGTGGCCACCCTGCCCCGCGCCTACGGGTCCGACGTCAGCATCTCCCGCCAGCTGCACGACGTGCTCTCCGATGCCGACAACGTGCGCGCCAACCTGACCGACGACTACCTGTCCACCGAGCACCTGGTGCTGGCCCTAGGCGACCATCTGGACCTCGACCGCGAGCTGCTGCTCAAGGTGCTGCACGACGTGAGGGGCAGCCACCGAGTGACGACCAAGGCGCCCGAGGACCAGTACCGGGCGCTGGAGCGCTACGGCCGAGACCTCACCGCGGAGGCCCGGGCCGGCGGGTTGGACCCGGTGATAGGCCGTGACGACGAGATCCGGCGGGTGATCAGGGTTCTGGCCCGGCGCCGCAAGAACAACCCTGTGCTGATCGGCGAGCCCGGCGTGGGAAAGACCGCCATCGTGGAGGGACTGGCCCAGCGGATCGTCGACGGCGATGTGCCTGACAGCCTGGCCAACAAGCGCCTCGTGGTGTTGGACCTTGCCGCGATGGTGGCCGGCGCCAAGTACCGGGGCGAGTTCGAGGAGCGGCTGCAGGCAGTGCTGGCCGAGATCACCGAAGCCGCCGGCGAGGTCGTCACGTTCATCGACGAGCTCCACACCGTGGTGGGCGCCGGCGGCGCCGAGGGGGCCATGGACGCCGGCAGCATGCTCAAGCCCATGCTGGCGCGGGGAGCGCTGCGCATGGTGGGCGCCACCACCCTCGACGAGTACCGCAAGCACCTGGAGAAAGACGCAGCTCTGGAGCGCCGCTTCCAGCCGGTGCTGGTGGAGCCGCCCTCCGTCGAGGCCACCGTGGCCATCCTGCGGGGCTTGCGCGAGCGCTACGAGGTCCATCACGGTGTGCGCATCAAGGACTCGGCCCTGATCGCCGCAGCCGAGCTGTCGGATCGTTACATCACCGGACGGTTCCTGCCCGACAAGGCCATCGATCTCATCGACGAGGCGGCCAGCTCCCTGCGCATCGAGATCGACTCGGTGCCGACCGAGATCGACGTGGTGGAGCGCCGCCTGCGCCTGCTGGAGATGGAGCGCGTCGCGCTCGCCTCCGAGACCGACGACAGCTCCCGCGAGCGGCTCAACGGCCTGGAGCGTGAGATTGCCGACCTCACCGAGGAGTCCTCCGCGCTCACCGCCCGCTGGCAGGCCGAGAAGGCGGCCATCGGGGTCATCCGATCGCTCAAGGAGGAGCTGGAGACCCGCCGGTCCGACCTCGAGCGCGAGCCCGACCTGGAGCGGGCCGCCGAGCTCCGCTACGGCATCATCCCAGGCCTCGAGCGTCGCATCAACGAGGCCACCGGCCGCCTGGCGGAGCTGCAGCGCGACTCCTCGATGCTCACCGAGGAGGTCGATACGGACCACATCGCGGCTGTGGTCAGCCGCTCGACCGGCGTGCCCGTGTCCCGCCTGATGGAAGGCGAGGCAGCCAAGCTGATCCACCTGGAGGAGCATCTGCATGAGCGGGTAGTGGGCCAGGACGAGGCGGTGAGCGTGGTGGCCAACGCCATCCGCCGCAGCCGTGTCGGCCTCGGTGACCCTCACCGCCCCATCGGCAGCTTCCTGTTCCTGGGTCCCACCGGCGTGGGCAAGACCGAATTGGCCCGGTCCCTGGCCGCATTCCTGTTCGACGACGAGCACGCCATGGTGCGCATCGACATGTCGGAGTACCTGGAGAAGCACTCCGTGTCCCGCCTCATCGGGGCACCCCCCGGCTATGTGGGCTACGACTCGGGCGGCCAGCTGACCGAGTCGGTCAGGCGTCGCCCCTATGCAGTGGTGCTGCTCGACGAGGTGGAGAAGGCCCATTCCGAGGTGTTCGGCGTGCTGTTGCAACTCCTCGACGACGGCCGCCTCACCGACGGGCAGGGCCGCACCGTGGACTTCACCAACGTCGTGTTGATCATGACGTCGAACCTGCAGGGCGAGCCGGGCAACTTCTTCAGGCCCGAGTTCATGAACCGGATTGACGACATCGTGCGGTTCCGTCCGCTCGAGCCAGACGATCTGGCCTCCATCGTCGACATCCAGCTCGCACAACTCGGCGACCGCCTCGATCCGAAGCGCCTCAAGCTGGAGGTCACCCACAAAGCCAAGGAGCACCTGGCCCGCACCGGCTACGACCCCGCCTTCGGGGCCCGGCCACTGAGGCGGTTGATTCAGCGCGCCATCGGAGATCGGTTGGCCATGGCCATGCTGGAGGGCCGATACAGCCCCGACGATGTGGTGACGGTGGACGTGGACCGCCCCGGCGAGACCGACGCGTCCATAGTCCTGCGCTGACCCATCGGAGCCGCGCCCCGAGCCGATGGTGTGGCGGGGCAGTACAATCGTCAGGTAACGCCCGCCCCAAAAGGAGAGCGCCGTGCCTGCGACCGTAGTCGTCGGTACCCAGTGGGGCGACGAGGGGAAGGGGAAGTTCACCGACCTCGTCGCTGCTGAGATGGACATGGTCGTCCGCTACCAGGGCGGCCACAACGCCGGTCACACGCTGGTTGTGAACGGCGAGACTTTCGCACTTCAGCTGATCCCCAGCGGAGTGCTGTACGAGCACATCACCCCGGTAATCGGCAACGGGGTCGTGATCGATCCGAGAGTCCTCATCGCGGAGATGGACGCGCTGGAGGCCAGGGGCATCGACTGCAGCTCACTGCGGCTGTCGGGCAACGCCCACCTCATCATGCCTTACCACACCGAGCTGGACGCCCTGCACGAGCGCCATCTCGGCGAGGCGATGCTGGGCACCACCAAGCGGGGCATCGGACCCGCGTACGCCGACAAGTCGATGCGCATCGGGCTTCGCGTGCAGGACCTGCTCGACCCGAGCATCTTCGGGGCCAAGCTCGACGTGGCCCTGTCCCACACCAACAAGGTGCTGGCCAAGGTCTTCAACCGCCTGCCCATGAGAGCCTCCGAAATCGCCCGCGAGTACATCGAGGAGTGCGCAGTCCGGCTCGCGCCCCATATCTCCGACACCGTGGCCCTGGTGCACGAGGCCCTCGAGTCGGGCCGGCAGGTGCTGCTCGAGGGGGCGCAGGGGACCTTCCTGGACCTCGATCACGGCACCTACCCCTTCGTGACTTCGTCCAATCCGGTGGTCGGCGGCGCCTGCATCGGAGCCGGCATCGGTCCCCGCCACATCGACCGGGTCATCGGGATCACCAAGGCCTATGTGACCCGCGTTGGCTCGGGGCCCTTCGTCACCGAACTGTTCGACGACGTCGGCGACCATCTGGTGGACGTCGGGGGCGAGTACGGCACCAATACCGGCCGGCGGCGCAGGACCGGTTGGTTCGACATGGTGATGCTGCGCCAGGCGGTGCGGCTCAACTCGCTCACCGAGGTGGCCCTCACCAAGCTCGACGTGCTCGACGGTCTCGACCGCCTCAAGGTCTGCGTCGCCTACGTGCTCGACGGTGAGCGCTTCGAGCACATGCCGTACCACCAGTCGGTGATCCACAAGGCGGTTCCCGTGTATGAAGAGCTCGAGGGTTGGAGCAGCGACCTCAGCGGCATCACGCGGTCTTCGCAGCTGCCGCCCCCAGCCGCCGATTACATCGCATTCCTAGAGGACGGCATCGGCGTGCCGATCCGGCTCGTCGGGGTCGGACCGGGCCGCAGCCAGTACCTGGACTGGCAGGAAGCGGCCTAGGCGGTTTCCTAGTGGCGGTCTCCTCGCCCAATGTGCTGGCGGCGCGCTATGCCAGCGAGCGGATGCGGGCCCTGTGGTCCCCCGAGCGCCGCGTGGTTCTGGAGCGCCGGTTGTGGCTGGCGGTTCTGGAGGCTCAACGCAAGCTCGGACTCGACGTCGACCGCAGTGTCGTCGAGGCGTACGAGGCCGTGGTCGAGGTCGTTGACCTCGAATCGATAGCCGCCCGCGAGGCGATGACGCGCCACGACGTGAAGGCCCGCATCGATGAGTTCTGCGCGCTCGCGGGCCATGAGCAGATCCACCTGGGCATGACGTCGCGCGACCTCACCGAGAACGCCGAGCAGCTTCAGATCCTCGAATCGTTGAAGGTGATCCGCGATGACCTAGTGGCCGTCATCGCCCGGCTGGCCGACTTGGCTGAGGGCCACGCCTCAACGGTGATGGTGGCCCGCACCCACAACGTGGCAGCGCAGGCCACCACCCTGGGGAAGCGCGTCGCCGACGCCGCGACCGAGACGATGCTCGCTTACTCCAGGATCGACGAGCTCTTGCGCCGGTATCCGCTGAGAGGCATCAAGGGACCGGTCGGCACCCGGCTCGACCAGCTCGATCTGCTCGGCTCGGTGGAAGCGGTGAACGAACTGGAGCACCTCGTGGCCCAGCATCTCGACTTCGGCCAGGTGCTCGCCGCGACGGGACAGACCTATCCGCGCTCGCTGGATCTCGATGTGGTGGCTGCTCTAGTGCAGGCCACCTCCGGTCCAGCGTCATGGGCGACGACGATCCGGCTCATGGCCGGGCACGGCCTCGCGTCCGAGGGGTTCCGGTCCGGTCAGGTCGCGTCCTCGGCGATGCCCCACAAGGCGAACGCCCGATCCTTGGAGCGCATCGGCGCCCTGCGGACCGTGCTCGACGGCCATCTCGCCATGGCAGCGTCGCTCGCGGGGCGCCAGTGGAACGAGGGTGATGTGAGCTGCTCGGCCGTTCGACGGGTGATGCTCCCCGACGCCTTCTGCGCCGCCGACGGCCTCCTCCACACCACGCTTGGGGTGCTGGAGGAGATCCACATCGACGAAGCCGCCCTTACCGCCGAGTTCGAGCGCTTCCTTCCCGTCCTGTTGACCACCAGGCTGCTCACCGCCCTGGTTCGCGCCGGAATGGGCCGGGAGGCCGCCCTCAAGGTGCTGGCCGAGCCCACCCGGCGGGCCGCGCAGCAAGCAGCTGGCGGCGACCCGGTCGACTTGGGCGGCCTGCTCGATGAGCTCGCAGCCGACGACCGCGTGCCGATCGGCCGCGGCGACCTGGCCCGGCTGACGACCGAGCCGGAGCAGTTCACTGGTACGGCGTCGCAGCAGACGGCGCGAGTGGTGGAGTCAGCCCACAAGATCGCGGCACGCCACCCCGCGGCTGCGGTGCAGCCAGCCGAAGTTCGGTTGTGATCGCCCGCTTAGAGCAAACGCGAATAGGTAGCGAGCGCGTCTCGGTGCGGCGTTGTGTTTCCCGCTCTTGTTCGCTGCGCTCACGGGCCGCTCGGGCCACGGCCTCGCTGTCGAGATCGCATCGCCGACCACGAATCGCGGCCTATCCGCTCGGCCTCTTACGCGAGCGGGGACACAATCGTCAGGTGCCGCCGCGGGAGATTCCAGCCCGCTTGAGAACCGCCGCGGGAACGCCCACCTCTCGCCATGCGGAGTATGTGATTCCCTTGCGACCGCTGTAGGAGACCGCAGCTTCAGCGAAACCGTCTTCGAGTTCGCTGATGTCGGTTACCTCTGCGGGTGCGCTCAGAGCCCGCTCCAGGTCGATCCGCTCTTGAACTAGCTGTACCCGACGTATGGGTGTCGCCGACTCTAGAGCTTCGCCGATTGCCTCAATTCGCTTCTGGATGGACTCGGCAGTGCGCCTGCGGCCGGGTCGAGGCCGATTCGACTCGAGACCCTCCAGGTATGCGCCCACCGCCTTGTTTTCGGCTCGGGCCCGGGCATTTGCCGCCTTGTGTTCATCTGACATGTGTCGAACCACAGATTTGCTCCTTTATCGAAGGCCGAAGTTAACGAATTGGATGATACTAACATGTGTGTCGCGGATTCAACCATGAATGACTCCGGACAGACGTGTTCGTTCAATGTCTGGCTAGGGTGGCCGCGATAGCCCGCCAATTCGGGAGTTGATTTGGACACTCCAACGCCCGCTTACTCGATAACTATCAAGGTCTCGCTCGGCAACCGCCCCGGGACGTTGGGTCGCTTCGCGACGGCCATCGGCGACGCAGGAGGCAACATCGCCGCCATCCCGGGATTCGAGGCCAAGGGCCCGGTCGTTATGCGGGAAATCGACGTGCTGGCCAAGTCGCCCGACCACGCCCGCGAGATAGTCGCTTCGGTCAGCCACCTCGACGGCGTCACTGTTCTTGACTGGTGGGACCGCACGTTCCGTCTGCACGAGGGCGGAAAGATCGAGGTGAACGCCCTTTGTCCCGTGGGCGACGCCCACGACTTGGCCATGGCATACACGCCCGGAGTGGCCCGGGTGTGCACCGCGATCCAGCGGGAGCCGATGCTGCGCCACACCCACACGATGGTCAAGAACATCGTCGCCATCGTTACCGACGGCACCGCGGTTCTGGGCCTGGGCAATATCGGTCCCGCGGCGGCTCTGCCAGTGATGGAGGGCAAGGCTCTGCTGTTCAAGGAGTTCGGCGGAGTGGACGCCTTCCCGGTGTGCCTCGATGTGGGCACGCCCGACGAGCTTGTTGAGACCGTTGTGCGCCTGGCGCCGTCGTTCGGCGGCATCAACTTGGAGGACATCGCCGCGCCCGCGGCCTTCGAGATCGAAGAACGGCTAATCGAAGCGCTGGACATTCCAGTGTTTCATGACGATCAGCACGGCACAGCTATTGTTGCGACGGCTGCGCTGACAAATTCTCTCAAGCTGATCGGCAAACAGACCAGCGATGTGTCGGTGGTGATCTCGGGAACCGGCGCAGCAGGCTTGGCCGTCGCCAAGATGCTCCATGATGCCGGTGTCGGTGAGATCGTGGGCGTTGACAGGCTCGGGGCAATTCATAAGGGCCGCAGCAGGCTGCACGACGCCAAGCAGTGGTTCGCAACCAATACGAATTCTGATCAGAAGACGGGCTCACTCTCGGATGTCATCCGCGGCGCGGATGTCTTTGTGGGTTTGTCGGCGCCGGATCTGCTGTGTGCGGACGATGTTCGGGCCATGGCCCGCGATCCCATCGTCTTTGCAATGGCGAATCCCGACCCTGAGATACGCCCCGAGGAAGTCGATGGTCTCGCTGCGGTCATGGCCACCGGCCGGTCTGATTTTCCCAATCAAATCAACAATGTTCTTGCCTTTCCAGGCGTGTTCCGGGGCGCACTCGATGCCAATGCGACGTGCATTACCGAACAAATGAAGGCGACCGCAGCCAAAGCTATCGCCGCGGTGATCGACGATGAGGATCTGGATCGCAACTACATCATCCCGTCTGTATTCGACAGAAGGGTTGCGTCGCGGGTGGCGACCGAAGTGGCGGCCTGCGCCGCGGCCGAGGGCTGTGTGCGGCCCCCTGTCCCGGTAGTCCCCTCCGACCGACTTTGAGCCCGGCCGGCTCTCTGAGCTTGCGGCGCGTCAGACCCCGAGACGGTCTACGTCGCGTACCGCGCCCTTGTCGGCGGATGTAGCCATGGCCGCGTAGGCCCGCAGCGCGGCCGACACCTGGCGCTGGCGGGTGCGGGGCCTCCAGCCTCCCGAGCGTGCATCCTCCTGCGCCCGCCGTCTGGTGAGTTCGGCGTCGTCGACCCGCAGGTTGACCGTGCGGTTGGGGATGTCGATGTCGATCATGTCGCCGTCTCGGATCAAGGCGATGGCCCCGCCCTCGGCCGCCTCGGGCGAGGCGTGGCCGATGGAGAGACCCGACGTACCGCCGGAGAAGCGGCCGTCGGTGAACAGCGCACACTCCTTGCCCAGCCCGCGGGACTTGATGTACGACGTCGGGTAGAGCATCTCCTGCATGCCGGGGCCGCCCCTGGGCCCCTCGTACCGCACGATCACCACATCGCCGGACTGGATCCCCTCCTCGGCGTCGAGGATCGCGTCGCAAGCCTCCTCCTGGCTCTCGCACACCCTGGCCGGACCGGAGAACCGGAAGATCGACTCGTCCACGCCCGCGGTCTTGATGATGCAGCCGGCGGTGGCGATGTTGCCGTAGAGCACGGCCAGGCCGCCGTCGGTGCTGTAGGCGCGGTCGACCGAGCGTATGCAGCCGTGGGCGCGGTCGGTGTCGAGCGTCGGCCACCTCTCGGCCTGGCTGAACGCCTGCTGGGTGGGGATGCCCGCCGGCCCGGCCCTGAAGAACTCGACGACCTCGCTGGACGGGTCGCGCATCACGTCCCACACCTCGAGGGCATCGGCCAGCGTGTTGGAGTGCACCGTCGACACCGACGTGTCCAGCAGCCCTCCCCGGTCGAGCTCGCCCAGGATGCCCATGATTCCGCCGGCCCGGTGCACGTCCTCCACGTGGAACTCCTGGGTGGACGGGGCCACCTTGCAGATATTGGGGGTGCTGCGGCTGAGCCGGTCGACGTCGGCCATGGTGAAGTCCACCTCGCCCTCGCGGGCCGCGGCCAGGATATGCAGCACGGTGTTGGTGGAGCCGCCCATGGCGACGTCGAGGCGCATGGCGTTCTCGAAGGCGGTCTTGGTGGCGATCGAGCGGGGCAGCACCGACTCGTCGTCCTTCTCGTAGCAGCGCCGGGCCAGATCGACCACCCGCCGCCCAGCCTCCAAGAAGAGCTCGCGGCGGTCGGCGTGGGTGGCCACCACCGTGCCGTTGCCGGGCAGCGACAGTCCCAGTGCCTCGGTGAGGCAGTTCATGGAGTTGGCGGTGAACATGCCCGAGCAGGAACCGCAAGTGGGGCAGGCCGAGCGCTCCATCTCCAGCAGATCCTCGTCGCTGACCGAGGTGTCGCCCGCCGAGATCATTGGATTGATCAGGTCGAGCTTCACGGTCACGCCGGCCAGCTTGGTCTTGCCCGCCTCCATCGGTCCGCCCGAAACAAACACGGCGGGCACGTTGAGCCGCATGGCGGCGATGAGCATCCCGGGTGTGATCTTGTCGCAGTTGGAGATGCACACCAGAGCGTCGGCGCAGTGGGCGTTGACCATGTACTCCACCGAGTCGGCGATGAGGTCGCGGCTGGGCAGGCTGTAGAGCATCCCGCCATGGCCCATGGCGATGCCGTCGTCCACCGCGATGGTGTTGAACTCCTTGGCCACCCCGCCCGCGGCCTCGATCTCGCGGGCCACTAGCTGGCCCATGTCCTTGAGATGAACATGGCCGGGCACGAACTGGGTGAACGAGTTCGACACCGCCACGATCGGCTTGTCGAAGTCGTCGTCGGTCATGCCCGTGGCCCGCCACAGGGCGCGCGCCCCGGCCATGTTCCGGCCCTGGGTGGTCGTGTGCGATCGGAGCTGCGCCATGGGTTAACTCTACTTTGAGCATGCGCGGATGGGTGGTGAGCGACTCGCGGTGCGGGGTTGTGTTTCCCGCTCTTGTTCGCTGCGCTCACGGGCCGCTCGGGCCACGGCCTCGCTCAACACCTTGCGAGACTCTTCGTGAACTTCGGCCTATCCGCTCGGCCTCTTACTCGAATTGGCAGCTGTGAGGCCCGAGAAGTGCGCCCTGTGCTGCCGATTTGCAGCGCTAGTGACGCCAGTCCGTGCGACGGTCCGCGGGTGTTCTATATCGATGCGCGCTGTGGCGCTGCGGGGGTGAACTCGGCCGGCAGGTGCTTGATGCCGTGGATGAAGGCCGACGCGAGCAGTTCGGGCTCGCCGGTGGCCTCGATGTCGCTGACGCGGGTGAACAGTTCGCGGAACATCACTTTGATCTCGCGGCGGGCCAGGTGGGCGCCGAGGCAGTAGTGCGGTCCTGGGCCGCCGTAGCCGAGGTGGGGGTTGGGGTCGCGTAGCACGTCGAAGGCAAGCGGGTCGTCGAACACCGACTCGTCACGGTTGGCGCACAGGTAGTTCATCACCACTTGGTCACCCTCGTCGATGCTGGTGCCCTCCAGCTCGGTGTCGCACAGCGCGGTGCGGCGCATGTAGGTGACCGGGCTGGCGATCCGCACAATCTCCTCCACTGCGCTGTGGGCGGCGCCCTCGAAGTCGTCGGCCCAGATGCGGCGCTGGTCGGGGTTGTCAGTGAGGTAAACCAAGCCCCAGCTGATGGCATTGCGGGTGGTCTCGTTGCCGGCCACCACCAGCAGGATGAAGAAGCTGGCCAGCTCGGCCCGGGTCAGCCGCTCACCGTCGACCTCCGCGTTGACCAGGACGCTGGTCAGGTCCCCGGTATCGACGCCGACCTTGGACTCGGCCACGTCGTCCATGAGCTGGGACAGAGCCTCGCCTGCGGTGAGGATGGCGGTGATCAGGTCGCCGAACTCGGGCACGTACTCCTCGTCGGCTGCACCCAGGATGATGTTCGACTGGTCGAACACGAAGTCGTGGTGGGAGGCGGGGATTCCCATCAGGTCGCACACGATGCGCAACGGCAGGCGGGCGGCGACGTCGGTGACGAAGTCGCACTCGCCCCGCTCGCAGACCTCGTCCACGATCATCGCGGCCTGGTCCCTCACGGCGTCCTCGAGCCGGGCCAGCATCCGGGGGGTGAAGCCTAACGACACCAGCCGCCGCAGCCGGGCGTGGCGGGGGTCGTCCATGGAGATGATCGAGTTGAAGTACTCGTTGAACTCCGGCGGGAAGTCGTTGATGGTGACGCCCGAGGCCGAGGAGTAGATCTGCGGATTGCGCGACACTTCCAGGATCGGCGCGTGCCGGGTGACGACCCAGGCGCCGGGGGCTTTGATGCTCGCCAACTCGCCCGACATCTGGAACCCGGAGAAGAACGTGAGCGGCTGGGAGCGCAGGCTCCTCAGATTGTCCTCCACCTCGTTGCGGTGCCGCCGCCAGAAGGTGTTGTGGATCGGATTGCGAGGATCCGCCTCAGTCGCTGGTGCGGGCTTGGTGGAAGAGTTGGGTGTGACGAGTGTCATGGCATCGAGATCCGGGTGAGGCCGCTCGCTTCGGGGATCGTTGCTCTGACTGTAGTGGTCGGGCGCGGCGTCGATCCGCGGACCTTCCGCTTTTCAGGCGGACGCTCTGCCAACTGAGCTACCCGACCGGGGTTGTCGCCGGTCCCGGAGGGCGGCAACGCGGTCCTGACGGGATTTGAACCCGCGGCCTCCACCTTGACAGGGTGGCGATCACTCCAGACTGATCTACAGGACCCGGCGCACGACGGGCGTGCGAGTGGAGAGAAACGCTAGCGAGGCCGGCTGCGGCTTGCACCTTCTTCGGCCTGCCCGTCCGGCCCCGCACTGCACCCCCAACGGGATTCGAACCCGTGTTACCGGCGTGAAAGGCCGGCGTCCTAGGCCGCTGGACGATGGGGGCCCGCCGGCCGCTGCCGACCTGCTCAGACTACCTGTCGGGGCCGTCCGTCCAAGTCGGGCTGCTCCGGCCGTGGTCGGCAACGCCGTCTGTCAGTCGTCCGTGCCTGGCTCCAGGGTCTCGGCCGCGACCGTCACCACCTGGTCGAGCAAGCCGCCGAGCCACTCGTAGAGCATGTACCGGGCCGCGTCCTGGGGCTGGTCGCCGGTCTGGGGCGGGTCGAAGGTCGCGGCACCGACTTCGAGCGTGTTCCCGAGGTACAGGCGCACACTGTTGAGGGTCTGCATCCAGGCGGCTACCCCGTCGTCGTCGAGCGGGGCGCCTCCCAGCCCTGCCTCGACGGTGTCGATCGCCTCCAGCCGGTGCCGCAGCAGGGAGTCCCCGGTCATATCCCAGAACTCCTCGGAGGCCTCGCGGTCGTGAATGTGTACCGGCGGCTGGAATCGGAGCAGGGAGGGATCCTTGCCTCCCACCAGCACCTGCCGGAACTGTTCGAGGACCGCGGCCAGGCCGTCGCGCTCGTCGTCTCGCAGGGACACTGTGATGCCGCCGGGGCCAGCCCTAAACCTCCCGCGTGCCATCAGTCTTGCATCAGTCCTGCTCGAGAATCGCCCACAGGCCGTGCTCGTGCAACCGGTAGACGTCGAATTCGGCCTTCTCCTTCTGCCCCGAGGCCACGACGGCCTTGCCCTCGGTGTGGACCTGCATCATCAGACGGTGCGCCTTCTGCTGGGAGTAGCCGAACAGCTTGCGGAACACGTAGGTGACATACGACATCAGGTTGACCGGATCGTCGAGCACGATCACCTTCCAGGGCCGATCGGGCTTGCGGTCGGTCTCGTCCACCGGATCCAGGATCGGCGCGACGACGGGCGAAGTCACGACCCCACCGCCGCGGGACTCGCCTCCAGCGGGCGCATCGCAGCCGGCGCAGGGCCGTGCACGGCCTTGACCAACTCGACCCAGGTGATCGACGCCAGCGCCACGTGGACTCCCACGAGCAGGGCGGGCACACCCGCAAAATACTGCGTGTAGCCCACCAGGCCCTGAACCACCAGCAGCACGGCCACCCGGCCCATCCTGAGGTGGGCCTCGGAGCCGGCCGCGCGCAGCCGCCGCCACGCCAGCAGCACCAACCCCAGCAGCACCACGGCGACGATGCTATGGACCCGGGCGACCTCGCGCACCAGCAGCGGAAGCCTCGCCGCCCGGGTGTCGCCCGCATGGGGACCCGCACCGGTGACCAGGGTGCCGGTCACCAGCAGCACGGCGGCCACGCCGAGTACGGCCCACAGCAGCCGCCGCGTCGCAGCGTCGGGTCGTGCCGTCCCGCCGGCACCGACGCCGTGCGTGCCGCCTCCATCGGCGATCTCGCCTCGGGCCCTGGTGTCGAGCAGCGCGGCGTTCCACAGCAGCACCATCGACAGCAGGAAGTGCCCCATGGTGAAGCGGGGGTCGAGCCCGGTCTTCACCAGCAGCGCGCCCAGCACCACTTGGCCGAGCACGCCGGCCACGAGTCCCCCCGACAGCGCGGTCAGGTCCCGTCGCCGGGGTTGCCGCTTCCAGGACCCCAGCACGGCTGCGATCACCGCAAGTGCCACCACCCCGGTGAACAGCCGGTTCACGAACTCCACCAGGGCGTGGTACTCGAGGTCGGCCACGAAGCTGTCCTCGGAGCAGGTGGGCCAGTCCTCGCACCCCAGGCCCGAGCCGGTGAGGCGCACCGCGGCGCCGGTCACCACGATGGTTGCGAGCGCCCACAGGGCGAACCGGGTGAGCCGGGCGTATGTAGGCGGGGCCACACGCCGATGGTACGGCCAAATCTCGGGCTGCGGAATACCTCCGGCAAGGCTTCCGGCTGTCGTACCGGCGCCTCTTCGTCGTAGCCTGCGGATGTGACCGGAACTCTGGCCGCGCCCCGCCGCGCCCGTGCCACGGCCTTCGTGGCGCTCACGAAGCCCCGCATCGTCGAGTTGCTGCTGGTGACCACGGTCCCCTCGATGATTCTGGCTGCCCAGGGACTGCCGTCACTGTGGCTGATGGCGGCCACTGTTGCGGGAGGCGCGATGGCCGCCGGCGGGGCCAACGCGCTCAACATGTACGTCGACCGGGATATCGACCGGCTCATGGAGCGAACCCGCAACCGGCCCCTGGTCACGGGGGCTGTCCGCCCCACCGAGGCCGTCGTCTTCGCGGTGGCGCTGACGGTCGGCTCCTTCGTGTGGCTGTGGGCCTTCGTGAACCTGCTGTCGGCCGCGCTGGCCGCCGCGGCCGCCTTGTTCTACGTGTTCGTCTACTCGTTGTGGCTCAAGCGGACATCGATCCGCAACATCGTGATCGGCGGCGCGGCTGGGGCGGTGCCGACCCTCGTGGGCTGGACTGCGGTCACGAACTCGCTCGACTGGGCCCCGGTCGTGCTGTTCGCAGTGATCTTCTATTGGACCCCGCCCCACTTCTGGGCCCTCGCCATCCGTTATCGCAGCGACTATGAGGCCGCCGAGGTGCCCATGCTTCCCGCGGTGGCCGGGCTGCGAGCGACCGCTCGCCGCATTGTCGCCTACACGCTCGTGCTGTGGGCTCTGACGCTGGTTCTGGTCCCCGTCGCATCGATGGGCGTCCTGTATGCGGTGACGGCCCTCGTCGGTGGCGCTGGATTCTTGGCGCTGGCCATCGATGTGCTGCGCCGACCCGACCCGGCCCGGTCGATGCGGCTCTTCGGCTGGTCCAACGCCTATGTCGTGCTGCTCTTCGGGGCGGTCGCCGCCGACGTTCTGATCCGCAACGGGCTGTAGGAGGCCGAGCGGTGTTCCCTCTACTCCGGCAATTGAGCCTGGCGGTGGGTCCCCGGAGTTTGAGCCGGTTGTCGGCGGCCCCATCGGCACTGTGTAGCATCGCCTCCCGATGACGCTGACTGAACCGGCGATCGCGGGCTCCGAGACCGCCCCCGGCTCCGGCGGCGCAGCCGCGCCGGCGACCCCCGTGCAGGAGCGCGCGGCTCCCCGAGGGCTGGCCCAGCCCTTCATGACCAACGATGCGGCTGCGGTCGGCCGGCTCTTCGTCGTCACGTCGCTGCTGCTGGCGCTGGGCACTGCCGTCGTCGGTGTGCTGCTCTCGCTGGGTCGCACCGATGCCGCGTCGCCCTGGGATCTGTTCGGTGGCTTCAACGCCTACTTCCGCATGTGGACGCTCTACCGGGTGTCGTTCGTGCTGCTGGTGGTGATGCCGCTGCTTCTCGGCCTGGCCCTGGCGGTGGTGCCGTCACAGATCGGCGCGGCCAACGTCGCCTTCCCCCGGGCCGCGCTGGCGTCGTTCTGGTCGTGGCTGATCGGCGCGGTGATCATCGTCTCGTCGGCGCTGGCCGGTGGGGGCTGGGGCGCCCTCGACGGCGTGACCGGCAACGAGAGCGACGCCATGGCCCTCACGCTGCTCGGCACCGGCATGGTGATCGTAGCGCTGCTCCTCGGCGCCTTAACCGTCGCCGCCACCGTGATCTCGATGCGCCAGACCGGCATGAGCCTCCTGGATGTGCCCCCCTTCTCCTGGTCGATGCTGGTGACTGCCGCGGCGTGGCTGTTCACCATGCCCGTAGCCATCGCCAACATCGTTGTGATCTACGCGGATCTGCGGGGCAGGCCGGCCATCGCCTTCGGCCGGGCCGAGAGCCCCGACATATGGCTCCAGCTCGACTGGCTGGTGGAGCAGCCCGCCGTGTACCTCATGGCCGTGCCGGTGCTTGGCATTGTCTTCGAAGCCGTCGGTGCCGCGGTCGGGGCTCGGTCCAGCCGCCCCGAGGCGATCCTCATGGTGGTGGGGCTGTTCGGTCTGCTGGCGGTGGGCGGCTGGTCGCAGGACTATTTCACCGCCCCGCAGGACCTCCGCGACGGGCTGGTCTACGTGGCGTTCGGACTGGCTGCCGTCTTGCCGATTGTGGCGACGGCCGGGGGCGCGGCCGAGCTGGTGATGCGGGGCTCGAAGACACCGGATCGACTCTTGGACACCCGGATGCTGGGTGCGGGCGCGGCCCTCAAGCTCCTCGGCGCGGCGGCCGTGGTGGGGGCGCTGCGAGTGATCGAGCCCTTCGACCTGCTCGAGACCTCCGCCACCTGGGCGGTGTTCCACGGCGTTGTCGTAGCGAGCCTCATCGCGGGCGTGGTTGCCCTGCGCACCTGGTCGCACCAGTTGTTGGTCCGCCCCATGAGGCAGGAGTTCGGCCGGGGAGCGGTCGTGCTGCTGTTCGGTGGCGGCGGGCTGCTGGTAGTGGCAGACCTGATCTCAGGGTTCATCGCCGACGCCCCGGACCTCATGGCCCTCGCACTCGACGGCAGCGCCGTGCTCAACCTGGTGGCCTTCGTCGGGTCTCTTCTCGTGGCGGCCGGGCTGTCCGTAGCCCTCGGCGGGGCAGTCTCGGCTCTCAGAGGCCGAGCGGAGACGCCGGAATCTCACAAGGATGTCGCGCCATGCTGAGCGAGGCCGTGGCCCGAGCGGCCCGTGAGCGCAGCGAACAAGAGCGGGAAACCAGAGGCCGAGCGGAGGCGCCGGAATCTCACAAGGATGTCGCAGCATGAGAACCACCGCACTGCCCGTGGCGGAGGCGACCCGCCCCCGCACTGTCGTCGTCGGCGCCCTGCTGGCCACCGGCGCGGCCTTCATGGCCTTCGCCGCCCTCACCGCGGTGTATGTCCAGCAGCGCCAGCAGGCCCGGACCCTGGGCGAGGAGTGGTTCCCGTCCGGCACCGTCGAGCTCGGACCGGCCGGGATGATGATGATGACGCTGGCGCTGTCAGTGGTGACGGTGCAGTGGGCGGTGCAGGCCGCCCGGGCCGAGGACCGGCCCCACGGGTTCATCGCGCTGGGAGTCACCCTGCTGTTCGGCGCCTCGGTGATCAACCAGTTCTGGTTCGTCTACCAGAACACCGCCTTCGCCATCGACGCAGGACGGGCCGAGCTGCTGTTCTACGCGGTGACCGGCTCGTTCATCGCCATGCTCATCGCGGCGATGGCGATGCTGGCGGTGACCACCATCCGGTCGCTGTTGGGGCCCTTCGGGCGCGACCTGGCCCACGGGGTCCAGGCTTCGGCCGTGTTCTGGCACATGTGCGTGGTGTGCTACTTCCTGGTCTGGTACATCGTGTTCATCACCAAGTAGGGCGCCAGAGGCCGAGCATGTTCACCACCGGATTCAAGTTCTTCTTCGGACTGTTCGCCGCGTTCTGTGCCGCCGCGCTCGTCTACGGCTACACCACCGGCGGCAACCACATCGGCCCCATCTCGCTGGGATGGAAGGGCGGCGTGGGCGACCACATCGGTTACGGCGTGCTGGTTGCTCTGGCTGGCGTCTCGCTGACGATCAGCCTGGTGCTGGTCTCGTTCCGGGACGCCGACGCCGCGGCCCAGGCCCGCCTTCAGAACATGGCCGAGGTGCTGACCGACCAGCCGGTAGCGGCCAGCTTCTGGCCGGTCGTGGCCTCCTTCGGTGTCGGCGCGGCCGCGGTGGGGCTGGTGCTGCACCCCATGGTGTTCGTGTTGGGCCTGGCCCTGGTTTTCCTGTCGCTGGTGGAGTGGACGATGGACGCCTGGGCCGACCGGGCCACTGGCGACGCTGCCGTCAACCGGGAGCTGCGCAACCGCATCATGGCGCCCATCGAGATCCCCGTGGTGGGAGCGCTCGCGGTCGGCGTGATCGTGCTGGCCGCCTCTCGCATCCTGCTGACCGTGTCGCAGCTTGGGGCGGTGGCCGTCGCCGCCGTCGTGGCCGCGCTGATCCTGATCGGCGCGATGGTGTACACCAGCCGTCCCGGCCTCGGCCGTCGCCTGGTGCGAGTCCTGGGGCCGGTGGCCGCCCTGCTGCTGGTGGTGGGCGGGGTGCTGGCCGCGGTGGCCGGTGAGCGCGACTTCGGCCACCACGAGGTCGACACCCACGAAGAGCCCGGCGAGCCGACCGGCGGCGAGGAAGGTGGCTGAGATGCGATCCTCCCGACTCGGCCGCGCCCTCGCCTGGGCGTTGATGCTGCTGGGCGCGGCGGTGGTCAGCGGCTGCGCAGCCGACGCCGAGCTCGACACGTTCGCGCCGCAGGGGCCTATCGCTGAGGAGCTGCACTCCCGGGCGGTGCTGCCGGTGTTCTGGATCGCGGCGGTGGTGTTCGTGGGAATCACGATCGCCATGGTCTGGCTGATCTGGCGAAACCGGGTCAAGAGCTATGACGGCGACGACGACTGGCCCTCTCAGACCCACGGCCACGTTCCGCTGGAGATCGGCTGGACCGCGGGCTTCCTCGTGACCATGGCTGTGGTGGCCGGCATCATGGTGTGGTCGCTTCCCACCGTGGACGCCACGGAGGGCAACACCATTGGGGTCTCCGTCGACGACCGCAGCGTCGAATGGGAGCCGACCGTGGTGGTGGTGGGCAACCAGTGGTGGTGGGAGTTCCGCTACTACTTCTCCGACCAGAAGGATCTGGCTGCACTGAGGGAGCACGGCGACGCCAAGGCGCTGCCGCCCGCCGACATCGTCACATCCGGCCAGATGGTGATTCCCACCGGTGAGGAGATCGAGTTGATCGTCACCTCGCGCGATGTGATCCACTCGTTCTGGATCCCCGCCCTCAACGGCAAGCGCGACGCTGTGCCCAACAAGTTCTCGCCCTGGAAGATCGAGGCCTCCGATCCCGGCTTCTACTTCGGGCAGTGCACCGAGTTCTGTGGCCTGTCGCACTCTCGCATGAGGATGCAGGTGGTGGCGCTGAGCCCCGCCGACTTCCAGGCGTGGGTCGACCGCACCACGCAGGACGCGGCCGAGCCCACCGATCCGGCCGCTTTGACGGGCATGGAGGTGTTCTCCGGCATCTGCACCTCGTGCCACCTCGTCGAGGGAGTCAACGACGATGTCTACGAGGGTGCCGACCAAGCCTCCGGAGCGGCTCCGAACCTGACCCACTTCGCCGGCCGCAGCACCTTCGCCGGCGGCATATTCAACACCTACAACACCGACGGCTCGCTCAACCGGACCCAGCTCGAGGCCTGGCTGCGCAACCCCGCAGACTTGAAGGCCAACTACACGGTGCCCGGCGAGCAGTACCGCGGCATGCCCGACCTGGACCTGAGTGAGCAGCAGATCGACGACCTGGTGGCCTACCTTTCAGGGCTGGGAGAGCGGCCCGCTGACTGGATCATCGCCGCGACGCAGGTGGAATGACATGGCGCCAGAGGCCGAGCGGATAGGCAGGAATTCATGAAGATCTTGGCGAGGCGTCGAGCGAGGCCGTGGCCCGAGCGGCCCGTGAGCGCAGCGAACAAGAGCGGGAGTCGATGTGCTTCATCGCGAGGTCTTGCCGCCCGCCGGTGGATGGCGATAGAAACCGAGGAGGTGTTGGAGCACTATGGCGATCACTGAGAAGACGCCCCTCGAGATTGGCCCCGGTGACACCGCCCGCTACGCCGAGCGACCCCTCGGCGTGTTCACCCGTCCCCAGCTGGGTCGGGGCTGGCGCGACTGGCTCAGCACCGTCGACCACAAACGCATCGGGATCCTGTACGGCGTCTCGGCCATGTTCTTCTTCGTGGTCGGCGGCGTCGAGGCGCTGCTCATCCGGCTGCAGCTCGCCGCGCCGGAGGGCTCGGTGCTCAGCGCCGACGTCTACAACCAGGTGTACACCATGCACGGCGTCACCATGGTGTTCCTGTTCATCATGCCGCTGGCCGCGGCCTTCGCGAACTACTTCATCCCCTTGCAGATCGGCGCCCGCGATGTGGCCTTCCCCCGCCTCAACGCGCTGTCCTACTGGATCTGGCTGTCGGGCGCGATCTTCTTGAACACGTCGTGGATCGTGGGCGGCGGCGGCGCCGACTGCGGCTGGTTCTGCTACGCCTCCAACAGCGGCGTCACCTTCTCGCCCAGCCACGGCGTCGACTTCTACGCCATCGGCCTGCAGATCCTGGGCATCGCCTCCCTGGTGTCGGCGATAAACCTGATCGTAACCTGCCTCAACCTGCGGGCCCCGGGCATGACCCTGATGCGGATGCCGGTTCTCACCTGGATGCTGCTCATCACCCAGTTCCTGCTGCTGTTCGCGCTGCCGGTGATCACCGTGGCGTTGTTCCTGCTGATGTTCGACCGCCTTTTCGGCGCCCAGTTCTTCAATCCCGACGCCGGGGCAGACCCGCTGCTGTGGCAGCACCTGTTCTGGATCTTCGGCCACCCCGAGGTGTACATCCTCATCCTGCCCGCCTTCGGAGTGGTGTCGGAGGTGATCCCCACCTTCAGCCGCAAGCCGCTGTTCGGCTACGAGTTCATGGTGTTCTCGGGCATCGCCATCGGCTTCATGGGCTGGGGAGTGTGGGCCCACCACATGTTCGTGTCGGGGATCGGCCCCATCTCGGTGGCCGCCTTCTCCCTGTCGACGATGTTCATCGCGGTGCCGACGGGGGTGAAAGTCCTCAACTGGCTGGCCACGATGTGGGGCGGGAAGCTGCGCTTCACGGTGGCCATGAAGTTCGCGGTGGCCACGGTGGCCATGTTCACCATCGGCGGCCTGTCCGGCGTGACCCATTCGGTGGCGCCGGCCGACACCCAGCAGACCGACACCTACTACATCGTGGCCCACTTCCACTACGTGATCTTCGGCGGCGCCGTGCTGGGCCTGTTCGCCGGCCTCTACTTCTGGTGGCCCAAGGTGTGGGGCCACTTCCTCAACGAGCGGCTCGGCAACTGGCACTTCTGGATCATGCTGGTGGGCTTCAACCTCACCTTCGGCCCCATGCACATCCTGGGCCTGCAGGGGATGTCCCGGCGCATCGACACCTACGCGAGGGGCTACGGCTTCGAGTTCTGGAACATGGCGGCCACCGTCGGCTCGCTGCTGATTGCAGTGAGCGTGCTGATCTTCATGGTGAACGTCGTTAAGTCCAAGCGGGACGCCCCCCACCTGCCTGCGCCGGGCCCCGACCCCTGGGACGCCCGCAGCCTGGAATGGTCGATTCCGTCGCCGGTGCCCGCGCACAACTTCGACACGGTGCCCCAGGTGCACGGCCGCGACGATTGGTGGCACCGCAAGTACGCCGAGAACGACGAGGGCAAGGTGGTGCGGGTCGCCACCGTGGAGGAGGCCGCGCAGACCGGTGAGGCCACCGACGTGCACCTGCCGTCGCCGTCGTTCTGGCCGCTGGCGGTGGCGCTCGGGCTGCCCCTCATCGGCTACGGCCTGATCTTCAACCTCTGGCTGGCGCTGATCGGCGCCCTTCTGACGATCAGCTCCCTCTACTCATGGGCACTGGAGCCGGTGGACGACCCCGACGCCGCCCACGACCACCACGACGACAAGGACCACGACGAAGGCCATGACGGCGACGGCGCCGAAGCCGGCGGAGCAGAGCAATGAGCGCGGAACCGGTAGTCGCCGATCCCGGCCACGCAGTCGCCGACCACGGCCACGACCCCCACGCCACCACCACCGGCCTGTCGCACACCAAGCTGGCCATGTGGGTGTTCCTGGGCTCGGAGTGCCTGCTGTTCGGCGGGCTGATCTCCACCTACCTGCTCTACAAGACCCGCGGCAACGGGCGCACGCTGCCCACGGACGTGTTCGACATCCCGTTCACCTCGGTGAGCTCGTTCGTGCTGCTGATGAGCTCGCTCACGATGGTGCTGGCCCTCTCCGCGGTGTCCCGGGGCGAGGACGAGGCAGGCCGCACCTGGCTGCTGGCCACGGCCCTGCTCGGCGGGGTGTTCATCGGCGGGCAGGTCTACGAGTTCACGAGCTTCGTGCGAGAGGGCGTCGCCTTCACCACCAACCCGGCCAGCAGCGCCTTCTTCACCCTGACCGGCTTCCATGGCGTGCACGTGAGCCTTGGCATCCTCATGCTGATGTCGCTGTTCGTGGCGTCGGTGAAGGGCAAGCTCACCCAGCGCAATGCCGAGACGGTGGAGATCGTGGGCCTCTACTGGCACTTCGTGGACATCGTGTGGATCTTCATCTTCACCGTCATCTACCTGATCCCGGCCGACTGATCTCATGAGCGACACCGCCACCTCCGAGCAATCCGAGCCCACCGCCGATGCAGCCGACGAGCACCACGACGACGAGGGCCACTCCCATCCCTCGGACTGGGCCTACGTCAAGATCGCCGTCGTGCTGGGCTTGGTCACCGCGGTGGAGGTGTTCACCTACTTCCGCACGGTTCTCGACTGGGGCGCGTTCCTGGTGCCGTCGCTCATCTTCATGATGATCGTCAAGTTCTATTTGGTGGCCACCTGGTTCATGCACCTGCGCTTCGACAGCAAGCTGTTCGGCCGCATGTTCACCGCCGGGCTCACCCTGGCCGTGGGCGTGTACGTGATCACCCTGGCCGCTTTCGAGTTCTGGTTCTGACCATGGGCGCGCTGGCCGCGACCGACGCCTGGCGCTTCCAGTTCCATCCCGAGGTGTGGCTGCTGGTGGCCGCGGTGGTCGGCCTCGGCGTCTACGTGGTGCGGGTGGTGGCCCCGGTTGCTGTTCCGCCGGGTGTCGTCGCGATCACGCGGCGCCAGCGGCTGTGTTTCGTGGCGGGGACAGCCCTGCTGTGGGTGTCGGCGGACTGGCCCGTGCACGACATAGCCGAGGAGTACCTGTACTCGGTGCACATGGTGCAGCACCTGCTCATCAGCTTCGTGATTCCGCCGCTGCTGCTGATGGCTGTGCCTGAATGGCTGGCCCGGCTCATGGTGGTCGACGGCTCACGCTCGGCCCGGGTGATCCGCCGCCTCGTGCATCCGCTGGTGGCCGCCGTGGTCTTCAACGCCCTGCAGGGGCTGATGCACTGGAACACGCTGGTGGAGATGTCGGTGCGCAGCGGCCCCTTCCACTACGCCATGCACCTACTGATATTCGCCAGCGCTCTGGCCATGTGGACACCGGTGGTCGGGCCGGTGAAGGAGTGGCAGCTCTCTGAGCCCGCCAAGATGGTCTACCTGTTCGCCATGTCGATCGTGCCGACTGTGCCGGCTGCCTGGCTGACCTTCGCTGAGGGCTCGGTGTATCCGGTCTACGACCATGCCCAGCGCCTGTGGGGCATCTCGGTGACCGCCGACCAGCAGGCCGCCGGTGCGGTCATGAAGGTGCTGGGCGGCTTCTACCTTTGGTCCCTGATCGGCATCAAGTTCTTCCGCTACTCGGCCGCTCAGCGCCGCACCGACGCCGAGGACCGTCGCCGGCGCTTCAAGGCCAACACCCTCACCTCAGCCGATGTCGAGGCCGAGTTCGAGCGCTTGGGCCCGCCGCCCCAAGAGCCCCGTGTGTAGCGGGCGTTGTTGACGAGGCGGCTAGCCCTGGGGTTGGGCGGCGGTGCGGTGCTTGTGGACCTCTTCGTCGCGGTGCCGTTCCGCCGGCGTGCGGCGAGGCGCGCCAGTCGCTGTTGACCCTTCCCGGGCGAGTGCGGCGGGCACCGGCTGGGGCCGCCGGTAGTAGTCGAAGAGGCCGGCCTCGTCGACGATGACCCGGTCGACGTAGTCGTCGAACCACAGCGCCTCCGGGTTGCGCCCCACGATGGCGGTCTTGCCCCGTTCGCCGGCGTCGGCGGGGCTGCGCAGCACCTTGAAGATCACCACCCCGTTCTCGGCGCCGGGCAGGCCCGGGATGGGCTTCTCGGTGACCGCGGCCACCTCCGTCTTGCCTTTGAAATGCACGCAGGTCATCCGGGCGTGGGCCTCCACCCCGGACAGTCCTCGCTGGGACTCGTTGAGTATTTGCCACGTCGTCTCGATGGGCACGTTGAATGCCTTGTAGGCGACGATGTTCCGGCCACCGAAGAAGTAGTGGTTCTCGATGCCGGCCGCCTTGAGGGTGCGCTGCAGGATGCGCAGCGCGTCGGGGTCGTCGTTCACTCCCCGGATGATCGGGGACTGGTTCTCTACGCAGATCCAGCCCCGGGAGACGACTGCGTCGACAGCGCGCCGGGTGCTGGGGTTCCACTGGAGCTGGCCGTGCTCCCCCTTGATGTAGCTGCCGTCGGCGTCCTTGACCAGCAGCTCGTCGGGGTGGTTGAAGTGCACCATCAACCGGACGGCCACGTCGGGGTAGACCTCGTGGAAGTTGTCGAGCATCGACAGAAGGGCGTCGTCGAAGCGGTCGGGATGGAAGGCGAGCTCCTTGGTCCCCACCCGGATGACCTCCGCGCCCGCCTCGGCCAGGGCGGTGAACCAGGCGGCCAGCTTGGAGTTGGGCAGCACCATCGGATCGCCGCCCGACAGCAGGATCTCGCGCAGCTTGGGCCGCCCGGTCTCGGGATGCCTGCCGCCGTTGGCGTCCACGGCCGCGTTGTGGGCCCGGATGTAGTCGGTGACCTCTTTGACCTGGGCCAGACCCTTCTTCTTGACCGTGCCGTCGGCCCGCTCGATGTCCTTGCGGGCGATCAACTCCTCCCGGTAGCAGAACCGGCAGTGGGCCGAACAGGTCGAGATGACGTAGAGCAGGGCCATCTCGTACTTGTGGAGAATGCCCTCGACGGGGCTGTAGTCGAGCTGGCCGGCGGGGTCCTCCTCGCCGTCGAGGTTCAAGGTCTCGTCGGGGGAGGCCTTGACGAGCGTCTGGAGGGCCGGGCTGCTGCGGGCCATCTCGAAGTAGTGGCGGGTGATCTTGACCGGCATGCGGTCCTCGACGTCCCGGTCGGTGTCCTTGAGCTGCTGCAGGTTCGACAGCTCGACGGGTGTGTAGAAGCCGCGCATGTCCTCGGGCGCGCTCTCCTTGATGAAGGGATCCAGTCCGTTCACGATTTGCCGGTCGTAGCGGGGGTTCTCGACGCGATCGAGGACGCGTCGCTCTCTATCTGTTGGTATGTACTTCGGCCTTGCCATATTATTTCTCAGTCAGTTTATGCGTTATCGGTACATTTACAGTCTATTCACTGGACTGTCCACAGTCCGACCTAAGCCTGAGGATAAGTGTGGATGGCCAGTTGCGCAAGTTGCAGGGCCAGGGTCGGACCAAGACCGGAGGCGGGCGGTCCCGCGCCCGCAGCATGAGCCGGTACCGTCGGGGGATGCTCGACCTGCGCCAGTTGAGGGCTGAACCCGACGCCGTCAAGTCCGCCGTCGCCCGCCGCGGCGAGCCTGTCGCGCCGCTCGATCAGGTCATCATCCATGACGAGCGTCGGCGCGCCGTGGTCAGCGAGGCCGACGAGCTGCGGGCCGAGGTGAAGCGGATCTCCGCCGAGGTCGGCGCCCTTCACCGCGACGGCCGGGCGGGCGAGGCCGACGGGCTGCGGACCCGCAGCCGGGAGCTGGGCGCCCGCATCGACGAGCTGGCCGCGGAGGCCGAGCAGCTCTCGGAGTGGATCCGCCGCATCCTGCTGTTCGTGCCCAACCTGCCCGCCGAGGACTGCCCCGACGGCTCGGGACCAGACGCCAACGTCGTCGTGCGAACGGTCGGCTACGACCCCGGCGCCTACGGCGAGCACCAGCGGACGCCGCACTGGGAGATCGGAGCGGATCTCGGCATTCTCGACATCGACCGGGCCGTGCGCATGTCGGGCGCGATGTTCGCCATGTACCGCGGGCTGGGGGCTCGGCTGGTGCGGGCCCTCATCGACTACGGGCTCGACCGCAACCGCGACCTGTACGAGGAGATCAGGCCGCCCACCCTGGTTCGGACCGAGACCATGACCAGCACCGGCCACCTGCCCAAGTTCTCCGACGAGGCCTACCAACTCGAGCGCGACGGGCTGTGGGCCATCCCCACCGCGGAGGTGCCCTTGACCTCGCTGCTGTCGGGCGAGATCGTCGAGGAGGCCGACCTGCCGGTGAGGCTGATGGGCCACACTTCGTGCTTCCGCCGCGAGGCGGGCTCCGCGGGCCGCGACACCCGCGGGCTGCTGCGAGTGCACGAGTTCGACAAGGTGGAGCTGTACGGGTTCTGCACGCCCGAGCAGGCCCACGACCTGCACGCCGAGATCCTCGAGAGGGCCGAGCGGGCCATTGCCGACCTCGGCCTGGCTCACCGGATTCTCGACTTGTGCGCCGGCGATCTGGGCGATGCCTCGGCCCGCACGTTCGACATCGAGGTGTACGCCCCCGGGGCGGACCGCTGGCTGGAGGTGTCGAGCGTGTCGTGGTGCCGCGACTACCAGGCCCGGCGGGCGAACGTCCGGTACCGCCCCGCCGCCGGGGGCCGCACCCAGATGGTGCACAGCCTCAACGGCTCGGGCCTGGCCGTGCCCCGGGTATGGGCCGCGCTGGTGGAGATCTACCGCCAGCCCGACGGCTCGATAGCGGTCCCGGAGGCCCTGCACCCCTACATGGGCGGAGTGACCGTCATCGGCAAGTAGACGGTCTCAGGAGGTTGAAGATGGTTGGAACCATCACCTGGATCGATCCTGTGCGGGAGCTGGTCCAGCCGGCGCGGTTCGGTTCCGACCATCCGATGCGAACCGTCACCCAGCAGATCGGCGGTGGTGGCGGCTGGTCGACGGAGCGGGCGTCGTTCGTGGCCGGCGTCTTCGACGAGTTGAGCGTCGGCTGGCACGCGGACCACAGCAACGACCTGCGGCTGGCATCGCTGGAGGACGCGCTCGACCGGGGTGACGTGGGTTCCGGTCGCGTCGTGGAGATCGGCTGCGGGACGGGTGCCGCCACCGAGCGCATCGCGGCCCGCCATCCGGTGGCTGCCGCCCTGGACTTGTCGCCGAGGATGCTCGCCCTCGCCGATCTGAGGGTGACGCCGTTCGTGCGGGCCGATGCCGGCGCGCTGCCGTTGGCGGCCGGGTCGGTCGACGTGGTGGTGCTGGTGAACATGTTCATGTTCGCGGTGGAGTACGACCGGGTGCTGGCGCCCGAGGGCCGGTTCGTCTGGGTCAGCACTATGGGCGACGAGACCCCCATCTACCTCCCTCCCGAAGAGGTGATGGACCTCCTGCCTGGACGCTGGACGGCGACGGGCAGCTACGCAGGCACCGGCCTGTGGCTGGTCGCCCGCCGCGACTAGCCGGCCGCGGCCAGTCCTGCGGCCGCGGCACCGAGTCCGAGGATCAGCGTGGCGGCCACGTGGAAGGAACGAACCCACCGTGTTCACGGCGAAGAGTGTCCAGTCGAAGCCCCCCGCGTTCGCTCCGAGGGTCTCGGTGACGCTCCAGCGTGCGACCGCACCGGCCACTCCCCCGCAGGCAACGACTAGGAAGCGGGCGGGGCGCACTGCGGCAACCTACTGGAGCCTCGCGAGCCCCCGTAGAGTCCGAGCATGGATCTTGCCCAGATGCGCGAGCAGTACTCCGAGGCTGGGCTCAGCGAGGACGATGTCGCCGGCGATCCCATCGTGCAGTTCAGGCGCTGGTTCGACGAGTGGCTGGCGATCAAGCCCTATGACGTCAATGCGGTGATCTTGGCCACCACCGATGCCGACGGCTGGCCCTCGGCGCGGGCGGTGCTGTTGAAGGGGCTGGATGAGCGGGGCTTCGTGTTCCACACCAACCGCCTCTCGGCCAAGGGGCTGGACCTGGACCGGTCGCATCGGGCCGCGCTGTGCTTCCTGTGGCACCCGGTCGAGCGCCAAGTGCGAGTGGTGGGAACGGTGGAGCACCTGCCCGACGACGAGAGCGACGCCTACTTCGCGTCGCGGCCCCGGGGCGCCCAGATCGCGGCGAGCGCGTCGCCGCAGTCCCAGGTGATCGCCGACCGGGCCGAACTGGAGCAACTCACCGCCGAGACCGAGGCCCGCTTCGAAGCTGGCGTCGCGGTGCCAAGACCCCACTATTGGGGCGGCTATCTGGTGAGGCCCCTCTGCGTGGAGTTCTGGCAGGGCCGGCGCAGCCGCCTGCACGACCGCCTGCGCTACCGCCGGCCGGGCTCGGCTCCCGGCGTTGGCAGCTCTCAATCAGACTGGGTCATCGAGCGCCTCGCCCCCTGAGGGCCTTATTGCTATTGCTCACTCCAGGCGTCGATGGCGCTGACTAGAGCGTCGATGAGCGTGCTGACCTGCGGTGCACGCGGGGTGCCCTCGTAGTCGGACCAGTTGCGGGCCTGCTTGTTCCAGCGGATGGTTGGGGGCAACTCGAGCTGCACCCCGGCGTTTGGGGGCAGGTTCACCGGGTTGGCCTCGTGCAGGCCCCGCAGCCCCTTCGGGATGGCGTCGATGTCGTCCACCAGGCCGAACGCCTCCGGCAGACGAGCCCGCAGGTGCTTTGCCAAGTGGGTTGCCAGCGCCCGATTGCGCCCGCCCAGCAACACCTTCCAGAACTGGGTCTCGCGGCCGTAGCCGTGCACTGCGATGACCGTGTGGACGCGGTCTAGGAACTCCTTGAGCCTCTCGGAGTGCTCGGGCCCGATGGTGATGGACGGCACATGCTCCCGCAGGGGCGCGTGCTGGATGACCGCGTACAGGGATGCCCCGCTGCGTTCGGCCGCCTCCCGGGCGATCACGTCGGTGGTGCGCTCCAGGTTGCCGCCGTGGAACGCCATCAGCCCGAACCGGCCCCGCAGCTCGCACACCTCGTCCACGTCCGGGCGGGCGATGAGGGACGCAAACCCGATGGTCACCTCAGCAGCCGAGGACTCGGTTTGACCTGCCGGTCCTCAGCTTCGGACCGCGCTTGTTCCCAACCGGTGCGCATTTGCCCTGCGAACCATACGGACCAGAATCCAAACAACCAGCGCGGTGAACAGGATTTCCAGCGGGACCCCGAAGCGGGCGGGGTCGGTGAACCAGTGCCCGACCCGCAGCGGCCAACCCGCCACGAATCGCACAACCGGCAACAGCACGAAGTCGCCCTGGTTGAAGTAGAGCTCCACCACCAGATAGAGCGCCAGGTAGGCCGCAGCCACCAGGCGGCTGACCAGCAGGCGGGACTCGCCCTGGCGCCAGGCCAGCACCAGCGCTCCGATCACCCCCAGAGCGCACAGCACCCCGAGACGCTCCGCGGTGGCGTCGTCGATCCAGTTGGTTACCGCCGCCTGGAACTCGGTGAACTTCTCCACCAGGACGTTCCTGGCCAGCGGATCGTCGATTATCTGCAGCTCCCACCAGCCGTAGTTGGCCACGTAGACCCCGGACGCGATCAGCACCAGCCCCGAGATCGGGTTGATCCAACGGAACATCTTGCGCATCGCGGGAACCACGCTGGAGCGGGCCAGGGCCAGCGCCAGGGTCAGGAACGTCATGACCGCGCCCATGCCGATCCCGTAGGCCACGAAGTTGGCCGTGCCGTTGGCTACGCCGTCGGCCGAGAAACTCGCGGCGACGGCCGCGACGAACAGGCCGATCGTGCACGACAGCGACGCCACCGCGTAGCTGACGCCGAACATGAACATCGACCCCAGGCCCCGGCTGCCGGTGCCCCGGCTCATCTTGGGCAGCCGCAGGTTGACCGCCCGCCCGGTCAGCATCCACACGCCCAGCAGCGCCATGGCCACGCCGATGGCGATGGTCACGTAGCCGATGTGTTCGAGCACGCTGCCCTGGCTGAGCACTGTCTCGAACAGCACGCCGAAGGCGCCGAACACGGCCACGAAGCCGGCGGTGAGCGTCAGCGCCACACCGATGGCCCGCAACATCGCGCCCAGCGCCTGAGCGCCCGAGGACGGCTGCGAACCCTTGGACTGCTCTACGCCGACAAAATACGACAGGTAGGCGGGCAGCAGAGCGAAGCCGCACGGGTTGAAGGCGGCGACCAGCCCCAGCGAGAAGGGATAGGCGAGCGCAGCCCAGTCCATGGTTCTACGGTCCAGCCGCCGCGTGGAGTTCCATGGTTCTACGGTCTAGCCGCTACGAGCGTGCGCGTGTAGGTGACGACTCCTCGCGGTGCAGTGTCGTGTTTCCCGCTCATGTTCGCTGCGCTCACGGGCCGCTCGGGCCACGGCCTCGCTTCGCGCTCCGCTGGAGCCCTCATGAATTGCCGCCTACCCGCTCGGCCTCTACGCCGAGCGTATTCTCGATGAGCTCGGCCAGAGCCTCGGTGTCTAGTGCTCCTGCGAAGGTGTCGAGCAGCTCGCCGGAGGGTGACACGAAGGCGGTGGTGGGCATGGCGATGCTGCCGGTTGCGCCGTACACCTCCAGGTCGAGGTCCCAGCCCACGTCGTAGGTGACGCCGGTGGACTCCACCAGGGCGAGGGCGTCGGTTGGCGATTGGTCCTGTGACAGTCCGAGGAACGCCACCTGGCCGTCGAGCCGCTCGAACACGTCTTGGAACTCCGGCATCTCCCTCACGCAGGGCGGGCACCACGACGCGAAGAAGTTGACCACCAGCGGTGTGCCCTCGTAGCCGGCGAGGGTGCTGCTGCCGCCGTCGAAGAGGTCGAAGGTGAGGTCGGAGAGGTCGGTGCCGTCGGACGCCTCGGGCGAGATGTCGGCGTCCGCGACGAAGCCCGGGCTGTCCTGGCTCAGAACGATCTTGGGTGCCTCGTCGTCGTTGCCCGAGGTCACGGTGCCGGCGCCGTCTCCACAGGCGCCCGCCGTCAAGGCCAGCAGGGCGGCGAAACCGGTGGCTAGGCCGGCTCTGACCGCCGCTCGCAGAGACGGTGCGACCCTCATGACCCAGCCGACCGTACCGGCATCGGCACCGGGACGATCAGGTCGCGCCGGCCGATCCCTCGGGAGGATCGAACCTGGGCCGGTCGGGTGCCCGTAACCGGAAGCGCAGCAGGCCGTCGGGGTCGCGACTGCTCTCGGCGTCGCCGATCACCCGCAGGTGCTCGAGATGGGCGAACGTCTCGCTGGCGGCCATGCCGCCCCAGGCCCGCTCGGAGAACAGTTCCTTCATGTACGCCTCCACCGGAGCGTTGCCGAGCGCGGCAGCGGCGGCCCGCAGCACGTCGAGCCGCTCGACGTGGTGGCGGCGGATGCTGGCCGTGCGGCCCCTCAGGTCCGTGAAGGGGTGGCCGTGGGCGGGCAGGCACACCTCGACGCCCTCGAATGCGCCCACCCGGGCCAGCGACGCGAAGAAGGCCGCCAGGGGATCGTCTATGTCGGTCGAGCCCGCGATGTGGGGCGTGATGGTGGGCAGCACGTGGTCGCCCGACAGCAGCACGCCCTCGGCCGGGTCCCACAGGCACAGGTGATCGGTGGTGTGGCCGGGTGTGTGTACCGCGAACCACTCGCGTCCGGCCAGGCGCACGGCATCGCCGTCGGCGACGCGGATAGTCGGCTCCGGCACCCGGAAGCGGGGCGTCTGGCCCGCGACGTTGGTCTGGATGAAGAGCCTGATGGCCTCGTCGGGCGGTGGCTCGCGCCCGGTCCCCCAAGCGGTCTTGCCCAGATTCCGCAGCTTCTCCTTCCACAGTTCCACCAGCGCATCCGGGCCCAGTTCCAGCAGCTCCAGATCGATGTCCGCGTTGGCGCCGTCGGCCGCGGGGCTGGACATGAAAGCGGCGTGGGCCAGCAGCTCGGCGCCGGTCTCCTCGCGCAGTTGGTGGCTGCCGCCGTAGTGGTCGGGATGGGAGTGGGTGATGACGGTGGTGTGCACCCGTCGCAGGGGGATGCCGGCTTGGCGGAGCCGGTCGACCAGCGCCGACCACGACTCGTCGCCGGGCAGGCCCGGATCGACCAGCGCCGCGCCGTCCGAGTCGATCAGGGCGTAGCAGTTGACATGGCCGAGGCCCGGCATGCTCACCGGCAGCTGCAGCCGCAGCACTCCGGGCGCCACCTCGGTTACTTCGGTCGACGCTGGCTCCTGCTCCTGCTTCCTGTATGTCTTCACGCTCATGGCGCCACCTCGGCGTTGCCGCCGATGAACCCTGCCCGGCGGTACCAGCGCAGCTCTTCGAGGCTCTCGATGATGTCGTCGAGGGCCCGGTGGCCAGCGGCTTTGGCCGGTGCGCCCTCATACACCGATGGTTGCCAGCGGCGGGCCAGCTCTTTCACGGTGGACACGTCGATCGACCGGTAGTGGAGGAAGTCTTCGATCTCCGGGAGGTGCCGGGCCAGGAACCGGCGGTCGGTGCCTATGGAGTTGCCGCACAGCGGCACGGTGCGGGGCTCGTCGATGTGGGACCGCAGGAACGCGAGCACCGCGGCGCCGGCGTCGGCCAGGCTCACGGTCGACGATCTGATCCTCTCCAGCAGGCCGCTGGCGGTGTGCATGGTCCGCACCGTGTCGTCCATAAGCGCCAGCACCTTCTGGGGCTGGTGAATCACAAGGCTGGGCCCGGTGGCCACCATCTGGAGGTCGTCGTCAGTGATGAGGGCCGCGATCTCGACGATGGAGTGGAGCTCGGGATCGAGGCCGGTCATCTCCAAGTCCATCCAGGCGAGCACCGCGGCAGGATAACGACCCGGTTGGACGGGGCGGCTCCGCTACTCTCGGCCGGTGCTCGAGGTTCCCATAGTCCGGCTCGACCCGGACCTGCCCCTTCCCGGCTATGCCCGCCCGGGCGATGCCGGCATCGACCTGATGGCCCGCACCTCCACGGTTCTGGTCGCTGGAGGGGGCCGGGCCCTGGTGCCGACCGGTGTGGCAGTGTCGTTGCCGGAGGGCTGCGCCGGCTTCGTGCTCCCCCGCAGCGGGCTCGCCGTGAACCACGGTGTGACCTGCCTGAACACGCCCGGCCTGATCGATTCCGGCTACCGGGGCGAGCTGAAGGTGGTGCTGGTGAACACCGACCCGTCGGAGCCGTTCACCGTGGACCGGGGCGAGCGCATCGCCCAGCTGGTGGTGATGGCGGTGGAGCAGGTTCGCCTGGTGGAGGTGGACAGCCTCGACCCGTCGACACGCGGCGACCAGGGCTTCGGCTCGACCGGCCGCTGAATCTTCAGGCCCACGGGCCCGGGTAATTCGACCGGTCGCTGAGCTCCTAGGCCGCGGGCCGGCTGCCGGGCCGGCCTATGTCCTTGCGCAACAGCAGCCGGCCCCTCTCGGACTCCACCGTGGCCGTCACGTTGGAGGCGCCCGCCGCCTTCTTGAACCGGGCCGCGTCCGTGGCCGCGACGCTGGCCTCGTCGGTGCGCCCCACCTCCACCTCCAGGCACCCTCCCTCGGCCCGGAGCACGCACACGATGGCCGCATCGGGCTCGGCCGGATGCGCGAGCAGCAGCTCGGTCGCCTCGTCTATGGCTGCTCGCAGCTCGTCGATCTCTGTGAACGACATGCCTTGACGAAGCGCCACGGCGGCGGCGCCCACGCGCACGACCCGGGCGTAAGCCGCCGATGCGGGCACCTTCAGGACTATCTCGTCGATTGCGAGCGCCTCGCGCACGCCCCAAGAATGCCACGGATTGCGGCCGTTTCTGCGCCTTGTGCCTGTGCATCGGCCAGCCGGGCCTCACCCGGGGCGCCGGTAGCCTGGTGCGCGGTGGCATTCGTAGTGGAAAAGTTCGGCGGCACCTCGGTGGCCGACCCCGACCGCATCCGGGTCGTGGCCGACCATGTGGCGCGCCGCCGCGGCCGTGGCGACGAGGTCGTGCTGGTCGTGTCGGCCATGGGCAGCGAGACCGATCAACTGTTGCGAATGGCCTCCCAGGTGGCCGCGGACCCGCCCGGCCGCGAGGTCGACATGCTCATCACCGGGGGCGAGCGCAAGGCCTGCGCCCTCATGGCCATGGCACTCAGCGACCTTGGAGTGCCGGCCGCGTCGTTCACCGGCAGCCAGGCTGGGTTCCGCACCGACACCACCCACACCGACGCCAAGATCGTGCAGATCACCCCGGGCCGCATCACCGAGGCGCTGGCCCGCGGAACCGTACCGGTCGTGGGCGGCTCCCAAGGGGTTTCCGGCGACGGCGACGTGACGTTCTTGGGCCGCGGGGGCTCCGACACGACGGCCGTGGCCCTGGCCCACGTCCTCGGCGCGGACTACTGCGAGATCTATACCGATGTGCCCGGCGTGTTCAGCGCCGACCCCAGCCTCGTGCCCCAGGCACGGCGCATGGACGTGGTCTCGTTCGACGAGCTGCTGGAGATGACCGCCAGCGGCTGCCCGAAGCCGGCCATGCGGGCGGTGGAGTTGGCCAGGACCTACGGCGTCGAGCTGCACGTGCGGTCCGCGTTCAGCTGGATGCCGGGCACGAAAGTAACCGGAGAGGAAGCCATGGAGCACGCCATCATCTCGGCCGTCACCCACGACGCCAGCGAGGCGAAGATGACCGTCTCGGGAGTCGCCGACAAGCCCGGTGTGGCCGGCCGGCTCTTCCGGGCGCTGGCCGACACCGAAGTGAACGTGGACATGATCGTGCAGAACGTGTCGAGCGAGGGCGTCACCGATATCAGCTTCACCGTTCCCAGGTCGCAGCTCGACGGGGCTCTGACGGTGGCGCAGATGCTGATTGGCGAGCTGGGCGCCGACGACGTGTCCGCCGACGACGGCATCGCCCGGGTGAGCCTGATCGGGGCGGGCATGCAGACCAACCCCGGCGTGGCGGCCCGGATGTTCGAGACGCTGGCGGCGGCCGGCATCAACATTGAGATGATCTCCACCTCTGCGATCCGCATCTCCTGCGTGATCCGGTCCGGCGACGTGGAGCGGGCCGTCGGCGCGCTGCACGAGTCGTTCGAGCTAGACAAGGATCCCACCGACCGAGCCAGCGTCTACTGATCACGCACTGCGGGGAATTGGCAGCGCCATGCCCGGTATGCGGGCGCGGTGCTGCCAGTTCGGGCCGGCCTTCCCGGCTGGGTTGGTTGACTGGTGGCGATAGCCTGCGGCCTCATGGATGTCGGAGTTGTCGGCGCAACCGGCCAGGTGGGCGGGGTAATGCGCGCCCTGCTGGACGAGCGCGCCTTCCCGGTGGACGGGCTGCGCTTCTTCGCCTCGTCCCGCTCGGCTGGGCGCACGCTGCACTGGCGGGACCGCGCCGTCGTGGTGGAGGACGCGGCTGCCGCCGACTACACCGGGCTCGACGTCTGCCTGTTCTCCGCTGGGGCCACCACCAGCCGGGCGCTCGCCGAGCGAGTGGCCGCAGCCGGCGCGGTCGTGATCGACAACTCCTCGGCCTGGCGGCGAGACGCCGATGTGCCGCTGGTGGTGTCCGAGGTCAACCCGCATGCGCTGGAGTCGAGGCCCAAGGGCATCGTCGCCAACCCCAACTGCACAACGATGGTGGCCATGCCGACGCTGAAGCGTCTGGACGCCGAGGCGGGCCTTCTTGCCATGGTGGTTTCGACCTACCAGGCCGTCTCGGGAGCCGGTCTCGCCGGGGTGGACGAGCTGCACGAGCAGGTGCAGAAGGCGGGCGAGGACGCCCCCTCGCTCACCTTCGACGGCGGCGCCGTCGGCTTGCAGGCGGGAGAGAACTTCTGTGAGCCGATCGCCTTCAACGTGATCCCGCTGGCTGGCTCGGTCGTCGCCGACGGCACCGGCGAGACCGACGAGGAGCAGAAGCTCACCAGCGAGAGCCGCAAGATCCTGGAGCTGCCCGACCTGGTGGTGGCGGCCACCTGCGTGCGGGTGCCGGTGTACTGCGGCCACTCCCTGTCGATCAGCGCGTCGTTCGAGCGCCCCATCACCCCCGAGCGGGCGGTCGAGGTGCTAGCCGGTGCGCCCGGCGTGGTGCTGGCCGACGTTCCCACCCCCTTGAAGGCGGCCGGTGCCGACCCGTCGTACGTGGGCCGCATCCGCCGTGACCCCACGCGCCCCAACGGCCTGTCGCTGTTCGTGTCGGGTGACAACCTGCGCAAGGGAGCCGCGCTCAACGCCATCCAGATCGCAGAGACCATGGTCGACCGCGGCCTCCTGCCCGCCGCCTAGAGGCCGAGCGGAGACCGCTCTGCTGCCCGCCGGGCTCGGGTCAGGCGACCCTGACTCGGCGCGTTAGTTCGACTCGATGCGGGGCCGGTTGGCGGCTATGGCCACGATCACCAGGCCGATGCCGAGTGCCTCCCGACCGCTCGGCACCTGGGCCAGCGCGGCCAGCCCCACGATTGCGGCTGTCACCGGGAGCAGGGCTTGGAGCAGGGCGAAGCGGTGCGGGTCGATCCGGCGCATCACTGACTGGTCGATCCGGTAGGGGATCACGTTGGACAGCAGCCCTGTGGCCACCGCTAGGGCCAGCACCAGCGGCGAGTCCAGCGCTCCGCCCACGGCGGCCGCGCCGAACGGGCTGATGGCCAGAGCGCCGGCCAGCATCCCCAGGCCGAGCCCGTCCACCGACGCCGGGCTGCGGGCCACCCGATGGCCGAGCAGGATGTAGCCGGCCCAGAACGCTCCGGCCAGCAGAGCGAAGGCCACCCCGCCGGTCGTTCCCTCGGCCTCCACCCCGGCCAGAACCACCACACCCGAAACGGCCAGCACCAGCGCCCCCGCCGACCGCAAGCTGCGGGCTCCGGCCGCGGCCACCGCTATCGGGCCGATGAACTCGATAGCCACCGCGTTGCCAAGCGGCAGCCTGTCCATGGCCAGGTAGAAGCACAGGTTCATGGCGGCCAGCGACACCCCGAAGGCTGCGGCCCTCCCCAGCACCGCCGGCTCCCAGCGACGCCGCCACGAACGTCGCAGCAACACGATCATCGCGGCCGCGCCCAGCACCCGCAGCAGCGCCACGCCGCCCGGCGCCAGCTCGTCGAACAGAGTCGCGGCCACGGCCGCTCCCAGGTACTGCGACACCGCTCCCACCACGAACAGCCCTTCGGGAGCGAACTCTCGGGACCGCATCAGGCCCCCCGATAGGGTGTCGTCATGGCACTCGACGACCAGCTCGTTAACCGGCTCACCTGGAAGATCCCCAACGCTCTGGCCCTGATCGGCTCGCGCGCTGGCACCGAGCGCAATGCCATGACCGCGAGCTGGATCACGCAACTGTCGATGGAGCCGGTCCTCATAGGGGTGGGTGTGGAGAATACGGCGGTGACGCACCGTCTCATCTCCGAGGGGGGCTCGTTCACCGTCAACCTGTGGAACGCGGAGGACACCCGGGTGTTCGTCAAGTTCTCCAAGCCCGCCACTTACGCCGATGGAACCCTCAACGGCCGGGCTGTTAGAGAAGCGACCACCGGCGCGCCGGTGTTCGAGGAGGCCATCGCCTGGATGGACTGCGAGGTGCGCCACGCCTTCGATCTGGGCACCCACACGCTGTTCGTGGGCGAACTCGTCGACGGTGCCATCCGCACGGACGAGGCCCGCTCGGCCTCCATGAGCGACACCCGCATGAAGTACGGAGGCGTCAAGCGCCACTAACCGGCCGACTGCTCCCTTGAACGGCTCCGGGCGATGGCGAGGCTGCCGAGCAGGGCAAACGCCGCCGTTCCGACCCCCACCACGATGAGGGCGGTCCGGCTGCCGAAGGCGTCCACCATCCAGCCCAGGATCGGACCGCCGACGGCGCGGGCCCCGACGAAGACGACCCCGTACACCGCTGACACCCGACCTTGGAGCCGGGGGTCGACCGCCGTCTGGACCGAGGCGTTGGACAGGCTCAGGAACCCGCCGCCGACAAAGCCGACCACGAAGATGACAGCCATGCCGCTGGCGAGTTGGTGAACTGCGGCCAGCGGAACCACAGTTGCTCCGAAGATGGCCAGCAGGACCGTGAGGCTGCCCAGCCCCTCTCGCCTCGATGACGCCATGATCACCGAGCCGATCAAGCTGCCGATGCTCATTGCCAGCACAAGGAGCCCGAAGGTGGCCCCGCCGCTCTCGAGTTGCTTGTCGGCGAGCACCGGAAGCAGCACCTCCAGGTTCCAGCCGAACAGCGTGAATGAGCACAGCAGGGCCATCGGGATTGTCACCGCCGGAGTGCGCCGCAGGTAGTCGAGCACCCGGCCTCCGGCCGCCCGGGCTTCAGCCGACACGGTCGCGGTGGTGGGCACCACCTGCAGCACCAACATCGACGCGATCAGAGAGGCCGCGCCGTTCACGGCGAAGCAGGCCCATGGCGAGGCCAGGTACAGGAAGAGGGCAGCCAAGCCGCCGCCGAGGAACCGGCCCGTCGACATCACCGACGTGTGGAGCCGGGCTGCTCGGTTGATTCCGTCGACGGTGACCACGTCGCGCACGAAAGCGCGCCGCAGCGGGGTGTCGATGGCGCCGACCACCCCCAGCACTGTGATGGCGCCGAACAGCAGCCCTAGCGGAACGTCTTCGCCCATCGCGATCGTGGCCACGGCCAGCCCGCTGGCCACGACGGCCTTTGCCGACTGCGTCGAGGCCAGCATCAGGCGCCGGTCGAAGCGGTCGGCCAGCGTTCCTGCCACCGGAGAGAGGACGACGGCCAGACCCGACCGGACCGCGGTGCTGATTCCCACCCACAGAGCGCTGCCGGTGATCACATACACCAGCCACAACTCCGCGGCGCGATGCGCCCACATCCCGGCGGCGTGCAGGAACTGGGCGCCCGCGTAGCGGCGGAAGTTGGGATTGCCCAGCGTGTCGGCCAGCTGGCGCAGACCAGATGTCACGTGAACCTCACTGCCCCAGTTTGACAGCGTGAGCAGGTTGTCAGACAATCTGACCGGCAGCCAGGCCGATGTCTGGCGCGCCTCGGGTTCCGACGGAGGGCGGATGCGCACAGGGGACAGCTACGTCGAGTCGCTGAGAGACGGGCGCAACGTGATCCTCGACGGCGCCCAAGTCGACGACATCACCTCTCATCCCGCCTTCGCCGGCGCCGTGCGCAGCATGGCCCGGCTGTATGACTTCGCGGCCGATCCCGCCAACCGCGAGCTCATGACCTACGAGTCGCCCAGCGACGGCCGCCCGGTGAACCTGAGCTGGCTGGTGCCCCGCTCGGTGGACGACCTGCGCCGCCGCAGACTGGCCATCGAGGCCTGGTCCGAGCTCAGCTACGGGTACCTGGGACGGTCCCCCGACCACGTGGCCTCGTTCTTCGCCGGCTTCTCGGGCTCGCTCGACACTTTCGCCAAGGCCGGCGACCGCTACGCCGACAACGTCCAGCGCTTCTATGAACGGGCCCGGGACGAGGACCTGTACGTCACCTACACCATCATCCACCCCCAGATCGACCGGGCCAAGGGCCCCCACGAGCAGTACGCGCCCAATCTCTACGCCTCCATCGCTCGCTCCGGAGACGACGGGGTGGTGGTGAGGGGCGCTCAGATGCTGGGCACCGGCACCGTGTTCTCCGACTACCTGTTCGTCAGCTCCATCCAGCCCTTACCTCCAGGTGCCGACGACTACGGCCTGTCGGTGGTGATCCCGGTGAACCACCGCCGCCTGCGCATCTACCCCCGCCGCCCCTACGGCCGCGACGTGACCGCAGCCGGCGACTACCCGCTGTCGGCGGTCTACGACGAGACCGACGCGCTGGTCGTCTTCGACGACGTGGACGTTCCCCCCGAGCACGTGTTCGTGGACCGCGACCCGGAGATCACCTTCGCCCAGTTCACCCGCACCCCCGCCCACGTGCTGGGCAACACCCAGGCCCAGATCCGCTACGCGGTGAAGCTCAGGTTCCTGGCCGGGCTGGCCTCGCAGCTGGCCGAGTGGTCGGGCCAGTCCGCCGATCGCAACTTCCAGCTCGGTCTGGCCCGGGTGGCCGCCCAGGCGTCGGTGCCCTACGGGCTGGTGCTGGCCGGGGAGTACAACGCCACCGTCGACGGCAACGGCGTGGCCCGGCCCGACCCGGAGATGCTGTACTCGGCGATGACGCTGCAGCCGGCGCTGTACCGCGACATCAACTTCGCTCTGCGGGAGCTGACCGGCGGGTCAACCATCCAGGTGCCGTCGTCGGTGAGCGCCTGGGACGACCCGGTGACCAAGGCCGACTTCGAGCGGTTCGTGCGCTGGCCCGATGTGGACGCCGAGCATCGAGTTGGGCTGTTGAAGCTGATATGGGACGCGGTCGGCTCGGAGTTCGCGGGCCGGCACTTCCAGTACGAGATGTTCTACGCCGGGTCGGCCGCGGTGGTCCAGGGCCGCCTGTACCGCAGCTACGACTGGGAGCGGGCCCGCTCCATGGTCCTGCGCTGCCTGGACGACACTCCCGGGCCCCATCGCGCCGATTGGCCGGAGGTCGCTCAGTGACCGAGGCGGCGTGCCCGTTCGGGGAGGGCACCGACACCGCGGCAGCCGGCCCCGGAGGCGGGGCGCAGATCCCCGACGCCCTCGACACCAGCTTCCGCAGCGCCCTCGGGCGGCTGGATCGGGCCGGACTGCTGGCCAGGGTGTCGCGCACCGTCGACCCCGATCTCGAGGTGGCCGGGCTGATGAAGCGCCACGACGCCGGGGCGGCCCTGCTGTTCGAGAGCGTCAAGGACCACGACGTGCCCGTGGTCGGCAACGTCTTCGCCACCGCAGAGTCCTCAGAGACCGCCATGGGACTGGACCGCGCCCAGCTGCGGGCCGCGCTGGCCCGGGGCATTCACACCGACGTCGAGCCCGAGCCGGCCGCCGAAGCTCCGGCCCAGGAGCGGGTCTGGCGCAAGGGATCCATCAACCTGGGCGAGCAGCTGCCAGTGCTCAAGCACGCCCCCGGCGACGGCGGGCGCTTCGTCACTGCGGGCGTCCTGATCGTGCGCGATCCCCTCACCGGCGTGCGCAACGCCTCCTTCCATCGGCTCCAGCTGCTGGGACCCGACCGGGTGGCCATCAAGATCGACCACGGACGCCACTTGGGCCGGGCCCTGGACCACGCAGTGGAGATGGGCCAGGACCTGCCGGTGGCGGTATGCGTCGGAACCGACGTGTCGCTGATATACGCCGCCTCCACCATGGGCGCGCTCATGCCCGAGAGCCGCGACGAGCTGTGCGCGGCCGGAGGCTGCCGGGGCCGGGGCCTGCCGGTGGTGCCGGGCGTGTCTGTTGACGTGGACGTGCCCGCCGAGACGGAGATAGTCATCGAGGGCGTGATCAAGGCCGGCGAGCAGGCCCACGAGGGTCCCTTCGGAGAGTTCGTCGGCTATGCCTCGCCCGCCGGGTTGGCACCCACCGTGGACGTCACCGCGGTCACCGCCCGCCACGAGCCGGTGTATCACGCCATCAACGGCGCCGGCCGCGAGACGATCGTGCTGCGCAAGCACGTGCTCGAGGTGGCCGTCCTGGAGGCGGTCCGGCCGGTGACGCCGATCGTGACCGATGTGTGCATGCCCTCCGGCGGGCTCCACCGGTTCCATCTGGTGATGGCGCTGTCGAAGCGGTCCGAGCGAGACGAGGGATGGGGCCGCAACGCGGCGATGGCCGCCTTCGGAGCCCTCAAGGATCTCAACATGATCATCCTGGTGGACGACGACATCGACATTCACGACCCCGTCGACGTGGAGTATGCGCTGGCCACCCGGTTCGACGCCGCGTCGGACCTTGTGGTCCTGCCGGGTATGCGCGGCCACGAGTATGTGCGCACCACGGTGGCCGGTGTGGGCACCAAGGCCATCCTGGACGCCTCGGTGCCCTATGAGCGCCGGGCCGACTTCGAGCGGATCTCCTTCGCTGCGCCCTCCGACGGCGGCGCTGAGCTTGACGCCGCCTACTCCGGGGCCACGGTCCTGAGCTGGCTGGGCGGCAGACAGGCGTGAAGCTGAGCCGCGAGACGCTCGCCGACCGGCTGCAGGAGCAGCTCAAGCGCCAGGTGCTGTCGGGTCGCCTGGCACCGGGCGCAGCCATGCCGTCGGAGCGCGAGCTGCGCGAGGCCTTCGGCGTGGGCCGCACCACCGTGCGCGAGGCCCTCCAGGGGCTGGTCTCATCCGGTTTCCTGGCCCGGGACGCGGGCCGGCTGATCGTGCGCCACCCCAGCGACATCAGCCCCCGCATGCTCGACCTCGCAGCCAGGGCCTCCGGCGCCTCGGTGCAGCAGGTGTTCGACGTGCGCAAGCTGCTTGAGGTCCACGCCGCCGGCCTGGCCGCAACCAACCGCACCGCCGACGATCTCGCCGAGCTCGCCGGATGCCTGCAGCGGATGGACACCCGAGACGAGACGCAGTACCACACCGCCGACCGCAGCTTCCATTGCGCGGTGGTGCGGGCGTCCCAGAACGCGGTGCTGGCCGAGCTCTACGAGGCGGGCGTCGGGCTCTTCTTCCGCGAGCCGGCCTTCTGGCGGGTGTTCACCCGGGCCCCTGAGCAGCGCCATCGGGTGGGTTCGGGATACGAGGGCCACCTGCACATACACAACGCCATCGTCCGCCAGGATCCCGATCTGGCCCGCGAGCAGATGCGACGCCATTTGCAGCAGGTGGAGCGGAGCCTGCTCGACATAATGCACGAGACGCTCGGCGCGGCCGACGATCCGCCGCCGGAATCATCCCCCACGTCGTCCCCCACAGAGGAGACCGAGAGGAAGCCATGAGACACGGATACCGCGTGATCGACGCCGACACCCACGTGACCCCCTCCGTCGAGGTGCTCGTCGACTACGGCGACCGCGAGCTGAAGGACCGGGCCGATGAACTCACGCCCTACGTCCGGGTGACCAAGCCGACCGCGGGCCGGGGCCATCCAACCCACCCCTACGGCGTGGTGCGGGTCAACCCCCAGCCCTACAACCGGGTGGCCGGGCACAAGCAGGACGTCTCCGTGGACACCCGCGGCGCCGGTGCAAAGGGAGCGCTCGAGGGTCGGGTGCAGAACCTGGCGGTCAAGCCCATCGCCGACGGCATCCAGCACACCAACTCCGAGGGCCGCCTGGCCAACATGGACGTCGAGGGAGTGGACATCAACTTCATCATCCCCGGCACGTGGGCTCCGGGCAGCACCGCCCTGGACCTCAGTCTGGCCAAGGCCATGTACCGCTCCTACCACCGCTACATGGCCGACTACTGCTCGGCCGACCCCCGCCGGCTCAAGGGGCTGCTGCTGGCCCCGGGCGCCGACCCGCAATGGGCTGCCGACACCATCCGCCAGCATGCCGGCGACGAGTGGCTCTCCGCGGTGTGGCCGGTGCTGCCCGAGGGGCTGCCCGTGGACGATCCAGACCTCGAGCCGATCTGGCAGGCGATGGACGAGGCCGACCTTCCCATCATGCACCACAGCTTCTTCTACGAGGCCCCCTACTTCCCCGGCTACCGCGACATCTGGGGCAATGTGGCCGTGGCCCGCACCGCGGCCCACGTGTGGGGCGCCCAGAGGCTCATGGCCTATGTTCTGGTGTCGGGCATGCTCGACCGCTACCCCAACCTGCGGGTGGCCACTGTGGAGACCGGCCACGGCTGGCTGCCGCACTGGATCATCCGCCTCACCAGCCAGATCGACTACGTGAAGGGTGCCGTGCCCGCCGAGTTGAAGCACACGCCGATGGAGTACGTGCAGATGGGCCGGGTGTTCTGCGCCATCGAGCAGCACGAGGGTCCCGAGATGACCAAGGCGGTGATCGACATCCTCGGCGACGGCGTGCTGATGTACGAGTCCGACTTCCCCCATCCCGAGTGCTACTACCCCAACAGTACCGACAACGTGATCTCCTGGGGCCCGGTCATCGGCGAGGAGGCCCTCCGAAAGCTGATGGCTGGCAACGCGGCCCGCTACCTGCGGCTGCTGTCGGATCCCTGGGGCGACGATGCCCACAGCAACGGGCGGGGCGGCAATGGACGTTGAGCGCGCCCTGGAGCTGGTGCACCAGGCCCGGTCCATCGCGGCCGAGCGGGGCGTGAACGCCACCGTGGCCGTGCACGACGACGCCGGCCATCCCCTGGTGGTGGTGCGGGGCAAGCGCTGGCACGGGCCCTACATGGCCATGGGCAAGGCGCGGCTGGCGGCCGCCTTCGCCAAGCCCACCAAGGATCTGGTCGAGCAGTGGGCTGACCGGCCGATGTTCCCGACCAGCCTGGTGGAGATCATCCCCGGCGGCGTCACCGTCAACCCCGGTGGCGCGCCGCTGTTCGACGATGGAGTGTGCGTGGGCGCCATCGGCGTCGGCGGAGGCTCGCCCCAGGTCGACCACGAGATCGCGGCCGCGGCCGCGGAGCAATTCCACCGGTCCGAAGCAACCTAGATCTGATGAATTTGATTCACAGACCCAAAGGAGGAAACAACAACATGAGAAATATCTGGAAAAGACTGGGGGTGCCGCTCGCGGCGCTCTTCGTGCTCGCGCTAGTAGCCGCGGGCTGCGGTGACGACGAGGCGGACGAGCCCGTCGCCGCGGTTGACACCGCCGCCCTCGACGCGGCGGAAGCGGAGGCCGCGGCCGCTCAAGCCGATGCCGACACGGCCCGGGCCGAAGCCGACGCGGCGGCTGCTGCCGCCGCCGATGCCGAGGCGGCCCTGGCCGATGCCGCGGCGGCTGCCGCCGAGGCAAGCGCCGAACAGCAGGCTGAGGCGCAGGCCGCGCTGGAAGCGGCCCAAGCTGATGCTGAGGCGGCACAAGATGCCGCCTCGCAGGCCGAGTCGAGAGCCGAGGCCGCTGAAGCGGCCGCCGCGGAGGCCGCCATGGCCGTCGAGGAAGAGATGGTAGAGGAGGAGGTGGCTGCCCCAACCGGAGATCCCGGAAGAGTCACCATCGCCGTGACCACCGAACCGTCCACCCTCGATCCTCAGGCTGTGAACGACCGCAGCTCGCGGGTGGTGACCTCCAACCTGTTCGAGTCGCTGCTGGGCAGGGACGCGGCGACGGTGTTGGTGCCGGTGCTCGCCACCGGCTTCCCCGAGGCGGTTGATGACGACACCTGGCGCTTCTCCGTACGTGAGGGTGTGACCTTCCACGACGGCCAGGCTCTCAACGCCCAGGCCGTGGCCGACAGCCTCAACCGCATGCTGGACCCGGACTACTCGACCCAGCGAGATTCGTACATCCGCAACATCGCGTCTGCCGAGGTGGTGGACGAGTACACCGTCGACATCCACACCGACGGCATCAACGCGGTGCTGCCCCTGCAGATCGCGCAGTTGCCGGTGATCGCGCCTGGTACCGGCGAGACCGTTGGTGAGAACCCGGTCGGCACCGGCCCCTACATGCTCGAGTCCTGGGACCGCGGCCAGCAGATCACCGCGGTGCGCAATCCCGACTACTGGGGCGAGGCTCCGTCGATCGACGCTTTCTCCGTGCGCTTCATCCCCGACAAGCAGACGTCGCTGGCCGCCTTGCAGGCCGGTGAGATCGATCTGGTGCTCGACATCCTGCCCGAGCAGGTCGCCTTGGTGCCACAGCCGCTGAGCGTGCCCGCCACCGAGTACAGCTACATGACGATCAACGCCATCCGTCCGGAGTTGGCTCCCCCCGAGGTGCGCATCGCCATGAACCTGGCCGTGGACAAGGATCTGATCGCGGAGACCCTGTACGAGGGATTCGCCCGGCCCAACAACGCCCAGCACCTGTCGCCGGGCATGCTCGGCTTCAATCCCGACATCGGTCCGTTCCCCTATGACCCCGATGGCGCCACGGCGATTCTGGAGGAGCACGGCTACAACGAGGACAACCCCCTCCGCGTCGACATCTATGCGCCCATCGGCCGCTACCTGCGCGGCGTGGAGACAGCCCAGGTCGTGGCCCAGAACCTGAACGACGTCGGCTTCGACGCCCGGGTGCAGCTCGCAGAGTGGACCACGTTCCGTGCCGGCAGCCGCATAAAGGGCGACCAGCCCGGCGCCTATGACCTGCGCTACGGCTGGAACTCCAACGAGTGGTTCGACGGGGCCCGCATCATTGGCCATGTCACCTGCGGCGGATCGTCCAGCAAGCTGTGCGACGAGGAGATCACCGCCCTCTTCGAGCAGGGCGGCTCGACGACCGATCAAGCGTTGCGCAACATCCTCTACCAGAGGGCCTGGGCGCGGTTGCATGAGAATCCCCATGCCATCTACCTGTTGCAGCAGGACTTGATCTACGGCGCCTCGGAGCGACTCGTCTGGCAGCCCCGGCTTGACGACGAGTACTTCGTGGCCGAGATGAGCCTCAACTAGAACATCAAGCTGCGTGGCTTGCTGTTGACCTGCTGGCCCGGCTCGGTTCAGTCCGAGCCGGGCCCGGCAGGGCTGAGCCTCCATAGGAATTGATAGATATGCAGACGACCACACAGGCGTCGTCCCAGCGGTCGCTGCGCGGCCTGCTGCTGCGCCGGCTGCGCGACGGCATCATCGTGCTGCTGCTCGTGGTGACGATCATCTTCGTTCTGGCCCACGTCATCGGGAACCCGGCGCTGGTGTTCGCCCCGGTGGATGCCACCGACGAGCACATCGCCGAAATCCACCGCCAGTTCGGTTTGGACCGACCGGTCACCGAGCGCTACTGGGAGTACCTCACCGGGCTGGCCCGCCTCGACTTCGGGGAGTCGACCTGGCAGCAGCGGCCCGCCATCAACGCCGTCACGGAGGCGCTTCCCGCCACCATCGTCCTCACCGTCGTCGGTCTCGGGGCGGCCGCTGTGCTGGGGGTGATACCGGGCGTTGTGGCCGGCGCCCGGGCCCGCAAGCCCTTTGACAAGGCCTCGAACCTGCTGTCAGTGACCGCGCTGTCGGTGCCGAACTTCTGGCTGGGGCTGCTGCTGATCCTGCTCTTCGGCGTCCAGCTCGGCTGGCTGCCCACCTCTGGGCGCTTCCAGACAGGCAGCATCGTGTTGCCTGCGGCCACCCTGGGCATCGTCCACGGCGGGCGCATCTACCAGCTCGTGCGCTCGGCGACGTTCGAGGAGATGTCCAAGCCGTACGTGACCGTGGCCCGCAGCAAAGGCCTGACGGAGTGGAACATCCTGCGCCGGCACGTGGCGCGCAACACCGGTGTCACCACCGCCACCATCGTCGGCTGGGAGTACGTGCGCATGTGGGGCGGCGCGGTCTTCGCCATCGAGTACGTGTTCGCCTGGCCGGGCGTGGGCCTCCTGACGATCAACGCTGCCCACCGCCAGGACTTCTTCGTCCTTCAGGCCGCGGTCATCGTGGCCGGTGCCTTCGTGATCTTCAGCAATCTTCTGATCGATATGGGCTACCAGTTCATAGACCGCAGGATCGCGGCCAGCTGATGGGCATCGTGGTCGCCAGGCGCGCCGGCGAGGACCCGGCCCGCACCTCGGAGCATCGCGTCTGGGGCCGCCTCATCAACATGATGGGCAGCCGGGGCTGGATCCTGCTCGTGCTCTTCCTGCTGCTGCTGGTGGCGGCCTCGATCGTGCCCGACGTGTTCACCCCGCACGATCATGAGGCCCAGAACCTGCGGGCCCGCCTGCTGGGGCCCGGGGACTCCTCGCCGGAGGGTCGGCACCTGCTGGGAACCGACAGCCTGGGCCGGGACCTCTTCTCCCGCATGATCGTCGGAACCCGCCTCACGCTGTACATCGCCGTGACCGCCACTCTCATCGGCGCGGCCATAGGGGTGCTGTTCGGGCTGCTCGGCGGCTATTTCGGCGGGCGCACCGACCGGCTGCTCATGCGATTGGGCGAGGCCCAGACGGCGATGCCCATGTTCCTGGTGGCCATCCTGCTGCTCAGCCTGCTCGGGCCGAGCGTCGCCATCCTGATCGTGGTACTGCCGTGTCTAGTGTGGCCCATCTTCGCCCGCGTGGTGCGGGCTGAGGCGCTCCGGCTGCGGGAGGCGACCTTCATCGAGGCCTCGGTGGCCACCGGCTGCTCAACCGCGACAATTCTCGGCCGGCACCTGCTGCCCAACGTCGCGCCCCGCATTCTGGTGCTCTGCGTGGTGGAGATCGGCCATGTGATGCTCTCGGAGGCCGGCCTCAGCTTCCTGGGGGTGGGCGTGCAGCCCCCGGACACCACCTGGGGACTGCTGATCTCCGAGGGCCGGCCCCTGCTGGCGGTGGCCTGGTGGCTCACGATCCTGCCCGGCGTGCTGCTGGGCGTCTCGGTGCTGGTGCTCAACCTGCTGGGCCGTTACTGGGAGGCCCGCTCGGGGGCGTCCGGATGAGGCCAGCGACCGAGTCTTCGGGTGCGGCGCGATGAGCGGTTCGGCTCTGTTGGAGGTCGAGGACCTGCACGTCACGTTCGACACCGCCTCGGGGCCGGTGCACGCCGTGGACGGTGTGAGCTTCGCTATGGCCCCGGGCTCCTCCCTCGGCGTGGTCGGCGAGAGCGGCAGCGGCAAGAGCGTGACCGCCCGCGCCCTGCTGCGCCTGTTCGCCATCACCGACGATGTGCAGATCTCCGGATCGGTCCACTTCGACGGAGTCGACCTGTTGCACATCGACGAGCGCAGGCTGCGGCGGGTGCGCGGCGGGCAGATCGGCATGATCTTCCAGGATCCGCTCACGTCGCTCAATCCCCTGATGGCGGTGGGCGAGCAGATCGCCGAGTCGCTGCGCCTGCACCGGGACATGGGTCGGGGCGAGGCCTCATCCGAGGCCGTTGAGCTGCTGGGCCGGGTGGGTATCGCCGATCCCGAGCGGCGGGCCACCGAGCTGCCCCACAGCTTCAGCGGGGGCATGCGCCAGCGGGTGATGATCTCGCTGGCCATCGCCTGCCGGCCCCGCCTGCTCATCGCGGATGAGCCCACCACCGCCCTCGACGTGACCGTGCAGGCTGAGATCCTGCTGCTGCTCGACGAGCTGCGCCGTTCCGAACAGATGGCGTTGATGCTCATCACCCACGACTTCGGTGTGGTCGCGGCCACCTGCGAGGACGTTCAGGTCATGTACGCGGGCAAGCTGGTGGAGAAGGCCTCGATGGCCCACCTGTTCGACAGGGCCAACCATCCCTACACCGAGGGGCTCCTGCGGCTCGTGCCCCGCTTCGAGGACGCCCACACCGGACGGTTGCACCCAATTCCCGGCCAGCCCCCGATAACCGGAGGGGGCGGCTCGTCGTGCGCCTTCGCGCCGCGCTGCGAACACGCCTTCGACCGCTGCCGGGCCGAGGTTCCACCCGAGGTGGCGGTCGGGCCTCAGCACCTCAGCGCCTGTTGGCTGGCTGCTGACCGGGCCAAGGACGCCACCGAGGCAGGCCGCCCCTGGAGCCGGGCCCGATGAGTGAGGCCGCGGTCGTCGGAACGACGCTCGAGACGGGTCCGGCCGATGCGACCGCCTCGGCGGGGGGCGTGCTCGAGGTGAACGACGTCGTGGTGCAGTTCGACACCGAGGGCGGCCGCATCACCGCGGTGGACGGGGTGTCCCTGCATCTGGACACCGGCGAGACGCTCGGGCTGGTGGGCGAGAGCGGGTGCGGCAAGTCCACGCTGGCCCGGGCCATCATGAGGCTGGTGCCGATGACGCGGGGCTCGGTTCGCCTCGAGGGCACTGACCTCGGCTCGCTGTCGTCGCGGGAGTTGCGCCGCATGCGCCACCGCATCCAGATGGTGTTCCAGGACCCCCGCGGCTCGCTCGATCCTCGCATGAGCGTGTCGACTCTCATCGGTGAGCCACTGAGGGTTCACGGCATCGGCGACCGGTCCAGCCGCGCCCGGGCTGTGGCCGAAGCCATGGAGTTGGTGGGGCTGCCCGCGGCCGTGGCCGACCGCCTCCCCAGCGAGCTGAGCGGCGGGCAGCAGCAGCGAGTCGGCATCGCCCGGGCCATCGTCACCGACCCTGCCGTGCTGGTCTGCGACGAGCCGGTGTCCGCGCTGGACGTGTCGATCCAGGCCCAGATCATCAACGTGCTCGACGAGCTGCGCGACGAGTTGAACCTGGCCATGCTGTTCATCGCCCACGACCTCTCGGTGGTGCGCCATCTCAGTGACCGGGTGGCAGTGATGTACCTCGGTCAGATCGTGGAGACCGGCACCTCGGCCGAAGTGTTCTCCACGCCGTCCCATCCCTACACCCAGGCCCTGATCTCCGCTGTGCCCCGTGCCGACGCCGACAGCGCGGCCCGGCTCCAGACTGCCCGCCGCCTGGTGCGGGGGGAGCTGCCGAGCCTCCTCGACCCGCCGTCGGGATGCCGTTACCGCACCCGCTGCACCTACGCCACCGAGGAGTGCGCCGCCGCCGAGCCGCTCTCTGAGCCGGTGGGGCCGGCAGGCGGGCTTCATTCGCTGCGCTGCCACCACTGGCGCAGCATTGTCGCCGGCCAGACCTCGCCCCAACCGTCCGCCACTAGCCAGGAGCAAGCATCATGACCGACCGCACCGCTGTCAGCACCGACGGCGCACCCACCCCCACCGGGCCCTTCAGCCAGGCCATCCGGGTCGGGAACCTCGTGTTCACCGCGGGCCAGGCGGGGCGGAACCGGGACACCGGCCAGATGGGCGACATTGGCGAGCAGGCCGACTGGGCGCTGCGCAACATCGCCAACATCCTGGCCGCTGCGGGGGCCTCGATGGCCGACGTAGTCAAGACCACCGTCTACCTCAAGGAGGGCACCCCCACCGGACCCCTAAACGAACAGTGGGTCAAGCATTTCGGTGAGCCCCTGCCCGCCCGCTCGTCGGTATTCGTGGCCCGCCTGAAGAACCCTGAGATGCTCATAGAGGTAGAGGCGGTCGCGGTTGTCTGACCGGCGGACCTCCGACCTCGACGCCCCGGCACCCGACACGGGCGGCGGCATCGCCGCGGAATCCTCCCGCGGCGCCGTGGTGAGCGCGGGCTGCCGGGAGGCGGCCGAGACGGGCGCGGCGGTGCTGTCCGGCGGCGGCAACGCGGTGGACGCGGCCATCGCGGCGTCCGCGGTGCAATGTGTACGCGAGCTGCCCTGGTGCGGCCTCGGCGGCGACGGCTTCGCACTGGTGTCGAGCGCCGACGGCCACCTCGAGGCCTTGAACGGAGCCGGTGCCGTGCCGCGCGCCTTGGCCACCGCGTCGATTCCGGGCGGCACACTGCCCCGCTTCGGGCCGCTGTCCATCTCCACTCCGGGCCTGGTCGACGCCTGGTGGCGGCTATGGCAGCGCTACGGCACACTGCCGTTCCCGACCCTCATCGAGCCGGCTGCTGTTCTCGCTGATGACGGCTTCGCTCTCGATTACGCCTTCGCAAGGGCTCTCGACGGGGTCCGGGCCGGCGCGGACCGTGACGACCCGTTCGTCTCAGAGTTCTGCGAGGGCAACGGCACGGCGGAGGGCGACGGATTCCGGCTGGCCTCGCTGGCCCGAACCCTGCGCGAGATCGCGGCCGGCGGACCGCCGGCGTTCTACGAGGGCCGTATCGCACGGGAGATCGTCGGCACCGTGGACCGGCTCGGCGGGCTGCTCGCCGGGGCCGACCTGGCCGAGCACTCGTCGGAGTTCGAGACGCCGATCACCGTCCGATACGGCTCAGCGGAGGTGTCCGTGACGCCACCGGTATCGATGGGCTGGGTGCTATTGCAGCTTCTGCTGCTCTACGAGAAGCTGGACGGCCGGCTTGTCGACAGTCAGGCCGACCGCATCGATCTGATGGTGCGCTGCAAGCAGGCCGCCTTCTCCGATCTCGCCGGGATGCCCAGATGGCAGGAGCCGGCCGACGTGGTGGGGGTGCTCAGCGAGGATTCGCTCGACCACTGGTGTTCGACGATCAACGATCAGCGCCGATCCAAGCTGGTGCCGGCGGGCGCCCCGGCCGCTCCGGCTGCGGCGGGGGGCACCGACACCACCTGCCTGTCGGTGGTCGACGGCCGGGGCCTGATGGTGACGTTCATCCACAGCCTCTTCAACGAGTTCGGCTCCCGGGTGGTGGTGCCGGGCACCGGGATAGTGCTGAACGACCGGCTGGCCAAGCAGCCCGCCCGGGTCGGCCGCTCCGGGGGCCCGCCCCGGTCCCGGCGGCCCCTGCACACCCTGGTCGGCTACCACGTCGTCCACCGCGGTCGGCGGCTGGTGGGGGCCACGCCGGGCGGCCGGGGCCAGGTTCAGACCAACTTCCAGGTGCTTCAGGACATCATCGACAACGGCACTGGCCCGCAGGCCGCGGTCGACGGCCCCCGCTGGCTGTCCGGGACGCCCCGGCTTCCCGATGCCGAGGATCTGCTGTTCCTGGAGCCGGGGTTCCCCCCGAACGTCGGCATTGAGCTGGCCCGGCGCGGCCATCCGGTGGCCACCGACGGCGCGCTCTCCGACACCGATCTGTTCGGGAGCTGCACCATCGTCGGGACGGGCCCGCAGCCGTCGGAGACCTTCGGCGCGGCCGACCATCGGCGGGGAGCGGCTCTGGTGCGCGTCGACCTGCCCGGCAACGCCACTGACCACAATGACAGGGAGGCCACGTGATCCGCAGGCCCCCTGGAGAGGAGACCCCATGACCGATGTGATGTCGGCCCCGCGCTTCGGCCCGAGGGCCATCACCTATCCCCATCCGATCAACCATGACTGGTACGACTGGCCGACGTTCTCCGACGCCGAGTTCGAGCGACGCCACGGGTTGGTGCGGGGCTTCATGGCCGAGCACGACCTCGACTGCCTGCTCGTGGCCGGCGCCGCCCACCTGTGGGACCGGGGCTGGGCCAACGTGCGCTGGATCAGCAACTACATGGGCACCATGGAGCTCGACAGCTTCGTGATCTTTCCCGCCGAGGGCGAGCCCACGCTGGCCATCCTCGGCCTCAACGCCCGCCTGCCCGACCGTGTCACCCGTTCGATATTCCCCGACGTGCGGGGCGCCCTCAACACCCGCACCATCCTGGTGGACCGGCTCAACGAGCTGGGCCTGCGCCGGGGCAGGGTGGGGATCATCAACCCGACGCCGTACCTGTCGGTTTCGCGGGACCACTGGGCGGCCCTCACCGAGAGCTTCCCAGAGCTGGTGTTCGAGGAGTTCTCCGACGAGTTCTGGAAGATGCGGCTGGTGCTGTCCGACGAGGAGATCGCCTGTTTGGAGGAGGCGGCCCGCATCGGCGACGCCACCCAGGTGGCGGTGATGGAGCAGCTGCGCCCCGGCATGACCGAACACGACCTGTTCCGCATCATCTACAGCACCATCGGTGAGGAGCGGGGCGAGATCCCCTGCATGGTGCTGGCCGGCAGCGAGTCGATGAGCAACCCCACCAGCGGCTTCCAACGGCCCCGGCCCATCGGGCGCACCATCACCTCCGACGACGTGCTGCTGATGGAGGTCGGGGCCCGCGACGGGCACGGGTACGAGGCCCAGACGGGCAAGCCGATGGTGTTCTCGAAGCCGCCGCCCGACTACGCCGACCTGCTCGAGGTGATGTTCGAGGCCTACCACCGGGTGGTGGCCGAGCTCAAGCCGGGCTGCACCGCCAAGGAGCTGCGAGCCGCGGGCAGCATCGTCAGCGAGCGGGGCTACACCATCGTCGCCCCGCTGGTGCACGGCGTGTTCAACCCGATCGACGCCGGGCCGTTCGTGGGGACCTCGCACCGCCCCGACAAGAACGTGGTGCTGGAGCCCAACATGGCGCTGTGCGTGGAGATCCATCCCTGCACCACCGACATCATCAAGGGGGTGTTCATGGGCGACACCTACGTGATCACCACCGACGGCGCCCGCAACATCAACCACCGCCTAGAGCCCAAGCTCTACGAACTGGGGTGAGGAAATGGCAAGCAAGCCTGAGCTGGAGTTCCACATTCCCGACGGGCAGTGGCGCCCCGCGGGCGGCCCGGTGGAGGGCATCGACGAGATGATCCTGTCCACCGACGGCCAGCCCGACGGGGTTTACACCCGGCTGATGCGCTTCGCGCCCGGAGTGGACTCGTCCCCGAACGGCGTGTTGACCCATCACTTCTGGGAGGAGGTCTACATAGTCGAGGGCGACCTCACCGATCTGCGCCTGGGCGAGACCTTCACTGCGGGCATGTACGCCTGCCGCCCTCCGGGCATGCCGCATGGACCCTGGCGCAGCGAGTCGGGGGTGCTGATGGTGGAGTTCCGCACCGGCGGCTACAACCCGTAGCCCGGGGGCGGATCGGTGCTGGCTGGAGGCTCGCAGGCGGTGAGGCTGTCGATCGACGGCGTCGAGCGGGAGTTCGCGCCCGAGGTGCTGGTGGTGATCGGCTACGCCGGGCGCGACCGGGCCGCGGTAGAGCACCACATCGACGAGCTGGCCTCCCTGGGGGTGCCCCGCCCGGCGAGCATCCCGCTGTTCATGGTGTTCCCGCCCTGGCTGGTGTCCCAGGCGCCGTCGATCACGGTGGCCGGATCAGAGAGCTCCGGCGAGGCCGAGATCGTCGTGGTTGTCGACGGCGACGAGGCCTTCGTGACGGTCGGGTCCGACCACACCGACCGGGCCCTGGAGGCGGTCGACATCGTCGCCTCCAAGGGGGTCTGCCCCAAGCCGGTCGCCAACGCGGGCTGGGCTGCGCCAGCGCTCGAGGGCCGCTGGGAGAATCTGGCGCTGCGCAGCCGCATCGACGGCGGCGTGGTGTACCAGGACGGCTCGGCCGCGGCCAATCTGCCCCCGATGGAGCTGGTAGCGGCCATCGGCTGGGCCGGGCCGCGGCCCCGCTGCTTCGTGGCGTTCACCGGCACCGTGCCAGTGATCGGCGACATCCGCCCCAGCACCGGCTTCACCGCCGAGCTGTCCGGCCCGGGCCTGCCCCCGCTGGAGTTGGACTACCGGGTGGAGGCCGTGCCGGAACTGGCTGGCTGAGGCTCGCGGCTAGATGTGACGACCGGGGGCGTCGTCTTCTGACGGTCGGCGGGCGTCGATCCACTCCTTGGCCTCGCGGATCCGTCGCTGCACGACGGCGATGGGATCGTCCAGCCCTTGCTCCCTGCGCCGCGCGGTCCAACGGGAGCCGAGGTTTGCGGCCACGGCTCCGGCAACCACCGCGACAAGGGCTACGACCAAGGCTGTGACCGCTGCGAAGCCGAGTGCGGCCACGAGCCGCCGGGGTCCAAGGATTCTCGTCGGCGGCAGTGTCAGCGTCCGGTTTCGCGCCGATCGCTCCGAGCGCCAGGACACCCGACCTTCGAGCAGCAACTCCCTCACGCAGCTGTCTCCCGTCAGTGTTGAGCCTTGCCCGGCAAGGCTACTGCCCGACCAGGATGTGGGTGCGCGGCCGCGGTAGCGTCGGTGCGTGCGCCTGCTCGTGCTTCAGCACATCGATTGCGAGCATCCCGGCCGCCTGCGCGACTTCCTGCGGGCCGACGGCATCGAATGGACCGCGGTCGAGCTCGACGAGGGCGAGTCCATCCCGCCGCTGGAGGACTACGACGCCATGTGGGTGATGGGCGGTCCGATGGACGTGTGGGACGTGGAGGAGCATCCGTGGCTCGTGCCCGAGAAGCGGGCCATCCGCCGGTGGGTGCGAGAGCTGCAGCGTCCGTTCCTAGGGGTGTGTCTGGGCCATCAGCTGCTGGCCGACGCCCTGGGCGGGACGTGCGGACCGCAGCGCCCGCCCGAGATCGGAGTGCTGCCGGTGGAGCTGACGCCCGACGGCCGCGCCGACCCGATCTTCGAGCAGATGGCCGACCGCCAGCACGCCCTGCAGTGGCACTCGGTATGCGTGGCCCAGGCGCCGGAGGACGCGGTGGTGCTGGCCAGCTCCCCGGTGTGCCGGGTGCAGGCCATGCGGGTGGGGGACTGCGCCTGGTCGATGCAGTACCACGTGGAGGTCGAGGACGACACGGTGCGCAACTGGGGCGTCATCGACGCCTACCGCCAGGCCCTGGAGTCGACCCTGGGCCCCGGCTCCATCGACGCCCTGGCCGCTGACGCCGACCGCCACATGGACGGGTTCATGTCCGACGCCGAGCAGCTCTACCGCAACTTCATAGCCGCCACCACCTAGCCGCCGAAGTACTGGCGTAAGATCAGCCACGCCGCCGCAGGGGCAAGTCAGATCCCGCCGTCGCCGAAGCACGCCTCGAGCACGGTCACGGACTCGTCGAGGCGTTCAATGCGCATGCCGGGCCGGTCCAGCGTCAGTCTGGCCTGCTTGTGGTCGTCGGTTATCCGCCCTTCGGCGGCTAGTTCCAGAGTGCGCAGATCGGGACCGCCTCGATGCGCTCGGCAAGGCGGTACCGGGCTGGGCCGGTGTGCAGCACGGCGCCGGCCTTGAACTGGTCTCCGAGTTGGTCGCGCATCCAGGCCAGGTGCCGGGCGTCTGCGGGTGACGGCGCGCTGTCGGCCTTGATCTCGACGCCGATGAGCCCGCGCGCGCCGAGGTCGGCGACGATGTCCACTTCGCGACCGTCTCGGTCGCGCAGATGGTGCAGCACCGGCCGGTTAGGGTCGACGGCGGCCTCGGCGCGGAGCTGGTTGGTGGCGAAGGTGTCGATCAGGCGGCCCAGCAGGTTGCCGTCGCTCATGACCAGGCTGACGTCCTCACCGATGGACGCCCCCCACAGCCCGCAGTCGGCGATGTAGCGCTTCGGGCCGCGGGTCAGGCGTTTGAGGCGGTTGCTGCTCCACGCGCCGAGGCGAGCAGCTCAGCGATCCAAGGGTCCACCAAACGCGTCAGGTACCCGTCCACAAGACGACACTACCGCTTCTGCACATCGTGAACTACATCTTCTGCACATCGTGAACTACATCTTCTGCACATCTGCGGATGCCTGTTCCACACATGAAGAAATGCCTCTCCTGCACATCACGGCTTCAGCGCCCGGCCGGCCCAGCCCGCTGGCCGCGCTGAGCAGGTCGCAGACCTCGGCGCACTACTGCATCGACCAGCTAGGGGAGGCGTCCGCCGCCGGGCTGTCGGTGAGGCGGGTCCGGCCGGAGCCGTCCGCGTCCATCGCATAGACCTGAACACCTTGACCGTCCACTACGGCGACCACATCCGATGAAACCATCACGGCCGCTGACACAAAGACCCTGACAGTGCCAAACCCGACCCCGCGTGGGTTCGCGATGTTCCTATGTCTCGCGACATCACAATTGTGGATACTTCGTGAGTTGGTCTGACCTCGGTGTTTGCCGACCTCTGGGACACCCCTGCCCAATTGAGGGGGTGGGGGCTGCCCAATTGTTGGCACCTGCTTGTTGCTCGAAACACGATAACACGAGGTCAGCGCGGCGCGAAACGATCTCCATTTCGCCAATGCGTGTCAAGACGGTCCACTGCACCGGGGACAGAGGTTCCCTTGCCCAAACTAGACGCAAAGGGGTAGACACCCGCGAGCACGCGGCGCGAAACGCGAGGTGAGGTTCGAGGCAATTGGGTGTCTTTGGGGCTGGCTCGGATGCTCACCACTGGCCCGAGGCAGGCGCAGGGCTGCCCTTTGCTCGATGGCTGGCAGGATGGTGACGTGCAGGAGGAACTGAGTCCCAGCGCCCGTATGCAGGCCCTGATTGCAGAGCACCTACCCGAGTACAGCCGCGCGGCCACCGAGATACGCAAAGAGCTTGGTGCCTACGGCGGTCTGGTGCATCCGCTTGGACATAGCGGGATCAGCCTCCTCTGGGTGCAGACCGCCAATGACTTCATCGACCTGCTCGATGACATCGGGATGGGCCGCGGCCGTCCGGCTGTGCGGTGCCTGCGGTCCATCTTCGAGTCGCATATCACGATGCTTGACATCGCCAGTGGTGGCAGTGACGTGGCGGACAGGTACGCAGAGCAGTACGCCGTGGTCATGTACCTAGCCGCGACGATGAACGCCGGGCTGACTGGTCTCACAGGCAACGATCTTCGCTCAGAACGTCATCGCCGCCGCAAACAGGCGCGCATTCACAAGCAGGCGCACGATGAGGCGATAGCCAAGAGGGGAGGGCGGCTCAGGAGAGGCTGGACCGACGAGTCGTTGGAGGATCGCGCCATCCGACACGGCTATGCAGTGGACTACGACCTCTACCGCGTGCTGTCGTCCTCAACCCACGTCACAGCAGGCGGCGCTCGGGGTGTTGCGCGGCGATACGACGACAGACTCGTATACCGGTTCGGACCCGACCTCGACAACTGCCCGATGGCGCTCAATGAGGGGCTCCGATTCTTCAGGCTCTTCGTGGAGGCGCTCTCTGCTCACACCGGCGTCCCCGCAGAAAGGGTCATTGACACCCTCTCGACCCTGGAGTCGCTACGCAGCGCTTACCGAAAGCTCATCCTCAGCATCGATGGTGCCATGTGGCCCGATGAACTCCCCGTCATCGGAATGATCGTCGTACGGGCCTTGCTCCCCGACGGCGAACGCAAGTGGCTACTTCACGACAACCAGCAAGCGAGAATCATCGAATGCTCCCATCCCAACAACGCGACGCAAGAGCAACTCGAAGGCACTGAACCGCTACTGGACGCCGTGGAGGAGACGCCTCGCGACCGCGAGGAGTGGGTAACCGTTGCCCTCCTGGGTGCGACAGCCGATCCACTGCCCGGTGCCAGATGGCGTCCCGAAGGACTCCTGGCGCGCTTGGACCCGATTCGGAACCCCCACGGGCTGCTTCTCCCCTGGGATCAGTAGCGCGTCACGCTGCCCCTGTCACATCGTCGTACTAGCTTCCCGGCCATGGCACGTTACAGACGGTCAAGCAGCAGAAGCCGGAGGAGTTCAGCCAGAAGCCGCCCTGTGCGCGGCTACACCATCCGAGGCAGAGGCGGCAGGGTGAAGTACGTGGGGATCACGAACAACCCACGCCGTCGAGCGGCTCAGCATCGACGCTCCGGGAAGCGTGGACGGCTGACGGTCGAAACAGGTGGGATGTCCAGAGGGAAGGCCCGACGCTGGGAGGGAGCCAAACTCTCCCGGTTCCGTAAGAGCAACAGGGGCCGCAACCCGACCTACAACAAGACCAGAAGCGGCGGATGGAAGTCTTGACTCCCGAAGCATCAAGTGGTGGCGTGCGACCGGAAGATCACTTGGAGAAACCTATTCGGTAGGGCTATCCGGCAGTTCTTCTGGCTCGATCAGCCGGTGCTCGTCGCGCCACCGGTCTCCGATGGTGCGCTGGCGGTTGCGGGCCGCTCGCGGCGACTGGTTCTCCACGGTTATGCTCTCCGCGGCAACAGCAGACAGGAGGCTTCCATGAGCGACCGCGAGCTACGGGACGAGCGCGACCTCGCTCGCTTCGTGATTCAGGAACACGACCCCGATCATGTCGTCTTCGAGCTGGACCGTCTTCTAGGCAAAGCCGAGATCAACCTCGCGAATGCGATCCGGGCGGGCATATCCGCGACCCTTCTCCAGGATGCGTTGTCGGCGGACGGGAAGGATGACGACAACCTGCCAGACAGGAGCCGGGAGCTAACCGAAGAGGCCGTAGAGAAGATCACGCAAGCGATAGACGATAGTCTCATCGCCCTGCGTCAGGGACTCGTGGATGCAGGGGCCATGTCCTCCATGGAGGGATGACCGCCGAGCTTGGCATCGGGCGTAACCGCGCCCGACGGCCTTGGAGGAAGGGCGGATAGCTCGCCCGCATCTCCTACTAGTCGTGATCTACCAACGATCTTGACACCCGCGCGGGGGTCAATTAGCGCTCTCTTTAGGTCAAGCCCTCTGCGGATTCGCCTAACGCTAAGCGGCTTGGGCACCATTCGACATAAGCCCCCTGCCTAGGGTTCTCGGTGATCCGACCGTGCATGACTCCTCCAATAGTCTCGGAGGCGACCATGATCAGAAACCTGTTCCGACCCTGAGTCGGCCTGCTGTTCGGCAAGAGCCGAAGTCCGGCGATGCCACCGTTGCCGGGTTAGCAGGCTGAGCCTCAGAGATCACGGCAGCGCCAGATCGATCAGCCCTCATCGGATAGGGGTGAACGTTCGTTCGCTTATCGGGTGGAATGTTGCCTCCGGCCGCGTAGGGTGACAGGCACGAAATGACAGGCGTGAGATTCGCTGGAGGCGGCATGGCTGATCACTTTGACCCTGAGGAATGGAAGTGCATCAACGGGCGGCTCGATGAGGCCCCGGAGCGGTACGGCTTCCCGGAGCGGCGTGACGGTTCGGCGCTGCTCGGCTCGTTCAACATCCGCAAGCTCGGTGACCCCGAGAAGCGCACCGATGGCGAGTGGGAGTTCCTGGCGAGGACATGCGCCCAGTTCGATCTGCTGGCCGTGCAGGAGATCATGTCGGACCTCAGCGGCTTGCGGCGTCTCCTGCTGGAACTCGCGAGGCACGTCGATGGTGACAGCGAAGGGTTCGCCTTGGTGGTGTCCGACGAGACGGGAGCGTTCGCTGGGGAGCGCGGCCTTAGAGAGCGCCTCGGGTTCATCTACCGATGGCCCGTCTTGGAGCGCATGGATGTAGCCAGTGACATCACCTATGACAGAACCAAGACGTTCAAGACCCTCGTTGACAACAAGGCAGCTCTGATCGAGGCGCTAGAGGCGTGTGAGGGCGATGCGGGCGAGTTCGATCCGCCGTTCTTCGTGACGTTCGCGCGTCAGCCGCACGGCGTCGTGTTTCGTATGGGCGGGCCGGAGCCGTACGACTTCATGGCTGTCAATGCCCATCTCATCTGGGGTGACGGTGGTGCTGACCCCCGTCGAGAGTTCACTGCACTGATGGACCTGCTAAAGAGCCGCCTCGCTGGTGACGACAGCATCAACCTGGTCCTGATGGGCGACCTCAACTTGGACTTCGACAACCCCGAGACGGATCGTCTCCGTGTAGACAAGGAGATCAAGGAGCTAGACGCCAAGCTCACCAAGGCAGGAGCACACATCAACTTCCCGTTCCTTGACAGGCACAAGGGCCGCGATGAAGTGTTCCGCACCAACGCCCGCCTGTCAGAGACCTACGACCACATCGGACTCTTCGCACATGATCGGAGGCTGCCGACCTACGACCAGAACGAGCTGATGCCCCTGACCCTCGAAGGCCCCGACTACGGCGTGTTCGACTTCATGGAACTGTTCAGCGAAGCGATTCATGACAAGGCATGGAAAGAACTCGGAAACGCAGAACAAAGGGCGCTCTGGGCAAGGGTCAAGGACTCCGTGAGCGACCACATACCTTTGTGGTTGCGGCTGCCCCTCACGGCCTGACAGCCGCTGCCGACAGACTTGATAGCGGGAGCGACATGGCGAGCAGGAAACAAACGTCGTGGGTGGGGGTGTGGCTGCCGTTGCTCATAGCGTTGGGGATCGCGTGGCAGCAGGGGTGGCTCGGCTGGTGACTTCGCAGCAGCGATAGACGAGAACGAGGCTCACGCTACAAGCAGCGCGCCGGGGCTTAGGCTGCCGCCCGTGGCAGGCAGCTCCAATGCGTCGTCGGTGCGTGTCGAAGACCTCTCCGTCTTCGACTTGATCCGGCTTCATCGTCAAACGCTCTTTGAGCTAATCCGACGAGGGGTCGTCCGCTCGCTCAACGCGCCTACGGGCGACTGGGCAGAATTGTTGGTGAAGGTCGCTTACGAGGGCCAGCTTGCCGCGAGGAGCGAGAAGGGCTACGACGTGATCGCGGGCGACGGAAGGCGTCTAGAGGTCAAGGCAAGGGCGCTCAACTATCCCAAGGTCGGCTCGAACATCACTTCAGCCTTTCGTTCGTGGGAGTTCGACGCCATGGTCGTGGTGGTTCTCGATCCGAGCGATCTCAGTGTGACTGTGGCAGCCGAACTCTCCCGTGAAACGGTCAAGAAACCAGGAAACGCTCGCTACCGCTCCCATGTCAACGGGCATGTGCTTGTCCCCAACCAAGCTCTCATGGATCAAGGCACCGACGTGACCGAACGGCTCCAAGTAGCCGCTCGCAGCCTGTAGCCGGACAAGCACACCGGGAACCCCATGGAGGGGGATGTGGGCCTCCTGCTGCCACGATCATCCCGAGCGCCGCTGTGATGGTCACTCAGGCTGCGTGTTGCCGATCTGCTCGACCTGATCGAGCAAGAAGTCGCCTGTCCAGCCGAGGGTGGCTGCGAACAAGCCGGTGAAGTGCAGGATGGCGACCAGCACGAGCAGGACCGCCGACCAGAAGAGCTGCTCGGTGCTTCGCGACACCCCGGAGCGGTAGCTGCTGCGGCTACTCGCCTTCGGCTGCGTCGATCATCGCTTGGGGCAGCCCGACCGCGACGGCGAGCGTGTCGATGGCGTCGTTGATTTCTTCGGTGGTGCCAGGCAGGGTTCTCCTGAAGTCGCGCGCGTTGTCGGCTTCGCCCAGTGGGATACGGCCATCGAGGGCGGCTTGTGCTCTGAAGGTGTTGGCCTCTTGGATGTAGGCACTGTGATACCAGGGTTCAGTGCGGTAGCCCGACCCGAAGGTGTTGGAGATGTAGTCCGCTAGCTTGTCTCTGGCTTGGACGTAGGCGGCGGCGTCCGTGGCGGTGGGTTCGTCGTCGGTGACTGCTACGGCAACAGAGGCGGTCACTGTGTCGTAGCCGCCGTTGGCGGCGGTGGCTGTGACGGTGGTGCTTTCGTCGGTGTAGTCGCTGTCGTCTGTGCCGTGGACGGTGACGGTCTGCGGCGTGTCGAAGTCGGAGTCCGTGAAGGTCAGCGATACTGGTGTGACGGTCGCCGTCGAGGTGTCGCCGGACACGAAGCTCACCGTGACCGGAGCTGACGGTGCTGTGTTCAGGTTCACCGTGAACGTGTCCGACCCGCCCTCGTTCACCGTCAGAGATGCAACGCTCACCTCCAGAGCGGGCGGGATGTCGTCGTCGGTGATGGTGATGTCCACCACGACCGGTTGCAACCCGCTGTAGCCGCTGTCGGTAGACGACGAGGTGAGCGTGGCCGTCATCCGAGAATCGGTGGTGTCGTCATCTTGGTAGGCGGAAGCGCTCACGGTCACGTACTGAGGTCTGTCCCAGTTGGTGGTGGTGAACGTCAAGGTCGTGGGGGTCACCAACAGCACCGCGGAGGGTTGTTGGCTCACCGTCACGGTCACGTCGGCTGACGGTTCGGAAGCCAACTCGACAGAGAACAGTCTGCCTGCGGTGGAGCCTTCGGTAACGGTCACCGCAGCAGGGTTGACGGTCAGCCCCGCATCACCGGTCGGGGCCTCTTCGACGCTGACCCTGACGGCGGCTCCCTGTCTGCGCCACACCCGGTGCTGCTCCCGGCTGGGCCACCACTTGATGTCTGCGGTTGCCCACTGGTCTCTATCGGCTGGGAGGTCGCTCAGGCGCTCATATCCGGCGACGATCTTCTCAGCGCCGTTCAAGATTAGGAGGTCACAGTCGCGCAGGCGGCTGGTGGCTCCAGCGTGGCCGGTGATTACGGAGCCGGTGATGGTCAGAACGGGTGCCTGATAGCCGGGCGCGCTCTCATCAACGTCAGTGGTGTTGGGGTCATCCAGGATCGGGCACGGGTCGCTCGCCGGTTCGGTGAGGTCTGCCGCCCACACACCTCCAGCCGCGACGATGATGACGTTCTCGATTCTGATATCCGCAGGGGCGAGACGCATGGAGCCGGGCACCGGATCGCCAACGGTCAAGTGGTTGGTGGGGTCGGGTTCCTCGCATAGGCGCAGTTCCGGGTAGGTGCCGCTGTTCGCCTCTGTCGCGGTGGTCTCGAAGGCAGCCTGATTGGCGTCGTAGGCGTAGTGGTCGATGACGCACTCACCGATGACGATGTGGCAGCCGGACACGATTAGCAGCGGCTGGCCTATGGGGGCAGCGAAGCTCTCGGTGATGGTGACGTTGCCCGTGGCCACGACCAAGCCCGGTGTGTCGGCTGGGATGTCGTCGGGGAGTGTGGATGTGGGGCGGTCTGCGATTAGCGACGGACGTGTCCAATCCACCACTGCCGGGCTGCTGGTGCAGGCTCCTTCTTCGAGAGTGAGAGGCGGTAGCCCCTCTAAGGTTCGGGCGAGCGCGGGATCGAGTCCGGTGGGGGTGATCTCGCAGCGACCGGCTGAGCATTGGAAGCCGGGCACGTCGTTGACGAAGAGTCCGGCTTGGGAAACCTCCGCTGCTGCCGAGACCCGGACATCGGCGGGAGGGCGAGACCGTTCTGGAATGTAGCACCAGACCGGAGTGCTGTCGGGGCTGTTGGGGCAGTCGGCTGTAGCGGTGTTTTCGGTGGTGGGAACCAATCGGCCCGAGTACAGCAGCGTCGGATACACCGGTGGCGGGTTCGTTTCGTAGGTGATCGCCGTCTCGTCGGTGACGACCCTGCACACGTCGGCTGCGTCGTCGACGCCTGTTGGCATCCGATCACAACGAGCCGCCGCTATCACCGTTGCCGACCAGACTGGCAGTTCCACAGGAGTGGCTGTGGCTGCTCTTCCGGGCACATGGACCGTCTGCACGCTCTTGGAGAAACGCACCGTCCAGCATCCCTCCAGCACATTCCCGACGCATCCGTCGCGCCCAGGCAGCGACATCCAGCTCGTCCAGTCGGTCGGCCCTGCGAGGCACGCCGTTGGTGGATTGGCTGGGTCAGCCGGGTGGCTGATGTGCAACGCTTCGCACGCTTCTTCTGGGCCGTTGCTGACGACCAGCTCACCGATGAGATTCTCCGCGGAGGCGAGCACGTTCGCCGCTTCAGAGTCGGCGTAGCGGCCAACGAGCGCCCTCATGTGAGCGGCCATCACCAAAGCAAGGGCGGTTCCCGCCATCGCGAACAGGAACAAGGCAACAATGGTCACGCCGAGTATCATCCCGGAGTCGTTGCGGTCAGGTGCCTTCCGGTTCAGCCGGATCACGGTGACGCAGCCCCCACAGACGCCCGTTGAAGTGTCTTGCCATTGCCCGAAACTGTCACGATTCTCACCGGAGTGTCACTACCAGATATGGTGACGTAACAATCCATGACGACTACATGCATCTCAAAGCGAACTTCTGGCAGGCTGCGTTCCAAAGTGAACTCGACGCCTGAACCTCGGGTTTGGTCGTATGTTGAGGGACAAACGGGGGTTGCTAGTTGTGTGGGAACCGCACTTGTGGAGTGCGTTGAGACTGGCGCATAACAATAGTGGTCCGTGTTGCTCCCATTCCAGTTTGTGCAATCACCGAGTCGTGCTTCGTTGAGATAGTCTCCTGCTATTTCTGCCATGTTCTCCAAGGATTCTCTGGTGAGCAGCCCGCTCACGGCGACAGCGTTCAAACGCAATGTTCCAGTCATCAATAGCCCAAGCAGCACCATCGCTACGATGGTTTCTGCAAGCATAGAACCTCTGTCGTCTCGTGATAGTGTAACAAACGGCACTATGTTGAATCTACACGACAATCGTGATGATCGGGGGGAAACACTCGCTGGCACTATCGTGGCAATGGCGATTGTCGGGCTGCTGTTTTCTGGTGCTCTGGGAATGCTGGGATTCACTTTCCGGCTTGCTACCGCACAACCCGACAATGACGAAGGCATACAAGCCAGAGCGGAACTGGCAGAGTTGTTCACGTCGATTGATTCAATCGAAGAGTGCGCCTCACCGACAGGGGGACCAGATGCCGCTTACAGTGACAAGTGCTTCCGAAAGAAGCTCATCGCCGGAGCATCACTCATAGAAGTACCAGCAGATGAGCTTGCCTTTGCCACTCCGATCTATAACTTCAATGATGACGATGATCCCACCACCAATCCTGTGGAAACGGGGTATGGGGCGTGCTGGCTCACAACTGGCCCCGATCCCTCCGATCCTTCACGAGACCTGCGCCAACGTCGCTGCCTCCTTCTGGAAGGAGACACCGACGAACTCGAACTAGAAGTGCAGTCACGAGTGACAGGCGAATTCGTCAAGGCGGACAACCACGGCGGTGGCCGGTTGCTCGTTCGGTCATGGGACGAAGAACCCCCCGATGATTGCCATGACCGCTTGAATCCGCCACCCAGTTCCGCTCGCGATCCCGACGAACCCGACGTGCCGTTCCTGCCATCGGCTCAGTGCTTCGTGGAAACCGTCAACCCGGATCGTCTCATCTACACCGACGTGGAGTGGTGGTGCCTCAGATGGCGGCACCCGCACGCCCTCGATGACGACACCCCTGCCTATTCGTGGCGTGGAGACTGCCCCGAGCCTCACGACCCCGAAGAGCAGTGGCCCCCCACCAGCCCACCTGACCGGCTACGGATGCCCACAGTCGCGACCGCACGGCCGGTCAATGCTTCCACCACCCTTACCGATCCCCACACAGTCTCCGAGTTGGATCGGATAGCCGGAGTGGAGATCGTCGTGTGCGTTGCCTCCAGCAGAGAGGACCGCATCCAAGGGGCACCCCACTGCTCCATCGATAGGATGCGGTTCAACATCGCATAGAAGCCACCGAGGGCCTCTATACGCCTATCGCCTCTTCTTGTAGCGATGCGGCGGTTTGTGCCCAGCGGATCGGACGCATCTCTTGTTGGATCGCTCTCCTATGTGGGTGCAGAGCTTGCGCGTCACGGGACGGTCAGCGCTTAGGACTTCTGCTCCTGTCTTTCGGAACGAGAGACCCATGTCGTTGCCGGATGTGAGTTTTCCATATTGCGACGGAGATGACATATGCCGCAGGAACCCGCAGTGCCGTGCACGCTGAGTGACTTCTTTGTGCAGCAGGCCGACGTGCTTGGATGAGCGCACCCATCGCGGCGTTTCGTCAATCGCTTCCCCCACGGCATCCGCCGCTCGTTTGGACAGCTCCTCAACACGGTCAAGCGTCTCTTCGGCGGGCAGCCCCAGCGCCTTTGACGTGCGTTCCCAAGCGGGGCGGTAGTCGGCTCTGTGGATCGTATAGTCTCGCCCGATCTTCATGGCGAGTTTCAGTTTGGACACGGGGGTGGTTCTGTTGGGTTCGATTCTGTCGCGGTAGGGCAAGATCGAGCACACATCGTAGAGCGGGGCGAGGCGTACTCTGCCCCCGTCCAAGAGCAGGCTGTAGTTCTTGGCGTGAGCGTCAGGACCAACGATTAGCCAGTTGTAGATCAGAGCATCTCTGAACAATCGAGTGTCAACGTCGGATGCAGAAGATGTGCTCCACAGTAGACCGGCGACTTGTGCAACACCTGGCCCCTGGCGGTTCTCGTACTTTCGAGATGTGGGCACACCTAGCGCTTGGCACATGTCTTCTTGATGGATGCGTCGGTACTCTCCCTCCTGTGTAATGAACCGGTCATAGCGCGTGACCAGTAGGGCGCGCTTGCTGCGAACCTTGACGCATTGAGTGTCTGCGGCGTTGATACCCAACAGCGCAGCGGCCCTCTGGCTGATGTGCTCGATGACTTCGTTGTCGGGGAACCGTCCGATGCCCGGTTTGAGGATGTGCGTTGTGGGAGAGTCATTATAGGGCAGCCACCATCGGCCCTGGTCGTATCGCAAAGCAGTCTTAGCCTGTGCCCCAGCGAGGCTGAAAGCAGTGTCCGCTTCGCCGTGTGACCACGCAGTCTCATCCTCTCGCAACCTGTCAATAATCCCGGCGACCCGGCGCTGGCTGAGTTCACGCAGCCCACCACCCCGTGCCAGCATCGCGCCCACTTCATCCTCCGGGCAGAACTGCACAGCACCGGCGCAATCCCTTCCAACCGGAGAGGCAAGAAGGTCTATCGCTCGGGTGGTCGGAGTCTTGTGTTCGACCTGCCAGCGGTCCCTCACTAGGGGGTTGTCCGACAACAGACCATCAAGCCACACTCCGATTTCGTGTCTGCCTGGTTGCAGCGGCACCGACACCGACAGCGGTGTGGCGTCAGGCAACGCCAAGTAGCCCGAGTCGTACTCGAAGCCGACCCTGGTCGATGCAGCCGAGCCACCCGCGGTGGCAACCCCCGCGAATCGGCCCGACATGACGACGCTAAGAGCCGTCATGGGGTGGCATCCTCGGTGCGATGTGGGCGTCCAAGTCGAACTGATCGGGGTCCGCGGGGACAACCGTTAGGGAACAGTCCAATGCACGAAGGAGGCGCATCACCGTAGCCATTCCGGGATTGGCGAGACCGGACTCTATTGCCGAAATCTGTGGACGCGAGACGCCAGCGGCAACCCCCAATTCCGCTTGGGTCATGCCTCGCGCACGGCGTGCGATGCGAAGGGCGTTGCCCAGCCTTCCACATGAAGTGACTTCGGTGATAGCGTCGAGTTCTGGCGGCATGATTCGCTCTCGTGTCGTGGATAGCCGACATTTCTTGTGTATTGATGATTGTAGCTTATCAGATACATTGGCGCGGGCAGCCTCGGTATCTGACAACCCCCATCGCATCATCGGCAGAACGCAACAATTCACGGTCGCGGGCACGGCCACGGGCCATGCTCTGTTGGAACGTCTGCTGCCTCAGGCGGCGTCGGGCATGTCCTGGTTCCGCTCCCACGAGCGCCCCAGCCACATTGCGATCAGCGGCGCTGACACGTATCCGCACACGCCGACAGCCACCATCAGCAGCAGGTTCTCCGCCAGTGCCCACATCGCAACTAACACGCCCACTCCCCACGCCAAGCCGGTGACGCACACGGCTACCGCAACCCACCAGGGCAGACCGCCAAGACGCTCTGACACAGCCTCTCTACGGCCTGATCTTGACCTTCGCCGCATCACACCAACGTCCGTTCAGTCCCGTCGTCGCTTACAGGCCCCAGCCGTCGTTTGGAGACTGGGTGTCGTCGTCGGTGATGGCGATTGTGGTTTCGCTGGGGGTTCCGGCGCTCACCGCGTTGGGCAGGACGCCGAAGCTGAGTTTGACTGACTCGCCGTCGTCGTCGTCGGTGTCATCGACAGCGGTGAACGTGAACATCTTGGACGTTTCGGCGGCGGTGAAGGTCACGCTGGCCGGAACGCCGGAGTAGTCGCCGCTGGTGGCTCCGCCCTGGTCGGTGGCGACGATGGGGATGGTCACTATTCGACCCGGAGCGGCGCTGAGGGCTACCGTCACAGTCGCCGCGCCGCCCTCTGCCGCGGTGTAGGACGCCTGCCCGAAGCTCACCGTCACTGGCGAGTCGTCGTCGTCGGTGATGGTGCCCGTTGCTGTGCTGGTTCCGAGTGTTGCCCCGGTGGGGTTGGATAGCGTGAGTGTGAACGTCTCGTCTGATTCGGTGTCGGTGTCGGGGGTGATAGGCACAGACACGGTTGTGGTGGTGCTGCCCGCTGAGATGGTGACGGTCCTGCTGGCGGCGGTGTAGTCGCTGCCTGCGGTGGCGGTGCCGTCAGATGTGGCGACATCGACGGTCACGTCAGATGCCCACGCCTTGCTGAGGGTGACGGTGAAGTCGGCGGTGCGCGCGGACTCGACGGCGGTGGCATCGGACACACTGATCTGCGGCAACGCCTCGCACACGGTGGATGCCTTAGAACGGTCGCCCCACCATCTGCCTCCACCCGGGTTCTCCGAACGCTGAGCCGCGGCGGTGTGGACGCCCGTTCGTGTGACGGACTGGGTGTACGTGACACGCCTCTGCGGACCGGGCGTCACAATCCACCGGTCCGCATCATTGGTCCAAGTCCGGTAGATATACTGCTCCCTCGCATCGAACGAGAAAGTCAGCGTGTACCCGGCGCCGTTGCTCTTGGCCCTGCAAGTCAGGCTCAGATTGTCCACATAGGAGCGCTTCGATACGATGGTGCCTGTCGCTGACGTTCTGCTGAACGTAGTGTTGGATGGGGATGGATTACTCAGCGTGACGGTGACTATCTCGTCGCTTTCGGGGTGGCGGCTGTCCGCGCACGCGATGACAACGACTGTCAGATCGCCGGACTCGTCCTCGCCCCATGTCAGCACGCCGGAGCCTGCCACCGCGTAGTCGTAGCCGCCGTCGCCGCAGCCTTGCCCGGCTGGGGCACCCGTCGCGGTCGTGCCCGACGCCGCGTACTCCACCGAAACAGCATCGGTGGAACCAGCAGGGCGGGTCAATGACACTGTGTATGTCAGCGTCCCACCTTCATCCACAGCCGCCGAAGGGCCGCTGATCGCCACCGTTGGTCCGTCGTCGTCGGTGATGGTGGCCTCTGCTTCGGGGGTGACGCTCAACGTGGCCGAGCCGGTCGGGTTGGACAGCGACAGGGTGAACGTTTCGTCCTCCTCCTCGTCGGTGTCGTCAATGATCACCACTGGCACCGTGGTGCTGCGTTGCCCGGCGGTGACCGTCACCGTCTGAGACGCCACTGCTGTGTAGTCCGAACCTGCGGTGGCGGTGCCGTCTGCGGTTGATGCATCAACCGTCACATCTGAGGTGTATGGGTGAGACAACGCCACCAGGAACGATGCCGACCCGCCGTCTTCTGCCACCGGGTGGGGACCGGCGACATAAACTATGGGCGGATCGTCGGACGCGGGCACTTCGCACCAGCCGGTAGCGCGGCGACCGAACGGACAAGACGGTGGACGGCACCCGTCGTCGCCGGTGCCCGAGTCGATGTAAGCAGAGAAGACGGTGAACCCGTTGTCGCAGGCCGGACCGGAATTAGACGGCGGTGGGTAGTACGTTACGGGCGGCTTGTAGCCGCACTTCGATTTGGGACACCGATCAAACCACGCACTCCCGCCGATGTTGTGAGTTGTTGTGGGGTTACTTCCGCGGAAGTCGTCATAGCCCGGATCGTCTGTATAGCCGCCCGATATGCCTTCTCGGTCCGTGACTTGGTAGGTGGCGTCTGGATCGTTGATGTCGCAGCCGGACAGCCCGAAGCTCACACAGTGCCCATAGTTCACCGCATCACGAGGGATTTCAATATTTGGGTCATCAGGGTTTTGAGGGGGTTTTTGGGCAAGCATCCAGTCCCGTACAGCGTCTTTACCTGCATCGCCGTCCCTGCCGTTTACCCCGTCGTGCTGATCGAACTCGTTATCGATATCCCCAATCGAGACAGCATTGGGGTCAGGGGTGCTCGGGGTGCTGGGGGTGCTCGGGGTGCTGGGGGTGCTGGGGGTGCTGGGGGTGCTGGGGGTGCTGGGGGTGCTGGGGGTGCTGGGGGTGCTGGGGGTGCTGGGGGTGCTGGGGGTGCTGGGGGTGCTGGGGGTGCTGGGGGTGCTGGGGGTGCTGGGGGTGCTGGGGGTGCTGGGGGTGCTGGGGGTGCTGGGGGTGCTGGGGGTGCTGGGGGTGCTGGGGGTGCTGGGGGTGCTGGGGGTGCTGGGGGTGCTGGGGGTGCTGGGGGTGCTGGGGGTGCTCGGGGTGCTCGGCGGGGTCGGAGTGGTCGGCGGTGGATCGTCGGGCGGTGGATCGTCGCATTCCTCTGTCGCGAACATCAACGCCACCGCGACGAACGCCACGCCGCCCATGCTGTAACACTTGGTGAGTGCGCTGCGACTGGACGCGCAGAACTTGCCCCACGGTGTCTCGGGGAGACAACTTGCTGCTTCGTCGGGTGTTGCGAGGACCGTGGGCTGTGACATGGCCGCAGGTGGGCTGTGGGAAAGTCGCTGTTCTCCGGTCATGTCATCTGTTGCCTCCTCTTAGGGTCAGCAGGTCACGCTGTAGTTGTCGGGCTTGCCGTAGTGGTGCTCCATCCATTCCACTGCCAGTGCGGAGGACCGGAAGCACGCAGGGTAGTCACCGTTGACGAACCAGTAGTCCGATTCGACTCTCATCGCCCATTCGTCGCATCCGGCGTGGCCCGGCTCATAGGGGTAGTAGCCCGGTTCCCCTACCCGATTGCCGTTCGCATCATGCAGAAACCGGAAACCCTCCAGTTGGATGTCTTCTGGCAGCACTGCTCGGCATCGATCAGCAAGAGTGATTCCCGGAGTGTCAGAGAGCCTTAGCCCGATGTCATTGTTGCGGTCTTCTGGTAGAGCAACACCAGGAATAAACGGATCAATGACGGTGACGCAGCCGCTCCATCCGTACAGATCGCGCAGGTAGCCCGGCTCCGCCTGGTTCGGCGGTGTTACCTCGTTGGATGTGACCACACGGTCGTAATACTGAGTGATCACACAGTTGGGGCTGGCACCGAGATAGTCCAGAGCCCATTTCATGTTACGCATCAACCACTGCGTGTAGCTGCGGTCGGTTCCCCCCATCCAGTTGATCCACTCAGCGACCGGCACCCTGTCTGGCCCAGTCGTGCGTGGAGTCTCAAAGGGGTGAACACCCGGCTCGAAGTCTCCGCGCTCCCACGATGTGGGCGGGGTGTCAGGATGAACTACGGGGACCGTTCCGGCCTGCGGCGGTGTCCACACCGTCGAGCCGCTGCCCTGGTCGGGTTGCTCCGACTCGCTGTCAGCACAAGCAGCTTCCCACTCGTCCAGGGTCTCCATGTAGAGGTTCCATTCTGTGTCCGTTGAAAGCAGCGCTATAGCACTTCCGAAGGTTTCTAGGTGGCTGTTTGCTGCCGCGCGCGCCTCGTCCACAAGGACGCACGCCTGTTCAGCATCGCCGGAGTCCCACAGAACAAAAGCCCGTTCGAACAAGTCGAACATGGCGTCCATCACGGCACGAGTCGCTTCTGTGACATCCACCAGCACGGGCACAGTCGTCGTGGCCGTCGCCGGTGCTGTCGTGGTTGTGGTCGGCGGTGCCGTGCTGGTTGTCGGGGCCGCGGTGGTTGTCGGGGCCGTGGTGGTCGGCGGTGCTGTGGAAGTTGTCGGGGTCGGCTCCGCCGCAGAGGGGTCGTAGCAGCCCACCGGCCGCACAAAGAGCGTCCCTTCCTCGTTGGAATGCACATCATGGGAAGCCGTGCCGTGCGAGAACGTAAACCTGTATCCGGGCTCTATCGCCTGGGTGTAGGCGTAACCCTCCTTCGGGCAGCCCAAACTGCCATCGGGCCAAGTCACCGGCGCTGTGTCTGTGAGGGTGATCTCGCTTGCGGGCACCCCCAGCTCTCCAGCCAGGAACGCCAATGCCCTGTCTGCCGTGCTCATGGCGACATCCATGAACACCGCAGCCGCAGCGACCTGAGTTTCAGCGCTGTCACTGGCCACCCACATGAAGTTCCCGATCACGATGGCGTCACGCTCCGTCGTGAACGACCCTTCATCGTCAAACGTCACCTTCCGGCTTGTGCTGAGATCGCAGTCAGCAGCCGCTACCGAAGTCATCGCAGCTACCAGTTCGTCTTCGGGGGTGTCCTCAGAAACATCGCTCGTCAGAGGGCACAGCAACGTCCACGTCATCACACCCGGATCGAAACCGGACCCCTCTAAGGTGAAGGTATTGAGACCCTCAGACACGGTGACCGGATCAACGACCAAACTCGGAGGGCCGGTTTGGGCTGGTTCAGACTCCTGCTCGGCGGCGGTTGTCGTTGTGGCTGGCTCGTCTGTGTCTGCGGCGAGTTCCGGCTCAGCGTCAGTCACAGGTTCCTGAGCGCTTGTCGTGGTTGTCTCAGGAGCCGTTGCTGGCTGGGTGGTCGCAGGCGGAGATGTGGTTGGTGCTGGTTCCGGCACAACGGTTTCGTCGCTGCCGCACGCGGCGGCGATCAACGCTGCGACTGTCATGGCAGCGACAATCTTGATGGTTCTGAGTCTGTGAGTCTTCCTAAGGGTCATGGCTGTTCCTGGATTTGTTGGTGTGTCCCTCGTCTGGTGCACGAGGCTGATCGCAGGCAACGCAGCGCCGCTTACTCATGGGGTGCATTGTAACCTGATTATGTGACAAAGGTCAATATGATGTGTGACAAATATGCAACTGAACATCTTTATTATTGAGACTTACTTCGGGACGATTGTCAAGCATGAATGACCGGGCTGTGCCATCACGAACATATGTGACAGTCTCTCCACTCTGCGGCGGCGGCAACCGGATCATCGTGTGCGCCTGTTCCGGTGCTGGTGAGCGCCGCCAAGACTCGTGCTCTGCTGGTGTCATCAAGGCTGGCCAGCGCCTCGGGTGCGTCAGGGGCGTTCGCCTGTGGCAGGTCCAGAGCCTCTAGCTCGTCGGGGGTCAGGTCTTCATGTGGCATGGTCATCCCTCGGGGCGCTTGCACTTGTTGAAGACAACGGTTCCGGGGATCGCCAGGATCACCCCGGCCCCGGTGCTGGCACCAAGAACGGCCAGGATCGAGCCGTCGAGTGGGCGTAGACACCGACAGCCAGACCGACAAGGCCAAGACCACCGATCAGCCAGCCCCCAACGACACCAGGAAACCGATGCCCTGACCGGTGGTTCATCGCGGCTCCCGCGGAGCCTCTCCGGGGTTGTGTGCTTGCGGGGGCATGGTGGCCCTCCCTGGTTGGTCGGCGCTGGTACCACCCAAACGCCATTGACTCGGCCAGGGAGAGCCATGGCAGCGCTGTGGCCAACACATGGCCGAGTCATGAACGGGGTTTTCGGTCAACCCCGGCGTTTGGGTGGCGACGAGCACCGTAGCTGTCCCCGTCCGGGTTGAGCAACCGCTAGCGCCGGAGGAGGATCGCCTCGGCCTCAAACGGCTTCTCGGGATGATCGGTTCACTGGAAGGCAGGTGGTGCTATTCCAGCTTCTCGCCAGCTCCGCCTCCTCAGCTTTCGCGCCGCTCTGACCTGGGCAAACGGAGGTCAGCGACTTGGCTCAGGGAGTCCCCAGCGGGGTTCTAGATGGCATCCCGGCTGACCCGCCTAACATCTACAAGGCGCGCATGGAGGTGCCTTCTGTGGTGGATCCCGATTATCGAATCAAGCCAGTCCCGACCAGATACAAGAAAATCCTGTTCGATTCAAGGACGGAAGCTCGCTGGGCAGCGTTTCTTGACCGACTGGGAGTGGATTGGAGCTACCAACCGTTCGATCTGAACGGCTGGTTCCCCGATTTCCTGCTGACGTTCCCCGCCGTGCAATACAGCAACGGAGACGGAGAGACGGCCGTCACCACCAAGCGGGAGTTCTTGGCTGAAGTCAAACCGATCACCGAGTTCGACGGGACGACAGCCGAGAAGATGTCGGCAGCTCACCAAGGGGCGATGATCCTGCTGGGGAGGGAACCCGCGGCTGATGAGTATGGCGACCACTTACGGATCGGATGGTGGGTGGACGACCGCGGGTGGGATGACGCGACAGAGGTTCCGCGCGATGAGGCCATCCTGGGCGTGTGTTCCATCTGCCACCAAATGTCGCCCTGCTCAGCAGTTCAGTCGTACCATTGCAGAAGATGCGGGAGCAACCCCGGCTTCCCCGTGGCAGAACCCCACGGATGGGAGAGGTTGTGGGCCGAGGCGGTCAACGACACGAAGTACCGGCCCAAGAGTTGAGCGTGAACGTTATCCCGGATCGGCACGCAGGCACCTGAAAAGACCGGAGCTTCTCTGACCTCGGCGTTTAGCTATATCGCGCAAGCCCCCTTGCAGTTCGTCAGGTCCGTCGATGGCCTGCTGCACATTTGCCGCCGACCGGAGGCTTGGGATTGTTGCATACCTTGTTCTTGCCGGTGGGTGCCCCACAGATGCCTGATGAGCGCCTAGAGCGCTTCGATCTAGCACTTCGGGATTGCGACGACAACTCTTGCACGACGGGCGCGATACTTGGTTCCTCGCTGCCCTCAGCCTGAGAGTACGAACGGCGAGTGTGCACCATCTTCGACGCCCTGTGCGCTATCTGTTCGCACTGTCTAGCGCGACGGGGCTGTTCGATTGCATAGTTCCCGACGATTGGCATATCAGCGATTGACTCTGGCAAGTGGTTGACAGCATCGGCCAAAGCGTCCGGCATCGCGGCGGCGAGACTCTCAAAGCGTTCAGTTGTCGCTGCTTCCGGTAAGCCCAGTCTCTTGGCGGTGCGAATCATCGCGGTCGGCTGGTCTGCACTGCTCACTCGATAGTCGCCGCCGATCTTCATGGCGATACGCTGTCTTGCAATCGGCTCGCCGCGGCGATACGGTATCCACGAACAGGCATCATAGAGTGGCGCAATCTGGCAGTCTCCGCCGCTGAGCAGCAGAGCGTAATTCTTGGAGTGAGCGTCGTTGCCCACTATGAGCCACTGAAACACCAACATGTCCAAGAACTTCTCGCGCATGGCAGGGTCGGATCGGTCCACACGCCCAAGAACACTGGCGATGGCGTCAGGAGTGGGGCCTCCTTGGTACTGATATTTCATGTCGGGAGAGAACCCAAGAGCCTGACAGAAATCCTCTTGGTGAACTCTTCTCAGGGACGAGTCGCCTAGGGGCGCTCGGTCATACCGGGTGACGATGATGGCTTCGACATCCTCTACGCACATCACCGCAGTCGGCGCGGCCATGATCCCCATTCGTGCCGCGGTCTGCATCGTCAGGTGCTCCATGACCGCCTCATGGGCGTACGTGTCGCTTCGAGTGACCTTGATGATGTGGCTGCTCGGCTCGGCACCCCAGGGAACGTGCCATTTCCTGTCACGTCGGCGCAGAGCGATCTTGGGTTGCATCCCGGCGAGACTGAACCCGGAGGACACCAGCGCCGGTTCGGGACGATAGGCGGGATCGTTTCTGAGGTTGCGAAGCCAATCAACGACCTCGCTGTCAGAGACTTCGCGGAGTCCGCCCTCACCGTCCAGCAGCCCCTTGGTCACGTCTGGGCGGCAGAACTGGATGGCCCCAGCGCACTCAACGCCCATGGGCGTGCCTAGCAGAGCGAGCCTGTCTGAACCGCTCACATCGTGCTCTTCGCACAATGAGCGCAGCACACGCTCATCATCGGGGAGCATCCCCATCAGCCAGTGACGGAGCGAGACATTCGACACGGGCAGGTCATCGAGCGGGAACCGGGTAGACAGCGGCGTTGCGTCCGGCTGTTGCAGATACGAACCGTCGTAGGAGAAGACCGGGCGCGCCGTGTTGCTCAGGTCGAGACTCCCCGCCAGTCTGCCCCCGATGAGCACATCGAGTTTCACGGCTCCAACCCCGAGTCGGCCAACGCCGCGACGTGCGCTTCAAGATCGAGCGACGGCTCAGAAACAGTTACGAGATGTATCTCGCAGCCGAGAATGTCCACGACGCGGCAGACAAGCCCCAGCTCGGCAGTGCGCTTGCCGTTCTCCACCTGGGAGAGCCACTTGCGGGTAACCCTTGCCTTCTCCGCCACTTCGGCCTGCGTCATGCCGTGATGCAGGCGCACCGACCTCAAAGCTGCTCCGAACTGGTCGGAACGCCTTATGTGACGCTTGTGAACGGGCTGTCGCACCAGATCGGAACTCATGCCCCTATGTTACCGTACGGTAACTGCAAAGCGCGGAGAACGAACGTACTCACACGGTGCATGTGGTCGAACGGCCACAGAAGGCTACCGGAAGTTGCGTCCTAGTTCAGAGATGTATTTCCGACCGAGTGCATCGTGGTGTTCTTGGAGCCAGCGGCTCAGCTTGGTCGTGCCTGTCGGAGGCTCCACGGATGTGAACTGGCCAGCCATCAGCTCGTGCACCTCGTTGCGGGTTAGCACAACGTCGCGCACCATCAGGCTCACCAGCCTCGTCATAGCGAGTCCAATCAACGGCGGTAGGCGCACCAATCGACTCCGAGCGCCTACCGCGGCTGCGATGAGCTTGATCAGTTGCTCGTAGGAGAAGGTCTCTGGTCCGGCTGCGTCTGCTATGGAGTTCTCGGGTTGGGAGCCAGCTTCCACAGTCTGATCAGCAACGTCTCCGGCGTAGACGGGCTGGACCGAGTAATCGCCCCTTCCGAACACGGGGTAGATCGGGAATCGTCGCAGCGCCCAGGCCATGTTGTTGAGCAGCAGGTCGCCAGCGCCGAATATCAGGGTGGGCCTGATGATGGCGTATTGCACTCCGGTGTCCGCCAGTATTCCCTCTACCTGCGCTTTGGCCCTGATGTAAGGCAGGGCCGACTCCAACGACGCGTTCGACACCGACAGGTGCACGATCCGCTTGATCCCTGCCTTCTGTGCAGCTTGGAACAAGATCCTGCTGTTCTCGACTGCGTGGTCGAAGGTGATCGACCCACGAGGGAACCTGATCCAATAGGTGTTGTAGAGCACGCCAGCGCCGCGCATCGAGTTGCGCAGGCTTTCCGGCTCAGAGAAGTTGAAAGGGAACGCGGCCACCTTGCCGCCAAAGTCGGCGCGGATGTCAGGGTGGCGGGTCAATGTCCCGACGCCGACACCTTGGGCGATCAGACGTCGCGCGATGTATCCACCCGTGTAGCTGAAAGCGCCAGTGACCACGGCCTGATCCGGATGCTCGATGTCAGCGGGAGCCTCTGTCCTTGATGTTGTTGACATGCAAGCGTGTTCCTGGTCGTTGAGTTGCCTTAGTGGAAGATGAGCGGTGGATAGCGCTGGAACGCAAAGTACGTGTTTATTACGAGCTGAGGCTCTCTAGTCTTGGAACTCATGAGGGTCGTCATCTCTCGATATGAGCTTCCAAGGTTTGAGGCACACAGCGCACTCGCGGGTACCCCTATCGATGAGATGGCCACCTCGGGCTAGGCACATCATGTCAGAGTAGGCTATCGCAAAGGCCGCGGCATCCATGGCCAGAGTGCCTGTCGATACTTGTTCAGGGATCGGTGAGGGCTTGTACTGTCCGCCTTTTCGGGAACCCTGCCGCTGGCGATGTCGTCTCTTCACAACACAAAGACTAACCGGTTGCGGAGCATGATTCGAGTGTTTCGGTAGCCACTCTGATTGGCTACACGACCTGCAAGAGACGAGTTCCGGCAGGAATCCGAGAATATTTGAGAAATTTTCGCGGGGTCTTGGGCCTTGGTTCAACTCCTTCGGGTCACGTTTCGCGCCGCTCTAACCATGCGTTTTGTCGCCTCGCCATTCTCATAGCAGTCAAAGTCCATCTTTCGCGCCGCATGTCTATGTCTAATTCTGCCTACTAGTGGGGCGAATGTATAGGTATTTGTGTCACACCCTGTCTTTACTATGCGACGCTATGACGAGACGATTCGGGGCAACTTCTTCGATAAGGCGGCGCTTGTTCCTCTGTGTTCCCCCGGTCGCGACCCTGTGGTCTAATGGAAACGCGTCGATACAGCCCTCACCGCTGTCATCGTGTTCACCCAGCGCACGTAGGTTCCTGAGCACACTCGGAGAGACTCAATGAGCAACGAGACTCTCCACCAGTGGTCTGAGGGGGCTGACGCCGTTGATGCTGATACGGCGGGTCTCCGGTCTGGAGATAGTCCTGTGCGACTGTCCGATGAGATCGAGATAGCGATTGCAAAGTGGAACCCTCAGAGGCTGAGCATGGACGAGTCGATGCTGTTGCCGGTTGTCTTGCCGTTTGCCTGCCGGACTGTCACAGCAGCCAATCCCACCACTGTTGCGGTGGCCAAGAAGATGCTGTGGGCCATCACGCCGATGGCGCTTTGGTGGTATGAGAGGTTCGGGAGCCTCGATGCGGCAGTGATGTTTACCCATCACAACGTTGAGCATTTCACGATGTTCGTGAAGGCTCATCGGTCTAAGGCTTGGCGGCACTGTGCGCGTGCTGTGCTACGGAGCGTCGGACGGAAGGTGAATCCGGGCAGTTGGCCGCTGAAGGCTCCAGAGGTGGGCAAGCGCAAGGCGGTGCCCCCCTACTCGTTTGAGGACGAGGGGATGTTCGTTCGTGCCGCGCTTCTGCCTGGAAGATTGAACCACGCAGGCCGCATCTGGGTGATGGTCGCGAGTTTCGGAGCAGGCTTGTCGGGCCGGGAGGCGTCCTTGGCGACGGTTCATGACCTCACTGAATGCAACGGTGGAAGGATCGCAGTGAACGTCCGCGGTCGCCATCCGCGGATCGTGCCGATCCGGGTCGCCTACACCCATTTGGCCCGTGAAGCGGTCGCGGCCTCAGACGGCGACAGTTTCTTCCGCGGGACCAGCCGTGAAGCGGCCATGAATATTGCGCAGTGTCTGCCTGACGATCCCCGAACCACCGGAGTCCGCGAAGTGCTGTCGTTGCGTCGGGCACGCAACACCTGGCTGGCCGCTCATCTTGCTGCGAACACGCCGTTCGCGGCGCTTCGGGTTATCGCTGGGCCGATCTCTGCTCTGACTCTGGACACTCTCATCGATCACGTCCACGCCGGGATCGGCCCCGAAGAGGCCCTCGAACAGGGGATGAGGGCATGAACCGGCGCACCCGATGCCGAAGAAGCGACCGGTTCGCGTCCAAAGGGCGCGTGGACCCGCTGCACTATGACGCCCTTGAAGCCCAGCGGATACTCCCAGAAGACCACCCACAGCGAGAGCAAGAACCGCTGCCGTCGTCTAGGACTCAGGGAATGCGGCTGCTCGGCTTCGTTCGCCGCGCCGGAGCAGCAGATGTGCAGTTGAGGCTCAACAGCAGTATCGAACCCTGCGGCGAGAGGCGGCTGCTGGGGCCACGCCCAGGCCCGAAGTCGATGGTCACCGTCGAGATGATGGAGTTGGCGAAGTTGATCCTCGCGGAACTCAAACCGTCCTACAAGCGCTCCGATATCTGTAGAGCGCTGCTGGGGCTTCACCCCGACGTTGCCCTGGCGGTCGGGCTGATCGACCAGGACGGCGACCTGATCGTGCCGCCGTACAAGGTTGTGAGCGACCAGATGCGGCGCGTCGAGGACGTTCTCCGCTTGGGGTGGACGCTAGTCCTCAACGAGGGACAGCCCGACGAGACCCGCATCAGATACGGCTTGCAGTGGCTCGTCAACTTGCAGGTCAAGACCAGCATCCCCCAGAAAGATCGCAACAAGATCACCCACATCGTGATGGACGACACCAACATCAACGGATGGGCCGATTGGCTGCCCTCAACCGGCGAGAAGGATGCCGAGGCCAACGACCCCTACATCCAATACCTCAAAGACTCAGTAGATGACCCCGACGCAACCATTCCGACCCACACCAAGAAGAAGCACATCAAGACCGCAATCCGCAAGGGACTGGGGATCGGGTCGGACGGACGAGTCGTCTACACCAAAGACAAAGACTCACGCGCCGGATACAAGAGCGCCAACTCTGAAGGCCCAGCCGGTGTCTACAAGGGCTACGTGGGCCGCATCGGTGTCGCCTGCCCGACTGTCACCTACCGCGGCGATCCCGACACGGTGGAACTCGAAGATGTCACCAGCTACATCGCCGCGCTGATAGTCGATCCCGCGGGCACCAACCCTGGGCCTGCGGGGGTCAGGCTGCACGAATACTCCCACGACATAGCCCCCAACATCATCGACACCACCGCCGACCGGGGCTTCACGATGAAGCCCGGCTTCCTGCGGGAGCTTCACAAGAAGAACGTCAACGTGTTCATGGACTATCCCAAGACAGTCGTCAACAAGCCCAAGACCGTGCACCTGGGAAAGCGCCGCCACGAGGCATACATGCACTGCGGCACCATCCTCACCGTCGATGCTCCACCGGGGTCGCTGACGCCGCCCACACATCTTCGACGCCGCGGCAGCGAGAAGAAGCTCGCCAAGTGGTACTCCGAGCGGGCACGCACCCTTCGATACTCGCCGAAGAAATACTTCGCGGGTGGGAACATCCAGTTCCGAACCCCCTCCAACGCCGGAAGAGTCGCCGATTCGCCCGCCACCATGCAATCAGGCTCCTACAGCGCGCCGATGCTGCCGCCGTCTGACCCACAAGAGTCCAACGGACGCGACACCATCGTGGCTGACGTGGCACAACTCGACCAGTATCAGCGAATTCCCTACGGCACCCCCGCTTGGCACGAGACCTACCACCCGGCGCGCGCCACCGTGGAATCAGCCATCTCGACCCTAAAAGAAGACGGTGCCCTCCGCCATGGAACCTGCAAGACCATGGGCCTCGCCGCCAACACCCTCATGACGCTCGCTCGGGTCGTGATCTGCAACCTGCGAAAGACCGCAGCCAACAAACGCAAGAACAACGACAACGACAACAACAGCACCAGCGGAGACGGCTGCGACCGGCCCACAGGAACCCCCTCGGGGACGAATCCCCGCTCGGGGCCAAGCTCCGACGCGGTAACAGCAACCCGAGCGCCTCCCTAGCAGCGGCTGATCCCTTCAACTGAGGCTGGCGGTCACCGACCGCCAGCCTCGCCGCGCCCACGCACCCGCTACGCGCTGACGGCAGGCCGCAGCATCCCGGCAGAACGTTCAACATAAGGCGCTCAACCTCATCAAGACCTTCAAAAACACGCCGAAAACCCGCGTGCAGGGCTAACTCACGAAGTAAATCCGCTCTAACTCACGAAGTATCCAATTGTGGGCGGTTCGCACATTGCGCTGACCTGGGTGTTTGAACACACTCAGAATACTGCTGCCCCACAGCATAGCCCTCTAATGCCCCACAGAAAACAGGAAATGTGACATAACTGAAGGTCAGAGCGGCGCGAAACAAGAATCGGTTATCCACATTGGACGTAGAGGCCGTTACTGCCCCGCGCATTGTCGCTGGGCCAGTTCAGAAGTTCATCCCAGGGGTGCTCGCAGCCCTCTTCGGCTCAGATCACCTCGGGAGTGGGGCGCTCCCGAGGGGCATGTCCTACCCAAGCCCTAAGTTACGGCCATGAGGTTCGCTTCGACGATAGGCACGAACATGGAGAGGTGGAGATGGCTTTTGACCTGACCCATCGAGTCGGATTTGTCCCCGGCCCATATGACGGTGTGCCACCCGATGCAGGTGTGGCGTTAGGGGTTGCTTGGCTACAGCAGCGCAAGCCGCAGGTCGTCCTCGTCCCCCTAATGCGTCACTATGAGGACAACGACTTGTTGCGTCGTGCCGTTCCCAAGTCCAGAGTCATGGCGCGCCGTTCACGTCACAACCCGATCATCACGCCCACAGCAGCAGTGCTGGCGTGCTGGCCCTTGGAGGCAGACCTCGACAAGTTGCATCGCCATGCGAGCCAGGGCGGGGCGGTTGCCATCATCCGATGGGACAACGGTTGGGCTGAGAGAGCGTGGATCGACTCGCTGGGAGCCGTGAACCTTGCCACCGGCATGTCCGGCTCCGGCCTGCCCATTCCCGGTCTGGACCCGGTGGTTGCGGAAGGCATGAGGTCATTGCAAGGCATCAATCACTCATCATGGAACTCCACAGATCAGGACAGAGTGAAATGGACGCTGTTGCATCTGCCACGGCATGGACACCGCTACGCGCCAGACGACCTGGCCGTTTGGGCTGCCTGCAACGGCTTCCAGATGCACGAGGTTGTGGAACTGCGCCACCTGGCGCAACGTGTTTGCAGTGGCCACACGCTTCAAGTTTCTCGCAGGCCATATCGGGCCGACATCATCGACGCTTGGCGACAGGCAGCCGCAGACGCTCCCTAGTACAAGGGCCTGCTCGGCTCACCCGTGGCGGGCTGATCAGCAGCCCAGCGCCGTCACCGTTGAGGCATCGCCGTCTGATGCGGTGACACGCGTCGAGCGAACTCGGCCTCAGCCGATGGCTTCGAGCAGTTGTGTAGCTGCTGGTAGGCGGCGATCCACCTGTCACGCACCTTCCAGTAGGCGTACTCGGCGCTGTGGCATAGCTCTGCGGCCATCCGATCAGATGCGTCGGCCTTGTAGGGCGCACACTCCCTGACGGCTCGCTGCCATGCGGAGCGAGCTTCGCTGGTCAACGATTCCAAGGTTTGATCGGCCATAGCGGAGGCAAGGCTACGACACGGGTGTGACCACCCGCTGGCCTGGACTTGCAGCAGCGTGGGCTAGCACCTGAGGCTGGAACGGACGCACGCCGCGGAGGCTCCGGGAGACTGATTCGGGCGGATGACTCCGCGGGCGTGGTTGGTGTCGCAGTCGCAACGTAGAGTCACAGCTATGTCATTTCGACCGCCCGAACTCGTCATCGACCCGGATGACCCCTTCAAGAAGGACACGCTCTCACGCAAGTCGCAAGTGGAAGCCCTGTGTGGGGTGATCGAGACGGATGAGCGACCCCTCGTCGTAGCTGTTGACGGGAAGTTCGGGTCGGGCAAGTCCACCTTCCTGGCGATGTGTGCAGCCCACCTCAGGCAAGAAGCTCGTCTCCAGCAGCAGGAGGCGGCGGTAGTCGAGTTCAACGCGTGGCAGCACAGCCACACGAAGAACCCGTTGATCGATCTGATATCGGCCCTGATTCGGCAGGTTCCGCAGAGCGAGCGGCTGAAGCGGGTAGCCGCTGGGATCGGTTGGGGAGTGGTGTCCGCCGTCTCTCAGGGAGCAATCAACCGACAGAACTTCCAGCAGGCCGACACCGAATCGCTCTTCAAGCTCTGGCACGACATCGAGGAGCAGCGACAAGCGTTCCACCACGAGCTAGAGGGCGTCGTCCAGGAGGCTGGAGGCCCGTTGGTCGTGTTCCTAGATGAACTAGACCGATGTATGCCGCAGCAGGCGCTCGACTACCTCAACATCGTCCGGCACCTCTTCGATGTGCCTGGGGTAGCGGTCGTGATCGGTGTCAACCAGGAGGAACTAGGTCATCGCGTGAGGCAACTCTACGGAGAGCGCTGCAACGCTGATCTCTACCTTCGGCGCTTCTGGGACTTCACCATGCCGCTGCGGGAGCCATCCTCAAAGCAGATGACCACCTTCCTGAATCGCGTGTTCCAAGGCGCTGATGCGTCACAACGCTTGAACGCGGCTGACGGCAACGTTACTGACGAGTTTTGGAAGCTACTGGTTAAGCAGAGTGGGATGAGTCTCCGGGACATCCAGCAGACGGTGCATTACTTCGCGAGAGTCCTGGCAAGTGTTCCGCTGCCTGATAGGTCAGGCCAGAATCCCTTCGATGCTGGCGAGACGTATGAGCATCTGGTTCTGACAGCCTTCGCCGTCAGGGTCATTGACCGCGATACTTACAACAAGCTCGTTGCGGGCGAATTTGATCTTTTTCAGGCCGCTGCGAGTTTCCGCAGGAAGTTGATCCTCACCGGCGAGAGCCGCTACGTGGGCGACTACCTGACGGCCCTGGTGTTGTGCTTAGATTTCCACGACTTTCTTAACGTGAAGGATGAAGCGTTCGTCGAGCGCTTCGTGGAGGCTGGTGTTGGAGACAAAGAGCTAGGTGCAGCAATTCAGGAGATGTGCAAGGGGATCAGGCCGCGCCTGTTCAATGTCATCTCATCGCTGGAGCGCCTAGACAGCCTGCTGAGCTTGACGGGGTAGACGGATGGCTAGCTACAGACGAAGGGAGATCGATGTGACCGACAGACGAGCAGGTCGCATCCCTCACGTCCCCGACGAAGGAGGGGGGCAGCAGCCCAGATCACGCAACCAGGACGGACGCTGGAGCAAGAAGCGCTCCGACGCAGGCAAGAAGAGACGTTGAACACAAGAAGGAGGGCATTCGATGGCCAAACGTAAGTTCCCCGAGCTTCCGTTCGGAGGCTACGACCATGCACATCCATGTAGTGGGGAGGGTGAGTTACAGGGCTACCTGACTCGCATCGGGTCTTCCAATTGGGCGTACTGGTGCCCCTGCGGTTTCGCAGGTGAGGGGGCCATTTCCGAAGCGAAGGCCGTCGCGTGGTTTGCTTGGCATGTCAGCAAGGGCGCGGGCACGAGCGCAGGCCCACCCATCACGGTGAGCAGAGACCACTTCTTGGCTCTGCGCTAGCGCTTTGAGCCTCACCCCGTGCCCTCCCAACTCAAATCCACCGAGATGCTGCAACCATGAGCCGCAAGCGTAAGCGCCCGAGCCGTCGCCGTTGCGGGGTCGAGCCGGTGGACATCCAGGTGAGGTCTGGAGGCCCGGACGCCTTGGAGGAGGTCTTCCGGTTCGGTGGGCCTTCTGTGTTCTCGTGCGGCTGCTCTGCCAATGACGCCGTGCGGATCAGCCTGGACGATGTGGGCAGCACCGCCTACCCGGTAGGCGATGGGCTGGATCGATCCGACATCGAGGAGTTCCGCCAGGCGATAGGCGACGAGCCGATCCTGTGGTGGCATGACTGCCCCGACAACGAGAACGTCGTCGTCCGTAGCCCCATCGAAGCGGGTTGAGCGGGCAGGCTGGTTGTTGCGGTGGAAGAGATCACCACGCTGGTAGCGACATTGGTTCTGCCCGCGATCCTTACGGCCGTTCCGATCTGCTACGTGGTAAACGTCGCGAAGGATCAGCAGCAACCCTTGCGATCAGCAGTGGACACGGCGCAGACCCTTGTCTCTCGTTGGGCGGTGTGGTTTGCGTTGCTTCTGGTGGCGGTGTTCGGACTGCTCGAATCGATTGACCGGTGGGGCTTCGGCGTTTTGATGGGACTCCTGCTTGGGCCGTCCGCTGTGCTCGGCGTCGTGCTGGCCGTCGCGATGATCTGGAGGGAACGACGACGAAAGGCTGCTGGCCCAGAGTCCTCGTCTGTGATGAGTCGAACCGATGAGCAGGAGGTCAGCCGATGAGCACCGTCTTCTACTCGTGGCAGTCTGACCTCCCTGAGACTCGCAGCGTGATCCAGTGGGCGCTCAACAAGGCGATCAAGAACCTGAACCGTGATCTCGACCTTGACGAGCCTTTACGAGTCGATCAGGACACTGAGGGTGTGGCGGGCTGGCCCGAAATCACGTCGGCGCTGTTCGACAAGATCGATCAGTGCGAAGTCTTCGTGGCAGACATCACCCCGATCAACGGGCCGACCTCGGACTTCCGCATCACGCCCAACCCGAACGTGCTCCTAGAACTCGGATACGCGCTCGCAACCGGATTCGGCAGAACTCGCATCATCTGCGTGATCAACACGCACTACCTCCCCGACGGTGACCTCGGGAAGTTGCCGTTCGACCTGCGTGGGAGCAGGCCGGTTCAGTTCGCACTTGAAGACCCCACGGATCGTGGAGTCGAGTCCGGGCAGGAAGACCCGACACGCACCGCAGCAAGGGCTGACCTCGCCAAGAAGCTTGAAGGGGCGCTCGCAACAGTCATGGAGGCCCTAGAAGCAGAACGCTTGGCTGCTGAAGCGGAGATGCTCGATGACGGGTTGACGCCAGAATCGCGCCTCGTTCTGAGAGAGCTGATCGAACACATCAGCTCTCCTGATAGCACTGCATATTATGTGGATTCTGATGTTCTGGAAGCAATCCGTGCCGCGTTGGACATGCCGGAACGAGAACTGGTAAAGGAGTTGGTCCGTCTAGATAAGAGGGGATACATCAACTTCGAGGATCGGCGGGGGACGTTGGGAAGGTGTCGAGTCGGACCTGAGGGCGTCGTGCTCGGATTGATGCACACCAATCGTCAAGAATTCGAAGCTGCCTACAAGGAGATAGCGGCCTACGTCTATAAGGCGGCGGGGCTAGAGGGCAACCAGACTTCGGTAGGCAAGATTCTCGAAGGGACAGGTCATTCGTCTCTCCTGGTAAACGCCGTTCTGGACATCTGGGCTAGTGGGGACTTGATTCAGATATCGAGGACTATGGGGGGAACAGCGAGCGACAGGGTGTTCGGGGTCAGTCCTCTCTTGGAGGAAGAGGCGACCTGAGCGAGCACTCTCAGAATCATGAGAGCGCAACAATGATGCCGGTAGCCTCGCCTGCTGTGCCTGAGGACAATTCCACGGTCGAAGAGCGGCTAGCGGTCCGCCTCATTCGCAAGTTCGAGGACTTGGTTCACGTTGAGCGCCTAGAGCCTCCGGGCAGCGTGCCCACACCGGACTGGAGGCTCACTATGGCCGACGGGCGGGTGGCCGACGTTGAGGTCACGCGCGACACCGACCAGGAAGTTCAGTCGTTTGAGAGTCAGTTGGGTGTTGTGCAGCCGGATGAGCACACGGGGCGGAGCCGTTGGGTGCCGAAAGAATGGCTCGATCCTCGGTTGGGCTGGCAGTGGCATGTGGAGATATCTGAGCACGATCCGCACAACAACAAGCGTCCCGTCAGAGGGTTGGTCGAGGCGCTGATTTCTGTTCTGGTGGAGGTGGAAGCGGTGGGGGGCACGCCTGCTGAGATGGTGGGAACCGCACAGGCCAGACTCCTAGACCCCGAGGAGCATTTCAATGGCTGCGATTGGGGTCCGGCATGGTTCGACGCATCCGGGCGAGGAGTCAGCTTCGAGGACTTCATGGTTCAGTGGGGGCGAGACACGGGCTATTGGTACCCACATCTCCTTGTAGATCACTCCAAGGCGATTCCTCGCCGTGTTCATGTGCGACGCGTCTCTGAAGCAGCGGAACCGGGCCTCGGCCTAGTGCGTACGATTGCATCCGTGCCCGACTTCGCCTGGGGTGAGTACGAGCACATGCTCTCGACGGTTCAGGGCCACATCGATAGGAAGACCGCGAAGTCTCAGTTGGAGGGCACGACCGGCCTGAAGTGGCTGTTCGTCGTGCTTGACGACAACATGGCCGCAGTGCAGCTTGACAACCACTTCGGCCCCGCCTGTCAAGAGCTAGACCCATCAGAACGCAATCCGTACCACGTCCTGGACGCGCTCACGTTCGACCACTTTGATGAGGTGTGGATCACCGGCAGAGCGTTCCAAACCCGCGATCACATCGTGCTGCGGATGTTCAAGACAGGTGACGCTCCACAGCACCAGGTCGTGCGCCGTGCTGAGGTGCTTGCTGGCTGACAGCCAGCGCTGTGCTGCTGTCGCACCATCTAACTAGCTTCCTGGCGATGGCACGCTACAGACGGTCAAGCAGCAGAAGCAGAGGGAGTTCACGCCGCAGGAGTCCATCCCGGAGCGGTTCAAGCGGAGGGCGACCCGTGCGGGGTTACACGATCAGAGGCAGGGGCGGCAGGGTCAAGTACGTGGGGATCACGAACAACCCCCGCCGACGAGCCGCTCAGCATCGACGCTCCGGCAAACGTGGACGGCTGAAGGTGGAGACGGGCGGGATGTCCAGGCAGAAGGCTCGACGCTGGGAAGGGGCCAAGCTCACCCGATTCCGCAAGAGCAACAGAGGCCGCAACCCGACCTACAACAAGACCAGAAGCGGCGGCTGGCGGTCATGACAAGATAGCCATTGCCCTAGACCTTCGACCGTACAGATTCTTGAGCCACGGCCTCATGGCTCATTGCGTCTCACATACCCGACTTTCTCCACTACCATCGTGGTGCTGCGCTGAGAGTGGACCGCTCTACAGGTGCTTGGAGTTGGTAGCGATTAGCGACTGATTGCACTAGCTCGAAGAACCAATCCTCAGCGGAGGGTGAGACTACGATCTTCTTGACGAGCACGGTCAGGTCAATCTCGCGGTACTCACCGACGGGGTAGTCTCTTGAGTAGAAGTCTGCGACATCGCCACCGTGCTGTGGAAGAACGTGGCAGATAGCCCTTACTTCCTTCTCATGATTGAATTCTAATCGCTTGTGGAAGTAAGGTAGTATCGCATCATCTTCTGGAATGAGTGAATCCATGTAATCCACATAATTGACCTTGCCAATGTAGATATCTTCGTCACAACAGAAGCTATCCCTGAGAGAACTGAAGTCGGTACTTACCGCTATTCCATCGGTATATCTTGAGTAGGCATTCCAGAGCGCGGGCGATTCGTGATCGTTCTCATGCCAGCAATTGACATAGAATACTCGTCGCGCCGCCTTGTTGATCTTTCCTCGCTGCTTCTGGACCTCACGTTCCGCGGTGTTTCCGAACTTGAAGCGGCGTAGACGTTGGGTCAGTCTCGAAACAGAGCCTTCAAATGGGTCGCCTAGCCTATCAGACCTCGCAAAATGCAGTTCTTGTCGATCTAAGAGGGACGCAAGCTTCGTGAATTCCATGTAACGCCATAGAATTGCCTCAGGCGATGGAGCGGAGAGTTCGGGGTGTTCGGAATACATGCCGTGCGGACGGTAATGGACAATAGTCTGATAGCGCAATCGCTAGCACGCCCATTCTTGGAACTAGCCCAGCAGGACGCGTACGACGCCTGTCAGCAAATCGGTGAGCCATCACCATGCGGATGTCCCATCGGGCTGGCGGGTCAGCCGGAGCCGGGTCCAGAGTCCCATGTCCGCTCCCTCAGGATGGTTCTTGGTCGTCTTCTATCCCTGCAAGACCAGCCCACTTCTGGGGTCTGACGTGCAGTTCTTCGACTAGTTCGTCCACCGCTTGGAACAGCCACCGGAGGTCTTCGGGGTTGGCGTCGTCGGTGATGCCGTAGGGGTCGTGCAGGGCTGTGTTGCCCTGCTCGCGGACAGCAGTCACCCCGGTCTTCAACGTCTTGGACAGATCAAGGTGTTCGACCGCCAGGTCGATGACCGCCACCAGTTTCTTGCGCTCGACCGAATGGCCAGCGGTGGCAAGGTGACGCTTCAGGAACCTCTCCAACAGAGCACGTAGCAATGCACGAGCCGCCCTGGGCGACATCCGCTCAATGGCAGCGGCCTCCTTGTAGAGCGTGATCTCCTTGCCATCCAGCCCCTCTGTCGGTGGGATGCGGACGCCGGTCTGTGGGTAGACAAGCCGCACGTTCTCAATGCCTGACTTCTCGTCTACGGACTTCAGCCACAGCGCGAGCGCGTCACAGGCTCTGGACATGCAGCGAGAGACCAGCACCTCACCCTGGCTGCCGACCATCTCGTCCACGACCCACTCTCTCGATTCGTCGTACTCGACGGATTTCACCTCGTAGAACCAGTGGTGATCGGTCACAACCCCGCACAGTGGGCAACGCCCCGGCGTTCCCCATGCGAGTTCTTGGCTGGACAAGTGCACGCTCCTCGCATCTGTCGAACAACGTTGCAGGCTACCGATGCCCGTGGCGGTGCCTTGTGGTGGTTGCTCCCACTGTCCTTCTGGCGGTCATTCGGGCTGCGGGTTGCCCATCTTGTCGATCTGGTCGAGCAAGAGGTCGCCTGCCCAGCCGAGGATGGATGTGCCCCATCCGGTTGCCCAAAGGACGCCGAACACCGGTAGGACCACGAGCAGGAGCAGCCCTACCCGGAGGAGTTCTTTCACGTCGCGTGTCCTGTGTCTTGCGATGGCTGCGTGGCTCTTGGGATATCGGCGTCGGCTCATGGCATCCCTTCTAGAGCGAAGGTGGGACATGTGGACGCCCGGCTGGGATGTTGACAGGGGACGTGAACCATCGGTTCCTCCTTGATGGGGGTGGAGACCTCCAGCCCATCACGGGGGTACGACAACGTGATGCATCTAGGAGGGTGCTGGCCTCTGGCTAGAGTCCGGTCATGCCACCGGTGCCGGGCAGCTACAACTGGACTCAGGTCGCTTGGGACGATGACGATGACGATGACTTCGCGGATCGGATGTCCCGTGAGGCGTTGATGTTCGTCTGTGGCGTTTCCGAAGAGGACTTAGAATCCGGCGAAGAGGTCGATTACCGAGAGTTCTTGGACTCGGACACGGCGGAGGCTGTGGCTGAGATCGAGCAGGAAACTGGACTCACCTTGAAGTTCCGTGACGCCGACGTAGGGCGGGGAGCAAGTGGGTGCGGTGCTGCTGTTGAGATCATCGAAGCCATAGCCGTCGTAGGTGGTGCCTCTGCCGCCGTTGAGCAGGCATCCCGGCTAGTCAAGTGGGCATACCACAAGATCGCCAGCACGACGGGAGGCAGACCGTGGGTGTCTCTCGGTGCTGCTGAGCATCTCGCTGTAGCTGATCTGATCGACCGGGTGGGTTCTGAAGCCCGTGTCCTGGGATCAGGCGACATGTGCTCTCATAGCCCGGATCGGGCCTTCACCGGAGGCGACGCGTTCTTTGTGGTACTCGCCACAGAATCGGAACTGCACCACTACCACGTCTCCGCCTACGGCGAGGTCCACTACATCGGCACCTCCCCACCGATCCGTCACCACTGGGATGCACCGCCGCCGTACTGGGCTGGCGGCGATCCGTATGACGACTAACCGACATGCCCTTGTTTCCGCTGCCCCTCACAGCCTGACAACCGCCGCCGCGTAACATGGATGACAACACGCCCACACTCATTTGCTATCCGTTCCTACGGCTGGATGGTCCACTTCCCGTAGGCCCGTGGTGTGTAGTTCCACTATTCGGAGGGGAGAGCCTAGTGGAGCCTGTCCCCGCTTATGGTGACGGCCCGGACGATTCGTGGGCATCGGATGCCTTTCGCGAGAACGCTACCGACTACTTGAAGCGGTTCTATTGCACACACAACCCTCTCAGGAAGGACAGGATCAAGCATCCGTCCATCGTTGTCAAGCACGAGAGCGGAGCAGACGGCGACCCGCCCACGGAATCAGAACGGACCGCTTTGACGACCGCTGTGACATTCGCTACGCTGGACACCAACCCCTACCGTTCAGAGACCAGCGTGCAGCATCTACGGGATGTCGTATCGGAGCACCTCGACTACTGGGAGTTACCTCTCTCTGGTGATAGCCCGGTTTCGGAGGCCATCGGGTTTCATGTCAGGAACTTGCACGCCTGCACTTTCAATGATGACCGCTTCGGAGAGTATCAGGTGTTCGCGCCGAGGTGTATGCCCGACCCGCCGATTGTCAGTCCCAATCGATTCTTGGTATCGGCGATGCATCAAGCTGTGGCAGCAAGCACCGAAGATTCGCTTCAGTTAGCGACAGCCGTGCTGTGGTGGGCCAAGTCATGGTCCAATCAGGACAGTCTCGGTATAGAAGAACGCATCGTCATGTGCGGCACCGCACTTGAAGCTGTCCTGGGAAGCCCACCCAATTCGCGTCAGTCTCGAACGGAATTAAGCGGCTTATTCGAGCGAGCGCATGTCATATGGGGCGGGCCGAACTACCGGGAAGAGGTTGCTCGCCTCAAGAAGCGTAGAGACGAGAAGGCTGCTGCTGGACAGTCAGTGGAAGATACACCAGACGGTGAGTGGGGAATGCTCTGGCATCCCGACACATCCAGTCAATTCTGTGCATGGCACAAGGCGTTCTCTAAGTTGCGGAATAACTGTGCTCACCGTGGCGACATCTCCCGCGACGAGGCGAATACCGTAGATGAAGCACTGAAGGCATATGAAGAACTATCCAATCCGACTCTGTGCAATCCGTATCGTGATTCACCAGCAGAAGACCGAATCGGCAGATCGATACCGGTAGCTGTCCGCGTCTTGGACGACGCTGAGCGGATACTCCGAGAAGCCATCAAGGCGAAACTGATCATCTGCAACGACGATCCAAACAACGATCAGGACACCCGATCATGCGAAGCAAAGAGCATCATAACTCAGTCGTTCGCGGAGATTTACGAAGCCATGCGAGCAACCGGTTACCTCGATGTGCGTCCATAGAAGCCAGGAACAGCGTGGCCCCAGATCAGGCGTGCTGGTTGGCGAGCGTTGCGGCAGGTATCTCACGCTGTCCAGGTCGCCGCATCCAAGCAGGGCGGAGAGCATCCGTCCGTTACGATCCCGCAGGTGCAGAGCTGCTTGACCACCGAGCAACGCATCTCCCTCATCGAGGAGACGGAGACGGCCATCACGCTCCTAGATGAGGGCATCCGGGCCATCGCAGAATGGGACGGGGGCGAAGACCGTCGGATTCGGAGCCTGTTCTCGATGTCGCAGGGCTTCGAGCGGCTGTTGAAGCTGACCATGACGCTGATCCTGAGCGCCGAAGGTGCCCACCCCTCATCCAAGGACTTCAAGCAGAAGAAGTACCGCCACCTACTGTTGCCGCTGCTTGATGACATCCTCGCCAAAGCGATAGCAGACGCCGACCTGATGAAGCGGCAGGCCCTCCGAGACGACATCGACTTCTGTGCCTCCGACAAGCACCTACGGGAGATGCTCGGCATCTTCGGGGAGTTCGGTGAGGGAGGGCGCTACCACAACCTCGATGTCGTATTGGACAGTTCCTCGCGAACCGACGATCCGATGAGTAGATGGGAAGCGCTGGAGATGGCGCTCCACGGCGAAGACCCGAAGTGGCTTCGGCTGATGGAGTCCGACCCGGCGCTGTGGAGCAAACGCTGGTATCCCCATCTTGCAGCTAGGCAGGTTGAGACTCTGCAAAGGGCGGCGCGCTTCTTGGTCAGGCTGTGGACGTTGGGGCCTGCGCAAAGCGAAGGTAAGAGGCTCAGCGGCCTGCTGCGGCGATTCCTGTTCCTAACCGACGACCAGCTCGCTTCGGTGCCGAGCTAGCCAACCGCAGACCTGCTCCAGCCTGCGAGGCTTCCACCGCTCAGGGCAGATCAGCAGTCCTTCCGCAGCCTCCTGCTGGCACCTCCGGCCGGGGCAGCCCAGGATGCCGGTACCCGTCGGTAGGCTCGCCCGCTGTGAACAGCGACACGAGTGGCCACCCGTGGTGAAGCCACTGTTTTCGGGACGAAACGATCCCGAGAGGCGCGAGAGATTCAGTGCCTTACAAGAGGGCGTCCCCGACTTCTTGTTCCCATCTCTTCTTGACTGGACTCTGGAACATTTCCTTGCGGGCTTGGCGGGAATGCGAACCATCAATGAGGAGATGATCCTTCGCCTGGAGAGAAGGGCCAGACACGCACTGCCATCAAGAGCTAAGACTGACGTGAACGCGTTGGTCCGTGCGTTTGGGGACGACGCCGACCTCTTGCTTGACGCGATTGACCTTGTGCTGAGTCAAGAATACTTCTACAGGCATGAGAACTACAATCTTGACCAACTAGAGAGCATCCTTGAAGATGCCGGAAGTGCCTACTGTGTTGGAACGGACGAGAACGACAGCTTGGAGTTGCAGTTCCGTCAGTCGGAGGAAATGACGGCGCTGATCGAAGGTGAAGCGAACCAGCCTGGACGTGCCGCGACGCACCTTCGAACCGCGTGGTCGAAGTGCTTCGACCTCAACCCTGATCCGAAGGGAGCTTGCAGAGAGGCAGTCGAAGCAGTTGAGGTTGCTGCGAAGCCGGTCGTCACGCCCACCGACTCGCAACCCTCGTTAGGAAGATGTGCGGCGCTATCCGTGACAAGCCAGAGAAGTGGGAGACTGACTCCGAGTTTGACCGTAGTGTCGAGTCCGTCCTTCGCATGATGGAGTTGGTTTGGAACGAAGGCAGATTCAGGCACGGCGATGAGAACGCACCCATAGATGTGTCGCAGGAAGCCGCCGAGATGACCGTCCAGACAGCAGTGCTGCTGGTGAGTTGGTTCAGGTCGAAGCGGATTCGTTTGAAGCAGTAGCGCTTGGTTGCTCACGGAGCAGCCCGCACGAACACGCCTAGCTCGGCTGGGGTTCTATTGGCTCTCTCTGGTGAGTGAGCGTCAGCGTCGGTTGGCCGACGATTCGAGCGTCCACCTTTATCGAGTTAGATCATTCATCGGGCAGGTCAGAGTATTGCAATGCATGTTGATGAATACTTGACATAGTGCTGTTAATAAGGCAGACTTTCATGTGGTCATCACAGCCAATCAAAGGACGGCCATGAGCACAGAAAGCAAGCTTCAACGATTGTTCCGCAACCGGTTCGAGTCGCAGCGGAAACGCCTTGACAAAGACGAAACGTCAGCGGGCAAGGGAAGCGGTCAACGCAACGACTCAGGTGTCGGCGTTACCGGTGTTGTGGTGACCATCGTCATCTTGGCGATCCTCGCCGCAGTTGGCGGGCCACCGCTGTTCAGCCTGATCTTCGACGCACGCGAGTTCAAACTGGAGAACAACGTCCAAGAAGCAGCACAGGTGTTGCAGCAACGGTTGACGCTTGCCCCGGATCGGATGAACGATGGCGTGGTCACTGCCACGGGAGCGAACCATGGTGGCCCAAACCAGACCCTCATCACGGACCTCGTGGAGGATGCCCCATACACATGGGAGGACAATTGGACATTTTCGGGGACCGACAACGACGAAACGATCCGTGTGCAGTTCCTCCAAGAGGGGTCACTTGCAGAAGCTTCCGGTGCAGGCCCCACCGCAGGTGTGTGGCCTACGGCACTCCCCCCAACGGTTGACTGGCTCGGCAGCAATTGGCGGGCTGTCCGGTTGCACGCCAGGAACTCAGACGGACGCTGGGCGTGTGCTCTCATCGTCGTCCAAGCCGAAGCGGACGCTACTGCGGTTCAGACGCCAGGACGCTTCGCGGACCCTGCGGCTGCTGTCGCCAATGGCATAGACCAGACAGCGCCCACTGCCGAAGAGCAGCAAAACAACACGCGGTTGATGAACGCATGGATGAACGGCATTTGGTACGACAGCGGAGACGTGATCACCGCCGACAGCGGACGCCACGACTGTTCGCCAGTAGACTACTCCACCGGTACTACGGCCGTAGCGACCTTGCCAGAGTCGTCCAGCAACTGGGAAATAGAGCACGAGAATGGCACGGACATCGTTCGTACCCTGAGGCGAGCGCTCTAACGTAGAGTCCGTTCCATCAGCCGGGCACGGGTCGTCTTGCGGACACTGTGCCCGGCTGACCGGTTCTCAAGGATGTGCCCATGAGATTGTCTCTCCGTTCGCTACACCCCAAGAACCTCGAACCTTTCGACTGGCGTCCTGCCGTTGCTGCGGTGGCGGTAGGACTGCTGGTCAGGTTCGGAATGATCGGTGCTATAGATCAGGTGCTTTACTCTGCTGATGTAGCTGGTCGCATCTCTGTCGGGCAGGCGTACGCGATCAGCGGAATCGCGTTCTGGGGCACCGCCTTGGCGGGATGGGCTGCTGGTTGGTCGGTCTACCACATGCTCCATAGGCGCTGGGCACAGTGACGATCCTGCTGTTCGCTCTCTTCATGTGTGCTTTCTGTGCGGTGCTCTACTGGAAGAACGAGCGACGTGAGCGCAAGGAACAGGACATCTGACGAGTTCGTGGGGGACGTGGGCGACCATGTTTAGAGCTTCCAATCATCTCTCGCTCGGGTTCTGATGAAGTGAGGAGACCGATGTGCAGTCCATGACACTCTTCCCTGATTGGGAACCGGTCCGCACTGAGACGGACGGGGCCGGAATCTTCAAGTCACCTGTCTGTGGTGTGTATGTCAGGGTAAGTACCGCTCTAGGCGGCGTGGCATGGGAATGGGCCACCGAGGGCGACTACGCGGAACACGACCAAAATCCTCACTGGTCAGAGGGCGGAACAGCACCCGACGAAGACACCGCTCTTGCCCAAGCGAAAGAACGTCTTTGCAGGTCGGACATCACCTAGCCAAGGAAACGCTAAGCAGTGATTCGTGAGTTCGTAGGGGAGGGTCGGGGCCGTTCAAGACCTCCCGGCTCTCCCCTCTCCTTCTATGTCCACAATGGAATCGTGACCCCATGGACAGAAAACGACCGTGTTATCCGGTGACCGCAGGAAGCAATTGAGAGGACATCTGATGAGTTCGTGGGGGAGGGCCAAGGGATTGGTGGATGCGAAACGGCTCCTGGAGCACCTCCGGCAACCCCCTCTGGGGGACCATCAGCGCTGTCACAACCATGGCCTTGAACGTCGGGCACACCAGAGAGCCACACGGTGGTTCCCCGAAGCGGACTCTCTACTGTGAGGTACTGCCAGTATTGCGGGGAGAGTTTCACTCCCATAATCAGCGACCTTACGGACTTTGGTCACGGTCGTCTGTGTCCTGCCTGTGCGCGCCTTTCTAGCGTTGAGCAGAAGATCGAAGAATCAACCCGCTTGACCCAGGAACGGATCGAAGCTCTCAGAAGGCTGATAATCGACCACTCTAACAAGATCATCTCTCTGCTGGAGCATCAGGAGGGGTGAACCCGTGAAGGAGAAAACACCGAAGGTAACGCACATTTGGTCTGGCCTCGTGACCTTCACGGAATCGAAGGTAAGAACGGAGTGCATATCCCCACCGGACTTTCACTGCTCTACAACCACGCAGACAACCCCAACGCACACTTCAGGTTCGATCTGACAGCAAAGACTCTGACCGTGACAGCCGCACAGCCCATCTTCAACTATGATGAGGTGTTCATCGACTACCGGAGAACCCACCCGAAGAAAGTGAAGGGATTCTGATGGCTGTGTCTCCCGTAGTTGAAGTTGCGATAGCTCTCTCACTCCAACGAGCGAGGCGTAGCTGATGTTTGACTTCCTGTGGGACTTGCAGGGCTGGCAAATGGTCGGCGTTGTCTGGGGTATTTATGTGGTCGGCACTCTGGTTGCTGAATCGCTGTTAGATAGGTAATTGCCGACACCGAATAGGCAATAGAATACGTGTGTATCTCTCACTCTTCCAAGGAACTGTGATGACCACCACCAAAGAAGCTCCGTCGGTCCATTTGGTTGTGTGTTCTGACTGCAACAGAGAACAGCCTCTAGTGAGTAAAGGCTTGTGTGAGGACTGCTACCGGCGCAAGTATCCCACACGCCATCGGTTGATCGAATGCACCGACTGCGGCAGGACTAAACCTCACACAGCCTTCGGGCTGTGCAAAGCCTGTTACGTGCGGAGACAGCGTGTTGAGTGCGCCCGCTGTGGTGAGATAAAGCGTCCTGCCGCTCACGGATTGTGTGTGAGGTGCTACAACCACATTTATCGTGACCCGAAAACCGCTGTACGTATGGCTGTTCGGGAGGCCGCCCGTGCCGAACAGGAGAAGGCACTAGCCCAACAGCTAGCCGAGGAAGCTGCTGAGTGGCAACAACGACGATGCGAGACATGTCAAAGGCTGCTCTGCTTGACCCGAGACACGATGCACTGGCGCACGAGGGTATGCGACAAGTTCTGCTGGAACCATCACCCCGAACGGCGAGCGGCCAGGGGAAGCGCCGGACGGTGGCCCAAGGTCAAAGCAATATTGGACGCTCGGAAGGCGGAAGCCGACCGGCAAGTTGAGGGTATGCGGTGACCGGATAAAGGGCACCGTGCCGGGTGTTGCCCACTCTCGTGCGTTCTACTTGCATGGGATGCACGGCTTCCTAAGGGGGAACCCGACCCGACACAAGCAGCGAAGGACCGTCGCTGCTGCACCCGGCAAGCCCTCAACTGAGAACTGGTGGACTCCCAAGACGGGCCAGCTCAGATGCCCGCATGAATCGCATTCTCACTCGGTTGACCCGCCCACCGGAAAGCCTCAGCCCTCCGACGCTGGCGAATCGAGGTCACAGGACATCGCCCCCGGCAGAGTAGACTGCCCTGGTGACCAAGGCAACGACGCCTGCGTCGTCAGAGACTCTGATGTGCTTCCCGTTCTTGGCGACAAGGGAGTCATTGGTAAGCCAAGAGCCGCTCGTGGTCGGCCCTTGGAAGGTGGTAAGCCTCGCAAAGGCGGTTGAGTCCGAAACGTGGGCGTCCGCTCAATTCAAGGCAAGCGTCGAGGCCATGCTCGGGTTATTCCGTTACGGACCCTTGGGAACATCTGTCAAGAATCCAACGGTTGTGTCACGAGTTGACGACGGAATGACGGGAGAACCTCCGACCACCGATCAACGCAACGCATTGACAGCGACCGTTGCCTTTTGTGCATTAGACACCAACCGGTCACAGGTGAGTGGCCGTTTCGATTCTCGAATTGTTGCCGAGCATCTCGACTATTGGGAGTTCCCTGTCTCGGCTGACGGCTGTCTGTCTCTTCCTTTGGGCAGACGCGTCAAGACGTTGCACAATGCAAACTGGACTGAGAAACAACCAATCATCGGCCCAACCGTGATATCTTCGATGATTCCTCATGTTCAGATGAATCAGGCCACTGCATCCATGCTCCATGAAGCGCTGATGATCGATTCAGCCGATTCCAAGAGACTCCGTACGGCAATCCAGTTCCTAGTCGAATCTTGGAGGAACCACTCCAGTGTTGTCGGGTTGAGCGACTGGCAGTTCGAGCCGGGGGCCATCATATGCGACCAACAGACAGCATTCGAGGCTCTGCTTGACATCCGGGGCACAAGAGACGGTCCCGCCAAAGTCCAGATTGTTCGGAAGTTTCAAGAAGTGATTGATCAAGTGAAGGCCATTGACCCTGTGGTGGGGCAATGCTCAGACTGTCTGTGGGGCGAGCACACGCAAGAACAGCTTGAACAATGGGCTACGACGTTTACACAGCGCAGGAACAAGACCATACATCAAGGCGACGCGCTAGCCGGACTGCCCGACGAGACTGAACCGTGGCCGTTGTTGCGTGAAGTTGTGGACACGGCTGATCAGTTGCTACGCGACGCCATCCGAGCCAGAGCCGCACTCATCTCCGAACTGCCTCCCGGAGATGCGCTACAGGACGCGCTGCCTTCACCGTCAAATAACGACTACAGGCTTATGCTCGCCTTTACTCGGGGCTTAGCCGCAGCATCAGCAGCAGTCCACGAGGACAAGTCGTCCTAGCTGTTCAGGCTGTCGCGCCGCACGTAGCCCAGGCGATGCTGCTGCACCCGGCAAGTCCTCAACCCAGCAACAGAAGGCTCATCGCAGGCGAGGCCCGTACCCACCTGCGAGCCAGGTGGCTGATTATCCCATCACCTGGATCGAAGTGCGCTGATGCGGGGCCGCTTCTGAGGGAGGTTGTGCGTCGTTGCCCTCCCGGATAGGAACGTCGGGCTAGACCTCTGGTGCCGTAGCGCCGCAAAGCCCGGAACGAGTCATCGTGACCTCATCTGCTGAGCCTCTTCCCCACCTACAGACCCTCCAACGAACCTGCACGAAACTGGCGACCGCTGAAGAAGATCGATTTGCCGTTGACAAGGTTCGCGATGCGCTGCACGGGCTTTGGAAGGAGACTGAGGATGACGACGCCTTGCGTGCTCTGGCCGTAGCGTTCGGCTACATCATGAATAACAGCAAGGAGTATCGCTCCATGCTGGAGGATGCCGAAGACGGCCAGCCTGTGTCAGAAGGCCCCTTCGGGCCGATGTTCGAGTCCCAGAACCCTGAAACGAACGAGGGGAGCGCATCTCCTCCTGCCCCGAGGAGGCTCCCCCCTGCCATGTTGGATGTTTGGGTGGAGTACGCACAGGAGCCAGCGCTTCACCCGTTGCTGCGTGCCCGTCTTGCTGACCTCCTATGGGTAAGGAAACACGAGCAGCAGCATCGTTGGCACGAGATAGCAGTGCGGGCCTATATCGATCTGGTTGATCATCCCGAAGTGGAGAGCCTGGAACGCGCCAATGGCGTTATCCGGGCCGTCAATCTATCGAGAGAATCTAAGCAAACGAGCTTGGAGCAAACGGCATGGGAGGCCATGAACCGCTTCGTTGCGATGGTGCTAGAGGAAGATGGAGAGCACTATGGCGCTGTGGCTCGCTGCTTGGATCACTTGGTCGAACATGGTCAGCCCTGTGACGAGCTGGTGGATCGGGCCATCCTCCGCCATAGGAGTGTCACTCACAGACACCTCCAACTATTGCAGATCAAGGCCAAGGCTGCTCGTTCACAAGCTGATCGAAGGCGTTGCATCGCAGAAGCTGTTGACATCTTGATCGCGGACGCAAACTCTTCGCCGGGGCTGCGTCAGTTGGCTCTGTTGCGAGATGCGTGGGGGCTAGCTCAGCAGGAGGGGTTGAGCGAATTGATGTCTGACTTGGAAGCACGAATTGCTCGTGTTGATGTCGAAGATAGCTTCACTACCTTTGAGGCGGAGGTTACGGTGACCAAAGAGGAGATGGAAGCGATGCTCCAAGCAGTCATTGGCGAAGCCGACGACTTGCCGGATGCTCTGTCTGCCTTCGGTCGTTACATGCCTATCCATACCGAGGAACTAAACCGGCAAGAGGCGATAGCTCTAATCGAGGCAGCGCCTATACAGCATCTAGCCCGCAGGATGGAGATAGCGACGGTAGCCGATCAGATAGCAGTCACGGACACGTCCTCATCTCAACAGTCAGCCTCCATGGAGAGAGAAATCAGACAAATCGAACGACAGCAGATCGAGATGTCTGCTGTGCTTGTCGGGTGCAACTTTCTCCGGGGGATCAACAAACAGTATGAACCGACCCTCGAAACGCTAGTGGACTATTTTCAATGCGTGTGGATTACTGAGGACTTGGCTAGGCGCATTGCCAAGTCGTATCTTCACTGGCGACACGAAGATCAAGACAGCGCCGTCTCTGTGATCATTCTTACGATAGAAGCTGTAACCCGGAGCTTGGCTAGCTCTATAGGCATAACGGTCACCCAGATCAAGCCCGGCGGTGATGGGCAGAGAGGCGAAGCTGTCGCACTTGGCAGACTGTTGGAGAACATCGCAGATCATCCCGCTTTTGCAAATGCCCCAATCATCCCCCGGTACTTGGATTCGGCGCTCACCAACAGATCGTCTCTGAACCTGAGAAACCTCGTAGCTCACTCCTTGACGGGTCTGACAGAGGCACAGTATGCCGTGTTGTTCCATATCGTCTGTTTGCTCCGTTGGATAGCCGATCAGGTCCACCAAGCAGACGAGCGCGACGGGCCAGGTGATGCCTAGCGGTCAGTCGTCAGAGTATTCGGAGCAGTTGGGGTTGCAGTATGATGCACCGCCGTGTCGGGGATCGAGCACGGGAAGCGCCACACCTACGTCCATCACAAATGCCGTTGCGATGCGTGTAGAGCAGCAAACCGGGAGTATCTGCGGCAGTATCGAGCCGCGAACAGGGAAACGATCAGAGCTTCCCAAGTCCGCTACTCGGCCATGTTGAAGAAGTCCAAAGACATACCCCACGGCACCCGCTACGGGTACTCAGATTTCGGATGCCGATGCGATCTGTGCCGGGCAGCCAACACTGCTTACGCTAGGCAACGCCGAGAAGGCGCAGGTGAAGGATAAGGCTGTTGTGCCCGGCAAGCCCTCAACCCTGTGACAGAAGTCTCATGATGGTCACGTCGAGGGGGCACCCTTGACTGTCGGCAGGCTGATGTGAAGACATTTCTGGGGAACGCCGTCCGTCTAGGGCCTGCCTGGAGAAGAACCTCGGGATCGACCTCTGCCGCAATAGACGCCATGAAGCTCCGAACGGGCGGTAGGGCACGACCTGTGCTTTCCGGCCTCATCTGCCCTGGGCCAGCCCCAACGCCGGTCTACGGCGTGGAGGGGACACGCTGACGGGGCTGCTCCGACCCATGCACCGCTAGACTGCCCGTACAACCCTCTGCTAGCGGAACTCCTCCATGATGCGGGGACTCAGGCATAGCATTCCAGTCAGCAAGATTGTTACCAGATCAGCAAATCGAACGGAGAGCAAGATGAACAAGCGCGAAGTGGTAAGGCTCACACTCAAAGCCGGGGAGACAGAGCAAGCCCGCTTTGACCTTCACAACTATCACTATGACCCCAGAAGCGGCGCGTTCAAAGTCACTTACAGCGGTCCGCCAATCCCACAGGGAGCAACCGTTCAGGTTCCTCACAGTATCACCAGACTGATCGACTACATCGGCCAAGGCACGAACTTCGATGTGGTCGTGTATCAGGACGTTGAGAACCATGACCGCTACGTAATCGACATCACCCGTATCTGGCAGTGAGTTGCCCGTAGTATCAGCACCAGTCGTTGATCAAGCGTGACACGAAGGGAAGACCCGATGGAGTATACAGCAGAAGAGTTTGAGCAGATGTGGGGCTATGTTGTGGGCATTGCCGCTGATGCCCGCACGCTGGCCACACATGACGCGGGGGACCACTACGATAGGAGCCATGAAGAGGCTTTGAGCTATTTCCCTGACGTTGTGTTTTCTCAGCATCCTAGCGCCGGGTTCAAGGAACGGATAGAACTGTTGCGACACGCATCTGCTGATATCCGTTACACAATCGTTCACTTCTTGGGAGAAGTAGAGCATGAGCATCACCCGTTCTCTCATCACAACCTTGATCGCGCCCGCGAGGAATATGAGAGGCGACACAAAGATAATCTTGAAGCTGTTCAGCGTCGAGCCAGGGATGCTCACCAGAAGAACGACTAGCCGTTCCCTCGGCTGACGGCGTGGGTCTTAGCTCTCGCGTGAGTACCCTTTGCCTACTGCGTCCCTTAGCTCTCAGCGGCGTCGATCTGGAACTGGTAGAGGCCAGCAGCGATAGCGAGCACGTCGATGTCGTCTTTTAGATCATCTCGGCCTTGCGAAGTGGACGGGTCGGACAACGAGTTCGGGTTGCCTTGGCCCAAGGGGATGAGCGGGTTGAGGGCGCTGAGTCCTCGACTAGTCAGGTGGTCGTCGCTGCACCAATCAACATTGGTTCGGTAAAGATTCTCATAAGAGATCGTCCCATGGGTAGTGACGAGCCGCATCTCATGCACCAGACAATCCCGAGCTTCGACGTAGGACTCTGCTTCGGCGGCGGTGAAGGGAAGCTCATCGTCGTCAGTGATGATCACTGCGATTTGCGCTGTCAAGTTGTCGTAGCCCCCGTTTGAGGCTGCAATTGTGACCACGGTGGCGTCATCGTCAAAGTCGGCGTCATCCACGCCGGTGACGGTGACGGTCTGAGGGGTCTTGTAGTTCGAGCTGGTGAACGTCAGCATGGTGGGCGTTGCCGTGGCCGCGTTGAGGTTGTCCGAAGCGACGGTCACTGTCACCGGAGCGGATGGGGCGGTCGCCAAGCTGACATCGAAGGAGGCCGTGCCGTTCTCATCGACAGACAGAGGAGAGGCTGGGGCCAGCACAAAGCTGGGGATGTCATCGTCGGTAATGGTCACATCCACTTCCGCCGCCACTGAGTCGTAGGAGCCGTTGGTGGACCTGGCGGTCAACTCGACTTGGAATGCCGTGTCGATGGTGTCGGCGTCCTGATAGACAAACGCGTTCACCGTCACGTACTGGGATGTGGCCCAGTCGGTGTCATCGAAGACCAAGCTGGATGGGATCACCGACACGTTGGCGTTGAACGTCTGCGTGGCGTTCACGGTCACCGTGTCACCATCGGATGGCTGGGTGGCCAAGCGAACACGGAACTGTCCTGGCTCAGGGGAGCCTTCCGTGACGTTCAGTGAGGCTGGGATCACGATTAGATCAGGTTCCTGTGTGATGACAGGAGCAACCCCCTGCTTTCTCCACACGCTGCCTTGCTCTCGGCTGGGCCACCACGCTATGTCCGCTTCAACCCACGCTGAGGGGTCGGCTGGCAGTTCGCTCGTACGGCTGTATCCGGCGACGATCTTCTCGGTGCCGGGCAGGGTGTCGCAGTCACGCAGGCGGCTAGTAGCTCCCGCGTGACCTGTGATAACAGAGCCGAGAATCGTCAAGGCAGGAGGCTGATAGCCAGGGGTACTCTCATCAATGATAGTGGTGAGAGGGTCGTCCGGGATCGGGCAGGCGTCCGGGGAGGGCTGCAAATCCGACGCCCACAGCCCGCCTGCGGCTATCAGCAACACGTTCGTGAGCGTGACGGGAGAGCGTCGTTTGGAGTTCAGATCGTAAACGGTCTGATCGAGGACGCTGCCGTCACAAGCTTGTGGGGCGCTCTCCAAGTCACCGGGATTGATCGCTCCAAAAGCGCACGGCCCGTCGATCACGATGTGGCAGCCGGACACGATCAGCAGTGGGTTGTCGGCGGGTGCGTTGATGTTGTCGGTGATGGTGACGTTGCCCGTGGCTGCGACCATGCCCGGTGTGATGACCGGCATATCCGCTGGGAGGGTGGAGTCATTATGCGGCGTGATACCTGACGGCAATGCCCAATCCACCACAACCGGGTTGGCAGAGCAGGCCCTATCAGCGAGGTCTGCGGTGGGTAGCCCCTCCAACGTCCGAGCAGTTTCCTGATTTACGGGGTTGGTGGGAGCGATCTCGCAGTAGTCGCTCACACACGTCAGGTCGGGTAGGTCGTTGATAAAGAATCCCGCCGAGGCGACCTGTGCGGCCGAGATTGATGCCTGAGCGTCTGCGGCTGGGCGTGCCTTCGCGGGGATGCCACACCACACGTCCTGTGCTTGCTCAGAAGGAGGCATCTCTCCGTCAGTGCATACGATGCCGGGTGGTATTGTGCCTTCGGGCCAGAAGCGACCGGAATAGAGCAGCGTCGGATATACCGGTAGAGCGTTTGTCTCATAGGTGAACACGGCCTCGTCGGTGACCGTCTTACAGACTTCTGCTGGTGGGTTGTTCATGTCAGGCAGGATGTGACAACGGGCTGCTGCCTGAACTGTTGCGGTCCAAACCGGCAACGAGACTGGGCTGACCCTACCGGGCACTTGGATATCTTGGGCAACTTCGGCGAACCTTACTCTCCAGCATCCCTCCAGCTCGTCGCTGCTGCATCCAGAACGGCCAGGCAGTGGCATCCAGTTCGTCCAGTCCGTCGCCGCAGTCGGGCATGTAGATGGCCGAATGGGATTGTTGGGATCGGTGTAGTCGGTGTGTAGGTCTTTACACGCCTCATCTGGGCTGGCGTTCGCGACAAGCGCACCGATGACGTTTCCAGCGGAGGAGAGGGCATTCGCTGCTTCCGTGTCGGCGTCTCGGTTGATGAGAGCCTTTGTGTGTGCCGCTATCACCAAAGCAATAGCGGTTCCTGCAATCGCAAAGAGGAACAAGCCAACTATGGCCACACCGAGGACCATCCCGGAGTCGTTACGATCAAGGATGTGAGGCTTCTGTTGTTTCATGACAGCACTGACCCCACCGAAGCTCGCTCAAGCGTCTTGCCGTTGCCTGAAACCGTCACGATCCTTACTGGGACATCATGGCTTCCAACCGTGTTGTCACAATCGAGGACGGTAACATCCATCTCAAACCGCACATCTGGTAGATGCCGTTCTAGCGTGAACTCAACACCACTACCATCCTTTGTCGGATCAGGACAAGCGACTGCGGTAAGCGCCGGAGGATTCGTCGGATTAGGATAGTGAGTCGAAAGCGGCGCATAGCAGTAGTGGTTGCTGTCACCACTGATCCCATTACTCATTTGCCAGTCTGCGCAGTTGCCCAGCCGCGCCTCGTTGAGGTAATCAGCGGCTACTTCCGTCATGTTCTCCAGAGTTTCTCTGTGGAGCAGAGAGGTAGCAGCGACAGCTTGCAAACGTAATGTGCCGGTTACCAATAGCCCGAGAAGTACCATCGCCACAATGGTTTCAGCGAGCATAGAACCACTGTCATCTCGTGATACTGTTGCAGGCATCATGTTGAATCTAGCCGATGGCCGTAATGATAGTGGACAAATGCTCACTGGCACTGTGGTGGCCATGGTTATAGTCGGGTTGATTTTCGCAGGTGCTCTAGCAACGTTGAGCTTTACATTCCGGCTAGCTACTGCCCAACCTGATAATGATGAGGGCATTCAAGCTAGAGCGGAACTGGGGGAGTTGTTCGCGTCAGTGGATGCCGTCGAAGAGTGCGCCGCTCCGACAGGAGGGACAGACGCCGCCTATCTCGACACATGTTTCCGTAGGGAACTCGTATCGGGTGTGGCTCTGATAGAGGTACCTCCCTCTGAGCTTCTCCTTGCAGCGCCGCTGTATGAGTTCGATGATGACAACAAGCCCAGCACCGATTTAGTAGATATAGGCTACGGAGCCTGTTGGCTTACGGCCAACTCCGACCCTTCGATAGACACGCGCCAGCGGCGCTGCTTGCTCCTGGAGGGTGACAGCGACGAATTCGAGTGTGTCAATCCTCCTCCAACCGGCCCTTGTCTGGAAGTGCCATCACAGACGACAGGTGCTCTGGTAATGGTAGATAACTACGGTGGTGGCCGTCTGCTGGTGCGGTCATGGGATGAGGAATCGCCCGATACCTGTCACGCCCGCCTGAATCCAGTCAGTCCTGTCCGCTTTCCTGATCACCCTGATGTGCCGTTTCTGTCTCCGTCGGGTTGTTTTGTCCTGACCGCTGAACCTGATCGTCTTATCTACACTGATGTGGAGTGGTGGTGTCTGCGGTGGCGTCACCAACACACGCTTCGAGGCATCCCGGCGTATTCGTGGCGCGGTGGTTGCCCTGCCCCTCACGACCCCGATGAGACATGGGCTACTCCTCTTGGCCAACTACGAGTACCCAAAGGGGCGACCGTGATGCCCGCGAACACCGTGACCGGCACTCTGCGTGACCCTCCCAGCAAAGTCCTCGACCTTGACCGAGTGGTGGGGGTGGAGATAGTCGTGTGTGTTGCTTCCAGCCGGGAAGAACGCCTACTAGGAGTGGATCACTGTTCTATCGACAGAATGCGGTTCTCCATCGCATAGCTGGGGACAACGCCTTGGATCGCCGCTTGGCCTGATTCGTCAATCCAAGCTGCGGGCAGCCTCCAACGCTTCCTCAAGCGATGGCTCATCGTGGTGGCCGGACTGGAAAGCGGCCTAGACCGAAGCTGATTGGCTGTTCTTCTCCCACGAGCGCCCCAGCCACATTGCGATCAGCGGTGCTGACACATAGCCGCACACGCTGACAGCCAACGCCAGCCACAGGTTCTCTGACAGCGCCCACGTAGCAGAAAAGACGCCCGTTCCCCATGCTAATCCCGTAGCAAATATGGCTAGAGCGGCCCACCAAGGCAGACCCCCTAAGCGTGATGCCCTTGCAACCGTCTCGTCGGGTTGTGGCTCTTGCTGCATCGTCACCAACTCCCTGCGCTGTTGCTACAGCCCGTAGCCGTCGTCATTGCCGGACTGATCATCGTCTCTAATGGGGATCGAGGCGGTGCGTGGCGATCCCTCAGAGACGCTGGTGGGCAGCGTTCCGAAGGACAGCCCTACGGATTCGTTATCATCATCCTCTTGGTCTTGTGTGGCAGTGAAGACGAAGCTCTTTTGTGTGTCGCCGCTTTGGAACGTAACGCTGCTAGGTACTCCCGAATAGTCAGAGGTTGACGCACCGCCCTGGTGGAACGTGGATATGGGGATTGTCACTGTCCGCCCTGGCGCGGTGTCCAGTTGGACGCTGACCGTGACGGTTGAGCCTTCATCGACTGTGTATGACGCCTGTCCGTAACTCACCACGACCGGCGTAGCGTCGTCATCGTTGATCGTGACCGTAGCCGTTGAAGGTGACCCCAGTTGGAGGTCAACGATGCCGCTATTGGTGAGGGACAGGGTTACCGCTTCATCGGTGCTATCACTATCGTCGCACGCTGTGAGACTGACCGATGCCGAGATTGAGTTGTTGAAGGTGAACGCGGAAGCGCTCGTATAGAAGTCTGCACCCGCCGAGCACGAACCATTACCGTTGATAGCTCCTGATAGATCGAACCTCACTGAGGATGGGGTTGTCGCAACTTCATCAAGGACTGCATAGATCGTGACGGAACTGCCCTCGTTGACATTCAAGCTTGAGCTAAAGAAGGACACAACAGGCGGCTGTGCAGGAGCCACGCAGTTCGGGTAGGTGCCAGTCCACCCGTCAGGGCACACCTGCGGAGGGGCCACGCAGTTGGGTGGACTGCCAGTCCACCCGTCAGGGCATGTCTGCGGAGGATTGACGACGGGAGCCACGCAGTTCGGATAGGTACCAGTCCAACCGGCCGGGCATGTCTGCGGGGGAACGCAGTTCGGGTACGTTCCTGTCCACCCGCTCGGACATACCTGCGGATCGGTGTTAACGATGGTCTGCTCCTGGGGGTCTCCGCAGTCCTCGCAGCCCAACAGTCGGCTGACGAACGTCACCAACTGAGCGTTCGTCATGTCGGATTCCCGGTCGTAGTCTTCGCGGCATTCCGGTGACCCCGGATTGGTGACGCACACACCATGCCTACCAGCCGTTATGCCATTCTCTGCGAGATGATCGATTTGACCATCAGAGTCGGTGGCATGACAGTTGTCCAACCCGGCGCAGAGCACAGCAGCCATCGTTTCCCGGTCGATCACTTGGCCGTCAAGCAACAACGTATCCAAGATAGCCTGTGCGTTTTCTCCCGTGAACCCAGGCTCATCGCCTATCGCTGCGATAAGCTCTTCCAAGTCCTCTTTGAAGGATGGGGAATCAGGGTTATCCGGTAGGTCTTCCTCCTCGACCTCGGGATCATTGAGAAGCATCCGCCGCTGCCGCTCTGCCCAAGAAATCTGCCAAGCCGCTTCGCCGTCGGGTTCAGGGTTGCAATCAGGGTAGACCCCTCCATGAGGACAAGCCGGGTCTTGCGTCTCTGTCTCTTGGTCATTTTCAACGGGCACCTCAACGAAGTTAAAGACCTCGCGAGTTCTGGTTTCTGTGCGATACGCGGTACGGGTGCGTTGCTCTGCGCGGGTGCCGGTCCGTTCCTCTGAACGGCTGCCGGTGCGTTGCACGGGACGGGTGCCGGTCCGTTGCTCTGGGCGGTAGCCGGTGCGTTGCTCGTTTCGGCAGCACGAAGTGCGTTGCTCTGGGCGGCTGCCGGTGCGTTGCTCTGGGCGGTAGCCGGTGCGTTGCACTGGACGGTAGCTAGTAACCTCCTGAGGGCGGGTGCCGGTCCGTTCCTCTGGGCGGTAGCCGGTGCGTTGCACTGGACGGTAGCTAGTAACCTCCTGTGCGCGGTAGCCGGTCCGTTGCTCTGAGCGGTAGAGCGTTACTGTATACGTCTCCTGCGTGCAGCCCCACATGGGATGACAAGGCGGAACCGAACGAGTGAGTGTCACCGTATAGGGCACCTGGACTGTGTAGGTGTAGGGCACCTGGATGGTCGAAGTCACTGGCACCATCTCGGTGTAGGTGTAGGCCACCTGGACCGTGTAGGTGTAGGGCACCTGGATGGTCGAAGTCACTGGCACCATCTCGGTGTAGGTGTATTGAACCTGGACTGTGTAGGTGTATGGCACTTGGACTGTGTAGGTGTATGTTACCGCTACTGTGTAGGTGTATTGAACCTGGACTGTGTAGGTGTATGACTCCTGGACTGTGTAGGTGTATGGCACTTGGACTGTGTAGGTGTATGGCACCTGGACTGTGTAGGTTTCCTGATACGGAACCTCGACTTCGTAAGTTTCTTCGTATGGAGGTACCCGTTCACGCGTTGTTTCTTGGGCGTGCGCCTCGTTTGTCCCTGAGCCGGAAAACCCGACGATCCCGTATAGCAGAACGGCCACACCGATGGCGAAGTGCGTCCACTTGCGAATCTTTGGTCGTAGATTGTCGGTCATTTCTTCGGCCCCCTATAGATCAACAGTGCGGACGGTTATAGCGTTCGTGCTGGTTGTGGTGATGCTCCATCCATTCCTCTGCGAGGCTTGCAGAAGCGTTACACGCAGGAGCCGAGATCAACGGATTTGCCATGACCCACGCGGCCCAGGCATCGCAGTCACTCCCGAATTGAGTCGGTGCAGTCTCGCCCCTCCAGCGCGCTTCCAATTGAATATCGGGGAACACATCTGTGAGAACAGTGCGACATCGATCTGCGAGGGTGATCCCCGACACGTCGGAGAGACGGAACCCGACATCTGTGGCAGGTCGGTCGGTAGGCAGATCACGAACGATGGGATCAATCACTGAGGCACAAAGGTGCCAACCGAAGTTGTTGGCGGCGTAAGACGCATTGACTCCTGAACCTTGTTCCAAGTAGTGGTTGACCTTCTGCGTGTAGATGTTCAGCACGCAACGCGGGTTTGCCCCCAGATAGTCGAGAGCTTGATGCATTTCGTGCATCAACCACCGACAACTGCTGAAAACACCGGAACACCAGTCAGCCCAGGCGAGAGTCTGATTGGTCAGTCGGGGGTAGTCGTTGGCACGGGCGTCTGGGTTGACTGGTCCACGTTCCCACTCACGCAAAGGAGCGTCAGGGTGAGTCTCGGGCACCATCCCGGCGACAGGAGGAGTCCAGTCCACTGTCTGCGATTGTGTGGGTTCGGGGTCTGGGGCTGTGCTAGGGGGATGGCAAACCAGATCATTGTCAACGTTCTCGCACCAGTAGTCAGCGGGTACTACTTCAGGGCAGGCGAGCACTCCATCCGTTCCACGCTCACAAGTGATGGACTCTTCCGTCACTACCTCGGGTTGTTCAGGGTCTGGTGCTGGTTGTCCAGTCTCTGGTGCTGGCTCAGGCTCTGACTCATCACCAGAAGAACGGCAAAGGAGGTCGCCGTCTATGTTCTCGCACGAGTAATCGTCGGGTACGACCTCTGGGCAGATGAGCGTATCGTCGGCGTCACGAACGCACACGATGGTGTCTATCTCGGTCGCTTCTGGTGCCGCTTCTGGTTGCTCCGGCTCTGAGACAGGTTCCGTCTCGCTGCCAGATTCGGGTTGCGTATCGAGGGTGCCTTCAGTGTCATCGCCCGATTCGGAAGGGTCGTCTGATGGCTCCGGGATGACAGCCGGTTCCGTTTCCTCGGATGGTGTGTCGGCGTCATCTGTTGCAGGTTCGTCTACGAGCACGTCACCAGCATCTTCGATGACTGACGATTCGTCATCGTCAGTCATCGTGGTCTCCGATGGTGCGCCTGAGTCACCCGGAGGGTCTTCCTCGGTTGGCGCTTCTGGCCCCAGAACACTCGTCGTTGTCCCAGGGACTAGAGGCTGCGTCGTCGTCACCGTATCAGTGGGCGTTGACGTTTCCGATACTTCCGGGTCGTCCCCTCCGCACGCGGCGGCGACCATCGCGACGATAATCACCGCAGCGATGAAATGAAGATGCCTGAAGTTGTTGGTTTTCCGAGAAGTCATATCGGTTCCTGCATGGATAGGTGTGGCCCTCGCCTGGTGCACGAGGTCGGGCATGAGCAAACCACGCGGGCTTGTTCATGGGCATACATTGTAACCTCAATATGTGACAAAGGTCAAGAGGGCATCAGACACATTAGGGGTCAGCAATGTGTGTGATTGCTTCCTAGTGGCCGGAGCGATCACGCACCCTGGAGACCAAGATAGGGCTTAGACCATTGCGCTTTCAGTATGTGACAACGCCTCGGCTTTGCGGCGCTGCAACTCCGTCGCTACGGGTTCGCCCATCCGCTTGATGTTGAGTTTGGCTCTGCGCTCGGGGCAGTGATGCCTACAGAACATATCGCAGTAGATCGGCCTTGGATTCAAGTCGTTTCTAACGATACGCAGTAGCCGGGAGCATGTCTTGCAGCGCTTGTCGCGTAGTTCGTGTTCGAGCCTTGCTCGGGTGCGTTCCTTCACGCGTGCGTTACGAATCAGCCTCTTGTAGCAAGACTCGCAGAGCCTGCGGGCTGCGTGAGGCTTGGCCTCCCGACAGTTCTGGCATTCGATCAATCTGGGTGGTTGCTTGCGGTTATGGCACGTCGTGCAGAGTCCGTCTTTGGGCTTCCGTGTAGCGCGCCCACATTCGGAGCAAATCGGTGCGGGGCCTAAGCTGGCAAGCCGATAGCACGGATTACAAAGCCCACGCGCTCGGGATTTCCTCTCTTCCCCACACTCACTACACACGATCATCTTCGCCATCGCACATAGATTAGTCTGCTGCGGCATCACTACCGGGCCAGATAGCAGCCACCCGATCATGCGGACAAGAACTATCCTGTACCTTCAGTGCTGGAGAAGCAGCGCCTCATCTTTGCGACGTTGTAGCTCGGCTGCTGTCGCCTCAGTGATCGACTGGATGTTGCGCCTCAAGTTCCTCGCAGGGTTGTGGTCACTGCAAAACTGGTCACAGTATTTTGTTCTCATATTGATCCGGTTGCGTACTGTGCGAAGAATCCGATCACAGGTGACGTAGCGCCGGTCGTAGAACTCTCGTTTGCCTTCAGCATGGTTCTTTCCCCAACGCCTGTAACAGGTTACGCAGAGACCAAACGCTGCGTGCTGCTTCGTCGCCCCGCAACTGGCGCACTCGATCATCTTCACGTAGTGTCTGGTACGGTAATAGCAGGCCGGGCAAAGCTCCTTCGTCGCTTTCCTCTTCACGAGTCCGCACTCGGAGCAAGGGGACTTGGGTTTCTTGTGACGACGTTGGTAACACGCTGAGCATCGCCCATGGCCAGCGTTGGGTTTCACCTCACCGCAGTCGTCACAGACAATCATCTTCGCCACGACATGAATATTAGTCAGCTCAACAACCGGGGCAATCGCTAACGCTCGCTCCAGCGAGGGGCATCACTCTATTCCTTCGATGCTCCCGAAGTCTTTGCGAGGAATTGTCGTCCGATACGCAAAGCCTCCCGATCTTCGGCAGATAGCTGCGCTACGAGATCATTCATGTCTGGCTCTACTGATGCTGGCGCTGGTGTTTGTGTGTTGTGGGGAGAGTCTGCCGCTGATGGTGAAGGAGTCACCTTGGGCGTTCGGAGCCAACCACCGCCAGTCACCAGTCTCAGACCTCCGTAGATAGACGACTGTCTACGTTCAAAGAATAGCAACCTCAACCGACTGACTGCTTGACCTATTTGAGTGATGGACAAGCGTCTCAATTCTCCCTTACCACGGTCGCAGTCTTCTACTATTCTGTATGCGTATGGCAACTAGCTCAGAAGAAGTCCGCACGTTCTGGGATGATCTGGTGGATATGGCTAAGCGCATTTACCGCGACAGCAAGGGTGTCTCTAGCGCGTGTTATGTGTGTGGGAGGCTTGTCACAGATGGAACCTTTTGCAGCAGGACGTGCCAGATTAGGGCCATGCATGGCTAAGCGGTTGGTGATCCGGTGCTCCGAGTGCGGGAAGGCGCGCTATTCCGCCTCTCATGGCTTGTGCGCTGCCTGCTATAAGCGCAGCCGCATGATCGTGTGCGCCGAGTGCGGCGAAACACGCCCTCACTGCGCTCATGGCTTGTGCGGTGCCTGCTATCATCGGAGCCGCCATCCCATCTCCAAACCGCCTGTACTGTGTTCTGGCTGCGGGAACGATCAACCGTTAGTGAGAGAGGGCCTATGTGCGGACTGCTACCAACGTGAGCACCCCAGAGCGAAGTTGATCGTGTGCGCCGAATGTGGCAAGACAACTTGTCGCGGCGGTTCTGACTTGTGTAACTCCTGCTACCAGAAGACCTGCATCATAGAATGCGCCCGTTGCGGAGAGACGAAACGGCGTGCCGCTCACGGGTTGTGTGCGAAGTGTTATCACCACGTTTATCGCGACCCCAAGATCGTTGACCGTATGGCTGCCCGTGCTGAACAGGACAAGGCGCTAGAGCGGCAGCTAGCCGAAGAAACCGCCGAACGCCTACAACGCAGATGTCGCACATGCAACAGGCTTCTCATCCTGACCCAAGCACCAACGGAGAAACTCACCGAGTTCTGCGACATGTTCTGCTACAACCACAGTCCCGACCGGCGAGCAGGCCGGGGAAACGTCCGGTGGCATCCCAAAGTCAAAGAAAAGATGGATGCCCGCAAGGCAGAAGCTGAACGGCAAGTCTCAGATGCGGCACGTTCCCAGCCCTTCGCACAGACACCCGGCTGACAGCTTTCTTAGCTCGTGTGGAATCGCCGCCTACCGGCACGATTCCTCGAACGACCTCTTGAACATCGTGTAGGCATCAGAACCCGTGACAAGTGCTTCTAGCGAATCCTGTAGGGCTTGTTCGGCTTCTTTCTGGCGTGCCCATTCTTCTTGCTCTGCTGCCTCTAGGGCGGCGGTGGCTTCTCGTGCTAGTTCTAGGGCTGCGGGTAGAGCGTCGTAGACGGCCTGTTCTCGTTCGGCGTATGTCGCCAACGCGATGTCGTCGGATGTCGGCCATTCCCCGATCAGATAGCGGTAGTAGGTGGGGTCTCCGTCGATCATGTCCATAGACACCTCCATATATTGCACGCCAACACGCTCTTGAGTGATGGAACGGGCATAGGCGTCCGGGCCACTGATCATCATTGTGGATGCGTTGGGATCAGCGGCGCGGGCAGCCCCATAAGCAGCGGCATCGAAGGGTTCAAGTACCGTACCGGCAACATAATGAAGGATATGGCTTGCGTTCGATAGGTCTTCAGCGAAGTAGACCTCACGCATCTCCCCACTCATATCCGCCACGGCGGCTTCGTTGACGACTTGTGCTATTTCGACGGCTGTAGTGGCCAAGACTTCTGCGACGAGTGCGCTGTCTGCCTGCGAATAGACCTCACGGGCGGCTAGCTGAGCGACACGGTTGAACCATCTTTGGATGGGGCGTTGTAGGTCTGCCAGAACCTCATCAGGCGTTACTTGCCTGGGTGGCGCGGGAACGTCGCCGCTGGGGCGGACGGGAACGGCTGCTGACAGAGCAGCAAGCTCTGGATCAGCCGACAAGAGCGCTGCCCATGCTCGATCAACAGCAACTTGGAACGTCTCATCTCCCCTGACGGCGTTCGCTGCGGCTTCGGGCATCCTCTCTCGGTTAGATATCTTGCGGGCCTCTGCCAGGTATCGAGTGGCCCGTCCCCTTGCTGCGTCGAAGGCGTCCTGAGCGTTGGTGTGGCTTGCTGCTGCGTTGTCCAAGACTCCTCTGATCTCGGCTCGGTCGAGATCGTCGGTGGCAGCATCGAAGGCGGACTGAACCTCTTGGAGGGCGTCTTCCAAGACTCGGACAACAGCCAGCGCTTCGTCGTGGGCGTCCCAAATCGCCTGCACATCAGCGCACCACCCGAAACGGCTGCCCAGCCGCACCACAGGCTGCGAGGAGGCTTCAGGCTGGATGGAGTCCTGCGCTTCGGTGCCCGAGGGGGACTCCAGCGGCTCTATGTCAGATGCGCTGTCGGGTGCCGGTGAGTCCATCTGCTCATCGTCAGGGGCGGTATCAGCCCCCGACGGAATCTCTGGTGAGTCCTCCGGCGAACCTTCCAACCCGGAATCGGCAGTGGCGAAGGTCTCGGGCAGGGTGTCCTCACCAGCGCTAGAGGGATCGCCGTCGTTGCCCCCTCCGCACCCTGAAGCCACCAGCACGAAGGCGAGAACGGCAGGTATCAGACAGTTCCGGCGCATGGTGGCTCTCCCTGGTTGGTCGGCGCTGGTACCACCCAAACGCCTTTGACTCGGCCAGGGAGAGCCATGGCAGCGCTGTGGCCAACACATGGCCGAGTCATGGACGGGGTTTCGGTCAACCCCGGCGTTTGGGTGGCGAGAGGCACCGTAGCTGTACCTACCCGGCTTAATCAACCGCTAGAGCGGGGAGAGGTCGTCCCAGCCCTCAGATGGCCCTTCCGGGTGACCGTTTCGCCAGAACGAGAAAGTTCTCGTCAGCTCCGGCTCCTCAGCTTTCGCGCCGCTCTGACCTCTGGTTATGCCCCCGAGACGGCGATATGGCCGCAGTCGCATCCACCGATCGCTCTTTCGGATTCGGGCTTTGGCGCTTCGCTAGTGTTCGGAGGTGCATCCCCTCTGAACTGGGGTTTGCCAATGCAGTCCGACCCCCGTTAACGCAACCTCTTCGCAACGGCGGACACGTCCTTATCGGGGATCACATCCAGCCTCATCAAGTCGTGGACGACCACCCCGATGCCCTGAGCGCGCAACTCGCTGGGCACGAGCTGAAGAGCGGTCAACGCCGTGTTCGGACAACCAAGGAACCCTCTGTTGTAGAGGTCGAAGCACTCCAGCAGAACCGCGTAGCGCTTCTTGTCGAGACTGACCATCTCTCGTCCTGGGGATGCGTAGGGCCTCGACCTCAGGTTGAAGGACTCTCGAAGGGCGCAGACCCTCACGATGCAGAGTTGCCGGTAGGAGAGCCGCTCTGCTTCGGAGATGACCTGGTGTGCAAGGTCCAGATCAACGGTCGCATCGAAGGCGAGACCGGCGAACAGGTGGCCCATGTAGGGCAGCTTCCGTTCAGACGCCTCTCGTTGGCACTTCGATAGCAGGCCCTCCCAGACCTCCTCGGCGTCAGACCTGCCTGCTTCGCCCTCCTCGAAGAAGCCGTCCTCTCGGAGCCTGTCGCCTGCGTTGATCCGTTCGACAATCTCGGCAGCGCCCAACGCGCACACAGCCCCAACTCGTGCTTGTTCCCTTGGCCCCATGAAGCGCTCGTGCATCTCCGAACCGAGCTTCTTGACCGCAGTCGAGAACGCCCCTCCGGCGAAGCCGCCAAGAACCGCTCCGGGAGGCCCGCCAAGCAGCCCGATGGCAGCTCCCACAGCACCACTGATGGAAGGCTCTGCTATTCGCAGCCCCTGGTTCATGAGACGCAAGAGGCTTCGAGCTTGCCCTGCGTCGTCGTCGGCAATCGCTGGGAGATGCTCTGAGCTGTCCGGCACGGAAGCGGAGGGTATCGGCTACCAATCTTCTGTCGGTGGTGCACTCATCACCCGCACGACCCTGACCCGCTCAGCCCACGGATGCACGGTCAGCCAATGCTCACGCGCCCAGGTGTTCACGTCCTGGTCGGGGAGTTGCAGCACCAGCGCCGTCTCGTCGCAGTCAGAGCACCAAGCAGCCAGCGCCCCGTCCAACAGGCCCCAAGTGATCTCACATATAGAAGCAGTCATGGCGACACAGCATGGCGCTACTCGATGCGCTAGTCAACGGTCGGAAGCAAGTCATGGAGGCCATCCGGCACTCCGTAGCACGTTGGGCACAACCAGCGGTTGCCCTCTATGTGGAACATCATGACGGGAACTGGACTAGTCCGAACCTCGTCTGGCCCCCATGACATCTTTTGTCTGACCATCCCGGAGGTCTTGCCGCACTCACCGCAGGGGAGGATGGTCTCCGCGAACCTGCGTGCTCGTTTCTTGGCGGGCCGATGCCGTACCGTGCGTACTAGGCGATTGTGTCGGCTATGCGGCCTATCAGGGTCATATTGAGCGTGGAGTGTGCCGCAGTGAATGTTTGTATCGCATCCGGGTTGCGGGCTTGGCAACCACCTCATATAGACACAATGGTGTGGACGGTAGAACGGACACCGTGCGAGGCGTTCGATCCCACGTTCCGTAGCGGTAGGTCGCCCGTGCCATCGGCGCACCGGATGAATGATCAACAACATGGCGTTCTTGATTCCGCTCGGCAGATCAACGCGAGCATGTGTTCGATCCTCTCGAAGCGCTATGACTGTCCGATACCAGCGGTATCTCAGCCATTGGCTCCACAGGAGCCGAAAAGGGGACTTGAGGAAGGTCAGCGCGCTGAAGACAAGTGTGAGTGTCGCGATCAGAAGAAGAATGCCCTCATTGCTCACAGCGGTTACTCGTCCTTAGTTCAGCAGGCTTTTGACCGATTCCTCGATGTCTCGGCCAAGCTCACTCTCAGCTAGCTGCTTGCGTATTTTCGCTCGCATGTGTCCGTGAGCCTTCGAGGGTTTGATATCCAACTCGGAGACGAACTGCTCGGCTTGGCTCCCGAGGTCGGCCAGGGTTGTGTGAAGTAGGTCGGTGTCGTCGTAGAGCGGGATCGGCACGTTCCACAGGTACGAGTTGATGTGGCGTCCACCGCCCTTGCCCGAAGTCATGAAGGGTTCGACGGCCTTCGTGACGGCCACGCTGTTGAGGACGGCGCATAGGTACCGGGCCTCCTCGATGGTTTGGGCAGCAGCCCAGTTGAGTTGATGTTCCACGATTGCCTGCGGATCGGTCACCCGGCAGGCCGTTACGTGCATCCCTGACGCGCCATACACGACACGTATGGGGGCGATGGGGAACTGGGAAGTCAGCTTGCGATAGTGGTCGATGTTCTGATCGAGCGAGTGCTCGCCTTCACCGTGCTCATCCCACAACTGGCGTGCTTCCTGCCACCAGCGCCGCAGCCCGTCGTGGTCTCCGATTTCTTCGTCTCGCATGACCTTGCCCTTGCGCAGCGGGAGAATCGCTTCAAGGGGGGTTCGCTGCCAGTAGGGCATGACGGACTCACCGAGCAACACCGGGTGGATGAACTGAGATTCGAGCACACCTTCCAGATCGTCCATGAACTTCCAGGGTTTATTCCCATAAATGCCCTTCGAAGATCGCACTGGTCTGCGACCCTCACCGACGCCTAGCGGTGGCTCCTTGCCGGGTTCCACCATGATCAAGAGCCGCGGGGTGAGGTTGGCACCGTTCGCGAAGCGCTCGATGTAAGGAGATTCCGTTTGATCATCAGATTCGATGCTGACCCGCGTAGCTGATGTGCGCTCGATGTCTTCTCGCACTTCGTCCCACGAGGCGCTCGGGTCGGAGAGCTTGCCTGACCACCGTTGCACCTCATCAGGCAGAGCGGAGTGCTCATCTGAGCGTCTACCAAAGATGACGCAGGCGGTGCGGGGGAAGAACCGGTGGCTGATGGGTGAGATGTCCCAGGCGGTGTCGAACGCGACGAGGGTGTGGCCTCCCTTGTTGAGGGGGAACATCCCGGAGCGGAACCCCTTCGACTGGTGACGGGTCAGCACACCTGCGGGCATCACGAACCCGAACCGCCCGTTGGGAGCGAGGTACTGCTCGACAGATCGGGCCACGAACAGGTCAGCGAGGTCTTGGTGCGTGGCGACGTTCCCGCCCGCCCACAGCTTGCGTTCTTTGGCCATCAACTGGAACGCCGTCTTCATGGAGTCAGTCATGAACCGATACGCAAGCCATGGCGGGTTGCCGATTAGCACCGTTCTCCGGTTTTCCTCACGAGCCAACCACGCCGGTCGAGCCAGGTTCCTCACGTAATAGCCCCAGATGTGATCACGGCGCTCGTCATGCAGGCGGCACATCGTCTTGAACGTCGCCTCAACCGTGTCCAGATCAGCCCCGGAGAGGCCGTGACGCTTAGCTATCGGAGAGATCGACGGCGCTTCCTTGCCTCGTTGGCGGTTGGTGGCCGACTCTGCGAGGTCAGCCACCAACGCGTCGAAGGTGTCGGCGTCGTCAAGTAGCCGTTGAGGGAACCGGAGCTGGTCAGCGAACAACTCTGCACCGTCGTCGGTGCTGACGTTGAGTGTCTCTGAAGCGAAGATGTCGCCGCGTTGGCCCCACTGCACGCTGTCGCCCAGGAACACCGGCACCCGCAACCGTCGCCGGTCGGGTGCAGACAGCCGGTCTGTGCCGATGGCCAGCAGGTAGGTGACACGGGCCAGGGTCACCGCAACGGGATGCACGTCCACACCGAAGACGTGTGCCGACACGCCCGACACCGCATCACCGTTGGCCATCCCAGCGGCGTCTGCGGCTGCCAGATAGCGGCGCACCGCATGGAACAGGAACGTGCCCGATCCGCACGCCGGGTCGATGACTGTCTCGTTGAGAGGATCAGCCACGACTTGCTCGGTGATCGCTTCGGCCAGGAAATCCGGGGTGTAATACTCACCGAGCCGACGCCGGGTCTCGACAGTGATCACAGACTCATAGATCGTCTTCATCACGTCATGGGTCACCACACCCCAGTCGAACTGCTCCAGCCTGCGCGCCAGCGAGGCCACCCACCTACGCCCCTCTTCACCACAATCGAGCGGCCAATCGAAGAAGTCCTGCTCAACGACACCGTGAATCTGAGATTGCTGCGACAGTAGATCACCTCGCAGCAGAGTCGCCGGAGCCAACTGGGAGATCGGATAGCTCAACACAGCGTGGGCGACACACTCCGCGGTGGCCACCAGCAGGGTGTGCTCGATGAACAGGTCTTCCTCATCGGCGCTGAACTGGGTGCCCAACGCCGTTGTTAGCAGCTTCGCCCACAACTCCCGCTTGATCACGACCTCGGGATGGTCACGGTTGGCTCGATACAGGGCGTTCAACGTCGCCCGTTCAAGCTCATGGCCAGGGCTGTCCGCCCCAAGCCGGTCAGCAATCGCCTGACGGGTAGGAGCGATCTGCTCCTCGGTCGTCAACACCGACCCGAGCCACCTCACCAGCGCTTCAGCGTCGGGTGCTGCTGGGTCTACGTGATGCTCCGCAACAGCAACAAGGTCACCGTCGTCATGGTGGAACAGATGCCAGTCCTGGCCGTCCGTGACGATCCCCACGTAGCGCTGCCCGAGGCTGCTGCTGCGCGCCTCCACGTACCCAGCAAGCTGCGTTGCAGCATTGGCTAGCGAACCTTCCGCTACCAGGCTCCGCTTCACCTCGATGACGGTGCGACCCATCTCGATGTCGATGCGGCGACGGTCACCAAGCTGCGCTTCCAACTCCACATCAAGCACGTCGCCCTCGGTGAGGTTCAACCCCGAAACCAGCAGCAGCATCCGCACATCGGACTGCACCGTCGCTTCGGTGCGTCCACGACGGCGACGAGCCAACCGCCCTGCTAGCTCCCGAAGGTCGATGTGGCCTTCAACAGTCACAGGGCGACTCTACGCGAGGGGCCTCACCCCCAGCGCGGCACTTCCATAACCAGCCGTTCGTGCCTCCCCAGTTCCGAGGGAGGGCAGCGGACGCCTACCCCGCTGCTAGGTGGCTACGGGTCATCTCAGGGTGACTGGCGTGGCGTCTTCCTCTTGCTAGGCAAGCGGTGCTCTGGACCCCATATCGTGCCCTTCATACCGATTTCGAGGCTGGCGATGGTTCTCAGGGTCGGCCAAGCGCTGCCATGCCACAGGTCACGGACGACGAGGTGGTGCATCTTGCACTCCTTGGCGATGCCACGCATCGTCCAATCCTTGTCTTCTTGATCTGAGAACTCCATGCGGAGCCTCCAAGAGATCGCTTGAACCAGATGCGCCTCAGCAGGAGCGTCTGGGCGGAGCCTGCCAAGCTCAATCTCGTCTGGTTCGTCATAGAGCCACTCGTAGCCGGGTACTAGGTAGCTGTTGGGAGGAGGCTGTTCCTTCGCCATGGCTAAGGGAGAGTAGGCGCTTCGCACGCGTTAGGCCAGTACCGCATCCTTAGCTGAGAAAAACTGGGATTTGTTGGGTTGATTTCTCGCGCATATGTTGTAGTGTTTGTCACAACAAACAACATTATAAGTCCAGCCATCCATTCGGTCATGTGTTAGTCAACCGTGTAGTCATCTCCGTGATTATCGTCCCTCTTCAGAGGCCCTTTTTGGCCCTTCACCCTAGGCTTCCCCCTGCCCCGGTCACGTACTTGTGCTCTTCTGGGTATTGGTGCAATCCCGCGCCGTTGAGCGAAAACAACTCGCTCATGATCCCAACCATAAAGAGTGCATCTCGCCATGAGGGCCACCGATTATCCGTTTCTGCACAGAAGGCGCACGAAACCCAGCGGCGCGCTACGGCGTGTGAGAGAGCGACACAAACCTGAACCTAACAATGATCAAACCAGACAGGAGACGCCCACTCGACTAATCCAGTTGTCCAACCCCGACAAAGCGTCGGGGCACCCTAAGTCCGGCAAGACAATCAAGGTGCCCCGACTGAACCCCCTCAGCAAAGGAGAGGCTCATGAGCCAGCCTAACCGGTCAACTGACCCCAGACACACCGAATCTGTCCACGCGACTATCGAAGCATTGAACAGGCCGTTCAATGAAGACACCGACATTGCGGCCCTGCTTAAGTCAGGCGTGCCACCCAATATCGATACGGTCATCGAAGAGTGGATGCCCAATCGGATCACTGCTGAACAGCGGAGGCTGCTTCCGGTTGTCCTTCTGTTCGTGCGCTGCTGTGTCAAAGCAGCGAAACCAACTAACCCGAGAATGGCTAGAGAGATGATGCGGACAACGACCCTGCTGTCTGTCTGGGCCTACTCGGAGTTTCAGAATCTTGCTCTCGAAGTGGTGTTCAGCGCACACAATGTTGAGCATTTCTCGACTGTTGTGAACCGTCACCGCTCCAAGTCCTGGCGACACCAGACCCGCTGGGTGCTTCGATGTGTCGGACGAAAGTTGAACCCCGATGGTTGGCCCCTAGAGCCTCCGATGGTCGGCACGCGCCTCCCAACGATGCCCTACTCAGCACAAGCGGAGTCCGTGATTCGCTTCGCGACAGAGACTTCAGAAGCATCCAACCGGGTGAGCCGCTGCGCTCTGGTAGTCGCCACCCTCGGCGGCGGGTGTACGGGCGCAGAGGCGGCGGGACTCACACCCGACGACGTGGTGGCGCTGACTGGTGGCAGGTTCGCTTTGAACGTCGGCGGTCGTAACCCTCGGCTGGTACCGGTACGTGCCGCCTATTGCGCATTGCTGGACGAAGCACTCAAGGAGAGTGACGGGAGCAGGTTCTTCCGTGGCAATGGCCGGAACTCGGCATCCAACGTCGCAGCGCGCCTCTTGGAGAATCCGGTGGCAACCAACAGGCGCAAGGGCTTGTCGCTGCGTCGAGCAAGGAACACCTGGCTCGCCGCTCACCTCGCCGCACCCACGCCGATTCCGGCATTGCGTGTCATAGCGGGGCCGCTGTCATGGAACACCATGGACTCGCTGATCGAGCACGCCAGCGCAGAGATCGATCCACAGGAAGCCGTCGAGAAAGGAATGAAGGCATGAACCGCCAAGCAGAGCGCAGAGATCGATCCACAGGAAGCCGTCGAGAAAGGAATGAAGGCATGAACCGCCGAACAGAGAGCAGCGGGGACATGACCCCCGCTAGCAGCAAGAAGCACAAGAGAAACGGGCGGATGGTGCCCAGCGACCACCCAAACCAGGCCGTCGAGATGCTCGAATCATCGAAGGCGACCGGGTTGCGGATGATCAGCGTCGTGGAACGTTCAGGGTTGCTCGGCCCCATGGAGGAACGCTTCAATGGCAGTCGAGGCCGCAAGATGGTGATATCCGTCAAGGCTATGTTGGTGGTGTTCTTGGTCACAAAATACACATCGGAAGGCTCCTGCACTCGTGCTGACATGTGCAGGGCGATCCCCGGCCTGAAGCCGTCGGTTGCCAGAAGAATCGGTGTGCTCGACGCTGATGGAGAATGGCATATCCCGAGCTACAAGTCGTTGAACAGGTTTTTCAAGCGGCTAGAGCGTTCGCTGCGTCGGGGATGGATTTCCGGCGACACGCTGTGCGACTTGGACTGGTTCGCGGAGTCGTTGGTACGAGCGAGCGTTCCCCGCGAGGTTCGCCGCAGTGTGGAGACCGTCGTCATCGACAGCACAGGCATTGAAGCCTTTGGATGCGCCAAAGAGTTCACCAAGCAAAAGGAGCTGGAGAAGGACGCGTACGCCCACTATCGCAGGATGTCTCTTGAGAACCCTGACTTGCCAGACCCTGAACTCAAGCGGCAACTCCTAGCTGATGAGGCTCGAAAACGAGGGCTGAGAGTTGGTCGTGACGGAAGGATCATCCGTGGCGCAGACTATGACGCCCGCGCAGGATGGATGACCGGGACGGACTCAAGGTCAGGCAGGTATTTCGTTGGTTACGAGTTTACGGCTGTTGTAGCGGCTCAGACCATTCGCTGGTCAAACAAGATGTTCGGATCAAACATTGACCCTGAGAAGTTCAAGTACGGCCCACGAGTTCCACCATACATCCTTGCCATCAGCCTGAATCCAGCAGGATGCAATCCCGGCCCCATCGGAGCGAAGACCGTTCTAAGTGCGAGAGGCATCGCACCGAAAATCTGGCGTGTTGTCGCTGATCGGGGCTTCACTCTTAAACGAGAGAGCTTCTTGCGAGCACTCCACAAAGAGAAAATAGATGTCGTGATGGACTACACCAAGCAGGTCGTAGACCATTCACACCCGACTGCAATCGGCCAACGCCGCGAATCCGTCATCATGCATTGCGGCACCATTCTTCCCCCATGGACGCCAAAATACTGGCGCAAGCCGCCCAACGACATCCGTGGGGACGCCGAGCAACTGGCCCAGTGGTACGACAGGAGAGCCGCGCTGTATCGCTATGGCTTCAAGGGCTGGCTCAAGGACGGCGGCATGAAACTCCAATGTCCTGCTTGTGCTGGCCGGGTCGCCACGACGCAGGCCACCTCGGGGTCAGGCTCCTACAACAAGCCGCTCGTGCCGACACCGGCCGATGGGGCCTGCTGCGGTGGCAAGGTGAACGCCCTGCCGCCCGAGGTTGACCAGTGCCAGAAGTTGCACTACGGCACCCCCGTCTGGAGAGCCGTGTACGGCAAGAGCCGTGCCGTCGTGGAGGGCGTGTTCGGTGGAATGAAACACCATGGCGGGTTGGGTCGTGGAACCTGTGAGGCCCTCGGCTTAGCAGCGAACACGATGGCCGTTGCTGCTGCCGCAGTTGCCCACAATGTTCGCAAGTCGGTCATCCACGACGAGTTCGACAGCGACGGCGACATTATTGACGATGACGACCCCGGCTACAGCAACGAGACTCCAGATGGGGCACCCCCCAGCTAGACGTTCCGCTGGGTAGCCGAAGACGAAGCGACGGTCGCTTGGCCGTCGTTTCGTCGCGCCCGTGAACAGGTCAAGGGCACAACCGCACTACAGCAACGTCATCGGGCACATAGAGCAAGTGCGAAAAACCCTTTGAACACCTACAAAAGCCCTAGAACGGGGCTGTTTGGATTAATTTGCGAACCCTAGCACCGAAAATGTGCGAAGGGTCCATTGTCGGGCAGGCGGGATTTGAACCCACGACCTCCTCGTCCCGAACGAGGCGCGCTACCAAGCTGCGCCACTGCCCGTGTGCAGCGCCGGAGATGCTAGCCGAGGCCGACGCCGGCCACGCCCTCAGGCAGGGGCGACTGCGTCGGCCAGGGCGGCGTCCACTAAGCGGGCCAAGCGCATCGGGTTGATGGGCTTGACCAACCAGGCGTCCGCTGTGCTGCGGCGGGCTAGGAATTCGTCGGCGTCGCGGTCCAGCATCATGATCACCGGCCGCCGCTCCAGCCGGCCCATGTCCTCCTCCTGGCGGACGGCCAGGCAGGCGGCCATCCCGCCCATGTTGCCGACCTGCAGGTCGAGCAGCACCAGAGCGGGGTCGACCAACTCGATCGCTTCGATGGTGTCGGCGCCCCGCCGCACCCGGTGCAGGGTGTGGTCGCCGCCCAGGGCCGCCTCGCACTGCTCCGCGACCCAGTCGGCGTCGGTCACCAGCAGCACGTCGGGCACGGCCGAGATCGTACCGCCCAGAGGCAGAGCGGATAGGCGCAACTCACTAGGAATCTTCGCGACCCGCAAAGCGAGGCCCCGGGCCCGAGCGGCCCGTGAGCGAAGCGAACACAAGCGGGAGGCCGGGCCCGAGCGGCCCGTGAGCGCAGCGAACAAGAGCGGGACACACGACGCTTCAGCGATAGGCGGTCTCCGCGTACCCGGCGTACGCGCTTCGCTGGCGGCCCTGATCCCAGCAGCGGTCGGTTATCCTCCAGCCTGTGCTGGACATCGAGTCATTCCGCAATGACGCCGGGTCGTACCACGTGCTCCGACCCACCGGCGAGCTCGATGCCTACACCGTGGCCCAGTTCCGGGAGGCGCTGGCCGACCATGCCACCGCGGGGCGCCTCGTGGTGGATCTCTGCGGGGTGCCCTTCATGGACTCGGCCGGTCTCGGCGCCCTCATTGGCGGGATCCGCCGCATCCGCGAGAACGAGGGCCGGGTCGTGGTGTTCTGCAACGGCCCCACGCTGATCCGGCTGCTGCACACAACCGGCTTCGACCGCATCGTGCCCGTCGAAGAGACCCTCGAGGGCGCCGTCAGCGCCCTCGACCGCGACCCCGACGCCTGACGACGGGCACCCCAAGGCGCACGAGGGGTTGTCCCGGACCGCCGACCAGGGGCGCCTCCGACGATGCCAGGAACTGGACGCGTGAACCCCCTTTCGGCGCCCCGCCGCCTAGCGCGGCCCATGAGGCTCGCCATCGGCATGGGCGCGCTCGTGATCGGGGCGGTGTTGGCGCTGGGCTCGCCGGGGTCGGCTGCGCCCTCGGCCCCCGGCTCCGGGGCTTCTGAGAGCGTTGCCGCTTCCGGGGCTTCGGAGGGAGTTGCCCCTTCCGGCGTCTCTGAGGGCGCTGCGGACTCCGGCTCCGATGTCTTCGATGTGGTGGAGGTGTCGGGCTTCCTCGACGGGATCATGGCCGAGTTCATCGAGCGGTCCATAGACAAGGCTTCCGCCGAGGGCTCGTTCGGCCTTGTGCTGCAGGTGAACAGTCCGCTGGCGACCATCGACAACCAGCGCCTGACCGAGCTCGCGGCCCGGATCCGCTCCTCGGATGTGCCGGTGTCGATGTGGGTCGGTCCCTCCGGAGCCGTCGCCAAGGGGGCGGTCGGCCAGCTGGCCGGGGTGGTGAGCGACTTGGCCGTGGCCCCCGGCTCGGAGCTGGGAGACCTCGGCCCGCTGATCGTGCCCGCCGAGGATCTGGCCGAGCCCTTCGCCGACGCCTATCCCATGATGCGGGACCGGGCGATCTCTTCCGCGGAGGCCATCGAGCTCGGCTTGGCCCGGGAGGCCCCGACCCTGCCGTTCTTCGTAATCGACCTGCCCGGTTTCGAGACCGAGATCGACGCCTCCGGCGACGAGCCCGTGAGGGTTCCCGTGAGCCGGGTGCGCTTCGCCAAGCTCTCCCTGCTCGATCAGTTCATGCACACCGCTGCCAGTCCCGCGCTGTCCTATCTGCTGTTCCTGGCCGGCGCGGGACTGCTCGTCTTCGAGCTCTACACCGCGGGCGTGGGCATCGCCGGGGGTCTGGGCGCGCTGTCCTTCCTGCTTGGCTGCTACGGGCTGGCCGCGCTCCCGGCTCGGGGCTGGGCCGTCGGGCTGCTGGTGGCGGCCATGTTCGGCTATGCCGTCGACATCCAGACCGGCGTGCCGAGGGTCTGGACCGCGATCGCCACGGTGTGTTTGGTGGTCGGATCGCTGACGCTGTTCAATGGGACGTCGCTGTCTTGGATCACAATGCTGGCGGGGATCGTCGGGGTCACCGCGGGAATGGTGACCGGCATGCCCGCCATGGTCCGCACCCGCTTCGGGACCCCAAGGATCGGACGGGACTGGATGATCGGCACCCGCGGCGTCGCCCGGGACGCGGTGGACCCCGAGGGGGTGGTCGTCATCGACGGCGCTCCGTGGCGGGCCCGCACCCAGCGGGCCACGCCCATCGGGGCAGGCGAACCGGTCCGGGTAATGTCGCTCGAGGGCCTGATCCTCACGGTCGAGCCCGCCGACGACACCGACGGCACAGGCGACACCGACAGCGTGGAGGGCGGGGCTGGCGTGGACGGCGATGGCATCGCAGCCGGCGAGGCGGCCCCGGGCTGAGATCCGCGGCAGCGGGGTCGGCAATGTCACTGACCCCCCGATACTGGGGTTGGAGAATGCGGGCGTGATCGTCGGGTCCGGCCGGGCGCGGTGCAAGAAAGCACCCGAACGGCTTGGCTGTCAGGCCCCTCGTGTGGTAATCGTGATGGCAAGGAGGGCGTCGGTATGGGGCTTCGGTCTGCCGAGAGAGTCGAATGGCAGTTGCGGGCTGCCTGCAGAGGACCCCAGGCCTCTGTCTTCTTTCCGCCTCCCTACGTCGAGAAGCGCGACGAGAAACGCCGGCGCGAGCTTCGGGCCAAAGACATCTGCGCCACCTGCTCGGTGCAGCCCGACTGCCTCCAGTACGCGCTGGACATCGGCGAGCAGCACGGCATCTGGGGCGGGCTGAACGAGGTGGAGAGACGCGACCTGCTGTTGCGCACGGCCCGGGTCTGATCTACAACTCCGGCGGGCTGAGCGAAGTGGAGAGACGCGGCCTGCTGTTGCGCACGGCCCGGGTCTGATCTACAACTCCGGCAATCGGGGGCCGGCGATGCGCAGGTCGCCGCGCCGGCGGGTCACGCCGGTGCTGTCGAGCCGGGCCAGCAGCGCCAGGGCGTACTTGCGGGTGGTGCCCCAGGCGTCGCGGGCCTCGGCGACCGTCACCCCCTCGGGCTGATCGGCTAACAGCCGGGCCACCGCCACCGCGGCCTCGTCGACGGCGGAGGCCGCGAAGTGGATGTTGCTGCTCTCGACCAGCCGCCCCTGCCTGACCAGCAGGCGCAGCTCGTCGCCGCTGACACCGCTGGGAGCCGGCGGCGAGAACGGCTCGGCCTCGGCCGCGGCTACGAAGGGATGGTCGGCCAGCGGGTCTGCGCTGCCGGCGGCGCGGGCTCGTCCCTCGCCGGTGGCGATGCCGTCGATGGTGTCGATCGCGGCCCGCTCGAAGTCGTCGAGCCCGGCCAGGTCGAGCCCGAGAGGCCCGGCGCCGGCCACCGCGTCGGCGAGCTGACGCTTCGTGTGCTCCAGGTGCTCGGGATCCACCGCCCACCGTCCCAGATCGGGCGGGCGGGCGGTGCCGGTGAGCCTCTCCAGAAGCGCCGCGTCTATGCGGCCCCGCTCGGCGATGATCCGCTCCACCGATCGGTCGGGCCGGGCCCGTGAAGCGGGTAGCACCGGATCTACGTCGAGCACCTCTCCTCCCCCGACCGTCTCGGACCGTCCCGACTCGCGCAGGATGAAGCGGTCCCCCATGCACAGCGGCAGCCGCAGGGGAAGATGCAGCCGGACCAGTCCGGACCGTCCCGGCTTGATGGCTGACGGCCCCAGCACCCGCAGCTGCACGGGATGCTCGCCCGAGCCGATGTAGGCGACGTACGCGCCCCGCCGGGTGACCGGATGGTCGAGCGAGGCCAGCACCGAGAGCTCCGCGTCGATGGTGTGGGCGCAGTGCCACTGCTCGGGCTGCACCACCGCGTCTCCCCGGGCCACGTCGCGGTGGCCCGCACCCACCAGGTTGACTGCCACCCGGTTGCCGGGGCCCATCTCCTCGCACTGCCGGTGCAGGCTCTGCAGGGCCCGCACCCGCACGCTGCGGCCCGCGGGCAACACGGCGAGGATGTCGTCGGTTCGGAGCCGCCCGCCGGTCAGGGTGCCGGTCACCACCGCGCCCGACCCCTTGATGGCGAAGGCCCGGTCCACCCACAGCCGGGGCCGGTGTTGGTCGGCCGCGGTCGGAGTGACAGCCACCAGATCGTCCAGCGCCGCGACCAGTGAGTCCATTCCGGTGCCGTCCACCGCGTCGGTGGCCACGATGGGCGCCTCGGCCAGGAACGTCCCCTCGACGTGCTCGGCCACGTCGAGGCGGGCCAGCTCCACCAGATCGTCGTCGGCGTCGCCCGCCTTGGTCAGCGCCACCAGCCCGTGGCGCAGGCCCAACAGTTGCAGGATGCGCAGATGCTCCTCGGACTGCGGCTTCCATCCCTCGGCGACGTCCACCACGAACACGCAGGCGTCCACACCGCTGACCCCGGCCAGCATGTTCTTGAGGAACCGGACATGGCCGGGCACGTCGATGAAGGCGATCTGACGTCCCGACGGCAGCGGCATCGAAGCGAAGCCCAAGTCGATGGTCAGGCCGCGCTCCTTCTCCTCGGTCCACCGATCGGGGTCGGTGCCGGTCAGGGCCCGCACGAGAGTGCTCTTGCCGTGGTCGACATGGCCGGCGGTGGCGACTACATGCATGCCGGGACGTCTCAGCCGGCCAGGCCGGCCACCTCGCGCAGGGCGGCCGCTACCTCGGCGTCGTCGTCGGGGTGGACCGTTCGCAGGTCGACGACGGTGGCGCCGTCGATAACCCGGGCGATGATCGGCCGCGGCCGTGAGCGAAGTACTCCGGTCTGGTCGCCGGGCACGGCTATGCCCACCGACTCGATCTCGACGCCGGGCAGGGTGCCCCCGCCGGGCGTGGCCGCGGTGGTGACCGCGTCGAGGCCGTCGTAGGCGCCGCGGCGGCCCCGCAGCTGAGCGGGGGTGAGCGCGGCCATGCGCCAGAACTCGATGGCGTCGCCGTCGCCGCGCAGGTAGGCCAGCGCAGTGTGCTGCAGCGCGGCCAACACCAGCGATCCGGGTCGCAGGGCCCGGGCCAGCCGGTGGCGGCGGCAGGCCTCGACCAGGTCGGCCCGCCCGGCGATGATGCCGGCCTGGGGGCCGCCCAGGAGCTTGTCGCCCGAGAACGTCACCAGGGCCGCGCCGGCTTCGAGGGTCTGGCGGGCCGCGGGCTCGCGGTCCAGCCACGGCGGCGGCCCGCTGGCCAGCCAGCCGCAGCGGCTGTCGAGCAGTCCCGACCCGATGTCGGCCACCAGCGGCGGGCCTAGGTCGGCCAGTTCAGCCGTGCGGGGCGCCTCGGTGTAGCCCACCATCCGGAAGTTGGACTGGTGCACCTGCACCACGACCGCCACGTCGTTGGCGGGGTCGGCCAGTGCCGTCGCATAGTCGGCCCGGCGGGTGCGGTTGGTGGTCCCCACCTCCACCAACCGGGCGCCCGACCAGGCCATCACGTCGGGCACTCTGAAGCCGCCGCCGATCTCGACGAGCTCGCCTCTGGACACCACTGCGTCGCGGCCCTCGGCCAGCGCGGCCAGCACGAGCATCACCGCCGCCGCGCAGTTGTTGACCGCCATGGCCGCCTCGGCCCCGCAGGCTCGGGCCAGCAGCGCGGGCACCCCGGTCTGGCGGTCGCCGCGCTCGCCGGTGTCGAGGTCGAGCTCCAGGTTCGAGTAGTCGGCGCTCTGGTAGAAGCTGAGCGGCGCCCGGCCGAGGTTGGTGTGCAGCAGCACGCCGGTGCCGTTGATCACCGTCGTAAGCATCCTGCGGCAGATGCTGCGCGCCCGCGCCGCAGCCGATTCAGGGTCGCCAGCTGCGATGGCGGCTCGGGCTGCGTCAACCAGCAGCGGATGGGGCAGGCCGGTGCCGGCCAGCGAGCGGGCCAGCCGGTCTACTGAGGGTGGTCGGTCCTGGGGCGACACGTTGGCGACAAGGCTACGCATCCGCTTGCGAGGGTTGCGCTGGCCGGGCGCGAGGTTGCCGGTGCGGTCTGCAGGCAGCGGGGTTGGGGCCGCGGAACTGTCCCTCTCAGCCCGCGGTCAACGCGAGGCGGCGCCCGTACGCTGGGGCCGTGTTCATAGTGCTGCTCCTGGCGCTGCTGTGTGTGCCGCTGCTGGAGCTGTACGTGATCATCCGGGTGGCCGACGGCGTGGGCACCGGTGAGACCATCCTGCTGCTGATCGCGGTGTCGGTGGTGGGGGCGTGGATGGTGCGCCGCTCCGGGCTGGGCGTGCTCAACCAGATCCAGACTCGCCTCAACCGGGGCGAGCTGCCCGCCGGGGAGCTGGTGGACGGGTTGCTGATCCTGATCGCCGGTGCGCTGATGCTCACTCCCGGCTTCATCACCGACGGGGTAGGGCTGCTGCTTCTGTTCCCGCCCACCCGGCTAGTGGTGCGGTCGCTGCTGGTGCGCCGCTTCGCCAAGAAGATCACCGTCGGCGGATGGTCGGCGGAACCCGGCGGGCACGGCGGCTTCGGCTTCGGCTACAGCTCGGGCGGCGACCATCGTTGGCCCGGCGGGCACGGCGGATTCGGCGCGGACGGATCCGATGTCCGTGATGTGGACGAAGTGCGCGAGGTCGGGGACGGCCGACCGGACAGGGAGGACGAAGATGGAGATTGACCCGGGCGCCACGGCCGCTGTGGACGAGGTGCTCACCACCACCCGCGCCGTGCGGCGGCGCCTCGACCTCGAGCGCGACGTGGACGACGAGATCATCCTGGACTGCATCGACATCGCCGAGCAGGCGCCCACCGGGGGCAACCAGGGCAGCCGGCGCTGGCTCATCGTGCGCGACCCCGAGCTCAAGCAGCGGCTGGCCAAGCTGTACCGCGAGGTGATCGGCAACCGCATGATTGAGGCCCGCGATCGGCTGGCCGGCACCGGAGATCCGCGGGAGCGGGCCATGCTCTCCTCGGCCCACCTGGCCGAGCGTCTCGGCGAGGTGCCGGTAATTGTGATCCCGGTGATCCTGGGCCGCCACGACGGCAGCGGCCGCCCCGGCCTGTTCGACTCGGTGATCCAGAGCGGCTGGAGCTTCTGCCTGGCCCTGCGGGCCCGGGGCCTGGGCACAGCCTGGACCACCGCGGGGCTGGCCAGAGCTCCCGACATCAAGGAACTGCTCGGCATCCCCGACGACATGACCGAGATCGCCATGTTCCCGGTGGCCTGGACCGTCGGCACCGACTTCAAGCGGGCCCGGCGGCACCCGGCCCGCGAGATCGCCTACTTCGACGGGTACGCCCGCACCTTCGAGCGGGGGCCCAGCGACCCGGTGCGCCTGGCTGACGGACCCGGCACCGTCGCCGAGGCCGACATTCGGGCCGACCCGGCCGCGGTCTGGGCCCGGGTGACCGATATCAACGTGCCCGCGGAGTTCTCCGAGGAGTTCGTGGGGGCCGAATGGCAGGCCCCCAGCGACGGGCCGGCTCTGGGCGCCCGTTTCGCGGGCCGCAACCACCATCCGGCTCGCGGCGACTGGGAGGTGCCGTGCTTCGTGGATGTGTACCGCGAATTGGAGGCGTTCGGCTGGTGCACCAGCGACGTCGAGAATCCCGGCGCCCGCTGGCGTTTCGACCTGGAGCCCGTCGTGGGCGGCACCCGGCTGCGCTTCAGGGGCATCCTGGGGCCCGGCCCGTCGGGCCTCGACGGCATCATTGGGGCCCGGCCCGACCTGGAGCCCCGCATCGTCGCCCGCCGCATCGGCGAGCACCGGGCCAACATGCAGCGGGTGGTCGACGGGATCAAGGCGCACTTCGAGCAGCCTCGCGAGGGATCCTGACTGTGGGCCAACCCCGTCCCGAACTGTGTGCGGTTCTCGGCCATAGTGGCGGGAGAGCGCAAACAGCTCGGGCGGGCGTTCCATGAAGACTTCGGTCCAGCTCACCGCCGACGCGGCACCGTGGCTCGAGCTGGTCGACTTCGTGGTCGGGGCCGAGGCTTTGGGCGTGGACGCGGTGTGGGTGGCCGAGGCGTGGGGCTCAGATGCGGCGTCGCCGCTGGGCTACCTGGCGGCTCGCACCGACCGGGTGAGGCTGGGCGCGTCGGTGTTCCAGGTGGGCGCCCGCTCGGCGGTGATGACGGCCCAGACGGCGCTGACCCTCAACGAGCTGTCGCAGGGGCGGTTCGTGCTGGGCCTGGGCGTGTCGGGCCCGCAGGTGGTGGAGGGCCTGCACGGGGTGCGCTTCGCCGATCCGGTGGGCCGCATGGCGGAGACCCTCGACGTGATCGGGCAGGCGTTCTCTGGTGAGCGCGTCGCCTACCAGGGCCGCCATCTGCAGCTTCCCCTGCCCGGCGGGGAGGGCAAGCCGCTGCGCCTGTCGATCCGCCCGGAGTCAGCCCCGCCCGTCTACCTGGCCTCGATGCTGCCCAAGATGCTGGAGCTGACCGGCGAGCGGGCCGACGGCTGGCTGGGCACCAGCTTCGTGCCCGAGGGGGCCGAGGACGCCTACTTCGCGCACATACGAGCGGGCGCGGCCCGGTCCGGGCGGACCCTCGACGGTATCGAAATCTGCCAGGGCGCCGAGGTCGCCTTCGCCGAGGACGAGGCCGAACTGGACGCCATGATCGACGCCCGCCGAGCGGGGCTGGCCTTCAGCCTGGGAGGCATGGGCTCAGCCATATCCAACTTCTACAACTCGGCCTACTCCCGCCAGGGCTTCGCCGAGGTGGCCGCCGAGTCACAGCGCCTGTGGCTGGCCGGCGACCGCCGGGCCGCGGCCGCGGTGATACCCGATGAGATGGTGCTGGGCACCACCCTCATCGGCACTGCCGAGATGGTGCGCGACCGGCTGGCGGTGTGGGTTGCCGTCGGTGTCGACACTGTGCGCCTGTACCCCGCCGGCAACACCGTCGACGAGCGTCTCGACACCCTCGGACAGGCCTTGGACCTGATTCCAAACTGAGGGAGCGGTCTCGTCGGCGGGCTGGCTCACGCCGGGCTGCGTCGGCGCGTGCCGCCATGGTCACCGGTCGGGGATCGCAGCGGTGTCATACTCAGGTCCTATGAGCGTCGGTCTATGACCGATCGGAGGGCACCAATGCCGCCGATCCCGTCCGCGTTGGTCGCGGCCAGGCGGGCGATGGTGATCGCCGCGGCCTCGATGGTGATCGCCGCTTTGGCGGTGGCGGTCGCGCTCTTGGGCGATCCCGAGAGCGACCCGGCTGAGAGCGCGGCCCTCGAACAGGCCGGGACTGACGCAGCTGCGGCTCGGACTGAAGCCGAAGCGGCCGCCGCCATAGCCGAAGCGGCCGCCGCCATAGCCGACGCGGCCGCCATCAAGGCAGCGGCCGCGCAGGAGGCACTCGCCGCGGCTCTGGCAGAGGCCGGCGGGGCTGTAGACCCCGAGGTCATTGCCAGCCTCGAGGCACAGCTCGAGGAGGCGCGGACCCTCGCGGCCACGGCTCTGGTTGCGGCCAATGCGTCTCCCAGTGTCGAGGACGTCCCTGCCGCCGATACCACTTCCGAGGAAGAGGCCGCGGCTGAGGATGCCCCAGAGCCGGAGGAGGCGGCCGCGGTCGAGGATGCCCCAGAGCCGGAGGAGGCGGCCGCGGTCGAGGATGCCCCAGAGCCGGAGGAGGCGGCCGCGGTTGAGGACGCGCCCGTGCCCGAGGACACCGACACGGCCGCTGTCCTTCCCGGTGAGTCCTATGAGTTCGGCCCGCCCGCTGGTGCCGGGCTGGCGGTCGTCGGGGTCGCGCATGACAGCGCTCTGAACGTTCGAGATGTCCCCAACGGTGAGATCATCGCCAGGCTGGACAACGTGATGGACGGTGTGCGCGATCCGGTCCTCATCGTGCGCGACGCGGGCTCCGACGACATCATCGCCACGCTTGACCTGCGGCGGGGTGTCGTCGCCACCGGCAACATCCGCAAGCTGCCGACGACCATCTGGTACGAGGTGCGGATCGGGGACCTCGTGGGTTGGGCCAGCGGCACTTATCTCGCACCCCTCGGAGCGGACCGCGACGCGACCGCCGAGGTCGTGGAGGCTCTGGGCGGGACCTCCACAGCCGATACCCTGAGCGATATCGGCCTGCTGGTATCCGGCGTGTTCGCTTCCAGCGGCGAGGTGCAATCGCGAACGACGATCTCGTCGCGGCCGGGCGTGTTCGAGGCCGTGGGCGACGTCACCCTCGATGTGCTCGGCCTGCCCGACGACGCCGTCCGGGGCTATCGCATCAACATCACAGCCGACGCAGGCGCAGAGGACTGGACGCAGGAGGATGCGGGGCCGTTCACGCTCCGATCCGTCACCGTGACACCAATCTGCTACAGCCACCGAGGCGTCAGCCAAGAAGGCCTCTGCCTCTAGGGGTCGCCGACTTCTACCGCGAGTCGACCTTCCAAGCCCCGGTAGGCCTGCCGCAGCCGTAGCCGCAAGCGGGCGCGGCTGTGATGGCGCTGGGGCTCCCTATCCTCGGGTTCTGTGATCCCTGCTCATGGCGACCGGCGGGCGGACGACCCGTGGGAGGCCATCGAGGCCTGCTACGACGCGGGCTGGACCGACGGGCTGCCCGTGGTGCCGCCCACCGAGCCGCTGGTGGCGGCGATGATGGCCGGCGGGGTGTGGGCCGGCGACGAGGTGCTGCTCGACGATCCGTGGCGGGGCCTGGCCGTCACCGCCTACAAGGCCGCGGTCAACGCAGTCATGGCGGGCTGCCGCCCCGAGTACTTTCCGGTCGTGGGCGCGGCCCTGCAGGCCATGAGCGCGCCCACCTTCGGTCTGCACGCGGTGGCGGCCAGCACCGGCGGGGCCGCGGTGCTCATCGCGGTCAACGGACCTATCCGCGACGAGATCGGGATCCAATGCAAGGAGAACCTCTTCGGTCCCGGGTTCCGGGCCAACGCCACCATCGGCCGCACCGTCCGGCTGGTGCTGCGCAACTGCCTGATGGCCATACCCGGTGCGCTGGACAAGAGCACCCAGGGCTGGGCCGGCAAGTACGCGCTGTGCTTCGGCGAGGACGAGGCGTCGTGCCCCTGGGAGCCGTTCCACGTCTCCCGCGGCTACGAGCCGGCGCAGAGCACGGTCACGATCATGGCCGCGGAGTCCGGCCACAACGTCTTGAACCACGCATCCTCGGACGTGGCCGAGTTGCTGGGAACGTTCGCCGACTCGATGGGGGCGTTCGGCTCGCTCAGCTCGGGCAGGTCGCTGATCGTGTTCGCTCCCGAGCATGCCCGCAAGATCACGGCCTCGGGATGGACCCGGGTCCAGGTGCAGGAGCACCTGTTCGAGCGCTCGGCCCGCTCGTTCGCAGACGTCAAGCGGGGCGGCAAGGTCGAGCCGGCCGGCTTTGTCGAGGGATTCGACCCGGTGTGGTGGATGGCGTCGGATCCGACGGTCCATCCCGGCGACGAGGACATCTTGGTGCGGCGGGGGACCGGCCCGGAGGACATCGCGCTCATGGTCGGCGGCGGCGACGCAGGCGGGCACTCGGCCTTCTTCCCCACATGGAGCCGGGACCGTAGCGTGCCGTTGATCACTCAGGAGATAACCACACCATGACTGTCACCCTCATTGATCCGACCCTCGCGCCGGCCAGTGCAGGCTCGACCCCGGCGACCAGGCCAACCAGCCTGGACGGCGCGGTGCTCGGGCTGGTCAACAACGGCAAGGCCCGCGGCCGCGAGATCCTCCAGCGGGTAGCAGACAACCTTGCGGCCGCCCACCGACTGGGCGGCACGATCATGATCACCAAACCCGACTCCAGCTTCCCTGCCCCGCCCGAAGACGTCGAAATGCTGGCCGCAGACGCCACCGCCATCATCGCCGCCATCGGCGATTGAGGCAGCTGCTCGTCGGGCAGTGTGCTCGACGCCGTCCGGTTCGAGGAGCTCGGCCTGCCCGCGGCCGCAATCCTGACCGAGCCGTTCCGGGCCACCGGCCAGGTCATGGCCGAGCTCCAGGGATTCGCCGGCTACCCGTTCGCCACCATCCCGCACCCGGTTGCCAGCCTCTCAGACGAGCAGGTGATGGCCGTGGCCGATGCGGTCACTCCCACGGTCGAGCGCCTTCTCCTCACGGGGATGGCAGATGCTCCGCCCGCGGCTGCCGCCGAGCGGGGTGCCGCAGCCCATGCACCGGCCGGCTCCGACGTCGGCTCCGATGATGCGTCGCGGCGCCTCGAAGATGTCGTGGAGACGCTGGCCGAAGCCTTGCGCGCCGACCGCGCGGACCTCACCGCCGAACGGTCGGGGAGCCGCATCACTTTCCGGCTCCACATTCCCGACGAGGCGTGCGCCGAGTGCGTGATGCCCTCGTCGATGCTGGTCCCCATGCTCCAGCGTCGCATCGACCACGAGCTCGGCCCCGGCTTGGCGGTAGTTATCGACGACCCGCGGGACCAGGAGGCGTGAGGCCTGCGAGCAAGTCTCGGGGTTCGGGCAGGTGGCTGCCGAAGTCAGCTCTCGACGGAGTCCTCCGGGTCTATAGCGTCGAGCGCGGCCACAGCTGCCTCGAGCATCCGGGCGCTGCAGCCGGCCATCTCCACCGGCGGCACGTGCTCTTCCGACAGCGCCCGGGCCACCGTCCTGAAGGCCTCGGCCGCGGCGCCGTCGCCGAGCGCTACCGGCTCGCCGGTGTCGAAGCCGTCGGCCACGGCAGGTTCGAGGGGAATGCAGCCCAGCAGCGGGACCCCGACCTCGGCCGCGAGGGCCGCGCCCCCTCCCGAGCCGAACACGAGATGGCGCTGGCCGTCGGGCGTGGCCAGGTAGCTCATGTTCTCGATCACGCCCACGATGCGCAGGTAGTTCTTGCGGCCCATGTCCACCGCCCTCGCGGCCACCTTCTGGGCGGCTGCCGCCGGGGTGGTGACGATGATCATCTCGGCCCTCGGCAGCATCTTGGCCAGGCCCATCTGCACGTCGCCGGTGCCCGGTGGCATGTCGATCAGCAGGTAGTCGAGGTCGTCGTTCCAGCGCACGTCCTCGCAGAAGTGCTGCACGGCCCGATTGAGCATCAGCCCCCGCCACATCAGCGCCGAGTCCTCCCGGTCCACGAGGAACCCCATCGACACCACGTCGAGGCGGCCCTCGCCGATCGTCCGGCTGATCGGCACGATCTTGCCGCCGTCGGAGCGCAGGTCGCCGTCCACGCCCAGCATCTGGGGCACCGAGTAGCCCCAGATGTCGGCGTCCATCACCCCGACGTTGAACCCCTCCGCGGCCAGCGCGGCGGCCAAGTTGGTGGTCACTGTGGACTTTCCCACGCCGCCCTTGCCGCTGGCCACCATCAGCACCTTCGTGGTGGGCGGGATGGCCGTGTCGGGGGCCCGCTGCGCCACGTTGAAGCGGGCCTTGGCCATGGCCGCGGCCTTCTCGTCGACGGTCAGCTCGGCCCACACGATGCGCACCTTGGTCACGCCGGGCAGGGACTCGAGTCGGGCCTTGACATCCTTCTGGATCTGGGCCCGCAGGGGGCAGCCCGAGGTGGTGAGGGCGATCTCGACCCGCACCAGCCCGTCGTCGGACACCTGCGCGCCGCGGGCCATGCCCAACTCCACCAGGTTGCTGCCGAGTTCGGGATCGACCACACCGCGCATCAGTTCCATGACTGCCTCGGCCGTCGGTGCGGTCGTGGTCACAGTGCGATGCTACCGTGGTGGTTGCTGGGCCGATCCGGGCCCATCCGAGCCGCCGGTAGCCGAGCCGGTCATCGGTGGATAGGTTGGACCCAGCGCAGCAGCCCGCGAACACCAGCGCACGGGGAGCCACCATGATCACACTCACCGAAACGGCGTCGGCCAAGGTATCGGAACTCATCAAGGCCGAGGGCGACGACGACCTCGCCCTGCGCGTGGCGGTGCGCCCCGGCGGCTGCTCGGGCTTCTCCTACGAGATGTACTTCGACACCGAGCTGGGCGAGGGCGACACCAAGGAGACCTTCGGCGACATTCATGTGGTGGTCGACCCGTCGTCGGCCATGCTGCTCGACGGGGCCACCCTCGACTACTCCGACGGCCTGCAGTCCGCCGGGTTCTCGATCGACAACCCCAACGCCCAGCGCAGCTGCGGCTGCGGCCAGAGCTTCAGCTAGCCGCCGCCCGCCTAAGGGCGTGCGCGGATAGGTGAGGGCGCGTGCTCGATGATCCTGCCCTGCCTGCGCTGAAACAGCCTCTGACCTGGGTCGGTGTTGTGCAAGCCCCCGTAGCCGTGTTGCCGTCTGACATAGTACGGGAGCCATAGGTACCTGGGAATCCTGGATCACCCAATTGATGGAGTTCGCACAGCAACTCCGACTCGGCTTCCCATTCGCCCCAGGCCCACAAGTCACCGGTGCCGCTGCTGTCGTCCTCGTCGATCCAGCTGCCACGTAGCTGCATGAACTTCCGAGCATGGCCGGGACCGCACGTCTCTGTGGAAGCACAGCCGTCTTCGGCGGCGCGCCGGTTCCATGCCTGCCCACCGCCGGGGCCGGGGTCGCTGCTCCCTGCCGGGATGATGGAACTGGACGAAGTAAGGGTCACTTGCCATGTCGGCGTGCCTCCGATGCGGTTCAGTCGCCGGTGGGGTGGAGATCACCAACGCCGATCTCCACCTCTTGGTCGTCGAATACGGCGGTGATTCGCAGTTGGCCGCCGACTGCTTCGATGAAGCGGGCCAGCGTTGTCAACTGAAGATTGGTGCGGTGCTCCATGCGAGAGACTTCAGCCTGGCTGATCTCTAGTTGAGCCGAGATTTGCGACTGAGTGAAACCGCGGGCTCTGCGGATGGCGCGCAGGGTCTGAACCCGAGCGCTAATGGCGGCGTGGGTTCTGGCCTCTGCTGCTGCCGCCGCCGGACGATCGGCGAGAATCCGCTGGCGGACGGCCTCGACTCGCTCAGATGCCGTCTCCCACTCGTGGTCGCTGTACCCTCCAGCGCCATCGGCGAGAGTTGACGGTGTGGATGGGCTGTCGGCGGACGAATCGTCCAAGATTTGGTTTGACATGTCTATTGCCCCAGTGTTCCGTTGGTGAGCGAACCGCGGATGGTGGAAGACCTGCACGACACCGGATTATACCTTCAAGCGAATATACTATCAACCGTATTATTACTTGTGAGAGGTAGTCCTCACGGGAAGCGCCGATGACACGACCGCCTGCGAGAGTGAGCGTCCACCTAGCCTGCGACTCGATGGGTGCTGTCCCGAATGGGGGCTTCGAGATCGTTGTGGACGGTGCGGCGGTGGCTGTCCCTGACGAGGGGTTGACGCTGCTCGACGTGCTGCGCGAGCAGCTCGGGGCGCGCTCGGTGAAGGACGGGTGCAGCCCCCAGGGCCAGTGCGGCTGCTGCACGGTGCTGGTGGACGGCCAGCCCAGGGTGGCCTGCGTCACCCCGGCCCGGCGAGTGGCGGGGCGAGCCATCACCACCCTCGCGGGGCTCGAGGCCGAAGTGCGCGACGGCTGGGCCCGGGCGTTCTCTGCTACCGGGGGCAGCCAGTGCGGGTTCTGCACGCCCGGGATCATCTGCCGCTTCGCGGGCCTGCAGGCCAAGGGCGGCGACCACGACGACCGGGACGCCGCGGCCCGCGCCCTGGCTGCCCATCTGTGCCGCTGCACAGGCTGGCAGCCCATCCTCGACGCCTGGCAGGCCTATCCCCGGCTCGCCGAGGCGGACTCGGACTCCACCGCCGACCCGGATGAGGGTCAAAGGGCTGCGGCTGACCTGCGGGCCACGATCGAGGGGCGCTCACCTCAGTCGACTGGGGCCCGAGTGTCCCTCGGAGGGGGCGGGTTCGCCGACGACACTGCCCCGGGCGGCGCGCTGGTGGCCGTGCGGGCCGGTCCGGGCTGTGAGTCCGCCGACGAGCACGGCTGGGTGGTGGCCGAGACTGCAGCCGAGGCGCGAACGCTCGCTGGTCAGATTCCGGGACGGCGCACCACCGCCAACTGGGACGCTCCCCTGGAGGTTCCGCCGGGAGACTGGGTCGCGACACTGCGCACCAGTTGGGTTGAGCCCGGCTACCTGGAGACCGACGCAGCCTGGTGCGAGCCCGGCGGCGATCCCGCCTCCCCGCTGGGCAACGGCGGCGCCTTCGGAGGCAAGTGGGACTCGCCGGTGGCCGAGGCCGCCCGCCGCCTGGCCGAACGGCACGGACGGCCCGTGCGGGTGCTGTGGTCCCGCCCCGACACGGTCGAGCTCGGCCCCAAGCGACCGCCCATCGCTGCTGGCGTACGTTCCGACGGCACCGGTGAGATGGTCGTGGCCCGCACGCCGGGCATCGCCGCTGCGATCCAGCAGTACGCGTCCGGTCTGTCGGTCACCGAGGTCGACGTGGCCGGTCCGCCCACCTCGTCGCAGGTGCGGGGCGCGGGCTGGGCAGAGGCCGCGGTCCTGCAGGCCGCGGCCCGGGGCGAGCCGGGCTGGATCACCTGTCCCGGCGGTGGATCGGCCGCCGGTGCGGTAGAGGCCGACGGCACGATCAGCGTGCGGGTGCGGGCCGGCCGCCCCCTCGACGAGACGGTGCTGCGCTCCTATTGCACCGGAGCGGCCCACATGGCCTACTCGTGGGTGACGAGCGAGTCGCTCGGCGTGGACCCCGACGGCACCGTCCACGATCTCACCGTTCGCTCCTTCGGCATCGTCAGCGCAGCCAACATGCCCGCCGTGGAGGTGGAGGTCGTCGACGACGGCTCCGAGCCGGTGAACGGCAGTGACGCCGTGTTCGCGGCAGTGGCTGCCGCGGTGTGGATCCACCGGGGATGCCCGCCGATGTGGCCCACCGACCGGTAACTGCTGGAGCCGGGGCCGTTCAGAACGGTCGGGGGTAGCCGGTCTCGGCTTCCTTGCGGGCCAGCTCCAAGTACTCGTTTGGGCCGTCGTCGGTGCGGTTGGAGGCATCGGAATCGGCCTTGAGGAAGCTTCCCAGCGCCGCCGCCAGGATCCCGCTGCCGACCAGCACCGCCACCGGGAACAGCACCACCAGCACGATCACCATCACCACCGCTCCCGCCACCCCACGATCATAGGCGTCTAGGGTTCAGCCATGCATCAGCTCACCCGCGGGCAACCCGGCGGTGATCAAGCCGTCGGAGAACGCCCCGCTGTCGGCCCTTGCTCTGACCGAGGCGGTGTCCGCCGCCGGGTTCCCGACCTGCGCACCGCCATCATCGACACGGGCCGGCCCGGCTAGAACTCACCGCGGCGCAACCGTGTCGGCGACCAGCGCGTCGACGACGGCCTTGAGTGCCTCGCCTTCAGCGGCACCCTCTTCGAGCGCCTTGTGGTACACCGTGAGCTGGCGGTCCGCGGATGAGCCCCGCTCGCAGATCGTGCGCGTGTGCTCAACCTCTGCCACGCAGTCCAGGGCCTCGGCATCGGGCCCGACCATGTCGATTAGTTCCTCCAACAGCTCCGGGAAGGGCACCAACTCGCCCCGACCGAAGTCCATGAGCTGGCCGCTCACCCCGTAACGCTCGGCCCGCCACAGGTTCTCCGACAGCAGGAAGTTGGCGTAGCTCCGCCAGCGGCGGTTCTCCAGCTTGAGCCGCCAGAGCATCCTCAGCACGCAGACGTACATCGCGGCGACGGCGATCGTGTCCTCCATCTTCGTGGGAAGGTCGGCGACCCGCATTTCCAGGGTGGGGTAGCGCTCCGACGGGCGGATGTGCCACCACACCATGGAGGAGTCCTCGATGATCCCGGCTCGCACGAGCACGTCCACGTGGCGCTTGAAGTCGGACCATGAGCCGAACTTCTCGGGAAGCCCGGTGCGGGGCAGCGTCTCGATCACCGACATGCGGTAGCTCTTGAGGCCGGTGTCGCGCCCCTCCCAGAACGGCGACGAAGTCGACAGGGCCAGCAGATGCGGCAGGAAGTACGCGGCCTGGTCCATCAGATCGATCCGCAGGTCGGGATCCTCGATGCCGACATGGACGTGCATTCCAGAGATGACCAGCCGCCGCGTCACGCCCTGCAGGTCCGCGGTGAGGGCCTGGTAGCGCTCCCCTTCGGTGTACTGCTGCTGGTGCCAGCGCGCGAACGGGTGGGACGAGGCGGCGATGGGCGCCATTCCGTACTCGGTGGCAGCCTCAGTCACCGCTAGGCGCAGCAGCCCGAGGTCGGCGCGAAGGTACTTCATGTCGGTGCAGACGCTCGTGCCGATCTCGATTTGCGAGCTGAACAGCTCCCTGGCCACCAGTCCGTGGCGCAGGTTGGCCACCTTCTCCAGGAGGCCGGGGGGCTGCTTGGTGATGAGGGCCCCGCTCTCGCGCTCCACGAGCAGGTACTCCTCCTCGACGCCTATCGTCCAGGCTGGCTCGTCCATCACCGCTGCTCCCATCCGACGGTCGCCATGAGGTTAGTGGCGCGCCGGACGTCCGAATGCCCGGGCCAGCCCCGCAGAGGTTCAGGACCGTTGTCTTCGGCCATCAGCCCGCGAAGACGGCCTCGGTGGTGAAGGCGATGCCCCGCTCCAGGGTCTTGTGCACCGGGCAGCGCCGGGCGATGTCGGCCAGGCGGGCCCGCTGGTCGTCGTCGAAGTCTCCCTCGATGAAGATCTGGCTTTGGACACGGTCGATGTACCCGGAGGCGTCGGACTCGCAGTCGTCGCAGTCGCTTGCATGGACCCGGTCGTGGGTGTAGTGGGCCGACACCGAGTGCAAGCTCCAGCCCTTGCGCCGGCAGTACATCGACACGGTGATGCAGGTGCAGGCCGCCACCGACGACAGCAGCAACTCGTAGGGGTTGGGGCCGGTGTCGGCACCGCCCACGTCGACGGGCTCGTCCGCGTGCCACAGGTGTGACCCGGACCGCAACTCCACCGAGAACTCGGCGCCGGGTTCGATCTTGATGTCTGCGGTGATGGTGGTCATAGCCACAGCGTAAAGCTGCCGCCGGAGGGTGTCGGCCCCGAAGCGCCGCCAGATTGCGATACTGCATCTATGACCTCTCCGGCGGCCACCTACGAGCGCGACGGGCACGTCGCCACCATCACCTACAACCGCCCCGAGGCGCTCAACGCCGTCAACGGGGCCATGCGCCGAGCCCTGGACGAGGCCTGGGTGGCCTTCAGGGAAGACACCGAGGCCTGGGTGGCGATCGTCACCGGCGCGGGCCGGGCCTTCTGCGCGGGCGCCGACCTCAAGGACTCCGAGGGCTCGACGGGGGACTGGCCGGGCTCGTTCTGGGAGTGGCCCACCATCACCACCTTCGAGTCCGGCATGGAGATCTGGAAGCCGACCATCGCCGCGGTCAACGGCCCGTGCATCGGCTACGGCCTCACCGCGGTGCTGGCCTGCGACTTCGTTCTGGCCAGCGAGCGGGCGAAGTTCGCCTACCCCGAGGTCCGGATCGGCGTGCCCACCATCGTCGGCGCCCTGCGCCTGCCCGGCCGGGTGGCGTGGCCCGACGCCCTGGAGCTGCTCCTCACCGGCGAGACCATCGACGCGGCCCGGGCCCGCGAGATCGGCCTGGCCTGGCGGGTCACGCCACACGACGAACTCCTCGCCGAGGCCCGGAGCCTCGCCGACCGCCTCTGCGCCGGCGCGCCCCTGGCGGTGAGGGCTACCAAAGAGATGGCCCGCCGGGGCCGCACCCTGCCCTGGACCGAGGCGGTGCGCATGGGCGAGACCATGCGCCGGGTGGCCGCCAACACCGCCGACGCGGCCGAGGGATTAGCCGCCTGGCAAGAACGCCGCCCCCCGAACTGGCAAGCCCGCTAACCGGTGCCAGCGGGTGGACGACGCGACCGACTAGGCCGGGGGGTGGCACGGGGGCAAGGAATGGCGGCGCTTGCGCCGTCAGGCCGCGCCCGTGACAGGACCCGCCGGCCGGGCTTGACCATCGAGGACGCGCGCCAGCCGGGGCGCCCCGCGGAGGGCGCCCCGGCGGGACTGAGCGCGTCTGCTAGCTCTTGGTGTTGGTCAGCTGGTCCCGGATCAGCAGGGCCATGTCGCCCGCATGGGGGATGTGCTCGAGCCGGGCTGCAACGTCGGGCGGCGGGTAGATGCCCGGGTTTTCCAGGATCTCGTCGAGGATGAATCCACCGCGGTGAACCACAGGGGTCTAATGGCGGTCTACAGAGGCCGACCTCACGCCGCGTCTGTCACACCCACGGGGGATGCTCAGATCCCGAAGCCCGTTGGGGCAGAATGCCATAGGAGTGGATCCATGACCGAGCACCAACCGAAGCTGATACCCGTGCATGCTCTGAAGGAGCTTCTGCGCCCGGACGGGCGTACCGAAGTCGCGCCGCAGGTCGATCGCCAGATCTGGGCCCAGGACAACCTTGAGGCCTTGGGCGCGTTGGATGTGGGAGCCGCCAGGCTCGTCTACCTCGATCCTCCGTTCAACAGCGGCCGAACCTACGAGGCCCTCCTCGGTGTGTCTGATCTTGGCCACCGCCAGCGCAGAGCCTTCAATGACACTTGGCGCTGGAACGCCGAGGCAGAGAGCCAACTCAACCGGCTCAGAACAGCCGCAGGTCGCGCGGCAACTGAGTTCATCCAAGCGATCATCAACACTCTAGGGCGATGTGATCTTGCAGCGTACTTGGTGATGATCGCGCCTCGACTGAGCATGGCCCGTCGTCTATTGGCCGAGAATGGTTCTCTGTTCTTACATTGCGATCCTTCCAGCAGCCACTACCTCAAGATCCTGCTCGATCACATCTTCGGGCCGGACAACTTCCGCAACGAAGTGATCTGGAAGCGAACGCACGCGCATTCTGGCTCACGGCGCTTCGGGCCGGTCCATGACGTGATCCTGTTCTACAGTCGCAGTTCCAACTACGTCTGGAATCAGTCTTATGCGCCTTACAGCGAGGATTACATCAATAAGTACTTCCGGAACGAAGACAAACAGGGTCGCTATCAATTGATCACATGCACCGGCCCAGGATCTCGACCTAGGACCCGCGCTGATTATGAGTGGAACGGAGTGTGGCCTCCACCGAATCGGCACTGGGCCTGGACGAAGGAGAAGATGCAAGAGTTAGAAGCTGACGGCAGGATTGTCTACTCCGGAAATGGCACGCCGCGTCTCAAGCGCTATATCGATGACGGCAAGGGTAGGAGACTTCAAGATCTCTGGGTCGATGTCAACCCGCTAGGTGCCCATTCCACAGAGCGCACAGGCTATGAGACTCAAAAGCCCACTAAGTTGCTAGAACGCATAATCGAAGCAACAACTAAACCAGGTGACTTGGTTGTTGATCCATTCGGTGGGTCGGGTACAACAGCAGTGGCCGCAGAGAGATTGGGGAGAGCATGGATGAGCGCGGACCGATCTCTGCTAGCTTCGTCTCTGACACTTTCTAGAGTCAGACGAGAGGGATGCACCGCACCAATCCAGCTTCATGGGTTTCCTTCTGTTGCAACGGTAGCGGAGCGTCTTCGGTACAATGATCGGACTACCTACGCTGTTTGGGGAACCTCGATCTTGTCGACACTCCTAAACCGTAAGGATACAGATCCAATCCTAGCGAGCGGTAATGGTACGTGGACGAGTGACGGTTCATTAACAGAGCTGCTCAGCTTGGTTCCGCTTACAGGTCGGCCAATTAGACATGGTCGACAGCGGTCCCGAATAGACCATGTACTCATCTTGGCTGCTGGTCAGAATCCAGACCATCTAGTCAGTACGATCGATGAAACTCAGACATCTGTCACTGTATTCGATCATGCAACTTGCACCAGTCGGGAGACACTACGCTTTGGTTCAGCATTGGCAGCAGCATGACAGACAAAGTAGATAGTCACATCAGTGGCACACTAAGTGACCTAGACAGACAGATTGTAGATACGGTACCTTCCGGCGGAAACTGGAGAGATCTTCCCCAGGACTTTCCTTCACAGCGCATCGCTCAGATACGCTATGGAGCTCGTAACGGTGGCGGTAGTCGGAGCACCTACTACGGCCGACTTCGATGGAACCGCCCCGCTTACACGATCAATACATTCATTACGCGGCCTGGGAACGGGTGCTTCATCCACCCCCAGGCTGCTCGTCTAATAACGGCGCGGGAGGCGGCTCGACTGCAAACGTTCCCTGATTCGGCGACATTTGCGGGACCACTGCGTGCTCGTGCCATACAAGTCGGGAATGCAGTGCCCCCACTGCTTGCCTACCACGTAGCGCGCATGCTCCCTGCTGGACCGGTGGCTGACCTGTTCTGCGGCGCGGGCGGCCTCTCTCTCGGCTTCGAGCTGGCCGGACACGAACTTGTAGGCGCCGCTGATCTCGACAAGCACGCCGTGGCTGCAGCAAGAGCCAACGCGATGAACCCAGCAATGGTGGAGGAGCTAGATCTCAGCGACGAACGAGCACTGCGGGACTTCACGGCCCATCTGCGCAAGAGAGCACCGAATGGGCTCGCGACACTGGTCGGCGGCCCGCCATGTCAGGGGTTCTCGACGGCTGGACCGTGTCGAGTTAGTGATCCGCGCAACAGACTCGTGCAGACGTTCCTACAGGCGGTTCGCCTCACAGAGCCAGCGGTGGTGGTCATGGAAAATGTGCCAGCGCTCATGTGGCGAGGGCGCGAGCTTCTCGACGAGTTCCTCCACGAACTTGCGCACCTCGGATACAACCCTGGTGTCGCTCTACTTCATGCGGAGGCCTACGGCGTGCCACAGCTTCGACGTCGCTTGATCGTCGTCGCCCAGTCACAGGGCCGCGTTCAATGGCCGATCCCCACGCACACGACTCTCGACCCCGCCTTTCGGCAGCATCAACCCCACCACGATGCCGAGCACCTCCCTGCACCGCCCGACGTCCGCCACGCAATCGGCGATCTCCCTGTTGAGCCCGCTGGTGACCTGAACGAACTGGTGCCGCTAGACGAGCCGACGTCTGATCTTCAGATGTGGTGCCGCGGCTTGATCGACATTGAGGATCTTGTAGCCTTCGCTTCACAGCCGAAGCCAAGTCTTAGGGAGCTTGATGCCAATCATCGACGCGGACCACGAGGAGCTGAGAAACGCTCTGCTGAAGCTGCGTAGCGCCTACTCACAGCTAGCGGAGCCCCGCCGCTGGTACAGCGCACTCGTATGCAGCGTTCTTGTGAAGAGCGGTCAGTTGCCGGAGTGGACCGACTGGCAGGCTCCACCGCCCGCCGGAGCGAGCATCCAAATTACGCCCGCTGTAGACGGTGTGATCGATTCCCTCTTTGGAACGAAACCAGATGCCGTGCTACGGCCGGACGCCATCACCGCACTTGGCAACCCGCTTCGGATCATTGTCGACCCACTCCGTCAACCGGGACGCTCGACACCAGAAACCTCGCTGTGCGTTGTCGTTAGCGGGTACCGCTGGGACATACCCGTATCGGACCCGGGATGGCTGTGGAATCAGCCGTCGCCACTCACGGGCTACGAGAATGGCACCGCACAAATCAAGCACTCCAACGACTATGGAGCTCAGCAGGGGATACTTTGTTATCTCCCAGCTCAGCGGCTCTTTGCTCTCAGTCCAAGCGCAGCATCTAGGGAACTCGCGACTGGTCGACCGAATTGCCAACAATGGGGCCTCAGGATTCTTCCCAGCCGACCAAAGTCTGGAAGTGTTACCCCACCGCCTCAAAAGCCGACCCCGTCCTGTGGTATCACTATGAAACAGTGTGCATCTAAGGGAGCTGGTGTGAAAGGCCCCGGAGGACCACGTGCTCTCATACCTGATGCCGATAACTCCAACAGCCGTCTGCTTGCTCCGGGCTCGTTCGAGAGAATTCTCAAAGATGCCAATCCAAATGGTGTGCCGCTACCCAGTCGTAACGCTATGGCGCTTGCAATTGATTATCTGTCCAAGGGACATGGCCAGGCACTCAACACAAACCGACTGGTCAAGTTGATCGCACCGCATCACTTGGACATACTCTTTAGTACATAGGTAGGGGAAAGGTCTGTGGTAATCGATCGTATGGAACAGACAGCCGTAGCATTCGATGTGTTTCTGAAGAGTCGCGGTCTGGTATATGATTCCCAAGTCAAGGCGGATTTACTGGCAGCGGTTCTTGGCTCTCAATTCGTGTTGTTCGCAGGACCTAGTGGTACTGGTAAGTCAACAGCGGCAAGAGCTCTTGCAGAGTTCTTCTGTCCACCTGAGCGTCGAGGGATCATCTCAGTAGAGAGTACTTGGGAAGCGCCACATGATGTTGTGGGAACGTACTCCTCTTTCGCTGGATACTTTCTGACCAGACCCGGACTTGATGAACTCGTCCGCCTTGATGACTCCGATGATGCTAGGAACAGAAACCAAGGCAAGATTACACCTATCATGATCATCGAGGAAGCGAATCTCTCGGGGATTGAAGGCTACCTGAATCCAGTAGTGCATGGGCTATCTGTCCTCGCTCAGAAGACTATTGACTGGATGCTCCACTCGATGGATGCGCCAGTACCTCGGTCAGGAAGCGCTTATGCCCCCAATAATGTACCTCCGAGGCTCGTACTAGGACCGTGGCCGAGATTCCTTGGAACGATAAATATCGATCACACGGCAATCGCTCCCGCGCGTAAGGTTTCAGGACGAGCATGCGTAGTTCTTCTTGAGCCTTCAGATAAGGCTGTAGCTTCAGAAGGAATTGGTGCCCTGTGGGAAAACGAATTGCCCGCGATCTGGCAAGATGGCCCGGCAGAGTTACTTCACGACCCTCGAACGGCTCTCGCCGGAGTGCTTGGAAGTGATGAACTAGGTCGGCTCACGAGTGCTCTTGATGGCACAACCAGCGACCTAATGGGGGCCCTCAAGAGCAACCCAGTAAGCAAACGAGATGAGCATCGTTGTCTGCTATACATGGCTTTCTTTTGCGAGATTGCGCCGCATATGCCAGAATATGAGACAACTGAACCGGAGGGTCTTAGAAGAATCGCTGCTGAGAATGCCGTGCTCCACTTCGTCCTTCCGGGCTTAGTTCCTCACCAGTTTGCTTTGGCAATTGACCAATTCAAGGATGATGGACCAGCGAGCCTGCTACGAAGCCGGTGCAGGAGACTTCGGTTGGGGGAATCTCATGCAACGCTCGGCTACGACATGGATTTTTGGACGGCTCTGTCATAGTGCCAACAACGGTTCGATTCGTAGATCACCACCCAGACCGGTACATCGACTGCTCCGTAGAAGTTCCAGGTTTCCCGCTGCCCTGCGTCCTTCCGCCAGGCTTGGACGTTCGACATCAGAAGGGCACAGAGATCCGGCTACAACCCCATGACCCCGCTGCCGTATTCGCGGGACGGCTCTCCATCCCGACACTCGATCGGGGGCAGGTTCGCCTCTTCGGCCTCACCATTCCGCCGCGCTTGCCGTGGCATTGGGGCGCCCTGCGCTCGATGCATGCTTCGGCTCGACGGCTTGGGCTTGACCCTCAAAGTAGCGGTGGCACTCGCCCAGCGCCAGCGGAGCTAGAGCGGTCTCGGCATGGCCTAGAATGGGAGGCTCTGAACTGGTGCTCAGCAGCAGCATCAGCAGCTCTGACTCACTGGCCAACTCAGAAACACCGCCGCGAGATCATCTATCCGTTGGAGTTACCTCGTGGCAGTGAGATGATCGAAGCAACAGAAAGAAGACTGGGCCAAACACTTGATCTCCTGCGAGGCACAGGCGACCAACTAGCGCCCGTTTCGACAATCCGACGGGTGGGAGCCGGCAACCCATGGAAGAGTCGGCTGCTCGCTGCGGTCGCCAATCAGGTCTGTCAAGCAATCCGACCAGCAGAGGGGCTGAGCAGCTTCGGTGTCACTCCCGAACGACTGGTTCGCCCAATTCAAGCACTCACCCAACGTGCACGACCCGCGGCCCCGCTGAAGGATCCGCCCTTCTCATCGTGGCCGCCGATACTTAGTGATGTCTATGCCGCGGCATTGACAGTATTGGCAACTTCCACGGAGAGAGGTCGAAATGCCGGTTGGGTTCCTCTATCCGACATATGGCGCATCTACGAGATATGGCTTGCTGAACGCACGAGCGCGATACTTTGCCGACTTCTCGGACAGCCGACGCTGATGTTCGACAAACACCGTGTCGGTATGAGTTGGCAAGGGACCAACTGGACACTCGAAATGAGACACCCATGCACATTCTCCCAGGATCCGAAGGAGATGGCTGGAAGTAGGTGGTGTAGCGTGTCAAGCCAACTGGAACCCGACATCGTGCTAGTTGCCGATGGACCGATGGGGCCTAGGCTCGTCGTACTTGACGCCAAGGCTAGTAGTGACAAGCTCAGCGCTGGCTATGCGGCGCAGGAATCTTCCAAGTACCTCTGGGGGATCCGACGCGATGGCACTTCCATCCGCGGAGCCACAGCTGTTGTCTTGGTATCACCTCGTGGCGGCGACGAGGCCTATTGCCGCTCTGCGGCAGCCCAATGGACCATTCATGGACATCCACATGCGGTATGGCAAGCGAAGCCTGGGGAGATTGGCACGGAAATCGATTCCGACTTCTTCAGACGGCTCCTGCGCCACCATCTGGGTCTGCCCGTCTAAGAGCGGATCGTCAGCGCGCCCGCGCAGGAACGTTTTCGGGGCATACCAGTTGAGATACGCGGAGAGCGAGACTCTGCACAACCTGGCAAATGGGGCTAGCCGCTTCAAGATCAAGCATCTAGAGCCTTCCGACTACTCTTTGCAAGCCCTTGAACAAGTATTTCGTTCTGTGCCGCTTCCGGTTCCACGCGTCGCTTGGGAGGTAGGAAGTTCAGGCGGAAGACCATCACGACCGATGGGGCGGAACTCACGAAGTGTTCTGCGGCTTGACGGGTAACGCCGCTTGAAGGGAAGGGCGCGCTCCGAACTGGCCAGACCGCTCCCGTGACAGGACCCGCCGGCCGGCGCGAATGAGTCGCGGGCGCGCCGACCGGGACGCCCGCTCAGGGGCGCCCCGGCTGAACTGAACGCGTGTGTTAGCTCTTGGCGTTGGTCAGCTGGTCCTGGATCAGCAGGGCCATGTCGCCCGCATGGGGGATCAGCTCGAGCCGAGCGGCAACATCAGGCGGTGGGTAGATGCCCGGATCCTCCAGGATCTCGTCCAGGATGTAGGGCGTGGCCGCCGCGTTGGGGCTGCCGTAGTACGTCCAGTTGGTGAGCGTGGCGCCGTTCTCCGCGTCGGTCAGGAAGTTGATCATGGCGTGGGCCGAGCACACGTTGTCGGCGTTGTGCGGGATGGCCATGGTGTCCACCCAGCGGACTCCGCCCTCCTTGGGGATGGTGTAGACGTGGGTCTCGTAGGCGTCGGCCTCGAAGATCGACAGGGCGAACCCGCCGCTCCAGCCGTGAGCCACGTCCACCTCGCCGTTGACCAGGTCGTCGCCGAAGGTGACCGAGTCGTACTTCAGCAGCCGCTCGTTGGTGGCTCTCAGCAGTTCGCCGGCCTCGCGCACCGCGTCCTCGTTCCGCTCGTTGATCACGTCCTCGATGCTGTAGCCGAGGTACTTGAGCGCGGCCGACACCGTCTCGGGGGCGTCGTCGAGCATCGAGATGCTCCCGGGGACCAGTGCGGCGGTGGCGGGATCGAAGATCACCGCCCACGTGGACTCGCCGCCCAGCAGGTCGAGCACGTCGTAGCTCATGCCGATGCCGGTGGTGCCCCACTGGTAGGCCACGTGGTGCTTGTGCTCGGGGTCGAAGGGCGGGTTGGCAAACTCGTCGCCGATGTTGGCGGAGTTGGGGATGGCGTCGTAGTTCAACTCCAGAAGCAGACCCTCACGGCGCATCGTGTCGACCATGTAGTCCGAGGGCACGATCAGGTCGAAGATGGCCGCGCCCGACTCGACCTTGGTGAGCATCTCCTCGTTGGACTCGTAGGTCGTGTACTGGACGTTGATGCCGGTTTCGTCTTCGAACGCGGTGAGCAGCTCCTCGTCGATGTACTCGGCCCAGTTGTAGAAGGTGAGGTCGCCGTCGGTCTCGCCGGGCGCGCAGGCCGCCGCGCCGGTGGCCTCTTCTGGTGTCGCCGCGGTGGTTTCTGGTGCTGCGGCGGTGGTTTCTGGTGTCGCCGTGGCGGTTTCTGGTGCCGAGCTGGCCGGCTCGTCGTCACCACAGGCGGCGGCCAGAAGGCTGGCGACGCTGACGATCGCCGCGGTCAGAAAAAGCTTCCAGCGGACGCCGCTATGGCGTCGTCTTGGCATTCTCTGTGTGAGTGCGGTCATGGGCTTCTCCCTCCTGGTGTTCATCAAAGAACTACAGAACTATAGGACTCGGGTCTGCTGCGATGCGCTGGCTCTGCGCCGCTGCAGCGCAAGCGAGCCCAGCACCAGCGCGATTGACGCGGTGAGCATCAATGTGGATATGGCGTTCAGTTCGGGAGTAACGCCCCGGCGGATGCTGCTGAATACGTACACCGGCAGGGTCGTCGAGCCGGGGCCGGCCACGAACGCGGAGATCACAACATCGTCGAGCGACAGGGTCAGCGCCAGCAGCCCTCCGGCCGCGATGCCGGGCATGATCAACGGCAGGGTGACCCTCCTGAACGTCTTCCACCCTGACGCGTACAGGTCGCGGGCGGCCTCCTCCAGCGTGCGGTCGAACTGGTCGAGCCGGGCCCGGACCACCACGCACACGAACGAGATGTTGAACGCGATGTGGGACAGGGCGACGGTGGAGATGCCGAGCGTGAACCGCGGGCCGAAGGAGTCGATGAACTTGAAGGCCTCCGCGAAGAACACCAGCAGCATCACCGCCATGGTGATGTCGGGGATCACGATGGGCAGGTACACGGTGCCGTCGAGCGCCCGGCGCCCCCGGAAGCGGTACCGGTCGAGTGCGAGCGCCACCGCTGTGCCCAGCACCACCGACACGATGGTGGATGTCGCAGCCACGATGAGCGACACCCGCAGCGCCGAGGTGATCACCTCGTTGCCGAGCGCCTCCCCGTACCACCGGAGCGAGAAGCCTCCCCAGATGTTCACTCGGGACGACGAATTGAACGAGAAGACCACCAGCACGATGATGGGCACGTACAGGAAGGCGAATACCAGCCATGCCCAGGCGGCTAGCCACCGCCGGGTGCGCTGTCCCAGCCCGACTTCGGCGCCGCCGGTCATGACGCCGCCGCCGTCACGGTCTCGGCCTTGCCCTGGGTGCGCCCGCGCCTTCGAATCCGGTGCCGGTCACCGCCCTCCGCGCCGCTGCCGGAGCGCTGGTTGAACGCGACCGCGATCAGCATGGCTGCGATCAGCAGCACGCTCAGAGCCGCCCCGAGCGGCCAGTTGCGGGCGTCGCGGAACTGCCGTGCGATGTATGAGCCGATGAGCAACGTCTTGGCCCCGCCCAGGATGTCGGGGATCACGTAGGAGCCGAAGCTGGGAACGAACACCAGCACGCAACCGGCCACGATCCCCGACTTGGTGAGAGGCAGCGTGACCCTCCAGAACGCTCTTGATCCGCTCGCGTACAGGTCCCGGGCCGCCTCGGTCAGGCTCCAGTCCATCCGCTCGAGCGCGACGTACAGGGGCAGCACCATGAGGGTGAGGAAGCTGTAGACCATCCCGATCGTCACCGCGGTGGGTGTGAACAGGATCCGGAACGTCCCGAACCCCAGGCTCTCGCTTAGGGCTGAGGCGGGGCCGTTGGATCCGAGCAGGAAGCGGATGGCGAACACTCGCACCAGCCCGTTGGTCCAGAACGGGATCATCACCAGCACCAGCATCACGGCTCGCAGGTGCCGTGGCCGGGTGGCTATGTAGTAGGCGAAGGGATAGCCGACTGCGAGGCACAGGGCAGTGGTGAGCGTGGCGAGCCACGCCGACCGCCCGATGATTCCCAGGATGATGTCGTCGCCGATGACGCGATAGGACTCGACGTTCCAGCCGCTCAGCGATGTTCGGCCGGTGGAGGTGCGGGTGGCGAAGGAATAGATCGAGATCAGCGCGAGCGGGACAACGAAGAAGATCAGCAGGTAGAGGGCTCCGGGCGAGGCGAGGAGCATCCCCTGGCGCCGCCGTGCCTGTGCGGCCGCCTCCTCCCCGGAGGCTCTGGTGCTCACCGAGGGCCGGCTGGCGGGCTGCATCCTCAATCCGCGACCACGGCCGCGGCGCCGTGGTCCCAGCTCAGGGTCACCTCGTTGCCGGGAGCGAACGGTTCGCCGACTTCGCCCTCGCTGCGCACCTCGATGGACATCGGGCCGACCGCCACCGCGTACACCACGGCGTGGCCGAGATACGTGATGTCGCGCACTTCTCCATCAAGGCTGGCGCCGTCGGCGGCGCCCGCGCCCCGCCGGTGCAGGCGGGCCCGCTCCGGCCGCAGGCTGACGGCAACCTCCGATCCGGGCGGCATCGAGGTCTCCGCCGCGATGCTGGCGCCGTTGGCGAGGCGCAGCGTGCCGGCGGACTCCACCGAGGCCTCCAGGAGGTTGGTCCGGCCGATGAAATCGGCCACGAAGCGGCTGGCCGGGCGCTCGTAGATCTCCCGGGGAGTGCCGACCTGCAGCAGCCGGCCCTCCGACATCACCCCGATCCGCTCGCTCATGGCGAGGGCCTCCTCCTGGTCGTGGGTGACGAACACGAACGTGATGCCCACCTCTCGTTGCAGGGCCTTGAGCTCCTGCTGCATCTCCTGGCGCAGCTTGAGGTCCAGCGCCCCGAGCGGCTCGTCCAGCAGCAGCACCTTGGGCTGGTTGACCAGGGCCCGGGCCAGCGCCACCCGCTGCTGCTGACCGCCGGAGAGCTGGTCGGGCCGGCGGTCCTCCATCCCGGCCAGGCGCACCATCTCGGTGGCCTCGGCCACTCGCTGTGACAGCTCCGGGTCCCTGACCCTTCGCATTCTCAGCCCGAACTCGATGTTCTGGCGGACCGTCATGTGGGGGAACAGCGCGTACGCCTGGAACACGGTGTTGACCGGCCTGCGGTCCGGTGGCGCCATCCCGACTTCCTCGCCGAAGATGCGCAGGCTGCCCGCGGTGGGCAGGTCGAGTCCGGCGATCATGCGCAGGGTGGTGGTCTTGCCGCAGCCCGACGGACCCAGCAGAGCGAAGAACTCCCCGTCGCCGATGGCAAGGTCGACGCTGTCCACCGCGACCACCTCGTCGAAGCGCTTGGTGACGCCGTCGATCTCCACGGCCGCTACCGGTTCAGTCATGCAGGCTCTCCCACCAGGAGAATTATTGCCGAGTTCGGCATGACCCGCGCGGCGTCAGCCCGGCCACCCGGTCGATGGCGAGAGCCTCCGCGAGTGCGGCCACCGCGGACCGGGCGTGATCGCTGGACCAGATGGGGGCCAGGCCGCGCATGCGATGGCTCACTCGGTCGGTTCAGCAGGCCCCGCGGGCCCGGGCCCCGGCAGCATCGGCGTGTTCGAGCACCAGCTTCGCGACGACGTTGCCCAGCAGGCTGGAGGCGCCGAAGCGGAGGCGCTCGGGACTGAGCCAGTCCTCGCCCAGCACCGAGCGCACGATGTCGAGGTATCCGAGGGCGTCGGCCGCGGTGCGCACGCCGCCCGCCACCTTGATCCCGACCGGGCGGCCCCCCGCCGCGCAGTGCTCGGCCACCGTTTCGGCCATCGTCAACACTGCTTGGGGCGACGCGCCGGCCGAGCCCTTGCCGGTGGAGGTCTTGACCATGTCGGCGCCCGCGTCGATGGCCAGCCGCGTCGCCTCGGCGACCGCTGCGGCCGAGCCAAGCTCGCAGACTTCCAGGATCACCTTGAAGTGCGCAGCACCTGCGGCCTCCCGCAGCGCTCGCAACTCCTCCGCTGCGAGGTCGGCCCGGCCCGACAGGAAGGCGGAGCGGTTCAGCACGGTGTCGATCTCCTGGGCGCCGGCGGCCACCGCGGCCCTCACCTCGGCCACCCTGACCTCCAGCGGCGACAGCCCGCTCGGGAAGGCCCCGGCAACGCTGGCCACCGCCACCTGCGTGCTTGCAAGCAGCTCTGCGGCCAAACCCGCCAGCGAGGGGTGGACGCACACCGCGGCCACCGGGCCCACGGTGGGATCGGCCGGGTCGGGGCGCAGCGCCTGGGAGCACAGCGCCCGGATCCGCCCCGGCGTGTCATCGCCCTCCAGGGTGGTCAGGTCGATGCAGCGCACGACCAGCCGCAAATCATCGACTCGGGCCTCGTCCGCGGAGTCCGCGGTCGCTACGCCCGTCGCGGCATCGCCTGTCCCGGTGTCGCCCGCCGCGGCCAGGGCGCGGTCGCGTCCGTGCCGCTCGGGATCGGCCACATGCCCGACAGCCGCGTCCAGCAGCGCCGCGATCCTCGTTCTGGCCTCGCCCCGGGCTGAGCGCAGCCCCGTGCCGCTGTCGTCGTCGCCGTCGCCCAGAACGACGACCGCCTCGGCGTAGACCTTCATCTTCGGCTCGGTCCCGCTGGGTCTGACAATCACCCTGGCCTCCATCTCGAAGAGCTCGAGCACCACAACATCCGCGGGCGGCAGGTGCGAGCCCCCCGCGGCGAGGTCGTGCACCGCGGTCACCGCGGCTCCCCCCAACTCTGCCGGTGGAGCGTCGCGCAGAGAAGCCATGGCCATCTTCATCGGCTGCCGTTTGCCGATGGCCGACTCGAAGCGGACCGAGCGCTGCCCGGTGGCATGCACACCGTGGCGGCGATGAAGGTCGTCGAGGAGGTCGCCCAAGGTCCGTGCCTCGCTCTTGAGGGCGGCGACGAGCTCGGCCATCACCAACGCCGCGCCGATGCCGTCCTTGTCCCTCACCACCTCGCCCACCGCGCAGCCGAGCGCGTCCTCGTAGCCCAACACCAGATCGTGGCTGGCGGCCCGCCGCGAGTGGGCCTGCATGATCCACTTGAAGCCGGTGAGTGTCTCGATCCAGTCCGCGTCGTGAGCGGCGGCGATGAGCGGAAGCAGGCGCGACGACACCACCGTGTTGATCACCAGCCTGCGCCGGCCCGTGCCCTGGTCTGGCCCGTCGTCGGACCCGGCCCGCCGAAGCAGATGCTCGGCCAGCAGGCAGCCGGTCTCGTCGCCGGTGAGCAGCCGCCACCGCCCGCCCTCGGGAATCGCCACCGCCAGACGGTCGGCGTCTGGATCGTGGGCCAGGGCCACGTCCGCGCCGGTGTCGGCAGCCAGCGCCAGCAGCTGATCGACAACGCCGGTCTCCTCGGGATTCGGGAACGGCGTGGTGGGGAAGTCGGGATCGGGTTCGGCCTGCTCGGCCACCACTGCGGGCGGATCGAACCCGGCGCGGGACACGGCCCGCAGGAACGTCTCGGCCCCCACGCCGTGAAGCGGCGTGTAGGCCATGCGCACCGACCGGGGTCCGCCCGGCACCACCAGCCCCACCACCGCGTCCACGTAGGCCTCCACCAGGTCGTCGCCGCCGGTCTCGATACCGATGGCGCTGTCGGATGCCAGGTCGGACCCGGCCAGCGGCGCGGTCCGGTCGATGATCTCGCTGATCTCCGTGTCGATCGGGGCGACGAGCTGGCGGCCGCCTCGCCAGTAGACCTTGTAGCCGTTGTCGGAGCGCGGGTTGTGGCTGGCCGTCACCATCACCCCGGCCGACGCGTCGAGGTGCTTCACCGCGAAGGCCAGCACCGGTGTGGGCATCGGCCCGGGCAGCACCTCCACCCGGATTCCGCGGGCGGCCAGCACCCGGGCGGTGTCGGCGGCAAAGAGGTGGCTCCGGTGGCGGGCGTCGTACCCGACCACCACCAGGGGGCGCTCCCCGCGCTCCTGTAACAGCCGCTCGGCCAGCGCCGCGGCCACCATCCGCACCAGCACCCGGTTCATCCTCATCGGGCCCGCTCCCATCGGGCCCCGGATGCCCGCGGTCCCGAAGGCGAGCCGTCCCTCGAATCGCCGTTCAAGCTCGACGGGGTCACCGGCCAGCAGGGCTTCCAGCTCCGAGCGCGTCTCGGGGTCGGGATCGGCGGCCAACCACTCCTCGGCCCGCCGGCGCGTCTGGGCCGTCAATTCTGGTGGTTCGCCCTGCGTATGGTCGGCCACGGCTGCGAGCTCCCGGCGGCCTGGGTCGCGCCGGCCGTCAATGCCTCAAACCCACCGTCAACGCTCCGCGGCCGCGGCCGGTGTCCCCACGGCCTGCTCGAAGGACGCCAGTGCATTGGTTATGTGCTCGCGGATCAACTCCTTGGCGCACTCCGCGTTGCCCGAGGCCACCGCGTCGTAAATCGCCTCGTGCTCCTCCCAGGTGATGTCGCCCCGCTCGTCGGTGACCACCGAGAAGACAAGCTCGGTCTGCTGCCGCAGCGGGTCCAGCACTTGGTGTAGGAAGGGGATCCCGGCGGCCTGCTCCACCGCAATGTGAAAGTCCCGGTGGTAGACGGCGGCCGTGACCGCGTCGCCCCGCTCCGTTGCGGCCCGGCCGTTCTCCAGGCAGCCCAGGATCCGCCCGATGCTCTCGGGGTCCTGGCGCGCGGCGGCCTGCTCCACCGCGTATCCCTCCACCAGCATCCTGATGCGCTGGATGTGGTGAACCTCGCACTTGTCGATGGCGCACACGTGGGCGCCCCGCCGGGGCACCACCTCGATCAGGCCGGTGGCCTCCAGCGATCGCATGGCCTCCCGCACCGGGTTGCGGCTGACTCCCAGGAGTTCGGCGAGCTGGCCCTCGACGAGCCGCTGGCCCGGCTTTAGATCCCCGCCGAGGATCATCGAGCGGAGTTGGCCGGCCACAACTTCTCGGAGGGGCTGTTCGCTGTCGTTGTCGCTCAAAATCAATCCTCCATCCCCAACGGCCGATGTTACATTGCCCGCCCGTCCGATAAGAAACCAGGCGATCCGGCCGTGTAGACAGTCGGGCGCGCTCGGCTGTCCACCGGCCCACGCGGGGCCGCGCCAGCCGTGGCAAACGTGCGGCGGACCGGCGAGGTGCCGGGCGCCGGAAGGGACACCCCATGACCACCCTCGTCACCGGCGCAGGCATGATCGGGTCGCTGGCCGCGGCCCGCATCGTCTCGGAGCGCGGCGAGCGTCCTGTCCTCTACGACATCGCCTTCAGTGAGCGCAACCTGGCCGAGCGACTCGATAGCGGTTCGGTGGACTTGGTGAAGGGCGACATCGGCGACATTGGCGACCTGCTGCGAGCCATCGAGTCCCACGGCGTGGAGCGGATCATCCACACCGCTTCGCTGCTGACCCGCGATCTGATCCCCCGGCCGGTGGCGGGAGTGAGGGTCAACGTCATGGGCACCCTCAACGTGCTGGAGGCGGCCCGGATGGCGGGCCTGGCCCGGGTGGTGTTCTGCGGCTCCACGGTGGTGACCATGGGCCGCCGCGGCGTCGCCCCCGAAGACGACACCGTTGAGGACTTCACCCTCAAGGTGGTCAGCGAGTACCCGCCGTCGCTGTACGCGTCGATGAAGCTGGCCTCTGAGTGGCTGTGCCACAACTACGCCGACTCCTACGGGCTCGACACGGCTGTGGTCCGCTTCGGCGGTGCTTTCGGACCGTGGCACGGGGTGCCCGGCGGCGGGCCCAGCAAGCTCCTCAAGCAGTTGATCGAGTGCGCCCATTTCGGGCGCACCTACCGCATCGCCCAAGCCGACCTGCACCGCCAGGGCATGGACTACACCTACTCACCCGACGGTGCCCAGGGGTTGGTGCGGGCCGCCTTCGCGCCCGAGGCCCCCAACCGGGTCTACAACGCCACCATGGGCGAGCTGTACACCATCGCGGACATCATCGCGCGCATCGAGCAGGCCGCGGGCCGCCCGATCGACATGGAGATCACCCAGGACGACTCGATGACCAAGTACGGCAACCCGACCAGTCCCATGGATCTGACCGCGTCGCGCCGCGACCTCGGCTACAAGGTGGAGTACCCGATGGATGTCGCCGTGGCCGACTATCTGGGCTGGCTGTCGGGCCAGGGGCCCGGCGGGTCCTCCTGAGCGGGATGGGCGCGGCCGGGCGGCAGCGGCAGAGCGGCAGGCACCGATGAGGGTGATCGACGCCGACGGCCACGTTCAGGAGGACTCGTCGGAGATCCTCGAGTACCTGCCCGAGACCTACCGGGAGATGGCCCTGGAGACGCCCCGCAGCGTGGGCCTCGTCCCGCCGGTGGTGGGCCTGTTCCCGCCGCTCGACCATGTGCACACCAGCTTCCGGCACTCCGCGGCCAGCTTCAACCGGGCCGGCCGGGTGAGGGCCCCACAGTGGCGGGAGTTCCTCGACACCGTCGGCATCTCCGCTGCGGTGCTGTATCCGACCGCGGGCCTGTCCATCGGCCGGGTGAACTATCCGGAGGTGGCGGTGGCGCTGGCCCGGGCCTACAACGACTGGCTCAGCGACACCCACGCTTCTGCCGACGAGCGGCTCAGCGGCATGGCGCTGCTGCCCATGCAGGTTCCCGAAGCCGCGGTGGAGGAGCTGCGGCGGGCGGTCACTGAACTCGGGCTGGTGGGAGCCATGCTGCCCTCCAACGGCCTCAAGGGCCATCTCGGCTCCCGGGAGTACTGGCCGGTATATGCCGAGGCCGAGCGGCTCGGCTGCGCCCTGGCGGTGCACGGCGGCTGCCACGCCAACTTCGGCATCGACCATCTCGACGTGTGGCCCTTCGTGCACGCACTCGGCCATCCGTGGGGCCAGATGATCGCGCTGGCCGGGATCGTCTCCAACGGCATCCTCGACCGCCACCCGGGTCTGCGCGTCGCCTTCCTGGAGGGTGGCGTGAACTGGTTCGTCACCTGCCTGGAGCGCTTCGACAACTCTTGGGCCGCGTTCAGCCAGCACGACCCGGGCGGGCGGTTCTGCGCGGTGGAGCCGGGCGGACGGGTGAGCGACTACGTGCTGGCCCACGCCGACGCCGGGCGCATCTTCGTCGGCTGCGAGGGCGACGAGCTGGGGCTGACCCGCTTCGTGGAGCTAGTGGGCAGCGCACCGCTGGTGTTCTCCTCGGACTTCCCCCACGAGGTCACCGCGGCCACCTGTCGCCACGAGATCGACGAGCTGCTGGAGAACCCGGCCCTGGCCGGCGCCGACAAGCAAGCCATCCTCGCCGGCAACGCCGAACGCCTCTACGGCCCCCTAGCTGTTTAGCCGGCGGGGCGGTGCCCGATGAGACGGCCGACTACAGCCATAACCACCGCAGCCGCTGCTGATGTGATGGCGGTGAAACCCCAGGCCCAGGCGTAGCCCGCCACCTCCACCAGCAGTCCGAACAGCAGTGGGCCGCACACCGCCCCGGTGAAGCTGCCGGTCATGGTGATGCCGGTGGCCGCGCCCGGCGCCGACGGGTTCGCCCGCACCACGGCCAGATGGAACAAACCGGGCCAGGCGAAGGAGGTCGCGAAAGCGAACGGCATCGCCGCGAACAGCGTGGCCTTCGATCCAACGGAGAGCCCGACGAAGGCCACCGCAGCCACCGCGTACATGGCGGTGAGCATGTGCCACGGGCTCAGCGAGCTCCGGTCCGCGCTGGCGCCCATGGCCAGCCGGGCTGCAATGCCGACCACGCTCCCGGCCATCAGCAGGACCCCGGCGAGGGCCTCGTCGACACCGATCTCCACGCTCGACAGCACGAAGAACGCGCTGAGCCCCATCGAGCCCATGGCGGCCAGGCAGGTTGAGCAGGCCACCGCCACCAGCAGCCGCATGGGAACGTCGGGCCGCGGCCGGACCGCCGGACCCTCGGTCGCTGGGCCGGGCCCGCCCGCCGCCGACGGCGCGGCGCCGACGGCCGGCACGCCGAGCGACACCGCGAAGGCCAGCAAGCCCCCGAGCACGAAGGCCCAGCTCCAGCCGATGGTGAGGCCGACCGCGGGCACGGCCAGCCCACCCAGCAGCGACGCGGTCGGGATGCCCGACTTCTGGATGCCGAGAGCCAGGCCCTGGCGCCGGCTCGACACCCCCCGGGCCACGTACAGGTTGGCCGCGGGCTGGGCCCACGAGTTGGCCAACCCGGCCACCGCCACCAGGGCCATCAGCACCAACCAGGACCGAGCCAGCACCCCGGTGACCACCAGCATCGCACCGGCCGTGGCCGCGGCCAGGCGCAGCGCCGCGGCGGGTCCGATGCGCTCCACCATCCGGCCGGCCAACGCTGAGCTCAACACCCCCACGAAGAAGAAGGCGCTGACCGTCATACCGATCTCGACCTCCCCGATGCCGAGATCGTCCTGGATCTGCACGGCGAGGGCGCTGACCAGCGTCGGGGAGAGGTTGGCGGCCGTGGTGACCACCAGGGAGGCTGTCACCAGCGCAGCGAACCCGGCGGTGTGCCCTGGGCGCCCCAGCAGGCTCGCTCGGCCCGGGGATCCCCCGATCCCGACCACCGAATCTCGGCCCGGTCCGAAACCGTCTGGCACTTAGCGCTCCCGCGGACAGGGGTGAACGCCGAGCGGTGAAGGATGTTGTTTCCCGCTCTTGTTCGCTGCGCTCACGGGCCGCTCGGGCCACGGCCTCGCTCGGCGCCTCGCAAAGATCCTCATGAACCGCCGCATATCCGCTCGGCCTCTTGGCGCCGTCCTCTCATTGGCAAGTCTCGAACCGGTCGGCCTAGGGTATATGGCGTCCTGTATACAAGGCGCGGTCGTGCGCGGCGCGCCCGCCTCGCGGGTGAAGCGCACGCTCCCGGAGGCACACCATGACGCTGATACCCGCTCGGATCACCGTGGACGGCAGCGGCGACGCCGACGAGGTCGGCATCCTGATCGACGGGGCCATCAGGCCTGGCTCGGGCCCCGAGCAGAAGCTGATCAGCCGCAGCGACGGCCGCGTGCTGGCGGTGGTGCGCACCGCCGGACCCGACGATGTGCGCACCGCCTACCGGGTGGCTGCAGAAGCGGCGCCGTCGTGGGCCGCCACCGGCCCCGCGGCCCGAGCAGAGGTGCTCCACCGGGCCGCCGCCCTGTTCCGGGAGCGGGCCGAGGAGTTGGCGCCCATCATCTCAGCCGACATGGGCAAGCCGGCCTCGGAGGCCACCGTCGAGGTGGCCAAGGGAGCAGCCGTGCTCGACTACTACGCCGAGCTCGGTTACCGGAAGCTGGGCACCACGTTCTCCACGGACTTCGACGAGGACATATTCACCCTCATCGAGCCGCTCGGAGTGGTGGCCCTCATCACGCCCTGGAACTTCCCGTTCACGATCCCGATCCGCAAGCTGTCGGCCGCGCTGGCCGCTGGCAACGCGGTGGTCTTCAAGCCGTCCACCAACGCGGGCATCGCCGGTTTGATGATCGCAGTCACCCTGCTCGACGCCGGCCTGCCCGCGGGCCTGATCTCCGCAACCATCGGCCGCAGCTCGGTGATCGAGAAGGCTCTGTTGTCGGCGCCCGAGCTCGACGGCGTGAGCCTGACCGGCTCCTATGAGGCGGCCGAGGCCATCAGGCGGCGGCTGCGGGTGGAGGTTCCGTTCCAGGCCGAACTGGGTGGCAAGAACACCATCGTTGTGTGGTCCGACGCCGACCTCGCCAAGGCGGCCGACATCATCGTGGCCTCCAGCTTCCGCAACAACGGTCAGATCTGCACCGCGGCCGGCCGGCTGCTGGTGCACACCGACATCTACCACGAGCTGCTGGAGCTGCTGTCGTCCAGGGTGCGGGCCATGACCGACACGTCGGGGAGCGACGAGCTCGGGATCCTGGTCAGCGAGCACGAGGCCGGTCGGGTCGAGGAGTATGTGGCTCTGGCCGATGAGGAGGCCCGCGATGTGGTGCGGCCCGAGCCCGCCGACTGGCGGGACGGCAGGGTGGCGCCAGCGGTGCTGGTGGATCCTGAGGTGGGCCCGCTCACCACCGAGGAGATCTTCGGCCCGGTGGTCACCTTCGAGGCGATCAGCGACATCGACGAGGCCGTGGCCAAGGCCAACGCCACCGCTTACGGGCTCACCTCCGGCATCGTAACCGGCGACGTCGCGGTGGCCCGCCGGTTCTGGAAGGGCTCCCACGCGGGCACCGTCAAAGTCAACTCGCCCCTGACCGGGGTCCCCTTCCATGTGCCCTTCGAGGGCTACGGGCACTCCGGGGCGGGCTGGGCCGAGGGCGGTGAGTCGTCGCTGGACTTCTTCACCCGCACCAAGACCGTGTTCCTGCGCTCCTAGATCGAACCCAACTCGATTCACAACAGAAAGAGGCGTCCAATGCTCGGACCAGCCGAATATCGCAAGGCCTTGGAGGCCGCCCGCAACGAGTGGCACTCCAAGAATCACCCGTTCTTCAAGACCTGGGCCAAGGGCGAGCTGTCCAACGAGGCCATGAGGGCCTACTGCCAGCAGCACTACAACTTCGTGAGCAACGCGTCGCGCTACTCCGGGATCATGTACGGGCTGTGCGACTGGCACGACGCCCGCGTGCTGCTGCTGGAGAACCTCAACGAGGAGGAGGACCCCGACGAGCGCCACGTCGACAAGCTGTCGAAGTTCGGCATGGCCCTGGGCATGACCTTCGAGGAGGGCCGCTCGGCCCCCGACCTGCCCACCACCGCCGCGCTCAAGGACTTCATCATCAACACCCTGATGATGAAGAGCGTGCTGGAGGGCGTCGCCACGCTGACCATCGGGCTGGAGTCGCAGGTGCCCGAGCTGTACGCGCCGCTGATCGATCCGTTGCGCACCGTCTACGGGTTCACCGACACCGACATCGACTTCTTCACGCTGCACGTCGTCGCCGATGTGGAGCACGGCGACGCCGGCTTCGAGATCATCATCAACCACTCCGAGGACGAGCGGTCCCAGCAGACGGTGATCGAGCAGGTGCGCCAGGCCGCCATGAAGCGCTGGTTCTACATGGACGGCCTGTGGCTGCAGTACGTGGAGGGCCGCCAGTGGTATCCCGCCGCGGGCGCCCAGGCCGCCGCCTGAGCCCGGGGATCGGCCGCACGCCCGCTCTCGTCGCGCTTTCTGGTCGTATGGACAACAAGCCGCGATTGTTCGCCAGAGGGATGAGGCCGGGATGAAGGCGATCTCGCTGCAAGACCTGCTTGACCTGCCGGTCGGCTCGGCTGCCGATGCCGAGATCCCGATGTGGGTCGACGGCGGGTGCGTGGCGTCGGCGGGCGGCGTGGAGGCCGTGCAGGACGACATCTGCCCGTCCACCGGCTCGGTGCTGGCCCGCGTCCATCAGGCCGGGTCCGCCGACATCGACCGGGCGGTGGACGCCGCGGCCCGGTCCCAGCCGGCGTGGGCCGCGATGGGCGTCCACGAGCGGGCCGCCCGGCTGGCCGAATGGGGGCGCCGTGTGGTGGAGGCCGCGCCCCGGCTGGGTCTGCTCGACGCCCGCGACTGCGGGACCGCAGTCACCTCCATGTCGGCCAGCGCGGCCAAGGGCGGCAAGTTCCTCCAGACCATCGCCGGGGTCGCGCCCGAACTCCACGGGCGCACCATCCCGGCCACGCCCGGCGGGCTGCACTTCACCGAGCCGGCCCCCTGGGGCGTGGTGGGAGCCCTGTGCGCCTACAACCATCCTACTCTGTTCACGTGCATGAAGGCCGCTCCCGCCCTGGCCGCCGGGAACTCGGTGGTCCTCAAGCCGGCCGAGCAGACCCCGCTGTCGCCGCTGGTGATCGCCTCGCTGGCAGAGGACCTGCTGCCTGCGGGGGTCTTCAACGTGGTGCCGGGCGGTGCGGCCGCGGGCGAGGCCCTGGTCGGGCACCCCGATGTGCCCCGCGTGTCGTTCACCGGCTCGCTGCGCACCGGGCTGGCCGTGCAGGCCCGGGCCGGCGCGTCGGGGGTGATCAAGAGCCTCACCCTGGAGCTGGGAGGCAAGAACCCCATCCTGATCTTCGATGACGTCGATCCCGACATCGCCGCGGCCGCGGTGGTGAAGGGCTCCAACTTCGCCCGGGTCGGGGGCCAGAGCTGCGGCGCCACCACCCGGCTGCTGATCCACGCCTCGCGGCGCGACGCGGTGCTGGAGCGCGTGGTCGAGGCGACCGAGCAGATCCGCATCGGCATGCCCGACAACCCGTCCTCGGACATGGGCTGCATGGTGTCGCACGCCCATCGAGACCGGATCCTCGGCTTTGTCGAAGCGGGCAGGGCCGACGGCGGGCGGCTGCTCACCGGCGGCACGCGTCCGGCCGATCCCCAACTCGCCGCCGGCGCCTTCATCGCGCCCGCCGTGTTCGACGACGTGGACCACGGCGCCACCATCGCCCGCACCGAGATATTCGGACCCGTGCTGGCCGTCACCACCTTCACCGACGCCGTCGAGGCCGTCGCCATGGCCAACGACACCCCCTACGGGCTGACGGCCAGCATCTGGAGCAACGACGTGAGCCGGGCGCTGGGCGCGGCCCGGGCCATCGACGCCGGTTACGTGTGGGTGAACGACGTGGAGGTGCGCTACCCGGGTCTGCCCTTCGGCGGCTGGAAGCAGTCCGGCATCGGCAAGGAACTGGGCCTCGTGGACGACATCCTGAGCCACACCCGGTCCAAGGCGATAAGCGTCGCCATCACCCCCGCCGGCCCAGAGGCCGAGCGGATGGGTAGCAGTTTCACAAGGGTCTCGCGAGGCGCTGAGCGAGGCCGTGGCCCGAGCGGCCCGTGAGCGAAGCGAACAGGAGCGGGAAATGCGACGCACCGCGAGGAGGCTGCACCTATCTGCGTGGCCCCTCGTCGTGACCGGCGGGTGACCGGCAGCGCCGTTCCTGACGGCGCGGGGCCCGACCGCGACAGCCCCGAAGATGCCGACCCGGCGCCGTCTGAGCGTCGCGAGGCCGCCGCCCAGTACGTCGGCGCCCTCTTCTTCGCGGTGTGCCTGGGCATCATCCTGGTGGCCTATCCGCTGTTCGTGGTGGGCCAGGGCCGGTCCAAGACCGCGGCCGGAGTCCTCATCGGCCTGTCGGCCGCAGTCCAGGTGCTGACGCGATGGCAGCTCGGGTCGCTGATGCGGGCCGTGTCCAATGCCAACATCATCTCGGCCGCGGCCGTCCTGATGAGCTCGGCCGTCGGGCTGCTCGTTCTGTCGTCGGGACTGGCAGCGCTGGTGGCGTCGGCCGCGCTGCAGGGCATGGCCCGAGCCTTCTTCTGGACGGGCAACCAGGTACAGATACTGCGCTCGCCGCGGTCCACGCCCAGAGCGATCGCCAGCCTCAACATGGCGGCCACGGTGGGGATGCTGATCGGCCCTGCGCTGGGCGGCTTCGTCGCCGAGCGCTCCTTCAGGGCTGCGTTTGCGGTGGCCGCGGCCGTCGCTGTGGTGGGCATCGTCCCCACGCTGATGCTGCATCGGCCCCCGCCCTTCGCCCGGGTGGGCGGGCATGGCTACCGGCAGCTGCTCCGGAATCGGGGCGTGCAAGTTGGGGTGTGGGCCAGCATCGCGGTGGGCGCGTGGCGCGGGCTGCTCGGGTCGTATGTGCCGATTGGCCTCGACGCGGCCGGCAGCAGTGAGGCCCTGATCGGGGTGGTCGTGGCGGTGGCCAACGGTGCGTCCGCGGTGGGCGGGTACCTGGCCGTGTCCATCGAGGGACCCCGCGTCGCGCCCGGCGTGGCCCGCTGGGGCGCGGTGACGCTGGTGGCAACCGCCTTCGTGGGTTTCGACATGAACGTCGCGCTGGTAACAGCCGCCCTGGTCGCCGGTGGCGTGGCCGTCGGCCTGATACAGGTTCTGACCATCACCGCGGTCAGCGAGACGGTGCATCCCGAGCTGACCGGCGACGCCGTGACCCTGGTCGGGGTGGCCCGCGGCCTCACCCTCGCCGGAGCGCCCCTCGGTGTGGCCGCCCTGCTCGTGCTGGGCCTGGGCCCCGCGGTACTGGTGGCGACCGCGGCGCTCATCGGTCCGGTGGTGCTGTTCACCGACAGCCGGGCCTGGCGTCCGCACAGGTAGCGCTCCGGCTCCAAGGACCGGTTCGCGCGAACGCCGGTCCGACCCGCGCGGGCCGCGGCTCGGTCGCTGTATACAACAACTTGCGGGCTGTCCCGATGCGGTATACCGTTCTCGGGTCGATTGCAAATGATGTCTTGTAGTCGTCAATACCAACGGATCTACTGGAGGGGACACCACCAAATGTTCAAGAGGATCACAGTTACGCAGCGGCTGCTTGCCGCCCTGTTCGTCTTCACTCTCGTCGCGGCCGCGTGCGGCGGCGACGACGAACCGGCCGCACCGGACACCAGCGCAGCGGATGCCGCTGCTCTCGAACAGGCCCAAGACGACGCGGCCGCCGCTCAGGCCGCAGAGGCCGCCGCTCAGGCTGAGGCCGACGAGGCCGCGGCTGAGGCCGCGGATGCCGGTGCCGCGGCCGCAGAGGCAGAGGCGGCGCTAGCCGCTGCCATGGCTGAGGCCGAGGGGGCTATTGACCCAGACGTTGTGGCTGAGCTCGAGACGCAATTGGAGGCCGCTCAGGCTGCAGAGGCCGCCGCTCAGGCTGAGGCCGACGCGGCTCAGGCTGACGCTGACGCGGCTGCGTCGGCTGCAGAAGCGGCCGCCGCCGCGGCTGACGCGGCTGCGATGGCCGCGGAAGCACCCGAGTCCATCACCGTCGCAATCGGCGAGGGTCCCGGCCGGATCGACCCCCACTTCCAGGACGGCGAGATGCGCCGCACCATGGAGAACGTCTACGAGCGGCTCATCGAGCGTGATCTCGTGGATCCGTCGATCTTCGTGCCGAGGCTGGCCGCGTCGCTGCCGAGGCTGGTCGACGAGACCACCTGGGAGCTCAAGCTGCGCCGGGGCATCACGTTCCACAACGGCGCCCCCTTCAACGCCGCCGCGGCCAAGTACTCGATCGAGCGGGTGCTCAGCCCAGAGCTCGACTCCGACCTTGCCGAGCAGATCGAGAAGATCTCGAGCGTGGACATCGTCGACGACTACACCATCCGGATCAACACCAACGGACCCGACCCGGTGCTGCCGGCCCGGTTGTACATGGTGCAGATGGTGGAGCCCGGCGCGGCTGCCGATGGCCTCGAGGACGAAGCAGTCGGCACCGGCCCCTACCAGTTCGTGGAGTGGATTCAGGGCGACTCGCTCACTCTCACCCGCAACACCGACTACTGGGGCGCCGAGCCGCAGATCGACGACGTGAAGTTCGTGTTCCTGCCCGATGAGCAGTCCCGGTTGGCTGCCGTGCAGGCCGGCGACGTGGACCTCGCGGTCAACATGTCGTCCGACTCGGCCGGGGATCTGCCCAAGCTGTTCGTGCGCGACGAGGGCATCGAGTACCCGTACCTGCGGATGAAGAACTACGAGGGCCCGCTGGGCGACTATCCCGAGCTGCGGGTCGCCATTGCCCACGCCCTCAACGTCGACGACTACATCGAGTTCATCTACGCGGGCCAGGCTGGCCGGGCCCACTGCCACATCTTCGGCTCGGGCGTGTTCGGCCATAACCCCAACATCACCGACCGGCCCTATGACCCGGACCTTGCCAAGCAGATCGTGGCTGACTCCGGCTATCAGGGCGAGGAGATCACGTTCCTGGCCAACGGCACCCGCTGGACCAAGTTCGACGAGCTCTCTGAGGCCATAGCGGCCGACATGGAGGCTGCGGGCCTGAACATCGACTTCCAGCTGCTGGCCTGGGAGGTCTGGCTGTTCGATGAGTTCCTCAAGCCGATCGGCGAGGTCGGAGGCGACATATTCATGTCGTCGTCCTCCAACGAGCTGCAGGACGGCGCCCGGCTGGGCTCCTACATCGGCCGTGACAACGTCACCTCCTCCTTTGACGACCCGGTGCTGGTCGGCATGCTGGAGGCGGCCGCCAGCGAGCTCGATCCCGTCGCCCGCGAGCAGATGTACCACGAGATCCTCGCCTACAACTGCGACAACGTCGGCATCCTGCCGGTCCTCACATACCTGAGCGTCAACGGCGGAGCTGACAATCTCAGCTGGATCCCGCGCTACGACGACACGGTCCGCGTGGAGGACATGACGCTGAACTGACCTCCAAGAATTAACAGTCCCCTCCACCTGCGAGGGAGCACGGCCCGGTGACATCAGGTCGTGCTCCCTCGTGGGCTTCTCACGGGGCTGAGCGTTCTGTGGTCTCAAGAATCGCGATGAGGGCCTGACCACCCGTGTATCCCTGGAACGACGCCGTACCGCCCGACGACATGGCTAGGTACCTCGCGGCCGGGTATGGGGATGCCTTCAGCGGCGACGAGTTCCGCGCCATCAGCGCGGGCACGTCGCCGGCCCTGATCGTGGTGGACATGACGCTGGCGTTCGTGGACGGACGCTGGCCGACCGGGTGCCCCGAGACCGGCTGGCCCGCAGTCGCGGCCAGCGCTCGGCTGCTGGCTGAGACCCGCCGCCTCGGCTTCCCCGTCTACTACACGAAGATGTACGAGGATCCCAGCCACGTGCCCGCGCCGGGCCAGAAGGGGCGCTGGAAGACGGTGGGTCGCCGCCTGCCGGACCCGGACCTGCCCCCGGGCGACGTGATCGTGGACGAGCTGGCCCCCAAGCCGGACGAGATGGTGGTGTGCAAGCACCACAAGCCGAGCGGGTTCTTCGGCACCGAGTTGGCCGCGCTGCTGGTCTACGACAGGGTCGACACCGTGGTGATCACCGGATTGACCACCAGCGGCTGCGTGCGGGCCACCGTGATGGACGCCTTCCAGTACAACTTCGACGTGGTGATCCCCTTCGAGTGTGTCGCCGACCGAAGCCAGATCTCCCACAAGGTCAACCTGCTCGACCTGCACATGAAGTACGCGGACGTGGCCCCCCTCGACCAGGTCATCGGCTGGCTCAACAGCCTTGCGAAGTAGCACCCACCAGCCGCATTGCATAATGCTATGCTTATTGCATGGCGCAACTAGTTACAAGGGTGGACGACGAGTTGGTCGCCCAGCTAGATGAGATCGTGGACAGCGGAGAGGCGGAGTCTCGATCGGACGCGGTGAGGCGCGCGCTGGAGGCGATGATCGAACGGCGCCGGCGCCGGCTCGTGGGGGAAGCCATCGCAGAGGCCTACCGTCGCATTCCCGAGACCGATGACGAATTGCGGTGGGCTGATCAGAGCACGCGGTCCATGATCGCCGAGGAGCTGTGGGAGCGGTGATGACGCCGGCTCAGGGGGATGTCTGGTGGGCCGGGAGCGAGCTCGGAAGCCGCCCCGTGCTGGTGGTGACCCGCAACGAGGCGATTCCCGTGTTGAGGCGATTGGTGGTAGCTCCGATCACGCGCACAGTTCGGGGGATCGCCACCGAAGTAGCCCTGGATTCCGATGATGGTCTGGCCCATCCGTGCGCCGCGTCGTTCGACAACCTCCGAGTGGTCCTAAAGTCCCAGCTCACCGAGCGAGTCGGCTCGATATCGCATCGGCGCTCCGAGATCTGTGCCGCGCTGGCTGCTATGGCCGACTGCTGAAGCCGTCCGGCAGCCTCAGCGCCCGCCAGCCGGGGAGCGCCACGGTTGCCACCACGTGATCCCTCGCCGGCTCAGAGCCCTGTGGGACCGGGTACGCGCCTCAATTCGATCTCATGACGACGGCTGACGTGCCGTCGCGGCGGGGGTCGCTGGCCGCGGTGAGCGTGCCCCGGGCGTCCATGGCGGCCTGGGCGCCGCCGAAGCCGCCGATGACGTCGGCTGCGTCGACGAGGTCATAGCCGGCGGCTCCGATCGCGGTTCGCCAATCCGGTTCCAGACTCTCCTCTGTCGCCACCCGTCCTTCGCCGATCAGGCGGAACCGGCCCGCTCCCACGGCCGCGGCCAGGTCAGCACCCCCGAGCACCCGGTGCAGGATCTGCAGTTGCCCCTGAGGCTGCATGATGCCGCCCACCACCCCCACGCCGAGCATGGGACGCCCATCCTCGAGCACCATCGCGGGCACGATCGTGTGGTAGGGGCGCTTGCCGGGCGCCACCGCGTTGGGGTGGCTCAGGTCCGTCGAGAAGCCCCGCCCCCGGCTCTGGAGCACGAATCCGCCCTCGGGGACGGTCACGCCCGAGCCGAACCGGTCGCACACGCTGCAGGTGAGCACCACCGCCTGCTCGGCCGTCATCACCACGGTGAAAACGGTGCCCGGTCCTAGGGGCATCGGGCCGCCCCGCGGTGCGCCGGCCATCCGGTCCCGCAGCTCGTCGTAGCCGAGGACCTTGGCTTCGGCGGGGTCGGCCACACAATCGAGAGCCACCGCGAAGGCCCGGTCGAGCGCCTCGACCATGGCCGCGGCGGCCTCCGCGCCCGCCGCTGCGCCGGTGGTGCCTAGCAGGCCCCGAGCGTGCACCGACTGAGCTGCCAGGGCCAGGACCGCGCCCTGGCACGGCGGCGGGACGGTCATCAGCTCGTGCTGTCCCAGGTCCGCCCGCAGCGGCTGAACCCACTCGCTGCGGTGGTCGGCGAGGTCGTCGATGTGCAGGCTCCCACCCGCGGCTGCGGCCGCATGTGCGATCTCCCGGGCCAGCGGACCCCGGTAGAGCGCCTCAGGGCCGTCGGCCGAGATCTTCTTCAACACCGCGGCGAGGGCGGGGTTGCGCCACCGTTCACCCGGCGCTGGGGCGGTGCCGGCCGGGAAATAGAGCGCCTCGCCCGCGACGTCGAGGCGGCGCCGGGCACCAGCCCACAGCCGGCTGCCGGTAGCGCCGACCTCCGCGCCGTCGGTGGCGGCTTCGATGGCCGGCTCGAGCAGCGCCGGCCACGGCAGCCGGCCGAACCGGCGGTGCAAGTCCGCCCATGCGGCTACCGCCCCCGGCACGGTCACCGCCCATCCGCCAACGGACGGCACGAAACCATGGCCGTTGTCGGGGACCGACTCCGGGTCGGTGGCGCGCCCGGAGCGACCGCCGCCGTTGAGCACCGCGACTCCCTCGCGGGTCGCGACCACAGCCATGGCGTCGCCTCCGACACCGGTGGCGGTGGGTTCCACCACGCCCATGACCGCGTCGGCCGCGATGGCCGCGTCGACCGCGGATCCTCCTTGGCGGAGCAGCGCTACCGCGGCCTCCGTAGCCAGCGCGTGCCCGGCAGCCACTGCGGCCGTAGAACTGTTTGGAGGGTCGCCGTGGGAGATTCCAGCCCGGGCCATACGGGCCTTGCTCTCGGACACCGCGACGGCCTGAGTGGTTGGTGGCGCCTACGCCCAAGCGTAGGGCAAGGGGACTAGCGTGAGCCTCCAAGGATCGACGGCCAGACGCAGCCCTTCCAGCGTGTACGCCCCCAACAAGGGATCGGCGCCCTCCTCGCCGAAGACCACCCAGGTAGGGGTGCTGCGCCCGTCTACCGTGGCCCGAGCCTCCCCGATGTCGTAGGTGACGCGCCGCCCGTCGGCCAGCACGAGGCCGACCTTCTCAGTTGGCACGACTCCCAGGTTCCTTAACAGGCTGGCCGGCACGATCGTGTAGCTGCTGCCGGTGTCCACCATCGCGTCCAGTTGCAAGGACCGCTCGCCGTCCATGCTGTCGAGTCGGATCGGCCAGTTGAATACGCCCACGGGTCCCTCCCAGTTTGGGAATGGTTGTTTGAGCCGTCCTCTGGAAGCTGTCATTATATTTCATTATACCCGATGGGTGGCTGGAGACAACCTTGGGGTGCCTGGGCCCTAGCGGCCCGTGAGCGCAGCGAACGAGAGCGGGAAACGCCACGCTGCACCGCGAGGCGGCATCACCTACCCGCGCACGCTTTGATGAGATGTCACCCGCGCCGATTGTATACAGTCAGTCGCTGTGGCTGCCCGGCTCCGACACCTGGCTATCTCCGTGCCCGACGTGGCCGCGGCCCAGGCCTTCTTCGAGCAGGCCTTCGGCATGACCAAGGCCGGCGACGCCGGGCGGGGCGTGTACATGACCGACGGCGTGATGAACGTGGCCCTGCTGCACTTCGGCGACGACCCCGTTGTGGGGATCACAACCGGAGACGACGGCTCGGAGCCCTTCTACGGGCTCTACCACTTCGGGATGTGGGTCGACGACCTGGAGGAGGCCGCAGCACGCGCGGAGCGGGCTGGCGCCGAGCACGTGCGGGGCCGGCGACCCGATGAGCCCAACCGCTACTACGAGGTCAAGTACCGCTCGCCCGACGGCTTGGTGTTCGACCTAACCACATCGGGCTGGATCGGGGCGCTGCGAGACCCCGAGGGAACCGATGCGCAAGAAGACGCCGCATGCTCGTAGCGGAGCCCAACCGGGAAGACCTCGTTGGCCTCAGCTGACGATCGGGTGCTGATCGCTGGCGCCGGGCCGGTGGGTCTGGTGCTGGCCCTGTCCCTGGCCGGGCGCGGCCACCGGGTGCTGGTGGTCGAGAAGCTCGTGGACCTGCTGGACCAGGTCCGCCGGGCCGGAACCATCCACGCGGCCACCCTGGAGATGCTCGACGACATCGGCCTCTACGACCGCCTCGAGCCCCGTGGCATCGTTGCCCCCCTCGTGCACTACTGGGACAGGGGCGATCCCGAGCCCATCGCGGTGTTCGACCACGGCGCGCTGGCCGGCGACACCCGCTTCCCCCACGCATTGCAGTGCGACCGCCTCAAGCTGGTGGAGGAGGCGCTCAAGATGGCCTCCGGCAACGACCTGATCGAGATCCGCACCGGCACTGAGCTCGTCGGCTTCCGGCAGACCTCCGATTCGGTGACCGCGGCGATCGAGACCGCCGACGGCGAGCGGGAGGAACTGCGAGGCACCCACCTGGTGGGATGCGAGGGCGCCCACAGCGTGGTGCGCAAGCAGCTCGGAATCGATTTCGAGGGCTTCGCCTTTCCCGACCGCACCATGACGCTGAGCGTGCTGTTCGACTTCGACTCGATCCTGCCCTACGGCCATCGCAACTACATTCTCGATCCGGTCGAGTGGGCCAACCTCTTCAGGTGGACGGACCTGTGGAGGGTGGTGCTGCCCGCCGACGTCGACGCCGATCCCGATGCGCTCCTCGACGACGACGTCATCGAGGCCGGGCTGCAGAGGTTCCATCCCACTGGCACGCGCTACGAGGTGTTGTCGAAGTCGCTGTACACAGTTCACCAGCGTGTGGCCGAGACCTTCCGGGTGGGGCGGGTGCTGCTGGCCGGTGACGCGGCCCACGTCAACAGCCCCATCGGTGCCATGGGCATGAACAGCGGCATCCACGACGCGGTAAGCCTGGCCGCCAAGCTGTCGTCGGTGCGGCGGGGCGATGCCGGCGGCGAGCTGCTCGACCGCTATGTCCGCCAGCGCCGCCATGTGGCCGTGGCCCATGTGCAGGCCATCACCATCCGCAACAAGAAGCTGATGGCCGAGTCCGATCCGGATGTGCGGCACCGCAACCGCGACGAGCTGCGCCGGGCCGCAGACGATCCCGCCCTGGCCCGGGAGTTCCTGCTCCGGGCGTCGCTGATTTCCAGCGTCCGCGAAGCTGCGGAGATCCTCTGATGGCAGAACGCTGTTGCCGGGCGCGCCGAGGCCCTTGTGCCTCCGCCGAGCCGGAGCCGATCTCGTGACTGTGGGCGAGATCGAATCCCGGCTGGCTGCGCTCGGGTTGACCCTGCCCGAGCCCCGGCAGTTCCCGAGCTCCAATCGCCGGGGCTGCGTGCGGGTTGGCGACGTGATGTTCGTGTCGGGCCACGGCCCCCACCATCCCGATATGGACATCGTGCGTCGGGGCAAGCTCGGCGCCGTGTTGAGTGTCGAGCAGGGCTACGAGGTGGCCAAGGCGTGCGGGCTGTCGATCCTGGCCACCCTTCGGGCCGAGCTGGGGGACCTCGATCGTGTCCGCAGGGTGGTGCGGTTGCTGGGTATGGTCAACTGCACCCCCACCTTCGAGCTGATGCCGAAGGTCGTCGACGGTGCCTCCGACTTGTTCCTCGAACTGTTCGGCCCCACCAACGGCTGCCATGCCCGGGCCGCGGTGGGCATGGCCAGCCTCCCCCGCCAGCAGCCCGTCGAGATCAGCGGCGAGTTCGAGGTCGCATGATTGCATCGGCGACGATTGCATTGGCGACTAAGGAGTTGGAATTCCCATGACGACGCTGGTGACCGGGATCGGACTGGTGGGCACATCCTTCGCTCGCTGCGCCATGCAGAGGGGCGAGCAGGTCGTCTTCCTCGACCGGCAGGCCCGTCCGGAGTACCTGCATGAGCGCCTCGGACCCGTGGCGGCCGACGTTCCCACTGTGGCCGCCGACATCCGCGACATGTCGGCTCTCGTCGCGGCCATTCGCGACCACAAGATAAAGACGGTCGTGCACACCGCCGGGCTGATCGGTGAGAGCGTCTCGCGGCCGCTCTACACCGGGCTCGAGGTCAATGTCATGGGCACGATCAACGTGCTGGAGGCGGTTCGGCTCACCCGGGTGCGCCGTCTGGTCCACATCAGCAGCTTCGCGGTGTACGACCGGCGCCGGGCCCGGGGCGCCCCCATCACCGAGGACGCGCCCCGGGGGCCGGGACGGGCCTACGGCAACTCCAAGGTCATCAAGGAGCTGGCCGCAGAGAGCTACCAGAAGGAGTTCGGCTTCGAGCTGGCCGTCCTGCGTCCTGCCAACGCCTACGGATACGGGCATTTCGCGGGCGGCTCCGGCGGATCCAAGATCCAGAAGCTGCTGCAGGCCGGCATCAACGGCCAGACCGCATTCGTCAAGCAGGAACACACCATGGACTTCGAGTACGTGTACGACCTCGATGTGGGCCGGGCGGTGGACCTCGCGGCCACCGCGGCCCTTCCCGAACAGGCGGTCTTCAATGTTGGCACCGGCACCATCACCTCATTTGACGAACTGGTGGCCGCAGCCCGCCGGATCTTCGGCGACCTGAAGGTGCAGGTGATTCCGGGCCGCCCGCCGGCGGTGTCGGCCGGCGACCCCCTCGACCTGTCGCACACAGAGGATGAGTTGGGCTGGAAGCCCAGCTTCGACATAGAGGCCGGGTTCAGCCACTACGCCTACGAGCTCAGGAGGCTCGCCGGATGATCGACCTGCTGGTGCGCAACGCCGACTGGCTCATAACCATGGACCCCGAGCGCCGCATGGTGCGCGACGGCGCGGTGGCTGTGGACGGCGGCGAGATCAAGGCGGTGGGACGGACCGCCGACCTGGAGGCGGCCGGATACCGCGAGGCGACCCGCACCATCGACGGCCGCGGTCGGCTGATCACTCCCGGCTTCATCGACAACCACCAGCATCTGGCCCCCTTCTTCGTGCGGGGTCTGGGCGACGACGTGCCCCTCAAGGTGTTCCTGCACGACCGCTGCTACCCGATGGAGGCCGGCATCACCGACGAGGAGGCCTATCTGGCCGCCATGTGCGCGCTGCTGGAGTCGGTCCGCCACGGCACCACCACAGTGTGCGACCCGGGCTCGCAGAACCCCGAGAACTCGGCTCGGGCCATCGACGAGATCGGCTGCCGGGCCGCTCTGGCCCGCTCGCTCACCGACATGGCCGGCGGCCGCTCCATGCCGGGCACCTTCGACTCCACCACCGACGACGCCATCGCCTCCGGGCTGGCCTTCGTGGAGTCGCATGCGGGTGCGGCCGGCGGCCGGGTGCGGCCCTGGTTCTCGCTGCGCACCGAGCGCATGGTGTCGGACCGCCTGTGCCGCGCCATTGCCGAACTGGCCGCCGAGCACACCACCGGCATCGTGTCGCACATGATCTCCAACCGCGACTCCGTCGAGCACCACCAGCGGGTGTTCGACGGCGAGCGTCCCATCGCCCGCTACGAGCGCAACGGCGTGCTCTCTCCCAACGTCCAGCTCGTGCACTGCCACTTCCTGACCGAAGAAGAGTGCGACCTGCTGGCCGAGCGCGACGTGAAGGTGTCGATGTGCCCCACCGCCAGCGCGGTGTTCGGCTGGGGCGGGCTGCAGCGGGCCACCCACCTCAAGCTGCTGGAGCGGGGCGTGACCGTGGGGGTGGGCACCGACATCGGCGCCTGCTCGCACACCACCGACATCCTGCGCATCGCCCAGTACTTCCGGGTGTACCGCGACATCTTCGAGGACGCCTCGCTGATGCCGGCGGAGACGATCCTGGAGCACCTCACCATCGACGGCGCCCGCTCGGTGCTGTGGGACGACGAGATCGGCTCGCTCGAGGCGGGCAAGCGTGCCGATTTCCTGCTGTTCGATCTCGACCGCCCCGAGTGGGTGCCGCTGCACAACCCGCTGTCGAACCTGGGCCACGGCGTGAGCGGCGACTCTATTGACAGCGTGGTGATCGACGGCAAGGTGATCGTGGAGGCCGGCGAGTTCGTGAACCTCGACGCCCGCGCCATCATGGCCCGGGGCCGCGAAGCAGCGACGGCCGCAGCCGAGCGCACCGGCCTGGCCCAGTTCGCGGCCCCCCGCTGGCCCGTGGTCTGACAGCGGTTCTGTATACCGTACGGGGCCATTCGCCTGGCACACTTAGAGGCCGAGCAGATGGGCCGCAAGCCACGACAAGCCCATCAGGGAGTTGAGCGAGGCCGTGGCCCGAGCGGCCCGTGAGCGCAGCGAACAGGAGCGGGAGACAAGATGACTCGTCGCGAAGCAACTGCACCTATCCACAGGGTCCCGTAGGGCCGTGAGGATCTGCGTTGTTGGCGCCGGAGCCATTGGCGGGATGTTGGCCGCCCGCCTCGCCGTGGACGGGCACGACGTGAGCGTCATCGCCCGGGGCGAGCATCTGGACGCGATCAGGCGGGACGGGCTGAGGCTGGTGGAGATGGACGGCTCCACCACGGTGGCCGGGATCGAGGCTTCGGACGACTTCGGGGCGCTGGGAACGCACGACACGGTGATCCTGGCCCTCAAGGCCCACCAGATAGCGGCTGTGGCCGACCAACTCAAGGGTCTCTGCGACGACGCGACGACGGTCGTGCCGGTGCAGAACGGCATCGGCTGGTGGTACTTCGAGCGTCACGGAGGACCCCACGACGGTCGCCGGCTCAAGGCTCTGGATCCCGACGGCACCATCGCGGCCGCGGTGCCGGCGGAACGGATCGTGGCCTGCATCGCCTACCCGGCCGCCGAGAAGACCGCGCCCGGTGTGATCACCCACGTTGAGGGCGACCGGTTCCCGGTGGGCGAACTCGACGGCGCCAAGTCGGAGAGGGCGAGGGCGCTGGCCGGGGCTCTCTCCGCGGCCGGGTTCAAGTCGCGGGTGCTCACCGACATCCGCTCCCACCTGTGGGTCAAGGCGTGGGGCAACCTGGCCTTCAATCCCATCAGCGCCCTGACCGGGGCGACGCTGGGGGAGATCTGCCGGACGCCGGCCACCCGGGATCTGGCCGCGCGGATGATGACCGAGGCCAGCCGCATCGCTGAGGCCCTCGGGGTGAGCATCCGCATCAGCGTGGAGCGCCGCATCGCCGGGGCTGAGGCCGTCGGCGAGCATAAGACGTCGATGCTGCAGGACGCCGAGGCCGGCCGGCCGTTGGAACTCGACCCGCTGGTCGGCGTGTTCGTCGATCTCGGCGAGCTGACCGGCGTGCCCACCCCCGCCATCAGCTCTGTCTACGGCCTGGCCTCCCTGCTCAACCACCGCCTGACGGGGGTCTCCCCATGACCCGTCCAGCCGAGAAGTGGCGGCCGATTCTTCGCGACAAGGGGGCCACATTTGCTGATAGTCGCGAGGATTGCGCGCTGGAGAGGCTTCAGTGGCTAGCGGCATGACGCTGCGGGAGTTGCTCGACGCCGGTGCTGGCCCCGATCCGGCCATGGTCACGCCGGACGGTTCGGTGCTCAGCCACACCGATCTGCGCGCCGAAGTGGACCGGCTCGCGGGTCGGCTGCGCGCCCTCGGAATCGGCACAGCTGACCGCATCGCCATCGTGCTGCCCAACGGGCCCGAGATGGCCATCGCCTTCCTGGCCTCGGCCCTGACCGGCTGCGCCGCGCCCCTCAACCCCAAGTACCGCACCGACGAACTGCGCTTCTACCTCGATGACTTGAATGCCAGGGCGCTGATCACCCGCTCCGACGACTCCGGCTCGGCCGCCCTACTCGCGGCGGACGAAGCGGGATCCGGCGTGCTGTCGGTGACGCTCACGGGCTCGGCCGCCGACGGGATCGGAGCCCTCGACCTGGCCGCGGAATCGCCGACGGCGAGAGCACAGGCCTCGGGCGACCCCACCGGCGACGACGTCGCCCTCGTGCTGCACACCTCCGGCACTACCTCGAGGCCCAAGATCGTGCCCCTGCGCCAGCGGCACCTGGCCCGCTCCGCTACGGGTATCGCACAGTCGCTGGATCTCACCGCCGACGACCGGTCGCTGCAAGTGATGCCGCTGTTCCACATCCACGGGCTACTGGCCGGGCTGCTGGCCCCGCTGTCGGCCGGCGGTTCGGTGGCCTGCACCGAGGGCTTCGACGCCTTCCGGTTCTTCGCCCAGCTCGAAGCGCTGCGGCCCACCTACTACACCGCGGTGCCGACCATGCACCAGATGGTGATCTCCCGCTCGTCCCGCCACCGCGACACGGCCCGGGGCGCGGGTCTTCGGTTCGTGCGCTCATCGTCGGCGTCGCTGCCCGAGCCGGTGCTGACCGAGCTCGGGGAGCTGTTCGGCTCGCCCGTGATCGAGGCCTACGGCATGACTGAGGCCACCCACCAGATGTGCGCCAACCCGCTGCCCCCCGCGGTGGCCAAGCCCCGGTCGGTGGGGGTTCCCACCGGCATCGAGCTGGCCCTGCTCGACGCGCTCAACCAGCGGATGCCTGCGGGTGAACGAGGGGAGGTGGCGATCAAGGGCTCGACGGTGATCGACGGCTACGAGAACAATCCCGAAGCCAACGCGGCCGCGTTCACCGGCGGCTGGTTCCGCACCGGCGACGAGGGCTACGTCGACGGCGACGGCTACCTGTTCCTCACCGGCCGCCTCAAGGAGCAGATCAACCGGGGCGGCGAGAAGGTCTCCCCGCTGGAGGTGGACGAGGCCCTGCTGCGCCACCCGTCGGTGGCCCAGGCGGTGACGTTCGCCATGCCGCACCCCAAGCTCGGCGAGGAGGTCGCCGCCGCGGTGGTGGCCGCCGAAGGAGCCGAGGTCGACGAGCGGGAGCTGCGCCGCTTCCTGTCGCAATCGCTGGCCGCCTTCAAAGTGCCCCGCCGTGTCCTGGTCCTCGACGAGCTGCCCAAAGGGCCCACTGGCAAGCTCCAGCGCATAGGCCTGGCCGAGCGCCTCGGCTTGGCGGCCGACGGCTCCTGACACCCCGCGGCCGCAGAGAACGAGCCGACGCCGCCTACGTAGACTGGCTCGAGTGGCCCAGATCGAGTTGTTGACCCTGGCGAATCACGCCGAAGTGCAGAACGGGCTGCTGTACCTCAGCGGCGCGGGCTGGGACAGGGTGACCCGGGCCTATAAGGAAGGCAAGAAGCCCCGACCCCAGCACTTCGCCATCGCGTTGTCGGTGCTGGTCCCGTGGGTGGACACCAACCAGCGCCACGAGGTGGTGATCCGCGTCGAGGACGAGGACGGCCACCAGAAGCTGATGGAGGCCAAAGCCAACATCGAGGTCGGCCGACCTCCCGGCAAGGTCCCCGGCTCCGACAGCCGCTCGCCCCTGGTGGTGATCGGCATCGTCCAGTTCCCCAAGCCCGGCGGCTACCGGGTGAGGGCCACCCTCGGCGACGAGCGGCGCGACTACGCCTTCCGGGTCATCGACAAGGTGACCTAGAGGTGTTGAGGGATCTGCTGGCGCTTCCCCGAGCCACTTGGCCTCGGGCCGTGCTGTTCGCCGGGGTGGCCGCGGTGGTGATCGCGGTGCCCTCGGACTTGATCGACACGCCGATATTCGGCCGGCCCGTGGCGGTGCGCTGGGTCGACTATGTGATCCTGGCCATCACCTCGGCCCTGATCGGGCTGGTCTTCGCCATCCGCCCCGAGCCCGTTGAGTCCACCGAGTTGGTGGCGGCCGCCGAGCGCCAGGGCACCCGGACCGTCTGGGGCGGGTTCGTATCATTCCTGGCCGTGGGGTGCCCGGTGTGCAACCAGGCCGTGGTCGCACTGGTGGGCGTGTCCGGCGCCCTGTCGTGGTGGGCACCAGTGCAGCCCTTCGTCGGCCTGCTCGCGGTAACGCTGCTCGTCTACACCCTGCGCAAGCGCCTCAACACCTACCGCCTCGCCGCCTGCCCGGTCCCGGCGTAGCCAAAGGCTGCGACGGTCAGGAGGCCTCGGGCCTCGCTGGCGCCTCGACGGCGCGGTGCATGGCTGCGGCCACCAGCGTGGGCAGACCCAGCGCGGCCAGCATCAGCGTCAGAAGGGGTATGCCCAAGCTCAGCAGAGCGCTGACTATGGCCGACAGCAGCGCGGCCGAGCCCAGCAACGCGGCCCGGAAGGTGCCGATGCCCCAGCCCGACTGGGGCGGCAGCGCGGCCACCAGCATGGCGTTGGCCACCGGCAGCACCGACACCGCCATACCCACGAACGGAACCAGCACCCACACGCCCCATCGGGCCGGCGCCAGCAGCAGCGGCAGTCCCAACGCCGAGGTGCTCGCCATCATCAGCCGGGCCGTCCACGGTCCGCCCCGCCGGTCGTACAGGGCTCCGCCGATAATCTTCACCGGGGCCGACACAAACCGCCCCGCGGCGAGCAGCACGGCCACCAGGCGCAGGTCCACGCCCCGGTCAACGAAGTAGACCGTCGAGAAGCCGATCACCACGAAGTGCATCGACACGCCGCCGAAGCTGGCGTAGCCAGCCAGCCGGTAGGTCTGCTTGCGGGCGTACTGGGCCACCTGGGCCAGCAGGGGCAGCGGTGCCTGGCCTCGGTCGGCCTCGATCCAGCGGGGAACGTATGCGATGGCCAGCACCGCAGGCACCGCGCACCCCACGAACACCCAGCGCCAGCCTCCCCCGGCGAAGGCGCTAAGCGCGGCCGCGGCCAGCCCGAAGGAGTACGCCTGGCCCCACACCGCGATGGCCTTGCCCGGCGCGTCGGGGTACAGCCGGGCCACGCTGGCCAGCGCGGGCGGGAAGAAGATCCCGAAGGCCACACCCAGCAGGGTCTGGCCCGCCAACAGCACCCAGAACGAGTCCGCCACCGCTGACAGCACCATTCCCGCGGTCAGGCTCACGGCCGTGGCCCGAACCATGGACCGGTCGCTCAGCCTGCGGCTGGTGGCCCCACCGATCACGTTGAACGAGGCGATGCCCGCGGACACCGCGGCCAGGATGGCGGCCAAGTTGCTCTCGGAGAGGTCAAGGTCCTGGCGCACCAGCGGGAACAGCGGCGCGATCATCGTCTCGGCCCCGCCCAGGATGAAGTACACCGTGAACAGGTACCCGAAGGTCGCCCAGCGTGGCGTCAGGCGGCTGTCTCCCCCGATGGCGCCGATGGGCGTGCTGCCAGTCGAGTCGCTCAATTCACCCAGCAGGCCACCAAGTGGCCGGGGGAGCGCTCCCGCAGCGGCGGCCGCTCCTCGAAGCACTGCTCCATTGCCAGCGGGCAGCGGGTGTTGAACCGGCAGCCCTTGGGCGGATCCATGGGGCTGGGCAGGTCCCCGGTGAGGGGCTCGTGACTGCCCCGGGTCGTCGGGTCGGGCACCGGCACCGCCGAGAGCAGGGCCTGAGAGTATGGATGGGTCGGATTCTCGTAGATGTCGTGGTGGCTGCCGACCTCCATCAGATGACCCAGGTACATGATGGCCACCCGGTCCGATATGTGGCGCACCACGGCCAGGTTGTGGGAGATGAACAGGTACGACAGGCCCACGCTGTCCTTGAGATCCACCATCAGGTTCACGATCTGCGCCTGGATGGACACGTCGAGCGCGGCGGTGGCCTCGTCGGCCACCACGAACCCGGGCCGCAGCGCCAGGGCCCGGGCGATCACGATGCGCTGACGCTGGCCGCCGGAGAAGGCGTGCGGGTACTTGTCGGCCGCGCTGGCCGTCATCCCCACCATCTCCAGCAGCTCGTGCACCGCGCCGGCGAGCTCGGAGCCCCGCATCCGGGTGTGCACCAGGAACGGCTCCGCGATGCTCTCTCCCACCTTGAGCTTGGGGTTCAGCGCCGAGTACGGATCCTGAAAGATCATCTGGACCTGCTTGCGCATGGCCCGCCAGCGCTGCCGGCTCAGGTCGGTCACATCCTCGCCGTTGAAGAACACTTGGCCCGCGGCGGGCTTCACCGCGCCCAGCAGGGCCCGGCCCGCGGTCGACTTGCCGCAGCCGGACTCGCCCACCAGACCCACCGTCTCGCCCGGAGCCACCGCGATGTTGAAGTCGTCCAGCGCGTAGACGGTGCGGCGCCGGCTGCCCACCCAGCGGCTGTAGTGGACGCTGAGATCGCGGCTCTCCACCAGCGGCGCGGGCTGCTCGCTCACCGGGATCCTCCGTGCACACTCTCAGAGCCGTCGTCCGACGTCTCCGGCCCGGTGCGGTTGTAGCAGGCCACCCAGCGCCGGCCCTCGAGGCGGACGAGGGGCGGGGCGGCCCCGCGGCACACTTCGACGGCCTCCGGGCAGCGGGGCTCGAACGCGCAGCCCGGCGGGAACTGGGCCCGGTCCAGCGGCTCCCCCAGGATGCCGGTCAGCTCGCTGTCGCTGCGGTCCACTCTGGGCACCGAGCGCAGCAGGCCCTCCGAGTAGGGGTGCAGGGGATCGGCGAACATCTCCGCGATCGGGGCCCGCTCCACGATCCGGCCGGCGTACATCACCTGCACCCGGTCGCAGAACTGGGCCACCACCCCCAGGTCGTGGGTGATCATCAGTACCGACACCCCCAACTCGGTGGACAGGTCGTGAAGCAGGGTGAGGATCTGGTCCTGGATGGTCACGTCGAGGCCGGTGGTGGGCTCGTCCGCGATCAGCAGCGTCGGCTCGCACGCCAGCGCGGTGGCGATCATCACCCGCTGGCGCAGTCCTCCCGACAGCTCGAAGGCGTAGGACTTGAGCCGCTCGCTGGGGTTGGCGATTCCCACCATGTCGAGCAGATCCATGGAGCGCTGTCTCACCGCGGCGCCATTGAGGCCGGCGCGGTGCCGCAGCAGCTCGCGCAGCTGCGCGCCCACCGTCTTGAGGGGGTTGAGCGACACCATCGGATCCTGGAAGATCATGGCTATCTCGCGGCCCCTCACCCGGTTGGCCACGGCCTCGTCGAGCACGTCCTCGCCCCGCCATCGCACCGAGCCGCCCATGATCCGGCCCGGCGGCAGCACCATCCCCAGGATGGCCAGCCCCATGACGCTCTTGCCCGAGCCCGACTCGCCCACAACGCCGAGGCGCTCATGGGACCCGACGTTGAGGGTCAGGCCGTCCACGCCCAGCACGGTGCCGTCGCGGGTGGGGAACCCCACGGTGAGGTCCTCGATCTCCAGCAGGCGCTCGGTGCGGGCCGGCTCCGCGCCGGTGGCGCCGCTCACCCGCCCGGCCTCTCGAGGATGATCTGCTCGCGCTCGGCCACGTCGTTGAATGACTGCAGCCACAGCGACAGCAGGTTCACGCCCAGCACCACGATGGCGATGGCCATGCCGGCGAAGGTCACGATCCACCACCCGTCGGTGATGTAGTTGCGGCCCTGCTGGATCATCAGCCCCCACGACGAGCGCGGCGGCTGCACGCCGAAGCCGAGGAAGGCGAACGCCGACTCCGACAGGATGGCCGCGGCCAGCTCCAGAACGCTCAAGGTGATCAGCGAGCTGACCAGGTTGGGCAGCAGGTGCCGCCACATGATCCGCCGCGCCGACGCCCCGGCCAGCTCCGACGCCTCCACGTACAGCGACGTCTTGAGAGTGAACACCAGGCTGCGCCCCACCCTGGTGAACACCATCCAGCTGGAGATGGCGATGACGATGATGACCAGCCACACGCTCGGCCCGAACGCGGCCACCAGGATCAGCCCGGCCAGCACTCCCGGGAAGGCCATCTGCACGTCGGCTGCGGAGACGATCAGGGTGTCGATCTTCCCGCCGATGTAGCCCGCGATCAGCCCGAGGGCGGTGCCGAGGACGGCCGCGATGACGACCGCGACCACGCTCACCAGCAGCGAGATGCGGGCGCCGTCGATGAGCCGGGCCAGGATGTCGCGGCCGAGCTGGTCGGTGCCGAGCGGATGCGACCAGATGCCGCCCCAGCCCACCGGGGGCGTCAGCTTGTCGGGCAGGCTCTGCTGGGCGGGATCGGGCAGGAACGGCAGCCACGGGCCCGCCACCGCCACCAGCGCGAACAGCGTGCAGATGACGATCCCGGAGATGCCCGCCTTGGACTTGCGCAGATGCGACCGCAGGTCGGCCATGACGGTGACGCTCTCGGGCGTCGCGGCGGTGTCGGGAGCCGGTCCAATCGGGTCTGCCACCGCGGTCATGCCAGGTCCACCCTGGGGTCGATCATCCGGCGGGCGATGTCCACCAGCAAGTTGGTGACCACCACCAGCGTGGCCAGCGCCACCACTGCGGCCTGCACCAGGATGAGGTCCCGGTTCTCGATGGCGTGGATGGCGAGGCGGCCGACGCCGGGCCAGGCGAACACCACCTCGATCACCACCGTGTAGCCGGTGAACATGCGGGTCAGCTCCCAGCCGGTCATGGTCACGAAGCTCGAGGCCACGTTGCGGAAGGTGTGGTGCACGATCGTGTAGGACCGGGAGAAGCCCCTGGACAGCGCGGTGACCGCGTAGGGCTTGCGCAGCTCCTCCACGATGCCGCGCCGGGTGATCTGGGCCAGCCGGCCCGCGCTGGCCAGGCCGATGGCGAACGACGGCAGGATCAGCGAGGTGATCCCCCCGGAGCCGAACGTCGGAACCCATCCGAGCTGCACCGCGAACACGATGATCAGCAGGTAGCCGATCCAGAACGGTGGGGCGCTTATCGACGCCATCGAGAAGCCGAGCACGACGTGGTCGGCGAAGCGCCGCTCCCACCAGGCGGCCAGCATCCCCAGGGGCACGGCCAGCAGCACCGTCACAGCGGTGGCTCCGCCCACCAGTTTCAGTGTGGCCGGCAGCCGTTGCAGCACCAGCTCCGAGGCGGGCTGGCTCTGCCAGAACGACTCACCGAGGTCACCGACAACCAGGCCTGAGATGAAGTCCCAGTACTGCACGCTGAGAGGCCGGTCCAGCCCGAGAACGGCCCGGCGGTTGGCCCGATGCTCCTCGGTGGCCTCCAGCGGCAGCGACACCGTGGCCGGGTCAGTGAAGATGTGGGTGACCACAAAGACCAGGGAGGTGACGACGAAGATCACCAGCGCGGCGGCGATGATGCGTTTAGCGAGCCACCGAAGCAACGCGCTCCCTCCGTCGGGCCACTACTGGCCCGCGACCGGGGCCGTCTGTATACCGTAGCCCGACTTTCTTGGCGGCTCCGAATCAGGCCGACAGGTGCGAGCGGCGGGCCCGTCCCTCGGTCCGTTCGGTATACCGTGGTCCGAACCAGCTATGGGTCCGCATCAGCCGAGGGCCGCCCTTGTGACCTGCTGTGTGGATGCGGCCCACCACGACATGGTGGGATCATCCCCAAGACGAGGATGGCAACGATGGCATCACCAAACAGGGCGCGCGAGGAGCGCTACTCGGCGAGTGGGGATCACGCCTACAAGCGGTGGCCTCGCTACCGCTCCGCATCGGAGGGCCTGCGGAATTACTGGTACCCCGTTGCCTTCTCGAAGAAGGTCGGCCGCAAGCCGGTGCCTTTGACGATCTGTGGCGATCGCCTCCTCCTCATCCGTCACGAGGGCAAGGCGTTCGCTCTGAACGACCGCTGCCTCCACCGCGGCGTGCCCCTCTCGATGGGCAAGTGCCTGTTCCCGGGCACGATCTCGTGCGTGTATCACGGGTGGACGTACGACGTGACCGACGGCAACCTGCGCGCTGCCCTGGTCGACGGTAGCGACTCTCCCATTGTCGGGAACAAGAGCGTGAGGTTGAGGACATACCCGGTCGAGGAACGCGCCGGCATCGTCTTCGTCTACGTCGGTGACGGCGAGCCGCCGCCCCTCGAAGCTGACGTGCCCGAGGACTTCCTCCAACCGGGGGCCGTCGTGCTGGGTTGGCTCCGGAACAGACGGGGCGATTGGCGCTACGCCGTGGAGAACGGGTTCGACGAGGGCCACTCCACCTATCTGCACCGCGGCGTCGTGTGGACGTGGATCCGGCGCAAGCCCGCCTACCGGGTCGTTCACATCGAACAGCACGGCGATTGGCTCATCCGGACCGTCGACGACATCGTCGAACAGGTCGACTATCCCGGACTCGGCCGGTGGCCCCACGGCTTCCGTCCATGGCAACGCAACGTGGTTGTCCGCGGCTCCGTCCGTCTCCCCGGCTGGGTCCGCATCCAATGGCCGGACTGGACCGCGTTCGAGGTGTTCATGGGGACTGGAGAGGGCGAGCACCTCTCCTTCATGCTCGCCGTCTCCCAAGCCAAGGGCATCAAGGCCGCCTGGTTCAGGCTGCGCTTCTGGCTCTACATCCGGTGGGCGTACATGTGGCAGTTCAATCGCCAGGACCAGCAGATGATCGAGCAGGTCAGCATCCCGCCCGAGCGGCTGTTCCGCCCCGACAAGTCCATCACCACCTGGCGGGCGCATTGCGAGCGCAGCGCCCGAGGTGTTCAGGGAACCGCAGTGGAGACCGTCGTGCATCTGGGGGCTGACGAGGACTTTGATGAAGGCCATGTCGTGATGGACGACCTGCGGGATGACTCAGATGCCCCCGTCTCCGGTTCCGGGTAATGGCGAGGACCGCGGCGAGGAGTGAGTGCCGTCGGAGCGGATCCGGCTCGCCAGGCTGAGTCCGGCGGCGACCAGGACCCATACGGCTGCGACGGCGAGCGCGGTCGAGGACGACGCCGCGTCGCTGATCGCTCCGAAGGCCGCCGGTCCGACAACTGCGCCGAGGTTGAGGCCCCCGATCACGAACGAGGAGGCCAGACCGGGCGCTTGGGGGTAGATCCGAACGAGGGCAAGCACCATCAGACCGGGCCACGACCACCCCAGGATGATGGCGACCTGCCCGCCGAGCGCGTACATCCAACCAGTGTCGGCAGCCATCAGCGCATATCCGGCCGCGCTCGCGGTCAGAAGGATGGCGACGGTGCTGACCGCGCCCGTGCGGACGCGGTCAGCGAGGGCGCCCAGTGCGATGCGAACCGTGATCACCCCTGCGCTGGCCGCCGACAGCAGCAATCCGGCCGTGCCTTCGGAGATTCCGGCGTTCTCGCTGTTGACCACGAAGAACGCGGCCGCGGCGACGACCGAGCACGAGGCGAGCATCGCGGCCGCCGCGAACACGAACAACGGACCCATCCTCACGTGTGTGAAGCGCCCCGCGCCGGGCGCCTTCGCGGCCTGGGCGGCCGGTCTTGCCGGCGCCTGCTCGGCAGGGAGCATCAGCATCCCGGCCGCGGCCAGCACAGCTCCGCCGACGAAGGGCCATCGCCATCCCGCCGTACCGCCCACCAGGGGCACGGTCAGTCCGGCCAGCAGCGGCCCCAGCGGTATGGCCGACATGTGCACTCCGAAGGCCAGGCCGTGGCGCCCGATCGACACGTGGTGAGCGACCAGCACCTTGGCGGCCGGCCCGGCCAGCGTCAGTCCCGCTCCGGCCACTGCCAGCGCTATCAGGAGCGTCGCGAACGATCGGGCCAGCACGGCCACCGCCAGGTAGCCGGCCATCGTGACCTGCATCGAGATCAGCAGGCTGCGGCGGGAGCCGATCCGATCGGCCAGCTCGCCCGCGTGGACAATGGCCACAGCCGCCAGCATGTAGGTCACTGCCAGCGCTAGGCCCAGCCCCGTGTCGCCGACGCCGAACTCCGCCTTGATGTCGCTGCCGAGCGCGCCGGTCAGGAAGCCGGGCAACACGCTCGCGGTGACGCAGGCCACCGAGGCGGCCACCGCCTGAACAGGAGCCGCGCCAGGAGCCTGCGAGGGCGCCGCCTCGGCCATGCTCGCGGCTGCGCTAACCGGCCGGTCCCGGTTTGGCAGTGAGCGCCACCGGACGGGCGTCGGGGCTGCGCATGGCCCGCACCTCTTGGCGGAACCGCTCCACCCCGGCGAGTTTCACGTCCTCGTAGCCCCTGATCACGTCGGGAAGCTGGGCCAGCTTGGTGGCCCGCTCGTAGGTGGCCGGCGTCAGGCTGTCCAACTCGGCCTCCATGAGAGTCCGGTACTCCGCGATCAGCTCTCGCTCCACCCGGCGCACCTTGGCGTAGCCGAACAGGTCGAAGGGGGTGCCCCGCAGCCGGCGCAGCGCCTTCAGCACCACGAGCGCCGGCCGCTGGAACGGTCCCAGCGAGATCTTGCGCTTCATCCCGAGGGCCCGCAGCACCGGAGGGTGCAGCAGGATGCGGTAGCCGGAGAAGTCGCCCACTGCGCCGCGCATGGCATCAGCCACGCCGGTGCGCAGGTGCAGGCGGGCCACCTCGTACTCGTCCTTGTAGGCCGTCAGCTTGTACAGGTAGCGGGCCACCGCTTCGGCCAGCTCGGTCCGGTCGCCCATCACCTCGCGCTCGCGGGCCGACGCCGCGTCCACGAAGTCCACGTACTGCGAGGCCAGCTCCCGCGACTGGTAGTCCACCAGGTCGGCGGCTCGCCGCTCCACGGTCTCAACCATGGCCGCGCCGTCGTCTGTCGGGATTGCGGCCAGGCCCGAGTTCTGCACCAGCGACCGGGCGGTGGCCTTGGCCCGAGCCGGGACCGAGTCCAACCCCAGGCCGGGCGCGGCTGCCGCCGTCTCCGCCGTCGCCAGGGAGGCCACACCCGCCAAGCTGACCAGGCCGTCGGTGCCCTCGCGCGCGTAGACCCGCCCCCAGCGGAACGCGGCGATGTTGGTTGCGACCGCCACCCCGTTGAGCTCGATGGCCCGCTCGATGGAGGCCGCCGACACCGGGATCCCGCCCGCCTGGTACGCGGCCCCCAGCGCCAGCACGTTGGCGGGCATGGCCGTGCCCAGCAGGGCGTCGGCCATCCGGTCGGCGTCGAGGCGGATGCTGGCACCGGTGCGGGTGGCGCCGTCGATGGTCGACAGCATCCCGTCGATGTCGGGATAGGTCTCCTCCACGTGGGCCACCATGTCGCCGGTGGGCAGCTTGCTGGTCGACACCACCGCCACCGTGCGCTCGGGATCGGCCTTGGCCAGGTTCTTGGGGTCGGCCGCCACCAGCATGTCCAGGCCCAGGTAGCAGTCGGCGCCGCCCGCGCCGATCAGGTTGGCGCCCTTGGCCTCGCCATCGAAGAAGCGCAGGTGTGAGACGACCGGCCCGCCCTTCTGGCTGAGCCCTGTCTGGTCGAGGCCCATGACGTCGAGGCCGTCGAGCAGGGCCGCGGTGGCCAGCACCTGGCTGACGGTGACAACCCCGGTGCCGCCCACGCCTGCCATGAACAGCCCGTACCCGTCGGGCCCGGGCACAGGCAGGTCCGGTTGGGCGATGTCGTCGGGAGGTTGGGCCCGGGCGACCCGGACCGCGCCCGCGGCTGCTTTGGCTTTGGCCGGCCGCGTTTTGACTCGGATGAACGACGGGCAGTCGCCTTCGATGCACGTGTAGTCGAAGTTGCACGAAGACTGGTGTATGCGGGTCTTGGTGCCCAGTTCGGTGTCGACCGGCTGCACCGACAGGCAGTGGCTCTTGGCCCCGCAGTCGCCGCAGCCCTCACAGACGGCCTCGTTGATGAAGATGCGCTTGGTCGGGGTGGGGCGCAGGCCCCGCTTGCGCTCCCGGCGCTTCTCGGCCGCGCACTCCTGGTCGTAGATCAACACCGTCACCCCCGGCGTGTCCCGCAGGGCGAGCTGGGCCTCCTCGAGTCGGTCCCGTCTCCAGATCTCGGCCCCCTCCGCCAGCGGAGCGTCGCCGGAGTGGCGGTCGGGGTCGTCGCTGCACACGATGATGCGGCTGACACCCTCGGCGTCCATCGACTGGGTCAGCTCGGGCACGCCGATGGCGCCGGCCACGTCCTGGCCACCGGTCATGGCGACAGCGCCGTTGTAGAGGATCTTGTAGGTGATGTCGACGCCAGCCGCCACCGCGGCCCGCACCGCCAGGCTGGCGGAATGGAAGAACGTGCCGTCACCGACGTTCTGGAACATGTGGGACCGGTCGGTGAACGGTGCCCGGCCTATCCAGGTGGCGCCCTCGCCGCCCATCTGGTGCACGATCTGGGCCCGGTCGTCGATCCACAGGGCCATGGCGTGGCAGCCCACGCCGGCGCCCACGAACGAGCCGTCGGGCACCACGGTGGAGCGGTTGTGGGGACAGCCGCTGCACCAGTACGGCGTCCGGGCCACCTCGGCCGCGCCCGCAGCCGCGGCGGCCTCGATGAGGGCCAGGCGGGCCTCCACCGCCACCGGCAGGGCTCCCACCTCGCCTCCGAGAACCCCGGAGCGGAGCCGGTCCGCCACGACGGCCGCGATCCGGTCGGCGCTCAGCTCGCCGTCGGCGGGAACCAGCCGGCGGCCCCGCTCGTCGGTCTTGCCCACCACCCGAGGGGCGCCGGCCCGGCCGTAGAGGATGTCGCGCACGAACAGCTCGATGAAGGCCCGCTTCTCGTCCAGCACCAGGATCTCGTCGAGCCCCCCGGCGAAGCGGCGCACGATCTCCGGCTCCACCGGCCACACCATGCCCAGTCGCAACAGCCGGATGCCGAAGCGGCGCAGCCCGTCGTCGTCGAGGCCGAGGTCGCCGAGGGCCTGGCGCAGCTCCTGGAACGTCCGGCCCGCGGCCACGATCCCGAGGCGGGCGACCCCGGTGGTGCCGCTGATCTCGTTGAGCCCGTTGGCCGCGGCGTAGGCCACTGCCGCCTCCAGGCGCCCGTAGGCGATGTCCTTCTCCTGCTCGAGGCTCAGCGGCGTGACCAGGCCCGGCCGCTGGATGTGGCGCCACGGCTGGCCGTCGATCTCCAGTCCGGGATCGACGGGCACGATCCGGTCGGGGCCCACCTCGGCGATGCCGAACCCGTCGGCGACGGTGGTCACCACCTTGAACGCGGTCCACAGGCCCGAATACCTGGACAGGGCGATGCCGTGAAGTCCGAGGTCGATGACCTCCTGCATCGTGCCGGGGTACAGCACCGGGATCTGGGCGTCGTAGAAGGTGGGCTCCACCTGCGTGGGCAGCGTGGACGATTTGGCCATGGGGTCGTCGCCGGCCAGCACCAGCACCCCGCCGTTGGGCGCGGTGCCCTTGAAGTTGGCGTGCTTGAACACGTCGCCGCAGCGGTCCACGCCCGGGCCCTTTCCGTACCACATGCCCACCACCCCGTCGTGGCGGGCGAGCGGGCCGAGCAGCGGCTCCTGGCTGCCCCACACCGCGGTGGCGGCCAGCTCCTCGTTCACGCCCGGCACCCACACCACGTCGTGGGCCTCCATCAGGGCCATGTTGCGCTCGATGGTGAGGTCGACGGTGCCCAGCGGCGAGCCCTGGTATCCCGAGATGAAGGTGGCTGTGCGCAGGCCCCGGGCCGCGTCGGCGCGGTGCTGGTCGATGGGCAGGCGCACCAGCGCCTGGACCCCGGTGAGCAGCACCCGTCCCCGTTCCAGCGTGAACTTCTGATCGAGATCGAAGTCCTCGGCTTGCGGCGCGGCGGCGGACGGCACCTTGCGGCTCCTATTCGTAGACGTACTCAAGGTCGGACTCGCGGTAGCCCAATGCCTCGAGCAGCCGAACGACGCGCTCCCTGATGCTCTGCGCGGACAGGTTGGTGTCCACGTGATGCCCGGATGGAGTTTGCTTGATCCTTATGAGCTCGACGAGTTCGTCGTCCGGCTCGTCGAGCATTCGCTGCCAGATCGCTGGCATCTCCTTCTCGAGTCGAGCAGCTTCCCGCAGTGCTCGGCGAACCTGCTTGGCCTGTCGCACAGCCTGTCCACTCACCAGCGACTCTCGGCCAAGAAATGTGTTGAGATCGTCGCAGATCTGATCGACGGGATCCGTGACAAGGTTTGGGACCGCAAATCGGCGTTCTTCGTGAGGGCCTGACTCCAGCGGGCAGTAGAGCCACCAATGGAGGCCGTCGGTGAGAACACAGATGCTGACGCCTTCGAAGAACGCATAGCCCAAGACTTGCTCAACGTGATGGTTCAGGTTGGCGCCGGGTGCCTTGACCTCGATGAGTGCCTGGATGTGGTTCTCGGCTTCGAGCGCGATGTCCGCCCGGCCTCCGCTCTTCTTGCCGCCGACAGGATGCTCCCAGCGCACCTCCTGCCCGAACGGATCCCACGACAGATCAGCCAAGACCGGTGCCAGAATCTGGAACTTCGCCGTCTCCTCGTTGTTTGGGGTCGGGCTGGACCGGATTCTCTCGAGCGTGTCGCGCAGGGACATGGCGATCAAGGCTACTCGGAGGGTGCGGGCAGCCATGAGGTCAGGACGGCTCCGCAACCGACAGCCGCCGGGCGGGTCCGAGAACAGCGCTGGACCTGTTCCGATTCGTCAGCCTCGTTGTCGGCCTCGCTTCCGACGGCTGAGACCCCCGCTGGCGTCCTGTCCGAGCAAGGGGCGTCATCTTCGGTAGCGCCCGGAGCGTCTTAGGAGCAATGGAACTATTCGCACTGCTATAACAGAAAACATATTGGCATAGCATGTGAATGCTGGACAAATGTCATAGGGGTGTGCGACAATAGGTCCATGGTGATCGAACTGGTTGAGCGGCTCGATGCGGCGGCCTCGGAGCTGCTGATGTGCCTCAAGCGCGGCGAAGCCTCCTCGGAGGAACTGCTCGGTGTGCTGTCTGGGACCAGGGCGGTGCGCGGCAAGCTCGATACTGCCCAGGCGCTAGCGGCGGCGAGCGTGGCGGGCAGCCGCAGCCACGGCGACGGCGGGGCCCATGTGCTCGCTGAGAGCACCGGGATGCATCGGCGCGACGCCCGCAGCCAGGTCCGGACCGTTGCGGCCATCGGCGCGATGCCCGCAGTGCAAGACGCCGTCGAGGAGGGCCGGATGCCACTGGCGAACGCCGGGCAGCTCGCCGACGCGCTCGACAAGACCAGCGCCGGAGAGATTGAGTCCGATGAGGAACTGTTGGCCAAGGCTGAGTCGCTGCCGCCGGACAAGTTCGCCAAGGAGGCTAAGCAGTGGACCGCTGAGCGCCAAGCCGACGACGGCGAGGCGGAATACGGGCGGCAGCGGGCCCGCCGGGCGGTGCGGATCTGGAACGGCGATGACGGCATGGTGCATCTGTACGGGCAATTCGATCCTGTGACCGGGCGGCGCATCCGCAATCGGCTCGACAAGGAGGCCCACCGCCTGCATGGCGCCGACAAGACGCAGGCCCGGGCCGGCGGCGGCGGTGTCCGCAGTTTGACGCAGTGCATGGCGGATGCGTTCGAGAACATGACCGGGGGAACCGCTGGCGGCGGCAAGCCGTACGCGGACATCGCGCTAGTGGCCCGACTCGACCCGGAGGCTGAGAAGTTGATGGCCTCCACGGGTGACGGGGACCCGCTTCCCGCTGCGGTGATCGAGAGGCTGGCGGGCGAGTCGTCGTGGTTCGGGCTGGTGCTCAGCGCCAAAGGCGTGCCCATGTGGAAGGGCCGCAACGTCAGACGAGCCACCGAGTCGCAGTTCCAGGCGCTGATGGCGCTATACGGCGGCTGCGCCGGCTGCGGCGAGCCCGACGAGGGCAAGCTGCACGCGCACCACATGGACCCCTTCGCATGGGGCGGCCGCACCGACTTGGACAACCTCATACCGCTCTGCTGGGGCTGCCACGCCAAGATCCATGACCACGGCTGGCAAGTGGTTGGCGCTAGCGACGGCAAGCACACCATCAGACCCCCCGACCGCATCCACTACGGCGCGGCGCGCATGCCCGAAGCCGCGCCCTTGTTCGCCCCGGCCGATCCGCCCCACCGCGCCGAACCCGAGCCGCTGGCCGCGCCCGGCAGCAACGACGCTTGCAACGGCAAGTCCAGCAATGGCAGCCGAGCCGGGCCGACCGGGCCCCAAGCCGCTCGGGACGCGCTGCGCAAAGCCCGAGCCGCGTCGCCCCAAGCCTCAGGAGCGTGCGGATAGGTGAGGCTCGGCGCCCGAATACTTTGGAATCTCAAGCATCGCGCGCTCTGTCGGCAACCGATCCGCGTCGCCCCTAAGAGAGCGTCGCAAAGTTGATCAAGGTGCTCGGAGTCACACTCCGCGAGCTGGAGGCAGGCTGGAGGTGCGGCTCGCTGCTTGCCATCGCCGCCGCCGAACGCCGCAACCTTCCCTACCCTCACACCACGATTGACTCTTCACGATGGACTCGTCGAAGCAACTTGCGGATCAGGCGACGGGGCTATTGCGGCGGCTGACCGGCAACAGTGCGGCTGAGTTCCGGGTCAGCCGATGATGGCGCAGTACTCGGGGACGATGTCGGCGGTGAGCATGTCCATCCAGGATGGGCGCTGCTCGATGAGCCGGGCCACCACGTTGCGGTGGTTCTCGCGGTGGTTCCAGGTGCCGATCAGGTAGAACCGGTCAGGGTCGTCCTCGCTCTGGTACAGCACGCCCTCGTGCACGATGCCCGGCGTGGTGTGGACGATGTTCTGGTCGCTGTGGTCCCAGGTCTCGAAGGCGTCGATGAAGTCCTGGGCCCGGCCCGGCTTGGCCTGCAGCGTGTAGTGGAAGGCGAACGATCCCTCGGGCAGGTCATTCAGGATCGGGTTGGCGTGGTCGTCGTGGTCGTGATGGTCGTCCGACATGGCAGTCCCCTTCTTAGAACACGCGCGGGTCGGTGGTGCCGCCCCGCGGTGCATCGTGGTGTTTCCCGCTCTTGTTCGCTGCGCTCACGGGCCGCTCGGGCCACGGCCTCGCTCGGTGCCGCGTGAAGATCCTCATAGGCTTCTCCCTCCCCGCTCGGCCTCTAGGTTGCGGCGGTGAAGGCCGCGGCCGCGGCCTGTGAGCACACCACGTCCTCGGCGTGCTTGGCGCCGGAGATGCCGAGCGCTCCCACGACGGTGCCGCCCGCGGTTGTAAGCGGCTCGCCGCCCTCCACGGCCAGGATGTGGTGTCGGGCGGTCATGGGCGGCCCCAACGACTTGTCCGTCTGGAAGTAGTCCGACAGCGTTCCGGTGTCTCGCTTGAACGTCAGCGCGGCCAGCGCTTTGGCGATGGCGTTCTCGAGGGCGATCTCCACGACGTTGTCCATGCGGTGCACCAGCACGAGGTTGCCGGTGGCGTTCACCACGGCCACGCACACGGCCAGCCCCTCGTCGGTGGCGGTGGACAGGGCCGTGTCGGCGGCGAGCTTGGCCCCCTCGAGGGTGAGGGTCTCGACGTTCATGGTGTTCATGAATTGCTCCTGGGATCGGGGGTTGACTCAATGCTTGATCGGGGGCACGTCCTTGACGCCGGCCGGTCAGTGCTTGATCTGGAAGATGGCCTCGACCTCGACGGAGGCGCCCAGGGGCAACTCGGCCACGCCGATGGCGGAGCGGGCGTGGCGCCCGGCGTCGCCGAAAACCTCGATCATCAGGTCGCTGGCGCCGTTGATCACCTTGGGCTGGAGGTTGAAGCCGGGGTCGCTGGTCACGTAGCCGGTGAGGCGCACCACCCGGAGCACCTCGTCGAGGCTGCCGAGGTGCTGGTGCACCGACGCCAGGATGGCCTCGGCCGCGCCCCGGGCGCTGGCCTGGCCGGCCTCGACGTCCATGCTGCCCCCGAGGCGGCCGATGTGCGCGATCCCGCCCCCGCCGGGGGCCAGCGCGATGGAGCCCGACACGAACAGCACGTCGTGGACCTGGGCCACCAGGTCGAAGTTGCCCGCCCTCAGCAGGGGCATGTCGAGGTCGACGCCGGCGTCTCTGGCCGCCTGCTCGTAGGACATGTCGGATCCTCCCATAAGCTGCCCAGAATCCTGTATACCGACCCTACCGCGCCCTCCCCGCACCCCGCCGACTCGGGAACGGCTCAGGCGGGCGGTTGATCAGATCTATCTCATGATATTTGACGTTGTATCATGATGAACAGTGTGCTAGGATCGGACTATGGAGACCGTCACGTTGGCCGACTTGGGCCCGATCATCGCGGCGGTACTCGGGCCGATGCTGGCCTTCATCGTCGTCTCGATGCGGTACCAGCATCACGACAGCGTCAAGACCCGAGAGCTGATCACGAGCTCTGAGAAGGAGACCCGCGAACGGGTCACCGGGCAGTTGCAGCGGGCCTTCGATCAATTTGGTGCCGATCTCAAGGACTTGAGCAGGGGCCTTGGAGATGCGAGGGAACGGCTGGCCCGAATCGAGGGCCACCTCGGGATTGTGGACGCCCCGCCTCAGGATGAAGCGGGCGAGCAAGACAGCGGCGGCGGTTAGCTTCACAACCGCTTGACGCTGGGCCGGCTTCCTTCTGATTCTCGGCGCCCGGGGCTTGGCCGCTAGCGTCGAAGCTCATGGATCTGGGTTTGCAGGGCCGGCGGGCGATCGTCTTCGGCTCCACTGCAGGGTTGGGTCGGGCCACCGCGGAGAGGCTGGCCGCGGAGGGCGCGCTGGTGGCGATCTCGGGGCGGCGAGCCGAGGTGGCCGCCGAGATCGCGGCGTCGCTGACCGGAGCTGTGGCCGTTTCCGGCGACCTGACCGTCGACGGCGAGCCGGCCCGCATGGTGGAGGAGGCCGCGGCCCGTCTCGGCGGCCTCGACATCTGCGTGGTCAACACCGGCGGCGGCCCGCCGGGGGGCATGACCGAGGTGTCGGCGGCCGACGAGGTGGCCGCCTATGAGCGGATGCTGCGGCCCGCGCTGGCCGTGTCGCGGGCCGCCATGGGGCATCTGCGCGCCGGCGGCGACGGGCGTCTGGTGTACATAACAGCCCGGTCGGTCGTGGAGGCCTCGCCCGAGCTGGCCCTGTCGGGGGTGTTCCGCAGCGGGGTGGCCGCCGCGGCCCGCTCGCTGGCCATCGAGCTGGCGCCCGACGTGCTGGTGAACGTGGTGGTGCCCGGCCAGTTCGACACTGGCGCGCTGGCCCGCGCCCAAACGGCCCGGGCTGCGGAGGAGGGCACAACCGCGGAGGCGGTGCGGGCCCGCCATCAGGCGTCGATACCAGTGGGACGGTTCGGCCGGGCCTCAGAGTTGGCCGACGTGGTGACCTTCCTGTGCAGTGCCCGGGCCAGCTTCGTGACCGGCTCGGTCGTGCGGGTCGACGGGGGCGCCGTAATCGGCTACTGAGAGGCAGAGCGGAGAGGCCGCGTCGAGCCGCCCGGCACCCGGATTCGAGCGCTCAGACGGTATACAGGGCGCCGTGAGGATCGCGGTTCTGGTCAAGCAGATCCCTGCACCGGCCGCGTTCCGGATGCAGGACGGGCGCCTGGTGCGAGACGGCGTGCCGCTGGAGGTCAACGCCTACTGCCGGCGGGCCAACGCCAAGGCGGTGGAGCTGGCCGGCTCCGACGGCGAGGCTGTGGTGTTCACCATGGGGCCGCCCGCAGCCGCCGACGCCCTGCGGGAGATGATCGCCTGCGGCGCCGACCGGGGCGTGCACCTGTGCGATCCGGCTTTCGCGGGCAGCGACACACTGGCCACCGCGGTGGCTCTGGCTGCGGCCATCCGGCGCGAGGGGCCGTTCGATCTGGTGCTGGCCGGACTCAACTCGCTCGACTCCGATACCGGCCAGGTGCCCGTCGAGGTCGCCGAGCTGCTGGGCCTGCCCTTCGCGGCCGGGGTCCGCGAGCTGGATGTGGTGGGGGGTGCCTTCACCGCCCGGCTGGAGACCGATGACGGATCCTGCGCCGTCATCGGCGACCTGCCGGTGGCGCTGTCCACCGCGGAGCGGCTCTGCGCACCGTCCAAAGCACCGCCCGAGGTGTTCGCCGAGGTGGCCGATGACCGCGTCGAGCGGCTGTCCGCGGCCGACCTGGACGTGCCCGCCGAACAGCTCGGCGCGCCGGGCTCGCCCACATCCGTCGGCCCGATCCGGGTGCTGACGGCCACCAGGCGGGCGTTGCGGGCCGAGTCTGTCGCCCACGCTGTGGACCTGCTCGAGGAGTTCGGCGCCTTCTCCGACGCTCCCGAATCAGACGACGCCGACGATGAAGAGGCTTCGCGGGCCAGTGCGGCCCTGCTGGCCGTCGGCACCGACGGGGCGCACGCCCCGGGCGAGCGGTCGGTGTGGTGCTTCTTCACCGAGCCGGGCGTGGGCGCTGAGCTGCTGGGCGAGGCGGCCGAGCTGGCTGCCTGGATCTCGGGGACGGTGACCGCCGTCACCGCCGGCGCGAATGGAGCGAACTCCGCCGGGCTGGGCGCGGCCGGCGCCGACCGGCTGCTGGTGATCGACTCGGCATCGGAGCCCTCCGAGCAGGCCGACGCCCTGGCTGCCGCCGCAGCCAGCCGCCTTCCCTGGGCGCTGCTGGTGGAGGGGACCCGCTCGGGCCGGGTGGTGGCCTCCATCGTGGCTGCCCGCTGCGGCTGGGGGCTCACCGGCGACGCGGTGGGGCTGGAAGTCAGCCCCGACGGTCGTTTGGTGGCCTGGAAGCCTGCGTTCGGCGGCCGCCTCCAGGTGCCGATCCTGTCGCGCTCGCCGGTGCAGATGGCAACGATCCGGCCCGGTGTTCTCGCGTTGCGGCCGCCCCGCGCCGACACCCCCGAACCCGAGATCGAGATGCTCCCGGCGCCTGCCCCCTCCCGGATCCGCACGGTGGCGGTCGAGCGCGACGACGCCGACACCGGCGAGCTGCGCCGGGCTCGGACGGTGGTGGCCGTCGGCGTGGGGGTCGAGCCCGACGGCTACCCGGTGGTCGACGAGCTGCGGGCCGCGCTCGGGGACGCCGCGCTGGGCGCCACCCGGAGGGTCACCGACCAGGGCTGGGTGCCCCGCAGCCGCCAGATCGGGGTCACCGGGCACGCGGTGGCACCCCGGCTGCTGGTGGCGGTGGGATCCAGCGGCCGCTTCAACCACACCGTCGGCATCCGCAACGCCGACGTGATCCTGGCCGTCAACTCGAACCCGGACGCCGAGATCTTCGACCAGGTCGATGTCGGTCTGGTGGGCGAGTGGCAGACGGTCGTGCCCGCGCTGACTGCCGAACTGGAGGCGCGGGGCGCAGCCGACCGCATGCGCCAGCAGGAGCCCGCGGCCACCGCCGGGATCGTCGTGTGACCAGCGGAACGACATCACACAACGAAGTCGGGGAGGGATTGACATGAGGGTTGGCGTAGGCCTGCCGGTCACCACCAAGGGAACCAGCGGCGAGCTGCTGCTGGCCTGGGCCCGCCGGGCCGAGGAGGCCGGGTTCGAAGCCCTGACCGCCATCGACCGGGTGGTGTACCCCGGCTTCGAGTCGCTCACGGCCATGGCCGCGGCCGCGGCCGCCACGAGCGGCATCGGCCTGCGCACCAATGTGCTGCTGGCCCCGGCCCGCAACGCGGTGATGGTGGCCAAGCAGGCCGCGTCGGTCGACCAGATCAGCGGCGGGCGCTTCATGCTGGGCATCGGCGTGGGTCGCCGCACCGACGACTACGAGGCCACCGGCCGCGACTTCCACACCAGGGGCCGCCGCCTCGACGCCGACTTGGAGACCATGCACACGGAATGGCGCGGCCAGCCGGGCGCAGGCCGGTCCCGGCCGTCGACTCTGCCACCGGTGCGCGACGGCGCAGTTCCCGTCTTCTTCGGCGGCAGCCTGGCGGCGGCCATTCCCCGCATAGTGCGCTGCGGCGTGGGCTGGAGCGTGTCGTCGAGGGGTCCGACCGAGACGCACGACAACGCTGAGCAGGTGCGGGCCGCTTGGAGGGAGGCGGGCCGGGAGGGCTCGCCGATCATCATGGTGATGCACTACTTCGCCCTCGGTGAGGACTCCAACGTCGACTACCTGTTCGACTACTACGGCTACCAGGGCGACCGGGCCCGCATGTTCGCCGAGAGCGCCTACCGCCGAGCCGCCGAAGTGACCGCCGCGGTGCAGGACTTCGCCTCCATCGGCGTGGACGAGTACGTGTTCGTGCCCACCATGGCCGACCTGTCCCAGGTGGACCTCCTGGCCGACGCCGTCAGCGCCGCCCGTGTCTGACCCGACGCAAGACAGCGCTGCGGGCTCCGCCGCCCCCCGGCGCGCCGATCTGATCGTCGAGGGCGCGTACGTGGTGACGCTGGACCGCCACCGCCCGATCATTGTCGACGGGTCGGTAGCGATGGTCGGAGGGGCCATAGCCGCGGTGGGCACCGCCAGCGAGGTGAGCGAGTCGTACCCGCGGGCTGTGGAGCGGATCGACGCCTCGGGGTGCCTGGTCATGCCCGGGCTGATCGACACCCACACCCACCTGTTCCAGGTCTTGGGCCGCGGGCTGGGCGACGGGCTGGCGCTGCTGGACTGGCTGCGGGACTTCATGCTGCCGATGGCGGTGCACATGACCACCGCCGACGCCGCCGCCGCGGTGCAACTGAGCTCGTTGATGTCGGTGCTGGCCGGGACCACCGCCGTCGTCGACAACCATTACGCGCCCACCGACACCGCCTCGACGCTGGCGGTCGCCGAAGCTGTCGAGAGCGTCGGGCTCCGCGGGGCCATCGCACGGGGGATCTTCGGCAGCCGGGTGGAGGGCAGCGACCGGATGGGAGTGCCCGACGAGCTCCACGCCTACACCGCCTCCGAGGAGCTCCAAATCATGGCTGAGTGCCTCCAGGCGCGGCCGCCCGGTTCCCGTGTCGAGGTCTGGCCGATGCCCGAGAACGTCGTGTATGTCGACCGGGACCTCATCGCGGCCTGCGCGGGCTTGGCCGACGAGCACGACCTGCGCTGGCAGGCGCACTGCAGCGAGGCCCAGGACGAGGTGGTCATCTTCTTCGACGTCTACGGCGAGCGGCCCGTCGAGTGGCTCAGCCGGGCCGGCCTGCTGGGGCCGCGAGCCACGCTGGCCCACGCCATCTGGCTCGACGACGGCGAGGTGGCCGCCATGGGTGCGGCCAGCGCTTGCGCGCTGCATCTGCCGGTCTGCAATCAGGTCGTCTCGTCGGGTGTGATGCGGCTGAGAGAGCTCGTCGACGCGGGCGCCACGGTTGGCTTGGGCACCGACGGCACCGCCGTCGGCGGCCAGAGCATGTTCGAGGCCATGAAGTCGGCCTACGCCCTCCATCGCCTCAGCCGCATGGACCCGACCTGGCCCCCGTCGGAGACTCTGCTGGAGCTGGTGTGCAGGCATGGGGCTCGCGTTCTCGGCAAGCCGGTCGGGGTGATCGCGCAGGGGGCGCTGGCCGACCTGGTGGTGGTCGATCTGCAGTCGCCCCGGTTCCAGCCGGCCCAGCGGCTGGTGATGACGCTCACCATGGTCGGCCACGGCGCGGACGTGCGCGACGTGATCGTGGACGGGGAGACAGTCGTGCGCCGCGGCATGTCTACTCGCGTCGATCTCCACGAGGTGATGGCCAAGGCGCTTGAGGCCGCCGAGCGCGTGGCCGGAGCGGCCGGCCTGGAGCCCCTTAGGGCTGCCTGGATCAGCCGCTAGTCATCGAGTGGTCCGCGGTCGTGCGGCGACGCGGACGGGGTTGGCCGGGCGGCCCGACCGATCGACGGCACCTAAGAGGCCGAGCGGGTAGGCCGCGACCCACCGACGCAATCAGCGTGCGTTGAGCGAGGCCCCGGGCCCGAGTGGCCCGTGAGCGCAGCGAACAAGAGCGGGATTTTGGCCCGAGTGGCCCGTGAGCGCAGCGAACAAGAGCGGGATTTTGGCCCGAGTGGCCCGTGAGCGCAGCGAACAAGAGCGGGATTTTGGCCCGAGTGGCCCGTGAGCGCAGCGAACAAGAGCGGGATTTTGGCCCGAGTGGCCCGTGAGCGCAGCGAACAAGAGCGGGAATCACAACATCTCACCGCGAGCGCTCGCCGCCTATCCGCCGACGGCACCTAGGCCGACCTGACTGTCGTATTGGCGCCGAAAATGCGGTTGAATAGGGGCATGAGGCTCCCGTCCCGGGTGCGTATGGCTCCGGTGGCCCTGATAGCGGTGGCGCTGCTGATGGCGTCGTGCGGCCGGTCCGGGTACCAGTACGTCGACAACGCCGACGAGACCGTGTTCATCAAGATCCCCGAGGACTGGAGCGTCGTGTCCGAAGGGGCCGTGAACTGGACCATCACGCCCACGTCCGACGACGAGATTCAGCCGATCATTGGCGAGTTCGTCCTGCCTTGGCGAGCCGAGTTCGCGGCCGCCCCGGACGACCGCCGCTCGTCCGACTACGTGCAGGGCTTCGTCGAGGTCCAGCCGGTGGACCGCCGCATGCAGGCAGACCTGAGCTTTGCACTGTTCTTCCCCGAACTGTCCGCCGTCGACGGGGTGGAGGTGTTGCGCCACGAGCTCGTGACCGTCGGCGACGCTTCCGGCCACCGGGTCGCCTCGACGAGCATCAGTGCGGACGGTGAGGTGATCATGGGTGATCGGCTGGTGATGGCCAACAGCCTCAACAGCGTCGTGTACACCGTCTGGATCGGTTGCGCTGTCGGCTGCTACAACGCCAACGCAATATCGATCGAGGAGATCATGAGCACGTTCACGGTGGAGGGCTGAGGGTGCGGCTGCGTCGCAGGAAGCCTGCCTCCGCGCCGTCGGCGGATGCGGTGCTGAATCTCGGCTCCACCACGTCGCGGCCCCGCGACGCCGAGCGCAGGACCCGCAAGCGCCTCGACCCCTGGGACCGCTCCAAGTACCTGATCCTGGGATCGGTGCTCTTCGGCTTCTTCTGGTGGCAGAAGCTCAACACCAATCCCATCAAGTCGGTGGCCGACGGGTTCTGGGAGACCGTCGAGAGGCAGGCCTGGGTCTGGGTCCTGCTGGCGCTCGAGGTTCTCCGCCAGCTCCACTTCTTGGTGGCGGAGCACTGGTCGGGCTACTACCGGTTCTGGAAGTTCAAGGTGTTCGGGCCTTTTGCGAGCCGCCAGTCCCGCATCGATCCGTGGATCCGGTTCCGGATCGGGCGGGTGCTGCGGATCCTGTTCTGGCTGCTGCTGTTCGGGGTGATCATCGGCCAGTTCACCGACCAGAACCCCGTCGCTGCTCTCATCGGCCTGCCCGGCCTCCTCCACTCCTGGCTCCCGTGGGCCGGCCGGCTGATCATCTACCCGCTGATCATGATCAGCCAGTTCGTGCTGCTGTTCTGGTTCCTGTCCCGGGGCGGCGTGGAGACCTACTTCCCCGACGACATCGACACCCGCTTCGACGACGTGTGGGGCCAGGACCCGGTCAAGGAGCGGGTGCGCGAGAACCTGATCTTCCTGGAGAACCCCGAGGCCATCGAGGAGGTGGGGGGCTACGCCCCGGGCGGCATCCTGCTGTACGGCCCGCCCGGCACCGGCAAGACGCTGCTGGCTGAGGCCGCCGCGGGCGAGACCGGCAAACCCTTCGTGTTTGTTGATCCCGGTGCCTTCATCAACATGTTCATGGGGGTTGGCATCCTCAAGGTGAAGGGCCTGTTCCGCAAGCTTCGCAAGCTGGCCCTGCGCTACGGCGGCGTGGTGGTGTTCTTCGACGAGGCCGACGCTCTGGGCAATCGGGGCGCGGCGGTGGGCGGCGACGGCGGATTCGGCTCGGAGAGGTTCGCGGCCTTCCTGCGCGACGCCACCGAGGCCGGCTCATCCTATCCCTACCTGTCGCCGGGCGCGCAGCGGGCGCTGCAGGAGGCCGCCGTGGGCGGCTACGACGGGGCCGGCTCCCTGGGCGCCTACGGCTCCGGAGAGGACTGGGGCGGGCGTTGGGGCGGTCCCCGGCGGGAGTCGATCATGATGATGGGCGGCGGCGGTGGCGGCATGGGCACCCTGCAGGCCCTGCTGTCCGAGTTGTCGGGCCTCAAGAAGCCCCGGGGGTTCTTCAACCGGATCGTGCGCAAGATGCTGGGGATGCGGCCCAAGCCGCCCCCGAAGTACCGGATCCTGGTGATGATGGCCTCGAACCTGCCCGAGGCCCTCGACCCGGCCATGCTGCGGCCGGGCCGCATCGACCGGATCTACAAGGTCGGCTATCCCACCCAGGAGGGCCGCAAGCGCACCTACCAGGGCTACCTGGACGAGGTCGATCACGTGCTGACCGACGACGACATCGAGAAGCTGTCCACCATCACGCCCTACGCCACCGGGGCCTCCATCAAGGACATGGTCAACGAGGCCCTGATCACCGCCATCCGCGACGGCCGGCGGGTCATTACCTGGGCCGACATCATCACGGCCAAGCAGCTTAAGGAGCACGGGCTGGCCGACGACTTCGACTATGTGGAGCACGAGCGCCATGCCCTGGCCATCCACGAGTCCTGCCATGCGGTGGCCCTTCACCGGGTGAGCCGCCATCGCATGATCGACCTGGCCACCATCGAGCGCCGGGGCAACGTGGGCGGCTTCGTGTCGCACATCCCGCCCGAGGACCGCTTCACCCACTGGCGCTCGGAGTACGAGTCCGACCTGGAGGTGTCGCTGGCGTCGCTGGCCGGCGAGCGGATGCTGTTCGGCGACGACAACTCCTCGGGCGTGGGCGGCGATCTGCGCAACGCCACCCAGCTGGCCACCATGATGTCCGGCTACTGGGGGATGGGCGACACTCTGGCCAGCCACGCAGTGCAGCGCCAGTTCGGCATCGGCGGCGGGCAGCGCAAGGGCGACGACGACGACCCCGAGCGCGATTTGCTGCGATCTGGCCTCGGCGACCAGATCGAGCAGCGCCTGGCCGACCGGTACGCCGCCGCGAAGGCCCTGCTGGAGGCGAACCGCGTCGAGGTGCTGGCAGTGGCCCACGCGCTGGAGACCCACAAGACCATCACCGGCGAGGACGTGAGCGCCATCGTCGACCGCAACGTGGGGCCTTTCCTCGACGGTCGGGGCTACTACACGCCCGAGGCCATCAGGGCCCTCGAGGACTATCACAGCGCCGTGCTGGAGTTGCGCCGCAGCGGCGGGATCCATCCGCTTCCGCCGCTGCCCAAGATCGCGGGCATGACCGGTCGCCTGGTGGAGGCGGTTGCCGTCCCCGTCGGCGCGGCCGCCAGCGCCGAGTCCTCCAGCCCCAACAGCTCCACCAACCAAGACGACTGACCCCGGGGCGGAGCCTCCCGCAGCGGGCTACCGTGGCTGGAGATGCTGTCGGCCGAACATTCCGTCCAGGTGGCAGCCACGCCACGAGAGGTGCTTGAGTTGGTCTGCGATCTGCGGGCCTACATGGTGTTCGACAACAAGATCGTCAGGGTGTACGAGAACCCGCCGATCGATGCTGACGGGAACGGGTTCGTTGTCTTCCGGGGCTCGATGCGAGGCATTCGCAGCCCCAAGCAGCGCCAGTCGGTCAAGCTCGACCGGTGGTTGTCGGTCACCTTTGAGAGCGCTGGTCCCTGGTTGACGGATCGCCTGGTGTGGATGCGGGGAGGGCTCACGGCCCAGCCGTTCAGCGGCGGATCGCTCGTCACGCACAGCTATCACTTCCGGTTCAAGGGCCCCTTCGGCCCGTTGATCGAGCGCTACGGCCGCGACTGGCTGAAGCAGGACGTTCACGACGAGCTTCAGCGGATAAAGACCTACTTCGACCGGCGGGCCGCTGGACTCCCGCCGCTCCAGCTTCCGCACCGACGGCCCGACCGCACAGAGGAGCAGCGGGCCCGGGCCAAGGTCAGGGCCTGGAAGGACCACCGCCCGGAGGGTTGGGCGTAACCGGCTGGTCGGCGCGGCGCGCGGTCAGGGGTTGGCGCCCATGCGGACCAGGCGTCGGCGGCCCGCGTCGGCGGCCAGTGCGGCCAGCAGGGCGCAGGCCGCGATCATCAGGAATCCCGCTGTGTAGGAGGCCCGCTCCGCCAGCAGGCCGAACGCGAACGGGCCGATCACCCCGCCGACGTTGAGACCCCCCGAGGTCATGCCGGTGGCCGCTCCGGGAGAGTCCCGGTAGGCCCGGATCACTGAGTGGACCATCAAGCCGCTCCAGGCCCAACCGACACCCAGCGCGAACATGGCCCCCAACGGGACCAGGACCTTCGAGCCGGTGGCCGCGGCCAGATAGCCCAGCGTGCTGGTGCCCAGCAGCAGCGACACGATCCGCAGGTGCCCCGACTCGAAGCGGTCCGCCAGATAGCCGGCCGCGATCCGGGTGGCAATCGGCAGGCCGCTGGCCACCGCCAGCAGGCCTCCGGCGAGACCCTCGGCAATGCCGGCGTCCGTCGCGGCCGACACAAAGAACGCGGCCATGGTGGTGGCCGCGGCCGAGCCCAGCGCCGCGGCCAGCCCGATCAGGGTCAGCGGCCCGTAGTCGATCTTGCTCAGGCCCCGGGACGCGCCCCCGGTCCTGACCGTGTGGCCGGGCCGGGCCCCGTACGGCGGGGCCAGCACCAGCGAGGCCAGCGGCACGGTCACCGCGAACCCGAAGGCCCAGCGCCATCCCAGCGTGCTCCCGATGGCGGGCACGGCCACGCCGGCCAGGAAGACCGCCAGCGGCACGGCCGCGGCCTGGATGCCGAAGAACAGTCCGTGTCGGCGGATGTCGGTGCCCCGGGCCACCATCGTCTTGGTGCCGGGACCGGCGATGGTCAGCCCGATCGCCCCGACGGCCAGTGCCACCAGCAGCAGCCAGTAGGACTGCACGACGAAGGCCATCGCCAGCAGCGCGGCGCCGCTACAGAGGTTGGCCACCCGCAGCGACCGCTGCGGGCCGAGCCGGTCGGTGAGCGTCCCGGCGTGGGGCGAGGTCACCGCAGCCAGCAGGAAGAAGACGGCCACCGCCGAGCCCAGACCGGCCTCGGTGAAGCCCAGGTCGTCGCCCATCGGCAGTGCCAGCGCCCCCAGCCCGAACGCCGGGAACATCGCCGCGGTCTGCGATGAAACCGAAGACACGAGCGACACGACCGGCCGCGCCGGCTCGCCCGGAGGCTCAGGCCCGCTTGCTGTCTGGGTCACCTAGGAACGCTTGGCCGCGGGCTGCCGGTTCCGCAGCGGGCGGCGCTCATGCCGAGGGGCCGGAGCGGAAGTTGTCCCGCAGCACTGTTCCCGCCTCGGCGATGGCGCCGAGGTCGGTGGCGTCGTGCACGTTGAAGATCAGCCCGTCGAGCCCGGCGTCGAACAATGCCGCCACCTGCTCGCACACGCCGTCGCGGTCGCCCTCCACCGCGTAGCCCCGGTACTTCTCCATGCTCATGTTGCGCTTGTCCCGCAGCTCCGCGCCGATGCGGGCCGCGTCCGCGGCGGTGTCGGCCATGACCAGCGCGCCGAGCCGTGTCTTGGATATCTCGGCCGGGTCCCGGCCCACCCGCTCGCAGTGGGCCTCGAGCACGTCGAGCTTGTGGCGCACTCCGGCCGGGTCGCCGAAGATGTTGCAGGCGTCGGCGTGGCGGGCCACGATGGCCAGGAGGCGCCGCTCGCCGCCACCGCCCACCAGGATTGGCGGCCCGCCCGGGTTGATCGGCCGGGGCCGGTTCATCGCGTTGACCACCCGGTGGCGGGTCCCCGACACGTTGGCCGGACCGCCCGTGAACATGGCCCGGCAGATCTGCACCGCGTCCTCCAGCCGGTCCATGCGCTCGCCCACTGGCGGGAAGTCGTAGCCGTAGGCGATGTGCTCGGCCTCGAACCAGGCCGCGCCGATGCCGAGCACCGCCCGGCCGCCCGACACGATGTCGAGGGTGGTGACCGTCTTGGCCAGCAGGGCCGGGTTGCGGTAGGTGACGCCGGTGACCAGCGCGCCCAGCCGGGCGGTGCGGGTCCAGGGGGCCAGGGCCGCCAGCAGGGTGTAGGGCTCGAGCATCGGCTCGTGGTCGGAGCCCATCGCCGGTATCTGGTGGAAGTGGTCCATCACCCACAGCGAGTCGAATCCGCTGTTCTCGGCGGTGGCGGCGGCGGCGCACACCGCGCTGAACAGGTCAGCGTCGTCGATGCCCAGGTACGTGAAGCTGGGGATGTTGAACCCGAAGCGAGTGAGAGGCCGAGCGGAGGGGCCGCCAATCATGAGAGGCTCCACGAGTCATCGAGCGAGGCCGTGGCCCGAGCGGCCCGTGAGCGCAGCGAACAAGAGCGGGAGTCACGATGTTTGATCGCGACGCAGTCGCACGTGTCCGCGTAGTTTCGAATTGTCATGATGCCTGTATACCGCATTCGGATCGACTCCTGAGCGGATCCGGCCCATGAGGACGGATCCGCAGACCCTCGACCAGCTCCCCACACCGAGCCTGGTAGTGGAGCGCGCCGTGTTCGACGCCAACGTTGCGGCCATGGCCGCGGCCTGGCCCGGACCCTCGCTGCGGCCCCATGTGAAGGCGTTCAAGTCCACCGCGATCGCCCGCATCCTCGCCGGCGCCGGCCACAAGGGCTTCTGCGCGGCCACCGTGCGAGAGTTGGAGGGCCTCGCCGCCGCCGGCCTGGGTCGTGACCTGTTGCTGGCCAACGAGGTGCTGGACGCGTCGCGGCTGGGCCGCCTCGTCGATGCCGGCCATCGGGTCACGGTGGCCGTCGACTCCGACGCGACCGTCGCGGCCGCGGCCGCCGGAGGCGTCACCGAGGTGCTCGTCGACGTGAACGTCGGGCTGATGCGCTGCGGCTGCGACCCGGTCGACGCTGGGCGCCTCGCCGGCGCGGCCCGAGCCGCGGGGCTGGAGGTCCGGGGCGTGATGGGCTATGAGGGCCATCTGATGATGGCCGATGCCAACACCAAGGCGGCAAGGGTGCAGGCTTCGATGGAGTTGCTTCTTGCGGCTCACGGTGAGGTGGGGGGCGATGTGGTGTCGGGCGGCGGAACCGGCACCTACGCGGTGAACAAATGGGTGACCGAGCTCCAGGCCGGCTCGTACTGCCTGCTCGACACCGACTACGCCCGCCTGGACAGCCCGTTCGAGATAGCGGTGTCGGTGCTGGCCACTGTGATCTCGGCAACCCCCGGCCGGTGGGCTGTGGCCGATGCCGGTCTCAAAACCTTCGGCATGGACCACGGGCCGCCGTCATGGCCCGGCGGCGAGATCGCCTTCGTCTCCGACGAGCACACCACCCTGCTGGACCCCGAAGGCACCCTGGCCCTCGGCAATCGGGTGAGGCTGCTGCCCGGGCACCTCGACCCGACCGTCGCCCGCCACCAGCGCTACTGGGTGGTGGACGGTGACGATGTGGTGGACTGCTGGCCCATCGATCTTCGTCACTGGTGACCGCAGAGGCCGAGCGGATAGGCCACAGTCCACGAGAATGTCAGTAAGACGTTGAGCGAGGCCGTGGCCCGAGCGGCCCGTGAGCGCAGCGAACAGGAGCGGGAAACAAGATGGGATCGTCGACCTTCCGAAATTGGGCCGGGAACCAGGTGTGCGTTCCCCAGGAGATCCTCGAGCCCCGCTCGCCCGAGGAGGTGGCCGCGATCGTCAGGCGGGCCGCCGAGGGTGGGCTGACGGTGAAGGCGGTGGGGGCGGGCCACTCATTCACCGACGCGGCCTGCACCCACGGGATTCTCGTGTCGCTCGACCGCCTGGCCGCGGTCGAGAGCATCGACGCTCAGCGCGGCCGGGTGACCGTGCAGGCAGGAATCCGCCTCGATGCCCTCAACCGGCGGCTGCACGAGGCCGGGCTGGCCATGCCCAACCTGGGCGACATCGACCGCCAGTCCCTGGCCGGGGCCACCGCCACCGCCACCCACGGCACCGGCCTGGGCCTCGGCAACCTGGCTACCACGATCGTCGGCATGGAGATCGTCGACGGCCGGGGCGAGCTGATCCGCTGCGACGAGCACGAGCGGCCCGATCTGCTGCGGGTGGCCCGGGTGGGGGTCGGTGCCCTCGGGATCGTCACCCGGATGACCCTGCAGTGCGTCCCCGCCTTCGACCTCCACGCGGTGGAGACGGTAGAGCCGCTGGACGACTTGCTCGACGGCTTCGAGCAGCACGTGGCCAGCCACGATCACATGGAGTTCTTCTGGATGCCCGGATCGCGCCACGCTCACGTCAAGCGCAACAACCACACTGGCGAGCCCCGCCGCCCCCAGCCCCGGCTTGCTGAGGTCCGGGACAAGCTCCTCTACGAGAACGTCGTGTTCGGCCTGGCCAATCGCACCGTCCGTCGCTTCCCGTCGCTGGTGCCGGCGATGTCCAAGCTCACCCGCGGGGCCGTGGTCCAGCGGGACTACGTGGACGCCAGTCACCGGGTGCTGGTGTCGAGCCGGTTCGTGCGCTTCTACGAGATGGAGTACGCCGTCCCCCGCACCGCGCTGCCCGAGGCCGTCCGCCGGGTCAGGGATCTGGTCAGCAGCCTGTCCTCGCCGATCACCTTCCCCATCGAGGTCCGTGTGTCCGCGGCCGATGACATCCCGCTGTCCACTGCCCATGGCCGCGCCACCGGCTGGTTCGCCTGCCACGTGTACACGGGCACCCCGTACCTGGCCTATTTCCAGGGAGTGGAGGCCATCGCGGCCGACTACTCCGGCCGGCCCCACTGGGGCAAGCTCCACTTCCACGACCACCGGTCCCTGGCCCCCCTGTATCCGGAGTGGGATGTGTTCCAGCGGGTCCGGTTGGAGCTCGACCCGGCCGGGACCTTCTCAAACAGCTACACCGATAGGGTCCTCGGGCCGATCGCCTGAGCGCCCAGAACAAGGCAGGACCGCACCATGAACGCCCCAACCGCCGCAGAGTCCCCGACCGCCGACGAGCAGTCGCTCAAGGAGTGGGTGGACCGGTTCTCCGGCCACGTGGCCAACCTCCGCTACGACGACGCCGGAGCCATGATGGACCCCGAGGTGAACAGCTTCAGCACCTGGACCGACGTGGTGGTCGGTGTGGATCACTTCGTCAACGGTCAATGGCGCAACGTTTGGCCCACCATGACCGACTTCGTCCTGCTCACCGACAAGATGCGCTGCCGCACCTCTCCAGACCGGCTGATGGCCACGGTGATGGTCACCTGGACCTCGACGGGCTACTCCGAGGACGGCACGCCCTTCGACCGCCCCGGCCGCTGCTCGTTCGTGCTCGTTCGGGACTCTGTCGCCGGCCCGTGGCGGGGCGTGCAGGGCCATTTCTCGCTGATGAGGGGCGTCCCCCAGCAGTCCTACGGCTCCCGCTAGCCGCGCTGCTCAGGTCAGGGCGGCTTGCAGGCCGGCGGCGTACTTCTTGCGCGTCGCCTTCACCATTAGCGGCACGAACGGCCGCATGAGGATCCACGGCCCCGACGGGGTCATCTCCAGATCCATGCTGATGCGCGTGCCGCCGTCGGCGGTGTCGCTGAGCCGGTAGGTGCCCGCTACGGGCCACGATGTGTCCTCGGCGCACACCCAGGTGATCGACGAATCGGCCTCCGTCGCGGTGATGCGGAACTCGACCTCCTGGCCGCGATTTGTCTGACGGTAGACGGCTCCCACGGCGCCGGAGGCGCCCCCGGTCAACTCGCAGGTGGCGACGTCGTGGCGCCACTGGGCCTGGTTGGCGGCGTCGGCCAGATAGGCGAACGTCCGCTCCCGGTCGGCGGCCACGTCGATCTCAACAGTGCAGATGGTCATGCGCGGAAACCTACCGGTGCTCGGAGCGTTGGTGGGCCAGGGTGGCTATTGCCACGTCCTGCAGGGCCACGCCCTGGGACTCGAACAGCACGATCCCGCTGCCGGGCTGCGGCGGGGTGACCGTGCCCGCGACGACGTCGGCCAGGTCGGCCAGGTCGTCCCAGTCGAAGATCCCGTCGGCGGCGGCGTGAATCAGGTCGCCGGCCTCGGTGCGGGCCCCCTCGGCGCTGTCGCTCACCACGAAGGCGGCCCGCTGCACGGTGGCCCCGTCCACTTCGCGGCGGTCGGCCTTGGTTGACCCCACCGCGCACACCAGCGCGGCCGGATCCAGCAGGGTCCCATCGAAGACTGGGGTGTAGCTGGACGTCACGGTGGCCACCACCGCGGCGTCGGTGACGGCCTCGTCGGCGTCGGCCACGGCCCGAGCGGGGATGCCCCGATCCCGTCCCCAGCCGGCCACCTCCTCCGCCTTGCCGGCGCTGCGGCCCCAGACCCGCAGATCCTGCAGCGGTAGCTCATGGGCCAAGGCCTCCAGATGCGGCCTGCTCTGGGTGCCGGTGCCGAAGACGGCCGCGGTTCTGGCGCCGGGCGGCGCCAGGTGCCGCACGGCGAGGGCGCTGGCCGCCGCGGTGCGGATGGCGGTGAGCCCCAGCCCGTCGAAGGTGGCCACCAGGCCGACATCGGGGCTGAACAGCCCCACCAGGAAGGCGAACCCGTCGGGGTGGGTGAGGTACAGCTTGCCGCCCACCACCCGGTGCCGGGGCCACGACGCGGCCATGGCGCTGCCCGTCAGGCCCCCGGCCGCGGCCCGCACCCGCAGGGTGGTGGCCGCCTCGCCCGCGCCGAGGTCCCGCCAGGCCCGCTCCAGCCAGTCGGTCACCGTCGCCAAGTCGCACAGCTCCGCGATCCGCTCCTCGGTGAAATGGGGCACAGCGCTCACAGCAGCTCCTTGAGGCGGGGGAGGGCTCGGGTGTTGACCGCGGCCGCGAAGGCGTCGGTGCCAACCGGCTGGCCGCCGGCGGGGGTCAGATCGTAGGTGAGTGGCCCGGCTTGGAGCGCTTCGGAGAGCGCCGCGGTCACCGGCGGGCCCAGCTCGGCGGTCTCGTCGAACCACTCCAGTAGCGCGGCCAGGGCCAGGTAGGCGCCCGAAGGGTTGACGGTGCCCTTGCCGGTGTGGCGGGGGGCCGAGCCGTGCACCGGCTCGAACAGGCCCACGCACCGGCCCTGTGTCGGGGGGCCAGGGTTGACACTTGCCGAACCGCACAGCGCGATCGACCCGGCCCGGCCCGCGGCCAGGTCGCTGAGCATGTCGCCGAAGATGCCCTCGGTGAGTACGACCGTGTCGGCGGTCACGTCGTCGTGGGCCAGCTCGAAGGCCATGCGGTCCACGTAGGTGTGGCGTAGCGGCACTCCCCGGGATTCGGCCACCCTGGCTGTGATCGAGCGCCACAGCCGGCTGGTGGCCATCAGGTTGGCCTTGTCCGCCGACACGATGCTCGAGGCCAGGCCCTGCTCGACCAGGTCGCAGGCCATCTCGGCCAGTTCGGCGATCTGGGAGGGCGTGAGGGTCACCTCATCGCAGGCCGCGTCCGACCCGTCGCTCTCGGTGCGGGTGGACGCCGCGCCGTAGGCCCCTCCCAGCAGGTTGCGCAGCACGATCAGCGGCTGGGCCGCCGCGCCGTCTCCGCTCGCTCCGGCGTCGACGCGGACGATGTTGCGGATGCTCACCCTCAGGTCGTAGCGCTGGCGCAGACCGATGATGGAGTGCTCGGGCCGGTAGTCGTCCAGCGACACCCCGGGATGCTCCCCGGCGGCGCCGAAGAACATGGCGTCGCTCGCGTCGCAGGCGGCCAGCGTGGGCTCGGGCAGACCGGTGCCGACCTCCCCGAAGGCCGAGGCCCCCACCGGCCAGGGACCGGTCAACTCGACGCGGCCCGCGGCCGCGATGACATTCAGCAGCTCGGTCGGCCCGGCCACCACCTCGGCCCCGACCCCGTCGCCCGGCAGCACCGCGATGCGTCGCACGCGATTCCCGGTTCTCATGCCAGCATCGCCTCCGCGCTGGCCCGGGCGACCATCTCCAACCCGGCGTCGCCCAGGATCGGGTCGAGCCTGGAGACCCAGGCCCTGATCCCCTCCGCGATGGGCGGGTAGTCCCGGTGCCCCAGATCGCTGCCGAACACCAGCAGCTCGCGCGGGTAGGCGGCCACCAGGTCCTCGGTGCGGGGTCCGGCCTCGCTGGCCAGGATGTCGGCCAGCACCCCGATCTCCAGGTGGGCGCCCAGCGCCCGGAACTGTTCCAGGTGCTCGTCGCGCCAGTTCAGGAAGCCCAGCCCCGGATGGTTCACTACCAGCCGCTGCACCCCCCGCCGCCGAGCAGCGTCCAGCGCTACGACAGCCTCGTCCATCGTGAGGTGGCCTGAGGCCAGCACCATGTTGTGGCGGGCGATCTCGTCGAACACGTCCAGCCACTCCGAGCGCACCTCGCCGTCGTCCACCACCGGCACCTCGCGGAACGCGATGCCCCGGTGCGCGCTCAGCTCGGGGCTGCGGCTGGCGGCGATGTGAGCAGGCGAAGAGATCGTCGGCAGCCACACCACCCGGGCTCCGAATGCCGCGGCCACCGCCACCGCGTCGGGGTTGGCCCCCCCGACGGGCGAGTTGAGCACCACGCCGCCGATGGCGTTATCGCCGAGCAGCACGGCCCGCTCGGCTGAGGATCCCTCGTGGGCTTTGAGCACGAACCTGGACACTCCCGCAGCCTTGGCCTCAGCCATCGTGTCGGGGTCGTGGCTGTGGCGGGGCGCCAGGCTCGGCGCTGAGTGCACGTGGAAGTCGACGATCCCGTCGATCACGCTCACGGTCTCGCCTCCGCGCGGCCGGTCAGGTCGGCCCGCTCCAGGACTGACACACCTCCGAGCAGCCTCCGGCGCACCTTTCCGACCCCGGAGTCGCGGGGGATGGCGCCCACCCGGGCCACCTCGCTGGGCCGCATGAAGGGCGGCAGATCGGCGCTGGTGGCCAGGATCGCATCGGTGGGGATCGACTGGCCCGTCATGTAGAGCACGATCTCGTCGTCCACCAGGTCGCTGTCACGGCGCCAGACCGCCACGTCCTCGATGCCGTGCACCGACGCGAACCGCTGCTCCACGTAGCCGATGGGCACGAACTCGCCCTTCACCCGGATCGACTCGCTGCGCCGCTCGATGAACACCAGGTTCCCGGCGTCGTCGGTGCGGCCCAGGTCCCCGGTGGCGAACCAGCCGTCGTCGTCGAATGGCTGCGCCAGCCCGTCGGCCCGGCGGTAGCCGGAGAACAGCACCCCTTCGCGGTCGGCCCGCACTCGGATCTCGCCGTCGGCTTCGACTCGCCATTGCACTTCGTGGCGGGCCCGGCCGCCGTAGCGGGACATGCCCTCGGCCAGGTCGGGCCGCTCGCCTCGCCGCCACGCCCATATGTGGCACAGCCCGCCCGCTTCGGTGGAGCCGTAGGCCGAGAAGCCCAGCGGCACCCCGAACGTCTCCAGGAAGTCGGGATCGGCGAAGAACATCCGGCTCACCCGGTGGCCGGTCGCATCGTCGGCGGTGGTGGCCCGCTTGAGGATCTCCACCGGCGGGGCGTGCAGGATCAGCACCGTCGCCCCGGTGTCGCGCACCAGCGGCCAGAAGCCGCTCGCCGAGAAGCGCTCCAAGCCCAGCACGTCGGCGCCGCCGGTCAACCCGCCGATCACTCCGTAGCCGAGCGGGTTGATGTGGAACATCGGCAGGGGCGCCAGCACCGTGTCGGCCTCCGAGAAGCACATGGAGTCGGCGATGAACCGGCCGAGGCGCAAGAAGTACTCGTGGGTCTGCTCGCAGAACTTGGGCACGCCGGTGGTGCCCGAGGTGTGCATCCAGCCCGCGGTGTCGAAGCGGCCCCGGCTCAGTCCCGGCGTATCGGCCAGCGCACCCCACCCGGCTTCGGCGCCGGTTGTGAGGGCCTCCCTGCCGGTGGCCGTCTCAAGCACACCGCGATCCAACCCGGTGGCGTCGAGGTGGATCGCGCCGGACGCTACCGACGGCCCGGCCGCCCGTCCCGACCACACCACCGCGTCGGGCGAGAGCTGCTCCAGCATCTCGGCCAGCAGCTCGTCGGGGTAGTCGGGGTTCACCAGCGCGACCTCGGCCCCGGCCAGCACCAGAGTCAGCCAGGCCGTCAGGTACGAGTTCGAGGTGGCGCCGATCAGTGCCACCCGCCGGCCCCGGCCGGCTCCCCCGCCCTCCAGCGCGCCCACCGCGCCCATGGCCAGGCCCGCGGCTCGGGCCAGCGTCGGCGTAGCGCCGCCGGCCATCCCGAAGCGGCCTCCGGGACGGTGCTGCACCCGGTCGCAGACCAGCTCCGCCAGGTTCTTCATGCGGCTACCCCGGCCCCCGAATTGGCCGCGTTCTGCCCGTCTGGGCTCAACCGAGGCCCTCGTAGTCGTCGGCTCTCAGCACCCGGCGGGCCACATAGTTGCGCAGCACCTCCAACGAGCCGCCCGCCACCCGCAGCACCTTCATGTCGTGCAGCAGCTGGCCGTAGTCGGTGTCGGTGTACAGGCCGTGGCCGCCGGTGAGGGCGAAGGCCTCGTTCACGGCGTGCTCCGACGCCCTGATGGCCATCTTCTTGGCCAGCGTTGTGGCCAGGGCCACGTCGGTGCCGGCGTCGTGCAGGTTGGCGGCGTGGTCGCGGGCCAGCGACGCCCCGTAGAGGTCGCTGTAGCAGTCGGCCACGGTCCACTGGATGCCCTGGAAGGCGGTCACCACCGAGTCACCCACCTCCCTGCCCGACCCGTAGGCGATGGCGTCGGCCAGGGCCCGCCGCCCGAAGCCGATCAGCTCCGAGGCGTTGCCCAGGCGGCTCATGTTGAAGGTGGAGAAGAACGTGTCCATGCCCCGGCCGGCCTCGCCCAGCAGCGCCGAGCTCGGCACCCGCACGTCGGTCAGCATCACATCCGCGGTGGGAATCAGCCGCAGGCCGATGGGGTCGGTGTGGCTGGTCGACACGCCCGGCAGGTCGGTGTCCACCAGGAAGGCGGTGATCCCCTCGGGCGCGATGGCGTAGACCAGCGTGACCTGGCTCTCGCACCCCAGGTTCACGTGGGTCTTGGCGCCGTTGATGATCCAGTCGTCGCCGTCGCGCACCGCGGTGGTGCGCATCAGCTTCATGGACGACCCCACGCCCGGCTCCGAGATCGACTCCGAGAAGATCAGCGTGCCCCGCGCCATGCCGGGCAGGTAGCGCTCGCGCTGCTCGGGCGTGGCCCAGTCGATCAGCCACCGCTGGCCCTGGATCGAGATCTGGGGGGACACCAGCCCCAGCCGCCCGACCTCCTCCTCGATCAGGCAGTACTCGGCCACGCCCAGCCCGCTGCCGCCCTCATCCACCGGAGTGAACGGGCCGACCCAGCCCCGGCTGCCCATGGCTGCATAGATGTCGGCCGGAAAGCGGGCGTCGCGCTGGCACGACCGCAGCTCGTCTCGGTGTTCCTCCGCGAAGCCGGCCATGGCCGTGATCGTGGACTGGGGCCAGTCCTGGTCGCTGAAAGTCAGGTGTACGTACATGGCTCGTCCCGGGGCAAGTTCGGCTCATGTTGTATACCAACCCGCGAGCCGAACACCGAAGCCGGCCATGTCCTACAGTCTCCGGCGGAGGCCGCCGCCGCGTCCGCGGTTGAGGTGCCGCAGGGTGCTAGTCGCGGGCGTCGTGTACTAACACCCTTAGCTATCACCCCGACGTTGGACACGGCGGCGGCCCTTCTCGCCCACCGGGTTGCCCGCGGCGGGTGAGGGTGAGGATTTGTCGGATTCGGGCTCGGGCTCGGATTCGGGCTCGGACTCGGATTCGGGCTCGGACTCCTCGCCCGAATCGAGGATCTGTTCCAGCGCAGCCATTGCTTCGGTGCTGCGCGAGGAGGGGAGCGCTTCGATGTCGACGGGGTTGCATCGGCGCAGCTCATCGACGACGTCGTCGACGGCATCGCCCGGGACCGATGTGTTCTCGGTCATCACGCCTTTCCGCCTTCGTGTGCCCAACCCATGTTTCCTCGGATAGTACGGATTCAAGCCCCGGAACGGCCCGCTAGAGCGGTCATCCGGTCTTCGAGACGCTTGCGGGCCCGGTGGACCCGGATGGCCACGGCGTTGGGCGTGATGCCCAAGGTCCGGCCGACCTCGTCGTGCGACAGCTCTTCCCACGCCACCAGCATCAGGATTTCGCGGTCGGCTTCGCGCAGGCTGCGCAGAGCCGGCAGCAGGGCGCTGGTCCGGTCCGTGACCTCCAAGGGGTCATCGGCCCAGGGTGGCGCAGTTGTGCTGCGCATCTTGCTTCTGAGATTGCTGAGACGGCGGGCGGACCGGGCCGCGGTGAGAATCGTGTTGCGGGCCACTCCGAACAGCCACGCACGCTCGTAGCCCTCGGGGACTTCGTGGCGCCGCCGCCAAGCGACCAGGAATGTCTCGGCGAGCACCTCGTCGGCTGTCTGTTCATCCACGCGCCTCCTGGCGTAAGCCAGCAGCATCCGGTAGTTGTCGTGATAAAGGTCGGTAAACCAGTCTTTGTCTCGGCCTTGAGCCGCTTCGACGCCCATCACTCCTGCAATGTCCATTGTCCTCTCTTCCTTTCTCCCCCTTACCGTCGAGCCGGCGCGGCTGGCTGGCTCGCTGACGATCCCCCGTCCCGGCTTTGCGAAAGAGTCGACCGCCCCGCGTGCGGTGGGTCCTGCAATCGGGCCGCGGTGTCCGCCTGACTCTCGGAAGCAGCGTCGGGAGAGGCGTGTGTCTTTCGTGGTTCTATTGTTTCGCCTGGCGCGCCTGATGTAAACGTGTCATCCGTCACACGTGGGCCAGGGCTGCACCTCCGGAGCGAGGATCGCTGGCGATTTCGACGCCTGCCCGGCTCTCGCGGCCAGACCCGGCGGGGCCCGCGATCACCTGCAGGCCGCCGCCCACGTTTGCGGTGGTGCGCACCTCGTAGCCGGCCAGCCGAGCGTCGCCGCGCCATTCGATGCCGGGTTCGGCGAAGGCGTACCACCGCTGGCCGATCCCGGCAGGCACACCGAAACGGTCGCCGGTGGGACACACGAACCAGCGCGACCCGGCCGTGATCTCGGCCGTGTCCGCTCCCCGCCGGAAGCGCTGGATGGCTTGGGCCAGCCACTGCACCTGGCGATCGCCGCCGGGCGTCGCCAGCGTGATCCAGCCCGCCCCGCGCCGGCGCCGTACGTGGGCCGCACTGAGCGTGTGGGGCAGCACCGCACCGGGCCGCGGGTTGCATGCCGGCAGGTCCGGACGGTTCGACAGCGCCGTGCCCACCCGGTTGCTGAAGGCCACGCCGGTGTCGCCGGCCACCCAGCCGGTGCCGAACTGCACCCCGGCCAGGCTGTGCACCACTGTCGCCGACAGGCCGTCGCGGTCGACGGCGGAGGCCACGGCCGTGCCTGCGGGCCGGGCCGGGCCGCGGGCGCAGAACTCGGTGAGCTGCTGCTCCGTGAGCGGGGCGACGGCCTCGGCGAAGCCCCGGGAGGCCGGGTTCTCATCGGGCCCCACCGCGGCCAGAAGGACCGGAGTGATCGCGGCCTGGCTGGGCGCGTCCGTGACCCACACCACGACGTCGTCGAGGTCGAATCGTCGCGCCGGTTCGACGGCCGCCTCCACCGCGGTCAGGTCGTCGTGTCGGAGCCGGGCTCCCTCCCGCACCGCCGCGGCCACCAGCCGGTCGGCCAGATCCCCACGGTAGAAGGCGTCGGGACCGCCGGCTGCGACCGCTTCGAGCGTGGCCGCCAGAGGGGGCATCCGCACAGTGTCGCCCGCGCCCGGAGCGCGCCCCGCGCCCAGCATGCGCTCCAGGGCGTCGATGTGGCCCCGGCTCTCCACGCGCCGGTACACCTCGGCCATGCGGGGCGTGATGGTGTGCCCGGCCGAGGCGGCGAGTGTGCCGGCGAACAGGTCGCTCCAGCGACGCCGTCCGCGGGCCCGCCACAAGGCCTCGGCGCCCCGCAGCGATCCAGGCACCACCGCGTTGCTCGGGCCGCTGGTGGAGGGCCAGCCCGCCGCGCCCGCGCCGGTGCCGCCGCCTTCATCGGCCGCCAGCGGCGCCCGCGACCATCCGCCGTACACCTCCACTGGGCCCTCGCCCGCGGCCACCAGGGCCACCAGCTCCCCGCCGGGCCCGCACTGGGGCGCGTTCACCACCCATTGCGTGAACGCTGCGGCCAGCGCCGCGTCCGCGGCCGAGCCGCCGTCGCGCAGCATTTCGATCCCGGCCTCGGTGGCCAGCCTGTGCCCGCTGGCCACTCCCGCCGGCCCGCTAACCGACCCGGCGATCCTCATCGGCCCCCTACAATCTGGTGAAGGTGGGCAAGGCGTCGACCAGATCGTCGAAGCGCGCGCCCCGGTCCGCCAGCGCGGCCCGGCTGGCGGCCTCGCCCACCAGCATCACGATGTCGGCCGCGCTCCACCCCTGGGTGCTGTCGGCCAGTTCCGCGGCCAGGTCCGCTTCGAGCTGCAGCCCGTGGGCGCCCGACAGTGCGGCGAGCAGTTCCGCGCGCCGTCTACCGTCCGGGTTGGCCACCTCGAGGTGGACGCCTAGCCGTCCCGAGCGCAGCACGGCCGGGTCGATGAGTTCGGGGCGGTTCGAGACGCCCACCACGAGCACCTGCCCTGAGGCCAGCACATCGTCGAGAGACGCCAGCAGCGCGGAGACCACCCGCTCGTCGGTGCGCTCGCCGCTTTCGCCGGTTCGCACCGGCGCCAGCGCGTCGAGATGGTCGAGCATCACCAGCGACGGCCGGGCCTCGCCCGCTCGCCGGAACAGCGCCCGCACCGCCTCCTCGGACTCGCCGAGCCACTGGTTGTACACCTTGCTGCCCTCGATGGCCACCATGTTCAGGCCCAGCTCGGAGGCCAGGGCATGCACCAGCGCGCTCTTGCCCGATCCGGCCGGGCCGTGCAGCAGCACGCCCTGCTCGGCCCGGTCTGCCTCCACCGCCCGGCGCCCCAGCTCGCGCAGCCGGGCCTTCAGCTCGCCGAGGCCCACGATCTGGTCCCATGTGATTCGCTCGGTGCGGGTCACCACGTCACGCAGCACGCTGGGCCGCACCGTGCGCAGCGCGGCCTCCAGGTCAGCCGGCTCCACCGAGATGCTCTCGCCCTCCAGCGAGTCGGCCAGCTCGAAGCCGTCCCGCCCCGGGGCAAGGCGATCGGCGGCCTCCAGGCCGGCCGAGCGGGCCAGGTGCATCAGGTCGGCGCCGGTGAAGCCCCCGGTCTCGTCGGCCACCGCGGCGATGGAGTTGTGAGCCTCGGCGGTGAGCGGCATCTCCCTGGTGTGGATCGACAGGATCTCGGCCCGGGCCGCGGCGTCGGGCGGCCCCACGAAGATCTCCTCCTCGAAGCGTCCCGGGCGCCGGAAGGCGGGGTCGATGGCCTGGATGCGGTTGGTGGTGGCCATCAGGATCAGGCCGTCCACCTCCTCAAGACCGTCCATCAGCGTCAGGAGCTGGCTGGCCGCCCGCACGTCGCTCTGCGACGCCAGGCGCTCCCGGTTGGTGGCGATCACGTCGAACTCGTCGATCATCACCAGCGACGGGGCATGCGCCAGCGCCCGGGAGAACAACAGCCGCAGGTTGGCCTCGGTCTCACCCTGCACGCTGCCCACCAGCTCGGTGGCCGACATGCGGTAGGCGGTGACGCCGAGCTCGTTGGCCAGCGCCCTGCAGATGAGCGTCTTGCCGGTGCCGGGCGGGCCGTGCAGCAGCACCCCCTTGGGTGGGCGCACTCCCAGGCGGCGGTAGAACGCGGGGCGCAGCAGCGGCAGCTCGACCAGCTCGCGCAGGCGGCGGATGATCGGGTCGCATCCGCCCACATCGGCCAGGGTGATCAGACGCTCCGACACGCTCACGTCGGCTCGATGAACCTCCACCTCGGTGCGGTCGCCCATCCTCGACGGAGACGGCGACGCCAAGTCGACGCGCACCAGCATCCCCGCGCCGCCGGGATAGATCTCGGCCAGAACCCGGTTGCCGGCGTACAGCGGCGTGCCGTCGTCGCGCAGGCGCTCCAGCAGCCGCTGGTGCAGGTTGAACGTCAGGTTGTAGGGCGGGGTGATCCTGGCACTGGTCGCCTCGGGCAGCTCCCCGGCCGCCGCCGCCGACACCTGCTCGCCCGGGCGCACCGCCAGCTGGGGCCACAGCATCCGCCCGAGCCGCACCAGCCTGTCGTCGTGGTGTCCGTGGGCCGTCGCCACCGCCCAGGCGCCGTGCTCGCCGTTGCGCAGCGCCACCGCCTCACCAGGGGCCACACCCAGCCGCTCCAGCACGGCGGCCGACAAGCTGGCCTCCGAGGGGCCCAACTTCGATCCGGGCGCGGGCCGCGCCGCCAGGCACATCGCGCCGGGGGCTGTGCCGCCGTCTGGGCCGGTGTCGGTGTCCATCGCGTGTCGGGCGGGCCTGGCCGCGCTCAGCTGTGCTCGGCCTGCCACTCCGGGCACGGCTCCAGCACCTCCATGGCCACGCCCCCCTCGGGGCTGATCGCCGAGTCGAGGTTGGCCCAGGACACCAGCATCCGGGTGGGTCCGACCCCGGTGTTGAAGTGCTGGTAGGTCGCGCCGGACTCCTTGATCGGGATGGCGATCACGTCGCCCTCCTCCCATTCGTGGGCCCGGCCGTCGAGCACGGTGTGGCCGCTGCCGACCATCACGAAGTGGATGATCCCGCCCTGGCAGTAGAGCTTGCCGCTGTTGGAGCCCTGGGGGATCTCCAGCTCGTGGAAGTACAGGGCCCTGGTGCTGGGCGTCTCCAGATGGGGATGCAGGTACCAGCGCATGGTTCCCATGCGGTTGAGCTCGGGCTCGCAGTCCTCGCGCCCGATCAGGTTCTTGGCCTGGGCCCGGCGGTCGCGCTCGGCCCGCGATTCGGCGAAGGTGAGGTCATAGAGGGTGTGATCAGGCATCGCCGGCCCTCTCGCCGATGATCCGGGTTACGGCCACGATCGGGTCCTCTGCCGCGCCGTCGGAGCCGTCGCCGTCGGGATCGCCTCCGTCGGTGTCCTTGGCTGCCATCTCCCGCCAGTTCGACTGCTCCTTGACCTGGGCCAGCATCGACCCGGTTTGGAACAGGAACGGGATGTAGATGAAGGCGATCCACTGCGAGCTCTGGGAGTCGTCGTAGCTGAAGTGCTGGTGCTCCACGCCGCCGGGCTTCACCGGCAATATGAGCAGGTCGCCGGGCTTCCAGTGGTGCTCCACCCCGTCGAACACGCTGTAGCCCGCGCCCCGGGTGACGTAGATCACCAGCCCGCCCTGGTGGGTGTGAGCCCCGGACTCGGTCTGGATGTCCTTGCGGAACACCATCCAGTCCTGCACGGCCCGGTTCTCGGCCCTCATGTGCAGGTAGTACTTGCTGCGACCCTGCCGGGACTGCTGCCAGGGCAGGTCCTTGCCCTTGATCACCACCTGGCCGCTGTTGGCTAGGTTGCGCCTCTCGGCGAACGTGGAGAAGAACACCTCGTAGGGATGGCGGTCCTCCTCGCTGCGGTCGCGCTCGCGCAGCCGCGTTTGCTCTTGTTCGACCATCGCTTCTCAGTCCTGTCTGTTTGGGTGTCGCGTGCCTGGGAGGATGGCAGCGCCGCTGGATGCTGCGACGGTCAGGCCGCCATGCGCAGGAACCGGGTGGCGTTGCCCGAGAACAGTCTCTCGCGTTTGGCGTCGTCTTCAATGCCCCATTCCAGCGCCGCGCCCGGCGAGTCGGGGAAGCGGCACTGCGCGTGCGGGAAGTCCGACTGGTACATGAGCACGCCGTCGCCCAGGACGCTGTCGACGTAGTCGTAGATCTTGCGGCCCTCGTACAGCTCGATGCCGCAGTAGACGTGGCCGGCCTGGGGGTACTCCGAGGGCAGCATCGACAGCGCCGGCCCCTTGCTCTTGAGGTGCTTGGACTGGCCGTCGAGGCGCAGCAACCATTCCGGCAGCCATCCGCAGCCGGTCTCGGAGAACCCCACCCGGAAGTTCGGATGCCGGTCGAACACTCCCGACAGCAGCAGGTAGGCCAGCCGCAGCTGCGCGCCCCATGGGTGGGCGGCGGTGCGGGCCACCACGATGTTGTCCCACACGTCGCGATAGCCGGGGAAGTACGGGGGCTCGTAGAAGAACGAGTGGTGCAGCAGCGGCAGGTCCGCGGCCGCCAGCGCGGCCCAGATCGGCTCGAGGTCGGGGTCGTCGATCGGGTAGCCCTCGGCCAGGGCCAGCATGGCCCCGGCAACCGACGGCCCGTCGCCGCACTCCTCGATGTGGCGCACCGACCACTCCACGTCCTCGCCGGTGAGCTGCAGCAGGCTCTTGAGCCGGCGGGTGGCTATGGAGCAGAAGTCGGCCATGTAGCGGGCGTAGGACTCGTAGAGGCCCGTGGCCACATCGGTTGGGCACACCGTGACTGACTGCGGCCACGTGCCGGGGATCAGCAGGTGAACGTCGACGCCCTCGCGGTCCATGTCGGCGATGCGGCCCTCGGCGTTGTCATGGCCCACGCCGTAGGTGGGGGAGTCCTCGGTAACCACCAGACCCCGGATCTTGCCCTCCAGCGCGGCCCGCCCGCCCGCGCCCAGCTTCTCCTCGAGGTGGGACTTCTCGCCGACCTCCCGCAGGTAGCCCCGGGGCTCGATGCTGAGGTTGGTCCACGGCCCCTCGGGGTCGCCGTAGGTGAGCGGCAGCTCCACCCGGCGCTCGTAGTGGGCGAGTTCGCCGTCCCAGCGATCGAGCAGCTTCTGGTCGGCATAGCGCTTGAGCACCTCCACCGACGGCCACACATGGGTGTCGGTGTCGATGATGGTCAGCCCGTCGCGCACGCCGCTCCTCCTAGGTGTCTCTGATGGCTGCCGGTAGCGGTGCTCCCGGCCGACCCGCAGCGGCGGATTGTATACCGTTTGTCTGGACACCCTTGCATCGGGGCGCGATGTCCCCACTCTCCGGGATGCAGGCCTGCGCGACCCGCGACTCCGGTGTTCGCTTCCGCTGGTGGGCGTGGCAGGCTGAACAGATGCGGGTGGTCGTGATCGGCGCCGGGATCGCGGGTGCGGCCGCAGCCTGGCATCTGACCGAGCACGCCTCGGTGATGCTGGTCGAGCGCGAGGCCCAGCCCGGCGCCCACGCCACCGGCCGCTCCGCCGCCCTTCACACTGAGACCTCGGGCGCCCCGGTGGTGGGCGCACTGGCCGCGGCCAGCCGCCCGTTCCTGGCCCAGCCGCCGGAGGGGTTCACCGACCATGGGCTGCTGTCGCCCCGGGGCCTGCTTTGGATCGCCCGCGCCACCGAGCGGGACCTGCTGGCGGACAAGGCGGCTGCGGCGGAATCCGCCGGCGTGGAGGTTTACCGCCTCGATCCGGCGCAGTGCCGCGAGCTGGTCGGTGTGCTGCGACCCGACACTGCGGCCGCCGGGGTCTACGAGCCGGGCGCCATGACCATCGACGTGGACGGGCTGCTGCAGGGTTTCGTGCGGGGCGCCCGCCGCCGGGGCGCCGAGTTGCACGTGGTGGCTGAGGTCACCGCCGTCGCCGAGCACGCTGGCGGCTGGCGGGTGCAGGCCGGCGAGCAGCGCTGGGACTGCGACGTGGTGGTCAACGCGGCCGGCGCCTGGTGCGACCCGGTGGCCCAGCTGGCCGGCGTCGAGCCCCTCGGCTTGCGACCACTGCGCCGGTCGGTGTTCGTGTTCCCACCACCGGCAGGGACCAACCTCGCGGGTTGGCCGATGGTGTGGGACATCGGCAACCGCTTCTACTTCGAGCCCGAGGGTCCGCTGCTGCTGGCGTCGCCCGCCGACGAGACCCCCAGCGATCCCTGCGACGCCCGGCCCGAGACTACCGACATCGCGTTGGGCGTCGAGGAACTGGAGGCGGCCACCACCCTGAAGGTCCGGGGTGTGCGCAGCACCTGGGCCGGACTTCGCACGTTCGCGGCCGACGGCGTGCCCGTGGTCGGTTTCGACCCGGACCGTCCGGGCTTCTTCTGGCTGGCCGGCCAGGGCGGCTACGGCATCAAGACGTCCCCGGCTCTCGGGCGTCTCTGCGCGGCGCTGATCCTGGGCGAGGCGCCGCCGGTCCCGCCGGACGCGGTGGAGGCGTTGGACCCGGCCCGGTTCCGAGCCCGCTGCTGAGGCCCGGGCGCCTCCCGCTCTTCAGGGACTGCTCGGATAGGGGTAACAGCCTCGCGGTGAAGCGTGGTGTTTCCCGCTCTTGTTCGCTGCGCTCACGGGCCGCTCGGGCCACGGCCTCGCTCACCGGATTCGCGAGTTGCTGCGCGAATCGCGGCCTATCCGCTCGGCCTCTCAGCCGGGCTTGAGGGGCAGGTCGGTCACCTCGACGGGGTCGTGCTCGTGGACGTCGTGCTTGCGGCCGCCGGTGATCAGCGACCTCGTGACGGCCTTGGCTGCCACCTCCTCCAGGTCGTCGCGGCGCGGGTCGGTCAGGTAGGCGTCGACAGCGGCGGTGTCGGGGAACGACAGCACCAGCACCGCGTCGGGGCGGCCCGGCCCGCCGCCCACTTCCCCGGCTCGACGCTCGGCCAGGCCACCGTGGCGGGGCAGCAGCTTGAGCAGGCGGTTGATGTACCGCTCGAACTGGCGCTTGGACCCGCCCCGCCAGAGGCGCACCGTCAAGTCGATCCGGCTCTCACCGCTCATGAAAACGATTGTACGTCGCGCCTCCGACAGGCCTGGGACGGGCAGGGTTCCGGGCTGGACGCGGGAAGCTACAGGCGGGCGGCCCGTCGGCGCGTGCCGGCTCCGGGGTCTATTGGTGTCGACCAGTCGACCCGGACGAACACCGCCCGAGCAGCCCCGACCAGGAAGTAGGCCAGCCCCCTCCGCAAAGCCTCCATCGCGGCCGACACTACTTGCCGGCCTCCCCTGTCAGCGGTTCAGGCGGTGACCTCTCTAACGTCAAGTTGTGGCTGACCGAGTCGAGTGCTTTTTCTGGACCCGTGCGATGCTGGACGGGCGCTCGAGGTCGGTCATTTCCACTTGACGGCCATCGGGCCCGTCGTTACGATAAGCGAATCATCGTATCGATGAGCGAAGCGCAATGGGACCGCATCGAACAGGAGGGCTGCCATGTACGCCCGTAGAGGTACTTCACTGAATTCTCGAGGCTGGGTCGGGAAGCTGGCCGTAGCGCTCGCGGTCGTTTCGCTGGTTGCCGCCGCGTGCGGCGACGACGCGGAGGTAGCGGCCCCGGATACCAGCGCGGCCGATGCCGCCGCTGCGGCCGCTGAGGCTGCTGCAGCCGCCGCTCAGGCCGACGCCGACGCCGCCGCGGGTGAGGCCCAAGCGGCTGCCGCCAAGGCAGCCGAGGCAGAGGCGGCCCTTGAGGCTGCCATGGCTCAGTCCGAGGGGGCCGTGGACCCCGAGGTTGTCGCCGAGCTTGAGGGGCAACTGCAGGATGCGCAGGCTGACGCCGCGGCCGCTCAGGCGGATGCCGCTGATGCCGCTGCCGCTGCTGAGGCCGCTGCCGCCGCTGTCGCCGAGCTTGAGGCCGCAGCCGCGGCTGCCGCTGTTGAGCCCGCGGAGCACATCACCTGGGCCATCTCTGATGAGCCGGTGGCGATGGACCCCCCGTTCAACTACGACTACAACACGGCGACGATCGGTGGACAGATTTGCGAGGGGCTTCTGCGCATCGATAAGGACAATCAATTGCGGCCGAATCTCGCCACCGACTGGATGCGTGTAGATGATTTGACCTATCGTTATACCTTGCGTTCTAACGTTATGTTCCATGATGGAACGGTCATGACGGCTGAGGACGTGAAGTTCAGTCTGGACCGCCACCGTGACCCGGATGTGGGTTCGTACCTGATCGGGTTCCACGAGCGGGTCGACAGTGTGGAGATCACGGGCGACCTGGAAATCACCGTCACGCTCACCGCTCCCGACGTGCTGTGGGAGTACGCAGTGGCCACCCAGGCCGCGCACGTTGTCAGCCAGGCCTTCGTGGAAGCCAACGCAGACGAGACTGGTGGAGTGCACTCTCCCGACGTCGGCATCGTGTGCACCGGGCCGTACCAGGTCGAGAGTTGGACTCCGGGCCAAGGCGTGGAGCTGGTGGCCTTCTCCGACTACTGGGGAGGGCCTCCGGATATCGAGGCCATCAGTATCCGGGTGCTGACTGATCCCGCGACCATCATCGCCGGGCTCAACAGCGGCGAGATCGACGGCACGCTGGCCCTCGACGGCAGGCAGGCACTGAGCCTGCACGACAGCGTCACAGTCGAAACGGCCGATTCCGTGGCCGCCGCGTTCATTGCCTTCAACACGACTCGGGCGCCCTTCGACGACGTTCGGGTTCGCCAGGCCTTGGCCTTGGTGCTCGATCGTGCCGGTATCGCCTCCACGGTCTACGGAGGGCTCGCGCAGCCGCTGGCTGTTCCCGCTCCCCCCATCCTGTGGACGTATGCCGCCGATCAGTGGTCTGCGGCTTCCGACGCTCTGCCCTCCTACGACCGCGACGTCGAGCGGGCTCGGCAGTTGGTGGCGGAGGCTGGCGCAGTCGGCGCGGGGGCCGATCTGATGGTCTCCACTTCGATCGACGAGGAGGTCGGAATCATCGTTCAGGCCGCCGCCGCGGAGATCGGACTGGAGATCTCCCTGGTGCAAATCCCGTACGCCGAGAAGACCGGCCTCGAGTACGCGGACGGCCCCAAGGACTACGACATGACTCTGCTCAGCTGGGGCTCGGACTTCCCCGACCCGATCGGCAACATGTACTTCCCGTTCACGTCGGTGAACGTGATCACCAACGTGGCCGCGTACGTCAACCCGGACGTTGACCGCCTGCTGGAGGAGGCCCGCGGCACCACCGACGACGACGAGCGGGCCCGTTTGCTGATCGAGGTCCAGGAGATCGTGGTCGACGAGCTGCCGTGGGCGGTGTACGTGTCGCCTGACGTCGTGCTCTCCGTCAACGACCTTCGGGGGTACTCACCGAACGGATTCTGGTACTTCACCTCATGGTCCGATGAGTTGGAGCGCTAGACAGGATTCGAACTAGTGGGCTAGACCGAAGGAGGTGCCCGGTTACGTCGGGCGGCGGCTGCTTGCTGCAGGCGTACTGCTCTTAGCCGCTTCCTTTCTCGTCTTCTCGTTCATCCGGATAGCACCGGGCAGCCCGGAGCAGATCCTCTTCGGCGGTCGGCGGGTCACACCCGAGCAGATCGCGGCACTGCGGGACCGCTACCGCCTCGACGAGCCGTTCCTGGTCCAGTATTGGACGTGGCTCAAGGGAATCCTGCGGGGCGACCTCGGGCAATCCATCTCGGATCAGACGTCGGTATGGAGTGTTGTCGAGCCCCGGATCATTCCGACGCTCCAACTGGCGCTGTACGCACTGATCATCATCCTGCTGCTCGGAGTTGCGACGGGAGTCGTGGCCGCCGTTCGCAAGGGGCGGATGACCGACGTAGTCCTGTCCGGCGGCGCCCTGTTCCTGGCGTCGATCGCCACCTACGTGTCCGGGATCGTCCTGATTCTGGTGTTCTCGTCGTGGCTGGGCTGGTTTCCGACGTTCGGCCTCGGCGAGGGCTTGTGGGATCGCGTGTACCACTTGACCCTGCCCGCGCTGGCGCTGGCGCTGTCGCTGACCGCACTCGTCATGCGGATCACGCGGGCCTCGGTGTCGGATCGCCTGGCTAGTCCGCCCGTCGAGACGGCGCGGAGCAGGGGGCTCAGTGAGCCCTTCGTCGTCTTGCACTATGGACTGCGCGGCTCCCTGGTCCCCATCCTGTCGATAGGCGGGCTCATTGCCGGCTATCTGATAACGGGATCAGTGCTGGTGGAATACACCTTCGGCCTCAATGGACTGGGTGCCGAACTGGTGCGAGCCATCGAACGGAAGGAGTTCGCGGTAGTTCAGGCCATCACTCTCATGTTCACGGCATCGTTCATATTCGTGAGCTTCATTGTCGATCTCCTGTACTTCCTGGCTGATCCCCGGCTGCGCGGTCAATTCACCCGTGTCAGGCAGCGAGCCCCCCGACTGAAGCAGCCGTGATCACTGCTCGGTCACGCCAGATCTCGCTGACGAGGGGTCCTCGGTTCCGATGGTCCTTCGGGCGCGGCCCGATGGTGGCGGGCATCGTCATCTTGGGTCTCTTCGTGGTCGCGTTGGCGGCCTCGTTGCTGTCCACGAACGATCCCAACCAGATTGACCTGTCCAAGTCTCTCGTGGGTCCTGGCGAAGGAGGACTGCTCGGAGCAGATTCCTCTGGACGGGACGTGTATTCGAGGATCATCTGGGGAACCCGCATAAGCCTGGCTGGCCCTCTTATCGCGGTCGCCTTTTCCAGCGTGGCCGGTGTGCCCATGGGGCTGCTGGCCGCCTTGAGGAAGGGCTGGGTCGACAGCGTGCTCAGTCGATTCTGGGATCTCATGCTGGCCTTCCCGCCCCTGCTGCTGGCCATCGTCATTGTGGCCGCGTTCGGCCGGGGATTCTGGCCTGCCACTATCGCCATTGGCATCGTGTACACACCGTTGGTGGCCCGCGTGGTCAGGGGCTTGGCTCTAGTCGAGACCCACGAGCTCTATGTCACTGCGCTTCGATTGAGAGGGCTGAACCAGATCCAGACCGCTCTGCGTCATGTGCTGCCCAACATCGTCCCGGCCATTGTCGCCCAAAGCACCTTGAATTTCGGCTATGCGCTGATCGACTTGGCCGGGCTCGCCTTCCTGGGACTCGGCGTCCAGCCACCGACGGCCGAATGGGGACAGATGCTGGCCAATGGCCGGGAGTTCATCCTGATAGCGCCCCACGAATTGATAGCTGCGTCGATCGTTATAACCATCGCAGTTGTGGCCTTCAATGTCTTGGGCGATGGTCTTACGAACAGCCTGGACCGCGAATGATGCCTCCACTGCTCCGGCTTACTTCGGTGACTGTCTCTCTGGAACGGCACCAGCAGCGCGAGGACATATTGCGCGATCTGACCTTCGAGTTGTATCAAGGCGAGATATTAGGTCTCGTCGGGGAATCAGGCAGCGGAAAGTCGATGACAGCGCGCACCATTATGAGGCTCCTTCCCAGCAACGCCAAGGTCACGGGTACCGTCGAGCTTCAGGGTAAAGCGATCCCGGATCGGGGGCCTCGGCTCCGAGAGCTCCGTATCAACCATATGGGCATGATATTTCAGGACTGCCGTGCCACCATTGATCCGCTTCACTCCATCGAACATCATCTTGTCAGTCCGGTGGTTCGTTCGGGTAGGTTCACCAGAGCAGAGGCCCGAGATCGAGGGGCGCAACTTCTGGCAGACCTCGGCATTATCGATCCGTTGAGGATATTGCGCAGTCGCTCTCATGAGTTGTCAGGCGGGATGCTCCAGCGGGTCATGATTGCGGGAGAACTCATCTCTGAGCCGAAGATGCTGATAGCGGATGAGCCCACGACGGCCTTGGATGTGACCATACAGGCTGAGATTGTCGCGATACTCAACGAGTTGCGTTCTAGTCGGGAAATCGGGATTCTCTTTATTACTCACGATCTCGATCTCGCTGCACAGCTTTGTGACCGGATAGGTGTGATGTACGCAGGGCAGATCGTTGAGATGCAGCCGTCGGGTGCCATCTTCACCAAGCCCCGTCACCCGTACACGGCCGCGTTGTTCGATTCCCGGCCGGATCCTCACCGACTCGGGGCCCGGCTCAGGTCGATCCCGGGAGATCCGCCCGACCCGTTCGATCGGCCCTCGGGGTGTTCGTTCCACCCGCGCTGTCCCTACCGGATAGAGCGCTGTGACGCAGCCGAGCCCCGGCTGGAGATGGATCGCGACGTCGCGGCCCGCTGCATCCGCCAGTCCGAGCTGAGCCTGGAGTTGAGTCGTGCGACCTAGCGACGGCACGGAAGTTCTGCTCAAGCTCGATTCCTTGACGAAGAGCTATGGCGGAGGTCGTCGACCGGCAACCGTGGCCGTCGAGGATGTGTCTTTCATATTGCGACGAGGTCAGACGATGGGGATCGTAGGCGAGTCTGGGTCGGGAAAGACGACGATTGCCCGGCTCGCCACCGGCATCGAGAGTCCTGATTCAGGTTCTGTGACGGTGGGCGGCACTGACATCGGCGCCTTCACGCAGAAGTCTCTGGCCCGAACTGTGCAGATGGTCTTCCAGGATCCGCTCTCGTCACTCGATCGGCGTCAGCGGGTCGGCGATGCCCTTGACGAGGTGCAGCGCCGCCTGTTCTCCCGCACCTCCTCGGAGCGTCGGGCCCGGTCGATCGAACTGTTCGAGGCGGTAGGGCTACCGGCCAACAGCATCCGATCATTGCCCCGCTCGCTCTCCGGCGGTCAGCGCCAGCGGGTGTCCATCGCCTTGGCTCTGGTAGCAGAGCCCAAACTCATAATTCTGGATGAGGCTGTGTCAGCGTTGGATGTATCGATCCAAGCGCAAGTTCTGAATCTATTAGCCGACCTCCGAAGCACACTCAACCTGACGTATCTCTTCATCTCACACGATCTCGGAGTGATCGGCCAGCTCTGTGATGAAGTCGCGGTGATCTACCGAGGACAGATCGTGGAACTTGGTCGCGCCAGTGATCTTCTCCGAACCCCTTCTCACCCCTACACCCGCCTGCTAGTGGCATCGATCCCAGACCCTTCGAAATCGATTCCGCCGCGGGCGGGATCTGAGTCAGGGCTTCGCTCGACATCAGCCGGATGCCAGTTCCAGCCCCGCTGCCCGGAGGCACATGAGTCCTGTCTCACTGAGCCGTCACTAAAGCCCTTCGAGGGACGCGAAGTCAGGTGCTGGCTCTACACCGTACATGACGGGAGTCTGCCAATTGACTCTAGACCCTTGCTGACCTAACGTAGTTTCGAGATTCAATAGACCCCAACTGAGCACACATATGGAGTGTCCAAATGGAGCACCAATGTCGATAGGAATCGTGGAGAACAAGGCGACAACCAGCGTAGAGCAGAATTACGCTGACCGAACGCCCGCATCCGGCCGCGCTTGGTCTGAGGCTCTCGATGTCTTCCCGCACGGGGTGTCCGGTCAAGCCAAGATAGTGTCGCCCCATCCGATCTTTGTGGAGTCTGCCCTTGGCTCTCATGTGACAGACGTCGACGGCCGCAGTTATGTCGATCTGCTCATGGGTGCAGGTCCCTTGCTGATCGGGCACTCGCATCCCGATGTCGTTGCCGCGATCCAACAGCAGATCGCCAAGATGACCAACCCGATGATGCCGACCCGCCTGTCTCTCGACTACGCCCGGCGGCTCCAGGATCACATGCCGTATCTCGAGAGGCTGCGCTTCACCAACACCGGCTCTGAGGCCACTCGCTCGGCTGTGCGAGTGGCCCGGGCGGCCACCGGGCGCACGAAGATCGCCAAGTTCGAGGGCAACTATCACGGGTCCGACGATTGGGCGCTCGTGTCTACCCACGTCGCCTCGCCGAGGGGCCCGAGGCTGCGTCCCGAAGCCGTACTCGACTACGCGGGCATGTCGCCGCGCCTGGTCGACGAGATCGTCGTGCTGCCCTTCAACGAGGCCGAGGCGACGGCCGCGTTGCTGGATGAGCACGGGCCGGATCTCGCCGCGGTGATCATGGAGCCGGTGGCGTTCTCCAGCGGGGGCGGGGTGCCTGCCGAACTGGGATTCGTGCGGGCAGTCCGCGAGGCTGCCGACAAGCACGGGATCGTCCTGATCTTCGACGAGGTGCTGTGCGCCTTCCGCCTGGGTCTGGGCGGCGCCCCCTCCTACCTCGGCGTGGTTCCCGACCTCGCCACCGCCGGCAAGGCGGTCGGCGGCGGCATGCCCCTAGCCCTGTTCGGGGGCCGCCGCGACCTGATGGAGGCGACCCTCGGGCCCGGCGCCGGTGACCGGCGCATCTTCCAGTCCGGGACCTTCACCGAGAACCCGGTGTCCATAGTCTCCGGAGCGGCCACGCTGACCGTGCTGGAGACCACCGACGCCCTCGCTCGGGCCGACGGGACAGCAGAATCGATCCGGCAGGGGCTTCGCGGCATCTTCGCCCGCCACGGCGTTCCCGCAGCCGTGAACGGGGTCGCCTCAATCATCCAGATGCACGCCGGCGTTGAGGATGTGCGGGACCGGCGTGACGTCCTTGCTGGCGACATCGAGCTGACCCGCAAGATCTTGCTGGGAATGACGGCGGGGGGCGTGCTGTGGCCGCCGGTGCATCCCGCGGTGACCTCGGGGGCCCACACCCACCAGGACGTCGACCGAGTCCTCTCCGTCTTCGACGACGTTCTGTCGCAGCTCGCATGAGAGTCGGTCTCTGGCTGCCCACATTCGCGGCGGACACCGTGACGGCTGCCGACACCGGAGTGGTCGAGCTGGCTCGGCTGGCCGAGCGCTGCGGCCTCGACGGCCTGTGGGTCATCGACCACATGCTGCCCACGACGGGGGAGGTTCACTCCGGCTCGTGGTACGACCCGATTGTGTCCCTCGCAGCCGCCGCCGCGGTCACAGAGAGCTTGGAGCTGGGCACCGCGTCGCTGGTGGCCGGGCCGCGGCACCCCGTGGCGCTGGCCAAGCAGGTCGCCAGCCTGGCCGCCCTGGCCGGGCCCCGGGTGACCATCGGCGTGAGCTCGGGGTGGGCGCCCGAGGAGTACGAGTGCTTCGGCTACAGGCTGACCGAGCGAGGCGAGCGCACCGACGAGGTAGCGGCGATGCTGCGCCTGCTGCTCGAGACCGCGCCGGTCGACTCTCCCGGACCCCGCTACCCGTTCCAGACTGTGCGACTTGTGCCCCGTCCGCGCTGGCGGATACCGATCCTGATCGGTGGCGGCAGCCGCACCCCCGAGTCCGGGTCTGCGGCCGACCGTCCCCATTTGGCCGCCTCGGTCCTGGAGCGGATCAAGCGCTTCGACGGCTGGCTGGCCCCCTGCGCGGGCGACGAGTCGATGACCCTCGCCGATCTCGCCCTCGTCAATGAGGCAGTTGGCGACCGCCCGTTCCGGCGCGTCCACGTGCAGTGGACCCACATCGTCGACACGGACGACACCGACCGGGCCCTCGCCGAGCAGGTCCCCGCGTTCGGACGGGTGATGGGTGATCGCAGCATCGGGAATCTCCGAGCTTCGTACCTGACCGGCTCATTGACCGACATCACCGATCGGGTCTCCCGGATCGCCGCGGCCGGCTTCGACGACATAATCGTGGGTCCGGTGGAGTCCACGCCCGAACAGGTGGAGCTGATCTCTGAGCTGGCATCTGCTGTGAATGGAACCATGCGGGTTCCCGCCGCTGCCTCTTGTGCATAGGGACTGACACCGATGAGAGATTCCCGCTACGACATACTGTTCGAACCCATTCAGATCGGCCCCAAAGTGCTGAAGAATCGGTTCGCGCAGGTACCTCACTGCACCAATTTTGGAACCGATCTCCCCGCAAGCCAGGCCGGTCTACGGGCAATGAAGGCAGAGGGCGGATGGGCTCTGGTCAACACTGAGTACTGTTCGATTCACCCAGAATCGGATGACTATCCTCGCAACTTCTGCCGTCTGTGGGATGACACCGACGTCAGCAATCTCTCGGTCATGACCGAGGCAGTGCATGCCCACGGCGGTCTCGCCGGGGTCGAGCTGTGGTACGGGGCGGCCCATTCCGGCAGCTATGAGTCCAGAATGCCGGTCCGGGGCGTTTCTCAGCTCAACTCCGAGGATTTCTACAACCAGTCCTGCTATGAGATGTCGGTGGAGGAGATTCACGAGCTGCAGGGGTTCTATGTGGACGCGGCTCGGCGAGCTGTGCGGGCCGGGTTCGATGTCATCAATGTCTATGCCGGCCATTTCCATACGATCGCCCTGCAGTTCCTCGGTCCCTTCTACAACAAGCGGACCGACCAATACGGCGGCAGTTTCGAGAACCGCGCCCGGTTCTTGAAGGAGACGCTCGAGAAGGTGCGCGAGGCGGTCGGCGACGAGGCCGCCGTCGGCACCCGCTTCAACATCGACAGCCTCAGAGGCTCCGACGGGATCGAGGTCGACCAGGACGGCCTGAGGCTCATCGAGCACCTCGACCACCTCGTGGACTTCTGGGACCTGCACATCGGCAGCATCACCAACTGGGAGGACGACACCGGCCCCTCGCGGATGCGCCAGGAGAACTGGTGCGCGCCCTGGATCGGGCGGGCCCGCTCAGCGTCGTCCAAGCCGATCATCGCGGTCGGGCGCTACGTGAGCCCCGACGTCATGGTGGACGTGATCCGCTCCGGCACCGCCGACATCATCGGGGCCGCCCGCCCCTCCATTGCTGACCCGTTCCTGCCCAAGAAGATCGAGGAGGGCCGGATCGAGGACATCCGCGAGTGCATCGGCTGCAACATCTGCATCGCGGTGGTGTGGGGGGTCGGATCAAGGCTTGTCTGCACCCAGAACCCCACCGTCGGCGAGGAGTACCGCCGGGGATGGCATCCCGAGAAGTACTCTCGAGCCTCCAACCACGATCGCACCGTCCTGGTGGCAGGTGCCGGGATGGCCGGACTTGAGTGCGGGATGGTGCTCGGCGCTCGGGGAATGACGGGGGTGCACATCGCCGAGGCCCACTCCGAGCCCGGCGGAACCATGGCATGGATACCGAGCCTTCCGGGACTGGGCGAGTGGCGCCGCGCCGTGGGCTGGCGCGAGTCGCAGATCGAGAGGCTCGACAATGTCGAGTTGATCCTCAACCGTCGGCTGAGTGTCGACGACGTGCTGGACTACGGCGCCGAGATCGTCGTGGTCGCCACCGGATCAGGATGGTCCACCGACGGAGTCAATCCGCTCACGCATGAACCGATCCCGGGGGCGGACGCCAATCTGCCCCATGTGCTGACTCCCGAGCAGATAATGGTCGACGGCAAGCCGGTGCCAGGCACCTCGGTGGTGATTTACGACACTGACGGGTATTTCATAGGCCCGTCGCTGGCCGAGATGCTCGCAGCCAGGGGTCATTCTGTGCGGCTCGTGTCGCCCCAGGCCGAGCCTGGGAACTTCCTGCACATGACCGGTGAGTTCGGCCACGTCACCAGCCGCATCTACGAGCTCGGCGGCGAGATCGCGGGCAACCACTCCATCAGCCGGATCGAGCCCGGCCGGGTCCTCGCCGCGCACCATTACCGCGAGGGCGGTGTTGAATGGCAGGCGGACGCGGTGGTTCTCGTCACCCAGAGGATCTCCCGAGACGGGCTGTATCGCGACCTGATCGCCGCCCGGGAACGATTGGCCGAAGCCGGGATCGTGGCCGTGCACCGCGCCGGTGATTGCATCGTTCCCGGCATCGTGGCCGATGCGGTCTTCTCGGGCCACCGGCTCGCCCGCGAGATCGACACCGCCAATCCTGACCAGCACCAGCCCTTCGAGCGCGAGCGGCTCGTCCTGCCGGTGCGGGCGCCGCTCAGGATCGGGAGCGCAGTGTGACCCCGACGGCCATGGCCTACCGGCGCCCGACCGATCTCGATGCGGCCCTGGTGCTGCTGGCCTCCGAGGGCAGCCTCCCCTTGGCCGGAGGCACGGACTTCGTGCCCATGCAGCGCTCGGGCGCGATCAACCCCGCCACGATCGTCGATCTGAAGAGCCTGCCCGAGCTGCGCCGCGTCGAGGTCCGTGTCGAGCACGTCACCATCGGCGGCTGCGTGACCATGGCCGAGATCGGTGCACTCGGCCCGGCCGGGATCGGCGCGCTCACCGACGGCGCCAACTGTGTCGGCGGCCGCCAGACGCGGGCCCGGGCCACTCTGGCGGGCAACGTGGCCCGCTCCTCGCCCGCGGGCGACACGCTGGCTCCGCTGCTGGCCCTGGACGCGGTCGCACGGGTGGCCGGGTCCGGGCACGGCGGCCGCGAGATGGCGCTGAGCAGCTTCTTCGTCGGGCCCGGCCAGAACCGGCTCGAACCGGGTGAGATCATCACCGAGATCGTGGTTCCCGCGGCGGGCAGCTCGGCGTACCTCCGCCTCACCTATCGGTCCTGGATGGACCTGGCCGTGTCCGGCGTCGCGGTCTGGGTCCGCCCCGACGGCGACGGTGTGGCTGAGGCCCGCGTGGCCCTCTGCGGCGTCGGGCCCACGCCGCTGCTGGTGCCGGCCGCCGCCGCGGCCCTCGCCGGCTCGGAGCCCGATATTGCCGAGGCGTCGAGGGCTCTCGAGTCGGCCGCGCAACCGGTGACCGACGTCAGGGGAACGGCCGAGTACCGCTTGGCCTCGCTTCGGCCCCTGCTCGCCCGTGCACTGGCCACCGCGATGTATCGGAGCAGGGCGGAAGTCTCATGACCGCAAGCATCGCTGGCGTCACCACCCTGACCCTCGACGTCAACTCGGAACCGCGCCAGGTAACCGTCTCCGCGGCGACCCTGCTGATGGACGCGCTGCGGGACGGGCTCGGCCTGACCGGGGTCAAGCACGGTTGCGGCACCGGCGACTGCGGGTCGTGCACCGCCATCGTCGGTGGCAAGGCCGTGACCACCTGCCTCATCTACGCGGCAGAGTGCGACGAGGCCGCCATCGTCACCCCCGAACACGTCGCCCAGTCGGAAAGCGGGCGCATCCTGCTCGAGGAGTTCGTCGCGGCCGACGCAGTGCAGTGTGGAATCTGCATCCCCGGCTTCATCGTCCAGGCCGCAGCCGTGCTGGCTGAGCTGGGCCCAGCACCGGCACCGGCAGAGGTCAAGGACGCCCTCGCGGGGAACATCTGCCGGTGCACCGGGTACTACCCGATCATCGCGGCCGTCACCGCCGCGGCCGCGAGCCTCGCTGCACAAGGAGGGGAATCGTGACGCCGCCACCGCATGTCCAATACGGCGGGCGCCCCGACGCCAGCGCCAAGGCTGCGGGACGGGCCGGATATACGGAGGATCTCGCGCCCGCCGACGCGCTGGTGGGCGTGGTTGTGCGGGCCCGGTCGGCTCCGGCGCGGGTCGCCGAACTGGACGTCGCGGCAGCCGCGGCCGTCGTCGGGGTTCGCTGCGTGCTCACTGCTGCCGATGTCCCGCAGGTGAGGATGGGCATCGTCGAGCAGGACGAGCCCGTTCTGGCCAGCGACGACATCAGGTATGTGGGCGAACCCATAGCTCTCATCGCGGCCACCGATCTTTACGCGGCCGAGGCGGGTGCGGCTGCTCTGGCCCCCAGACTGGTCGAGACCGGGCCGCGGGCGGTGAGCATCGAGTCGGCCATGGTCGAGGGCGCGCCTGAGGTGGTGGCGGGCGAGGGCAACATCAACGAGCCCTCCGTGGTAGAGCGCCTCAACGTCGACGACGCCTTCTCGAATGCCCACGAGGTGGTCTCGAGCACTGTTAGGACCGCCCGCGTCCACCAGGGCTACATCGAGCGCCGGGCCGCCATCGCCACGTTCACTGAGGACGGTCAGCTCGTCATCACGATGTGCTCGCAGGCGCCGTTTCAGGTTCGCCAGACGCTGTCCAGCCTGTTCTCGATGCCTCTCAACCGGGTCACCGTGAAGGTGCCCGCCTTCGGCGGCGGATTCGGCGGGAAGCTGCACAACGGGATGGCCCCCTACGCGGCCTGCCTAGCCCGGGCGACCGGCCGGACCGTCCGGGTCGCGTCCACCCGCAGCGACGAGCTTCAAGCGTCGAACCCACGCGAGGCGTCCGTCGTAACGCTGGCGACCGCGGTCAGCGAGTCGGGAGACTTCCTCGCCCGCCGGGCGGTGGGGCACTACGACTCCGGGGCCTACGCCGTGGACACCGCCTTCATCACGTCCATGGGCGCCTTGCAGGCCGGCGGCCCATACCAGATCCCGGCGGTGTCGGCCAGGATGCACGCCGTCCGGACCCACCTTCACTCCACCGGCTCTTTCCGGGCGCCGTCGGGCCCTCAGATGTGCTTCGCCAACGAGGTGCACCTCGAGGACATCGCGGCCGAACTGGGCCTTTCGCCGGTAGAGCTGAGGCGGCGGAACCTGATGAGAGCGGGAGGGCTCGGACCGACCGGGCAGTCCATCGAGTCGGACGCGGCCCTCGCCGTCCTCGACGAGGCCGAGGCGGTGATGGCGAGCTGGCAGGGGTCTCAAACACCGCCGGCCGGCCCCCAGACGAAGGTCGGGATCGGGCTGGCCATGAGCTGGTGGTTCACCGCCCCGGGCCACTCGTCGGCCACCCTGCGCATGGAGGACGACGGCAGCGCCACCCTGTTCACGGGGAGCACCGAGATCGGCACCGGCGCTGTCGTCAGCGGTGTGCGGGCCATCGTCGCCAGGAGGCTCGGCCTCGCCCCGGAGCAGGTCCATGTGGTGTCGGGCAACACCGAGACCACCCCGCCCGACTTCGGCTCGGAGGGGTCGCGCACCCTCTACGGCGCCGGCACCGCGGCCATGCGGGCAGCCGACGAGGTGAGGGCCATCCTCGCCGAGGAGTACGCCCGCCGGCTCGAGGCCAGCGCCTCCGATGTCGACTTCACTGCTGGCACCCTGCAGATCGCGGGCAGCCCCGAGACCGCGGTAAGCATCGGCGAGCTCGTGGGAGCGGTGTCGATGGCGTCGGGGCCGGTCGTGGCAACGGGCCGGTTCCAGGCCGAGCCGGTGGCGTTCGACTCGGCCTGCGCGATCAACATGCCCCTGCCCACCTTCAACGAGCCGACGTTCCACTGCCATGTCGCCGAGGTGCATCTCGACACCGAGCTGGGCCGCATATCGATGCCCCGCTACCTGGCCGTCCACGACACGGGGACGGTCGTGGACCGCCAGGGCGTGCTCGGCCAGATCCAGGGCGGAGTCGTCCAGGGAATAGGCCAGGCGCTATTCGAGGAGATCATCGTCGGCGACGACGGGTCGACGCTCAACGACAGCCTCGTCGACTACCGGCTGCCCACCATCTGCGACATCCCCGACGAACTGGTGGTCAAGACGGTCGAGGACTTTCCGTCGCGGACCGGGCCTCTGGGGGCCAAGGGCATCGGTGAGGCGCCCGTGATGCTCGCCCCCGCCACGCTCGCCTCGGCCATTCGGAACGCGGCCGGCGTGCGCCTGACCGCGCTGCCTCTTTCCGCGAGCCGGGTCCTGGCTGCATTGAAGGGGCAGCGGTCTTGAAGCGCATCGGCATCGATGTCGGCGGCACCTTCACCGATGTCGTGGTGCTGGACGAGGACAGCGGCGGCACGTCGTGGTTCAAGTCCTCCACCGACTACGACAACCCGGCCGAGGGCGTGCTGCGGGTCGTTGCAGCCGCCTGCGGGGCCGGCGAGTCCGTGTCGCAGGTCAAGCTGGGAACCACCCTGGGCCTCAACGCCATCCTGACCCGCAGCGGTGCGACCACGGGCCTGCTGACCACCCGCGGCTTCCGCGACGTGCTGGAGATCCGCCGGACCCACCGCAAACGGTTGTTCGACCTGAACGAGACCGTGCCCGAGCCTCTCGTGCTGAGGGACCGCCGCATGGAGATAACCGGGAGGGTGTCGTCTGCGGGCGAGGTGGTGACCCCCCTGGACGAGAACGAGGTGCGCCAGGCGTGGCGGCAGTTGCGCAGCCAGGGCGTGACCGCGGTGGCGATCGTCTACTTGTTCGCCTTCGAGAATCCCGTCCACGAGCAGCGCACCAAGGAGATCGTCCTGGAGGAGGGCGGGGCCGAGGTAGTGCTCACATCGACCGATGTGCTGCCGGTGCTGAGGGAGTACGAGCGCACGTCAACCACCGTGGTAGCGGCCTATGTGACCGGTGTCGTCCGGGGATACCTGACCGAGCTTGAGGTCGAGCTGGCGAAGCAGGGATTCGGTGACGGCCGCATATCGGTCATGACCAACTCGGGCGGGGCCATGGCCGCCGGCATGGCGTCGAGGGCGCCGGTGCCGACGCTGATGTCGGGACCCGCCGGCGGCGTCGCCGCGGCCAAGTGGCTCGCTGAGCGCGCCGGGATCACCAGCCTGCTCACTCTCGACATGGGGGGCACGAGCTGCGACGTGTCGGGGATAGTCGACGGCGTCCCCGATGAGCGCCTCGACATGGAGGTCGGCGGACTCGACATCGCCTATCCCACCTTCGACATCCACACCATCGGCGCCGGCGGGGGCTCGATAGCGTGGATCGACTCCGGGGGCGCGCTGCGGGTCGGTCCCCAGTCCGCGGGCAGCACCCCGGGCCCGGCCTGCTACCTGAGGGGCGGCACAAGCCCCACGGTCACCGACGCCAACCTGGTGCTGCGCCGGTACGACGCTCGGACCCTGTTCGGCGGATCGCTCACTCTCGACGTCGAGGCCGCCCACGCCTCCATCGAGGAGCACATCGCGTCGCGGTTGGGCGTGAGCGTCGAGAGGGCCGCGGCGGGGATCCTTAGGATCGTCAACGCCCACATGGTGAACGCGGTGCGGACCATCTCTGTCGAGCGGGGCCGCGACGCGCGCCAGTTCGCGTTGAGCGCCTTCGGCGGGGGAGGCCCGGTGCACGCCACCGACATCGCCCGCGAGCTGCACATCCCCACGGTGCTGATCCCGCCGTTCCCCGGATGCACCTCGGCCTTCGGCGCAGCAATCTCGGTGTCGAGACAGGACATCCTCAGGTCGGTGGCCCGAGACGTCGGCGAGCTCGATGTGGCCCACCTCGGCGATCAACTGGAGTCGATGACGGCCGAGGCCCGGGGCGCCCTCGCCCAGGAGGGCTACCCGGACGACCGGATGCGGACCGAGGTCTGGTTCAACTACCGCTACGCCGGGCAGGCGCACGACCTGGCCGTGCGGATGCCCGAGGGAGACTTCGACGCCGCTCGCCTGGCCGGATCGGTGAACGGTTTTCACCGCCTCCACGAGCAGCTCTACGGGCACTCGTTCCAGGATGTTTCCGTCGATCTCGTGACCATGCGCGTCGCGGGGTTCGCAGTGCCCGACGACCCTGAGATGTGGTGGGACTGGGACCGGACTGACCGCGGCGGCCGCCTCTCGAGCCGAGAGGTGTACTTCGAGGAGCCCGACGAGTTCATAGCGTCGCAGGTCGTCGATCGGGTCCAGGTCGAAACCGGCCAGCGCCTCGACGGTCCCGCGGTGGTCCACGCGGTGGACTCCACAACCCTGATACCGCCCGGATGGTCCGCGGTCGCGCACACCACCGGGAGCCTGCTGATCACCAGAGACGAGGATCCGCGATGACTTCGAGCACCCAGCGCATCACCAAGTCCGAGCTCGCCCGAAGCACAGACCACGATCCGATCACCCTGCAGGTCATTGGCCACGCTTTGGCCTCGACCGCTCGAGAGATGGGGGTCACCCTCCGCAAGACCTCCTGCTCGCCGATATTCAACGAGGGCAACGACTACTCGTGCGCGGTGTTCGATCCCGAGGGCCAGATCGTCTCGCACGGGGAGTTCCTGCCCATTCATCTGGGGTCGCTGTCGTTCTCGGTGAAGGCCGCCACCGACGCCTTCTCAGGCGAGCGGCTCGGGCCCGGCGACATGGTCGTCCTCAATGACCCCTACCTGGGCGGGACGCACCTCAACGACGTCACCTTGGTGGCGCCGATCTTCTGCGGGGGCCGCATCGTGGGATGGGCCGCCAACCGGGCCCACCACCTCGACGTGGGGGGAACCGTTCCCGGCAGCTTCTATGCCGAGGCCACGGAGAACTATCAGGAGGGCCTGAGGATCAGCCCCATCAAGCTCGTCGAGGCGGGCGTCGTGAACGAGCCCCTCGTCGAGTTCATCGTGGGCAACTGCCGCCTCCCGTCCCAGATGCGCGTGGACTTCCAGAGCCAGATCTCGGCCAACCGGACCGCCATCCGGCGCGTCGAGGACCTTGTCGACCGGTACGGCACAGAGGTCCTCAGCGCCGCTATGACCATGCTCCTCGACCAGTCGGAGCAGCGCATGCGAAGCGCCATAGCGGCCCTCCCGGACGGGACGTACGTGGCGTCGGACTTCGTGGACAACGACGGCATCACCGACGAGCCCCGGGAGGTCAGGGTGGCGGTGCGCATCTCCGGCGACAGTGTGGAGATCGACTTCGCCGGTAGCTCCCCGCAGGTGGAGGGGCCCCTCAACTCGGTGCTGGGCTACACCTATTCGGGCGTGTACATGGTCTTTCAGGCCGCCACCGACCCCGACATCGAACCGAATGCGGGGTGCTACCGGCCCATCAAGATCATCGCCCCCGAGGGAAGCATCGTGAATCCCGTGTTCCCGGGGGCCTGCACCGGCGGGAACGAGACGACCTGCATCGTCCACAACACGGTGTTCCGGGCGCTCTCGCAGGTCGAGGGGACCCGCACCATGGCCTGCGACCACGGTTCGTCCAACAACATGATCATCAGCGGCACCGACCCGCAGCGAGGCGAGCGCTATGTGATCTACGAGTACCCCGAGGGCGGCTGGGGCGGCAACGCCGAGCGCGACGGCCTGTCGGCCATCTGGTCGATCGTGGGCAACACGTGGAACGTGCCCGTCGAGGTGGTGGAGCGCCGGTTCCCGGTCCGGGTGGAGCGCTACGAGCTGAGGACCGACAGCGGCGGCGCCGGACAGTACCGGGGCGGGCTCGGCATCCGCCGTGACCATCGGGTCCTTGGGCACGACGCCAAGATCTCGATCGTCGCCAACCGGGTGCGGGTGCCGCCCTGGGGCCTCTCCGGGGGAGGCGAAGGCGCGGCGGCGGGGTTCTTCATCTCCAGCGACGGGGTGAGTCTGCGGGAGGCTGCGCCGGAGTTCGGCTCCAAGGCCGTGGGTGTCGACTTGAGATCCGAGGAGGTCGTGACCCAGTTAACGGCCGGGGGAGGCGGCTGGGGAGACCCCGGCCAGCGCGACCCCCGCCTAGTGGAACGCGACTGCAGCCTGGGTTACATCAGCGCGCGGTCTGCCCTCGACGATTACCTCGTGGTGATCGGCGACGACGGGTCGGTGAACGAGGCCGCTACCGCGGAGCTGCGCTCGGGCCGCGCTCGCGCCGGGAACGGTGACGCCGCGTGACCGCGACGCTCGACGGTCTGCTGGCGGACCCCGCCGTCGCGCTTGAGCTCTATGAGACCATGGCGCTGATCCGCCGGTTCGAGGAGTGCGCCTACCGCGTCTACGAGGAGGGCGACATCAGCGGCACCGTGCACGTGTCGATCGGCCAGGAGGCGGTGGCCGCGGGAGTGATCGGCGCCCTCGAGGATCGCGACAAGGTGATCAGCCACCACCGGGGCCACGGTCACGCCATAGCCCGGGGCGTTCCGCTGGAGTCGCTGATGGCCGAGCTGTGCGGCCGGGCCGGCGGGTCCTCGGGAGGCAAGGGCGGCTCTATGCACGTCACCGACATCGACCACGGATTCCTGGGCACGATGGCCGTGGTCGGCAGCGCGGTTCCCATCGCGACTGGCGTGGCCCTCGCCTCCAAGCTCAAGGGCACCGGGGAGGTGTGCGTGGCCTTCTTCGGCGATGGCGGCGTCAACCAGGGCGTCCTCTACGAAAGCTTCAACCTCGCTGCGCTGTGGTCCCTTCCGGTGGTGTTCGTGTGCGAGAACAACTCCTACGCCATCACCATGCCGGCCAGCGAGTCCACCGCCGGCCCGGGTGTCGCGGCACGGGCCCGTGCCTTCGGCATCAGCGCCTACATCGTCGACGGCCAGGACGTCCTTGAGGTGTACGACACCGCCAGGCGCGCCGTCGAGCACGCCCGTGCAGGCCAGCCGGCCGTCCTCGAGGCTCTGACCTACCGGTTCATGGGCCATTCCCGGGGGGACCCCCCCCACGGGCTCTACCGGGTGAAGGAGGAGGTCGACGCGTGGCGCCGGCGCGATCCCATAGCGCTCCTGGCCGATCGGGCTGAGCTGTCGCCGGCAATGGCCGATCAGATCTCGCGGCGAGTCGACGCCAGGGTGGAGCAGGCGCTGGCGTTCGCCCGCAGCTCCGCCGAGCCCGACGACCTCGCCCTCCATCGGGACGTGTGGGGATGACCGCCACCGCGTCGCTGGTCGAGGAGGTGACGTTCATCGAGGCCGTCTGTGCGGCCCAGCGGGACGCGATGGCCGGGGACGACACGATCGTGCTTCTCGGCCAGGACATCGTGGCCGGATTCCCGTTCGGGGCGACCAAGGGCCTGGCCGAGGCGTTCGGCCCCGATCGTGTTCTCAACACGCCCATTTCCGAGTCTGCCACCATGGGCTGCGGCGTTGGCGCGGCTCTGGCCGGCCTGCGCCCGGTGGTGGAGGTCGACTTCGCGGGCTTCCTGTACCTGGGCTTGGACCAGCTGCTGAACAACGCGGCCAAGATGCGGTACATGTCGTCGGGCCAGGTCCGGGTGCCGCTGGTGGTGAGGGTCGGGCAGGGTCCGCTGGGATCGTTCGCGGCCCAGCATTCCCAGTCGTTGCACGCCCTGTTGGCGGCCACGCCCGGGATGGCCGTGCTTGCCCCGTCTGACGCCCAGTCCGCATACGACTGCATCCGCTGGGCCCTCAGGCAGCAGGACCCGGTGGTGGTGTGCGAGGATCTGCGCATCTACCGCACCAAGGGGCCCCTGAGGCGGTCGGTCGATCCCAACGTGGGCGCCCGCAGGGTCAGGGCGGGAACCGATGCCACTGTCCTGGCCTATGGAGCGGGCACCGGCATCGCGTCGCGGGCCGCCGACCGGCTAAGCCAGGACGGCCTGGCCGTGCAGGTGATCGACCTGGTCTCGCTGGCCCCCCTCGATGTGGGCGCAATAGCGGCCGCGGCCCGATCAACCGGACGGGTGGTGTGCCTGGCCGACGACAGCCCCTTCTTCGGAGTCGGGCCGACGATCGCCTCCATCGCCACATGTGAGGCGTGGGATGTGCTGGCTGCGCCGGTGCTGACCGTGAGCGCCAAGCCGGTGCCCGTTCCCTACGCGGCCCGGCTCGAGTCGCAGGTCTACCCGACGGAACAGTCGGTCGAGGTGGCGGTGCGCCAGGTCATGGGCTGGGCCGAGGACTAGATGCGCGAGTTCCGCATGCCCAAGATCGCTCTCGGCGCCGACGACGAGGTCAGGGTCGTCGAGTGGGTCGTCGCCGAGGGGGGCGAGGTGGTCTCCGGGGATCCCCTGCTCGAAGTCGAGACCGATAAGGCCACCCTGGATGTGGAGGCAACCTCGGCCGGAGTCCTGGCCAAGCAGTTGGCCGCAGCGGGCGAGGTTGTGCTTCCCGGCGCCGTCATCGGCCTGATTGCCGACATCGGAGAGCAATACGACCCGGCCGCGCTGCTCGTCCGCTCCAGCGAGGACGGCTCCAGACCCGGCGACGGCGACCCCGAATCGGCCTCCTCGACGGTCGCGGGCGCCGCGGCCGAGGCGCACAACTCATCCGCGGCCGCCCTGCCCGACTCTGATCGCGACGGCACCATCGGTCCGCGTATCAACTTGCGGCACGGTTATCTGGCCGGCCTGCCTCCGGCTCGGCGCTCCGGGTCGCGACCCGGCGCGCCGCCGCCGGTCGATCCGGATCTGGTCGGCGGATCCCACAAGATCATCGAACCCACCAAGCACCGCTCGGCCGTGGCCAGGGCGATGGCCGTCTCCGCGGCCGTGCCGCAATTCCCCGTCTTCAACGACATGGACGTGACCGCAGCCTGCCGCGCCCTGGATCGCATCCGCTCTTCGACTCCCGAGGCCACCCTCACCGACCTGATGATCGCGGCCGCGGCCGCGACTCTGAGCTGCCATCGGATGTTCAATTCGTGGTACGACGGCGGCAGGCGGATCGAGTTCGCCGACATCAACATCAACATCGCAGTGGACGGGCCCGACGGGGTCGTGGCCCCCGTTATCCGCCGCGTCGACTCGCTCGCCCCCGAGGAGTTGGTGCGCTCCCGCCAGAACCTCGTCGAGCGGGCCCGGAGCAGGCGACTGGCCCCCGACGATCTGGTCGGCGGCACCTTCACCGTGTCGAACCTGGGAGCTCTGGGCGCGAGCGCGGTGGCGCCAATGATCGTCCCGCCCCAGGTGGCGGTCCTGGGAGTGGGTCGGCTGCGGACCGATCCCGGCGCCAAGCTGATCACCATGACGCTGGTGTCTGACCACCGGGCCGTCGACGGCGCCGACGCAGCCCGGTTCTTGGCGGGGCTGTCCGGAGCGGTCAACGACTCCCACGGAAGCGGCTAGTGAACCCGGGTCCCCTGAGCGGCCACGTGGTGGTGGTGACCGGGACCAGCCAGGGGATCGGTGCCGGGATCGCCGCCGCGGTCGTCGAGGCCGGCGCGAGCGTGGTCGGGGTGTCGCGGCGCCCCATCGCGCCCCGAGGCCTCGATCCGGGGTCGTTCCTGGCGGTGGAGGCCGACGTCACCTCAACCGATGGGCCCCAAACCGCGCTGGCCGGCGCGCTCGACCGCTTCGGACGGGTCGACGCCCTGGTCAACAACGCCGGCGCCCATCGGTCGGCGCCCTGCTGGGAGCAGTCCGACGACGACTTCGACGCCATGTTCGATGTCAACGTGACCGCGCCCTTCCGGTTCTGCCAGAGGTTCGCTCAGCACTGGGTGCACAACGAGCAAAGCGCGGTGATCCTCAACCTGTGCTCGGTCGAGTCCGACGTCGGCTGGCTCGATCCCCCGCAGGCGGTCTACGCGGCCACGAAGGGAGCGCTGCTCGGCCTCACCCGGGCCATGGCGCTCGATCTGAGCGGGCTCGGCATCCGCTGCGTCGCGGTGGGGCCGGGAGCTATCAACACCGGCATGAGCGAGGACGACCGGTCCGAGACGGAGGCCCGCATCCCGCTGGGCAACCGCTACGGCTCGCCCAGCGAGGTCGGCGACGCCGCTGTCTTCCTTCTCTCGGACGCTGCCCGCTACATAACCGGCGAGATCCTCTACGTCGACGGCGGTTATCGCCTGCCATGACGGCGGGAACCCCCTCCAGCCTCGCCGGCAAGCGGGCGATCGTGACCGGGGCCGGGTCCGGCATAGGCGCCGCGGTGGTCGCCCGCCTGGCAGCCGGCGGGGCCAGCGTCATCGCCGTGGACCGCGACGAGGCCCGCCTTCGCGACCTGTACCAGCGCCAGACGCAGGTCGAGACCGTGGCCGGCGACGTCCGAGACGACGAGATCGCCTCGCTGCCCCTGCGCACGCCCGACGCGGACGTGCTGGTCAACGCGGCCGGCGTCCTGCGCCGGGCGCCGATCCTCGAACACACCATGCCGGACTGGACCGACACGATGGACATCAACGTCAGGGCCCCCTTCAGGCTGAGCCGGAACTTCGCGTCCCGCCGCGTGTCGCTCGGGCGGGGCGGCTCGATCGTCAACGTCTGCTCCATCGAGTCGTTCACCGCCGCGCCGGCCCACGCGGCCTACACCGTGTCCAAGACTGCTCTGGCCATGCTCACGAAGGCCATGGCGCTAGAGCTCGCATCCCACGGGGTGCGGGTCAACGCCATCGCTCCGGGAGTCACCGAGACCCGGATGAACGAGGACCTCCGGGCCGATCAGGACCGAGCGGCCCGGCTGCTGGCCAGCGTCCCGATGCGACGATTCGCGACTCCCGAGGAGCAGGCGGCCGCGGTCGTGTTCTTGCTTTCCGACGATGCCTCCTACATCACGGGAGCGATCCTGGCGGTGGACGGAGGCTGGTTGACCGCCTAGCCGGCAGGCGTCGACCTTGGGCGGCGAGGAGGAGGAATGACGGTGGAAGCCGAGACAGTTACGTTCGACAGCGAGGGAACAACCCTTGAGGCGCTCTGGTTCGAGCCCGATCAGCCCGGGCCTCACCCGGTGGTGGTGATGGCCGGCGGATGGTGCTACGTCAAAGAGCTCGTACAGCCCAGGTACGCCAGCGCGTTCGCCGAGGCCGGGTTCGCCTCGCTGATCTTCGACTATCGGGGTTTCGGGGGCAGCGGCGGAGACGTGCGCCAGCACCTCGACCCCTGGGGTCAGATCGAGGATTACCGGAACGCGGTGTCCTATGTGGAGACCCTCGAGACCGTGGATCCCTCCCGGATCGCGGTCTGGGGCATCTCGTACAGCGGAGGCCATGTCTTGATCGCGGGCGCCGTCGATTCCCGCGTCAGCTGCGTCATATCGGTGGTGCCGGTGATCGATGGGTATGAGACGATGCGCCGCGCCCACGGCACCATGGGCTTCCGCCGGCTGTCCCGTGCCGTGCTCGACGCCCGGCGGCACCGCTATGTCACGGGCGAGCACCTCTACATGAAGCACTCCTCGGAGACTCCCGAGACTGAACTCTGCACATGGCCGTATCCCGCCAGTCCCCCGCTGTTCCAGATGCTGAAGGAGACGGAGGCTCCCAGCTATCAGAATCGCAACACGATTCAATCGGCCGAGATGCTGATGGAGTACAACGTGATGGGCTATATCGGTCGGCTGGTCGACACTCCCACTCTCATGGTTTTGGCCGACAACGACGACTTCACTTTCTCAGACATGGAGACCGCGGCCTACAACGCCATTCCGACCCCCAGGAAGCGTCTCCGTGTCATCGCGGATACCAGCCACCACGAGATCTATCGCGATCGCAACAAGACCCGGATCGCAGCCGACTGTTGCCTTGACTGGCTTCAGTCGCACCTCGCGTAGGCCGCGGTCAGACTGGAGGCGGCCGGCGCTCCGAGGTTCCGGCTGATCTTGTCCGCGGCGGTCAGCAGCGTGGGCAGGAAGCGCTGCAAGTCGGTGAGTGATACCCGGGCTGTGGGCACCGAGACGCTCAGAGCCGCGGCGACGTTGCCGTTGTAGGAGAAGACCGGCACAGCCAGCGAGCGGTGACCTACCGCGAGCTCCTGGTCGTTCACCGCGTATCCGTCGTCGCGGATCGTTTCCAGCCGTCGGATCAGCTCCGGCACCGATGACAGCGTGTTCGGACCGCGATGCGCCATGTCCACCTTGCTGAGACGCTTGCGGACTTCCGAGTCGGTCAGACCCGCGAGCTGTATCTGGCCCGAACAGGTGCAATAGGCTGGCAGATGCGCTCCGACCGTCGATCTGGTCATCAAGACGGCTTCCACCGCGATGCAGTCGATGTACACGATGTCGGGGCCGTCCAATACGGTCAGGACCACTGTTTCGCCCAATTCTTCTGACAGTGTCTCAAGGTGGGGGCGGGCGACCGGCAGCAGACCGGTGGCCTCGAGGGCTGCCTGACCCAGCGTGATGAGAGCCGGTCCCGGTACGTAGCCGCCGTCGGTCGATCTCAAGAGTCCGAGCGCATCCAGGGTGCGCACGATTCGATACACCACGGCCTTGTTCCATGCCAAGTGCTTGGCCAGCCCGGCCACACTGACCGGGCCGTTGCGAACCGCGATCACCTTCAGAACGTGGGCAGCGCGCGCCACGCTCTCGACGTAGTACCGAGGGTCTGCTCCGACGCTCTCAGCGTCGGTTGACACGGTTTCTTGCCTCTCGGACGGCATCGGGCTAGCTCCGACGATCGGCAGTTGTCATCGGCTCGGAGCATACCGGCGCCGTCCAGAACCGCCCGGTCAGCTCGATCCGTGGATCGGGGCTCAGTCCGGGACCGGCCTCGTCCAGCCTTCGAGCGCGTTCCGAGGGTCGGGTCATCAGACAGCCACCACAGCAGCGCGTGGGTGTCGAGCAGCAGCCGTCTCACGAGGCGTCGGCGGCTGCGCCGTCTCCGCTGGCCATAGGACCGAAGAGCTCGTCATCGTTTTCGCCCGCGTAGAACGAGTCGATTACGTCCTGTGGCGTGTCGTCGAAGTCGGGGGCGATCCAGACCTTGCCCTTCCAGAGCCCCGGTACCCGAGGCGGCCGCTCGTAGGGCGTCAGCCGCAGGTGGGGCTCGCCGTTTCGCGCGATGACGACCTCCTTGCCCTCCCAGGCGAGCCTCCCCAACCGGGATAGCTGCGACTTTGCCTCGTGCATGTTGACCTGCATCTCTGTTCCCGGCTCCGATCTCTCCCCGGCCATCACAGACTAGCCTAGCTAACTTAGCTAAGCGACTGGGTACTCATCAATCTATAACCAATATAGTAATACTTCAAACCTACACGAGAACATATCGGGATCAGTCCGGGACCGGCCTCGTCCAGCCTTCGAGCGCGGCCTTGCCCTTGTAGATGCGTTCGACCTCTCGACGCCGGAGCCGCCAGCCGTCGCTTGTGCGCCTGTACTCGTCCCGGCACAGCGCCACCAGCTGTGACGAGGATCCGTCCCGGAGCTGGCCGAGCTCGAGGATGTACCACCTGCCGGTGGCCGTGTCCCCGTCGATCTCGATCCGGCCGTTCGGTGCCACCTGGACCAACATCTCGTAAGCGGCGATTCCCTCGGCGAACCCGGCGACGATGGCGTCCTTGCCGGTGCGGTCGGCGCCGCCGAGGCAGAACGTGGCGTCCTCGTCGTCCCAGACCGAGCCCCACAGCGTGCTGTCTCGACTGTTGACGCCATCGCAGAACGTGGCGACGAGACGCCGGATCGACAGCTCGTCGACGACCTGTTCAAGATCCATGAGCCGGACTCCAGTCTTCAGTCGTGGCTGAGCCACTCGTCGAGCAGGACGTGGATGTGGCGAACCTTCAGTTCCTGGTAGTTCGCCAGAGTGACGCCCGGCTTCTTCATGGCATGGAGGCCCTGCTGCACTCTGGGCAGGTTGAACGTGTCCTGATCGAACACCCGTGCCAGTCCTCCGAGCTCCGGTGCGTGCGCCGCCCACTGGTCATCGGGACCGAGCCAGTTGGTCTCGGCCGCCGGCGGTCGCTGCCCGTCACCGAAGGGCAGCAGGAACATGCACTCCATGATGCAGCTCTCATGGTCGTCGCCGTTGGGCCGGAAGCGATAGGTGATCGCGTTGAATGCCCCCCACGGATGAAAGTTGGGGAACACCGTGTAGTAGAAGGAGTCGTTGAACTCTGCGTCGCACATCCGATCGACGCGATCACCGACGACGGGTCTCCACATCTGGCGTCCGATGCGGGCCGTGAATTCACGGGCGGTCATGTTGTCGGGGACGACCTGAACTGGGTCGTCGCCCAGGCGCCGGTCGGTTCGCACGTCGAACATCTGCTGTTCGGTCGGGGTCCAGCGCAGGTGGGGGCTGGGTGTGTTGTTGGGAGATATCGCCCGGCTGACATTTCCCCACACGTCGTACTGGGTGATGGCGTCGCCGATGCTCGGCAAGATCTGGGGATGGGTGGCCACCACGTGGAGCGCTTCCGAGAACGCCTCCGACGCCACCTTCCAGTTGCAGCGGATGATTCTCGCGACGTGGGCGCTCTTGTACCGGTTCTCCAGATCCCAGTCGGCGAAGTGGTCAGGGAGTTCGCCCAGGAACGACGCCAGCGACTCGCAGTCTTCGTCGGGGTTGATGAACACGAATCCGCCCCAGGTGTCGACCCTGACCTCGGGGAGCTGGAACTCTCCGGAGCGTTCGTACACGTGGGGGAAGTCCCAGCCCGACGGGACCTGCTTCAGGCGACCATCGAGCTCCCAGCAGAACCCGTGGAACGGGCAGCGGATCTCGTCCACCCGTCCGTCGTGCTCCCGGAGCATCCGGCCGCGGTGCAGGCAGGCGTTGTAGTAGCCCTTGATGACATCGGGAGCGGTTCGCACGATGAGGTACGACCGGTCGGCAATGTCATAGGTCGTGCCCATGGCTTCGGCGGCCTGGGGCCCGGCCGTCTTCATGATGTCGGTCTCGATGGCTCCGGGGCACAACACGTTGCAGGTGATGCCCACCGGGCCGTACTCGAAGGCGACGGCCCGGGTGAGGCCGATGATGGCGTGCTTGTTCGTGATGTAGTGCGATATGGCGGCCTTGTCGGCCTGGCGGCCCTCCACCGACGAGATGTTGATGATGCGGCCCCAGCCGTTCTGCTCCATGGTCTGGAGGGCCCGCCGGGTGCCCCAGAACGCGGGGTTGAGGCACCAGTTCAGGCACTCCTCCCAAGCGGCGTCCTCCAGCTGGGCCACCGGTGCGAAGCCCGACGACCCTCCCGCGTTGTTCACCATGATGTCGATGGTGCCGAACGTGTCGACGGTCGTGTCGACGAGCCGGTTGACGGTCTCCTGCTCCTGGACGTTGCCCTGCACGAAGATGGCCCGGTCGCCCGCGTCCATCTCGGCCAGCGCCTGCGCGCCCTTCTCCTCCGAACGGCTGCACACCGCGACGCGGCCGCCTTCGCCGATGATCGCTCCGGCGATGGCCCGCCCGATCCCTCGGGTGCCGCCGGTGATGGCTGCGACTTTGCCTTCGAGCCTCATGGACTCCTCCTTGATTGGGTTTGCTTGACGATCTTGGTCGCCCCACCGGTTATGGCCGCAACCTTCCCTTCGAGCCGTCCCGTCATCGCTGGCCTCCCTCCCTGGTCGGACTCTTGATCGGACTTATGAACGCTTGCATGCAATCTAGCGAAAACACAAGGGTTAGATATCACAGCGCAACCATCCGGTGCCCGCTGAGAGCGTTCAAGATCAGCGTGCAATGAGGCCACACCATATAGAATGCGTGCTGGACTTGACGCTTCCTTGTTCGGTCTATTAGGGTGCCGAGCGCGCTAGTCCGGTATATGTCGGACAATTACGACAAGACCTACAACGTGAAGGAGGACCACCGTGTCCGAGCTCAACGACCTTGAGGGTATTCGCAGGCTCACCTACGAATACGCGATGGCGGTGGACACGATGCAGCTCGACAAGCTGATCGACCTCTTCGTTCCCGAAGCCGTCTTCGATCCAGGACCGGGGGGTGTGCCGGTCATGAACGATCGCGACGAGATCGAAGCCTTCTTCAAGGCGACCTTCGAGGGATCGCGCAACCTGTACCACCTCACGTCCAACCACATCATCGACATGGACGGCGACACGGCTACGGGAACCGTCTACTACGCCGCGTCCGGCGTAACCGCCGACGGAGCGAGCTTCGGTGCCAACGGGTACTACGGCGACACGTACGTGCGAACCGCGGACGGCTGGAAGTTCCTGCGCCGCGAGGCCGCCGCCCTGCTTGATCCTGACTACAGCGACTAGGACCAGGCCGAAGGCTGAGCCCGGAGGCCGCGGTGCCGTCAGTGACCGGCGTCGAGCGGCCCAATATCGATACACCAACAACCAACATGCCCCGGAGGGCGAAATGACGGGTGTGAAGCGGCGGGTCGCATGACTGACACCGTCGAGTTCGTCCCGATGCCGCTGGGAACCCCCAATGACATGGGGACTTCCGCCGACGGCAGGCCGTTCGTCGATCCCCGGGTCTTCGACAGCACCGAGTTCAGAAGGAACCCCCACCCCTACTACCGCATCCTCCGCGACTACTACCCCGTCTACTGGGACAGGCTGCACAACCGGTACCTCATTACCCGCTACACCGACGTGGCGGCCGCGTACCTCGACGAGGAGACGTACAACACCATCCCCAAGGGCAGCTCGAACCTGGTGAACGGCAACACCATCCTCGAGCTGGGCGGTCGCGAGCATGCCCGCCGCCGAAGGATGTTCGGCTCCGAGCTCACGGGCCGAGCTCTCGAGACTCGTCTTCCGACGATTCATCGCCTGGCCATGGAGATGATCACGGCTGCGATCGAGCCGGCCGCCAAGGCGATGGTCACCGAGAGCGTCGCCGGCCGGCGAACGATCGAGCTGGGCCGGGCGTTCGCCAACGAGTTCCCGATCCGCGTCGTCGGCGACGTGCTGGGGTTTCCCGCCGAAGCCCGGGACCGCTTCTACTACTGGTACCGGTCGATGCAGGAGGGTCGCCCGGGCTCCGAGAAGGCCAAGGTAGGCCTGCAGGCTCGCCAGGATCTTGAGGACTACGTCTGGGAACTCGTCGAGGAGCGGCGCCGGGAGCCCGCATACCTCTACGACGAGCACGGGCAACGCACCGGAGAGGACATCATCTCCCAGCTGAGCCGCACGAACATCGACGGCGCCTACATGTCGACAACCGAGATCGTGTCGATGATCTCGGTGCTCGTGAGCGGCGGTGGCGACACCACTCGGGGCGCCATCCTGCACATGTGGCGCCTGCTCCTCGAGCATCCCGAGCAGCTCAAGGCGGTGCAGGAGGACCCGGGGCTGCTTGACGCCGCCTTCCACGAGACCCTGCGCCACTCCTCCCCGGTGGGTGGCATGGCCCGCTCGACCAACCGGGACGTTGTCCTGCACGGCGTGCTCATCCCTGCGGGCTCGTGGGTGGAGCTCGTCAACTTCTCGGCCAATCACGATGAGCGCTTCTTCGGTGATCCAGAGGCCTTCAACATCCTCAGGCCCGAGCTGTACATCGGCCGCGAGGTTCAGCGCGGCTACCGCCGGGACGGAAAGTTCAGCCATGTCGGGTTCGGGGTGGGCACGCACTTCTGCCCCGGCGCGTGGATCGCCCACCAGGAGACCGTCCTCGGGTCCAGGATCCTGCTCGAGCACCTGAGCAATCCGCGCCTCACTCCGGGCAAGATCGCGAGCGACGTCCACGGCGGCTTGGAGCCCATATTCGCCGACCGCCTGTCGCAGCTGGACGAGCTGTGGATCGATTGCGATGCTGGCTGAGGCCGAGCGCAGTTACGAGGTCTACCAGCGGCAGGCCGCCACCGACATTCCGGTTGCCATTCCCCCCGGGTTCTGGCTGCGGCCGGAGTTCGTCGCCGATCCCTACCCAACGCTGGCCCTGCTGCGCGAGCATTACCGGTGCTTCCGGGACTGGCACACCAACACCTACTGGGTGACCAGCTACGACGAGGTCACCTCGTTGATCGCCGACGACGCCAACTTCGCAGCGAGGCCCCGCCATTCCACCTACGGCGCCGGGCTGTTCGGCCGCGACCTTCGGAGCGAGCCCCTGGTCCGCGACGCGATCGGCTTTGGCATGCAGTCCCTGGCCGAGAGCGTCGCCCGGCGGGCCGCGGATGAACTCCGCGCCGGCGGCGCAGACCTGATCGGCGAGTTCGTCGGTCCGTTCACCGTCGGGCTCCTGGCCCGGATCGTCGGTGTACCCGATGGTGACACCGCCCGGTTCGGCGCCCTGTGGCGAGCGATGCACGAGGGCGTCGGTTGGCACCCCGGCCGTGCTGACGCCGGGGTGCGGGCCATCGCGGAGTTGGGCGAGATGGTGGCTCAGCATCTGGCCACTGTCGATGCCGGGACGGCACAGAGCCTGCTCTCAGCCGCACGCGCCTGTCGTGACGGCGCCTCGGTGGATGACATCTCCCGGGACGTCGTGACGACCCTGCTGGAGCTCGTCTTCAACACTCTCGAAGGCTCGCTCGCGAATCTCTTGTGCCTCCTGTTCACCCATGACGATCAGCTGGAGATGCTGCGCGAGGAGCCGGAGCTGGCCATGCGGGCGTGGCAGGAGACGATGCGTCATAGTCCTCCGCTGATGGAGTCGCATCGTTGCGCGGCACGCGAAGTCGAACGATTCGGGCAGCTGATACCGATGGGAAGCCTGGTTGTGTGTTCCGCAGGGGCCGCGAACCGTGATCCTGCCCTGTTCGGGGAGCCGGATCGATTCTGCATCACGCGCCGGGATCTGGCTTATCGCGAGCCCAGGGGCCAGTTCCGCATGGACGGTCTGCCGTCGGGCGTCGCTCCTGGCCTGGTCCCACTGTCGAAGCTGCCGGCGCGCCCCGCCGGCAGGCCGCCGTCGCTCTACGCGCTCACCGCGGAGGCCGCAGTCACCGCGATGGCAGCTCTGCTGGAACGCTGGGACGGCATGCAGCCGGCGGTCACCCATCAGCCTCGTATCGGGTCCCGATGGCCGGGCGACACTCGCGTGTGCCGCCGGCTGCTCGTCGAGGGAGGCGGCTCCGGTGGCTGAGAAGCCACGGTCGCCCGCAGCCGACATGGACATGGTTCAGCCTGTGCTGTCCGCCTACCGCCAGGTGGCCGACCAACTCCGAGCCTTGATCGTGACGGGCCAGATCCGTCCCGGCGAACGGCTACCCCCCGAGGCGAGTCTGGCCAACCTGTTCGGCGTCAGCCGGGGCACTGTCCGCGAAGCGCTGCGCGAGCTGTCGGCTCAGGCCCTCGTCGAGACATCCCGCGGCGCGGCGGGCGGCAGCTTCGTCACCCAGCCCGACCCCGAGTCGGTGTCGGAGTTCCTCGAGTCCCGCTTCGGGCACATGTCCGGCCTGGACATGGTGAGTCTCCCCGACATGCTCCAAGTCCGCGAGATGCTGGAGATCCCCATCGCCCGCCTCGCGGCGGAGAACCGCACCGAGCAACACCTGGACATGCTTCGCTCCTCGATCGGGATCAGGACCACCGACGACTACCGGCGCACTCTCACCGACGACGGCCCTCCTCACTTCCACACGACGCTGCTTCACGCCGCTGGCAACCCGCTGGTGTCGATCATGGCGCCGCCAGTGTTCAGAGTCCTCCAGCTGAGGTACTTGCGCGACGACCCCCCCGACTTCTGGCGACTAGTGAGCGACGAGCACGAGACGATACTCGTGGCCGTCACCGACCGCGACGCCGATGCCGCCGAAGCCATGATGCGCAAGCATTTGCAGTCCCTTCGCGCTGCGTACGAGGCCGGCAGCAGCCTGGAGCAACTGGAACCCGACTAGCCGGCCCGGCCAGCCGGGCCCACCTGGGTCGAGCTGTCAGGTCGCGGCCAGCCGGGCCCACCTGGGTCGAGCTGTCAGGTCGCGGCCAGCCGGGCGCCGGCGTGGGTCGAGTCGTCAATGGAGACCGGGCGGCCGACCCACAGGCCGATGTTCTGTCCGGTGCGGCCGCCGGGCCCCTCGGCCAGCAGTTCCAGCAGCAGATCAGCAGTTTGGGATGGCTGCATCCAGCCCTTGGCGGCTGCGTCGGCCCCGTCGCCTTTCCAGGCGAGCAGCATCTCGGTCACGGTCGCGCCCATGCACAGCGCGTTGACCCGGATATTGTGCCGCCGCAGGCTGATCGGCCAGTCCAACGTGAGGCCGTTGATCGCCCACTTGGATGCGTTGTACAGGTCCATCTGGCCGTGGCCGTGAACGTCGACGCCCGGCGGGGGGAACACGTGGTCGGTGCAGACGTTCACGATGTGACCGCCGCCTCCGGCGATCATCGCCGGGACCACGGCCCGCCCGAACAGGAAGGATCCCCTGGTGTTGGCGCTCACAATCTCGTCGTAGTCGGCGACGGCTCGATCCCAGTCGTCCTCTGGCCCTGTGGCGTAGCCGACGCCAGCGTTGTTCACCAGGATGTCGATGCGGCCGTGCGCGGCGACTGCGCCGTCGACGACGGTGCGGACATCGTCGGGGTCGGCTACGTCGGCGACATAGCTGAGGCCCCCAATGTCGTGCACCGCGTCGCTGCGGTCACAGGCCACGACATGCGCGCCGTGCGCAGTGAGCGTCTTGCAGAAGGCCCGCCCTAGGCCGCGGGCTGCGCCGGTCACGACGGCGACCTGGCCGTCGAGAATCTTGCTCATGGCTCCTCCGGCGCCGCAATGCGGCTGTGATCGCTGCTTGCGCGCCCGCTTGGCGTGTCGGGGCCCCGCTTGGCGGGCAGCTCGATGAAGATCTGGCCGTCGCGGACCTCCAGCGCATAGCGGGGCTGGTAGCGCTCCCGGACCCTGCAGTAGCCCGTGGTGACCTCGTAGGCCCACTGGTGGCCGGCGCACACCAGACGGGCGCCCAGCATCACGCCCTCGTTGAGTTTGCGGCCCCGGTGGATGCACACGTTGGACAGGGCCACCGGCTCGCCGCCGTTCCACAGCAGCAGGATCTCGTGGCGGTGCAGGTGCACTACGAGCTTGCCCGCTGAGGCCAGCTCGTCGGCGGTGGCCTCAACCTCGAACCATCCTGTCGGTGCTGCCATTGCTCAGTCCGCCGGCCGTCTCTCAGCCGCTGTCGCCGCCGACCCAGCCCGACCTTGAGCCGCGGCCGCTGCCACCCTCGTCGTCGAGTCCCACCTGGTCGGGGTCCCAGCTCACGGTCACGTCGCCGCGGGTGTAGGTCTGGCACGCCAGCCGGTAGCCCTCATCCAGCAGGTCGCCCAGCCGGGCCCGCTCGCGCCGCCGGGGCGGGTCGAGGTTCTCGGCGCCCTCCTCGATGATCAGCCGGTCGGTGCCGCAGTTGCCGCTGGCGCACTGCCACGGCACGTCGCAGTCGGCCCGGATGGCCATGCGCAGCACGTTGACCTCGTCGCCCTCGGCGAACTCCACGTACTGGTCGACGGTCTTGAAGTAGATGCGCGGCACGCCGATCAGAGCTCCGGTCCTGCCGCCGTCTTGAAGTGGATGCGCGGCACGCCGATCAGAGCCCCGGTCCTGCCGCCGTCTTGAAGTGGATGCGCGGCACGCCGATCAGAGCCCCGGTCCAACCGGCGCCCAACGAGTTGTCAGCCGACGAGGGCCGGCTCGCGATCTTCTTCCTCCACCCAGGCGCCGAGGTCGGGCGCGACGTACGTCTCGTACAGCGCCTTGGTGTAGGCGAAGCGCATGTCGGCCGCCTCCCGCACGAAGTGCAGGCAGCGCTGCTGCAGCTCGGGGGTGTCGGCGTACTTGAGCACGATCTGGTAGCCCCGCTCGCCGTGGATCTCGTCGGAGGTGATGTGCAGGTCGAAGAACTCGGCCTCCCACTCCGAGAACCCGTACTGGTTGATCAGCGTCGGGTACTGGGTGCGGTAGATCGAGGGCACCTGCGACTCCAGGCCCACGATCAGCGCCGCGGAGGACACCACGAAGTTCTCCCGGCCCGACACGTAGTACATCCAGCCCTGCATGCCCTTGGCGAACGGCATGGCGTTGTTGCGGTCCTGCACGTAGGCCCGGGTGCCTCCGCAGGCCTCGGCGAAGCGGATCAGCAGGTCGGTGTGGCGGTCGTCGCTGAGTTCCTCCTCGTACATGTTCTGCAGCAGGAAGTCCTTGGCGTCACGGGCGTGGTCGGGCGTGTTGGCGTACATCAGGCCGAGGTAGTCGCCGAACGGGCCGATGTAGTGGTAGTGGTTGGTCGCCCAGTGCACGAAGTGCTGCTTGCGAAGCTTGCCGGTGGCCCAGGCCCGGCTGAAAGAGGCATCCTTGGCCATCGTGCCCGAGAACGCCTGCTCTAGGGCCACTCTGAACTCGCTCGGTGACATCAAGTCGGCCATTGCGCTTGCTCCCTAATGGATCGGGATTCGTTGAGTTGGTTCTCTGAGAGGGAAGGGGCGCCGGGGAGAGGTCGGAATCCCCGGCGCCCGCCATTGTATACAATAATGGACGTACTGATCGGGCTCAAATCGGGCGGGCTCGGGAGAGGGAGACGGCCGTGCACGAGACGGAGGTTGCCTTCTTCAGCGAGGGTGCCAGGCTGAGCGGCCTCCTGCGCTCCCCGGCGGAGGTGACGGCCCCGGCGCCGGCCATCGTGCAGGGGCCGGGCTGGCTCGGGCTCAAGGACGCCAAGCTCTATCTGCCCTATCACGAGGCCTTGACCGCGGCGGGCTTCCATGTGCTGATCTTCGATTACCGCGGCTTCGGCGATTCCGGCGGCGACCGGGGGATCCTGCTGCCCCAGTTGCAGCTTGAGGACCTGATCAACGCGGTCACCTACCTGTGCACCCGCGACGACGTCGACTCCGACAACATCGGCACCTTCGGCAGCGGCGGCACCGGAGGGGGCAACGCGGTGCTGCTGGCCGCGGCCGACGGCCGGGTGCGGGTCGCGGTGTCGCAGGTGCCGGTGGCCGACGGCGAGGACTGGCTGCGCCGGATGCGCCGCGAGTACGAGTGGCACGAGTTCCTGGCCCGCCTCGAGGCCGACCGCCGCCAGCGGGTGCTCACCGGCGAGGGCGAGATGGTCCATCCCCGCGAGGAGATCATGGTGCCCACCCCCGAGCGCCGGGCCTCCAAGGTCAAGGCCGACGTGGACGACCGGATCCCGTCGTCGGTGCCGCTGCGCTGCGCCGAGGCGATCATGGACTACCGGCCCATCGACGTGGTCCACAGGGTGGCTCCGGCCGCGCTGATGATCATCGCGGTGGCCGATGACGCCACCACCCCCACCGACCACGCCGAGCGCCTCTACGAGCGGGCCGGCGCGCCCAAGAAGCTCATCATGCAGCGCCACACCACCCATTACGCCGCCTACAAGCAGTACGGCCCCGCGGTGATCCCCCAGATGGTCGACTGGTACCGCACCCACTTCTGTGGCGGGTCGGTCGAGGTGCACACCAGCACCGTTTCCGAACCGTCCGAGCTGCTCGTCAAGCACCCCGACGGCGCCACTGGCTAGCAGCCGAGCGGGTAGGCACACCAATCCCAACAATTCGCGAGACACTCAGCGGCCTGTGAGCCCGAGCGGCCTGTGAGCCCGAGCGGCCTGTGAGCGATTCTCGGGCGAGTTCTGTGGATATGCGACACACAACCAACCCGAGATTCTGTTGCGAGGCGCAGCGAACAAGGGCGGGGGACGCAACGCTGAACCGAGAAGTGCCATTCCCTACGAGCGCCCACTCTGACGGTCCACTGCTCGCTGTTGGCGGGTCAGTCCGTGGTCTGGGCCGCCTCCCGCAGCCACGGGACCGGACAGGCATCGTCCCAGTGCATGGCCCTGCCCACGTACTGCATGCCGATGTGGTAGCAGATGGTGAACAGCAGGTCGGCGAACTCCGCCTTGCTGAAGACCTGCTGCATCTCGAGGGTCAACTCGTCGTCGACGGCCCCCCGGTTTGCGACGAGTTCGCGCGTGTAGCGCTCCACCATCTTGAGGCGGCGACCCTCGACGGGGTCGGATGACGCCTCGGCCTCACCGTCGAGGATCTGGTGGCCCGACCGGACCGTCCTGAAGGTGATTCAATAGTCGCATCCGAGGGACTCGGCGCTGACGATCCTGGCCCGCTCCTTCAGGACGGGACTCACCGCGGATCTCTCCCAGATGGACTCGTCGATCTCGCCGATCAGATCCCCGAGAGGTCCGTGCTGCCCCATGAGCGTCTCGAAAGGGAGTGCGGGTTCAGTCATGGCGCGGATCCTACGCGTCCTTGGAGACGGCGCGGGTAGGTGATGCCGCCTCGCGGTGCAGCGTCGTGGTTCCCGCTCACCTTCGCTGCGCTCGCGGGCCGCTCGGGCCATGCTCTGCCGAAATATGTAGAGAAACCTGTCATATAGGCGCAAGACCCATACAGATTTGAGGCGAGCTTGACATAGGGCTACTCACGGGCCGCTGGAGCGGCCCTTCTTGCCCACTGTCGCGGCGCTCACGGGCCGCTGGGCCTCCGGGCCTTCGCTGCAGTCTGTATACAATCCGTCCTCAGTGCTGGTCCCGCTCATTGCAGTCCCCTTCCCGGCCGTCCGATGGCCGTGAGCTTGCCGCCCATCGACCGGGTGGTTGCCGGCGGCACCGTGGTGTCGGGCGCGGGCACCGAGCCGGCCGACGTGCTGATCGCGGGCGAGCAGATCGCGGCCATCGCGTCACCAGGGGCGATCCCGCTGCCCGATTCCGTCGAGCGCGTCGACGCCACCGGCAAGTGGGTGCTGCCCGGCATGGTCGACGTGCACGTTCACCTGCGCGAGCCCGGCTACGTCCACAAGGAGGACATCAGCACCTGCACCGCCGCGGCCGCGGCCGGGGGAGTGACCACCGTGTTCGGGATGCCCAACCTCAATCCGGTCACCAAGACCCGCCAGATCCTCGAGGAGCTGTTCGACCTCTACGACGCCAAGAGCATCGTCGACTGGAACCACAATCCGGTGCCCAGCGTGCTGGCCGAGGTGCAGCCCATGGCCGACGCCGGGGTGGCCGCCTTCAAGATCTACATGGTGGTCGACACCGGCCGCGACTATCCCCATCCCAGCGGCACCGGCATCCAGGACCACGGCCACCTGCTGCGCATGTTCGAGGCCATCGGTCCCACCGGGCTGCCGTTCATGATCCACCCCCACGACCAGGCGATCATGGACGTGACCGAGCAGACCCACTGGGACCGGGGCGACCGCAGCCCCGCCGCCTACGCCCAGACCCTGGCCACCCACAACGGCCTGATCTGGGACGCGGCCATCGCGGTGATCCTGCAGATGGCCGAGGCCACCGGCACCAAGCTCCACATCGTGCACATGCAGACCGAGGGGTCGGTGGAGTTGGTGCGCCGGGCCAAGGAGCGGGGCGTGCCGGTGAGCTGCGAGGTCAACCACTGGGCGCTGTTCCTGTCGCGCTGGACCGACATCGAGAAACTCGGCCCCTACGCCCTGTCGTACTGGGTGCCCGACCACCACCGCGAGGCCGTCTGGGGGGCCCTCAACGACGGCACCATCAACATGCTGTCGTCGGACCACGCCCCCCACACCCGGACCGAGAAGGAGGTCGGCTGGGAGGACTGCTGGGCCTGCCACACCGGCACCCCCGGCATCCAGGAGCAGTACCCGATGCTGCTGGACTGCTCGATGGACGGGCTGATCTCGCTGCCCAGGGTGGCCGAGGTGGTGGCCGAGGAGCCCGCGACCGAGTTCAAGCTGCCCTCCAAGGGCTTCCTGCGCCCCGGCTACGACGCCGACATCGTGATCTTCGACCCGGCCGATCAGACCCGCCACTCGGCCGACACCGTGTTGTCGAAGTGCGGCTGGACCCCCTATGACGGCCGGGTCACCAAGGGCCGCATCCATCGCACCATGGTGCGGGGCCGCGACGTGTACGTGGACCGCAAGGTGGTTGGCGAACCCGGCTGGGGCCGCCACGCCCGCCCCACCCTGTGACCGGCCCGAATTGGCAGCGTTATGCACGCTATGCGCGCACGGCGCTGCCAATTCCGCGCCTGCCTCGGGCCCCGGCTTCGAATTGGCAGCGTTATGCACGCTATGCGCGCACGGCGCTGCCAATTCCGCGCCTGCCTCGGGCCCCGGCTTCGAATTGGCAGCGTTAAGCACGCTATGCGCGCACGGCGCTGCCAATTCCGCGCCTGCGGGCTCTGTGACCGTGATGCCTAGCGCCGGAGGAGCGCCGTGATTGACACCTCAGCAATGAAGTTCGGGCTGCTGATGCCCCATTTCGGCGGCCATGCCAGCCGCCGGGCCGTGCTCGACGGCGCGGTGCTGGCCGAGAGCTTCGGCTTCGACTCGCTGTGGGTGCGCGACCACCTGGTGTTCGAGCCCCACTCCGAGATGGAGGCGGCCGACATCACCTTCTACGAGGCCCTCACCACCCTCACCGCTATCGGCGCGGTCACCGTGGACATCACGCTGGGCACCGGCTCGCTCATCCCGTTCCGCCACCCGGTGAACACCGCCATCAGCGTGGGCACCCTGTGCGCGTTGGTCGGCGACCGGGTGGTTCTGGGCTTCGGGGCCGGCACGTTCGACCACGAGTTCGACGTGATCGACATGCTGGGAGTGGACCGGGTGGGCCTGGTGCGGTCCAACGCCGACATCCTGCGCCGCCTGCTCACCGAGGACGGCGTCACCTACCGCGACGACGTGTACTCGTTCGACGACATCTCCATCGAGCCCAAGCCGGGCGCCCCGGTGCCGTTCTGGTACTGCGGGGCCACCCCCCGCTCGGCCCGGCTGGCCGCGGAGTACTGCGACGGCTGGATGCCGGGGCGCACCACCCTGCTCACCATCGCCGAGCGGGTGGCCACCATGACGGAGATGACCGCAGCCAGCGGCCGGCCCATGCCCACGGTGGCGGTGATCCCGCCCACCTCGATCGCGGCCACCCACGACCTGGCGGTGTCGGGGGTGAACCTCGACGGACTGCTGGCGTGGGCCAACAAGCGGGGCAAGTGGTGGGCCAAGCCCCCGTCGGGGGAGTTCGCCACCGCCGAGGACATCGAGGGCTCGCTGATCGCCGGCACCCCCGACGAGGTGGTCGAGCAGGTGCACCGCTTCGCCGATGTGGGGGTGGAGCACCTGGTGTTCGACCTGCGCATGAACTTCGACCGCTGGTTCGCCTCGGTAGAGCTGCTGGGCCGCGAGGTCCTGCCCGCCCTGCGAGCCTGATCGCGCCGACACCTGGGTCACTCGCGGCTGCCTAATAGCAGCATTTATTGAAACCTCATGACATAGCTCGGCACTCGGGTTGCACTACAGTGCATCTGAAGCTATTCTGATCTACAAGCTTCGCCACCGGGCCATCAAGCGGTGCGCCACTGTCCTTCATTCGCGTACTAAGTGCACCCGCATCCGTGCCGCCGGGTCCGAGGAGAAGCCCCATGACAACAGCCGTCCCCGCCCACAGTGCAGCACCGCACATGACTCACACCGCCGATCCCACCGCAACCCCGCAGGCTCAGGTCGCCGCTTCGGCTGACGACGCCAGACCCTCCCCGTCCAGACTGCGGCAGCAGATCGCCGAGAACCTGCTGTTGAGCCTCTGCGGTGGGCTCATCCTGGTCCTGCTCACGTTCTTCGGCACCGTGGTGGTGGCGCTGCTCATCTTCAATCTGACCAGCATCAACGACCGCCTCGAGAGCATTGAGGGACGTATCGACCACCTCGCGGACCGCATCGACCGCCTCGAGACAAAGGTGGACGCGGGATTCGTCGCGCAAGGCGCCCAGATCGCCGAGCTCGACCGGAAGTTGACCGCCTTGATCGCCCATCTCAATGCGACGGAGGCGGTCGACGCCGCGCTCGAACACAGGTTGCTGATCCCGGGCGCGAGCGCGCTCGATTCCGACGGCGAGCCGCCTGGCTGAACCCATCGCCTCTAGGCTCTGGCTGGCGAGGGCTGGATGTGAGGGAAGCAATAGACCGGGAGTTCGTCGTCGAGGCGCCGCGGGTGGAGGTATGGCCCCGGCTGCTGGACGTGCAGGCGGTGGCGTCGTGGCTGCCGATCATGCATTCGGTGACCGAGGTGTCGCCGGGCGGTTCCGGCATCGACGGTTCCAGTTTCCAGGCCGCCTTCGAGGACAAGGTCGGCCCGTTCTCGCTGCGAGCCGACCTGCACATCGAGGTGGCCGGGGTGCGTGATGGCGAGGAGGTGTCGATCCGGGCCCGGGGCGAGGACCGGCAGATCCGCTCCCGCATCATGATCGACGCCGCCTGCGAACTGGACGACGACGGCCCGGGATGCACCCGGGTCCGCCTCAGCGGCACCTACGAGATCACCGGCCGGGTCGCCACCCTCGGCGCGGGCGTCATCCGCTCCAAGGCCAACAAGCTCATAGACACCTTCTGCACCAACGCCACCGCCGGCCTAGCGGGAGCCGCCTTCTGAAACAGCGGATTGGCTATGGCAGCGCCTCAGAGGCCGAGCGGATAGCAGCAGTGGCGGCTAGAGGTTGAAGGCCAGCTGCAGACCTGGCCGGGGCCACTCGTAGGCGATGAGCCTGCTCTCGGCATAGAATACTCCCACCCGGTCGACCTCGTCGGCGCGCGACTTCCCGCGGTCGGTGAACCACAGGCCACCGTCGGCGTCGAACACCAGGTCGTTCGGACCGCACAGGCGATGCCCCCCGCAGGCGGTGTAGAGCACCGTCACCTCGCCGGTGTCCAGGTCGAGGCGCTCGATGCTGCCCGTGATGTACTCGGCGCTCTGCCCGACGCCCGTGCCCGGAAGCGCGGGCACCCAGACGCCGTGGTACTCGTGCCAGGCGAAACCACCGCTGTTGCAGATGTAGACCGCGCCGTCCGGACCGACGGCCAGGCCGTTCGGTCCGGCTGTGGCGGGATTGTCCCAGCTCGCGACCGTTTCACGGGTCCGTCGGGCATGACTCTGGTGACGCGCGGCCCCCGCACCTCCACGAGCAGCACCGACCCGTCCGACAGCGCCACGGGTCCCTCCGGGAACGCCAGATCTCTGGCCACCGTCCGGTGGGGCAGGTCCGTCATGGCGACATTAGTGCGCTGGCTGCCAGCCACGAGCCGGCGACGCGATGGGTCTTCGTTACGTTCCGGGACGAGCTTGCCGCCTGCGAGGATCAAGGCGCCGGTTATCCTCGCGGTTCGCCTGGCGGCTCTCCGGCTGCGGGCGATTCTGGCGTGGAGGGGGCATTCCGACGACCACAACGATTTCGGCACCCGCCGGAGTGGGCTGACTGGCAGCTCACATGGCAACGGCGAGCAGAGCACGGCCGCTGGCCGTGGTAGCGGTCAGTTCATCGTCCACCGCCTTCAGCGTGGGCGTGGGTCTCCTGCCGGGGCTCCTTGCGTCCGCTCTGCGTGCCGATCTTGGCATCCATTACTGGCAGGTCGGGCTTCTGGTGAGTCTGCACTTCGGCTGCTCCGGTCTGGCGTCGGTTCCCGCCGGACGCATCACCGACCGTTGGGGAGCGCGTTGCGCGGTGACGTCCAACCTGGCGCTCGGAACGCTTGCCGCCGGCCTGGCCGCCGCTCTGGGCAGCTATCCGGCCCTGCTGGCCGCGGCGGTGCTCAGCGGCTTCGGATCCGCGCTCTCGGGTGTGGGAACCAGCGTGGCTGTCGTGCACGCGGTCAGCGCGCGCTGGCGCACGGCGGCGATGGTCGGCACCAATGCCGGTGTTCCCGCGATCATCGCCCTGACTGCGTTCTTCGGACCCTGGGCCGCGGACCGCTGGAGCTGGGAGTGGGTGATGGGCGCCCTGGGGGTGGGGGCCGCCGCGGCGGCGCTGCTGGCGCTGAGCGTGCTCGGCGACGATCGCCCCGAACGTGAGGAGGATGTCGAGCGTCGACTCCCGAAGCACTTCGGCTGGTTCCCGGTCGCGGCGTTCCTGATGCTCGCCGGCTTCGCGCCGACTCTCACCTGGGCGGTGTCATACATCGAGTCTCTCGGCGCCACACCCACGCTGTCGGGCGTTCTGGTGGGGACGGCCGCGGCGATCACCTTCACGACCGTGATCGCTGCCAGCCTGCTGGCCGACCGGATGGATCCCGACACCCGGATCCGTCTGGTAGCGGCTCTCTCCACCAACCAGCGGATCATGTGGGGGATATTCGGTTTCGTGCGGTACAGGACCCGTCTGGTCATGACTCTGTGCCTGATCCGGGCCGTATTCGGCGCCCTGATCCTGGCCGGAGCGGCGTTCGGTGTGGGCGTGGCCGTGGTCGGCTTCGTCGGGGGCATGATCGTGCAGACCGCCTGCCTCGGCGCCCTGACTGCCGCCGTCGCTGACCGGGCCCCCAAGGCGGTGGCCCGCGCCACCGCGCTGACCTTCGTCGGCTACTCCCTGGGCGCTATGGTCGGCCCGATGGCGTTCGGCGCCTTCCTGGACGCCGTCGGGTCCTATGTGTGGGCTTGGTTCATCGTGTGCATGCTGCTGGTCGGCGCGGCCACCGCGCTCCGCTTCGCCGGATGGATAGCACCGCCCCGCCGGGCCGCGGCGCCGGTCCCGCCCTCCGGCGGTGTGGAGCCCTAGAGGCCGAGCGGGCAGGCCGCGAATCGTCGTCGCAATAGCGAAGTCGACAGCGAGGCCGTGGCCCGAGCGGCCCGCCGTCAGAGCGCACTTCTCAAGCGCGCGTCTCCGTGACCGCGGGCAGCGCGACCGCGCAGCTCTCGGCCACTGCAGCCACGCGCTGCCCTGTGGCCGCCCCTAGCTCGATCTCGGCCTCGTCGCCGACGGAGTCCGGCTTGATGTGCCCCGGAATGCGAACGGCGTGGAGGGGGGTCGCGAGGAGCAGACGAGCGCAGGTACCGGACCAACCCATCGGCGCGCTCGGCCAGCAAAGGGTCGCCCCGAACAGCCAGAATCGACAGGTTGTAGCCCCGTCCGTTCGTGTCGTCGCATTCGTCGCCGGACATGAGCGTCGCCGCCACATCGGCAAGCAGCCCCAGAGCGAAACCCTTGTGGCCGTGGTGCTCCCCGCCGAGCGGGAGCAGGAAGCCGGGCGGCTCGGTGTAGAGAGCCTCCGGATTCGACGACATGCGACCCTCCGCGTCGCAATGGATGTCCCGGACGGTCACGAACGCGATGCCAAGGGCCGCGACCAGGTCGGCCGCGGCGTCGACCGCCGCCATGGCGCCCACCACTCCGAAGGTGCCTCCTCCTTCTACCTGTGTCCGGGTCGGTGCGATGGCTCGCACCGTGGGCACGGCAGCCGGGCGCAGCAGGCCGCTCCGGATGTCGTCGGTGTATTGCACCACCCGGTGTAGTCCATGGGAGGGGACCCCGAGGCAGTCGTTGCCAACGAGGTGCTCGGCCACGGCGGCGGCGTTCTGCCAGCAGGCGCCGTGGGCAATGAAGATGTCTCGGGCGAGAGCAAGTGCCGCGTCGGCCCGGAAGCGGACGATCGGCCTAGCGATTGCCGAGTCCATCGCCCAGCCGATGATGGATGCATCCTGCCACGTTGACACCATACGGGCCATGACTCATGGTGCCGTGGAGTTTCCGGGCTGATGCCGGTGCTGCCGGAGTTGGGGCTGGTTCGCTCGGACGACCTGGACGAGGTGGTGGCCTCGGTCGACTACGACCACGCGCCCTATGCCGGGGGCACCGAGCTGGTGCCGGCCATGGGCCTGGGTCTGCGCCGCCCGGCTGCCATCGTGGACCTCAAGCGCGTGGAGGCCCTGAGAGGGATCGGGGTCGACGCCGACGCTGGCACCGTGACGATCGGGGCCGCGGTGACGCACAGGCGGTTGTCGGAGCATCCCGCTGTTCGCGAACACCTGCCCACGCTGGCCGGGGCCGCCTCGCGGGTGGGCAATGCCCGGGTGCGCTCCACCGGCACCGTCGGCGGCAACCTCTGCTTCGCCGAGCCCCGCTCCGACCTGGGCTGCGTGCTGGTGGCGCTCGGTGCGACGGCCGAGGTCCGCTCCGCCGGAAGCACCCGCACCCTGTCGATCGACGAGCTGATCGTGGGCGCGTTCGAGACCTCGCTCGAGCCTGACGAGATCCTCACCACCGTCACGGTTCCGTTCGAACCGCCCGGCATGTCCTACTGGAAGCTCCAGAGCTACGAGCGGCCCACCCTGGGCGTGGCTCTGGTGGTCACCGAGGCCCGGTGGGAGGTCACCGTGGGCGCGGCCACCGAGCGGCCCACCCGGGCCGTGCTCGCCGCGGGCGACATCGCCGGGCTGGCCGCATTCGTGGACGGGCTGGAGCTCAGCGACGACATGACCGGCCCGCCCGCCTACAAGCGCTCGGTGCTGCGGGCCCATCTGGAACGAACGCTGGGGGCGGTCCGATGACAGCCGCGTCTCGCGTGGGCCGGGTCGCGGCCGGCCGAACAAGCGGCGCGTGGGCGAGCCATGGGCCCGATGGCCCGGGTGTGGTTCGATGACCGGTTCACAGGCGTCGATATCGACGGTGGTCCGGTGCCGGGTCAACGAGCGCGATGTCGAGATGCTGGTGCCGGTGCGGCTCACGGTGGCCGAGCTGCTGCGCGACCGCCTGGGCCTCACCGGCACCAAGGTGAGCTGCGAGATGCAGGTGTGCGGTGCCTGCACCGTGCTGGTGGACGGCAACCCGGTCAGCTCGTGCACCACCCTGGCTTGCGACCTCGACGGCACTGACGTGCTCACCGTCGAGGGCTTGGCCCGCGGCCGCGAGCTGCACCCGGTGCAGGAGGCGTTCATGGAGGCCAACGCCCTGCAGTGTGGCTACTGCACGCCCGGCTTCATCATGATGGCCGTCGCCCTGCTGGATGCCTATCCCGACGCCGACCGGGCCTACGTGCGGGAGTGGATGGACGGCAACCTGTGCCGCTGCACCGGCTATGCGCCCATCGAGACCGCCGTCACCGTCGCGGCCGCCCGGCTGGCGGCTGCAACCGCGGAGGACGGCCAGTGATGGCTGCTGCCGGACAGCCCGGACGACTCACCCTCGCGTCTGCGGGCGCCGCCGCATGTATGCCCTCCGGGTCGCGGGAGACGGCGCGATGAGCGGCCCGGCCGTGCCCCGGCGGGATGCCTGGGAGAAGGTCACCGGCCGGGCCCGCTACGCCGTGGACATGGTCCTCCCCAACATGGCCCACGCCGCCGTGGTCCGCTCCGAGCGAGCCCACGCCCACATCACCGGCATCGACCGGGCCGGGGCCGAATCCGCCCCCGGTGTGATCGCGGTGGTCACCGCCGACGACCTCGGCGACCTCGGCCGCCGCTTCGGCCACATCGTCGCCGACCACGCCGTCCTGGCCGACGGCAAGGTCCGCTACTACGGCGAGCCGGTGGCGGTGGTGGTGGCCGAGACCCCCCATCAGGCCGCCGACGCGGCCGAGCTGGTGTGGGTCGACTACGACGATCTGCCCGCCCTCACCGACGCGGCCAGCGCCCTCGCCTCCGACGTGCTCATCCATGAGCAGTCCTACGTGGAGCCGGGCCAGGAGTTCCTCGGGGTGGCCCCGGCCGCCTCTGCCGACAACGTCGCCCACCGCGACGAGCTGGCCTGGGGCGACACCGAGGCCGCCCTTGCCGGAGCCGCCACCGTGGTCGAGACCACCACCAAGTTCCCCATCGTCTACGGCTACGCCATGGAGACCTACAACGCTCTGGCCGACTGGCAGCCCGGCTCCCTGCACGTGGTGTCCACCGCCCAGCACCCGCTGATGGTCCGCAGGGAGCTGGCCCGGATGTTCTCGCTGCCGCTGGCCGCGGTGCGAGTCGAGGTGCCGTTCATCGGCGGCGGCTACGGCTCGAAGTCCTACACCAAGCTGGAGCCGCTGGCCGCGGCCGCGTCGTGGGCCTCGGGACGGCCGGTGAAGGTCACCACCGACGTCGAGGCGGCCATGTACACCACCCGGGCCGACGGCGCGCTGGTCACGGTGCGCACCGGCTTCGACGCCGGCGCCCGCATAGTCGCCCGCGCCATCGACATCCGCTTCGACACCGGCGCCTACGCCGACAACAGCCCGCTGGTGCTCACCAAGAGCATCAACCGCAGCTTCGGCCCCTACCGGATGCCCAACCTGCGGGTGCGGGGCACTGCGGTGTACACCAACACCTCCCCGGCGTCGTCGTACCGGGGCTTCGGTGCCCCCCAGGGCGCGCTGGCGGGGGAGCTCAACATGGACATGGCCGCCGACCGGCTCGGGATCGACCCGGTCGAGCTGCGCCGCCGCAACCTGCTGGCTCCCGGCGACACCCTCATCGCCGGCAAGCGCCCCCTCGACGCCGACCTGGTCGCCGACCTCGACGCCATCGTGTGCGCCCTCGACGCCCACGCCGCCGCCCGCGATGGTGCTGGCCGCGATGCCGCCGACCGCGTTGGCGCTGGCCGGGATGCCGCCGACCGCGTTGGCGCCGCCCGCGACGCCGCCGGCGGAGCTGCGTCCGAGGCCGGTGTGCGCCGCGGCCGGGCCGTGGCCGTGACCGCCAGCGACGCGGGCGCCTCGCCCATCTCCACCGCCCAGGTGCGCATGCACGCCGACGGGTCGGTCACCCTGCTGGTCAGCAGCACCGAGATGGGCCAGGGCAGTCGCACCGCTCTGGCCCAGATCGCGGCACGCGAGTTGCACGTCGACCTCGACGCGGTGGCCGTCGGCCAGAGCGACACCCGCTTCACCCCCTTCGAGTGGACCACCGGCGCCAGCCGCACCACCACCGTGGTCGGCCTGGCGGTACAGGCCGCCTGCGCCGACCTGTGGCGCGTCCTGCGAGAGCGGGCCGCCGAGTCCGCTGGCGTCGCGCTCGACGACGTGCAGGTACGCGACGGCCTGGTCCGCGTCCGGCTCTCGGCCACGAGGGAGAGCGACTCCACCTACGAGTCGGGTGCCGTGTTGGCCGGCGGCGGGAGCGGTTCCGGCTCTGAGCGGGGCGTCGTGTTGGATGCGGGGGACAGCGGTTCCAGCTCTGAGTCGGGCGCCTCGGTCCTAGCGCCGGCAGAAGTGATCCGGCAGTGGTTCGGCGCCGATGCCGGCGAGGTAGTGGGGGTGGGTGTGATCCGCCGCGACGGCGCCACCGCGATCCTGCCCCCGTTCTGGGAGATCGGCGCGGTGGGCGTGGAGGTGGCCGTGGACGAGGCCACCGGCGAGGTCACGATCGAGCACCTTGTCACCGTGGGTGACGTCGGCCACGCCGTGAACCCCGACCTGGTCAAGGGCCAGGATCTGGGCGCGGCCACCCAGGGCCTGGGCATCGCCCTGTGGGAGGAGATGGTCTACGACGGCGAGCAGCTCACCAACCCCAACCTGATCGAGTACCGGGTGCCTCGCCTGCGCGACACCCCCCGCCAGGTGACTTCGGTGCTGGCCGAGCGGGGCGACGGGGCCGGCCCCTACGGCGCCAAGGGCGCTGGCGAGGGCGCCCTCAACCCGGTCCCGGCCGCAGTGGCCGCCGCGGTGGGCCGGGCAGTGGGTGTCTGGCCCACCGAGCTGCCCCTAACCCCGCCCCGGGTCTGGTCCTTGCTCCAACAGGCCGCCGCCCCGGCCCGGTAACCCCGTCACGAAATTGTCGACACATTGGGTACTGGGTACCCAATTTCGGCATCAATTTCGGCTGGGGTCTGCTCCCAGCAGGGCCAGCGCGGCTGTCAGGTACTGCTCCGCGGCTTGCGTCATGCGGATCAGGCCGTAGGAGTCGAGCACGCCCCGCATGAGTCGCTCGGGGCTGGCCCTGCGCAGAGCGGCCTGCCTGATGACGTCGGCCACGGCGTGAGCGGGCTGCGCGCCACCGGCCCGGCCCAACAGCTCGCGCCGCTGGTGGGCCATCAGTTCGGCGATCTCGTTGAGGGGCACCTCGTACAGGGAGCGCTCGCCCAACTCGCGCACCACCACCGCGGGCGTGCCCGTCAAGCGCAGCACCTGCTGGGGCTCGCCTGCGTTGTCGAACTCGGCGACCTCCACTTGGCCCCGAAGCGTGAGCCGGCCCAGCGCCTGCTCCATCGGGGCCCGCGCCCGCTGGGTGACTTTCGAGGACCCCGACCCCCTGATGTAGAGCCGGTAGGCCCGATCAGCGGTCACCGGCCCCTCCGCAGTCACGATTTCCAGCAGGTGGGCTACGACTTGGGCGACAGGGGCGGTGCGAGGGTCGGGCAGCCCGCCGCCCTGCCACACCGGGTAGCGCTGCGGGCCGGCGACAGGGTCGAACATCGAGCCGGACTCCCCGCCGCCAGGGCGAGGCTCGTCGGCCGTGCCCGCGCCCGTGTCCGCATCGGCGTCACCGGCGTCGGCAGCCGCTGCGGTCCCACCCGCCGGGCCGCCCGGCACGGGACGCAGCTCCATCCAGCCCTCCGGCTTGGGCAGTTCGGTGAACCCCAGCGGCCGGTACAGCTCGTGAGCGTCGGCGGTGATGAGCATGATCCGGTTGATCCCGGCCACCGCCGGGTGCTCGCATGCCGCGGCCGCCACAGCCTTGCCCAGCCCTAGGCCCCGGTGCGCAGCCAGCACGTACACGTCGGTGAGGTAGCCGAAGCTGGCCCGGTCGGTCACGATCCGGGCCCCGCCCACCATCGACCCGTCAGGCCCGTACACCCCCAGCACCACGCTGTTGGCCACCGCCACCGCGGTCTGCTCCCGGCTGCGCGCCTGCCCCCAGTACCCCTCGACTTCCAGGAAGTCATGAAGGGCGTCCGCGTCGAATCGCCCCGGATCGTCGGAGATCACATACTCCCCGCACCGCCGCTCGAACGGACCCGTCACGCTCACGGCGCCAGACGCTACCGGCTGCGACCGACTGCCTGGTCGCAGCCGCAGCCTTCGGCGTCGGGGCTGCGCTTGCCACCGCCAACGCCTCAGACTTCCCGATGCCCGAGCTACACATCCAGCACTGGCCCGTCGGCGCCTGACGGGATCCGGCCTCGCCGTGGTGTCCGTCTCGCGGGATCTGCCCTTCCTGATGGGAATTGGATGGTGGCACTGACCTAGCGTGACCGCCGCCACTTGTAGTCTGCGGCCGGTCCGGAGGCCGTGCCCGCCCGCACCGCGTTCGACATGGCCACCATGGGCGGCGCCCGAGCTCTTGGTCTGGAGCGAGAAACCGGTAGTATCGAGCCGGGTAAGCGGGCCGATTTGGCCGTAGTCCGGCGCGACTGTCTGCACACCACCCCGGCTGGCGGCGCCGATGTGTTCTCCGAGCTGGTCTACGCCCACCGGGCCGACGACGTCGACACGGTCGTGGTCGACGGCCGGGTGCTGGTGGCCGACAGCCGCCTGCTCACCGCCGACGAGTCCGCCATCCGAGCCGAAGCCGAAACCCAGCAAGCCGCCCTCCGCACCCGCGCCGCCATCTGACAACAGCAGGGTTGCAATCTACTACTAATCTTGAGAGAATTAGTAGTAACCTGACAGCGTGGGACGAAGGGCGACATGATGAAGAAGCCACTGTCACCACCGGACATGCCGCAGTTGCTGTCGGAGATTGCCGACGACGACCCGCAGCGTCTGTTTGAAGTCTTCTCCGAAGGCCGTCCCGTTGATGACAGGGGGCGCTACCTGCACTGGGACCAGATGCGGCACCGGCGGCCTACTGATGGCCTAACGCTGCAGGAGTGGTGGGCTCGCACCGCTGTGAGCAGGATGAGCCAGGCTCGGACACTTCCTGTAACCGGTACCGACGGCCGTCCGTTCCGGCTCACGAACATCGACCGGATCCAGGAGATGGTCCACCGGATCGACCAGCAGGCCAGCGGTCGCATCGAGACCGACGACATCGTTGCCAACGTCGGTTCCCGCAACCGATATCTAGTGTCGTCGTCGGTCGAGGAGGCCATCACATCCAGTCTCCTAGAGGGCGCGGCGACCACCCGCCGCGTCGCCAAGGAACTCCTCAGGACGCACCGCGAGCCGCGCGACACAAGCGAACGCATGATTCTCAACAACTACTTGGCAATGCGAAAGGCTCAGGAGACCGCTGGCTCTGGTGAGGCGCTAGCCCCCGATCATGTCCTAGAACTGCATCGGATCGTCACTGACGGGACCCTCGACGATGAATCCGAATCGGGGAGGCTCCAGAGGCCTGGTGAGGACCGGGTGGTAGTCGAGTGGGATCACGCCCAAGTCCTGCACGTGCCGCCGCCAGCCGAAGAGCTCCCGGCTCGGCTTGAGCGGTTCTGCGCCTTCGCCAACGGAGACGTAGGGGACGGCTTCCTGCATCCTGTAGTGCGGGCCATCCTGCTCCACTTCTGGATTGGCTATGACCATCCGTTCGCTGACGGCAACGGGCGCACGGCCCGCGCCCTCTTCTACTGGTCGATGCTTCGTTCCGGCTATTGGCTGGCCCAGTACATCTCCATCTCGTCCATCCTCCGCAAGTCTCTTCGCGAGTACGTCCTCTCGTACCTGTACACCGAGACCGACTCCAACGACGTCACCTATTTCGTGATCCACCAACTTGAAGTGCTGGAACTCGCCATTGAAGAGTTACGGACCTACCTGGGTCGCAGAGTCTCGGAGATCTCTGCGGTGGAGCGGCTGCTGCGTGGTGTTCCGGGCCTCAACCACCGCCAGCTCGCGGTCATCGGGGAAGCGTTGCGCGATCCCGATTCCTACTTCACAATCGCCGGGCACGAGCGCGTGCATCGCGTGGCCTATCAGTCTGCACGCACCGACTTGCTAGGCCTTCAGAGTCTGGGCGTTCTTAGTAGGGTCCAGTCGGGTAAGAAGTTCGAGTTCTGGCCCGTCGATGACCTCTCCGGTCGGCTCCGGACGCTGGCCGATGAATCACACGAGTGAAATACTAATTCACTACTAATATCTACTAGGTTAGTAGTTGGGCTTTCTTGGAGGCCGAGCGGGTAGGCAGCAACTCGTGGAGACTCTGGCGACGCGTTCAGCGTTCAGCGAGGCCGTGGCCCGAGCGTCCCGTGAGTAGCCCTATGTCAAGCTCGCCTCAAATCTGCACGGGTATTGCTCCTATGTGACGGGTTTCTCTACATATTTGGATATTTTCGGGCCGTGGCCCGAGCGGCCCGTGAGCGCAGCGAACAAGACCGGGAGACACAACGCCGCACCGCGAAGCGTCATCACCTACCGCACATGCTCCTAGAGGGTTGGCAGGAGCTCGTCGAAGAGGGCGCTGAAGCGCTCGGAGGCGGCGGCTGCGGTCTCGATCACCTCGGTGTGCGACAGCGGCACCTCGGAGATGCCTGCGGCCAGGTTGGTGCACAGCGATATGCCCAGCACCTGTGCGCCCATGTGGCGGGCTGCGGTGGCCTCGGGCACGGTGGACATGCCCACCATCGACCCGCCCAGGGCCTTGGCCATGCGGATCTCGGCGGGGGTCTCGAACATCGGGCCGTGGAACCAGAAGTACACGCCCTGCTGCAGCGTCTGCCCCAGCCGGGACGCGGCCTCGTGGGCCCTGGCCCGCAATTCGGGCGTGTACACGTCGGTCATGTCGGTGAAGCGGGGGCCGAGGCGCTCGTCGTTGGGGCCGGCCAGCGCGCTGATCCCGGCCAGGTTCACATGGTCGGTGATCACGGCCAGGTCGCCGGCGGCCATGCCCTCGCCGCAGCACCCGGCCGCGTTGGTCAGCACCACCACCCGGCATCCCGCGGTGATCGCGGCCCGCACCGCGAACGTGATCGACTCCGGGTCGTGGCCCTCGTAGGCGTGGGCCCGCCCCGACAGCAGCAGCACCCGGTTGTCGCCCATCTGCGCCGAGTAGGCCGTGCCGGCGTGGCCGATTGCGGTGGGGATCGGGAACCCGGGCAGGTCCCGGTACGACACCGCCACCTTGTCTCGTATCCGGTCGGGATACGCCCCCAGCCCCGACCCCAGCACCACAACCACGTCGTGACGCTCGCACCCCGTCCGCCCGGCCAGCACCGCCGCGGTCCGCTGCAACCGCTCATACAACTCACTCATGGGTTCCTCCGCTCATCTGAGGGCTTTGGCCAGCGAAGGTCCAGGCCGTCGCGGGCAATCACCCATACGTACGGACCGCGTTTGGCGGACCGCTGCAGGATTCGGTTGAAGTTGGACTCGAGCCGAGTCACGAGTTCAGCGCCCGTGACGTTGGCGTTGTTGAACGCGAACACCCGCAGTGTCGTTTCGGCCAGCACGTCATCGTGGTCGCGGATGATCGAAGGGTCTTTCGTCAACACGATCCAACCTTCTCGGTCGGCTCGCTGAATCCACTCAGGATCGGCGATTCGCTGGTCGACGCCGTCCGGGTATACGTCCGCCATCGGTAGCGCTTCATAGCCGAGGGCGCGGATCGCTTCGGCAACCAGACGACGGCCCAGTCCTGGGTCAAGGAAGAAGACTGGCGGCGGTGTGTCAGGCCGCGGCCTTCGTCGGCCAGATCGCACAGAGGGCTTCCCTTATGTCTTCGGCGGGCGTCCCGTAGTCGGCCGCAATGGACTCGATGGGCTCGCGCGCAGCTACACGCGATTTCACGGCCGACAGCGGCGCGCCCCCCTCCATGAACAGGGCGTCACCGCCCGCAACGTCTGGAACCACTCGCAACAGCCGCCGCTCGGTGACCGGAAGGATGAGTTCTGTTGCCCATTCATCGCCGAAGGTGATCCGCTTGAGGTATTCGTCGATGACTTCGTGAAAGACCCGCTGGCCGGTCTGTACAACAGTCAGTGTTAGCAGTCTGAGCTGCTGGTCCTTGTGCTGGTCCGCGTAGTTGTACAAGACGTTTGCGCCGTCGCTGTACATCTGTTGTGACGCGAGCGCGTGTTCGAGCTCACCCTGGCTGGCCAGAACCTCGAGCGCCTTGCGGATTCTCTGCAACGGGAGACCTGTGCGGCGAAACGCCTGGACGACGGTCGCCTCAACAAGCCCGATGAACGGAATCGACCGTCGGTCCGAGGAGCCGTTCTTCATGGCGGTGATCACCGGCCCCTGCTTCACCGGCGGCCGGTCTGTGAACGCCTTCTCGTAGCCGTGCGACCAGGTACGCAGAGTGGACGGGCTCATGCCCACTAGACGCGCCGCTACTGCGACTGTGTAGAGCCGTCGCGTGAATCGCTCGTCCTCGATGACGTTCCTCCGTGGTGAATGACCGGATTCCTCGGTGACCACCATGGTAACCCTGCCGTATCTCGCCACAGAGTTCTGTGTCGGCAGCCGCAGGGGCTACCAGGTGGGGCGGGTCAGGACCCCGCCGTCCACTGCCAGGTCGGCGCCGGTGATCCAGCGGGCCAGGTCGGAGCACAGGAACACGCAGGCGTCGCCGATGTCCTCGGGCGTGCCGAGCCTGCCCAGGGGCGCGGCTGCGTGCCATCGGGCCACACCCTCGGGCCAGTCTTCGGCCAGGCCGGGCCGGTCGATCAAGCCGGGCGACACGCTGTTGACCCGCACGCCGTGGGGTCCGTAGGCACCGGCCGCGGCTCGGGCGTGCATCAGCAGGCCGGCTTTGGCGGTGGCGTAGTGGCCGTGGAAGTCGGTGGGCTGGCGTCCCTCGATGGACGCGATGTGCACGATCGACCCGCTGGTGCCCTGCGTCCGCATCGCCTCGGCCGCCGCCCTGGTGAGCCGGTGGACGGCGGTGAGGTTGGTGTCGATCATCTCGGTCCACTCGCCGTCGCTCATCTCGGTGAAGTGCACGACGGGCTGGATGCCGGCGTTGTTGACCAGCCCGTCGATGCGCCCGCGGGCATCGACCGCAGCCTGCACCACCCGCTCGGCGGCGCCGGGATCGGCGAGGTCGGCTGTCACCGACGCCAACGGCCCGCCACCGTCGTCCACCAGGTGCTCTACCGGCGACGTGCGGGTATGGGCCACCACCGTCGCCCCCGCGGCCATGAGGCGACGGGCGATCCCACCGCCGATGCCGCCCCCGGCGCCGGTCACCACGATCACCCGCCCGTCCAGCTGGATCATCTCATCGGGTGGAGGCAGCTCGCTCACAACACCCTCCGCGTGAAGCGGGCGATGAGGCGGAGGCGTCGGTCCCGCGGGCGCGGCCTTGGCGTGGCCTGGGGGCAGCGGGTCACCTCGCCTGTCATGAGGACGGGAGTCACAACGCCCTCCGGGTGAATCGGGCGATGTCGGCGGCGGCCTCGGGGTAGGCCTCGACCAGCTCGTCGGGGTCGCCCAGCTCGAAGCCGTCGGGCTGGAACGGGGGCGCCATGGTGGTGCCGACCAGTGACCAGTCGCCGGTCGTGCCCGCCGCCATCCACACCCCTGCTGGCACGGCCGCCACGGGGCGCTGCCCGCCTGCCAGATCGTCGCCCAGCACCGGCCGGTTCACTGCGCCGTCCGGCTCCAGTAGCAGCATCTCCACAGCCGCGCCCGCGTAGTGGTGCCAGAGCTCTGGGCCGGTGAGCCGGTGCAGGGCCGAGAAGTCGCCCGGCCTCATCAAGAAGTAGATGGCCGTCGACCGCTCGTCGCGCCAAGTCTGGGCCCATGTCCCGCCCTCGATCTCCATCGGTTCCAGCCCCAGCAGCTCGATCACGTCGTCAGCGTTCATCGCACCGCCCCGGAGCTGCCGGTCATCGGGCCGACCGCGGTTGGTGTTCCTGTGCTGCCGGTCATCGGGCGGACCGCGGTTGGTGTTCCTGTGCTGCCGGTCATCGGGCCAGACGGCGGGCCCGGGCCTCGGCCTCGGCCACCGCTTCGGCCATGTCGAGGGTCAGCATCCGGCCGTCCTCCACCACCTTGCGTCCGGCCACCCACACCCCGCTGACCGCGCCGGGGGAGCCCGACCACACGATCCGCGACAGCGGGTCGTCCTCGCCCTCGATCACCGGGTTCAGCGCCGGCTCGGCTGCCGAGAGCGCCATCATGTCAGCCCAGCATCCCGGCGCCAGCCGTCCCAGCTCGCCGCCCCACCCCAGTACTTCGGCCGCTCCCGCGGTGGTCATCCGCAGCGCCTCGGCCGGCGGGAGGGTCTGGGCGTCGCCGGAGCGGATCCGGGCGGTCCGGATGGCGGTGCGCATCTCCTCGAACAGGTCGAGGCGATGGTGTGACGCCGGCCCGTCGGTGGCTATGGCCAGCCGCAGCCCGGCCGCCCGCATCTCCTCCACCGGCGCCACCCCGGAGGCGTGCTTGGCGTTCGAGCACGGGCAGTGCACCACCGCGGTGTCGTTGCGGGCCAGCACCTCGATGTCGTCGGCGGTGAGCCACACGCCGTGGGCCGCGATCATGTCGACGTCCAGCAGCCCCAGCGACTCCAGGTACTCCGGCGCCCCCAGCCCCCCGGAGAGCTCCCGCACCGCGGCGTCCTCCCATTGCTCCTCGGCCAGATGGGTGTGCACGGGCATTCCGGTGTCGGCCGCGTAGGAGGCGATGGCGCTCAGGCACTCCGTCGACACCGAATAGGCCGCGTGGGCCGCGACCCCCGCCCTGATCAGGTCGTTGCCGGCCCAACGGTCCCGCAGGGTCACCATGTCGTCGAGCTGGTCGGGCCACGGTGCGGCTTCGCTGAAGTCGGGATCCTCGATCACGCCCGGGGTCACCAGGCAGCGCAGCCCGGCGTCGGTAGCGCCCTCCGCGACGGCCTGGCCGTGGAAGTACATCTCCATCGTGGTGGTGATGCCGTTGGACAGCATCTCGGCCGCGCCCAGCCGCATCCCGACCCGCACGTCGTCACCGGTGAGCTTGGATTCCCGCGGCCACATCACCTCGTGCAGCCACCGGTCCACCGGCAGTCCCTCGCCCGCGCCCCGCAGCAGCACCATCGGCGTGTGGCAGTGGGCGCTGATCAGGCCCGGCATGAGGATCCCAGTCCTGTGCACGGTGGCACCCGGTTCGAGCTCGGGCGCAGCCGCGGCCGGGCCGCACCAGACGATCCGCCCGTCGTCGCCCACATCCACAGCCCCGTCCGCTATCGGCGCGGGCACACCTCCGGCCGGCCCGTCCATGGTGACGAGCAGGTCACACAGGTACCGGTCCATCACGCCAACCCTAGAGAGCGCCCTGTCCTCTCGAAATCCCTATGACGCTGAACTGGCAGTGGAATGCACACATACCGGGCGAAGCGCTGCCAGTTCCTGAGGCTCCGAGCCTTGCGCGCCGAACTGGCAGTGGAATGCACACATACCGGGCGAAGCGCTGCCAGTTCCTGAGGCTCCGAGCCGCTCAACAAGTCAAAGAGGCGGGGACACGTAGGAAGAAATGGCTGACTACTAGCATGCCGAGGCGTGGATGGCAGTGGGCTGCGGACGCTGGACTGGGTCGGCGGGGCCGACGGCGCGGTCGAAATGGTCGACCAGACCGCCTTGCCCGCCGCCTACACCATGCTGCGCATCGACAATGTGCCCGACATGGTGGCCGCCATCCAGCGACTCTCGGTGCGGGGCGCCCCCGCCATCGGAGTGGCCGGCGCCTTCGGGGTGGCGCTGGCCGTGCGGGCCCACGGCTCCAGCGGTCCGGCGTTCGACAACGCCGTGGCCCAGCTCCGCGAGGCCCGCCCTACCGCCGTGAACCTGGCCCGCATGGTGGATCGGGCCGCGGCCCGCGCCTCCGAGGGCTTCGACGCGGTCCTGGCCGAGGCCCAAGCCGTCCGGGACGAGGAGCTGGCCGCCTCCGTTGCCATGGGAACCCTCGGCGCCGACCTGGTGCTCGATCTGGTGGGCCGCGCCGACGTGCGGGCCATGACCATCTGCAACACCGGCGGTCTGGCCGCGGTGGAGCGGGGCACCGCCCTGGCCGTCATCCAGACTCTGCACGAGCGGGGCCAGCTGGCCGAGGCTCTGGCCCTGGAGACGAGACCCCTGCTGCAGGGCGCCCGCCTCACCGCCTGGGAGCTGGACCGCATGGGCGCCCCCCACCGCTTGCTGGTCGACTCGGCCGCCCCGTTCATGCTGGCCCGGGGCGAGGCCGACGTGGTGCTCACCGGCGCCGACCGCGTCGCCGCCAACGGCGACACCGCCAACAAGATCGGCACGTTCTCGCTGGCGCTGGGCGCCCGCCACGCCGGCGTCCCGTTCATCGTGGTAGCCCCCGAGTCCACCGTCGACGCCGAAACCCCCGACGGCGCCAGCATCGAGATCGAGGACCGGGGCATCGACGAGGTGGTGTCGCTGGCCGGCGTGGCCACCGCCCCCGACGGCACCGCCGCCGCCAACCCCGCCTTCGACGTAACCCCAGCCGACCTGATCACCGCAGTCGTGACCGACCGCCGAATAGTCCGCCTAGACCAACACCAAACCCCCGCCTAGCCGCGGCACCGTGGGGTCCTCAGCTAGCTCGGACGTCCTCCAACGGCTCGGCCGTCAGCTCCAGCTCCAATGATCCGGCGCCCGTCCACCCGCACCGCCTCCACCGCCGCCGGACTGCCCATGGGGTGAACAGCCCCACCAACAAAGATCACACCACGGCCCACAGTCAGAGTTCGAGGTGCAGGCGCATGGCGTCGTCTATCTGCGCCATGAGATCGAGCGGCACCATGCCGACCAGGCTGCCGATGCGTCTGACGTCTACCGATCTGATCTGTTCGGCCTGGGCCTTCGAGTCAAGGCTGAGGCCGGTGCTGGCCGCGGCCAGCACCACTTGGAAGGGGTGGACCTTCTCAGTGTTGGAGGTGACCGGAACCACTGTCACGACACCTCGCCCCAGAACAGCAGCGGTCCTGTTGGCGCCGTCGTTGCTGACGATCACCGCGGGACGGGTCCGCGCCGCCTCGGTTCCGACGACCGGGTCCAGGCCGACAGAGCGGATCTCGCCCCGTCGCATCAGTCCGGGCTGGTCCCGTCCGCTACCGCGGCATCCCAAGCGCTGTCCTGGCCGCTGTCCCACTCCGTGAACGCTGCCGCGTAGTGCTGCGACAACTCATTGGCCCTCAGCAGCCGTATCGCTCGCTGCAAGGCCGCCGACCGGGACGCCATGCCATGGGATCGGACGTAGTCGTCGAGGAACGCGACATCGCCGTCTGGAATGCTCACACTGACTTTCATAATCGCGATACTACTAGAGTAGCAAGCCAGGTACTACCCAGCCGGTACAGCCAACTCTGGCCGGTGGCGGTAGGGGACGGCCCGTACGCTGGCACGTGAGCTGAGGGAGCTGCGATGGCTGAGGTTGTAACCGTTTCAACGAAGATGAGCGGTTCAACTAACGCACCCCAGCCGGTGACTCCGCGATGAGTGGCAACATCCGTGTCAGTCCCGTACTGGCCGTCGCCATCGCCGTGAGCATCCTCGCTTTCTCGTGCGGGCGTGGCAGCGAGGACACAAGCGGTCCGGACCCGTCCCAAGCGACGACGGGTGAGATCCGGAGTGACCCGGACCTGTCCCCTGCGACGAGAATTGAGATCCAGGCCCGCGCGTTGTCTGCCGCCTGCTTGTCGGTGTCCTGTGACACGAAGCCCGTGTACGCGGACCTAGATGCGGGCCCCGACCTGAGGGCCGCGCTGGAGGATGCGTTTGGAACAGATGTCGAGTTTCTCTCAGACCAAGAACGCCAGGATGCGACTGGGCCTGGTGGCACCTATGCCGGGGCCACTGGCTTTGACGTGATTCGCACTCATTTCCCAGCGGACGATGTAGCAGCTGTCGATATCTGGGTGGAAGAGGGTTTCGGTATCGGGAAAGCAACCACGTTCCTGTTCAGGTGGAGCGGCGCAGGGTGGGAGCCGGCCACGCCCGCCGAAACTGCCGTGACCGTGACGACCGCCGTGTCGTAGCAGCCGCTGCCACCGAGGCTCAATCCGAAACCCCACCAAACCGTGCGACACTGCCGGCGCCGCGCCTTCGGTGTTTGGGTCCCGCTTCGGTGGGTTGCCCTTGGTGTCGGTTCAGAACACAGAGCACATTGGCTCGAGCAACCGAAAAGGCTGCTGGGCAGAACGATTGGTTGTGTCGATTACACTCTTTACCACGACGCTGTAATCACTATCTGCGAGGTCGTCATGTTCATCAAGATTGAGGCGCTCGACAGGATCCGGCGGCTCTTTGAGAAGCCCCCTCGGCGGATCGATGCGGAGATGGATTTTGAGTTCGGCCAGGCTCGGCGTGCCCAGCGAAGGCAGTCCAACAAGGAGCGATCTCAGTCAGAAGCAAAGGGGCCAGCGGCACAGGCCAATGACTGAGCAATGCGCAGGTCCGGCCCAGGCTGGCGGTCAGTGACCGTCGGCCTCAACGCGCCCCTGAACACGCTGGGAGGCCCTGGAGCGGATGACGAGAATCGAACTCGCATTCTCAGCTTGGGAAGCTGATGTTCTACCATTGAACTACACCCGCGGAGGCTCCCGAGCGTAGCCATCGCGGTGCCCTCTGCGCAGCCCGTCCCCCTGGAGGCCGCTGCCGTGTCTGGCGACGCCCCACCCGAGCGATTCTCGGGAGAGTTTGTTGGGTTATAGCTACAGAACTCGCACCAAGTTCTGCCGGCTCTGCTGTTCGCGCTCCGCCAACTAGGAATGCACCAAGTTCTGCCAGCTCCGCGGCTCGCGGTCGGCCTACGACGAGTACCGCACGAACACGGGCCGGTCGGTGGCCGACCGCTCGGCGTCGAACCCGTAGCCCAGCCCGTCGAAGTCCCGCAGCGCCCGCACCGACTTCACCCGGTTGCGGATGATCCAGCCCGCCATCGCGCCCCGGGCCCGCTTGGCGAAGAACGAGATCATCTTGGGCTCGGCGTCGCCCCGGCGGTCCAGGAACGCAGGCGTCACCAGCCGCCCCTCCAGCTGCCCCACGTCCACCGAGCGGAAGTACTCGTGCGACGCCAGGTTCACCACCACCGCCGGCCCGGGACTCTCAGCGAGATCCGCGTTCAGCAGTTCGGTGATGCGCTCGCCCCAGTAGGAGTACAGGTCGCGGCCCCGTTCGGTGGCCAGCTTCGACCCCATCTCCAGCCGGTACGGCTGCATCAGATCCAGCGGGCGCAGCACCCCGTACAGCCCCGACAGGATGCGCAGCACCTTCTGGGCGTGGGTGTAGTCGCGCTCGGTGAAGGTGGCCGCGGCGTCCATGCCCTGGTACACGTCGCCGGCGAAGGCCAGCAGCGCGGGCCGGGCGTCGCCGGGCGTGAACGGGGCCTCCCAGTCGGTGTAGCGCTCGAAGTTGAGCTCGGCCAGCTCCGCCGAGATTCCCATCAGCTTGGCGATCTCGTCGGGCGACTTCTGCCGCATCACATCCACCAGCGGCTCGGCCTTGTCCAGCATCCGGGGCTGGGAGTGCTTACGGGTGGGCAGCTTGGAGCTGTAGTCGAGCGCCTTGGCCGGCGAAACAACGATCAGCATCGTGCCGTTATACCCGGCCTACGCCCCATCCCGAAATTGGTGCGACTCTTGTGCCTCAGAGGGCCAAACGGTCATCCAATTTCGGAGGGAGGGGGAGGACCGGCCGATGTCAGGCCGCGGTCGCCTTTCGGAGGGAGGGGGAGGACCGGCCGAGATCAGGCCGCGGTCGCCTTCTCAGCCCCAGATGTCCCGCTGCCAGGTGCCCCGGACCCCGACTCCCCGGCCCCAGGCTCCCCAGCCCCAGCCCCAGTGCCAGTGCCGGGCTCCCCGGCTACAGGCTCCAGCTCGGGCAGGCAGCGCCTGAGGTTGCGGATGCCCTGGCCGATGCGCTGGCGGTTCTCGATCAGCGCGAACCGCACGTGGCCCTCACCGCCGGGCCCGAACCCGACGCCGGGCGACACCGCCACATGGGCCTCGGCCACCAGCTTGGAAGCGAACTGGATCGAGTCCATGTGCCGGTACGGCTCGGGAATCTTCGCCCACACGAACATGGTCCCGCGGGGCGGCTCCACCTCCCAGCCGATGCGGTTGAGGCCCTCGCACAGGGCGTCGCGGCGCCGCTGGTACACCGCGCACGCCTCGACCGGGTAGTCGGGCTCCTCTCGCAGGGTCACCGTCGTCGCGATCTGGATCGGCTGGAACGACCCGTAGTCCAGGTAGCTCTTGAGCTTGGCCAGCGCGGCCACCGCATTGGCGTTGCCCAGCATGAAGGCCATGCGCCACCCGGCCATCGAGAACGACTTGGTGCACGAGTAGAACTCCACCGCACAGTCCTTGGCCCCATCCACCTGCAGGATCGACGGCGGCTGGTAGCCGTCGAAGCCCAGGTCGGCGTAGGCGTTGTCGTGCACCACCAGCATCTCGTGCTCCCGGGCGAAGTCGACGACCTTCTGCATGAAGTCGAGGTCGACGCAGGTGGTGGTGGGGTTGTGCGGGAACGAGATCACCGCCACCCGGGGCTTGGGCCGGCTGTAGCGCCACGCCAGCCGCATCCGGTTGACGAACTCGTCGCCGTCGGCCAGGGGCACTTCGCGGATCTGGGCGCCGGCGAACAGCGGCCCGTAGATGTGGATCGGGTAGCTGGGGGTGGGCACCAGGCAGGTGTCGCCGGGCTGCAGCAGCACCCACATGAGGTGGCTGAACCCCTCTTTGGCTCCGATTGTGTTGATCACCTCGGTGTCGGGGTCGATCTCCACTCCGAAGCGGCGCTCGTACAGGGCGGCGATGGCCCGGCGCAGCGCGGGCAGGCCCCGGCTCGACGAGTAGCGGTGGTTGCGGGGGTTGCGCGCCGCCTCGCAGAGCTTGTCCACCGCGATGTCCGGCGACGGCAGGTCGGGGTTGCCGAAGCCGAGGTCGATGATGTCGGCGCCGTCGTGGCGGAGCTTGATCTTCAGATCGTTGATGATCGTGAAGACGTAGGGGGGAAGGCCGTTGATACGACGGAACTCCATCGAACGAAGCTAACAGGCCGGTCGGTCCGATCAAGTGACACTTGTCACATCCGGCGGGGTGGTGGGGACGCTGTTGCTGTGGTCCCCGGCGGGGTGGTGGGGATGCTCTTGCTGTGGTCCCCGGCGGGGTGGTGGGGATGCTCTTGCTGTGGTCCCCGGCGGGGTGGTGGGGATGCTCTTGCTGTGGTCCCCGGCGGGGTGGCCGGAGCAGGTCGGGGCCCATCGGATCGTGCTCTGACCTACGCTCCTGGCATGGACGGCGAATCGATGCTTCCTGGGCTCGGAGCGGCGTTGTGATCCTGTCGGACCGTTCGATCCGGGAGGCGCTCGACCTCGGCCGCATTGTGATCGACCCGCTGGACGCGGGCGCGGTGCAGCCGTCGTCGGTGGATCTGCGCCTGGGGCACGGCTTCCGGGTGTTCCGCAACCACACCATGAGCCATATCGACGTGAAGCAGGACCTGTCGGAGCTCACATCCCTCGTGGAGGTCGATGCCGACGACCCGTTCATCCTGCATCCGGGCGAGTTCGTGCTGGGCGCCACCCTGGAGCGGGTGGCATTGCCCGACGACCTGGTGGCCCGCCTGGAGGGCAAGTCGTCGCTGGGCCGGCTGGGTCTGCTGATCCATTCGACGGCGGGGTTCGTGGATCCCGGCTTCGACGGCCAGCTCACCCTGGAGCTGTCGAATGTGGCCAACCTGCCGATCACCCTGTACCCGGGGATGCGCATCGGCCAGATCAGCTTCCAGCGGATGACGACCCCCGCCGACACGCCGTACGGGTCGGGGGAGCTGGGCTCGAAGTATCACGGTCAGCGGGGTCCGGTCCCGTCCCGCTACTGGGAGAACTTCAAGTAGCGGCCTGCAATGGCGGTGAGGCTCTTGTTCGATTCGTTCCGGTTCGACGGCAAGCGGGTGCTGGTGGTGGGCGGCGCCACCGGTATGGGCGCGGCCGCGGCGGAGTTGGCCCTGGCGGCCGGCGCCGAGGTGGTGGTCATGGACCGGGCCGACGTGACGTTGGCCGGGGTGAGGGCCATCGGCGTGGACTTGGCCGATCAGGCGTCGATAGACGCCGCGGTGGACGCCTGCACCGGACCGGTGCACGCTCTGCTGGCCTGCGCGGGCGTGGCTGATGGCACTCCGGGCCTTGAGCGGATCAATTTTGTGGGCCACCGCTATCTGATCGATCGCATGCTGGACGCCGGGATGCTCCCGCAGGGCTCGGCCATCGCCTTCATCTCGTCGGCGGCGGGACTGGGCTGGGAGTCGAACCTGGAGGAGTTCTCCGAGGTGCTGGCCATCTCCGACTTCGACGAGGCGGCCACCTGGTTCGTCGATCATCGCAAGGCCGACTACTTCCACACCAAGCAGGCGGTGTGCGCCTATGTCGCCACCCAGGCGTATCCGATGATGCGGCGGGGGATACGCATCAACGCCATCTGCCCCGGCCCGACCGTGACCCCGCTGGCCCAGGCCAACGCGGACTTGTGGCTGGGCTTCGGCGCCGACTACCGGGCCGACGCGGGCGTGGAGGCGTCCACGCCGATGGAGCAGGCGTACCCGCTGCTGTTCCTGTGCAGCGACGCCGCGGCCGCTGTCAACGGGGTGACGCTGGTCACCGATGCCGGCTATATGAGCGCGGGGATCACCGGGGCGTACCCCGCGGCCGCCGACGCCGCCAATTTCTTGATGGGCCGCTTCTAGCGCCGGGCGCCCGCCCGGGGCCGGTCCCGGCAGGGCCGTTTTGGCGCCGGCCCGGAGCGGCCCGAACCCGTCGGCGCTGAGGTGCGTCTATCCTCGGGGCCATGCCGAGACCCACCAAGCGCCGCGTGGCGGCCGGCCGTGTGACCGCCAAGGGCACCCGCCCCGACAACTACCAGCCCGACCAGCACACCCACACCGGGTTCGAAGGGCAGCCCCCGAGCCCGATCTGGGTGCCGATCCTGATGTTCAGCCTGCTGGGGCTGGGGTTGATGACGATCATCGTCAACTATGTGGCCGTGTTCTGGGACACCTCGAACGTGGTGCTGCTGGGAGGCTTGGGCCTGATCCTGGCCGGGATCATCAGCGCCACGCAGTACCGCTGACCGCCCGCCCGCGGGGGACGGCGGGGCTGTGACCGCGTGATCACACTGTTGTAATTTCCCCCAACTTTGTCCCCACCCTGTGGATAACTCTCGGCGGGGCGTTCACTCGATGGGAGCCACTAGGTCCATCTCGTCCTGGCAGTGTCGGGGCGGCTCGGGGTCCTCGTCGGGGGCGACGGTCATGCGCACCTCGGCGCCGCAGACGTTGCAGCGGTACTCGATCTTGACCTTGCGCAGCGTGCCCGGGTCGGGCGGCTCCGGCAGCGGCCGGGCCAGGTTGCGCAGCATGGCCAGGCCCAGGCGCAGCACCGCGTAGGCGATCACCACCGCGATCAGGACCCTCACGATGTCGGCCAGGATGGCGCCGACCACCAGGCCGCCCAGCGCCGCCGCGATCAGCCCGATGTTGACGGCCCTCGCTTTGTTCATCCTTGCGCCAGCCTCCCGCCCGCGACTGCCCCGATGCTACGCCCGTGCCGCACCCTCAGCCGCCCAAGAGGTCTCGACGATGGGAGGTCGTGCGCGCGCATAGCGCCGGAAGTTCGCTCAGCCCGGCCCGCCCTCCCACGGCATGACGGTGATAGCGAGAGCCAGGAGTCGCCGCCGGTCGGCTAGGCGGGATGCGCCGTGGGGCCAGAAGGCTCGGCCATTGGTGGTGGCGGTGACGGCTGCTCCGCTGAGGGCTGCACGACGGTTGTCGGCGGCGCCCGGGGAGGGTCAGCGATTTGGGAGGACGGCCCGGAAAGGGGCGGCCTATCCGGAGGCGCCTCGGTTGGTGCTGTCGCCGGCCCCAGCGGCTGGGCAGCAGCCGTGGACTCGGGTGCGAGCGGCGGCGGCAGAGGCGCCGCCGGCTGAGGGTCGATCAGGGACCCCGAGCGGGCTAGGGCCATGATCAAGTTGTCCACCTTCGCCTCAAGCCGGTCGAACTTCGTGTCGAGCCTGTCGAGGCGTCCATTGACCTCTGCGAACTGCGCGTTGGTGGTCGTGGTCTGCTCTTTGAACCGGGTGTCGACGTGGCTGCGCAGGTCGCGGAAGTCAGAACGCATCCACCGGAAGCCCGCGCCGCACGCTGCGACGAGAGCGGCGAGTGCAACTCCCAGAAGCGTGGCGAGAACTTCGATTTCCATGTAAATGACTCTAGCGGTCCACTATGACATAAACAACTTGAAATGCATTCATATATCTATTCGCCAGACGATGGCCGCCGAGCCGGTGGGTCCAGCGCTGATGGTGAGCAGCAGCCGCCCGTCGGCTGCGGCGTGCCCGGCCAGCCCGTCGGCTATCAGGCGCAGCTCCTCGGCCGCCCCCGCGTTGCCGGTGGCCACCGCGCCCCCGGCACGGTTGATCCGCTCCCCGTCGATGCCCAGCGCCCGCGCCACCAGCATCGGGGTGGTCGCGTCGTGCTCGGCCACGGAGATGTCGTCAATGGCAGCGAGTTCGACGCCGGCCTCGGCCAGCGCCCGGCCCACCGCCACAGCCACATTGCCGGTCGGGTCGAACGGGTCGCCTGCGGCCCGCCCCGTCCCGGCGATCGTCGCCAGCGTCGCCGCAGGTCCATGCGCCTCCCCCGCGCGCGCGGCTGTGGTTCCGGCACGCTGCTCATCGGGCGGTCCACTCTGGTTCTGGGCGGCTTGTGCCTCCCCGGCCGGGCCGGTGCGGGCGAGCGCGGCTGTGGTTCCGCCCGGTTGCGAGCCGGGCGATCCGGTCTCGTGCTTTCCGGCTTGCAGCAGCACTGCGGCCACGCCGTCGGCGGGGGGAGCGAACGTGGCGGCAGTGAGCAGGCCGTCGTCGTCGAAGGCCGGCGGCAGCTCCGCGGTGTCGCCCCATGAGCGCACCACGTCGGCAGCCACAGGGTCGCCCCGGTACACGCCCCGCGCCGCGGCGTCGCCCGGCCGGGCCGCCACGGCCACGATGGCCCGACTCGGGCTCGCCCCCGCCTCCGCCCGTCGCCGCCGGGACTCCTCCGCCGCGGCGCCGAGCTCGGCCCGCCCGATGCCAGCGGCCTCAGCGGCCCGCTCGGCCAGCCGGGGCCCGGGCAGCAGCCCGCCTGCCTCCGCGAACCGCTCGGCCACCCCGCCCCAGGGCTTGCCGTAGGTGCGGTTGAGGGCGGCCGCGCCCGGCGGCACCGCCGAGCACAGGCCCAGCCCGATCACCAGCACGGTGCGGGCCTGCCCGGCCCGGATGGAGGCCGCCGCGGCCTGTACCGCGGCCGCGCCGCTGGTCTCGCCCCGGTCGACCACATGGCCGCCCACCCCAACCGGCCAGCCCGCGGCCAGAACGATCGCCCGGGCCGCGTCGGCTCCGCAGGCCCCCACCGGGTCGGCGCAGCCCACCACCACCTCGTCGAGGTCGTCGGCGGCGAGCCCGGCCCGCTCCAGCGCCTCGCGCCCCACCACCCCGGCCAGCACCACCGGGTTCCAGCCGGCCAGCTCGCCGTCCACCGGCCGCACCGCGGTCCGGGCCACAGCCAACACCGCCACGGCCACGTCTGCGCTCACGCCCAGAAGGTCTACTCCCTCGGTCCGGCCTGTGGCTGTTGCTGTAGCCGTCGCCCCTGTCCTGGGGTTGCGGCACCGTGCCTACACTCGCATCGGACTGCTACACGCCGCTGGACGCGGCTGGGAGGCCATCGTGAGCAAGAGCACCGCCGATGTCGTCATCAAGGGGCTCACCGCGCTCACAGTGTTCGGCCTGATCCTGGCCGGGGGGCTGTACGAGCCCCACGTCGACCTGATAAACGTCCTCCCCGATTACCTCGAGGATGAAAGCACCGGGGTGTTCGACGTCGCCCTGATGATCCTGCGGGCCGCGCTCGGGATGATGATCTTCGTCCACGGCTACAACAAGGCGTTCCGGGGCGGCAAGATCGCCGGCACCGGCCGCTGGTTCCAGTCGATGGGGATGCGCCCCGGCAAGGTCCACGCCGCTCTGGCCGCCTTCACCGAGATGGGCGCGGGCGCTCTGCTGGTGGTCGGGCTGCTCACCCAGGTGGCCGCGGCCGGGCTGATCGGCTTGATGGTGGTGGCGTTCTGGACGGTCCACCGCGACAAGGGCTTCATGATCACCGGCGAGGGCTGGGAGTACGTGGCCCTGATCTCGGCCATGAGCCTGGTGTGCGCCATGCTCGGCCCGGGCCGCATATCCCTCGACTCCGAGCTCGAGATCGCCAACAACCTCGACGGTTGGACCGGCATGTGGATCGCCCTGGCGGGCGTGGGCGCCGGCGTCGCCCAGATGCTGTTCTTCTACCGCCCTCCCGAGCCCGAGCCCGTCGAAGATGGCTGACGCTCAAGAGTCGCAAAGGAGCTTCTGGCTGCAGATCCTTTGGAAGCCGGAGTTCCGAAGTCGCCGCGAGAGGGTGGGCCACTCCATCTATACGGGCGTCATAGCCCTTCTGGTCATCCTTCCGATCTCGTACGGATGGTTCGATTCTCTCCTATCGCTCTTTCTTTGGATCATGCTCGTAATGACGGGTCTGTCGATCGCCGGCTGGGCGATTTGGCTGGCCTGGGGACGCAAGCGGTTCCCCCTGCCAGCGGCGGACGAGCCGCAGCCCACTGCCTGAGCAGACGGTCCGTCCCCCGAAGCCCGACCTCGCTAAGGATGACTGACGCTCCAGAGTCGCGAAGGAGCCTCTGGCGGAAGGCCTTCGGCAAGCCAGAGTTCCGGAGTCGCCGCGAGAGGGTGGGCTACCACGCCTACGTGATCGTCGTGGGCCTTCTGGTCGTCGTCCCGGCCGCGTACTTTGGACCGTTCGATTCGGCCCTCTACGCCATTTGCGTCGGCCTCGGAGTTGCAGTTCTGCAGTGGGGTGGCTGGTTGGCTTGGCTGGCCTGGGGCCGCAAGCGGTTCCCCCCAGCAGACACCGACGAGTAGCAGGCGCAGCTAGAGACGAGGCCGGGCCCTCGGGCGCAGCCAAGGACGGCTGACCCGGTTGTGGGCCAGGTCGGCTCCGGCGTGGCCGAAGATGGCGCCCAGCACCAGCAGCCCCCCGGCCACCGTCACCAGCGGCGGCGCTTCGCTCACCACGATCCACGCCAGCAGGATCGAGAACGGCGTCTCGCTGGAGCCCAGCAGGCCGGCCTCCGCGGCCGGGATCAGCCGCACCCCCTCGGCCCACAGCACCAGCGACACCGCGAACACCAGCCCGAAGAACAAGATGAGCGGCGCCTGGTCGGCGGCCACGCCCAGAGGGTCGGCCACCACCAGGGCCACCACGAACAGCAGCACCCCGGCCGAGCCCAGCGCCAGCACCGCGTCGGCGCCCTCGAAGCGGCGGATCAGCACGATCAGCAGCGCCAGGATCAGGGCCAGGACCACCGCCCGCAGGTTGCCGTCGAGGTCGCCGGGCCCGAGGTTGCCGGCCACCGTCAGGGTCACGCCCGCGAGCGCCAACACGGCCGCCACCACCGTCGAGCGCCGCAGCCGCTCCCGCAGGATCAGCCACGCCAGTCCCGCGGCCAGGAACGGCACGGTGGCCGATATCACGGTGACGTTGGCCACCTCCGTCCGTTGCAGCGCGTCTATGTAGAGGATCATCGACAGCGCGGCCAGCCCGGCCAGGAGCAGGCCCTGGGGCCCGACGGTGGCGCCGAGCCGCAGGCGTGCCTGCGAGCCGCCGACTCGACCCCTGACCCACACATAGACCAGCGCCCCGGTTCCGCCGATCAGGCCCCGCCAGCTGGCGATCTGCCAGGTGTCGGCGTCGATGGTGCGGGAGATGGCCCCGGTGCTGCCGAACCCGAACCCGGAGACGAGCATCATCGTGGCCCCCAACCGACGAGACCGCCCCGCAGCCCCAGCCGACGCGGTTCCGTCTGTCCCCGCAGCAGCCCCGGCCGACGCGGCTCCGCCAGCCCCTGCGGCTCCGCCAGCCCCTGCGGCTCCGCCAGCCGCGCCAGCCGACGTCCCGGCGACCTGCGGGTCCGACGCCCCGTGGTCGTCCGTCAAGTCAGGGCCGGCCGCCGACTAAGGACCGGTGTGGGTTAGCCGGCCGCGGCCGCGGCGGGTTCGTAGCCGACCTGGCAGAAGCCGTGGTTGCAGTAGCCGTAGGGGTTCCGGGCCAGGTATTGCTGGTGGTGCTCCTCGGCGTAATAGAAGGGCCCGGCGTCGGCGATCTCGGTGGTGATCTCCCCGAAGCCGCGCCCGGCCAGCGCCGCCTGGTACCGGTCCCGCGACGCCAGCGCTGTCTCTCGCTGGGCCTCGCTGAACAGATAGATCCCGCTGCGGTACTGGCTGCCGACGTCGTTGCCCTGGCGCATCCCCTGCGTCGGGTCGTGCATCTCCCAGAACACCTTCAGCAGCTGCTCATAGGGCGCCGCCGACGGGTCGTGCACTACCAGCACTACCTCGTTGTGGCCGGTGCGCCCGCTGCACACCTCCTGGTAGGTGGGGTTGGGGGTGACGCCCCCCGAGTAGCCCGCCGCGGTGGTGTGCACGCCCTGCATCTGCCAGAAGAACCGCTCGGCCCCCCAGAAGCAGCCCATCCCGAACATGGCCCGCTCGCACCCGTCGGGGAACGGCGGCATCAGCGGGGTGCCCAGCACCAGGTGCCCGTAGTCCTGCACCTCCATGGCGTCGTCCCGCCCGGGCAGGGCGTCGGCGGCGGTCGGCATCCGAGTCTTGTCGCGTCGCAGCAGCATGACCCGACTGTACCCGCAACCACCTCGGCCTGTGCCGTGGTCGGTCCTTCCGAAATTGGTGCGGCGAATGGGTGTCTGAGGCCGGTTTCGTCGTCAATTTCGGCGGGACGGCCCCCGCCAGCGTCCCGCCCATCGCCGCCCGGCCTCGAAATTGGTGCGGCGAATGGGTGTCTGAGGCCGGTTTCGTCGTCAATTTCGACAGGATCGCCCTGTCAGCGGCTCAACCGGGCCAACCCGGCCACGGCTACCCTCTGCGGCAATGCTCGACACGCTGATCACCGGGGGCACGCTGATCGACGGCACCGGTGCGCCGGCCCGCCCCGCCGACATCGGCGTCAGCGACGGACGGATCGTGGCCGTGGTCGATCCCGGCGAGATCGCCGCCGCCGATGCCACCGACACGATCGACGCCGACGGCCTGGTCGTGTGCCCGGGCTTCATCGATCCCCACACCCACTACGACGCCCAGATCTTCTGGGACCCCAGGGCCACCCCGTCGAACCTGTTCGGCGTCACCACCGTGATCGGCGGCAACTGCGGCTTCACCCTCGCCCCCCTCGGCTGCCCCGAAGACGGCGAGTACCTCAAGCGCATGATGGTGAAGGTCGAGGGCATGGAGCTGGCCGCCCTCGAGCAGGGATTGCCCTGGGACTGGGAGAGTTTCGCCGACTACCTGCGGGCGGTCGAGAGCCGGGGCGTGGGCGTGAACGCCGGCTTCCTGGTGGGGCACTGCGCCCTGCGCCGGGCGGTGATGCGCGACGACGCCGTCGGCCACGAGGCCAACGACGACCAGATCGCCCTGATGCGGGCCCTGCTGGCCGAGTCGCTGGCCGCGGGCGGGCTCGGCTTCTCCACCGGCCGCAGCTACACCCACAACGACTGGGACGGTCAGCCCGTGCCCAGCCGCTGGGCCTCCGAGCAAGAGGTGCTGGAGCTGTGCCGGGAGACGGCCACCCACCCCGGCACCACCCTGGAGTGGGTGGCCGACGGCTGCATGAACGGCTTCAGCGACGACGAGGTCGACTTGATGACCCGCATGTCGCTGCAGGCCCAACGCCCGCTCAACTGGAACGTGCTCACCGTCGACTCGGCCCGTCCCGACGACTACCGCAACCAGATCGCGGCCTGCGAGCGGGCCGCGGAGGCCGGGGCCATCGTCATCGCGCTCACCATGCCGATCCTGGTGGAGATGAACATGAACCTGGGCAGCTTCTGCGCGCTGCACATGCTGCCCGGCTGGCGCGACACCTTCGGCCTGCCCATACACGAACGCATGGAGGCCCTGCGCCGCCCCGAGACCCTCATCGCCCTCGAGAACGGCGCGGCCAGCCCCGAAGCAGGCGTGTTCAGCCGCCTCACCGGCTGGTCCGGCTACCGCATCGGCGACACCTTCTCGGCCGCCAACGAGGGCCTCAAGGGCTGCCGGGTGGGCGACATCGCCAGGGAGCGGGGCCAGCGGGACTTCTTCTGCCTGGTGGACGTCTGCCTGGCCGACGATCTGCGCACCGTGCTGTGGCCGGCCCCCACCGACGACGACGCCGAGAGCTGGCGGCTTCGGGCCGAGGCCTGGGAGCATCCGGCGGTGATGATCGGCGGCAGCGACGCCGGCGCCCATCTCGACCGCATGGCCGGCGCCTGCTACCCCACCGCCTGGATCGACGACTGCCTGCGGGGCCGGCAGCTCACCACCCTCGAGAACGCCGTCCGCCATCTGACCGAGGCCCCCGCCCGACTGTTCGGCCTCAAGGGCCGGGGCCGCATCGCCGAGGGCTGCTTCGCCGACATCGTGCTGTTCGATCCCGACACGGTGGGCGCCACCGAGCCCCAGCTGGTGGCCGACCTGCCCGGCGACGGCAAGCGCCTGTGGTCCGACGCCACCGGGATGCGCCGGGTGATGGTCAACGGCGTCACCACCGTGGTCGACGGCGAGGCCACCGAGGCGTTGCCGGGCACGGTGCTGCGCTCGGGACGCCACACCGCCACAGTCCCGGTGGGAGCGGCCGCGTAGCCAGACCGCCGAATCAGACGCCAAGAAACCAGGCGATCAGACCGCCGAATCAGACGCCAAGAAACCAGGCGATCAGACCGCCGAATCAGACGCCAAGAAACCAGGCGGTCAGACCGCCGAATCAGACGCCAAGAAACCAGGCCGAGAAATCGCCGAATCAGACGCCGAGAAACCAGGCCGAGAAACTCAGGACTAGGAGGACCGCCATGGCCGAAGGCTCGATCGAGATCTACGAGACCGAGGACCGCACGTTCCCGCCGCCGCCGGGGTTCGCGGCCGCGGCCGAGGTCTCCGACCAGTCGATGTACGACGAGGCCGCCGCCGACTTCGAGGCGTTCTGGGCCGGCCAGGCCCGCGACCTGCTCGACTGGGACACCGACTTCGGTACCACCCTGGAGTGGGACCTGCCGTTCGCCAAGTGGTTCGTGGGCGGCCAGCTCAACGTGTCGTACAACTGCCTGGACCGCCATGTGGCCGCGGGCAAGGGCGACAAGGTGGCCTTCCACTGGGAGGGCGAGCCGGGCGACACCCGCACCATCACCTACTCCGAGCTGCTCGACGACGTGCAGCGCTTCGCCAACGTGCTGCTGCACCTGGGCCTGCGCAGGGGCGACCGCATCGCGGTGTACATGCCGATGATCCCCGAGCTGGCGGTCACCATGCTGGCCTGCACCCGCATCGGGGTGGCCCACTCGGTGATCTTCGGCGGGTTCTCGCCCGACGCCATCACCGACCGCTGCGCCGATGCCGAGGCCCGCCTGGTGGTCACCGCCGATGCCGGCTACCGCCGGGGCGCCCCCGCCGCGCTGAAGCCCAACGTCGACCTGGCCCTGGCCGCGGGCGCGCCGTCGGTGGAGCATGTGGTGGTGGTGGACCGCTGCGGCACCGACCCGGCGATGGTCGACGGCCGCGACCTGTGGTGGCACGACGTGATGGCCGAGGCCGCTGCGGATTGCCCGGCCGAGCCGATGGACTCCGAGCAGCTCCTGTACCTGCTGTACACGTCGGGCACCACCGCCAAGCCCAAGGGCATCATGCACACCACCGGCGGGTACCTGACCCAGGTGGCGTTCACCCACCGCTACGTGTTCGACCTGCGCCCCGACGCCGACGTGTTCTGGTGCGCGGCCGACATCGGCTGGGTGACCGGCCACAGCTACATCGTGTACGGGCCGCTGGCCAACGGGGCCACGTCGGTGATGTACGAGGGCACGCCCGACACGCCCCGCCCCGAAGAGCGCGAGGGCGACCGGGCCGGCTGGGCCAAGGACCGCCTGTGGGACATCATCGAGCGTTACGGCGTCACCCAGCTCTACACAGCGCCTACCGCCATCCGCACGTTCATGAAGTGGGGCGAGCAGTGGCCCGCGGGCCGGGATCTGTCGAGTCTGCGGGTGCTGGGCACCGTCGGCGAGCCCATCAATCCCGAGGCGTGGATGTGGTACCACCGCCACATAGGCGGCGAGCGCTGCCCGATCGTGGACACCTGGTGGCAGACCGAGACCGGCGGCCACATGATCACCCCGCTGCCGGGGGTGACCACCACCAAGCCGGGTTCGGCCACGCAGCCCCTGCCCGGCGTGTTCGCCGAGGTGGTGGACGACTCGGGCGACGTGGTGGCCACCGGCGGCGGCTACCTCACCATCACCCACCCGTGGCCGTCGATGCTGCGGGGCATCTGGGGCGACCCGGAGCGTTACCGCGACACGTACTGGTCGAAGTTCGAGGGCCGCTATTTCGCGGGCGACGGGGCCCGCCTCGACGCCGACGGCTATCTGTGGCTGCTGGGGCGGGTGGACGACGTGATGAACGTGTCGGGCCACCGCATCTCCACCACCGAGGTGGAGTCGGCGCTGGTGGACCACCCTGCGGTGGCCGAGGCTGCGGTGGTGGGCGCCAAAGACGACATCACCGGCCAGGCCATCGTCGGCTACGTGATCCTGGTGGGCGCCGCGCAGGCCTCCGACGAGCTGCGCCAGCAGGTCCGCCAGCATGTGGCCACCAAGCTGGGCCCGACCGCCCGCCCGAAGGCGGTGTTCCTGGTGCCGGATCTGCCCAAGACCCGCTCGGGCAAGATCATGCGCCGCCTGCTGCGAGACGTGGCCGACGGCCGGGATCTGGGCGACACCACCACCCTGGCCGATCCGGGCGTGGTGGCCGAGATCCGGGACCGGGCCGCAGAAGCCCCCGACGAGGAGTGACCGGAGCCTCTCCCGGAGTTCTGTGTGCGGTTTTCCGTGATATGGACGGGTTTCTGCACACAGAACGGCGGACTCGAGGCAGTGACCACCCCCGATTCCGTTCTGTGTGCGGTTTTCCGTGATATGGACGGGTTTCTGCACACAGAACGGCGAGTGACCCTTCCGGTGGCGGCAAAGTGGCGGCCGTGACCACCGGCACTCCGCCCAACTGGCACTTTCGCGACGGCGCGCCCGACGGCGGGCCGCTGGTGATTTTCGACCTCGACGGCGTGATCTCCGACGCGTCGCATCGCCAGCACTTCCTGCGGGGCGCCCGCATGGACTACCGGGGCTTCTTCATCGCGGCGAGCCTCGACCCGCCGTACCGGACCGGCCTGGCGCTGGCCGAGTCGGTGGCCGAGGACCACGCCGTGGCCATCCTCACTGCGCGCCCCAACTATGTGGTCGACATGACCCGGAGCTGGCTGGCCGCCAACGAGGTCCGCCACGACCTGCTGATCCTGCGCCCGAGGCACGGGCGGGGCAGCCACGGCCCCTCCGCGGACTACAAGCGCCACGAGCTGTCCCGCCTGCGGGCCGCCGGCTACGAGGTCGCCCTAGCCATCGACGACGACGAGCGGATCATCGAGATGTACCGCGCCGAGGACGTCCTCGCCCTCTACGTCCATTCCGGCTACTACGAGCGGGAGGCGCGCCCGAGGGTCCTTCCGGCGCCTGAGCGCAGCTTGTGATCCTCGGCCTGCCGGACTCCGGCGACTGCCAGCGCTGACTCCGGCGCAGCGGCCCTCGGGGGCGGTTCCGAGGGCCTGGTGACCGATGCCGGGGGCCGGGCGGGAACACACCTGGCCCGCTGTGCGTTCGTGGCTGCCGGGCCGTAGTTTGGGGAGTGACCCCGTAGCGGAGGTGACGGACCATGTTGAACACGGCCAAGACGTTCACGCTGCTGGCTCTGCTCGGCGGCCTGTGCATAGTGATCGGGGGAGCGATCGGCCAGCAGGGCGGCCTGGTGCTCGGCCTGATCTTCGCCCTGGTGCTCACCGGGGGCTCCTACTGGTTCAGCGCCAAGCTGGCCATCGCCTCGGCCCGGGCCAAGCCGGTGAGCGCGGCCGAGATGCCCGAGTACCACCAGATCATGACCGACCTGTGCGCCCGGGCGAACATGCCAATGCCGAAGCTGTACATGACGCCCAACCCGCAGCCCAACGCCTTCGCCACCGGCCGCAACCCCAAGAACGCCGCGGTGTGCATCACCGCGGGCCTCACCCAGGCGATGGGCTGGGACGAGATCCGGGGGGTGCTGGCCCATGAGCTGGCCCACATCCGCAACCGCGACATCCTGATCGGCTCGGTGGCCGCGGCCATCGGCATGGCGGTGACGTTCGTCGCCCACATGGCCATGTTCGCGGCGATCTTCGCGGGCGGGCGCGACGACCGCAACGGCAACCCGCTCGGTCAGTTGATGCTCGCCGTGTTGGCCCCGATCGCGGCCGCCATGATCCAGGCCGCTATCAGCCGCAGCCGGGAGTTCCAGGCCGACGCGTCGGCGGCCAAGCTGATCGGCGACGGCCGTCCCCTGGCCCGGGCGTTGGAGGGCCTGGAGGTGTACTCGCAGCGGATCCCGTCGGGCGTGAACCCGAGCCAGGCGTCGAACTACATCATCGACCCGCTCAAGGCCCAGGCCCGCGGCGGCGGTGGCAGGGGAGGCTTCGGCAAGATGTTCTCCACGCACCCCCCGACCGAGGAGCGGATCCGCCGCCTGGAGTCCCGCGACTGGCAGTAGTTCCAGCGGCCGAGCGGATCCGCCGCCTGGAGTCCCGCGACTGGCAGCAGTTCCTACTGATCCGGCGACCGGCCCGCCGGAGGCTTCGCCTGGTCCCGGAAGCTCTCCGGGTCCCGGGAGGATTTCCTATGCCGAATCCGGGGCGTGAGTGACCGCTAGTCCCGGAAGTTGACGTATTGGAGGGGCAGGTCGAAGTCGTCTTCCTTGAGCGCCGCGATCACGGTTTGGAGGTCGTCGCGCTTCTTGGACTGCACCCGCAGCTGGTCGCCCTGGGTGGACGACTGCACGCCCTTGAGGCCGAGGCCCTTGATGAGCTTGTTGAGCTCCCGGGACCGGTCCGGCGAGATGCCGGCCCGCAGCGCGGCCACCTGGCGCACCGTGGCCCCGGCGGCCTCTTGCACTCTGCCGCAGTCGAGGGCCTTGAGCGACACCTTGCGTCGCACCAGCTTCTCCTCCAGCACCTGGCGGGCTGCGGCCAGCCGGTCCTCGGTGGAGGAGTTGAGGGTGATGGTGTCGTCGCCCAGCACTATCGAGGTGCCGGTGTTGCGGAAGTCGTATCGGGTGCTCACCTCCCGAGCCGCCTGGTCCACCGCGTTGCGGACTTCCTGCATGTCGAGTCGGCTGACTACGTCGAAGGTGGGCATGGTTGTTCAGTCCAGGGGGCTGGGGGGCTGGTTTGGTCGGGGCGATGGTATCGTGCCCGCCGGTTTGGGTCGGTGCCCGAGCGGCCAAAGGGAACGGGCTGTAAACCCGTCGGCTTCGCCTACGGAGGTTCAAATCCTCCCCGGCCCACAGTATTCACCTAGCGAATATCCGGCCTCCGGGCGACTGTCGCCCCGAGGGTCGTCGCCGCTATCGATCTGCTCGAGTCCGACGACGACCGCTCCCGCCGCGCCGGGGCCGAGCTGCTCGAGTCGTTGTGAGCGCACGCCCCGTGATCGACCGTTTGGCGGTGTCGCTGCCGACCTTCTCCGGCAGCGGCGACATATGGCCGACGTTGATCGAGCTTGCCCACAGCGACCAGCCCGAATGGACGCTTATCGGCGGGCAGATGGTGATGCTGCACGTCGCTGAGCACGCAGCGCTCCGAGCGTGCTTAAACGAGATAGTGTCGACCCCTTCCGCGGGATATCCCCCTCAGCAGAATCCGCGTTCGTTGAGGTCAGGGGAATGGGCTAGGTCAATACAGTTCACATCGTCACAGTCGCCCGGGTTGACGTTCGCCCGGGTTGACCTGCGCCCGGGTTGACGTTCGCCCGGGTTGACCTGCGCCCTGGCGGCTAGCGGAGCATCCGCTGCATCACGACGACGTCGAGCCAGCCGCCGAACTTGCGGCCGACCTCCCGCTCGGTGCCCACGGTGGTGAACCCGACCGCCTGGTGCAGCCTGATCGATGCCTCGTGCCCGCCGGCGATTCGGGCGATCATGGTGTGGAAGCCCCGGGCCTCGGCCACTCGCACGAGCTCTTGCATGAGCCGCTGGCCGAGCCCTTGGCCCCGGGCCGACTGGTCCACGTACACGCTGGACTCCACCGAGGTCCGGTAGGCGGCCCGTGGCCGGTACTCGCTGAGCGAGGCGAAGCCGGCCACCTCGCCGCCGACTTCGGCCACCACCACCCCCAGGGCGCCCTCGCGGTCCCGCAGCCACGCCCGCTGGTCCTCGAGCGTGCGGGCGACCAGGTCGAAGGTGTGGGTGGTGTGCTCCACCTCGTGGTTGTAGATGCGGCGGATGACTTCGGCGTCGGCCGCGGTGGCCGGCCGGATCACCACATCGTCCATTCCCCGAGGCTACGAGCCGGGCGGCGCCACGTGCTCCGGGACGGCCGGCCGGCGGGGCCTCCACTGTGGTGGACGAACGCGCTGCTATTTGCGGCCGAGGGGGGCCGCACGGCCTGGCCGAGCCGCCTCGACCGGCCCGCCCTGACCGCCCTCTCGGCCTGCTTCGCGTCCCCGGATCGAACCGGTTCGTGTAGTGCGCTGATATGCCTGCACGCCATGCCACCACGCGCTACCTTGTGCGGTATGGCAAATGCTTGCCCTGTGCTATTGGTGCTGTTACGGTGCCAGAGCGTGAACGACGAGGTGCCGCGGCGCGGCACCGCTGTGGCGGCGCAGGGCCGCGTGTTTTACCTGGGATGGGATTACCCGTGATTGAACGTGTTGGCCGACCTAGCGTGCTACACTTTCAGACCGTCATGGGCCCCGCCGTCGTGGTAGGGTTTTCGGGACGTTTCGGATCAGCGATCCAAGGGGGTGCAGCCGGTGGTTTGCGCAGGTAGCGTTATCCGGGTTGCACCTCGGCGGGTTCGCACGTGCGAGGCGTGCGGTTCCGGGCGGGCCGAACTTGCCAGCGATGGAATACAGGTATAGAAAGGAGGGGCACATGCCCCGATTGAAGGGGCCTGTGCCCCAGGTACAAGCAAAGGAGGGGCCGATGCCCCAGATAGTGAAGAAGCGGCGCTCGGGTTGGGCAATTCTCGCCGCGGGCGCCTTGATCGCTTCGCTCTTCGCAGTCGGGGCGAGCCCGGCAGCCGCGATCACGGCCAGTTCCATGGCCGATGCGGCCTCGGACCGGACGGCATGTCTCGGCCCAGCGACCGCGTCTGCCGACTTCGAGGACGTGGCCATGGGCGGCGCCCACTACAAGAACATCCAGTGTCTCGCGTACTACGGGATCACCACCGGTCGTGAGGGCCGCACGCAGTTCGCGCCCGACGCCAGCGTGACCCGTTCGCAGATGTCGTTGTTCCTGTTCCGGATGGCTGACAAGGCTGGCCTGGACCTTGACGACGACTCCGACGCCGAATTCACCGACCTCGACGGGATCGGCGCCGACCGGGTCGACGCCATCAACCGTCTGGTCAACGCGGGCATCATGACTGCCAGCGGGGACGACACCTTCTCGCCGCTCGCCCATGTGACCCGGGCCGAGATGGCTCTGTGGCTCGTCAGCTTCATGGACAACATCTCTGATGACGTGACGCTGGATCCGGACACCGGCGACTACACGATCGAGGTCAATGACGTTGCGATCGCCGAGCATGACTCGTTCAACGATTCGCTCGTGTCGCAGCCGATTCACGTCCACAAGGCGATCAGCGTTGCCTTCGAGTTGGGCATCACCACCGGCTACGGCGACCTGGAATTCAAGGGTCACCGGAACGTGAGCCGGGCCGAGATGGCGACCTTCATCATGCGGACCATGGCCCACACCAACCTCCGTCCCGAGGGTCTTACGGCTCAGTCTTCCGGCACAGGGACGCTCAGCATCCAGGTGTCGATGCGGGCCGCCGAGTTCGCGCCAGTCGACAATAAGCCGATTGACGTGTTCGGCGCCCTCTTCCGCGAGGCCGCATTCAATGACGACGGCGAATGCGTCAGCCGCTACGTGGCCCGCGTCGCTGGCGCCACCCGGGTCTGCGAGATCGATGCTGGTGACTTCCTGACCGGTACCGACGGCAACTCGGAGTTCACGGCGACCGCCGAGTCCGTCAGGCCAGAGCAGGACACAATCATGTGCGGCACTGGCACCGGCACCTACACGGTTGGCTCGCCTATTGGCGACCTGGCCAATGTCGAGTTCTGGTCGTGGAATGGCGATTACGGCGACACAGTGGACGACAAGACAACCCTCGTCAAGGTAGTCCACGTATCGCCCTTCTCCCGGACCGCTGGGCTTGAGGCTGACCACACCTCGGTCACAGGCGGCCTCGACATCATGAAGAATCAGCATGAGGCCGAGATGGGCGATTCCGTCCCCTACACGGTGCAGCTGCATGGCATCGACGCAGAGAACATGCATGTCGACACCGGCCCGCCGGAGGACGGCGCTGAGTACAACGTCGTGATCAGCAAGTTCACGGTTGCGTACGCGGATGTCGATCACGACAGCGACGCGGCCACGCCTAACGTTCGGCTACGGACGGACGTTGTTGATAACGATGCGACCAATGGCCGTCAGGCGGCGAAGGCCAGCGCTCAGCCGTACCTGAGGATTCCGAGCGTCCAGGCCGTGGACTCGGATGGCACCCTGACCATCGCGCTCACGCACCCTGACCCGGACCGTCGGAAGAACGGCGACGATGTCATCGTGGAGATCCTGATCACGCCCGTCGAAGACAACGAGCTGCTGATCCAGGAGGGTCTCAGCTACGACAGCGATGGCAGTGGCACTGTCGATGCCCAGGATGACAACGGCTTCTTCGACTCGGTCGTCTTCTCCGACGACGGTGTTGATCAGACCCGGATCGCCGTCACTGCGGCCACGACGCCGGGCTACCGGCGTGCGCCGGCTACCGGTCGGAACGCGAACGCCTTCGTGAGCGTCACCGTGATCGACCAGTACGGCAAGCCGGTGAGGGGCCAGGGCGTGCACGCGGTCAGTGACGCAGGAACGGATTCAAATGCGTCGCCCGACAACACGCTGCGGTTCCAGGACTGGTACGTCACAGGAAGCAACGGCTCACACACCATCGGTTACAGCTACGGCGGTGGTATTGGAGTCGAGAACCTGAGCGTCATCAACACTCGTACGCCAAGGACTGTCGTTCCAGATACCGGTGGAGACTCAGGTCAGAGGACCCCGGTGGCTAGCGCCAGGCTCTACTGGGCGGTTGACGGTATCCAGGAGGACAGCCCCGTCGCTGGGTACTCGGCCATCGATGGCACCGACGCTCCGGCTGCGGGTGACTGGCTGGTGATCGACACCGACCGCAACACGGTGGTCGTGTTCCAGGCGGGAGTCCAGGACGATAGCGCCACCTCGCGGAACGAGGGTCAGGACCCCGGTCCCCACATGTACTACTGGGACGCGCGAGACACGTTCACGGTCGGCACCTCCAGGGTGACCATGGAGCAGTTCGAGGAGATCGTTGGCGGCGGCACCAAGGCAAACAAGGTGACCGTCACGAGCATCGCCTGGGACGACTACGACTACTATGTGTACAACGATCGGGCCAACTGGACCGTCCAAGCGTCCTGCGCCCAGGGCGCGAGCCAGTAGGTTCCCAACACCTAGCAAATTAGCTAGCAAGTACCACCAACCCCGAGGAGGCCCCGGCGATGAGCCGGGGCCTCCTCGCGTCCCCGCTCAAGTTCTTCGCCGGGTGGGCCACCCTCTGCCCCCCATTCCAGGGAGCCGTTGTCGTGCATCCGGCCCACCGTCAGCGTGGGGGAGCGATGAGCGAAGGCTTCGTTCGATCCCGGCCGCAAGCGATCTCAGTTGTTTTCAACCCGCACGATGCACCATTGGTGGTTTTACCGTGCCATCAGCTAACCTCGGTGTCGCCGTCGCAAGCCGCGGCTCAACGGCTCGCCTCAAGCATCCCTCAGGAAGGGAGGCATGAGCACAATGGACACGAGCACGCTTGACTTCAACACGCTGACCCTGCTGGTGGCGATCGTGGGTTCGACGCTCACGATCGTCACGTTGATGGTTCGGCAGTCCAACCGTCACGAGGACGGCATCAAGGCTGTGAACACCAGCGTTTCCGCGTTGGAGACCACAGTCATCGTGTTGGAGACCAAGGTCACCGCTTTGGACGGCAAGGTCACCGCCTTGGACGGAAAGTTCGATGTCATGGGTCGCGACGTCTCAGACACTCGGGAGCGGCTGGCGCGAATGGAGGGTCACCTGATGGCGCCTGAGGGTTTCCGATTGCGCGGCCCCCAGCCGCCGGCGTCTGTCGATCCGTCCCCGGAGGATCCCGGTCCCGATCAGCGGCAAGCCGGCTAGCAGCCGCTGGGGCTAGCAGGCGCTGGACTCAGCAGCCGCCGGGTTGAGCAGCCGCTGGACTCAGCATCCGCCGGGTTGAGCAGCAATGGCCGGCAGCGACGGTCCTCGGAGCCGGCCAAGGCTCTGCGTGCTCCGGTGTGGTAAATTTCCCGCTTCTCAACTCCGTGGGGTGTTGGACGGTGGCGAAGGGTCCTACTCGGCAGTTCGTGTCTCGACTGGTAGTCGCCGCGATGGCCATGTCGGCCTTCGTGGTCGGGTCGACCGGTTCGGTGGCTGCTCAGCCCGGTGGGTTCAGTGATGTCCCTGAGGATGCCTACTACTCGGTGCCGGTCGAGGCGCTGGCCAGGCGCGGCATCTTCAGAGGCACCGAGTGTGCACACGGCTTCTGTCCGGCTGCGCTGATCGATCGCAAGACGATGGCGGTGTGGACCGTGCGGGTGCTGGACGGCCAGGACCCGTCACCGATCACCGAGTCGAGGTTCGACGACGTGGACGCAGTCAGCTTCTATGCGCCGTTCATCGAGCGTATGGCCGAGCTCGGGGTCACCACAGGCTGCGGCGACCGCAGCGGGTTCTGTCCCGATCGCGTTGTGACCCGCGCCCAGACGGCCGTGTTCATCTCGCGTGCCTACAAGCTGCCCGACGGGCCCGATCCGGGCTTCACTGATGTTTCCGACGATGCCTGGTACAAGCGGGAGGTGGCCAAGTTGGCGGCGTCGCGCATCACAGGGGGATGCGGTGACGGCACGGCGTTCTGCCCGAGCCGGCAAACCACCCGCAGGGAGATGGCGACGTTCCTGTACCGGGCCGAGAACCGTGAACTACTGACCGGGACTGATGGCCGCAAGACCCTTGACGCCGGCTCTTCGCACACATGTGTCCTCCAGGGCGGCGGCAGCATCGCCTGCTGGGGCAGCAACAGCGCTGGACAGTCCGATCCTCCCGAGGGCACTTACAAGTTCGTCACCTCAGGTGGGGAACACTCCTGCGCGCTCCAAGAAGGTGGCAGCATCACCTGCTGGGGCAGCAACAGCGCTGGACAGTCCGATGTTCCCGCGGGCTCCTACACCGCCGTCGCGGCCGGATCGGAGCACTCGTGCGGACTCCGGGCCGACAGCACCGTCATCTGCTGGGGAACGAACCTGGATGGAGAATCCGACGCCCCTTGGCGAGCATTCACCGCCATATCCGCTGGCCTGCTCTCGTGCGGGCTGCGCCCCAACGGCGCCATCTCCTGTTGGGGCAGCAACAACCATGGGCAGCAGACTGACCGGCCCTTCCGGACCGACTTCGTTGCTGTTTCCGTTGGCTTTTGGCATTCATGTGGGCTGCAGGCCGACGGACGCGTGCGCTGCTGGGGCCTGAACAGCTTCGGACAGGCCAGTCCGCCCTTCAGATCCCGCTTCATTGCCGTGTCCGCAGGCGGGCTCCACACATGCGGGCTGCTCACCGACGGTACCGTCGAATGCTGGGGGAGCGATAGCGATCTCACCGGCAACGTCATTGGACAATCCAACGCACCGAGCGGCACTTTCGTCGCCGTGTCGGCCGGATGGATGCACTCATGCGGGTTGCGCATCGATGGCAGCATCGAGTGTTGGGGATCCAACTCCCATGGCCAGACGGATCCCCCCAGCGGGACCTAGCCGTCGCCCTCAGCAGCCGTCGTCCAGGAACGGGCTCCTGCGGTCCGTGGGAAAGCTCTGTGGATCCAGGGGAGAGGTGATCCAAGACGTGCTGCACAGGCCGCGGAACTCATCCCTCAGGTTGGCAATGGCCGGCAGCGACGGTCCTCGGAGCCAAGCAGTCCATAGCTCGAAGCCGTCAGTGATCTCCCTGCGGTACCAGTCAGGCACCCTGTCATCCAAGCCCTGACGCACCACTTGCTCGGCCTCGACGGTCGGCATCCTGGGCAGCCCGCGGCAGCGCCCCGAGTAGTAGGTCAGGTTGGCGTGCGGCACCATGATGTGAAGCACGGTGTCGGCCAGGATCTTCGACCCGTGCTCGTCGGTGTCGGCGAAGCAGTCGGGGTACTCGGTGGCGAAGTAGAGCTGCACCGCCCCCCACGCCCGGCTCGGTGCGAGGCCGGTGTGCAGGTCGTAGACGCGGGCCAGTTCGCGAATGACGGTGCTCAGAGACATGTCGGTGATCGTCATGCCCAGAACCTCGCAGCCGAAGTCGAGCCCGTCGGCATAGCACTCGCTGGTGACATCGCCGCCCTCCCCCGACTCAGTTACCGATGCCAGGCCATCGACGTGGTCCCATGCATCCACCAGCCAGGGGAAGTCCCTACTTCGGTTGTCCACGACAGTGTCCACCCAATCCAGCAGGAGCTCCGTGGGCGTAGCCGGTGTCCGGGAGGCAGAAACCCTGCTCGGCAGCCTGGCCCGTCCCGGAGCCAGGCCGTCGTCGAGCGTGCCGTCCCCCAGCTGACCCAGATCGTTCCCGCCCCAGCAGGAGACCGATCCCCTCCGGTGCAGGGCGCAGGCGTGAGCCCCCACCGTCGGCGATCCCGAGCTGACGCTGACATCCACCGCATCGGTGATGCCGGCGAGGCGCACCGGGTCCGGGCGACGGGTCGTGGTGCCGTCCCCGACCTGTCCCACCGTGTTGCGCCCCCAGCATGACACAGTGCCGTCGACGTGCAGCACACAAGCGGTGTCGTCGCCCACCGAGACCTTCACCGCGTCACTGATGGTGGCGATCAACGTCATCTGCGAAGCGGTCGTCGCCCCGAAGTCCCAGCAGTAGACCAGGCCGCCGTCGGTGGTGATGCAGGTCTCGGTCCCGCCCATCGACACCGACGTGACCTCGTCTGGGGCCCTCACCGTTGTCGGGGTGTCGCCGTACACCCAACCCCAGCACGACAAGTCGCCGTCGTCGTCGATGGCGCACACGTGATTCTCGCCGGCTGCGATCGCCACTGCATCTCGCTGGCCGGGGACTCGCCTCGGCCAAAGAAGGTTGGACACAGACTCGCGTTCGCCCAGCTGCCCCAACGAGTTGAGTCCCCAGCAGGAGACGTCGCCGTTGTCGTGGACAACGCAGGTGAAGGACGGTCCCGCGGCCACCGCCACTGCATCGAAGATGTCGGGAACCAACTCTGGCAGGTGATAGGTGTCTGTGTTGCCCAGTCCGAGCTGTCCCTCCGATCCCGGACCCCAGCAGGAGAGGTCTCCGTTGTCGTGCACCGCGCAGGTGTGCAGCCCTGCGGTGTCGTGGTTCCCGGTGCTCAGCGCCACCACGTCGTCGAGATCCGAGGCGCTCAGATGCTCCAGGTAGCCCTCGTCGCCTCCCCAGCAGGTGACGCCGTCATCAGAGCGGATCACGCAGGTGCGTCCACGGGTAGCCGCTATCTGCTCATCTCCGCTGCGTGTTCGCTGGCTGACGGTGATCGTGCCCGTCGGCGGTGTCGTGGGCGTGGTAGGCGTTGTCGTTCCAGTTCCGCCCAGGCCGCGGTTCAGCAGGGTGGCCATCTGGGCCCGGGACACCGCATTGTTGGGGCAGTAGCGAAGCGGGCGCTGGTTGCAGCCGACGGTGATGCCGGCTGCGAACAGGGCGTCGATGTTGGCCTCGTGAGCGCTGCCGCGCGTGTCGGTGAACTTGGCCGACGGGGCACGCTGAAGCCTGAAGGCCCGCACCAGGAACGACGCCATGCGGGCCCGGGTGACGGTCCCGTCGGGACAGAAGCGGAGCGGGTTCTGCGTGCATCCGACCGTGATCCCCAAGTCTGCTAGCCGCTCGACGTAGGGCATCCACCACTCATCGTCGTCCACGTCAACGAACCGCGAGCGGGCGACCGGGAACGGGTCCTTGCCGTCGATGACTCGCACGATCCACACCGCCACCGTCCAGCGCTTCGCCGGGTCGCCGGGACAGAACTTGCGCGCCCCGCACTCGGTCCCGTCGAACACGCCCAGTGCCTCGAGCGCCTCGATGTTGGCTATGTGCGAGCCGTGCGAGCTGCTGGTGACGTCGGTGTACCTGCCCTGAGCCGACGCGGTCGTCGCCAAGCCCGCAGCCGCCACCGCGGCCACGATGGTCGCAGCCAGAATCCGCTTCGCGGCCCGGCGAGCAGATCGGCGACGGGTGATACTCCAGTCCGCCAAGCCTTCACCTCCTCACCGGGCATTCAACGGTACCGCTCCGGCGAGGCCAACGCCCCAGGACGGGCAATCCGCTACAGGGTGTCGCGCCACCGGCAGCGCGCTCGGTGAGTCGAGTGTGTGGTGGCGCCAAAGCTCTGTGTCGCTCCGGTGTGGTAGTTTACCTAGCCCGCGACTACTGGGGGACGGTGGTGAGTGCTCCTACCTGGCGGTTCGTGTCTCGGCTGGTGATCGCCGTGATGGTCGTGTCGGCTCTTGTGGTCGGGTCGACTGGTTCGGTGGCTGCGCAGCCGGGCGGGTTCAGCGATGTTCCTGAGGGTGCCTACTACTCGGTGCCGGTGGAGACGCTGGCCAGGCGCGGCGTCTTCGAGGGCACCGAGTGCGCTGAGGGCTTCTGTCCGGCTGGGCTGATTGATCGCAAGACGATGGCGGTTTGGACCGTGCGGGTGCTGGACGGCCGCGACCCGTCACCGATCACCGAGTCGAGGTTCAACGACGTGGACGCAACCAGCTTCTATGCGCCGTTCATCGAGCGCATGGCCGAGCTCGGGGTCACCACAGGCTGCGGCGACCGCAGAGGGTTCTGTCCTGACCGCGTTGTGAGCCGCGCCACGATGGCTGTGTTCCTCTCGCGTGCCTACAAACTGCCCGACGGACCGGATCCGGGTTTTGTTGATGTTCCTGACGATGCCTGGTACGAGCGGGACGTGGCCAAGTTGGCGGCGTCTCGCATCACGGTGGGATGCGGCGATCGCACCACGTTCTGCCCGAGCCGCGACACCACCCGCAAGGAGATGGCGACGTTCCTGTACCGCGCTGAGAACCGTGAACTGGTGACGGGGACTGACGGCCGCGGGGTCCTTGACGCCGGCTCTTCGCACACATGCGTGCTGCAGGGTGGCGTCATCGCCTGCTGGGGCAGCAATAGCGCCGGACAGTCCGACCCTCCCGAGGGCACCTACACCGCCGTCACCTCTGGTGGGGAGCACTCCTGCGCTCTTCAAGGCGGTGGCAGCATCGCCTGCTGGGGCAGCAACCGCTCCGCACAGTCTGATGTTCCCGCGGGCGCCTACACCGCGGTCGCGGCGGGCGGGTCGCACACATGCGCGATCCGAACCGACGAGTCGATCGCTTGCTGGGGTACCGGTCACGCGGTGTCGACCGTCCCCAGGAGGGGCAACTTCAAGTCCATCGCCTCAGGACTCAACTACAGCTGCGCGATCAGGCGCGACAACTCCGCGGCGTGCTGGGGTGGCAGCGCCGGCGGCCAGCTGTTGCTGGAGGGCACCTACGGAGCCTTCTCGATCAGCGACACGCACCGCTGCGCAGTCCGGACCAATGGCACCATCGCGTGCTGGGGAAACAACAGCTTCGGTAAGGCCAGTCCCCCTGCGGGAACCTACACGGCAATCGCTGCTGGTCTGAATCACAGCTGCGCGATCCGCACCGTCGGCACCATCGCGTGCTGGGGCGATCCGTGGTTCCGGGATCACGTCCCGGAGGGCAGCTTCAAGGACATCACCGCCGGAATGTCCAGCGTCTGCGCCACCCGGGCCGATGATGCCGTGATCTGCTGGGGCGCCGGCTCGGGTCGCTCCGCCGACCCACCGGCGGGCACTTACAAGGCGCTCGCCGCGGGTTCGAGCCACTCCTGCGCGGTCCGGACCGATGGCGCCGTCACCTGCTGGGGTAGCAACCGCTACGGACAGTCTGATCCTCCCGCTGGCACCCACCACACAGTCACAGTCGGCTCGAGCCACTCCTGCGCGATCCGAGCCGACGACACCGTCGTGTGCTGGGGCGACAGCCGAGAAGGCAAGACCGCCGCTCCGTCGGGCACCTTCCAAGTCGTCGGAAGCGGTCGGTCACACACTTGTGGGCTCCGAACCGGTGGCACCGTCGTCTGCTGGGGCAGCAACCGCGCAGGAGAGTCCGCCCCCCCGGAGCCCGATGTCATATACACGACCGTCGCGTCGGGCCAGTCACACAGCTGCGCGATCCGAACCTTCCCCGTCGTCGACTGTTGGGGATCCAACAGCTCCGGTCAGACCGTTTCCCCGCAGGGCTCCCACAAGACTCTCGCCCTCGGTGAGGAGCACTCCTGCGCGATTCGAGTCGACGACACCATCCGCTGCTGGGGATCCGACAAGTACGAGCAGGCCCAGCCGCCTGAAGGCACCTTCAAGGCGCTCGCGGCCGGCCACAACTACAACTGTGCGATCCGAGCCGACGACACCGTCGTGTGCTGGGGCGACGACACCACCGCGCAGATCGACCCGCCCGCGGGCACCTACAAGGCCCTGAGCCTCGTCGACACATTCGGCTGCGGGATCCGCACCGACGGAACCATCGTGTGCTGGCACCCGAGACTGCCACCCCAAGGAGTCCAATACCTGCACGAGAAGTGAGCCTTCACAGCCCAAGCGCGAGCCGCCAGCCTCACTTCAAGCCACAGCGCTGTAACTTGACAGTGGTGTCCTGCGCAGTGTTAGATGTGCGGGACACACATGCAACAACGCGCGGGAGGGTTGGAGGCGCATGGAATCACCCGAGTTGCGTATCGTCTATGCGTATCTGGAGACCCTGCGCTCCAACGCTCAGACTGCCGCGAACATGCTCAGGGAGTGTTCGGCACTGTCCAGACTCGATTTCTCGCCCAACGGCGAAGTCACCGATGCGTATGATGGGTACCTTGACGATTGGAGCCGGCACCGGGAGAGTCTTCAAGAGGGAGTGGACGCAACGGCCAACGCGTTCCAGCAGATCCTCGACTCATTCCAGACGGTCGAGAGTCAGCTGATCGAATCCCTCCAGCATTGATGCGATTCCTGACGGCCGAGAGGGCAATTGTGCCATGAGCAGCTGGTCGCATGTCCTGCAGCTACCTGAGCCTGTTGTCGGCAGGGTTGAGTGCTACGAGTCCGCACGAACCCAGATCGGCGTCCTTGGTGAAGCCGCTGAGAACGTACGCCGCGAGTTTCGGAAGATCGAGGTCACCGGAACCAATGAGTTGAAAGGACGGGCGGCCGATGAGCTCCGCGAGGTAGTCGGCAGTGTCGACGACTGCCTCCGGGATCTGCCCATCGTCCTCGACGATGTTGAGACGATCTTCAAGAAACACGCTGATGAACTGGAACGACTGCGAGACAGGGCCGAAGAGGCACTGGCTCGAGCAGAGACTCGATGGGACGGGTTGCAGAATGCACTGACCCGGGAGACATCGACTGACGGCAGCTTGCGATCTCTCCAATCACAACTGCGCAGCCTCGCGTACTCGACTGCGAGTTCGGATTACGTCGAGGCAGAACGCGCCCGGCTCACCGCCTCCGTATCCCGTCAGGAGGGCGTTCTCGCGACGCGTCGGGCAACGAGAGAAACCGCGGAAGCGAATCTGGAACTCTCGCGTACAGAGCACGGAGAGCTTCAAGGCGAAGAGAAAGTCCTAGTCGATGCGACGGTGAATTCACTCGACGGCGTTGACCTGAGGAGCCTCAGCAACCCCAGCAACCTGGAGCGGTTAGGAGGGTGGCTTAGCGACAGGCTCAGCGATCTCGCGGACTGGGTAGTCGACTTGGTTAGCGACGTTTTCAATATGTATGTAGCGATCGGCCAAGGCAGATTCCAGGATGCGCTTCATCACTTTCGAGACTACTTGGACAAGATCTCAACGGCCCTCGTGGTTGTGGGAGTGATTGCCTGCCTGGTGGCGGCACCTTTCACCGGAGGAGCATCTCTAGCTGCCATACCTGCTATTCTGCAGGCATCACTGATTCTTGACGCTGTCCGGTTCGGGACGAGCAGTTATCTGTATGCTTCGCAGGCGCCGCACCCCGAGACCGGGGAACCGTTGACTACACAGGAATATCTGGTAGAGGCCGGCTTTCTGGCGGTCGGTGCGGGAGGATCAAGGGTGGCGGCAAAAGTGGCCGGACCTATCACCCGCGGCATCTCCAAGGGCCTAAAGCCATTCAAGTTTCTGCCAAAATGGACTCGGTATTCCAATGGATTCTACGATGCTAGCAAACCTCGTGGATCCTTTAGACGATTCTGGGGAAATCACCCGAATACCAACACTAGGGCATTCTATGACAACACTCGTGGAAGCATTGAGCATATTCCCGATGCTCTTGACGTAGTTGACTACGGCTCCGATGTATTGGAGGCCACAGGCGTGACGGAGCGTGGGCTTGACGGCATGATCGTTGACTGGACTTCAGGTGAGCCGACTCAAGCTCAGTGGGAGACTCTGGGCGGTCAACTGGATTGGGTTAGCGAGGACAATCCGGCCTATCAGGAAGCCTTTGAGAAACTTGACACCGACCAGTCACGATTGACGTCATATCGCGAGGACGGCGTTTCGCTTTCTCCTGATAGTGCTGTGTGCCAGCTGGTAGCGGTATGAGCAGTCAAGCTGACGTAGACTCGTTCGCGATCGCATTGCCACCGGATTGGGTGAGGTTTCCACTGGAGGCGGGAGACTTCGAGGACTTCGTGCGTGGTCAGCGGGACAGGCTGCGGCGAGAGGGGAATCTGTCCAGAGTCGCTGAACGCCAGTTCGAGGTGTTGATGCGCTCTCTTCGCAACGACTGTGATTCGGCCGGGATCAGGATGATCGCCACCCTCTTCGGTCTCGTCGGAACAGACGAAGAAACCACCGATGGTGAACCTGCAGATGGAGCACCGGAGGAAGCAACCGAAGCGAGTCAGCAGGAGGCCGCTACGGAATCCGAGCTGATGGCGGCGTCGGTCACGATTTCTGTGGCGACCCGGGCCGAGATGGGATCGGACCTTCCGCTGACCGTGAACACCGTCTACTTGGCGATGAGCAGCGATCGACCCCATGACGACAGCAATCAAACCGATCGGGCATCGGTGTCCAATCTTGAACCGCCCTCGATCGTCACCATGCCTGTGGGTGAGGTGGTTAAGGTGGTACGGCTCCATCGACTGAAGCGACCCGAGAGTCGCGCTGGAACAGAACTCAACCGCGAGGTTCCGGTGTTCGTCCAGCATTTCTTTGTTCCGATCGACGATCTTGGCTCCTCGGCCGCGATCGTGACGTTCACCTCACCGACAGTATCGCTCGCACGACCGATGAGCGACCTTTTTGATGCCATGATGTCGACTTTCGAGATGTTCTCCGGCGATGACATCACTGACCCAGTTCGATCCGACGACACCAGCTCATGAAGCAACTAACCCACCACCCAGAATGGAGACACCAACATGACTGAAATCAAGCTGCGGGCAGGAGAGGCTCGCGATGAAGCAAATCATGTCCAGAATGAATCCACCGAGGCTAAGGAACAGATGGCAAGGCTTCACGGCCGCCTCGCAAATCTGGGCAACTCCTTCACCGGTCAGACGGCAATCGCCTTCGAAAGTGAATTCAACGCATGGAAGACGAGTGCCGACCAGATGCTCGACAACCTGAATGAACTCGGCACGTTCCTGCACAACGCCGCCAACAGCATCGAGGAACTCGACGCGCAGATCGCTAGTTCCCTCGGTGGCTGATTCTCGCTAGCTGTCCAGAGACGTCCACGGCCCAGCCAATGGATGCCGGCGGGGTACCCGTCATTGCTGAGTTGCGCTCTCGTATGGCCACGATCGCTGGGAACGGAGACGGGGCTGAGAGCGGAGCCGTGCCGGATTCGAAGGAGCCGCCGAGCCCGGAGGGATCGAGAGTTCCGGCCCGGGCGTCTCCGCCGGCGAGCGCGGCAGCACTGATGGTCGCGGATGAGTTGCTCGGCGCGCGGGCGCGCAGCCCCGGTGCCGGCGGCCGTACGGAAGGCACCGACGCGGGGCCGTCCAGCGTGCGGCTCGTCGTCGGGGGGCAGGGCGTGGAGGTTCCGGCGCGCGGTGTCGTGCTGGGTCGACAACCCGGATCCGCCGGAGTCGTAGTGTCGGATGCCCGGGTGTCGCGCCGTCACGCGCTCGTTCGGCGCACAGACGCCGGTATCGCTGTGTCCGATCTCGGATCCATGAACGGGACGGTGATCGTTCGAAGCGATGGCCGCACGGTCGCGGTCGCCGGGGAGAGCCGCGCCGGGCGCGGCGACCACATCATGACGGCCAACGGACTGCTGCTCGCCGAGGTCGCGGGCGAGGAGTCACCGGGCGGCCGGTAATGACCTTGTGGCGGGTGTCGGTCGCGAATCGTGATGGCGCCGTTCACGATGTGGTACTTGCCGCGGCCGAAGAGGCCACCGTCGCAGAGCTGAGAGAGGAATTGTCGGCGCTCGGCTTCGGTGGTGACTGCCTGCTGATCGACGGCGAAGAGACGGCTGAGACGGCGGCACTCCAGTCCACCCGGCTCCGGCACGGTACTCTCATTTCCATCGAGGACCCGGGCCCGGCGGGGTCCGATGGCTCTTCCCCGGGACCGGGGTTGTATCTGGTTTCCGTCGCGGGGCCCGACACCGGCGCGTGGGCCAGTATCACCGCCGACGGGATCGCGGTCGGCCGGCACCCTCGCAACTCGCTGGCCGTCGCGGACTCGACCCTGTCGGGAACCCACTTCAGAGTTCGTCTCGCCGGCGAGGGAATCATCGTCGAGGATCGCAACAGCACCAACGGCACCCTCGTGGAGGGCGTGCGCGTCGGCGAACCGGTAGAAGTGTCCGACGGCACCTACATCTCGGCCGGCGTCACCACCTTCGGGGTCTTCCGGGTTGATCGAGCCGAGATCGCACCGGACTTGCCCGGTGCCGGCCCGGCGGTTCCGTTCCAGCGACGATTCCGCGATGCCCTGGAGCCGCTGCCCGCCAAGCTGAAGCACCCGTCTTCCCCCGCCGACGAGTCAGACGCCGCTCGCCGGTCGTTCATGTCCTATCTCGTCCCGATCATCAGCTCACTGGGCTTCGCGGTGATGATCGGAATCACATCCTCCTCGAGCAGCGTGGTCACGAGGATGGCGATCATGTTGCCGATCATGGCACTGGGCCCGATCTTCATCGCGATCGACAGCGTGCGCAGGCGTCGGTCTGAAGCCCGCAAGAAGGCTGAGCAAGGCAGGGCTTACGAGGAGGAGCGCGCCCGGTTCCTGGTCGAACTGGCCGAGGCGCGGCACACGGAGCGGGACCGTGACCGGTGGGCTGCGACACCGGCCGGCATAGCCGCTCTCCTGACGGCGACACACCATTCGAGGCTCTGGGAACGCTCACACAGCGACGAGGACTTCTGCGAAGTGGCGATCGGCCTCTACAGTCGGCCATCGGCAGTGCAGGTGGAAGGCCGGCCACAAGGCGCCGAACTGGAACTCGATACCCAATGGTCGGCGGTGCTTCGCCATTCGCTCGTACGCGAGGGCCCATTGGCGGTCCTCGGCCCCCTCGAACGAGCCCGGTCGCTCGCCCGCGCCCTGCTCCTGGACCTGGCGGCATCCCATTCTCCCAACGACGTGAAGCTCTGGTTGCTAACCAACGCCGACGAGGGCACCGAGGCTGAATGGAACGCGCTGCGGTGGCTGCCCCACACGCACTTGGGCGAGTCACAGAACCGAGTCTTCTCTACCGCGAGAGGCCGTGCGGCCGGGTTGTCTCTGCTGCGGTCCATCATCAATGAGCGTCGCGGTGCCGACACCCGGGGCGGCCTTCCATTACCTGTCCATATCGTCGTCGTCGACTGCGTCGGCGCCATCGAGCCCGAGGAACTCACGGATCTGCTGGTGGACGGCTCGCCGGTGGGAGTGGTCGGCGTGATAGTCGACGCGCGCATAACTCCCGAGGGCACCAGCGCGCAGCTGCAGCTCAGCCGGTTCGCCGACGAGGCGTCCTTCGTCAGCATGAGCCAACCGCGCGCCGATGCCGTCCGCAGTTTCGAGATAGGCGTCGAGCCCCTCGCTTCGGCGGCCCGCTCGATGGCCTCGCTCCGTCCGGCGGGTTCGGCCCGCGAGGTTCACGGTGGGGCGGAGGTCATCCGCCTTGTGGATCTGGTCGGAGCGGAGATCGATCCCGACGGGGCCGATCGCGTGATCGATCGTTGGAGCAACGGCGCAACCTCCCGGATCCGCGTCGGCGGGCTCGGCGATCTGGTGATCGAGATCGACATCATGCGAGACGGTCCGCACGGACTGGTTGGAGGCACAACTCGGTCGGGCAAGACCGAGTTCCTCAAGACGCTGTTCACGTCGCTGGCCGTGGCCAACCATCCCAACGATCTGTCGATCGTCATTGTCGACTTCAAGGGCGGGGTCGACCATGAGCTCTCGGCGCAGCTGCCCCACGTCATCGACCTCTCCACGAACCACAATGTCGACTCCTTCGTGCGAACCGTTCGCATGATCGAGGCGGAGCTCGAACGCCGCCAGTACTCATTCAAGGAGGTCGGAGCCCCCAACTTCGACGCCTACCGCGCGGCTCGCGAGGCGGACCACTCGCTGCTGCCCATCCCGCGGCTGTTGGTCGTGATCGACGAGTTCAGCGAACTCCTCAGCTCAGAGACCGGCAAGGCGAACCTGTCATCGCTGGAGAGCGTCACCCGAGTAGGGGGCGGGCTGGGCGTTCATCTGATGCTGGTCACGCAGAACTTCGAGAACCAGCTGCCGTCCCAGATCGCTGCGAACGCAGGCCTGCGCATCTGCTTCCGGGTCCAGGACGCGGTCCACAGCAAGGCCGTGCTCAACTCCCCGGAAGCGGCGTCCATCCCCAAGGAGCGGATCGGACGCGCCTTCCTGCGATCGCATGGAGGGCGGGCGGTGGAGTTCCAGGCGGCCCGAGTCGCCGGACCGCGACCCGGCAGGGAGGCGTTGGCAACGCCCGTCAAGGCCAGGATCGTTCCGTTCGAGGCTCTGGCCGACGCGCCACCGGAGGCCCCGATCGTCGATGTCCCCGCTGAGAACACCGACATGTACGCGGTGGTGAAGGTGATCGAGAGCGCCGCCAGCCGCAGCGGATGGACCGCCCCCGTCGTGCCCTGGCCCAAGGAACTGGCCCGCAGCCTCAATGTCGGTGACATCGCCCGCAGCGGCTTGTACTGGCCTGTCGGCCTGCTCGACGAGCCGGAGAGACAGCGGCAGTCCCCGATCGGGCTCGACGCTTACGGGCCGCACACGCTCTTCGTCGGCGGGGCCGGGGCGCGGCTAGGCGACGTGCTGCGGTCGGTCGTCGTCAGCGGCGCGATGAATCGAAGCCCCGAGGAGCTTCATTTCTTCGTCATCGATGAGCTGGGGCAGGGTCTGACCGCGCTGCAAGCCTTGCCCCACACCGGAGGTGTCGCGGAACGCAACGAGCCCTTGGCGCTGCGCATCCTGCGCCACGTCACGGGCGAAGTAGACCGAAGGAAGTCCCGACTGTCAGAACTGGGTGTGGCTTCCGTCCAAGAACTGCGGGCTGCGGCGGGCGAGATCCTCCCGGACATCGTGATGGTGCTGCACGGTGCCGATCGTCTCCTGATGCAGGGCGAGGCTCAGCCCAGTCCGATCCTGACCCCTTTGCTGGGCTTGCTGTCAGCGTCGGTGGGGACCGGAGTCCGAGTCCTCGCCAGCGGCCCTCCATCGATCGCACACCACAGGCTGGGCTCGTCGATAGGGCACCGGTTCGTGCTCGAGTGTCAGGACGCACAGGAATACTCCGGACTGGGAGTGCCGCGAACCCTCTACGGCAACATCGATGGACTCGGGCGAGCTGTCGACGTAACCAGCGAGCACCTGATGCAGTTCGCCCTGGTGCCGTCGACGCCGGAGGCACCAGCCACCGAGATCATAAGAGCGCTCGGGCATCGCCTGACCGAGATGTCGCAGCACACGGAGGGTTCATTGTCCAGGCCCTCAGAGGTGAGGGAACTGCCGTGGCCGCTGCCCATGAGCCGAGTGATGTCCTCGATACCGCCCGCGGGGGTCCAGCAGCCCGTCGCCTTGTCTGTGGACACCGAGACCGGCGAGTTGATGTGGCTCGATGCCGACGAGGACGGCCCCGTCTTCGTCGTGTGCGGATCGTCTCGGAGCGGAAGGAGCAACGCGCTGGTCGCGGCGGCAGCGGTGATGGCCCAACAGGGCTGGACGGTGCTCGGTCTTCCGCTGTCTCGGCGCTCCCCGCTCGCCAACGGAGCGTTTCCTGGGTCCATTGTGGGACTCGACGACTTGAAGAGGCACGCAGATTCACGCAGCCCGCTCGCCCTGTTCATCGACGACGCCCACAAATGGACGGGTGAGGTCGACGGACTCCGAGCGTTGATCAACGGGGCTGGCGATCGCGCCGTAGTCGTCGCGGGCCCCACCCAGTACTTCACGGGCCGCAGCGACCTTGTTCGGACGCTGCCGTCGAGGTGCGCGCTGGTGCTCGCCCCGAGAGGCGGGATGGACGCATCACAATTCGGCGTGCGCCGGCTCAGCGACGAGGTGCTGCGGGACTCGCGTCCCGGCCGAGGCGTTCTGGTCCTCGCCGGCGAGGTTGCGGGTGCGCAGGTACCGCTCGCGGTCTGAGCCGGAGTGCGAAGACCGTCGGACGGCTCACCGCCCGCCGCGGCCGCGGGCCGCTGCCGTGGCTCACGATCCTCCCCCGTCGGGCCTCACCTGGAGGCGTTGTAGGCTCGCGCCGCCAAGAGTGGATCGGAGCGAGGAGAACATGCCAGTGAGCGAACGCGGCACCGAAGCCAGCACCGAACCGGTGGTGGATTGCCCCGACTGCTCCAGAACATGGACCGTTGCCGATGTCGCGGCGATCCAAGCCGCCAAGACCAACGGCAACAGATGGCTCGGTGTTGCCATAGTCGTGCTGGTTGTCGGGGTGATGGTCACTCCCCTCTCGCCTCTCGTGGGAACACTGGTTCTGGCCCTCGGCGTGGGCGTGGGAGTTTGGTCGGTCAAGGTGAACCGCAGGCCATTGCGAGCGATGACGATGGTGCCCCTCGACGAGCGCAGGAAGCAGGAATTGAAGCACCTGGATCGCACGACAATGAAGCTGGGAGGAAAGATGCTGTGGAACTCGTCAGCCACAAGAGCTGGCGTCCTCTATCACTCCCTCACCCGGGGCTTGGTCATCAGAATATTCTTCCTGCTGATGGTGCCGTTCACGGTGGCGTGGTTCGCTGTCGCCGGGTTCTTCCAGCGGCGCTTCCAACGGCAGATCCAATGCCCCGGCTGTCTGCAACTGCGTGTGACCATCAACTTCCTGCCCAAGGACCAGGAGGAGGCGCTACAGCAGCTGCGTGCTATGTGATCCTGCCGGTCACGGCGGGATCGGGTTTGCGGCTGCACTCCAGGAGCGCTCCTCGTAGCGAAACCAAGCACGGCCCAGGAAGACCGTGTCTCCGTCGCTCAACGGATAGGGAACCCCACTATCGATCTTGGCACGACCACCGAGACGGGTCTCGGCCGTCGTATCTCCCCCCTTCTTGAAACTGGTCACCGTCACGGTCCAGCCGTGGAGCGCCAGTTCAAGATGCAGCCGCGACACGGACTGGTCGCCGATCCCAAGAACCACTGCCCTCTGGTGGGGCCTCACGCCGAAGCGGGTCGGATTCCGGCCAATCAGCAAGTCTGTGTCCAGCATTTCTGTGCGGTCGTCGGACAGGTGGATGACGCCGAGGGCGGGCTGGGCCATCGAACGCAGCTCGCTGTTGCCGCCCGAGAGCAACGCGGCACAACTGCGGCAGCGGGCTGTCATCGGCGGGTTGAGCCCCTCGCATTCAAGGCAGACCAGGGTCTCCACCAGCCGAGGCGGGATCGCCATCGCCTCTTCATCGGCCGTGGCGAGCAGGGTCCCAGGTGGCTTGGGCCCCTCGCGCGTCGGTTGATCACGTGTCGCCGCCCGCTGATCAATCGGGTATGCAAGGTCACGAACCGGCCTCAGTGGATCCAGCGTGTCGTCGCGACAGCACCACCGGAAGGCAGAAGCGGTCACGACCCCCGACTCGACCCACATGTCGCCCAAGTCCTCGGGGCTGTCTCCATACGTGATCGCCGCGGCACTGGAGCTGTTGACTTGAGCCCATGGATCGCCGGAGGCGCCGTCGACCACCGAGTCCCCGTCGACCACCGAGTCCTGTGCATCATGAACATTCAGTCGAATGTCGCCGAACGCGATGCTCTGCACGTTGTCGCCGGCTTCGATGTAGATGAACGGAGGCACCTCGAGAGCAGTGTCGTCGACCACAGCAGCCAAGGAGCGCACCGGGTGGCTGCCGCTCGCGGCCTCTATGAGCCGCGGCGCCGCCGGGTGGTCGACGGTGCTGACGTACAGGAGCCTCCCCCCGTCGGCAGCCAGCAGCCCGGTCCCTAGGCGGTATTCGGCCCTGCGCACGCTCACAACTGCACCACAACGGCGGTCGCGTTGTCACGTCCTCCGGCCGCGTCGGCCAGCTTGGTCAGTTCCTCGGCCGCATCCTGAGCCGGCAGCTCGCCGACAACATCGGCGATTGTGTCGTGAGCAAGATAGCGATGAATCCCGTCGGTGGTCAGCAGCAGCCGGGATCCAGATTCGGGCAGCCATTCGAAGGCATCCACTCGAAGACTTGCGTCGGGCTTGCCGATGTAGGACGTCAAACCGTTCAATGGCAGACCCCGTGTTGCGGCCTGCTGTACGTCCGACCCGAGATCTTCGAGCTCGAGGAGGAGATTGTGGTCGACGGTGCGCTGTGTCATGACGCCAGCCTGAAATTCGTACAGGCGGGAGTCGCCGAGGTGGACAGCCACCACCCTGCCGGCCTCGACAGCCGCCATCGTCAGGGTGCAGCCCGCCTTCTGGTGGCCTAGATCCTGCATGGCCGTTCGGACCTTCGCGTTGGCGATCCGTACCATGGCCGTCCAGTCCCGGAGAGGTGCCGCCGAGCTGAGGGCGGCTGCATAGCCCAGTGCCCATGAGAGGGCGCTCTCCGACGCTTCGACGCCGCCTCCGTGCCCGCCTATTCCGTCCGCGACGGCGAAGATGTCCCCACGACGGCCGAAGCGGTCCTCGTTGGTCTCGCGCCTCAAGCCAATCGAGGACGCCGCACCCCAAGACTCGACGGCACAACGCCCAGCGGCGACTGCGCCCAGATGCCCGGCCACAGTAGGCGGATCCCAGACGGTGTCATCGTTGCTGACCATCGGCCTCTGGTCCCCGAACTAGGTGCACGCCCGATCGCGAGAGCTGGCAGTCCCGACCGAACACTCCCACGGGCATACCAGACGTCATGATGGTAGAATGTACTGTGACCATGTAGGGCAGCAAGAGTTCGGCGGGAGGCCGTGGCGCGATCGGATTCACAGTCATGCAGCCGTTCGGATCCTTAGGTACACGCCACGCGCGATCATGGCCCCTCCGGGCATTCGCAATGGAGGGGTTCGGTTCTAGCGCGGGCCGATGCCGACCGCAGGACTGACGCGTCATGTCGCCTCCTGAGTTCGATGACGACGTTACTGTCGATGTCGACGAGGCGTTGCTGGCTGAGATCCGCGCCAAGGCGGCACGCCGCGACAGCAGGCACGATGAGACCAGCACGCCGCCATCGCCCGGCAGCGGGCCAGAGCGCCCTGAGGAAGACACAGTAACTTCCAGCGGAGTTCTCGGAACCCAGGATCTATACGCAGACATCCCGTCGATAGACGGCTACGGAGCCTTGCGCGAGATCGGCCGGGGCGGATTCAGCAGGGTGTACGAAGCGCTGCAGTTCGAGTTTGAGCGCTGGGTTGCCATCAAGGTGCTCGACGAGGCGCTCGATGGAGACGACGAGACAGCCGAGTTCGAACGGGAATGCCGGCTCATGGGGGTGCTGTCGCGGCATCCCAACATCGTGACCGTGTTCGCGAGCGCGTTCACAGATGAACATCGACCCTGCATCGTGATGGAGTTGTTCCCCCATGGCAGCTACCTCAACATCTTGCAGCGCACCGGGCCGCTCGGAATGCAGGAACTACTGCCGTTGAGTATCCGGGTCTGCGGTGCGCTGGCCAGCGCTCACCGCCAGGGAATGGTTCACGGCGACGTGAAACCGCAGAACATGTTCCGATCAGAGTTCGGGACGCCGGCACTGGGCGACTTCGGGATCGCGACCCTCACCAGCCACGGCCTGAGCGCAGACAAGACGAGGCTGTCCCTGTACTACGCCGCTCCCGAGTTGATTGAGCGCGGAGTTTCCGCGACGTCGCCGTTTGCGGACCAGTACTCGCTGGGTGCCACGATCTACACGCTGGCGACCGGGCGCCGACCCTACGAGACGGACGACAATGAGACCACCCGGCAACTCCTCACCCGCGCGCTGAGTGAGCCTCCGCCCCGCCTTGGCAGCCAGTCACCGCCAGCACTAGCCGACGCGCTTCACCAGGCGATGGCCCGCGAGCCGCACGAACGCCATCGAGACGTGATCGCCTTGGCTGCGGCGCTCGCCCAGCTCGAGCAGGAACTCGGATTCCCGGTCACAGAGGTTCCCTTCTCCCGCGACAGAGGGCGCTATGTCGGTCAGACACCCGATGCTGCTTCGCCACGATTCCGTCAGTCGACATCCTCACGAGACTTGTCGCCATCACGGGACTTGCCGACCGCCGACATGCCCGCGTCCACGGGCCGAAGCCATCACGGTGAGCCGCCTTCTGACGGGTCGCTGGAGATGCTCGAGGAGCGGACCGTGGTGCGCCCAGCGGCCCCCGAGCCCGAGACGCCACCCTCGGAGCCCGCTGAGCCTCTGCTACTCGACAGATTCAAGGCCATGCCGGCGTGGGCCTGGATCGCCCTGGCTGCAGGCCTGGTCACCGTGGTGGTAGTGGCTGTCATGGCGTTGTCCGGCGGAGGTTCGGACGACGAACCGGGCATCGGCATCCCAATCCAGGTTGAGCCCACCCCGAAGGCTGACGCAGCTGCGGAGGTCGACGCACCTGCGGAGAACGTCCAAGAAGCCGACGGCGACTCGGGTTCCCTGAGCGCCGCACCGGGCAGTCTTGAAGTTGCGTCACAACGAAATGCACTGGAAGTGCGTTGGACTGCGCCGCCGAACGGCGACATACCGATAATCCACTACAGGGTGGAGTGGAGAAGCCTCGACGGCACCGCGCCCGAAGTCGGCGAGAGCCTGATCGATCCCGCCAACCTCGACACGGTCATTTCGGGTCTCGCCAGCGACAGGGCCTACTTGGTGCGGGTCGCGGCGCGGAACGAGAACGGCCTCGGAGCGTGGGCTGAGGCTGAAGGCATCACACTCTCAGAAGGTGTGCCTGATCCGCCGACTCTCAACGTCGCTGCATCCGGTGGTGGCATAGCCATCGATTGGGATGCGCCGTGGGACGGTGGGGAGCTGCTCACCGCATACGTGTTGGAGTGGGAGGGCGCCGACGGGCAAGTCAACGGGCGAAGATACAACGCGGCGACACTAAGCGCTGAAATCCCCGATCGGGCTGCCGGAGAGACCTATACGGTACGGATCGCAGCCGAGAATGCGAACGGTTTGAGTGCGTGGACTGAACAGGTGTTCTCAGCTCCCGATGTGCCAGGCGCGCCCGAGGCTCTCCAGGTCGCTGAGCACGATCGTCGTCTCATTGTCAGCTGGGACGAACCGCTGGACGGCGAATTCCCAATCACCTCGTACATTCTGGAATTGCACGATTCGAACAACCTGATAGATCGAATCGCCGTCCCTGCCGATGCCCGCAGTGCGGAGATCTCGGGCTTGATCAACGGCAGAACCTACGGCGTACGAGTCATTGCAGAGAACGAGGCTGGAGAAGGTCAGCCGGTCGTGGGGGAAGCTACGCCTCAAGCCCCACCTAGCGTCATCGCATTCGCGAGCGATCGCGACGGTTCACATGACGTCTATTTCGCGAATGTTGATAATGGAGAAATCACGCGAGTTACCCAGGCTGATCGACAGGAGACGCCCGAATATTGGTCACCTGATCGTGCTTGGGCCGTGATTGCGGTTCGCAGTTCGGGACAGGACTGGGAGATCGCTGCACTCAACATGAACACAGGTGAAGAACGCTGGTTGACCTGCAACAGCATTAACGACTGGGGTGCCAGTTGGTCAACCGACGGTACAAGGATCGCATTCACCAGAGGTCGTACCGGTGCTCATGACATCTGGATGCTGGATCTAAGGAACGGAGAGGAGCGACAACTGGTCGGCGGCCCCAGCGACGACACGCTCCCTAGTTGGTCGCCAGACGGCAGCCGGATCGCTTTCGCTCGAGGTCCGTCTGGCGGTCGGAACATCTTCATTGCAGATGTCGGCAGCGGGACGGTTACCCAATTGACCCGGCACCCTCGTGACGACACGGCTCCCAGTTGGTCGCCTGACGGTAGCCAGATCGTCTTCGCTAGGGGCTTCGGCTCTGATCGCGACATCATCGTCGTGGACATCGCCAGCGGCAGGGAGGTCGCTTGGACAACCGGGGACCATCATGATGACGCTCCCAGCTGGTCAGAGGACGGAACGCTGGTCGCGTTCGCGAGAGGCTTTGGACCGAACTCAAGTACGGGAGCATCCGGCAACCGCAACATCTGGGTCGTCGGCGGGAGCGGCAACGAGCACCCGCTCGTGTCCGACAGTAGCGACAACTGGGAACCTGTGTGGTCGCGGGAGTCTGGTGTCGCGGTCCAGCCCATCGATTGCAGAGGCTCCTAGACGTGCGCGAGTCTTCTATTGCCCTCAGCAGCCTCCGTCGCGGAACGGGTTGCTGTCCGCGGGGGGAAAGCGCTCCGGGTCCAGGGGAGTACTGATCCAGTCCAAGTTGCACAGCCCGCCGAACTCATCGGCCAGGTTGGCCAGAGCCGGCATCGACGGGCCCCGCAGCCAGGCCGCCCACAGCTCCGCGCCGTTGGTGATGTTCTCGGTGTACCAGTCGGGCACCTGGCCGGCCAGACCCTGCAGGAGGACCTGCTCGGCTTCCAGGGTCGGCTCGCTGCCCTCGGGCAGGGTCGGGCATCCGGGGGAGTTGTAGTAGGTCAACCACGAGCCGGGCACCACCAGATGGTTCGTGGTGTCGGCCAGGATCTCGGCACCGTGCCTGTCGAGGCCCGCGAAGCAGCCGGGGTAAGTGGTGGCGAAGTAGAGCTGCACCGCGCCCCACGCCCGGCTCGGCGCTAGCCCGGTATGGAGGTCATACACGTGCATGAGCTCGTGAACCAGCGATCCAGCCGACAGCTCCGTCAAGACCATGCGGGCGGCCCCGCAGCTGAACCGGTACACGGTGGTGCCGGCGTGGTCGACCTGGCAGTACGTGTGGACGCGACCGCCGAACCCGGACTGTTCGAACGACGCCTCCTCGCGGATGAAGTCCCACGCCACCCGCAGCCAGGGCCAGGCTGCTTCCCGTTCGGCTACCAGGATGTCCGCCCAGCTCCGCAGCAGATCCGTCTGGGTGGCCGGCACCTGGCCGGCCGTGAATCCGGCGAAGCGCTTGATCCGCTTCGGAGCCAGCGCGTCGGCAGTGGTGCCGTCCTCGAGTTGACCGGCCTCGTTGCCTCCCCAGCACGACACCGATCCGTCCCGGTGCAAGGCGCAGGAGTGAGCCCCCGTGCCCGAGCCCCCCGAGCTGACGCTCACCGCCACCGCGTCGGAGATGGAGGCGAGCCGCACCGGACGGGGCTGGTCGATGGTCGTGCCGTCGCCCACCTGGCCCACGTCGTTCCTCCCCCAGCACGAGACCCCGCCGCCGCGGTGCAGCACGCAGGCGTGGTCGTCGCTCGCGGAGATCTCCACCGCGTCGCTGATGCCGACCACTCGGGATCCCGTCCCGCCGGTCGCCGAGCCGGGATCCGGGCAGTGGACCGCGCCGTCGGCGGTGGTCGCGCAGGTCCTGCGCCAATCGACCGAGACCGACGACACCGCGCCGAGCCCCTGGACCCTTGCGGGGGCGTCACCCCAGATCCAGCTCCAGCACGAGAGGCCGCCGTCCCCATGAACCGCACAGACGAGGCTCCGGCCCGCTGAGATGGCGACAACGTCGGCCAGGCCGGGGACTCTCTGAGGCGTGAAGGTGTGGGTGTGCCCGCCCGACTCCCTCGACCAATTGATCCCCCAGCACGAGACGGTGCCGTCCTGGTGCAACGCGCACGTGTAGTCCGGGCCCGCCGCCACCAGGGTCGCGTCGGTGATTCCGGCGACCGTCACAGGCAGGTAGTGGCTGCCGGTGTCGCCCTGTCCGAGCTGCCCGCCGAATCCTGCACCCCAGCAAGAGACGGTTCCGTCGGTGTGGACCGCACAGGCGTGCAGACCGGCGTCGGGATCGTTCCCGATGCTCAGCGCAGCGACATTCTCCAGGCTCGCAGTGCTCAGCCGGTTCAGCAGACCCTCCTGTCCCCAGCACGTCACACCGCCGTCGAGGCGGACCGCGCAGGTGCGGTCCCGGGCGGCTGAGATCAGGGTGTCGCCGCTGCGGGGCCCGGCTTCGATCGTGAACGAGGCCGGCTCGGGGCGGGCGTCCATGCCGCGCCTGAGCAGGGTGGCCATCTGGGCCCGGCTAACAGGACTGTTGGGGCAGTATCGCAACGGATCCTGCCTGCAGCCCACGGTGATGCCCGCCGTGAACAGGGCGTCGATGTTGGCCTCATGGGAGCTGCCCCCGGTGTCGGCGAACCCCGCGGAGGGGGCCTCGGCCAGATCGAAGGCCCGCACCAGGAACGTCGCCATCCGGGCCCGGGTCACCGTCTCGTCGGGACAGAAGCGCAGCGGGTCTCGCTTGCAGCCGACCGTGATCTGAAGATCGGCCAGCCGCTCGACGTAGGGCATCCACCACACGTCGTCGTCCACGTCGGCGAACCTCGACTCGGCGACCTCCGGAGGGCTGCCCCCCTCGAGGGCCCGCACGATCCACACCGCCACCGTCCAGCGCAGCGCCGGGTCGTTGGGACAGAACTGTTGCTCGCCGCATTCGGCGCCCTCGAAGAGCCCCATCTCCGCCAGCGCCTCGATGTTGGCCTTGTGCGAGCCGTGCGAGCCGCTGGTGACGTCGGTGAACCCGCCCTGGGCGGCCGCGGTCGTCGCCAGGCCCATCGCTGCGACCGCGGCCACGACAGCCGATGCGGCGAGTCGTGTCGCAACCCGGCGAGCTGATCGCCGACGGACGATGCTCCAGACAGCCATGCCCCTCCTGGCGGAGTCCAAACGCGCGGAACCCTCGATGTCTACCGCCCAGACCCGCGCGGCGCCAGCAGACACCCCGCCGGCGCAGGGTCTGGTTGCAGCGGTCAGCTGGCGGTTGTTGCCGCGACCGGTTCGACGGGGTCGATCCCGAGCGACTCGTAAGTCGTCATCGGGTAGTAGGCGATGCCTCGCTGCTCGAACTGCGGTCCGGCGATGCCGCTGCGGTCCACCAGGGTGACTGCGGCCATGGTCTGGGCCCCGGTCTCATCGACTATGTCGAGCGCCTTGAAGATCGACCCGCCGGTGGTAACCACATCGTCCACCAGCAGGATCCTGTCGCCGGGCCCGATCTGGGCTCCCTCCACCCATCGCCGGGTGCCCCGCTGCTTGGCCTCCTTCCGCACGAAGAACCAGCGGCAGTCGCTGACCGCGGCGATGCCCACCGCCAGGGCGTCGGCGCCCAAGGTGAGCCCGCCCACGGCGTCGAAGCTGTGGCCGGCATCGGCGACGGTCTCGGTGATGGCCTCGCAGGCGACGCGCAGATGGCGCCATTCGGCCAGGGCCTCCTTGCCGTCGATGAAGTCCGACGACCACGCCCCCGATGCGAGCTTGATCGGCTCGTCGAGCTTGCGGTGGCCCAATTCCTTAAGGATTCTGAGGAGGTCTTGGCGCAGTGGAGATAGCAGGACCAGTCCCCCCTTGTGTATGGGTGCCGACAAGCTAGAACCAGCGAGCTGGCGCCGCGTGGATGCCGCCCGCCGGAAACCGCCGCCACCATACAACGCCCCGGCGGCGATGTGCCCGTGCCCCCGCCGCTACCTCTCAGAGCACTCCATGGCGAAGCTCCAACCCCCATCCGATGCCGTCGCCACAGCCGAGTTCACAGCCGGTTGCTGACACCGGGGCTCAACGCCGACACCGTCAACCGGTGGGTGGCAGAGCGCACCCGCGGCCTCATCCCCACAATCGTCGACGCAGGCGTCGTCCAGGACCAGGAGCTGGTCCTCGTCAACACGGTGTACCTCAAAGCCAACTGGGTCGAGCCGTTCCAGCCCGATCTGACCAGCGACGGCCAGTTCAACACCGGCGACAACCGGTCCGTGACGGTGCCGTTCATGCGCGACCGCAAACCCGTCCATCGCCGCTACGTCCAACTCGAGCACGCCGACGCAGTCGAACTCCCCTACCAGGACGGCGAACTCGCCATGTGGCTCATCGTCCCCCACGACCCCGCCGGGCTCACGTCCCTTGAGGAATCGCTCGACGCCGCCACACTGACCGGTCTGCACAGCACCGCCCGAACGGGGCCCGTCGACCTCACCATGCCCAAATGGGAACAGACCCTGAAACAAGCAGCGGACCCACACCCAACGGCGAGTTCAGTCACCTCCGCCCCAGCGCGACACCACCACCACAGCCGAGCTCACAGCCGGCAGCCCACACCGAGGCTCAACCTGAAAGCCCCACCAAACCGTGGGACGCTGCCCGTTCGTGCTCTGTGACCTCGGCGTTTATCCCAATGTCACAGGGGGGTATCGACATCGACAACTTGGCGATGCTGTGCCATGCCCACCACCGCTGGGTCCACGACAACGAGATCACTCTGCGCCGAGGCCCGAATGGTTGGCACCGCCCCTCCCGCCGGAAGCTGACGACTCCACCATCCACGACCCCAACGACGAGGCGGAGGGGCAGCGCCAAGCCGGCTGATACCGCCCGCGCCCCCGCCCCCGGAGCACCATCCTGGAGGCGATAGGATCGCCGCGGTTGCTGATGTCGCAGGCTTTCACTGACCTCGCACAGCTCGTTCCCGTCGGGGCGCGCACGGTGATCGTGCACGGGGTTGCCAGCAGCACCCGGCGAGAGGTGGCCGCTCTCCTGCCCGAAGCGAGCATCCACGACCTCTCAGACGTCTCGGGTGTTTCCCCCTCGGGTGTTTCCGGCTCTGGGGTGCCTGGCCCGGTCCAACCCGGACCCGGGGCGGGGCGCGCCGACCTAGTGGTGATGGAGGTCGGCTCACATGTCGGCCAAGCGAGGATCGCAGCCGAGTTCCTCGAACTCGCCGGTCACATGCGCGAGGGGGCGGTGCTCCTCGTGGTGACGGCCCGCAGACGGGGATCGGCTCGCCAGCTCAAGACTCTGGATCTCATGTTCGGGGCCGCCGAAGTAGCCCACCGCAGCGGTTCCGCGGTGGTCCTGCGGGCGGTGCGAGGCCCGGAGGTGCGGGCCACAGCCCACGCCACGAGCGCCGCCCCGACCGTCGAGGCCGCTCTGCTCGGTCACGACCTCCGCTTCGAGACCGGCGTCGGGCTGTTCTCCAAGAGCCGCATCGACAAGGGAACCCGGCTCCTGCTCGAGGCGCTGCCCCATGAGCACGGATGGCGCGACGTCCTCGACCTGGGATGCGGCTATGGCCCGATGGGGATCGCGGTGGCCTCGCGGTGGCCGCAGGTCCGTGTCGTGATGGCGGACATCGACCCGCTCGCGGTGGCGGCGGCTCGCACCAACGCACAGACCAACGGGGTCGACGATCGATGCGAGGTCCGCGTCAGCGACGGGACTGCGGCTCTGACCGACCGGCGCTTCGACGCGGTGCTGAGCCATCTCCCCACCCATGTCCCTAGATCGACGCTGCGCCGCCTGATCGGCGAGTCCCAAAGCGTGCTCCGGCCCGGCGGCGAGCTGATCGCGGTGACCGCCTCGGCCGTGGACCTTCGCGACTCCCTCGGTTCGGACTTCGACACTGTCCGGGTCATGGCCGAGAGCCGTGCCGGGACCTCACCCCGGTACCGAGTCGTCCAAGCGGTTGATGCCGGGCCAGCCGGCCCGCGCTAGCGCCGAGCTTGTATTCCTGCGCGAGGTATTCCGCGTGCCTATTCCAGGCGTGCTTCCGTGCGTGTCTCCGGCTGTCGCTAGCGGCGGCGCTCTGCGGTTGTGCTCAGTGACGTGACCGCCACCCCGACCATCACCAGGCAGATCCCGGCCACCAGGGCCACCGTGACCGGCTCGGACAGCACCACAATCCCCAGCGTGGCCGCCACTGCCGGCTCCAGCAGTCCCACCACCACCGCCACGCTCAGGCTGAGCCGCTTCAGGCCGGCGCCCCACAGCGAATGGGCCAGCGTCACCGTCACCAGCCCGAGGTACATCACCGTGGAGGTTGATTCGATCGAGGCGAACACAGAGCCCGACGAGCCCAGCGCGGTCGGCAGCATCGCCACCGCCCCCGCGGTCACGACGGTGGCCATGGTGGTCACCAGCGGCCGGTCCATCGCCAGCTGCTGGACCGCCAACCCCTGGCAGGGGATGCCGCAGCCAGCAAGAGCCGCGATGGCCACGCCGCTCCACACCACCTCCGCGGCCCCGCCCGACAGCAGGGCCACCCCAGCCATCGCCACCGCCACCCCGGCCAGCCAGCGCCCGTCGGGGCGTTGACGGTACGCGATCCAGTCGAGGAGGCCGGCCACCAGGGGGCCGACGCCGATGGCCACCAAGGTTCCGACCGCCACGCCGGTGCGGGCCATCGCCTCGAAGAACAACAGCTGGCTGGCCGCCACCCCCGACCCTCCGAGCACCACCCAGCGGACGGGCAGCCGGTACCGCCACGGCGCCTCCCCGCGCAGTGTCGACACCACCAGCAGCCCGGTCGCGCCGATCACGCCCCGCCAGGCTCCGGTCGCGAACGGGCTCACTGAGTCTGGCCCGAGCTCGGCCGCGGTCCCGATGGTGCCGATCAGCGACACCCCCAAAGCGACCGCCCCGACCCCCCAAACCGTCGACCCCCGACTCCCAGCCGGATCATGCCCAGTCAACACGCACCTCGAGGCAGCCGGGCCAGACCAAGTTCACATCGTATTCTGCCCGTCTCACCAGCTCCCGATGTGCCCCGGCAGGCCAGGCTGGAGCCGTCTAGTCGGAGTCGCCGCTCTCGTTGCGGTCCGGGAGGTCTCCCGTTGGCGGCGGCGCCCGCCTCAAGTGTCCCTCGATGCGGGCCAGCCGTTCCCGAACAGTGCTCATGACCTCGCTCAACGTGCCGAGTTGCTTGCCGAACTGGTCGCCGAGCCTCTCGATCTGGCGGGTGTTCTCGGCGCGCGCTGCGTTGCTCTCACGATGCTGGTTCCAGATCGACCCCACCATCAGCGCGGCCAGCGTCACGAACATCCCCAAGGTCATTGTTTCGCCCGCTTCAATACGTTTGAGTCTAGCCGGTCGGTAGTCATGTCGCAACTTTAAAATATATGAGAAACATCGAAGATATGTTGCCGTCTAACCGCTCGACGTGCCATTCGCACTGGTTGGCCCAACACTCGGGGCTGCTACGTTGACGGCCCGTATGAGTCAACGCCCGGTTGCACTGGCGCCGATGGCCGACCGGCTGGTCCGGCCCGACTGGGTGCGGCGCATCAACCTCATGGCCGGGTCCGTCGGCGGCCACGCCCGGGACCTGGTGTCCCTCGACGCCGGCGACCTGCTGGACACCGCGGTTGCCACCCTCGGCGGCCTGCCCGAAGGCGACCTCGGCGACCCCCGCTGGCAGGAGCGCTTCGAGGCGCTGGTGGCCGCGGTGGACGCCTCGGGAATGCACGTGGTCGGCAGGCTGATGACCAAGCAGGAACTGCTGCGCTCGCTGCGGACCCGGCTGCTGCTCACCGCGACTATCGACGCCGCCCCCGAGATCTGCGACCGGCCGGTGGCTGCCCCGGTGATCATCACCGGCCCGGCCCGCTCGGGCACGTCCATCCTGTTCGAGCTGCTGGCCCTCGACCCCGACCTGCGGGCCCCCACCGCGGCCGAGGCCCTATATCCGGTGGCCCTGCCCGAGGCCGCGGTGGACTCCGGGGGCGCTGGGGCCGCGGCGGACGGCGGGGGCGCTGGGGCCGTGGCGCTGCCCGAGCCGCTGGTGCTGAGCGAATGCGAGCAGGAGTTCTGGGCCGACGTCCAGCCCGAGTTCCAGGCCCTCCACGAGCTGCGCTCCGACCTGCCGGTGGAGTGCGTCACCGTCACCCAGGGCAGCTTCTGCGGCTTCCACTGGAGCATGATCGTGCCCATGGAGGGCTGGCTGCCCGACCCGGCCGTGAACTACGCGTATGAGCGGCAGTTCCTCCAGGTCCTCCAGCACGGCGCCGGCCCCGCCCAGTGGGTGCTCAAAACGCCGGCCCATCTGATGCTTCTGCCATTGCTCTTCGCCGAGTTCGACGACGCCTGGGTGGTGCAGACCCACCGCGACCCGGCCAAGACCATGCCGTCCACGGTGAGCACCACCGCCATGATCCAGTGGCTGCGCACCGACGACGTGGACGTGGACCGCGCAGCCCAGCACGTCCAGGCCGTCTTCGCCGCTGGACTGAATGGCTCGGTGGACTTGCGAACCTCCGGCGCGGTCCCCGCCGAGCGCTTCGTGGACGTGCACTTCGCCGAGCTGATAAGCGACCCGGTGTCCACCCTCTCCGCCGCCTACGCCCGCATGGGCCGCGACTTCACCGACGACCACGCCGCCGCCGTGCTCGATTATCTGGCCCACAAGCCGAAGGGCAAGTTCGGGGTCCATCGCTACCAGCCCGAGGACTGGGGCTTCACCGCCGAGTCGTTGCGGGAGGCCATGGCCCCCTACATCGGCCACTTCGGCGTAGCCAGTGAGGGCTGAGTGAGGCTGGGTGAGGGCTGACTCGCACCATGTCGGCTGCGCTGGCGGCATCCGGCAGCCCCAGCCGATGCTTGGGGTGAGTGTTGTGTCTATGCGGCACACGGTGCGGCCGAGATTTTGTCGGCGGTTTCTTGGGGTGAGTGTTGTGTCTGTGCGGCACACAGTGCGGCCGAGGTTCTCCGGAGGTGGGGTAGGTGGGTGAACAGCTCTTGGACACCGAGTCCCGTCGAGCCCTGCACGAGCTGATCGACCTGTTGGGCGAGGTCGACCGGCGCTGGGCGTCGCCGGAATGGAACCTGCACACCGCCGACGATGTTGTCGGCGCGCACCGGGCCCTGATGCACTACCTGCAGTGGGGCCTGGTCGGACTGTTCGAGCGCGACCCGGCCGCTCCCCGGTTCCATCGCATCGTCTCGCCGGACCGAAAGCTGCTGGGCGACAACCCCGACGCCGTCTACTTCGACGCCCCCATCTCCGCCGGCCACGCCTACCGGGTGACCGGCGAGACGAAGGGCGCCACCTACGTGTCGGTCACGGTGGAGTCCGGCGCCGCGTGGGGGTCGATGGACAACCAGGTCGTAGGAGTACTCAACGACACCTCGTTCGACGTCGACGCCGACGGCCGCTTCGAGATCCTCCTCGGCGGCGAGCCCCGCCAGCGCAACTGGCTGGCCCTGCCCGAGGGCGCCGGGTCGATCAGCACCCGCCACTACTTCGAGGACGCCACCCACGCGGCCGCCGACCCGGCCCGGGTCCCGGCCATGCGCATCGAAGTGGTGCCCCGAGGTGGCACACCCGTCCTCGACGGCAGCGCTGCTGACTCCGCCCTCGCCGTCGGCACCCCGGCCGTCCCCTCCGGCACCCCGGCCGTCCCGCCGCCCCGCCCGTCGGACGCCTCCGTGGCCGCCGGCATCCGCCGGGTCGCCGCCCTGGTGCGCGAGCTCTCCGTCGACCGCCCGCCGACGGGCCAGTCCCAGCCCCGCTCGTGGATCTCGCGGGTGCCCAACCAGTTCCCGCCCCCCGGCAAGCCCGGCGACCTGGGCCTGGCCGCCTTCGACGCCGCCTACGCCATGGCCCCGTTCCTGATCGGCCCCGACGAGGCCCTGGTCATCCGGGCCCGCTGGCCGCAGTGCCGCTACGCCAACGTGTGCCTGTGGAACCGCCACCTGCAGACCTTCGACTACGCCTCCCGGTCGATCTCGCTCAACCGGGCCCAGACCGTCGCCGACGCCGACGGCCGCTTCACCGCCGTCATCTCCCACACCGACCCAGGAACCCCGAACTGGCTCGACACCGAGGCCCGCCCGTTCGGCATCGTCTACTGGCGCTTCATGCTCCCCGAAGGCGAGATGGAAACCCCCCAAGCCGAGGTGATCCCCTCATCGGAGTTGCCGTCCCGACTCTGAAGCATTTTGAGACAGGGTGGAGGCGAGAGCTCAGCGGCTGCAGGAACGCCGGAGTTGCTGTCCCGACTCTGAAGCATTTTGAGACTGCTCCCGCATGGAGTAGTACCTTCGGGCCACATCACGACACCGTGCGCGACACCGTTGGGAGGCTTAGATGGCGAGGGACAACGCGTACTACGACCTCGGGTCCTTCGGGTGGCCGGTCACGACGCAGGACTCCGAAGCCCAGCTGTGGTTCGACCGCGGGATGGCGTGGTGCTACGGCTACAACCACGAGGAGGCCATCGTCTGCTTCGAGCGGGCGCTCGAGCACGACCCCGGCCTCGCCATGGCCCACTGGGGCATCGCCTACGCCATCGGCCCCAACTACAACAAGCCCTGGGAAGCCTTCGACGACGACGACAAGTGCCAATCGCTGGAGCGGGCCCTGGCCGCCTCCGCCGCGGCCGCCGGCGCGGCTGACGGTGCCACCGGCATCGAGCGGGCCCTGATCGGCGCCCTGGCCGAGCGCTACCCCTCCAGCCCCGAAGAAGAGGACTTCGGACCCTGGAACGACGCCTATGCCGACGCCATGCGGGCCGTCTACCAGGCCCACCGCACCGACCTCGACGTCTGCGCGCTGTTCGCCGAGGCCATCATGAACCGCACCCCCTGGGAACTCTGGGACCTGGTCACCGGCGAGCCGGCCGAGGGCGCCAGCACCCTCGAAGCCATCGAGGTCCTCGAGACCGCCTTCGCCGAGCTCGACGCCGAGGGCGCCAACCGCCATCCCGGCCTGCTGCACATGTACATCCATCTCAGGGAGATGTCGCCGCATCCGGAGCGGGCCCTCAAGGCCGGCGACACGCTCGTCGATCTCGTCCCCGACGCCGGGCACCTGGTCCACATGCCCACCCACATCGACGTCCTCTGCGGCCACTACCAGAACGTCGTGGCCCGCAACTCCGCCGCCGTCGTGGCCGACCGCCGGTACCTGGAGCAGGAGGGCCCGATGAACTTCTACTCCACCTACCGCTGCCACAACTACCACTTCAAGGTGTACGGGGCGATGTTCCTGGGCCAGTACGGCCCGGCCATGGACGCGGCCACCGAGATGATCCAAACCCTGCCCGCCGACCTCCTCCGCACCGGCTCGCCGCCCATGGCCGACTGGCTCGAAGGCTTCGTGCCGGTCAAGCAGCACGTGTTGATCCGCTTCGGGAAGTGGCAGGAGATCCTCGACCACGCCCTCCCCGAGGACCGGGAGCTCTACTGCGTCACCACCGCCATGATGCGCTACGCCCGGGCGGTGGCCTACGCCTCCACCGGCCAGGTCGAAACGGCCGAGCAGGAGCGGGAGGCCTTCGTGGCCGCCCGGGATCGGGTCCCCGAGAGCCGCACCATGTTCAATAACAGCTGCCTCGACATCCTGGCCGTCGGCGAGGCCATGATGGCTGGCGAGATCGAGTACCGTCAATCCAACTTCGACGCCGCCTTCGAGCACCTCAACCGTGCGGTCGAGCTTGACGACAACCTGCCCTATGACGAGCCGTGGGGCTGGATGCAGCCCACCCGCCACGCTCTGGGCGCGCTGCTGATGGAGCAGGGCCGCCTCGACGAGGCCGAGGCCGCCTACCGGGCCGATCTCGGGCTGGACGGCCAGCTGCGGCGGGCCTGCTGGCATCCCGACAATGTCTGGAGCCTGCACGGCCTCCACGAGTGCCTGACCCGCCGGGGCGAGACCGTGGAGGCCAACCACATCAAGCAGCGCCTCGATGTGGCCGTGGCCCGGGCCGACGTCCCAATCGAGGCGTCATGCGTCTGCCGCCTGGAACGCGCCGCCGCCTGATGGTAAGCGCTCGGCGGTGCCAGCCATCCGCGTCGCCAACCCCGAGGGGGCCCCGGCTCGTCCCAGCCGGGCGTGCTGCCTGCTGATGGTAAGCGCTCGGCGGTGCCAGCCATCCGCGCCGCCAACCCCGAGGGGGCCCCGGCTTGTCCCGGCGACCCCCGACGCTGGCGGTTGGCCCTACCCGCCGGTTGTGGCCTCGGGCGGCTCGGGCAGACCGATCCGCAGGTAGCCCTCGATGCGAGCCAGCCGCTCCCGGGTGTCGCCGAGACCCTCTCCGAGTTTGGCGAGCTGACGCTGCGTCTCGCGGTGGTTGCGCTCGGTGATGACCTTGTGCTCGGTGAAGTCGGTGCGAAGCTGGTCGTGGCTCTTCTCGAAGTCGGTGCGCAACTGGTCGTGGCTCTTCCCGAAGTCGGTGCGCAACTGGTCGTGGCTCTTCCCGAAGTAGGTGAGCAACTGATCGTGGGACCGATCGGTGTGACGCATCGACTCCTCACGCGACCTGCGGATCTCCCGGTGGAGGTACCACGTCTGCAGAAGCATGGCCGAGAACACGGCCAATACGAACTCCACAAGCGATCCTTCCACGATTCCAACCTACATCGCAATGCAGCATGATGCAACTCAAAACAGCATGAAAGTCATGGAACCCTCTCCGAGCCGCCTTTAGTCGGCAGAGTTCCTCAGAGTCGCGTATTCATCTCGGTCTCACGCCTCGGTCGTGCGCCTTGGCCGTGCGCCTTGGTCGTGTGCCTCGGTCTCACACCTCGGTCTTGAGACAGTCGTGGTTCAGCTGCGCTGTCGGCCAGGTCTCGGCCTCTAGCGTGGTGGCGTGAATTCCCGCACCTGTGGCCTGCTGGTCGGACTCGCATTCGTCGCCGCAGCTTGTTCGGGCACCGACACGGACGCAACGGCCTCGGCCCCGACGTCCACGCCGGCAGTCGAGACGCCGACAGTCGAGACACCGGAGGCTGAGGCGCCCGCGGCTGGGGCGCCGGACGCCGAAACACCGGACGCTGAAACCCCGGAGACTGAAACGCCAACGGCTGAAACCCCGGAGGCAGAGACCTCGGCGATCGAGTCGGGCCAGGATGCTGCCCAGCTGGACCCGAGAGAGCGCGGCGTCCTGCGCAACTACCTCGGGTACGAGTTCCCGCCCGCGCCCGGCACCCCGACCGGTCCAGTCGACCAGGTCATCATCGACACCCTCGAGGTCATCTGGCTCGGCCTCGAATCGGGCGGCTTCAGCGGCGCCACCGTCGCCAGCCTCGCAGACTCGGCAGACGCGAGGCTGGCCTGGATCATCTCTGACCTCCTCAGGTTCTTCTACACCGGCGATATCCACGACGGGGCGGTCTCCGCCTTCGAGAGGCTGACCGAGGTGAGGCTGAACGACGACCCGGTGGCGCAGCTGAGCCGGTGGCAGTCGGTCACCGACCACCTGATCGCATGGGACCTCCCCGCCTTCGACGGCTACGAGGACTACAAGCACCGTCTGTTCCTGCTGGTCGAACCCCGCTGGGAGCCGCTCTTCGACGATCCCGAGGCCGACATCGACTGGCGTCTCGTGAGTTGGGGCGGGGTGCGGATCGACGACCGCGAGCTTGGCGACCCCAACGGGTGCGCGGCGGGCTGCATCCCTGCTCTCGACGATCCCGCGGTGACCGACGCGGCCGGCGGCTCTTGGTATTCCGACCACAGCCTCGTGTTCGCGGTGGTGATCGGCGACGAGGCCCGGGCCTATCCCCGCCACATCATGGAAATCCACGAGATGGTCAACGACACCCTCGGCGGGCGCCGCATCGGCATGCCGTACTGCACGCTGTGCGGCTCCGCCCAGGCCTATTTCACCGACGACGTGCCCGAAGGGGTGGCCACCCCCGTCCTGCGAACGTCGGGTCTGCTAGCCCGGTCCAACAAGGTGATGTACGACCTGGTGACCAAGTCGGTGTTCGACACCTTCACCGGCGAGGCGGTGTCGGGCCCGCTGCGCGAGCAGGGAGTGGTGCTCAACCAGGCCACCGTGGTCACCACCACTTGGGGCGAGTGGAAGGCCGCCCACCCCGACACCACGATCATCGCCGAGGACGGGGGGATCGGCCGTAGCTACGCGCTCGACCCGCTGCGGGGCCGTGACGACCACGGGCCTATTTTCCCGGTTGGCGATGTGGACGGCCGCCTCGGCGTGCACGACCAGGTCTTCGGCGTGGTCCTCGACGACGGCACCCCGGTCGCTTTCGAGGTCCTGGCCGCCTCGGGTGCCCTCAAGGAAGGCCGGTCTGTGGAGCTAGCCGGGGTGACCCTGCGCCCGGACGGGAGCGGGGTGCGAGCCGTCGATGACGCCGGCAACGAGATCGTGGGCCATCAGGCGTTCTGGTTCGCCTGGAGCCAGTTCATGCCCGACACCCTCCTCTGGGAGCCCTAAAGCCACAGCATCGTGAGAGCGGCAGCATTGTGAGGGCGGCAGCATTATGAGAGCGACAGCAAGCGTGAGGGCGGCAGCAGCATGATCGAGGATCTGATCAGGCAGAGCGCCCGCGAGGTCGTCGCCGCGCTGGCTGCGGGCGAGATCAGCCCCCACGACGCCCTCGATGCAGTGCAAGCCCGCGTCCAAGCCGTCGACCACCTGGTCAACGCGCTGCCCAACCGCTGCTTCGAGCGGGCTCGCAGCCACGCCGACCGTCTCATGGCGGTCCCGCCCGGTGAGCGTGGCCTGCTCGCCGGTCTGCCCGTGCCGATAAAGGACCTCGCCAACGTCGCCGGGGTGCGAACAACATACGGGTCGCGGCTGCGAGAGGACTTCGTGCCGGAACGGTCCGACGTCGTCGTCGAGACGCTCGAAACCAACGGGGCGGTGGTGTACGCCAAGTCGAACACGCCGGAGTTCGGCGCGGGCGGCAACACCTTCAACGACGTCTTCGGGGCCACCCGCAACCCTCACGATCTGCGGTTGACCGCCGGCGGGTCTTCGGGCGGCGCGGCCGCCGCCCTCGCCAGCGGCATGGCCTGGCTGGCCCAAGGTTCGGATCTGGCCGGCTCGCTGCGCACCCCTGCGAGCTTCTGTGGCGTCACGAGCCTGCGCCCCTCGCCAGGACGCATCGCGAGCGGACCATCGGTGGCGCCGTTCCTGGTGCACTCCCAGCAGGGGCCGATGGCGCGCGACATCAGCGACCTCGCCCTATTTGCCGACGCCATGGTGGGAGAGAGCCCGCTCGCCGGACTGGGCAAGCCACCGCCTCCACAGCCGTTTCGCCGGGCCGCGGCCGAGCCGTTGCAGCCGGACCGGGTGGCCTTCAGCGTCGACCTCGGCGTGACCGAGACGTCGACCGCGGTTGCTGAGACCTGCACTCGAGCGATGCGGGCCCTCGAGCGCGACGGCGTCGACGTCGTGGACGACCACCCGGACCTCTCCGAGGCCGAGCCGGCCTTCGACGTCCCTCGGGCGCTCCTGTTCGCCACCATGCTGGGAGACGAGCTTCCGCAGGCTCGCGACGTCCTGAAACCGGAGCTTGTGTGGAACATCGAGCGAGGGCTCGCTCTCGACGGCCACGCCGTCCGCCGCTCGGTCGCGGCGCAGGGCCGGGTCTTCGAGACCGCCGCCGGGTTCATGAGGGACTACGACCTGCTGTTATGCCCGGCCGCCGTCGTGTCGCCCTTCGCTGTGGAGGAGCGATATGTCGGCTACAGCGAGGGACTCCCGCCGAGCGAGTACTACCGCTGGCTGTCGATCGCGGCGGCGGTCACCGCGACCACGCTGCCGGTCATCACCATCCCGTGCGGCCGGACCGAGACCGGTCTCCCGGTTGGACTCCAGCTGATAGGACGACCGCACGGGGAGTCGCGGCTCTTCTCGCTGGCCGGCCACATCGAGCAAGTGCTCGGGATCGTCCCCGCAGTAGTCGATGTGGGCTGACGCGGGCTCCCATAGAGGCCGCGGCGGATAGGTGGCAACGCCTCACGGTGAAGCACGGCGTCTCCCGCTCTTGTTCGCTGCGCTCACGGGCCGCTCGGGCCATCCTCTGCCGAAATCTGTAGAGAAACCCGTCATATAGGAGCAATACCCGCGCAGATTTGAGGCGACCCTGACATGAGGCTACTCACGGGCGGTTCGGGCCAGGGCCTGGTTCGGGGCCTCGCGATGATCGTCATGAACGGTTGCCTGACCGCTCGGCCTCTTGGCGGGGTCCGGCAGGGGTTCGGCAGGACTCAGCCCTATGCCAGCCGGTACGCCCTCGTGGCGGTGCCCGAGAACAGATCGTCCTGCTCGGCGTCGCTGTAGCCGGCGGCCATGATCTGGTGCGCGTTCCACAGCACCGGGTAGGTCAGCGCCTGGCGGTCCACCGGGAAGTTGGACTCGAACATGCAGCGGTCGGGGCCGAACGTGTCGATGCAGAACCGCACGTCGTCGCCCCAGTGCTCGGCCACCTCCTCGGAGCCCGGCGGGGCATCCAGCGTCGTCCAGCCCGTGCCGTAGTACATGTCCATCCCGATCCCGCCCACCTTGAGCACCACATTCGCGCAACCCGCCACCAGCCGCATCGAGGCCTTCCAGTCGGCCCGGGCCCGCTCGCGGGAACGGCCGTACGGGCCGATCGCCAGCGGCCCGCCCATGTGGTTGAGCACGATCGTCAGCTCGGGCACGGCGCTGGCCAGCGCGCCCAGCTCGGGCAGCTGGGGATGGAACAGCCACGCGTCGAAGCTGAACTCCATCCGGCCTAGCGTGCGGGCCCCGGCGCGGAACTCGGGCGTGCCCATCATGTGCTTGAACGGGCGGCCGTGGCTGTTGTGGACCTCGTCGCTGGGGTCCCAGCCGGTGGCGTGGCGGATCCCCCGGAAGCGGCCCCCGCCGGCCGCCTCGTGGGCGGCCAGAACCTCCGCGACGGCGTCGCCCAGCATCATGTCGGCGTGGCTCACAATCGCCGCGATCGTCGGTCCGCCCCCGGCGTCGGCAACGTCGGCCTCACCGGCCACGAACACCGTCTCACCCACCGGCTGCATGTGCGGCTCGCGCTCGGCGTCGTAGCTCGCCCTGCATTCCACGAACACGCTCTCGACGACGTTGTGGGTGCCGGTCATGTCCGCCAGCAGCTGCGGCGCCAGATAGGTGCTCCCGCCCCGGACCCACAGATGATGGTGCGCATCCACGATCCGCCGCTCAGGATCCACAGCCTCCTCCCGCCGCAACGCCAACCACTCAAACCGGTCAAGCTCCATCGTCAGACTCCATCACCAGGTCCCTGCGGACTGAGCTCGTCAGGGCCGCAGCTCGACGAATCCGGCCGCGGCGAAGTCGTTGTCGAAGGCCAACGCCTCGCGAAGCCGACGAGCCCGCATCACCTCGAAGCTCGCCGCGTCGACGAACGAGTACTCCCGCTCATCGTGGCGGCGCAACCAGCGCCACGCCCTCGACTCGTCCTCGGCGGTGACAGCATGCACGACCAGCTTGCCGGCGGACACGAGCACACCTACACGGTCGATGAAGCCCACCGCGGCGCGGTGACTGTCCCTGCGCCGCAGAAGTGTCCACGTCTCTCCCACGACGAGGTTCGTGGTGAGCACCCGCTCGTGGTCCCCGACAAGCGCGAAGGCCCTGAGCGCATCAAGATGGCGCGAATCACCAGGTAGCGTCCAAGCCGCCCACCAACTCGTGTCCGCGAACTTCAATGGCCGTAGACGATCTCGTCGATCTCACCGGGCTCGACGCTCACATCACGGGAGCCGAAGCCCGCGAGTTCGTACCAAAGATTGTTGCTCGACTCAGACTCCACTGCGGGCAGGACCGCGGCCAACCCTCTCCGGATCAGTTCGGACTTGGAGATCCCCAACCGGCGTGCCTCCGCTGCCGCCTGGGCGTCGAGTTCCTCGGGCATCGTGATAGTCACCGCCTTCATGGACACATGATACATACTTGACGTTACAAGCTCTACATATAAGCGCCGCGCATCACTTGTACGCCCTATCCGCCGGTAGTGGCCTCCGGCGGCTCGGGCAAGCCGATCCGCAGGTAGCCCTCGATGCGGGCCAGCCGCTCCCGGGCGTCACCGAGGCCCTCCCCGAGTTTGGCGAACTGCCGCTGCGTCGCGCGGTGGTTGCACTCGGTGATGACCTTGTGCTCGCCGAAGTCGGTGCGCAGTTGGTCGTGGCTCTTCTCGAAGTCGGTGCGCAGTTGGTCGTGGGATCGGTCGGTGTGACGCATCGACTCCTCACGCGACCTGCGGATCTCCCGGTGGAGGTACCACGTCTGCAGCAACATGGCCGCAAAGACGGCTAGCACGAACTCCAGCAGCGATCCTTCCATGCCTAAAGCCTAGCAGTTGACAAATCATGACACAACTCAAAAAGATATGAAAATTAAGAATTGAGATTAGAGCTGTGGGTCTCCGTTCATCCGGCGGGCCAGTGACAGGGGGTTGCCGTTCCGGACCGCGTCGGGGAGCAGGGCCGGCGGGAAGTTCTGGTAGCAGACCGGGCGCTGGAAACGCCGGATCGCCAGGGTGCCCACCGACGTGGAGCGGGGATCGGAGGTGGCCGGGAACGGGCCGCCGTGCACCATGGCGTGGTTGACCTCCACACCGGTCGGCCAGCCGTTGGCGATCAGCCGGCCCGCCTTGCGCTCCAGCAGCGGCACCAGCTCGGCTACGGCCTCATAGTCGGACTCGGCCATGTGGATCGACGCGGTCAGCTGCCCGGGCAGCGCCTCCAGCACGGCTTTGAGCTCGGCCAGCGACTCGTAGGCGGCCACCAGCCCGGCCGAGCCGAACACCTCCTCCTGCAGATCGGGCGACTCCCGCACCTGGGCCGCGGTGGCCGTGAACAGCACCGGGGCGGGTGCGTTGGCCGAGGATCCCGCGCTCCCCGAGCACACCCGGGCCGCGCCGGCCGCCTCCAGCCGGGACAGGCCCTCGTTGTAGGCACCGCGGATGCCGGCCGTGAGCATCACCTGGCCGCTCTGCTGCGCCACGGCCGAGCCGATGGCCTCCACCAGCGCGTCGGCCGGTGCCGGGGCCAGCAGCAGGCCGGGGTTGGTGCAGAACTGGCCCGCGCCCAGCGTCAGCGACCCCACATAGCCCGCGGCGAGGCTGTCGAGGTCGCCGGCCGCCGCTCCGGCCAGCACGACCTGAGGGTTGATGCTCGACATCTCCGCGTACACCGGGATCGGCTCGGGCCGGGCGGCCGCGGTGGCCATCAACGCGGTGCCGCCCGCCTGCGACCCGGTGAAGGCGATGGCCTTGATCTCGGGGTGGGCGGCCAGGGCCTGGCCCACCGTGCGGCCCGGCCCGAACAGCAGCGAGTACACCCCGCCGGGCAGGCCGCAGGATCGCACCGCCTCGGCCACCGCCGATCCGGCCAGCTCGGCCGTGCCGGGATGGGCGTTGTGGGCCTTGACGATCACCGGGCAGCCCGCGGCCAGCGCCGAGGCCGTGTCGCCGCCCGCGACCGAGAACGCCAGCGGGAAGTTGCTGGGACCGAACACCGCCACCGGCCCCACCCCGATATGGCGCTGGCGCACGTCCGGTGCGGGCAGTGGCGCCCGGTCGGGCTGGGCTTCGTCGATGCGCACCCCCTGATGGGAGCCGAGCCTCACCTCGCGGGCGAACAGACGGATCTGGCCGGTGGTGCGCCCGTGCTCACCCTCGATCCGGGCCCTCGGCAGCCCGCTCTCCAGGCAGGCCCGGGCCACGATCTCGTCACGGCAGGCGTCGAGGTTGGCTGCGATCGTCTCCAAGAACGCAGCCCGCTCCGCCGGCGGTGTGTCCCGGAAAGCGTCAAGAGCTGCCCTCGCGGCTTCGGCGGCCGCGTCCACGGCCGCCTCCGTTACGAAGGCGAACTCCGGATCCAGTTCCTGGCCCGAGGCTGGGTCGACCGCCCGGATCGACTCCCCCGAGCCGTCCCCGTCCCAGCCGGCAATGATCGATCGTCCTGTGAGGCTCACCGCGCCCTCTCCTCCTTGCCGCCTGAAGTCCAATTCTGGCGTTGCGACAGTAACGGTTCGCCCAGCCTGGCAAAGAGGCGCGGCCCGATCACGGCGCCGGCCCGATCACGGCGTGGACTTGGCAACACCAAGCTCGTGCCGGCTGAGCCCGTGCCTGCCGAGCCCGTGCCGGCTGAGCCCGTGCCGGCTGAGCCCGTGCCGGCTGAGCCCGTGCCGGCTGAGCCCGTGCCGGCTGAGCCCGTGCCGGCTGAGCCCGTGCCTACGGTGGACAGAAGGGGTACGCCCTCACGCGACCATCCGGGCCCTGTGCTCGCGGACGCTGGCCTCCCACTGCGGCCACGTGGGCCTTGCCTCCTCGGGGAGCACCACGAAGGGCACGTCGCCTGCCTCGAGAATCCCGTTCTCGACGAACTCTGCCTGTGTGCGCTGCCTGTCATCCAGGGCGGCGCGGGCCGGGGTCGGTATGTACCGGAAGTCGATGCTCCAGCGGCTCCGCCGGGTCGCGTTCTGCTTGCTGGCGTGGACGGTGAGGTTGGTGAAGAAGAAGGCGCCACCAATCCCAACCGGGACCGGGACCGGGGTGCCGCGAGCCTCGACGTCCTCGGAGATACGGACGTTTCGGTCCTCGCCCCGAACCGCATCCAGCAGGCCCCATCGGTGACTGCCCGGAATCACCCAGCAGCACCCGTTCTCAACCGTGGCCCGAACCAGCGGCACCCACACGCTGACCATGTGCAGGTCCGCGGTGCGCTTGGCCACCTGGCCCACCTCGGCCTGGTCGAAGTAGTGGCTGTCCTGGTGCCAGGGAAACGACGCCGTCACGCTGCCGGGAAGCTTCGCGCGCAACGAAGGGCTGGACGCAACAGAGACCTCTCCACCGAGCAGCAGACCCACTATCCGAAGGATCCCCGGATTGGTGTACAGGCCGTAGAACTCAGGCCCGAACGTTCCGAACCTCCAGTCCCGCGGCGAGATGCCCTGCTCCTCGCAGATGGCGGCGAATCGGCGCTCGAACGGCTCGTCCCGGTACAGAGCGGCCAGATCACCCCTGGCGTGCTGCTCAGACGCGTACCCGTCGACCTTGGACGCGATGAAGCCCCGCATCGGATCCAGGTCGGCGTCGTTGATGATGTCCTCGACCACCACGAAACCGTCGCGCCGATAGCGGTCGACGATGTCCTGGTCGCTCATTTGCTCCATGGGCCACCCCCCGAGGCGTCGCTCGCATTGGACTGCGCTGCCGGGATGTATATATCATGCATCGCACCGAACGCAAGGGAGTCAACGCCGGGTGGGTCCTTCCCGACTAACGCCGCTATCGCGCAAGAATCTGAGCGAGCAGATCATCGACGCGATCCGAAACGCCATCGTCGAGGGCCGTTTCCGATCCGGCGACAAGATCCCCGAAGCCGACCTGGCCGAACAGCTCGGAGTGAGCCGCACCCCCATCCGGGAAGCCTTCAAGCTGCTCGAACAGCAGGGCCTGATCGAGATCCGGCCCAAGAACGGGACGTACGTGGCCAGCATGAACCGGGCCGAGGCCGAGGACGGGCTGCACGTCAGGGCGGCTCTCGAGGTGCTTGCCGTGCGCCAAGCTCTCGATCGTCTCTCGCAGCAGCAATGGAACCAGCTCTGCGGCCAGTACGACACCATGCTGCAGGACGCCTGGCGCGCCGCGGCGACCAGCGACGCGGTCGCCGGCATCGAGTTCGACATCGCCTGGCACACGCTGCTGGTCGAATCGGCCGGCAACCAGACTCTGGCCCGCACCTGGTCGATGGCCGGCCTGTCCAATCTCATCTGGTCATTCGAGTTCGACCTCTATCCCCTCGACGACGTCTCCTTCAAGTCGTGGGTGCTCCGGCACGTCGAGTTCCTCGACGTGCTGCGGGGCCGCGACCCGGACGCCTGCGAGGAGGCCGTTCGTTCTCACATTCTCATAAAGGTGGATGACGTCGATGGCTGATGCGTCGATGGCTGATTCCGCTGGACACTGAGCACAACCAAAGCAACTACACACCCCAGGGGGAAGACCAATGTCAGACAGCGAGAAGAGTGGAATCGTCAAGCGCACTCTGAGCAGGCGCAAGTTCAACATGATCGCCGGCGGCTCGGTGCTGCTGGCCGCCTGCGGCGACGGCGACTCGGCCCAGCCGGCCGCCACCACTACCGCCGCGCCGGCCGCCACCACCACCGAGGCAGCCGCCCCGGCCACCACGACCACCATCGCCGCGACCACCACCACCGCGGCCGGCGCAGCCCCGACCACGACCACCACCGCCGCGCCGCGGCCCCTCAAGACCCTGCGCTACGGCTATCACGCCGCTACGACGTCGGCTGACACGCTCGATCCCGCCTACCGGACATCGTCCACCGACGGCCTTTTCCAGACATTGGTTGCCGAGCAGCTCGTTCGATTGGACGAGAACCTCACGCCAACGCCGCATCTGGCCGAGTCCTGGCAAGCCAACGACGACGGCACCGAGTGGACCTTCAACCTGCGCGAGGGGATCACCTTCCACGACGGCAAGCCGTTCGTGGCCGCCGATGTGGTGTACACCTACCAGCGGCTCCTCGACCCCGACGTGGCGTCGCCGGGGGCGGGCAACCTGCCCGGCCTCGAGTCCGACGGGATAACCGCCCCGGACGACTACACGGTGGTCATGCGGCTCACCGCGCCCAACGTGGACTGGCCCGAGGCCATCACCAACTCCCACACGCGAATCGTGCCCGAGGGTGCCACCAATGCCGATCTGGCCGCCCAGAGCCTCGGCACCGGTGCGTACAGGATCGATGAGTTCATACCGGGCGAGATCAGCACCGTTTTCGAGAGAAACGAGAACTACTGGCAGCCCGGCTTCCCCAAGGTCGATTTCCTCGAGGTCATCGCCATCGGCGAGGCGGAGGCCAGGCTGGCGGCTATCAGGCAAGGGCAGGTGGACATCCTGTCGGAGGTCCCCCTGGCGTCGGTGAGCGATCTCGAGACGGACCCCGACATCGAGATCGTCACCAACCCGATCGGCGGCTCCTCGGTGGCCTACTGCCAGATCGATGTCCCGCCCTTCGACAACAACGACCTGCGCCTGGCCATCAAGTACGCCACCAACCGCCCTCAGCACGACGACCTCGTGTACGGGGGACGGGCCTACCAGATGAACGACATCCCCCTGCCGGGGTTGGTCAGGTTCGGGCTGGAGGGCACGCGCGAGCACAACGTGGCCATGGCCAAGGAGCACCTCAACCGGGCCGGCTATCCCGACGGCATCGACTTGACGCTCACCCTGGCCGACATGCAGGACTGGACGTTGTGGTGCCCGGTCTGGCAGCAGCAACTGGCCGAGACCGGCATCAACGTCGAGCTGGACGTGACCCCGGCCGACACCTACTGGGGCGACCAGTGGCTCAGCGCGCCCTTCGCCATGACCGGCTGGAACGTGCGCACCGTCGACCACGGCCTCGGCCTGTGGTACCTGTCCGATGCCGACTGGAACGAGACCCACTGGGCCAGCGAGGAGTTCGACGCCGACCTTGGCGCCGCCCGGGCCACCACCGACGAGGCCGAGCGGACCAGGCTGTACCACAAGCTGCAGCAGCAGATCATCGACGAGGGCGGCCACTTCGTGCCGACCATGTACGGCTTCTACAGCGCCCAGCGCGCCGGCGTGACCGGTTGGCAGCCCCGCGGGGTGTACTACACCATCGACATTCCCTAACGGCTCACAGCCTGGGTGCCGGTGGGTAGCGACCGCTGGCGACACCCAGAGGCCGAGCGGACAGGTCGCAGGCTCGCGAAGTCACTGCAAGGCGATGAGCGAGGCCCCCGGCCTCGAGCGGCCCGTGAGCGCAGCGAACAAGAGCGGGAGTCAAGTGTGTGGTTCAATGCAGACATGCGGTTGGCTCACATGCTGTCTCCAGCCTTCCCGATCTCCCACTCGCGGGGCGCCAGTAGTGCACAGTCCCTGTAGCGGCGTCCTCTAGTGCATTTCGTCCGCGTCACCGGACAACGATTCGTACTGGCAATCTTCGCTCTCTTCGCGGTGTCGCTGATCACCTTCTGGGCGGTCGAGCTGCTCCCGGGCGACGCCGCCAGCCGGATGCTCGGCCGCCAGGCGACCCCGGAGCGGGTGGCGCACTTCCAGGAGCAGATGAACCTCGACTCGCCCGCGGTGGAGCGGTACGCGACCTGGATCACCGGCTTCGTGCAGGGAGACTGGGGCGAGTCGCTGGTGCAGGCCCGACCGAAGACCGAGGGGGCACCCGCCGGGCGGATCAACCGGTCCGTCACCGACATCATCACCCCCCGCCTCTCCAACACGCTCGAGCTGGCCGCGCTGGCCCTGGTCATGTACGTCCCGCTGAGCCTGATAACGGGGATCGTCACCGCCGTCTACCGCGAACGGGCCTTCGCGGCCGGCCTGTCGACGTTGCTGATCCTGGGTTGCGCGGTTCCCGACTTCGTGATCGGGATATTCCTGCTGGTCATCTTCGCGGTGACCCTCGAATGGTTCCCCGCGCTGTCGCTCGTCGACCAGGCCGAGTCGTTCGGGGCCCAGCTCAGGATGATGACCCTGCCCGCGGTGACGCTGACGGCGGCCATGACCGGCTTCGCTGTGCGCCAGATGCAGGCCAGCCTGCTGTCCGTGCTGAACTCCGACTACGTGCTGTTCGCCACCCTCAAGGGCCTGCCCCGGCGCCGTGTCATGCTCCGGCACGCGCTGCCCAACGCCCTGGGCCCGGCCCTGCGGGCCACCGTGATCAACGTGGTGTGGCTCGTCGGCGGGGTAGTGCTGGTGGAGGTGGTGTTCACCTATCCGGGCATCGGGCTGCTGCTGCTCGACGCGCTGCGACTGCTGGACACGCCGGTGATCCTGGCCTCGACCATGATCCTGGCCGGCGTCTACATCCTGTGCAACCTGGGGGCTGACCTGGTGGCGGCCGCGTTGAACCCCCGCCTGAGGACCGGCTGATGGACACGCCCGCTGACATGCCCGCCGACGTGCCCGCTGACATGCCCGCGACTGGCCGGGAGGCGACCGCCGTGCCCGTGACCGGGAGGCCGGAGGCAGGTCCGAGCCGCCTCCGCAGGCTGGCGCGGCTGGCGCGCGACCGCCCCGTGTTCGTGGTGCTTCTGGGTGTGCTCTTCCTGCATTTCTTCATCGGGATCACCGGACCGTGGTGGGCTCCGTTCACGCACGACAAGATGCTCGTCGGCGATACCTTCACCGGCCCGTCGTGGGACCACTGGTTCGGCACCGACAACTTCGGGCGCGACGTGTTCAGCCGGGTGGTCCGCGGCGAGCGAATCGTGCTGATCCAGGGGCTGTCGGCATCGGGCCTGGCCATCCTCGCCGGCTCCACGCTCGGCATCATGCTGGCCTACAAGCGGGGCTGGGTCGACGAGGTGGGCATGAGAGGCGTCGACATCATGCTGGCCCTGCCGGGGCTGATCCTCACCCTGCTGATCCTGGGCTCCATCGAGACCAACAACCTGGTGATCATCCTGACCGTCGCCTTCTTCTTCACCTGGCCGGTGACCCTCACCGTCCGGGCCGCGGCCCTGGGGGTGGTCACCGAGGACTTCGTGACCAAGGCCAAGCTGAGGGGCGAGTCGGCCCTGTCGATCGCGCGGCGAGAGATCCTCCCCAACGTGCTCGGCAACGTGCTGGTGGAGTTCTCGCTGCGCACTGGGTACGCGGTGTTCTTCATCGGCGCGCTGAGCTTCCTGGGCTTCGCGGCCGCGCCGCCGTCGCCGGAGTGGGGGCTGATGATCAACGAGGGCCGCAGGTTCCTCAGTGCCTCCAAGTGGATGGTTCTCGGCCCGGCAATGGCCCTGGCCTCGCTGGTGGTGGCGCTGAGCCTGGTGACCGAGGAGGTCGGCGACATCCTCGGTGTGTCCACCCGGCGGAGGTCGGACTGATGGCTAGTAGTTCTTCCACCCGCACGATGACCCCGGTGGCTGCGAGCGATGCGGCCACCAACGGCGCCCCAACGAACGGGAGCGAGCCGCTGGTGCGGGTCGAGAATCTCACCGTCGACTACCGCAACGACGACCAGTGGGTCAGCGTGGTCAAGAACGTGTCGTTCGAGATTGGGCGAGGCGAGACGCTGGGCCTCGCCGGCGAGTCCGGCTGCGGCAAGACCACGACCGCGCTGGCAATGTTCGGTTACAACAAGGCTGGCAGCCGGGTGACGGGGGGCCGAGTCACCTTCGACGGCCGCGACCTCTTGGGCCTGTCCGACCGCCAGATGCAGCCCATCCGGGGCGCCCGGATCTCGCTGGTGCCCCAGAACCCGGCCAGCACCCTCACGCCGTCGATGAAGGTCGGCCGCCAGGTGGTCGAGACGCTCGAGAGCCACGGCGTGAGCTCGGGCAGCGACGCCGCCGAGCGAACCGTGGAGCTCTTCGGTCAGGTGGGGCTGCCCGAGCCGGCCGAGATCGCCCGGCGCTACCCCCACGAGCTCAGCGGCGGTCAGCAGCAGCGGGTCGTGATCGCCATCGCCATCGCCTGCCGGCCGGACTTGATCGTGCTGGACGAGCCCACCACCGCGCTGGACGTGACCACCCAGGCCCGGCTGCTCGACCTGCTCGCCCACATCAAGGGCACCAGCGGCATGAGCGCCCTGTACGTGAGCCACAACCTGGGCGTGCTGGAGCAGATCTGCGACCGGGTGGCGGTGATGTACGCCGGGGAGCTCATCGAGGTCGCGGCCACTGCCGAGCTGTTCAACCGGCCCCGGCACCCCTACACCCGGGGCCTGATCGCGGCCGTGCCCCGGGTGGAGGCCGAGCACGCCGGCACCGAGAAGCTGCGGGGCCTGCTGCGCCGCGACGACCTGCCCGAGGGATGCGGCTTCGCGCCCCGATGCCCCTACGCCATGGCCGAGTGCTTCACCGATCCGCAGCGGCTGGACGAGATCGAGCCGTCGCACCATGTGGCCTGCTGGCGGGTGCCAGACATCGAGGCCGAAGCGCCATGACGCGATCTGTCAGAGAGAACCCGCCGTATAGGCCGAAAAGCTCGAACAGTTCGGAGCGGGCCGGGAGCGAGGCGGGGCCGTGACGCCGCTGCTCGAGGTCGAGGACGTCCAGATCTCGTACCGGCCCCGCCGCGGGCTTGTGTCGAGGCTGATTCGGGCCCTGCGGTCCGACACCACCGTACCGGTGCCCGCGGTGCACGACGTGTCCTTCACCATCAACCCCGGCGAGACGGTGGCCCTCGTCGGCGAGAGCGGCAGCGGCAAGACCACCCTGGCCCGCTCCATCGCCGGGCTGATCCGGCCCCAGCGGGGGAGGCTGCGCTTCGACGGCACCGACATCACCGTGGGTGTGCATCGCCGGCCTCCGGAGATGCTGCGCCACATCCAGTACGTGTTTCAGAACCCGGCGTCGTCGCTCAACCCCCGCCGCAAGGTCCGCTACAACCTGGGCCGCACCCTCGAGGTGTTCTTCGACCTGTCCAAGGCCGCCAAGCGCGACCGCATGGCCGAACTGCTTGCCAGCGTCCACCTCGACCCCGGCTACATCGACCGCTACCCGCCCCAGCTCAGCGGGGGCGAGGCCCAGCGGGTGGCCATCGCCCAGGCCCTGGCCGCGGAGCCCAAGCTGATCCTGTGCGACGAGATCCTGTCGGCCCTCGACGTGTCGGTGCAGGACAACATCCTGGAGCTGCTGCGGGAGCTGCAGGCCAGGACCGACGTGGCCTACCTGTTCATCGCCCACGACCTGGCCGTGGTGCGCTGGCTGGCCGACCGGGTGGTGGTGCTGTACCACGGCCGCATCGTGGAGTCGGGCACCGTAGAGGAGATCTTCACCCCGCCCCATCACCCCTACACCGCGCTGCTGCTCGACTCGATCCCCGGCAGGGGCGAGCACCAAGTGGCGGCGCTGGCCGAGGACGCCTCGACGGCGGGCGCCGCCCCCGAATTCGGCTGCGCCTTCGAGCCCCGATGCCTGCACCGCATCGCCGGGGTGTGCGACGTCGACGCCCCGCCCCGCCTCCAGGACAGCGAGACTCACGATGTGCTCTGCCACCTAAGCGCAGCCCAGCGAGTGCCCCTTCAGACCCGATCCCCAGCCCTGACCGGCGGGACCGAGGACACGACATGACAGACGCCGCAAGTCCCCAGACTCGTTCAAGCAACTTCCCCCGACTGGGTCACCCATTCGGTGGCTAGCCCGCGGGAAGTTCGCCCCAATTCCCAGATCTGCCCAGGAGCCCCGATGACTGATGCCACCAACCTCCGGGACGGACCCACCGGGTCTGCAGTGACGGAGGATGCCGGATGACCGACGCCGCCGATCCCCGAGAGCGGCTGCACGGCTGCTATGTGACTGTTCCGACCATGTTCCGCGACGACGCTGAGCTGTCGGTCGACCTGGACGCCATGCGCAAGCATGTGGGCTTCCTCATCGACGGCGGGATCACTGCCGGCACCGGCGTGCTGCTGGCCTGCGGCGCGGCCGGGGACTTCTCCACCATGACCTTCGACGAGCGGGTGGCGGTCACCTCCGCGGTGGTGGAGGAGGCTGCCGGCCGGGTTCCGGTGGTGATGGGCGGCCAGACCACCAGCACCAAGGAGCTGGTGCGCCTGGCCCGGGCCGCCGCCGACATCGGCGCCGAGTTCATGCAGGTGTCGCCGCCGTTCTACTTCGCTCACACCGACGACGACTTCATGGAGTATGTGGCCGCGGCCGCAGCCGCCGCCGATATCGGGATGGTGGTGTACAACACCCACTGGACCAGCCTGGAGATCTCCAGCACCCTCATCGACCGACTGGCCACCCTGGGCACGGTGGCGGGCCTGAAGTGGTCGATGCCCGACAACGGCTTCATGGAGTTCGAAGGGGTTGTGGCCGACTACTCCGACCGGTTCTGCATCATCGACAACCAGCTGCGATTCCCCACCAGCCACATGCTCGGCGCCCGGGGCATCGAGGTCCACATCTGCAACTTCTGGCCCGAATGGGGCGTGCGCATATGGGACCTGCTCAACGACGGCCGCTACGTCGAGGCCCAGCAGGAGCTCGTCAATGTGGTGCTGCCGTTCATGCGGCTGTGGACCGAGTTGGAGGGCTACACCAGCGGCGACGGGCACCTCGACAAGCTGTGCATGGAGTTGGTCGGCCTGCCGTCGAGCCGCAGCCGCCCCCCGACCCGCGACATCCGCGACCTCTACCGGGAGCGGGCCCGAGCCATGCTGCAAACCATCGGCGCCCCCAACGTCCTGGAGGGCGACTGATCCACCTCGGCGCTCGTCTCCGGGATCGTGTGCACGCCCCGGCCGTCATGGCCTAGGCTTCTGGCTATGGCCTCTGTCTATGGCTATACTTCTGACTAGCCGCCTATCGGGAGGGTTGCGACGTGACAACGGACGAACAGGGCCAGCGGACGATTCCGGCGGGCGAGTTCAAGAACCGGTGCTTAGCGCTCATGGATGAGGTGAACGAGACCGGCGCCGAGATCGTCATTACGAAGTACGGCCGGCCGGTATCGCGGCTCGTTCCAGCGGCGCGGTCTGCGCCCGAGATGTGGGGGCGATACCGGGAGCAGGTCCGTATAGTTGGCGACGTCGTGTCGCCCGCTGTCCCGGCTGAGGACTGGGAAGCTGTCAGCAGTCCCGCCCGTGTGCTGGATCCTGGCCTGCCGCGGCGCTCGTGATCCTTCTCGACACGCATGTGCTGATCTGGCTCGTGGCGGGATCGCCGCTCATCGGGCAGGGGGCTCGCCGCGAGATCCAGTCGGCGTGGGCACAGGGCGCCGCGGCTGTCTCATCGTTCACGTTCTGGGAGATCGCCCTGCTCCATGAGGGAGGGCGCCTCGACCTGGACCTCCCGCCGCGCTCCCTGCGCCAACGCCTGGTGGCCGACGGGCTACGGATCGTTCCCGTGGACGACGAGACGGCCATCCGCTCGGTGGAGCTCGGGGCCGAGGGGTTCCACACCGACCCCGCCGACCGCATCATCGCCGCAACCGCCGTCATCGGCGGCTACCGGCTGGCCACCGCCGACCGCGAGATAACCGCATGGGCGAGCCGATCGCGGATCGTCGCGACACTCGACCCGACAGTCTGAGCGACGCCCGGTCACGACCAGAGCGGGCTGCTCGATGGCGACCCCGGAAGCCTTAGCAACTCTTGCCAAGGCGTTAGACTCCGGGGGCACACCACCAGCGCACGGTCGGCCTCTCCTCGTGCCTCGAACTCGCTCCAGTGAGACCTCGCCGGTTGTCTCCGATCCCAGCGCATCATGTCGCCGCGGCCGACGATCCCTGCAATCTGTATGCCGGCTCCGTCAGCCGCCGGGGCAGGGCAGCGGCACCACGCGGTGGCGGCCGGTGTAGTCACGGCCCCGCAGGACCCCCATCTGACGGGGCTCATCGGGGGCGTGACGGGCACGGTCGCGGCCCGCATATAGAGGATTGCCGGTTACCCGAACGAACGGCACCGTGACTCGCGGCGACAGCCCGACGCGCGGGCGGGCCGTGCGGTTGGGGCCGGACCCGTGCAGCGCGTTCTCGCTGAACAGCACGAACTCCCCCGGCTCCAGCTCGAAGACCCGAACGTCGGCGGGATCGATGGCATCGGACGGCACGGCCTGGTGGAACGAGTGGCGGGTGTCGTCCACATCGTGGTGGAAGGCGCTGGTGTGCGAACCCCGGACCACCTGGAGGCAACCGTTGTCGATGGTGGCTTCGGTGACGGCGATCCAAGCCGATACCTGGACCATCGGCCGCAGATCGAAGTAGGCCCCGTCCTGGTGCCACGGCACCTCGGTGTAGGGCTCCTCCTCACCGGAGGCCTCGGCCAAGGGCTGCTTGATCTGGAAGTTGGTGCGCCAGATCAACAGGTCGGGGCCGAGCAGTGAGGCGATGCGATCTACCAGCTCCGGTCCCCGGCACAGGTGGCAGACCGTCTCGTGGTCGAGGTGGCGGTCGTGATAATGGACGTGGGGGTCATCGTCGTGTGCCCCGGGGTTGATGATCTCGGCCACGATCCGTTCCCGCATCTCCGCCATCTGATCGGGCGAGACCAACCGGTAGGGCCCGAGCACGCCATCGCCGTCATACGTCTCTATCTCATCAGGGTCCAACGGAAACCGCAGCTCGGTCACGAGGGGGGCTCCACTCACAGCCTCACATTAGTGAAACCGAATGAGACCGCATCTAGCCGGTGAAGTCGCTCCCGTTTGATGTAGTCACAAGAAATGACAATGGCGCGCCGGAGAATCGACCCGCTCCCCTCACCTTCGACGTGCGCCAGGCGCAAGCCGCCCGATCCGCGGGCCTCATGGTGGTGGGGATGTGACTCAAGCCGTTGCGCGGGTGCATGAGTCTCGAAGTCCCAGGCGGACTCGGCCCGCTACGAGTCAGGTGAGGGCGATGCCCAGGGCGATGGCCCGTTCGGTGAGGTTGCGTTTGGCGAGAGGGATCTGTGACACCGGGAGGTGCTCGATGATGGCGTACGAGTCCGAACCGAGCGCAGCGGTGCGTCTCAGCACGGTGTCGAGATCCATCATGCCGGTGCCGGGGATGGTCTCGCTGATGTGGACGATGAAGCGGTCTTCGAGGTAGAAGTCCTTCACGTGCACGGTGGCGCAGTGCTCTCCCAGGACGTCGAACTGCTCGTTGATCATGGGAGTCGGGTCGAACGCCGTTGGGAGGTCCTTGACGAAGTTCGCCGGGTCGATGTTCACCCTGACCCGGCCGGGATCGGTTCGCTCGACAATACGCTTCACGCGTTGCGGAGAGTCGAGCGCGGACGTTGTGTGTGTCTCGAGGACGAGACCCACGTTGTGTCCAACCGCGGTTTCGAGGATCTCGGAGATGCTCCGCACCAACCGGTCCTCAGACTCGGGCGAGTGGTTGTCGGGATGCGGCCACCAGTCGCCTCGAGGGTTGTGACTTGTCGGGCGTACTCCCGAAGCCGGCACTCCGAGCTTCGCGGCCAGGCGCACGATGTCGCGAGCTGCCTCCACGCCTGCTCTCCGTGTTTCCTCGTCTGCGGTGATGATCGGCGGGTAGGGCCCCCAGAGCTGGAGGAACTCGAGGTCGACTGAGTCGATGGCGCTGCGTGCGCGAGCAACGGTCTCGTCGTCGATCGTGGCCGCGGGAACCGTGATGTGGGCACCGAGACCGCGGAACCCCAGCTCGACAGCCCACTGGACCTTCTCATAGGTCACGTCGGTCAGATCGCTCATGATGAGACCGAGGACACCGAATCTCAAGACGGTCCTTTCGTTGTTCAGGCTTCGTGCCGGTCAGAGCCAGGCTCTCAGCTCGGCGGCGACGGCAGCGCCGGTCGGCAGCCACACCGATTCGAGTGACTCGGCGTAGGGGACTGGAATATCCAGGCCTCCGATGCGCTTCACCGGCGCGGCGAGTTCGCCCCAGGCGGCTTCGGTGATACGCTGGGCGATCTCGGCTCCCGGGCCGTACGAGCGATGAGTCTCATGCACTACGGCAGCCATCGTGGTCTTGGCGACGGACTGCAGCACCGTCTCGAGATCCAATGGCACGATCGTGCGCAGGTCGATCACTTCGGCCCGGATGCCATCGGAGGCGAGCTCGCCGGAAGCGTCGAGGGCGTATTGCACAGCCCGGCCATAGGCAACCAGTGTGACGTCAGTTCCCTCGTGGCGGACGACCGCCTTCCCGAAGGGAATCAGGTGCTCGCCCTCGGGGACGTCGCCGGTTGTGCCGTACAGCGCCTTGTGCTCGACGACGATGGTGGGATGATCGTCACGGATCGCGGTGGCCAGCAGGCCCTTGGCGTCAGCGGGTGAGTACGGAACGGCGACATCGAATCCGGGCATGCTGGCGAAGAAGCCCTCGTATCCACACGAGTGCTGGGCCGCCGTTCCCCTTCCCACGCCGTGCTGGGTGCGCACGGTGAGGGGGACCTTGAGCTTGTCCCCGGACAGGTATCGCAGCTTTGAGGCCTGGTTCCACATCTGGTCGGCGGCGACGAGCACGAAGTCCATGAACATCAACTCCGCCACTGGACGCTTGCCGGCAATCGCGGCGCCGATGGCCATACCCACGAAGCCGGTCTCGGAGATCGGTGTGTCGAGCACACGGCGATCTCCGAAGTGCTCCTGGAGACCCTTGGTGGCGGCGAAGATGCCGCCGTGGTGGCCGATGTCCTCGCCCATGACTACGACGTCTTCGTCGCGCTCCATCTCCTGGTACAAGCACTCGGCAATCGCTCGTGAGAAGCTGAGTTGGCGGGTCGCAGTGGTTGAGGTCATGGCGTGACTCCCTTTGACTCGACGAGGCGGGCGACGCGCTCTTCCGTCTGCCAGCGCGGCTCACCGAGGCCGATGTCCTCAACCCTCGGTTCGGGAGCGGCAAAGGCAAGGGCCTCTGCCCGCTGCACGTCGGCCTTGGCCTGAGCGACCACCCTGCCCGCTTCGCCGACACCGAGACCCTCTAGGCGGCGCTGCGTCACGACCAGCGGATCCCTCTTGCGCCATTCGGCGACTTCCTCGTCGGTGCGATAGGTCTGCATGTCCCCTGGCATGTGCCCACAGAACCGGTAGGTCATCGCCTCGATGAAGGTGGGGCCACCGCCGGAGCGAGCTCGGTCCGCAGCCTCGCCAACTGCGGCCGACATCGCTTCGAGATCCATGCCGTCCACTTCGATGGCTGGTATTCGGTATCCGGCGGCGCGCTCCGAGATCCGTTCGACCGTCGCCGAGTGCTCGAGCGGGGTCATCTCGCTGTAGAGGTTGTTTTCGCACACCATGATCACCGGGAGCTTGAACAAGGCCGCCAGGTTCATGGCTTCGTGGACCGATCCCTGATTTGCGGCGCCATCCCCGAAGGACGCCAGCGCGACCGTGTGGGCGCCGTCGAGCAAGGACGCGTATCCGATACCGGCAGCAAGCGGCAGAGTCGCACCGACAATGGCGTTGCCCGGCAGCACTCCCTTCGATAGATCTCCCAGATGCTTGCTGCCGCCTCGCCCCCGATTGCAGCCGCTCTGTTTGCCCATGACCTCTGCGAAGGCCTCGTTGACACCGATGCCCTTGGCGAGGGCCCAGGCATGACCCCGATAGGTCGGTGCAACGACATCGCCAGGGGCGAGCGCGTGACAGGCCCCTACCGCGACGGCTTCCTGGCCCATGGCGAGATGGACCGATCCCCTGATCTTGCCCTGATAGAACAGGCGCTCCAATCGCTCCTCGAACTCGCGGATGGTGGCCATCGTCCGCAGGCCGGCCAAGAGTTCGGATGCTGTCCAATCCATCGATCTACTCCTCTATCGCTTCTTGAACCGTGCTCACGGCAGCGGTCCGACGTCACGCGTCCACAGAACGAGATGTCCATTGAGGCGCAACCCCGGAGTGGCGACGGCATCGGTGATGACCCCGGCAATGTCCTCCGCCGGCTCGAAGCGACGTTGGGCTTCGAGATCCTCCACTGATATTCCTTCGATTTCTGCCATCCTCGCCACGGCTCCACTCCACATGCCTGCCCTCACGGTTGGCGGGTACACGACAAGTGTGGAGATACCGCTCGGGCCCAGCGTCACGGAGCTTGTCTTGCCCAGGTGGTCAATGGCCGCCTTGCTGGCGCCGTACGCAGGCACAACAGGTCTGCCCATGGCCGCAGCCAGAGACGACACGCAGACAATGAGACCGGCGCGGTCGAGCAACGGGTGATGGTTCTGCTTCATCATGAGACGCGCAACCGCCTGCGTCACCAGGAACGTGCCGTCGACGTTGACTCTGAACACGCGCTGCCAGTCTTCGAACCGCACGTCGAGGAATGGGTCGGCAATCATGATGCCGGCGCAGTTGATCACCGCTTCGATGCGATCGAAAGCAACGTCGATCTCATCAGCGAACCGCCGGACGCTCTCGGGAGAAGTGACGTCAACCGGCCAGGCGGTCGCGTCACCGCCGACGGTTCGGAGTTTCTTCTCCAGTGCCGCGGCAGCCGCGTAGTTGGAGTCGGCGATGACAACTCGCGCGCCGACGCAACTGAGAGCCTCGGCGGCTGCGCTGCCGATAGCGCCTGCGCCCCCCGTAATGACGACGACTGCGTTCTCGAGAAGTCGACGATCCGCATCCAACAAGCGGGTCGGGGCACCTGCTGCCTCGCGCTGGACCTCGGGGGGCGTGGAGGCATAGGCCGCGGAGAGAGCAATCGCCCGCATATTCGAAGGCTCTGTCATCAAGGTGCCGTCCTGTCGCTGTTGGCTGGTTCGAGCTCCACCGCAATGATGTCGATGAGGGCACCAGTCGGCTCGGGGGCCTCGATGATCATCTCCCCTCGCGGGTCATCCACGTCCCGTTGGCCGTGCACGTCGACGCTGACTTCGTAGTCGAGCGGGGCCTCCGTTGAGAGCAGCCTGACCGTTCGGAGACGTTGCACCGGGATGCCGCTCACCGAGACCGTCTCGACGGCGTGGCTTAGCAAGTGGAGAAAGATCGTGTTGCCGCGCCGGGTCACGGGCCCATAGAAGTCGATGTCCGGCGGGCCGGGTTCCACCCCCAGCAGAGCCTCTCCATGTCCGGCGAGCCACGCACCGAGAGCCTTGAGCCGGGCGACCTCGGCATCTTGCAGGCTCCCGTCACCCTTGGGTCCGATGTTGAGCAGGTAGTTGCCGCCGCGAGAAACCACCCGCGTGAGGTAGCAGGCCAGCGTGTAGGCAGACTTCTCGACGTTGTCGTCGGGCCGGTACGCCCACGAGTTGCTGATCGTCTGGCACAGCTCCCACGGGCCATCTGGCGTGCGTGCCGGCAGCCCCTGCTCGGGGGTGGCGTAGTCGCCCTGGCCGGGGAGCCGGTCATTGACGATGCAGGCGGGCTGGAGCCTCGCGATCAGCTCTCGAAGCTCTGCAGCGTGCCAGTCCTCGGGAGTGCGTTCCCAATTCCCGTCAAACCAGAGGTTGTCGATCGGGCCGTAGTTGGTGAGGAGCTCGGTCAGCTGTCCCTTGAGATAGTCGACGAACCTCGGCCATGTCGCCGGAAGGTCGGTCGTGGGCATCTTCCACAGCTCGTAGGGACGATCGGCGTCGGTCAGCGCCGGATAGTCCGGGTGGTGCCAGTCTGACAGCGAGTAGTAGAGCCCGACGCGGAGCCCCTCGGCCCGCACCGCCTCCGCGTATTCGCGGACCAGGTCGCCTCCGTAGGGAGAGTTCTGGATCGAGTAGTCGGAATGGGCGGTATGGAACATCGAGTAGCCCGCGTGGTGGCGAGCCGTCAACACGACGTAGCGCGCGCCGCATGCCCGGGCGAGTCGTGCGAGTTCGCCGGCGTCCCAGCGCTGTGGGTCGAAGGTCGCGGCGGTCGAGTGGTACTGCGCCGTTGGGATCAAGGTGTTCGGCACGACCTCGCCGGGCGCCATCGACACCTGAACCATCGGCCAGGAGATCTCGATTCCCTGCTGGCTGGTGTGATCCCAGTGAACGAAGATGCCGAATCCGGCGTTCTCGAACCACTCGAGGTCAGGCATGTCACTCCTCTCGGTTGCGCTGAGTGTGGACTCAATTGTCGCGTCGAGTTGGCGCGGCGGCCGGCGGAGTTTCCACTCCGCCGGCCGGCCGCTATGCGCAATCAGCCTGCGAGGCCGTCCTCGTATTCGGCATCCATTGCAGCCAGCACAGTGGCAACATCAGTCGATCCGAGCAGCAGGCCCTGGAGCCCGTCGATCATGGCGACCTGTACTTGCGGGCTGGTCCATGTCTGATCGGGGATCAAGCCGATCTTGTCATCTGCGAGGTGCTGCAGAAGGATGTCGAGCGTCGGGTCGAGCTCGTAGTTGCCGCCGGTGAGGATGGGGAACCCGGCGCTGTTCGTGAGATATAGCTCCAGGCCCTCGTCTGACGTCAAGAAGTCGATGAACGCGCGGGCTGCCGCCATGTTCTCGGACTCCCTGTTGACGGCGTAGTTGGCGCCGAGTGACGCGGTGAACTGGGTCTCCTCAGCATTCTCGTTGGCCGGTATGGGCGCGATGGTCAGTCGGGTTCCCTCCGGCGCTTCAGCTGTGATCAGCGCAAGCAGCGCGTTCACCTGAGGGGCGCCGAGCGCGTCACCTGTCGCCACCATGGACAGTGACTCTATGAAGCCGGTCCCCAGTGCGTTCTCCTGGAAGCAGCCTGCGTCGATCGCCTCGACGTACTGGTTCATCACGTCGACCCACGCCGAGTTCGAGAACGTCACCTCTTGGGCGAGTTGGCGCTGATCGAAGTCCGGCGTCGCGCCGTAGATGAGCGTTGCGGAGAGCGCGTAGGGGACCATGATGGTGGGCCAGCCGTCTGCGCCTCCCATCGCCCAGGCGGACTTGCCGATCGCTCGCGCGTCGGCGCACAGCTGCAGCATGTCGGACCATGTCTGCGGAAGGGCGAAGCCGTGCTCCTCCATTGCGGTCAGGTTCCATAGGACACCGACCGCGGTGCCACCGACGGGCACGCCGTAGAGCTCACCGTCCAGTCCCAGCCCGGGAAGGAACGTCGCTGGGATTCGACTCGCGAAGTCCATGTCACTCAGGTCTGCGAGGAACCCTGCGCCCCCGCGCACATGGAGACCGCCGGCGTTCCCGGATCCGGTGACGCTGAACATCACATCGGGGCCAGTGCCAGCATTGAGCTGTGTGTTCACCACGGTGATGTCCGCATCCCCAGTAGCGAAGGTCGTGTTGACTTCGATACCGGTTGCCTCGGTGAACGCCGCGATGACCGGCTCCATGCCTGGCTGGTCGCCGGTGATGCCGTAGAGCGTGATGGACCCCCCGCTCTCGGGTTCAGCCGCTGGTTCAGGCTCGGGTTCAGCCGCGGCCGCGGCCTCCGCCTTGGCCGCTTCTGCCGCAGCTGCGGCCTCGGCCGCCTCCTCCTGGGCAGCCGCCAATTCAGCCTCAAGCTGGGCGACGACCTCGGGGTCTATGGCCCCCGCGGCCTCCGCCATCGCAGCATCGAGGGCCGCCTCTGCCTCCGCGGCCGCGGTGGCGGCCGCGTCGGCCTCTGCGGCGGCCGCGTCGGCCTCCGCCTGCGCGGTGGCCGCTTCCGCTTGCGCCTGCTCGAGGGCAGCAGTATCCGCGGCGGTGCTCGGCGGCGCCTCGTCATCGCCACATGCAGCGGCGATCAACGCGATCAGCAGGCCCAGCGCGACTAGCGTTGTCCTTCTCATTGGTGCGCCTTGTCTCTTGTTGGTCATTTGTGCTCCTTGTCTCCAGGGTTCATTGCCCCTGCCTGTTTCTTCCTGGTTGGGGAAGGTCTTTGTTGCATTCGCCTATTGCATCGGGGTCATCCGTGGACCCCCGTTGCGAAGCCCTTGATCACTGTGCGCTGGAGGGCGAAGTACGTGATCAGGATGGGCGCCATGCTGATCACCAGACCGGCGAAGATGAGGTTCCACCAGGTGACGTATTGCCCGGCGAAGCTGAACACCGCCACGGCGATGGTCTCCTCACCGCTGCCGCTCAGCCACAGGAGAGGAGTCAGGAAGTCGTTCCAAATGAAGATCGCATCCAATATCACGACGGTTCCCGTCACCGGCCGCAGGAGGGGGAAGATGACCTTCCATAGCGTCTGGAAGCTGCTGGCACCGTCGATCGACGCCGCCTCCTCGTAGGCCAGGGGTACGGCGCGCAGGAAGTTCGTGTACAGGAATATGGAGATCGGCATCATCAGGCCCGTGTAGAAGATCACGAGAGCCGAGCGGGTGCCGAGCAGCCCAAGATCGAGCATCGTCGAATAGAGCGGAATGAGAGCCAACTGGGGCGGCAGCAGCAGGCCGAGCATGAAGAAGTAGAAGGCGGCTGTCGACCACATGCGTGTACTGCGCGCCAGGGGGTATGCCGCGAGCGTGGCAAAGATCACGATGAAGAAGAGGCTCGCGACGGTTATGATCACCGTGTTGGTCAGTGCACTACCGAGACCCGCCTCCCGCCACGCCTCGAAGTAGTTGTCGAAGGTGAAAGTCGTCGGGAGGGCGAGCGGACTCGCCTGGTCATCTGTAGCTCGGAACGAATAGTTCACCAGGAGGTAGGCCGGGACGGCCCAAACCAAAGCCGTCCCCATCATTACGATCTCGAGGACGAAGGTCCGTTTGGTATAGCGCTGGAGCATCCCGACTCAAGCCCTGTTCTGGCGCCTGAGAACGGCGAACTGAGCGGCGGCCAACACCGTGACGAGCACGGACAGGGCGAGTGCCATCGCTATGCCATAGCCGTACTCGCCGAAGCTGAACGCGTGCTTGACCAGAAGCGTCGACATGGTCTCAGTGAGGCCTGCGGGGCCACCGCCGGTCAGGACGAAGACCTGATCAAAGAGCCGGAGGCCTCCGATGAGCGACAGCATCGTCGTGATGGTGATCGACGGAGCGAGCTCGGGCCGGATGATGTACCACCACCGACGCCAGGGCCCTGCGCCATCGAGGTGCGAGGCCTCGATGATGTCCTGCGGGACGCTCTGCAGGTTCGCCAGGAAGATCACCATCGACACCCCGGCGAACTGCCAGATGACGACCGCGCAGATGCTCCAGAGCGCGATGTCCGGATCACCTAGAAAGCTCACGAAGTCCACCCCGAAGAAGCCGAGCACCGAGTTGATGGCTCCGTTCGTGCTGTACAGGTTCTTCCAAAGGAACCCGACGGCCACCGGTGCGATGACGGCAGGGCTGAACAACATCACGCGGAGGAAGTTCCGGGACTTGATGGCGGTGTTGACCCCGAGCGCAAGCAGCAAGCCGATCAGGTTCTGCACGATGGTGATGACCCCTGCGATGATGAGCGTGCGCACGACGGCACCGGAGGCCTTCGGTTCCCGGGTGATCTCGACGAAGTTGTCAAGCCCGGTGTAGTTGCGCTCGCGGGTGAGGCCGTTCCAATCGGTGAACGCGAACCCCGCCCCCCGCAGGCTCGGCCACAGCACAATGAAGACGTAGACGGCTGCTGCGGGAACGATGAAGTGCCACGGGGCCCTCACGCCTCTTGGGGTGCTCCTCTTGCCTCGGCGTTCGGAGGACTTCTCGCGCAATCGTGTGGGCGCTGGCGCTGCCGTCATTCGTCGAGCCCCTCGGGACCGTTCCTATAGGATCTTTCCTGTAGGTAACGCCGGATCGTACTGGTGCAGTACGGGCGGCGTCAATTGAGTGCCGAGCATCCAGTGTGATTGAGGGGGCGGCGCGATTTGGACGTCGCAGTTCAGTCAGTGTCTGCGCCAGAGATGCCGTAGGCGCGGAGACAGGTCCCACCCCACAGCGATGCACGTTCATCTTCGGACAGGTGCGAAGTGAGCTGGTTCAAGAGTGCGACGGTTTCCGCGTGGGTGCCTGCCAGGACGGACACCGGCCAGTCGGTGCCGAGCATCGACCGCCGGGGGCCGAACAGGTCGAGCGCAACCTCGGTGTGCTGGGTGAAGTTGGCCGGGCTCCAGCGCGAAGCAACCTCGGTCGTCAGCCCGGAGATCTTCATGAAGGTCCCTTCTCTGGCGCTCAGAGCTCGCATGCCGTCGAGCCATTCGGGCTCGATGTGGGCGTAGTTCGGCTTGGCCAGGTGGTTGACGACCGCCACGAGCTCCGGGACCTCATCCAGCGCCTCGACAATCGGGACGAGGTGCTCGGTGCGGATCAGCACATCAAACCTGAGGCCGGCAGCTTCGACGGCGCGGAGTCCGTTGACGACCTCGGGACGCTTCACCCAACCGACGTCCTCGATGTCCTGGAGCATGGGTCTCACCCCGACCAACAACCGGTGCGCGATCGCGTCGAGTTGCTCTTCAACGTCGGCGGCAGCGAGGTCGACCCAGCCAACGACGCCGATGATCCGAGAGCGATCCGAGCGGGCCTGCTCGTATAGCCATCGGGTCTCGGCCACCGTAGGTGCTGCTTGAACCACAATGGTGCCGTCGATGCCGGCGGCGTTGTTCAGCGGCGCATGGTCCGAAGGCAAATATGATCGCGCCAATGGGCCATCTTCGGGCATCCATGGGTAGTCGCCCCGCGCCGGATCCCAGTAGTGGTGGTGGGCGTCGATGCGCGTGCTCATTCGAACCGCTCCTCGGATGTCAGGGTCACGAACCTGTCAGGGTCACGAACCGGCCAGATGCTCGCGACTCGTTTGCAGCCAGCGTGATTTTGGCCGCTATGGCCGCGTCACGGAAGGGGGAAACGATCCCCCCGCCGCCTCTGGTCGCCTCGTAGAAGGCGAGAAGTTCGTTCCGGTAGCTCTCCTCGTAGGGGACGATCGCAGTCGAGAGGGTCCCCAGCGGGCGATTGAAGATGGCCGTGCGCCAGTCGAGAGCCGCGGTTCCGCGCGTCCCGAGGATCTTGACGATGAACGTCCACGGCGAGTTGCTCATGTCGTCGACGGCGAACGACGCGAACGCATGCACCGTTGCACTGCCGTAGTCAAGAGTCATCCACGCCTGGTCCTCCTCGGGATGCTCCATCCACCCAGTCGTCGGTGCGCCGGCGACAACGCGTCTCGGCATGCCGAGCAGCGAGACGGCGAGATAGGTGTGATGGATCATCACCTCCTCGAGGATGCCTGAGTAGTCGCGAGCGACTTCCTCCGGGTGTTGAATCACGTATGTGATGAACAGCGCCCGGATGTCGCCAAGATCGCCGTTCTGGGTGAGCCGGTTCATCCGCTCAAACTCCGGGATGTAGGCGTAGTTGTGCCCGGGCATGACGACCAGGCCTCGGGCCTCCGCCTCCGCGGCCACTCCGGAGATTTCTTCCGGGTCGCGCCCGACAGGCTTCTCCACGAACACGTGCTTGCCGGCGGCAAGCGCCTGCCGAGCGATGTCGAGGTGACTGTCTACGTGCGTGAGGACGAGCACGGCATCGATGCTCGGGTCGGCGAGCGTCGCGTCGAGCGATTCGTAGGTTCGCACGCCCCAGTCCTCGCTCCGCTGGGCCGCGACGGCTTCGTTCCGGTCGTAGAGCCCAACGAGCTTGAGTCGGTCCGCTGATTCGCTGATGGCGCTGTGGTGGTTCTCCGACACGCGGCCAGCACCGACCATTGCCAGTCCCAGCATGTTGTCCTCCTATCGAAGCCGCAAGGAGCCGTCGAGCTCGGTGGGGAAGGCTCCCGGCCGGATGCGCTCGAAGGAGCCGATGCGCTCAGCTGCGTCATGCGCGATTGCGTGCCCCAGACCTGGCGCGCTGCTGATGTTGATGAAGCCGCCCTCACGGTCGATTGGCGTGTCGAGGAGCAGGGAACCGGGCTCAACCTCGTCACGGGGCGACCACTCGAAGGTCCCCACGTTGGGCACTGCCGCGTACAGCTGGAGTGTCGCCGCCGTCAGGTACGGGCTGACGAAGTTGTGTGCGATCACGCGCCTGTGGTGGGCCTCGGCCAGCGCTGCGATCTTCACGCAGTTCGTCAGGCCGCCGGCGGTCCCGACGTCAGGCCGGACATACTCGGTTCCGCCGCGCTGTAGCAGCTCTCGGAACTCATAGATGCTGTCTTGCCGTTCTCCCGCGCCAACCGGGACCAGGACGTTGTTGGCCACATCGCCGAGGCTGTCGAGGCTGTCGGGTGGAATTGAGTCCTCGTACATGAAGATGCGGAATGGTCGCAGCTCGTCTGCAAGTGCTGTGGCTTCTGCGACGCCCAGTTTTCGGTGTATCTCGAGGGCAATATCGACGCCAGTGCCGACGGTGTCCCGTATGACTGCGACGACGTCGACGACGCCGGCGATCATCGCGCTGTATGACTGACGTGCGTATCCGTCCTCACCTTCGAGCAGCGGATCGAACTTGACGGCCGTGAATCCCTCAGCCACCCATTTGGCCGCTTCGGAAGCTAGGGACTCGACGGTTGACGTTGCCGGCCAGTCGGACATGCCGAGGAGGACATGGAGACGCACACGATCGCGGTGAGCGCCCCCGATCAGCTCGCAAGCGGGGACCTCGTAGCGCTTGCCCTTGAGATCCCAGAGAGCCAGATCAATGGCCGCAACCGTGCTCATCAGGGCGCCTCCACGAAACGGCGTCGTCCGATAGGCCTTGGCTGCGATCCTCCCGATCCGGTTGGCGTCCTCCCCGACGAGCGCATCCCGGAGGGCATCGATGATCGGGACGGCAGTATCGGGATACATGAAGTACCCGCTCTGGCCAGTTCCTGCCAGGCCATCCTCCGTCGTGACGGTCACGAACCCCCACGGGCCGATTCCCGTGTATTCAATGGCGGCTATGCCTCGACCGTCAGTCGACATGGTCATTCACGTCCATCGCCTGGGCGGTGATGTTCGCCCGACCGGTCCAAAGCAACCTCCCAGTGCTCAGGCCTTCCGGACGCCCATGCAAGGTTGAGGTTCTCATGCTCGATCACGGCCTCTACCTCCATGAGCACCTCCAGGTCCAGTGGCGCCCCGGCGGCTGCGAGGCTTGAGTCCAAGGTGGCGATCTTGCTTGAGCCGAGGAGGGTCACCGACACGTCGTCGTTGGCGAGCGCGAACTGCGTTGCTAGAGCGGAGACGGAGATTCCCGCATCGTGGCAGTGCTCGCGCACCCGAGTCGCCACCTCCTTGACGGGGTCCGTTGCCGGATGCCAATCCTGTGGGCCCCGCTCGCTGAGGAGTCCCATGTGCAGGATGCTGGCGTTGATCACAGCCGTGCCACGCCGTTGGGCGACCGGCACCAGGTGTTCCTGCATCGACCGGTCCATGAGGTTGTATCGGCTGTATGAGAGCACGACGTCGAGCGGAAACGTCTCGACGGCCTCAGCGAGAAGAGGCAGCGGGTAGCCCGTAACGCCGATGTGGTGGACCTTGCCAGCGGTCCTGAGGTCGATGAGGGCCCGCATCGCCTCACCGAACACCTCCTCCTTGTCCCCAAACTCGATGTCGTGGAGTTGATAGACATCGATGAAGTCGGTTCTCAGTCTGCGAAGGCTGGCCTCGCACATCCCGATGACGCTGTCGTAGCTGAAGTCGAAGCCCGTCTCCAGTGGAGCGTCGAAGCGTCCCCCCTTGGTGGCCAGCACGATCTGATCTCGATGGCCGGCCAATGCTCGGCCGACCCGCTCCTCGGATAGCCCGCGGCCGTAGTAGGTGGATGTGTCGAAGTAGCTGATCCCCCTGTCGAGCGCGTAGTGGACCACAGCGGTTGCGGCGTCGTCGGTGACGCCTCCATACTCGTTGCCGAGTCCTGCACAGCCGAAGCCAATCCGCGAGACCCTCAAGCCAGTCTGTCCGAGGGTGGTGTGCTCTATTGCCACTGGTTTCGCCGTCTGGCCGGCACGACGGCCATGGAAGCCGCCAACGGTGGGGCGTGCTCTATTGCCACTGTCTGGTTCCGCACTGTCTGTTTGTGGATTCGGGTGGCCGCCGTGCTGATGTGGGCAAGCATCGCGAGCTCCGCAGCCTCCGCATCGCCATCAGCAATCGCGTCGGCGATCTGAAGGTGCTCCGCTTCTGAGACGCTTCGGAGCTCTGCGTTGTATCCCAGCCGGTACAAGTGGAGGTGGCAGTGCAGCCGGGTCAGCCCGTCACGGAGGACCTCATTGCCCGAGAGTTCCCAGATTGCGTCGTGGAATGCTGCGTCGGCCTGCATGTCTTCCCTGTACAAGACGTCCTGGTCAGCCGGCGATGTTTCGTGCTTGGCGAGAACTCTGAGGCGGTCGGTGGCGGCGGAGTCCGTGAGTTCAGCAGCCCGGGCAGCCGCCCAAGGCTCAAGCAGCACGCGCACCTCGGTCATTTGGCGCACCTGGTCCTCAGTGAGCAACGGCGCCGCTATGAAGCCCCGGTTCGGCACCTTGACCACGAGGCCCTCCGCTTCGACGCGCCCGAGTGCCTCTCGAACCGGAGTGGGGGAGATTCCGAGCTGCCGAGCAAATCCGTCGATGTTGAACGAGTTTCCAGGCTCGATCTCGTTGCTCACGAGGGCCTCGATGATTATGTCGTAGACGTCTCCGACGAGCGAGGACCGAGGAGGTAGCTGGCGTCGGCTGGCGTTCTCGCTCATTTGACGATGTCCATGGCCGTGCATTGTTGCATGCCCCCTCAGGCTATGGCAACATCCAATAGGATATATGCCAGTCGACATGGAGCCGGTATGCAGCGATTTGGACAGGTGATCGGGGTGCGGCCCGAGCGTCTGGAGGAGTACATCGAGGCGCACTCAGCGGTCTGGCCCAATGTCCTTCGGACAATCAGTGCCTGCAACATCCGGAACTACTCCATCTTCCATAACGACGGGCAACTCTTCGCATACTTCGAATACCACGGAGACGACTTCCAAGCCGATATGGCGAGGATGGAGGCCGATCCCGAGACGCAGCGCTGGTGGGCCGAGGTGGGGCCCATGCAGCTGCCGCTCGAGTCAAGGGCGGAGGGCGAGTGGTGGGCAGACGCGACGGAAGTGTTCCACTACGACTGAAACCGAGTAAACCCAAAGCGAGAGAGGCGGTCGAGTTGGCTCCAGTCCTCATTACCGGTGCGAGCGGGTTCATCGGATCACGCTTGGTACCCGCGCTGCGGCCCTCTCATGAAGTGACCGCGGTCTCGAGAGCCCCTGTGAGCGGAGTGAATCGCCACGTACAAGGCTCGTTCATGTCCGAGGAGGTCCTTGCAGCCGCCAGTGACCCTCTTCCCGATGCTGTCGTCCACCTGGCGTCGGAAATCGGAGGGTGCACTGAGGAGGACGGCCTCAGCGTCAATGTCGTTGGCACGCGGCGGCTCCTGCGAAGTTCCATCGATCGTGGCGTCAGGCGATTCGTGCTGGCGAGCTCGATCGCTGCGCCGATCGGCCTTGCCGCCGACACGATGCCCGCCGGACTGCCTATCGGCGACGATCACCCGTGCTACGCCAAGGACGCTTACGGCCTGTCCAAGGCGTTGATGGAGGATGTCGCCTACTACTTCCACAGGACCGACGCAGACCTGGACATCACCCTGTTCCGCATCGGAGCTGTCATGCCGGAAGACGTCGAACCCGCGAGCGAGCAGGAACTTGATGCGATGGTCTTGCCGCTCATCCAGTTGTCGACGATCTCGATCGTGGACGTCGTCACCGCCATCAGGTTGGCGCTGGAGCGGCCCCGCTCGCCAGGAGTGCACCGGATGAACTTGGTGGCCCCGTGGGCTCGCTCCCCACTGCCCTTGCCGGAGACCCTCTCCCGGGTTCTCGGTGCCAGGGCCGATGACCTAGACCTGTCCTGCTACCGGAGCGATGAGACGCGCTTCCGATCCCCGTTCTCCTCTGATCGCCTGAGGTCCGAGCTTGGGTTCGTCGCCACCGTGGACCCCCGAACCATGACCAGTACCCGCGACGACGAGGACTTGTTCTGATGTCTGTAGGATCCGCAACTGCCACCGAAGTTCCCGAGCAATCCGACGCCCTCGTGATTCCGAGTCCGAACGACGTCGAGTTGCGCAGTGTTCCCACGCCCCGCCCCGAGGCGGGACAGGCGCTCGTCGAGGTGGCGTATTCCGGCATCAGCTTCGGCACGGAGCTTTGGGCGGCATCGGGAAAGTTCGACGGGTTCGGTCCCATGCCCTTCGTCACTGGCTACCAGGCGGTCGGACGCGTCGTCGCCATGCATGGGGACGGAGGGGAGATCTCGGTCGGCGACGTTGTCGCATGCTTCGTCATGGGATCGCACAGACGCTTCGTGGCCACCGACCTCAATTTCATGCACCGGCTGGGCGACGACGCTCCCCAGGATCAGGCGTCGCTCTTCGTGCAGCCGTCGGTCGGCGCGAACGCGTTGAACAAAGCCCAAGTCAGCGCGGGCGACACTGTCCTCGTCATAGGACAAGGCCTCGTCGGTCAAACGACCGCCCTCTTGGCTCGGCTGAAAGGCGCATTCGTGATCGGCGCGGACGTATCGCCCGAGCGGCTTGCGGTCTCGAAGGAGCACTGTGTGGATCTCTCGATCGATGCAAGCGTGGCTCCGCCATCGGAACAGCTTCGGTCGCAGTTCCCCGAGGGGGTCGACATCGTCATCGAATCGACTGGCTTCGTCCAACTTGTGGACGACGGCATGAAATGCCTCCGAGACGGGAGTCTCTTCGTGTTCGAGGGCTTCTACCCGGATGGGCTCAGCTTCGAGTACTCGGTACCGCACGGCAAGCAGATCAGAGCGGTATTCCCCTGCTTCATCGGCGAGCCACCGGTCCGGGAGGGGGTCCTTCGGCTGATCGAGAACGGGCTTCTCGATCTCAGCGCGTTGATCAGCGACATCGTTCCGTCGTCCGAAGCCGCCCAGTTCTATAGGCGGCTCTTCACCTCCGACCGCGACAAGATCAACGGCGTCGTCATCGACTGGAGCTAAGCAACCAGCAGCGATGGGTGAGTTTCCGACTGGTGGGGCTAGCTGCTCAGCCCTGGCCGCAGCCGCGCACCTCAACGCGGCCGTGTTCCTCGCGGCACCCTCGCCCCGTCTTGAGCAGGCGCTACGGGCCGAGGGCATCGACGTCGATGTAATCGGCTAGGACCGAGCCGCAACGCGCGAAACCCAGCGAGTGGGCTAGTGGTTGAGTCCCGAGAGCGTCAGGACGGTGTTGTCGTCGATCCAGTCCCAGTCGAGCTCGACGCCGAGCCCGGGCCCGGTGGGCAGATGCAGGCAGCCGTTGCCGTCGATGTCGAGCGGGGCGTCCTTGAGCCCGAAGCGGAACATCGGGTGGTGCAGCTCGAAGAACTCGCAGTTGCGCACCGAGCAGGCCACGTGCAGGTTGGCGATGTCGAGCAGCGACGAGTGCAGGGCATGGATCTCGAGGTTCATGCCTGCCCCGTCGCACATGGCCAGCGCCTTGCGCAGGCCGGTGATGCCCGCCTTGATGAACACGTCGCCGCGGGCCAGGTCCACGGCCTTGCGCTCCAGGAACTGGGGCAGCTCCCGCAGGCTGACCGTCTCGGTGGCCAGGACCGGCACCTCCAGCCGCCGGGTGAGCTGCTCGAGCAGGGAGATGTCGCGGTCGGGGACCGGCTCCTCGAACCACCGGTAGCCAAGTCGGGCCAGCGCCTCGCCCACCTCCAGGGCCTGGTCGAAGCTGTACTCGGCGACCGCGTCCAGCATCAGCGCGAAGTCGTCGCCGACGGCCTCGCGGGCGGCCTGCGCTCGGGGGATGTCGTCGGCCGGGCCGTCGTACAGGGTCAGCTTGTAGCCCCGGTAACCCTCCCGCTTCACGCCGGCCGCCTCGGCGAAGGTGTGCTCGGGGGTCAGGTTCCAGTGCGAGCCGGTGCGGTAGGCGGGGACCTCGGTGCGGCACACGCCGAGCAGCTCGCCTATCGGCTTTCCGGCGGCCTTGCCCTTGATGTCCCAGAAAGCCACGTCGAGCATGCCCAGCAGGCCGTCGCTGATGGGGTAGAGGTGGCGGTTGAGGCTCATGAGCTCGTGCCACAGGTCCTCGTGGCGCAGCGGGTCCTTGCCGAGGATGGCCCGCAGGTACACGTCGTGGAGCTGGTGGGCCGAGCCGATCCCCTCACCGTTGGCGCCGTAGCCCATCGTGTACCCGTCGATCCCCTCGTCGGTGGTGACGCAGGTCAACGGGAAGTGCCACACCGGCGGCACGTCGTCGGGGATGGCGCTGTCGCCGTACCAGGGTTGCGCGTCCAGCGCCAGGACGCGGGTGACCATCCCGGTGATCTTCACGAGACCTCTGAGTTCATGTCGCCGCCCTCGACAGGTTGCTGATCTTCACGCAGCCGCCCTCGACAGGTTGCTGATCTTCACGCAGCCGTTCCCGACAGGTTGCTGATCTTCACGCAGCCGTTCCCGACAGGTCGATCACGTGGCGCAGCGGCTCGCCCGCGCCGTAGCGGGCCAGGTTGGCCGCGAACACGTCGCAGAGCTCGTCGGCGTAGTCCCAGGTGTAGCCGGCCATATGCGGTGTCACGATGACATTCTCCATGCTCCAGAGGGGGCTGTCATCGGGAAGCGGCTCGATGGCGAACACGTCGAGGCCCGCCCCGGCCAGGCTCCCGTCCTGCAGCCGCTCGATGAGGGCCGCCTCGTCGACCGACGCGCCCCGGCCGACGTTGCAGAAGTAGGCGCCGGGCTTCATGGCTGCGATGACCTCTCGGCTGATGAGCCCTCTGGTGGACGCCCCGCCTGGCAACGCCCCCACCACATGGTCGGCGCCGGACACCGCCCGCACCAGGTCCTCGGGGCCGAACACCTCCGACACCTGCGGGCTCGGCCGGTCCGGATGCCGGCGCACACCGACCACGCTCATGCCCAGCGCCGAGCAGCGCCGGGCGATGGCCGATCCCAGGGTCCCCAGCCCGATCACGCAAACGGTCGACCCCGACAACCGGTCGTGCCGGTGAAGGTGACGCCAGCGGCGCGGCTCCATGGCCGCGAGGTACTCGGGCAGGCGGCGAACCAGCGCCATCATCATGGCCACGCAGTGCTCGGCCACACCCTCGGAGTAGGCCCCGCCGGCGTTGCACACAACGAGCCCCTCCTTGGCCGCCAGCTCCGATGTCAGGTACTCCTCGTAGCCCGCGCTCGGCAGCAGAAGCAGCTTGAGGGGACTGTCCGCCAGCCACTCGGGCTCGGGCCAGCCGATCATGACCTCGGCAGCAGCCATCGCCCGCCGGTACTCTCCGGCGGAGGCGTCTTGGCCGAGCCGGTGACAGGTGGCTCCACCTCCGGCGGCATCGGACAGGGCTCGGATGTGGTCGTCGTCGAAGGCGTCTACGGCAATTAGCAGCCTTGGCGGCGACGAGGACAGGGAACGTACCCTAGAGCGTGAGCGGGTAGGTGATGCCATCTCGCGGCGCGGCATTGCCCTTCCCGCTCTTGTTCGCGGCGCTCATGGGCCGCTCGGGCCTACTCGGCCGAAATCAGTAGAGAAACCCGTCATATAGGAGCAATATCCGTACAGACTTGGAGGCGAGCTTGACATGGAGCTGCTCACTGGCGCCCAGGCCACGGCCTCGCCGAGCGCCCCGTCAGGATCATGAGGATCGCCGCCTAGCCGGGCGACCGACTCAGTCGAGCCGGAAGCGGGCGGTCTGCATGTACTGGATGGGCCACTCGTCCTTGGTGTACTCGTGGTAGGCGGTCACGATCGTGCCGTCGTCGAGCTGCACCACAGTGGGGTAGCCGATGTGCCAGTACTGCGGGTGCTGCTCGCGGGTGGGCGAGTGGTTGTCGGCGATGATGAACTCGTCGGCGGGATCCCAGTTGATTCCGTCCTCTGAGGTGCAGCCCCGCACGTCCATGGGCTCGGCCCGGTAGCTGTACACGCTCAGCACCCGGCCGTCCTGGAGCTGGATCATGTCGGCGGGGTACCCCCACAGCTTGGTCCGCTTGGGCGGGGCCCAGGTCACGCCGTCGTCCTCGGAATGGGTCACCCACTGGTAGTCGTAGCGGGCCGGCCGGAACACCACCCTGATCATCGCCACCAGCCGGCCGTTGGACATGCGGGTCAGCGACGGCTCCTGGAAGTTGATGATCGAGGCCGGGTCGAAGGCCATCGTCCCCCAGTGCTCCCAGTTGTCCCCACCGTCGTCCGAGCGCAGCATGAAACAGCGCGACGTCTCCCACGCCGTTCCGCCGCCGCCGATGTAGCCGTCCGAACTGAGCGTGCCCTCCAGGGGCATCAACAGCCCGCCGTCGGGCAGCTCCACCACATGGCCGGACCCGGTGCCGCCGGCCAGGCAGTACGCAGTGCCCGAGTCCGCGATCGGATAGGTGCTGACCGGAGTCGGCCCCTCCCAGCTGTGCCCGTTGTCCTTGGACTTGTACACCGCGTAGCCGGTCTGGCGAGACCGGTGGCTGTGCATGGCCTGCTCATCGATGCGGTTGCCGATGGCAGCGGGGGAGGAGGTGAAGCCGCAGATGCGGGTGTGCATGATGAGGGTGCCGTCGCTGATCTGGGCGAAGGCGCAGTCCCAGTTGCCGGTGTGCTCGGTGTAGTCCTCGACCACCACCCTGGTGCTCGGATCCCAGCTCCTGCCGCCGTCGAACGACCGGATCGCGCACGACCGGCCGGTGTCGGCGTGCCTCTGGCCCCGCTCCTCGTTGTAGCCCAGCAGCAGCTCGCCGTTCTGGAGCTTGACGATGCTTCCCTGGTTGCAGCACCGATCGGGATCGATGTAGGCGTCGACGACTTCGGCGTCCACTCTGCGCATGTCTGGGTCCCCCTATGGATCTTGGGAAAGGCCGTCCCCGGGCGTTCCCGGGCGTCACTCGCGTTGGACGCGATGGCGTGATGTATACCTCATACATGGCGCGGGAAGCAAGGTGGCCAGCGCCGGGCGCCCGCGCAGGTCGTCGCCAACCCGCACACCGAATGAGCACGCCAGTGAACCCGCGAGACAAAGCGGCTCAGAACGTGCGCGGATAGGTTGTGAGCGTCTCGCGGTGAGACGTTGTGATTCCCGCTCTTGTTCGCTGCGCTCACGGGCCGCTCGGGCCACGGCCTCGCTCAACGCCCGCTGATTTCATCGGGGAGTCGCGGCCTGTCCGCTCGGCCTCTCAGCGGGTCTCCCGCGAGTAGGGAACGGCCAGCGCCGACGGCGCGCTGTATTTGCGGGCCGCAGCCGGGCGAGCCGAGATGATGATCAACGCAACGATCGTCAGCACGAACGGCAACGCGTTCAGCACGTCCGAAGGCACCGAGGCGCCGAGGATCTGCAGCGTGAACCCGAGGTTGCGGAGCGCACCAAAAACGTAGGCGGCGACCAGAGCCCGCCACGGACGCCATCCGGCGAACGTCACCAGCGCGAAAGCGATCCAGCCGAGTGTCGGCCAGCGCGGCCGCCAACGGGAACATGCCCTTCGGCGCCGTCATGGCCGGCCCTGACGGCAACGTTCTCCTCGAGGCGGAGAACACCGGCATCACCGGCCACAACACTCTCAACCACGCCGAGACCAACCTCATGAACATGGCGGTCACCACCCTCACCCCCGAGCAGATCGCCACCGCCACCCTCTACACCAGCTGCGAACCGTGCGCCATGTGCGCCGGCGCCATGTACTGGGGCGGACTCAACCGGATGGTCTACGCCATGAGCGAGCTCGACCTCCTCGAGGTCACCAGCTCCGATCCCGGTAGCCAGAACATGCGCGGAGTGGGCTGTCGCAACATCTTCGACACCGGCCAGCGCAGCATCGAAGTGAGCGGACCCCACCTGATCGATGAGGCCTCCGTGATCCACCGGGACTATTGGCGCACCTGAGCCGGCCGACCCCCAGAGGCCGAGCGAGTGGTCACCATCCGGCCACCAAGAAGCGGGGCCGGGCGCTGAGGTCCGGGTTGCGAGCGATGTTGTAGGTTGTCTCCAGCCGCCTGCCCGGGGCGACGGAGCGTCAGGAGATGGCATGAGCACAGACAACGGGCTGGTTTCCGTGGAGTTGATGGACAGCCTGGCCGTCACCATGAGGCGCCTCTCCGACACGTCCATGGTCCCCGCCTACCAGGGCAACTTCAGTGCCCGCGACCGCCACACAGGCCACATAGTGATCACGCCCCACGCCTACCCGTACGAGGACATGACAGCCGACGACCTGGTGATCATGCATGCCGACGGGCGCAAGCTGGCGGGCCGGCTCGACCCGTCCTATGACGTCGAGGTGCACTTGACCGTCTACGCGGAGCGTCCCGACGTGTACTCAGTGCTCCACACCGAGCCCCCGTACATCAATGCCTTCGGCGCATTGGGCCGCGACATCGTGCCCGTGACCACGACCGGCCTGAAGTCGGCCAACGGCACCGTCCCGATCATGCCGTTCCGCAAGACCCGGGGCGCCGACTTCGCCCGGGAGATGCTCGAGATCATGGGCGACCGCCACGGCGTGGTGTGGCAGAACCACGGCCTGCTGGTGGTGGCCGACACCGTCGAGCAGGCGGCCGAACGCTCCATCGGCATCGAGTTCAACGCCGAGGTGCTGCTGCTCTCCCTGCAGGTCGGCGAGCCCCAGACGCTCGAGTTCGTCGACGCCAAGATGGTCGTGGCCTGAGCAAGTGACGCGGCCCGTCGTCCACAACGGCAGGGCCTGATGACGCGGCCCGTCGTCCACAACGGCAGGGCCTGATGACACTGCTCGGTGTGGACATCGGTACCACGGGCTGCAAGGTGGCCGCCGTCTCCGACCGGGGCGTGCTGCTGGCCACGGCCTACCGCGAGTACCCGCTGCTCACCCCCCGGCCCGGGTGGGCCGAACTCGACCCCGACGTGGTGTGGGAGGCAACCCGGTCCGCAGTCCGGGAGGTGACCCCGGCTGGCGTGGCGCCGCCCCAAGCCATGGCCGTGTCCTGCCTCGGTGAGGCGGTGACCCCGATCGACGGCCAGGGACGCCCGCTGGGGCCCTCGATCGTGTCGTTCGACCGCCGCGCCGCCGCCTGCCACGACCGGCTCGTCGAGCGGGTCGGCCGCGACAGATTCGAGCGGGTCACCGGCCTGGCGCCCATGCCCCACTACACCGTGGCCAAGTGGAGCTGGCTCGCCGCCGAGGCTCCCGACGTCTACCGGGCCGCGGCCAAGCTGGTGTGCTACGGCGACCTGGTGGCGGCCCGGCTCGGCCTCGAGCCGGTCATCGATCACACCATGGCGACCCGGACCCTCGCCTTCGACCAGAGCAGCGGAAGCTGGGACCCCGGCATCCTCGTGGCCGCCGGCGTCGAGGAGGCCAAGCTCCCCACGCCCGCGCCGTCGGGAACCGTCATCGGCGCGATCCCCCGGAAGCACACCCTCGACCTCGGACTCGCCCCCGGTGCTGCGCTGGTCGCGGCAGGGCTGGACCAGGCCTGTGCGGCCCATGCAGCGGGCGTCGGCGGCGCGGGCGTCGGCGGCGCGGGCTCGGCCCTGCTGTCACTGGGAACGGTCGCGGTACTGGCCATGGTGCTGGCCGAGGGCCGGCCGCGGCCGATCGCGGTGCCTACCGGCCCGCACGTAGTCGAGGGCCGGTCGCTCACCGTGGCGGGTGCGCCGGCCGGCGGCGCGGTCCTGCGCTGGTACCGGGATGTGCTGGGTGCCGCGGACGTCGAGCGGGTCCGCGAACACGGCCACGCCGACTTCTACGACACCATCGTCTCGAGCGCCGTCGAGGTCGAGACCGAGGCGATCGTCGTCCCTCACTTCGCCGGGTCCCGGGCTGCGTTCGCCGACCCGGATTCGCTGGGGGTGATGGCCGGCCTGACGTTCGCCACCGACCGCCGCCACCTAGTCAGGGCCCTGCTCGAGGGGGTCGCCCTGGAGACGGCCGTGATGGCCGAGCGGCTCGCGGCCGCGGTCGGCCCGGTCGCCTCGCTTCGAGCCGCTGGCGGCGGTTCCAAGTCGGGTCCGTGGATGCAGATCTTCGCCGACGTCCTAGGCATCCCCGTCGAGTCCGCGGCCAGTTCGTACGCGGCCGCGGTGGGAGCGGCGCTGATCGCAGGGTCCGCGGTCGGCGCTGTCGATGGCGAGGCGACGATGCCGGTGGCCGCCCGGTTCGAGCCCGATGCGGCCCGAGCCGAGGGCTACCGGGCCAAGCTGGTGCTGTACCGGCGCCTCTATGAGACAATGGCCGCAGTGCGGCGCGCCGGCGGTCCGGGCGCCCCCGAAAGCGCAGGGCAACCATGACCATGAGGAGGCGTGATCAGGTGCGAAGCGGCACCGCTCATCGCCGTTCTCGCCGCGATCCCGCACATCCGAGAAGGCCCGATCAACCATGACCAAGCTCAGGCTGGGAATGATCGGTGCGGGCGCCTGGTGCGTGGCGTCTCATCTGCCCCGGCTGGAACAGCACCGCGACAGTGTCGAGTTCGCCGCGGTCAACCGTCGCGACCCCGCCCTGTTGGAGACCGTCCGGTCCCGCTTCGGTTTCGCCTCGGCGCACACCGACTACCGGGGCGTGCTCGCGGCCGACCCCGACATCGTGGTGGTCGCCAGCCCGGTGCGCTGGCACCACGAGCACGCCAAGGCCGCCCTGGAGGCGGGCGCGCACGTGCTGGTGGAGAAGCCCTTCACCCTCGATCCCGGCGAGGCCCGGGACCTGGTGGCCACCGCCGCCGCCAACGGCCGCCATCTCATCATCTCGCTCGGCTGGCACTACAAGGACATCGTCATCGGAGCCAAGCGGCTGATGGAGGAGGGCGGCGGCGTCGGCACGGTGGAGCACGTGTCGATCGTGATGTCGTCGACCACCCGGGAGGCCTTCCAGGGGGTGCAGCCGTCATTCAGCTCCGACCAGGACGGGGGCGGCTTCGTCAGCGAGGAGTCGGTGCCCGAGCTCACCCCCCGGCCGGAGACTCTTGTCGATCCTGCCCTCTCCGGCGGCGGCTACGCCCAGGCCCAGCTCTCCCACGCGCTCGGCCTCGGGCTGTGGCTGTCCGGGCTGCGCGCCGCCGAGGTGTTCGCCATGATGTCGTCGCCGCTGGACACTTCCGTCGAGTTCCACGACGCCCTGTCGGTCCGGTTCGACGCCGGCGCCATCGGCAGTGTCTCCGGCGGCTCCTCCCACCTGGGGCACAACGGCAACAAGCACCATCTCGAGGTCCAGATCATCGGGACGGAGGGCCAGCTCCACGTCGACCTGTGCCGCGAGCAGGTGACTAGGTTCCGGGGCCCAGACACCACGGTGTCGCTGCCCCTCGAGCCCGACGCCGGGCTGTACGACTGCTCCGGTCCCATCGACGCTCTGGTCGCCCTGGCCCGGGGCGAAGGGGTTCCGAACCGCTCGCCGGGCGAACTCGGGGTGCGGACGGTGGAGATCGTCGAGGCGGCCTATCGCAGCGCGGCCAGCGGGCGAGTGGAGACCGTCAGCTAGAGCGCCCCGCGCGAACGATTCTATAAAATGTAGAGTCGGCCCATGATCCTTCTGCCTCTGGCCATCCTTCTGACTCTGGCCACGCCCGCATGACAGATCATCTCCCAGGGCCCCTGAGTTCTATGAAGGTGGTGGACGCGGCCACAATCTTCGCCGGGCCGGTGTCGGCCACCCTGCTCGCAGACTACGGCGCCGACGTGATCAAGGTTGAGCATCCCGACGGCGACAGCCTGCGCGGCCTCGGCTGGCAGAAGGACGGGGTCTCGCTGTGGTGGGCCTACGCCAACCGCAACAAACGCGGCGTGACCATCAAGCTGTCGCATCCTCGGGGCCGCGACGCGATGCTGCGGCTGCTGGACGACGCGGACGTGCTCATCGAGAACTTCCGGCCCGGCACGCTGGAGAGCTGGGGGCTCGGGTGGGAGACCCTGCACGAGCGCAACCCGCGGCTGGTGGTGGCCCGCGTCACCGGGTTCGGCCAGACCGGGCCCTACCGCGACCGGGCCGGGTTCGGCACGTTGGCCGAGTCGATGTCCGGCTTCGCGCACGTCAACGGCCACCCCGACGGTCCGCCCACCCTGCCGCCCTTCGCCCTGGCCGACGGCGTGGCCGCCATGGCCACCGCCTTCGCGGTCATGACTGCGCTTCACTGGCGCGACACCGGCGGAGGCGTGGGCCAGGAGATCGACCTCTCCATTTATGAGCCCCTGTTCGGCGTTCTCGGTCCGCAGAGCACCGTCTACGACCAGCTCGGCCTGGTCCAGGGCCGCACCGGCAATCGAGCGCCGTTCACCGCGCCCCGCAACCTGTACTTGAGCAGGGACGGGGTCTGGCTCGGCATGTCGGCCTCCAGCCAGTCGACCGCGGAGCGGACCATGCGCCTGGTCGGGCGCAGCGACATGGTGGTCGAGCCCTGGTTCGCGGACCACACCGGCCGGCTCGAGCACCAGGACGAGCTCGACACCGCCGTCGGCTCGTGGATCGCCGAGCGCGACGCCCAGGAGGTGGTCGACAGGTTCGCCGAGGCCGGCGCGGCCATCGCGCCGATCCTCGACATCGCCGACATCTTCGAGGATCCGCATTTCCAGGCCAGGGAGACCATCACATCGGTGGAGCACCCGGTGCTGGGCCCGGTGCGCATGCCCAACGTCGTCGCTCGCCTCTCAAAGACGCCGGGCCGGGTGGCGACGGCCGGTCCCGGGCTGGGCGAGCACAACTGCGAGGTGCTCGGTGCACTCGGCTACGGCCCCGACGACTTGGCAGCGCTGGCCGGAGCGGGCGTCATCGCTGCAAGCGCGATCTGACCGCCCGCAAATTGACGTGCCACACAAACGGTCTACTATTGGGGGCTATAGAAAATATTGTCCGCTCTAAGGCGGGCCAGGGAGGGTCCCCAAAGAGGGACCCGAGGGGGACAAATGAAGAAATATCTGGGCCTACTATTCGCGATGATGCTTGTCGCCGCGTCCTGTAGCGGCGACACCGGCGACGAGACCAAGACGGTGGGCTTCGCCAACATCCTCAGGAGCGGATGCGAGTTCTGCGTCAACGTCGAGGACGGCGTGCAGGCAGACATCGGCGGCGCCGGCTACGAGATCTTCGCTGTAGACCACAACCTCGACGCCAACCAGATGCTCGCCAACGCGGACGCCATGATCACTCAGGGCGTCGACGTCTACCTGAACTTCGACGGCGGCATCACCAACTACACGACAACCATCGACAAGATGGCCGAGGCCGGGATCCCGATGATCTTCATCGACGGCGCCCAGCCCCCAGACGCGCCCGACGTCTACTGGTTCGGCGCCCACGGCGCCACCGCCGGAACGCTGATGGGCGAGTACGCGGTCAACTACGCCAACGAGAACTGGGGCGGCCAGGTCGACGGCGTGTTCGGGGTCTGGCAGGGCAACTGGCCCGACGACATCAAGGAGCGGCTGGCCTCGGCGGTCGGCGTGATCTCGCAATCGTTCCCGGAGTGGACCATGGACACGATCACTATCAGCGACGCCGTGCTGGAGGGCGAGGAGACCCAGGCGGCCGCCTCCGCATACCTCAACGCCAACCCCGACGCCGAGAACATCCTGTTCCTCACAACCACCAACGACATCGCCGGCCTAGCCGTGGTGGCGGCTATGGAGCAGCTCGACCGGCTCGACTCGGGAGTGATCCTCTCCCACGGCGGGGACTCCAACGCAGTGGCGGAGATCCGAGACGAGTCAAGCCCGTTCATCATGTCGATCGGCTACTTCCCGGACCGCTATGGCGAGTTCATGCTCCCCATACTCGAAGCCGTTCTCGCGGGCGAGACCCCGCAGCGGGTGACCTTCGTCGACCACGTCCCCGTCGACATCAACAACGTCGACGAGTTCTACCCCGAGGGGTGACCCGACCGTAAGCGAGATGCCGGGTGAGGCGTTCCCTCCCGTCCCACCCGGCATGATCGCAACGCGGCGGGTGTCGGCGGCCCCGCACGCGCAGCCGCTGAGCGGAGGAGCAAGGAAGTGACCGGTCAGCCGAGAGGCGGCCCCTCCATGGGGCTGCTGGCGAGGATGTTCACCGCGACCAGCGGTCGGCCCGATGAGGACAGGCCCGCTGGGGACGGCTCGCCCGCCTGGCTGAGCCCCATCTCCACGCGGGCCGAGTTCGAGGCCCGTCTCGACCTCGCGGCCGAGATCGGGGCCAAGGGAATCGAGGTGACCCAGGCCTCCCAGCCGTCGGGGACCCGCTACCTGCTCGGATCGGCGAAGGCCCGGGCCGAGTTCCTGAGGGCCTACGAGAGCCGCGGCCTCGAGATCGCCGCCCTCAACTGCTCGGGCATGTCGATGCACCCGGTCACCGGGGCCGCCCACCAGCAGCTGATACGCGACACCATCGAGTTGGCTGGGCTGCTCGGCGTCACCAACATCGTGACCATGACCGGAACGACGGGCGACGCCCCCGGGTCCACCGCGGTCAACTGGATCTTCTACCCGCTCACCGAAGACAGCCTGGCGCTGCTCGAACGGCAGTGGTCCGAGGGCATCGCGCTGTGGAGCAACATCGCCGAGCACGCCCGGCGCCGCGGCGTGACCAAGATTGCATTCGAGCTCCACCCGATGCACCTCGTCTACAACGTGCCGACGCTGCTGCGGATGAGGGAGGCCATCGGCCCGATCATCGGTGCCAACGTCGACCCCAGCCACCTGTTCTGGCAGCAGATGGACCCGGTGGCGGTGGTGCGGGCCCTCGGGTCGATGGTGTTCCATGTGCAGCTCAAGGACAGCGAGCTCCTCGAAGACCAGCTCGCCACCGTCGGGGTGCTCGACCAGCGGCCGTTCAGCGACCCGGCCAACCGGGCCTGGCGCGACCGCACCATCGGCCGGGGCCACGGCGCCGAGTTCTGGCAGGCCTTCATCGACGCGCTCGCCGAGGTGGGCTACGACCACTACGTGTGCATCGAGAACGAGGACCCGTTCCAGCCCTATGAGGAGGGGGTCCGCGAGGCGGGCCGGTTCCTTACGCCATTGCTGGCGCGCTGATCGTGACCGATTCCCGCAGCCTCGACGAGATCCTCGCCCTGGACCTCGTCCCGCCGCCGCTGAAGAACGACATCCCCAAAGACATCCGCATAGGGCTGGTCGGCGCGGGCCGCATCGTGCACAGCGGCGTGATGCCGGCCTACCGCGCCGTGGGCATCCAGCCGGTGGCCGCGGTGGATCCCGATCCTGTCGCGCAGGAGGCCATGCGCGAGCTGTGGGGCGTGGAGGAGGTTTTCGACGACTACCGGTCGATGCTCGACGCCGTCGAGCCTGACGTGGTCGACATCAACATCCGCTGGGATGTCGGCCTGTCGCCCCTGCGGGTGGAGGTAGTGACCGAGGCGGCCCGGCGGGGGATCCACGTGATCATCGCCAAACCGGTGGCCGAGACCTGGGAGCAGTGCCTGGAGATGGTCAGGCAGGCCCGCTCTGGCGGCATCAAGTTCGGCGTCGACTTCAACACCCGCTTCGCCCCCGCCTTCTACGGGTGCGGCGCCCTCATCCACCACGGAGCCCTCGGACCGATGATCTCGGCCAGCATCAACTACCACTCCGCCATCGGCCGCCAGCACACCAACGCCTTCGACGCGGTGCACGACGTCTGCGTGCACGCCGTCGACGTGCTCCAGTCGTGGTACGGCGAGGCGCCCGAGCAGATCTACGGCAACTGGTCGCGCCGGGTGGACGGTATCGGATCGGTAATCTCGGCGACGCTGGAGTTCGCCAGCGGAGCGAACGGGACCATCCTGTTCGACTTCGCCACCCGCCACCGCCGCCAGTTCGAGTTCATAGCGGTCGGGGAGCACGCCAGCGCCGACGGCCTCCAGGACCAGGAGCTCCCCGGGCCCTCCCGCCTGCTGAGGGCCACGCTGCGCTACGGGCCCCACGAGCCCCGGGGCACCGCGCTGGAGCTGCCGCTGCAGTATCCCCTGTCGCCCCAGTCCTACCTCGCCACCCGCGCCGACCTTCTGCAGTGCATCGGCACCGACCGGCAGCCCTGGGCCAGCGGCACAAGTATTCTCCGCAGCATGAGCACCCTGTTCGCGCTCAAGCAGTCGATCGCCGAGCGCAGGCCGGTATCGCCCTCGCTCGACCCCGAGGACGCGTGAGTGATGCTCCCAGTCGCCCCAGAGGCCAGATGAGCCCGGGCCCCGCCGTGCGCCGGTTGACGGTGGAGCGCCTCGATCGGGAGGCGTTCGAGCCCTTCGGCGCCCTCATCGCGCCCGAGACACCCGACTCGCCCCGCCTGAACCGGGCCCCCGGCAACCTGGGGTTCCTGTGGGTGCAGAAGGCTCTGGAGTTCCCCAAGCAGGCCTACATGTGCACGGTCCGCTACTACCACCGGGGCAATCGCTGCGAGTTCGTCCAGAAGCACCCCGGCAGCACGGTCACCATGATCACGCTGGGCATGGCGCCGGCGGTGTTCATCGTCGCGCCCGACGCTGGCGGGGACCGCCCCGATGTCGACGCGGCCCGAGCCTTCCTGCTCGCCGGCGGCACCGGAGTGGTGATCGACCGGGGCGTATGGGTGCGCTACGCGTACCCGGTGGGGGAGTACGCCGACTTCGCCTACGTCACCCAGCGCGTCGATCCGGCCACCGCCAACGTGTCCGACGACGTGGTGCGAGTCAACCTCGACCGCGAGCTCGGTTTCGTGTTCGACTTCGACTTCGCGCCGCCCGACGGCCCCGGCTACGAGCACGGGCCCAGCGGCGCCATCACCGCCGGCCCGCCTAGGAGTCCGCCATGGCAGTAACAAATGACCAGTCGACAAGTGACCAGTCGACAAGTGACCAGTCGACAAGTGACCAGTCGACAAGTGACCAGTCGACAAGTGACCAGTCCATTCTCGAGCTGAGCGGCATCTCCCGCCGGTTCGGCCATGTTCAGGCGCTGGACGGCGTCGACTTGGACCTGCGGCGCGGCGAGATCCTGGGCATCGTCGGCGACAACGGCGCGGGCAAGACCACACTGATGAAGATCATCGCCGGGACGGTCAAGCCCGACTCCGGGCGCATCGTCGTCGACGGCGAGGAGGCGGAGATCACCACCGCGCAGGACGCCCGCCGCCTCGGGATCGAGATGATCTACCAGGACCTGGCCCTGTTCGACAATCTCGACGTGGCCGCCAACGTATTCATCGGCCGGGAGCCAACCAAGGGGCTTCCCAGCCTCCTGGGATTCCTGGAGCGGCGCCGCATGCACCGCGAGGCGGCCGAGCTGCTGCAGCGGCTCAACATCAAGATCGACTCCACCAGGCTGCCGGTGGGCGTGCTCTCCGGCGGCCAGCGGCAGATGGTGGCCATCTCGCGGGCGGTCGCATTCGAGGCGGCCTCCCGGATCCTGCTGATGGACGAGCCCTCGGCCGCGCTCGGCGCGGTCGAGTCCGAGACCGTGCTACAGCTGATCCGCGATGTCCGCTCCCACGGGATGTCCATCATGATCATCAGCCACCGGATCCCCGAAGTGCTCGCCCTGGCCGACCGGGTGGCGGTGATGAAGAGGGGCGAGCTGGTGGCTGTTATCGACGCGGCCACGACAACCGTGGAGGAGTGCGTCAACCTGATAGTGGCGGGCGCGTCGGCAAAGGCGGGGGCAGAGGCACAGCAATGACCGCGGTCCACAACGGCGCGATGGAGAAACAATGACCGTCACGCCCGTCGCGGTCGCCAGCGACGCGATGGAGAGCAGCGCGCGGGCCGCAGCCCGGTTCCGCCGCGCCCTGCTCGGCCAGAACGTGCTGCTGGTGATCGCTCTGTTGCTGCTCGTGCTCTTCCTGACGGTGCGCCTCGACTACTTCTTCACCACCACCAACCTCCTCACCATCTTCCAATTCAGCTCTGTGACCTTCATCGTGGCCACGGGGTTCACCCTGGTACTGATGGGAGGCGGGCTCGACCTCTCGATCGGGTCGGGGATGATGATGGTCGGGGTGATCTCCGGGAAGCTGTTCGTGGCCGGGGTCCCGCTCGTGCTGGCCTTCGTGATCGGCATGCTCGTCGGCGGCGTCATCGGCTTCGTCAACGGCATCATCATCACCAAGCTCCGCATCAACCCGCTGGTGGCCACGCTGGCCATGCTGTTCGTGCTTCAGGGCACCGGCTTCGTGATCACCAACGGCCGCCAGAGCCAGGTCCGCGACGATGGCTTCCGGTTCGCCCGCGAGCGGCTGTTCGACATCCCGGTGCCGGTGTACTTCCTGGTGTTCACCGCGGTGGTGTCGATCGTGATGCTGCGCACCACCAAAGTGGGCCGGCACCTGTTCGCGGTGGGCGGCAACCCCGAGGCGGCCCAGCAGGCGGCCATGAACGTGGACCGGTTCCGCCTGGGGATGTACACCGTGGCCGGCCTGTACACGGGCCTGGCCGGGGTGATCCTGGCGTCGCTGCTGGGAAGCATCGCCCCCAACTCCGGCACCGGCCGCGAGTTCGCGGTGGCCACCGCGGTGTTCCTCGGAGGGGCCAGCCTCACCGGAGGCAAGGGATCGGTCCTCGGCACCCTCATCGGCGTGGTGTTCGTGACGACGCTGGCCAACGGCCTGATCCAGCTGGCCGTCGTGCCGGACTGGGTCATGGTCATCGAGGGCGTCCTGCTGATCGCCGCGGTCGCCTTCGACCAGCGCCCCAAGGGCGGGTTTCGATGACCGCCGCCATCCTGCAGCCGGACGCGGACGAGGCCACGGCGCTCCAGCGTCTCTGGTCCGTGGTGCTCACCGACCGCGGCCAGCGGTCGACGCTCGGCGTGGTGCTCCTCATCGAGCTCATTCTCTTCGCCAGCGTCGCCCGGAACTTCCTGACCGCGAACAACCTGCTCAACGCGGGCCAAGCCACCGCGGTGCTGATGGTGGTGTCCGTCGGGGCCACGTTCGGGCTCATCTCGGGTGCCCTGGACATCTCGGTCGGCTCCACCATCGCCCTGTCCGGCACGGTCGGCACCAAGGTCATGGCCAGCGGTGTTCCGCCGGTGCTGGCCATAGCGATCGTGATCGGGATAGGCGTCGCGATCGGGCTGGTGAACGGCTTCGCTGTGGTGAAGCTGCGGGTCAACCCCATCGTGGCCACGCTCGGGATGCTGGGCATCGCCCGCGGCATCGCCTACGTCCTCGACGGCGGCAGCGGCGTCCTCGGCAACCTCGGGACGGCCATCACCGACCCGACGTACACCGTGATGCAGAACGAGATCTTCGAGATCCCCGTCTCGCTGATCTTCGCAGCCGCGTTCGCGGCGGCGGGATGGCTGCTGCTGAGCCGGACCCGTTTCGGGCTGTACGCCTACGCCGTCGGCGGGGACGCCGAGTCGGCCCGGTCGGCAGCGCTGCCCGTCGATCGCCTGCGGATCATGTACCTGGTTGTCAGCGGCACGTGCTCCGGCGTCGCCGGCTTCGTCCTGTCGTCGAGCCAGAGCGGCTCGTCGGCCAACGCCGCCTTCGGCTGGGAGCTGATCATCATCACCGCGGTGATCCTCGGCGGCGTCGGCCTCACCGGCGGCACCGGCTCCTTGGGCGGGACCGTGCTTGGCGTGGTCATCCTCGGGCTGCTCATCAACGGCATGACCCTGGCCGGCTGGCAGACCTTCTACCAGCTGATCGCCCAGGGCGGGCTGCTGCTGTTCGCGGTCGGGCTGGACGCGGCCCGGACAGGCGGATACCGATGAACCGCGCCCTGTCCGCTCGGCCTCGCTTGGAACGGGCGCGGTGCACAGGCGTCACATCCTCGCGGGGCAGCGTTGTGTTTCCCGCTCTTGTTCGCTTCGCTCACGGGCCGCTCGGGCCACGGCCTCGCTCCGCGTTCCTGTGAGTCACCGATGAACCGCGCCCTGTCCGCTCGGCCTCTTGGCCGCCCGCTGCGAATGTTCATCGGCGGGCAGTGGGTGGACGCCGCGTCGGGCGAGACCTTCGCTTCGATCGACCCCTTCACCGGGCAGGCTTGGGCCGAGGTTCCCAAAGCTGGCCAGGCCGACGTGGACCGCGCGGTCGCCGCGGCCCGAGCCGCCTTCGACGAGGGGCCGTGGCCCCGGCTGCCCGGCGCGGAGCGGGCCCGGATGATGCGCAACCTGGCCCAGCTCATCGAGGACCGGGCCGACCGGTTCGCCGTGGCCGAGGTGCGCGACAACGGCAAGCTGCTGCGCGAGATGGCCGGCCAGATGGCGGCGCTGCCCAACCACTACCACTACTTCGCGGGCGCGGCCGACAAGTTCGGCGGCGAGGTGGTGCCGACATCGAATCCCAACTACTTCGTGTACCACCTGCGCGAGCCGGTGGGAGTGGTTGGCGCCATCGCGGCCTGGAACTCGCCGCTGATGCTGGTGGCCTACAAGCTGGCCCCGGCCCTGGCCGCGGGCTGTGCGTTCGTTCTCAAACCGTCCGAGCACACCTCGGTCTCGGCCCTCTACTTCGCTGAGATCGTCGCCGAGGCCGGCATCCCCGACGGCGTGTTCAACGTGATCACCGGCGACGGCCCCACCGTGGGCGAGCCGCTGGTGTCGCACCCCGGGGTGGACAAGGTCTCCTTCACCGGGTCGACCGCCACCGGCATACGGGTGGCCAAGGCGGCCGCTGAGCACCTCGCCCCGGTGTCGCTGGAGCTGGGCGGCAAGTCGCCCAACATCGTGTTCGCCGACGCCGACATCGAGGCCGCGGTCAACGGGGTGGTGGCCGGGATCTTCGCCGCCTGCGGCCAGACCTGCGTGGCCGGGTCGCGGCTGCTGGTGCAGCGGGAGGTGCACGACGAGGTCGTCGGCCGGGTGGTGGAGCGGGCCCGCCAGATCAAGCTCGGCGACCCCATGGAGCTCGACACCGAGATGGGTCCGCTCGCCTTCGCGGCCCAGTTCGACAAGGTCATGCGCTACATCGAGATCGGCGCCCAGGAGGGAGCCGAGATCGCGACCGGCGGCCGGCGCCCCGAGCAGTTCGGCGACGGCCTGCTGGTGGAGCCCACCGTGTTCACCGGCGTCGACAACCGGATGACCATCGCCCGCGAGGAGATCTTCGGCCCGGTGCTGTCGGTGATTGGATTCGACACCGAGGACGACGCGGTGGCGGTGGCCAACGACTCCACCCACGGGCTGGCCGCCGGGGTGTGGACCCGCGACATCCAGCGGGCCCACCGCATGGTGCCGCGCCTGCGGGTGGGGACGGTGTGGGTCAACGCCTACCGGGTCATCGGCTGCGAGGTGCCCTTCGGCGGCTACAAGATGAGCGGCTACGGGCGGGAGAACGGCATGGAGGGCCTGCGCGAGTACCAGCACACCAAAGCGGTGTGGATCGAGATGTCGGGAAACACCCGCGACCCCTTCAAGCTCGGATGATCCCGCGGACCCCGTGGCCCGAGCGGCCCGTGAGCGCAGCGAACAAGAGCGGGAGACACAACGCTGCACCCCGAGGCGGCGTCACCTACCCGTGTATGTTCTAAGGAGCGTCGAGCCATGAGCGCACAGCCCGAAGCCAAGGTCATCTCCGGACTCGAGGGCGTGCTGGCCTGCGGTTCGTCGGTCTGCTTCATCGACGGGCCGGAGGGCACGCTGCTGTACCGGGGCTACGCCATCGGCGATTTCGTGGAGGAGGCGGAGTTCCTCGACGTCGTCTGGCTGCTGTGGCACGGCGACTGGCCCGGCGCCGCCCAGAGCCAGGCGTTCGCGGCCGAGGTGGCCGCGCAGAGCGCCCTTCCGGCGACGGTCGCCGGGTACATCGCCGGCGCGCCGGTCGCCACCGCCAACCCCATGGCCATATTGCGCACCGCGGTGTCGATGCTGGGGGTCGAGGACCCCGATGCCGACGACATCTCGGCGGAGTCGGTCGTCGGCAAGGCCACCGGGCTCCTGGCCCGGCTCCCAACGGTGGTGGCCGCCATGTCGCGGCTCGTGCGGGGCGACGATCCAGTGGCGCCGGATCCCAGCCTGGGCCATGCCGCCAACTTCCTGTACATGCTCACCGGCGAGCCTCCCTCGGCCGGTGCCGCGGCAGCCCTGAACGCGGTTCTGAACGCCTACGCCGAGCATGAGCTGAACGCCTCCACCTTCGCGGCCCGCACCACCGTGGGCACGCTGTCGGACTACTACTCCGCGATCACTTCTGCGGCCGGGGCCCTGAAGGGGGCCCTCCACGGCGGGGCGGTCGACGACGCCATGGGAGCGTTCCGCGAGATCGGAGTGCCCGAGAACGTGGTCGGGTTCGTGGAAGCGGCTCTGGCTGCCCGGCGCAAGGTCTCCGGATTCGGCCACCGGGTGTACCGGACCCGCGACCCGCGGGCGGCAGCCATGGACCGGCTGGCCGAAGAGCTCGGCGCAGCCGCGGGCGAGCCCCACTGGCATGCCGTCGCCGCCGGCCTCGAGCGCGAACTCAAGGAGCGCAAGGGCCTCAACGCCAATGTCGACTACTACTCGGCGCTGGTGCTGTACCACCTCGGCTTCCCGCTCAACATGTTCACGAGCTTCATCGCCGCCAGCCGCATCGCGGGATGGACCGCACATCTCCTGGAGCAGTACGCGGACAACCGCCTGATACGGCCCCGTGCCCTCTACGAGGGCGAGACGGCCCGGCCGTACCCGGGCTGAGCGCCGAGCCAGAGGCCGAGCGGGTAGGCAGCAGTTCATGAGGATCCTCGCGAGCCGCCGAGCGAGACCGTGGCCCGAGCGGCCCGTGAGCGCAGCGAACAAGAGCGGGAAACAACACGCTTCACCGCGAGGCGTTGACACCCATCCACGGGGCCTCTGAGCGTGGACCGGCCCGTTCCGGCGTCGTTCTGGCGCGGCGGCACCAGCCGGGCGGTGCTGTTCGCAGCCCAGGACCTTGCCGGGTTCGACGCCCGGCAGGTTGACGCCATCATCCTGGCCGCCCTGGGCAGCCCCGACCCCGACGGCAGGCAGGTCGACGGTCTCGGCGGCGGCTCGTCGTCGCTGAGCAAGGCCGCCATCGTCGACGCCGCCCCCGCGGGCTCGACAGCCGGCGTCGCCTACCGGTTCGCGCAGGTGGAGGTGACCGAGCCTCTCGTGGACTTCGTCGGCAACTGCGGCAACATCTCGGCCGCCATCGGGCCCTTCGCGGTCGACAGCGGCCTGATCGAGGCGACCGACGGCACGACCGACGGCACGACCGACGTGGTGGTGCTCAGCGTCAACACCGGCCAGCTCTGCCGGGCGGGGGTACCGATCCGGGCGGGCCGCTATGAGTCCGCCGGCGACTTCTCCATCCAGGGCGTGCCCGGAACTGGCTCCCGCATCGCCCTCGAATACATCGATCCCGGCGGCTCCATCGGGCGGGGCCCGCTGCCGACCGGAGTGCCGTGCGAGCAGATCGGCACCGGCGACGGCCGGTCGGTCACCGCGTCCATCGTCGACGTGGCCAACCCGGCAGTGTTCGTGCGGGCCGACGAGATGGGCGCAGCCGCCACTGCACCGGCCGAGATGCTCGACTCGGACCGTGACCTGCAGGCCCGGCTCGAGCACATGCGCTGCGAGGCCGCGGTGCTGATGGGGCTGGCGGCGTCGCTGGACGAGGCTGCCCGGCAGCCCACCATCCCGAAGGTGGCCATGGTCGGTCCAGCCGCGTCCTATGGGGCCAGCAGCGGGCAGGCGGTGACCGCGGACAGCATCGACCTGGCCGTGCGGCTCATCTCGATGCGCCGGACCCACCGCACCGTCGCACTGACCGGCGCCATGGCCCTGGCCGGGGCCGCGGCCCTGCCCGGCACCGTCGTGGCCGACGTGGTCTCAGGCGGGGCCCAGCCCGACCGGACGCTACGGATCGGCCATCCCGCGGGCGTGATCGAGATCGGCGTCACCGCCGAACGCGGCTCCGGCGGCAGCTGGCGGATCCCCGCGGTGACAGTCGACCGGACCGCCCGGGAGATCATGCGGGGCTCGGTGCTCGTACCCGAAGCCCACCTTGCCGGCCGCGCCTGGTACGGCCTGTGATCGGTGAGATAGCCTCAGATCCACTAGGGGGAGGTCGTCAAATGGCCACAACATTGATGGAGCAGACCGATTCGCTGACCGACGAGCAGCTAGCGGACTGGCACGCCAAGGGCTTTCTAATCATCCGAGGCTTCGCGGATCCGGCCCACTGCCGGACCCTGCACGACCGGGCGGTGGCGCTCAGCCGGGCCGACGCGGCCGGTGGGGACATCGGCAAGGCCAAGGTCTCCAGGGAGCCGCGGCCGCACCCGGACTCGAGGCTGCCCGAGGAGCTGGCGGGCAAGATCTTCTGGCTCCATTTCTGGGACCCGCAAGTCGGCGCGTTCATCACGTCCCGCCGGCTCGTGTCGTATCTCAGCCAGCTGATCGGCCCCGACGTCAGCTGCTACGACTCACAGTTCATCTTCAAGAACCGGGGCGCGGCCGGCCAGCCCTGGCACCAGGACACCTGGTACCACCGCCTCGAACCCAGCGGCCAGGTAGCGGCCTGGCTGGCGATCACCGACGCCACGCCACACAACGGGCCGCTATGGGTCGTGCCCGGATCCCATACCGATCCGATCCACAACGTCGAGCCCGACCGCAGGCCGGGGGCCCGGGGCGGCTATGTCGAGATCGTTGGTCGCGACACGAGCAGCGAGGTGCCGGCCTTGCTCGATGCCGGCGACCTGCTGCTGTTCCACTCGAGCATCATGCACAAGTCCACCGACAACACAAGCGACGGCCCGAGGGTGGCCCTGGTGTGCCACTTCTCGGCACCGGGCGTGAAGGAGCCGCCGCTCGACGATCCGAGCGTGCTGGCCAATACATGGGTGTCCTCCATCAAGGGGGACATGTCGGAGTCCGAGCGGGCCGGGCTGATGGACAGGTACTCCACCGCCATACGAGAGTTCTTCAGGCTCCAGTGGACCCCGGTCCTGCGCGACGGCGAGCCGGTCCCGTACCAGGCCACCTAGCAGCCCCCGCCGGGGCTGGCGGGGGCGGAGCCGGAGCTAGATGCTCTTCTTGAGCGGCGTGTGCTCGCGGCCCTCCAGCCGGGCCCGCACGAAGTCGCGGAATTGGATGGTCTCCATCGTGTTCTCCGACTTGTCGCAATCCCAAAGGTTCATCCACACGTACTCGATAGAGAAGAACGCGTCGTACCCCTGCGCCACGAGAAGATCCACGATGCGGCCGTAGTCGATCTCGTTCTCGTTGAAGTTCACCTGCATCCGCCCCGGTGCGGCGCCACGGCACTGGAAGTGGCCGATGTGCTCCAGGAGCGGGTCGATCTCCTCCTCGGAGAACCCCTGGTACACGAAGTGGCAGTAGTCGACGGTCAACTTCAGGCCCGGGGTCAGATCGACCAGGTCCAGCACCTTCGCCGGGGTGTCGGCGTTGCCGCCGACACCGCCCTCGATCCGAACCTCGATCCCATGCCGGCTCGCGGCTTCTATCCGCCAGCTGAGTTCGTCGGCCGAGCGACGGAGCGAATCGGACGTCGGCTCGTCTCCGAACAACGGACCGGTGCCCATCGTCATCCCGGGCGCATTGATCCGGCGGGCGAAATCCAGTATCTCGGAGAATCGCACCCTGCCCTCGGCCCGCTCGGCATCGTCGGGGTGGTTCGTCGCCCAGCGCTGCGGGTCGGTCCACGGGATGAAGAAGACGTCGGCGACACCGAGGCCGATTTGATCGAGACGCTCGCTGATCCGGCCTGCCCACATCGGCACGTCCTGCCTGACCACCTCCGGACGCAGATGCGACCGATTGCCGAAGAGCCCCAGGTCGACCGCCTCGAACTCCAGCGCCTTGGCGAGACCCAGCACTGCCTCATGGGGCAGCAGCGGCCAGGCATAGTCGGCCGTGGCGAGCTTGATCATCGGCTCGCCCTCACAGCGTGTTCCGCCATGTCCTTACAGCTAGCGCGGCTAGGTGGTGAGCGCCTCGCGGTGAGGCGTTGTGTTCCCCGCTCTTGTTCGCTGCGCTCACGGGCCGCTTGGGCCACGGCCTCGCTCCTTCCAAGCCATTCGCGCACGACCTCTCACAGGATGTTGCGCCGGATCCCGGGGCGGTAGACGCCTCCGAGCCACTCCGCGACCTCGGTGGGAGGGAAGGTCGGCTCGTTGGGCATCACGTCGCGCAGCTGCTCGACCCGGATGATCTGCCCCGCGGAGAACTCCATGCTGCGGGTCTTGTGGAGGGCGTCGACCAGGTCGACGCCCTTGGCGAACGTGCCGTGCCACTTCTCGATCACGACCTTGTTGTTGGCCAGGGCGTCGCCGATCGGCTCGGCGGCCAGGTTCCAGCCGATCAGTTTGGGGGCGGCCACCACCGGCACCGTTCGGCCCAGGATCATGATGCCGTTCTCGTCGATCGGCTCGACCTCGTCGTAGAAGAACGACAGCGTCACCGTGAGCTGCCCGTGGGCGTGGATGATGGCCTGGGCGTCGCTGCGCCGGTAGATCTCGCGGTGCACCAGCCACGCGCTGGAGGCCATGTTGGTGAACTCGTCGTCCTCCTCGATGCTGGTGCGGACGATGTCGTCGGGGCTGGGCACCGCCTTGTTCACGTGGTGCTTGGTTATCAGCATGTGCCCGTCATCGGCCCGCACGCTGATGTTGCCGCCATGGAGCTCGAGGAGGTCCATCTTCACCAGGTCGCGCGATGCCGTCTGGATGGCGTCGATGCCAGCGCGGTGCTCAGCTGATAAACCCACTTCGTCCTCCTGTGGTTGACGGGTGCCGCCGCATCGGGCGCTCGCAAGAGACGCCGTAGTCTGGCGGAATCACCGAAACGGACTATAGACGCGCCCTCCGGGCCCCGGCCAACGGAAGGACGGGTGAAGAACGGGCTCGGAACAGCCGGGAGATGGACGGGTGACGGGCGTGAGCGGGGCCTCGGAGCTGGTCGCCGCCATCGACGTCGGCACCAGCGCCGTGAAGGCCGGGGTCTTCGATAGCAACGGACGTCGAAGGGGCTACGGGACGGCGCCGGCTGGTGCGCTGGGCCCGCGGGCGGGGTGGAGGGAACAGCCGGGCGAGATGATCTGGCAGGCGACGATCGACGCCTGCCGCCAGGCGCTGGCCGCGGCCGGCTGGCCCGAGATCGCGGCCGTGGCCGTGACCGGTGCCCGCGGCTCGTTCGCGCTCGGTGACAGTGCTGGCAGGCTGCTGACCGATTTCATCACCTGGCAGGACCGACGAGCGGTCCGCCACGCCGATGAGGCTGCCGCGCTCGTGGATGCCGAGTCGTTCCATCGCAGTACCGGCGTGCGCATGGACGCCTCTCTGTGGCTTCCCAGGCTTCTGTGGCTGATCGAGCATCGAAGCGACGACGTCGCGGCTGCAGACCGCATCGTGACCCCCCAGGCCTTGGTGGCCCGGCGTCTCGGCGCCGACGGGTGGCCGGCCGAATGGTCGATGGCGGCTTATTCGGGGCTATTCGACATCGCCGCCTACAGCTGGGATCCGGCGCTGGCGGAGTTGTTCGGCGTCCCGACCGATCTGCTTCCGCTCACGGTTCCGCCTGGGACCGAGGTCGGGCTCGTCTCGGCAGCCGCCGCCGGCGCGACCGGCGTCTCGCGGCGAGCGCCGGTCGTTCTGGCTGCCTCTGACGGGCCCAGTGCCGAAATCGGCTGCGGTGTGATCGAGCCGGGCCGGCTCAACTGCTACCTCGGCACCGCCATGTCGGTGGCCGGCCCCATCGAGCAACGGGTGGAGGACTGCTCGCAGAGCCTCATGACCGCCCCGGGCTCGACGCCGACGCGCTATCGGATGCTCGCGCTGGGAATGGCCGGAGCGAGCGTTCTCGACTGGTACGGCTCGCTGACGGGTCGACCGGTGCTCGATCGGCTCGACGCCCTCGTGGATCGGTCCGAGCCGGGAGCGCGGGGCGCGCTGTTCATCCCGGCCCTCGCCGGGGCGGGGGCCCCGCAATGGTCCCCAGCGGCCCGGGGCGCGTTCGTTGGCCTCGGATTCGGTCATGGCGAAGCCGACCTGGTGCGGGCCATGCTCGAGGGCGTCGCGTTCGAATGCTTCTGGATGATCGAAGCGCTCCGGGCCTTCTGCTTCGACCCGACCGGTCTCAGGGTCACCGGCGGCGGATCGCGCTCGAGGGCTTGGACGCAGCTGATCGCGGATGTGGTGGGCACCGACGTCGTTGTGCCCGATGAGCCCGATCCCGGCCTGCGAGGTGCAGCGGCCTACGCCTTGGCGCGCGCCGGGTCGTATGCGGATGTACTCGCCGCCGGGAGAGCGCTCGTCGGCGCCGGATCGCTCCGGGCGCCGTCACAGGCGGCGACCGAGGTTCTCCGGGACCGCGCCGACCTCTACCGAGAGGTGCGACACGCCTTCATGAACTCTGGCCTCGACGAGGCTTTGGCCGGCCGCTGAGGCCGGTCCGGCCAAGCCTGTCGAGGGCCCTACCAGCGGTCCAGTCTTTCTGAAACGGCTGGAAGCTATTCGGGGTAGAACGTCGAGATGTTCTCGCAGGTGACAGCTTCGTGCTGGACCGTCACGAATTTCTCCACCGGATTTCCGGCAAGGATGTCGGTGATCATCGGCAGGAGGAACTCGCCGTACCTGTCGGGGAAGTAGCCCACCGACGCAATCACCGGACTGTCGCAGTCGCGCAGTTCAGGGCGAACCTGGACGTCGGCGCCATGGCTCACAACGATGGCGTCGCCCACCCGTCCGGTGGACTCGAGCGCAGCCACCGCGGCGAGAGCCTGCACATCGCTCGTCGGGGTGTAGATGAGGAGCTTGCTGGCATCGGGATTCGCGTTCAGGAAGGCGGTGAACGCCAGCTGCGCCTCTTCAGCTTCGAGCTTCACGTCTACGAGCGTGATGTTGTCCATGTTCCAGCGGGAATCGACCTCGCTGATCAGCGTCATCGCTTCGGTGACCCGGCCCAGCGAGTAATCGTCCCAGTCGGACGTGAACGTGCTGACGATGCCGTCGATCTCTCCGTCCCAGTTCGCAGTCACGTATTCGGCGATGAACTCGCCGCCTGCTCGGCCCGCGGTCGGGCTGTCGGCGCCGAACTGCCACACGTCGTCTCCCTCGGGTGCCAAGCCGTCCATGAAGATGGTCGGGATCGGCGGGTCCGCGTCCCTCATCTTTTGGAGGACGACCGGATACGCGGCTCCCGGCCCGAAGAAGATGTAGACGTCGACGCCCTTGGTGACCATCAGGTCCGCGTTGGAGACACTGATGTCGACGTCGAACTCGTTGTCGAGCACGTAGAGCTCGTGACCGGCGCCCTCCAATTCCGCTCTCATGCCGTTCTCGACGTCGGCGCAGAAGTCACAGCCGGAACTGAGCAGCTGAGCGAACCCGACTACGTACGAAGCCTCGGGCTCTGGTTCCGCTGGTGCGGGCTCGGGCTCTGGTTCGGCTGGTTCCGGCGCCTCGGGCTCGGGCTCTGGTTCGGCTGGTGCCGGCGCCGCGGGCTCGGGCGCCGGCGCAGCTTCGTCATCGTCACCGCACGCCGCGGCAACCAGGGCCAAGACCAACAGTAATCCGAGTATTTTTCGCATGTTTCCCCCATTTTGTGTCTCCGGGGATCATCGCGGATGAGGGTGAGAACCCTCTCCATTCGTGAGCCCTCGGATTTTATAGTACATATTCTGCATAGCATGTCGGAGCCGGACTGTCCATTGCCAACCCCAAGGTCCACCACTCCAGGGAACGCCCCCAACCCTCAGTGCCGCGGAGGGTCTGTGAACTCATCAACGCAGGCATGACGAACTACGCTGGAACCACGGCAGGAACTGGTTCCCCGGCAGACCACGAATCTGGCGACGTGATCGTGCAGATGCGCGCTATCACAAAGCGATTCGGCCGGGTCGAGGCAGTGACGGACGCCGATCTCGAGCTCCGTCGCGGCGAGATTCTCGGGCTCGTTGGTGACAACGGCGCCGGCAAGTCGACGCTGATCAAGATCCTTGCCGGGATCATCGAAGCCGATGGCGGCGAGATTCTTGTCGGTGGTAGCGCCGTTCGGATTGACACGGCTCAGAAGGCCCGTGGCTGCGGCATCGAAGTGATCCATCAGGATCTGGCGCTCTTCAACAACCTTGACGTAGCGGGCAACGTCTTCGTCGGCCGCGAGCTGTCGGGGCGACTGCTCGGGCTGATCCCCTACACGAAGAAGGCCGCTATGCGCCGCGAGACGGCGCAGTTGCTGAAGCGGCTGCGCGTTGACATCAGCCCCGACGCCCAGGTAGGCGTTCTGTCCGGGGGTCAGCGCCAGATGGTTGCCATCGCCCGCGCCGTCGCCTTCGAGTCCGCCTCGAAGATCATCGTGATGGACGAGCCGTCAGCGTCGCTCGGCCCGGCGGAGGCGGCCACGGTTCTCGAGTTGATCCGAGGTCTGCGCGCCCATGGAACTTCGGTGATCATGATCACTCACCGCATACCGGATGTCCTCGATGTCGCCGACCGGGTCATGGTCCTGAAGGGTGGACGCCGAGTCGCGGTGCTGGACGCCGATGCCACGACGGTCGATCAGTGCGTCCGCGTCATCGTCTCCGGGGCAGTGGAGGCGGAGGGCGCGCCACGCGCCGATTCGACATGATCGTCTCGAGGATCGTCTCGCCAGTCGTCGGCAGGGGCCGGTCATCATGATCGTCGTTGACCCCCGTCGCGACACCAGTGCGGTCCTCACCGGTGCACAACGCGCCCTGAGACGGCTGGCTTCCTCGCCAACCGCCCTGCTGTTTCTCACCCTCCTGGTGCTGCTAGGGGCCTTGGGGTACATGAAGCCCACGTTCCGGACGGTGCCCAACCTCCTGTCGACAGCGGCTCTGAGTTCCACGACCTTCATTGCGGCAGCAGGCTTCACCATCGCTGCCGCCGCAGGTGTGTTCGACCTTTCGGTGGGCGCAACCATGATGATGAGCGGAGTTGTCTTCGGCACGCTCTATCAGGCGGGTGTACCGCTTCCGCTGGCAGCCGCGGGCGCGGTGTTGGTGGGCGCCAGCATCGGGTCCGTCAATGCCTTTCTTGTCACGAAGCTGCGCATCAACTCGATAATCGCCACGCTGGGTGTCCTCTTCATCCTTCGAGGCATCGGGCTGGAAGTAGGCGGCGTGCGCAGCACTCAAGTGGTGAGCGATGCGTTTCGCTTCGCCCGGGGGGACTTCCTGCGGCTCCCCGTACCGGTCTGGTGCTCGATCGTGGTCGTCGTCACCACCCACTTCTTCCTCGCCTTCACTCCCACCGGTCAAAGGCTCCGAGCCGTCGGCGGAAATCCCGAGGGCGCCCGTGAAGTGGCCCTGAACGTCAACAGATACCGGACGATCGCACTGGTCGTGTCCGCTGTCCTGGCGGGGCTTGGGGGCGTAGTACTGGCATCTCTGATCGGCGCGATCGATCCTCAGGCAGCCATCGGAAGAGAGATCTTGATCGCCACCGCAGCGTTTCTCGGTGGTGCCAGCCTCGCCGGAGGTCGCGGGTCGGTTGTCGGGACCCTGATGGCGGTCTTTCTCCTGGCAAGCCTCTTCAATGCCTTCGTCCAGTTCGCTCTCCGGCCTGAATGGATCGACATCTTCTCCGGCGCCATCCTGGTGGTCGCAGTGGCCATCAACCAGCGGCCGTCCGGGGGATTCCGGTGACCGCGCCCGCAATGGCCGGCATTGAAGCGGTCCGCCGCAGATCCCGCGTCAGGGCGGACATGTCTGGGCCGACCCGCCGCATCTACGCCCTGATGGCGTGCATTGTGGTTGAAATGTTCGTGTTCGCGCTGCTGCTCCCTGACTTCTGGACGCTGCGGAACCTGCTCAACACGAGCCGAGCCAACTCAGTCCTGGCCATCGTTGCCGTCGGCGTTACTTTCGGACTGATCTCTGGGGCGATCGACATCTCTGTCGGTTCAGTCATCGCCCTATCGGGTGTGGTCGCCGGCGAACTGCTCGAACTTGGACTCCCCGCGCCACTGGCGGCACTCGGTGCCGTCGCGGCGGGTGCGCTGGTCGGTCTCAGCAACGGGTTCTTCGTCACTCGCTTCCGAGTGCATCCCCTCATTGTCACGATCGGCATGCTCAGCGTGGCTCGGGGCCTGGCCTTTGTGCTGGCCGGCGGCGCTTCAACCATCATTTCCGACGATGTCTTCAACGTCTTTCAGAATGAACTGTTCGGCGTGCCACTTCCCGTCGTGCTCGCCGGGGTCGTCTTCCTGGTCGGTCACTATGTGCTGGCGTGGACCCCATTCGGTAGGTACACCTACGCCGTGGGCGGCAACGATGTCGCGGCCCGGGCCGTCGCGCTTCCGGTGGACAAGCTCCGCACCCAATACCTGGTCATCAGTGGCGGTCTGGCGGGACTCGCAGGCTGGGTGCTGGCTTCGACGGTTGGGGCGAGCGTTCCCGGCGCAGCCCGAGGAACCGAACTAGTCGTGATCACCGCCGTTCTGCTCGGGGGCGTCGGCTTCTCCGGGGGTTCCGGAAATCTCTTGGGCACGTTTCTCGGTGTGGTGCTCATCGGCGCCATGGTCAACGCCATGGCGCTCTACGGTCTCGGCGCATCCCATCGCCTGATCGTCCTCGGGCTCGTGTTGCTCATCCCGCTTGCGCTGGAGGCCCGCAGAAAAGTGGGACTTGGGTGAGCGCTATATTCAGGGTCTCGGCACGGGCGGCTGGCGGGAGGAGCAATGCCTGAGTCCAGAGATGCCGGGGTGCGACATCCCCCTGTGACTCCAGATGCGGACGCGGCTCTCCTGTCACCCGAGTACTTGGTGGACCCGTATCCGATCTACGCCCGGCTAAGGCGCGAGCCGCCGATCGCGTGGAGCGAGGCCCTCAACGGGTGGATCGTGACGCGCTACGCCGATGTCCGATCGGCCATGAGAGAACCGCGGCTGTCGGCCCGCGGGCGCATGCCCGCATTTCTCGCCCAACTCCCCGATGAGGGACGGGCCGCCGCGGCCCAGTTCTCGGACCACTACGAGTCCACGCTGCCGTTCATGGAGGGATCGCGGCACAAGACGCTCAGGACCCTGCTGCAAGATGCGTTCTCGACGGCAGCCGCTGAGGCCCTGAGAGCTGACATCGAGCAGCTCGCCGATTCGTTCCTCGACGCCGCGGAGGGCGACGAGTTCGACCTCATGGCTCAATATGCGAGACCCTTCCCCGTTCACGTGATGGGCAACATGCTCGGTGTGCCCCCGCCGGATCGGGCCCAGTTCATCCCCTGGACCGACCAGATCATTGCGGTATTTTCGACGGGTCGGGTAACGACCGACGTTATGGAAGCAGGTCGTCACGCTCTCGTCGAGATGCGCCGCTACCTGAGTGACCTCATCGCAGAGAGACGCCGGCAGCCGACGGAGGATCTGATCAGCTGGCTCGTTGCGAACTCGGAGCCGGTGGGTGTACTGACCGCGGAGGAGGTGCTGGCAAACTGCGTAACGCTCTACACGGCGGGGCACGCGTCAACCGGCGGCCTCATCGGCAAGGCATTCCTTGGACTCTTTCGGCATCCTGACCAGTTGCAGAGACTGCGCGATCACCCCGAACGGATCGACAACGCTGTGGAGGAGTTCCTGAGGTATGACACGTCGGTGCAGAGAGCCTGGCGTGTCGCCCCCGACCACGTTGAGGTCGGAGGGTGTCCCGTTCGTAGGGGGGATGCCGTCCACATGGTCCTGGGCGCGGCCAACCACGACCCGGCTCAGTTCAAGGAGCCGGACTCGTTCGACATCGACCGGCAGAACATCCGGCACTTGGCCTTCGGCCATGGCGTCCATCTCTGCCTCGGAGCGGCGCTGGCCCGGCTCGAGACGGCGATTGCGGTCAACACATTCCTACAACGGTTTCCCAAGGCTGAACTCACCGAGGACGCCGTCTCTTGGGGCACCCATCTGGGCTACGCCACAAGTCTTGGCGCGCTGCAGTCGCTCCCGGTGCGGCTCAGAGGCCGAGCGGGCAGGCGATGAGTTCACGAGGAATTCGCAGGGTGCTGACATGCTGCATCCGCAGGGCAATCCGGTGATCGGCCGGCGGTCTGTGATCAGCGGAGGTGAAGTCGAATGCCAGTGAAACGCCTGGCCGAAAGGGTGGCGATCATCACGGGCGGAGGCAGCGGGTTGGGTCGGGCAACCGCGGCGCTCTTCGCGGACGAGGGTGCCACAGTCGTCGTGGCGGACATAGAACCGGAGGGCGCCGAGGGGACCGTCGATCTGATCAAGTCACAGGCCGGGGAGGCAATGGCCGTAACGACCGATGTGACAAGTGCCGAGAGCGCCGAGAGCCTTGCAGTCTCGGCGCTCGAGCGTTATGGGCGGATCGACATTCTTGTGAACAACGCAGGCGTCCGGGGAATGGGCAGCGTTCTGGATCTGTCCGAGCAGCAGTGGGATTCAATCCTCGATGTCAACCTCAAGGGGATGTTCCTGTGCTCGAAGTATGTCTTGCCGGCAATGGTGCGCCAGCAGCACGGCAAGATCGTCTGTGTCTCCTCGGTTTCGGGCGTCACCGGGCAGATGGGGCAAGCAGCGTACAACGCTTCAAAGCACGGGGTCATCGGGTTGGCGCTGTGCATGGCCGCGGACCATGCCTCGGATGGAATCCGGGTGAACGTGATCTGTCCCGGGCTGGTGAATACTCCGATGATGGCGGGCGTCTCCGAGGAGGCCATGAAGGAGTATCACAACATGAACCTGTTCAACCGGTGGGCTGAGCCCGGCGAGATCGCCTATCAGATCCTGCACCTCGCCAGCGACGAGTCATCCTTCTTGACCGGGGCTGTAATCATGGCGGACGGCGGCAGCACGTCCTCATACATCCTCTCCCTCGAGCGGAGAGTGTCTGGTTAAGGCTTGAGGTCTCGCTCGGGTCGAGGCTCTACGGCACAGCGACGGGGGTGCGTGATCTCGCGCTCCTGTACAGGGCATCGATGATCTCGACGACCCGCGCGCCGAGTTCGCCCGGCGACACGTTGGGCACATCCCGGCCCGCAGCAAGATCGACGAGAGCGTCGATCGGGCCGCGGCAGTCGTACAGCCCGTCACCCGTCTCGACCGGCAGCCGGATGTCACTGTCCGGGCCTCGGTAGCGCCACACGATCTCTCGCTCCACGTCCACGTGCAGTTGTCCCTCCGAGCCGATCAATCGGACCTCCTGCTGGTGTTTGTCGTTGCCCGCTCCCATGTGGCAGGAGCCACCGGACACCGTGCCGACGGCTCCGTTGTCGAACACAACGACGGCGGCGTCGTGAAACTCCACCGGCACATCCACCGATGGGCGCCATGTCACGCCGTAGACCTCGCGGCCGCGAAGGCCAGTCAGCCACAGAGCAAGCCCGATCGCATGTGATAGCTGCGCCTGGGCATAGCCACCGCCTGCGAGTTCCGGCGTCGCCGATGTGTCGGGATCGGGGTGCAGTTCGGGCGCGCCTTCGGGAAGTTCGTCGAGCGCGTACGGGCGTGGGTGGCCCAGGAAGGCCTCGCGGATCGCCGAGGCCATATGGATCATGACGTGCTCGACCTCGCCGATCCCGCCGTCGGTCGACATCAGTTGCTTGGCTCCACGAATCATCGGCTGGTAGTTGGCGCCGAACGCCACCAGCAAGTGGAGGTCCAGGCGTTCCGCGGTGTTCGCGAGGTCCCAGGCGTCGGCCGGATCGATCGTGAACGGCTTTTCCACGAGAACGTGCGCGCCGGCCTCCAGAGCAGCCAGCGCATGCTCGTGATGCCAGCGGGCGGGACTGGCCACGACACAGATGTCGACACCGGCCGCCAACACCTCGCGATAGTCGGTGGAGGCGATCTGGAACCCGTAGCGTCGCTGGATTGACTCCAGACGCTCCGCGTCGAGATTGTTGACTGCCACGAAGTCGATCTCGTCGACTCGACGTCGGAGGTTCGGCAAATGACTTGCCACCGTCCATGCACCCGCTCCGATCACTCCCAGCCGCAGCTTCAAGATGTCACCCTCCTCGCTTCTGCCCTGCGCATGGGCGCCCGTTCCCGGCGTCGCCGGCGCCGGTTCGGTGATCGTGTCACAAAGCGGCCGGTCGTGCCGCTCAAGCCTGCGGCCTTCACGACGTAGGCTGTGTCGTCCGGCCCGGACGGCTGGCAACCCGGGAGGATTACTAGGTGGGTGTCACGGTCGAGGCCCTGATTCGAGCGGGAGTATCAGCAGACGAGATCGTCACCGGCCCCGCCAGGGACGAAGCGGCCGACACCTGGCCGATGGGCCTGAAGCGTCGCCCGGCTCAAGCCGCGCCCGCCGCGGTCGTGGCGGCCAAGTCTGCCGAAACCGTTAGCTCAGTGCTGCGGGCGGCCGCGCCCGCCGGAGCGACCGTGCAGGTCGAGGGCGCCCGCACCAACGTCGTCGGCTGCCTCGACGGCGAGCCCGACGTGGTGCTGCGCTTGGCGATGGACCGCATCGTCGACCTCGACGCAGCCTCCCAGGTAGTCACCGCCGAGGCCGGGATCATCGGAGGGAGGCTCGAAGGCTTCCTCAACGACCGTGGATTCACCCTGGGCCACGACCCGCAGTCCCTGGAACACTCGACCGTCGGCGGCTGGATCGCGACCCGGGCCACGGGCACGGCATCGGCCCGGTTCGGCGGAGTCGAGCAGATGGTGCGCGGCCTTGAGGGAGTGCTTCCCAGCGGCGAGGCGTTCAGGATCCCGGTCCGGCCCCGCTCGCCCGGAGGCCTCGACGCCCTGCAGCTCCTCTGCGGCACCGAGGGCAGCCTGGCCGTGATCACCGCCGCTTCGCTGGCAGTCGCCCGACTCATGCCCGAAACCCGGTTCAACGGCCTAGTCCCCGACTTCGCCACCGGCCTGGAGGTGCAGAGGGAGCTCATCCAGCGGGCGCTGCCCGTCGCCGTGGCCCGCCTGCTCAACCCGGCCGAGACCGCCGCGATCCTGGTCGACGCCCCCGACCCCGCCGGCGCCTGCGCTCTGGTGCTGTCACTCGTCGGCGAGCCGGACGTCACCGAGATCGCCCAACGGGCTGCTGCTGATGTCGTCGGCGCGGCGGGCGGGATCGTGCTCGAGCCCGACGCCGCCGACCGCTGGTGGGACAACCGCCATGCCGGGCCAGAACTGATAGTGGGCCTCAACCGCGACACCGGCTCGTTCTTCGACACCATCGAGCTGGGCGTACCGTGGCGGTCGGCCGCGGCGCTGGCTGGCGCTCTGCAAGCCGAGGTCGGCAGCCTGGTGGATCGGCTGTGGATGCACTCCTCCCACATCTATCCCACCGGCATCGGCCTCTACCTAGCCTTCTGGATCCACTGCGACGACGACGACTCGGCCTGCGCCCGGGGCCGGGCCGTGTGGGAGCGGGCGCTGGAGCTGTCCGACCGTCACGGCGGCACCATCGGGCATCATCACGGGATCGGCGCGGCTCGCAGCGACCGCTACCTCCGGTCGGCCGAGGGCGGTCTCCACCTGTCCATCAAGCGGGCGCTTGACCCTGGCGGAGTCCTGGCGGCCCGGCTCCTGGACGGATGACCGCCGCTCGCGGCCTCGGGTCTCTGGCCGCGCTGGACACCGCGGCCGGTCCGGTTCAGTTCCATCGCATCGCCCGGGCCTCCGAATTGGGGCTTGGCGCCGTCGATCGGCTGCCGGGGAGCCTCAAGGTGCTGCTGGAGGGCTCAATGCGCCAGGCCGACGCGGGCCACGCCACCGAAGCCGACGTCGCCGCCCTGGCCGCATGGCCCCACTCGGTGGTGCCGGGGCGGTCGGTGTCGTTCCGTCCCGACCGCTTGATCCTGCAGGACTTCACCGGCATCCCGGCGCTGATCGGCCTGGCCGCCATGCGCACCAGCCTGCACCGCCGCGGCGGCGACCCTGCCGTGGTCGATCCGCTCGTGCCGACCGACCTGGTGATGGACCATTCGCTCCAGGTGGACGTGGCCGGCACACCGGGTGCATTCTCGGTCAACCTCGCGATGGAGTACGAGCGCAACGCCGAGCGTTACCGGTTCGCGCGGTGGGCCGAGCAGGCCTTCTCGAACCTGCGGGTCGTGCCGCCCGGCAAGGGGATCGTCCACCAGGTCAACATGGAGTTCCTCGCCTCGGTGGTGAGGGTCGACGACAGCCGCGGCGGACCGGTCGCCCGCCCCGACACCCTCGTCGGCACCGACTCGCACACCACCATGATCAACGCCATGGGAGTGCTCGGGTGGGGCGTCGGGGGCATCGAGGCCGAGGCCGTCATGCTCGGCGAGCCCATCGGTGTGGTCGTGCCCGACGTCGTCGGGGTCAGGCTGGCCGGAGCCCCCCGCCCCGGCGCCACCGGCACCGACCTCGTGCTGGCCATCACTCAGATGCTGCGGGCCTTCGGCGTGGTCGGAGCCTTCGTCGAGTTCTTCGGTCCCGGAGTGGACAGCCTCCCGCTGACCGACAGGGCGACCATCGCCAACATGGCGCCCGAGTACGGCGCCACCATCGGCTACTTCGCGGTCGATGACGAGACGCTGCGATATCTGCGCCGGACCGGCCGCCAGCCGGGCCACATCGATCTGGTCGAGCGGTACTGCCGCGCCCAGGGCATGTTCCGGACCGCCGGGTCGCCCGAGCCGCTCTTCAACAGAGTGCTCGACATCGACCTCGGCGCCATCGAGCCGGTCGTGGCCGGGCCCCGCCGCCCCCACCAGACGCAGACGCTGTCGGAGGTCCCCGCCTCGTTCCACCAGGCCGTGGCCGAGCACCGCGGGCCGGGGGCCCGGCCCATCCACACCGATGCCCTGCGCGACGGCGACGTGGCCATCGCGGCCATCACCAGTTGCACCAACACCTCCAACCCCGCGGTGATGATCGGCGCGGGCCTTCTGGCCCGCAACGCGGTCGAGCGGGGCCTCACCGTGCCGGCCCACGTCAAGACCAGCCTCGCTCCCGGCTCGCCGGTCGTGGCTGACTACCTGGGGAGGCTCGGCTTGCTGCCATACCTGGAGAAGCTGGGCTTCGCGGTGGTCGGCTACGGATGCACCACCTGCGCGGGCGGCAGCGGTCCGCTGGACGCCGCCGTCGCCGTGGCGGTGGAGGGCGAAGACCTGGTCGTGGCCGCGGTCCTCTCCGGGAACCGCAACTTCGAGGGTCGCATCCATCCACAATGTCGCCTCGCCTATCTGGCATCGCCGCCGCTGGTGGTGGCCTACGCGCTGGCCGGGACCGTCGACGTCGACATCGCCAATGCCCCGATCGGCTCCGACGCCGACGGGGTCCCGGTTCTGCTGTCGGACCTGTGGCCCGACGACGCCGAGATCTCAGAGCTGGCCGAATTCGCCCTCGCCCCGGACCTGTTCGACGCCCGCCGCGACGAGATCTTCGTTGGCGACGAGCGCTGGCGGTCACTGGTCCGCGAGGCTGCGGAGCTGCACGAGTGGGACCGGACCTCCACGTACGTCCAGGCTCCGCCCTTCGCCGAGTCCGTGCCGCGGGAGCCGGCGCCTGTGACCGACATCTCCGATGCCCGCTGCCTGCTGCTGCTCGGAGACCAGACCACCACCGACCACATATCGCCGGCCGGTGCGATCGCGCCCGACAGCCCGGCCGGCCGGTACCTGATGGGCCGGGGGGTGCAGCCGCGCGACTTCAGCGTCCTCGGAGCCAGGCGAGGGAACCACGAGGTGATGGTGCGGGGAACGTTCGCCAATCCCCGCCTGCGCAACCAACTCACGCCCCGCCTCGAGGGCGGCTGGACCGTGCACCATCCGACCGGCGAGGTGATCACGGTGTTCGACGCGGCCGAACGGTACCGGGCGACTGGCACGCCGCTGATCGTGGTGGCCGGCGACGACTACGGCGCGGGGTCGTCTCGGGACTGGGCCGCCAAGGGCACCGCGCTGCTCGGGGTCCGGGCCGTGGTGGCGTCGAGCTTCGAGCGTCTCCACCGTCTCAACCTCATACAGATGGGTGTTCTCCCGCTCCAGTTCGAGCCGGGCACCGGCTGGCGGCAGAGTGGGCTGTCAGGCACCGAGCGCTTCGATGTTGCCGGCCTGGATACCGGCGTCGCCCCAGGCGCCACGTTGACCCTGTCGGCCACCGCGCCCGGCGTCGGCACCCGCGACATCACCGTGATCGTCCGCCTCGACAGCGACACCGAGGTGGAGTACTACCGCCACGGCGGGATCGTCCCCTTCGTGCTCCGCCGGCTGATGCGTCACGGCGGCGTCGGCTAGCGCAGGCGCCACACCTCGTCGGCCTGTTCCGGCTCGGTGGCCATCACATCGGCGAAGTACTCCGACCAGCGGGCGTTCACCTCGGTCGCGCCGAGGCGCTGGAGGGCGCCTTCAATGTCAGTCGGGTGCTCCACCAGCACGAAGACGGTGTCGCCCGCTGCGTACACGGCGCTGCTGACAATGCCCTCGGCCTTGATGGCCTCCTCCAGCTCCGGCCACACCTCGATATGGCGGCGGCGGTACTCGTCCTCACGACCGGACACGAGCCGAAATGTGAGACATACTCGTTGCATGCGGGCCTCCCCCGCTGCACCATAGACGCGACCTCAGCGAGGATTGAGCAGTGAGCATGAAACTCGGGTGCGCCGACTTCACCTGGCCGCTCATGACCCACACCGACGTGGTCCGCCACATCGCGATGCTCGGGTTCGACGGCGTCGATCTCGGCCTGATGGAGGGCCGCACCCAAGTCCAGCCCGGGATGGTGCGCCAGGACGTGGCCATGTGGTCCGGCGTCATCGGCGAGCGTCTCGCGGCCGCAGGGCTCGAAGCGGCCGACGTGTTCTTCGTGCCGTCCTTCAATCTGACTGACCTGGCAGCCAACAATCCCGATCCCGACCAGCGCGACGGCGGCCATGAGGCGTTCCTCGACATCCTGGAGTTCTCCCGGCGCATCGGCGCGCCCGGTATGACCATGAACGGGGGGATCCCGATCGAGGGGCAGTCAACCGCGGATTCCCTGAGACTGTCCGCCGCGGAGCTGACCCGCAGGGTGGAGGCCGCGGCCGCACACGACATCGAGGTCCGCGTGGAGGCCAGCGTCAACAGCAACACGCCGACCCCGGAGATGGCGTTGGAGCTCGTGGACGCGGTTCCCGGCCTGAAGCTCACCATCGACTACTGCCATTTCGTCTACCAGGACATCCCCGAATCAGACGTTCATCCGCTGCTGGAACATGCCGCCCACTTCCAATGCCGCGGCGCCGCGCCGGGCCGCATGCAGGTCAACTTCCAGGAGAACGCCATCGACTACCGCGGCGTCCTCGAGCGGCTCATGGCGCAGGGCTACGACGCCTATTTCTCTATCGAGTACGTGTGGATCGACATCTGGGAATGCAATCGCACCGAGAACACCATGGAGACGATCCAGTTCCGCGACTTCGTCAAGGCGGTGCTGGCCGGCGACGAGTACACGCCCCAGGCGTAGCCGGCCCGGCGACTATGGAGGCATACCGGACCAAGTCCGAGATGGCTGCGGCCAGGCTGCGCGACGACATCCGCAGCGGGGTGATGAAGCCACGGGAGCGCATCGACATCGACGCCCTCGGGGACCTGCTCGGCATGAGCGCCACCCCCATCCGGGAGGCCTTGCGCCAGCTCCAGGCCGAGGGCTTCGTCGTTAATGAGCCCCACCGGGGAGCGCGGGTCGCCGACTTCAGCCCGGAGGAGACCGCCGACCTCTACGACTTGCGCGAGATGCTGGAGAGCAGAGCCACCCTGATCGCCGCCGATCACCTCACGGCCGAGGACATCGCCGAGCTGGAGACGCTGTTCGAGGCCAACCGCGCCGCCATCGACCAGAACGACCACGCCGCGTCGATGCAACTCAACGAGGCCTGGCACATGACGATCTACGCCGCGGCCCAGAACACGCCTCACCTGTTGGACTTCATCCGGCGGCTGTGGAACGACCCGCGCTCGGCCACGTGGGTGGTTCCGGGCCGGCTGCAGCAGTCGCGCCACGACCATGCCGCCATCATGGGCGCCCTCTCGGCCGGAGACAGCAAACAGGCGGCCGAACTGATGGGCGAGCACATCAGAGCAGGCAAGAACCTGGTCCTGAGACACCTCAGCCGGGAGTCGTCGGAGGGTCCCGGAAACGCATCGTCGGCCGGCGCGGCCTGAAGGCGAGCCCGGATCGAGCCGGGCTGGGACCGCTTGGGGTCGACGGGGCCCTAAATTGCCTTGTGAACCCCAGCGGAAGGCCCGTCCTGTGACCGAGACACTACTGCCCACCTCCGTAGTGGGGAGCTACCCCCAGCCGGATTGGTTGATCGACCGCTCGAACCTCGAGACCCGGCTGCCTCCCAGGATCAGAGCGACCGAGATCTGGCGGGTCGCGCCCGAGTTCCTCGAGCAGGCCCAGGACGACGCCACCCTCCTGGCCATCCGCGACATGGAGCAGGTGGGCATCGACATCATCACCGACGGCGAGGTCCGCCGCGAGAGCTACTCCAACCGGGTCGCGACCGCACTGGGGGGAATCGACACCGAGCGGCACGGCTTCGCCATGGACCGGACGGGGAAGCCCAACCCGGTGCCCCGCATCGTCGGAAGGATCACCCGCGACGTCCCGATCGAGGTGCGTGACGTGGAGCTGCTGCGGGCCAGCACCAACCGCACCATCAAGATCACGCTGCCCGGGCCGTTCACCATGACCCAGCAGGCCCAGGACGACTTCTACGGTGACGAGCGGGCCGCCGCGTCGGCTTATGCGAAGGCGGTAAACCAGGAGATCAGGGACCTGTTCTCGGCGGGCGCGGACGTGGTGCAGCTCGACGAGCCCTACATGCAGGCCAAGCACGAGAAGGCCTCGCAGTACGCGGTGGAGGTGCTCGACGAGGCTCTCGACGGGATCACCGGCACCACCGCCCTGCACATGTGCTTCGGGTACGCGGCCATCCACGAGTGGAGGGGCATCGGCAAGCCCGACGCCTACTCGTTCCTGCCCGAGCTCAACGACAGCCTGGTCGACCAGATCTCCATCGAGGCGGCCCAGCCCAAGATCGATCTGGAGATCCTTCGTCGGCTGCCCGACAAGACCATCATCCTCGGGGTCATCGACAACGGCGACCACGATGCGGAGACGCCCGAAGTTGTGGTCGACCGGATCCGCCAGGCGCTGCGCTATGTGAGCCCCGAGCGCCTGATCCTGGCGCCCGACTGCGGGATGAAATACATGTCGCGGGAGCTGGCCCTCGCCAAGCTCTCAGCCCTCGTCCAGGGCGCGGCCATCGTGCGCGAGGAGTTGCAGTCCTAGCACGGCCCGCCGGTCAGCTCTCTTCGGGGATGCGCGGATTGGTGGTGAGCGCCTCGCGGTGAAGCGTGTTGTTCCCCGCTCTTGCTCGCTGCGCTCACGGGCCGCTCGGGCCACGGCCTCGCTGACCGCCCTGCTGGTTTCGTACGCGAATCGCGGCCTAGCCGCTCGGCCTCTCAGGGGCGAGCCAGCCGGGTGATAAGCAGCACGACCGCGAAGCCGGCGGCGGCGGCCACCGTGGGGGCCAGCCACTGGTCGGCACCAGGCCAGGCCAGGCCGGTGCCCGAGATCACCTCGTGCTCGCGGCGGCTGATAACGCCCACGCCGTTGGGCCAGGGCCACAGCACTCTCAGCGAACCGGCCATCAGCCCCACCAGCACCGCCATGACCGTGTCGCGGGCAAGATCCAGCAGCCGCCCCAGCACCAACGAGAACAAGGCCAAGCCTACGGCCGCGCCTGCTGCGAAGACGGCCGCGTCGAGATAGCGGACGTCGGTGACGATGTTGATCACCGCCCCGTACATGCCCAGCATCAGCAGCAGGAACGCTCCGCTGATGCCCGGAAGGATCATGGCGCACACCGCCACCGCCCCGGCCGCGGCCAGCACCAGCAGCGACGGATCGGCCACCGGGCCCGACTGCAGGCCCAGCAGGGCGAACGTCGCCGCCGCCGACACCGCCACAATCGCGATCTGGCCCGCGCCCCGCCACTCGAACAGCCGGCACGCGGATACCGCGGAGGCGGCCACCAGCCCGCAGAACAGGCCGGCCATCGTCTCGGGGTGCTCCTCCAGCTGGGTCTCGATCACCGAGGCCAGCAGCATGATCGTGCCCAGGATCCCGGCCAGCAGCGGCACGATCAGCCACCAGTCCACCGTCGCCAGCCGGCGCCCGGCGCCGCGCCAGTCGCCCCGCAGCAGCGTCCCGGCCCCGCCCGCGACACCCCGGATCGCCCCCAGCAGCCGCTCGTAGATGCCGAGCACCACCGCGATGGTCCCGCCCGACACCCCCGGCACCACGTCGGCCGCGCCCATGGCCACCCCGCGGGCCACCCCAAGAGCCAGCCTCCGACCCCAGCCCCAACCGGCCTCACGCCCGCTCATCGGACCCCCTCCCCGGGACTGCGCCGGTTCTCGGTCGGGTCTTGTGCCGTAGAGGCACACAAACCGCCCCGAGACCGTAGGCCCGGCCGCGTCGCAGGTTCCCGGCCGGGTCTGGTGCCGTAGGGGCACACAATTCGCCCCGAGATTCTGGGCCCGGCCGCGTCGCAGGTTTTCGGCCGGGTCTGGTGCCGTAGAGGCACACAAACCGCCCCGAGATCTTGCGGGCCGGCCCCTGCGCTCCGCACGCGGTCAGGTCTGGGAGACGAGGCGGCGGTTCTTCACCTTGGCCTTGAGGTAATCGCGGTTCAGTACCGCGATGAAGTCGAGGCTGATCTCCTTGGGGCAGGCCTCGGTGCACTCGCCGTGGTTGGTGCACGACCCGAAGAACGACTCCATGGTCTCGACCATCGCCTCGGCCCGCCGCCAGCGCTCGGGCTGGCCCTGGGGCAGCACGTTCAGATGGCCGAGCTTGGCCGCGGTGAACAGCTGGGCCGCCGAGTTGGGGCAGGCGGCCACGCACGCCCCGCACCCGATGCAGGACGCCGCGTCCATGGCGAAGTCGGCCACATCCTTGGGGACCGGGATCTCGTTGGCGTCGGGGGCGGTGCCGGTGGGCGCCGAGATGTAGCCGCCCGACTCGATGATCCGGTCGAAGGCCCGCCGGTCCACCATCAGGTCCTTGATCACCGGGAACGACGCGGCCCGGAACGGCTCGATCACGATCTGGTCGCCGTCGCGGAACTTTCGCATGTGCAGCTGGCAGGTGGCGGTGGCCTTCTCGGGACCGTGGGGGCGGCCGTTGATCATCACCCCGCACGTGCCGCAGATGCCCTCCCGGCAGTCGTGGGCGAAGGTGATCGGCTCGATGTCGTCGTCGATGAGCCGCTCGTTGACGATGTCGAGCATCTCCAGGAACGAGGCGTCGGCAGGGATGTCGTGGGCGTCGACATCCAGGAATGCCCCCGGCGCATCCGGTCCGTCCTGGCGCCAGATCCGCAGCCTCAACCGCAGCCGGGCCCCATGCCCGTTCCCGTCGCCCGAGCCGTTGCCGGCGCTCACTTGTAGCTCCTCTGGGTGAGCTTCACGTTCTCGAACTCGAGCGGCTCCTTGATCAGATCCTGGGGCCGGTCCGGTCCCTGCCAGTCCCACGCGGCCACGTAGGCGAAGTTCTCGTCGTCGCGCAGGGCCTCGCCCTCGGGGGTCTGGTGCTCCTCGCGGAAGTGCCCGCCGCAGGACTCCTCGCGGTGCAGGGCGTCGCGCACCTTGAGCTCGGCCATCTCCATGAAGTCGTCCACCCGGTTGACCTGCTCCAGCGACTGGTTGGTGGTGTCGGCCGAGCCCAGCACCTTGACGTTGGCCCTGAACTCCTCCCGCAGCGCCGGGATCTCGCTGAGCGCCTTCTCTAGGCCGGTGCGGTTGCGGGCCATGCCGCAGTACTCCCACACGATCTTGCCCAGCTCCCGGTGGTAGTAGTCAACCGACTTGGTGCCCCGCTTGGCCAGCCAGCCCCGGGTGCGGTCGTCCACCTCGGCCACCGCCGCTGCGAACGCCGGGTCGTCGGTCGGCACTGGCGCCGCCCCCAGCTTCGGCGCCAGGTAGTCGCCGATCGTGTAGGGCAGCACGAAGTAGCCGTCGGCCAGGCCCTGCATCAGAGCGGAGGCCCCCAGCCGGTTGGCCCCGTGGTCGGAGAAGTTGCACTCGCCCAGCGCGTACAGCCCCGGCACGTTGGTCATCAGGTTGTAGTCCACCCACAGCCCGCCCATGGTGTAGTGGGTGGCCGGATAGATGCGCATCGGCGAGCGGTACGGGTCCTCACCGGTGATGCGCTCGTACATGTCGAACAGGTTCCCGTACTTCTCCCGCACGACGTGCTCGCCGTCGCGGGCGATCACGCCGGCGAAGTCGAGGTACACGCCGTTGCGCAGCGGCCCCACGCCCAGGCCCTGGTCCACCACCGTCTTGGCGTTGCGCGACGCCACGTCGCGGGGCACGAGGTTGCCGAACGCCGGGTACTTCTCCTCCAGGAAGTAGTACCGGTCGGCGTCGGGCACGTTGGCCGCGGCCCGGGTCTCGTCCATGTTGCGGGGCACCCAGATGCGGCCGTCGTTGCGCAGCGACTCCGACATGAGGGTCAGCTTCGACTGGAACTCGTCGCTGGCCGGGATGCAGGTGGGGTGGATCTGCGTGTAGCACGGGTTGGCGAACGTCGCGCCCCGCCGGTGCGCCCGCCATGCCGCGGTGACGTTGCAGTTCATGGCGTTGGTGGACAGGTAGTAGACGTTGCCGTAGCCGCCGGTGGCCAGCACCACCGCGTGGCCGCTGTGGGCCTGCACCTCGCCGGTGAGCAGGTCTCGGGTGATGATCCCGCACGTCTCGCCGTCCTTCACCACGATGTCGAGCACGTCGGCCCGGTTGTGCAGTGTCACCCCGCCGGCCGCGATCTGGGCGGCCATGGCCTGGTAGGCGCCCAGCAGGAGCTGCTGGCCGGTCTGGCCCCGGGCGTAGAAGGTGCGGCTCACCTGGGCGCCGCCGAAGGACCGGTTGGCCAGCAGGCCGCCGTACTCCCGGGCGAAGGGCACCCCCTGGGCGGCGCACTGGTCGATGATGTTGAGCGACACTTGGGCCAGGCGGTGGACGTTGGCCTCCCGGGACCGGTAGTCACCGCCCTTGACGGTGTCGTAGAACAGCCGGTACACCGAGTCGCCGTCGTTGCGGTAGTTCTTGGCTGCGTTGATGCCGCCCTGCGCGGCGATGGAGTGGGCCCGCCGGGGCGAGTCGTGGAACGTGAACGCCTCGACCTTGTAGCCCAACTCGGCCAGTGACGCCGCGGCCGAAGCTCCGGCCAGCCCGGTTCCCACCACGAGGATCTTGAAGCGCCGCTTGTTGGCCGGGTTGACCAGCTTCACCGAGAACTTGTGGTTGTCCCACTTGTCTGCGATGGAGCCCTCCGGGACCTTGGCGTCCAGCACAACGCCCATCAGGTCACCTCCGCCGCTGCCGCTTGGGCCGCTGCCGCTTGGGTCGCTGCCGCCCTAGCCATCAGCACCGTCATGCGACCACCCCGCTCTGGACCATGATCGGGAAGCTGAGGTTGCCGACGAGGATCGCCCCGGCCACCACAGTGGCCAACCCCCGCCGCAGGTGGTTGAACCGCGGATTGTTGACCCCCAGGGTCTGGAACGCGGAGGCGATGCCGTGGTAGATGTGCACCGATAACGCCACGTTGGCCACGATGTAGATGATCGCCACCGGGATCGACGACAGCGACTCCACCACGTTGTGGTACACGTCGCCGCGGATGTAGTCGTCGCCCAGCCACCAGCCCCAGGTCAGGTCGGCCAGGTGGAACAGCACGTAGAGGCCGATAATGGGGCCGGTCCAGCGCATGGTGCGGCTGGCGAAGTTCACGGCCACGTAGTCCTGCCCGCCGGCGTAGCGCTTGTTGCCGCTCACCCAGTTGGCCTTACCGCTGCTGCGCCGGCTGATCTCCTTGAGCGACCAGGCGCTGTGGATGTGCAGCACGAACATGGCCATCAGGCCGCAGCGCATCACCCACAAGATCAGGGTGCGGGGCACCAGATGGCCGCCCAGGTCCCGCAGCGCCTCGGCGTACTCGTTCACCTGGGTCGGGCCCTCGTACAAGTGCAGGTTGCCGATCATGTGCACGATCACGAAGGCCAGCAGCCCGACCCCCGTGATGGCCATCACGTACTTCTTGCCGACCGCGGTCTGGTAGATGTTCAGCGGCCAGGGAAGCTCCCAGCGGCGGTGCCTCAGCGGCGGCACCCGCTCGCTGGTGCCCGCGCCCGCAGCCGCACCGGGGGGAGTGACCGTCCGCGCCATCGCCCTAAAGCTAGTACCGCGCTTCCGCTGGCGGCACACACCGGCACACACCGGCACACACCCCACCCCGTCCCCAGAACTACCACGAGTCTCCCGCTCATCTTGGGCCGGCGCGTCTCGGCACACCGCACACCGGCATGGTCCTCGACGCCGTCGAGATGGGATCGATCAAGGCACCGTGTCGCTGGCTGCCTCGTGCCACTTGCCGGTAAGGCGGTCACCGAGCCGACCCGTGAGAGTGAACACGGCGATGCTGAGCATCGACGAGAGGATCACCGCGCCGAACATCTCAGCGGTGTCGTTGGTAGCCCGATGGAGCTCGATCAGCTGTCCCAGACCCCGGTCGCCCGACCGGAAGAAGAACTCACCTACGATCGCGCCGATCACAGCCAACCCGGCCGAGATCCGAAGCCCGGTGAACAGCGCGGGCACTGCGGCCGGAAAGTCGAGCTTGACCAGTCGTTTCCACCTCCCCGCGCCATGGATCTCGAACAGGTCGACCTGCTCCTCTGACGCCGACTGCAAACCGAAAAGGGTGTTGGCAATGATCGGGAACAACGAGATCATCACCGCCACCAAGACCCGGCTCCAAATGCCCACGCCGAACCACAGGGCAACCAGCGGAACGATGGCCAAGATGGGGATGGTCTGAATCAACACAGCCCACGGGTAGAAGGACCGCTCGATCCAGCGAGCCTGGCTCATCAGAACGGCGAACAGGATCCCAAGGGCAGTCGCCGCCACCAACCCCATCATCGAGGTCTTGGCCGTGACCCAGAGGCCGTCCAACAACTCTGACCGGGTGTCGCCGTCAACGAATGATTGAGTCCACACGTCGTGGAGGGGCGGCAACAGGAACCGCCTATGGCGCTCGAGCACCTCGTAGGTGAAGACGTACCAGCCACCGACCATGACGATCAGCAGACCCAGCGGCGCCGCCGCCAGTTCGACAGTTCGACGCGGTAGGTAACCCCCCGTACGGCCTTGACGCCGGAGCCTCCCTCGCGCCTCGCCACTGGCTGCGTGACCGGCACTCATGGCCGACGGAGCGTCCGGCGGGCAGGCACATACCAGGCCCGGGTAGCGAATCTTCCCAGCAGTCCGAAGGCAACGAACAGGGTCAAACCAAGCATGGACGAGAAGAAGATGGCGGTGAACAACAGCGTGGGTTGCACCCGGGAGTGATAGATCGACAGAAGCCGACCAAGGCCCATCTGGTCACCTCGACGGAAGAAGAAGTCACCGACGATCGATCCGATGACCGCCATACCGGCAGCAATGCGCAAGCCGGTGAAGAACGCAGGCTGGGCGGAGCGGGCCCTGAGCTTCCACAGCCGTGTTCTCCACGTGCTTCCGTGGAGGGTGAAGAGATCTTCCAGGCCCCGGTCGACCGACTTCAGGCCGAACAGAGTGTTGGTAATGATCGGGAACAAAGAGATGATCACCGCCACTAGGACCCGGCTGCGAAACGCGAAGCTGAACCAGAGCCCGATGATCGGGACTATGGCGATGATCGGGATGGTCTGGAGAACCACCGCGTAGGGGTTGATCATGCGCTCGACCCAACGGGCTTGGCTCATCAGCACGGCCACGGTGACCCCGATGACTACCGAGATGGCCAGTCCCAGCACGGTCACTTGGCCAGTGAGCCACAAGCCTGACAGGATCTCGGATAGATGGTTCCATTCGAGGAATCCGTCCTGAACCGTCGACTCCGGAGGGGGGAGGAGCACCCGTTGACGGTCAGGGGTCATCACAACCTGGCTGACCAGCTCCCAAGCGCCGACGACGACGGCGAAGACGATCAGGGGCGGTGCGACCGAACGCCACCACCGACGCCGGCGGTGGCGAAGCGCGCCGTCAGTGGACACGACACCGACGGCAGCCCATAGGTGGGATGCGGTCTAGAAGCCGATCGATGGATCGATGAACTCGTTGGTGGCGATGTCCTCGGCCTGCAAGCCTTCCTTGACCTCGGCGCCCGCCTCGACGAAGACGGGCGCGATCTGGTCGATCAGCGTCTGGATCCGGTCCATATCGAAGTTCCCGAAAGTGCCATCGGGGCCGTTGGACACGATGTCGAGGTCTCTCATGACCGTTATCGCGTCGGCGTTGAGTTCCTCGCTCAAACTCCAGAAGGTTGCTTGGGCTTCGACGATCTCAAGGATCCGGTTGTTTACCGGTACAGGATCGTTCATGTAATCGATCCAGCCCTGCTGGAACACCGGTACCAGCATCTTGAGACAATCCCGGTAGGCCGTGATCGTGTCGGGCCGAACCACCAGCGGCGACTGGTATTGCGTCCAGCCGAAGTCGTGGACCAGGAGGTAGTCGATGGGTCTGCCCCAGTCGGCAATCACCTTCTCGTACAACGACGGCGCGTTGGTGGCGAAACTCTGGAAGACGATTCCCCCATTCGAAGCAAGGAAGACGGCAGGAGAACCGTCGAACGACGCGTCGGTTTGGTCCCGACTCAACTGGCCAGTCTCCACGAAGTACTCGATCGAGACTGAAGGATCGAAGTGAAGAACCGTCACGCCTTCGTCTCGAATGTCCTCGATGCTGGTGAAGTCGTAGGTCTCGGGATCCCACAGCATGGCCAGCGGGCTGATATCGAGGTTCGCCATCACCGCCACTGTGGGGTTTGCCCCCGACTGCTGGATGGCCTCGCCGCCATCGACGTAACCGAAGAAGATGTCGGGGTCCTGGTACATCGCACTGGTCACTGGCTGGAACCCGATGAACTGACTGCCGGAGCGGATCTCCAGTTCGAGTCCGGTATCGGCCAGCGGTCCGCTGTACGTCCCGTTCGCTCCGTCGATAGTCCCAGTGGGTCCGATCACCTGGTAGGTGCCGCCGTGCTCTGCTTCGGGGAACCAGTTGGTCTGGACCACGATCTTCGCCGGGCAGACATCCGCGAACGCCATCTCTTCTTCGGCCATCTCCTCTTCGGCCATCTCCTCTTCGGCGGCGGGTTCTTCTGTGCCTGGGTCTGGTTCGGGCACTGACTCCTCGGCCGACGGCTCGGGCTCAGGTTCTTCGATGGCTGGTTCTGGGGCGGTCTCGGGTGGTGCTGGTGCCTCCGTGGTGGGAGCAGTGTCAACGTCGCCGCCATCGTCACCGCAAGCCGCAGCCACCAATGCGAACACCAGCATGAGTGCCACAGGAGTTCGCAGAAGCTTGAGTACACCACGACTACCACGCATCGGAATCACCTCACCGGGACTTGAGCGTTGGACTTCTGGATTCAGGAGGAATCTGTTTCTCCCTGTCTACCACGCCCAACCGAGCCCGACCAGAGTCAACTGGCGGTCGGGGTGGTCCGCAGCGGGGTAAGCCAACCCGAACAGATCGGCCGGCAACCTCAGATGCACCGAGCCGGATAGCGTCGGCGGGTGACTGGCGAGTCCCTGCGGCTGCTGGACAACCGCGAGTTCGTTGAAGACTTGAAGCAGGCGCTGGGCTCGGCCGAACAGCGGGTGCTGATACAGGTCATGACGTTCGACGGCGACGCCGCCGGGCTGGAGGTGGCCGACCTGATGGCCGAGGCTGCCAGCCGGGGGGTGGATGTGCGGCTGCTCGTGGACTGCTTCGCGCTGCGCTACGTAAGCGACCGCCCTGCCAAGGACCCCGAGGTCCGGGACGAGGCCGCTGAGACGTCCGCCATGTTCGAGCGGCTCAGGGCCGCGGGCGTGGCCGCCGCGTTCACCCAGCCGTGGGGGCCGGTGCTGTTCTTCGGTCTGAGCCGCAACCACAAGAAGCTCTACGTGGTGGACGACCACGCCTACCTCGGCGGCATCAACATCAGCGACCACAACTTCGCCTGGCGGGACTTCATGGTCCGCGTCGAGGACCCCGCCGCCGTGGAGGTCCTGGTCGAGGACTTCGCCTGCACCGAGCGGGGCGAGCGCCGCTCCGTGAACGGGGCCGTCGTCACCAACGCCGAGATCGAGGCCGTCTTCAACGACATCGTTAGGGGCGCGACCCGCAGTCTGGTGCTGGCGTCCCCCTATTCCCTCGACATCGGCATAGCTCGACTCCTCGAACACTCACAGGTCCAGACCAAGACGGTGATCACGGCGCGGGACAACAACTTCCGCTGGCTGCGCGCCGCCGAGCCCTACATCTGGGGACGTCTGGCCCGCGCCGGCGTGGAGCTGCGCACCTACCCGGACTTCTTCCATGCCAGGTTCCTGCTCGCCGATGACGACAGGCTGCTTGTGGGCTCATCGAACTTCAGCCGGCACAGCTTCCGCTGCAACCAGGAGGTCTGCCTGTTGATCACCGACGCCGAGTTCATCGCCGACTTCAAGGCCCGGATGCTTCCCGACACCGAGCCTCTCGAGCGTGCCCAGCAGCGGCATGCCACTCGCGCCCGCGCCGCTTGGGGCCGTGTGGTCGCGCACGTCTACTTCCACGGCATCGTCGGCGCGGCGCAACTCGTCGCGCCCTACGCCCCCAGACTCGCCCGCCGCTGAGCCGCCGCCCCCGAGAGCATCCTCAAGGCTCGCCGCACCTTGTGACGGTGCGTTGGTGGTGTGCTTGGAACTGTGTGGCGCCTGGGGCAAGATTGCGCGCCCCCCGACTGGATGCCAAACTGATAAGCAGCGTTTATCAGAACGGGAGTGACACAGTGGAGATCGCGAAGCCGGCGTACACCGACCCGGTGATCTTGAACCAGTGGCACGTGATCAGCGCCCTCGACGAGATCGCGGTCGGCGTTGTCAACGAGACCCTGCTGCTCGACGAGCGCGTCAGCTTCACCGCCTCCCCCGACGGCGAGTGCCACGCCTGGCGCTCTTCATCGGCGGTCCCCGTCGGCGTGGCGGCCGATGCGGCCAAGCTGGACAGCGTCGAGGCCCTGCCCGTCAAGCCGGAGTACGGCTACCTCTGGACCAGCCTCGGGGATCCGCCCGACGACCTGTTCCCGCTGCCGGAGTACCACCATCCGAGGCGGCGCAACATGAACGCCGGCAGCGTCGGCGTGGCCACCTCCGCGCCCCGAGCGGTGGAGAACTTCCTCGACCTGGCCCACTTCCCATACGTCCACGAGGGTTCGCTGGGTGTGCTCCCCCACACCGAGGTAGTGGAGTACGACGTCGAGGTCATCGACGGCGAGATCCACGCCACCAAGTGCGACTTCATGGTGCCCAAGGTCGGGGTCAACTTCGATGCCCCAGTGGTGATGCGCTACCGCTACCGGGTCCCGCACCCCTACTGCGTGATGCTCTATTACGACAGCCTCCCCGACCCCTCCATCGAGGACATCTGCGCTATCTGGGTGCAGCCCATGACCGCCGAGCTAGTGCGGGTCCACAACTACATGGGCGTGATCGACGACACCAGTTCCGACACCGAGATCAAGGCCTACCAGCTGCTGATCTTCAGCCAGGACAAGCCCATCCTGGAGAACCAGCACCCCAAGCTGCTCCCGCTCGACCCCCGAGCCGAGACCCCGATACGAGCCGACCGCTCCGCCATCACGTACCGGCGCTGGCTGGCCGAGCAGGGCATCACCTACGGCGTGATCCCGGCTTCGAGTCGAAGCTGATTTGGGTGGTGGGGGCGGCTGCGTGGCGGTGGGCCTGACGTGATCGACGACCCCTACTCGCGCGAGGCCCGGTGACCGCCGATGGTTGAGATGCCGCTAGGCCGCGGGTGTCACCCCGTAGGTGACGCTGTCCACCGCCACCTTGTAGTCGGCAACCTCGGTGCGGGGCTCCGAACCCAGGAGCCCATCGTGGACGAACGGGAAATTGCCCATGTCGAGGAAGTTCTCAACCGCTCGGGGCGCCGACACGTTCACGCTGATCGCTCTGTCTCCAATACCACGACTCGGCTCGAGACACGAGACCGGCACTGTGGCCGATGATCTGGGCCTCGAGATCGGGGTCAAGGTCAAGGCGATCCGCACGGAGCGGGGCCTTTCGGGCCGGAAGCTCGCCGCGGCCGCGACTGTGAGCCAGCCGTTCCTGAGCCAACTCGAAGCCGGGCGGACGTCGGTGGCGATCGCCACGCTGTACCGCATCGCTGCGGCCCTCGACGTGAGGCCGTCGGACCTGCTGCCCGATCCTCCCACCGATGCCGAAGTCCAGGTGCTGCGAGCTTCCGAGCGCGCCCGGATCCCCGTGAGCGAAGTGCCGCACGCCCAGACTGCGAGGACGGCCTACCGGGCCGGCAAGCCCATTACGGAGGTGGGCGACTACCTGATCGAGCCCGGTCCCGGCGTGCCCGAATGGTTCGAGACGCCCGACGAGACGATGATCTACGTGATCGAGGGATCCGTGCGGGTGGAGATTAGGCACCATCCTGACGAGATCCTCCATGCTGGCGACGTGCTGTTCCACTCGCCTTGGTTGCAGACCCGCTGGCATCTGGTCTCGGAATCGCCGGCCCGCCTGATTCACGTCGCGGCCAGAGGCTGACCGGCACCGTGCACCGACCCGACCCCCTGTATCCACCCGACACAGACAGAAACCAAAGGAGGAGAAGCGATGGGCTCCGTCGAAGACCTAATTGACGCCATCCCCAAAGCCGAGCTCCACATCCACGTGGAGGGCACGCTGGAGCCGGAGTTGAAGTTCGCTCTGGCCGAGCGCAACGGCTTGGAGCTGCCCTACGCGAGCGTCGAGGAGATGCGCGCCGCCTACGACTTCGACGACCTGCCGTCGTTCCTGGCCCAGTACTACGAGGGCATGAGCGTGCTGCTCGTCGAAGACGACTTCTACGACCTGGCCATGGCCTATTTCACCCGGGTGGCAGCCCAGAACCTGGTGTACGTGGAGATGTTCTTCGATCCCCAGGCCCACACGTCCCGAGGCATCGAGTTCGGCACGGTGATCACCGGGCTGCGCCGGGCCCAGGCCGACGCCGACCAGCGCTTCGGCATCCGCTCGGAGCTGATCATGTGCTTCCTGCGCGACATGTCGGCCGAGTCCGCGGCCGCCACCCTGGAGCAGGCCAAGGAGTACCGCGACTGGATCCTGGGCGTGGGCCTCGACTCCGACGAGAGGAACAACCCGCCCGTCAAGTTCCGAGAGGTGTACGCGGAGGCCCGGGCCCAGGGCTACCGGCTGACCATGCACTGCGACGTCGACCAGCAGAACTCGGTGGCCCATATCTGGCAGTGCGTCAACGACATCGGCGTGGAGCGCATCGACCACGGCGTCAACTGCCTGGAGGACGAGGAGCTCGTCGAGGAGATCAAGCGGCGGGGGCTGGGGCTCACCGTGTGCCCGATCTCCAACGCCTACGTGACCGACGGCACCAAAGCTGCCGCCATCAAGAGCATGCTCGACCGCGGCCTGCGCGTCACCGTCAACTCCGACGACCCCGCCTACTTCCCTGGCTACATACTCGAGAACTTCCAGCGGGTGCACTCCGAGGCAGGGCTGAGCGCGGAGGAGGTGGTGCGCCTGGTGCGCAACTCCTTCGAGGCGAGCTGGCTCGACGACGAGGGCCGAGCCGAGTACCTGCGCCGGGTCGACGCCTGCGCGGCGGGGGTCTGAGATGGCCGCCCAGCCCTCGATCCCGGATCTGGTGGCCGCGGGGGCGGCCCGGGTGCCGGCCAGCACCGTCGTCCGCGGCGGCCTGCTCGTCAACGTCGTGTCGGCCGAGGTCTACCCGGCCGACGTGGCCGTCTACGGCAACACCGTGGTGGCCATCGGCGACGTGTCGGCCCACATCGGCGACGACACCCGCATCGTCGAGGCGGAGGAACGGCACCTTGTCCCGGGGCTGTTCGACGGCCACCAGCACCTGGAGTGCTCGAAGCTGTCGATCACCAGCGCCGCCAAGATGCTGGTGCCGCTGGGGACCCTCAATGTGGTCTCGGGCCTCGACCAGATCCTGGTCGTGGCCGGGCTAGCCGGGGCCGAGGCCTTTCTGCGCGAGTCGCAGCGCACCCCGCTGCGGGTCCTGTGGGGCGCTCCCTGCAAGACGCCCTACACCCTGCCCACCTCCACCGTGGGCCACTACTTCGGCCCCGACGACCATCGGGCCGCCCAGCAGTGGCCCGAGTGCGTGGGGGTGTGGGAGACCGTCCGCGAGTTCGTCAGCACCGGCGACCCCGACGTGCTCGAAGCCATGGAGATCGCCCGGGAGAACCGCCTGCCTGTGCTGGGCTGCGCGCCGATGGCCACCGGCGCCGACCTCACCAGCTATGCGTGCGCCGGTATCCGCCTCGACCACGAGAGCTACGACTCCCAGGAGTGCCTTGAGAAGCTCCGCAACGGCATGTTCGTGGTGATCCGCGAGTCGTCCTTCGCGCGCTTCCTGTCCGAGAACATCCGTCTCGTGCTGGAGCACGCCCCGGGGGCGAGCCGGCGGGTGAGCTTCTGCACCGACGACGTGGTGGCCAGCGACGTGCTCGACCGAGGTCACCTCGACAACATGGTGCGCATGGCTGTCGACGCCGGCGTCGACGCGATGTCGGCCATCCAGATGGCCACCATCAACGGTGCCGAGGCCTACCGGGTGGACCACATGATCGGCTCGATCTCGCCGGGCCGCTACGCCGACATCCTGTTCGTCGAGGACCTCGACGACTTCCGGGTTTCGATGGTGATGGCCGGCGGCGAGATCGTGGCCCGCGACGGGGCGATGACTGTCGACTTGGAGCCGCCGAGCCGCGAGGGCCTGCTCACCGGCCCATTCCCCATGGCTCCGGCCACAGCCGACGACTTCGTGGTGCGCACCGACCTGCCCGACGGCCCGGTGGAGGTGCTGGCCATCGAGTTGACCGAGCAGATCTTCGTGCGCAAGCGCCGCGACGTGGTGCTGCAGGCCGCCTCGGGCCGGGTCCTGCTCGATCTCGACCAGGACGTGGCCCTGGTGAGCGTGGTGGAGCGCTACGGCAAGAACTCGAACCGCCCCACCGCCTTCGTGGCCGGCTTCGGGATCCGTTCCGGGGCGCTGGCCTCGTCGAGCGCCCCCGACGACAACAACATCGTGGTGGTCGGGGCGTCTCCGCAGGACATGGCGGTGGCGGTGAACCATCTCGCCGCCCATGGCGGGGGCCAGGTGGTGGTGGACTCCGGCCAGGTGATCGAGTTCCTTCCCCTGCCCATCGGCGGGATCGTTTCCGACCTCGACCCGGTCGACATGCTGGCCGAGGAGGAGAGGCTCGACCGGGCCGCCAAGGCTCTGGGGTGCCGGGTGGACTGGCCGTTCATGTACCTGTTCTTCCTGCCGATCACGTCGATACCCGACTACGCGATCACCGACGTCGGAACGGTCGACGTGGCCGCGATGGACACTTTCGACCCCGTGCTCGGCCCGGCCGCACCATGACCGGCGCCGCAATCGACGAGGCCGAAATCGCCGTCCTTAGGAGGCAATGGCATCCGGTGGCCCGCTCCGACACCATCGCCGCCGGCCCCGTAGGGGTGGTGCTGCTGGGCGAGCCGGTGGTGGTGTTCCGCAGCGGCGGCCGGGCCTGCGCCGCGTGGGACCGCTGCCCCCACCGCGGCAGCCCGCTGAGCATGGGCTCTTACGACGACGACTGCCTGGTGTGCCCTTACCACGGCCTGCGCTATTCGGCCGACGGGCAGTGCGTGGGCTTCCCCGCCCGCCCCGACGCCCGGCTTCCGCAGCGGCTGAGCCTCCACACCCTTCCCACCCGGGAGAGCCACGGACTGGTCTGGGCGTGCCCGGGCGAGCCGGCCGCGGACGATCCGCCCGACTGGGGGTTCTACGACCGGCCCGACGTGCAGACCTTCCAGATCGGCCCGGTGCGCTGGGAGGCGTCGGCCAGCCGGGTGGCGGAGAACTTCAACGACATAGCCCATTTCTCGACCATCCACCGGGTCACCTTCGGGCCCAGCGACCGGCCGGTGGCCCCGCAGAAGGTCACCCCCACCGAGGCCGGCTTCACGTCGAGCGTCGGGGTGTTCCAGCAGTACCGCAACACGCTCGACGGCTCGGTCGCGGAGGTCGAGGCCGCCTACCGCTACGACTTCACGTTTCCGTTCGCGTCGATGCTCACCATCACCTACTCCGACGGCGAGATTGAATGCATCCAGCTCGCGGCCATGCCCGAGTCGGCCACCTCGTGCCTGGTGTTCCAGCAGAGCGCCCGCACCAACCTGGGCGGCGACCCCGTCGAGCCGTGGCGGGACTTCCAGGCCGCGGTGAACGAGGAGGACAGGGTGATCTGCGAGGCCCTGCGACCGAGGGAGGTGTCGTTCCGCCTCGACGGCACCGGTGAGATCGCCCTGCCCACCGACGCCTTCTCGATCGCCTACCGGAGGCTCTGGAAGTCCCTCTGTTCGACGCAGTCGTAGCTGCCCCTTGGGCCCGCTCAGTAGATCACCGTGGTGTAGCGGTTGGTGGCGAACACCGCGGGCTCGCCGTCGGATCCGCGGCCGGCGGTGAGGGTCAGTTCCACGGTCAGAGGACCGGGCGGGGTGCCCAGAGGCACCGGCGCGTCGATGCGGCCCACCAGAACGCAGTCGTCCGCGCTGGCCGTCCCGGCCCAGCGCTGGTCGTTGATCACCCCGCCGTCGGGTCCGAGGACCCGGGCCCGGACCTGGATCTCGTCCACTTGGGCTCTGGTGTCGTTGACCACGTGGACGGCCAGATCGAGGCGGTCCCCTCCCTGCACCGACACCGGCAGCGGATCGGCCACCACGATCAGCGGCCGGCAGGCGTCCACCAGCGCCGGCCACCCCGGCCTCGGCCTCCGCAGACTGTCCAGCACGCCGAAGCCGCCGGCCGCGGCGCTCTCAGAGCGGCCGGCGTCGGCGCCCACGTCGGCAAGGGCGTGCAGCAGGAACCCGCCCGTGGGCCGGTACTTCAAGCGGCGCAGGATCTCGATGGTCGTCTTGACGACCTCGGGCTGGTCCTGGATCACCGGCGTGCCGAAGGCCGACACGAACTGGCCCATGGTCGGCATCCTGGCCAGTGTCGGGGCCAGATCGGCGGCTCGCCCGCCGTGAAGGCCGAACCACAGCTGGCTGGTGGTGCCCTCCAGCGACGGGAAGTGCGGCGGCACGTCGGTGTGATGCACCACCGGACGCGAGCCGTCGCAGCGCGACAGCACCCGGCCCAACCGCCGATCCAGCACATCGCGGTTCCAGGACGGCCCGAGCCGGCTCACGGCGGGCGGCGTGGCTGAGGGGCGCTTGGCGCGGGGGAACGGCTCGTCGTGGGCGCACCACACCGTCACCGACGGATGATGCCCGAGCAGGTCGACCGCCTCGCGGGCCTGCCGGCGGGCCTCGCCCACCACGCTGCGGCTCATCACCCCCCGAAGCGGCAGGTCCTGCCAGATCAGCATGCCTAGCTCGTCGGCGGTGTCGTAGAGCTCGGGACGGGCGATGTGCGCCAGCGGCCGGATCATGTCGAGACCGGCCTTGCGAGCCGCCCTCACGTCGTTGGCCACTTCCGACGGCGACGCCGCCCCCAGCAGCTGCTGGGTGGGCAGGAGGTTGGCGCCCTTGACGAACAGGCGCTCGCCGTTGACGTGCAGCACCCAGCGGCGCATCTCCACCGAGCGGAACCCGATCCGGAAGAGCCTCCGGTCGTGGACCTCGCCGCCGACCATGGCCTCCATGGTGAGGTCGCACAGCCGCTGCTCGCCCAGCGCGTGGGGCCACCAAAGCGGGGGATCAGCCACGTCCACATGCCACTCGACCCGGTTCTCGCCGTCGGCTGCGTGGTGGTCGTGGGTGTGCTCGGCGCCGGCCACTCTCGTGCGCAACTGCACGGCACCCCCGCCGGGGACGTCGAGCACTGCCCGCAGTTCCAGCCGTGCCGAGGTCCGCCCGTCGCCTCGGCGCCGGCCTCTGTGGTTGGGGGCGCTGACCTCGGCGCACACCGCCCGAGCGTGACGGATCGCCACCGACCCGCTGGAGCGCAGGCGCACCGGCCGCCACACCCCGCCCACGATCAGGTCGTCGACCCCGCACAGCTCCGGATCCTGGAGGGCGCCCGTGAGCAGGGTGCGGTTGTCGGGGTCGCCGAAGCGGCGGCAGGTGGCGTCGACGGCCAGCAGATGGTCGGCCCGGACCGCCAACTGCTCGGTGACCTCCAACTCGTGGGGCACGAAGTACCCGTCGGTGTGGCCCAGGTAGGAGCCGTCGAGCCAGATGTCGCCCTGCTGCGCCAGCCCCTCGATTCTCAGCCACCAGCGCCGGCCGCGGCCATCAGCAGCCCCGGAAGCACCGGCCGCCTCCTGCGGCCCCTCGAAGCGATGCCGGTACAGCACCGACTCCTCGCCGGCGAGGTCCGGGTCCCCGCTTCCGGGCGGGGCCTGAGCCCAATGGCTGGGCACCGGCATCGCGGCCCAGCCGGAGTCGTTGTAGTCGAACTCGTGGAACGTGCGCCGCCGTCTCTCGGTGGCCGCGGCGACCCGCCACGTACCGCCCAGGTCCATCCGGCCACCGTATCCGGCGGTCCTGTTCTCGGTCGGGGCCGAAGACTGCTGGCGCCCTCGGTGGGGGCGTTGTTGGTGGGGGGTCGGCGTCTCTGCGGTCTCTCGGTGCCCCGTTCTTGGTCGGGGCCGGGCGCCGCTAAGGTTCCGGCGATGTCAGCGCCGCGACCGACCACCCTCGGCGAACTGCGGGCCTCCGGCTGGACTTCAGTCCCGGTGCGCCAGGAGCTGCGCCGCAACGCGGTGGCCCGGATCCGCTCGTCCGAGCCCATGTTCGACGACGTGCTCGGCTTCCACAACACAGTGATCCCCCAGGTCGAGAACGCCCTGCTGGCCGGCCACGACATGATCATGCTGGGGGAGCGGGGCCAGGCCAAGACCCGCATGATCCGCGGCCTCGTCGGTCTGCTCGACGAGTGGCTGCCGGTGGTGGCCGGCTCCGAGATCAACGACGACCCCTACGCTCCCGTCTCCGCCCACGCCCGCGCCCTGGTCGCCGAGCACGTCGACGACACCGGAATCGACTGGATCCACCGCGACGACCGCTACGGCGAGAAGCTGGCCACGCCCGACACGTCGATCGCCGACCTGATCGGCGAGGTCGACCCCATCAAGGTGGCCGAAGGCCGCTACCTCTCCGACGAGCTCACCCTGCACTACGGGCTGGTGCCCCGCACCAACCGGGGCATCTTCGCCATCAACGAGCTTCCCGACCTTGCCGAGCGCATCCAGGTGGGACTGCTGAACGTGCTCGAGGAGCGCGACGTTCAGATCCGGGGCTACAAGGTCCGCCTGCCCCTCGACGTGGTCCTGGTGGCGTCGGCCAACCCCGAGGACTACACCAACCGGGGCCGCATCATCACGCCGCTCAAGGACCGTTTCGGCGCCCAGATCCGCACCCACTACCCCCGCGACGCCGACACAGAGATCGCCATCGTCGAGCAGGAGGCCTACCTCGGGTCGGCCCGCGGCCCGGCCGCAGACGCAGCCCGGGCCGGGCCCGATACCGCGGCCGACACCGCCGGCCTTGCGGTGACGGTGCCCTTGTTCATGACCCGGATTGTGGTGGCCATCACCAGGGCTGCCCGGTCCAGCCCGCAGGTTTCGCAGCGCTCGGGGGTGTCGGTGCGACTGAGCATCTCCAACTCCGAGACGATGGTGGCCAACGCCATGCGCCGTGCGCTGCGCAGCGGCTCCGACCATGTGGTGCCCCGGGTGACCGACCTCGACGCGCTGCCCTCCTCGACGGCGGGCAAAGTGGAGATCGAGACACTGGAGGAGGGCCGCGAGACCGAGATCCTCCAACGGTTGGTCAATTCGGCGGTGCTGTCGGTGTTCAAGGACAGCGTGCCGCCGGACCTGCACCGCGCCGTTGTGGACGCCTTCGACGAAGAACTGGTGGTGGACGTGGGCGACGATGTGGCCGACGCCGACTACGCGGAGCTGCTGGCCGAGGTCCCGGCGCTGACCGCCCCGGTGCAGGCTCTGCTGGCCGGCGACGACGCAGCCGAGTCGCCCGCCATGGTCGCCTCGGCGGTGGAGCTGGTGCTGGAGGGCCTCCACCTGTCCAAGCGCCTCAACAAGGACGCCCAAGGCCCCCAGGCCCAGTACCGCTCCCGCTAGCCCCGCTCGCCGAGCCCCCCGCCGACCCACGGGCGAAATTGGCGACGAAATGGGCCTCAGAGGCCCAATTCCAGCATCAATTTCGCTGAGCTAACCGCTACCACTCCCGGAAATGGCATCGGCCAGGCGCTGGGCCGAGGGCTTGACCGCCCGGTCGCGGCCGATCAGGCCCCGGGGAGCGCCGAAGCCGAGAGCCCACTCGTAGCCGTCCACAGCGCTGTCGTGGAAGTAGCCCCTCAGACTTGAGGCCCGGGCGTCGGCCACCACCGACATCGACGCATCCATCAGCGTGTCCCGCCAGTCGTCGTCATCGGTGGGCACCCCGTGGGCGGCTACCACCACCCCTCGCCCCGGCACCGCGTCGATGGCCCGGTCGACCGCCTCGCCCAGCTCGGCTGGCTCGGGGGCGAAGCCCGCCGCGGCTCGCCGAGCCGACGCGGGCCAGCTCACCAGGCGCCCCGCCTCGGTCACCCCCACCGGGTGGTCGTGACTCAGCCCCACCAGCTCTGGTCCCTTCTCGAAGAACGGCGCCGCCACCGGCACCCGGCCCGGCACCTCCACCGCCCCCTCGCGCAACGCCCGCGTCCAGGTGCCCCACAGCAGATCGTCCCAGCGCCGAGCCTCGGTGGCGGCAGCGTCGGCGTACTCTCGCCCCACGGGCGAGGGTTGGACCGTGGGGGCGCCGAAGACCGCCATCACCGGCTGCGGGCCCGACTCCAACAGCCGGCATGCCTCGTGCAGGGCCAGCATCGCCCCCTCGGCTGCCGCCGCGGTGGCCTCGGGGCTGCGGCGCCCGGGCGGTCGGGTGCCCAGGCCGTAGCCGCGCACGGCCCAGCCGATGGGATCCTCGATCGGGCACCAGCCCGCGGCCTTGCCGTCGAAGGCCTCGGCCATGCGGTCCACGTGACGGGCCCACCAGCGATGGCGGGCCACCTCGTCGGCGTGGCCGCCCTCATCGTCGAGGTACCACCCCGGCAGAGACGTGTGGTGCAGCGTGATCCAGACGTCCAGCCCCTCGGCCGCGGCCGCGTCGACCATGTCGAGGTAGCGGTCGAGGGCGTCGCTGTCGGGTCGGCCCGCGACGGGCTCCACCCGTGCCCACTCCACGGTCAGGCGCAGGCTGTTGAGCCCGAGCCTTCCCAGCTGGGCCAGATCATCGCGGAAGTCGCGGCCGAAGCCGGCCCCGTCGCCCGAGCGGGGTGCCCGCCCGTCTCGCTCCCACACCGACCAGTCAGCCGAAGGAGCCACCCCCTCGGCCGACACCGACGACGCCCCCGCCCCCCACAGGAAGCCGCTGTCCGCAACCGTCACGTCAGCGGCGTTTCGCCAAATTGACGTAGTTGACCCCTTCAGAGGTGGTCAACTGCATCAATTTCGTTCCGCCGGCGCTGCGAGCCCTCAGCGGGCGGTGAACACGCCAGCGTCGAACACCACCCGGTCGCCCACGCAGGTCTGGAACAGCGTGGTGTCGCCGTCGACCCACATCCGCACATCCAGGCGCTGGCCGGGCAGCACCGGCGCCTTGAAGCGCCCGCGCATCGACCCGAACCGGGCCGGGTTGCTGTCGCACAGCGTGTGCAGCAGGGCCCGCCCGGTCACCCCGAAGGTGCACAGCCCGTGCAGGATCGGGGTGTCGAATCCGGCCATCGCCGCGAAGGCCGGATCGGAGTGCAGAGGGTTGCGGTCGCCGTTGAGGCGGTACAGCAGAGCTAGGTCGGTGCGGGTGTCGTAGCCGGTCACGTGGTCGGGCTCGCGATCGGGCTGACGCCAGGTGCTGGACGGGCCCCGGGCCCCTCCCCAGCCCCCTTCACCGGAGATGAACAGCCCCGCTCGGCTGGTCCACATGGGCTCGCCGTCGTGGCTGCGGGCGTTGGTCTCCAGCACCACCAGGGCGGCCTTGGTCTTGTCGTAGATGCCGGCCACCCGGGCCTGGGCCACCGCGGAGCCCTCGACCGGCAGCTCCTGGTGCAGTTCGATGTGCTGGTCGCCGTGCAGCAGCGCGGCCAGGTTGAAGTCCCCGTAGTCGGGCATGCTGCCAGCACCCATGACCACCACCTGGGTGGGCAGCGCCCGCTGGGGTGTGCCCCGGGTGTTCTCCGTGGTGAACTCCAGCTCGAAACCGGTGGGATCCGACGCCCCGGCGCCCACGCCCAGTGCGTAGAGCAGGCTGTCCTTCGAGGTCCAGCTGATCTCAGTTTCCTCTCCAACGGCCCCGGCTGCGTCGGGATTGATGGGCATGACACCTCCACTCGTCGCCAGTCGCCCACGCTAACCGCCCCATACCGCGCCCCGTACCGAAATGCGTCTTGGACGGCTTGCGCCGGCGGTGGCTGCCACGTGCTGAAACGCCGGTGGGGGACTTCTGCCAGCGGTGCTTGCCACGTACTGAAACGCCGGTTGGAGGGCTTGCGCTGGGGGCGGCTGCCACGGACTGAAACGCCGGTTCAGGGCTTCCGCTCGCGGTGCGCGCCGCGTACCATTGCATGGGTGACTATCCGCCGCGACGCTGCGTTCCCGTCGCGCCACGAGTGCGACTTGGACGCCTTCGTCGCGCTGGTCGAGCGGCCCATCGACCCCGCCGACTATCCGCTGGCGGCGCGGATCACCCAGGGCGTCCCCACCTACGACGTGACCGCCTTGGGCCACGGCCCCACCGCCGACGCCGAGCACCGGGCCGCGCTGCGCGACGAGCTGGCCAGCGCCCTTGTCGAGGGTCCTGGCATCGTCGTGCTCGCGGGAGCCGTCCCCCCCGCCGCTCTCGACAGGGTGTCGGAGGTGTTCTGGAACCTGATCGAGGCCCAGCGCGCCCAGGGCGGTCCCGCCGGCGACCACTTCGCCAAGTCGGGCGCCAACGACCGCCTCTGGAACGCCCTGGAGAAGCTGGCCGTAGCCGACTCCGACGCCTTCATCGACTATCACCGCTCCGACGCCGTAGCCCTGGCCTGCGAGGCCTGGCTCGGGCCCCGCTACCAGATCACCGAGCAAGTGAACGTGGTCAATCCCGGCGGAGAGGCCCAGCACCCCCACCGCGACTACCACATGGGCTTCCTCACCGACGGTGAGGCCGAGCAGTTCCCGCTCCACGCCCACCTGCTGTCGCCGCTGCTCACCCTGCAGGGCGCCATCGCCCACTGCGACATGGGCACCGAGACCGGCCCCACCATGTACCTGCCCCACTCCCACAAGTACGAGCTGGGCTATCTGGCGTGGCGCCGTCCCGAGTTCATCGAGTACTTCGCCCAGCACCGGGTGCAGCTGCCGCTGCGCACCGGCGACGCCGTGTTCTTCAGCCCGGCCATGTTCCACGCCGCGGGCCACAACCGCACCGCCGGCGTGCGCCGCATGGCCAACCTGCTGCAGATCTCCTCCGCTTTCGGCCGGGCGACCGAGGCCGTGGACCGCGCTCGCATGGTCAACGCCGTGTATCCGTCCTTGCGGTCCCGGCTGGCTTCGGGCCTGGACCGGGCCGCGGTCGCCAACGTTGTGGCCGCCTGCGCCGAGGGCTACGCGTTCCCCACCAACCTCGACCGGGACCAGCCGGTGGACGGGCTGGCCCCGCCATCGCAGGCCGACCTGATGAACCGGGCCCTCGACGAGTACTGGAACCCCGAACGCCTCCGCCAGGAGTTGCACCGCCACGCAGAGCGCCATCGCAGCGCAGTAGGGGAGGACGATTCGCGCTTCGCTGGCGATGCCAATGCCGGGACTGCTGCCGGAGCCGGTGACGGGCAGGCCGGGACTGCTGCCGGAGCCGGTGACGGGCAGGCCGGGGCGGGCTCTGCGGGGGTCGGTGACGGGCAGGCCGGGGCGGGCTCTGCGGGGGTCGGTGACGGGCAGGCCGGGGCGGGCTCTGCGGGGGTCGGTGACGGGACTGCGGAGGTCGATGATCTTGGCCCGGTCGGTCGCACCACTGTGGATGACCTGCTGGCGCAGGCCCGTGCGGGTCTTCGGAGGTTCACCCCGGCAGAACTGGTCGCCGACATGGAGTCCGGTACCGAGTCCGGCCCGGACGGTCCGCTTCTGGTGATCGACATCCGGGACCGCGACGACCGCGAGCGCACCGGCATGATTGCCGGCTCGGTCAGCATCCCGCTGCTGGTCCTGGAGTGGCGTTGCGACCCCACCTCGGGGTTCTCGCATCCCGCGGTCCGGTCGCTCGACCAACCGGTGGTCACGGTGTGCAACGAGGGCTACACGTCGAGCTTCGCGGCTGCGTCCCTGCGGCGTCTCGGCTTCTCGCGAGTGGCCGACTTGGAGGGCGGAGTCGAGGGCTGGGCCGCCGCCGGTCTGCCCATGATGGCTGCCCCGCATCCGACTTAGCCCTGCCACCGGCTAGAGGCCGAGCGGATTGGCCACAGTTGACAAGGATCCGCGAGACGCTAAGCGAGGCCGTGGCCCGAGCGGCCCGTGAGCGCAGCGAACAGGAGCGGGAATCACCACGCAGTACCTCGGGGCGGTAGCAACCCATCCGCGCTCGCTCCTAGCCGGGCTGCGTTCTGTTTGAGGCTGCCTGTACGGCCAAGAACGGCGCACAGAACGGCTGACCCACCGGCCGGGGTAGGGTCGGGGCATGGCTCTGCGCGAGCGCTGGCGCCGCCGGTCGCGGGCGCGGCCCGAGCCGGCCCACTTCGCCTACTGGCGCTGGGACGGCAGCCAGGCCGGCTTTGATCTCGACGCGGACTCGATCTTCGACGAGCTCGCCGACGACCTGCTCTACCACGGCGACCTGGCCAGCGCCCTGCGCCGCCTCATGGCCGACGGGTTCGAGGACCGCGACGGCCGTCGCCTCGAAGGCCTGCGCGAGATGCTCGAACGCCTCAGGGAGCGGCGGCGCGAACTGCTGGACAGCCACGACCTCGGCGGCGTGTACGGCGACATCGCCGAGGCTCTGCGCGACGTGGTCCGCACTGAGCGCCAGGCCCTATCCGACCTCGACGCGTCGGCAGCCCAAGCCCGGGCCGAAGGCGACGAGCGCCGGGCCGACCTCACCTCCCAGACCGCGGCCACCAAGAACACTCAGCTCGACATGATGCCCCCCGACCTCGCCGGGCAGTTCAAGGCCCTCGACCACTACGAATTCGAGAGCGATGAGGCCCGCCAGCAGTTCGCCGAGCTGGCCGAGCGCCTGCGCGAGCAGCTCATGCAGCAGTTCCTCGACCGCATGTCAGGTGCAGTCGGCGAAGCCACCGACGGCGACACGTCGGAGGAGATGCAGCGCCTCAAGGACATGCTGGCCGAGCTCAACGCCATGCTGGCCCAGCGGGCCCAGGGCGAGGAGCCCGACTTCGAGGGGTTCATGGAGCGTCACGGCGACTTCTTCCCTGAGAACCCCAAGACCCTCGACGAGCTGCTGGAGGTGATGGCCCGCCGCATGGCCGCGGCCCAGGCCCTGCTCAACTCGATGACGCCGGGCCAGCGCGATCAGCTCCAGCAGCTGTCCGACCAGCTGCTGGCCGACATGGACCTCAACTGGCAGGTCAACGAGCTGGCCCAGCACCTCCGCGGCGAATTCCCGGACCTCGGCTGGGACCGCCGCTACGACTTCGGCGGAGTCGACCCCCTCGACTTCAGCCACGCCACCGACATGCTGGAGGAACTGGGGGACATCGACCAGCTCGAGAACCTGCTGCGGGGCTCGCCCAGCCCCGGCGCCCTGGCCGAGGCCGATACCGAGGCTGTCCGCAGGCTGCTGGGCGACGACTCGGCCGAGAGCCTCGAGCGTATGGCCGAAGTGGCCCGCATGCTGGAGGAGGCCGGCCTGATCGAGAACCGCGAGGGCCGCTTCGGCCTCACCCCGCGGGCCATCCGCAAGATCGGCCAGGGAGCCCTGCGCGACCTGTTCACCAAGCTGGACGCGGACAAGCTCGGCCGCCACGCCATCCACCGGGCCGGATTGGGCCACGAGCGGGAGCCCGACACCAAGCCCTACGAGTACGGCGACCCGTTCAACCTGCACATCGGCCGCACCATCCACAATGCCGTCACCCGCACCGGCGGCGGCGTGCCCGTGCAGCTGCACCCCGACGACTTCGAGGTTGAGCGCACCGAGCAGCAGGTCCGCTCGGCCACCGTGCTGATGCTGGACCTGTCGCTGTCGATGCCGATGCGCAACAACTTCCTGCCGGCCAAGAAGGTGGCCATGGCCCTGCACGCGCTCATCTCCAGCCAGTACCCCCGCGACTACTTGGGCCTGGTGTCGTTCAGCGAGGTGGCCCGGGAGTTCCGGCCCGAGAAGCTGCCCGAGGTGTCGTGGGACTACGTGTACGGCACCAACATGCAGCACGGCTTCATGCTCGCCCGCAGCATGCTCAACCGCCAGACCGGCACCAAGCAGATCATCATGATCACCGACGGCGAGCCCACCGCCCACATCACGTCGTCGGGACGGCCCTTCTTCAGCTATCCGCCCACCCGCGAGACAGTTGAACTCACCCTGGCCGAGGTGGGCAGGTGCACCCGCGACGGCATCCGCATCAACACGTTCATGCTGGACGCCACCTCGTACCTCACCAACTTCGTGGAACGCATCACCGAGATGAACGGCGGCCGAGCCTTCTTCACCACCAACGAGAACCTCGGCGACTACGTGCTGGTCGACTTTGTGGAGCACAAGCGCAGCCTGGTACGGGCCCGCCGCTGACAACAGAAATTTTTCCTCTCTTGGATTTGCATTTGTCGTATCACAGTGGTGTAATTACATGGATGGCGGCCGGGCGGCCGGGCTCAAGTCCCACCGCTGGGGCCCGGAACAGCCATCGTGGAGGAACACCCAAATGGAGCTACACGGCATCTTTCCGGCTGAGGACATGTCTTGGCAGCGCGAGGCCAACTGCCTGGGGGTGCATCCCGACCTCTTCTTCCCCGAGCGGGGCGCATCCACCCGCGAGGCAAAAGAGGTGTGCCTGGGCTGCGTCGTGCGCGAGCAGTGCCTGGAGTTCGCGCTCAACAACGGCGAGAAGTTCGGCATCTGGGGAGGCATGAGCGAGCGCGAGCGACGCCGGATACGGCGCGCCCGAGCGATGCAGCGCCGAGCCACCGCCAGCGCCTAGCGCGACTCACAGCCCAGCCGAATCTCAGGTATGCGGCTGTGGACAAAGCGCGGTATGCTTCCTAGCGATGCCGAACATTCTCTCAGTGGTGCCAAACCTTGGTACGTCCGAGCTTCTGATCATCCTGGTGCTCGTCCTGCTGGTGTTCGGGGGGGCGAAGCTCCCCAAGCTCGCCCGCTCGCTGGGCCAGGCACAGAAAGAGTTCAAGGACGGTCTGTCCGAAACCGCCAAGGAGGGTGATTCCTCCGGAGGCAGCAGCCAGGCCAGCGGGAGCGACAACTCCGGCAAAGGCGCTTCGGGCAAGAACGGCTCCTCCTGAGAGCCTCTGCTGAGGCGGAGGGTTCCATGACGCTCACGGACGTCGAAGCGGTTGACGAGCCGCCGGTGGGTCAAGCCACCATCACCTATCTCGGTGCTGTCGCGCCCCACTGGGAAGTGCGAGCGGTCTACGGCGACGCCGACTTCATGGCCTCCTTCCGGGATCGCGTCCATGCCCGCCTGCTGCTCCTGCCGCCTCACGATCCACAGTTCCGCCGCAACCGCGAGCGGGTCAACCGCGACGGCGAGCGCGAGCGCATCATCGTGGACTGGGACCTCGGCTACCCGGAGGAAGAGGACACCCACTCCACCCGGGAGCGGGCTGCCCGCGGCTCGGTCCGGTGACACCGTGCCGCCCCGCCCATGATGCGCGTTGGCGGATGGGGCGAGCCCTTCACTGACTACTTCAGCCGGGAGCTCTCCTGGCTCGCCTTCAACGCGCGGGTGCTGTGCCTCGCCCGCGACCCGGACGTGCCGCTGCTGGAGCGGGCCCGCTATCTGAGCATCTTCTCCACCAACCTCGACGAGTTCTTCCAGGTCCGTGTGTCCGGGCTCGCTGATCGGGTGGCGGCCGAGCTCACCGAACGGACGCTCGACGGGCACACCGCGGCTGAGCAGTTGCACGAGATCCGCCGGGTCACCACGGAGCTGTGCTGCGAGCAGCAGCGCCTGTTCCTCGAGCAGATCGAGCCCGCGCTGGCGGCCGAAGGTATCCACCTGCTCTCAGCCGACGACCTCCACGAGGACGAGCGGGCCCGGCTCCGAAAGCACTTCTCCGAACGCGTCTTCCCGGTGCTCACCCCGCTCGCCGTAGACCCCGGCCACCCCTTTCCGTTCATCTCCGACCTTTCGCTGAACTTGGCCGTGCTCATGCGCGACCGGGCCGACTCCGAGCGCCGCTTCGCCCGGGTGAAGGTCCCCAACACCCTCGACCGGTGGGTTCCGACCAGCGAGGGGTCGAACCGGTTCGTCGCCCTCGAGGATGTGATCGCGACCCATCTCGACATGCTGTTCCCGGGCATGGAGCTGCTGGAGCACCACGCCTTCCGCGTCACCCGCAACGCCGACCTCACCCTCAACGACGAGGATGCCGAGGACCTGCTCATCGCGGTGGAGATGGAGCTGCGGCGGCGCCGCTTCCAGTGGGCGGTCCGCCTCGAGGTGGCCGACTCGATGTCGGAGGAGGTGCTCGAGCTGCTGCGGCGCGAGCTCGACCTGACCGCCGACGCGGTCGACCGCATCCGGGGGCCCGTCGATCTGAGCGGACTGAACGAGATAGCCGACCTGCCCCGGCCCAAGCTGAGGTGGCCCTACTGGCGCGGCATCACCGAGCCGGAGCTGTCGACCGAGGACGGCTCTGTGGACTGCTTCAGGGTGTTGCGGTCCGGCGACCTGCTGGTGCACCACCCCTACTCGTCGTTCAGCCGCTCGGTGGGGGAGCTGATTCGTCAGGCCTCGACCGACCCGGCGGTGCTGGCCATCAAGCTCACCCTGTACCGCACGTCCGGCGACAGCCCGATCATCGACTCGCTGGTGGAGGCGGCCGAGAGAGGCAAGCAGGTGGCCGTGCTCGTCGAGTTGAAGGCCCGCTTCGACGAGGCTCAAAATATCAACTGGGCCAAGAGGCTGGAGCAGGCCGGGGCCCATGTGGCCTACGGTCTCGTCGGCCTCAAGATCCACGCCAAGATCGCCATGATCGTGCGTGAGGAGCCCGACGGGATCCGCCGCTACTGCCACGTCGGCACGGGCAACTACAACCACCGAACCGCCCGGCTCTATGAGGACTTCGGCCTCCTCACCGCGGAAGCGGAGGTCGGAGCGGACATCGCCGAGCTCTTCAACCAGCTGACCGGCTACGGCCACAGCCTCGGCCACAGGCGCCTGATCACCGCGCCCGAGCAGCTCCGCACCCGCCTCACCGAGCTAATCGAGCAGGAGGCGCACGTGCCCGGCGGCGGCCGCATCATCATGAAGCTGAACTCGCTGGCCGACGGGCCGATCATCGAACACCTGTACAAGGCGTCGCAGGCCGGCGTGGAGATCGATCTCATCGTGCGGGGCCTCTGCGGCCTGCGGCCCGGCGTGCCCGGCCTGTCGGATGGAATCCGGGTCCGCTCGATAGTGGGCCGGTTCCTGGAGCACTCCCGCATTTACCACTTCGCCAACGGCGAGGGCCCGGGCCGCGCCGCCACCTACATCGGTTCCGCGGACCTGCTCACCCGCAACCTCGACCGGCGGGTGGAGGCGCTTGTGCGGGTGGACGACCCGAGGCTGGCAGCTCGGGTGGTGGAGGTGGTCGAGGTCAGCCTGTCCGACGAGCACCTGGCCTGGACCCTCGACGCCGACGGTGTCTGGACTCGCTGCGGCCACGGGGCCGCCGACGACCCCCATGTGCGGCTCCAGCAACTGGCCTTGAACCGGGCCCAGAGGCCGAGCGGATAGGCCGCAGTTTCACTAGGACTTCGCGAGATGCGGAGCGAGGCCGTGGCCCGAGCGGCCCGTGAGCGCAGCGAACAAGAGCGGGAATCAGGATGTTCCACGGAGAGATGTTGACACCCATCTGCGGGGACCGGGCTCAGTCGCCGGAGCGCGTCCTACCATGAGCAGGTGGCCCACGACGGGGTGAACGACTTGGGGCAGCCGCCGCGCCCCGTGCCCGCGTTCAGCCCGTTCCAGCGCCTGGCCCGGGTCCACGCCGCGGCCACCGCCACCGATGCAGTCATAGCGGTCGCCCTGGCCGGGTCGATCTTCTTCTCCATAAGCCCGGACGCGGCCCGCGACCGCATCGCCCTGTACCTCGCCCTGACGGTGGCGCCGTTCGCGCTGGTCACGCCGTTGATCGGGCCGTTCATCGATCGGATGCCGGGCGGCCGCCGGGCCATGATCATCGTCACCAACCTGGGCCGGCTCGTCGTGGCCCTGCTCATGATCCGCCACATCGACACCCTGTGGCTGTTCCCGGAGGCCTTCGCGCTGCTGGTGTTGCAGAAGAGCTACGCCGTGGCCAAGAGCGCGGTGGTGCCCCGCTATGTGCCCTCGGAGTCGAACCTGGTGCAGGCCAACAGCCGCCTGGCCCTCATCAGCGCGGTGATGAGCCTGTTGGGCGCTGGCATGGGAGCGGCCCTGGTGTTCCTGGGAAGCCCGGCCGTCGCCGCTGGGGTGGCAACGGTGGGCTACGGAGTGGCCGCCGCCATCACGCTGCAGCTCCCCCGCATCCCGGTGGCGCGGACCAGGACCACGTCGACGGAGCGCTCGGCCCTGCGGGCGTCGACGATCCTGCTGTCGGCGTCGGCCATGGCGGTGATGCGGGGCGCGGTGGGCTTCGTCACCTTCCTGCTGGCCTTCGCACTACGCGGCGGCGAGGAGGGCCTGGACGTGAGCGAGCTAGGGGCGGCGCTGGGAGGGGCGGTGGCCTCCGAGCGCGGCATCGACATCGTCGGTGATCCGGGCGCTCCGGCCTGGCACTACGCGGTGGTGGTGGCGACGGCGGGGCTCTGTGCCTTCGCCGGGGTGCAGGTTGCCCCGATACTGAGGCGCAGCGTGGTAGAGGAGTTGATGCTGCTCGGAGGGCTCGGACTGGGGCTGGGAGCGGCCGTGCTGGCGGCCATGACAGGAGGGCTGACGGGCATGGCGCTGCTGTCGGGCGGGGTGGCCCTAGCCGCGGCGGTGGGCAGGCTCGCCTTCGACTCGCTGGTGCAGCGTGACGCCCCTGATGCCAACCACGGGCGGTCGTTCGCGCGGTTCGAGGCGCGCTTTCAAATCGCCTGGGTAGCCGGCGCCTTCGCCCCAGTGGTCCTGCCGATACCGGTCCGGCTGGGGTCCGGCCTGGTGGCACTGGTAGCCGCCTTCGCGGTGGTCTCGTTCATTGTCGGCCGCCGCCGCATCGCCGTACGCGGCCGCCCAGGCCGGAACGGCGATTCAGGCCGGAAGGGCGATTCCTAGCGGGGGAGGTCGATCCGCGCCAGCCAGAGCCCGGCCGCATCGACCTCGGCCGGGGTGGGCAGATTGGCCGGGTCGCTGAAGAGCCGTCGTAGCCCGTCGGTCCCGGCCCGTTCCACCACTCCCGCCGCGAACGCCGCCCCCCGCTCGTACTGGTCCTGGTCGAGCTCCAGGCCGAGCAGCCGCTCGACGAAACGGTCCGACTCGCTGGCCTCCACCCGATGGCGGCGCAGAGCCTCGGCGAGTCGGCCGTAGGAGCCGATCAGCTCCGCCCCGATGCGGTCCATGGTGTGGTCGACGTAACCGGTGATGGAGGCAACCAGCGCGGTGATCTGGGGCAGCAGCGCCTCCTGGGCCCCGGAGCGCACCGCTCCGAGAATGGCGTCGGGGCTGCCCAGCGCCTGCTGGAGCTCGGCCAGGGCCTCGGGTCCCTCGGCGACAGGGTCGAAATCACCCAGCAGCTCCTCGAGCCGGTGGGGATTGCTCTCGAAGGAGGACGCATGCCGCAGCAGCAGATCGCTCAGGGCGCCGCGCACATGGTCCACCCCGAACACGGCGTGATACACGGCCTCGTGCAGGCACACCCATAGGCGGACGTCGTCGGGGTCCAGGGACCACTGCCGGCCGAACTCGTCGACATTGGGCAAGGCGATCAGCATCGGCTTGTCGGACGGCCGCGGCACCGGCAGCACGTAGCCGCCGAGGGCGTGCTGGGCGAGGCGGCCCACCATCGCGCCGGTGGTGAGCGCCAGCATCGCCGGCCCGATCATCCGGGTGATGCCCGCGAGCATGGCCGCCATGGGGTCGGCGTGCGTGTCGTCGGAGTCCGGGTCCGGTCCCGCGGTGATCGACTCGCCCAGCGCGCCGAACAGCTCCCCGTAGTCGCCGACGGTGCGATCCGACCAGCCGACGCGGTTGACCACCTCGACCCGCAGCGGCGCGCCCCGGGCCGGTTGCAGGCCGGTGGCGTCGGCGACCCGCAGCTCGGCCACCCGCACCAACTGCTCCACGGCGATCCGCTCGGTGGGCTCGATGTTGGGCTCCGAGACCCCGCCGGAGGCGATGGCCCGGCCCACGTCGCGGGCATGGCTGGCTCCGGAGGCCGATCCCTGGAGCATCCGCATCAGGTCCCCGATCACCGGCATGTCGCCCAGCCCGCCCAGCCCGCCGGGTCCGCCCAGCTCGCCCCTCCCGAAGAGGCCCTCCAACCCTTCGAAAGGATCGTCGGGATCGTCTCCGGTTGGCGGGACCTCGCTCATGGGGGCATCGTAGGGGGGTGCAGCCCAGAAAGTCCCACCAAGAGTGAGCCCGCCGGATCACCGCGGCTCGAATGTCGGCGAGCACCGGACGGCGCGGGTGGTCGTGACCGGCGCCCACGGCTCGGTGGGGCGGCGCGTCGTGGCCCGGCTGGCTCAGCAGCATCCCACCGTGGCCGTCGTCGCCATCGACAAGGATGCTCCCCCCGCCCCCTACGCCTCGGTCACGACCAAGCAGGTGGACCTGGCCGACGCCGACTTGGGTGCCCTGTTCTCGGGTGCCGACTCGGTGGTGCACCTGGCCTCGACGGTGACCGCGGGCACGCTCAATCCGGCAGAGGTCGAGCTGGAGGCGGCCCTGCTGCACCGGGTGCTCGACGCTCTCGGCTCCGCGGGAGTACCTCACCTGGTCGTGATGTCGTCCGCCATGGTCTACGGCGCCTGGAAGGACAACCCGGTCCCCATCTCCGAGGATGCGGCCGTCCGGCCCATCGGTGACTTCGACTGGGCGCTTCAGCGGCACCGGCTCGAGCGGCTGGCCCAGCAGTGGGGGCTGGCGCCGGGCCGCTCCGTCACCGTGCTGCGGCCGGCGGCGGTGGTGGCCGAGGACCGCTTGGGCCAGCTTGCCAACACGCTGCGCGCCGCCCGGTCAGGCGTGGCCGCCGACGGCGACCCGCCAGTGCAGTATCTGCACGCCGACGATCTGGCCGCCGCCGTGGTCACTTCGGTCACTGTTCGCTACGACGGGATCCTCAACGTGGCCCCCGACGGCTGGATCCCTCCCGACACCCTGGCCGAGTTGGAAGGGCCGCGGCCCCGGCTGCGTGCTCCGTCGCATCTGGTGCGGATCTTGAGCGCGTTGCGCTGGCGTTGGGGCTTGGCGCCGACGCCGCCGGGGGTCGTGCCCTACACCATCCATCCGTGGGTGGTGGCCAACGACCGATTGCGGGCTCTGGGCTGGAGGGCGACCTACACCAACGAGGAAGCGTGGGTGGTGTCCCACGATCCCGGGCCTCTGGAGTCGCTCCCGGCCCGCCGCCGCCAGGAACTGCTGCTGGCCGGGGCGGTGGCGCTGGTGGCAGGAGTCCTGATCGCGGCCGTCCTCGCCGCTCGGGCCTGGCGCGAGCGCCGCCGTCTTGGTCGCGCTTGAGGGGCTGGGCTTCCCGCTCTTGTTCGCTGCGCTCACGGGCCGCTCGGGCCCGGGCTTCCCGCTCTTGTTCGCTGCGCTCACGGGCCGCTCGGGCCCGGGCTTCCCGCTCTTGTTCGCTGCGCTCACGGGCCGCTCGGGCCCGGGCTTCCCGCTCTTGTTCGCTGCGCTCACGGGCCGCTCGGGCCGCGGCCTCGCTCAGCACCCTGCGAATTCCTCGTGAACTCATCGCCTACCCGCTCGGCCTCTAGGCGCTTCGCGGAATTCTTGTGGCTTCGGCCCATCCCGCTCGGCCTCTGGTCATCTACGATGTGCTGTGGTGCTGGCACCCCCAGATAACGGCGACACCTGGCTCGGTCTGTCACCTGATCCGCTCCCCTCGACGGGGGCGGCGGAATGGGTGGTAATGCCCGCGTGCGGGGCAGTGGTGCAGTTCAGCGGCACGGCCCGCGACCACTCGGTTGACCGGCCGGGCGTGGACCTGCTGGAGTACGAGGCCTACGAGGAAGTGGTGGAGCCCCGCTTGGGCGCAATCGCCTCCGAGATGCGGCGACGATGGGACGACCTTGGCCGCATCGCCTTGCTGCATCGTGTCGGCCCCGTCGCCGTGGGCGATCCAGCGGTGGTGGTCGCGGTGTCGTCTCCCCACCGTGACGCAGCCTTCGAGGCGGCCCGCTTCGCCATCGACACGCTCAAGGCCAGCGTGCCGATCTGGAAGCGCGAGCGGTGGCAGGGAGGCGAGAGTTGGGGCCTGGAGCCCCAGCACATCGCCAGCGTGGCCCGACGAGAGGGCGTCGAAATCGATGCCGCTCCGGCGCTGAGAGTGGGGACCCCACCAGAGGCGGCGCAGTGAGGGGCTCCGTTCTCCTGGTCATCGCCTCGCTCGGCCTGGCCACGGTCGGCTCGACCCTGCTGTGGCTGATCCGCAAGATCACATGGCGTCGTCCCGCCCCGTTCCTGAAGCGGCTTGAGGCGGTGTCGCCCGTCCCGGGGCGCTCCGTCGGCCCGGCCAGCGGGATCTCCAAACTCGACCCCCTGACGCCCCAACCCGAAGGCGACCCGCCATCCGACCCGCCCGCGGCGGTCTAGGAGCGCTGAGCCCTGCCCCGCGACCTGGCCATCGACCTGGGCACGGCAAATACTCTGGTGTACGCCCGCGGGCAGGGCGTGGTGCTGAACGAGCCGTCGGTGGTGGCGGTCAATACCAACACCAACCAGCTGCTGGCCGTTGGCCACAAGGCGCGGCGGATGCTGGGGCGCACTCCCGGCTACATCGTCGCCCGGCGGCCGCTGCGCAAGGGCGCCATCACCGACTTCGAGACAACTCAAGACATGATCCGGATCCTGCTCCGACAGGTGGGGGTCAGCCGCATCAACCGGGCCCGGGTGGTGGTGTGCGTACCCTCGGCCATTACTCCCGTAGAGCGCCGTGCTGTGATGGAGGCCGCCCGGAGAGCGGGCGCCATCGACGTGCGGTTGCTCGACCAGCCTCTCGCGGCCGCGATAGGCGCGGAACTGCCGATCGACGAGCCGGTCGGGTCGATGGTGGTGGACATCGGCGGCGGCACCACCGAGACCGCGCTGTTGAGCCTGGGTGGCGTGGTGGCTCTGGAGGCGGTGAGGGTTGGCTCGTTCGACATTGACGACGCCATCCAGGCCCACATGCGGCGCGAGTACGGCATGGCCATCGGCGAGCCCACCGCGGAGCACACCAAGATCGTGGTCGGCTCGGCCGCGGTGACCCGTAACGAGACGGCTGCGGAGATCCGCGGCCGGGAGTTGATGTCGGGGATGCCGAAGACCACCATCGTCACGCCGAACGAGATCCGCAAGGCGATCGAGGAGCCCGTGAGCGCCATGGTCGACTCGGTGTTGAGCTGCCTGTCCCAATCGCCACCGGAGCTGGCCCAGGACCTGATCGCCCGAGGCGTCCATCTCGTGGGCGGAGGCGGGCTGCTCAGGGGCATGGACATCCGCCTGTCCCGGGAGATGTCGCTGCGGGTCCGCCGGGTCAACGCGCCGCTGGAGACGGTGGTGAGGGGGGCGGGCCGATGCTTGGAGTTCCTCGGCATGGACATGTCGATATTCAGCGACGAGTTCGACTAAGGGGCCACGCGGATAGGTGCCACCGCCTCGCGCCGCAGCGTTGTGGTTCCCGCTCTTGTTCGCTGCGCTCACGGGCCGCTCGGGCCACGGCCTCGCTCGAAGCCCGGGGATTGCAGCCGTGGGTCGCGGCCTATCCGCTCGGCCTCTAAGAGGCCGAGCGGCCCGGATCTGAAGTCCAGCGAGTCAGTCGCACCCGGCTGGGCTGCGCAGCTCCGCGGCTGCGGCCCTCACCTGCTTGTCCCGGTCGCTGCTGGCGGTGTCCAGGGCAGTCTCCACCTCGGGGCCATCGAAGGGGGCAAGGGCGATCACCGCTCGCCGCCGGACCTCGGGTCTGTCTTCGAGTCCCGCAAGGATCGCGGGCAGTCCGGCGGGATGGGCGATCGCGCCCAGGGCCGCGATGGCCGACTCCCGGCACAGCGGGTCCTCATGGGCGCTGGCAACCCGGGCCAGTGCCTCCACGACCACCGCTGAATCCGCCGGGGCCGCAGCCGCAGCCGAGACCTTCTCGCCGCAGGTCCAGGCTGCGGCCTCCACCACCCGGCGGTCATCGTCGTCGAGCCGGGTCGCGGCCGCTCCGACCGGCACGTCGCTGCGGCCCGCGGCCAGCTCGAGCGCGGTCATGCGCACCGCGGGCGCGGGGTCGTCGAGTGCAGCCATCAGCCGGCGGGCGCTCAGACCGCCGGCTCGCTCCAACGCCCGCAGCGCGCTGGCCCGCACCTTTGGGTCGTCGTCGCCCAGGTACGGCTCGGCCTGGGCCGCGTGGCCCAGGTGGCCGGCCACGGCTACAGCCCGCCGACGCGCCATGGCACTGCCGCTCATCCGCTCGGCCTCTTAGGAGATGGCCTGTTCGAGCAGGAATCCGGCCACGACGACCATGAGGCCCACAGCTGCAGCCAACGCGAAGCCGATGGCCGCGACGAGCGCGATCAGGGCCGCTAGCGCCAGCAGGCGCTGCCACCATTGCGGGTAGGCCTTCGGACCCACTACCGCTCGGGGCACTGCACGCCTGGCCAGGCCCAGAACCCTCAGCAGGTCGATCAACCGGATCCGTAGCCTGGGTCGGCCGGCCCATGCCGCCCGGCGGGCTGCCCGCGCCGCACGGGCGAGCCGCGCCCGCATTCTGCTCCCAGCCGATACTGCCTGGGGAGCGTCGCCGGTGGTCGGGGCTGTCGCCATGGGGATACCTTGGTGTCCGGGCGCCGCGTCAGCTGGCAGCGCCCGAGCGAAGACGACTGGACGGTTCGCCACGCTAGCTTCCCCACCGCCGACTTCCCCGGCGCCGGACTCGGTCCACTCGGGTGGGCCGACGGCCCCGCCTCCGTTCATCCCGCCCGTCAGCCGGCGCGGCTGTCCAAGAGGCCGAGCGGATAGGCCAATGTTCACGAGGACCGCGCCAAGACGATGAGCGAGGCCGTGGCCCGAGCGGCCCGTGAGCGCAGCGAACAAGAGCGGGATTCACGACGCTTCATCGCGAAGCGGTCACACCCATCCGCGCTGCCTCCAAGGCCCTGGCGCCGTCTGTTGTGGCTCTCGGGCACGGCGATGGTCCTGGTGGCGGTGGCCTCGGCGGCGTCCTTCTTCGTCCCGGCGCGGTGGGCCGGGCGACTGCTTCCGGGCGACTCCGTGGTCGACTCCGAGGCGGTGGCCTTCCTGCCGGGTGCCGCCATCGCCACATCGGGCCGGGTCAAGGCGGATGGCATCGACCTGTTCGACCCCGCAGGAGAGATCCTGCTGCTCACCGTGTCGATCGACAGCGACTTGACCGTCGTCGACTGGATTAGATCCTCGGTGGACGACTCGATCGAGTTGCGCAGCCGGGAGTCGGTGTATGGCGACCGGTCGCGTGAGGAGCAACGTGATCACAACCGTTACTTGATGGGTAGCTCCAAGGACACGGCCACCATCGTGGCCCTCGAGCACCTCGGCGTTCACGCCGTGGACTTCACCGGAGTGTTGTTCGTGGAGGCAGTCTCGGGCGGCCCGGCCGACGGCCTGCTGGAGGGCACCGATGTCATCCTGTCCATAGCCGGCGAGCCGGTGACCACCGTCGAGTCGCTTCGAACGGTGCTGGCCGACCTGGAGCCCGGCACGCCGGCAACCGTCACGGTGGAGAACTCCCTGACGCGCGAGCTGCGCGATGTGCAGATCACGCTCGGCACTCATCCCGACAACGGCGGGGCGTACATCGGTGTCAGCGGCGTGGCAGACCGAATCAAGCAGTCCCCGCTCCCCTTCGAGATCGACATCGCGTCCGGCAACGTGGGGGGTCCCTCCGCTGGCCTGGCCTTCACGCTGATCGTGCTCGACGTCCTCACACCGGGCGAGCTGACGGGAGGGAAGCGGGTCGCGGTCACGGGCTCGATCGGCCTCGACGGTTCGGTCGGGGATGTGGGCGGCATCGCCCAGAAGTCGGTGGCGGCCCGGGATGCGGGAGCCGAGGTCATCATCGTGCCCGAAGCTCTCGTGGACGACGCCCGATCGGGCGCGGGCGAAGTTCCAGTGGTGGGGGTGAAGAGCCTCGACGACGCGCTACAGGCGCTGGTTGCCCTCGGGGGCGATCCCGTCGGACGCTTGCAGGGCTGAGGCTGGGGCCGCCCCGGTCGAGCCCCCGGCGTCGCTCGTTGCCGGCGTCGCTCGTTGCTGGCCCGCCCAAAGCCCGCGGGGCTGGCCGTTGGCGCGGTCTCGGCTGCGGCCCGTGCTGCCGTTGTGACAATTGCGGGTATGCCCGCTCGGCGTTGTCTCTCGGCGTACGATCAAGAAGGTTGGTTCCGTCCGCGATTCGGGTGGCGGACGGCCGCGGCGGAGGAGCCATGGCAAACGGCGACGGACGAGATCTTGGAGCAGGGCTCGCTCCCGAAGCCGTTGAGAAGGCCGACTTCGACACGGTGCGCCGCGGCTATCAGCCCGAGCCGGTCCGCAGCCGGCTGCGGGCGGCCGCGGCGGAGATCCGCCGCCTCAATGCCCTGGTCGCCTCGCTCCAGGAGCGCATCGCCGAGTTCGAGGCCACACCGGCGGAAAGGCTTGAGACGGCCCGCGCGGTGGAGGCCCTGGGCGACGAGGCGGCTCGCTTGTTGCAGGCGGCCCGCGACGCGGCCCAGGAGCGGTTGGAGCGCGCCGAGGCCGAGAGCGACGAGATCACCGGCAAGGCGAGGGTGGCCGCCGCCGCCATCGTTGAGCAGGGCCGCGAGCAAGGCCAGGAGATGTTCGCCGAGGCCCGCAAAGTGAGGGAGCGGATCCTCTCCGACTTGGCCTACAAGCGCCACGCGCACCGGGTCGAGGTGGAGCAGCTCCGCGTCATCCGCGACCGCCTGCTGGAAGCGCTGTCCATCAGCCGCGAGGGGCTGGACGGCTGGATCGCCGACCTGGTCCAGGTTGGGCCTCAGGCCGCGGCCGCGGCCGAGCGGGCAGGACTGCGAATCGCGGCCGAACCCGAGTCCACCGTCGGCGAGATGGAGGCGGAGATCCAGGCCGCCCGGCTTGCAGGACTGCCCCTCGACGCCGAGCCCGGGCAGGCCGCCTCCGGCGACGAAGCAGCGACTGCAGGTGCCGATCCTGAGCCGGAGGAGACCCCCGAGGCCGGAGTCGAGCCCGACGGCGCGAGCGACGCCGAGCCCGACGAGCCGACCGATCTTGAAGACGTGGAACTTGAAGAACTGGAAGAGGAGGAGCTCGACGAGCTGGACGAAACCAGCCAATACGTCGAGATTGTGGGCTACACGGACGATCCGCCGAAGCGGTCCGGCTCCGGCGAGGTCGGCCTCTACGACGTTGAGGCCGAGTCCAACTTCGAGCTTGACGAAGGCCCCGGCCGGGGGCATGAGCATGCGACCGACGCCGAGGCACACCTGCCGCCGGTCGAGGCGCTCGAACCTGCCCCTCAGGCGGCGGCATCCGACGCCGAGGCGATTTTTGCCCGCCTGCGCTCCATCACGAGCAGGCCCGCGAGCGAGCCGTTGCCGGGACACGAGGAGCAGCCGCCGGCCGCGGCGTCCGGACAGATGACGCCGCTTGAGGCGCTGCCCGCACACAAGGAGTCCGAAGAAGCGGCGCCCGCGGAGGCTACCGATGAGGCGTCAGCCGAGCCCGGCGACCTCATGAGCGCGGCCCGAGCCGTGGCCGTGGGTGGCATCGCCCGCAGGCTCAAGCGGCTGGTCGTGGACGAGCAGGGCGAACTGCTCGACGCCATGCGCCGCAGCGGATCCCGCGCCCTGCGCGGCGCCATCGCCGCCGACGGCGACGCCTACACACGCGCGGCGCTGGAGCCGCTGCAGGACTTCGCGTCCGACGTCGACGTCAGCATTGACGACATCGACTTGAAGGCGGCCGGCGCGGCGATCGTGTCTGTGCTGGTCGAGCCGGTCCGGGTCCGCCTGGGCGAGTTGATCGAGGACACCGACGATTCGGACGAGCTTGCCAGCGCGGTGCGGTCGATCTACCGGGAGTCGCGCGCGCGCCGGGCTGAGGCCGCGGCCGAGGCCGCGTTCGCGGCTGGCTGGCCAGAGGCGGTATCGTGATCGGTTGTGCGCACCGTCTCATCTGTTCCCTCCGGCGGTAGGCCGCGCTTCGGCACTAGAAGGGTCCGATTCATTGCCCTGCTGGTAGCGGGCGGCCTGCTGGTCCTGCTGCTGTCGTTGCGGGGGATCGCCCGCTTCTACACCGACTACCTGTGGTTCGACGCTCTCGGCCGCACCGACGTGTGGGGTCGGGTGCTGCTGGCCAAGGTCGCACTGTTCTTTATCTTCGCGGTCGCCTTCTTCCTGTTGATCTGGATCAACCTGCTGATTGTCGAGCGGCTGGCGCCCAAGGTCCGCCCGCCCGGACCCGAGGAGGAGATGCTCGGCCGCTACCACGACATGGTGGGGGGCCGCACCCGGCTCGTGCGCTTGGCGGTGTCGGTGCTGTTCTCGCTGCTGGCCGCGTCGGGCGTGTCGAGCCAGTGGGAGGAGTGGCTGCTCTTCGTGAACCGCAAGGACTTCGGCATCCTCGATCCGCTGTTCAACACCGACATCGGCTTCTACGTCTTCCGGCTTCCGTTCCTGTCGTTCCTGGTGAGCTGGGCCTTCGCCGCCTTCATGATCCTCTTGGTGGTGATCGGCATTGCCCACTACCTCAACGGCGGCATCAGGCTCCAGGTCCCGCCGGGCGTGCAGCGGGTGTTGCCGTCGGTGAAGGTCCATATGTCGGCGATCCTGGCCGCGCTGGCCCTGGTGAAGGCCGCCGACTACTGGCTGGCCCGCTACGAGCTCACCGTGTCGGGCCGGGGCGTGGTCGACGGCGCCCTGTACACCGACGTGAAGGCCAAGCTGCCTGCCCTCTACCTGCTGCTGCTCATCTCGCTGTTCGCCGCGGTGCTGCTGATAGTGAACCTGCGTCGCCGGGGCTGGGTGCTGCCAGCGCTGGCCGTCGGCCTGTGGGCCTTCACCGCGCTGGTGATGGGCAACATGTACCCCGCGTTCGTGCAGCGCTTCCAGGTGGATCCCAACACCACCGACCGCGAGGCCGTCTACACCTCCGACAACATCTCCGCCACCCGAGCCGCCTACTCGCTGGTGCCCGGCACCGATGTCGCCCTTGAGATCTTCGACTACAAGGAGAACCCCACTTCCGAGCAGCTGCGGGCCGCAGCCCCGACCCTGCGCAACGCCCGGATCCTCGACCCGGTCACCCTTACCGACACGTTCGAGAAGGACCAGGGCGAGCGGGACTTCTACCGATTCTCGACCGTGCTCGACGTCGACCGCTACGTGGTGGACGGCGAGCTGACGCAGGTGGTGCTGGCCGCCCGCGAGCTCAACCTGAGCGAGCTCGGGTCCTGGGAGCGCCAGCACGTGGCCATCACCCACGGCTACGGCGCCGCCATCGCTCGAGCCAACGTCACCGACGTCCGCGGCAGCCCCGTGTTCATCACGGGCGGCCTCCCGGTCGAGGTGGACGCGGCCATAGCCCTACAGCTCGACGAGCCCCAGATATACGTCGGCGAGAACCTCGAGGGCTACGCGCTGGTGGGGGCCACCCGCGACGAGGTCGACTTTGTCGACGGCCAGGGGAACGAGGCGAGCTTCCGCTACGACGGCGACGGCGGCGTCGACATGGGGTCGTTCCTGCGCCAGGCCGCCTTCGCTCTGCGCTTCGGGGAGCTCGACCCGCTCATCTCCAGCTTCGTGGGCAGCGACACCGGCATCATCTACATCCGCGACGCCCAGGACCGGGTGAAGCACGTGGCCCCGTTCCTGGAGTTCGACTCCGACGCCTACCCGGTGGTGTTCGACGGCCGCATCCACTACGTGCTCGACGCCTACACCACCACCGACCGCTACCCCTACTCCCAGGGCGCCGACACCAGCGGCCTGGTCGCCACCTCCGAGCTGGCCGGCGCCGGCGCCAACTACATCCGCAACTCGGTCAAGGCCGTGGTCGACTCCTACGACGGCGGTGTGACCCTGTACGTCATGCCGCTGCCGGACCCGATCATCGAGGCATGGCAGTCGGCCTTCCCCGACCTGTTCACCGACTTCTCCGAGATGCCCGAGGACCTGCGCGACCATCTGCGGTTCCCGACCGACCTGTTCACCGTCCAGACCAACATGTGGGCGGCGTACCAGGTGTCCGAACCCGTAGCCCTGATCATCGGCACCGAGCGCTGGGCCGTGGCCCAGGACCCGGGCCGCAGCGTGCTGGCCGGTGGCACCGCCGAGGCCGTGGTCGGGGACCGGGGGCTGCTGACCCGGCGGGAGCGGCGGGTGCCGGCCTACTACTCGCTGATCCAGCTCCCCGGCGAGGAGGAGGCGTCATTCGTGGTCCTGCGCTCGTTCGTGCCGACCTCCGCCGACGACAGTCGCAAGGAGTTGACCGGCTTCATGGTGGGCGAGACGCGTCCCGACGGGACGTCGCGGCTGGTGTCCTACGAGATGTCACACCTACTGGCGCCGGGCCCGGCCATCGTGGCGTCCAACGTCTCAACCAACCCCGAAATCAGCCGGGAGCTGACCCTGCTCAACGACCAGGGCTCGCTGGTCGACTTCGGCGACATGCTGTTGCTGCCGGTCGAGGACTCGCTGCTGTACGTGCGTCCCATGTACGTGCGGGCCCAGGGAACCCAGATCCCGCTGCTGGCCGGGGTGATCGCCTCGGTCGGCAACCGCACCGCGCTGGGCAAGACGCTGGGCCAAGCCCTCGACAAGCTCTATCCGGGAGCGGACTTCAGCGACGTGGTGCTGTCTCCGCTGGTCACCGACGGTGACGCTCCGCTGGTGGACGGCGGCGCTGAGCCGTCCGAGCCCTCCGTCACGGGGACGCCCGATGTCGAGTTCGGCGAGCTGACCCCCGCTGAGACCGAGCAGCTGATCGAGGAGCTGGCCGAGTTGCGTCGCCGCCAGGACGAGATCCTGGCCCGCCTGCTCGAGCAACTCGAGAACTAGCTCACGGCGCCGTCAGGCCCCGAACGCGCCGCTGCGCCCCGAAGGCGTCGCCGCGCTCCTGAAGCGATCAGGCCCCCTGAATCGATCAGGTCTCGGGGCGGCTGGCGTGGGCCTCGCGGGCTGTCGAGCCAGCGAAGATGCGGGCCTCTCTGGCCACCTCCCCCAAGGAGATGCGGGCCTCTTTGGCTTCGGCCGAGTAGCCGATGGCGTCGAGTATGGGCCGCAACTCTCCTAGGCGGATGCGCATCTCCACCGCGGCCGGGTCCACCAGCGACGGATGCTCCTCGCCCATCGCCTCGGCCAGCATCTTCAACTCCTGCCGTAGCCCGGCTACATAGTTGGCCACCCGCACGGCCTTGCTGGCCGGATCGAGCCCCCGGGTGAGCCACTTGTTCTGGGTGGCCACGCCGGTGGGGCAGCGCCCGCTGTGGCAGCGCTGGGCCTGAATGCAGCCGACGGCCATCATGGCCTCGCGCCCGACGTTGATCAGGTCGACGCCCATGGCCATGGCCACCATGGCGTCGGGCGCGAGGCCGAGCTTGCCCGAGCCTCCGAACACCACGGCCTCGTGCAGGTCGGCCTCCGTGAAGGCCTGGTAGACCTCGGCGAAGCCCACCCGGAAGGGCAGGGACACGTGGTCGGTGAACGTGAGCGGCCCCGCTCCGGTGCCGCCCTCGCCGCCGTCGACGACGATGAAGTCCGGACCGCGGTGGGTATCGGCCATGCGGGACGCCAGCTCGACCCAGAAGCGGCGGTCGCCGACGGCCGACTTGATGCCCACCGGAAGCCCCGAAGCGTCAGCGATCCGCTCCACGAAGTCGACGAGGCCGCTCACATCGTCGAACTCGGGGTGGTGGTTGGGGCTGCGCACGGTCACGCCCACCGGCACGCCCCGGGCCTCGGCGATATCCGGCGAGACCTTCGCGGCGGGCAGCACCCCGCCCAGGCCCGGCTTGGCGCCCTGGCTCAGCTTCAGTTCCACCGCCTTGACGGGGGCTGATCCGAGGCTGGCCAGGAAGGTGTCCATGCAGAAGCGCCCGTCGGCGGCCCGGGCGCCGAAGTAGCCCGTGCCCAGCTGGAACACCAGGTCGGCACCGTGGCGGTGGAAGTCGCTGATGCCGCCCTCGCCGGTGTTGTGCAGGCATCCGGCTATGGCCGATCCTCGGTTGAGGGCCTCCACCGCCGGTCCCGACAGCGAGCCGTAGGACATTCCGGAAATGTTCACCACCGACGGCGGCCGGAAGGCCCCGGGACGGTTGCGCCAGGCTCCCAGCACCTTGGCGGCCCGCAGCTCGCCGTGGGGGGCGTCGGAGCTCACTGGGAAGGCTGAGTGCCGGAAGAAGATGTAGCCGTTGGCGTCGAGGCGGTTGTCGGAGCCGAACCCGAAGTACGGGTTCTCCCGCTTGGCGATGGCGTACACCCAGCGGCGCTGGTTGCGGTTGAACGGCCGTTCCTCGTCGTTGTCGCTCACGATGTACTGGCGCAGCTCTGGGCCGAACGATTCCAGCACGTAGCGCAGGTGGCCGATGACCGGGAAGTTGCGCAGGATCGCGTGGCGCTTCTGCACGATGTCGTGGAGGGTTGTGACGACGAGCACGGCGCCGATCCCGGCCAGCGCCCAAAGCCACCAACTCACGCCGAGACGCTAGCCCGCGGAGACCTCGTTGTCGGGGGCACCGTCGTCGTGGGTTGCTGTCGTCGTGGGTTGCTGAGGCAAAGGCCGCTGCAGGTCGGCCCGCCCGGCAAGTGAGTGCCCAGTGGTTGAGCCATCGGAGCGGGCCGGGTTAGGTTTGGGAATGGCCCGGCCCGCGAGAGGTACATGAACGAGCGCGGCGCAGGCGGGCAGGGCGGCGGGCTGGCCCGTTCGCTGGGGCTTCGCCATGTCTTCGTGCTGAGCACGGGCGCGATGCTCAGCTCCGGCCTGTTCCTGCTGCCTGGCCTGGCCGCGGCCGAAGCTGGGCCGAGCGCGGTGCTGGCCTACGCCCTAGCGGGCGTGGTCGCCCTGCCGGCCATGCTCAGCGTGGCCGAGCTGTCCACCGCCATGCCCCGCGCTGGCGGTGCCTATTACTTCTTGGTGCGGGCCTTCGGGCCAGCGGTGGGCACGGTGTCGGGCATGGCCACCTGGCTGTCGTTGGTGCTCAAGGACGCCTTCGCCCTGGTCGGCATGAGCGCCTACCTCAACATCGCCTTCGACGTGCCGGCCAAGCCGCTGGCTGTGGGCCTGATCGCCGGGTTCACGATTGTGAACCTCATCGGGTCGAAGGTGAGCGCCGGCCTGCAGCTCTTGCTGGTGGGCTTCGTGCTGGCGGTGATGGGCTGGTACCTCACCTCCGGACTGCCCGACGTGGGCGGGGGCGACGGCACGCTCGAGCCGTTCTTCACCGACGGCACCGCAGGGCTGGTCAGCGTGATCGGGCTTGTCTTCGTGTCCTATGGCGGCTTGACGAACGTGGCCAGCGCGGCCGAGGAGATCCGGGACCCGTCGCGGAACATCCCGCTGGGCATGGGCCTGTCGCTGCTGGTGGGCACGGCCCTGTATACGCTCGGCGTGCTCGTGGCCGTGGCCGTGGTGCCGGCTCAGCAGCTCCACGACGACCTTGCTCCCATCTTCACCGCGGCCGAGGGCGTGATGCCGGAGTTGGGCGCGGCGCTGGTGGCGCTGGCTGCCCTGGCCGCGTTCTCGTCGGCGGCCAATGCGGGCATCCTCGCGGCGGCCCGCTATCCGCTGGCCATGAGCCGCGACCGTCTCCTGGCCCTGCGGTTCGGTCGGTTGAGCCGGTTCAACACTCCGGTGTGGGGGATCATGGTGACCGGCGCGGGGATGGCAGCGGTGGTGCTGGCGCTCGACGTGGCCGCCATCGCCAAGATGGCCAGCGCCTTCGTGCTGTTGACCCTGGCGCTGGTGAACGCGGCGGTTATCGTGCTGCGGGCGTCGCGGATATCTTCCTACGCCCCCGGCTTCACCGCTCCGCTGTTCCCGTACCTGCAGCTGGCCGCGATCGCGATCAACGTGTACCTCATCGCCGAGCTCGGCCCTCAGGCGCTGCTGCTCACCGGGGCGTCGGTGACCGTGGCAGTGGGGTGGTACGTGTTCTACGGTCGTAGGCGGTCGGTGCACGGCGGCGCCATCTATCACGTGTTCGAGCGCTGGGGCCGGCTGGTGGACCGGGGCCTGGACCGCGAGCTGAGCGCCGCGATGCAGAGCCACGGCCTGCGCGCCGCCGACGAGTACCCGGGGCTGATCGCTCGGGCCGCGGTGGTGAGCATCCCCGAGGGCACCGACATCAACGAGGCTGCTGTGCGGGCTTCGGAAGTGCTGTCGGCCCAGACCAACGTCGACACGGCCACGGTGACCGACCGGTTCCTGGAGTCGGGCTCGCTGTGGATCCAACCCTCGGAGCTGCATCCCACGGCAACGCCGGTGGCCTTCTTCGACACCGACGACGATCACCTGGTGATCGTGCGGGCCGCGGGCGGCATCCGCATCCCGGCGGCCTGGGGCGGCCGGGACGAGCAGGTGAAGGCGCTGTTCTTCCTGGCTGGGTGTACCGCTGCCCCCGGCCGGGCTCTGCGGCTGGCCGGCGAGCTTGCTGCCTACCTGCACTCGGACCGGGCCGAGGCGGTGGCCGAGGCCGCCTACGAGGCCGAGGTGAAGGAGGCCCTGCTACCCGATCTGTCGATCGGCCAGTACCCGCTGCTGCCGGAACTGTCCACCGCCGCGCTCATCGGGCGGCGGGTGGGGGCACTCACCATCAACCGCGGCTTCTACCTGGAGGCGGTCAGTCGCGAGGGCCGGGTGCTGCGGGCCGATGCCGACCTGGTGCTGGCGGCCGACGACCAGATCACCGTGCTCGGACCGCCCGACAGCCTTCCCCCGCTGGACGACGTGGCCAAGCTCCTGGCTGACTGACCCGGCGCAGCCCCGCGGGCCGCTGCGGGGGCTGGCGGTTCTCAGGCGAGGGCGGCCGGCGGTCCGGCTGTGGATCCTGATCGGCGATGGCGCGCTGCCGTAACGTGGTCAGGTTGAGCCGGGTCTGAGTCAGGAGGGGACCGAGATGGAATTGGCAGGGGCTTCGGCCGTCGTCACCGGCGGTGCCTCAGGCATCGGCCGGGCATGCGCGCACCGGCTGGCCGCTCTGGGCGCACACTGCGTGATCCTCGACATTCAGGCGGGCAAGGGCGCCGAAGCCGCCGCCGAGGTTGCCGGGCTGTTCGTGGAGGGCGATGTGGCCGAGGAGGCGCCGGTGCAGGCCGCGGTGGACGCCGCGGGCGAACTGGGCCCGCTACGGGTGCTGGTGAACTCGGCGGGCGTCGCCTCCGCGGTGCGCACGGTGGACCGCCAAGGCCAGCCGATGCCGCTGGAGCGGTTCGAGCGGGTGGTGGCCACGAATCTCGTCGGGACGTTCAACTGCATCCGGCTGGCCGCGGCCGCGATGGCCCGCACCGAGCCGGTGGACGCCGACGGCCAGCGGGGAGCGATCGTCAACATGGCCTCGGTGGCGGCCTTCGACGGCCAGACCGGCCAGAACGCCTACTCGGCCTCCAAGGGCGGGGTGGTGGGCATGACGCTGCCCATAGCGCGGGACCTGGTGCCTCTGGGCGTGAGGGTCAACACCATCGCCCCCGGACTCATCGACACGCCGATCTACGGCACCGGTGAGGAGGGCGAGCAGTTCAAGGCCCGCCTGGCTACCGGAGTGCTGTTCCCCAAGCGGTTGGGCACCGCCGACGAGCTGGCCTCGATGGTGATGGAGCTCCTCACCAACGACTACATGAACGGCGAGACCATAAGGGTCGACGCCGGCATCCGCCTGCCTCCGAAGTGACACCCAATCCGGTGCCCGAGGCGTTGTGGGCAAGCCGCCGCCCCCGGTAGAATCCCGCTGCGGGGTGGAGCAGTCTGGTAGCTCGTCGGGCTCATAACCCGAAGGTCGTAGGTTCAATTCCTACCCCCGCCACCAACAAAAGCCCAGGTCAGAGCACGTGCCCTGACTTGGGCTTCACCGCGCCAGGGCCGATCTTCTAATGGATTTTCTAATAGACGCCCAAGCGCGCTGCCGAAAGCTGCGAAATCGCGTGCGCTCAGGATCTAGGTCAACGTCTCCTGTCACACTCAGCACACCACCGATTGCGAGAGGCCATGAGTAGCGTCGTGCGTGCTGCCGCAGCCGAAATCCGTCATGTCCACCGGCGTTGCTCGCGGCGCTTGAGCACGATCCGGATTCGTCTGTGTGCGCTGCTGCAGCGGGGAATCCTGCGTGTCCTCAGGCGACTCTGGTCGGCTTCGCCAACGACGCAATGCCCTCTGTGCGGGCTGCTGCGGCGGGGAATCCCGCGTGTCCGCTTCAATGGCTCGTGCGCCTTCGCGATGATCCTGTACCGTCTGTGCGGGCTGCTGCGGCGGGGAATCTCGCGTGTCCGCTTGAGTCACTCGTGCGCCTTCGCGATGATTCTGTACCGTCTGTGCGGGCTGCTGCGGGGGATCATTTGTGCTCAGCAGTTGAGCCTGGCGATTGAACCCAGGACGCAGAATCGTCGGGTCGGCGCTTCGGCCATGTCGAGCAAGGCAGTCGAGTTCGTCGCAAACGTCATTACGGCCAGTCGAGGGGTTCTCCGGCGATGCCGAGATGCACTTGGCCCTCGAGCCACGTTGTGAAGGCGTCCCGAAGCTCGTCGGGGAAGTTGCAGCGGTAGCCCGGCCCGGAAGGACAGATGTCGTGGCCGTGCCAGTCGCGGAATGCGTCGGGGATCTCTACGGCGCTGTAGCCGTAGTACACGAAGGCCTCTGAGAGCAGAACCCTAGGAGCGCTGGTGTCGCGCTCAACGTGGCGCATGTTCGGGGAGCCATCGTCAAGGCTGTGGCGGCCATCCTCCTGTATCCACGACTTCCCGCTCGGGGAGCGGTGGTAGATGTTGTCGCCGTATCTCTGCTTGAGACTGCCAACTCTGTTCGGCTTCTTCTGCTGGAATCTGGGGTCACTCCAGTACTCGTCATAGGACAAGGCTTCCTCGACGCGCACGGCGAAGACGAGCCTCCCCTGCTGGCCCTTCACCTTCGAACCGACCCCGGCCACCCAGTCACCGATTCTCGCTTTGTCGCGAATACCGGGCTTACAGGTTGCAAGCGTGCAGACGCCATAGAAGGGATTCGGCGCGAAGCCGATGTCGTGTCGGACGATGTAGGTGTAGAGCCTCGGCACGCCTCTAGCAGCCGATCCGGTCAACGTGCTGCGGAGGCCGTGGTTGGCCGTCGGGGTCTTCGAAGGGCCGGGAGCCGTTGATGGCTTCCAAGATCCTCGCCGAGTTCCAGCCGACGATGGCGTCGGCGTACTTCTCGAGTGGCTCTGGGACCTCGCAGCCCGCTGAGCCGGGTGCCCACACGCCGATGATGCGCTTGTTGTTCTTGTTGGCGTACTCGATTTCCCAGTCGACCCAGTCATGGTTCTTGGTGTCCGGTGTGATGAGGACCGCCAATGTGCCGGCCCAGTTGATGTTCGGGGCCAGGATCTGTGTCTTGATGTAGTCGGGGCTTCGAGCACGGTTCGGGTCATCGCTCGTGATCGAGGCGTCGCGGATCGTTACGCCCTGGTTCTTCATCAGGTTCTTGAAATCGGCAACAAGCGCGTCGTCCTCGTGGCGGTGGCTGATGAACATGTTGTGGGTCTCGCTCATGGGGCCTCCTGGGCTCGCTCGCGCGAGCTTAGGGGTGGGGTATGACACCGAGTCGTACGATGGTGGAGTGCTGCCGCCGATCCTTGAGGTCTACGTCGTCTGGCACCCTGACGATCACGAGGGCGCTCAGATCGCCGCTTGGCTGTTGGACCACTTCCGAGGCGTTCCGTACTCGGGTCTGGTGGGTGGGGCAGTCGAGGTGTACACACGCTCGGAGCCTTGGCAACCTGACTCGGACGCGCCGCGGCCCCTGCCGTGCCAGGTTCCGCTGCCCTATCAGCTTCCTCACGCTCGGGTTACGGCGGTCGTTCCGGTCTTTGGCGTGCGCCTCGCGAGAGCTGTCGAGCAGGACTCGTCGGATTGGCGGGGCTACTTGGAGAGCATTCACGCCGCTGCGGGCGCTGGGCAGGAACTGATCGGGGTCTTTCCCGTACGACTGCAGGGCACCATCGACAGCAGCTCCTTTGGCGAGATTGGGAGTCGGCAGGCTCTCCATGGGGCAAGCCGTAGAGAGCCAGCCGTGTTGTGCCGAGAGCTCTCTCAGGTCGTTGCTCAACTCGTGGGCGATCCCTTCGGTGAACGGCTGAGGATCTTCATCAGCCACACGAAGCGCCACCGTGTCGAGGAGGAGATGGACTACGTGGATGAACTGGTTGGTCGTGTTCGTACGACCATCGCGGACACGCATCTTCGGGCGTACTTTGATGCTGCTGACCTACAGCCAGGCGTGGACTGGGAGCAGGAGCTTCGATCTCAAGCGGCGTCCAGTGCTCTACTGGCGGTCCGCACCGACCTGTACGCCAGCAGGGAATGGTGTCAACGCGAGTTCCTCGTCGCGAAACGGGCTGGCATGCCGATCGTGACGCTCAACGGTGTATGTCGGGCCGAGGAGCGGGGGTCGTTCCTCATGGACCATGTGCCGTCCGTGGGCTACCGCCAAGCTGATGAGAACCTACGGCAGGCCAGTGTGGAGGAGGCCCTCAACCTGCTTGTCGATACCGCACTCACGAGAGCCCTATGGGGGCTTCAGCAGGAGATGCTCAGGCAGATTGGGTTTGACTGGACTCCGTTGCACGCGCCAGAGCCCGTAACGGTGCTTCCGTGGCTGCTTGAGAACCGACAGCGCGCGACCGAAGAGGGCCCACTATTGATTATGCACCCGGACCCGCCGCTAGGGCCTGAAGAACGCAAAGCCTTGAGCGAGCTGTTCGAGGTGGCCGGAGTTCGCGGCGTAGTCGATGTCGTCACGCCGCGCACCTACATGAGCCGGGCTAAACAGGACCATCGATAATGATGAACGGACTTGCTGCGACCGACGCGCTACGAGGAGTGCGAGTCGGCATTTCGGTCTCCGACAGCGATGACCTGGGTCGGCTAGGGCTCACGGCCGCGCATGCCGAGCAGGCTGTGGGTGAGGTCGTCCGTGCCATCCTGATCGCGGGAGGCAGTCTCGTATACGGGGGACGCGTCAAGCCCTCGGGCTTCACCCAGTACCTCATGCACGAGATCCGCCGCTATGGCCGCGACCATGAACCAGCGCTCACCCTGTGTCTTGCGGCTCCCGAACACCACAAGCTCTCGCGCCGCGAACTCGACGACATCGACAAAGCGCTCGGGACAAGGGGTCGGATCGTCTGCCTCGACCTAGAAGGGCATGAGATCAAGGGGATCTTGAGTCCCAAGTCCCGTGATCCCGAGCCCTTCTCGAAAGCCAACGCCCCGCACGCCTACAGTTCAATGCGCCGCCACCTGGCGACCATCACCGACGCCCGAGTCCTCATCGGTGGGAAGCTCTCGGGCTTTGCTGGGGCAATGCCAGGAATCGTCGAAGAGGCGATCGTTGCGGTGGAGGCTAGGCATCTGCTGTACGTGTCGGCGGGCTTTGGGGGTGCGGCTGCCCTGGTGGCGAAGCGGTTGCACCTCGATGACCTGAACTGGGCACCGGAAGACTTCCCGGCACATCCCGACGACGAGCGCATCGACCGTGGTCTACAACTGCTGGACGCGGCTGTCGCCTCCAGTGGATGGAACGCGATGTCATGCGGACTGGATGAGCAGGGCATTCGGCAGTTGGCAGCCACGCACCGTGCCAGCGAAGTGGCGGCGCTAGTAGTCCGAGGTCTAGCTCGGTCGCGCCGCTAGATCTGTCGGCGGGATCCCAAGTTCGGGCTTGTGCAGGCCGCTACGATCAGCCCGACGGCTTCTGCGTGGGAGATTGATGGCGCCAAGGGTCTCAGGTCGGCAGCCGGTCGTGACGGAGGGGTTCGCGTGCTACTGGGCCTTCGCCTCGGAACGGCAGCAGGTCTACTACCGGAGGTTGGCGGGCGTCAGCGGCCCCCTCAGCCTCGACTCCGTCATCGCGGCCCACCGATTCACCAACGCCTACCGAGCCTCGGACCGGGTGAGCCAGTTCCTCATCAGCGAGGTCCAGTACAACCGGGAGTGGGGTTGGCTCGACACGTTCGTTCGGACACTCATCTTCAAGATCTTCAACCGCATCGACACATGGCAGCACATCGTCAAGCACGCCGGGGAGCCAGACTGGGATGCGCTTCAAGATCGCCGCGTCGATCAAGCCATGGCCGCGATCGCGGGGCAGCGCCCTCTGTATTCGGCGGCCTACATCATGCCGCCCCCCAGGTCGGCCTCAGGACCCAAGTACATACGGCATTTGGAACTGATCCGGCAGATGGTCAGCGACGGCGCACCCTCGACGATTCAGTCGGCCCCCAACATGGCCGCCGCATTCGAAGTCCTTCGCCGTTACAACTCCATCGGCGACTTCCTCGCTTACCAGTTTGTGACCGATCTCAACTACTCGCCGCACCTGTCCTTCTCCGAGACAGAGTTCGTCGTTCCGGGCCCTGGAGCCCTTAGAGGGCTCCGGAAGTGCTTCTCTGATCCCGGCACGCTTTCTGATGAAGAACTCCTTCGATGGACTTGGCAGCGTCAGGAGGATGAGTTCGCCACTCGCGGCCTGCAGTGGCACGGGCTCTGGGGAAGGCCGCTCCAGCTGGTAGATGTGCAGAACCTGTTCTGTGAACTCGACAAGTACACGCGCGTCGCCCTACCCCAACTTGCCCGTCACGCGCCGGGTAAGCGGATCAAGCAGCGCTACCGCCCCTCAGCTGAGCCGATGACGGCCTGGTTTCCCCCGAAGTGGGGACTCAATGACCCAGTCGCGGCCCAAGACCTTGCTGAATGGGCGCATCTGCCGCACTCACTGGGCTCAGGCTCGATGTTCCAGCTGTCGAGCTTCGGTTCTGAGTCACTCGACGAGGCGAAGCTCCCGGGCATCTAGATCGCACTCGACGATGCCGCCCTTGGCTTCGAGGAGTCGTGGAAAGATCTTGAAGGCCTGGGTGTAGGCACTTCGCCATGCGATTAGGGGCTGACTCGCGACTTCGAGCTTTTGAACGGTTCTCTGCACATGGTTGAAGAGGTCCCATCCGAAGGCGTCTGGCTCGAATTCGTATTGTTCAAAGTAGTTGAAGACGAACGCTGTGAGGCCCTCCTCGGTAGCAATGGCGCGTGCTCCGTCCTCGACGCGGTCGCAGTCGCCCACATCTCTCCGCTTCGCGCCCATCAGTGCCCGGAGCACGGGTGACCAGCCCAGCACCGCAGCATGACCCAGGTGGATGATGTCGTGGTAGCGGTATCCGTCGTCAATCGCAGCGTTGTCGTCGAGCGGGTCGCCTAGTTGGCCGGGCGGCCCCTTCCGGTCACGCTCTTGCGCGATTCGCTTAGCCAGTTCGCCCAGTGGAACCATCCGGACGACAGGGATCTCGCCGGACCGATCCTCTACAAACTCAACCTGCATTTGCCGGAGCAGCTTCTGGCGGTCATGGGCGTGGTCGTCGTAGTTCGGTCGGGGAGGCATCGTCGACGACCACAAGTCGTCCGTCTTTTCTAGGTTCTCTCTAGCGACATCATTGAGATCCAGATCCAAGCGGCGGGCAAGCAACGCGACGTACCAGAGCAAGTCTCCGAGTTCCTCGCGGACGCGTTCCCTTAAGCCGGGCAGGGGTCCGCCGTCGCGAAAGAACTTCTTGGCTTCAGAGACCACCTCGCCGGCCTCGCCCGCAATCCCGAACAGAGCGATCCGTATCGCCTTCTCGTCACTTCCGAGATCATCAGTTGCTGCCGCGCGATCGACGTATTCCTGCAAGTCCATCGTTTCACTCCTCGTTACGACCCGTAGCCCTGTCGGCGGTCTAGGCGGGTTCTCTCGCTTGCGTGAACCAATCCTCACTGACCGAATACAGCTGCTTCGAAGGCGGAGGCGGCCTGGGCCTGTAGGCCGGGCATGACGTGTTGGTAGACGGTCATGGTGAAGGCGACGCTGGAGTGGCCTAGGCGCTCGCTGACGACCTTGGGGTGCACGTTCTGTTGCAGCAGGATGGTGGCGTGGGTGTGGCGCAGGTCGTGTAGGCGGATGCGGGGGACGTCGAGCTTGGCGACGGCGCGCTCGAAGGTCTGGCTGATCAGGTCGGGGTGGATGGGCGAGCCGTCGGGCTTGGTGAACACGTAGCCGTCGTCTCCTCGCTGGCCGGTGGCCATGCGCTCCTCGAGCTGACGGCGACGGTGGCGGTGCAGCTCGGCGACGGTTCGGGGGTCTAGGTCGATGTTGCGGCGGCTGGTGGGGGTCTTGAGGTCGCTCTCGATGAGTTGGTACTGAACCGACACGATCTGCTGGCTGATGGTCAGGCGGGCCGCGTCGAGGTCGACGTTGCGCCACAGCAGGCCGGCGATCTCGCCCCGGCGCATCCCGGTGGTAGCGGCGAGCAGGTACAGCGCATACAGCTGGTGGTCGGCCAGCGCGTCGAGGAACCAGCGCAGCTGGTCGCCGGTCCACACACAAATCGACCGGCCGCTGCGGCTGATGGAGGGTGGATCGGCGGTGTTGGCCACGTTGCGGACGACGGTGCCCTTGCGGGCCGCGTCGGACAGCGCGCTCTGCAAGGTGGCGTGGACGTTGCGCACTGACTTGGCCGACAGGCCGCCCCCGCCGCCGTTGCGCTTGCCGTCGGTGAGGAGCTTGACGTACAGGTCGTCGAGGTCCTCGGGCTGGAGCCTCTGCAGTGCGATGGCCCCGATGTGAGGGATGATGTGCAGCCGGACATTGCGCTCATAGGAATTGGCCGTGGAGGGCTTCACACGGGTCCGCTTCGACGGCAGCCACCGATGCAGCAGGTAGTCCCCCACGGTGATTTTGTCGGGCGCCCGGTAGTCGCCGTCGTGCATCCGCTTGACGATCTCTGCGAGCAGCTTCTCGGCATCGCCGCGGGCTGCGCCGGCGGCGTGCCAGCGGTAGCGGGGCTTGCCCGTCGCGGGGTCCGGGCCCTCGTGGATGACCACGTAGTAGCGGTTGCCCTTCTTGGCGATGTGCCCTCTCATTGTGAGTCCTGGGTGGCCGCAGCTGGCTCGGGGGAAGGGCTGGCCGAGTCAGGCGAGGAGTGATCTGGAGGCTCACTCGACGGCGAGCCCGACGTCTCGTCAGTCTCGCCCGAGACGCTGGGGCGGTTCTCAGGCGGGACGGCGTAGTCGGGGTCGTTGGCCTGTTCGGCGATGTAGCCGCGGATACCGGCTCGGCGCGCCCGGTCTGCGAGTTCGCCGATTGCGTCGAAGGCTTGGTCTACCTTGTCGGCCATCCCGTCGAGGAGGGCCATGAGCAGTTCTTTGCGACGCTGCTTGTAGGTCCAGGGTCCGATCCCGGCGGGGAGGTCGGCGATTGCCTGTTCGTATTCTGGGGGGAAGTTCCCTCCGTACTCACGCATTCGCGCATCGAGTTTCTCCGCGGTGTCGAAGTAGCCGAAGAACAGCAGATGCAGTTCACTCACCGAGCGGCCTATCCCCTCGAGTCTTCGGTTCTCGTCGGGCGGGGGCAGGAAGAAGTATCCGATGGGCACTTTGAGGGCGGCTGCGAACACGGCTATCTCGTGGGCGTCGAACTCTCGGCGGCGCCTGCCGTCCCAGGCGCGCTCTAGCTCGGAGACCATGGTGCGGGTGCAGTGTGTGCCCGAGCGCCTCGTGATCTCGCGAGCGAGGGCCTCTTGGGTCCAGCCCTCGAGCTGGCGCGCGGCTCGAAGATTGAACGCGACGATTTGATTGACGTTGAGCTCGGATTCGTCAGCGGGTCGGATGCTTCTTGGTCGGCGGGGCATGGCATCAACATACTTCTCGTCCTGGCTTGGGGCCTGCAGTCCACAGCTTCCTGTGGACAACAACAGTATCATCACTTACCATAGGAGTATGAATACCGCAGCAGTCCCGCCACTTCTGACGGTCTTGCAGGCGGCTTGGGTGTTGAACATCCATCGCACCAAGGCGTACGAGATGACCATTGAGTGGCGCGCCACAGGAGGCAAGAGCGGCATGAAAGTCATCAAGGTAGGCAGCCAGCTGAGAGTGCCACGGGTGTGGCTGGAGGAGTACATCAGCGCGCCGATCGACTACGTCCCTGACCACCCGGAGTTGTACAGGCGTGCCGCCTAGAGCACGGGTGCAGCAGTTGCGGCTCTGTCATCGGGACGCGGCCGGTGAGGCGTCGGCGCTGGTGACGGAGCGCGGTCGTTGGCCGTCGTGCCCGGCACCAGGTGTCGCAGACCGCGGCCTGGCTACCTGGATGAGGCCCAGCGGCGGCGTGTAGCTGCGTCTAGTTCCAGCGAGGAGGCCTTGTGTGCGGACGGTTGTCGATCACCGAACGAAAGAATATTAAACACATGCACTCTGCGAGTGCGGGGCCTGCGCTCGGGGGCTCGGTGCGTGAGATGACACGGGGATGGGGGGTTTCGTGAGTGGGAGGCGGGCGCGTCGGCGTGGATGTTGGGGTCGCAGTACCACTCGGCCGGGACGCAAGGCGCTGCGGTCTGCGACCCCGAGTCGGCGGGCGTGGGGAGCCGTCGCGTCGGGTCTGAACAAGATCCAGCACGGCAACGCCGCGCAGATCGAGCACTACAAGAACGAACTAACTTCGGGTACAGAGGGCTATCTGGCTGTGGGCCAGACAGCGGCGCGGTGGCTGGGCGGAGCGGCCGCGGCCTACGGGCTGTCAGGCGAGCTGGGCGAGGGCCAGATGACGGCGATGCTCAACGGCGTGGACCCGACCCGGTTGGGTGAAGTGCGCGACGGAATGGCTGCGGAGGACATGCCGCCGGTTGTGGCATTGGCTATGCGGTTGGTGGCGGGCGTGGAGTTCTCCATCGGCCCGGACAAGACCTTCTCCGCGCTGTGGGCAATTGCCGACGCCCGGACCCGCAACATGTTGCTGGGGATCCATCGAGAGGCCTGCGACGCGGTGGTGAGGGTGCTGGACACCGCCGCGTACGTGCGCCGAGGCGCCGGCGGCAAGCAGTGGCAGCGTGTTGTGGGGGTGCTGTGCGCGGCGGTGACCCATACGACGTCGCGCACCGGTGACCCGCAGTTGCATGACCACTTCCTGATCGCCAACATCGCCCGGGCGCCAGACGGCAAGTGGCTGACCCTCGACGGCCAACTCGTGTATGACATGATGCAGTTCGCGGTGACCGTCTATGGCCGCACGCTGCGGTACTTGGCGACCGAGCGCCTGGGGCTGACTTGGACGAGCCCCGACAACAGCGGCCACTGCCACATCGTGGGCGTGCCCGAGCAGCTGGCCGAGTTGTGGGCTGAGCGGTCCAAGCAGATCAGGGACTTCATGGACGACCACCCCGAGATCAGCAACGACCGGGCGTCGGCGATCACTCGTCCCGACAAGGACCTGCGCGAGACCTACGCCGAGAAGATCGACCGGTGGCGCAAAGAGGCCTTGAGGGCGGTCCCGGAGTTCGCGCGGCGCGTGATACGCGGCCAGTTCGCTGCGGGCCAGCGAGGCCCCGACACCCGTTCGCATCAGCGGCCGATCTCCCCATTTCGCCGCTGGGTGCTGCTGCGGCGCGCCGCGACAGCGATCACGGCGAGAGTCGCCGTCTGGGACCGGATCGAGGCGCTGCAGACCTTCGCTGAGATTGTCCCGGACGACTGTCCGATCCAGCAAATCGAAGCGCTGGCCGACGAGTTGATGGCCTCGGATCTGGTCGTGGACTTGGGAATCCCAGCAGGCGGGGGACTCGACACCAACCGGCCCGGAGGCAACCGCTACGCGACAGTGGAACTGGTCGCCTTCGAAGACGCGATCTCGCAGTTCTTTGCTGGCGGCGCCGATCAGGTCAAGATCGACCCAATGGACCGTGATGCGTGCGAAGCGATGCGCTTCGGTGAGCACAACGACATTGCTTTGGACGGCGAGCAGCTGGCCGCGGCATGCGGGATCGCCGGCGGTGGGCAGGCCCATGTGCTCTCTGGTCCCGCTGGCACTGGCAAGACCTACACGCTGCAGGCCGTGGCCCGTTTGGCCCGCCCCCGCGGTGTGCGCATCGAGGCGCTGGCACCATCACAGGCGGCCGCCAACCTGCTGGGTGAGCATGTCGGCATCGAGGGCGTGAACGTCACACGCCGCCTTGATGACCCGCGGGCCTTCGACATGGGCGCGTGGTGCATCGTGGATGAGGCCTCGATGCTGCCCACCCACCAGCTCCACCAGCTCGAAGAAGGGGTCAAAGCCTGCGGCGGCAAACTGATCTTGGTAGGCGACCCGCACCAGCTCAGCGCGGTCAAAGGACCCCAGGGAATGTTCCGGGCGCTCGCCAACAGCGGCGATGTGGCCCACCACCAGCTCAGCGAGGTCCGCCGCTTCAGTCAACCGTGGGAGCAGCAGACCTCGAAGTTGTTGCGAAGCGGCACGGTGTCGGCGCTGGACACCTACGCGGCGCACCGCCGCATCCGCGGCACCAACCATCTGCCGGAGTGGAAGCACGAGGAACGCCTGGCCGTCGCGATCAAGGTCGTCGCCGCAGCCGCGGTCGAGCACATCGCGGCGGGAGACGACGTGGCCATCACTGCCAGCCGCAACGATGCGGTCGCTGCGCTCAACACCATCATCCAGCGCTCGCTGTTCCCGGACCGCGAGACCCGTGCACTGCGAGTCGGTGACGGCATCGTCGAAGTCGGCGTCGGCGACCGGATCATCACCCGCAACAACGACTTCAAGATTCGCACCACCAGCAACACCGCGATCATCAACGGCTCGACCTGGACGGTGAAGTCCATCGAGGACAACGGCGACTTGCGTCTGAGCGCCGTCGGAAGAGGCGGCAACGTCGTACTGCCGGCGGACTACATCGCCCGAGACGGCTCGATCCAGCTCGGCTGGGCCAGCACCGTGCATGTCGCCCAGGGCCGCACCGCCGATGTCGGCATGACCCTCATCGACGACAGCACCGACCTCGAGTTGCTCTACGTCGGCACAACCCGCGGCCGTCACACCAACCTGATCTTTGGACTCGGAACCGACGAAGAGGTCCTCGAAGCGGCCAAGGCCGCAGCGGGCAAGGTGCGAGCGAAGCTCTCGGCCACCGAAGCCAAAGACCTCGCCACCGACCCCCTCGGAGATCGCCTCGGGCGCCAGCCAGCGGCCAGGTCTCCCCGGCCACCCAGCGATCGCCGGTCACATCCGGTACATCAACCAACACAGACCGAACGTCGTCCAACCGCACCCCGCGCCCCGACCTCCTCGACCCGCGCAACCGGCCCGGACCATCGCCCCATATCCCCACGGCAGCGCTCCATCCCGCGACCCGTGAAATGGGCAGAAACCCCGGTGAGCGGCGGTCCGCAGCCCGAGCCGGCATCGCCCCTGGACGACGCCGGGGTCGAAGATCTGGCCCGGCTAGCCCTCAACGAGGAGCTGGTGTCGCTCGCGGACACCAACAGCGTCCCACTCGACGCCCCCCAGCACCAACAACGCCAGCGCCGGCCCCTCCACGCCACATCCCAGCCGCCGAAGCCTCAACAGCCACGAGCGACCCAGCCGCCGAGGCCTCAACAGCCACGAGCGTCCCAGCGGCCACGCAAGCCCCCCGCACAGCTTCGGGTGTCTCGGCGGCCACGCAAGCCGCCGCAGACCGTCATGGAATTCGTGCGACGCGCCCGAGACGAACTGACCGACCTGACCCAGCCAGACGTCGACCGGGCTCTCGCCAGCATTGCAGGTAACCCCGATGCTCCCGACGCCATGGCGACGCAGTGGGCAGCGCTTGCCGAACTCAACGAGTCCGCCGCTGCCCGGCGACTAACCCAGACCGAGCATCCCCCGGAACTCTCCAGCCCGAAGCACCCCGCTCAGGAGAGCCAAGCGATCGGCCTGTTCTAAGTCAGTGCCCGGTCCGGTTGAAGGGCTTGAAACAGTAACAAGTTGATACACGCTCAACTCGGTTCGCGTTCCCCGATCCGACCGATCACAACACGCCGCAGACCTGCATTAGCCGGGCGGGTTTGCCACGCCCAAACCCAGGACCCGTGCACCCCAACGAGCAGGCCGCTACGGTGCGCGTTGCCGTTCAACGTCGAGGTTTGCCGAAACCTCTTCAAGTGACCCGGCCACTTAGGTGGCCGATGCATCGCCATGGCTCCCTTCGGGCCGGGTCACACGGCGTTGAACGGCATTCGATGCTCGACCACCCGGAGGGAGCCACCATGCCCCGGACCCGTCTAATCGCTGTAGGACTTGCGGCTGCCTTGCTCGCCGGGGCCTGCGGCGGCGGCGATGACAGCGACCCGGCTGAGCGCGGCGACGAGGCAGGTAGCGGAGCTTCCGTCACCTCCGAGGATGAACCGCTACAGGATGCTCGCTCCGGAGATTCCGCCGTTCCCGCAGATCAGCCGCAGGAAGCAGCTCAGCCGGTTGGCGCGGCGCCGGTGCGGCTTGGTGAGCGGTTCGCTTGGTGCGCAAGGGTGCAGGCGCTGTGGGATGCTCAGGATCAGGCCCGAGCCGAGACCGAGGCCGCGGCTGCGGCTCATGAGGCTGCTGTTCGGGTCTACGAAGCCGCCACTGACGACCTGGATAGAGCCGAAGCCAGTGAGGCCGTCGATGACGCCTACACCGATTATGTGTTCTCCACAAGAGACTACGGACAGGTCCGTTGGCACGCTGCTGGGCTGATTTCCAGCGACGAGCCGGAGTTGTTGGGCGGCGGTCTGGAGGACTCAACGCTGCAGGTGGCCATCGAGCGAGCTCGTGAGGCCTTCCGCACCGGTGCCGCCCCCCACACCCTGGCAGCGCTCGACCTCGCTCATGAGGCCACCGAGATCGTGGCACGGTCCAGCGCTGATGAGCGCTCAGAGGGCGACCAGTCGGGTCGGGCCGCCGAAGTCCCCGAACCGGATCCGGTTCCATTCGATGCTTCGGAGGCCTGGCTTCGCGCCACCCAGGCCCTCCGACACGCCCCCAACGGCGTCTCGGACGCCGAAAGCGTAAGCGACGACGCCTCCGCAGCCGCAGCCGCTGCTCAGGCCGCGACGAACCAAGCCGACGACACCGCTTGGGCCATCTACAGTGCCGCTTTTTTTGACGGCGGCTGGGAGGCGTTAATCGGCGACATTGAAGCGCACCTAGCTGCTGCCCTGTCAGGCGCCGAAGCCGCCAGCAGCAACGTCACAGAGGCTGCCCGAGCCGTAGAGGGCGCTGCCTGGTATGTCGCCCGCATCTCCGCTGATCTCGATTCCAGTGGAGTCGCCGCCTTCAAGGAATCGCTACAGCAATCTTGCCGTTGAACGCGCTCCGTGCCGCTGACAGGTCTCGACCTGCAAGCATCCCGTGCCAAAGCGGCAGCGCCGTTACCAACCCCCGGCCGCGCGGTTCGACCCGCTCGCTGGCATCTCGGCTGGCGCGGGGCACGGCTCGGACTCAGGACCTCAAACCCCAGCGCACAGGTCGGCTCGAGTTACCCAACCAGCCCTTCAGTCACCCGCCAGCCGCGGCGGTTCTGTTCGGCGCTGAGCCGCACCCGATGGCTCACGACGCTCCTTGAGGCGAACCAGCCGCTCACGGGCCAGCCGCTCTAACAGGTCGTGATCAGGCACCCCCGTCGCCGGCGTCTGATCCGGCTCCACCATATTGAGCTTGACCGGGTCGCTGCGATGGACGACACGGTGGTCGTGGCGCTCGTGCATCCAGGACTCCGCGATCATCATCGTCGCCATCGCCATACGGGCCGGCGATCTCCAGTCGCTGTGGTCGCCAGCCTCGATGCGGAATCTGGTGCGCCAATAGGTTTCGAACACTCCGCACTCGTCGTACTCGCAGTACCTCAAGTGCTCCTCCAAGGCGTCGCAGCACTCCATGCACTCCAGCGCCTCCTCGACCTCGTCGTAGGTGGCCATCACCCATCTCCCTTCCGTCTGTCCTAGGCGGATCAACTGCTGCGCCTGATGAACCGAGTGCTGGAAGGGATGACCGAGTCTGGATGCTGAACCGAAGTCTTGGGTGCGCGACAGCAACGCCCACCCTACAACAACCTCGCCCGCGCCCCAGATAGCCCCGGCACCACCGACCATGACGGGCGTCGTCGCCCTGCTCCTAGAACAGCAGAAGAAGTTGAGCGGTATGTCACCCCTGGTCCCGGTAGCGATCACATCGGTCGAGCCGCAAGGCCGCGCATCTGAAGCGTGCGGTTGTTGCGCAAGAGCACAAGATCATCAAGAATGTGACCGATGAGTGCCACTGAGTCGATCGGCCAGCGGATCAAGCGCGAGCGGTTGGGCCGCAGTTTGACGCAGCGCCAGCTCGCAGATGAGGTTGGTGTCGGTGTTCCTCACATCTCGAAGATCGAGGCTGACCGCGAGAGTCCAAGCGATGCACTACTGCGCAAGATCGCAGAGGCGCTTGGATGCGATCCCGACGAACTACTGCTGGTTGCGAGACGTATCCCCGAAGGCCTGATGGACAAGTTCGTGTCAGATCCGGCGGAATCGCTTGAGTACCTGCGGCAATGGAAGGAACCCGAGGGCTAGTGGCACGCCCTACGTTCCCTCGCAGGAACCGCCACCACGCCGTTATCGCAAGGAACGCCATGGCCCGGCATGAGTCAGTCGTCGGCGCGCCGGTGACCCTGCCGGTACCAATCGAGATGATCATCGAGCGGACATATGGACTGCAGATCCTCTGGGAGGAGATCCCCGAGCCCCCCGACTCCATCATCCTCGGCGCGCTAGCACCTCGCGAGCGACGGATCGTGCTCAATGTACGGCACGTGGACCTCTTCGAGCGGTGGCTAGGACCCGAGCGCTTCACCCTGGCTCACGAGTTGGCGCACTGGATATACGACGCCGAGGACCCTGACCAACTCTCTTTGGACTTCGACGCGCAGCCCGCTGAGGTGTACTGCTATCACCGCGAGTCCCCGGGGCTGTCGGAGACTCTTCGGATACGGGAAATGAACGCCAACAAGCTCGCGGCCAACCTGCTGCTGCCCGAAGATCTTGTGCGCCGCGCAGACATCGATGAGGTGCTGGGGGACTTCCGCGGCACTGCGACGAGGTGGCAGGTCTCCCGTACGACGCTGCGGATCCGCTTGCAGGAACTCGGTTTGATCGACGAGTACGACGCTGCGCAGATAGGCCTGATGTAGGGATACTTGCGCAATCCCACAACCTTCTGTACAGTGTGCTTGCGCAAATCCACAACTACTAGATCAGGAGCGCAAAGTGGCATCTCGACGAGTTACCCAGACAGGCAAGGACCGCCATGGCGACATCACCGCACTGTGCGGATCGTGGGGCCGGGCCAGCAAGGCAGAGGCGATCAGGGACATCGAGTCCGGGTGGCACAACTACTACGTGCAGGACCACCTGGGTCGGCAGGCCGGTGTGCATGTGGTGAACGGTCCGACCGGCAAGTACCTGCGGACCGATCCCAACGCCGCATGCTCGGACAACCTCGACAGTCTTCCCAACTGCTGAGCGCTGCTGTCGGGACCACCGGTACGGACGCCCGAAGGGAGGTGATCAAGCGAATGGCCAGGCGAACAGTCAACAAGTCAGCGGCCACGGGCCGGTTCGTCTCGAACCGCCAGGTGGACCGCAGCCCCAAGACGACCTACAAGCAGGCCGTCTCCCGCCGCGGCAAGAAGTAGCAGAGCAGGTCCGGCTCTCTCGGGTGCTGCCCTCGGGGGCCCCTCTCGCCATTCTCCACCCAGTAACTGGCCCGGGTGCCCTGATGTCACACCTCGCTGCTCTAATCGATCCACCCTGCGGAAGCAATCGAGAAAGGCAAGTCCAAATGACCAACAACGCCCCTGCCGCTAACACCGATGTCGCATCCCACGCTGCGAGAGAGGCTCTGCACGAAACCCGCGAACGGCGACATAGGCAGGACGAGAGGCTCCGATCGAGACTGCGGATCGTGGCAGGGACGCTTGTCCTCTACATCCCAGTCGTAGCCATAGCGAGCTCCGCGTCCGGTGAACTTGAGCCCCTGACTGCGGGCTTGATGCTCTCCTTCGGCTTGGGCTTCTTCCTGCTCGCCTGCATCATCGACTACTCAAGCTTCGCATGCTGGAGAAACGGGCCCGACATTGGGTTTCTGAAGGACCCCGGCGAGGAATACGCCACCCCGCAGAGCGTCGACATACAGCTTGTACGAGACCATGAAAGCGACTACAGGGCTAATGAGCGTTCACTGTTGTTGGTCACGCTAGGCACGCTGGCCTTTGTCGCAGCGGTCGTCCTCATCAGTAGCTACATCGCCGTGAAGTTGTTCACGATGGGCGCGGAGAGCGTCGGGACAACCGAAGCGCCTGCCACAAGTAACCAAGACGCGAACGACTGCTACACGCCCGAGGGCGACCCGTCCGGGCTGCGCGGCGTGAATCATTACGCCATTGCGCTGCTACGCGGAACAGCAAATGCGGGCGAGCTAGATGAGTACAGCCATTGCGAGTACCTGCCCGTCGTCCAGTCTGGAGGCGATGTCGGTAATCAGTGAAGTTCCTTGCCGGAGGATAGGCCCACATGGGGTGGGGCTCCTCTGGGCTGAGGCGCTGACAGACATGACGGCGAACTACTGAGAATCCTCGGTCTTGCTAGCCCGAACTCCTCGCCTGTGGACTCCCACGGGACATCGGGACCTACTGTTCGCGCAAAACGCGAGTCTCCGTTAGCGCTCACATCTGCCGCGTAGAACCGGTTCAGACCGCCGATCTAGCCGAATGTGTGGCTAGTGGGCCTTTCGACGGCGAATCTGGCGGATGGCGTTGATCGCGGCGTCGGCCACATCGGGGTCGAGGGTGTGAGCATGCAGGCGAGCAGCAGTGGACTCGTCGCCGACTTCTCCGAGCATCCTGATCACGAAGCGGTCTACGCCCTCCCAACTGACACGACTAACCGGGCGTTGTGACAATGGCTGATCGCCAGATGCCTAGCGAGGAAGGTCTTCCCGTATCCCGACGGTCCGATTAGCGCAAGCACAGCCCCGCCACCGACACGGCGACAGACTTCAGCCGCCGACAATTCAGCCCCCTGCGCATTAGTTGCGCCCAAGTCAACGAACCTGCTCAGGCCCTCCGCAAGACTGGACGCAGTGAATTCGAGCCGGTAGTCGGTCACCATCTCATGACTGGTACGCCGACGAAGCTCGGCCTCCGACTCAGCCTCCGGCTGATAGAGGTGGTGGTGGCGTACGAACGCATCCCAGTGCTCGTCGGTCCACGACACTCTCGGTCCTGCCATGGTCAGACGCTGTAGAGGTTCCTCGTATCCCGCCACCGTCACATGCGGGGGAGTCTCGATGTCTGAGTCCTCCGGGATGGTCTCCCACATCCCCACGAGCGTGTCGATGTGACGTTTGAAGCTGTTGTCGGCCGCTGGTACAACCCCGCTCCTGGCTAGGTCTCGCATTGAATCGCTGATGGCGAACGTCCCGTTGAGCGCCTGACGCCCGCAATTCGTCTCCAGTTGACGCTGTGTTCCATCGGGCAGGAGCTGCGCCCATGGCCCGTTCAGACCTCCATGAACCGGGTAATCGGGCCGTAAGCCCTTGATCTCGACATGCGCGGTGCGACATGGCGTGCGCACGAGAAGGTCTACCTGGCAGGATCGGCGCTTCTTGGGGAAGAAATTCGCGTACAGCGTCGCTCTCACCCCAAGACGCTCCAAATCGCTCCGTAGCCGACGTATGAGTGCCTGTTCGCTGGGCTCCTCAACCGGGAGCCCCACAAACAGCGGGATATTGATGTTGTTCATCTGTGTCACGGAGCGTGACGGCTAGGAGCAAGTCTAGCGCCAGCGGGTGAGCCACTCACAACCTCCCCCCTTACAGCTAGATGCCGATACGGCGCCGATGTCGCCATGCGTTCGGTGCTGTCCTTCGCGAAAGCCTCAACCAGTGGCGGCTTGGTCGTCTTCATCTGAAGGGGCCGTCGCCTCTAGTTGCGATAGGCCTTTGATGATGTGCCACGCGACCGGGGCGAGAGCGGATGTGGCGTGTGCGACGAAGTCCTCCGTCGGCGGGAGCGCTTCAAGGTCCTGGCCTTCCTGGCCTTCCTGGCCTTCGTTGTCGTGTTGTCGCTGTAGCCGTTCGTGGGTCCGCAGCGAGGAGACGCCTGTGAGGAGCATCGCCTGATAGAAGGTGGTGCGGATCAACTCGGCTTCCCCCGGGCGACGTGAGCGGGCAGCCCGTCTGGTCTGGGATACGAGGGCGGCGTTGTCTTCGTTCCAGAACCATTCGTAGGTGTCGTTGCCTTTGGTGTCGGTGCCGCTGTGGTAGACGCGCACTGCGGTCGTCTCGGTGAACGGCGGCGACATCGTTTGCCATTCAGGCCGCTTGACGGGTTTCATTTCCGGCAGCTTGTAGCGCGGCGGGGGAGGCGGCTTCGGCTTGGGGGCTTTGTTGTCTAGGAACTCCAGAGTGAACTCGTTGGAGAAGCGGGTGAGCATCGTGTTGTCGCTCACGATCAACTCGTAGCGGTAGACCTCGCCAGGTTCGGTGTCCTTGACCTTGACAGCGAGTTGGGCCTCGCCGTCTCGTAGGCGCATGTGGCTCGCTCCGAGCATGCCCCAGGTGTCGTCCTTGTGCGGGGGAGGTTCGGTAATGAGCCGCACGTCCCAGTCGCCGGGATCGAGGTCTCGTGTGAAGTAGTCGTCGACCGCGTCGGTGTGGAAGGTGAGCGTGCAGCTCCTGTCGGTCAGTACTTGGCGGTGCACATGGCGATCGATGGGGTCCTTCGCATGACGAAAATAGGTCGGGTGACGCTTGCCCACGAAGGGCTCGGGTTCCGGCGGGGCAGGGGGCATCGGCATGTTCCTGCCTTCGAGAAGGAACCGCAGCAGGTCTCGGTCTTCGTCATAGAGGCTGCGGATGACCCTCTCTGCTGCCTTGGCGGCGTCGGCGTCGCCTGCTGAGAGTTCGCGGGTTCGGCGTTCCTTGAGTTCTTTGAGCTTGGGGTTGTCTTTCAGGTTCTTGGAGATCTCCTGGATGAGGGTCTTGGAGAAGCCGGTGTCGGCGATGCGGTCGCGGCTGGCCATGAACAGGTCGTCTCGCGCCTGTGGTGACAGGGCGGTGCAGTCGACATGCACCAGCAGCGAGTTGCTCAGCAGGCTGAGTCCCACCTCTTTGCGGTGGAAGAACTGCCATGACCTGCGGGCCTGGTTCTGGTTGTTGAGACTGAACACCACCCCGTAGTCACCGCTGCGATACATCCTGGCCTTCGGGACCTTGTCTGTGCCAAGAGCGAACGCGTATACCGTCACCGACACCTCCTGGCCCTCTATGCGAAGCGTTTGGCGGTCGGGGAAGCCGGCTTCCATGGCGGAGCCCTCGCCGGACACCTGATGGCGGCCAAGGCGACTGGCGAGTCCGTACATCGCGACGCTGTTGGTGGGATGCGTCTTGTGGGCCGACGGGGCTCTGCAGTCATACAGCTTGGCCGGCAGGGCAAGGTCAAGCAGGCAGACTTCCAGGTGGCGCAGCAGCGAGAACTTGGTAGTGACGCACACTCCCTGCTTGGGCAGGCGGGGCAGGTAGTCGTACAGCTTGATGAGCGTCCCGTGCTCGCTGGGGCGGCCATGGGGGATCGGGGCAGCAGTTGTGGACGCGTTCGAGTCGTCGGGGAAGATCTCCAACTCGTCTGCGGGGAACCGCTGTACCTCCCCGCGCCCGGGCCTCGCCTCCGCGTCAAGGGGCGCCAAATATGTGTAGACACTGTTCTTGTGGCCGGCGCGAGGCGGCTCGCGTCGCAGCACGGTGAATCCCCATGTCCCGGCATCGCCTCTGCCGTCCTCTGCGGGGCTGTTGGGGATGTGGGGGTTCCGGCGAGACACGATCAACTGGAGATGATCCGTGCCGCAGAACCGCAAGGAACCCGAACCGCCCATGTTGTATCGGCCCTGCGCGAACGGGATCCGATCCTTGTTGCTGCTCGTCAGCGAGCACAGCGTCTCAGAAAACATCGAGGGGCTCTGTCCCTCACCGGCGTCGGCGACGCTCACACAGGCAGGGGATTTGTCGGTGCCTCCGGTGACCGCGACCGTGATCTTTTCGGCGTGTCCGATCCTGGCCCGGTTGGGCCAGTCCCACACGTCACCCCCGTACTTCTCGGCCTCTGGGCTCTTGCGATCTATGAACCTCGCAACCGCGCTCCGAGGAGAGTTCGGGCCATCAGGATCCTCCGGGTTGGCGCCGGCCGCCCAGCACGCGTTGATCAGCCTTGCGTCGACCGCGTTCGTGAGCTTCTCAGCGAGCGCCGCGACCGGATCGCTCTGCTGGTTCGCGACGATGCTCAAGTTGCCCGGATTGTCCCCCAGCGGCCGCCAAGCTCCCGGGTCGTCCCAGTACCCCGCTTGGCGCAGCGCCGCCACGGCAGCGCCGCCGGTGTCGGCATTCATCAGTGCTCGGCACAGGCGCTCGGCGTGTTGAAAGGTCATGGGTGTCCTCGCATTAGGCGACACGACGCAAACGCGGCAAACAGTAGACGCGTCGCGTGACAGGCAGCGAAACCGTCAGCGATCGATCGCGTCGCCTACCCGGACGGCTGGCCACCTCTGTGGCGCGGCGCTCCGGCATTGGCGGACAGGATGTCACACCCCTGCGGTGTACTTCTTGACATGAATCCTCCCCGAACCGATCGACGATCCCGAGGCTTGCAGTTACGTCTTCGGGATGGGCAGAGGGTGCGCGTCCAGGCCAGCCACAGAGTGCAGACTGAGGGTGTGACGGTCGGATCCGCAATCTCGTTGTTCTCTGGCGCCGGGGGCCTCGACTTGGGGATCGAGTCGGCGGGGTTCGCCATCCTGGCCGCGGTGGAATGGGACGACGACGCCTGCGACACCATGGAGAAGAACGCTCCGGACTGCTTTCCGAGTCTGCGCGAGGTGGTTCGCGCCGACCTGTACCCACTCGCCACCGGCACCGACGAGGGACTCACCACACGAGACATCCTCCGAGCGGCAGGCCTGTCAAGCCGGGAGAGGCCCGATCTGCTCGTGGGCGGGCCACCCTGTGTCGCGTTCTCCAAGTCAGGCTTCTGGCTCGACTGGAAGCGCGATGGCATCGACCCTGCAGCGAGTCTGCTGCAGGCCTACACACGTGTGCTTGTCGAGGCGAGGCCCCGGTATTTCATCCTCGAAAACGTGTACGCGCTGACCTTCAACAACAAGGCGAGCAGGCCGGCGTTCACGCGCCTGCTCACCGAGATCGAGGCGGCCGGTTATCGCCTCAGATGGCAAGTGCTCAACGCGGCCGACTTCGGCGTGCCCCAAGCCCGGCCCCGGTTGTGCGTCGTGGGTTGCCGCAAGCGAGACACGCTGCCTGAACTGCCGGAACCGACCCATCACGGACCGTGGGAGCGGCGAACTACGACCGGGGGGCCGTTGCCCCACGTCACTGCTGGTGAGGCGCTGGCGGGGCTGATCACCGAACCCGAGCCCGAGGAGGTTGTGCGGGGGCGCTGGGGCCACCTCCTGCCCGAGATCCCGGCTGGCGACAACTACCTGCACTTCACGGAGAAGCGCGGTCACCCCGACCCGATTTTCGAGTGGAGGTCCCGCTACTGGTCGTTCCTGCTGAAACTCGATCCCCGCAAGCCGTCACCGACGATCCAGGCCCAGCCCGGCCCCAACGTCGGCCCGTTCCACTGGGACAACCGCCGCCTGCGCGTCCCGGAGCTACGCAGGCTCTTCACGTTCCCGGACGACTTCGCGTTCGTCGGCAAACGAGCATCAGTGCAGGCTCAAATCGGGAACTCGGTGCCTCCGCTTCTCGCTGAGCAGGTCGCTCGGGCCGTGTCGGCCGCGTGCTAACGCGGCCGAACTGAGGAGCGGGCCGTGGCGGATCTGGCCGGCCGCAGCTACATCCCCAAGCTGTACCGGATCACCAAGTCCCGCAAACCTGTCGTAGACCTGCTGCTCGAAGGCATTGAGGACGGGGGCGGACGAGTGGTTTCATGCTCCTTCCCGGCCAAGAGGCTGGCACCGATCTTCATCGGTGCGGAAGACAGCGACAACCATCGCTTCGGCCTCGTCGTCTATCCGTTCACCACGACGAGACGAGCCACCAAGAACCGACCAGCCACAGAGCACCGCTTCCAGATCCGATACGGCGATCCAGGACGAGCTCGCCTCGAATCGAACCCGGTCGGCCACGATCCCGCTGGAGTGGACATCACTTTGATACTCGCCGTCGATCCTGAGACGGGCATCGTCGTCGGTCTGGATCCCCTCGTCTACGCGCAACTCCCGATGGGTATCTCGGGCTACTACCGGGACACGAACGCGGAGGCCGCGAAGACCACGGGCTGGGCCTGGTGGGCTAGGGAGAAGTCAAGACCGCGAACGCCCCAGGGCGAGGGCTGGGACGGCCTCGAATCAATGGTGGGCTTCCGTCCCGATCGCTTGCTCGACTACGCCCGCTTCGAGGCGCTCGCAACGAGCCTCGGCTTTGATACGGGTCTGCGCCTCAGTCTCGCTGAACACTTCGTTGACGGCAGGATCGGTCGCCACGAACTTGAGACTCTCTACGGTGTCAGCGCAGCCACCATCCTCGACATCATCGAGTCGAACTTCCGCCTCGGCGTCGCTGTGCGGGGGAGCGTTGCAGAGCACCACTTGGGCAACCTCCTCGAGGGCGATCAGTGCATCGCCGCCTACGAGTCGATCGACCAGGACGGAATGCCGGACTTCCGGGTCTGGCTGGACGACGGACGCGAACTGACGATCGAGTGCAAGAACGCCCTCGGCGAGACCTACAAGGACGGCGACGCCAAGGTCGAGACCCAGAAGACGCGCGACTCCGGTGCAGGAAGGAAGTACGCCTACGACGCCTTCGACATCGTCGCAGCGTGCATGTTCCCGGTTGCCAAGCGATGGACGTTCAAGTTCAAGTGGGCCCGCGATCTCACACCGTGGACCATAGACAACACAAGAATCGGCGCCATTCAGCGAATCGACGCCACCTGGGTCGACTCCCTCGACGACCTGCTCACACGCGAGGCGTACTGAACCTCACCGGGTATTGCGCCGGCTCTGGTGCACCAGACGATTCCAGGTGTCTAACGTTTGGAGTCGGCCGGTCACGGAGTTGAGGTTCAGGGTTTGAGTTGGGTTAACGGAGAGTTCATCGTCTTCGACCTTGAGGCCAACGCCGACCGGTCTGCTCCTCCCGCTCACGAGATCATCGAGATCGGCGCGATTCTGGTCTGTGACGGGGTCGAAGTCGACACATTCGAGACTCTGGTGCGCCCTACTCGACGGCTGCGCGACTTCACCTGCGAGTTGACGGGCTTGACTGACGAGGAGCTTGCTGCCGCTCCGATGCCGGCCGCGGCGCTGCGTGACTTCTACGGGTTCGTGGGGAACCGGCCGATGGTCGCCCACAATGGTCTGCGCTATGACTTTGTGCTGCTGGACTCTGTTGGAGCCGACGCCGAAGTTGCTGCGCCGGAGGTTGTCAGGCTCGACACCTTGGAACTTGCGCATCTGGCGTTCCCCCGGGCCGGCAAGGGGATTGTCGGCAACGTGGACGGCAGTAGGCCGCCTGCGGGGCGGAGCCTCGACGAGCTGGCCCATTACTTGTTGGGGGACGAAGCGCGGAACTCACATCGGGCGCTGGGCGATTCCCGGTTGCTTCTGCGTGTTCTGCCCTCGCTGCTGAGACGAGTCGGGGGCTCGGGACCGGTTCGACGGCTGCAGCGCTGGGTTCTGGGCGCCGGGCGCCATCCGTGGGCGGGGTTGCTCGCCGAAGAGTCCGAGCCGGTGCCGCTGGAGGATGTCGTTCCAGTGCCGGCTGGGCGGCAACGGGGTCCAGCCACCGGCGGTTTCAACCCTGGCGATGTCGCCGCGATGTTCGGCGATGGGGGCGCTTTGATGGGCCATGCTCGCCGGCCGCGGCGCCAGCAGATGGAGATGGCCGTACGGACCGCTGAGACTCTGCACGCAGGCGGCAGTCTTCTCATTGAGGCACCCACCGGCACGGGTAAGACGCTGGCGTACCTCGTGCCCGCCATCGAGTACGCACGGGCCAGCGGGCGCACGGTGGTTGTCGCTCCGCACTCCAAGGTGCTCCAGGATCAGGTGATGGCCACCCTGGAGGATCTCTCGGAGGAAGTTGAGCCCTTCGCGTGGGTGCTCGTGAAGGGACTCAACAACTACATCGACCTGGAGTCTCTAGCCGGCGAACTCGATGCGCTGGCGGAGAATCCGGGAGTGTTCACACCTGATGGGGTCTTTGCGCTGGCAATGGTGTGCGGCTGGGTGGCCCAGACCGCGACCGGTGACTGGGACGACCTCAGAGCCGGGGCGTTGGAGGGCGGACGGACCGCACTCAGCGATCTGCGTCGTGTGCTGAGTCGAGAGGATGCGACGGGTCCGCCGATTTCTGCGCTGGACCGGCTCGACTTTCATCGTCGGGCGCGTCAGGGTCTGCGCAGCGCCCATGTTGCGGTGCTGAACCATGCGCTGGTCGTTTCGGACCACGAATGGGTCCAGCACTCCAAGCACCTGGTCCTTGATGAGGCCCACAATCTGGAGGACGCCGCCACTGACGCCCTCACCGACGCGGTGTCTCGCGACGACCTTGCCGCGTTGTGCGACGCGCTGTGGGATCCGCGGCGCCGGAGCGGAACCGTGCGCCGCCTGTCGGATGCCGCCGGATGGTCGTTACGCGACGATGTCGCGAACCGGGTCGTCCTCGACACCGACAACCGGCTCGAAGGGGTTGCTGACCGGGCGGCCAGGGGGTTGGGGGCAGACGAGAGCTTCGACGGGGAGTCGTCGGCGCGCGTCTATGAGCCCCTCGGCGCCATCCGTCGCGCCGTGGATCTTCTCAGGGAACAGTCCGAGCGCTTCGGGGAGACGCTCGTGCGCTACGTGCGCATCCGGACGGGGGCGAGTGTCAAGGACACGTATCCGGCGAGCCACCGGATCAGGCGCGGCCACGACACCCAGCACCCCGACTACCGCGAGGTCCTCACCAGCGGTCAGCGCCTGGTCGAGGCCCTTCGCGGGCTCGCCGACTCGCTCAATGAGGTGAACCTTCCCGCAGAACTGTCGGGCCGCTACCGGCGCAGCCGCCTCGAAGCCGAGGCAAGCAGGCACGGAAGGGCCGCACGCGACGCCGCTCGCACCGTTGGGGACGTGCTGTGGGTGACCGACCCCGAGAAGCTGATCGCAATCGCAGCCATCTCCTATGAGACGGACTCACGAAGTTGGGCGTGGGAACTGCGCCGCTCGCCGGTGTCGGTGGCCGGACCGCTCTCCAGCGTGTGGGAGTCGCTGGAGGCCGCTGTACTCACCTCGGCGACGCTGAAGGCGGGTGGGAGCTTCGACTACATCATTGACAGCCTCGGACTTGGTTCCGTTCAGACGTCCGTTCTGGGAAGCCCGTTCAATTGGATCGGCGACAATCACCTGCTGGTGCTGACCGACTACCTGCCGGCGCCGCGCAGCCGGCTCATGGAGGAGTTCACGGTTTCCGCCGCGGCGGAGATCCCCCGACTGCTGATGCTCACCTCCGGGCGGGGGTTGGTGCTCATGGCGGCGCGCGCCCGGCTGGAGTTCGTGCGCGACCACGCCCGGCCGATCCTCGAAGCCGAGGGCCTCCCGCTGCTGGCGCAGGGCGACGATGCGGCGGCTGCCCTGGTGGAACGGATGAGGGCCGAGACGGCCACCAGCCTCATCGCTCTCCGCTCGTTCTGGGAGGGCGTCGACATCCCCGGCGAGGCTCTCAGCCTGCTGATGATCGAGAAGATTCCGTTCGACTCTCCGGCTGATCCTGTGGCCGGCGCCCGCATGGAGGCCCTCGAGTTGCGGGGCAAGGACCCCTATAGCGAATACCTGGTGCCGCGGGCGGCGCTGCGCTTCGCCCAAGGCGTCGGACGGCTCATACGCACCGAAGAAGACCGGGGTGTCACCGTTGTGCTCGACAGCCGCCTCTGCCGGGCGGTTCCCTACCGCGACGTGGTTCTCAACACGCTTCCCGGTCCGCCGCGACGGGTCCGGGCCAAGCGGGCCGAGGACGCCTACCGTCACATCGCCGAACATCTCGGCGACATCGAACTGAACGACAAGATGCTGGAGCGCCTCGACGCCGTCGAGAGCGCGGATCCTTGGGCCGGACTAGCGGATCTCGAGCTGAGCGAGGCAGACGTACACCGCCGGGAGGTCGTAGCGGCGCGCCTTGAGCGGGTGCGGCAGATGTTCGGATTCCGGCGCTGGCGACCCGGCCAACTCGAAACCATGAGCCGCTTCATCGAGGGATCAGACTTCCTGGCTGTGCTGCCCACAGGCTCGGGAAAGTCGATCACCTTCCAGATCCCGGCTCTGCTGTCACCGGGCGTCACACTGGTGGTCTCCCCACTGAAGGCGCTGATGAACGACCAGGTTGAGAACCTTCGCGCCCGCGGGATCACCACAGTGGCTGCCATTCACAGCGGCGTGGGTCAGGCGGAGTGGCGAGACATCCTGCGCGGAGCGGCGCGAGGCGACTACAAGATGCTCTACATCAGCCCGGAGCGGCTCTGGTCCCAGGAGTTCGTCGGCGCGCTGGCCGAGATGGGCGCGGCCCGAGTCGCAGTGGACGAGGCTCACTGCATCTCGCAGTGGGGTCACTCGTTCCGGCCCGAATACGCCGCCATCCCCGATGCTCTGAGGCGCATCGCCTCGCGCGGCGCCCGCCCTCCGGTTCTTGCGGTGACCGCAACGGCCACCGAGTCTGTGCGCCGCGAAATCGTGGAGCTCCTCGCTCTCGAGTTGGCCGGCGACCCGGTGTCGTTGTCGCCGGACCGGCCCGAGATCCGGTATTTCGTGGAGGAATGCAGCGATCGGGCCGACCGCGATGTCAAAGCCGTTCAGATTGTGGAGGCCTTCCGGTCCCAGCCGGCCATCGTGTACGTCCCTACGCGCCGGGACACAGTCCGCATCGCCGGGCTGCTCCGAGCCGCCGGCCATGTGGCCCGGCCCTATCACGGGGCAATGGACGACAACGAGCGCCTCCACACCGAGGACGCCTTCCGCCACGGCGAACTCGACGTTGTGGTGGCCACCAAGGCTTTCGGCATGGGCATCGACAAGCCCGACATCGCGTTGATCGTGCACTTGGAGATGCCCGCCACCATCGAGGAGTACGTCCAAGAGACCGGCCGGGCCGCTAGAGGCGCGGTCGAGGGCAAGGGGCCCTCTGTTGGCACCGCAGTGCTGTTGAGCACGCCCCGCGACTGCTCGATCCACCGGGTCTTCGTCAAGGGCGCAGCGCCCGGCATCGAACAAGTTCGCCGGATCTGGTCGCAGCTGAAGCCGGGAATCCACGCCTACGACCCGGACGAACTCGACACCAGCGACGACGAGGGGACCGACCGGGAGTCGGTGGCGGCAGCACTGGCCGTTCACTACCTGCAGCAGTCCGGGGCGGTTGTACGTCACCTCGACGTGCCGTGGCGCGGCCGGGTGTCGGTGATGGCCGACACAGAGTCACAGCTGCAGGCATTGAGCGCCACCGAGCCCGAGTTGGCCGAGCGGGGCCGAAGTCTGATCGAACGACTGACGACTGACGACTATCGAGCCGAGGAGTGGAGCAGGCGCCTAGAACGCCCCGAACGCGAGGTCGCGTCTGATCTGCTGGAACTCAGCCGGCGCGACATCCTGGGCTTCTCGGTGTGGAAACACGCCTGGATGCTGGAGCGCAAGTCGGACACTGAGCCCGACTGGGCCGTCATCGAGGACCAGGCTGAGCAGAAGCGCGCCGACGTGGCAGCGAAGTCGGAGCGGGCCAAACGATTCGCGAGGCAGCGCACCGGCTGCTGCGTGCGCACCATGCTGGAGTACTTCGACGCGCAGACGCTTGAGACATGCGACCGATGCGACCTCTGCACGGACCTGCCTCGTCCGTGGGCAGACAGCCACATCAGCCGTGAGGGACTCGTGAAGTCGCTGCCGGCCCGCAGGATCGTGCTGCAGTTGCTGGACGACACCAGGGGTGCCGGCTACTCGCGCCGCAATCTCGAGCGGACCCTGGTCGGGAGCGCCGGTTCGGCCGAACACTCCCTGCCCTCGCGTCTAGCCCGCCACCATCTCGCCGGGCGCCTCGCCTTCCTGGGTGCTCGGGCTGTCACCGCCCAGATCGACTGCCTCGTCAATGAGGGCCTGGTCCGCGCTGTTGCGGCCGAGCACGATGGCACCAGGTATGAAAGCCTGGAGGTCACCGACGAGGGCCGGGAACACCTGAGGGGGATCGACTAGCCACGGCTGCCCGCCCTTGCGGCCGATCAAGAGGCGCAGTCGCGGCGTCAACAGTTGCACCAGAAACGGTGGCATTAGAGTCGCAGGCCCGTATGGCCTTCCTGCAGCCCGCCAACATTCCGAGCCGCAACGACGTGCCGGCACGACTGCAGGCAGTGGCCAGATGCCTGCGGGAGTTCCTGCCCGATGAGGTGACAGTCTGGCTGGAGAGGACCGGAGACGGCGAGGGCCGAGCCCTGCACCGGGAGTTCGAGCAGCAGCGATTCGAGGGCTTCGATGCCGCCAGCGACTCCGGCGAGGCGTACTTGGTGGTGCTCGACCCGTCGTCGGGGATCGTGATCTTGGAGGCTCCCGCGAGGATGCGGTCCGACAAGCGGCGCGGCCGGCGCAGAAGAATCGACCGTGATCGGCTGCGCGACATGACGGCGCGGCGGGCATCGGAGTTGCGCCGGAGTCTCGACGCCCGCAACGTGGCGCGGCTGCCCGTGGCGGTAGCGGTGGCCTATCCCGACATGCCGGCTCAGGACGCAGCCGGGATCCGAGCCGATGTTCCGTTGCTGTGCGCGGAGGACTTCGAGACCGAAGCCTTGCGGCCGGCGCTTCAGGACATCGCCGGCGGTCGCCGGGCATCGCTGCCCCAGGAGGAAGAATCCGCGGTACGGGCGGCGGTCAACCCTGGGGTCGTGATCCGGGGAACGCAGGGGCAGCTGTTCGCGCCGCGGCGTGACAGCGACGAGGAGACCCTCCGGACTCTGGACCGCAAGCAGGAGCGCCTAGCCCACAGCCTCGGCCCCGGCTACCGCCTCATCAGGGGAGTGGCTGGCAGCGGCAAGACACTGGTGCTCACATACCGGGCTCGGCACATGGCCCGCCATTTCCCGCACTGGCGCATCCTGCTGGTCTGCTTCAACAAGGCACTGTCGCTTGCGCTGAAACACCAAGTGGCCGAGTGTGACGGTGTCCGGGTCTACACGCTGGATGCCCTGGCGCGGCGGGTCTTGGCGGCTGCGGGCCGCGCGCCGAACGACGAAGACAGGCCCGACTTTGACCGCCGGCGCCGCGATGCAAGACAGGCGGTTTCGGACCTCGACGAGTCCAAGCTGTTCGACATGGTCCTCGTGGACGAGGCCCAGGATCTCGACGAGGCTGGACTCGACCTGGCCTGGGCGCTGCTCAAGCCGGGACGGGACCATTTTGTGATGGCCTTGGACGGCGCCCAGATGATCTACCGGCGTCGCATGGCTTGGAATCCTCCCGGCATGACGGCGCGGGGGCGCACCACCATTCTGGCCGTCAACTATCGCAACACCCGCCAGATCCTCGATCTCGGCCGGGAGTTGCTGGTGGGACTCGGTCGGGAGCCGGACACCCACCAGCCCGACGACCTGGACGTGCTGGTAGAGCCGGACCAGGCCGTGCGGACCGGGCTCCTGCCCATCTCATTGGCCTGCTCAGACCTCCGCGGCGAGGCGGAGGCGATCGCCAAGACGGTGCAGGAGCTGCGCGCCGCAGGCGCGCCGCCAGATCAGATCGCTGTGTTGCTCGGCACGGAGGACCTGCGCCACGATGTGGTGCGCTTGGTGCCCGACGCCTTTGACACGAAAGCCGGACGCAACCGGGACAGGATTTTCGATGCAGAGGACAAAGTCCGAGTGGCAACTCTGGGACTGCTCAAGGGCCTCGAGTTCCGCCATGTGATCATCGGAGGCGCCAATCACATCTGGGTGCGCTCGACCTCTCCAGAGACGCTCGCCGAAGATCAACGGCGGCTGCTGTACGTCGCGGTCACCCGCGCCACAGAAACGCTGACGATCACGTACTCCGATAAGGGCATCATGTCCGCGCTCCAGAGTCTCCCAAAGATCGACCCCAAACCGAGCAGGCTCTCGGTGCCGGAGTAGCGATCAGTCGAGGCGGTCTAGGTCCTTGAGGGGGACTAGTCGGTCGCGACTGTGCGGCGCAGCCTTTGCAGGTCTTGTGTTATCCGGTCATTGACCCGCGCTGGCCGTGGATGCGAGTGATCTTGTCGGAGGCGTACTCAATGACGCCGATCGCGGCTGTGGTGAGGGCCTCGGCGCTGGCGGCGGTGGCGATCTTCTCGGCGTCGGGCATCATCCGCGCTCGGCGGGTTGAAGGGTCATGGGCCTCCTCGCAGTAGGCGACACGATGCAAACGCCGCGAACAGTAGACACGTCCGCCAGTTGCGACCAACGCGTCGAATTCCAGCCGATACCCACCCGCGCGTCGATCGGGCTACAGGATTCGGGGGTCCACCTCAGGTACGATCATGGAGAAGGATCGGCGTGCACGAATCCGTGGCTGTCACAGCCGCCGCCGATACTGGAGGAAAGGCCGTTTGAGAGGAGGCAGCAGATGGCGCGTTCAGATCTGTTGTTAAATCTCGTCGAGGCTGAACGCTCGGGGGACCGGCAGCGATTCCTGATGGTGGTCGAGTCCGTCATCGCCGAAGAGCGCAAGAAGCAGCACCATCTCGTTGCGGACCGGCTCGAAGAACTCATCTCGACGACTGGATCCTCGGCGACGACCCGCTATCAGAGTCCGCCAGTCACCCAGGACGGCCTGCTGCTGGAGGTTGTACCGCGGCGAAGACTGGCCGACCTGTCGCTGTCGGCGGAGACGGCGACATTGGTGTCTGAGGTTGTCGAGGAGCAGCGTCGACGTGATGTGCTGAGGACGCACGGGCTCGAGCCCCGGCATCGGTTCTTGCTCGTCGGGCCGCCTGGCAACGGCAAGACGAGTTTGGCTGAGGCCATCGCCGCGGAACTGATGATGCCGATGTTGGTGGCTTCCTATGAGGCGCTGATCAGCAGCTACCTCGGCGAAACCGCCAGCCGTCTTGCCGCGCTGTTCGAGTTCGTTCGATCGCGAGAATGCGTCCTGTTCCTTGATGAGTTCGACACGATTGCGAAGGAGCGGGCGGACGACCATGACACCGGCGAGCTCAAGCGCGTGGTGTCATCCCTCTTGTTGGGCGTTGATCGACTCCCGAGCCACGTGATCCTGGTGACGGCGTCGAACCACCCGGAAGTGTTGGATCGCGCCGCCGGGCGCCGGTTTCAATTGCACATCACTCTGCCGGCGCCGTCGCAGGCCGAGATCTGTCGGTTCGTCGAGCGACAGGCGCGGCGCGGTCACGGCTTCGGCGTGACTCCCGAAACGATCGCGAAGACCACGGCCGGTGCGAGCTATTCCGAGGTCGAAGACCTCCTACTTGATATTCGGCGCCGCTATGTGCTCGCCCTCCCAGATGCCGACCTGAAGCGGACGGCTCGAGAACGGCTCGATAGGTGGCGGAAGCAGAGCCAATAGTGCCGCCTTGGATGGTGCTTGAGGCGACGCGGAAGGAGCCTATGCCTTCGCCGCGGGCGACACCTCGCCCGCTTCTTCACACGCCTGAGCACGGCGATCAAACCTCGCGGCGGGATCCGGGCTGGATGTCACTCGGTAGGGCGTTCGAAGCCGAGCGGATACGGGTCGAGACTGCTGTCGGGTCGGAGGAACCCGAACTCGTTGTCGTGATCGAGGTGGCGCAGTCGGTCGATGCATTCCTCGACAGGGTCGAGAGCATCGAGGGTCTTGAGTTCCTGTTTGAGGATGCTGACGAGCGATTGCCGGACGACGATTTTCACTTGTTGCGGAAACCGAAGGGTGCTGATGAGTACCGGCGGACTGAATCCTCGTCTCTTTCGTCCACTATGTACTTCGTGTTCACTGACGCTGCCGCAGTTAGGGAACTGTTGTCGATGTGGGCGCGGTTCAAGGAGGACCGGTCCCTCCGGCTTCCTCGGCCCTGGAAGAACGTCTTCACTCAACAGGTCGAGGACGTGCGAGCCTGGGGGCCCCAAGATCGGTTGACGCAATCACTGGACGCAGCCGTCGAAGCCGCGGAGTTGGAGCACATCGAGCGGATCTCCGTCGAGGTCGAACTCTGGTATCGCGGGGATCCAGAAGCCCGTGACGACGCTAGTCGCCGTGTTCGCGATCAAACCGAGGCGTGCGGGGGAACCGTCGTCAACGAGTGCGTGATTGAGGGCATCGATTATCACGCGCTGCTCGTTGAACTTCCCGTTGGGGAAGTGAAGTCCTTCTACTCAGAGGATCCGAGTGGTCTCGTTAGCGCGAAGCAGGTGATGCATCTACATCGAAGCACGCAGACGTCGGTTCGCCGTCTTGATGCCGTCGGTGAGTCACCCGCGGTCACCACTGATGCTCCGCCACCGGCAGGATCACCGCGGATCGCGCTGCTTGATGGGTTACCCATGTCGAACCACGACCTGCTCGCGGGCCGCCTCATTGTTGACGACCCGGACGAACGCGAACAGACCTATCCGGCGCAGCACCGCCGGCACGGGACGGCAATGGCGTCGGTCATCATCCATGGTGATCTATCCGCGGCACGCGACGCCTTGCGGCGCCCGTTGTATGTCCGTCCGGTCCTCGAAGCACCCGACCGCGACGATGATCCCGAGCGATACCCGACGACCGAGTTGATTTGCGATGTCGTACACCGCGCAATTGTGCGCATGTGCGAGGGCGAGGGCGACAGTCTGCCGACCGCTCCCAGCGTGAAGCTTGTGAATCTCTCGATTGGTGACCCGGATCGTCATCTGGAGCGTCGCCTCAGCCCTCTGGCTCGGCTGCTGGACTATCTCGCTGATCGCTACGACCTGCTGTTTGTCGTCTCTGCGGGCAATCATCCTCAGCCAATCTCCTACGAGCCTCAGACCGGCGATCTCAGGACCGATCTTCGGCGGGCGATAGTTGGCGACCTAATCGTTCGCCGGCTTCTCTCGCCGGCCGAATCGATCAACTCCCTAACGGTTGGTGCCCTCAATTCGGATCGAAGTGACACCGTTGTGGCGGCAGTTGACCGTGTAGAGCCCGCAGAGGTCGGCTCACCGGCGCTGTACTCAGCGGTTGGGCGTGGTTTCGCGCGTTCGGTGAAGCCGGAGGTATTTGCTCCGGGCGGGCGCCAGATTTACAGGGAGGGCTTCGATGAGGGTCAACCAGTACGAGAACTGCGGCCGGTCGACAATGTGGTGATAGGGCCGGGCGTACTCGTCGCTCAGCCCGGCTCCCTCGACTCAACGGTCTCAGCCCACTACTGGCGAGGCACGAGCCTTGCGACTGCCCATGTCACGAGGTTTGCATCAGATGTTCTTGATCGACTCGAACGGCTGCAGTCTGACCGCGGCGACGATGCTGTCCCCGATGAGTCCCTGACGGTCTTGACGAAGGCACTTGTCGTCCACGCTGCAAGCTGGGGCGAGCCGACAGCCTGGGAGACTGGCGCGGGGACCTCGGGCACGGGACGCCGCGATGGGCTGAGCCGACTTCTTGGCTACGGCCGTGTGTCGCCGGCGTGGCTGTTCGGCGACGCGCCGCACCGGGCGACCCTGGTGGCAACTGATGTACTTGGCGCCGACGAACAGGTGTTCTTTGAGATTCCACTTCCGGAGGGACTCCGTTCCTCGACAGACTGGCGCCGTCTGCGACTCACGTTGGCATGGTTCTCGCCGATAAACCCGAGACACCAGGCGTACCGCCGCGCTCGACTCGCACTTGAGATTCCGACGACGAGTCGCAAACTGCTCGAAATCGACCGGACCGAGGTCCACAGCAAAGCAGTGGTGCGTGGCACCGTCCAGCACGAACTCCTTGATGGCACTGATGCGCCGCTGTTCGGCGACGGTGACAGATTCGGGGTCTCCGTGACGGCCCGGGCAAGGGCCGGAGCGCTTGAGGACCATATTCGGTTCGGGTTGGTGGCCACGCTCGAAACCGAAGTTGAGGCGGGCATCGCAGTGCGTGAACAGATGCGCCAGAGAGTGCGCGTGCGTGGATAGTTGGACCTGCTCATCAGTCCTCGGATCCCTCGGTGAGCTGTGCGAGCGGGACGCTGACGAACGGAACGACACAGAGCGTTATCCACAAGTACCATCCGGATCGCTGAGTTCGCGAAGCCCCCTTGCAGAGACGCGCTCTGGGACAGGCCGATACAGCCCAACACGCCCGTGTCGGCGGCCATGAGATCCTGCCCAGTGGCGGCCATGTAGCTGCCCGCTGGCGGCCATCGGTTCTGCCCAGCGGCGGCCAACAGAGTTGCCCGCGTTGAAGTCCATTTCCCGTCGGGGTCCACCGCGGCGGGGTGCTCCTCCTACTCGAATGGCCGGTCACGACAACCGTGACCATCGAGCAGGAGGAGCGAGTGAAGTCTCGCGAGGAAATCATGAACATGTTGGAAGCGTTCGACGTGGCTGGGTCGTTGCGTGGCGCCGGTGAGCTGGCTGGCGTGTCTCATCACACTGTGGCCCGTTATGTCGCTGAGCGCGACGAGGGTCGGCTGGGGGGTGTGGGCCCGGTGCGCAGGGAGCGGATCATCGATCCGTGGCTGGCGAAGATCGAGGAGTGGGTCGAGCGGTCGCACGCCAAGATCCGCGCCGACCGGGCCTTCGACAAGCTGAAGGCGCTGGGGTTCGAGGGTTCGGACCGCACAGTGCGCCGAGCGGTCGCTGAGGTGAAGGCCAACCATCGTCGTGGTCGGCGGCGGGTGTATCGGCCGTGGATCGCCGAGCCGGGCATGTGGGCGCAGTGGGACTGGGGCGCGGGCCCGATCATTTCGGGCCGAAGGACGAATCTGTTTTGTGCGTGGCTGGCGTGGTCGAGGTTCCGGGTGGTGATCGCGACCTGGGACCGCACCCTGCCCACGGTGATCGCCTGTGTCGACCGTGCCATGAGGGCCTTCGGTGGTGCTCCGACGTATTGGCTCACCGACAACGAGCGCACGGTCACGATCGACCACGTCGCCGGAGTGCCGGTCAGACATCCGGAGATGGTCGCGGTCGGCGGCCACTACGGGATCACGGTGGCGACGTGTGTGCCGGCGGACCCGGAGTCCAAGGGCGGGTCAGAGGCGACCGTGCGGATCGCTGAGGCCGACCTCGTGCCCACCGACGCCAACCTGCGCGACGACTACACCAGCTGGGCCGAGCTGGCCGAGGCTTGTGAGGCGTTCACCGCTGAGGTGAACGCCCGGGTCCATCGGGTGACCCGGCGGCCGCCGATCGAGATGCTCACCGAGGAACGGCACCGGCTGCACGCGCTGCCCGAGGCCCCTTACACGGCGGCGCTCGGGGAAACCCGGAAAGTCTCCTGGAGCTCCACGATCAGCTTCGGCGGCGTGACCTACTCGGTCCCGCACACCCTCGCCGATGAGACGGTGTGGGTGCGTGTGGACGGCGAGCGGGTCGTGGTCACCCACTGCGCATCGTCAGGCCCAATCGAGGTTGCCCGCCACCAGCGTTCGACGCCTGGGCATCCGATGATCGACGACGCCCACTACCCGCCGCGCCCGGCTGGGCCGCTCGGGCGGCGTCCGAAGCCGACGAGCGCGGCCGAGGCCGAGTTCCTCGCCATCGGAGACGGCGCCCGCACCTGGCTCGTTGAAGCAGCCGCCGCGGGCACGACCCGCATGAAGACCAAGATGGCCCAAGCCGTCACCCTTGCCCGACTGCACGGCCAGATCCGCGTTGATTGGGCGCTCGGCCACGCTGCGATGTTCGGCCGCTTCGCCGACGGCGACCTGGCCTCGATTTTGGCTGCTGATCCGCCCGGACAACGCCGGCGCGCCGACGACGTGCACTCGCTGCAGCCCGGCACCGCCGCCTGGGGCCGCCTCGGCGCCGACCGATGAACCCAGCACCGATCGACGAGGTCGTGGACCTGTTGCGCACCCTGCGCCTGCCCCACATGCGCGCCGCAGCACCGGAGTTGTTGGCCACCGCCAAGGCACAACGCTGGGACCCAGCCGAAGCAGTCAAGGCGCTGCTCGCCGAAGAGCTCGCCGGCCGCCAAGCATCCTCCATCAACAGCCGTCGCAAGGCGGCCGGGTTCCCCACCGGCAAGACCTTCGACGTCTGGGACGAAACCGTCAGCTCGATCCCGGCGCCGACCCAGCGGGCGCTGCGCACCCTGGAGTGGATCCACCGCCACGAGAACCTCGTCGTGTGCGGGCCATCAGGCACCGGCAAGACGCACTTCCTTGAAGCGCTCGGCCAGGCCGCCGTCGATGCCGGCCACAAGGTCTCCTGGTTCAGTCTCGAGCACCTCGGCGCGCTCGTGCGCCGCCACAGCGCCGCCACCACCGGGCAGTTCTGTTGGCCACGGCTGGGCAGTTCTACTGTCCGCCACCGGGCAGATCCCACTGGCCGTTGACACGCCCGGAAGCAACTCATGCGGCGGGACACCGCTGAGTTCGGGACAGAGTGACCGGGGTATTGGTCCCCGATGTGGTACAAGACAAGAGACCCTTCCCCCAACCGAAAGAGAGGTCTCTATCCATGACCGGCATATCGACTCTGACCGGCCAGATAACCCTGTGGTCCGTCGCAGCGCTGGTACCTGTGCTGCTCCTTTGGCACGCGGTCAACCCAGCTCGACGGCCCGCATTCGACGGTTTCCGTACCGCGCTCAGGGCCACCACGGACATCGTCGGGCAGCTCTCCGTCCTCACGGCCTTCGTGCTGGTCCTCGTGTGGTGCGCTCAGGTGTCAATCAGTGCTGTCGGCTTCGGTGGGTTCGTCTGGCACACCCTCCTCGCCTCCGCGGCCAGCTCCGTCTTCGTGATCCCGCTCGCCCTGTGGCGCCGACGACGTTCGCAGCGAACCAGCGCCGGCCCTAGACCAGACCGGTAGCGGTGTAGTGGCCGCCCGCTCATGCAGAATGAGCTTGAGAGCCGACCGTCCGGCCGACGCACCCCCAACTCCCCCCGGACACTGGAGCCGCGAGGTACGGAGCCCACCCACGGTGTGGGCCGCCTCAGGATGTCGTCCTGTCGTCACCCGATCGGCCGAGGCTTCTAATGGATTTTCTAATGGACGGATCGGCACAGGGCGTTATCCACAGGCACCGTCTGACAGGCCGAATTCGCGAAAGCCCACTTCAGAGGCACTTTCTGACACAGATAGACACAGCCTGACACGGCCCGGAAGCAACTCATAACCCGAAGGTCGTAGGTTCAATTCCTACCCCCGCCACCAACTGAAGCCCGAGTCGAGAGCGCCGCTCCGACCCGGGCTTCGCCGTTTCAGGGGCGATTCTCGGGTGTGGGCGACGGCAGTACGGATTCAGAAGCGGCTCGGCGGCGCGAAGGCGCCGGTGTTGAGGCTCGACTGGTGCTTGTTCTCGGTGACGAGGTTGGTGGACACATCGGCCACGCCGTCGATCGTCTGGACCTTGTCGTGGATCAGGAGGCGGAGATGGGCGATGTCGCGGCAGAAGACATCCGCGACGGCGTCGTAGGCGCCCGCCAGAGTGGCCACATAGCCGGTCTCCTCGAGGCCGGAAAGCGCGTCAGCCACCTCCACCAGGTGTCCGGGCCGGACTTTGAGCAGCAGGGTCGCGTGGATCCCGAGGCCCGAGAGGCTGGGATCCAGCCAGACGTTGACGGAGAGGATCCCCGACGACCGCATCTGGTTGATCCGATTCCGGACGGTTCCGGCGCTGACCCCCACGGCCTTGGAGATGTCGCTGTAGCTGGTCCGGCCGTCCTGTTGCAGGGTTCGCACAATTCTTAGATCTGTGTCGTCCAACTGCACGCCGATCATGTTACATAGCGCGAAATACCACCGGTGTTATCCCCTGCGACACCGCGTGTTAGGCTTGATACAAATCGATTCGATTGGTTCATCTGATCTGTCTGTCCAAAGGGATCTATCGGGCTTTGTCTCGCGGGACAGGGTCGGTGTTGCGGCTCCCCAAGGGGACCGAAGAGCCGGATACGGCGGCCATCCAGCAATACGTGAGAACATAGTAGGTATTATTAGATATCGGACCTTGAGGGGCTACCGGCTCCGGAGCCCGACCAGCACAGAGGCCCAGTCCATAGACCTTGTGCGCCGTCACGGGTCTCACAATCGGATCGCTCCTGATCTCGCACTACTGACGATAAATCAGCCGATTGGTACCGATTATCTTCGACATTCTCAACATGGGTCCATCAGAATTTCTGATTCGGAACTTGGACGGAGTGTGCAAGTCAACGATGACGTACTTGTCAGGGGACTAAGCCGCCGGAGTCTCCTCCATGGCGCGGCGTACCCGATCCCGCAAAGGCCGGCTGCATGCTCAAACTCCCCACGCAGACCGGCAGCCGGTTCGTCGTGACAGCAGTCCGGGCGGCGGTTGGGCGGGCCGGCCGCTGAGCCGCCATCATGGTCGGGCGCGCTGAAGCAACGGCCTCGCGGCAGGAAGGGGCAAGCGAGGCGTGGATCCCGACACCCACAGTCCCGACCTGTTGCCCGAGGAGGCCGTGGCCCGCGTCGTGCGGTGGCTGGAGGCGCCGGGATCGTCGGCCTCGAGGCGGGACCGAACGGCGAGTCGGCGCTTGGCGGGCGTGGTCCGCGACCGGCCGGGCACTGCCTTCGCGATGAGGTTTGTCGACCGGGTGATCCGGCCCCAAGATCCAGCTGTGTCCGCCCGCCAGCTGTCGTCGCTGGTGGGTGAGGCCGAGTTGCCCGCGTTCCTGTCGTCCCTCGACCGGCTGCTGGTGCGCGCGGGCGCCTGGCTCGGCCCCCGTCTGCCGTGGCTGGTGATACCGATTGCCCGGCGTCGCATGAGGGCACTCGTGGGTCATCTCGTGGTGGACTCCGAGCCCGAGCGTCTGGCCGCCCATCTGCGGTCCCGGTCCGCACAGGGGTTCTCGCTGAACGTCAATATGTTGGGCGAGGCCGTTCTCGGTGACGCCGAGGCCCGCCGCCGCCACGAGGAGGTGCTCGACACCCTGGCCCAGCCCGACGTGGACTACGTGTCGGTCAAGGTGTCGGCTGTGGTGGCCCAGCTCAACGCCTGGGACTTCGACGGGTCGTTGCACCGAGTCACCGAGGCCCTGCGGCCGCTGCTTCGAGCCGCCGCGTCAGCCTCGCCGCCGACGTTCATCAACCTCGACATGGAGGAGTACCACGACCTGGAGCTGACCGTCGGCGCCTTCCGCCAGCTGCTGGAGGAGCCCGAGTTCGCGACCCTGGACGCCGGCATCGCGCTGCAGGCCTACCTGCCCGACTGCTTCGAGGCTCTGGTGGACCTGGTGACCTGGCACAACGACTTGGTCGCCGAAGGCCGCCGCCGGGCCTTCATCAAGGTCCGTCTGGTCAAGGGCGCCAACCTCGCCATGGAGCGGGTGGAGGCCGCCGTGCGGAGCTGGCCGCAGGCGCCGTATGAAACCAAAGGCGAGACCGACGCCAACTACAAGCGCTGTCTCGACTGGGCGCTTACCGCGGAGCGCACCGCATCGGTGCGCATCGGTGTGGCCAGCCACAACCTCTTCGATGTGGCGTGGGCCGACCTGCTCGCAACCCGACGCGGGGTGCGCCACCGCGTGGGGTTCGAGATGCTTGAGGGCATGGCCCCCGCGCAGGCCGAGCGGCTCCGCTCCGCCGGCGGGGAGGTGCTGCTGTACACCCCTGCGGTGGCCGCCAGAGACTTCGACGTGGCCATCGCCTACCTGTTCCGCCGTCTGGAGGAGAACGCCTCCGTGGAGAACTTCATCCACCACCTGTTCGGCCTGCAGCCCGGCAGCTCTGCCTTCGATGCAGAAGCAGCCAAGTTCCGGGCCGCGGTCGCCGGGAGGTGGTCGGTCGGGCGGTCCCCGCGCCGCAGCCAGGACCGCGCCGTGGCGACCGAGCCCGCCAACCCAGCCGTCGGGTTCTCCAACGAGCCCGACACTGACCCCGTGCTGGCCGCCAACCGGGCCTGGGCCCGCGAGATCGTCTCGCGCCAGTGGAGCGGACCGGCTGCCGCCCTCACCCGCGAGGCCGCCGCGGTGGACCGGGTCGTCGAGGCCGCCGCCGAGGAGCAGCCGGGTTGGGCCGCCCGCCCGCCCGCCGAGCGCCGGGACATGCTGTGGCGTGTGGCCGACGAGCTGAGCCGGCGGCGCAGCGACCTGGTGGCCGCCATGGTCCATGAGGGCCGCAAGACCATCGCCGAAGCCGACCCCGAGGTTTCCGAGGCGATCGACTTCGCCCGCTGGTACGGCGAGCAGGCCCTCGGCCTGGCTAGCCCCGAATCGGCCCGTTTCGAGCCCTTCGGCACAGTGCTGGTCGTGCCGCCGTGGAACTTCCCGGTGGCCATACCGTCTGGCGGCGTGTTCGCGGCGCTGGCCGCGGGCAACGCTGTCGTGCTCAAGCCGGCGCCGGAGACGCCCGGCTGTGCCGAGATCGTGGCCGAGTGCTGCTGGGCCGCGGGCCTTTCGCGGGGCCTGGTCGGGTTCATCCGGACTCCCGACGACATCGTGGGTCGTCACCTGGTCGCTCATCGGGGGGTGCATGCCGTGATTCTCACCGGGGCCTATGACACGGCCCGGATGTTCCTGTCGTGGAAGCCGGAGATGCGCCTGTTCGCGGAGACCTCGGGCAAGAACGCCATGGTGATAACGCCCAACGCCGACATCGACCTGGCCGTCGCCGACCTGGTGGCATCGGCGTTCGGGCACTCCGGCCAGAAGTGCTCGGCGGCCAGCCTGGCCATCTGCGTGGGCGACGCCTATACGTCGACGAGGCTGCGCCGCCAGCTCGCCGACGCCGTGACCAGCCTCAAGGTCGGCCCCAGCACGGAGTTGGCCACCACCATGGGTCCGACCATCAGCGAGCCTCAGGGCAAGCTGCTGCGGGCCCTCACCCAGCTAGACGACGGTGAGGAGTGGCTGGTCGAGCCCCGCCGCCTCGATGTCCAGACCTGGACGCCCGGCGTGCGCCTGGGTGTGCGGCCCGGCTCATGGTTCCACCTAACGGAGTGCTTCGGCCCGGTGCTGGGATTGATGCGAGCCGAAACGCTCGAAGACGCAATCGCCATCCAGAACTCCTCCCCCTTCGGCCTCACCGGAGGCATCCACACCCTCGATCCCGCCGAGATCCGCGTGTGGACCGACGCCGCAGAGGTCGGCAACGCCTACATCAACCGGGCCACAACCGGTGCCATCGTGCGCCGCCAGCCCTTCGGCGGCTGGAAGCGATCGTCGGTCGGTCCCGGCGCCAAGGCGGGCGGTCCCAACTACGTGGCCCGGCTCGGCACCTGGCATCCGGTCGGCACCGGCCTCAGCGACGACGAGTGGCTGGCCGCGGCACAAGCCAGCGATGAGGCGGCCTGGCGGACCGAGCTCGGCGTCGAGCACGACCCGAGCGGGCTGTTCTGCGAGTCCAACGTCTTGCGCTACCGGCCTCTCCTTCGCATGGCCCTGCGGACGGAGACCGACGCCGCGCCCCGCGACATCGAGAGAGTGCGAGCCGCGGCCGGCCGCTGCAACGTGCCGCTCATCGAGTCGCACGCCGCCCACGAGACCAGCGCTGAGTTCGCGGCGCGGCGCAGGTTCCGCGCCGTGCAGCGCGTACGCGTCGTGGGAACATGCAGCGACGAGTTGCGAGCCGCGGCCAACGAGGCCCGTGTGCACATAGCCGACGACCCGGTCACCGCCGAGGGCCGAGTCGAGCTGCTCCACTACCTGAGAGAGCAGGCGGTCAGCCGCACCACCCACCGCTACGGCAACGTCCTCTAGATATCAGCGGTCGTCGCGCCGGGGAGAGTGGTAGCACCGACGCAGCGGTGGACGCGTCCCGTATGCGTTGCATGTAACATCGACTCATGACCTCGCCGAAGGACGAGCCGACGGTCACCGGACGGGTGCGCAACTACCGCAAGCGAATGCGCGATCGGGGAATGCGCCCGATCCAGATTTGGGTAGCCGACGTGCGCACTCCGGAGTTCGCGGCCGAAGCTCATCGGCAGTCGGCCGCGGTGGCGGCCAGCGAGCACGCGACCGACGATCAGACCTACATCGACGCACTCAGCCTCGATGACGGATGAAACGAGGCGAGTGAAACGAGGCGAGATCTGGACGGCGGCCGCCGGCAGCGGCTACGCGGGAAAGCCTCGTCCGGTCGTGATCATCCAGGATGACCGCTTCGATGCGACGGACTCCGTGACGGTGTGCGCGTTCACCACCGATCCCACCGAGGCGCCCCTGATCCGGCTGCCGATAGCGCCTGATGAACAGAACGGACTGCACGAACCATGCAGTCTGATGGTCGACACGATCACGACCGTGCCGCGGTCGAAGGTCGGAGACCGGGTCGGTCGCCTCGCTGACCACGACATGGTCCGGCTGGGCCGGGCCGTCGTCGTCTTCCTCGGACTCGCGGGCGGCTGATCCGTTGTTCAAGTCGGCCAGCTTCGCAGCCGCCGACCTGGCCGTCGCCCGCCTCGCCTTGTACTGAATCTCGGCCGGTCGCCGCGGCGCCCATATCGGTGTCGGCGAATCGAGCCATGCCCTGCAACAAGTGACCGGTCTGGGGCATCGTAGGTAGTAGTGGGGGAGCACTCACGTCCGGATCCGGGCGACTCGGCCGGCAACGGCGCCGACCTGGAGCAGCTCTTTCTGATCGAGCAGGTGCCCATGGTCCGGCTGGCCACGCTGATGGTGGGCTCGCGGGCCATCGCCGAGGAGGTCGTTCAGGACGCGTTCGCGTCGGTGAGCGAGCGATGGAACGGGCTGGAGCGGCCGGGCGCGTACCTGAGAACGGTGGTCGTCAACGGGTGCGCTCAAACGCTGCGCCGTCGGTCGGTCGAGGACCGGCACAGGCCCGACACGCTCGAGATCCACGGTGAGATACCCGAGAGGCTGATCGAGTTGCGCGGCGCTCTGGACCGCCTCACCGACCGCCAGCGGATCGTGGTGGTGCTGCGCTACTTCGTCGACATCCCCGACGAAGAGATCGCGCAGATGTTGGACGTGAGGCCGCCAACGGTTCGCTCGCTTGCCCACCGCGCCCTGGCTGTGCTTCGAAAGGAGTTGCGATGACCGCGCTCGAAGATCGTCTGCGTCAAGACCTGCCCGCACTCGCCGATCTGCTCATGGAAGACCAGGCCACCCAACCGGAGGAGGCCGCCCAACCGGAGCAGCCCGCGGCCGTGATCGCCGATGGCCCCGCGCTGGTGGTGGCGCTCGGCGCGCAGACGGCGCGCAGACGGCGCAGATGGCCTGCCGTGGCTGCGGCTGCGGCTGCGGCTGTGGCTGGCGTAGTCGCGTTGGTCATCACGACATCTGACGGAACTGACGTCACCACCACAGGGGTCCCGGCAGTCCAGATTGAAGACTCAGACGGTGAGCCCGACGTACCTCTGGGGCAGACCGAGGCTTCAGGCCAGGAGTCCGACGTGCCTCTAGAACAGGTCGAGGCCCCAAGCGGGGGACCGGCCACGCCTGCAGATCAAACCGGGGCCCCGGACGGGCAACCTCAAGTCCCGGGCGAGTCCCGAGACGGCCAGACGGAAACCACAACCGAGCCGCCGGCCGAACAGGCGACGACTGATGACGTTGTAGCCGGGGATCGCAGTTCCGATGCCACTTACCAAGCCATTTCTGCGGGCCAGGGGCACAGCTGCGCGATCGCGGCCGGTGGCTCCATCGCCTGCTGGGGAAGCAACAACTTCGGGCAGGCTGATGCGCCTGAGGGCACGTACCGAGCCGTCGCCGCGGGTGGGAGCCACAGTTGCGCGATCGCGTCCGGCGGCTCCGTTGTCTGTTGGGGAAGGAACGTCGTGGGGCAGGCTGATGCCCCTGGGGGCACCTATCGAGCCGTCGCCGCGGGTGGGAGCCACAGTTGCGCGATCGCGACCGGCGGCAGCATCGTGTGTTGGGGAAACAACAGCTCGGGGCAGGCTGATGCGCCTGAGGGCACGTACCGAGCCGTCGCCGCGGGTGGGAGCTACAGTTGCGCGATCGCGTCCGGCGGCTCCGTTGTCTGTTGGGGAAGGAACGTCGTGGGGCAGGCTGATGCCCCTGGGGGCACCTATCGATCTGTCACGGCGGGCGGAAACCACAGCTGCGCGATCGCCGCCGATGGCTCTCTCGTCTGTTGGGGAAACAACAGCTCGGGGCAGGCTGATGCGCCTGAGGGCACGTACCAAGCTGTCGCCGCCGCCGGGGATCACAGTTGCGCGATAGGGACCGGCGGCACGATTGCCTGCTGGGGAGGCCACTTAGGACAGATCGACACCCCTTCGGGCAGTTACCAGGCAATCGCCGCTGGCGGGGAACACGGTTGCGCGATAGCAGCTGGCGGCACGATCGTCTGCTGGGGAAGCAACGCGTCCTTACTGGCCGACGCCCCGGCGGGCACCTACCAGGCTGTCGCAGCTCGCGGGCTCCACACCTGCGCCATCGCGTCCGGCGGCACCGTCACCTGCTGGGGAGACAACAGCCGTGGCCAGACCGAATCCCCGGAGGGCACCTTCAAGGCCCTCTCCGCTGGGTGGCTCCACACCTGCGCGGTCGCCACCAGCGGCGAGATTGCTTGCTGGGGGGACAACCACCCCCCCGTGGGGCTCACGGAAGCCCCCGCGGGCACCTACAGAACGGTCTCGGTGGGCGGGGTCCACAATTGTGCGATCAAGGCCGACGGCACCATCGCCTGCTGGGGAACAGACGACTCCGGGCAGACCGACGCCCCGGAAGGCGCTTACCAAGCCGTCGCCGCGGGCGGTTACCACAATTGTGCGATTGCGGCCGACGGCTCCATCGCGTGCTGGGGACACAACGAGCTGGGGCAGGCTGACGCCCCTGAGGGCGCCTACCAGGCCGTTGCCGCTGGTGACTACCACAGCTGCGCGATTGCAGTCGACGGCACCGTTGCCTGCTGGGGGTACAACGCCGACGGCCAGGCCTACGCGCCCGAGGGCACCTACAGGTCCATCGTCGCCGGCAGTTCCCACAGTTGCGCAATCGCAATCGACGGCAGCATGGTCTGCTGGGGAAACACAAGATTCGGGATCGACGACGCCAGGGACGTGAGCTACAAGGCCGTCGCCGCGGGTCATTGGCACACCTGCGTGATAGCGACTGACGACACCATCGCCTGCTCTGGGTCTGTGGCATCGCCTGAGGGCATCCAGTGGGTGACGAGGGAGGGTTAGTGACGTGAGAAGGCTTCCCCTGAGGGGTGTAGTGGCGGTACTGGGAGCGCTTGCTCTGGTGTGCTCGGCCTGCGCTGGCGATACGGCCCCGCCCACGGCAGATGAAGCCCCGACCTCGACGGCGGATCAAGCCCCGACCACGGTGCCTCCAGAGGAGACCGAGGCCTCGAACGGAGAGCCCCAGGCCCCGGCCGAGGTCCGGGACGGCGAGACAGACGCGCCAGCTGAGGCCCCGGTCGACCGCGTGCCAACTGAGGAAGCCACCACGCAGGCTGATCTCGACCCCATAGGCACCTACGCAGCCCTCCTCGCCAGCGAGCTGAACAATTGCTTTGCAACTGAGGGCACCGATGCCTGCTGGGGACTCTTCGGGCAGACCGACGTCCCCGCGGGCGCCTACAAGGTCGTCTCTGCCGGCTGGTACCACAGTTGCGCCATCGCCGTTGATGGCAGCATCGACTGCTGGGGACACGACGGCTGGAGACAGGCCGGCGCTCCAACCGGCGCCTACAAGGTCGTCTCTGCCGGCCTAGCCCACAGTTGCGCCATCGCAGCCGATGACCGGATTGTCTGCTGGGGTGACAACGATGCAACGCAGGGCGATGCACCCACCGGCGCCTACAAGGTCGTCTCTGCCGGCCTAGCCCACAGTTGCGCCATAGCAGCCGATGACACCGTCGTCTGCTGGGGATACAACGCTTCAGGGCAGGCCGATGCCCCGGCAGGCATCTACCGGGCCCTCTCTGCCGGCGGGTCGCACAACTGCGCGATAGCCGCGGACGGCACGATCGTGTGCTGGGGTGACGACCGCTACGGGAAGACCCTCGCCCCGGAGGGCACCCATAGGGCCGTCTCCACCTCAAGTACGCACAGCTGCGCTATAGCAGCCGATGGCACACTCGCCTGCTGGGGACACAACGAGTTCGGGCAAGCCGACGCCCCGGCGGGTACCTATAGGGCCGTCGCGGCGGGCGAGGGCCACAGCTGTGCCGTTGCATCCGACGGCACCGTCACGTGCTGGGGACACAACGAACTGGGTCAGGCTGACCCCCCTGAGGGCGCCTACCAGGCCGTCGCCGCTGGTGAATACTACAGCTGCGCGATTGCAGTCGACGGCACCGTTGCCTGCTGGGGTTCAGTGCTACCGTCAGAGGGCATTCGGAGGACCGGGGATGCTGAGCCCGGAGAGACAGCGGCGACAGCGAGCAACCCATCCGATCAGGCGCCGTCGGGCACCGGAGTCGTGGCGGATGCCGGCAGTCCCGCGCACACCTTCAAGGCCGTCTCTGCCGGAGAGCGTCATGATTGTGCGATCACAGCAGATGGCACCATCGCGTGTTGGGGGCTGAACGAGTCCGGCCAGCTTGACGCCCCGGAGGGAACATTCAAGGCCATCGATGTCGGCACGCGTCACAGCTGCGCCATCGCGGCTGACGACACCCTCGCCTGCTGGGGGCTCGACGAGTTCGGGCAGTCCGACGCCCCCGCAGGCGCCTACAAGGCCGTCTCTGCCGGCTGGGGTCGCAGCTGCGCCATAGCAACTGACAACACCCTCGCCTGCTGGGGACACAACCTCGCTGGGCAGTCGGACGCGCCCGCGGGCGCCTACAAGGCCGTCTCCGCCGGCGGGGGTCACAGTTGTGCCGTTGCGGCTGATGACACCATCGTCTGCTGGGGGTCGAATGACTTGGGACAGGCCGATCCGCCTGCCGGCGCCCACAAGACCGTCGTCGCGGGCTTGGATCACAGTTGCGCCATAGCAACTGACGACACCCTCGCTTGCTGGGGGCACAACGCCGCAGGGCAGTCGGCCGCGCCGGCGGGCACTTACAAGTTCGTCGCTGCCGGCGCGGGCCACAGCTGCGCGGTAGCCGCCGCCGGCACGCTCGTTTGCTGGGGATCGAACGACTTGGGGCAGGCTGACGCGCCTGCCGGCAGTTACAGCGCTGTCACCGCCGGCAACGACCACAGCTGCGCTGTAGCCACGGATGGCGCCATCACCTGCTGGGGTCTGGTACCACCGCCTGACGGTGCCCGCTGGGTGAGCCCGGACGGTCCTCGATACGGGACCGGCGAAGACCGAGCCTGGAGCGGGCAGGGACAGCCGGTCTCCTTGCCGGGAGAGGGTGTGGATGTCGTCGCCGGTCGGGCCGACTGGTACCACGGCTACTTCCAGGCGGCGCTGCACAAGCTGCTGCTGGAGGAGCTCGGCTACGAGGTGACCGATCCGGCTCAGCTGGAGCTCGGGCCGAATCTCGCCTACACCGCCATGGCTGAGGGCGACATGGACTACTGGCCCAACAGCTGGTATCCGGGCCACTATTCCTGGCACTCCGCCGTGCTGCCGGACGGGTCGCTGGTGGGCGACCATGTGAGTGTGGTGGGTGAGATGTTGTACGAGGGCGCCCTTCAGGGCTTCCTGGTGACCAAGCCCTTCGCCGACACCTACGGCGTGTACACCATGGACGCACTCAACCGCAATACCGAGGCACTGGCCGCGTTCGACGCCGCCGATCCCGTGCCCGGCAACGGGAAGGCCGACATCTTCGGATGCAGGCAGTCCTGGACCTGCGACGACATCGTCCAGAACATGATCGCGTTCAGCGGCTGGGACAACATCGCGCAGATCACGGGCGACTACGACGTGATGTTCGCCCAGGCGGTCAGAAGGGCCAACAGCGGCGTCCCGACGGTCATCTACATGTGGACCCCGTCGCCCTACATCACAGAGCTGCGCCCCGGCGACAACGTGTACTGGATGGGGGTCGAGAACGTCCTCGACGACTCCAACCCCACAGGCTTCGAGGGCGGCGAGGAGTTCGGCCAGCGCGGCCCCGACGGCACGGGCGGCTTCGTGTCCATCGGCCCGGAGCAGTGCCCGTCGGCCGCCCGCCGGCCCGACAGCAAGTGTCCCATCGGCTGGCGCGCAGCCCACGTCCTGGTCACGGCCAACACTGGGTTCCTGGAAGCCAACCCGGCGGCCAGAGCACTGCTGGAGGCGGTGAAGCTGAACGTGGTCGAGGTGTCTGTCGCCGCCGAGATGGTCCGTGTCGGCACCGATCCCGACGATCTGGCCGCCCAGTGGGTAACGGACAACCGCGATCGAGTCGAGTCCTGGCTCGCCGTCGCCCGCGCCGCTAGGTGATTCGCGGCGGGCCTGGCCGCTCCGGACCGAGCCCAGCCCGCATTATTGCGGCCGTTGTGGGTGACCCGAGAGGCGGGCACGTCGCCGCAGAACGCCAGTATCTTCGGGCAACCTGCAACAAACCGTCAATCTCGTGCATCTAAGAAGGTAATGGGAATGGGCTCGGGTCGCGATCGGTCCGAGCCGGAATTGAATGCCGACGGCGGCTTCGCTGCGCTGTTCGCGGCCAAGAGGGTGCCGATGGTCCGGCTGGCCACGCTGCTCGTCGGTTCGCCGGCCATCGCCGAAGAGGTCGTTCAGGACGCGTTCGCGTCGGTGAGCGAGCGATGGGACACCGTGGATCGACCAGGCGCCTACCTCAGGACCTCGGTGGTCAACGGATGCTCCGGGATCCTTCGGCGCCAGACCATCGAGCAGCGGTACCGGGCCGCCCGTATCGAGGTTGCCGACAGTGAGATTCCGGAACAGCTCATCGACCTGCGCAACGCCTTGGACCGGCTCACCGACCGCCAGCGCCTCGTGGTGGTGCTGCGCTACTTCGCGGACCTGCCCGACGCACAGATAGCCGCAGCGTTGGGGGTCCGCCCGGCAACGGTGCGCTCACTGGCGCACCGTGCCGTGGCCGCGCTTCGAAAGGAGATGGAGTGAGTTCGTTCGAAGACCGACTCCGCCGCGAATTGCCCGCGCTCGCCGACACACTCATTGGAGGCCGGGCAGCTCAGCCAGACAAGGCTGCGGGTGCGCTCGCCGACGGGGCTGACGCTGTCATTGGGGCGTACGGCTCCATGACGGAACCCGAGCCGCCACCGGCCGCGAGACGGCGCTGGCCCGCGCTCGCCGCTGCGGCTGTCGTGGCCGCAGCCGCGGCCGGCGTCGTCGCGCTGCTCATCAGCAGATCTGACACCACCGAGGTCATCACCGCGGAACCCATCGCGGTGCAGCCCGATGAACCCGAAACGCGTACTCCCGAAGCTTCAATCGGCGAGTCTCAAGCCACGCCTGAGACCCTCGGCGGAGAGGAAGAAGCCCCGCCTGAGATGCCAGTCGAGGAGGTGCTGCCTGAGGTGCCGGTTGAGGAGGTGCTGCCTGAGGTGCCGGTTGAGGAGGTGCTGCCTGAGGTGCCGGTTGAGGAGGTGCCGCTTGAGGTGCCGGTTGAGGAGGTGCTGCCTGAGGTGCCGCTTGAGGTGCCGGTTGAGGAGGTGCTGCCTGAGGAGGCCGCCGTCCCAGAGGATGGCGATCCCGAGCACGCGTACAAGGCTGTCTCTGCCGGCTCGACACACAGTTGTGCCATAGCCGCCGACGACACCGTCGTCTGCTGGGGGTTCAACAGCTTCGGGGAGGCCACCGCGCCGGCTGGTACGTACAAGGCTGTCTCTGCCGGCGGGTCACACAGTTGTGCCATAGCCGCGGACGACACCGTCGTCTGCTGGGGATCCAACCGACACGAACTGACTGACGCGCCGGCGGGCACCTACAAGGCCGTCGCCGCTGGCTCGTACCACAGCTGTGCCCTTGCCACCAACGACACGATCACCTGCTGGGGAATCAACAACCCGGAGTTGCTTGACGTTCCGGCTGGTGCCCATGAGGCGGTCTCTGCCGGGCGGGGCCATAGTTGTGCCATTGCCGCCGACGACACGATTACCTGCTGGGGAGACAACGACTCAAGTCTGGCTGACGTTCCGGCAGGTGCCTACAAGGCCGTCTCAGTCGGCGGGGATCACAGCTGTGCCATCGCAATCGACGACAGCGTCATCTGCTGGGAGTCCGACAGCGGTGAACTGGTCGAGGTTCCCGCTGGTGCCTATCAGGCTGTCTCGGTCGGGCAGTTCAGCACCTGTGGGCTCACAGTCGACGACACCATCACCTGCTGGGGGTCCGACGCTTGGGGCGCGGCCGACGCTCCGGCCGGGGCTTTCAAGGCGGTCTCGGTCGGCGCGGACCATAGTTGTGCCGTAGCGATCGATGACAGCGTCGTCTGCTGGGGAGACGAGCTCATGTTCCGGCTGCTCGACGTTCCGGCCGGAACCTACGGGGCGGTCTCCGTCGGCTCGATCCATAGTTGTGCGATCGCAACCGACGACACCATCGACTGCTGGGGGATCATCCACGGACCGATCGACTCCCCGACCGGCGCCTACAAGGCTGTCTCTGCCAGCGGGACGAGGAGCTGCGCCATAGCTGTCGACGACACCATCGTCTGCTGGGGATTGCGGTCGGGCGGGCGAGCGGACCCGCCGGCCGGAACCTATAGGGCGGTCTCCGTCGGCGAACGGCACAGCTGCGCGGTGGCGACTGACGACACCATCGTCTGCTGGGGAGACAACGAAGCCGGGCAGGCCGCCGCGCCGGCTGGCACGTACAAGGCTGTCTCTGCCGGCTCGTCACACAATTGCGCGATAGCTGCCGACGACAACATCGTCTGCTGGGGAGACGAATTCTTCGGAGCCCTCGATCCGCCGTCTGGCACCTACGTGGCCGTCTCCGCCAGCACGGCCCACAATTGTGCTCTAGCGACCGACGGCTCGATCGCGTGCTCGGGACGCGACCCCTGGTCGGCCAACGACTCCGGAGTGGTCAATGCGCCGTCTGGCACCTACATCGCCGTCGCCGCCGGCTACCGGCACAGCTGCGCTGTGGCGACTGACGGCACGATCGCTTGCTGGGGAGCCAACGACTCCGGGCTGGTCGATTCCCCGGCTGGCACGTACAAAGCTGTCGCCGCTGGCTCGTCACACAGTTGCGCCATAGCAACGGACGACACCATCACTTGCTGGGGTCCGGTGCTACCTCCTGCCGACGTTCATTGGCTGGGTTCCACTGGCTGAGGATTGACTCGCGAGGGAATCTCATCCGCGAGCGCTGACGATGCGCTGGGCCTTGGCAGGATCCTCGTGAATCGCTGGAGGGTCAACACAGGAGTCCGCGCGGATCGCGGCGATCAGGTGCCCAGAAGCCGCTTCACTTTCGCGACCGTCTCGATCTCGATAGTTCGGTTGGGGCCGCAGGGGGTGAGGTTCAGGGTTGTGGCGCCGGCGTCCACGTACGGCTGCAGGAACTCGGCGATCTCGGTTGCGGACCCGCACGGGGTGTAGCGCTCGAAGGGCTCGAAGCTCATCCCGTAGAAGCGCTCCATGGCCGCGGCCACATGCTGACGGCCCTCCTCCGGCGAGGCGCCCACCCCGAGCCACAGCTGCAGCCCGTGCTGCCATTCGACGCTCCGTCCGGCGCCGATGGCTTCAACCTTGGCAACCCCTTCGGCGAGCCGGCGGGGCGAGCACCAGGCGGCCAGCCAGCCGTCGCCCAGCCGGCCTGCCCTCTGCAGGGCCGCGTCGCTGCGCCCCCCGACCACCAGCGGCACGGGCGGATCGGGCACAGGCCGGATCTTCCCGTCGCGGAACTCGAAGAACTCTCCGTCGCCGTCGACGGTCTGTCCCTCCAGCAGGGCTCGGACGATCTCTAGCGCGGCGTCGGTGCGCCGGCCTCTGGTGGCGGGGTCGACATCGCAGACCTCCACCTCATGGCGGTCATCGCCTCCCGCGCCGACCCCCACGATGAGCCGACCGGGTGCGGCTTCAGCCAGCGTGGCGATCTGGCGGGCCGCCACCATCGGGTGCCGTAGCCCCAGCAAGTAGACGCCCACCTGCAGGCCGAGACGGGGTTCGAGCCCGCTCAGCGCGGCCAGGGTGATCAGGCCGTCCATGCCGCTGCCGTCGCGGAAGCTCACATGGTCAGCAGTGAGCACATGGTCGATTCCCGCGTCCGCGACGCGGCCCAGCAGGGACCGCTGCTCGCTCGGCGGTAGCTCCCACAGGCCCCAAGGGAGGCTCACGCCGACGGCGACCACGTCAGCCCCCGATCACAGGGTGGTGGTGTCGGTTTGGAGGCCCATGCGCAGGCGGCCGGCGGTCTCCAGGGTGCGTGGCGCGACCATGGCGTGCTGGGCCGCCACCGCGGTGTCACGGAAGCAGCGCTGTATGGGGCTCGTGCGGTACACCGCGGCCCCACCGGCGGCGGTGAAGATCGACGCGGCCACATCGGCCGCGGTCTGGGTGGCGTGGGTGGCGGCCAGGCGGATCAGGCGCTTCTGATCGACCGTGGACGGCCGCCCCGCCAGCGCGCCCTGCCAGGTGTCGTCCACCGCGTCGAGCACCAGCGACCATGCCGCCGCCAGCCTCGCCTCGGCCCGGGCCGTCTCGGCCTGCGTCGCGGTCCGCTCGGCCAGGGTACGGATGCAGCCCGGCGGCTTTTTCGCTCCGGCCAGCTCGACCAGCTCGTCGATCGAGCGGCGCGCGATTCCCACCGCCGCGGCAGCCACCCCGCTGGCCAGCAGTCCATAGAACGAGAACCGCGACCAGGCGTTGTCCCGAACGGGCCCGCCGGTGCCGATCTGCACCCAGCGGCCCTCGGGAACGAACACGTCCCGAACCTCGAAGTCAACCGAGCCCGTGCCGGCCAGCCCGGCCACATCCCACGTGTCGATGAACTCGATGTCCTCGGGATCCATGAACACGAAAGGCGTAGCCAGCTCATCGCCCCGCGGCTCGGGCCGCCCGTCCGGGCCGACCACGAGGCAGCCGCCCCCGATGGTGGTGCAGTGCTTGGTGCCCGACCCCCACTGCCAGCGCCCCGACACCCGCAGGCCCCCCTCAACAGGCACGGCTCGACCCCGAGGCATGACGAAGCCCCCGCCGATAGCCCCCGGGTCTCCGAACAGGGCTCCGGCATGCGGATCGGGCAGGTACGACGCCAGCAGCGAGGTCGTGGAGGCGATGGCCACACACCAGCCGACCGAGCCGTCGTGATAGGCGAACTCCTCGAACACCTCCAGACTCTCGGCGGCGGCCACCCCCGGTCCGCCCAGGTCGTCGGGCACACACTGGCGGAACGCCCCGGTCGGCCGGATCTCATCGACCAGGTCCATCGGCAGCGTGCCGAGCGCCTCGATCTCCGCGGAGCGGGCGCTAATCGAGCCGCCCAGCTCGCGGGCCGCAACCAGCATCCGATGACTCACGAGCCCCAATCTAGGGCGACACCGCGCCCCGCCTGTGCTCCCACGGCGTTCCGTACGGGCCCGGCTGTCATGTTCGGGTCCTTCCGGCCATGTACGAGCATCGAGATCGAATGAGGAGGCTGGCGTGAACGAGGCTGGCATGACTGAGGCTGGCTTGAGGAGGCTGGCATGACCGAGGCTGGCTTGAACGTCGGCGTGATCGGCGCCACCGGCTATGTGGGTGGGAGGCTGGTCCCGGCCCTGCTCGATGCCGGGCACCGGGTCCGCTGCCTGGCCCGCACGCCCGGCCGGCTCGATGAGGTGCCATGGCGAGCCGATGTCGAGGTTGCCACGGCCAACGTGCTCGACTGGTCCTCCCTGTACCAGGCCTTCGCGGGGCTCGATGCCGTCTACTACCTCGTCCACGCCATGGGCCACGCCAGGCGTGGCTCGAATGGGAGGTCTCGCAGGCTGACGACGGCACCACGGTGCTGTGCCAGCGGGCCAGATTCCATCCCCGCGGCGTCGCCGGGCGGGCCTACTGGTGGCTGCTGGCCCTGCCCCACGCCGTCATCTGGCGCAGGCTCCTGGCCGGCGTCATCCGTGCGGCCGAAGCCCGTCCCCTCGCGCCCCGCAGACCGCTGAAGGCGGTGAGTTAGCGGGTCAGCCAGTTCCCCGGTTCGGTGTGCGAGTATCGGTCTGATGGACATCCGAGCTCTGCAGTTCGAGGCGGGCGAGTGCGCCTTCGATGTTGAGCCGACCCACGAGCTGCCCGAATCCGACTGGGTATGGATCGACATAGTCGCAGGGCCCGACGACACCGACGAGCTTGCCGACCTCGCCGAGCAACTGGGGCTGGACGCGCTGGCCGTGCGCGACACGGTCGAGGACATCGACCTGCCCAAGGTCGACGACTTCGGCTCCTTCCTGCTGGTAGTCCTGCACGCCCTCGCCGACGAGCGGATCGAGACCTACGAGCTCGACTGCTTCCTGTCCGAGCGCCGCCTCATCACTATCCATGATCAGCGCTCACCCTCGATCGACGCACTCTGGGACGGCGTCCTGGGGCGACCGGAGCTGGCCAGCGGCGGCCCCGACGAGGCCCTGGCCCGGCTGGCCGACGTGGCCACCCGCCGGCTGGTCTGCGTGCTGGACGTGTTCGACGACCGCAACGAGGAGCTGATCGAGCTCGCCCTGCAGGCCGATCCGGACTTCCTGCCCGAGATCATCGCGGTCCGCGCCGATCTGGCTGCGCTGCGCCGGGCGGTCCACCCCCAGCGCGAGGCGCTCGACGTTCTGCGGCACTCCACCTCCCCGCTGGTCTCCGCCGCGGGCCACCGGCGGTTCTCCGACGTGTTCGACACCGCGTCGCGGGCCAGCCAGGGCGTGGACGGCGCCAGGGCCGCCCTGGCGGAGACCCTCGACGCGTACCGGGGAGCGGAGGCCCGCCAGGCGACCGAGGTCACCAAGGTCCTCACCGTGTACGCGGCCATCATGCTGCCACTGTCGCTGGTGGCGGGGTTCTTCGGCATGAACTTCGTTGATCTCCCACTGCTGTCCAGCCCGGCCGGGTGGCTCATAGTGACCGGGTTCATGGCCTTCATCGCCATCGCGTCGGTGGGCGTGTTCGTGTCGCTGGGATGGACGCGTCGACTGTCCGGGCGCACCGCGGGAGCGGTCCTCGGCCGCGGTCTCGTCGAGGCCGCCCGGACTCCGGCGCAGCTGGTCGGGGCAGTCTTCGAGATCTCAACCATGCCGATGCGCTCGGTCGCCGGGACCGTCGCCGGCGCACGCCGGACCAAACCAACTGATCCCGACAGCAACTGACGAGCACGCCAAGATCCCTGTAGGCCCGCCCGAACGGCCTGGCATCATCCGGCTGGACGGGGCGGTTGACCATCCGTGTCGGTCCCCTCAGCGGTCGGCGGTATACCGATGCCGAGATGGCCCTCGATGCGGGCCATGCACTGCCCCAGGTCCACCACAACGTCGCGGAGTCTGTCGGTCGCCTCGCGCTGTTCCCTGTTGGCTGCGTTGAAGTCGTCGCGGAGCTTGTCGGTGCTGTGCTGCTGGTGCCACACGATTCCCACAACTGCCAGCACCGGCGTCACCAGTTGCATCACGGTCGCCGCGTCCATGTGTCTGAATCTAACATGGAATGAATGTAATGCAACTCAATTGCTTGTAAAATGAATCTTAGGATTGAGATTCTGGCCAGGAAGCTGGCGGAGATTGGTATCGAATTGATACCATCAGGAGATGGCCATGACCCTGAGGTTGACCGACGAAGAGCACGAGGCGCTGCGTGAGCGGGCCTCTCTCGAAGGAATCTCGATGCAGGAGGCGGCTCGGTGCGCCGTGCGCGAATACGTCGCCTCCCGCGATCGCCGCGATCGGATCGACGCCGCGGCCGCACTGGTCATGAAGCGCCATGGCGAGGCGCTGCGACGCCTCGGCGAATGACCGAACCCACCGAGTACCTCGAGTCAGACGACCTGATCGAACTGACCCGCCGGCTGCTCGGAGATCCCCCGCCGATCCGCGACGCCGGGCTGCTGGCCGCCGCGGCCGCCCGCCCTCAGGCCAGCGCCTTCGGCATCGACGCCTATCCGGACATCTGGACCAAGGCGGCCGCTCTGCTCCAGTCGATCGTGGGCAACCATCCCCTCATCGACGGCAACAAGCGACTCGGCTGGCTCGCGACCGCGGTGTTCCTGGAAGTCAACGGCGTGGGCATTTCGACGGCTCCCAACGACGACGTCTACCGCCTAGTCGTGCGAGTGGCTTCGGAGTCCCCCGAGGTCGAGGAGATCGCAGCCTGGCTCCGGGCGCTCGGCTAGCTACGAGGCGCTTGCCAGTGCTGCCTCAGCGATGAGCGAGCGGCACTGCTCGGCTGCTCGGCGGTGGTTGTCCAGATCGGCCAGCACCCCTTCGTCCCTCAGCCGCACGAAGGCCGGGACACCGGCGGCCGCCTTGCGGACCACGCTGCGGTGGCAGCCGGCGATGACCTCGACCACCATGTCGCCCAGATGCCGGGCTTGGGCCGCATCCACCCGGTAGCCGCGGAGGAGCGCGGCGATGCGCTCCGCCCGGTTGGGGGGCGCGGGCCAGTCCCGCACCAGGGGGTCGCTGTCGTCGCAGACTGGACCGAACTGCCACACCGCGTGCCCGAGATCCCACATCGGCGCCGACACGAAGATTCCATCCCAGTCGATGAAGGCCACCGCCCGCCCGTCCCTGAACACAGTGTTGCGCGGCGCGACGTCACCGTGGCACACGATGTGTCCCTCAGCGACCGACTGGGGACCCTCCTCGAAGCCGGTCTCGGGCGTGAAGCCTTGCGCAAGGTCGTGGTAAGCCCTCAGCAGTTCGCCCACCGACTCCAACGCATCGGGGTCCAGCCTCCACCCCTCCAGATCGGTCGGAACCCATCCGTCGACCCAGGTCAGCACGACCGCGCCGTCGGGCTCGGCACCCACCACGCGGGGAGCCCCTCCGAAGCCGGACCGCTCCAGATGCACCAGCAACTGTCGCATCGACTCGGTGTTGGCGGTGGCTGGCCGCCGCACCGTGTCTCCAACCCGGACGAACTCGGTCACCCGCCCGGCGAGCACCGCTCCCTCGCCTGCATCGCTTCCACCAACTACCACGCCGCCGAGCGTAACGGCCGGTCGTCAGACCGATGATGCCCGTCCATTCTCGTCGATGGGAGTGGTGGGACGCTGAGAGTTGTGGGCCTAGTGGTTCCCCTCGGCTACGGGCGGCAAGAAAGCCTTCATGAGGAACTGGTTGGCCGTCCATCGCTTGTGGTGCTGGTGAACAAGGCCTGCTTTCTCCAAACGGTTCAGGTCACGGCTCAACGTTCGCGGGCCCTTCGTGGCGTACAACGCTGCCAACTCGGGGGTGAGACGCTGCAATTCTCCCTTGGAATACTCTCCACGCGAGGGCATAGCGAGCACGAGGGCCCGCTGGCGCTCACGAGCGGGGCTTGACGGGTACGTGCTCATTACGTCGTGTACATAGTTGATCCAGGTGAGTTCCAACTGTTGCCGGAGAACTTTTTCGATCTGCTCCCGCAAGCCGTCCACGAAGCCCTGAATTGCATAGGCAACGAAGCTGACGGTGTCTCGGGTCTGGCTCGCGGCTTCCAGTTCGCGGTAGTACTGGTCGCGAGTGAGGTTGTAGTGGTTAGACAGCAGGTGAGCGGCTAGCAGGGGAGCCATGCCACTCCTGGCGAGGATCAGGAACTCCATCAGTCTGGCCGTGCGACCGTTGCCGTCGCCGAAGGGGTGCAGCCAGGCCATGTACAGGTGGGCGTACACCGCGCTGGCCACCGCTAGCGCGAATCTGACCTCAGGGTCGTCGGATTTGAAGGTGTCGCTCTCCAGCCATTCGGCGAGTCGCTTCAGCAGGTAGTTGCAGTCCTTTGCGGGAGCTCCCCGGTACTTTCCGACGGCGACTTCATGATCCCGAATCCGGCCGGGGAGCGCGTCGGCTTCGTGCTCGGTTCCTTCGAGCAGTCGGCGGTTGTGGTCGCAAATCAGACTCCGGGTGATCACTGGCGAGTCGCCCGACATCACTTGACCGTCAATCTCGTGCAACAGGGCCAGTACGTTCTGGACCTCTCTTTCCTGGTAGGCGCGAGATGGTGGAGCCTTGAACGTTCCATCCAGAATCCCTTCCACCTGCTCCTCGGTTAGCGTGTTGCCCTCGATAGCGGTTGTCGCCTGGGCCCCCTTGATAAGGGCAACCCGATACAGGTCCTTTGCCACATCAGGCTGCAACGGAGCGCCAGTCAAGTGCTCGCACTTAGAGCGGGCCTCGCCCAGAAGCATCCAGGTCTTCGCCCCGAGCTTGTTGAAGTCCGTGGCTTCGAAGGTGATCCAGGGATGGGACTCACGGTAGGACCTCATGGGGCCACTGTACTAATGACCCCTTGTTTTGTCCAACTGATTGTCCAATAGAGTGTCCAAGTTCAATGCGCGCCGGTTCGTCTCAGCGGGCGCCCCAGGCGCCTCCTCCTGGGGTCAGGACTCGCAGGCGGTCTCCGGCCTGGACCTCGAGGGTGACCTTTCCGGGCAGCAGCTCCCTCGCGCCGGAGCGGCGGATCAGCCAGTCCTCGCCCCTGGCGCCGGGACCGCCGCCCTGCAGGCCCCAGGGCCGGGTCACCCGGCGCTCGCCCATCAGAGTCACGGTGGCGTCCTCTATGAACTCCATCTCCCGCACGATGCCCTGCCCGCCCGGGTAGCGGCCCTCGCCGCCGCTGCCGGCGCGCAGGCCGTAGGCGGTGATGCGCAGCGGGTAGTGCTGCACCAGGCTCTCGATGGGGGTGTTCTTGGTGTTGGTCATGCCGGTGTGGATGCCCGACTGGCCGGGTTGGCCGCAGCGGCCGCCCTGGCCGCCGCCGACCGTCTCGTAGTAGGCGAAGCCGTCCGATCCGGCCAGCACGTTGTTCATCGTCCCCTGCGAGGCGGCCGGCACTGCCTCCGGAGCGGCCTGCGCCAGGGCGCCCAGCAGCGCGTCGGCGATGCGCTGGGAGGTCTCCACATTTCCGGCGGCCACCGCCGCGGGCGGCTCGGCGCTGACGATCGAGCCCGTCGGCGACGACATGGTGATGGACCGGTAACACCCGCCGTTGGCGGGGATGGACGGGTCGGTGGCCACCCGCACCGCGTAGTACAGGCACGACACCGCCACCGCCTCCACCGAGTTGAAGTTGGCCTCCACCTGCGGTGCCGACCCCGCGAAGTCGGCGTGCAGTTCCGAGCCGTCGATGGTGACCCGCACCGCGATGGGGTGCAGCCGGTCGGGGCCCTCCACGTAGTCCTCGAAGGTGTAGTCGCCGTCGGGGAGCTCGGCGATGGCGGACCGCATCCTCCGCTCCCCGTAGTCGAGCAGCCCGGCGCAGATCGTCGTGTAGCCCGCCGGCCCGTAGGCCCCGCACAGCTCGACGAGTCTCCTGGCGCCGACCTCGTTGGCTCCGAGCTGGGCCGACAGGTCCCCGAGGCGCTCGCCGGGGGTGCGGGTTGCGTCAAGGAACGGGTCGAGGAACTGCGGGACCCACTGGCCGGAGCGGGCGGCCAGCATAGGGGCCACCACATGGCCCTCCTGGTCGAGCCGGGTGGCATCAGCCGGCATCGACCCGGGGGCGTCGCCGCCGACATCGGAGTGGTGGGCCCGGTTGGCCACCCATCCGACCAGGTCGCCTCCGTGGGCGACCGGCCGCACGATGGTCAGGTCGTTGAGGTGGGTGCCGCCGTGGTACGGGTCGTTGACCGCGTACTGGGCGTCGAGCTCCAGCACCTCGCCGAAGGCGTCGATCACCGCCTGCACCGACGCCGGCATCGACCCGAGGTGCACGGGTATGTGCTCGGCCTGGGCCAGCAGCTCACCGTCCGGCACGAACATCGCGGTCGAGAAGTCGGCCCGCTCCTTGATGTTGGGCGAATACCCGGTGCGGCGGAGCACTCCGCCCATCTCGTCGGCCGCGGCGGTGAACCGGTGCCGGGCCACCTCCAGGTCGATCGCGTTCAGCACCACCGCGTCACCACTGGATCTTCGACCCCGCCGGTCCTGGGCATTGTCACCACTCGATCCTCAGTGCGCCGGTCTCGTGGACAGTGGCCCGATCGCCGGCGGCCAGATACGTCGTGGACTCGCCCTCGGCGATGATGGCCGGGCCGACCACCTCGGCGTCCACCGCCAGCGCCGGTCGCCACCACACCTGCGCCTCCGCGGCTCCCGACGGGCCGATCACCGTCCGAGCCCCGCGCCCCGGTTCGCCGGGCTCGGGCTCGAACGGGGGCAGATCCGCCCAGCTCAGCGCAGCCGCTCCGACCGCCTCGGCCCGCGCCGTCACCGCCTCCACCGGGTCGCTGGGCCGGGAGAAGCCGTTGCGCTCGGCGTGCAGGCGATGGAACCGTTCGCACAGCGCCTCCCACGGCTCGCCCGCGGTGTAGGGCACCGACGTCTCGTGGGCCTGGCCCATATAGCGCATGTCGACGACTAGGGCCGCGGTCCGGGCCGCCTGGCCGCTGTCGGCTTCGATCTGGAGCCGGGACTCGGCCAGCAGCCGCCGCGCCGCGGCGGGAACCAGCCCGCTGGTGGCCTCCACCGCGTTGATCGTCTGGGCCGCGTCGGCCCGCGGCGGGCTGAGCAGCAGCCCGAACGCCGAGAACACCCCGGCGTAGGGCGGCACGATCACGCCGTCCATCTCCAGGGACCGGGCCAGAGCGCAGGCGTGCAGGCCGCCCGCTCCGCCGAAGGCCATCAGCGCCGCATTGCGGGGGTCGGTGCCCTGCTCCACCGACACCGCCCGCACCGCGTGGCTCATGTGGGACTCGACCACCGCCACCACCCCCAGCGCTGCTTCGACCTCCTCCAGCGACAGCTCCGACCCCAGTCGCTCGAAGGCAGCCGCGGCCAGGTCGGGACGCAGGGCCACCGTGCCCGCCAGCTTGGCGCTCGGGTCCAGCCGCCCCAGCACCAGGTTGGCGTCGGTCACCGTCGGTGCGGCGCCGCCGCGGCCGTAGCACGCGGGCCCGGGGTCGGCCCCCGCGGAGCGCGGCCCCACCCGCAGGGCGCCGCCGGGGTCGGCCCAGGCCAACGATCCGCCCCCGGCGCCGACGGTGTGCACCGCCACCGCGGGCATCAGGCAGGCGTAGCCCGCGATCTCGCGGTTGTAGGTGACCTCGGGCCGGCCCTGGCGCACCCGGCACACGTCGGTGGACGTGCCGCCCATGTCGAAGGAGATCAGCGTGTTGCAACCCATCAGCTCGCCCAGCGCAGCCGCGGCCACCACCCCGCCGGCGGGACCCGACAGCAGGATCGACGCGGGGAACGCCGAGGCGTGGCCCAGCGACACCAGCCCCCCGGAGGAGCGCATGACCGAGATCTCGTCGATGAACCCGGCCCGCCCGGTCCGGTCGGCCAGGCTGCCCATGTAGCGGGCCACCTCCGGTGCCAGGAAGGCGTTGAGGACTGCGGTGGAGAACCGCTCGTACTCCCTGAACTCGGCCACTACCTCCGCGGAGGCCGACACCGGCACCCCGAGCTCGCGACGGAGCCGGTCGGCCAGCGCCCGTTCCGCGACCGGGTCCGCGTACGAGTACATCAAGCAAACCGCCACCGCCTCCGCGCCCTGATCCCGGGCGACGGCCGCCACCGAGGCCGCCACCGCGTCCAGCTCGTCGCGCCGGCCGACTGCGGGCATCTCCACGCCGAGCCGCATCCCGGGGTCGGCCAGCGGACGGGGCCGGTCAGCGAACGGGTCGTACAGGGACGGGCGGTCCTGGCGGGCGATCTCGATCAGCGACTCGAACCCGGCGTCGGTCACCAGCAGAGTCCGTGCTCCCCGCCGCTCCAGCAGCGCGTTGGTGGCCACGGTGGTGCCGTGGAGCAGGTCGGCCCGCGAATCCGTTCGAATCGCGGCGCCCGCCCCGGCCATCACCCCCTCGCTCTGATCGCGGGGGGTGGACGGCACCTTCCCGACGGTCATGGCTGCGCTGTCCCACATGGCGACGTCGGTGAACGTCCCGCCCACGTCGATCCCCACAGTCACCCGGGCGGGCTCGTGCTCGTCGTTGGGCCCGGTCATGGGGCGGGCTCGTGCTCGTCGTTGGGCCCGGTCATGGGGCGGGCGCGCGCCCTTCGATGGAGACCGTGTCGATGTGGGCAGCGTAATGTGCCATGCCGCGCTGGTGGACGGAGAGGCAGCGCGTCCCGCGGTCGCCTCGGGCCGTAGCCTGACCGCTTGCCTGTATTTCTCGGGGGGCTGGCCGCGGCCCTGCTCGGAGCCGGCGACTTCTTCGGGGGTGTCGGCGGCCGCCGCATCGACCATCGCGGCGCGGTGGTGTCGATCGCCTGGGTGGCGTCGTGCGTGGGCGCAGCGGTGGCAGGGGTCTTCGTGCTGGTGTTCCCTCCCGCCCACTTCGGCCGGACCGACTTCTACTGGACGCTGGTGGCGCTGGTGTTCGCGGCGGCGGCCCGGCCGTTGCTGTACCTCTCAATGGAGCGGGGACCGATGGCGGTGGTCGCTCCGACTTTCAGCCTGGTGTCGCTGGCGGTTCCCGCAGTGGTGGGTCCGCTCACCGGCGACGCCTTGAGCGGTGCCGAACTGCTTGGAATGGCGATCGCCATTCCGGCCGTGCTTCTCATCGTGAGCGACGGCAAGCTGCCGACAAGCAGGAAGCTCTGGTCGGGCGAGGCCCTGGCGTTGGGCTGCCTCGTGGGCGGGCTGCTGGGCTGCCTCAGTCTCACCTTCGCTCAGATCAGCCCCGACGCCGGAGCAATGCCCGCGTTCCTGACCCAGCTGGGCGCAGTGGCCCTGATCCCGCTGATCACCCGGCCGTTCGGGCTGATGGCCGAGCTCTCACGGGACGTGCGCCGCTTCGGCGTGCTGGTCGGCCTGATCGACATCGGGGCCGTCATCTCCCTCGTCATCGCCTTCCAGCGGGGCAACGTGGCGGTGGTGGCCGCGATGTTGGGTTTCGCGCCGGTCACGACCATGACCTTGGCCTGGCGGGTCTACAACGAGACCGTGCGCCGCTGGCAGTGGGTCGGCGCAGCGATGGCCGCGGCCGCCATCATCCTCTTCTCAACCGCCTGACTTGCAGACAGGTCCTGCGGCATCGGGGCTAGCGGTCGACGTCCCACCAGATGGTGACGCGTTCCCTCGGGAAGGGCACATCAGCTATCAGCGCGGCCACCTCGGCCTCGCGCTCTGGAGGCAGGCAAAGGTTGCGGCACCACTGGGCCGGCTCGAGGTCGCTGCGCTTGGAGGCGAAGCGGTCCTCGGGCAGGAGCGACTCCTCGACGACGGGGTCCAGGCCGGCTTCGCCGATGACGTCCACCGCCATGGCTGCAGTGGGCTCGTGGGGGCGTTCCAGATCCCAGAAGTGGCGCCATAGCTGGCGGCGGCGGTCCTGGGGGTGCTTCGGTGTGATCTCGATCACGACCCGGCGGCGGGCATGGGCGTGCAGAGCGGCCACGAACGGCTCTAGCTCAGGAGCGTTGTAGAGCACGTTGTGGCACACCACCACGTCGGCGACCGGCACTGAGCCCGCGACTTCGGGCCACGACCCGGCATGCACCTGGACCGCGATCCCGCGACGCCGGGCGGTGGCTTCGAACATTTCCAGCATGTCGGGCTGGCGGTCCGTGCCGATCACCTCGGTGGCTGGAGGCGCCACCGCGAAGCCCGCCGATCCTCCCCCGCAGCCGACATCGAGCACCGAGCCCCGATCGCCCAGGGCCTCTGCGGCCCGACGGTTCGACAGCGACAGCTCGAAGGTTCCGAGCTCGGGCGCGGCAAAGATCTCCGGCGAGAACACGAAGGGCCGGTTGGGCGCGGCGTCGAGGATCTCGCTCGGGATGGCCCACTCGGCCATGGCCCGACCCCATCGCGCCGCGGCGGTGTCGTTCACTGCCATGTTCCACGGACCCTAGCGGCGACCGGTGCGCTCACCAGATGCGGCGGGCGGCGGCCCAGCGGCTCAGCTCGTGGCGGTTCGACAGCTGGAGCTTGCGCAGCACCGCCGATGCGTGGGTCTCCACCGTCTTGATCGAGATCGACAGCTGGCGGGCGATCTCTTTGTAGGTGTAGCCCCGGGCCAGGTGGCGCAGAACCTCCCGCTCCCTCGTGGTGAGGCGGTCAAGGTCCTCGTCGGATTCGGGTCCGGCAACGGCGATTGCGTCGGCGGCGAAGGCGTCCAGCACGAACCCGGCGAGGCGGGGCGAGAACACGGCGTCGCCGTCTCTCACCCGGATGATGGCGTCCACCAGATCGTCGCCGGAGATCGACTTGGTGACGTAGCCTCTGGCTCCGGCCCGCACCACGCCGATCACGTCGGAGGCCGCGTCCGACACCGAGAGGGCCAGGAACCGGGTCTCGACGCCGGCCGCGGCCACCGACTCGATCACCTCGCGCCCCGACCCCGACGGCAGGTGCACGTCCAGCAGCACGACATCGGGGCTCCAGCGCTCGATGGCCTCCACCGCCGAGCCCACGTCGTCGGCCTCGGCCACCACGGCCACCCGGTCGCCGATCTCGGTCCGCACGCCGCTGCGGAACAGCCGGTGGTCGTCGACGATCACCACTCGGGGAGGCGCAGCCGCCATGTCTGCCACGGTAGCCGTGGTGCTCATCGGTCTTTGGGTCCAGACGCGCCGTTCGTCTCAGCTGCGGGCCACATGAAGGCGCACCTCCGTGCCGTGGTCCTTCGAGCTGGTGATCTCGCAGCTCCCGCCCACCCGGTCGAGCCGGCCGCGGATCGAGTCGCGGATCCCGCGGGAGTCTCCGTCGACGGCCTGGGGGTCGAAGCCTGCGCCCCGGTCGCGCACGAACAGGTCAACTCCCTGGGGTGTGGCTTCCAGATACACCGACACGGTCGGGCAGCCCGACCACCGGGCGGCGTTGGTCATGGCCTCGCCGGCTGCGGCCACCAGCGACTCCATGGCCGGGTCCAACGGGGCGTCGCCCACGGCCACCACGTCCATGACCACGCCGTGGCGGTCTTCGATCACTCCGGCGAGGTGCTCGACCGCGGCCCTGACCGTGGTCGGATCAGGCTCGGCACCGCCGCCGTAGAGCCAGCCTCGCAGCTCACGCTCCTGGCGCCGGGCCAGAGCGGCCATTCGGGCTGGGTCGTCGGCGCGCTGCACGAGGGCCAGGGTCTGCAGCACCGAGTCGTGCAGATGGGCGGCCATCTCGGCCCGCTCATCGGCTCGGATGCGGCGCTGGCGCTCCTCCCTGCGGTCCCTGACCAGCACCGCAACCCACGGCCCCATGATCAGAGCCAGACCGCCCACCACGAGCCCACCCGACAGGAGCCCGTCACGTACCGCGGACAACGACAGGTTGGTTGCGGCGATTGCCCCGATGCCGAGGGCGAGCAGGATCGTGCCCGCCGCGATGCGCACCGCGACCCGCCGGTCGAGGCCGGCGGCGGGCTGCGCTCGCCAGACCACGATTCCTAGCCCGAAGGCCACGCACAGGGCGGGCCAGATCACGGTGTCGGGCAGCGCGACGCCCAAGTGCCGGACCAGCAGCACCGTTCCGAGCACGATCAACGCCATGCCAGCCGCTCGCCTTGTGACCGTGCGGGCCTGAGGCTCGGCACCGGCGGGCTCCGGCCTAACGGCGGTAGTGGGGGACTGCGGGAGAAGGATCCATGCCAGCAGGTAGAGGGGCACTCCGACCCAGGCCAGGGCGAGCGCCACGAAGGCGATCCTCACGATAGTGGCGTCGATGCCGAGGCGCGTCCCGACGCCTCCGCACACGCCTGCGATCACCCGATCGCTGCGCGACCTGACCGGCCAGCCAGCCCGGGTCGGTGTCATGGGAGAGATGATGACACGACAGCCCCGGCACGGCACTGGGGACCACCCCCTACCTCGCCGGCGGATCTAGGGGAAAGATCAGGGACATTCCCCATTGGCCTCCCCGGCGCCAGAGCACACACTGGACGCCATGGCCGAAGAGCAGCCGACCGAAGAGCAGCCGTCCGGCGTCGAGTCGAGCAGCGAAGAGGGCACCGCCGCGGCCGGGAGCCAGCCTCCCCGAGCCGCCGCGAGCTCCGCCGAGACCCCCGGCGCCACGGCCGGCGACGAATCAGCCGGCCGCAAGGGCGCCGAGGGGGCCGACTCGAAGCGAGGAACCCTGTGCCGCAGCTCCACGGACAAGGTGATCGCGGGAGTTGCGGGCGGAATCGGCGCCTACTTCGGCATCGACGCGGTGATAGTGAGGATCGCCTTCATTGTGCTGACCTTCCTTGGCGGCGCCGGCCCATTCCTGTACCTCATCGGCTGGCTGGGTCTGCCCCGGGAGGACTCGCCCAGCGTCGTCTCCAACGCTCTGAGGGGAGACTCCCCCCACCGATTGCGCAGCATCGCGGCCGTGATACTGATCGTCCTTGGCCTGCTCATCACCGCCAATCTCAGCGGTCAACTCTTCGGCGTGTTCGTCGACGTGTGGAGCATCGCCCCCTATCTGGCCCTGATTCTCATAGCGGCCGGTGTGGCCCTGGTCCTGTGGCCGGGACCCGCCGGACGCCACAAGCCCGCCCCGGCCCGGCCGCCGGCGCCTGCCGCGTCGCCTCCCTCCTCGGCGTACGCGACTCCCGCGCCTCCTCCCCCCACCGCGGCCGGGTCGGAGTGGTCGGTTGCCTCGCCGCCCGGACCCCCGCCGCCTGCCGCCGGGTCGGTGTCCTCCGCGAAGCGACGCCGCGGCCGTTCACCATTCGGCTCGCTGACGGTCGCGGCCCTGTTCGTGTACGCGGGCGTGGCGGTGATGCTCGACCGTCTCGACGCGGTCGACATTGACATCGGCGTGTTCTTCGCCATCGCGCTGGCCATCACAGGCGTCGGGCTGCTCGCATCCGCCTTCGCCGTACCGGCCCGAGGCCTGATCTTCCTTGGGGTGCTGCTGTGCGTGCCCGCGCTGCTGTTGGCGGGCGCCGACGTGCGGTGGGGAACGGGGGTGGGCGAGGTCCGAGTGAGCGTCACCGACACTGAGGACCTTGCCGACGAGTACCGCCACGGCGTCGGCCAGATGGTCGTGGACCTGCGGCACCTCGATCCCGACCGCACGGATCACTCCGTGGAATTGAGCCTCGGCGTCGGCGAGATGCTGGTGTACGTGCCCGACAACATCTTCACGACGGCCGACCTCAGCGTGGGAGCCGGGAACATCAGGGTGTGGTACGGCGGTCCGGCACCGGGCAGGACCCGGGACTTGAATAGTACCCGCGACCTGCTCGAGGGGTTGTGGGTCCTGCCGTACAGCGACGCTGGGGACCTTGACGACTACCTGGATGCCTATGAGCGGCACTACCACTTGGGGATCCGGTCCGATCAGCGGCAGGTGCTCACCCGCCTGTTCGCCGAAGAACCCGGTGTCGGCGGCGCCAACCGGTTCAGAGACACGCTTGCGCGCCTGCTCGACGAGGTGCAAGGGGACGACGGCTATCCGTGGGAGGAAAGCGACGACGGCATCGGCATCAGCCGGACGATCGTGCTGCCGGTGTGGGGCGAGCCTGAGGGTGAACTGCACCTGGACATCGACGTGGGCGTCGGCGAGGCCGAAGTCATCACCGTGCCCGCTCCCACAGAGAGGTCGACCAGTCGATGACCGACGAGAGGGCCGACGAGATGCTGGACAATGATGACCGCCAGTCGCAGTCCGACCGGAAGGGCCCGTACCGCACAGACGCGGTCTCGGCGGTGGCCGGCCTGTTGTTCATCGCCATCGCCATCCTGGCCCTGACCGACCGATTCTGGGCCGAGGTCGACCCGGTGCTGGTGGTCGGAGGTGCCATCGTCGCGGTCGGCGCGGCCATGATCGTCGGGGTGATCCGGCGCGGCCGGCGCGAGCGTGAACCGATGGACGGCTGAGCCGCGGGCTCCGTCGGCAGGGGATCCTATGGCAGGCGCCCTCGCGCCTGACGGCTGGGCGCAGGCCTAGGACCCCAGGGTTGCGCGCCAGCCGGCCGCGATGTGCTCGAGCCACCACTGCGGGGCGTTGTCGAGCAGGTTCGACAGGTTGGAGTAGTCCCACCACCTCGCGATGAGCCCGTCGTCGAGCTCCATCACCGACGTGAACGGGTGCGGGATGACCTCGCCGGTGTGGAACGCCCACTCCTCGGCGTGCTCGGTCACCACCATCGAACCCTCGGCGACCATCAGGCCCATCTGGTGGGTGTGGCTCACCACCGGCTCCAGCCCTAGTCGCAGCCGGGCCACGATCTGGGCCGGGCCGTGGGCTCCGCCGCCCGACTCGCCCGTGCCCACATCCACGTAGTTGGCCTCGGTTGTGAAGAAGCCTCCGACGGCGTCCCAGTCGTGGGCGTACAGCGCATCCCAGAACTGGGCCACGATCTGCTTGTTGCGTTCCTCTACTGCACCCACACCAACTCCTCTTGCGGCGGCAACCGCGACAGGCTAGAGGCCGAGCGGGTGGCGGCATCTCGTGAGGGACTCGCGACGCACTTGAGCGAGGCCGTGGCCCGAGCGGCCCGTGAGCGCAGCGAACAAGAGCGGGAATCCCGACGCTGCACCGCGAGGGGGCACCACCTTCCCGCGCTGTCTCCTACGAGGAATCGTCGGAACGCTCAGGTGCGGGTGCTGGGGGTGCGGGCTGCGGTTTGGGCATGGGCACCTTCGCTTTCGACCTCTTGCGCTTGGGCTTGGGCACTCGCTCGGGTCGCGTGGGGCCGCGGCGGCGGCGCCACCAGATGAGAGCCGCGATCACGGCCACGAAGGGCAGGAACGGCACCAGCACGCCGATGACGACCAGGGCCACGCTCACGATGGAGCGCAGGAAGCCGGCGCCATCGGAGATCGAGTCGGCGAAGCCGGGCAGCGAGTCGTCGCTGCGGGCGTCCACCCACACGTAGGTGTCGCCGAAGACCTCGGGAAGCTCCGCTCCCTGGGCGTCCACCGGCACGGCCTCGGCCTCTAGTCCGATCTCCAAGCCCCGGGTGGCAACCCGGCCGGCCAAGCGGCCCTCCTCCATCGGCACTTCCAGTACGGCCACGAGCAGTTCGCCGGGCTCGATCCGGTCGAAGCTGCCCTGGAGGGTCTCGAAGGCGTCGATGTCGAGGCGCACGTTGCGGGAGCGGACCGACACGTCGGTCAGCGCCGAGGCGCCCGTGTTCTCCACCTCTAGGCAGAAGTACAGGGTCGAGTCCGGTTCGGCGGTGAAGTGCTCGGTTCCCAGGCACGGGTCCTTGGCGTCGTCGGAGATCCAGGCTCCCACCAGGATCCCGGTGTCGGGCAGCACTGTGGGCGACTGGTGGATCGTCAGGGTGATGGTGGCCAGGTCAACCTGGCCCCGCAGGGTGCGCAGCTGGCCCCGCAGGAGCTCGAGGGTGGTCTCGCGGTCGAGCAACTCCCGCTCGATCTGGGCCACATCCTCGAACTCGACCGCCTCCTCCAGGAGCCTGCGAAGGCGGCCGACGCTCACCTCGGCGGTGCTGATGCGGCTCTCGAGATCGACGACGCGCTCGGTCACGTCGTCGGCGCTGATCGACTGGTCGACCAGCGTGCCCACACCGGCCAGGCGCTCCAGCGCGGTCGAGAAGTCGTCGGGCAGCACCTTGAACGTGATCTCGGTCCGGGGCTGGGGCTCGGTCCGAGTCGTCTGGGAGAACACGATCCCGCCCAGGCCCTGGACTATGGCCACCGCCTCGTTGCTGGCCGCAGTCACGTCGTCGGCCTGCACGCTGATGGTGGCCCGGTACACGATGTCGCGGCCCAGATCGGCAGGCGTGAGCGCGGTGGGAACAGCCAGCGCGGATGCGGCGTCGTCGCTGTCGGGGGACGCGTCCATTTCCTCGGACATAGCCGAGCTCGGAGCTAGCGTCGCACTCGGGGCGTCCGCCGTGGTCGCACCTGTGGAGTCGCCGCTTGCGGCCATCTCGAAATCGGCCGGGGATGCACTTTCGGTGGCGGCGGTATCGCCGTCGTCGCTACCCCCGCAGGCGCTGAGCAACACCAGTGCCACGCTCAACAGCGAGAGCAGGAAGAGGATGGGAGCGCGGCGCAGCCGCCTTACACGGGGGTTGTGCGCATCATGCATAGGTGTCCTCCCAGTTAGGACGGTTGACACCTATGACGTCGGCCGGGTCGCTCTGGTTCCCGGCCGAAGCTCCGAACTGGCTATGCCCCCGGCTCACCTTCGCCCTCGTCGCAGCCAGCGGTGCAGGTGGTGGGCGGCAGCACGATGTCGGCGGCAGTGCCACAGGGTGCTCCCGCCGCGGTGTAGAGGCCGTCCACGCTGTACCAGCCGGACTCCTGGCCGAGCTGGTTGAACGAGGTCACGTACAGCTTCACCGGGACATTGGCCGGGACTCTGCGCACCCGCGCTGCCCAGCGTGAGCCGCCGTTGCGGTTGGTGTCGATCTGACCGACATCAAACTCGCCGTTGGCGAGGACCGGCTCGCCGTCAACCTGCAAGTACGTGCGGATCTTGGAGATGTCGGAAGGATTGGGAAGCGCATCGAACTCCACGAGGAGCTCGTTGGCGGCGTTGCCGCCAACGCATTCGAGGTCGCTCGGCGCAGTGGGAGGAGCCACGCCTACAGCCGGGGGTGGGGTCGTTGTCGTCTCGACAGGCTCCGTTGTCGGGGTGGTGGTGGTCGTTGTCGTCTCGACAGGCTCCGTTGTCGGGGTGGTCACCCGCGGCTGCGAGGTTGTGGTGCTGGGCGACCGGGTCGTTGTCGGGACTTCTCCGTTGGTTGCCTCGCCGTTCTCTTCGCTGTCGTCGCTGCACGACGTCGCGACCAACACCAGCGCAAGCGCCGCGGCCAGAAGCCTCAGTGAACGCATGTGGAACTCCTTTCCAGGTGCCCACCATACAAGTTGGGTTCAGCCCCGCGGGGTTGCCGGGCCGAACAGTAATACGCGATCATAGGCTGTTTCGCGGTGACGGATGTGGACCCTCGGGCGGAGTTGTGCGATCTGGTCAGCGGCCACGATCCCGCGTCCCGGCTGTGGTCTGCCGTCGACTGCGGCCGGATCGCCGAGATCGTGCCCGAGCTGCCCGATCTGAAGATGGAACAGGACCCGATCCACCGGCACAAGGATGTGCTCGCCCACACCATCGCGGTCGTGTCCAAGACGCCCGACGACCTCGTGGTACGCCTGGCCGCCCTGTTCCACGACATAGGCAAGCCCCGAACCCGCAGCTACGAGCACGGCGAGGTGACCTTCCGCCATCATGAGGCGGTCGGCGCCCGGATGACCCGCAAGCGTCTGGCTGCGCTCGCCTTCGACGAGCGCACGGTGGAGGACGTCAGCGAGCTGGTCCGGCTGTCGGGCCGGTTCAAAGGCTACGCGTCCGGCTGGAGCGACACCGCGGTGCGCCGCTACGCCCGGGACGCAGGACCGCTGCTGGGCCGCCTCAACCAGCTGGTCCGGTCGGACTGCACCACTCGCAACCTGCAGAAGGAGGCCGACCTCCACCGCCAGATCGACGACCTCGAGCGCCGCATCGCGGAGCTGGCCGAGGCCGAGCGCAAGGCGGCGGAGCGGCCCCAGATCGACGGCGCCGCAGTCATGGCCCATCTCGGCCTGGACCCCGGTCCCAGCGTCGGGCGCGCCCTCGCCTGGCTGCTGGAACTCAAGCGCTCCGAGGGGGAACTTCCCATCGACGAATTGCTGGCTCTGCTGGACGGCTGGTGGGCCGAGAACCGCTCTTAGTTTCCCGCTCTTGTTCGCTGCGCTCACGGGCCGCTCGGGCCACGGCCTCGCTCAGCGCATTGCATGATCCAGGTGAGCTGTGGCGTACTCGCTCGGCCTCTGGGCCGGTAGCCTCGACCGGAACTCGAACCCAGCAAGCACCCATACCACCGAGGAGATGACGTGACTTATCGAGCCGAGTATCTCTGGATTGACGGCAATCAGCCGGCGGGCGAGATTCGCACCAAGACGAGGGTTGTCAACAATGATGAGGAGCCCCCGATTTGGGGTTTTGATGGGTCGAGCACCAATCAGGCCACCGGCGACAATTCTGATGTGGTTCTCAAGCCGGTGTTCACTTGCAGTGATCCTGTGCGCGGCGGCGACAACATCCTGGTGTTGTGCGAGACGTTGAATGCCCATGACATGTCGCCGCATGCGACTAACAGGCGGGCTGAGTGTGTTGCGGTGCATGAGAAGTACAAGGACCAGTTGCCGTGGTTCGGCCTGGAGCAGGAGTACACGCTGCTGGACGCGACCACCCGCTGGCCGGCGGGGTTCCCCCCGGCGGGGTTCCCGCCGCCGCAGGGCCCCTATTACTGCGGGGTGGGCGCGGGTCGGATCTCGGGCCGCGAGCTGATCGAGGAGCACACCACGGCCTGTATCGAGGCCGGCTTGGAGATCGCGGGCACCAACGCGGAGGTGATGCCGGGCCAGTGGGAGTTCCAGATCGGCCCGCTTGACACTGTGGCTGTCGCCGATCACCTATGGGTGGCGCGCTACATGTTGTTCCGCCTGGCTGAGAAGCACGGCATCGAGGTGACGATCGAGCCCAAGCCCATGCTCGGGGACTGGAACGGTGCGGGCATGCACACCAACGTCTCCACCAAGGCGATGCGCGAGAGTTATGAGCCGATCATCGCCGCGTGCGAGGCGCTGGGGATGGCGGGAAAGCCCGAGGAGCATCTCGCCGGCTACGGCGCTGGCATCGAGTTCCGCCTCACCGGCGCGCACGAGACCGAGCGCTATGACCAGTACTCCTACGGCGTGTCGGACCGGGGCGCTTCGGTGCGCATCCCCTGGCAGGTGGCCCGCGAGGGCAAGGGCTACATCGAGGATCGCAGGCCCAACGCCAACGCCGACCCCTACCATTGCACCACCCTGCTGACGCGCACCATCTGCGAGGCGCTCGTCGGCTTCAACTGAGCCGGCGGGCCCGCGATGGCCGCCGGCACCGGTGAGGGAGCCCGGCCCGGCCCCGACGCCGCGCCCGCCGTCGGCGCCGACCGGCTGAGGGTGGCGATCTGCCAGATCAACCCCACCGTCGGCGACCTCGACCGGAACGTGGCCCTGGCCGCTGACGCGCTGGGTCGGGCCGAATCGGCTGGCGCCGACGTCGCCGTCCTGCCCGAGCTGACCATCACCGGCTACCCGCCCGAGGATCTGGTTCTGCGCCCCGGCTTCGTCGCCGCGAGCCGGGCCGCGCTCGAACGCTTCGCCTCCGCGACCGGCGCCTGCGCGGCGGTGGTCGGCTTTGTCGACGGCGGCGGTGAGCCCTCCAGGTCGGTGCCCGACATGGCCGGCGTCGAGAGCTTCAGCGACGCCTACAACGCGGTGGCGGTGTGCGCGGGCGGCGAGGTGCGCGGCATCTACCGCAAGCGCCACCTGCCCAACTACGACGTGTTCGACGAGCTGCGCCACTTCCGGCCCGGCCTTGAGGAGCCGCCGCTGTTCGAGATCGGCGGTGCGGCCGTGGGCGTCACCGTCTGCGAGGACGCCTGGATACCCGACGGGCCGGTCAGCGACTTGGCCCGGGCCGGGGCACGGCTCGTGCTGAACGTCAACGGATCGCCGTTCCGGGTCGGCAAGCAGGCGGAGCGCGAGCGGGTGATCGGCCAGCGGGTGGCGGAGGCGGGCGTCCCGCTGGTGTCCGTGAACCTGGTCGGCGGCCAGGATGAGCTCGTGTTCGACGGCGGCTCCTTCGTGGTCGGCGCCGACGGGGCGGCGGTGGCCCGCTGCGTGTCGTTCGCCGAGACGGTCGACGTCTTCGACGTGGACCTGGCTCATCCCCAACCGGCGGAGGACGCCGAGCGTCCACCCCGGATCACCCCGGCGACGCCGGCGGCGGCATCGGCCGCGGAGCCGACCCGCCGGAGGTTGACCCCTCCGAGGCTGGCCGCTCCATTGGTGCCGCCCATGGACCGAGACGCCCAGCGCTGGGCCGCCCTCGTCCTAGCCACCCGCGACTACGTGCACAAGAGCGGGTTCAGCGACGTCTGCGTGGGCCTGTCCGGCGGGGTGGACTCGTCGCTGACCGCCGCCATCGCTGCGGACGCCCTGGGCGCAGAACACGTCCACGGCGTGCTCATGCCGTCGCGCCACTCCAGCGAGCATTCGGTGACCGACGCCGAGAAGCTGGCCGCCAACCTTGGCATCGACGCCCTCATCGTCGGCATCGAGCCGGCCCACGCCGCGCTGGCCGAGATGATCGAGGCCGGCCTGGGCGGCGGGCTCGACACGGGCGGGCTCACCGACCAGAACCTCCAGTCCCGCATCCGCGGGGTGACGCTCATGGCGCTGGCCAACGAGCGCGGCTGGCTGGTGCTCACCACCGGCAACAAGAGCGAGTTGGCGGTGGGCTACTCGACGCTGTACGGCGACACCGCTGGGGCCTTTGCGGTGATCTCTGACCTCTGGAAGCTGAGCGTGTACGAGCTGTGCCGGTGGCGCAACGAGCAGGCCGGCGGCGACCTCATCCCCTCCACGGTGCTGGTCAAGGCGCCCTCGGCGGAGCTGGCCCCCGGACAGCGCGACGACCAGTCGCTGCCTCCCTACGAGGTGCTCGACCCCATCCTGCGGCTCTACGTGGAGGAACTCCGGACGGTCGCGGAGATCCAGGAGGCCGAGATCGCGCCGCCGGGCGTCGTGGAGCGGGTGTGCCGGATGGTGGACGCCGCCGAGTACAAGCGCCGCCAGACGCCGGTGGGCCCCCGGCTCACCGCACGGGCGTTCGGCCGGGACAGGCGCATGCCGATCGTCAACCGCTACCGGTCGGCAAGCGGTACGTGAACTCCGGCTACAGCGCGGTCCAAACGGCCCGGCTGGTGTCGGCGCTGCGGTGGGCCTGCGGCCGGCTGTCCGAGATCGTCGGTGCTTGGGCCACGGAGGCCGCGGTGGGAGGCGCCCAGACCGGCGGGGGCGACCAGCCGGACCGCTCTGGGCGCGATTCCGTCGATGTGCATGTCGCTGCAGCTGCAGCCGCAGCCGAGATGACGGTGCTGAGTCGCCGCCTAGCCGCGCACCGCGACGTGCTCGACGGGCTGCAGCCCGACTCCGAGCAGCTCGCTTCATGGCGGTTGGCCGCGCCCGCGGATCCGTCGCTGGCGGATGCGCTTGACGAGATTGCGGCCGTGAAAGGCCCTCTGGAGCGCCGTGGCGTGGCCGGGGAAGTGCTGGTGCCGCAACTCCTCGGCGCGTACGAGGAAATATGCGAGCACGCCGCGCCCCATTGCGACGCGGCCTTGGCGTCGGCGGCTGGCTCGCTTGGCCACGACCTGGACCGCGGCCGCGTTGGTGGCTCCGAGCGGGCCGACGCCGCGCCGAGCAGCGCGGCCGCGTCGGCGGAGCGCAGTCTGTTGGCCGCGGGCGGCCTCGTCGGGAGTTCTCTGCTGCGTCCCGGCAGCTGGGCCTAGGCGGCAGCGCCGGCCGACCGCGCCAATCGTCCGCCCCGCCGGAGGGTTCGGAAAGGTTCGCGCCGGGCGTGGTTGGCGACGGGCAAAACATCGTTATCGTTCAGCCCGTCAATGGCGCGCGGGGGCGTTTGATCGTCGTTGCTAGCGCTCGGACCCGGAGCGGGGGTAAGTGGTCAAGGTCAAAGAGCGTGTTGAGAGAGACGAGGAGGACCTGGTCCGCCTCTATCTCACCGACATCGGTCAATACCCTCTGCTGACCAAGGACGACGAGGTCCGGCTGGCGCAGGAGATCGAGATCGGGGCGGCGGCCCGCAAGGAGCTCAAGGAGGCCGCCCCCGGCTCGCTCACCGATCACCGTCGCCGGGATATGCGCCGCAAGGAGCGCCGGGGCTTGGAGTCCGAGCGCACCTTCGTCCAGTCGAACCTGCGCCTGGTGGTGTCGATCGCCAAGAAATACCAGGCGTCGGGCCTGCCCCTGCTCGACCTCATCCAGGAGGGCAACCTCGGGCTGATGCACGCGGTCGAGAAGTTCGACTGGCGCAAGGGGTTCAAGTTCTCGACCTACGCCACCTGGTGGATCCGCCAGGCCATCACCCGCGGCATCGCCAACACCGGCCGCACCATCCGCCTGCCCGTGCATGCCGGCGACACCCTGGCCCGCCTCCAGAAGGCCCGCTCCCGCCTCGAGCTGAAGTACGGGCGGGCCCCCACCCTTTCGGAGCTGGCCGCCGAGGTGGAGATGCCCGAGGACAAGGTCACCGAGGCGCTGCGCTTCCAGTCCGAGCCGCTGTCGCTGTCGGAGCCGCTGCGCCAGGACGGCGACGCCGAGCTTGGCGACGTGGTGGAGGACCGGTCCATCGACTCGCCCTTCGACACCGCCGCCACCACCATGCTGCCCAACGAGATCATGCGCCTGCTGTCGCCGCTGGACGAGCGCGAGCGCGATATCCTCAAGCTGCGCTTCGGCCTCGACCGGGGCGAGCCCCGCACGCTGGAGGAGGTCGGCGAGCACTTCAACCTCACCCGGGAGCGGATCCGCCAGATCGAGGCCCGGGCCATGTCGAAGCTGCGCCACCCCTCCAGCGACACCGGCGCCCGAGACCTCCTCAACGTCTAACCGCTATATAGGTTCAGCCGGTCGGGAGGTATCTGATGCATGAGGTTCGCGTGTACCAGAACCGCGATGAGGGCACGCTTTGGTGGGCGGAAGACGACCTCGGGTTCACCGGGGGCGCAGAGCACTTGGACGACCTAGTGGCCTCCATTCATGAGTGGGCCGAGGCTGAGGGAGTTCTCGACGGCTTGGAGATAAGGCTGGTCGCAGCCAATACTGAGGCCCCCGTCTAGCCAGAGCCAGGAATCTGGAGAATTTGAGGGTCTAGCGGCGCGCTAGGCACATCAACAGTCACACCAGAAGTTTCACTCTCTCAGCATTTGCGTATGCATGTGGCTATTTCTGGCAGTCAGAATGGCGGAGGTGGACGTCCGCCACCGGGGACTTTGTTCAACCTTGCTCACTTGTCCTCAGCCTTAGCCATATCAACAGGTCAGAGGCCATAAATTGGCCCTTCCGAGCCGGGCCGGTTGTGCTCAACCGTCTTCAGGTGTTACCCTGTGTTATCACTAAAAAGTGATAACGGAGATGATACGTGAGTTCGAGTCACCCGCGACCGGCGATACTTACAGCAGCTTTCGTGCGCACCATCAACCGGCCCGGACGCTACGGCGACGGCCGGGGTGGTAACGGGCTGAGCCTACTGGTGAAACCCACAGCCAACGGACGATGGTCCAAGACCTGGAGCCAGCGGGTGAAGATCGGCGGCAGGGCCACCAACGTCGGGCTCGGCAGCTACCCAGTGATCACGCTGGCCGAGGCACGAGCGCAGGCCCTGGAGAACGCTCGGGCTGTCGCCGTCGGCAAGGACCCCCGCAGCGGAGACGCCCCAACCGTCGCGGAGGCGTGGGACGAGGTGATCCGACTACGGCGCCCAACATGGCGCAACAGCGGCAAGTCCGAGAACCAGTGGCGAGCATCCTTCCGCGACTACGTGGAGCCGGCGCTCGGCTCCAAGCGGGTCTCCGAGGTCACCACCGCAGATGTGCTCGCCGTGCTGGTGCCGCACTGGCACGAGCGGGCCGAGACGATGAGGCGAGTCAAGCAGCGCCTGGGTGCGGTGCTTGGCTGGGCGCTCGCGCAGGGCTTCCGCGACGACAACCCGGCCCGCAACGAGGCTCTCACCGCGGCCCTGCCCAAGCAGTCCGCCGGAGGCCACCAGCGGGCGCTCCCACCCGACGACGTGCCAGCCGCCGTGGCTGCCATCCGCGCCGGCACCGCGTCGCCGGTGGTGAAGCTCGCCGTCGAGTTCGTGGTACTGACCGGCTGCCGCTCAGGCGAGGCCAGGAACGCGACCTGGGCCGAGATCGACGGCGACACCTGGACGATCCCCGGCGAGCGGACGAAGACCGCCAAGCCGCAACGGATCCCGCTGTCCAATCGAGCGCAGGCGGTGCTCGACGAAGCCCACCGTCTAGGCGACGACACCGGACTCGTCTTCGGTGCCCCCCGCACCGGCAAGCCCCTCAGCGACAACACCCTCGGCAAGGCACTGCGCACTGCCGACATCCCCGCGACCATCCACGGTATGAGGGCCAGCCTCAGAGACTGGCTAGCAGCCGAAGGCGTGCCCTACGAACTTGCCGAAGCCGTCCTGGCGCATCAACCCCGCGGCATCGCCAAGTCGTACCGCCGCGACGACCTACTCGAAGCCCGCCGCCCAATCATGGAACGCTGGACTCAGCACGCCGCAGGGTTAAGCAAACCCTGACACATCTCGCTGCGTCTTCATCACGGAGGAGTTGAGGACGCATGTTGGCGCGAATGAAGCTCTTTCCGCCCGTCGTCAGCACTTCAGGACTACGGAATGATGTCGAACTGCTCCGCGATCTCGTCAATAAGTCTGGAATGCCCATTGACTCGATTTCCGAACCTGTTGAGGAACGAATCCGAGTAGTACAGGATTGCCGACCGACGCGCTCGAGTTAGCGCCACATAGAAGAGTCGTCGTTCTTCCGCCAAGTTGGTTATCTCGAGTTTTCTCCGGGCGCGATTCCAGCGCGTCCTAGGAACCAAGGTGTCCTGTAGGCCGGGGAGAAGGACGACATCGAACTGTCGGCCTTTGCTGGAATGATATGTTGTCACCACGACTTTCTCCTCGACAATTGACGTATCAGCAAATTCAGAAAGAGTTGTTGGCTCGGTAATATCGAGGTCTGCAAGATCCAAGCAGAACTTCTCGAGTGTCTCCTTCTCGTCGATGCGGCCTGCATCATGGAGCAGGCGATAGAGACTCAGTTGATCAATGAGATCATCCAGCCACTGACTAAGTCGATCATCGGGCGCTACCGGTACGTCGAGAGCCGCGTAGAGTGCAGCCCGTGTCATCAACTCGTTCTGTTCGTGCAAGGAGCCTGCATCACTTGCCAGCGACAGCAGTGGGAACATGAGGTCCGCAAGGGCAACTGCGCTTGAGGCCACGCCCTTGAGGGCGAACGAGGCGCACTGTTGAAGCCACCGTACAATGGGGTCGGTCGGGAATGAACTCTCGCGCTCCTTGCGAAACGGAATGTCTGATTCTCCTAAGGCTGTGGCGAGCGCATCAAGTAGCGGACCCCTGCCTGGATAGAGGAGCGCGATATCGTGGCACGGAACTCCGTCTTCGATGAGCGCCGGAATCGTTTCATCAACGATGGCGCTTGCCTGAGCAGCAAAGCCGTTCTCGCACTTGTAGAGAAGCACCTCACCCAGGTCAACCCGGTCAGGGTCGGGCTCGTAGTCGCGCTCTTGGTCGAGTGCGACTGAAGCTGCATCCATCAGCTTCCGGCCGCTCCGGTAGTTGTACCGAAGGCGGATCGTGTGGAAGTCCTGAGCTTCGACGAGATCCTGCAGCGTCGCGGGTTTCGCTCCCGCGAACTCATACACGCACTGGTCGGGATCGCCTACTGCGAACACGTTGGCGTCCGCTGATCGTAGTGCCATGACAATTCTGTGGAGTACGCCGCCTAGATCTTGGTATTCGTCGACTGCGATCCAAGGAAATCTCGACACGATCAGGTCTGCGATCTGCGGGTTGCGTTCGATGATCTGCAGCGCCTCAAAGGTCATGGCATCGAAATCGATCAGACCGCCCTTGCGGAGGAGCTTCTCGTACTTCTTGGCTACTCTGATGTGCTGGCTGTCGTAACTGCGGAGATCATCACCGCATGTCAGATCTCGGCGGATCTTCGTCAGTGTCGTACCGAAGTACTGCGCGGACTCCTGCACACCCAGCGCATCGAGTGCCTGCTGGCGCAACTTGAGTTGTCCTGCTGGGGCGAGGACAGCCCGGTCTCGAAGATCGCCCCGGCCTATCAGGTGCGCGTACGGCCGGATGACTCGGTTCAAGCAGAAGCTGTGCACAGTACCTAGGTACAGGTGGTGACTCGGTCGATGACCTCGCTCCCGCAACCGACGACCGAATTCATTCACGGCCTCCGTGCTGAAGGTGAGACACGCCACACCCTGCGGCTTCACGACTTGGTCTTCGAGTAGGATGCAGACCTTCTCGACTAAGGTGTGCGTCTTGCCGCTGCCGGGTCCGGCAAGGACTACGGTGCTCGCTTCGTGATCGATTGCAGCTCGTTGCTCGTCATTCAACCGCATCGGACCCGCTATTCACCCGAGTCCCGTCTGTTCGTGTCTGCCAGGTCGCCGGCGAGTCCACGAACGGCCTCGATTGCATTGGCGATGTAGCAGGGGGGCTGCACGCCGTCGATGTGTTGTGCGAGACGTTGCGCATAGCGGCCCTTTCCGACGTGCTCAATTCGCGCTAGCAACTTCGCTCTAGCTTCTTCGTTCGTGAGTGCCGCCGAACTCTCCTCACGAAAGCGGTCTTGTTGGACGGCCCGGTCAACGAGTTCATCATAGGCGGCGCACATTTTCGTCCTGCCAGTCGCGATCAAATCAATCTCCAGCGTCCGCTCACCGACCATGACGCGGTGCTTCTCGGCCAGAGCGCGGGCTCGGTCATAGTCGGTTTCATGCATTGCCTTCCTCATCTCCCGAGCATGTGGCTTCGGCAACAACTTGCGAGCTCGAACGAGCCCTCTGGGCTTTCCATACGCGTCGGGATCGCCATCGGTAACTACGACCGTTGGAACGTTGAGGCCGTCAGGTCCGAGCAATCTCACGTAGGGTTTGAAGTCGGTCCCATGCACGGAGCAAACGGTGACGCCATGGGCGTCGAGGTCCAAGCCATCAGAACGGGCGAATGCGGGGATCAAGTATAGTTCAGCGAGCCCTTCAACGAGGATCACGATCCTGGCGAATAACATTTCGGCGCGTGTGACGTCTAGGTAGCGCTCAAGGTCGCGGCTCTCGCGTTCATTGAGGTCGATGGCCGCCGTCCGCAAGGCCTGTGATTCACCACCGGACTCGCGCAGGATCACCAACGAATTCAGTGGAGTGACGCTCGCGATATGCGCAGAATGTGTTGTTACGACAAGTTTCCGCTCATGTCTGAGAAGATGCCGAAACAGGACTCGCTGAACGTGCGGGTGAAGATGGGCTTCGGGCTCTTCCACGGCGAGAACTAGGTCGACAATCTCCTCTGCATCGACTTGGGCACGGATGTCCTGGAGGAGGAGCGTCAAGTACAGGAGGTTGGCGGTGCCCAGACTGGCTTGCTCTATCCCACGAGTCCTCTCATCGTTGATGAAGAGTCGTAGAGATCGCAGAAGTTGATCGCTCTCCGCTGGAAGGACGCCCAACGATGTCTTCACCGCAAAGAGATCACCGACCATCAGTTCGAGTCGATTCGCGATAGCAGTCGTCACGTTGGCCAGTTCATCTACTGCGGCAAGCTTGGCCCCGGCCTTGTCGATCCGAGTCGCTACATCCGTTAGCACCGCCTCGTCTACTGATACACGGTTGATGAGGCGTCGAAGAGGCGATCGAGCCAATCGCAGCTCCCTCTCCGCGTCTCGCAGCGCGGGCAGCATCCGCAGGGAGATGTAACTCCACTGGGCGCGACCAACCGTGTGACGCTCATCCTTGCCGCCGAAGATCACGACCTCGTAGTCGCTCTCTCGTGAGTGGCGCCTCTTTGGTGTGGAGGCCATGGGCCGGTACACGTAAGTGAGCCGCGCCCTGTGCGGGGAGAGTGCGACCAAATATTCGCCCAGGATTGCCTTGGCCTTCGTATCGTCGTCCAAGCCGGCGAGTTCTACGACAACACGGATCTCGTTACCAGCAAAGGGTCGGTTGAGGCCGTCCCAGAAGTCCTCTGCTACAAGCTTGCGTGATGACTCTGGAAGGGAGGGGTCCAGCACAAGTTGAAGGGCACGAAGAAGATTCGACTTGCCCGAGCCGTTCTCGCCAACAAGCACCAGGCTTGACGGGAGGTCATCTAGGTCGATCGATCGAAAGTTCCTGAAGTTCTCTATCTTGATGCGAGCAATGTGCAAGCCGCCTGCTCCTTGATGTGTTGCGAGCTTCAGCTACGGGGACGGGTGTGCCATGGGTGTCGGAAGTGGCCCTGAGCGAACATCCATCGTAAGGGGTTGTTAGCTGTACTCGGGACGGCGCGTCCCTCGGCGGTGTCCCCGTGCCTTGTGGGACGCAACCGCGACCTCCCCGGGCACATCGGCGTCGCGCCGCCAATCGGCTGCTGGCGGCATCCTGAGGGGCGGCACAAGTTCTCGGACGGCACAGGTGTCGCGCCGAGCGACTTGGCCAACCTGAGTTCAAGGCGATTGTGCGACGAAGGACCGGAGGCGTCGCCAGCGGCGTGCTCGATGGCCACAATCGAAGCAGTGGGGCAAAGAAAAGGGACCCCGTGCGTTCCAGGGTCCCGTGCCAGCGGTATATCGGCTGCATTCGCCCTCATTGTTCAACACGGGTCCGCGGGCTCCCCTGGTGGTGGGGTTGCATCGCGAGGGGTTGGAGGCGAGCCCTACGTCGGGTACGATTCTAGCAACATTAGTAGTGCAGCATCGTGATGTTGCCTAAACGTTACGGAGTCGAGAATTGGAGCCTACGCAAGACCAAGTCGACGGTTCTCAGGTGTCTGGAACGTCGTGGCCAGCAGTGCATGACCGCGGGAACGAGCGTACCTCCGAACGGTTGAGGGTGTTTGTGTCGTCGGTGTCGGACGGCTACGAGCAGTTTCGCGCCACGGCTCGCCGCCTGGTTGATGCTCTCGGCCATGAGCCCGTTCTCATCGGCGAGACCTCCCCCGCGCTGTCGCGTCCCCCGCAGCGGGCGTGCCTGAGCGCCGTTGCGGCCTGCGATGTCATGGTTCTGATGCTTGGCGCAAAGTACGGCACAGTGCAGCAGTCAGGGAAGTCGGCAACCAGCGAGGAGTGGGAGCGCGCACGCGACCTGGGCAAGGACATCCTGGTGTTCAAGGAGCGGGCCAAGCCCGAGAGCACGCGGCAGGCGGACTTCATTCGCGAGGTCCGTGACTATGAGGGCGGGCTGTCCTACAAGGCGTTCTCGACACAGGCTGAGTTGCAGGAGGAGCTCGTGCGGGCGTTGCGGCGCGTCGAGGAGGAACGCCGCGAAGCGACAGACTTCGCCCTGCGGCTCCCGGAGCCTGTCAGCTCGATGCTGGAGTCGATGCGGGTGCTGTTCCCAGACTCGCTCATCCGGACCCAGCGACTGCTGGCAGCTGCGGCCGCTGTCGGGCCCGACATCCTCGTGCAATTGACGGAGAATCCGCCCATCTGGGCGACGCAGCCAGGACCGCTGGCGTGGGAGGCGATTGCCGAGTTCATCGACGCCAGTTGCATGGCTGGGGGGAGCCAGGTGCGGACTCTGGCAATCGAGGCGGGCTCGCAGCGCCGCAGTCTGTACTTGGCGTTGAACGCCATCTCGGCGGCCGAGCGAGCCGAGGACGGACAAGGCAACGGTGCGGCTCACGCCGAGACCGCCGCTGCCGAGGCGACCGCCGCGGAGATCCCGGCCGAGCATCCGCTGCATGCGGCTACTCGGGCCAGGATGAGGCGCGTTCCCGAGGAGGTTCTCGAGGCCGTGCGAGAGGCTGCGCTTCAAGACTCTGAGGATCCAGCGGTGTGCGAGTTGGCAGCGCGGATGCTCGCGTGGGCTTTCCTTGAGAAAGATCGGCCAGAAGAGGCGCTGGCCGCGCTCGACGTGGCCGCCACGAGACATCCCGGTCGTCCCTGGTTGCTGTTGCAGCAGGCACAGCTCACCCTGGGGCTCGGCCTTGCGCCGGACTTGGGCACCATCCGCAAGCCCGGCCTGCTTGGGCGGGCGCATCAGTTGGCCGTCGACGCCAGGGACCGCCTGCGTGCATTGGGAGGACCGTCGCATCGGGCCGTGTTTGTGGCGTGCCAGGCTTTGGCCGCTCTCGAAGAGCCAAAGAGCGCGCTCCGAGTCGGCCTAACAGCACCCGAGGGAGAGGCGACCAGGGCCGAGGCTGCTCACGCGTCGGTGCAGCGGGTCGTCGCTGAGGCGATGTTGATGCTGGGGCGCCACGACGACATTGACCAGCTCGACTTGGATTCGTTCGATCCATGGCTAAGGAGCATGACTCGGGCGCTACAGGCCCACGCGCGCGACGACCCGACTGCGGTCCGTCTGATGCACAAGGCGTTCAAGGATGCTCGCGAACCCGAAGCGCGCAAGTACGTCGCGTTCGCGCTCGCGACCCTCGGAGAGCGAGTCGACGAGGTCGACGAGAAATCTCTAGGCCTCACCGATGCGGAAACCGCATTGTTCTCCGGTGTGGCTGCTTTGCAGGGCGGCGACCCCGATAGCGCGGTCGAGATCCTGAGGTCTCATCTTCCGGAGTCGCAGATGCACGCCGACTGGCTGTGGCGAGCGCAACAGAAGCAGGGCGACACGCACGCGGCGATCGAGACGCTGCGGGCCGCTGTCGAGCACTTCGGACCCGACCCGCTGGGCGCCGACCTCGTTGAGCAGTTGGTCGAAAGCGGTAACACCACCGAGGCTGAGGCCGCGGCCAATGACGCACTGTCCCGCAGCGCCTCGCGGGATGTGAGGCGCAGGCTCCAGACGGCGCTGTTGCACCTAGCCGAGGCTTCCCAGGACTGGCAGAAGGCTCATGAGCACGCGACGGCGATGCACAGCGAGAATCCCGAGCACTCCGGGGCCGCATGGTCCGCCGTGTACGCACTATCACGGCAAGGCCGCGACGAGGACGCCCGCCGCTACTTGCGCACGCACCGCCTCACTCCCACCAGCGAGGAAGCAGCCCATCTTGTCACGGTGCTGCTGGGGGGCCCCAACGCGCCTGAAGTCGACACAGCCGGCCTTCTCGAGCTGGCGAAGCTGTTCCCACGATCCGAACAGGTCACCGGCTCGGTCCTGTTGGCCATGATGAGCGGCGGCGAGCGCGTGAGCCTCACAGAGGAGCAAAGGGACACAGCACGCGAGCTGCTTGAGGAGTTCGTCGAGAGATTCCCTACCAGCGAGATCCTTTGGCGGGTGCAAGCCGCCAGCGTCCAGGAGCAGGCCGAGATGCTGCGGGAGATGGTGCGCCAGCGCAGTAGCGCCATCGACTGGCAACTCGTAGACGATGTGCATGCCGGGCGCGCTCCTTACGGCCTGCTCTGGTCGCCCGGCCGCCCGTATGCGAGCCTGCTGCTGGATTCGGACTGCCCTGGCGGATCCCTGACCGCGGTGAGCGCCGATCCCGAGACGCTCGAACGCGAGATCGAAGCGGCCCGGGTCGCAATGGGCGGAGCCGTCGTCATCGACACGAGTGTCGTGGTGCTTTCGGCGCGAACGGCGCTCAGCCTGGATCGCCTCGCCGGTGTGTTCGGCCGTGTGCTCGTGCCCGATCAGCTGCTCGCTGACGCCAGCCTCGCGGTCGCGCAGGCGAAGACTAGGGGAGACGCGACGATGTGGTATGAGTCCGCCGTCGATCAGGTCGCATTCAGGGAGTTCTCCCAACTAGAGAAGGATCGGATGGTCGAGTCCGCCGAACGCGTCGTCGCGGCGCTGACGAAACGCCAGAGAGCCGCAAGCGGCGGGGTCAGGCCGGAGTGGTACCCGGATTCGGTGATCGAGCCGTTCGTGTGGGACGCGGCGTTGCGAGTGGCCGCGGTTCGCGGGTGCGCGCTGTGGTGCGACGATGCCGCCCTGCGGCACCTGGCGGAGACGCTGGGGATTGCGACCTTCGGCACCTACGCGTTGTACGAGGCGCTCGACGGTCAGCCGGAGCGCGACACACTGCCCGGCAGTCTCGGCACGAGGATCGATCTCCTGCGGGCTCACATCGCCGATGTGCCGATCAACTGGACGGAGCTGGCAGAAGGGTGCGACGACAGAGACGGCCCCGACCCGGCCTGGGACTTGTGGCTCAGCCGGCCGGCCGCCTGGCGCGACCCTGCTGTCGCCGCCGGCTTTGCCCATCGCATACGGGTACTGCAAGACCGTTGGGTACAGCACATGCCCAACCTCGTGCATGCAGCGTGTCGCGGGCTCGGGGCCGCGGCGGTCGACGGCGACCGCGAGCGAGCCCTTGGCTGGTTGCTGGCGGGGGCGTTGCTAGAGCTGCACGACCCGGCCCCACTGGCGGCTGGCCTCGTCCACGCCGCCCGGGCCGCCGCCGCCGGACGCGATGAGCGGTCGCGGATCGACCCGCTGCCGGCCGCGGCTGAGATCCTCTTGGCGGCTTACGAAGCCGAGACGGACGCCGCGGTCGCGGCCCAGAGGCTCCTGAGCGTCTTCTCGTCACTGTCGTCGGCCGATCTACGGGTAGCCGCCTCGGTGATCGGTTCACTCCCTGACAGCCCGGCGGCGGCTGAGAGCGCGAAGCCCGCCGCCGGCCACGCCCACCGTCGGCCGCGGACAACCGCCCGTTCACGGCCGTCGAGCACATCACGGCCACACTCCCGCCGCCCCCGACCGCCAGGCTCGGCTGCGGCGAGCGAGCTAGGCAAGGCGCTGCGCACACGGCGACTCAGCCTCGAACTCACCCAGCAGGCTCTGGCTGAACGCTGCGGTGTGCCTCGGGCCCGCATCTCCGCGATCGAATCAGGCGTCTCACGGCATCGCATCGGCACACTGCTGAGCCTGGCGCGCGAGATGCGCAGCTCGCTGTCGCTGGCCCCGTTGTCCCTCCGCTCGCCATCCCCGCGGACCGGCATCACCTCTCTCAACAGCCTCGGCCGGGCGATACGGGCAGCACGCGAGGAATTGGGTTGGCGCCAACAGGACCTGGCCGACCGCGCAAACGTGAGCCGCGTCCAGATCTCCAAGATCGAAGCCGCACGCAGCGACGCGCTCACCGACACCGTTCACAAGCTCACAGACGCCGCCGGACTCGTAGTGCGCATCGACCACGACGACGACGCGTTCGAGCTCGACGACATCATCGCCGCCCACTCGGGACCCGCCTCCGTCCGCTCAGGACGCGCGTCATGACCAGGCTGACAGTGCTGATGGACGGTCGCGTCGCCGGAACCATCGACGACAGCGACAACACCGGACCCGCGATGTTCTCCTACGCAGCGGGCTACAACGCCACCCCGCTGTCGGTGTCGGCCCAAGACATCCGGCGCCGCTTCGACGCCACGCACTGGATCGACGGCCTGCTCGCTGACAACGACGCCGTTAGGGAACGCTGGCGCTCAGACTACGGAGCCCCGTCGGCGCGTCCCATCGACCTGCTCGCCACCCCGATCGGCTGGGACTGTGCCGGAGCGGTCCAGTTCTGCCGGCCCGAACAGCTCGACGCGTTGACCGGCCGCGGCGGCTCATTGAGCCCCCTCACTGAGTCCCAGGTGGCCAGGATCATCGCCCGGCTGCGTTCGGACTTCACAGCATGGAGCAGCGGCCCGGCTGCCGCGGCGTTCAGCCTCGCCGGAGCCCAGTCCAAGACCGCGCTGCGCTACAGCGAAGGACGGTGGTCCCGGCCCATCGCCGACGCCGCCACCACCCACATCCTCAAACCGGCCCCGACCCAATGGCCCGACCTCGACATCGTCGAGCATCTCAGCTGCGCGGCCGCCGCCAACCTGGGCCTGCCCACCGCGGAGACCGAATGCTCATACATCGGCGACGAGCGAGTGCTGATTGTGACACGCTATGACCGGCGCCCGACCCCCGACGGCGAGATCGCCCGAGTCCACCAAGAAGACCTCTGCCAAGCGCTCAACGTGCCGCCGGCGCGTAAGTACCAGAACATGGGTGGCCCGACCCCCGCAGAGATAGCGTCGCTGCTGCGCGCCCACAGCACTCAGCCCGACGAGGACGTCGAGCGTTTCCGGGACGCCCTCGTCTATAACTGGCTCATAGCCGGAACCGACGCCCACGCGAAGAACTACAGCCTGATGCTCGCCGGCGGTCAAGTGCGCCTCGCGCCGCTCTATGACGTCTGTTCCTTCCTGCCGTACCGCGGCGACCGCCCAGTTGGCAAGATCCCACTCGCGATGCGGATCGGGCGCGACTACACGATCACCAGAGCCGACCGCCCCAACGCATGGAAACGCACCGCTGAGGCAATGGAACTGCTGCCCGGCGAGACCCTCGAATGCGTCGCTGACCTCGCCGGGAGGCTGCCCGACGCCATGGCTGCAGCGATCGACCGCCTACCGGACAATCTTCGGACTAGCCCTGTTGCCGCCCTACTGGCCCGAGAAATCAAGACCCGGTCCCAACAATGCGCCTCAATCGCTGCAGGAGGACGCGACCCCAGCTCTCGCACCTGAGCAGGCAGGAGACCAAGTCAACACATCAGGTATTGGCGGTCAAGTTCTGCAGTACTAAGAGGTGCTCAGCCAGGTCCTTCTGGCCCCCTTGCTGAGCTGACGTGCGCATGGCCCTAAGCTGTTCCTGCGCCAACACCCGCCATCCCCGGGCCTCTGCTAGTTCATGAAGCACGTCTGCAACGACGATCTGAATTCCCCCATACCGGCTGTCACCCACAACGATCCACACTGTCCCGCCGGCTGTGACTATTTCCCCCAGGCGATCGAGAATCTCGCACAGCTCCGCAAAGTAAGCACCGATCATTGCAGGGATCTTCTGGTCCCATAGCTCATCTTTCTTTGAATTGAGTTCGCCGATCGTCTTCCCAAGCGTTGGAGAGCCTGAGGGTGCATGCGCGAACATCCTCGCAATCTGCACATGCGACGAAAGAGTTTTCGTACGGAGCGTCGCATTCGCATCCGAGCTATCCAGATATCCGAGAGCCCAGAGTTCCACGTTATAGACGTCAGTGTAGTCGGACGAGTTAGGATACGGCGGCGAGAACACAGCAATCTCGCAAGGCTGAATGTTCCTTAGTTCGATCCTGCCATCACCACGGATCACCTCATGAGCAGTTACTGCACGCCTCCCGAAACGCTCAATGTCGTCGAGCGCCCTGTCAGCAGCTGCTATGAGCAACTCCGAAACATGCTCAGGTGGAATAGAACGCTCTAGCCATTGCCGTCGATAACGTCTTCCCTTTCCGCTAACGACGACGTTGCTAACCTCAATCAGGACTCCGCCGAGTAGGACACGAAGGAGACGGCGGTGAGTCGGATCGTCCAGATTATCGATTGCCATACGTATCGCAACGATACGTTCAGCTACATCGCGATTGAAGATCCAACGGCCTTTGTCACCTGGTTCGACGAACGTCTTGGGAGCACCCGAAAACAACTCGCCTACACCGTTTACACCCAGGCTCGTTCCATCGACGGTATCCAGGATAACAGCAATGTCACGATGGAGGTTGTCCACAGATCTATACGGGGTTAGCTTCGCCTCAATGAGGTCAGCGAGGTATGGATTAACTTCGGAGATTACCGGATAGACTCCCAAGAACTGGCATGCCAAACCAGTTGTTCCAGATCCACCGAACGGATCAAGACATCGCCGTACTCGAATCGGGCTCTCTCCAAGCGCCCGTGCTACCAGCTCTGGTGCGAAGGCCTCTTTGATGTTGCGCCAACCTTGGAACGGCAAAGCACGCGCACCAGCATTAGTACCTAGCGTCATAAGGTGTCGATCGCTAACCCAATCGTGAAACGTTGCCCGATTCAGAGATCCGCTGCACATGCTTGTCGAATCCCGATGCAATGCCAAATTTGGGGCTAACTTACGACCGGCTCAGCAAACATCCTGAGCGGCGCAGCAAAATCTGCACGACGAGTGTACTCAGTCGGAAACTGAATGTTCTGTGTAGCATAGTGCATGCCATGAGTCATCGCTATTGTACTCATCGTAGGTGTGAGCTTTTGCCGTCGAGCATCGAGAATAACGAGATATCCTAAGGCTACTGATGCCGGCGAGGACAGAGCGTAGTTGTCAAGATAGCGTACCAGCTGAACGGCGCCATCGATGGCCCTCGCTTGGGTCCACTGCGTTGCAAGATCCCCGTTTTCCTTCCGCGACTTGCCGAGCTACTTGATCTCAAGCAGCGCGACTCGGTTCGAGAACTGAAAGGTAACCCGGATATCAACCGGATCGGTTTCATTGACCTTTTGCTCACGCATGACCTCAGCATTGGCACGGAGGCTTTGGCGCAAGAACCGAAGGAGCGATCGCTGAATGGCGTCTTCCGGTCCGGCCTTCAAATACAGTCGGTTATCATCAAACCAAGTGCGTTCTAGTATGTCACATTGAGACCGCCTAACTAGTGCACTGTCATAGTACTGCAGTGCGTCGTCAAGATCTGCGTAGTATGGTGTCGAGAAGAAGCTCTGTTCTCCTGAGAAGATACGTGGTAGTGAGACCTCCTGATCTGATATCAAGAGTCTCTCATTTCCAGCGTCGTGTATGAAGATGATCCCGTATTTGCGAAGGTGCTCAACGTCGAGCGGGGCGTGTCCGGGCCAGAGATGCATCGTATTAGTATGCGGATCGATCTGCAAGAAGAAGCCGGAAGGGGTGTATGTAGTAAGACCCAGGAGGTTAGTCACCTGTATCCCGGAGTGAGAGTCAAGAACGGTGTCCCCGGTGGCCTGGGCAAACACCACAACCGGTGCCTGCAACTGAGTGGGATCGAGTTGGACGAAGATCCTCCGACAGGCTGCCAGAACTGCCCTGATGGTATCCTCGCCTTGATCTGGAAAGGCGGTTGTCGCGACCGGGACACTCAGCTTCCCTGCGAGAGCCTTGAGTTGCTCGTAGTCAATCATCGAGTTCGGTAAAGGGATCCGTTTGCTCGACGAGATAGCTAAGCCACAGCACGGAGGCGGCTAATAGACTGTGCTGGCCGGGGCCTAGCGCGGCAGCGAGGGTATCAAAGTCAGCATACAACTGAGCAAGGCTAGCTTCAGATGACAGGGGGCGGGCACCGGCCTCGAGACGGAGCGTCGAAGTCGACAGGCCCTGGCCGAAGGCGGCTCTAATGACGCCAGGCGGAAGGGCCAAGAGCGTGGAGCTAGCGGAATCAAGGTAGCCAATACGAGACGCAGTTAGCTGCAGTCTCGCCAGGCCGTGCTGCAAAGCGCGGCCGTGTTCGGTCAATTGCAAGCCGTCACCATCGATGACGAGCGCCTCATCGGCGACAAGGCGTTCAATCTGCATCGACAAGACGGAACTAAACGGAGCCCCGCTAGATGTCGAATCGAACCGGTAACCCCAAGATGTTACACCTTCGCCACGCCGATCGTATAAGGCCAAGACGGACGCCAGATAAGTCAGCATCTGGACCTCCTCAGCGGACGGTTCGAAACGGAAGTCTCGCATTAGTGAGACGACCGTGAGGCAATCGAATGCCGCTTCGATTGGAGCCATGCGAGTACTAGCCGATAAGTCAGGAGCGAAGTTCGGCTTCAATAGCGTCATATGCTTCTTCGAACAACTCGTACGCTGAGAATTGTACTTCCGACAGCGTTGTCCACTCGGTCATACGGACGATCTGCATCTTGCTTGGGCCGCAGCGACAGGCGAGAGATCGTAGTAGTTGAGATGTGTTGACGTTGGCCGTCATCATCATATGATAGCCGCCGCGCACAAACTGGGCGAACATTTCTCCAGCTCTGCTCTCGTACGCGATATCTAGAGATCCCTCGGGGGTGTCGATTAGAAGGGTGCCTGTGTCATCCGCTGCGATGAAGCTCACTACCGCCATCCGCAGAGCGATATCGATGAAGAATCGCTGACTCTCGGATAGCTGATGATGTTGCCGACGGGACCGGCCTTCTATATCGAGCACGAGCGAAATGTCGTTTCGTCGGGAGTCGAACCGGATGTCAATATCCAAGCCGAGAAACGCCTCTGCCAGTGTCTTGAATGTAGCTAAGAATTGTGACTCCGAAGCCATGTAGTGCTGTGCAACTCGATCCTGAATCTCTCGAAGCTTGAGCAACGCTTCGTCACGCTGTTCCCGAGTTACGACTTTGAACTCGTTGAGTTCTCGAATCATTCGTTCGCTTGCGCGAATTGATTCATGAAGTTCTGAAACGCTCGTCGTGTCGATCGACGGTAGACTACGATTGTCTTGCTCAAAGTGCGATAGACGTGCCTGTTGTTCTGAGATAGATGCGCGAAGCCTACGCGTCTCCTGGCGTAAGCGATGTTGGCGTGATTGTTCGTCTTGCAAGCTAAGCGCAACTGAAGCCAGTTCGGTATCGAGGTCTGCTAACTCCCGCATCATGTCTTCCGCGTTATCTTGCGTTGGGAGATTGGTGCCGCACAATGGGCAGGTCAAGGCCCGAGCACGCTCAAGAATGGCCTCAATAGTTTCGGGCCCAGTTGCGCCACACACCTGGCATGATTCCGCGATGATTGAGTTCGTAATGATCGAACGGCTACTGATGTCGGGCGTCCTTGCCACGCGTTGAGCGAAGGCCCCATCGATCCGTTCTTTGAGTGCTAGGGCCCGCGCGTGAAGGTGGGCAGCTGTTAACTCAGAATCTGCAAGCTCTCCCAGACGCTCGTTCTCGCGAACAAGAAGTTCTTCCAGTTGTCGGTCAAGCTTTTCGTGCTCAACCTGGAGGTCAAGAGCGTCGGGATCTAACCCTGCAACTAATCGCTGGGCAGTCTCAAGCCTCTTCCTCGTTTCGGTAGCCTGGTAGTTTGCATTACGGGCGTTGGACTCAAGTCGCTCAATTGTCCGTCTCAGATTCTCTGCCTCCTGTGCGTCATGAGCATCCTCGCCGAAGGCGAGGAGAAGCATTTGCCTTTGGACGGCTGGCTCCCAGAATGTTAAGTGGCGTCGCTCATCGAACGTGAATATGAAGAACTGAAGGAATACGAACTGTTCGAAGGTGGGAACTCCTACTGATCTGGCCACTGATGACTTGTACGCTTCGTTCAATCCTGACATTCCTAAGCTATGGTCGGCGCTGAGAGAAACACCGTTAAGGTTAGCGGACAAGAGTTCGTCAGGAGAGAATGGATTGCGCCTGATGTGATAGGTGTCGTCTTTGATAGAAAACTCAAGCTCTACCTCAGCCCTTCCCCTATCGAGCTCGGTAATGCGGCCACTAAAGAAAGAGGCAGTGAATGCTCGGACGTTCTGAAAGTACTCTTCTGAAGAGCGGAAGGTTTCGTCAGGCTCGGGAACGCGGCCTCACAATCCATAGTTGACGGCCGCGATGAAAGTCGACTTGCCTATGCCGTTGGCCCCTACGAGGCACGACACGCCGTCGGCGACGTCAATAACAACTTCTGTGTTTTCTGTATAGAGAGAAAAGTTCTTGAGAGTCACACGATGGAAGACGGGCAGCGAGAACTTGGTCACGCGCATTCGTCGTGCTCCATTGGATAGGAAGGCGAATGCTGGGCAAGCTCTACCGGTGGTTGCAAGTGAGGGCAGCATAGACGCTGTGGGCTGTGTCCCAGTCGTGGAGCTTGCGGGGCATGGTGTTGAGGTGGTCCTCGATGACGGCGAGGCGCACTGTGCCGATGTTGAGGTCGGTGCCTTTGGGCAGCCAGCGTCGCAGCAGTCCGTTGGTCTGCTCGTTGGTGGGGCGCTGCCACGGCGAGTGCGGGTCACAGAAGTAGACCTCGATGCCCAGGGCGGCCTCGATGTCGGCCCAGCGGGCCATCTCGCGTCCCTGGTCCCAGGTCAGGGTCTTGACCAGGTGGCGGGGCTGGCGGGCCAGCGCCGCGGTGACCGCCTGCGCGGTGCTGGGGGCGTCGTAGCCGTGGGGCAGTCCCACTGTGAGGGTCTGGCGGCTGGTGCGCTCCACGAGGGTCGCGACCGCGGACCGGTTGTTGGCGCCGATGATCAAGTCGCCCTCCCAGTGCCCGGCCTCGCGGCGGTCCTCGACGCTGGCTGGACGTTGCGATATGGGCTTGAAAACGCCCAGCGGGCTGCGCTTTCGCTTGTGGCGGCCCCTGGGCTTGCGCCGTCGGCAGCGCCGCGGCAGCAGCCGCCAGCAGCCCTCTGGCAGGCCCCCGGCGCCGGTGTGGTCATAGCAGGCCCGATAGATCGTCTCCGCGCAGATCCTGTGCCCCTCTGCGCGCAGCTCCGCTGAGAGAGCATGCGGCGACCGGCGAGCTTTGAGCCCTTCTGTGACCGCACGCGCCAGGCTCGCATCGGCGGCGAGCTTGGGCGTCTTGGGCCTCACCGCCCGGGCGTCCGAGGCCGCCTGCGCTGCCTCGGCGCGGTAGCTGCCCCCCACGCCGCCGCGCTTGATCTCACGATGGATCGTCGATGGATCCCTGCCCAAGCGAGCCGCCATCACCGCGACGCTGACCCCCTCGGCTGACATGGCCTCGACGCGAGCGCGTTCGTCGAAGCAAAGACGCTGTGCCATACTGTGAACCTCCACCGGATCGGATGCTGGTGTGCGACCGGCCATCATGGCCGATCACTTGCATCCACCGGTGGAGGTCACCCTGCTTTGCCCAATCAACGGCATCGCACAGTGAAGATGCAGTACTTCGCCCAAGAGGTGATCGAGGCCGCCCTGCCGAACCCGCGACGCAGGCCGCCGCGCGGCGGCCGGGGACGGGACTAGCCCGATTGGCGGGTCGGTCCGGCGCTGAGAGTGGCCGCAGTGATTGCGGGACGCCGACGGCTTGGCGGTCATCCTGTGGCGGCGAGGGCCAGAATCTGAGGGCCCGTCGACACGCAGGCCCAGCATCGCGTGGAGAGGGGGGATCTAGAGTTCGAGCGCGGCTAGGAGACTGTTGAGCAAGTGGGGTTGCCGGCCGCGGTGTGGCGGTCGTGTGGCTGCGCGGTGTTGGCTGCCGGGTTCCTTTTGGTGCGGGGTGTGCGCGTTGGGCAGGGTCGGGTTGCGGTGGGGGTGTCAGGCGGGGGTTGGCGGGGCGAGTCGGGCTCCGGTGGGGGTGTCAGGCGGGGGTTGGCAGGGCGAATCCGGTTCCGTTGTGGGTGAGGCCGAGGTTGGTGAGACGCGCGAGGTTGACTGCGGCGGCTCTGGTGGTGAGCCAGAGGTTGTTGGCGGCGACGCCGCGGTAGGGGACGCGTCTGGCTTTGCCTCGGGTGAGCCAGGCGATGCTTCGCTCGGCCATGGGCCGGTGCCGGCGGTACGCGGCCTGGGTGCCGGCGCGCCTCCAGCGGCCCCTGTTGGCCTCGCGGTGGGCGTGGTGGGCGTCGACGGTGACGCTGCGACCCCGCTCAGAGGTGGTGCAGCGCGCCCGCAGCGGGCACGCCGCGCACAGCTTGCCGAAGCGCGCCGCGCCCGAGGTGACGGGCCTGGTGTGTCCTGCGGGGCAGGTCACGGTCTGTGCGCCGGCGTCGATGTCGAAGTCGTCTCGGGTCAAGCCCCCGGCGATGCGCGCGGTGGGTTCGATGGGCTTGATCGCGGTGTCCCATCCGGCGCCGGTGAAGGCCTCGAGCGCCTCGCCCGACGCGTACGCGGAGTCCGCCAGCACCAGCCTGCCCCCAGGCTCGGCGCCGTCGTCGGTGTCGGTGGTGTCGGTGTCGTCGGTGTCGGTGTCGGTGGTGTCGGTGTCGTCGTCGGTGTCGGTGTCGTCGTCGGTGTCGTCGGTGGCGGTGTCGTCGGTGGCGGTGGTGGCGGTGGTGTCGGTGGTGAGGAGCCGGGCGCCGACTTTGGCGTCTGAGGCGTCTGCTGGGGTGAGTTCTGCGGCGGTGATGATGCCGGTTTCGGGCTCTGCGACGATGTGGGCCTTGTAGCCGTCGCGGCGCACAGAGCGGGTCTTGCGGGCGTGGCGGGCCTCGGGGTCTGCTGTTGAGATGATGCGGCCCTCAGCGACGCGGCGCGCGATGCGCCAGCGTCCCGGCACCTTCGGGTCCGGCTCGACGTCTTGGCCGGCCACCGCGGCCAAGAGCGCCGCCGCGTCGGCTTGTTCGCCTGTGAGCTCGAGGCCCTCCACTGCTTTGAGAACCGCCTGGGCGTCGGTGACCAACTCGTCGACGAGCCAGGCCCGCTCATCGCGATCAGACCACACACACGACGGCTTGGCCCCAACGCGGTAGTCGCGCATCAGCTCCAGATCAGCGGCCTCGCCGATGAGTCGGCGGCAGCGCCTGATCGCAGCCGCGATCATCGTGTAGGTGTCCTGGGTCGCCACCGCGTCAAACAGCACCGTGGAGTCAAGCGCCCGGCGGCGGCTCTTCGACAGCGCCCCGCAGGCCGCGGCCAGCTCGCGCACCGCGTCGAAGACCCGCTCCGGGCGCCCGCTCGCGCGCAGCCGCTGGCGCCACAGCGCCAGCACGCTGTAGTGGAACCCCTCATCGTCCACGGCCAGACCCGCCGCGGCCTTCCAGCGCAGATCACACCGCAGCCGCTCGGCCGCCTCACGGTCAGAGCACCCCTCCAAGGCCTGCAGGACCATCACCGTCGCCACCACCGAACCCGGCACCGACGGCCGGCCCCGAGGCCCGAAGAGATCCGCGAACATCTCATCAGGGAACAGCCGCAGCCGGTTCTCGGCCAAGAACCGATACAGCGACCCCTCACGCACCAGACCCCCACACAGGCCCAACGCGTCCAACAGCACCCGATCCGGTCCCTCAGTTCCCTGCATGACCCCCATTCTCCCACCCCACCACCACAAACGCGAGCACCCCGGACCGAATTACTCAACAGTCTCCTAGGCGCTCCAGCGTCTCGATGTCGTTGACCTCCAAGTGGCCTTTGCTCTGTCCGCTGATGCCGCCCGGGTAGCTCAGCGTCCACAGTTCGTCGCCGATCACGACACTGCGCCAGATCAGGTTGGGGTATACGTTGGTCCAGCAGTAGTTGATCGTCTCGTTCGTCTCAGAGACCTGCGCCACGATGGAGCGTTCTTCGTCGCTCAGCGGGATCTCCGGATCGCAGGCCACATCGAATCCGGGCTGCCGCATCCACTCGTCGTCGGCCGGGCTGTGCGGAGCCCCCTTGTCGCCGGGTTCGCACGCCAACACGATCAGCCATCCGACCGTCTCCTCGAATGGGGTGGGCTCGCCGGACTGGCGAGCTGGCAGGTCGTCTTCGGTGATCAGCCTGCACGGCGACTTCGCGAACGGGGTCTCACCGGGGACGTGCACGATCCGGCCGACCTCGACGATCTCTTCGGCCTGAATTCTCAGCACCACGGCGGACCCCTGGCGGTCCTCGCTCGCTCCCACGAACAACGGGATGACCAGCATCTGCTCGGGCGGCCACCACAAGAACCGCCGGTGGTCCGAGCCGAACCCGCCGATGTCGTCTGGGGCAGTCCATCTGGCTAGCTCTCGCGGCGCCGCGGGCTCGCCTACTTGCTCAGCTGCGTCGAAGAGCCTTACATCGGCGCCGAAGCCGTTCTCGCGGCTGCCAACGCCGACCATCATGCCGTCATCGATCAGATGAAGGTAGCTCAAGTAGCCCGGGAGTCTCAGCTCGCCGAGAATCTCGGGATCGGTCGGGTCTGTCAGGTCGATCGTGTGCAGCGGGTCGATGTCGCTGGCCGTTGCGACATATGCGACATCGCCGGCGAAGCGCACCGAATGGACCCGCTCGCCCCGACCGATGTCATTGACTGCGCCGACCTCCTCGAGTCGTGCGCCGCTGAGCCAGGCGGGTCGGGAACGCCTGAGCCCGCCGAGCCGTCCGAGATCGACGACCAGACATCGGCGGTGATCTACCTCGACCGCCTCGCCGCACTGGCTAGCCGCGAAGGGGCGTGGCGTCTCGAGCGGGCCGCGGCCGCGGTCCAGCATCATGCGGGAGCACCGTCGGTGTCGGCGCTTGACGGCGGCCAGCAGCGGCTGCTGCAAGGCGTGGCGTCGGGCACGCCGATCGTCGATCTGGCCGCCGAGTTCGGCTACCCGCGCAGCTCGATGTACCGGGAGCTGTCCAAACTGCGGAACGTCCTCGGCGACACAGACCGCGACCGCGCCATCCGCAAGGCCGCCGAAGAGGTTCTCCTCGCCTGAGAATCGTCGCCGGGAGTGTCAACCGAACCAGCTAGAGGCCCACCGCACGAAGATCAGTAGACCTTGAGGCGGTCAGGGCATGACCGCGATCCCGTCGTCGGTCTGGCCGCCGGGTCCGCAACAGGGGCCCGGCCCCGGCGGTCCGCGGGGGTGTCCTGCGAGGGGTCACATCCGCCCGACCGGCTGGTGCGTGCTCCCGACGAGCAGCGGAACGACAGATCAATACCAAGGCACAAGGCCAGAGTAGGCTCGGGTCAGAACCGCACCCGCCGGGAACACACTCCCATAATGAGTGCGCAGGCTCTGGCGTGCCGTGGGGTTTGGGAGCGGCGTTCGCGGGGGTGCCGGGGGCGTTGTGGCCTTGTGGGAGACGAGTGGGAACGGGGGCAGTGTCCCTTTCCTTGCGGTCTTGACAGGCACGGCAGACGGTCCTACCATCGCGACCCGTGGCAACCCCACTCACCGACATCCGAGAGGCGATGAGGCAGTGCCTCGTCGATCCCAATGAGCGCAGGGATTGCGAGCACAGGTTGAACCACGCCATGAGCAAGCTCGCCTTCAGAAACACCGACCCGCAGTGGACCGACTGGACCGAGTGCAACAGGCTCCTCCGCCTCCTCAGGGACTACGATGAGAACGGAGTTCGGCCCCCTGACTGTTGTCTCTCCCAAGGGGGATGTGAGCATGCAGTGGCCGCGCTGAGAGGACGATGGGGGAATGTCGCCACGGCCAGGGGAGTCGCTGTCCGCGAAGAGGCTCGACGGCTCTCCGACTCCACAGGGAGCGGTTCGTGGAGTGGAATCTCGGGCTGGTGTGGCTCGGTTGTCTTGGTGCTACTCGTTGTTCTGGCCGCAATGTTCGTTGGCGGCTGCATCGCTGCCTTGTGATGACTAGCCCCGCAGCGGCCCTCGGCGTGGCATGCACCACCAGCCGCACCGGGGGCATCAGTTCACGGGTCGCCTTTACCGGCACGGACCACCACGGGTTGTCTCCTGCGAGGGAACGAGTGACAACGTCTACCCTCGGCCATCGCGGCGATGAAGCGGAGCCGCCGCTCCCGTCCCTGATAGCAATACTGATAACTAAATTGCATTTGATCTTCGTCTATGCAGGTCAGAGGCTATTTTCTACACTATTTCTGGCGGAGGTGGACGGGAATCGAACCCGCCGGACGGGGATCGCCCGTCCCACCCGCTTTGAAGGCGGGGGAGCCCACCAGGCGCTCAGACACCTCCGCCCGGCAGGGTAACCGGCGTGTTCGAGTTGCCTCCGCGCCGTCCGCCCTCACCTGGCCGCGATCGTGGGCTCGCCCACTACGCTGCGGGCCGTGAAGAAGCTCAAGCGGCTCGTAGTCCTGGGCGCTCTGGTGGCTTTGGCTGTCGTGCTCGCCCGCAAGATCCGGGAGATCTGACCGGCCGGCGGGTTCGTGCGCGCCACCGACCTGGCCGGCGCCGCTGAGGCTCTGGAACTGGGGCGCCGATCGCTGGTGGCCCTAGTCGGCGGCGGCGGCAAGACGACCCTGCTGTTCGCGCTGGGCCACCAACTGCCGGCCCGCACGCTGCTCACCACCACCACCCGTATGGGGCGCGACCGCACCGGCGGGTTCCCGTGCCTGGTCGGCCCCACCAACGCCGAGCTGGCCTCCGCCTTCGACCAAGACGACGCCGTGCTGGTGTGGAGGACCACCGACGAGCGCAAGGCGCTCGGCTACGCCCCCGACGAGGTGGACCGCTGGCTTGCCACCGGGGCCGCCGATCACATAGTTGTGGAGGCCGATGGAGCCCGCCGCCGTCCCTTCACCGCCCCCGCGCCGTGGGAGCCGCCCATCCCGGCCGCGTCCACCCATGTGGTGGCCTGCATCGGCGCCGACGCGCTCGGCTACGTGATCGCCGACCGGGTCCACCGGCCGCTGCGAGTGGCCGCGGCGGCGGGCTGCTCGCCGTACGAGCGGCTCACGCCGGCGAGGGCCGCCGCGGCGCTCACCAGCCCGGTAGGCATGATGAAGAACGTGCCAGGCCAGGCCCGGTTCGTGGTGGCGGTGGCCGGGGCCGAGCCCGGCGACCCCCAGGTTCAGGAGTTGGTCTCCGAACTCGACCGGCGGCAGACCGAGTCGCTGGTCGTGGTCCGCTCCGACACCGACACGACCGGGGTGCGGCTGTGAGCAGCCCCGCGGTGGGCGAACAAGCCGAAACTGCCCGCGGCCGCTCCGGGCCCGCCCGCGACACCGACGTCGTTGTGGTCGGCGGCGGGCACAACGGCCTCATCTGCGCTGCCTACCTGGCCCGAGCCGGCGTCGAGACGGTTCTGATCGAGGCCCGCGACGAAGTGGGTGGCTGCGCCTCGACGGTGAGCGACCTGGACGCCCGCTTCAACATCTGCAGCTGTGACCACACCCTGGTTCGAGCCATGCCCTTCATGGACGACCTCGACCTCGCCGCCCACGGGCTCAAGTACCTGGAAGCCGACCCCACCACCGTCTACCTGGACTACGACGGCAGCGCGCCGTGGCTGTTCTTCAACGACAGCGAGCGCACCATCGAGTCCATCGGGCGGCACCGGCCCTCCCAGGCCGAGGCCTATCGCCGCTATCTCGCCGATGCCCGACCGGTGGCCGAGCTCACCCTGGAGATGGGCACCGGTGTCGCCTCCACGCCGCGGATGCTGGCCCGGCTGCTGGCCCGCCGGGGGAGGGGCGGGGCCAGGCTGCTGCAATGGAGCCGGGCCAGCGCGCTGGACGTGCTGGGGGCCTACTTCGACGACGAGGCCTTGATCATGCCGGCCATCGCCGGCGGCCCCACCGTGTGGGGGGCGCCGCCGGGCGCACCCGGCACCGGCCTGGCCGGCGCGCTCTACGCCATGCGCCACATGGTCAAGACGGGCCGACCCGTGGGCGGCAGCGGCGCCCTGACCGACGCGCTGGCCGCATCCTTCACCGCGGCCGGGGGTCGGCTGAGCTGCGGCACACCGGTGGCCGGGCTGCTCGGAGACGGCCGGGGCGTGCGGGGCGTGCGCCTGGCCGACGGCACCGAGATAGCCGCGGCCGCGGTGGTGGCGACCTGCGACCCCACCCCAGTGGCGACGCATTGGCTCGCGGCCCCCCACGGCAAGAGCGTGCGCCGCTTCGTGGCCCGGGCCCGCTCCCAGGAGCCCGGCGACGGGTACCAGTCCAAGATCGACGCCGTCCTCACCGATCTTCCCCGCTACCGGGCTCTGGAGGACTCGGCGCTGCTGGACCTGTTCGAGGGGCGCGATACCGCCCAGTCGAGCTACGTGGTATCCCCGTCGATCAACGAGCTGGCCGAGGCCCACCGGCTGCGGCGCCTCGGACGGGTGGCGGAGCGGCCGACGATGATGGCCAACGTGCCATCGGTGCTGGACCCGTCGATGCGCAGCCGCGACGGCCACCACATCTTGAGCCTGGAAGCGCTGTTCACCCCCTACGACCTCGAGGGCGGCTGGGAGGGCTCTGCGGAGCCGGCCCGCTGGCTGGAGGTCTGGTCGGGCCTGCTGCAGCCGGGTTTCCTGCAGTCGGTGGACCGCTACCGGACCATGACGCCGGACCGCTACGAGCGCGAGCTGTTCCTGAACCGCGGCTACACGCCCTCCTACGCGGGATCGCCCCTGTCCTCGCTGTTCGGCCGGCGCCGGGAGCTGAGCCGTTACCGGGCGCCGGTGCCAGGACTGTTCCTGTCGGGCGCGGCCACCTATCCGGGGGCGGGCATCTGGGGGGCCTCAGGCCGAAACGCCGCCGACACGGTGCTGCGAACCCTCCGGTAAGAGGCCGAGCGAATAGGCGCGAATCACTAGGCGACTTCGCAAGGCGCTGAGCGAGGCCGTGGCCCGAGCGGCCCGTGAGCACAGCGAACAAGAGCGGGAGACACAACGCCGCGCGGCGAAGCGTCCGCAACCCATTTGGGCTCGCTGCAAGGCGCGACGGAACGAAATCCCTGCGGTTCTGGGGGATAGATCCCCACAACTCCAGGGATTTCGAGGGCGCCGCCGCTACTCGCCCCAGCGGGGAATGTCACCGACCTCGACGCCGAGATGCTCCAGGGACCGCGCCACCGTGTGGTCCACCAGGTCCTCGATCGAAGACGGCCGGGTGTAGAAGGCCGGCACCGGCGGGTACACCACTGCTCCGATCTCCGCAGCCTGGGCCATCAGCCTGAGATGCCCGAGGTGAAGCGGCGTCTCCCGCACCATCAGCACCAGCGGCCGCCGCTCCTTCAACGTCACGTCCGCGGCCCGCGACACCAGGTCGGCGCAGAAGGAGTTGGCCACCGCCGAGAGCATCTTGATCGAGCACGGGGCGATGATCATCCCCGCGGTGGTGAACGAGCCCGACGACAGCGGCGCGGCAATGTCGCGGGAGCCGTGGACAACGTCGGCCAGCGCCTCCACGTCCGCCGGCGCCAGGTCGGTCTCGTAGGCCAGGGTCTGGCGGCCGGGGCCGGTCATCACCAGGTGGGTCTCCACGTCGTCGACGGCACGCAGCATCTCCAGAGCCCGGATGCCGTACACCACCCCGGTGGCCCCGCTGATGGCCACCACCACCCGCCGCGGCCCGCTCACGAGGAGTACTTCCGCAGGTGACCGCCGACGGCCCGGCACGCTCTGCTCACGACAGCGGCTTCCCCAGGTTGGCGGGGATGGTTGGGGTGGGCGGAGCGCTCACGACAGGTACTTCTGGAGGTCCACCGGCGCGTACGCCACCCGCTCGCCGTACTCGCGGCGCTCACGCTTGTAGGTGGCGTCGATTCCCACCTTGGTGCTCACGCCCCGATTGTCGGCGGTGGGGTCCATCTCGTGGCCCTGGGCATGGCCCGCGGTGAACACGTCGTCGAGCCAGTGGACCCGGTTGGTGAGGGCCCAGTGCAGCTCCGAGGGCTGGCTGACGTCGATGTCGCGGTCCACCACGATCACGTTGCGGATGTTGATGTGGGCCGACATGGCCGCCATGGCCAGGTTCTTGGGCGTGCCCGGGTTGTCGCGGTCGATCTGGACGACGGCCAGGAACCCGTTGCCGTACGGCGGGATGTGCACGTCGGCACCGGCGTCGATGTGGCGCACGAAGCGGCGCAGGAGCGGCTCCCGGGGCAGCACGTTGCCGATGAACACGTGCTCGTACCAGCCCGGGATGATCGTCTGGTAGACGGGGCTGTGGCGCCACGAGATGGCGGTCACCTCCACGGTGGGGCTGGGCCACATCTCGCCGTGGTAGCCGTGGAACTCGGCCAGCGGGCCCTCGTCGGCGCGCTGGTTGGGACGGATCCGACCCTCGATCACCACCTCGGCGCGGGCCGGCACGTCCACATCGACGGTGCGGCCCCGGCACACCTCCACCGGGCGGCCCCGCAGGGCTCCCGCGATGTGGAGTTCGTCGACCGGGGTGCGCACGCCCGCCGCGATCATCACCGCGGGGTCGAGCCCGATCGCCAAGGCCACGTCGAAGGGAGCCTCGGGATCGGACCGGCTGCGCATGAACGTGCCGACGTCGCGCCACTCGTTGACGTTGAAGCCCAAGATGTTGCGTCCCAGCATCAGCATCCGGTTGTACGACAGGTTGCCCCGGCCGCTGACCGGGTCCTTGGTCACGCTCACCGCGCCGGTGATGAAGGCGCCGCCGTCGCCCCGGGAGTGGGTGGGTATCGGGATGGCGGCCAGGTCAACGTCGTCTCCGGTCATGCAGTTGTCGTGCCAGGCCGCGGCCTCCACCCGAGCCGGCGCCACCCCGTTGGCGGGCTCCAGGGCGTGGCCCATGCGGTCCACCACCTCGCCTGGCTCGCAGCCCAGGGCCAGCGCCGCGGTGCGCCGGCTGGAGACCGCTCCAGAGAAGATGGGCCAGGGGGAGTTCTTGGGCGCCTCGAACAGCGCCGGACCGGCGTCGGAGCGCTCCAGCGCGGCGGCCACGTCGGCCAGTTCGTGCTCGAGGCTCACGGGCTGGGAGATGCGGTTGAGCATCCCCGCGGCCTCGGCGGCGGCCATGTAGCTGCGAAGGTCGCAGACGGGCTCAATCATGCGTCCACCCTACGCCCCCGGCCGTCCGACTCTGAAGTCGCCGTCCGACTCCCGTCCTGTTGTGCCCCGCTCTCCTCTGCCCTGTCCGCCGGTCCCTCCCGCCGCGCCCGCTTCCTGTCCGCCTTTCCCGCCGCCGTAGCGTGAGGGCGATGGTGATCGAGTTCCTGACCTTCGAGGTGGACCCGGCCGAGCGCGACCAGTGGCTGGCTGTTGAAGAGCGCCACTGGAGCCGCTTCCTGGAGACCCGGCCCGGGTTCGCGGGCAAGGAGATGTGGGTGGCCGACGACGATCCGGGCCGTGTCCACGCCATGATCCGCTGGGAGTCCATGGAGGCCTGGCAGGCCGTGCCCCGCTCCGACGTCGACGCCGTGGACGAAGCCATGGGGGAGTGGTGCCGCGAGGCGACGATGCGCGCCTTCCGGGTAGTCCGCGACTGCTGATTCGTTCCGATAGCGGTTCGCCACGAACATCAAGCAGTTAACCACCCCACATGTGGCAAACCCATTGAAGTTCGTTCTGTCGGTGGCGGCGTCGATGCTGGCGAACCAACCCCCACCGGCCCTCCCATCGGTGGATCCAGGCTTGGGGAGCGGCCGCGCCGCGGTCCTAGAGTGGGCGCCATGCGCACCGGAGTATTCCTGTTCGGCGGAGTGGAGATGGACGACGCGAGCGCGGGGCCGCCCGCTCCCACCGACCGCCGCTTCGACCACAAGGAAACATGGCGGGCCACCGAGCGGATCATCGACATGGGCGTGGTGTGCGACCGGCTCGGGTTCGACTCGTTCTGGCTGACCGAGCACCACTTCCAGCACGAGGGCTACGAGGTTGTCCCCAACGGGATCCTGGTGGGCACGATCCTGGCCGAGCGCACCGAGCGCATCCGCATCGGCATGGCCTTCAACGTCGTGCCGCAGTGGCATCCCCAGAGGCTGGCCGAGGACTTCGCCACCCTGCACAACATCTCCGGCGGCCGGGGGATCCTGGGCGTGGGCCGGGGCACGGTGCCCCGCGAGGCTGAGACGCTGGGCACCCAGATCGGCAGCTTCGACAATCCCGACAAGGCGGCCGCCGACGAGCTCAACCGCAAGCAGTTCGACGAGGCCATGCAGGTGATCCGCATGGCTCTGGACAACGAGACGTTCAGCTTCCACGGTGACGTCCACGACTTCCCCCCGCCGGGCATACCGGACCGGGGCGGGTTCGCGACAGAGCTGTCGCTGGTTCCCCGGCCGCTGTACCCGTATGAGATCTGGCAGGCCGTCACCTCGCCCCCGACGCTGGAGCAGGTGCCCCGGTGGGGCTGGGGCGGCGTGTTCTGGAACAACCACCACTCCTTCGTCAAGATGCGCTGGGAGCGCTTTGCCGAGATCTACGCGTCCGCCCACGGCCGCGAGCTGGGCCGGGGCGAGCACCGCCTGCTGGTGCTCAACGTGCGCGTCGCCGACACCCACGAGGCGGCGGTGGCATCGGTGCGCGACGGCCACGACGAGTTCTGGAAGTTCCTGGGCCCCTACGGGTGGAGCAAGGGCTACATGGGTCCCGACGGCAGGCCGGCCAAGCCGGGGCTGATCCCCACCCTCGAGGAGTCCATGGACCAGAACATCTGCCTCGTCGGAACGGGCGAGGATGTGGCTGAGACCATCAACTGGTATGACGAGCGGATCGGTCTTGAGAACCTGCTGCTGTTCCCGGCCATGCCCGGGGACCCCTACGAGGAGGTTGAGGAGCACCTGCACCGCCTCGCCGAAGAAGTTCTGCCCCTGCTGCCCAGGTCCTGACTAGCGCGGCCCGTCTGTGCAGCCGCCCTACCAGCGGCGCAGAGCGCGGCGGATCCTGGCGACGCCCTCATCGTCGGCGGGCGAGGGCACCGACACGAAGGTGGTGCGGCAGCGCTTGTGAGCGCTCAGCCGCAGCGTGCGGGCCGTGGTGCGCTTGCCTGCGTCGCGGGCCCGGAACCTCACCAGCCGGCTGTGGGGACTGGTGGTGACCGCTCCTATCCGGCGGATGTTCTGCATGCCGGGCCTCACCCGGTGCCTGTCGTCGAACACGAACGCCACGCCGGGCACCATCACCCGCTCCAGCCAGCCCTTCAGGGTTGCGGGCACGCTGAATGTCACGGTGGGATAGCAGAACAGCAGCGCCTCCGCGATCCGCAGCCTCTCAGCCGAGTCGCGCACGTCGTCGGAGATCACCGGCTGATCGCTGTGGTAGGCGGTCCGCTCGGCCGCCGACATCACCGCGTCGAAGTCGCGCACCGCCAGCAGGTCCACCTCGTGGCGGCCGGCCTCCAGTTCCTCGACCGCCTCGACCACCAGGCGGCGATCATCATCTAGAGGGTCGTAGCCGTCGAGCAGGAGGACGCGCATAATTCACCGGTCTGGTCACTGTCTGGTCGCGGTACTGTATGGTCGCCGCTGCGATCGGCAACCGTCCGCATTATTTGCCATGAAGGGGAGACGTAACTGGTGACGAGTGCGAGCATGAACGGCGCCCTCTCCTTCGACGGGATAGGCATGATCTTCCCCGACGGCACCGAAGCTCTGCGAACAATCACGCTCTCGATCGACAAGGGCGAGTTCGTGACAGTTGTGGGCCCCTCAGGATGCGGCAAGTCGACCCTGCTGCGGATCGCCTCGGGCCTGTTGGATCCCACCGCCGGCAGCGTCCAGGTCGACCGCGACCGTCTCGGATATGTCTTCCAGGACGCCACACTGCTTCCCTGGCGCACCGTCCGCCAGAACATCGAGTTGCTGGCCGAACTTCATGGTTTCGATTCCGCCGAGCGTAGGAGCCTGTCCACTGCGGCGATCGAGCTGGTCGGACTGACCGGCTTCGAGAATCACTACCCGAAGTCGCTGTCGGGCGGCATGAAGATGAGGACCTCGCTGGCCCGCACCCTCACATTGAAGCCGCCCGTATTCCTGTTTGACGAGCCCTTCGGGGCCGTCGATGAGATCACCCGTGAGCGCCTCAACGAGGAGACCCAGCGGCTGTTCCAGTCGGAGGGTTTCGCCGGTCTGTTCATCACTCACTCCATTAGCGAGGCCGTATTCATGAGTTCGACGGTGTACGTGATGTCGGCTCGACCCGGTCGGTTGGTGGCCGCGTTCAACGTCCCGTTCGGGTACCCGCGGCAGCCTGAGCTGCGCTTCGATCCCGAGTTCGCTCGCCTCTGCGGCGAGGTCTCCCTGGCACTGAGAGGATCCCACGCATGACCACTGTTCCCGACACCGCCGTGGCCACCGAAGACCCGCTGGCTGTGGGCGACGAGACCGATGGGCGCATTGAGTTCGGACCGCTGGCCGACGACCGGCCGCCGGCGGTGGTCCAGACCAGGTCGCCTGCCGTCGTGTTGGCCCGGCTCGTGCTGCCGCCAGTACTTCTGGGCGGGCTGCTTGTCGCTGTGTGGTATTACATCGCGCAGGTCCTGCTCGATCCGGGACGTCGATTCCTGCTGCCTCGACCTCACGAGGTTGTCGAGGTCGGATTCCTGGAGTGGGCCAGGTTCGAGGTCATCCTGCTGTCACTGTGGTCGACCATACAGGTGGCCATGATCGGCTTGGCCGTGGCCATCATGCTCGGGATGTTCTACGCGATCATGATGAGTCAGACCAAGCTGGTGGAGCGGGCCGTCTTCCCCTTCATGGTCACCGTGCAGGCCGTACCCATCCTGGCCATCGTCCCGTTGATCGGGTTCTGGTGGGGTTACGGATGGCGCTCGCGGGTGATCGTGTGCGTCATCATCTCGCTGTTCCCGATCGTCCTGAACACGCTCTTCGGCCTGCAGTCGGCCGAACGCGAGATGCACGACCTGTTCACGCTCCACCGCTCCAGCCGCCTGACCCGGCTGCGAAAGCTGATGTTCCCGGCTGCGCTTCCCGCCATCTTTGCCGGCCTTCGCATCTCTGCCGGACTGTCCATTATCGGTGCCATCGTCGGAGACTTCTTCTTCGTCCGGGGGGAGGCCGGCATCGGGCAGCGGCTCCAGACCTACGCCTACAATCTCCGCAGCGAGGAGTTGCTTGCCGCGGTGATCATGTCCTCAATGCTGGGCGTAGCCGTTTTCTGGTTATTCGGCTACATCCAAAGGCTGGCCATCGGCAAGTGGTACGAGTCCACTGAGATAGGCGGCTGATCCGTCCCAGCACTGGGTCTGCCTGCGGAGTTCCGGCTTGGTGAGGCCGCGGCGCCAATGTATGCTCCGGCGTTGGGTTGATCCCGGCCCGACCGAGCTGACTGCTCCCTGGAGGAGATACACGTGCGAACAAGAACTTGGATTCGTCTTGCTGCGTCGCTCTTGTCGTTCAGCCTGCTGGCGGCGGCCTGTGGCGACGATGACGAAGACGTCGCAACGCCTACCACCGCCCCGGCACCGTCCGACGAGGCTCCGGTCGCGGGCGATGAAGATACCGCCTCAGGCGACACAGACGCGACACCCGACACAGACGAGGCACCGGCGCCTACTACCACGGCTGTGCCCGTTGTCGAGGGCGAGTTGGCGGATGTGTGTCCGTCGCCGTTGGTGGTTCAGACGGATTGGTTCCCGGAGTCTGAGCATGGCGCGATGTACGAGTTGGTCGGTGAGGGTTACGAGGTTGACCAGAACAATGGTGTGGTGCGTGGTCCGATGGTGCTTGGCGGCACTGATTTGGGCATTGAGTGGGAGGTGCGTGCGGGTGGTCCGTTCCTTGGCGGGTCGTCGGTTTCGGAGCACATGGCTCTGGACGACTCGATCCAACTGGGCTACGCGTCGACTGATCAGCAGGTCAATCATTGGGATGTGACGCAGCTGGTGTCGGTGGTGGCGCCGCTGGAGAAGAACCCGCAGATGGTGATGTGGGATCCCGACGTGTATCCGGACCTGACTGGCATCCATGAGATCGGCGAGCGGGGCATCGTGGTGCAGGTCTTCTCGGGCGGCACGTTCCCCGACGTGTTCATCGCTCAGGGGATCTGGGACGAGGAGAACGTGGACAAGGCCTACACCGGCTCGCCGGCGCGGTTCATCGCCGACGGGGACATCGCCCAGCAGGGGTTCGCTTCGGCTGAGCCTTACCAGTACGAGTTCGTCCACACCGACTACGGCAAGCCGGTGGCGTTCGAGTTGCTGCACGATGCCGGGTTCGAGATCTACTCTCAGACCGTCGGCGTCCGCAACGGCCAGATCGAAGAGATGCGCGGGTGCCTGGAGAGGCTGGTTCCGATCATTCAGCAGGCGTCTGTGAACTTCAACGAGTCGCCTGATCGGGCCAATGCGGTCATCGTCGACGCGGTGGCGGTCTATGACACGTGGTGGACTTACTCGCCTGAGTTGGCGGCGTTCTCGGTGCAGGCCCAGCGCGACTTCGGTCTCGTCGGCGACGGTCCCGACAACACCGCGGGCAACATGGAGGGTTCACGTTTCGAGAAGACGCTCAACGACATGCTGGGTGCGGGGATGACGGGCATCGATCCTGACCTGACCGCCGACCAGCTGTACACCAACGAGTTCATCGACCCGAACATCAGCTACGGCTTCGGCGAGGCCTCGCAAGAGGCGCCGCTGGCCGAGGCAATGGCTGCTGGTTTGGCGGATGTGTGTCCGTCGCCGTTGGTGGTTCAGACGGATTGGTTCCCGGAGTCTGAGCATGGCGCCATGTACGAGTTGGTCGGTGAGGGTTACGAGGTTGACCAGAACAATGGTGTGGTGCGTGGTCCGATGGTGCTTGGCGGCACTGATTTGGGCATTGAGTGGGAGGTGCGTGCGGGTGGTCCGTTCCTTGGCGGGTCGTCGGTTTCGGAGCACATGGCTCTGGACGACTCGATCCAACTGGGCTACGCGTCGACTGATCAGCAGGTCAATCATTGGGATGTGACGCAGCTGGTGTCGGTGGTGGCGCCGCTGGAGAAGAACCCGCAGATGGTGATGTGGGATCCCGACGTGTATCCGGACCTGACTGGCATCCATGAGATCGGCGAGCGGGGCATCGTGGTGCAGGTCTTCTCGGGCGGCACGTTCCCCGACGTGTTCATCGCTCAGGGGATCTGGGACGAGGAGAACGTGGACAAGGCCTACACCGGCTCGCCGGCGCGGTTCATCGCCGACGGGGACATCGCCCAGCAGGGCTTCGCTTCGGCTGAGCCTTACCAGTACGAGTTCGTCCACACCGACTACGGCAAGCCGGTGGCGTTCGAGTTGCTGCACGATGCCGGGTTCGAGATCTACTCTCAGACCGTCGGCGTCCGCAACGGCCAGATCGAAGAGATGCGCGGGTGCCTGGAGAGGCTGGTTCCGATCATTCAGCAGGCGTCTGTGAACTTCAACGAGTCGCCTGATCGGGCCAATGCGGTCATCGTCGACGCGGTGGCGGTCTATGACACGTGGTGGACTTACTCGCCTGAGTTGGCGGCGTTCTCGGTGCAGGCCCAGCGCGACTTCGGTCTCGTCGGCGACGGTCCCGACAACACCGCGGGCAACATGGAGGGTTCACGTTTCGAGAAGACGCTCAACGACATGCTGGGTGCGGGGATGACGGGCATCGATCCTGACCTGACCGCCGACCAGCTGTACACCAACGAGTTCATCGACCCGAACATCAGCTACGGCTTCTAGCTTCGGGCGCTCTCGTTAGAGACACCGCCGCAAGGGGGCCGGCGCCCAGTGCGCCGGCCCCCTCGGCGCGCCCAGGAGGCGGTCGAGCGGCCGAGATGGCGGACCGGTCTCGGCCGGCGCGGCGCGGCCTCGCCGCGCAGGGATGTACTGGTGGATGTCGAACAGCTAAGGTGACTGACGGGAGTCGGGAGGCTGCAGGACCGTGTTGCTGCACGTCGCACGGGGCGGCCCGGCGCTTGGAACGGTCGCCAACGGCGACCAGCTCGCGACAATGACAATGAAGAAAGCGTCCGGCTTCGGCCGGGTAGTCCCTTGGAGAGAACAATGAGACACAGGATGCACCTAGTTCGCTGGCTGGCGGTACTGCTGGCCTTCGGCGTTGTGGCCGCGGCATGCGGCGACGACGATGACGGCGTTACGGACGCCGACACCGCCGCGGCTCAATCCGAGGCTGAGGCCGCCCAGGCCGCCGCTGAAGCTGAGGCCGCCGCCGCCCAGGCAGAGGCCGATGCGGCCGCCGCTCGGGCCGAGGAGGCTGCTGCTGCTGCCGCCGCCGCCCAGGCAGCCCTCGACGCGGCCATAGCCGAAGCCGAGGGAACCATAGCCCCCGAGGTCGTCGCTGAGCTCGAGGCGGCCCTGGAAGCGGCTCAGGCTGAGGCCGATGCGGCCGCCGCTGAGGCTGAGGAGGCTGCTGCCGCTGCTGCGGCTGCTGCTGCCGAGGCCGCCGCAGAGACCATGGGGCATCTCGGCGACGGCTCGCTGGGCGTTGTCACCGTAGAGGCGGGCGACGCCATCCAGATCCGCTCGCTGGAGGCCCTCACCGGCGACGTGGCCTACTTCGGCCTGCCCATCGACCGGGCCACTCAGATCGCGGTGGACGACTACGGCCCGATCCACGGCTTCGACGTCGACCTGGGCACGAGCCTCGATGACTTGTGCTCCAACGACGGCGGTCAGGCCGCGGCTCAGGCCATCGTTGCGGATGAGGATGTCGTCGGCGTGGTCGGCACGTCGTGCTCGGGCGCGGCGGTGGCTGCAGCACCGCTGATCACCGGCGCCGACATGGTGCTGATCTCCGGGGGCAACACGTCGCCGCATCTGACCTCAGACATGCTGGGCACGGTGGGCAAGGACCGCAGCGTCGGGTACTACCGAACCGCCCACAATGACCGCGTCCAGGGCGCGGCCGTGGCCAAGTTCGTGTTCAGCGAGCTTGGAATCAGCACCGCCGCGGCCATTCATGACGGCGACCCTTATACGGAGGGTCTCGCGCAGGCATTCAAGGACTTCTTCGAGGCTGAGGGCGGCACGGTGACCCGGTACTCCGCGGTGAACAAGGACGACACCGACATGGTGCCTGTGCTGACGGAGGTCGCCGCGGGCAGCCCCGGGCTGCTGTTCTTCCCAATCTTCCAGCCGGCCGGCGACTTCATAGCGGATCAGGCACCGAGCGTGGCCGGGCTGGAGGACACGGTGCTAATGGCCGCCGACGGCTTGTTGAACACCAACTTTTTGTCGCTGCCCCAGACCAGGGGCATGTACTTCTCCGGGCCGGACCAGCGCTTCGGCGAGAACGTCAACCAGAGCACCGGCAAGAGCGCGGTCGACTTCCTGGCGACCTATGAGGCGGCATACGGCGAGAAGCCCGCGGCACCGTTCTGGGCGCACGGCTATGACGCCACCACGCTGCTGCTCGACGCCATCGCCGCGGCCTCCTGGGTCGAGGACGGCAACCTGATGATCGACCGCCAGGGCATCCGCGACCACCTGGACAGTGTGCAGGGCTATCAGGGCCTGATCGGCACCATCAACTGCGACGAATACGGCGACTGCGGCGCGGCCAAGGTTACTGTGATCCAGAACATCGGAGGAGAGGAGAACGCCGAGGCCAGCCTCAACAACGTGGTGTTCGCCTACGCACCCGGCACCGGCGGTGTCGCCACGGAAGGCCTGTCGCTGGCTGAGGCGGTGGCTGCTGGTTTGGCGGATGTGTGTCCGTCGCCGTTGGTGGTTCAGACGGATTGGTTCCCGGAGTCTGAGCATGGCGCGATGTACGAGTTGGTCGGTGAGGGTTACGAGGTTGACCAGAACAATGGTGTGGTGCGTGGTCCGATGGTGCTTGGCGGCACTGATTTGGGCATTGAGTGGGAGGTGCGTGCGGGTGGTCCGTTCCTTGGCGGGTCGTCGGTTTCGGAGCACATGGCTTTGGACGACTCGATCCAACTGGGCTATGCGTCGACTGATCAGCAGGTCAATCATTGGGATGTGACGCAGCTGGTGTCGGTGGTGGCGCCGCTGGAGAAGAACCCGCAGATGGTGATGTGGGATCCCGACGTGTATCCGGACCTGACTGGCATCCATGAGATCGGCGAGCGGGGCATCGTGGTGCAGGTCTTCTCGGGCGGCACGTTCCCCGACGTGTTCATCGCTCAGGGGATCTGGGACGAGGAGAACGTGGACAAGGCCTACACCGGCTCGCCGGCGCGGTTCATCGCCGACGGGGACATCGCCCAGCAGGGCTTCGCTTCGGCTGAGCCTTACCAGTACGAGTTCGTCCACACCGACTACGGCAAGCCGGTGGCGTTCGAGTTGCTGCACGATGCCGGGTTCGAGATCTACTCTCAGACCGTCGGCGTCCGCAACGGCCAGATCGAAGAGATGCGCGGGTGCCTGGAGAGGCTGGTTCCGATCATTCAGCAGGCGTCTGTGAACTTCAACGAGTCGCCTGATCGGGCCAATGCGGTCATCGTCGACGCGGTGGCGGTCTATGACACGTGGTGGACTTACTCGCCTGAGTTGGCGGCGTTCTCGGTGCAGGCCCAGCGCGACTTCGGTCTCGTCGGCGACGGTCCCGACAACACCGCGGGCAACATGGAGGGTTCACGTTTCGAGAAGACGCTCAACGACATGCTGGGTGCGGGGATGACGGGCATCGATCCTGACCTGACCGCCGACCAGCTGTACACCAACGAGTTCATCGACCCGAACATCAGCTACGGCTTCTAGCTTCGGGCGCTCTCGTTAGAGACACCGCCGCAAGGGGGCCGGCGCCCAGTGCGCCGGCCCCCTCGGCGCGCCCGGCGGGCCGGTCCGCGGGAATCTCGGGTGAGTTGCGGATCCTCTGCGCACAAAACTCGCACCAAGATTCTGCGCGAGGGGTGTGGTCCGGCGGGTGCTAGACGTACGGCTCGGTGGGGCTGTCGATGCGCGACACCAGGAACTCGCCCGCGGTGACGGGCTCGTAGCGCTCGGGCCGCTCGGCGGTGACGCAGCTACCGATGGTCGATACCACCGTGGAGGGGTCGGGGTTCACGAAGAACGGGATCGAGAACCGGTCGGCGCCCGACGATCCGACCACCCGGTGCGGCGTGGACCGGTAGCGGTCGTTGGTCCAGCGGGCCAGCATGTCGCCGAGTTGCACGATCACGCCCCCCGGCGGAGCCGACACCGGCACCCAGCTCCCGTCAAGGAGCACCTCCAGACCAGGCACGCCGTCGGTGGCCAGCAGGGTGATCGCCCCGTAGTCGGTGTGGGGCGTGCTGAAGGTGGGAGCCGAACCGTCTTCCAGCGGAGGCGCGGCCGGGTAGTGCAGGAACCGCAGCCGACACTGCGGTTCGGACATGCGGGCCGCGAAGAAACCGGGCACGCCCAGCGTGGTTGCCAGAGCCTCCAACACGGCGTGGGCCGCGCCGAGGGCGGCGGCCCGGTAGTCGCGCACCGCGGCCACGAACCCGTCGCATCCGAGCGCCTCGACGGCATCCAGGTCCACCTCGTCGCCCAGGCCCATGTCGAGGTACTCGGCGGCCAGGCTCGACCGTCCCATGTAAGCGGCGCTGGAAGGGGTGCGGGCCTCGACCCGGTCGGGCACGTAGCCGTACCGGTTGATCCGAGGCACCTGGTCCTTGATGTCCGCAGGCAGCCCGAAGAAGGTCCGGGCCGCGGCGAAGGCCGCTCGGAGCTCGGCGTCGATGCCGTGGCCGGCCAGCACGAACAGACCTTCCGTGGCGCAGGCCGCCTCCACTTCGGATACGAACCGAGGATCGCTGCCGGCACCGGACCCGTCGCCCGGCATCGCCGAGATGTCGACGGTGGGGGGCGCGATCGCCGCGGGCGGCGTGACGGCGGCCTTTCCGGCGGCGAGCGGCGTGTGAGACAATCCGCCCATGACTGAGAGTCAAACTAGGGCGGCGGCCGGCATCGGGCCAACAGGCGCCCAGCCCGCGGCGTCTGTCGATGACGGCCGCGCCTACGGGCGCCCCCAAGGCCAATGGGATCCCGACCTGGTCGAGACCTCCGCGGGCACGCCGGCGGGGGAGCTGCTGAGGCGCTACTGGCACCCGGTCGCCCTCAGCTCCGAGGCGACCGGCCTGCCCCGCAGGGTGCGGCTGCTGGGCGAGGACCTGATCCTGTTCCGCGACGGCGCGGGCCGGCCCGGCCTGGTCGAGCCCCGCTGCTGCCACCGGGGCACCACCCTCTACTACGGCCGGGTGGAGGACCACGGGATCCGCTGCCCCTACCACGGCTGGCTGTTCGCGGCGGACGGCGTCTGCCTGGACCAGCCCTGCGAGCCCGACCGGGGACGCAACCGGGCGTCGTACCGCCAGCCCTGGTATCCGGTGCAGGAATACAACGGGCTGGTCTTCACCTACATGGGCCCGGCCGACCGCCAGCCGGTGTTCCCCCGCTACGACATCTTCGAGGAACTGCGCGACGACGAGGAGATCGTGATCCTCGACCACTTCGCCTTCGGGGGCCCCAGCGAGGCTCCCTGCAACTGGTTCCAGACCCATGAGAACGCCATGGATCCGTATCACGTGTTCATCCTCCACAACGCCATCAGCGGCCACCAGTTCGATCCCAAGCTGGAGATCTGGCCCCGCATCGACTGGCAGCGCCACTCCTGGGGCGTAACCGCCAGCCAGGACAGGGATCTGCCCGACGGCACCGTGCTGCACCGGGTTACCGAGATCCGGGTGCCGACCATCAGGGTGATCCCCACGCCGACGCTCACCGTGTTGGGCAAGACCAACAACATGTCCTGGGCCGTGCCCATCGACGACACCCACACCACGGTGGTGTCGATGTTGCGCAAGCCCAAGGACCGTCCCGCTCAGGGGCTGCCCAGCTACGGCGACGGCAAGAGCTGGTTCGACCTCGACGACGAGGGCCATCAGCGCTATCCGGGCGACTACGAGACCCAGGTCGGCCAGGGGCCGATCACCCTGCACTCCGGGGAGCATCTCTCCTCCAGCGACCGGGGCGTGTCGATGGTGCGGCGCCAGTTCCTCGACCAGGTCCGTGTGGTGGCCTCCGGCGGCGACCCGGTGGGCGTCAGCTTCGATCCCGACGAGCCGCCGGTGTCGCTGCAGGCCGGCAACTATGTGGTTGGACCCGACGAAGCGGCTCTCCCCGCCGAGTACTCCTACGTGGGCCAGTAGGGCCGGCCCCGGGAGCCGAGCCGCCCACTCAGCCCCGCCGAGTACTCCTGCGCGGCCCAGTAGGGCCGGCCCCGGGAGCCGAGCCGCCCACTCAGCCCCGCCGAGTACTCCTGCGCGGCCCAGTAGGGCCGGCCCCGGGAGCCGAGCCGCCCACTCAGCCCCGCCGAGTACTCCTGCGCGGCCCAGTAGGGCCGTCCTGCGAGCGGTACCGCTCGCCCAGCGTTACCGGAGCACGCGGGTCTGCTGGTCGGCTGAGGCCACCAGACGTCCCCGCCGGTACACCCGCCGCGACATCGGGGCGTCGGCCACCGCCCCTCGCAGCGACGGCGCGTCGATGGCCACCAGATCGGCTGGATCACCCGGCTCGAAGTTCACCGGGGCCATACCCATGACCCGCCGGGCGGTGTTCGACACCATGTCAAAGGCGTCCGCGGGCAGGCGATGACCGGCCATCACCATCAGCGCGGCGGTCTCCAGCGGGTCGCTGCGGCCCACCAGGTTGAACGGGTCCTGCACGTTGTCGGCCCCTGCAGCCACAACGGCGCCCGCGTCCAGAAGGGCATTGATGGCCGTGAGGCCCCGGGGCGTGCCCACCGGGTCGTCCCGTCCCTGCAGGAACAGGTTGGTCTGGGGCAGGGTGATCACCGAGATGTCCGCGGCCGCGACCTCGGCGGCCACTGCGGCCTGCACGTCGGGCGACTGCATGCCCAAGCTGACGCAGTGGCTCGCGGCCACCGATCCATCGAAGCCCTTCTCGCTCACCTGGCGGGCCAGCTCTCGCAGCGTCAGCACGGTCGCGTCGAGCGTCTCGTCGGTGTGCAGGTCGATGTCGATGCCCGCGGATGTGGCCAGCGACAGCACGTCTGAGATGTGGGCCGGCGGGTCGTCCTGGAGGTTCGGGCAGCCTCCCACCAAATCAACCCCAGCCTCCACAGCCTCCTCCAGCGCTCGAACGTTGGCGGCGCTGTCGGGGCCAGTCATCGGCCATCCGGTCAGGGCCACCATCTGGAAGTCGATGAGGCCCTCCATGGCCCGCGCCGCCTCCTGCACGGCCAGAACGCTGCCAATGCCGATGTCGGCCGTGACGTTGATGTGGGTGCGAACTGCGGTCACGCCGTGCACGAGCAGCATCTCGAAGGCCTGCGTGGCCCGCTCCACTGTCCGGTCATAGGACAGCCGACCGTCCTCCGCGGCCTGGAACCAGGCCTCGATGGCGCCCATGAGATCGCCCTTGGGGTTGGGTATCTCATCGGCGGTGAGGGCCTTGTCGAGGTGGGCGTGAGGCTCGGCCATGGCCGGCAGCAGCAGCCAGCCGCCCAGATCCTCGACGTACATGCCGTCGACCTCGGTGTCGCCGTTGATCGCGGTCGAGTCCGCGGCAGTGACGCCGGCGATCGTGCCGTCGGCCCCGTCGATGCTGACGTCCACCAGACGACCGTCGGCCAGCCGGGCGTTGCGAAGCACTCGCACGAGTCAGCCTCCTGGGTGTCGGCGTGGATGTTGGTGGGCTGGATTCAGCCCGGCAAGTCTCCCAGCAATCGGCTGCAACGCCAAAGGCGGCCGGCGGGGCGTGGTGGCGGCTCGCTCCTAGAACACAGCGCCGGCCCGGCGCAGCTCCTCGACCGCCCCAGCATCGAAGCCCAGCTCGGCCAGGATCTCATCGGCGTGCTCGTTGAGCCGGGGAACGGAGGGCCGGAACTCGGGCTGGGTGACCGAGAACCTCGGCGCCGGGCGGGGCTGGCGGATCCGGCCCGCGGTCGGATGGTCCCACTCGACGAGGGTCTCGTTGTGGCGGATCTGCGGGTCGTCGTGAAGATCCTCAACCGCGGCCACCTCCCCGCACGGCACGGAGTTCTCATGCATCCGGGGCGTCAGCTCTGCCACCTTCCACTTGGCGAACTCCTCCTCAAGCAGGGCTCCGAGCTCCTCGGAGCGGCCACGGCGACCCTCGTGGGTGCTCCACTGGGGGTGGTCGATCCAATCGGGGCGCCCCAGGGCCCGGTAGAGGCCGTGGAACTGCTTGTCGCTGACCACGAAATAGACGATGTGGCCGTCGGCGCACGGCGTGAGCCGGTACAGCGTGGAAAGGCGCCGGCCCTCGCGGGCGTCGTCGTCCAGCAGCGTGTCGGCCATGCCGCCGTCGGGCCACAGGAACTGCACCGCGGTGTCGAGCATCGACAGGTCGATGTGCTGCCCGCCGGCGCCCCGGCTGCGGGCGAACAGGGCCGAGACTATGGCCAGCGCCGCCATCCAGCCCGAGGCTTTGTCCACCAACCCGTTGCGCACCAGGTCGGGGATGGGCAACTCGGGGTTCACCTGAAGGGCCACGTAGCCGGTCACGGCCTGGATGATCGGGTCGTAGGCGGCCCGGTCGGCGTAGGGGCCCGTCGGCCCGTAACCCGACATCGAGCAGTAGACAATCTCGGAGTTGACTGCGGCCGCGTGTTCGTACCCCATTCCGAGGCTGTCCATGATCCCGGGCCGCATGTTCTGGACGGCCACGTCGCAGTTGGCCAGCAGTTGCACCCCCAAGTCTCGTCCGGCCTCGGTGGACAGGTCGATCTGGATCGACCGCTTGCCTCGATTGGCGTTGGCGACCGTGCTGTTGATGCCACCCTTGGCGTACCGGGCCAGCCGCGCCAGGTCGCCCCCGCCGGGCGGCTCCACCTTGATCACGTCCGCGCCGAGGTCGGCCAGCATCAGCGTCGCGGTCGGCCCGGCCAGCACCTGTGTCAAGTCGACGACTCGGATTCCCACCAGTGGTCCCTGCGCCATCGCTTTCGCTCCTTGTTGGTGATCCGCTCCCACGCGAGTGCTACATCTTCACACACCGAACACTTGTGGTCGCAGGCTCGCGGCGAGCCCATTCGGTGCATCGCGGGGTCGCGGCGATCGCGCTAGCGTCGCGGGTCCGAGTCCTGGGAGGTGCCGAGTGAAAACCAGAGCAGCCGTGCTGCGCGAGACCAACGCCGATTGGAGCGTCGAAGAGATCGAGCTCGACGGCCCCGGCCCCCGCGAGGTGCTGGTGAAGACCACCGCGGCCGGGATGTGCCATTCCGATGAGCACGCCCGCAACGGCTCGATGCCGGTGCCGCTGCCCATCGTGGGCGGCCACGAGGGGGCCGGCGTGGTGGTCGAGGTGGCGAGGGTGTGGCCGAGCTGGTCGTGGGCGACCACATCTCGGCCTCGTTCGTGCCGTCGTGTGGCCGGTGCCGCTGGTGCGCCGACGGCCAGCAGCACCTCTGCGACCTGGGCATGCACCTGCTCGCTCCCGGGATGTTGCCTCCCGCGGGAGGGTTCCGCCACCACGACGCCGACGGCAACGACCTCACCCCCATGCTCAAGCTGGGCACGTTCGCCGAGCACATGGTGGTCAGCATCGACTCCGCGGTGAAGGTCGACCCCGACGTTCCCGGGGCCATCGCCGCACTGGTGAGCTGCGGGGTCACAACGGGCTTCGGGGCGGTGGCCAACCGGGCCGACGTCCGGCCCGGAGACACCGTGGTGGTGGTGGGCTGCGGCGGGCTCGGCAGCGCGGCGCTGCAGGCGGCCAAGCTGGGCGGGGCCTCCAACATCGTGGCTGTCGACCCGGCCGAGTCGAAACGCGAGGCCGCCGGCAAGTTCGGCGCAACCCACACCGCCGAGTCCATGGAAGCGGCCATGGCGACGGTCGGGCTGATCACCGGCGGCGTGATGGCCGACAGCGTGATCCTCACCCCCGGCGTCATGAGCGGCGACCTGCTGGCCCCGGCGCAGTTCCTGGTTCGCAAGGGCGGGACGGTGGTGGTGGCCGCCGTCGCCCCGCTGGAGCAGATGGACGTGCAGTTCAACCTGTTCGAGTTCGCCATGTTGAACAAGCAGTTGAAGGGCTCGATGTTCGGCTCGGCCAGTCCTCGCTCGGAGATCCCGCACCTGCTGTCGCTCTACACCCAGGGGCAGCTCGACCTCGACAGCTTCGTGAGCGCCACCTACTCGCTGGACGAGGTGAACCAGGGCTATCGGGACCTGCGCGAGGGCCGCAACATCCGAGGTGTCGTCGTCTTTGACTGAGCAGGCCGCCGGGGTCGGCGTTGCAGCCGCGAGCGACAATCGCGCGCCGCGCGCGGCGCCGGCGGGCTTTTCCGGCCGTGACGAAGACCTCGGCACTCTTGTGGATGCCGTCGCGGCTGCCGTAGTCGGACGCCGGCGCGAGGTCGAGCTGGTGATCGCCGCAGTCAGCGCGGGACGCCATCTGCTGCTCGAGGGTCCACCCGGCACCGGCAAGACCACGCTGCTGCGGGCCCTGGCCGCGGCGCTGGACGTTCCGCTGGTCACCGTCGAGGGCAATGCCGAGCTGACCCCGGCCCGGCTCGCTGGCCAGTTCGACCCGGCCCGGGTTCTCTCGGAGGGTTACACCCCTGAAGCCTTCGTGGCCGGTCCTCTCGTCGAGGCGATGCGCGACGGAGCGCTGCTGTACACCGAAGAGCTCAACCGGGTGCCCGAGGAGACCGTCAACCTGCTCATCGGGGTGATGTCCGAAGGCGAGCTCCACCTGCCCAGGGTGGGCAGGATCGCGGCCACCGAGCGGTTCCGCTTGGTGGCCGCCATGAACCCCTACGACACGGTGGGCACGTCGCGCCTGTCCAGCGCGGTCTACGACCGCATCTGCCACCTGTCCATGGGCTACCAGGACGAGCGCGACGAGCGTCTCATCGTCGAGCGGAGGGTCCAGGGTCTCCCCACCGGCGGTGAGGCAACCGAGCGCACCATGGCCCGGGCCGTGGCCGTGACCCGAGCCACCCGCACCCACCGCGATGTGCGGATGGGGTCCTCGGTGCGCGGGGCCATGGACCTGTGCGACGTGGCCGCGCGCCTCTGCGGGCTCCGCGGCCGGAAGCTCGACGATCCCGGCGTGGGGCTTGACGCCGCGCTGATGGCTCTCACCGGCAGGATCCGGCTCCACGAGGGAGGCGACCGCACGCCCGAGGCCATCGTGAGCGAGCTGTGGGAGGAAGTGCTCGCCGCCGAGCAGCACAGCCGGGAACCGCCCATCGAGTCCTTGGTGCCCACCGCGGGAAAAGCCCCGGCCCCCGGCGGGGCGACCAGCCCAGGGGCCTAGTCCTCGAAGGGTCTCGGGCCCGCGAGGCGCTCGACGCCGAGCGGGTGCGCACGACGCCCCGCGGCCACTACGAAGGCCAGCCCGGCTTCAGGCTGCTGAGTCCCGAGACCGGCGCGCTCGACGCGGCCGAGGTGGCGGCGCGGGCCTCGGCCGACCCCGATCAGACCCTGGCCCTTCTGGCCGACATGGCTGCCGCCGCCGACCGCAGGATGGCCGCGCTGGCCGCCCGGCTGGCGGGCCGCCTTGCGCTCGACCTGGCCCGGGCCGGAGCGTCGTCGGCGGGCGGGGTCGGACGTCTCGAGGCCGCACGGGCCGACCGCTGCTCGGGCGATGTCGACATCGACCGCAGCCTCGACGGGTTGCTCGAAGCCACGGCCGCAGGACGGCCGTGGAGGCTGGAGGAGCTGTGGGTTCAGCGCTGGCAGCGTCCCCCGACCGCGATCGCTCTCGTCGTCGACCGGTCGGGGTCGATGGGCGGCCCGAGGCTGGCCGCCGCCGCGGTGGCGGCCGCGGCCTGCGCCCTGCGGGCGCCCCAGCAGTGGTCGGCCCTGGCCTTCGGCGACCAGGTCGTGGTCATCAAATCCGCCGACCGCGACCGTCCGGCGCCCACGGTAGTCGACGACATTCTGCGGCTGCGCGGCTACGGCACCACCGACCTCGCGGCCGCGCTCGAAGCGGCCCGGGCCCAGCTCCAGCGCTGCACCGCCCGCCGCCGAGTGGCGGTGCTGCTGTCGGACTGCCGGGCCACCGCTGGGGGCGATCCGGTGGCCGCGGCCCGCCGCCTCGACGAGCTGTGCGTGATTGCGCCCGCGGGCGACGCGGCCGACGCCGAGGCGTTCGCGGCAGCCGCAGGCGCCCGCTTCGCGGTGATCGCGGGCCCGCGCTCCATCCCGGACGCGGTCGCGACCGTGCTGGGCAACTGACCTGGGCCACCACTCCGGCTCACTGCGCTATCCGCGGAGGCTAGTTGGGGGTCCCAGCGTGCGCGGGGCTTGCTCGTGCTGCCATCATGGCGACATGAAGGTTCCGCTCACAGTCCGCGACCACCTCGATCGGGCCCTGGTCGTCTACCCCGACCGGGTCGCCTTCGTCGACGAGCCCGACCAGCCCGCGCCCTCGATGGGCGAGGTCACCTTCTCGCGGCTCGGCGAGCTGGCCGACGCCACCGGAGCCGGCCTCGACGCGCTCGGGGTGCCCATGGGGGGCCGGGTGGCCATGGTGTCGCACAACGCCGGGCGCCTGCTCACCTGCTTCTGGGGGGTGAGCGGCAACGGCCGCACATTCGTGCCCATCAATTTCCGCCTCAGCGGAGACGAAGTGTCCTACGTAGTCGACCACTGCGGAGCCGACGTTCTGCTCGTCGATCCCGAGCTGGCCGAGACGCTGGACCCCATCTCGTGCCGCCACAAGTTCGTGCTCGGTGCCGAGTCCGACGAGGCCCTGTACCACTTCGGCGTGCAGCCCAGCGGATGGGAGCCCGACGAGGATGAGACCGCGGTGATCAACTACACCTCCGGCACCACCGCCCGGCCCAAGGGCGTGCAGCAGACCCATCGCAGCCTGTGGCTCAACGCCGCGATGTTCGGCTGGCAGGCCTCGGTCAGCGATCGCGACAGCTACCTGCACACCCTGCCCATGTTCCACTGCAACGGCTGGGGCATGCCCTACGCGCTCGTTGGCATGGGGGCCAAGCAGGTGGTGCTGCGCAAGGTGGACGGCGCCGAGATCCTGCGCCGGGTGGACGCCCACGGCGTCACTCTCATGTGCGGCGCTCCCGCGGTGGCCGCGGCCATCCTCGACGCGGCCGCGCAGTGGGACGGACCGATCCCCGGCGCCGGGCGAACCCGAATCGTGGTGGCCGGCGCGCCCCCTCCGACGCGCACCATCGAGCGGATCGAGACCGAGCTGGGCTGGGAGTTCATCCACATCTACGGTCTCACCGAGACCGCGCCGCTTCTGACCATGAACCGCAGGCGGGCCGAATGGGACGACCTGTCGCCGGCGGAGCGGGCCCGCATGCTGTCGCGCCAGGGCGTGCCCGCACTGGGAGTGCGCATGCAGGTGAGCGCCTCCGGCGAGTTCCTGACTCGCTGCAACCATGTGCTCGAGGGCTACTGGGAGCAGCCCGAAGCCACCGCGGCGGCCATCGTCGACGGCTGGTTCCACACCGGCGACGGCGGGTACCTCGACGACGACGCGTACTACATGATCACCGACCGAAAGAAGGACGTGATCATCTCCGGCGGCGAGAACGTGTCGTCCATCGAGGTGGAGGACACCTTGTTCTCGCATCCGGCCGTGGCCGAGGTGGCCGTGATCGGCGTGCCCCACGAGAAGTGGGGCGAGACGGTGAAGGCGCTGGTGGTGCTGGCCCCCGGGGCCACCGCCACGCCCGAGGAGTTGATCGCCCACTGCCGCGACCGCATGGCCCACTACAAGTGCCCGACATCGGTGGAGATGCGCGACGAGTTGGCCCGCACCGCCACCGGCAAGCTCCAGAAGTTCAAGCTGCGCGCCCCCTACTGGGAGGGCATGACCGCGGCCGTCAACTAGCCCAATGAGCAGCCCGAGTCCGGGAATCGTCGCGCTCGTTGGTTTGTGCGACCGACAACCGCGACGATTTCATGGGCGGGTTGAGTTGGTAGGCGGGCTGGGCAGGGGCGGTCGCCGCTAGCGTCAGGCCGCTATGGGATTCGACAAGCAAGCCGTTGCGGCCCTGATCGAGCGGGCCCGCCGAGACGTGGACTCGGGCCTGCTGCCCGCGGCCCAGCTGGCCTTGGCCTGCGATGGCGAGATCGTGGTCTCCGAGGCCCTCGGCGACTGCACCGCGGACACGCGGTTCCACATGTACTCGGCGGTCAAGCCGGTGGTGGCCCTCACAGTGATGGAACTGGCCGCCGAGGGCCGACTCGACCTCGCGGCGCCGGTGAGCGACGTGCTGGAGTCGTTCGGGACCAACGGCAAGGACGCCATCACCGTGTCGCAGGTGCTTCTGCACGCGGGCGGGTTCCCTTACGCGCCGATGGGTCGGACCGAGACGACAGACCGCACCGCCCGCCTCGCGGCCTACTCCTCCTGGCGCACCGAATGGGAGCCCGGCACTCGCTTCGAGTACCACGCCGGCAGCGCGCACTGGGTGCTGGCCGACGCGATCACCGAGGTGACCGGCCACCCCTACGCCGACGTGATCGCCGACCGAGTGCTGCAGCCTGCGGGCTGCGGGCGCTGGCTGCGCATCGGCCTCGACGAGCAGGTCGAAGTGGCCGATGTCGTGGTCGTGGGCAAGGCGCCTACCGCCGGGGAGCTCGATGCCCTCGGGCTGGACGAGCTGCCCGACGCAGGGGTCACCGAGCAGGTGCTGACGGCGTTCAACCGGCCCTGGATGCGGGCCGCCGGGGTGCCCGGAGGGGGAGGCATCGCCAGGGCCTCGGACATGGCCCGGTGGTACCAGGCGGTGCTCCACAACACTGGGGGCTTCCTTCGTCCCGAAGTCCGCGACGACGCCATGATCGTGCGTCAGAACCATCCCGATTGGACAGGAACTCCGGTCAACCGGTCCCACGCCTTCGTGCTCGCCGGGAGCGACGGTAAGGCCGGCATGCGGGGCCACGGCCGCAACGCCTCTCCCAACGCGTTCGGCCACGGAGGCGCCAAAGGCCAGATCGGCTGGGCCGACCCGGCCAGCGGGATCTCCTTCGCCTATCTCACCAACGGCTTGGACCGCAACGATCTCGCCGCGGCCCGCCGACGGGTCGCCCTATCGACCAGGGCCCTAGCCTGCGCCCATGAATAAAAGATATTGGAATTACAGGAAACTTATCATACAGTGCGGGCGGGGTGGCCCCCGTGATTTCACCGGACTCGGCCAACGGGGACCACCCCACTTCCGAATCACATGATAGCACCTGTACATCACTGCGCAACATGAAGCTCAATGGAATGAGCTGGCGATCCTCCGCGGGCCGGCCCCGGCAGTTGGGATCGGTCCGGCGGTGTGGCATCATGGCGGACCGGCGCCCGGCGCCAGTCCGCTCCCTTAGCTCAGCCGGCAGAGCGTCTCCATGGTAAGGAGAAGGTCGTCAGTTCGATTCTGACAGGGAGCTCAGCGCAGGCACCGGTCCTGTCAATCCCGGCGACGTAGCTCAGTTGGTAAGAGCGCTCGACTCATAATCGAGAGGTCGACAGTTCGAGTCTGTCCGTCGCTACATGGTAGGGATTCGCGATGCGGCTGTCCGTCGCTACATGGTAGGGATTCGCGATGCGGCTGTCCGTCGCTACATGGTAGGGATTCGCGATGCGGCTGTCCGTCGCTACATGGTAGGGATTCGCGATGCGGCTGTCCGTCGCTACATGGTAGGGATTCGCGATGCGGCTGTCCGTCGCCACATGGCACTTGTCGCCGCGTCCGGACCTCAGAGGGAACTGCCGTGACAGCATCGCCCCGGCGCAGGCTGCGTGCCGTCGAGGAGTCGCCACGTAACGTCCGCGCCGATCGCGAGTCTCAATCTTCACCGGACATGGTTTCGCTCGTCGAGCGGGCCAAGTCCGGAGACCGGGAGGCGTTCGACCGGCTCGTGCGGGTCACCCACTCCGACGCATACGCGTTGGCTCTTCGCCTGACGGGCAGCAGGGAGGATGCTCGCGACGTGGTTCAAGAGGCTTACCTGAGGGCTTATCGCAGTGTCGGCCGCTTCCGCGGCGAGGCGCTCTTCAGCACCTGGCTGTACCGCATAGTGGCCAACTGCGCCGCCACCCACGTCGGCCGGCGCCAGCGCCACCGCCACGACCACCTTGGCGCTCACGACGACGTGGTCGATACCCGGCCCGATTACGACCCGACGCTTCATGGCGACCTGGCGACCTTGCGCGAGAAGCTCGACGCCGCTATCCGCGACCTCCCGCCGCGCCTGCGGTCGGTGGTTGTGCTGCGGGACATGTACGACCTGTCGCATGAGGCGATCGCCAAGGAGCTCGGCATCTCGGTGACCGCAGCGAAGGTGCGTCTGCACCGTGCCCGCCGGCGCTTGCGCGAGCAGGTGCTTCCCCTGCCCGGAGAGGATCACGACCATGGCCAGTGACCGCGCCGACTGCGGGTTGGTGAGCGACGCACTCGCCGCGGCTGCGGGCTCCCACCGCGCCTTCGGACCCTCCGCGCTGGAACATCTGGCGTCGTGCCTGCGGTGCCGGGCGGAGCAGTCCCGGTACCGGAGGATGATGGAGGCCATGCAGTCGCTGCGGGAGGCACCTGTTCCAGGAGATTCCCGGCTGGAGTCGCAGATTCTCCTTAATCTCGATCTTCACGGGCGCCGCTTGGCCCGGCTCGCCCGATCCGGCGTCGTGGCGGCTGTGGGCGGCGTCGCCGCGGGGGCTGCAGCCACCGCAGGCCTTATCGCCTTAACGGCCCGGCACCGCCGCTCGGCCAGGCTGGCGTCCTAGAGGCCGAGCGGATAGGAGTCGTGGCCGTAGCCGTTCGGGGGGTCGCGCTGCTAGCCTTGCTGGGCTGCTGAGGGGCGTGGCTCAATTGGCAGAGCACCGGTCTCCAAAACCGGCGGTTGGGGGTTCGAGTCCCTCCGCCCCTGCGATTCGTCGACGGCCACCCCCTGAGGCGCCGCAACCTATCCGAGGTGAACCCAACAATGGCGATGAACCGTCAGCAGAAGCGGATGCTGCAGAAGCAGGGAGAGGTCGACGCGGAGGGCGCGCCGGTCCGCACCCGCAGCCGTCCCGCCTCGACACCGCCCACCGAGCGGACCTCGCCCGTGCAGTTCTTGCGCGAGGTGAGAGGCGAGCTGCGCAAGGTGGCCTGGCCCAGCCGGGCCGAGACGGTCAACTATTCGATCGTCGTGCTCGTCACGGTCGTGGTGCTCACAGCCATGATCTACGGGCTCGACTGGGTCTTCTCCACGTTCATACTCGAGCTATTCGATTCCTGAGGTCCCGCACCCATGACTAACACGCCCGTGACTGATGCGCCCGCCTCGAACGAGGCGCCCGTCCTCACCGAGGACGACCTATTCGCCGAGGAAGCGGACTCCGAGGAGTCATCCGAGCCGATCAGCCCCTACGACAAGCCGGGCAAGTGGTTCGTGGTGCACACCCAGTCCGGATACGAGAAGAAGGTCAAGCAGAACCTGGAGGCCCGCACCGCGTCGATGAACATGGAGGGCCGCATCCACGAGGTGGTCATCCCGTTGCGCGATGTGCCCGAATTCAAGAACGGCAAGAAGGTGATCTCCTCCAAGCGGCTGTTCCCGGGCTACGTGTTCGTGCGCTGCGCGCTGGACGACGAAGTCTGGCCCGTCATACGCGACACACCCAACGTCACGGGCTTCGTGAACCAGGGCGGGTCGCCCTCGCCGCTGCGCCGCCGCGACGTCGAGGCCTTCCTAGGAGTTGAGGCGGACCGCTCCCGGGAGGCGTCCAAGCGGGCCAAGCCGATGTTCGAGTACGGCATTGGGGAGACCGTCCGCGTCAAGGACGGCCCCTTCGCTGACTTCTCCGGCGAGATAATCGAGATCAACGAGGATCAGCTAAAGGTGAAGGTGCTGGTGAACATATTCGGTCGCGAGACACCCGTGGAGCTTGAGTTCGCGCAGGTGGCCCGCCTGTAGAGGCCGAGCGGACAGGCCACGGCCCACGAGGATCTCGCAGTCGCTGAGCGAGGCCGTGGCCCGAGCGGCCCGTGAGCGCAGCGAACAAGAGCGGGGAACACGATGCTTCACCGCGAGGCGGTAGCCTTTGCGGCACGGCTGCGGCGATCCCTGCGGATGGGGTTGTAGCTCGCCGCAGATCCCGCCACACTGCCCCGTTCGCCCGTCCCCACCGTTTGAGAGAGTCCGATGGCACGCAAGCAGGTCGCCGCCGTAGTGAAGATCCAGATCCCCGCCGGTCAGGCCACCCCCGCGCCGCCCGTGGGCACCGCGCTGGGGCCCCACGGCGTGGCGATCATGGACTTCTGCAAGAACTACAACGCCCGCACCGAGGACAAGCGGGGCCAGATCATCCCGGCGGAGATAACGATCTACGAGGACCGGTCGTTCACGTTCATCACCAAGACCCCGCCGACCTCATACCTGATCCGCACTGCCGCCGGCCTGGAGAAGGCGGCCGAGACGCCCGGCCGCGAGACGGTGGGCACGATCACCGACACGCAGTTGGCCGAGATCGCCGAGGTGAAGATGCCTGACCTGAACGCCAACGACCTGGAGGCGGCCAAGGCGCAGATCGAGGGCACGGCCCGATCCATGGGCATCACCGTCGGCTGAGAGGCCGAGCGGATAGGTAGCAGTTTCATGAGGATCTTCACGAGGCGCCGACCGAGGCCGTGGCCCGAGCGGCCCGTGAGCGCAGCGAACAAGAGCGGGAAACAACATGTTTCACCGCGAGGAATTGACAGGTATCCGCGGGGCCTCTGAGGCAGGCGGGATCGGGAGCACAGGAGTACGGAGAGCGACAATGGCCAAGGGCAAGAAGCATGTGGACGCGGCCAAGAGCTTCGACCGCCTGCACCTCCACAGCGACGCCGACGCGGTCAACCTGGTGAAGAGCCTGGCCGTTCGGCGATTCGACGAGGGTGTCGACGTGGTCGTGAGGCTCGGAGTTGATCCCCGCAAGGCCGACCAGATGATGCGGGGGACGATTTCGCTGCCGTCGGGAACCGGCAAGGAGGTGCGCGTCGCGGTGTTCGCTCAGGGTGAGACCGCGACCAAGGCGCGCGAGGCCGGCGCCGACCTGGTCGGAGCGCAGGATCTGGCCGAGCAGGTCCAGGGAGGAATGACCGACTTCGACGTGGCCATCGCCACTCCCGACATGATGCCGGTGGTCGGCAAGCTGGGCCGGATTCTCGGCCCGCGCGGCCTCATGCCCAACCCCAAGACCGGCACCGTCACCAACGATGTGGAGCGAACCATCGAGGAGTTCAAGGGGGGCAAGGTGGAGTACCGCACCGATCGGTTCGCCAACGTGCACGTCCCCATCGGTAGGGCGTCGTTCGCAGAGGAGGACTTGCTGAGGAACCTCCGGGCGGTCCTGTCCGAGCTCCATCGGGCGAAGCCGGCTGCGTCCAAGGGCAAGTACGTGAAGAAGGTAGTGCTCAGCTCCTCGATGGGTCCGGGCGTGCGCGTCGACCCGGCCGCTGTCGGAGCTGACGAGTAGGCCCGGTAAGCTTCGAGTTCACCACGCTCACCTGAGACATCCGGTGCGCTCCGCGGGGAGCACCAATGGGTCGGTTGGCCCGCCGGACGAGGAAGGCACCCATGACAGTCCCAAGGCCCGAGAAGGCGGCCGTCGTCGCCGAAGTGCGTGACCGGCTGGCGGCCAGCGATGCGGCCCTGCTGACCGAGTACAGCGGGCTGAACGTCCCGCAGATGGCCGAGTTGCGCCGGACGCTGCGCGCCGCCGGCGGCGAGTACACCATCTACAAGAACACGATGGTGCGCCTCGCGGTGGCCGAGCTGGGCCTGGAGATCGCCGACCTGCTCACCGGTCCGACCGCGATCGCGTTCGTCGGTCCGGGCGACGACGGCAAGGCCGGCGAGACGGCCGCAGTGGCCAAGGCACTGAAGGACTTCGCCCGAGCCAACCGGGCCCTCGTGCTCAAGGGCGGCGTGCTGGGCGACAGAGTCCTCACCGCCGACGACCTGATCGCCCTCGCGGACCTTCCCTCGCGCGATCTGCTGCTCGCGCAGCTCGCGGGTGCATTCCAGGCTCCCCTGGCCAAGCTCGCCGGGTTGCTGGAGGCCCTGCCCCGCAACTTCGCCTACGGACTCAAGGCGCTCATTGACACCCGCAGTGCCGACAACGGCAACCATCCCCAACAATCCGACACACAGGAGGCCTGACCCATGGCAACCAGAGAAGACATCCTCGACTCGATCTCGCAGATGACAGTGCTCGAACTGAGCGAGCTGCTCAAGGAGTTCGAGCAGCGGTTCGACGTGACCGCAGCCGCGCCTGCGGCCGTTGCGGTGGCGGGGCCCGCAGCCGGGGACGCCGAGGACGCCGAGGAGGCCAAGGACTCCTTCAACGTCGTGCTCGCCGGGGTCGGCGACAAGAAGATCCAGGTGATCAAGGAAGTGCGCAGCCTCACCTCGCTCGGGCTCAAGGAGGCCAAGGAGCTTGTCGACAACGCTCCCAAGCCTGTGCTCGAGGGCCTCCCAAAGGAGGACGCCGAGAAGGCCAAGGTCGCGCTGGAGGCCGTCGGAGCCGAGGTGGAGCTCGTCTGACGGCGAGACCGTTCGCCCCTCGACTTCGCCAGCCCTGCGGCGGCGGCCCCAGTCAAGAGGCCGAGCGGATGGGCGGCGTTTCATGAGGATGTTCGCAAGATGCCGAGCGAGGCCGTGGCCCGAGCGGCCCGTGAGCGCAGCGAACAAGAGCGGGCAACAACACGCTTCACCGCGAGGCGTTGACACCTATCCGCGGGGCCTCTAAGGCCGTTCGATGGACCGGCGGGTGGAGATGGACGGTCCCAGCAACTTCCGCGACCTCGGCGGCCTGCCCATCGCTGGCGGCGGCTCCACGAGGACCGGCCTGGTATATCGCGCCGACCGGCTGTGCACGCTCAGCGATGCGGACCTGCGCCGCTTGGAGGCCGCGGGCATCCGCCACGTGTTCGACCTGCGCTCGGAGGCCGAGGCGTCCAATTTCCCCGACCGGCTGCCGGCGGGCGCTTCCTACGTCCGGCTGCCCATGACGAGCGACGAGACCTTCCGGACTCGCACCATCTACGAGCGCATAGTCGACCACGAGATCAAGTTCTACGGTGAGCCTGAGATGGTGGCCGGCTACGTGCGCATTCTCAAGAACTTCCCTCCGTCGTTCGCGCGGATCGCCCGGCAGGTCGGCCGGGGCGAGCCTCTCGTTGTCCACTGCACGGCGGGCAAGGACAGAACCGGGGTGGCCTCGATGCTCCTGCAGGATCTGGCCGGCGTGGCAGCCGAACATGTGGCGGCCGACTACGCGCTGTCGTCGGAGCGGCGCCCGAGCCGTCAGCACGACCACACCGAAGCCAAATCACTGCGTCCTCTACTCGAGGATCTGGGCCTCAACCCGGCTGAGTTCGCTCCCCTGTGGGAAGCCCGGCCCACCGTAATTCTGGCCACCCTGCAGGAGTTGCACGACCGCTGGGGCGGCGCGGCCGGCTACCTCTCGGCTGCGGGCGCCAGCGACGCCGACATCGACACCACCCGGGCCTGCCTGCGAACCTGAGCTGGAAACCGCGCGCCGGCGCGCCATCTACTAACGTCACGTCGAAGATCGTGCCACCGGGGTGGTTGCGGTCTGGCGTGCCGCGGGCTAGCCTTCCAGCTACCGTGGTCGTCTGTGCGCGCTGGGAGGCGGCTCCCGTGGCTTATTCCTCTCTGGTGACGCGCACATGCGCGACCACGTGATTCCAGATCAACTGGCCCTCGGGAGTACCACGTGACCGCACGCGCCGCTTCACGCGAACGCTACTCGTTCGGAAATCTCAAAGAGATTCTCGAACTGCCCGACCTGATCTCGATACAGCGAGACAGCTTCTCCTGGCTCATGAGCGAGGGGCTGGCCCGCACCTTCAGGGACATCTCGCCCATCTCGGACTACAGCGAGACCCTGCGGCTCGAACTCGAGTTCGACCCCGACGATGAGGAGCTTCATCCGCCCCCCAAGTTCACGGTGGATGAGTGCAAGGAGAAGGACATGACCTACTCCGCGCCGATCTTCGTCAGGGCCAGCTTCCAGAACAAGCTCACCGGCGAGATCAAGGAGCAGATCGTCTTCATGGGCGACTTCCCCATGATGACCGACAAGGGCACCTTCATCATCAACGGCACCGAGCGGGTGGTTGTCTCCCAGCTCGTCCGCTCGCCCGGCGTGATCTTCCAGCCCGGCGAGCGCTACCGGCTGCGCAACTTGGCCAAGTACCAGCTGGTGACGGGCACGATCCACCCCTACCGGGGCGAGTGGATCGAGTTCGACGTAGAGCAGAAGCCCCGCAAGGAGATCACCGCGGGGGTGCGCGTGGCCCGCAAGCGCCGCCTGCCCCTGTTCACCCTGCTGCGAGCCCTCGGCTACGACGAGGAGAACCATCCGGGGTTCCTCGAGCGCTTCGTGGAGCATTTCGACTTCCTGGCCGAGCAGTGGGAGAAGCAGGGCCATCTCGCGCCCACTCGCGACTTGTCCCTGATCGAGATCTACAAGCGGGTGCGCCCCGGCGATCCGGCCACCGCGGAGACGGCCCGCTCCTACTTCGAGAACTCCTTCTTCAGCGGACGGCGCTACGACCTGTCCCGGGTGGGCCGGCACAAGCTCAACCGCAAGCTCGGGCCGGAGTTCGACTTCCTTGAGGAGACCTTCGGACTTGAGATCGAGCGCCCGGACCCCGGGCAGTCCCTGCTGTCGCCCTGCGAGATGCTGGCCGCGGCCACTTACCTGCTGAATCTGGCCAAGGGCGAGCCGGGGTACCGCCTCGACGACCAGGACCACTTCGCCAACCGCCGCATCCGCAGCGTCGGCGAGCTGATCCAGAACCAGGTGCGCATTGGCCTGTCCCGCATGGAGCGGCAGGTTCGCGAGCGCATGACCACGCAGGACGTTGAGGCGATCACGCCCCAGACGCTGATCAACATCCGGCCGGTGGTAGCGGCCATCAAGGAGTTCTTCGGCACGTCGCAGCTCTCGCAGTTCATGGACCAGGTCAACTCGCTGTCGGGCCTCACCCACCGGCGGAGGCTCTCGGCTCTCGGCCCCGGCGGTCTCAGCCGGGAGCGGGCCGGGTTCGAGGTGCGCGACGTGCACTTCTCCCACTACGGGCGCATGTGCCCGATCGAGACGCCCGAGGGTCCCAACATCGGACTCATCGGGGGCCTGGCCTCCTTCGCCCGCGTCAACGAGTTCGGCTTCATCGAGTCGCCCTACCGGGTGGTCACCGATGGGCGGGTCACCGACGAGATCGTCTATCTCGCGGCTGACGAGGAGGAGGAGTACGTCGTGGCGCAGGCCAACGCGCCCATCGACTCCGAAGGCCGGTTCATCAACCCACGGGTGCTCGTGCGGCGCTCCCCCCAGGCCGCCTCGCTGCAGGACTTGAGGCTCCAGCTGGAGCAGGAGGTCTTCTTCGGCGCCACCACCGAGATCTCGTTCGTGCCGCCCGACGAGGTGCAGATGATGGACATCTCGCCCAAGCAGATCGTCTCGGTGGCCACCGCACTCATCCCCTTCCTCGAGCACGACGACGCCAACCGGGCCCTGATGGGCGCCAACATGCAGCGCCAGGCGGTGCCGCTGGTCCGCAGCGAGGCCCCCTACATCGGCACGGGCGTGGAGGGCCGGGCCGCGCGGGACGCGGCCGACATGGTGATCGCCTCCGAGGACGGCACCGTCGTCGAGGTAGATGCCGACCACATCGTGGTGGACTACCGCGACTCGGGCCGCACAGAGATCAGGCTGCGCAAGTTCGAAAGGTCCAACCAGGACACCTGCATCAGCCAGAAGCCGCTCGTCCGCCCGGGTGACACCGTCCGGTCCGGCGAGGTGCTGGCCGACGGCCCATCCTCCGATCAGGGCGAGCTGGCGCTGGGCAAGAACCTGCTGGTGGCCTTCATGTCCTGGGAGGGATACAACTTCGAGGACGCCATCATCCTGTCGGAGCGTCTGGTGCGTCACGACGTGCTCACCTCGATCCACATCCACGAGCACGAGATAGACGCCCGCGACACCAAGCTGGGCTCCGAGGAGATCACCCGGGACATCCCCAATCTCTCCGACGACATCCTGGCCGACCTGGACCCCCGCGGGATCATCCGCGTCGGTGCGGAGGTCGGCCCCGGCGACGTGCTGGTGGGCAAGGTCACGCCCAAGGGCGAGACCGAGCTGACGCCCGAGGAGCGGCTGCTGCGGGCCATCTTCGGCGAGAAGGCCCGGGAGGTGCGCGACACCTCCCTGAAGGTGCCCCACGGCGAGTCCGGCAAGGTGATCGAAGTCAAGGTATTCGATCGCGACGATCCCGACGCGGGGGAGCTGCCGCCCGGAGTGAACCAGCTGGTGCGGGTGTACGTGGCCCAGAACCGCAAGATCAGCGTGGGCGACAAGCTGGCGGGCCGCCACGGCAACAAGGGCGTGATCTCGCGGATCCTCCCCGTCGAGGACATGCCCTACACCGCGGACGGCACGCCGGTTGACATCATCTTGAACCCGTTGGGAGTCCCGTCGCGCATGAACGTCGGCCAGGTGCTCGAGGCCCACCTCGGATACTGCGCTCGGTACGGCTGGGAGGTCAATGGCGCACGAGTCGGGGACGACCCCGTCCGGGGGACTGAGACCAAGACCCGCCCCGTCACCCCGCCCTCGGTCCACATCGCCACGCCCGTCTTCGACGGCGCCACGTGGGACGAGCGCGACCTGGCCCAGGGCAAGCCGACGATCGTCGACATCCTGTCCAACCTGAACCCGGAGGCCTCCGACGGTCGGAGGCTGATCGAGGTCAACGGCAAGCAGCCGCTCTACAACGGCCGGACCGGCCAGCCGTACGACAATCCGATCACCACCGGCCACGTCTACATGCTGAAGCTGGCGCACCTCGTCGACGACAAGATCCACGCCCGCTCCACCGGCCCCTACTCGATGATCACCCAGCAGCCCCTGGGCGGCAAGGCGCAGTTCGGCGGGCAGCGCTTCGGCGAGATGGAGGTCTGGGCGCTGGAGGCCTACGGAGCGGCGTTCTGCCTGCAGGAGCTGCTCACCGTGAAGTCTGACGACGTTCTCGGACGGGCCAAGGCGTACGAGGCCATCGTCAAGGGCGAGAACGTCCCCGACCCCGGCATCCCCGAGAGCTTCAAGGTGCTCATCAAGGAGATGCAGTCGCTGTGCATCAACGTCGAGGTCCTCTCCGCGGCGGGCGAGCACATCGAAATGCGGGAGCTGGACGAGGAGAGCCTCCGAACCGTGGAGGCCCTTGGCATCGATCTGCAGCGCCCCGAGCGCGGCAGCGACGAGGACGACCTCGCCCGCAGCGCCGGCCGCCGCTGATCGCCGCCTGGAATCCGCACGCACACGACGACAGAACCGCCGCCGCTGAGCTGGCAGAGAACCAACCAACGACAGAGGCCGCCGCTGAGGTGGCGGTGGGCTGACAGAACGCAACTGACGCACGACTGAAAGACGGATCCAAGAAAATGCTCGACGTCAACGATTTCAGCGACCTAAAAATCGGCCTGGCCAGCGCCGACTCGATCCGAACCTGGTCGAACGGCGAGGTCAAGAAGCCTGAAACGATCAACTACCGCACGCTCAAGCCGGAGAAGGACGGCCTGTTTTGCGAGAAGATCTTCGGCCCGACCCGCGACTGGGAGTGCGCGTGCGGCAAGTACAAGCGGGTGCGTTTCAAGGGCATCATCTGCGAGCGCTGCAACGTGGAGGTGACCCGCTCCAAGGTGCGCCGCGAGCGCATGGGTCACATCGAGCTGGCCGCACCCGCAGTGCACATCTGGTACTTGCGCGGCACTAGGTCCTGGCTCGCCTACCTGCTCATGGGCACCCAGCCCAAGGAGGAGCTCAAGGCCAAGCAGCTCGAGAAGGTGATCTACTTCGGGGCGAACCTCGTGGTCGGCGTGGACACCGACCGGCGCCACGCCGACATGCCCGAGCTCGAGGCGGAGGTGCGCCGCGAGCTGGACGGCATCGACGCCGACCGCAACCTCGAGCTCTCCCAGCGCCGGGAGCGGCTGGAGGCGGACCTGGCCGAGGCCGAGTCGGCGGGGGCCAAGGAATCGGAGCTGCGAGCCCTGCAGCGCCACGCCGACAAGGACCTCGAGGAGATCTCAGAGCGCTTCGCGGCCGAGCTCGAGCAGGTCGAGCGGGCCTGGGAGGTGTTCTCGGACCTGTTCGGCCGCCAGATCATCGAGGACGAGGATCTCTGGCGTGAGCTGGTCGACCGCTGGGGCGACTACTTCCAGGGTGGCCAGGGGGCCGACGCCATCGCCCGGCTCATCGCGGCGCTCGACTTCGACGCGGAAGAGGAGACGCTGCGGACCCAGATCAACCCGGCTGAGGGTCAGCGCCCGCTGTCGGCCCAGCGCAAGCAGAAGGCCATCAAGCGGCTGCGCATCCTGGCCGCGTTCAACCGGCGCGACAACTACGGGAGGCGCATCAACGACCCGCGGGCGATGATCCTCGACGTCGTCCCGGTCATCCCGCCGGAGCTGCGTCCCATGGTGCAGCTCGACGGAGGCCGCTTCGCCACCTCGGATCTCAACGACCTCTACCGCCGGGTCATCAACCGCAACAACCGCCTCAAGCGCCTGCTGGATCTGGCCGCGCCCGACATCATCGTCAACAACGAGAAGCGGATGCTGCAGGAGGCCGTGGACGCCCTGTTCGACAACGGGCGGCGGGGCCGCCCTGTGACCGGGCCCGGCAACCGGCCCCTGAAGTCGCTGTCGGACATGCTCAAGGGCAAGCAGGGCCGGTTCCGCCAGAACCTGCTCGGCAAGCGGGTGGACTACTCGGGCCGCTCGGTCATCGTGGCCGGCCCCACGCTGCGGTTCCACCAGTGCGGCCTGCCCAAGATCATGGCCCTGGAGCTGTTCAAGCCCTTCGTGATGAAGAAGCTGGTGGACGTGGCGCTGGCCCCCAACATCAAGTCGGCCAAGCGCATGGTCGAGCGGCGCCGGCCCCAGGTGTGGGACGTGCTCGAGGACGTCATCCGGGAGCATCCGGTGCTGCTGAACCGGGCCCCGACGCTGCACCGGCTGGGCATCCAGGCCTTCGAGCCGGTGCTGGTGGAGGGCAAGGCGATCCAGATCCACCCGCTGGTGTGCGCGGCCTTCAACGCCGACTTCGACGGCGACCAGATGGCGGTGCACCTGCCGCTGTCGGCGGAGGCCCAGGCCGAGGCCCGATTGCTGATGCTGTCGGCCAACAACGTGCTGAGCCCGGCCCATGGACGGCCCCTGGTGACGCCGACCCAGGACATGATCATCGGCGCGCACTACCTGACCAAGATGGTCCAGGGCGCGGTCGGGACTGGGCGGGCCTTCCGCTCGATCAACGAGGTTCGATTCGCCTACGAGAACGGCGACATCTTGCTGCACACGCCGATCGAGTACCGAGGTACTGAGGATCTGCTGGTGGCGCCGGCCAACGGCGCCGCGGCCCGCTACGAGTCCACCACCGCTGGCAGGGTGTTCTTCAACGACGCCCTCCCCGACGGGTTCGGCTATGTGAACAGCACCGTCGGGCAGCGCGACATGGGAGAGATCGTCGACCGGCTGGCCCGGGGCTTCCCGACAGCGCAGGTGGCCACGAGCCTCGACGCAGTCAAGGACATCTGCTTCGAGTACGCGTCGCGGTCGGGGCTCACCATCTCGATCGACGACGTCAGGACGCCCAAGCAGAAGACCGAGATCCTCGACCGCTACGAGAAGCAGGCCGACAAGATCGAGCGCCAGTTCCGGCGGGGGATCATCACCGACGGCGAGCGCCGCCAACTCGAGGTGGAGGTCTGGTCCGAGGCCACCGAGGAGGTCACGGGCCGGATGAGGGAGGAGCTCGAATCCGACGAGTTCAACCCCGTCAACATGATGGTCGGCTCGGGGGCCCGGGGCAACATGATGCAGATCCGACAGATCGCGGGCATGCGCGGCCTGGTCGCCAACCCCCGCGGCGACATGATCCCCCGGCCGATCAAGAGCAACTTCCGCGAGGGCCTGAGGGTGCTCGAGTACTTCATCGCCACCCCCGGCGCCCGCAAGGGCCTGGTCGACACCGCGTTGCGCACCGCGGACTCCGGTTATCTCACCCGGCGGCTCGTGGACGTGGCCCAAGAGGTCATCATCAACGACCACGACCCGTTCGAGTCCGGCAGCTACGTCAAGGGCGTCTGGCTCGACGACGTCGAGCCGGACTCGCCCAGCAAGCGCACCTACCTGGACACCAGGCTGTTCGGGCGGGTGCTCGCCGACGACGTGACGCTGAGCGACGGCTCGGTGGTCCTGGCCGGCACGATGGTCGGCGACACCGAGCTGGAGGCCATGCGCGACGACCCCACGGTGACGAGGGTGCGAGTACTGTCCCCGCTCAGTGACGACTCGTCCTCGGGCATCACCGGGGCCTCATACGGAATGTCGCTGGCCACGGGCAAGCTCATAGAGCAGGGCGAGGCCGTAGGTGTGATCGCGGCCCAGTCCATCGGCGAGCCTGGCACCCAGCTCACGATGCGAACCTTCCACACCGGCGGTGTAGCAGGGGCCCAGGACATCGCGGGCGGCCTGCCCAGGGTGGTGGAGCTGTTCGAGGCCCGCACGCCCAAGGGCAAGGCATCCCTCGCCCGCCAGGCCGGAGTGGTCCGCATTCGCGACGACGACAGCGGTGAGCGCATAGTGGTGATCGTGGAGAACGACGGCACCGAGCACGACTGCAGGATCGCAAGCGAGTACCGCCTGGAGGTCCGCGACGGCGACGAGGTGGAGCCCGGCGACGCCCTAGTCGAGGGACCCCGCGATCCCAAGGAGCTGCTGGAGATCCGCGGCATCGACGCCACGCAGCGCTATCTGGTGGCGGAGGTGCAGAAGGTGTACCGCGACCAGGGCGTGTCGATCCACGACAAGCACATCGAGCTGATCGTCCGCCAGATGACCAAGAGGGTCGCCATAGGCGAGCCGGGCGACACGAGCTTCCTGCCCGACGAGCGCGTCGACAAGGCTGTCTTCGAGCGGACCAACCGGGAGATCGTGCGGGCCGGCGGAAGGCCGGCCGCGGGGCGGCGCGAGGTGATGGGGATCACCAAGGCCTCCCTGGCCACCGAGTCGTGGCTGTCGGCGGCGTCCTTTCAGGAGACCACTCGCGTGCTCACCGAGGCGGCCATCGAGTCGAAGCGCGACACGCTGGTCGGCCTCAAGGAGAACATCATCATCGGCAAGCTCATCCCGGCCGGGACGGGCATGGTCCGCTACCGCCAGGGCTTTGCGACCAGCGCCCCGGACTACAGCCCGATGGACTATTACACTTCCGAGGACTCCGAGCTGGACCTGGCCGACATGCTCGCGCAGCGAAGCGACGAGATGGACGGGGCGGAGGTTCTCGATTACCCGCTGAGCGACGCCGCCGGCCCGGCCACCGAGGCGGGATGATGATCCGGGCTCGGCACCGGATCGCCCAGTCGGGGCGCCGAACGGCCCTGACACGCCCCTAGACTGCTCCGTCCGGCTCAGTCGCGCCCCTAGACTGCTCCGTCCGGCTCAACGTCGGACCCTCCCAAGGAACAACCGCCGCATGCCTACGATCCAGCAGCTGGTCCGCAAGGGCCGCCAATCCAAGCGCCGCAAGGAGTCGACGCCCGCCCTGCAGGGCGCGCCGCAGCGGCGGGGCGTTTGCACGAGGGTCTACACGGCCACGCCGAAGAAGCCGAACTCCGCCCTGCGCAAGGTGGCCCGCGTGCGCCTCACCACCGGCGTGGAGATCACCGCCTACATACCGGGCGAGGGCCACAACCTCCAGGAGCATTCGATCGTGCTGGTGCGGGGCGGCCGGGTGAGGGATCTACCCGGCGTGCGCTACAAGGTCGTGCGCGGGACCCTCGACACCGCGGGGGTGCGCGAGCGCCGCAAGGCCCGCAGCCGCTACGGGGTCAAGAAGGAGTCCTGACGTGCCGCGCAAGGGACCCGCGTCGCGACGCGAGCTTGAGCCTGATCCGATCTACCGCTCGCTGCTGGTGACGCAGGTGATCAACAAGGTGCTGCAGCGGGGCAAGCGCACCCTGGCCGAGCAGATCGTGTACGACGCGCTGGCCATCGTTGAGGACAAGACGGGCGCGGAGCCGGTCTCGACGCTCAAGCGCGCCGTAGACAACGTCCGTCCCCAGCTCGAGGTGCGCAGCCGGCGCGTGGGCGGCGCCACCTACCAGGTGCCGGTAGAGGTCAGGCCCCGCCGGGCCACCACACTCGCAGTCCGCTGGATCGTCTCGTACGCCCGGGGCCGCCGGGAGCACACCATGGCGGGGCGGCTGGCCAACGAACTGCTGGACGCCGGCAACGGCATCGGCGCGTCGGTGAAGCGGCGCGAGGACCTGCAGAAGATGGCCGAGTCGAACAAGGCCTTCGCGCACTACCGCTGGTAGACGCGCCGTCTCAAATTCGAGCTATGGCTGACGAGCGATACCCCCTGTCCAAGACCCGGAACATCGGGATCATGGCCCACATCGACGCGGGCAAGACCACCACCACCGAGCGGATCCTGTACTACACGGGTCGCAACTACAAGCTCGGCGAGGTCCACGACGGCGCCGCCACCATGGACTGGATGGCCCAGGAGCAGGAGCGGGGCATAACCATCACCTCGGCTGCGACCCACTGCATCTGGCGCGACCACCGCATCAATATCATCGACACTCCGGGCCACGTCGATTTCACCGTCGAGGTGGAGCGCTCGCTGAGGGTGCTCGACGGCGCGGTGGCGGTGTTCGACGGCGTGGCCGGCGTTGAGCCCCAGACCGAGACCGTGTGGCGCCAGGCCGACCGCTACGGCGTGCCCCGACTGTGCTTCGTCAACAAGATGGACCGCACCGGCGCCGACTTCCACGTCGTGCTCGACTCGATCCGCGAGCGCCTGACCGAGCGCGTCGCTGTGGTGCAATTGCCGATCGGCGCCGAGTCCGACTACCGGGGCGTGGTGGACCTGGTGCGGATGAAGGCTCGCATCTGGTCCGGTGCCGACCTCGGCGTGACCTGGACCGAGACCGACGTCCCCGACGAGATGGCCGAGGAGGCGGAGCTGTACCGCCACGACCTCCTGGAGACCCTGTCGGACTACGACGAGGGCCTGCTCGAGAAGCTTCTCGAGGAAGAGGAGATCAGCCCCGAAGAGATCACCGCCGCCATCCGGGCTGGCACCATCGGCGGTGGCTTGGTACCGGTCCTGAACGGCTCTGCGTTCAAGAACAAGGGGGTACAGGCCCTGCTTGACGCGGTGGTCGACTACCTGCCGTCGCCCAGCGATTTGCCCGCGGTGGTCGGCATCGAGCCCCGCTCGGGCGTCGAGGTCACCCGCTCTGCCAGCGACTCCGAGCCGCTGGCCGCGCTGGCCTTCAAGATCGCCTCCGACCCCCATGTCGGCAAGCTCACCTACTTCCGGGTGTACAGCGGCACGCTCAGCAAGGGGGCGCAGGTGCTCAACACCCGCACCGGCCGCAGCGAGCGGATAGGCCGCATCCTGGAGATGCACGCCAACGATCGGGTCGATCTCGACTCGGTGGCCGCGGGCGACATCGCGGCCGCGATCGGCTTCAAGGACTGTCGCACCGGTGACACGCTGTGCGACCGCGCCCACGCCATAACGTTCGAGAACCTCAACTTCCCCGACCCCGTGATCGACGTGGCCGTGGAGCCGAAGTCCAAGGCCGATCAGGACAAAATGTCCAAGGCTCTGACGGCCCTGTCGGAGGAGGATCCCACCTTCCGGGTGCGCACCGACGCCGAGACCGCCCAGACCATCATTGCCGGCATGGGCGAACTCCACCTCGAGGTGCTGGTGGATCGCATGCTGCGAGAGTTCAACGTCCAGGCCAACGTGGGCAAGCCCCAGGTCGCCTATCGCGAGACGCTGTCCGTGGCAGTTGCCGGCCATACCTTCGTGCACAAGAAGCAGACCGGCGGGTCGGGCCAGTTCGCGGTGATAACCGCCACGATCGAGCCCAACCCGGGCGGTGAATACACCTTCGAGAGCACCATCCGCGCCGGTGCCATTCCCCGCGAGTACATCAAGCCGGTCGAGGACGGCATCCGCGATGCGATGAGCAACGGTGTGCTGGCCGGGTTCCCTACGGTGAGCGTGAAAGTGACGCTCACCGACGGCCGCACCCACGACGTGGACTCCTCGGAGATGGCGTTCAAGATCGCCGGCGGCGGCTGGTTCCGCCAGGTGGCGCCCAAGGCGAGGCCCGTGCTGCTCGAGCCGGTGATGTCGGTGGAGATCGTCACTCCCGACGACTACCTCGGCGATGTCGTCGGCGACCTCAACTCTCGCCGCGGCCAGATGCGCGGCACCGAGCGGCGGGGCAGCAATCAGGTGATCAGCGCGCAGGTGCCGCTTGCCGAGATGTTCGGATACAGTACCGACCTTCGGTCACGCACGCAGGGGCGAGCGACGTACACGATGCAGTTCGACTCGTACCAGCCCACTCCCGCGAGCGTCCAACAGGAGATCGTCGCCCGCGTACGCGGCGAATGATCCGAAGTCCTCAGCCAACCGACCACAAGAGGAACACCCATGGCCAAGGAGCAGTTCGAGCGGACCAAGCCCCACGTCAACGTGGGGACCATGGGCCACATCGACCACGGCAAGACCACGCTGACGGCCGCCATCACCAAGGTGCTGTCCGAGAGCGTCGAGGGGACCCAGTTCACTGAGTTCGACAAGATCGACAACGCCCCCGAGGAGCGCGAGCGCGGCATCACCATCAACGTGGCCCATGTCGAGTATGAGACCGCGAACCGGCACTACGCACACGTCGACATGCCGGGCCACGCCGACTACATCAAGAACATGATTACCGGCGCGGCCCAGGTTGACGGCGCCATTCTGGTGGTCTCGGCTGCCGACGGACCCATGCCCCAGACCCGCGAGCACGTGCTGCTGGCCCGCCAGGTGGGCGTTCCCAGCATCGTGGTGGCTCTCAACAAGGTCGACATGGTCGACGACGAGGAGATCCTCGAGCTGGTCGAGCTCGAGGTGCGCGAGCTGCTCGACGCGTACGAGTTCCCCGGCGACGACACGCCCGTGATCGGAGTGTCGGCGCTGAAGGCCCTCGACGGGGACGAGGAGGCCGCACAGCAGGTCCGCGAGCTTATGGAGGCCGTGGACAGCTACATCCCGACGCCCAAGCGCGACATCGAGAAGCCATTCCTGATGCCGATAGAGGACGTGTTCACGATCACCGGGCGCGGCACCGTGGTGACCGGCCGCGTCGAGCAGGGCGTGGTCGAGACGGGCAACAAGGTCGAGATCGTCGGCCTGCGCACCACCCAGGAGACCACCTGCACCGGCGTGGAGATGTTCCGCAAGATCCTCGACCGGGGCGAGGCCGGCGACAATATCGGCGCCCTGCTGCGCGGCATCGACAAGAAGGCGGTGCAGCGGGGCCAGGTCCTTGCGGCCCCCAAGAGCATCACCCCCCACACCGAGTTCGAGGCTCAGGTGTACGTGCTCAGCAAGGCTGAGGGCGGCCGCCACAAGCCGTTCTTCTCCAACTACCGGCCCCAGTTCTACTTCCGCACCACCGACGTGACCGGCACGATCACCCTCCCCGAGGGGATCGAGATGTGCATGCCCGGCGACAACACCGTCATGCACGTTGATCTGATCAGCCCCATCGCCATGGACGAGGGTCTGCGCTTCGCCATCCGCGAGGGCGGTCGCACGGTGGGCGCCGGCTCGGTCATCAAGATCATCAAATAGCGGCAGGCGTATAGCGGTGGCAGCCAAGCACACGGTCCGGATCAGGCTCAAGGCCTACGACCACGAGATCCTCGACCAGTCGACCAAGAAGATTGTCGAGACGGTCAAGCGGACCCAGGCGACCTTCAGCGGTCCGGTGCCGCTGCCGACGGAGAAGCACCGCTACACGGTGGTGCGGTCCCCCTTCAAGGACAAGGACTCGCGCGAGCACTTCGAGATGCACATCCACAAGCGGCTGCTCGACATCCTGGAGCCGTCGAAGAAGACCGTGGACACGCTCCAGCGCCTCGAAGTCCCTGCCGGGGTCGACATAGAGCTAAAGGTCCAGCAGGCCTAGCCCTGCGGCGGAGGCGGCCGCGGGCTAAGAGCGAGCGCGGATAGGTGGCGAGCGCCTCGCAGTGAGGGGTTGCGTTTCCCGCTCTTGTTCGCTGCGCTCACGGGCCGCTCGGGCCACGGCCTCGCTCAACGCCCGCGGATTTCGCACGTGAATCGCGGCCTATCCGCTCGGCCTCTAAGCGGCCAGCCGGCGGAGCACGATCCCGGCGGTCTGCCCCGCGGCCTGATGTCTCGCGGGTGTGTTGGCGGCTGGAGGTGTCCGACCTCGCTTCTGATCCCATATTGGCCGGTGATACCGGCGCTGAACCTCGAAAGGCTGGCGGTGCCGTGCGCGCGTGCGAGGCGCCGCGAGAGTCGCTGTAGTCAACGATGGCGGCCTGCACCTTGTCGTCGCGGAGGCCGGCAGTGGCAAGCCGCACGGTCAGCTCGCTGCGGCCACCGCACGCCAGGGTCAGTTGCCTCGGGCGTGTTTGTGCCGCGCCGTTAGTTGATCGCATTGTTGGATCGACATCCGAAATGGCGGCTGTCCCGTCTGTGTAGCTGGCTGTTGCGAGCCCGGCGCCCGGCTCTCGGGAGGGCCGGGCCGTGGCGGCTGTTCTGTCGGAGTTGGCGGCCGTTGCGCGGGCGGAGAAGGCATCATGGCCGGGTCGGCACGAGGTGATGGGATCGTCCTCACGGAGGTTTCTGGAGTCGTTGTCGCCACCGGATGCGGCCAGGGGCGTGTGCAGTCGGGTGCCGTCGGGTCTTAGGACCACCCATGCGTCGCCCACGGGCTTGATGCGATGGCGCGCTTCGTGCAGCAGGATGTGGTGGCGGTGGCACAGCAGCGCCAGGTTGTCGGCGTTGGTGAGCCCGCCATCGGCCCAGTGCTTGATGTGATGGGCGTCGCAGCGCGACGGAGCAGCATCGCAGCCGGGCCACACGCAGCCGCCGTCACGGGCGATGAGGACGCAGCGCAGCGCCTCGCTGATCCGCCGGGTGCGCCGTCCCACATCGATGACGCGTCCCTTGCTGTTGAGCACGGTGGGGATGATTTCGGCGTCGCAGGCCATGCGTCGCACCGTTGCAGCGGAGAGACTCTCTCCGCTGTCGGTGATGCCAGCGCGGTGGAGCCCGTCGAGCAGGGCATCGAGGCTCGTGCTGACCCGCAGAACCGGCAGGACCCGCTTGCCCTCGTCGTCGAAGTCGGCCCACCCGCCGTCATCCAGGTCGCTGCCGTCTAGGTCCCCACCCTCTGGATCCCTGCCACCTAGGTCCTCGCCGCAAGTGTCCTCTCGGTCGCTGGCCGCAGTCACAGAAGCTCCAGCCTTCGTGGGGTCCGTCTCGGCTTGAGCCGCTCCGGCCCGGGTCTGCTTGGCTTCAGTTGCTGCTCCCGCAGGTTGGCCCCCTTCGGCGTCGGCGCCGATGTCGGTCGTCGCAACTCCTGCGCCGTGGTGAGGTTCGATGTCGCCGGAACCCGGGCGGTGGGTTCCGGCGTTACCCGACGCACTGTGGCTGGAACTCGCACGCCGGGGCTGGGATGCAGCGACCAACGGGCTGTCAGTGTCTTGATGTTCGGGCGTGGCGGAGGCCGAGCGGGGATGTGCGTCTGTGCGTGAGCGAGCGCGACTGGGGGCCGCACGCCGGGGCTGGGATGCAGCGACCGACGAGCTGTCAGTGTCTTGATGTTCGGGCGTGGCGGAGGCCGAGCGGGGATGTGCGTCTGTGGACCGGTGGCTGCGGCTGGAACTCGCACGCCTGGGTTGGGATGTGGCGGCGCACAGGGCGTCGATGTCTCGTTGTTCGGGACTGCGGCGCCGGCTCGGGGGCTGTTGCTTGTCGGTGCGCCACATGCGGTTGGCGATGGCGGCGACCTTGGCTTTGAGTCGGGCCCCGCTGTCCGGGTCGAGTGCCCCCTCCAGGCACACCATTCCGTCGCGGTTGTTGTAGAACCGCAGGAACCGGTTGGCGTGTTGGCGCATGAAGCGCTGTTCGGGGGTCTCGTTTCGGGCTGCGATCTCCGCGGCCGCGGCTCGCTCGCGGGTGGCGTCGGTCCCTTCGCTCATAGCGGCCGCGACCAGCTCGCGCCGTGTCTCGTCGCCGACGTGGGCGCGGGCGATGGCTTCGGCCTGGTCGGTATTGATGTCCCCGCAGGCCATCGCGCCGGCTACCGCAGGCTGTGCGGCGATGATCTTGGCTTGGCGGGCGGCGCGCCGGGCGGCGCCGCGGGACATGCCCGTGCTGCGCACCAGCGAGTCGGCGACACAGGCATCGCCCACCGCCCGGGCCGCCCGCTCAGACTCTGCGACCGCGATGAGGCGCCGCTGGTATCCGACCGCCTTGTCGATGAGGCGCTGCACATGGGCGATCAGAGCCATGAGCCTCGCCGGCTCCAACTGCCGCAGGGCCGTGTCGGACAGCACCTCAAGTCGCATGGCTTCACCCTAGATAGGGGGTGTGACATCGATACTTCACAGTATTTATCAATAATGGTTATCAGCGCGGACAGCGCTTGGAATGCCCAGACGAGTTTCGAGAGCGCGGGCCTGAGATGCCCTGGTCGCTCAGCGTGAGGCGGCTCGTGCCCGGGCCGCGTCCGCCAGCAGCGCGCTCAGCTTTCCGGCCGGATCGGGCGCGGTGACCAGCGCTTCGCCGATCAGGGCGGCGTCGTAGCCCGCGGCGACCAGGTCCCCCATGCCGGTTCCGCCCTCGACGCCGATGCCCGATGCAGCCACCTTGACGATCCCGTCGTCCATCGGGGCGAACAGGCGGCTCATCTCGACAGCCTTGTTGTAGTCAACGGTGAAGCGGGTGTCCTTGGGCTGGCTGCGCTGGTTGACCGCGATCATGTAGGCCCCGGCGGCCACGGCCAGCTCGAGTTCGGGCCCGGTGCGGACCTCGGTCAGGACGTCCAACCCCAGCTCGAGGGCCAGCTCGTGGATCGGGCGCAGCAAGGAGGCGTCCACGTCGTCGACGATCACCAACATGGCGTCGGCGCCCATGGCGCTCGACTCGCGGACGTCTTCGAGGGTGGTGAGAAAGTCCTTGCGCAGCACGGGCATGCCCGCCGCGGCTCGCGCCCGTTGGAGGTCCTCGGGCGAGCCGCCGAAACGGGGACCGTCGGTCAGCACCGACAGGCACACGGCGCCGCCGTCGCGGTACTGGCAGGCCAGCGCGGCCGCGTCCGCGTCGGCCCTCAAGTTGCCCGCGGAGGGCGAGCGCCGCTTGACCTCGGCGATCACCGACAGACCGTCGGACAGCAGCGCCCTCTTGAACTCGTACCCGAGGCTGCCGGTCGGTGGGCGCACCTTTGAGGGCATGCCCACCTCCACGCCTTCAGCCCTCTCGGGGGACACTTTCACCACGGCGAGGATGCTACCGGCAGGCCCCGTCACGGCGCCGAGGGCCCGGTAGGCGGCGGTGCGGATTAGTCACGGGCGCGCGGTGCTGCTCGTGGCCGACGCTGGTCTGGTGTGGGAACGATGTCGGCCCCGGGGAAGGCTTGCGGGCGCTACCGGTCACGCTGGCGAGGCGCTCGAGGGTGTCGATGTTGTTGACCTTGAGCCATCCGGTGGCGTCTTCGCTCGTGTCGCGGCCCGAGCCCACCGGCGACAGGTGTGTGCCCATTAGGGCTTCCTATCGATGGCGGATGGGGTCGAGGGCCCTTCAGGTGCAGACCGGCTCGAATCGCAGGCCTCGTCCCGACAGCCGGTCCAGAGCGAGCTCGAGGCCTTCGACTGTCTGGGTGCGGTTGCCGCCGCCGTCGTGCATCAGCACGATCGCCTCGTCGGTGGCGCCCCGCACGATGCGGTCGGCGATGACCTGGGCCCCGGGCCTTCGCCAGTCGTTGGTGTCGACCGTCCACAGCACCAGGTCCAGCCCTGCGGACGCCGCCCATTCACGGGTGAAGGCATCGATGGAACCGTAGGGGGGCCGCAAACACGGCGTGGCCCGTTCGGCCAGGACGGCCTGGGTGCGGCCGATCGTGTCATCGAACGACGACCGGGGCAGCCCGGCCAGGTTCTCGTGGTTCCAGGCGTGGTTGGCCACGGTGTGGCCCTCGGCGACGATGCGCGCCATGAGCTCGGGGCGGGCCTCGGCCAGAGAGCCCAGCACGAAGAACGTGGCCCGCGCTCCGCGGCGAGCAAGGATGTCGAGCACCTGCGGCGTGTAAGTGGGATGCGGGCCGTCATCGAACGTCAGGTAGACGACGCCGCCGGGCTCGGCCGACGCATCGGCGGGCGCATCCGCGGTCGTGGTGGGCTGTGGCGTGTCGGCGGGCGCATCGGCGGTCGTGGTGGGCGGCGGCGCATCGGCGGTGGGCGGCGGGGGAGAATCTGACCCCAGCGGCAATGCCTCCACTGTCAGCTCGTAGTCGGCTGGCCCAGCGTGCGCCGAGACGACGGTCACCCGCCACGCGCCGGCGGCGGGAAGGGTGGCCTCCACCCGCTGGTACCGCTCGGTCGCCGCCGCCATCACCTCGTCGCCGAGCCGCACGTCGAGCCACACTCCGGTAGGTGCCCCCAGCGTCGCCGTGAAGGCCTGCCCGGCCGCAGCCTGCAACGTGTAGGTCTGACGCTGGCGGAACTCGATGGATCCCGACACTGCGGCGCTCACCGCCCCCGGCTCGAAGCGGACGTCGACGTCGGGCAACTCGGGACCGGGCAGGGGAAGATCGCCGATCGGCTCAGTCTCGATCACCTGAACCGACGGCTCGGGCCCCGCAAGGTCGATCTCCAACGTCTTGTGTTGGGTGATGACGGTGAACGACTCGCCGCTGGCTCGGTCAAACAACGACACCTGCACTCGCCCGTTGCTAATGAGCATGTTGTCCATCACGACGCGGTCGCCGACCGCCGCCGCCGGCAGAGCCGTCGCAACTCCATCGTCGTTGATCACCGGCACGATCAGGTGGAACACGCCCGTCCCCGCTGAGTTCGCCACGATGTGGGCGACCAGGTCGTCGTCGCCGTCAGCGTCCAGGTCGCCCGCGGCCACCCGGTTCTGCAGCGTGAAGACATCGCTCGACGCGCCACCATAGGACACTGTCGCCCGGCCGCCGGAGAGCTGGATGCTCTGACCGCTGTACTCGAAGGCGAGGCTCTCAAGGTCCTCCCAGCCGATGCCGCCCGAAGGCCCTGCCTCCTCCAACGAAGGGTCCTCCGAGGGCGTCGAGCCAGCGGTCGCAGACACATCCGACGACGCCGCGTCGCCGGCCTCAGACGGCGCCGAGGGCTCGTCGCCACACCCGCCAGCCGCCAGCACCAACAAGGCAAGGGCCGCGAGACGCCAGGGCCATCCACCGGCTTGCCGCCCCCACCGCAGAAACCGAGGCGTTAGCAAAGCAAGCCTTGAGCTGGCAGCCCCCCTGCCACAACATCAGAGTAGCCGGGGGCTCGGGGCCGAGAGCGTGCCTTCGAGCGCGGTGTCGAACGTCCCGGTGGTGTTCGACACGGCGACCGGGGCGGTCGGATTCCGGTTGATGTCGGCCTAGAGGCCGAGCGGATAGGCCACAGACAACAAGGATCCGGCGAGACGTCGAGCGAGGCCGTGGCCCGAGCGGCCCGTCAGCGCAGCGAACAAGAGCGGGAAATGCGATGTTGCACCGCGAAGAGGTGGTACCTATCTGCGTGGCCGCTTAGAGGCCGAGCGGGTAGGCGATGAGTTCACGAGGAATTCGCAGGGTGCTTAGCGAGGCCGTGGCCCGAGCGGCCCGTGAGCGCAGCGAACAAGAGCGGGAAACACGACTTCTCGCCCCGAGCGCTCGCCACCTACTCGCGCACGCTCTTAGTCGCTATCGCGTCCAACTGGGGGCGGCTCGGCGGTTAGCGACTCCGTCGGCACGGGTGGCTCTCCGGCCTCTCCGGCCCCGGCAGGTCCGGGCCGTCGGGCTATCCAGCTCGAGATGAACGCCTGTGCGGTGGCGGCCACGGGCAGGGCCAGGAACGCCCCGACGATCCCCAGCAGAGCGGTGCCGGCGATCACGGAGCCGAAGGCCAGAGCAACATGGATCTCCATGGTGTGGGCAGTGATCCGGGGCGAGAAGAAATAGTTCTCCACCTGCTGGTAGGCGACGATCACGATCAACACGAAGAGCCCGGTGCGGGGTGAGTGCAGCAGCGCCACCAGCACCGGCAGCACCCCCGCGATGTATGCGCCGATCGCGGGGATGAACTGCGACACGACGCCGACCCACAGGGCGAGGGCGACAGGGGAGGGCACATCGAGCAGCGCGAACGCGATCCAGTGCACGAGAGCCGACAGCGCGGCCAGGATTGTGCGGGAGTACATGTAGCTGCCGGTCTTGTCCATGGCCAGGTCCCAGATCTGGGTCACGACCGCGGCCTTGCGCTCGCTCAACCTCGCTGACACCATCTTGCGGAGCTTGGGGCCCTCGGCCACCAGGTAGAAGGTGAAGAGAGCCACAGTGAACAGCTGGAACAGCAGGCTCACCACGGTCGTGCCGACGTTGAGCACATCGTCGGCGAACCGGCTGGCCAGGTCCTGTACCCCGCCGCCCTCGACGAACTCTTCCTTGAACGTGTCGAACTCCAGCTGGATGCCGAAGGTGTCGTCGAGCCAGCCTTCGATGTCGTCGATGTAGCTGGGCCCTTTTTCGATCAGGTAGGTCGTCTCCGACGCCAGGGCGGTTCCGATCACCGCAGAGAAGCCGGCGGCCAGACCAGTGACGACCAGGAAGGTGATCGCCGTGCCGAAGCCGCGGCGAATGTTCTTTCTGGCCAAAAAGTTCACCGCCGGCTCCAGCGCGAACGCGACGAACAGCGACACCACCAGCATCACGAGCAGCGTCCTCAGGGCACGCACCACGCCGACTGCGTAGAAGGTGGCCAGGCCGCCGAGCCAGAACCAGACGATGGCCCGCTTCACCCAGACCGGCACGGTCCTGCCGTCGTCCATTGCCGCGACCCTAGCCACCCGTGCCCGCGGGCAGGGGGACCGACCGGACCTGCTGAGGGTTGGGGGTCGGGGCGGGCACCGTTACACTCCGCGGTTCGCCTCGGGCCGTCCGGGGCGAGCGTGAATCGACGTCCGCATAGGCCCTGGCGGGATACCGCGGGGGAACCGTGCGGCACAACCGAGTCGTCGCTCCGCCGGGCAAGCCCGAGCGGAGCGTTCGCGTGAGCGGCGCTCGCGCGGAGATGTACAGGAAGAGGCCATGGCCACCAAGGCGATCGTGGGCACCAAGGTCGGCATGACCCAGGTGTGGGACGACAGCAACCGCGTCGTCGGCGTCACCGTCCTGCGCGTCTCTCCCTGCCGCGTGGTGCAGGTGAAGACCAACGAGCACGACGGCTACAGCGCGATACAGGTCACCTTCGGCATGATCGATCCCGCCCGGCTCACCCAGCCGGAGGCCGGGCATTTCGAGCGGGCCGGTGTGGACCCCGGCCGGGCCGTGGTGGAACTGCGCCTCGACGACGTGAGCGACTACGCCGTCGGCCAGCAGATCGGCGTCGACGTGCTCGCCTCGGGTGAGCGGGTCGATGTGACCGCGGTCTCCAAGGGCAAGGGCTTCACCGGCGTGATGAAGCGCCACGGCTTCAAGGGGCAGCCCGCCGGCCACGGAGCCCACAAGGTGCATCGCAAGCCCGGCGCCGTGGGCCAGTGCGCCACTCCCTCAAGGGTGTTCAGGGGCAAGAAGATGCCCGGCCGGGCCGGAGCCAGCCGGGTCACCACTCTCAACCTCGAGGTGGTCAAGGCTGACGCCGACGCCGAGGTGCTTCTGGTGAGGGGCGCCGTTCCCGGACCCAAGGGCGGCACCGTCGTCGTGCGCAACGCGGTGAAGGTCGGCTGAGCACATGGGGCCGGTGAAGGTGGTCACGCCGAAGGGCCGCAAGGTCGGCGAGGTCGTCCTCGACTCATCGATCTTCGATGTGGAGCCCAACATATCCGTGATGCACCAGGTGGTGACCGCGCAGCTCGCGGCCCGCCGGGCCGGCACCCACAGCACCAAGGGCCGGGCTGAGGTGGCCGGTGGCGGGGCCAAGCCCTGGCGCCAGAAAGGCACCGGTCGGGCCCGTCACGGCTCAATCAGGTCTCCCCAGTGGCGCGGCGGCGGTGCGGCCCACGGCCCCAAGCCCCGCGACTACCGCCAGCGCACCCCCAAGAAGATGAAGCGCCTGGCCCTCTCGTCAGCGCTTTCGGACCGGGCCCGCTCCGGCCGCGTCATCGTGGTGGACCGGTGGCGCTTCGACGAGCCCCGCACCCGCGACGCCGCCGCCGCCCTCGATGCCATCGGAGCGACCGGAAAGGTCCTGGTGGTGCTGGGTGACGACGATGCCGACGCCCAGAAGAGCTTCCGCAACCTCCCGCCCGTGCACTGCCTGCACTACCGCGAGCTGAACACCTACGACGTGCTCAACAGCGACGTAGTGGTGTTCACCTCCGACGTGCTGCCAACCGGCCGCGGTGCCGACACTGGTGACGTCGATGCAGCCGACCGCGGCACGAACGACGACGGTGACCGCGATGCGTGACCACCGCGAGGTGATCCTTCGTCCCGTCGTGTCCGAGAAGAGCTACGCGCTGCTCGCCGACAACGTCTACACGTTCATCGTCGCCCCGGAAGCCACCAAGCCCGAGATCCGGGCCGCGGTCGAGGCGATTTTCGACGTCTCGGTGGTGAAGGTCAACACGCTGCGCCGCAAGGGCAAGCGGCGGCATAACCGGCGCAACAACACGTGGGGCCGCCGAGCCGACACCAAGCGCGCCCTGGTCACTCTGGCCACCGGCGACTCGATCGATCTCTTCGAGGCCTGACCATGGCGATCCGCAAACGCAAGCCGTCCAGCCCGGGCCGCCGGTTCCAGACCGCGTCGGACTTCTCCGAGATCACCCGCCCGACCCCCGAGCGCAGCCTGCTTGTCAAGCAGTCGGGCACCGGCGGCCGCAACAATCTCGGGCGCAAGACGTCCCGCCACCGCGGCGGCGGCCACAAGCAGCGCTACCGCAAGATCGACTTCGTTCGCACCAAGGACAACGTGCCGGCCACGGTGGCCGCCATCGAGTACGACCCGAACCGCACGTGCCGCATCGCGCTGCTCCACTACCACGACGGGGAGAAGCGCTACATCCTTGCGCCCAAGGGCCTGGAGGTGGGCGACCGGCTCATGTCAGGTTCGGGATCGGAGATCCGCCCCGGCAACGCCATGGCGCTGCGCTACATCCCGGTAGGGACCGTGGTCCACAACGTCGAGCTGAAGGCGGGCGGGGGCGGCCGCATAGCCCGCAGCGCCGGCGCCAGCGTGCAGCTGGTGGCCAAGGAGGGACGCTTCGCCACGCTTCGCTTGCCCAGCACGGAGATGCGGCGGGTGCCCATCGACTGCCGAGCCACGATCGGCGAGGTCGGCCATGCCGAGCACGAGCTCACCAAGATCGGCAAGGCGGGCCGCAACCGCTGGAAGGGTGTGCGCCCCCAGACCCGGGGCGTGGCCATGAACCCGGTCGACCACCCCCTCGGCGGGGGCGAGGGCAAGTCCTCGGGCGGGCGCCACCCCGTCTCGCCGTGGGGCAAGCCCGAGGGACGGACCCGTGCCCGCAGGAAGGACTCCGACAAGATGATCGTTCGCCGCCGCCGCAGGCGCGGCACCCGGAGGTAGCACCATGCCCCGAAGCCTCAAGAAGGGTCCCTTCGTGGACGACCACCTCTTGCGCAAGATCGACGAGCTCAATGAGCACAACGAGAAGAGGGTGGTCAAGACGTGGTCGCGCCGGTCCACCATCATCCCCGACATGGTCGGCCACACCCTCGCCGTGCATGACGGCCGCAAGCACGTGCCGGTCTACATCACCGAGTCGATGGTCGGACACAAGCTTGGTGAGTTCGCCCCCACCAGGACGTTCCGGTATCACGCCGGCCAGGAGCGGGGGGCGCGCCGCTGATGACCGGCACGAAGACGAACGAGCGCCCCGGCACCCGGGCCCGGGCCACCCACATACGCAGCTCGGCGTACAAGGCCCGCGAGGTTCTCGACCTCATCCGGGGAAAGAGTTGTGCCGATGCCCAGGACATCCTGGCCTTCTCCGAGCGCGACATCGCACGGCCCATCGCCAAGGTTCTGGACTCGGCGGTGGCCAACGCCGAGCACAACGACGGCCTCGACGCCGACGAGCTGTTCGTCTCGGCCTGCTACGCCGACGAGGGCCCCACCCTCAAACGCTGGCGACCCCGGGCCCGGGGAAGGGCCACCCGCATCCGCAAGCGCACATGTCACATCACGGTGATCGTCGCCCGCTACGACCCTGAGACACTCGAGCAGATGCAAGCCTTGCAGTCGCGGCGCGGCGTCGCCACGGCCGAGGCCCGCAGGCGCAGGGTGGCCCGGTCCCGTGCCGCGGCGCGCCAAGAGGCCGCGACCGCCGACGAGGAAGCCGGGGTGGACGTTGAGGCCCAGGCCTCCGCGGTGGTGCAAGCGACCGAGGCCGCTCTGGCCGACGACCGGCCTGGGGAGCTCGACGATGGCGACGCCGTTGACGTCGCGGCCCCCGAGGAGACTGGGGGCGACATCGACGCGTCCGAGGCCGAAGAGCCCGATGCCGAGAGCGCTGAAACGGCCGTCGAAGAGTCGGGCAAGTCTGGAGGGGGAAACTGATGGGCCAGAAGGTAAATCCCTACGGGTTCCGCCTGGGCGTGACCACCGAGTGGAAGAGCCGGTGGTTCGCCGACCGCAAGGAGTACGCGGAGAATGTCATCGAGGACTGGAAGATCCGAGACTTCCTCATGACCGAACTGCCCCACGCAGCCATCAGCCGCGTGGAGGTGGAGCGCACCCGCGACCGGCTGCGGGTCGATGTGCACACGGCCCGGCCCGGCATCGTGATCGGCCGGCGCGGCGCCGAGGCCGACCGGCTGCGGGCCGGTCTCACGGAGATCAGTGGCAATCCACGGGTGCAGCTCAACATCCAGGAGATCAAGCAGCCCGAGCTCGACGCGGCGCTCATCGCCCAGGGAGTCGCCGACCAGTTGACCGGCCGGGTGGCCTTCCGCCGAGCCATGAAGCGGGCCGTGCAGAACGCCCAGCGGGCCGGGGCGCTCGGGATCCGGGTGCAGTGCTCGGGCCGTCTCGGCGGCTCCGAGATGGCCCGCACCGAGTGGTATCGCGAGGGTCGGGTGCCGCTGCACACCCTGCGGGCCGATGTGGACTACGGCTTCCGCGAGGCCCGCACCACCTATGGCGGCATCGGCGTGAAAGTCTGGCTCTACAAGGGCGACATCCTGCCCTACAAGACGCTCTCGGAGGACAAGGCCTCCAAGGAGGCCGCCATGGCAGCGGGCGAGACCTCGGGGCCCGCCGCCCGCCCCCGCAAGATCGTGTCGTCCTCGGCGGCCCGCCGCCGCGAGTTCAGCGAAGAGACTGGCGACCAGGAGCCCGCGCCGCTGATAGGCGAGGCCGACCCCGAGTTCGAGAAGCTGCTCGATGAGGAGGCCGCCATCGAGGCCTCCACCCGTGAGCATCACGAGACGCCCCACTTCCGCCCCGGCGACGACTGAGGGGTAGACGACATGTTGATGCCGCGCAAGGTCCGCCACCGCAAGCACCACCGGGGCCGCACCAAGGGCGTCTCGAAGGGGCGCACCGAAATCACCCACGGCGAATTCGGCATTCAGGCGCTGGAGCCAGGATGGCTGACGTCGCGCCAGATAGAGGCGGCCCGCGTGGCCATGACGCGCCATATCAAGCGGGGCGGCAAGGTCTGGATCAACGTCTTTCCCGACAAGCCCGTCACCCAGAAGCCGGCCGAGACCCGGATGGGTTCGGGCAAGGGCAACCCGGAGCACTGGGTGGCGGTGGTCCGTCCTGGCCGCATCCTGTTCGAGCTCTCCTACCACGACGAGGACATCGCCCGGGGCGCCATCGATCGGGCCATCCAGAAGCTGCCCATAAGGGCTCGCTTCGTCACCCGGGAGGAGGCCCTCTAAATGGCTCGGGCCAAGGCTCTCAACGATCTCGGCGATACCGATCTGATCGAGCGCTTGTCGGAGGCGAAGGAGGAGCTGTTCAATCTGCGCTTCCAGTTCGCCACCGGCCAGCTGGACAACCCGGCGCGCCTCAGGCAGGTGCGCCGCGACATCGCCCGCGTGCTCACCGAGCTGCGGGCCCGCGAGATCGCGGCTGCCGAGGCGGAGCTGGCCCTAGAGGCCGAGCGGATAGGGAGCGAGTCATGAGGACCCTCGCGAGGCGCCGAGCGAGGCCGGGGCCCGAGCGGCCCGTGAGCGAAGCGAACAAGAGCGGGAGTGACACCACTGTGACGCGCCAGGCTCACATCTATTCGCGCTCACTATCAGCCGAGGAGAGATGACCATGGCTCAGGACACCCAGCCCCATCCCAACCGCCGCAAGGTGCGTGAGGGCGTCGTGGTCTCGGACCGCATGGACAAGACGGTGATCGTCGAGGCCACCGAACGGGTGCGGCACCCGCGCTACGACAAGACGGTGAAGCGGACCGCCCGCCTCGTGGTCCACGACGCCGGCAACGAGCTGGGCGTGGGTGACCGCGTGCGGATCGCCGAGACCCGGCCGCTGTCCAAGACGAAGCGCTGGCGCCTCGTCGAGGTCGTGGAGCGTGCCAAGTGATCCAGCAGGAGTCGAGCTTCTCGGAGCGTGCCAGATGATCCAACAGGAGTCCCGGCTGCGCGTCGCCGACAATTCCGGTGCCAAGGAGGTGCTGTGCATCAAGGTGCTTGGCGGCTCCAAGCGGCGCTACGCCTCGGTGGGAGACGTGTTCGTGGCCACCGTCAAGGACGCCATCCCCGGCGCCCAGGTAAGCAAGGGCGACTTGGTGCGCTGCGTCGTGGTGCGCACCCGCAAGGAGAAGCGCCGCGGCGACGGCAGCTACATCCGCTTCGATGAGAACGCCGCGGTTCTGATCAACGAGCAGGACCAGCCTCGGGGCACCCGAATCTTCGGACCGGTTGGCCGCGAGCTTCGAGACAAGCAGTTCATGCGCATCGTGTCGCTGGCGCCGGAGGTGCTCTAGATGGCCAGAGGCTCCAAGCGCCCCCGCTCGCGGTCAATGAAGATCCTCAAGGGCGACCGGGTCGTGGTGCTCTCGGGCAAGGACGCCGGGTTGGAGGGCACGGTCGAGCGGGTCCTGCCCACTGTGGCCCGGGTGATCGTGGAGGGCGTCAACGTCGCCAAGCGTCACCAGGCGCCCGCCCGCAACGTGCAGCAGGGCGGCATCATCGACAAGGCCATGCCCATCGACGCGTCCAACGTGGCGGTGGTGAGCCCCACCGACGGCAAGCCCACCCGGGTGGGCTACCGGTTCACGCCCGAGGGGGCCAAGGTCCGCATCTGCCGGCGCACGGGGGCGGACCTGTGACCGCGGCCACCGGCCACCGGCCCCGGCTGCGGGCCGCGTTCGACGACGAGATCAAGCCCGAACTGATCGACCAGCTGGGACTGTCGAACGTGATGATGGTGCCGAAGCTCTCCAAGATCGTGCTCAATATGGGGGTCGGCGACGCTACGACCCAGGCCAAGCTGCTCGAGGGCGCACTGGCCGACCTGGCCGTGATCTCGGGCCAGAAGGCACAGATCACGCGGGCCAAGCGGTCCCTGGCCACCTTCAAGCTGCGAACCGGCATGGCCATCGGCTGCAAGGTCACGCTGCGGGGCGACCGCATGTACGAGTTCTTCGACCGGCTCATAGCGCTGGCCATCCCCCGCATCCGCGACTTCCGCGGGCTGTCGCCGCGGTCCTTCGACGGCAGCGGCAACTACACGTTCGGCATCACCGAGCAGCTCATCTTCCCGGAGATCGACTACGACACGGTCGACACCACCCGGGGAATGGACATCACGATCGTCACCACAGCCAAGACCGACACCGAGGGCCGGGCGCTTCTGGAGGCGTTCGGCTTCCCGTTCCGGCGAGAGGGGCAATAACCGATGGCTAAGAAGGCCCTCATAGAGAAGCAGCAGCGCACCCCCAAGTTCAAGGTGCGGGCCTACACGCGGTGCCGCAAGTGCGGTCGGCCCCGATCCGTGTACCGGAAGTTCGGCCTGTGCCGCATCTGCCTGCGCGATCTGGCCCACGCCGGGGAACTTCCCGGCGTGAAGAAGGCGAGTTGGTGAGGTGGCCTGCCGATGACGATGACAGATCCGATCGCCGACATGCTGACCCGCATACGCAACGCCAATGTGGCCATGCACGACGAGGTCTCGATGCCCTCGTCGAAGCGAAAGCTCGCGCTGGCTGAGGTGCTGCGCCGAGAGGGCTACATCGCGTCGTATGCCGAGATGGACAACTCGCCCCGGCCGGGCACGACCCTCACGATCGAGATGAAGTACTCGCCCGAGCGGGACCGCGTCATCCGCGGGCTGCGGCGCATCTCCAAGCCGGGGCTGCGCATCTACAGGAAGCGGGACGAGATCCCGCGGGTCCAGGGAGGGCTCGGCGTGGCGGTTGTGTCCACCAACAGGGGCCTCATGAGCGACCGGGAGGCGAGGAAGAACCGCATGGGCGGAGAGATCCTCTGCTACGTGTGGTGAGAGGCCGAGCGGATAGGCAGCAGACCATGAGAATACTCGAGAAGCACCGAGCGAGGCCGTGGCCCGAGCGGCCCGTGAGCGCAGCGAACAAGAGCGGGAAACAACATGCTTCATCGCGAGGCGTTCACCTATCCGCCGGGTACCTGAGGAGTAGGCCATGAGTCGCGTGGGAAACGTCCCCATCACCGTCCCCAGCGGCGTGGATGTGGCCCTTGAGGGCCGCACCGTCGTTGTGACGGGTTCCAAGGGGACGCTCCGCAGGGAGCTCCCCGGCCAGATCACGATGCGCTCCGCCGACGGGAGGCTGCACCTCGAGCGCCCCGACGACACCGCCCAGAGCAAGTCGCTGCACGGGCTCACCCGCACGCTGGTGCAGAATATGGTCACCGGTGTGAGCGAGGGGTTCACCAAGGAGCTCCGCATCCAGGGCGTGGGCTACCGGGTCAACGAGTCCACCCCCACCTCGCTGGAGCTGGCACTCGGCTTCAGCCACACCGTGAAGATCACGGCCCCCTCCGGCGTGGAGTTCGAGGTCCCGCAGCGGGCGCAGATCCTCGTGAAGGGCATCGACAAGCAGCTCGTCGGCCAAGTGGCGGCCGACATCAGGAAATGGCGCCCGCCCGAGCCCTACAAGGGCAAGGGCATCCGGTACGTCGACGAGCGCGTCAAGCGCAAGGCCGGGAAGGCGGCGAAGTAGCCATGGTTGATCAGGCTAGAAAGCGCCGGGAGGGCCGCATCCGCCGGCACCGGCGCGTCCGCAAGAAGGTGCGGGGCACGGCCGAGCGGCCGCGGCTGTCGGTGTTCCGGTCGAGCCGGCACATGTCGGCCCAGCTCATCGACGACGATGCGGGGACGACCCTGGTGTCGGCCTCAACGCTGGAGGCCGAGCTGCGCTCGGTTCCCGGCGGCAACGTGGCCGCGGCCCGCGCGGTGGGGACGCTCATCGGGCAGCGGGCCCTCGACGCCGGCATCACGGCCGCCGTGTTCGACCGGGGCGGCTACCGGTATCACGGCAGGGTGGCCGAGCTCGCCGACACGGCGCGCTCGGCCGGATTGGAGTTCTGATGGCCGAGCGAGTTGTCCCGCATCCGGGACTGGAGTTCTGATGGCCGAGGAGCGCTCGAGTGGCCCCCCGCTGCGGGAGTCGCGGGTTATCAACATCAACCGGGTGGCCAAGGTCGTCAAGGGCGGCCGCCGGTTCTCCTTCACCGCTCTGGTGGTGATCGGAGACGGGGCCGGCCGGGTGGGCCTCGGCTACGGCAAGGCCAAAGAGGTGCCGCTGGCCATCCAGAAGGGCACCGAGGAGGCCAGGCGCAACGTGTTCGATGTGGCGATGGCGGGCAGCACCATCATGCACCCGGTGATCGGCACGACCGGGGCCGGCCGCGTGCTGCTCAAGCCGGCTGCCCCCGGCACCGGCGTGATCGCGGGCGGCGCGGCCCGGGCCATCCTTGAGGAGGCGGGCATAGGCGACGTGCTGTGCAAGTCGCTCGGCTCGCCCAACCACATAAACGTCGCCCGGGCTACGATTAGCGGGCTGCAGGCGCTGCGCCGCCCCGACGAGGTCGCTCGCATGCGTGGCCTGGACCCGGAAGAGTTCCTTCCCAAGGGCCTGTGGGACGCCTACCAGGCCACGCGCATCGACCGGGCCGCGGCCGCCCAACAGAACCACGAGGCGGAGGAGGAGTGATGGCTCTGCTGGTGACCCAGGTCCGCTCCGCCATCGGCACCAAGCCCAAACAGCGCGGTACGCTGCGAGCCCTCGGCTTGGGGCGGATCGGAAGGAGCAACACTCTGCCTGATCGTCCCGAGATACGCGGCATGATCGAGAGGGTTCCCCACTTGGTCTCCGTCGAGGAGGTTGACGGATGACCAAGCTGCACGACCTGAAGGCCCACCCCGGGTCGCACAAGCGACCCAAGCGGATGGCCCGGGGCATCGCCGGGCGCGGGGGCAAGACCGCGGGCCGCGGCATGAAGGGCCAGAAGGCCCGCAGCAAGGTCCCCGCCGGCTTCGAGGGCGGGCAGATGCCGCTGCTGCGACGCGTCCCCAAGTGGCGCGGCTTCACCAACCCCTTCCGTGTGGAGTACCAGCCGGTGAACCTCGACACCATCGAGGCCACGGGACTCGACGAGGTCTCGCCCGAGATACTGCGGGAGCGGGGCCTGGTGGGCAAGAAGGCGCTGGTGAAGGTGCTGGGCCGCGGCGAACTCCACCGGGCGGTGCGGGTGCGGGCCCACGCAGTGTCCGAGAGCGCCGCGGCGGCCATCGCGGCGGCCGGAGGCAGCGTCGAGATCCTGGCCAAGCCGTGGGGCGACCGCCGGCCACCGCATGGCAGCTACAACCAGCACACCAACCGCTGACGGGGAGAGGGCTGTGAGGACCCGTGAGGCTGATCTGACTGGCGGACGGAGTTGGCCGTGCTGAACCGAGTGCTCAACATGTTCCGCATCCCGGATCTGCGCAACAAGATCCTGTTCACCCTGTTCATCCTCGGCGTCTACCGCCTCGGGGCCTTCATCCCGGCGCCCTACGTGGACACCGACGCCGTCCAGTTGATGCGGGACCAGGCCAACACGTCGGGCGGGATCCTCGGGTTCGTGCAGCTCTTCTCGGGCGGCGCGCTCACCCAGTTCGCCGTGTTCGCGCTCGGGATCATGCCTTACATCACGGCATCGATCATCATGCAGATCCTGGGCGTGGTGATCCCCCGCATCGAGCAGTGGCAGCAGCAGGGTGCGGTGGGCCAGCGCAAGATCACCCAGTGGACCCGCTATCTGACTGTCGGCATTGCCCTGCTGCAGTCGACCAGCTTCGCGTTCCTGTTCCACAGCGGCGCATTAGTGGGCGGGATCGACTTGCTGCCCGACTTCACCGTTTGGGTCGTGTTCGTGGTGGTCCTGACGCTCACCACCGGCACCGCCCTGCTCATGTGGATGGGGGAGTTGATCACCCAGCGCGGCATCGGCAACGGCATGTCGTTGCTGATCTTCACCAGCGTCGTGTCGTCGCTGCCGTACCAGCTCACCGCGGTCAGGGCCAACAACGGCAACAACGCCCTGGTGGGCTTTGTCGCGGTGGCGTTGATCCTGCTGGTGTGCATCGTCTTCGTGGAGCAGGGCCAGCGCCGCATCCCGGTGCAGTTCGCCAAGCGGGTCGTGGGCCGGCGCATGTACGGCGGCCAGAGCACCTACATCCCGCTGAAGGTCAACCAGTCGGGCGTCATCCCCATCATCTTCGCCAGCTCCGTGCTGTACCTGCCCACCCTGATCGGAGCGGCCATGCCCGACGGCGGCATCGGCGGCACCATCCAGGCCTTCGTCAACGACCACCTCACCTATCCGACGAGCCCCGTGTACCTGTTCTTCTACGGCCTGATGATCGTCGGGTTCGCGTACTTCTATACGGCCATCACATTCGACCCGGTGAAGCAGGCCGACACGATTCGCAAGCAGGGCGGGTTCATCCCAGGGATCCGTCCTGGTATCCAGACCGAGCGCTACTTGGCCCGGATCCTGTCGCGCATCACCCTGCCCGGGGCACTGTTCATCGCGTCGGTCGCGTTGGTTCCCTCCATCCTCGTGGCGGTCACCATCGGCACCGACGTGGACGCCGGCGCAGGCGGCGGCGCCAGCAATTTCGCCTTCGGGGGCATCTCGCTGCTCATCGCCGTCGGCGTCGCGCTGGAAACGATGAAGCAGATCGACAGCCAGCTCATGATGCGCAACTACGAGGGCTTCCTCAAGTAAGTGGCACCCTTGCGGATGGTGATCCTGGGCCGGCAGGGCTCGGGCAAGGGCACACAGTCGGAGCGCCTGGTGCAGGCCCTTGGCTGTGTTCACCTCTCCACCGGCGACGTGCTGCGGGCCGCGGTGGCTGCGGGCACGGAACTCGGTCGCCAGGCCAAGGCGATCATGGACGCCGGCCGGCTGGTAGGTGACGACATCATGAACGGGATCGTGCGCGACCGGCTGTCGCGTGACGACATCATCGCCGACGGGGTGCTGCTCGACGGCTACCCGCGGACCAGCGACCAGGCCGATGCTCTGGAGGCGATTCTCGACGAACTGGGCCATCGTCTCGACGTGGCGGTGAACATCGTCGTTCCCATAGACGTAGTGACGGTCCGGATGCTGGATCGGGGGCGCTCGGACGACACCTTGGAGGCGATCCAGCGCCGGCTCGAGCTGTACGAGGAGCAGACCGCGCCCCTGCTCGACTGGTTCGAGGCCCGCAGGCTGCTCGCGACCGTGGACGGGGTGGGCACCCCCGACGAGGTGTTCGAGCGGGTCGCGACGGCCGTCGAGCGCAACCGTGGCTGAAGTGGGCGTCCGCTCGGCCTCTGGGGGTTCCCGCTCTTGTTCGCTGCGCTCACGGGCCGCTCGGGCCACGGCCTCGCTCGGCGCTTCGCGGATTCGTCCGATGCGGTCTGTCCGCTCGGCCTCTGGGGGTTGGATGGGCGATCCGTCGCAGGTAGCGTTGCGCGTCGGCCTCGGGCCGGCGCTCACGCGCGCCGACCGGGGCTCATCCCACAGGAGGCCAGACACTGCCGAAACCGAAAGAGGACGCGATCGTATTGGAGGGAACCGTCACGGAGTCCCTTCCCAACGCGATGTTCCGCGTGGAGCTCGAGAACGGCCACTACGTGCTGGCCCACATCTCGGGCAAGATGCGGATGCACTACATCCGGATACTTCCCGGTGACCGCGTCCAGGTCGAGGTAACGCCGTACGACCTCCAGCGGGGCCGAATCACCTATCGATACAAGTGAGCATCAACCACCCATGAAAGTCCGACCCAGCGTCAAGAAGATCTGCGACCGCTGCAAGGTCATCCGTCGGCGCAGGCGCGTGATGGTGATCTGCGACAACGCGCGCCACAAGCAGAGGCAGGGCTGAGGTGGCCCGCGTCTGCTCAGCAGAGGGGCAGGGCTAGATGGCTCGAATCTCCGGCGTAGACATCCCGCGCGAGAAGCGAGTGGAGATCTCCCTGACCTACATCTACGGCATCGGGCGCAGCACCGCCCAGCAGATCTGCCAGGCGGCCGAGCTTGATCCCGACACCCGCGTGCGCAACCTGAGCGACGACGAGGTGGCGAGGCTGCGGGGCTACATCGACGCCAACCTGCAGGTCGAGGGCGACCTGAGACGCGAGGTGTCACAGGACATAAAACGCAAGATGGAGATCGGCTGCTATCAGGGCCTACGCCACCGCCGCGGGCTTCCCGTGCGGGGCCAGCGGACCCATACCAACGCCCGGACCCGAAAGGGCCCGAAGCGGACTGTGGCCGGCAAGAAAAAGGTCATGAAGTAGGCGATTGGCGACTATGGCAAAACCATCCTCGGACCGGAGGCGCACCCGCAAGCGCGAGCGCAAGAACGTCACTCACGGCGTGGCCCACATCAAGAGTTCGTTCAACAACACGGTCATCACCATCACCGACCTTGAGGGCAACGTGATCTCGTGGGCATCCGCGGGCAATGTCGGCTTCAAGGGATCGCGCAAGTCCACGCCCTTCGCCGCGCAGATGGCCGCCGAGCAGGCCGCCCGCAAGGCCATGGAGCACGGTCTGCGCAAGGTCGACGTCCAGGTCAAGGGGCCCGGTTCGGGCCGGGAGACCGCGATCCGCTCGCTGCAGAACATCGGCATCGACGTGACCGGCATCACCGACGTGACGCCCGTGCCCCACAACGGCTGCCGCCAGCCCAAGCGCAGAAGGGTCTGACATGTCGCGCTACACCGGACCCAAGGCGCGAGTGTCGCGCCGGCTCAACACCAACATCTGGGGCACCAAGGGCGAGGCGATCGCCCTTGACCGGCGGCCGTACCCGCCCGGAGAGCGGGGCCGCTCGCGGCGGCGAAGCACGGCCTCGGAGTTCCTGGTGCAGATGCAGGAGAAGCAGAAGGCTCGCTTCACCTACGGGCTCACCGAACGCCAGTTCCGCAACCTCTTCAGCGAGGCGAGCCGCCGCCAGGGAGTGACCGGCGAGAATATGCTGCGGTTCCTGGAGCTGCGCGTCGATAACTTCGTCTACCGCATGGGCTGGGGCGCGACCCGCCCCCAGGCCCGCCAATTGGTCAACCACGGCCACGTGAACGTGAACGGCTCACGAGTGACGATCGCCAGCTACCGCTTGCGCAAGGGTGACGTCGTCGAGCTGCGGTCCAAGATCCGCGACTCGGCCACAATCCAGTGGAACGTGGACGTGCTCGATCGCAACCCGCCCGCCTGGATCGACGGCGGCGAGGACGCCTTCACGGCCACGGTGCGCGAGCTGCCCATCCGCGAGCAGATCGACGTACCGATACGCGAGCAGCTCGTCGTCGAGCTGTACTCGAAGTAGTTGGAGTCCCTACCCACCGAGCAGTACCTGGAGCAGTCCGGGTTCTGAACGACGCAGGAGAGATTCGAGGAGTCCCCCATGCTTGTAATGCAGCGCCCGACCGTCGAGGTCCTCGAGCCGGCCGACGTCAATCGGCAGCAATTCGCCATCGGCCCCCTTGAGCCCGGTTTCGGTCACACGATCGGCAACTCACTGCGGCGCACGCTGCTCTCGTCGATCCCCGGAGCAGCGGTCACCCAGGTTCGCTTCGACAGCGTCCTCCACGAGTTCGCGACCATCAGTGGCGTTGCGGAGGATGTCACCGACATCATCCTGAACCTGAAGGACTTGGTGCTGGTCGTCCTCTGCGAGGAGCCGGTGACGCTGCGACTCGATGTCCGAGGCCCCGCCGACGTCACCGCAGCCGACATCCAGCGCCATCCCGACGTCGAGATCCTCAACTCGGAGGCTCCGATCGCCACGCTCAACAAGGCCGGGCGACTGGCGGTGGACATCACCGTGGGCCGGGGCCGCGGCTACGTGTCCGCCGAGGAGAACAAGGAACTGACGGCGGCCATCGGGGTGATACCGGTCGATTCGATCTACTCGCCGGTGCGGCGGGTCTCGTTCAACGTCGAAGCCACCCGTGTCGAGCAGTCGACGGACTACGACCTGCTGGTGCTCGACGTCGAAACCGACGGGTCGACCTCGCCGGCCGAAGCGGTGGCCTCTGCGGGTGCCACCCTGCGGAGCCTCATCGGGCTCGTCGAGCAGCTCAGCGATGACCCCCGCGGCCTTGAACTCGGCGAGATAGCCGCCATTCCCCAAGCGGACGTGGAGGCCGAGCAGACGGTGGACGACCTCGAGCTGACGGAGCGTCCTCGCAACTGCCTCAAGCGGGCCCAGATACACGCGCTCAGTGAGCTGCTGGACAAGACACCCGACGACCTGCTGGCCATCACCAACTTCGGCGAGAAGAGCCTCGACGAGGTCGTCGCCAAGCTCGACGAGCGGGGTCTGTCGCTGCGGGACGGGGGTTGAGATGCCGGCCCGCCCCCGCAAGGGACGCCGCTTCGGGGGCAGCAGCCGCCATCAGAAGCTGATGATGGCCAACCTCGTGGCGTCGCTCATCGCAGCGGAGGGCATCACCACCACCGAGGCCAAGGCCAAGGCTGTGCGCCCCATCGCGGAGAAGATGATTACCAAGGCTCGCCGAGGCGGGGTGCACAACCACCGTCAGGTGGTCAGGTTCCTCGGCGACCGGGAGATGGCCTCGAAGCTCTTTGACGAGATCGGCCCTCGCTATGTCGACCGCCCCGGCGGCTACACCCGCATCGTCAAGCTCGGGCCCCGCCACGGCGACAACGCCCCGATGGCGCGCATCGAACTGGTCTGATTGCCTTCCAGTTCCGAGCCGGTGGGTGTTGTCCGCATGCGGATGACGGTCGCTTATGACGGCTCCGAGTTTTATGGATTCGCCCGGAACGAGGGCGTGCCCACGGTGGCGGGCGCTCTCGGCGACGCCCTCGCGAGCGTGCTGGGCCATTCTGTGGACCTTGTGTGCGCGGGGCGGACCGACCGCGGCGTGCACGCCCGGGCCCAGGTGGTCTCCTTCGACGCCGACATGGAGCGGGCCGACCCGGTCCGGCTGGTGCGGGCCGTCAATCGCATGTGCGGTCCGCGCGTCTCGGTGTCGAGGGCCAGCATCGAGTCCCCCGACTTCGACGCACGCCGCTCGTGCACCGGCCGGGTCTACCGCTACCGGGTGCTGAACTCGCCGGTGCCGAACCCGCTGGCGGCCGGCCTGTGCTGGCACGTCGAGCGGACTCTCGACCTCACAGCGATGCGCACCGCCGCGGACCGGCTGCTGGGCGACCACGACTTCAGCTCGTTCTGCCGCCGCAATCCGTCGCGCCCGGACCAGCCCATGGTGCGCACGGTGCGGCGGGCCGTGTGGTGGCTCGAGGGGGAGACTGCGGTGTTCGAGATCGAGGCCAGAGCGTTCTGCCACCAGATGGTGCGGTCGCTGGTGGCGCTGCTGGTGTCGGTAGGCCTGGGCCGGCACAAGCCCTCCGATGTGGGCACGATCATCGCAGCACGCGACCGCAGCGCCGCGCCCAGCCCGGCGCCCCCGCACGGCCTGGTCCTGTGGGCCACCCTCTACGACCGGGGCGTGGAGATTCCCGGATCTCGCTAGACGCCCCCGGGTATTGTCGTTTGGTGGGGTGGGCCGTAGCCTGAGGAGCCGGTCTAAGCGAAGGCTCGATCGGATGGCGCGAGCCCCAGCCGAACGACGAAACCCACAGGAGCGAACGTGGCGACCTACAGTCCCAAAGCCTCTGAGATTGAGCGCAGCTGGCACCTCGTCGACGCCGAGGGCATGGTGCTCGGACGGCTCGCCACCGAGGTGGCCGTGCTGCTGCGGGGCAAGCACAAGCCCACCTTCGCCCCCCACATCGACACCGGCGACCACGTGATCATCGTCAACGCCGACAAGGTCGTGCTCACGGCCAACAAGGCCGATTCCAAGCTGGTGTACCGCCACTCCGGCTATCCGGGCGGTCTCCGCACCGAGACCTACGGCTCCAAGATGGCCCGCCGCCCCGACCAGGCCGTGCGCGACACGATCCGCGGCATGCTGCCCAAGACCCGTCTCGGCCGGGCGCAGATCGGCAAGCTGAAGGTCTACGCCGGCCCCACCCACCCCCATGCCGCCCAGCAGCCCAGGCCTTACGCCGTCGAGCACGCACGGGCCCGATGAAGCGATAGGACGACAAAGGTGATCGAACGATGACTGCTCCACTCGTACAAGCCACCGGACGCCGCAAGCGGTCCGTCGCCCGCGTCCGCCTCCGCACCGGCGTCGGCAACGTCACCGTCAACGGCCGGCCGGTCGAGAACTACTTCCCGTCGCGGACCCACCGGATGCAGATACTCGAGCCGCTGACGGTCACCGCCACCGAGGGTCGCTACGACATCGATGCCACCATCGGAGGGGGCGGACCCAGCGGTCAGGCTGGCGCGCTGCGCCTGGGCATCTCCCGGGGGCTGGTCGAGATAGACCCCGAGTTGCGGGACACGCTCAAGAAGGGCGGATACCTGACCCGCGACCCGCGCAAGAAGGAATCGAAGAAGTACGGCCTCAAGAAGGCTCGCAAGGCACCGCAGTACAGCAAGCGCTGACGGCCACGCGCGGCAGGGAAGTCCTGTGAGCGCGTCAGGAGTCGGCGTGACTCCGGTCGTGGATTGACCGTTGGGGGCACTGTCGTGACGCTGGCGTTCGGGACCGACGGGGTGCGCGGCGACACTCGCCGCGAGCTGACAGGCGAGGCGGTGGAGGCGCTGGGCCGGGCCGCGGCCGAAGTCCTCGGCGCGGAGCGGTTCGCGGTGGGGCGCGACACCAGGATCTCGGGGCCCGGTCTCGCCGAAGCCCTGACCCGGGGCGTGCGGCGTGCCGGAGGATCCGCAGTGGACTTGGGCGTGGTACCCACACCCGCGGTGGCCCGCTGGTGCGACGATGAGAAGGTCGCCGGAGCGGTGATATCGGCATCGCACAACCCATGGCACGACAACGGGGTGAAGCTGTTTGCGCCCGGAGGCCGCAAGCTCAGCGACGAGGCTCAGCAGAGCGTAGAGCGGTGCCTCGCGACGCCAGGCCGACACACAGCACGAGGCGACGAGACGGCTCCAACCGGCGACGGCAGGCCGTCGGACGAAGGGGATGTGGCCCGCCGACGCCACCTAGAGGCTGTGACGGCCAGCATCGAAGGCCGCGACCTCAAGGGTCTGCGACTGGTGGTCGACGCGGCCAACGGGGCTGCGCATGAGTCCGGGCCCCAGTGCCTGCGCGGCCTGGGTGCAGAGGTGGAGACGATCCACGCCGCGCCCGACGGCTACAACATCAACGACGGCTGCGGATCGCTGCACCCCGAGAGCCTGCAGGCTGCGGTGGTGTCGTCCAGTGCCGACGCCGGCCTCGCCTTCGACGGCGACGCCGACCGCGTGCTGGCCGTCGATCAGCGCGGAACCGTGGTCGACGGGGACCAGATCCTGGCGGTTTGCGCCATCGACCGGGCCGGTAGCGGGCGGCTCGCCGGCGGCGTGGTGGTGGTCACGGTGATGGCCAATCTGGGCCTGCGCCGGGCCATGGCCGCCCACGGCATCGGCGTGGTTGAGACGCCCGTCGGCGACCGCCATGTGCTCGGCGCCCTGGAGGACCGGGGCTTGGTGCTCGGCGGCGAGCAGTCCGGACATCTGATCTTCCGTGACCTGGCTACCACCGGCGACGGGCTGCTGACCGCGGTCCAGCTGCTGGACACGCTCAAGCGCGCCGGCTGCAGCCTGCGCGATCTCGCCGCGGCGGCGATGACCCGCATGCCGCAGGTGCTGGTGGGCGTGCCCATGCCGGCCGAGGCCCGGATCGCCGACCTCGACGCCGCGCTCGCCCCGATCACGGCGACCGCCGCGGCCCGCCTGGGCGACTCGGGCCGAGTGCTGGTGCGCCGGTCGGGCACCGAGCCGCTGGTCCGGGTGATGGTGGAGGCCAGCGACTTTGAGACAGCCCAAGCCGAGGCCGAACAGGTCTCCGCGCGCGTCGCGGAGGCCCTGTCCTGACATGTGCGGCATCATCGCCATAGTGCGCCGCCCGGCGACGCGGCCGGTCCCCGACGCAGCGGCCGTCACCGGCCTGGTCGAGGCGGCTGCGGGCGCCCTCGCCGACGGCGCGAACGGGGCTGTCGGAGACCTGGAGGGCCTGGCCCGGAAGCTGGAAGCCGCAGCCGACGGCTTGCAGGAGGCCAACCACCTGCTGGGCGGGGTGCCCGGCTTGCGGCTCCTGATGCAGTCACCGGCGACGGTCGACGCTCTCGGGGGCCTCATCGAGACCGCCACGACTTCGGTCGTCTCCCTGGAGTCTCGGCTCGACGCCGACACGTCGCTCGAACCGGCCGAACTGGAGCACCTCAACAGGCAGCTGGTACGGGTGCGAGACGGCCTGTGGTCGGTTGGGCGGGATCGGCTGCGGGCCGCACGCGCCGTCTCCGACTTGCTCTCGGGGGTAGGGCTGAGCACCGGTTCGGCGTCGCCCGCCGCGGTCGAGGCGTACCTGTCGGTCCATCAGGCCCTCTCCGCGCTGGACCGCCTCGAGGTGCGCGGCCGCGACTCGGCCGGGCTGCACCTGCTGATCAGCGGCCACGGGCTCGACACCGGCGCCCCCGCCGTTGCCGACGCCCTGCAGCGCCGGGGCGGCGACGAGTCCTTCGGCTCGGGCTCGGCTCGGCTCGTGGACGGGGTGCTCAGCATCGTCCACAAGACCGCGGCCGAGATCGGCGAGTTGGGCGACAACACCGCGGCGCTGAGAGCCGCGGTCGCCTCCGACATGCTGCTCGCGGCCGCGCTGGCCGCCGAGGATGCCCGAGCGCTGGTGCTGGGCCATACTCGCTGGGCCTCGGTCGGGATCATCTCGGAGGCGAATGCCCATCCGCTCAACAGCGACCTGCTCGGCGAGCACACCCCGTTTGTGATCGGGGCCATCAACGGAGACGTCGACAACTACGCCGAGCTGCTCGACACGGCCGGAGTGCGGGTGCCGCCCGCGGTCACCACCGACTCCAAGACGGTCCCCGCCCTGATGGGACGGCGCCTGGCCCAGGGGCTGGCGCCGGCTGAGGCATTCCGGTGCACCGTGGCCGAGTGCGAGGGCTCGGTGGCCGTGGCCGCCTGCACGGCGGGCTCGCCCGACCGTCTGCGGCTCGCGTTGCGGGGCAGCGGTCAGGCGCTGTACGTCGGGTTCGCTGACGACGCCTTCATCGTGGCCAGCGAGCCTTACGGCGTGGTGGAGGAGACGTCTCGCTACCTGCGCATGGACGGCGAGACCGTGGCCAGCGGCGCGAACTCCAGCACCGGCCGGGGCCAGATCGTCGAGCTCGACGCCGGCCGGGCCGGCCTGCTCGAGGGCGTGGACCGGCAGTCCTACGCCGGCTCCCGCCTGCCGGTGGCGTCCGAGGAGCTCGCACTTGCGTCCATCACCACCCGCGACATCGACCGCGGCGACTACAGCCATTACCTGCTCAAAGAGATCAGTGAGGCTCCGGGGTCATTCCGCAAGACGCTGCGGGGCAGGATCATCGACGCTCCCGGCGGCCCCGCACTGTCGATCGGGCCCGAGACGCTGCCCGACAGAGTCCGCTCGGGCCTGAGGGACGGATCGGTGGCCAGGGTGCTGGCCATCGGCCAGGGAACCGCCGCGGTTGCGGGGGAGAGCTTCGCGCGGTGCCTGCGGACGCTGCTGGCCGAAGACGGGCAGGAGGCGGCGCTCGACGTGGCGGCGCTGCCGGCCACGGAGCTGTCGGCATTCCATCTGCGGGCCGACATGTCCGGCACCCTGGTAGTGGCCATCTCGCAGTCGGGCACGACCACCGACACCAACCGCACCGTGGATCTGGTCAGGGCCAGAGGGGGGTCGGTGGTGGCCATCGTCAACCGCCGCAACAGCGATCTAACCGATCGGGCCGACGGGGTGCTCTACACCTCCGACGGCCGCGACGTGGAGATGAGCGTGGCCTCCACCAAGGCCTTCTACTCCCAGGTGGCAGCCGGTTGCCTGCTGGCGGCAGCCATCGCGGACGAAGTGGCCGGCGACCGGGGTCGTGCCTCGCGGCGCAGCCTCCTCGAAGCGCTCCGGTCCATACCGGGCGTGCTGGAGACGGTGCTGGAGCGGCGCACCGCCATAGGCGAGGCGGCCCGGAGCCTGGCCCTGAGCCGTCGCCACTGGGCGGTGGTTGGCAACGGTCCCAACCAGGTGGCGGCCCGCGAGGTTCGCATCAAGCTGTCGGAGCTGTGCTACATGTCGATTTCCAGCGACGTCACCGAGGACAAGAAGCACATCGACCTGTCGGCGGAGCCGTTGGTGCTCGTGTGCGCAGCCGGTCTGTCGGGATCGGTGGCCGACGACGTGGCCAAGGAGGTTGCCATCTTCGGCGCCCATCGGGCTGCCCCGGTTGTGGTGGCCGACGACGGCGAGGCCCGCTTCGACGGCGCGTCGGCCGTGTTGCATGTGCCCCGGGTTGATCCGCGGTTGGCGTTCTTGCCCGCCACCATGGTGGGCCACCTCTTCGGCTATGAGGCGGCGTTGGCCATCGACGCCGGAGCCCGGCCCCTGCGGGAGGCCCGAGCCGCCATCGAGGCGGCCGCGGCCTGCTCCGGCACGACCGCGGAGGAGGTCCTGAGCCTGGCTCTGCCGACGCTGGAGCGCAGCTCGGCCGTGTTCTCGGCCGGACTTCGCCGCGGCGGCTACGACGGCCATCTGGAGGCGTCAACCGCGGTGTGCATCACCACGCTGATGCGCTACGCGGTGGGTTTGGCGCCGCTCGACGGCTACGAGCTGGAGTTGGGCCGCGTCGGCACGCCCGAAGCGGTCGTTGACGACCTCGCGGCCGCGCTCAATATCGGGATCGACGAGCTGACGCGCCCGATCGACGCCATCCGCCACCAGGCCAAGACCGTGACGGTCGGCATCTCCCGCTCGGATCAGACCCTGCTGGAGGCGCCGCTCATCCGGGCCGTCCTGGACGCCGGCTCTGTTAGGGACCGGCTGTCCTATTCGACGCTTCGTGCCCTGGCCGGTCTAAGCCCCGCGGTGGCCGAGGTGCTGGGCCACACCCGCTACCGGCTCGACGGGCTGGACACCATCGCGGTGGTTGACCAGGGCGGCATCGCGGCCGGCATCGTGTCGCGCACCGCGGCCGCGCCGGCGCTCACCGGCAACAAGCACCGGGTGGCGGTGGAGCGCCGGGTGCTGGCCGCCCGGGGCCGCCACGACGGCCGCACGGTGTTGTTCGTCCCCGAGGTGGCTGCGGGCACCGCGGTCGGCATCGCCCTGCTGCATGTCCGCTTCGCGGATTCGCTGCCGGTGGCCGCGGCCCGGGGCGTGCTTCAGGGGTACCGGAACCGCTACTCGGAGCTACGCGACGCCGTGACCGAGACCGAGCCCACGTTCGACGAGGAACGGCTGGCCGAGATTGCGGTGGTCGACTTGCTCACAGCCCCGATAGGAGACCTAGCCGACCTCTGGCGCTCCTAGTCCGGCTCTAGTCCGGCTCTCGCCGCGGTTGCTGTCGCGGTTGCCGATCCTCGCGACGAGAGCCGACAGCGATGGGCTCTCGGTGCTTCGGTATCGTTGCGGGTGTGAAAGAGGGCGTCAGCGGCCTCTCCGATGCCGGAGTAGTGGGGATCGGCACCGATCTCGTCGATGTCGACCGCTTCCGCACGGTGCTCCGGCGGCGACCATCGGTGGCCGAGCGCCTGTTCACGGCCCGCGAGCGGACCTACGCGCAGCGGGCTATCGATCCGGCTGTCCGGCTGGCCGCCCGGTTCGCGGCCAAGGAGGCTGCCCTCAAGGCCCTCGGCTACGGCCTCGGGGGGATGCGCATGGCCGACATCGAAGTGGTTCGCGGCGACCACGGCCGTCCCGAGCTCGTGCTCCACGGTGACGCCCGATTGCGAGCGGCCGGGCACGGCGTCGGCCGCTGGCTGGTGTCCCTGTCCCACACCGACCACCTCGCCCAAGCCACCGTCGTAGCGCTGACCCGATGATTCCGGTCGTCACGCCGGCTCGGATGGCTGAGATCGACGCGGCCGCGCCCGAATCGACCGGGGTGCTGATCGAGCGGGCCGGCGCGGCCGTGGCCCGCGCCGCGGTGGAGGTGATGGGCGGACGGTACGGACGCCGCGTGGTGGTTCTGGCCGGACCGGGCAACAACGGTGCCGACGGGCGGGCCGCGGCCCGCCAGCTCCGTCGAGAAGGTGTGCGAGTTCGCGTGTTCTCCGCCACCGACGCTCCCCAGTCGCTGCCCCCAGCGGACCTGTACATCGACGCGGGCTTCGGCACGGGCCTGTCGCGGCCCTACGCGCCGCCGGAGCGTGGCCGGCCCGCTGCGCCGGTGCTGGCCATCGACGTACCGAGCGGTCTCGACGGGCTTACCGGCGAGGTCTTGGGCGGACCGGTGTGGAAGGCAGAGCGAACGGTCACGTTCGCGGCGCTCAAGCCGGGCCTGCTGTTCGGCGAGGGTCCGGCCTCCTGCGGCGCCACAACCGTTGCCGACATCGGCCGCTCCGTCGGCGATGACGATGGCGATGAATGTGCGCTCTTCACCGACGGCGACGTCGAGGCGCTGCCCGACGGCACGGGCGCCACCCACAAGTGGAATGCCGCCGCGCTGGTGGTGGCTGGTTCGCCCGGCATGGGCGGTGCTGCGTCGCTGGCCTGCTGCGCAGCGCTGCGCAGCGGAGCCCGCATGGTCCATCTCAGCGCGCCTGCCTCGGCGGGGGTGGCTTCGCCCATCGAGGTGGTGCGATCCGAGCCGCCGCTGGCGGTGGACGCCAGTCGCTTCGCGGTGTGCGCGGCCGGGCCGGGGCTGGGCACCAGCGAGCGGGCCGCAGCCCGCCTCGCCGACGCGCTCGCGCTCGGCCTGTCCACAGTCATCGACGCCGACGGTCTGCGTTTGTTGCATGACCCGGCAGTGGCCGCGGCCATGGACCAGCGCCGGAGTCTCTCGGCCCCTACCGTTCTAACTCCGCATGACGCCGAGATGGAGGCTCTAGTGGGGTGCAGGCCCGGCCCGGATCGGATCGCTGCGGCCCGAGCGGCCGCGGCCCGCCTGGACGCGGTGGTCCTTCTCAAGGGAGGGCCCACGGTGGCGGCCGACCCGGAGGGGTGCACCAGGATCATCTCCAGCGGCGATGCGCGTCTGGCCACGGCCGGCACCGGTGATGTCCTCACCGGCATGATCGCGGGCCGCTTGGCCGGCTTCGGCCCTGAGCGACTGGTCGATCGAGTCGCCGAGGCTGCGCACCTGCACGGAAGAGCCGCATCCGCCGTCGGAGGGGCGCGGCTGGTGGCCAGTGATCTCCTCGGTGCGCTGAGGACTGCCACACCGTGAGTTCGCTTGGCCTTCGGCCGGCGTGTCGCGCCACGCGCCGTGAGCGCCACCGGACCGCCGTGCGGGCTCGTCCGCTGTGAGCGCTGCCAGCCTGTCCGCGCGTGTGGCCAGGGTTCGGCCCGCCGCCATCGAGGCCAATGTCCGGAGCCTTGTCGAGCGGGCCGGCACGGCGGCCCTGTGCGCGGTGGTCAAGGCCGACGGCTACGGCCACGGTGCGGTCACTGCGGCCACAGCCGCTCTGGCGGGGGGCGCGTCCTGGCTGGCCGCGGCCACGACTCCCGAAGCCCTGGAGGTGTCCGAGGCGGCTGAGAGCGCCGGCAGCGATGCGCCTGTGCTCATGCTGTCGGAGATCGCGCCCCGGCTCGCGGCCAGCGCCCCGGGCCGGTGCCCGGGCAGGGTCCGGTTCACAGTGGCTTCGGTCGCGGGAATCCAGGCGATGGCGGCCGCACCGGGGCCCGCGCGCGCCATCCATCTGAAGGTGGACACCGGCATGCACCGGATGGGTGCGCTGCCCACCGAGCTGGACTCAGTCACTGAGGCCCTGCGAGCGGCCGGAGACCGACTGCGCCTTGAGGGTGTGTGGACGCATCTGGCGATCGCGGACGCCCCGAAAGACCCCTTCACAGCGAGGCAATTGGCCCGCTTCGATGAGGCGCTGGCCGGGTTGCGTCGAAACGGCCTGCCCACCGGTGTCGTGCATGCCGCCAATTCGGCCGGGCTGCTGGCCCACCCCGACTCCTGCCGCGACCTGGTCCGGGCCGGCATCGCCATCTACGGCGTCCCGCCGTCGCCCGAGCTTGAAGGCGTCATCTCGCTAGAACCGGCGCTGGAGTTGGTGTCGCGCATCACCGCGGTGCGGAGGGTTGCACCCGGCGAGAGCGTGTCCTATGGACGGCACTGGTGGGCCACCGAGCCAACCCGGGTGGCCACGGTCGCCATCGGCTACGCCGACGGCATCCGGCGCGACAGCGGCGCCGCCGGCGTGGAAGTGCTGGTGCGCGGCCGCCGATGCCCGATAGTGGGCACGGTGACCATGGACCAGCTCATGGTCGCACTCGCCCCGGCCATTGCCGACGAGGCCACGGCCGGCGACGAGGTGGTGCTCATCGGTCGCCAGGGCAGCGAGGAGATCACCGCGACCGAGGTGGCCCAGCGGCTCGGCACCATCGCCTACGAGGTTCTGACGTCGATCTCGGCCCGAGTGCCCCGAGTCGTCGTGTAGGTTCGCACGTGTCGGTCGACCTGCAGATCCCTGGAGTGGAGATCGGTCATTGGACCGATCCGGCGGCCTGCACCGGTTGCACCGTGATCGTGCTCCCGCCCGGCACCACCGCCTCCGGCGAGGTGAGGGGCGGCGCCCCGGCCACCCGCGACTTCGCCCTTCTGGCGCCGGAGCGGCTCGTCGACTGCGTCGACGCGGTCGTGCTCACCGGCGGCTCCGCCTTCGGCCTGGCCGCGGCCGACGGGGTGATGGAGATCCTCGAGGCCGAGGGCCGGGGGTTCGACACCCCCCACGGGCCGGTGCCGATCGTGGTGGCCATGGCCCTGTACGACCTCGGCGTGGGCGATTCGGCCGTCCGCCCCGGCATCGCCGCCGGTCGCCACGCGGCCACGAACCGGGCCGCTTCCTCGGAGATCGGCTCGGTTGGGGCGGGCGCCGGCGCGACGGTCTCGAAGTGGCTGGGCGCCGAGAACGCCGAGCCTGGTGGGCTGGGGGTGGCCACGATCCGGCGAGACGATCTTGTTGTCACCGCGGTCGTCGCGGTCAACGCCTCGGGCAGCCCCCGCCCAGCCGCCGAGGAAATGCTCGAACGGATCGCAGAAGGAACCTTCGAGCAGTGGCCGGCCCGGACGGATCCCTTCTCCAACACGACCCTGGGGGCAGTGGTCACCAACGCCGTGCTGTCCAAGCTCGACTGCTTCTGGGTGGCCCAGGGAGGCCACGACGGTCTGGCCCGCGAAATAGTGCCGGCCCACACCCGCAGCGACGGCGACGCGGTCGTGGCCGCGGCGACCGGCGAAGTGTCCGCCGGTGCCGACGATGTGAGGCTGCTGGCCGTGGCCGCAGTGGCCAAGGCGGTGCGCGGCGCGGTCGGTACGCTCGAAGGGTGACAACGCCCCCTTCCGCTGCCCTCGCGACAGGTGTGGATGCTCGCGTGTAGGACTGCCGGGGTCGACGAGACGAGGGCGCTCGGCGCGGCCGTCGCCACAATCGTTGACACCGGCGACGTGGTCGTTCTGGTGGGGGACTTGGGAGCGGGCAAGACTGCCTTCGTCCAGGGGTTCGCGGCCACCCTGGGGGTGACCGCCCCCGTCACCAGTCCCACCTTCACTCTGGCCAACCGGTATGAGGGGCGACTGGTGGTCAACCACCTCGATGTCTATCGCTTCGACTGCTCCGAAGAGGTGAGCGACCTGGCCCTGCCCGAGCTCCTCGATGAAGGGGTGACCCTCGTGGAGTGGGGCGACATCATCTCGTCGGATCTTCCGCCCGAGCACCTGTCGGTGACGATCCGCCTCGGCCGTGGCGACGACGATCGCAGCTTCGAGCTGCGGGGTCGGGGCGAGGCCTGGCAGCGCCGCGCCAACCGGTTGAGGGCCGCGCTCGAGCCCTGGGCCTCTCCGTGCTGATAGAGGCGACTCGGCAGGGCCGTGCCCGGCCGCTGGTGTGGCGATGCCCGGAGCACTCGCTGTGCTGATACTCGGGATCGAGACGGCCACCGGCCGCGTGGGCTGCGCCATCGGAGGCCACGAAGGTGTGCTGGCCTCGGTTCAGGCCACCCGCGAGCGCCGTCACGCCGAATTGCTCGCTCCACAGATTCAGGCGGCCTGCGCCCATGCCGACGTCGGACTGAGGGACCTGGGCGCGGTTGCAGTCGATGTCGGCCCGGGGCTCTACACCGGCCTGCGCGTGGGGGTGACCACTGCGATCACAATGGCGCACGCCCTGCGGGTGCCCATGGTGCCGGTTACGAGCCTCGACCTTCTCGCCTACCCGATGCGCCACACTGGGCGGATCATTGCCGCAGTTATCGACGCCCGCCGGGGCGAGGTGTTTCACGCCCGATACGGCTGCCTGCCCGCAGGGGTGCAGCGCCTGACCGAGCCCGCGGTGGACCCCCCCGACCGTCTCGTGTCGCAGATGATGGTCGATGAGGGTGAGACGCTTGTCGTGGGTGACGGAGCGGTGAAGTACAGCTCGATGTTTGGGGGGCTGCGCGGGGTGGAGTTGGCCGATCCCGGATTCGCCCACCCCTCGGCTGAGTCCTTGGTGCTGTTGGCCCACGCCCTGGCTGAGCGCGAGGAGTTCGTGCGCCCGGACGAGATAAGGCCCATCTATCTGCGCCGCCCCGACGCGGAGGCGAAGTGGACATCGGCAGGCCCATGACAGCGGGTGGATCGATGACTGCGACCGAGCCGATCCTGGGGATCGAGACCTCCTGCGACGAGACGGCCGCGGCGGTGGTCGCCGGCGGGCAGCAGGTGCTGTCGTCGGTGGTGTCGAGCCAGATCGATCTGCACTCCCGCTACGGGGGCGTCGTCCCCGAGGTGGCGGGCCGGGCCCACGTCGAGCGGCTCGTCCCCGTAGTGTCGCAGGCGCTGGCGGAGTCGGGGGTTGACGACTCCGACATCGCCGCGGTGGGGGCCACGGCCGGACCGGGCCTGGTGGGGGCGTTGCTGGTCGGCGTGTCGGCGGCCAAGGCGCTGGCGCTCGTCTGGGACGTGCCGTTCGTGGCCGTCAACCACCTCGAGGCCCATCTCCATGCGGCCTTCCTCGATGAGCCCCACATCGAACTGCCGGTGGTGGTGGCCCTGGTCTCGGGTGGCCACACCATGCTTGTGCTGATGGAGGACCGCCTGCGCTACCGGGTCCTGGGCGCCACCCTCGACGACGCCGCGGGGGAGGCCTTCGACAAGGTGGCCCGCTTCATGGGTCTCGGATATCCGGGCGGGCCGGCCATCGACCGGCTCAGCCACCAGGGGGATCCCGACGGAATCGCCTTCCCCCGGCCGATGCTGCACGACGGCTGGAACTTCTCATTCAGCGGACTCAAGACCGCGGTGATCAACCACTTGCGGCGCCATCCGGACGCGCCTATAGCGGATGTGGCCGCATCGTTCCAGGAGGCGGTGGCCGACGTGCTCGTGGCCAAGGCCCGGCGGGCCGCGGCCGAGCACGGCGCGGTGGGTCTGTGCCTGGCCGGCGGGGTGGCCGCCAACAGCCGGCTGCGGGAGATGACGCTCGAAGCGGGCGCCGCCGACGGGCTCGCCGTTCACCTGCCGAGCCGGGCCATGTGCACCGACAACGCGGCCATGGTGGCCGCGGCGGCCTGGTGGCGCCTGCAGGCCGACGGGCCCTCTCCGCTCACTGCGGGCGCGGACCCGTCGCTGGGCCTGCCGGAGAGCTAGAACGCCGGGTCCCGCGCGTTGTGGCCCCCCCTTGGGCGCCGTATCGTTGGCACTCGACACGGGAGAGTGCCAACGCCCGTGTCGTGGCCGAGGGCACGGACAGGCCGCCCCGGCCACAAGGAACAAGCCAATCCGAGAACAGGAGTCCGGGAGGACACATGAACTTGCAGCCACTCGAGGATCGCATCGTTGTGCGGCCCAGCGACGCCGAGGAGACCACGGCCAGTGGTCTCGTCATCCCCGACACCGCCAAGGAGAAGCCCCAGCAGGGCGAGGTACTGGCGGTCGGCCCCGGTCGCCGGTCCGACGACAGCGGTGAGCTCATCGCCATGGACGTCGCAGCAGGCGACACCGTCGTCTACTCCAAGTACGGCGGCACCGAGATCACCGTCGACGGCGAGGATCTGCTGATCCTCAACGCCCGCGACGTGCTGGCCAAGGTCGTCTGAGGTCGCCGATGCCCAAGATCCTCAAGTTCGACGACGAGGCCCGACGCGGCCTCGAGGCGGGCGTCAACAAGCTCGCCGACGCCGTGAAGGTCACGTTGGGTCCCAAGGGCCGCAACGTGGTGCTCGACAAGAAGTTCGGGGCGCCGACGATCACCAACGACGGCGTGTCAATCGCCCGAGAGGTGGAGCTCGACGACCAGTTCGAGAACATGGGCGCCCAGCTCGTGAAGGAAGTCGCCACCAAGACCAACGACATCGCCGGCGACGGAACCACAACCGCCACGGTGCTGGCCCAGGCCCTGGTGCACGAGGGGCTGCGCAACGTGGCCGCCGGCGCCAACCCCATGAGCCTCAAGCGCGGCATGGACGCCGCGGTGGCCGCTGCGGTCGAATCGCTGGCCGAGCAGGCCGTGCCGGTGTCCACCGACAAGGAGAAGGTCCAGTCGGTGGCATCGATCTCCGCGGCTGACACCGCAGTGGGAGAGACGCTGGCGGAGGCCTTCGACAAGGTCGGCAAAGACGGTGTGATCACCGTCGAGGAGAGCAACACGTTCGGCATGGACCTCGACTTCGTCGAGGGCATGCAGTTCGACAAGGGATACCTCTCGCCGTACTTCGTCACCGACCCGGAGCGCCAGGAGGCAGTGCTGGAGGACCCCTATGTGCTGTTGAACCAGGGCAAGATCAGCAACGTCTCGGACATGCTGCCGGTGCTCGAGAAGGTCATGCAGACGGGCAAGCCGCTGCTGATCATCGCCGAGGACGTGGAGGGCGAGGCTCTGGCCACTCTGGTGGTGAACAAGATCCGCGGCACGTTCAGCTCCGCAGCGGTCAAGGCGCCCGGCTTCGGCGAGCGCCGCAAGGCGATGCTGCAGGACATGGCCATCCTCACCGGCGGCCAGGTCGTCGCTGAGGAGGTCGGGCTCAAGCTCGACTCGGTGGACTTGTCGCTGATGGGCTCGGCCCGCAAGGTGGTCATCACCAAGGACGACACCACCATCATCGAGGGCGCCGGCGACGCTGCCGACGTCGAGGGCCGCGTCAGCCAGATCAAGACCGAGATCGACAACACCGACTCGGACTGGGACCGTGAGAAGCTCCAGGAGCGCTTGGCCAAGCTGGCCGGCGGCGTGGCCGTCGTGCAGGTCGGCGCGGCCACCGAGGTGGAGCTCAAGGAGACCAAGCACCGCATCGAGGACGCCATCTCGGCCACCCGGGCCGCCATCGACGAGGGCATCGTGGCCGGCGGCGGAACGGCCCTGCTGCGCTGCCGAGCCGCGGTGGCAGAGGTCGCGGCCAGTCTCGACGGCGACGAGGCCACCGGGGCCCGCATCATCGGCGAGGCCCTGTCGGCGCCGACCCGGCTGATCGCCGAGAACGCCGGCCATGAGGGCGCCATCGTGGTGCGCGAGGTCGAGTCGGCCTCCGGCTCGCACGGCTTCGACGCGGTCGCTGGCGAGGTCACCGATCTCATCGACGCCGGTGTGATCGACCCGGTCAAGGTGACCCGGGCCGCGCTTCAGAACGCGGCGTCGATCGCCGGGCTCATGCTCACCACCGAGGTGCTCGTGGCCGACAAGCCCGAAGAGAAGCCCCCACCCGGTCCCCCCGGCGGAGGCATGGGCGGCATGGGCGGCATGGGCGGCATGATGTAGCCGTTCGCCTCTCGCGAACCCCCCAAGGAGCCCGAGCGATGAGCTCGGGCTCCTGCGCGCCTGTGCTCGTTTGTAAATCAATCACGGTGCCGCTGTCGGGGGCGTGCCCGTGGCACTACCCGCCTGGAACCTTCGAGCCCGAGTTCTTCGAGCAGATGAAGGAGATCCGGCAAGCCGCCCTCAGCTGACAGGGGCCACAGCCATGAGATTGGCCAACATGGACGCTTCGACGACGATCAGCTTCGAACGGCGCCGGTAGCCTCACGGGATGGATCGCCCGGCGCCGGACCCGCGCAAGCTGCTGGACCACTGGGAGGAGTGGGAGCGGGGCGAGACGCCGCCGGGCCGGGTGATGAGCGACCTCAAGACCGGCGGACTGCGTGAACTGCTCCAGAACTTGGCCGCAGCCGCGGCCGGTGGCGGGGAAGGATCCTGACCGACCGCGCCGCGTCAGCGGCGGCGGTCTTCGATCCGCCGCCGGTCCCCGCAGGCAGGGGCGGCTCCCAGCACATACCCCGCCCAGTGAACGTGCGGTTGGGTGGAGCGGCGCCGTGGTCCCAGCTTCCGGAGCATCGTCGCTGTCCCAGCCTGGATCGGGTTCTGGAGGCGGTCGCCGCCGCCCCGTCCGGGCTCCTGCCATCACCGGCAACGGTGCCACCGGGGTCAGCGCCGTCGGCGGTGCTGGTGCTGCTCTATGAGCACCGGGGCGAGCCGTGGGTGGTGCTTACCCGACGGTCCTGGCACCTGCGCCACCACGCGGGCGAGGTGTCGTTTCCCGGCGGCAGGCGCGAGCCGGGCGACGCCGATCTGTGGGCGACCGCACTGCGGGAGGCGTCTGAGGAGATCGGCCTGGCCCCCGGCACGGTCCAGAGGGTCAGTCGGCTCGACCGCTTCGTCACGGTCGGGTCCCGCTCACTGGTGTGCCCGTTCGTGGCCACCGTCGACCGACGCCCCGAGCTGGTGCCCGACCCGGCCGAAGTTGAGCGCGTGCTGCGCGTCCCGCTATCGGAGCTGACCGACCCCGACGCGTGGCGAGAGGAGATCTGGTCGTTGGGGGAGGCATTCGGGGGCGAGCGCGCCATGACGTTCTTCGAGCTGCCGGGCGACACGGTGTGGGGCGCCACGGCGGCTGTGCTGCGCCGGCTGCTGATGGTCGCTACCGGCACCGCAGACGCCGGATAGGCTCGGCCGGTGCCCGGCTTGCGGCGCCTCGGTTTGTTGGTGCCCAGCCCTATGAGCGAACCCATCCGAAGGTCGCAGTGCCAGGGGAGCGTCGATGGCTGAGATAGAGATCGGGCTGGGAAAGTCCGGCCGGCGCGCCTACCGCCTCGACGAGGTCTCCATCATCCCGAGCCGTCGCACCCGCGACCCTGAAGACGTAGACATCTCCTGGCAGATCGACGCCTACCGCTTCGACATCCCCGTGCTGGGTGCCTCCACCGACACCGTCACCAGCCCGGCCACCGCGGTGCGGTTGGGCGAGCTTGGAGGCGTCGGGGTGCTCGACCTCGAGGGTGTCTGGACCCGCTGCGAGGATCCCGAGGCCGAGCTGGCCGAGTTGTCGGCCATGCCCCTCGACACCGCGGCCGGTCGTCTGCGCGAGCTCTACTCCGGGCCGATCCAGCCCGATCTGGTGGCCGCCCGCATCTCTGAGATCAAGGCGGCCGGGGTGCGCACCGCGGGCCGGGTGCGGCCCCAGCGGGCGGTGGAGCTGGCACCGCACGCCATCTCCGCCGAGATCGACCTGCTGGTCATCTCAGGCACGATCGTGTCGGCCGAGCACGTGTCGTCGTCCGCGGATCCGCTGAACCTCAAGACGTTCATCCGCCGCATGCAGACGCCGGTGATCGTCGGTGGCTGCGTGAGCTACCAGGCCGCCCTCCACCTGATGCGCACAGGCGCGGCCGGGGTCTTGGTCGGGGCCGGCTCGGGCCATGTCGGCACCAGCCGCCAGGTGCTGGGACTCGATGCCCCGCAGGCCACCGCCATCGCCGACGCGCGGGCGGCCCGCATGCGTCACCTCGACGAGACCGGCGTGTACTGCCATGTGATCGCCGACGGGACCATGCGCACCGCGGGCGATGTCGCCAAGGCGATCGTGTGCGGCGCCGACGCGGCCATGCTGGGCCTGCCGCTGGCCTTGGCGTCGGACTCGCCGTGCGCGGGCCGGCACTGGGATCTCTCCTCGGGGCATCCGACCCTGCCCCGCGGCCGCGTCATGGAGGTGGAGCCGAGGGGCACGCTCGCGGAGATCCTCCACGGCCCCGCCCTCGGTCCCGAGGGCACCACCAACATGATGGGCGGGCTGCGCACATCGCTGGCCAAGTGCGGCTACACCGACGTGAAGGACTTCCAGCGAGCCGCGGTCGCAATAGTCTCGCCATGACCGCCGGGGAGCGAGCCTTGCTGCCTATGCGTAGTGCCACCTCGGCGAATCGTCGCGTTTTCCTGCGATTATGACGAGTCTTCGCGACAGTTCCGGCTCAGGCGCCACCGCTGACGGCGCGTTCGACACCGTGTTGGTGGTTGACTTCGGCGCTCAGTACGCGCAGCTCATCGCCCGACGGGTACGTGAATGCGAGGTGTACAGCGAGATCGTGCCGGCGTCGATCACCGCGAGCGAGGTAGCGGCCCGCCAGCCTGCCGGCGTGATCCTCAGCGGTGGCCCGGCCTCGGTGCATGTGGAGGGGGCGCCCATCCTCGACCCGGAGATCTACGATCTCGGCGTGCCCGTGCTGGGCATCTGCTACGGCGCTCAGCTCATCGCCGAGCAGCTTGGCGGCGCGGTCGGCCCCAACGAGCGCGGCGAGTACGGCCGGGCCGAGATGTCGGCGGTGGATAGCGGCGGGATCCTGCTCGCGGGCCTGCCCTCGCCCCAAGCGGTGTGGATGAGCCACTTCGACGCCATCGTCGATCCGCCCCCGGGCGCGACCGTCACCGCGGTGACCGCGGCCTCGCCCGTGGCCGCCTTCGAGGACGCTGAGCGGGGCCTCTACGCGGTGCAGTTCCATCCCGAGGTGGAGCACACGCCTCACGGCCGCCAGGTGCTGGAGCGTTTCCTGCGCCGCGGCTGCGGCGCAGGGCCGAGCTGGTCGATGCACTCGATAATCGACGCCCAGGTCGCCGCGGTCCGGGACCAGGTGGGCGGCGGGCGGGCCATTTGCGGCCTGTCGGGCGGAGTGGACTCGGCGGTGGCCGCCGCCCTGGTGCATCGGTCCATCGGCGACCGGCTCACGTGCGTGCTGGTGGACACTGGCCTGCTGCGCTTGGGCGAGGCCGACCAGGTGGAGGAGACCTTCGGACGCCACTTCGGGATCGAGTTGGTGCGGGTGGACGCGGCTGAGGAGTTCTTCTCGGCTCTGGCTGGGGTCGTCGAGCCCGAGGCCAAGCGCAGAGTGGTGGGCGAGCAGTTCATCCGAGCCTTCGAGCGGGCCCGCGGCCGTGTCCTCGACGCGGGGTTCCTGGTGCAGGGCACTCTGTATCCCGACGTGATCGAGTCGGGCGCCACCACCCACTCGTCCACCATCAAGAGCCACCACAACGTGGGCGGGCTGCCCGACGATTTGGACTTCGAGCTGGTGGAGCCGCTGCGGCTGCTGTTCAAGGACGAGGTGCGCGCCGTCGGCGCCGAGTTGGGCCTTCCCGACGAGATCGTGCACCGCCAGCCCTTCCCGGGCCCCGGCCTGGCGGTGCGCATCATCGGAGAGGTGACCCCCGAGGTTGCCGACACTCTGCGCCACGCCGACGCGATCGTGCGGGAAGAGCTGCGCAACGCCGGCCTGGAGCGCGAGATCTGGCAGTCGTTCGCGGTGCTGCCCGACATCCGCACGGTGGGGGTGATGGGCGATGAGCGCACCTACGGGCGCCTGGTGGTGATCCGGGCGGTGACCAGCTCCGACGCCATGACCGCCGACTGGGCCCGCTTGCCCCACGACGTGCTCGAGGCGATGAGCAGCCGGGTCATCGCCGAGGTGCCCGGAGTGAACCGGGTGGTCTACGACATCACCTCCAAGCCCCCCGCCACCATCGAATGGGAGTGACCCCGGGCCGGATCTTTCTAGAGCTCGGCTACTGGCCGGCTAGGCGCTCCACGACGGGGGCCATTGCTTCGGCCGAGTCGCCGGTGAAGGATATGTAGGAGATCCCCCAGCGCTCTCGCCAGCCTTCGATGGCGGCCACGCACTCGTCGACGGTGCCCACCAGGGCGTGGGGCGAGGCTAGGGCCTGCTCGGCGGTGATACCGAACACGGGAGCGGCCGCAGTGGCCAGGGCGTGGGCATCGTCGGTGATGACGGCCAGGTGCACACGGGTCTGCAGTTCGATGGACCCGAAGCGTTCACCGGCGGCGTCTCGAACGACGGCGAGCTTGTTGTCGGTGGCCTCCGCGGTGGCCGTGGGCCCAGCATGCTCGTCGATCGCTCCCGAGTGGAGGCTGGGGTTGACTCCGACGATGTCGGCCCGGCGCGCCGCCAGAGCCAGCATCCTGTGGCCGCCGCCAGCCATCAGCAGCGGAGGACGGGGCTTCTGCACGGGCTTGGGCTGCGAGTCGAGTCCGGCGATCTTGTAGTGGTCGCCCTCGAAGTCGAAGAGGCCCTCGCCGAAGCTGCCCTCCAGCACCGTCACCGCCTCGTCGAGCCGCTCGATGCGCACGCCGGGTCGGTCGAAGCCGATGCCGGCCTGCTCGTAGTCGGACGCCATCCATCCTGCTCCGATGCCGATCTCCAGGCGCCCGCCCGAGACGATGTCGAGAGAGGCCAGCTCCTTGGCCAGCACGGCCGGGTGCCGGTAGTCGTTGGCCAGCACCATCGTGCCCACCCGCAGCGATGTGGTGGCCAGCGCGACGGCCGTCATGGCCACCAGAGGCCCGTGCCGATCGTCGAAGTGGTCGGTCATCACCACAACCGAGTACCCCATGTCCTCGGCCCGGCGGACCCGCCCGGTGATCTGGTCGGGTCCATCGATGCCGTCAAGGCTGAAGCCGAATCGGAACGGACGGCTCATGGCGGTGACAATCCGGTGCTTGCACACATCCGCCGAACACTACAGGCTTGCGGGCTCAGCAAAGACCGAGCCTTATTCTAATGGGGCTGTTCTTCATAGAATAAGAAGGAGCATGAGTGATGCTTGTTCCAGCAGCCTGGAATAACGAACAGGACAGCTCTCATTACACCACTATTCTATAATTGTCCTCTACAGTGGAATAACAGAGAATCCAGGCTCTCCAATTGCTAGCAGACTGGAATAAGGAACGGTATGGCGAGCGAGCGAGCAGGACGGTTCCGCCGACAGTTGACCGGATACGAGGCTTTCATGCCGAAGTCGCTGCCGCCCGACCCGCCGCTGCAGTGGGACACTGGCCTGCTCGGCCTGCTGTCGGAAGCCACTACGGCCCTGGGCCGACTGGACGGGTTGGCGGCTACTTTGCCGAACCCTGGTCTGTTCGTGGCGTCTTACGTCCGGCGCGAGGCGGTGCTCAGCTCCCAAATTGAGGGCACGCAGTCAAGCCTCGATGACGTGTTGGCCCATGAGGTGGAGGCCCGCGTGACCGGTCTACACGCCGACATCGCCGAGACGGTCAACTACGTGCGGGCCATGCGCCTTGGGCTGGGCCTTCTCGATGAGCTTCCGCTGTCAGGTCGGCTGATTCGCAGGGTGCACGAGGAGTTGATGACGGGCGTCCGGGGCCAGGAGCGTAGCCCGGGGGAGTTCCGGAAGACTCAGAACTGGGTCGGCCCCAGGGGCTGCACGCTGCAGACCGCCGAGTTCGTCCCGCCTTCTCCTGACGATCTCCCCACCTCCATCAGGGACCTCGAGGTCTACTTGAACGACAGCGACGAGCCGCCGCTCGTGCTGGCCGGCCTAGCCCACGCCCAGTTCGAGACGATTCACCCGTTCCTCGACGGCAACGGTCGCGTTGGTCGCCTGCTCATCACGCTGCTGCTCGTCGAGCGTCGAGTTCTCGCCCGCCCGCTGCTGTACCTGAGTCTCTTTCTCAAAGAGAACCGTCTCGAGTACTACGACAGGCTCCATGCCATCAGGACGAAGGGTGACTGGGAGGGCTGGCTCAGGTTCTTCCTAACCGGAGTCGCCACCACCGCGAGCGACGCCGTGCGGGTAGCGGGCGAGTTGTCGGCGTTGACCGAAGAGCACCGTCGGATCTCGACCTCCCAAAACCTGGGCAAGTACGGGTGGCCTCTGCTGGACTTGCTGGTTGAGCAGCCGATCGTGACCATCAAGCACGTGTGCGGGCAGTTGGGTGCTACGCCATCCACGGTGGGCCGCCTGCTCGACCGTCTGGTTGCGCTGGGCATCGTGGATGAACTCACCGGCCAAAGGCGAAATCGCGTCTACCGGTATTCGCCGTTCCTAGACATTCTCGTCGACGACGCTGAGCCGGCTCAGTAGCCGCACCTCCGATTCGCCGCCGGGTGCTGTCGGGCGGTGGCGTTAGGGTGAGCCGCGATGGCGGAGTCGGCGATTCTTGGGGGTTTGAACCCGGCCCAGTACGAGGCGGTCACCCATGACGGCGGGCCCTTGCTGGTGGTGGCCGGGGCCGGGTCGGGCAAGACCCGCGTGCTCACCCACCGCATCGCCCACCTGATCGAGCACCACGGCCTGTCGCCGTTCGACATCCTGGCCATCACCTTCACCAACAAGGCCGCTGGCGAGATGCGCCACCGGGTGGGCGGACTGGTCGGCGCGGTGGCCGAGAGCATGTGGGTGTCGACGTTCCACGCGGCCTGCGTGCGCATCCTGCGCCGCGACGCGGACTACATCGACTACCCGAGCCGCTTCACCATCTACGACCAGGGCGACGCCGTGCGCCTGTGCGGGTACGTGCTGCGCGATATGAACCTCGACCCCAAACGGTTCCCGCCCCGCTCGATCCACGCCACGATCTCCGCGGCCAAGAACGACAACGTCACCGCGGCGCAGTACGCCGAGCGGGCGTCCAATATCTACGAGCGGCGCATCGCCGAGGTGTTCACGCACTACCAGCGCCGCCTGGCCGCGGCCGCGGCCATGGACTTCGACGATCTGCTGCTGCACACCGTCGAGCTCTTCCGGAACTGCCCGGAGGTGCTGGACCGCTGGCGGCAGCGCTTCACCCGAGTGCTGGTGGACGAGTACCAGGACACCAACCCGGTGCAGAACGAGCTGGTGATCAGTCTGGGTGCCGAGAGTCGCCAGGTGACCGCGGTGGGTGATGCCGACCAGTCGATCTACGCCTTTCGCGGCGCCGACATCCGCAACATCCTCGAGTTCGAGCGGGTTTTCGACGATGTCCGCATCGTCGTGCTGGAACAGAACTACCGCAGCACCCAGAACATCCTCGACGCGGCCAACGCGGTGATCGTCAACAACACCGGGCGCAAGCCCAAGGACCTGTGGACCGACCGGGGGTCCGGGCTAGGCATCGTCCGATACCACGCCGACGACGAGGCCGACGAGGCCCGCTACGTGGTCAGCCAGATCGTCCGGCGCCGCGACGACGAGCAGATGCGCTTCGAGGAGATGGCGGTCTTCTATCGCACCAATGCCCAGTCGCGGGCGGTGGAGGAGCAGCTCGTCAAGGCCGAAGTGCCCTACCGGCTGGTGGGCGGCACCCGCTTCTATGACCGCCGGGAGGTTCGCGACGCCATGGCCTACCTCAAGGCGGTCGCCAACCCGGGCGACGAGGTGAGCGTGAAGCGGGCGCTGGGCGTGCCCAAGCGGGGGGTGGGTGTCACCTCGGTGTCCAAGATCGACGCCTACGCCGCGACTAGGGGACTCACCTTCTACGAGGCTCTCCGCCACTGCGGCGAGGCTGGTGTCACCGGGCGCGCCGCGGCCGGCGCCGGGCAGTTCTGCTCGCTGATCGACGATGTCGCCTCCCTGCAGGCCTCGCCGCCTGCCGTGTTGCAGGAACTGCTGGAGCGCTCCGGGTATCTGGACGAGCTGCGCTCGGAGAAGTCGGTCGAGGCTGACGGCCGACTTGAGAACCTGGCCGAGCTGGTGGGCGTGGCCGGCGAGCAAGACACCCTCGACGACTTCTTGGAGGCGGTGGCGCTGGTGGCCGACACCGACAGCCTGGCCGACGCGGACTCCGATGAGTCAGCGGTCACGCTCATGACCCTGCACTCGGCCAAGGGCCTCGAGTATCCCGACGTGTACGTCATCGGCATGGAGGACGGCGTGTTCCCCCACATCCGGGCCCTGGGAGAGCCCCACGAACTGGAGGAGGAGCGCCGCCTCGCCTACGTCGGGATCACTCGGGCCATGCGCCACCTCACCCTCACCCACGCCTGGAGCCGGCTGCTCTACGGCACCCGCCAGTACAACCCGCCGAGCCGCTTTCTCAAGGAGATCCCCGACGAGCTTGTGCAGACGGTGGACGGCTCCCGGGTCGTGCGCAGCCGCTACTACAGCCGCAGCCGGCGCGAGCGCAGCCTCGACCGGACGTCGGTCAACCGCGACGAGATCGTGGCGCGGGCCCTCGATGCGGGCCGGCGGCCCACGCCCTCACCCTCGGGCGCGGACCGCCTCGGCCTGCGGGTGGGCGACGATGTGCGCCACGCCCAGTGGGGCGAGGGCGTGATCGTCGACATCAAAGGGGCCGGCGACGACGCGCAGGCCTCGGTGCGCTTCGGAAGCGTCGGCGAGAAGCAACTGCTGCTGTCCTGGGCTCCTCTGGAGAAGGTCTGACCGGGGCGCTCGGCAGCAGTCCGACGGAGACGCTCAGACATCACGGACCGCGATGCCGACCGTTAGTCGAACCCGAACTTCCGCTGCATGCGGGCGGGCATGCGTGCCACGTTCTTCTCCAGCTCGTCGATCTGGCGCTGTGATTGGGCGAGTTCGGCCCGGGCCGCGTCCCGCTCTTCCTCTAGTTCTTTGAGCCGAGTCGATAGTTGGCCCTGGATCCTCCGCGTGTCTTCCCGAAGTTCGGAGATGTCCGACCCCACGCCCGCATGGAGGGCGGCGACGTCGGCCTTCAGGGCACTGAGTTCGGAGCCTTGGAGGAACTGCGTAGCGGCCGTAAGCGCCGATGCGAGCTGTGCCATCGCTGACTGAGTCGACTCGGTCGCAGTTCCGAGCGTCTGTACCATCTCACCCAGTTGGGCCGCGGCGTCAGCCATTGACTGAGAAGCCTCCTCTTGGTGCTCCTCGGCGTCTGCGAGGGCGGTTAAGCGCTCTCGAAGTGCCGCCAACGACTCGACCGAGTCCTCGAAGCGCTGCCGCACCGACTCGAACATATTCTCAGGCTCGGCCATAGCTGTCCCTCCTGTATCGGGTCGTGGCTGTGAGTGCCAGTTCGTTCGCGGCATCGAGGCTCATGGCGAGTCTCAGCACTGCAAGCTGTGTACCGGTGTGCCAGTTGTGGTCCAGCCACGTCTCGACGGCGCCGGTCGCGGCCCCGGCTCGCTGGGAGGCGGCAAGGACGCCCGCGGCCAAGTCGGCGGGTTCCTTCCCCGTTCGTTCCAGCGCCGACCGCGCCGCGCTTTCGAAGGCGCTGTCACCAGCGTTGGCGGAGAACAGGTGGAGAAGCCACAGGATTAGCTGCTCCACTTCGTTCTCGTCGGCCCCGTATTGGTCTCGCGCTCTCGACAGGGATTGCTCCAGATTCTGTTCGAACTCCCGGGTGTCGCCGTCCGGCAGCATCGTCTCCGCCAGTCCTCGGCTGGCCAAGAGCCCTGGATGGTCGGGGTACGACGCGAGTAGCCGCGCCGTGGCCGATCGCCACTCCCTCGTGTCGCTTTCCGAAACGGCGATTCCTGCGACGCCCTCGGGTGATGAGTCGCCGGACGGCCTTTCCCCCTCGTCGATCTGCACCGTCGTTGCTGTCCAAGCGTGCGTCCAGTCGGAGAAGGCGAATCTGTGCTCAGCGAGTTCTTGGACACGGCGAGCGATGTCGCCCTCGGTCAGGTATCCGAGGATCCGCTCCCGCATGATGCCGCCATCGGACTCGGCGTCCCCGGCCGCGAGCCACATCTCCCGCAGGCTGCGCCGGCGCGCACCCTCGATCGTGTCGTACACGAAGTCGATGAGCATGCGTCCGCAACGGTCGACGGCGGCGCGAAGCGTTGAGTATTGGACATCCGCCCCGGCTCTCATCGCCTCCCGTCGGCCTGGGTCGCTCCGGCCGACCAAGCCGAGCAGCCCCTCGACGATGTCACTCGGGGCTCGCTCGCGGCACCGGACAACCGCGACCTCCGACCGACCGTGTCCTTCAAGGCAGTAGTCGTCGACGACCGAAAGCATCGCTAGGCGGTGCAGGGCTCGCTTTCCTGCGCCGCTGGACCCTCCGTCCGTCGCAAGTATCACGCGCCGGTCATCGGCCTCCAACGTGTCGAAGATCTGCAGGAGGCGGCTGTGCTCCACCTCCTTGGCCGGGAACGAGCCGTCGTGGAAGTACAGCGCCATGGCAACGTCGTCGCGGTTCCGCCACCCCGATCCACCGGTCCCCGAGCCCGTTCCGCCGTCTCGCCAAAGACGCTGCCCGTTCCTCTCCCGGTTGCGCTCCGTGAGGATCAAGACGCTGCGCGCCTCATGGCCGTCCCGTCCGGCACGCCCTACTTCCTGGTAGAAGGCCTCGACTGAGCCCGGCAGTCCGTAGTGGACGATCCAGCGGATGTTCGGCTTGTCGATACCCATGCCGAAGGCCTTGGTCGTCACGATTGCGGCTGCCTGGTTGTCTTTGAATTCGGCGGCTGAAACGGACTTCTCTCGATCCCAGTCGCGTCCGTCGCTGTCGTTGGGTGCGCTCCCGGAGTAACGCACCGCGGTCGGGACGAGGGCACTCACCAGCGTCCGTGTCTCGGTCACGTTGTGCCAGCCGTTCACAGTCGGAACGAACACGATTCCCGAGTAGGTGTTGCTTCGGCCGGTCGGCACGAAGAAAGTGGCCGCGACCGCTCCGAAGTGGCCGGACATCGCCCGAAGTTCGCCCTGCAGCCGGGCCTCAGAATCGTCGGGTGTGGCGAGCACCACCCGGTAGGACAATTCGGGACGGTCGAATGTGCTGGGGCGCACGATCGAGTTCTCGTTCTCGTGTCTGATGCCCAACTGGAACAGCACGTCTTTGAGCACAGCCCGCGAGGCGGTTCCGGTTAGGGCCAGCAGCGGAGGCTCACCCAACGCCCCATTGCAGGCCCCTCGCAGCGTCATTCCGAAGTTGAGGTAGGCGGGGCGGAAGTCGTGGCCCCACTCGGAGACGCAGTGAGCCTCGTCGATCACGGCCAGATTGACCGGCGTCGTCTGCGCGGCGGCGGCCAGTTCGTTGCGGAACTCCTGACGTTGGAGCCGTTCGGGAGTGACGAAGATGAAATGGGCGTCTCCCAGCTCCCGTGGGAGATCCCTGGTCCGGCTCGAGATGCCCACGGCACGGTCGATTCCGTGCATGCGGAGACCGTGGATCTGGTCTTCCATCAATGCCAGCAGCGGGTCGACCACCAGGGTGCTTCCTGGCAGGCACAGACCGGCGAGTTGGTAGATCATGCTCTTGCCCGCTCCGGTGGGCAGCAGCACCGCGCAGTCTTGGCCGGCCAGTACTTCAGTGAGAGCCTCGAACTGGCCCTCGCGTAGCTCTGGCTTCGCGAACACAGCCCGCATGACAGCTTCGAGCGCGGCTCTTCGGTCCTCGTCGCTGTCACACGATGCGAAGGGCTCGATCCTGGTCAATGGCCCGGTCGGATTGTCGCTCACGAGTACGGGGATGCCCGTCGAGCGGATCACTACGGCCGGGATCTCGTGGTCCTCTGGCAGCGGCTCGCAAGGGGTGCGGTCACAGTCCAGGAAGATCCGAACGTCGCCTTGTTCGCCAAGCGGTCGGGTGATCTCGGCGGCTTCATATCTGTCTGTCGCCATGCGCACGTAGCCGAGTCGTCGGTCCGCGCAGACGAACTCCACCTCGGACGGCGCCGTCGCCCGGCTGCCCCAGAGGCAGTCCAAAGCGTCCAGCAGCCCGAGATACGGGCCGACGAGATTGACGGCGAGCCCAGTTTGATCGTGCACCTCAACATGCCACCGGTTGCCGGACAGCCAGCCAGCGTCGATGGCCTCGCACAGGCCCAGCACCAGCCGGTGCACCTGAATCGGCGCCCACACCAGCGGTTCGATCCCCTTCGTCGCGAGACCACGGTGTCGTTGCAGCACATCTTCCACGGCCCGAAGGCCCCGGCCGGTCCCCTCGTCCAGTTCAGTGGTGGGGACTCGAATGGTTGCGATCCCGATGCTGCGAAGTAGCCGGTCGCGGTTGAGATCCTCTGCCCTCTGCTCCTCGTGCTGTCCGCCGTCCACCTCGAAGACCACCGGTTGCGCTCCGGGCGGCGAGAACAGGAAATCGCATCGCCGTTGGCCGTCCGGACCGCCGAGTCCCCGGGTGCCTTCAGCCGCGGCCACGAGGAGGTCGAGCGCGGGTTGGGGTGTCAGCCAGCGAAGGCTCGCGGGCGCTTCTCCGGCCACCCATTCGACGAACTCTCTCTCCCTGTTCGATTCGGTCATCTTGCCAAGGTCGGAACTGCTGTAGTCGCCTCTGGCGAGGCCGTAGTCGAAGCTGACCTCATCACCACCCGGCACCGCGAAGTCGCTGGGTGTGAGCGATGTGGGCGGGTCCATGTCTCCGGCCGCGTCTGCCTCCACGATCCGGCTTCCGAGACCTCGGGCCTTCAACAGGTCTCGCTCGGCGTCGGGGTGGAGCGGTGGCGCCGCGCCGCGGGCGAGCAGCTTCCTCATCGTCTCCACGACGAGGCGCTCGCCGGTGCCGGGTCGATGAACAGAACTGCGCTCGGTCCGTGCCACCCAGCAGCTGGACAGCCTGGCGAACCGCGCGTCCGGAATCGACCTCAGCGATGCGCCCACGGTCGCGTAGAACGCCCGCCAGCCCTGGCGGCTCCTGGTGGTCAGAGTAGCGTCGCGCCAGGGAACGCGATGCCGAGGATCGAAGCGGCGAGCGGTGCTTCCGGTGTCTCGCTCTTGTGCCTCTCGGCGCTCGCCCGATCCGTCCTCGCTGCTGTCCTGTCTCGCAGGCTTGCTGCTGTCGGCGCCGGTTCCCTGATCGCGGTCAGAGCGACCGTTCGGTCCGTCACCCTCCGCTGACATCGGCCTCGTACCCCGGCACTGCGGATACGCCGAGCAGCCCCAGAAGTCGTTCCCCGCGTTCGGTCCGCTGCGTGCGGTGCGTCTGACCATGGCACGTCCGCACTTCGAGCACGCCGGCACGCTGTCCTCCCGCTTTGTCACTGGTCGCCCATCGCTGAGGCTCGCCAGTCTGTGACGATATTGCGGATAGCCGCAAGCCGCGAGCGGGGCTCGCCGGTCGCCGGCCAGCAGTTACCTGAGAGGCGGTGTCCTAGCCGCCCATCCTCGGCGGCCTCAACTCGGCGAGATCAAGCGATCTCGGACTCGGACCGGTCCGCCTTCGTTTCGAGCACGGCGCTCCGCTCGCTCAGTGTGGCGATCTGGGCCATCGTCTCGGTGTGCAGCTTCTCGCGGTGCTCGCGGTGGTCGCGGTCCAGCGCGGTGATGGCGTCCATGGCTTTGGTGTGCAGTTCTTGCATGCGGGTGCCTTGCGCGGTGATGGCGTCCATGGCTTCGCGGTGCAGTTTGTCTGCGTGCTGGCGAGCGGCGAGGGCCGTCTCGTGGATCAGCTCCACTGTCGCGGTGTGCAGTTGCGCCATGCGCTGGCCCTGCTCAAAGATGGCACCCATTGCGACTACATGCTCGTCGTGGCGCTCGGCGTTCTGTTTGAGCAGATACTGCACGAGGATGCCCAGGAACCCAAGCAAGCCAGCCCCCAGAACGGAGATAAGTGCAATAGCCATGAAATTCATTGTATATTCACGATCTGGCGCTGCCAACCTCTAGGCCCACATTGTCTTTCGTGGCCCCTAGCGTGCAAGGGACCAATCGCTAGGCGTCGTGGACAGCGATGCGGAGGCGCTTGTTGGCCTTGCCCTTCGACTCGGTCTTGACCACCTCGAAGCGGCCCACCTCGCCGGTGGAGGGCAGGTGGGTGCCGCCGTCGGCCTGCTTGTCGAGCCCCACAATGTCCACCACCCGGATCTCCTGCACGAACTCGGGTATGAGGTTGACCTTGGTGCGGATCAAGTCGTCGTCGGCGAGGGCCTCGGCCCGGGGCAGGAACGAGATCTCGATGGGCCGGTCGGCGGCGATTTCTGTGTTCACCAGGTCGGTGACCCGGGCCGCGAACCCCGCGGGCAGGGGATCGAACTCGAAGTCCATGCGGGCCGACAGCGGCGCCATGTTGCCGCCGGTCACCGACACGCCCCAGGTGTTGTAGATCACGCCGCACAGGATGTGCAGCGCGGTATGGGTGCGCATCAACCCGTGGCGGCGCTCCCAGTCGAGTTCTCCGTGAACTGCCGTTCCCGCCGCCGGGGAGCCCGGGCCGTCGAGGGCGTGCCACACCACGTCGTGGCCCCGGACGTCGGTAACCGAAGCCGAGCCGCCGTCGAAGCTCAGCGTGCCGGTGTCGTGGGGCTGGCCTCCGCTGGTGGCGTAGAAGGCGGTGGCGTCCAGGGCCACGCGCCCCTCGTCATCCACGGCGACGACGGTCGCGTCGAAGGTCCGGCACTGGGCGTCGCGCAGGAATATCCGGTCGGTGGGGTTCACGTCAGCCATGCGGGCCTCCCAGTGTGGCGCGTCAGGACGGGTTGATGTCTACCCGGACGTCGCCGTCCACGACGGCCACCTCGAAGTGGCGCAGGCCGGTCCCGGCCGCGTCGACGATGTCGTCGGGGTCGCAGGTGTTGACGAAGTCGGCCTGCTCGGTTCGCCACTGGAAGAAGCAGTCGCGGTTCTGGCCCGGCCGGCGGGCCTCGAAGGCGAGCCAACCCGCCTCCTGATCGTCGCCGAGGTGCTGCAGGATGATGTCGAGGTTGCCGTCGGCGACATCTCCGAACAGGATCGGACCCCGGTCCGCTATCTCGGCACTGATCCGCCCGGTCTCCATGTCGCGAAAGTCGCGGTCGCCGATGCGGATCTCAATGTCGGTTCCGGTGCGGGTCAGCAGCAGCACCGCTCCCACCAGGCCCAGCGCCACCGCCACGCCGGCCAGGCCGACCACGACGGCGGCCCGCAAGCTCGGCCGCGGTCCGCTGGAAACAGGCATCGCGGCCTAGTATCGCCTCTCGTGGATTTGTTCGAGCACCAGGGCAAGGAGTTGTTCGCCCGGTACGGGCTTCCGGTGCCCTCAGGTGAGGTGGCCTTCTCGCTCGAAGAGGCCGTGGCCGCGGCCGAAAGGCTCGGGCTGCCGGTGGTGGTCAAGGCCCAGGTCCACACCGGGGGGCGGGGCAAGGCCGGGGGCGTGAAGCTGGCTGCCGACCTCGACGCAGTGCGCGGCCATGCCGACGACATCCTGGGCCTCGACATCTCGGGCCACATCGTGGGGCGCCTGTGGATCGAGGAGGCGTCAGACATAGCCGACGAGTACTACGCCAGCTTCACTCTGGACCGCTCTGCCCGCAAGCACCTGGGAATGCTGTCAGCCGAGGGCGGCGTGGACATCGAGACGGTGGCCGCCCGCGATCCCGACGCCATCGCCCGCATCCACATCGACCCGGTGGACGGGCTGTCGCAGCAGGCGTGCCGGCAGTGGGTGCAGGCCGCCCGCATCCCCGAAGCCGTCGCCGACTCCCTCGCCGGCGCACTCGAGACCCTGTATGGCGCCTACGGGGACGCCGACGCCGACCTGGTGGAGGTCAACCCGCTGATAGTGACCTCCGCCGGTGAGGTGGTGATGCTCGACTCCAAGGTCACCCTGGACGCCAACAGCACCTTCCGCCACGACGACTACGCCCAGTACGACGCCACCCAAACCCGCGACGAGCGGGAGCAGGCCGCCCACGCCAAGGGGCTGCAGTATGTGGGCCTGGACGGCTCGGTGGGTGTGATAGCCAACGGAGCGGGCCTGGCCATGAGCACGGTGGACGTGGTGAACCAGGTGGGGGGCCAGCCGGCCAACTTCCTCGACATCGGCGGCGGCGCCAACGCGGAGGTCATGGCGGGCGCGCTGGAAGTGATCAACAACGACGGTGCGGTGCGGGCCATCCTGATCAACATCTTCGGGGGCATCACTCGCGGCGAGGAGATAGCCAACGGCATCATCGAGGCGACCCGGCGGGTGGACATCGACTCGCCCATCGTGATCCGCCTCGACGGCACCAACGCGGCCGAGGGCAGGAAGCTCCTGGAGCCCCATCTGAGCGGCTCCCTGATGATGGAGCCCACCATGCTCGACGCCGCCCGCCGGGCGGTGGAGCTGGCCGCAGCCGTAGCCGGGCAGGTCCAGAGGCCGAGCGGATAGGCGGAAGTTGATGGGGATCTTCACAAGGCGCCGAGCGAGGCCGTGGCCCGAGCGGCCCGTGAGCGAAGCGAACAAGAGCGGGAAACGACACGCTTCACCGCGAGACGTGGACACCTGTCCGCGGGGCCAGGCCCAGCCGTGAGCATCTTCGTGGACGAGAGCACCCGGGTGGTGTACCAGGGGCTCACCGGCTCCCAGGGCCGCTATTACGGCCTGCTCAACCGCGACTACGGCACCCGGGTCGTGGCCGGCACCAATCCCCGCAAGGCCGGCTCCGACGTGGACGGCGTGCCGATCTTCGCCACCGTCGCGGAGGCCGCAGCGGCCACCGGCGCCACTGCGAGCTGCGTGTTCATTCCCGCTCCGGGCGTGCTCGGCGCGGTACTGGAGGCGGCCGAGGCTCAAATGGAGCTGGTGGTGGTGATCACCGAGGGGGTGCCCGCCCACGACGAGGCCTTCCTGTTCAACAAGCTGCGACGCGACCATCCCGGCGTGCGCCTGCTCGGTCCGAACTGCCCGGGCATCATCAGTCCCGGCAAGTGCAACATCGGCATCACTGCCGGGCACATCGCCAAGCCGGGCGGACCGGTGGGCATCGTCAGCCGCTCGGGCACGCTCACCTACCAGGCCCTGTACGAGCTCGAGCAGCAGAAGATCGGCGTCACTACCTGCGTGGGCATCGGCGGCGACCCGGTGCCGGGGACGAGCTTCATCGACTGCCTGGCCGCGTTCGAGGCCGACCCGGAGACCAGGGCGGTGATGATGATCGGCGAGATCGGCGGATCGGCCGAGGAGGAGGCCGCCGGGTTCATCGCCGAGCACATGACCAAGCCGGTGGCCGCCTACGTCGCCGGGGTCACCGCCCCGCCGGGCAAGAAGATGGGCCACGCAGGCGCCATCGTGTCGGGGGGCAAGGGCACCGCCGCGGCCAAGATGGAGGCCTTGGCTGCGGCCGGGGCCCGCGTGGGCCAGAACCCCACCGAGGCCGGCGAATTGATGGTGGAGATCGTCGCCGACCTGTAAGGATTGGCCGCGATGAATGGACCGCCGCGGGCGCTTGTCTCTGCCTACGACAAGACGGGCGTGGTCGAGTTGGCCGCGGGTCTGGTCGAGCTGGGGTGGGAGCTGATCGCCAGCGGGGGCACGGCAGGGGTGATCGAGGCCGCTGGCCTGCCGGTGGCGGATGTAGCGGACTACACGGGCTCACCCACCATGCTGGGGCACCGGGTGGCGACGCTGCATCCCCGCATCCACGGCGGGATCCTGGCCGACCGCGACGACCCGGCCCATTGGGCTGATCTGGAGGCCAACGGGATCGATCCGATCGATCTTGTGGTGGTGAACCTGTACCCGTTCGAAGCGTCGCCCGGCATCGAGACGATCGACGTAGGCGGTCCGACGATGGTGCGGGCCGCGGCCAAGAACCACGCCCACGTGGGCGTGGTTGTCGACCCGTCCGATTATCCGGCCGTGCTTGACGAGCTCCGGTCGGAAGGGCGCCTGTCGGCGGCCACCCGCCACCGCCTGGCCCGCAAGGCCTTCGCCCACACCGAGGCCCACGACACGGCCATAGGTGCCTGGCTGGACACGCACGAGCCCGAGCCCGCCACCGCCCCGGCGGCCGGTCACGGCCTGCCGGCGGTGATCCGGCTGGAGCTGGAGCGGGCCGGAACGCTGCGCTACGGCGAGAACCCCCACCAAGAGGGCGCCCGCTACCGCCAGCGGGGGCGCCCCGGGTTCTTCGACGGCGTAGTCCAGCACGGTGGCGCAGCGCTGAGCTACCTGAACCTGATGGACGCCGAAGCGGCCTGGCGCCTGGCCCACGACCTAGCCGACCGCCCAACCGCGGTGATCGTCAAGCACGCCAACCCGTGCGGAGCCGCGGTCGCCAGCGACCTGGCAGCCGCGTACTCCCGAGCCTTCGATTGTGATCCCCGCAGCGCCTTCGGCGGGGTGGTTGCCGTCAACGCGGCGATAGACGAGGCCACGGCAGGCGCCATGGCCGCCGCGGCCCAGGCCGATGTCGTGATCGCCCCCGGCTACGCGGACGGCATGATCGAGCGTTTGGCCGCCCGCCGGGCCAACACCCGCCTTCTGGAGGCACCCGAGAGCCTTCTCGGTAAGGCGGGCTGGGAACTGCGAACCCTCGGCGGCTCCGTAGACGATTTCCTGGTGCAGACGCCCCGCCGGCTGGAGGCCGACCCGGCCGGCTGGCAGGTGGTCACCGCCCGGCAGCCCACCGACTCCGAGCTGGCCGACGCCGTGTTCGCCTGGACGGTGTGCGTCCACACCAGCTCCAACGCGGTGGTCCTGGCCCGCGACGGCATCGCCTGGGGCATAGGCGCCGGCCAGCAGAACCGGGTGGAGGCGGGCCAACTGGCCGCGACCAAGGCCGCGGGCCGGGCCGCGGGCGGCGCCTGCGCCAGCGACGGCTTCTACCCGTTCGCCGACGGCATCAACGCCGCGGCCGACGCGGGCGCCGCGGTGGTCGTCCAGCCCGGCGGATCAGTCAACGACGCGGTGGTCATAGCGGTCGCCGACGAGCGCAACATCGCCATGCTCTTCACCGGAGAACGCCAGTTCCGCCACTGAGGCAGACGGGGCCCTGCGCTACGCCCTCGACATCCTGAATTGAGCTTCACTGCCAGCCGCGGCGGCGGGTGCGGCGGCGGGCCATGCGGTCCTCGGTTGCCGACGCTGCCGGGGGCGCCGACTCGATGTCGGGCGGCGGCTCGTCTCCCCGCAGGACGGCCACGATCTTGGCGGTGTGGGCCGGGGTGCTGCCGCAGCAACTGCCGATGACGGTCACCCCTGCGGCCCGGGCCCGGTGGGCGTGGGCCGTCAACACCTCGGGGGTGCCGTCGTAGACGAGGCTGTCGCCGCTCCACACCGGCACGCCCGCGTTGGGCTTGGAGATGACTGGTGTGCCCGGCGAAGCCGACGCGATGGCTACCACCGCTGCCTCGGTGTCGGCGACGTTGTTGCCGCAGTTGGCGCCCATGGCGGCCAGGCCCAGCCCGCCGAGACGATCGGCCAACTCGACGCCGGTCACGCCCATCATGGTGTGCCCGGCGGTGTCGAAGCTCATGGTCGCGGCCACCGGCAGGTCACACGCCGAGTGCGCTCCCCGCACCGCGGCCTCCACTTCGTCGAGGTCGCCCATCGTCTCGATCCACACAAGGTCCGCGCCTCCGGCAGCCAGACCGGCGGCCTGCTCGGCGAACGCGGACTCGCACGCTGCGGCCGACATGTTGCCCATCGGTTCCAGGAGCTCGCCGGTCGGCCCCATCGAGCCGGCCACCAGCACTGGCCGGCCCGCCCGCTCGGCCTCGGCGTCGGCTTCGATGCGGGCGATGCGGGCCGCGGCTTCATTCAGTTCCGCCACCCGGTCTTGCATTTTGTGCAGGGCCAGGCGGAAGCGGGTCCCTCCGAAGCTGTTGGTTATCACCAGGTCCGCTCCGGCGCGCAGGTACGCCCGATGGATGGCCCTCACCTCCTCGGCGTGGTGCACGTTCCATGCTTCGGGAGGATCGCCGGCGCTGAGACCGACCGCGAAGAGCTGGGTGCCCATGGCCCCGTCGGCCACGACGAAGCCCTTGGCCTCCAAGAGATCGTCGATCGACCCGGTCATGGACTCCGGTCCGACATTGTGCAAGTCCCCTCTTCGCGCCGTGGCCCAGGGTTGGCCGGCGACTGCCACCGTAGCGTTCGATGCCGTCGGCCCGGGTGCGGTGCCAGCGATACCCTGAGAGCCATGACGCTCGCTCCTGTCAAGTCCTCCGGTCTCGAGTCCGGGCTGAAACTCGACGTCTCTGAGGTGGCCGGGGCTCTGGGCGCCGAAGTCCGGGGCCTCGACCCCGATCACCTCGACGAGCAGGCCGCGGCCGCGCTGCGTGAGGCCCTCGACACCCATCTCGTGCTCTTCCTGCCGGGCCTGAACCCCGCCGTGGAGCAGCTGCGCGACATCGGCGCCGCATTCGGCGAGTTGGAGGTGCACCCCTACATAGACAAGGTCGACGACAACACCCCCGAGGTGTGCGTGCTCGACACCTCGGCCACTCCCAAGGCCGACATCTGGCACACCGACGTCACCTACAGCCAGCACCCGCCCATCGCCGCGCTGCTTCACATGGTGCAGTGCCCGCCCGCGGGGGGCGACACCATGTGGATCAACTGCTACGAGGTGCACGACTCGCTGTCGGCGCCCATGCAGGCCTTCCTGGCCGGGTTGACCTGTATCCACGACGACGGCAAGCAGGGGTCTCTGCGGGCTGAGCACCCGGTTGTGCGGGTCCACCCCGGCACCGGCCGGCGCAGCCTGTACGTGAACAAGCAGCACGGGCGGCGCGTCCCGCAGCTGTCACGACCCGAGAGCCAGGCCCTGCTGGGCTTCCTGTACCGCTGGCAGGAGCAGGTCAAGTTCAGCTGCCGGTGGCGATGGTCCCCCGGCGACGTGGCCCTGTGGGACGAGCGGGTGACGCTGCACTCGATAGTGGACGACATCGGCGAGGACGACGGCACCCGGATACTGCACAGGGTGACGGTGCTGGGCGACGACCCCCAGCCGCCCGCCGGCGCCCCGACCTGGGAGCGCCACCGCAGCGACAAGACCGCGGCCAGCGGCTACTACGGCATGGCCGGCTTCGAGTTCTGAGCCGCGACTTCCGGCACACCGCGGACCGCCGGTAGGTTGAGCCGCCGTGCGGTTCGGCGTCTTCTACGAGCTCCAGATGCCCCGGCCCTGGGCAGCAGACTCCGAGGAGCGGCTGCTGGCTGAGGCGCTGGAGCAGGTCGAGGTCGCCGACGAGGTCGGCATCGACGTGGCCTGGGCGGTGGAGCATCACTTCCTGGAGGAGTACTCGCACTGCTCTGCGCCGGAGGTGTTCCTGTCGGCCTGCGCGGCTCGCACCAAGCGCATCCGCCTCGGCCACGGCATCCGCCAGGCGCCGCCCGCCTACAACCATCCGGCCCGCACCGCCGAGTGCGTCGCCACCCTTGACCTCATCTCCGGCGGCCGGGTGGAGTTCGGCATCGGCGAGGGGGCCACCCGCCTGGAACTCGGCGGGTTCGGCATCGGTGCCAAGCAGAAGCGGGCCATGAGCCTCGAGGCGGGCGAGCAGATCGCCAACATGATGGCCATGTCGCCCTACCCCGGCTACGAGGGCGAGTTCTTCTCGATGCCGTGCCGCGACGTCATCCCGAAGCCGGTGCAGAAGCCCCATCCGCCTATGTGGATCGCCTGCACCAACCGCACGACCATCGAGCTGGCCGCCCGTCGGGGCCTGGGCGCCCTCGCCTTCGCGTTCGTGGACCCGGCCGAGGCCCGGCACTGGGCCGAGGCGTACTACGACATCATCCGCAGCGACGAGTGCGTGCCCCTGGGGCACAGCGTCAACGCCAATATCGCGGTGGTCACCGGCTTCTCGCTGCACGAGGACCGGGCCGAGGCCATCCGAAGGGGCTTCGACGGGTTCCACTTCTTCGCCTACGCCCTGCGCCAACTGGTGGTGCACCACACCATCCCGGGCCACTCGAACATCTGGGACCGCTACCAGGTCCAGCGCGGCTCGGCGCAACAGGACGCGGTGGCCGCCGCACTGGACGCGGGCGACGACTACTCCGACACCATCGGCACCCCTGCCGACGCGGTGCGCTGGCTCAAGGAGGCCGAGGACGCACGCATCGACCATGTGATATTCCTGCAGCAGGGCGGCAAGAACCGCCACGAAGACATCTGCGCAAGCCTGCGCCTGTTCGGATCAGAGGTGCTGGGCCACTTCTCGGCAGGCCGCGAAGAGCGTGAGGCGGCCAAGGCTGACGAGTTGGCCCCCTATATCGAGAAGGCCCTGGCCCGCAAGGAGCGGATGCGTCCCCTCGAGCGTCACGAGGTGCCGGTGGTGGAAGCTTCAGTCGTGCAGGCAGGGGTTCCCACCAGCACCATCAGCTGACCTCGCTGGGGCTTGGTCCTGTTGAGTTGCGCAGGGCTGCTCTGTGAGGTATCTTCCTAGGAAGACAACTTCCTAGGAAGGTAAATTGTGCCGCCGGCCGTCCCGAGGCACGCGGCTGGTGCAAGACCTAGAGCCCCGACAGCGAGGTGCGAGCATGGCGATCACTGATGAGCAGCTGACAGGCTGTCCCGTCGACCACGGAGCCGGGCGATGCCCCGCCTCCGGCGTGGACACGTGGGACTTCGACATGTTCCAGCGCCAGGAGCACCACGACGCGCTGGCGCGGCTGCGAGAGACCGACCCCGGCATCCACTGGGTGGACGAGGGGGACGAGGGTTCCGGCTACTGGGCCATCACCCGCCAGGCCCACCTCAAGGAGGTGAACCGACGGGCTGATGTGTTCTCGTCCGGCCACAGCGGCACGCAGATGCGCGATCCCGGTCAGAGAGAGGGGATATCGGGCATCGCGAGCGACCTGACGCTGATCGATATGGACCCGCCCCGCCACACCCGCTATCGCAAGCTTGTCAACCGGGGCTTCACCCCCCGAATGATCGGCCTGCTCGAGGACTACCTCCAGAACCGCATCGACATCATCCTCGACGAGGTGGTGGACAAGGGCCGCTGCGACTTCGTGCGCAGCATCTCGGCAGAGCTGCCCCTGCAGGCAATCGCCGAGATGATGGGCATACCCATCGAGGACCGCGCCAAGGTGTTCGACTGGACCAACGCCATGATCGGCAGCGAGGACCCCGAGTTCGTCAAGAGCCGCGACGACATCCTCCAGGCCGCGGCCGAACTGTTCGGCTACTCCCACCAGCTCCAGACGGAGCGCCGCAGCACGCCCGCCGACGACATCGTCACCACGCTGCTGTCGGCCGACATCGACGGCGAGGCCCTCACCGAGCTCGAGTTCGACATGTTCTTCCTGATCCTGTGCGTGGCCGGCAACGAGACCACCCGCAACTCGATCACCCGGGGGATGATGGCCTTCTTCGACTTCGGTGACCAGTGGGAGAAGTTCACCGCCGACCCCGACCGGCACATGGAGACCGCGGTGGAGGAGATCGTGCGATGGGCCACCCCGGTCATGTACTTCCGCCGCCAGGCCCTGTCCGACTACGAGATCGGCGGGGTCAAGATCGCCGCGGGCGACAAGGTGCTCATGTGGCACGTGGCCGCCAACCGCGACCCGCGCGCCTTCGAGGACCCGTGGCGCTTCGACATCGAGCGCACCCCCAACGACCACGTCGGCTTCGGCGGCGGCGGCCCGCACTACTGCCTGGGCACGAGTCTGGCCAAGATGGAGATCCGCCTGACCTTCCGGGAGATCGCCCGGCGGATGCCCGACATCCATCTCGACGGCGAGCCCGACTATCTGCGGTCCAACTTCATCGGCGGGGTGAAGCGCCTGCCGGTGGCCTACACGCCATCGCCGTCGTACAACACCGTGCCGCTGCACCGTCTCGGCTCCGCGGCCGGAGTCTCAGGCACCGTCGGATACGGCGGCCACGTGGAGCGCACCGCCTCCTGACGGAGGACATCTGAGACTGGATCAGGCCGAGGCAGCCTGGACCAGCCAGTCGAATACGGGGTCGTGGTCGCGGGAGTCCATCATCTCGGGATGCCACTGGACCCCCAGCCACGGCCGGTAAGGCGACTCGATCGCCTCGATGGCGCCGTCGTCGCTGTGGCCGGTCGCCAAGAAGCCGTCGGCGATGGCGTCGACCGTCTGGTGGTGCAGCGAGTTGACCTCTACCGAAGGGCCGTAGAGCGACGCCGCCAGCGAGCCCTCGGCGAGATCGACTCGGTGGGCGACGGCGTTCGGGGGCTGGGCCTGACAGGCATGAGGGGCAACGTGCTGGTGAAGCGTGCCCCCGCCGTGCACATTGAGCACTTGGAGGCCGCGACAGATCCCCAACACGGGCAATCCGGCCTTGGCCGCACCATCGAGCAGGCCGATCTCGAACGCGTCGCGGCCCGGCTCGGGCGTGATCAGTTCGGCACACGGCTCCTGGCCGTACCGGGCCGGGTCGACGTCGGTGCCGCCGGTCAACAGCACCCCGTCCAGTCGCTCGGCATAGTCGGCCGGGTCGGTACAGGTGGGAAGGAATATCGGCAGGCCGCCGGCGGCCAGCACACCTCGGGCGTAGTCGCCGAAGAACAGGTCGATCTCCGAGCCCCCCATCGATGCTGGCTTGAGACCGAGTTCGCCAGCTTTCCTCGTGCGTCCCGAAATGCCGATCAGTGGTGTTCTCGTCACGGCCAAGAGTGTATGTTCCGACCGTGTCCGCTCTGTTCGCTCCCCAAGCCGCGGCTGGTGCCGTGGATGTGGACGGGCCGCTGGCTTGGCGCGAGCAGGGCCGCGGTGCGCCGATTGTGTTCCTTCACGGGCTCGGCGGCTCGCGTACTTCATGGGAGCCGCAACTTGCTGGTCTGAGCGGCGCATTCCGGTGCATCGCCTGGGACATGCCCGGCTACGGAGTCTCGGCCCCCATGGAGCCTCTGACCTTCGCCGCCATCGCCGATTCGGTGGCCCGGCTGCTCGACGCCGTCGGCGTGCAGCGGGCTCATCTGGTGGGAGAGTCCTTCGGCGGGATGCATGCGCTGCACACCGCACTGCGCCATCCCGACCGGATCGGCCGGCTTGTGGTGGCCAACACGAGCCCTGCGTTCGGCCTCGACGGCACCGACCCCTCCGATTGGAGCGCCGCCCGTCTAGCCCCGCTCGACGCGGGCCTGACCCCAGGCGACATCGCGGCGGACGTCCTGACTGCGATCGCCGGTCCCGATCTCAGCCCCGATCTGCTTGCCATGCGGATTGCCGGCTTTGCTCGCATACCGGTGGCGGGTCTGCGGGCTGCCATCGAGTGCCTCCCGACCCACGACCTGCGCGATCGGCTGGGCGAGATCGCCTCGCCCGCGCTCGTAGTAGCGGGAGAGTGCGACGCCGAGACTCCGGTGGCTTACTCCCGTATCCTCGCCGACGGATTGCCGCGAGCCGAGTTGGTAGTGCTCGACGGTGTGGGCCATCTCGGCGTCTCGGAGGCTCCGCATACCTTCAACCGCCGGGTGCGCGACTTCCTCGGTCGCCGCCAGGAGTTCGGCACCTCCGCCCCGAGATGGGCGGATCCCGGCTACTTCGGGCAACAGAATGGTGCAATCGACGACTTTGGTGAGTAGATGATCGGCGCGTGGGAGTAGCAGCAGACATACTCACCCCGGAGCGGGCCGGGCTCGTGCAGCGCATGGCGGCCCTCGGGCCGCGCTTCGCGCAGCGGGCTGAGGCCCACGACCGCGACGCCACGTTCCCTACCCAGAACTGGGCCGACCTGCGCGACGCCGGCCTGCTCGGGCTGTGCATCCCCACCGGCGACGGCGGGCTCGGCGGCGACTTCGTGGGCTACGCCCTGGTGGCCGAGGAGCTGGGCCGCCACTGCGCCACCACCGCGCTCACGTTCAACATGCACACCGCCACCACCATCCTCGTGGGCCAGATCGCTGACGATCTGGATCTCACCACGGCCGAGCGGTCCCTGCTGGTGGAGCGGCGCGCCGAGCTGCGTCGCGGCATCGTCGAGAACGGCACGATCCACAGCCAGCCCTTCTCTGAAGGAGTGGCCGCAGGCGCCACCGCCGGCTACTCCACCCGGGCCGTGCCCGTCGAGGGCGCCAGCGGCGGCTACCGGGTGACGGGACGCAAGATCTTCGCCTCCCTGTCGGGAGCGGCGAACATCCACAACGTGGTCTGCCTGGTGCCCGGCGATGAGCGGATCCGCTTCATGGGCGTGCCCTCCGACGCGACCGGCGCGACCATCGAAGGGGAGTGGGATCCCCTCGGCATGAGGGGCACCGACTCTCGCACTCTGGTGCTCGACAACGCCCTGGTGCCCGCCGAGAACGAGTGGCTGCCGCCGGGCGCCTTCGACCAGGCTGCGGCCCGTTGGCCCTACTTCTACATGACGTTGTCGTTCGCCTACCTGGGCCTCATGCGGGGGATACTCGACGCCACCGCCGCCTACCTGCGAGGCGACGGCGGCGGGGGCCCGGCCCGGCGCGACCACCCGATCAAGCAGCAGGGCTGGGCCCAGATGAACCTGATGTACGATCGGGCCCAGTCGCTCACCTACCGGGTGCTGGACGAGTGCGGGATCGATCCCAGTGCCGAGCAGGTGCGGCGGGCCTGGTCGTCGGTGGTCACGGTAATGGAGGGCGCCCCCGCGGTGGCGTCGCTGGCTCTGCAGGTGTGCGGGGGCCGCAGCATGCTGCGCCCCTCCTACCTGGAGCAGGCCTATCGCGACGCCCGCTGCGGCGTGGCCATGCTGCCCTGGAGCGTCGAGGTCTGCCTTGAACGCCTGGGCCGCACCGGTCTCTATCCCGAACAGGACGAAGCACCCGAGAGGCCGAGCGGATGGACGCGATCCACATGGACTTCGCGGGGCGCTGAGCGAGGCCGTGGCCCGAGCGGCCCGTGAGCGCAGCGAACAAGAGCGGGCAGCACGGAGAGCCGTCGCCGGCTGGGCGGCGCGGCCAGTGTGACCCCGACCGCGGTGCGGGCTACCGTTTGGGGCCAAACGTTCAGCGTTCCAACTCGATTTCGGGAGATGCCATGACCGACTGGGACCGCGTCCGGGTGCTCTGGCCCGACCACCTCGGGCTGGCCCGGGGCAAGTACCTGCCGTCCCGGCTGGCCCACAAGGGCACCAGCCACTGCGTATGCGTGTTCGCGCTCGGCTATGACCGCAGCATGGTTCCCGCGCCCGGCGCCTACCTGCTCGACGGCCTGCCCGACACGCAGATCAGCTTCGACACCGGCGACATCCGCCAGGGCTGGGATGACGACGCCACCGGTGTCGTCATCGGCGACCTGTCGATGCACGGGGAGGCCCTGCCGGTGTCGCCTCGCGAGGCGCTGCGCCGGGCGGTGGCCGACTGGGAGGCCCTCGGCTACACCCCCAAGGTCGGCATCGAGCTCGAGGCCTACGTGTTCAGCGGCGGCCTGAAGAACCCCCGGCCCTACGAGACGCCCGGCGCGATGGTCTACGGCACCGGCGTGGCGACCGATCCCGCCGGAGTGATCACCTCGGTGGTGCGCCGGGCGGAGGCCTCGGGCATGGCCATGGAGTCGGTCAACGCCGAGTACGACGAGGGCCAGTTCGAGCTCACCCTCGAGTACGGCGACGCCATGCGGGCCGCCGACGATGCGTTCCTGTTCCGGCTGCTGGCCCGCGAGACGGTGCTGACCGCGACCGACCGCTCCGGCCGGCCCCTCGGCCTGGACCTCACCTTCCTGGGCAAGCCCTTCCCCGGCATCTCCGGCAGCGGTGTGCATGTGAACCTCTCGCTGGCCAACGCGCAGGGTCAGAACGCCTTCTCGGACGCGGGCGGCGCCCACGGCATGTCGGACCTGGCCCGGGGCGCCATGGCGGGCCTTGTCAACCACCACGTGGGGATGACGGCGCTGGCTGCGCCCACCGTCAACGCCTACCGGCGCCTGCGTCACGGCGAGCTCAACGGGTACTGGGCCAACTGGGGCGTGGAGCACCGCTGCGCAGGCAACCGGGTGCCCCGGGGCCCCGGATCTCACATGCGCGTGGAGAGCCGCATCGGCGACGGGGCCGCCAATGTCCACACCCTGGTAGCCACCGTGCTGCAGGCGGCCCGCCTCGGCGTCGTCGGCGGGCTGGAATGCCCCGATCCCATGACCACCGACGGCTTCGACGAGGTCGACACCGACGTCCACTGCGCCCACAGCCTGAGTGCGGCCCTCGACGACATGGAAGCCGACGAGGCCCTCTGCGAGGCGCTCGGCTCGGAGCTGTGCGCCAACTTCGTGTTCAACAAGCGCGCCGAGTGGGACCGCTACACGGATCAGGCGGGCGACGGGGTCGTCGGTGATTGGGACGCGATCACCGGCAGCGAGCCCGTGTCCGAATGGGAGTTCAAGCAGTACCTGCCCTACCACTGAGCGGCTCTTGATGGCTCCACCCCGGCTGCTGCTGATCCTCACCGAGAACCACACCCTGGTCGACCCCGACGACCTGGTCGGCTTGGTGCGCCTGGCCACGGACGCCGAGGCGGCAGGGTTCGACGCGGTGATGGCCAGCGAGCATGTCGTCCTCGGCCCCTCGGCCGGAGCCCTGGGCCGACCCGTCAACCCCCGCGCCTACGCCGCTCCGGGCAACCAGGACCCGGCCACGTCCTGGCCCAGCTCCAATGTGCTGCTGGCCGCGGTGGCCGCGGCAACCCGGCGAGTGCGGCTGGTGATGGGTGCGGTGATCGCCCCGCTGCGCCATCCGGTGCTACTGGCCAAGGAGCTGGCCACCCTGGACCGGCTGAGCGAGGGCCGGCTGGTGGTGCAGCCCACAGTTTCTTGGCACCGCGAGGAGTACCACGCCCTCGGCGTGCCCTTCGCCGAGCGGGGTGACATCCTCGACGAGCAGCTCGCGGCCATGGCCGCGCTGTGGGAGCACACCCCGGCCTCGCACCCCGGCCCTCGCTTCGCCTTCGACGACGTCTACTGCGTGCCCAAGCCGTGGCGGACCGATCCGGCCCGTCCCAGGATGTGGTTCGGCGGCCAGTCGATGCACCCGGCGCTGCTCAGCCGGTTGGTGTCCTACGGGGACGGCTTCCATCCCTTCGGCGCAGCCAGCGCTGAGGATCTGGCGGCGCTTCGGGCCGGGTTGGCCGCCGTGGGCCGCGACCCAGACGGGATCGAGATGGTGGGCGGCACTCGGGCGGTCTTCGCCGGCGCCGACGACACCGCCGACATCGACGAGGCCATGGCCGACTTCGAGGACCAGATCGCAGCCGGGTTCACCACGCTCTGCGTGAAGCCCTCCCAGCACACCGACGACCCCTCCGAGGTCCGGGCGCTGTGCGAGCACATCGTCGTCCGAGCCGCCCGCCTCGAGACTCCGGCCGATGACAACTGATGCGCAGGGGGTTTCACAAGAGCGCCGTGCTCAAGCGAGCCCCGAGTCGTGGCCGCCCGCTACTCGGTGTCGGTGGACCTTACGAGCCTTCGATAAGCGAGATACGCGCCTCCGAGCGAGATCAAGGCGATGACCAATAGCTCGTATTGCCCGACACCACCCAGGGTCGCACCGGTCAGGGTCAGCAGCACGAAGAGTGCGATGAAGATGCCCGCCGCGATCAGTGGGCTCAGTGTTCTGGTCGTGTTCGACGGCACGAACCCACGCTACAGGAAGGCTGCGCAGGTCTCGGTAGCCGTTTGGAGCACTGCCTCCTGGCTGAACCGGAGCCTGTACTCCTGAGATATCTCGTCCAGTCGTTGCCGGGCGTCGCCTCCGGGGGGCGCGAGGATCACCAGCAGCTTCGAACGCTCCTGCTTGATGGTGCCGTCGGAGCCCCGCCACTGGCCCCGTCCGTCGACCACGGTGAGCCCGTCGGGGAACCGGGGGGTCACCGCCTCCGCGAGGAAGGCGTCCCAGGAGGCGTCGTCCACGGTCTCGCCCTCGGGGCCGCTTCGGCCCATGAACAGCTGGTATTCGACCCACCGCTCGGTTCCCTCCGGGCAGCTGAGCGCCCTAGTCCCCGAGCACGCCGACGCCACCACGACCGCAGCGCACAGCGCACAGGCCAAGACGATCCAGCGGCTGGTCACAGGAGGGAGCCTAAGAGTCGGCCACCTCGTCGAGGAACCAGTCGACTAGGGCGGTGCACTGCCGGGCGTTGCGGTCTTCGTGGTGACGCACGCTCTCCAGCAGTCCCTCCCGGCTCAGGCCGTGCTCGGCCAGGTACTCCTCGTCTGCCCCTGACAGGAAGCCTTCGAGGTGGGCGTAGGTCACCTCGGGGTGGAACTGCGTGCCCACGCAGCGGTCCAGCCGGAACAGCTGCACGGCGTTGTCGTTCACGGCCAGGACGTCTGCCTCCTCAGGAGGGGTGAAACGGTCGTGGTGCCACTGGAACCACGGCCCGGGACCCAGCGGGTTGCGCGCCCCGTTGGGTGAGCCGTCGGGTTCGTAGACCTCGTACCAGCCGATCTCGGGGACCGGCGCTTCCTCGACGGCTCCACCGAAGGAAGCAGCCAGCAGCTGGCCGCCGAAGCACACACCGAGGATGGGCGTGCCCCGCTGTCGCGCCGTTCTCATCATGTCGATCTCGTCGAAGATCCAGCTGTCGATCTCGCCGGTGTTGGTGAGTGAGCGGATCGAGCCCATCGGCACCAGTACGTCGTAGCCGGCGGCGTCGGGAAAGGGCGCGGCGTCGTTGGGGCGGTCCAGGTCTGCGGTCACCACATGTTCGTGCACGTCGTAGCCCTGCTGCGCCAGCCGCTCGCCCACCAGCGCGCTGGTGCCCTGGGGTTCGTGGGCGAGCACCAGGGCCCGCCGCGACTTGCTCACAGGTCGAACCATACGTGGGCCTGGCCTGTGCCCGACACCGACTCGTACTGTCCGAACTGGACGCCCGGTGCGGTGCAGGCCGGTCCGCCGAGCGCCCCCACCATGACCAGGTAGTGGCCGAAGTAGCCCTCGGGGGCGTGGCGGGAGTATTCGGGCAGGAAGTCGATGATGGCGGCGTGGTCGCCGGCGGCCATCCAAGCGAGCACCCTGCGGTCGGCCGCGGCCGCCTCGGGGGTGCGGATGTGGAGGTCGGGATCGGCGCCCTCGTGGTCGCGGAACTGCCGCAGCGGCCAGAACCGGTGGCTGAGCCCGCCGCTGGCCAGCACCACCACCCGGCGGTCGAGACCGGCCACCGCGGAGGCCAGAAGCTGGCCGGCCAGCAGGAAGTCCGCTGGCTCGGCGGTCTGGCACACGCCCATCGACACCCAGCGCTCGTCGCCCTGCAGGAAGCCGAGCAGGTTGATGGTTGGGTAGTGCACCGGCAGGTGGGGGTCGTCTATGGCTGTCACCCAGGCGTCGTCGCGGCCGGCCGCGGCCGCCGCGAAGGCGTGGGCCAGCTCGGGGTCGCCGGGCATGTCGTAGGGCATGGCGCACATGCCCCGGGGCAGTTCGTCGGAGGTGAACAGTCCCTTGCGCCGCTCATGGGCGGAGATCACGTGCTCGATGGTGGTGAACCAGTGGGTGTCGACCACCACCACGGTGTCGGCCGCGGCGGGAGCCAGGCGCTCGGCCCGCAGCGCGTGCAGACCCGCGAACAGGGAGGTGTCCTCGCCGCCGTTCAGCGCCCGCCGATCGCTCTCGGACATCACCAGCGGCGGCACGTGCGACACCAGCGCGGCACCCACTATCGCACCCATGGTCAGACCTCCCGGCGGCTGCTGAGAGCAAGCATGGACGGGTATCTGCCGTCTCGCGGTGCAGCGTCGTGTCTCCCGCTCTTGTTCGCTGCGCTCACGGGCCGCTCGGGCCACGGCCTCGCTCTGCATCTTGTGACGATTCCCAGCGGGCCGGGCCCTTCCACTCGGCCTCTGGGCATCATGCCACCACCCGAACGGGCAGGTGCTTGATGCCGGCGATGAAGTTGGAGCGCAGGTACTGGGGCTCGCCGTCGGGCTCGAGGCGGTCGACCCGCTTCATCAGCTCCTCGAACACGAGCCGGGCCTCCATGCGGGCCAGCCAGGCGCCCAGGCACAGGTGCGGGCCGTTGCGCCCGAAGGCCATGTGGTCGTTGGGGTCGCGGGCCAGATCGAAGCGCCAGGGGGCACCGAAACCGTCTTCGTCGTGGTTGGCGGAGCAGAACCACATCACCACCTTGTCGCCGGTGGCGATTTGCTTTCCGCCGATGGCCGTGGGACGGGTAGCGGTGCGGCGGAAGTGCATTGTCACCGCGCTGGTGCGCAGAACCTCCTCCACCGCGGTGTGGGTGAGGCAGGGATCGGCCCGCCAGGCTCGCCACAGGCTGGGATGGCGCATCATCGTGTCGATCCCGTGAGTCATCGTGTAGCGGGTGGTGTCGTTGCCCGCCGCGATGAGCAGGGTGAAGAAGTTCTTGAACTCGAGGTCGCTCAGCGGCTCGCCGTCCCGGGTGGGGGCCAGCAGTTGGGTGATCACGTCGTTGCGGGGGCAGGCCCGGCGCGCCGCGGCCGCACGCTCGGCGTACCGGAACACCTCGATGGCGGCCGGGCTGCGGAACGGCATCAGCCGGAACTCCTCGGTGTCGGCCGTGTCGACCACGTGGGTGGTGAACTCGGGGTCGCTGTTCCCCAGGAAGGCGTCGCCCCACTCCACCAGCTGGTGGCCGTCGGAGTCGCTGGTGCCCAGGAGCCGTCCCAGCATCCGCATGGGCAGCTTGGCCGCCACATCGGTCACGAAGTCGAAGGTGCCGGCGGTGAGGGCCTCGTCGAGCACCTCGGCGGCCAGGGCCCGGATGGAGTCCTCGTAGGACTCGACGGTGCGGCGGGTGAATCCCCGGTTCACCAGCCGGCGCAGCCGGGTGTGCTCGGGCGGGTCGAGCTCCATCATCGTGCCGCGGGCCTCGAGCTGGTCGTCGTCCATCTCCTCGAGGCGGATGCCCTTGGTGGAGGTGAACGTCTCGACGTCGCGGCTCACGGAGACGGCGTCGTGGTAGCGGGTGATCGACCAGAATCCGGAACCGTCGGTCTCGGGAGTCCAGTGCACTGGATCATCGCGGCGCAGCCGGCTGAAGGTGGCGTGGGGCACGCCGGAGGTGAACGAGTCGTGCGACGACAGGTCGGCGTCGTCATCGCCGTGGTCGTCGAGGTAGCCGTCCACGAACGTGGCTGCGGCCGGGCTCAACGACGGTCCTCTCGCTGTTTCATCGCGATTTCTGGCGCATGTCACCAGAAAGCGCGACGAAAGCCGCTGGGGAGCGCATCCACGGGCTATTCGCTCCCGGTCTTGGGGTTGGGGGCGGCCCACAGGGTTGTGCCCCCCGCCATGGACATGCCGACCTGGCGGTAGTAGCCGCCGATCATCTCGACGGGCTGGAGGACGTGCAGCTCCTCGGTGGGGCACTCGGGCAGCATCAGCTCGGCGTCGCCCGAGTACACCGGTCCGAGGTCGGCGTCGTAGCCCCGCATGGTGACCAGCTCGTCGAGCGAGTCGGCCCCGTCGACTTCGATGGCCGGTATCTGGCGGCTGTGCAGCATCGGATGACCGTTGACGAAGCCGGGGGTCTCGGCCGTGCCGGTAATCGTGAACTGGGCCTCGGCGATTCGTCGGCCCCAGGTGCTCAAGGTGGCTCCGAAGCGCCCGCCAGGCTCCAGACGGGGCCCGGCCCGGCCCACCGTCACCGGCCTGGTCATGGCGATCTCGCCCATCTTCTTGGGGTAGCCCTGCACGTGGCCCCGGGCCATGGCGAAGTCCTTGTCCACCCAGATGTAGGACGCCCGGCTGTAGGTGGAGCCCCGGTAGCGGCAGCGCACGACCGCGAACACCTCCCGGTACTGGGCTCGCACCGGGTCGAGCAGCTCCTCGAAGGTGTTGCTGCAGCTCTGCCACTCGGCCCAGATCATGGCCACCGCGCCCGGGTCGTCCGGGGCCGGCTCCAGGGGATCGGGAAGCAGCTCGGCCACCCGGTCCGGGTCGGTGCGGTACTCGACGGTGAGCATTTCACCGGAGTAGTGCCAGGGGGGTGCTGGCACGATGCCTGCGATCCCGGTGGGCGTCCGCGGGTACATGAACCCCTGGAGCTCGGCCATGCTCCGAGCATAATTGTTTGGCACCGAACGATCAACGGGCAAATCGACTTCGTCGGCCAGACATACCGCAGAGATGGGGACGTGATCAGCCAAGAATCGGTAGATCTGCCGATTGGCGCGAGCCTCGCCGCTTGCTTCAATCGCCTCATGGCTCGCGACCTGGACGCACCCGACCGGATTCTTCGGCACGGGCAGATCGTGACTGCATGCGGCGACAACGTCGTCGAGGCCATGGCCGTGCGCGGCAGCCGCGTGTGCGCAGTCGGTCGAAACGACGACGTCACCTCCCTGGCCGGACCGCGCACCGAGGTTGTCGACCTGGACGGGCGGACCGTTGTGCCCGGCATCAACGACTCCCACATGCACATCGGCTACTTCGGCGCGGTGCGTCCTCCGCTCGCAGTGGACGTCGGATTCCCCGCGGTCAGGTCCATCGCGGACGTGATCGACGCGGTTGGGTCTGCCCGACCGGTCAACGGATGGGTGAAGGGGACTGGATGGGACATCGGCTACCTCCAGGACGCCCATCCGGGACGCCTCCCGAATCGAGACGACCTCGACGCGGCCAGCGCCGATGTACCCGTCGCGCTGCGCGACTTCTCCGGACACCAGCTCTGGGTCAACAGCAGGGCGCTTGAGCTGGCGGGCATCCATGAGGACACCCCGGATCCAACCGGCGGTGTGATCGTCAGGAACCGAAGCCGGCGACCGACGGGCCTACTACGCGAAGCGGCGGGCGCCATGATCGACCGGATCGTGCCACCTCTGACGGACATGGAGCTCGATCAAGCGCTGGACACGGTCCGCGAGATCGTGCATGCCGAAGGCATCACCTCGGTCACCGACGCGGCGCTCGGCCCGGGCGGGAACGCATTCGAGGGAGGGGCTGCCGGGGAGCGCTTCCTGCAGCGGCTGGGCGAGCGGGCCGGCCGGGAGGATTTCGCCCTCCGCACGACGGTGCTGCTGGCCTTCAGTCCGCCCACCACATCGAGTCTCAATGACGTGACCCAGCATCTGGACTCCTTCATGCCACCGCCGGAGAAGCCCGGCTGGTTCCGTGTCGCCGGCATCAAGTTCTTCGCTGACGGGGTCCCACCGAACAAGACGGGCTGGTTGACGCAGCAGTATGTGGGAGGCGGCTGCGGTTGTCTCACGGTCGCCGGCGAGACCGACGATGAACGGCTCGCGGATCTTGAAGCCATGATCGAGCTCGGCCACGGCGCGGGCCATCAGATCGGCGTTCACGTGACCGGTGACCGCGCCATCGACGCGACGATCGCCTCCCTGGTGAGAGCCCAGAACCGCAGTCCCCGTCCTGATCCCAGGCACTATGTGATCCACGCCGACCTTGCCAGCGCGAAAGCACTGAACCTCCTGGCGGTCCACGGGTTCGGCGCGAGCATGCAGCCGGCCATCAAGTGGACCATCGCCGACCTCATGAGGGAGATGATCGGCAAGGAGCGGGCCGACTACCAGTGGCCGATGCGGTCCGCGCTGGATGCTGGCGTGCCGGTCACATCGAGCTCGGACGCGCCGATCACCTTCCCGAGTTGGCGTCAGGGCGTCGAGACCGCGGTTCTCCGCGAGTCCAAGGCCAGTGGCGAGGTTCACGGACCCGAGGAGCGCATATCGGTCCTGGAGGCGATCCGGACATTCACCGTCAACGGCGCATGGCAGGACGGGGCGGAGGGATGGAAAGGCAGCCTGGTGCCGGGAATGGCCGCCGACTACTGCGTCCTGGATGGCCGACTCCTCGGCACGGACGAGCATCAGATCGCCAAGACCCCGATCGCCGCGACCGTCGTGGACGGGCAACTGGTCTTCGGTGAATTCCCTAAGAACGGGAGCCCCCTGACCTAGCACCAACAAGCCACTGGAGGGATACAAGTGCCCAAGACAACAAACCCACTGAAACGTCTAGCGATTCCGCTGGCCGTCCTGGTCGCGATCGCGTCCGGGTGCGGCGGCGACTCCGAGTCGGATCAAGGACCAGCGGCCGAACCGGTGCCGTCGGCCACCGTCGAAGAGGCACCGGCGAGCAGCACTGCCGTCGAAGAGGCACCGGCGAGCAGCACCGCCGTCGACGAAGGCGCCTCCGTCGACGGCGGCGGGGAAGCTCCGTCGACGCAGGAACAGGCCCCGTCAGTGGAGGACCCGTCTCCGACGACCGAAAGGCCCGCGGAGGAGGTCGTCGAGGCGGCCGCGGCCCCCAGCTCCGGTCCGATCCGGCTCGGAGCGATCTCCACTCTCACCGGACCGGCCTCGTTCCCCGAATCGCACTCGGCTGCGCAGGCTGTGTTCGACCGGGTCAACGCCGCCGGTGGGATTGGCGGGCGCATGATCTCCTACATCGTCGAGGACGACGGATTCGATCCGGCTCTCGCGGCGCAGGCTGCTCGGCGGCTCGCCGACGAGCCGGGTGTCGTGGCCATGGTTGGATCGGCGAGTCTGCTCGAGTGCGCCGTGAATGCCCAGTTCTATGCCGAAGTCGGCCTCTACTCCATCCAGGGCACCGGCATCGATCCGGTCTGTTTCGCCACTTCAAACATCTCGCCAGTGAACACGGGCCCTTTCTTCTCCGATGCGGTGGCCCTGTTCTACGCGAGCGAGGAACTGGGTGCCGACAACGTCTGCTTCGGGGCCTTCAACGTCCCTGATTTTCAGCCCGCGTACGAAGCGGCCATAGCCGAATGGACCGCGGCCACCGGCAAGGAACTGGCGTACGGCGACACGACGCTGATCTTCGACGGCGACCTGACGCCCTTCATGCTCGAGCTCGAGAGCAACGGCTGCGACGCAGCCGTCGTGCAGGCCAACGACTTCCACTACGTGGCGATGATGCAGCTCCGTGAGGCCCAAGGCCTCGACGTGCAGATCATCGGGCTCACCTCGGGATACACGGCGGCCGTGGCCGAGCAGCTGGGCGCAACCGGCAACGGCCTCGTGCTGGCGTCGGAGTTCGAGCCTTTCACCGACTTGGACAGCGCTGTGCTGAGCGACTGGCGGGCGCTGATGAACGAGGCCGGCGTGCCCCAGACATCCTTCGCCGAGGGCGGCTACCTGGCGGCAACGATCATGGTTGGCGTCTTGGAGGGGATCGAAGGCGAGATCACCCGGGAATCGGTGGCCGCGGCCCTGCTCGGGCTTGAGCCCGTCGACACCGGCCTCAGCGGGACTCCCTACGAGTTCGGTGAGGGTGATGCCCATGGATCGAATCGCGCCGCGAAGTTCGTCGAGCTTGTCGACGGCGCCTGGGTGGTCAAGACGCCGGGGTGGATCGTCGTTCCATGATGACGGCCTGAGGGGCCGCAGCCGGACCACCGGGCCATGATCCGCTCGCTGGCGGCGTCGCTGAGTTCGGGCGCGGCCTACGCGTTGTTCGGCGTGTGCATCGTGCTCATGTATCGCATGACGGGCACGCTCAACTTCGCCATCACCGCCGTCGGCGCGCTCAGCGCGTTCACGATGCTCGCGCTGGTCGAGGCAGGCACCGCCATCGTCCCTGCCGCCATCGCGGCCGTGGCCTTGGGCGCCGCGATCGGCGTGGCGATGGGAGCGGTGTTCGCGTCGTGGTTCCGCGACAGTGAGCGGCTGACAAGGAGCACCGTCGCCATCGCGGTCCTGCTGGGCCTGCTGGCCGCTGGGTTCAGAGTCTTCGGCGACAAGCCGCGGGCGGCTCGCCCGTTCTTCTCGGGGCGCTTCGAGGAGCTCGCCGGCGTGCGAGTCACCTACGACACGATGATGGCGGTGATTCTTGCCCTGGCCATTGCCACGGCTGCAAGCCTGGTCCTGCACCGGACCCGTGTCGGCATCCGCCTGCGTGCCATGGCCGAGGACTCCGTGACCGCCGAACTGGACGGCGTGCCGGTCGGCGGATTGACGGTGACCGTGTGGGGAGTGTCCGGGGCAGTCGCAGCGCTCGGCGCCATTCTTGTTGGCCCCAGCAGGCCGGCCGCCTTCGCGCCGTTGGTGTTCCTGTTGCTACCGGGCCTAGCCGCGGGCCTCGCGGGTCGATTCTCACGGGTATGGCCCACCTTGGGTACGGGGTTCTTCATTGCCTTCCTGGAGGCGTACTCCGGGCGGTTCTCAAGCATCAGCCGCTACCGCGGCACGATCCCGTTCCTGTTCATCCTGGCGCTGCTGCTCTGGCAGCGCCGGGCGGAGGTGTGGGATGACGCGCGCTGATGCTCGCTTCGCGCTCGTCGCGATCCTGGCTGGTGTCGCGGTCTCATCCCTGAGCGACTTCCGCCTATTCCTCGCGACCGGCGCGATCATCACCGCTGTCATCGCTCGCTCCGTCGGGTTCCTTTACGCGGACACGCGAATGGTGTCACTCTGCCAGGTGAGCCTGGCCGGCGTCGGGGGTTGGACAGTCGGGTGGCTCACGCTGAACTCCGGAGTTCCGGTTGAGGCGGCCCTGCTTTTGGGTGGCCTCGCCGCAGTTCCCGTGGGCGTTGTGGTGGGCCTTCCCGCCCTGCGCCTGCGCGGCGTGGACCTCGCGGTGGTGACCCTCGGATTTGCGGCCGCGATCCAGGTTGCGGTGTTCAACCGCGGCTTTCCTGGGGCCCGTACGAACTTCGCGGTGCCCCGCCCCCGGTTTGCGGCGTCCGAGGTGCGCTTCCTGTGGTTCACGCTGGTCGTTGCGGTGCTCATCGAGTTGGGTCTGCGTCTGGTGCGGCGGCGGACGGCTGGGTCCATGTGGGCTCTGGTCGGGCAATCGGAGCGGGCGACTGCGGCCGCAGGACATTCTGTCGTTGTCACCAAGCTCACCGCGTTCGCGGCCAGTGCCTTCGTCGCGGGCATAGCCGGAGGGCTTCTCTCCATTCAGATCGGACGACTGTCGGCCCGCCAGCTAGAGCCTTTCGATTCGCTGGTCATGTTCGCGCTGGCGGTTATGGCCGGATCAACGAGCGCGCTGGGCGCTGCGCTGGCCGGGGCGCTGTCGTCGTGGATGCCAGAGATCCTGCGGGTGTTGGGCTGGTCCCAGGACATCGGGCCGATGATCTTCGCCGTCGGGGCGGCGCAGGTGCTGAGCCAGGGCGGGGGCGGCATCGCCGGACAGTGGCTCGCTCTGGCCGCAAGATTCAGCCGCCGGGGAGGCGAGCGGCCACGGGCTAGGCGCGTTGTTGGCCATTGCCCACCGCCGTCCGCGCGCCGGCTTCCGTTGTTGGTCGAGGATCTCACCGTGGACTACGGGTCGGTACGAGCCGTCGACCGGGTGTCGGCTGAGGTGAGGCCGGGCGAGGTGATGGGACTGATCGGGCCCAATGGAGCCGGGAAGTCGACCTTCGTCGACGCGGTGACGGGATACGTGCCGATCAGCGGCGGACGCGTGAGCTTGGGGCATGTCCCGCTGGCCGCACTGCCGGTTCATCGCCGGGTCCAGGCAGGGCTGTCGCGCACGTTCCAGCGGGAGCGGACGCCGACGAACCTCTCGGTAGGTCACTTCCTTGCCGTGACCGGGCGCGAACGAACATCGGCCACACAGAGGGACTGGCTGCTCGCGCTCTTCGACTTGCCCGCTGCGGCCACGCCGATAGCGCAGCTCGACAGCGCCGAGCGCCGTCGCCTGGAACTGGTGGCCGCCTTCAGCGCCGCGCCGTCGGTGGCTCTGATCGACGAGCCCGCGGCCGGCCTCACTGATGAGGAGTCCGGTCGTCTCGGAAGGGCCCTTCGGATCGTCGCGAGCGAGTGGAGCGTCGGAATAGTGCTCATAGAGCACGACCTCCGGCTCGTGCGGCAGGTCTGCCAGTCACTTGTCGTTCTCGACCGGGGTGCGGTCATAGCGGCCGGTCCGACCCAGCGAACGCTGGCTGACCGACAGGTGATGGCTTCCTATCTGGGGGTGGAGGACGAGGCCCCGTGAGCCCTGCGAAGCAACCGGTCCTTGCTGTGCGCGGCTTGGTCGTGGCCCGTGGCGGCGTGCCGGTGGTGCGCGGAGTGTCGCTTGATGTCAGCGCCGCTGAAGTGATGGCGATCGTGGGTCCCAACGGTTCTGGCAAGACGTCGATGCTCGAGGCCGTCTCAGGCGTCGTCAAGGTCGAGGGGGGCTCGGTCGCGTTGCACGATTCCGACATCACTAGGGCGTCGCGCCGGCGACGCAACCGTCTCGGCCTCGGGCACGTGCGCCAGGGTCGGGCCGTCTTTGCTGAGCTCTCCGTCGAGGAGAACTTGCGGGTCGCGGCGCACGACACCGATCGCGCCTACGAGATGTTCCCTGAGTTGCGGGCGAGGTCACACACGCGAGCCAGAGAGCTCTCGGGAGGGGAGCAGCAGATGCTGGTACTGGCCCGGGCGCTCATTGCCCGACCATCGTGCCTGCTGATCGACGAGATATCCCTCGGTCTTGCTCCGACGGTCGTACGACGCCTGACCGCTGTGGTCAAGGAAGCAGCTCGGTCCGGAACGGCGGTGCTGCTTGTGGAGCAGTTCACGTCGGTCGCTCTCGGCGTGGCCGATGTGGTGATGGTGCTGGTGCGCGGGGAGACCGTCCTGCGCGAGCGCGCCGACGTCTTGGTCGAGGATCCGACAGTCCTGCAGCGCGCATACTTGGGTGCAGGAACAGACCCGGCCGCCGGGTGAGGCGGCTAGTTGGCCGCTATCAGCTGGAGTTGCACGCCCAGCACGGCGGCCTGGGCCCGGTTCGCTGCGCCGAGCTTGGAGAGGATGTGCTCGATGTGGGTTGCCGCCGTTCGCTGGGCGATGAAGAGGTCGGCTGCTATGTCAGCGTTCGACTTGCCACGAGCTATTAGTTCCAGAACCTCGACCTCTCGCGGGCTCAGAGGAGTCTTCTCGATGGGCCGAGGCAGCGACTGGACCAGGTTCTTGACCGCCGGAGCAATCAGGCAGAGGCCGTCGTGGGCCAGGTCGGTGATGTCGTCGGCGGACTCGGTCGAGAAGTGCATGCCCCCGAGAACTTCGCCCGCCGCGGAGCACAGGGGCACGGAGACGCCGCCGCCGAAGCCGAGCGGCACGATGTAGTCACTGACTGTGGCGGGCAGCGGATCGAGTTCCAATGTCTCCCGGAGTCGGGTTCCCCGTGGTGACGGCCTGAGCCCCTGCCACTCAGCGAGAAAGTGTCTGCTTCCCAGCCAGGCGAGAACCGTGTCGGGGTAGTCGCGGCTGCAGACGATCCCGCTGCGCCCGTTCGAGTCCGGGGCTGAGTTGATGCACATGCCGAGGAACGGGAGCACTTGGCCTATCTCGTCGACGATGGCCTCGATGCGGTCCTGGGCCGGTGCCGCCGAAGTCGCGGCCGCGGCCACGGAGCCGACGAAGCGGGCGACGTCCGTCACCGACCGCACGAGCACAGCCTGGTGCAGTCGATCGCCCCCGAATCCTCGGGGTCGCCAGCTGCGAACACCTTCCGGCAGTGGGTCCGGGGATGCATGAACCCTTGGAGCTCCGCCACGCCCGAACTCTAATCGTTAGGCACCGAACGATCAAGGGCGGGGCACGGGTGATTATCGTGGCACCGTGCCTGATGCTGCGTTCGACCTGACCGGCAGACGCGCCGTGGTCACCGGTGCGTCGGCTGGGATCGGGGCGGCCATCGCCGCCCGTCTGGCCGGTGCAGGTGCCAACGTGGTTGCGGTCTCGCGGTCGGGGCGCGTGCCGGAGGCGGGGGGCTCGGTGCGTCCCCTCGTAGCTGACCTGAGCGACGCCGAGGCTGTCGATGGGGTGATCGACGTGGCCGTCGCCGAGCTGGGGGGGCTCGACATACTGGTGAACAATGCGGGGCGGGGCGACTGGCTCCCCCTCGACCAGCTGAACCGCGAATACTTCGACGGGCTGGTCGGGCTCAACCTTTGGGCGCCTCTCCGGCTCTGCCAGCTTGCCCAGCCGTACCTGGCCGCGGGCGATGACTCGGCCGTGGTGATGATCGGCTCGGTGGACGCGGTGCGGCCCTCGGCGGGCGGCGCCGTCTACGGGGCGACCAAGGCTGGGCTGGCCGCGGTCACGGTGGCGCTGGCCAAGGAGTGGCGGGCCGACGGCATCCGGGTCACGCAGGTCGACCCAGGCATTGTGGACACGCCCATGGCAGCAGACGCGATCCGTGAGCTGTCCACGGCCGGCATCTCCGTGAACATCGCGGGCCGGGCCGGCGAGCCCGACGAGATCGCCGCGCTGGTCCACTATCTGGTGGCTCCGGCAGGCCGTTTCGCCACCGGAGCGTCGTTCCGCCTCGACGGCGGCGCAGTGGCTCTGGGACCCTTCGACATGGTGCAGCGCTGACGTGAGGCCGCTAGCTGCGCACGGCGCCGAGTCTGCGGAGCGCTGAGGTGAGGCGGCCAACCACGCATTGTGCCGAATCTGCCGCCGAGCGCTGACATGGCCGCGCCGGGGATGCTGATGATCCTGACCGAGAACCACACGATGCTGGATCCGCGCGACATGCGGGGCCTGGTGGATCTGGCCAGGATTGCCGAGGACAGCGGGTTCGACGCTGTGATGGTGAGCGAGCAGACCATGCTCGGCCCCGACGCTGCCATCGAGGGCCTCATGAGCAATCCCCGGATGTACGCGGCCGTCGGCAACCAGGACCCGATGACGCCGTGGCCCAGCTCGGTGGCCACCCTGGCCGCGGTGGCGGCGGCCACCAGCAGGGTGCGAGTGGTAGCGGGAGCCATCATCCCCTCGCTGCGCCATCCCATCCTGCTGGCCAAGGACCTGGCCACCATCGATCTGCTGTGCGAGGGCCGGCTGGTGGTGCAACCCACCGTGTCGTGGCAGCAGGCCGAGTACGAGGCCCACGGCGTGGCGTTCTCTGAGCGGGGCCGCATCCTCGATGAGCACCTTGAGGCCATGTCGCGGCTGTGGGCCGGGTCGCCCGCCAGCTTCTCGGGCCGGTACTTCAGCTTCGAGGATGCATATTGCGAGCCCAAGGCCTGGCGGCCGACGGGGCCCCGCATGTGGTTCGGGGGCGAGTGGATGCACCCGGCGCTCATCCGGCGCATGGTCCGCTACGGCAGCGGCTTCCATCCCTTCGGCACGCCCACCGCCGACGACCTCGCCGAGCTGGCCGAGGGTCTGGCCGTCGCGGGGCGCGACATTTCTGAGATTGAGCTGATCGGGGGCACCCGGGCCACGTTCGCCTCCCCCGATGCCGTCGCCGACGTCGACGACGCCATGGCCGCCATCGACGAGCAGGTCGCCGCGGGCTATTCCCTGTTCTGCATGAAGCCGTCGCAGTACACCGACGACATCCGGGAGGTGGCCGGCATCTGTCGCCGCATGGTCGACTACTGTGAACGCTGCGGCGCTTGAGCGATCAGCCGAAGTGTCGCAGATGCCAACAGAGATAGCCCGAGGTGCCAGAAGTGTCTGATGAAGCCACGTCCGAGTATTGCGGGGTCGGCATCGTTGCCATGAGTCGCTGGTCCGCGATCGGCGTCGCGGCCGCCGGACGCCTGAATGCGGTGGGAATCGGCGCGTTGAGCCTCCTGAATGCGATGGGCATCGTCACGCTCGGCGGCTTGAACTCCATGGGTCTGATCGCGATAGGGGGCATCAACTCGATCGGTCTCGTATCGATCGGCGGCATCAACTCGGTGGGTCTGGTCGCGATAGGCGGGCTCAACTCCGTCGGTCTCGTCGCCATCGGTGGGGGTTCTGTCACCAGCATGGTGTAGCTGCCGGGACGACCCGCAATCGCCCCGTAGCGCTCACTCCTCGCCGGCTGTGACGATCACCCGGCGAAGCAGTTCTGCCAGTTCCTGCTTCTCGGTCGTCGACAGTTCACCCACCATCTCGCCCTCGTAGAGGTTGAAGCGGGGGAAGAGCCGCTCGATCGTGTCGAGGCCGGCGTCGGTCAGTGAGACCGTCACCCGACGGCGATCCGACTCCACCGGTGTGCGCTCCACGAACCCGCGCTTCTCCAACGTCTTGACCACGCCGGTCAGCGTGCCCTTGGACAGGTCGCACTCGTCCGCTAGGTCCGCTGTCTGCATCTCCCCCCACACCCACAGCACCCACAAGGTGGTGAAACCGCCCCAGGAAAGGCCGAACTCGGACAGCACGGCCCGCTCGGCCCGGCGGCGCACCGCGGTCGCGGCCCGGTAGATGTTGGACACGGCCAGCATCGAGTCGAAGTCGAGGTGCCGGTCGCCGAGGCGCTCCTGGATGAGGCGCTCAGCGTCGAGCAGGCGCGGATCGGCTCGATTCTGCACTACGGGCCCCCGATTTCGTTTGCTACCAAACGGACAGTATCCGATCTCGGAGGCTGGACAACCCCGCTCCGGGTCGGATCACGGCCCTGGAGTAGGGTTCCGCGATGCTCGAAGCATCCGGGCTGACCACCCGCTACGGGGCTATCTCGGCGCTGCGACGGGTCAGCATCACCGTTGGAGCCAATGAAGTCATCGGGCTCATCGGCCCTAACGGCGCGGGCAAGACCACGCTGCTCAACACCGTCGCGGGCCTGCTGCGCCCCGCGGAGGGCGAGGTGAGCCTGGACGGGCAGACTGTGACCGGACACAGTCCTGATCGGATGCTCAAAGCCGGCTTGGCCCTCGTGCCCGAGCACCGGCGCCTCTTCGCTGAGATGTCGGTGGTCGAAAACCTGCGCATCGGCGGGGTCACCGTGGGAGTCAACGAGCGCGCCCAGCGCCTCGACGAGATGGTGGAGCTGTTCCCCGCGCTCAAGGACAAGCGGTCCACCGCGGCGGGATACCTGTCCGGCGGAGAGGCCCAGCAGCTCGCCATCGCCCGGGCGTTGATGAGCAACCCCCGCGTCGTGCTGATGGATGAGCCGTCGCTGGGGCTGGCGCCGGTGCTGGTCGACTTCGTGTTCGACCTAGTCGGGCGCCTTAGGGCCGAGGGCCGCACGATGCTGGTCGTCGAGCAGAACGCCACCCGGATGCTGGAGGTGGCCGACCGGGCCTACGTACTGCGCACCGGCGAGGTCGCGGCCGAGGGCACCGCATCGGATCTGCTCGGCCGCGACGATCTCTTCGACACCTTCGTCGGCGGGTCCGCGCCGCGAGATCCATGATCGAACTGCTGCAGAACCTGATCGACGGTCTGGGCCGGGGCTCCATCCACGCGCTCCTCGCGCTGGGGATCGCAGCTACCTTCGGCGCGATGAGACCGCCGTGGGAACCGCTGGCCCGCCGCCGAGATCGCACACCGCCACGCGACGCTGGGAGGTCATGAGCCATGACTGAGTATCGACGCATCCTGCTCGACGGGTATCCGACGCTGGTCGAACGCCACGGTAAGAGACTGGTCGCCCGCGACGGGCGCAGCGTCGCCGCGTCCGGCGCCGTGAATCTGGCGCCGTGCGAGCCGACCAAGATCCTCTGCGTCCACCTGAACTACTCCAGCCGCGTCGCCGAGTTCATAACCAGGCTGCCGCCCGCCCCCACCTACTTCCACAAGCCGATCACCGCCCTCAGCGCCCACGGCGCCGACGTGGTGCGGCCCGAGCCGTGCCGGTGGCTCAACTACGAGGGCGAGATCGGCATCGTCATCGGGCGCTCCTGCCGCAACGTGTCGCCGGCCGAGGCGGGCGACTACGTCGCCGGCTACACCGTGGCCAACGACTACGGGCTGCACGACTTCCGCGACACCGACGCGGGGTCGATGTTGCGGGTCAAGGGCGGCGACACCCTGTGCCCGGTAGGCCCGGCCCTGGTGACCGGCTGGGACTTCCGCCACAAGCAGATCCGCACCCTTGTGAACGGCGCGGTCCGCCAGGACGGCAACACCGACGAGATGGAATGGGACATGCACTACCTGGTGGCGGACCTGGCCCGCACCATCACGCTGGTGCCTGGCGACCTGGTGCTGTCGGGCACGCCGGCCAACTCGCGCCCGGTGGTGCCCGGCGATGTCGTCACTGTGGAGGTGGAGGGCCTGGGCGCCCTGACCAACACGATCGTGGCCGGCCCCGAGCCAGTGCGGTCCGATGTGGGCGCCCAGCCGTCCAGTAGCGAAGAGGTCGTATCCACCGCCATGGGCGGCGACTGGGAGCACCGGGGCAAGCGGGCGCCCCGGGGACCGGGCACCCGCCACTACCAGTCGGCTCTGGACGAGGACGACCGATGATGGTCTCGCTGAGGCTCGGGTACGGCGTCCCGAGTCGTGAGTCGATGTGGACTGGACGAAATCTGTGCAACGAAGCCGCTTCAGTCGGCACCGCTCCTAACAGAAACCGGCTACGGAGAATTCTGTGCAACGAAGCCGCTCTAGTCGGCACCTCTGCTCACAGAAACCGGCTGTGGGGAGTGGATGGCTGATCACGCGGAGGATCGGCACCAGCGGGGAGGGCAGATGACGGAGTCGCCGCGGGGCGCTGTCGGTGGGGTGGAGGTCAGCGTCGATCACCTGATCGGCGGCGAGAGGGTCGCGTCGGCGCATACGTTCGAGTGCCGCTCACCGCTGGACTGGGACCGCAAGCTCGCCGAAGTGGCCCGGGGCGACGTGGCCACAGCCGAGCAGGCCGTGGGTGCGGCGGTTGACGGATTCGGCGCGTGGAGCGCGCTGCCGGTGGGAGAGCGGGCTGCGGCCCTGCGCCGCCTGGCCGACCTGATTGAGGCCCGCAATGACGACATCGCCCTGGTCGAGACGCTCGACATGGGGTTCCTGCACCGCTCCATGCGGGAGCGGCTGGTGGCCCGGGGCGCGCTCAACTTCCGGTTCTACGCGGACATGGCCGAGGCCCACGCCGAGCCCCGCTGGCCGGCGCGGGGCACCACCCACACCGTGCAGCGCATGCCGGCCGGGCCGGCGGTGGTGATCACCCCGTGGAACGCGCCGTTCATGCTGGCCACCTGGAAGGTCGCCCCGGCGCTGGCGGCGGGCAACAGCGTGGTGCTCAAGCCGGCGGAGTGGTCGCCGCTGTCGGCGTCGCTACTGGCCGACCTGACGGTGGAGGCGGGCCTGCCTGCGGGCGCGTTCAATCTGGTGCAGGGCATCGGCTCCGAGGTAGGAGCGGCTCTCACCGCTGATCCTCGGGTGCGGCGCATCAGCTTCACCGGCTCACCGGAGACGGCCCGCAGCATCGGCGCGGCCGCCGCGGCCAACATCGTGCCCTTCACGGCCGAGCTCGGCGGCAAGGGTCCGCTCATCGTGTTCGCCGACTGCGACCTGGAGGCGGCGGCCAGGCAGGCCGCGGCCCAATACGAGGACTCGGGCCAGGTGTGCCTGGCCGGCACCCGCCTGCTGGTGGAGGCCTCGGTCCGCGACGAGTTCGTGGAGGCTCTGCGGGCCAGCACCGAGGCCCACGTGCTGGGCGACAGCCGCGACGACGCCACCACCATCGCCCCGATGGTCCACCCCGACCACCTGACCAGGGTCGAGGCCTTCGTGGACCGGGCCCGGTCCGCGGGCGACACGATCGTGTGGGGCGGCCAGCGCCGCGCCGGCTCCCTCCACTACGAGCCGACCCTGATCGTGCCCGCCTCCAACGACTCTGAGATAGTCCAGCGCGAGGTCTTCGGCCCGGTGCTCACCCTCCAGACGTTCGCCACCGAGGCGGAGGCCGTCGAGCTGGCCAACTCCACCCGCTACGGCCTGTCCGCCATCGTCTACACGGGCTCCTCAGCCAGGGCCGAGCGCGTCGGCAGAGCGGTGCGGGCCGGAATCGTCTGGACCAACACCTTCCTAGTGCGCGACCTGGCCGCCCCATTCGGCGGCTGCGGCCTATCCGGCATAGGCCGCGAGGGCGGCGACCACGCCCTCGACTTCCACAGCGACCTAAAGACCCACATCCTCGCCAACGGCGCGGCGGGGGGTTAGAACATGCGGCCCTCTATGCGGGAGGCGGCCAGCCACATCTCCATGTCGTAGATGGTCTGGGCCATGGCCTGGCCGATCAGGTCCAGCTTGCGCACCTGCTCGATGCGGGCGGCGGCCTGCTCGAGTTCCCGCTTGGACAGCAGCTCCCGGAAGATCCCGCAGGCGTCGGCGAGGGCGATGATCACAACGTCGCGGGGTGCGGGGATCTGGTCCGAGAACAGCACCTCCATGATGCGCAGCTTCACCTCGCGCTCGGCATTGCCGTCGATCAGCGGGTAGCGCCGGGAGCGGAACACCCACAGGAAGCGGTCCTCGTGCGGCTCCAGGATGCCGGCGTCGACCAGACGGGACAGCGCCTCCTCGCGGATCTGCTCGCCCTTCTTGGCCGTGTGCTCCACCCAGTAGCGGGCGTCGCGCTGGTCGCCGGCCGCGATCTCGGCCAGCGTCGGGTCGAGCAGGCTGTCGCCGACGGGGATGGCGTCGACGAGGATGAGGTTTTCCGGGTCGGTGTCGATCCGGTTCTCCAGGGCCAGGTCCATGAGCACCGCCCCTGCCAGGGCCCGGTCCATCGACCACGACGGCACGCGCGCGAACTTGCCGTCGTCGTCGTGCAGCATCAACAGGATGATCTCTTCGGCGAATCTCAGCATGCCGCTCTGTGTATCACATCAGCGGCCATTTCGGACAGCTCTCGCCGACGTCAGAAGTCCTCGTCGAAGGAGACCTCGCCCTCGACGCCCACCTGGTACGCGGAGACGGTGCGCTCGAAGAAGTTCGAAAGCTCCTGCACGTCCTGCAGCTCCATGAACGAGAACGGGTTTCGGCTGCCGAAGCGGCGGGGCAAACCCAGCTGCACTAGCCGTTGATCGGCCACAAACTCGAGGTAGGACCGGGTGTCGGCCACCGACATGCCCGGCACGCCCTCGCCCAGCAGGTCCGCCGCGAACTCGTGCTCGGCGTCCACCGCCTCCGCCAGCATGTCGCTGATGTCGCGGCCGAGCTCCTCGTCGAACAGCTCAGGCTCCTCGCTCCGCACCGTGCGGATCACCTCGAAGGCGAAGTTCATGTGCATCGACTCGTCGCGGAACACCCAGTTGGTGCCCGCGGCCAGCCCGTTGAGCAGGCCCTTGGACCGCAGGAAGTACACGTAGGCGAAGGCGGCGAAGAAGAACAGGCCCTCGATGCAGGCCGCGAAGCAGATCAGGTTCAGCAGGAACCGGCGCCGGTCGGCCGCGGTGCGAAGCGGCCCGTCGCCGACGGAGCCCATCCACTTGAAGCAGAACTCGGCCTTGGCCCGTAGCGACGGGATGTTCTCGATGGCCGCGAACGCCTCGGCCCGCTCATCGTGGTCGGGGATGTAGTTGTCGAGCAGGTTCAGGTAGAACTGCACGTGCAGCGCCTCTTCGTAGAGCTGGCGCGACAGGTACATCCGGGCTTCGGGCGCGTTGATGTGCTCGTAGAGGTTGAGGACCAAGTTGTTGGCCACGATGGAGTCGCCGGTGGCGAAGAAGGCCACCAGCCGGCGTATCAGGTGCTTCTCGGCCGGCATCAACTTGCGGTCCAGGTCGACGAGGTCGTCGGAGAAGTCGATCTCGTCGACCGTCCAGGTGTTCTTGATCGCGTCGCGGTACATCTCGAAGAACTGCGGGTAGCGCATCGGTCGCAGCGTCAGGTCGAAGCCCGGGTCCAGGATGTTGGACCGAACGGAGGGCTGCCCGGGCCGGGCCTCGGCATCCGAATCAGGCTGGGTGCCTGCGGGAGGGGCGTGGACGGCGGAGTCCCGGCCCGGGAGATCGAGATGATCAACAGAAACGTCGGTGATGGCCATCAGTCGCATGCCTCGCAGGTCTCAGGATTTTCCAAGGAGCAGGCCACCGCGGCCTCCGCGTCGGTGGGGGAGGTGCCGTTGCCGTTGGTGGTGGTCTGGTTGATCCGCGTCGCTGGCCTCGACCGCAGGTAGTAGGTGGTCTTGAGGCCCTGCTTCCACGCGTGCATGTACATAGACGACAGCTTCCCGATGGTCGGGGCCTCGATGAACAGGTTGAGCGACTGGCTCTGGTCGATGAAGGCGCCCCGATCGGCGGCCATCTCGATGAGCGAGCGCTGCGGGATCTCCCACGCGGTGCGATACATGGCTCGAAGATCCTCGGGGATGCGCTCGATCTGTTGGATCGAGCCTTCCGCCTTCTTGACGTCGGCGATCATCTTGTCGTCCCACAGTCCTCTGGCCTTCAGCTCGGCCACGAGGTAGCGGTTCACCTGCATGAACTCGCCCGAGAGGGTCTCGCGCTTGAACAGGTTCGACACCTGGGGCTCGATGCACTCGTAGCAGCCGGCGATGGCGGCGATGGTGGCCGTCGGTGCGATCGCGATCAGCAGAGAGTTGCGCAGCCCGTGCTTTGCGACTCGCGCCCGCAGCGGCGTCCAGCGCTCGGGGTCGGACGGCTCGGCCCCCCAGAGGTCGAACTGCAGATCGCCGGCCGCGGCCCGGGTGTCGGAGAAGCCGGGGTGGGACCCGCTGGCCTCGGCGAGCTCCGTGGAGGCCCAGAGGGCGTTGAAGTAGATCTCCTCGGAGATGCGGCGGCTGAGGGATCGGGCCTCGGCGGAGTCGAAGGCCAGGCCCAGCTTGAAGAACACGTCCTGAAGGCCCATGAGGCCCAGGCCCACCGGGCGCCAGCGCCGGTTGGAGGCCTGGGACTCGCTGGTCGGGTAGTAGTTGATGTCGATTACACGGTCGAGGAAGCCGACCACCAGCCGGACCACCTCGCCGAGCCGCTCGAAGTCGAATCCGGTCGGGGCGCTGCCGTTGGAGGTTGCCGTAGTTCGGTGAACGAACGCGCCGAGGTTGACCGACCCGAGGTTGCAGACCGCGGTCTCGGCGTCGCTGGTCACTTCGATGATCTCGGTGCACAGGTTCGATAGGTGCACCACCCGGTCTCGGGCGTTGGTGTCGCCCGCCGGTCCGGGCCCGGTCTGGTTGCACTTGGCGTTGGAGGCGTCCTTGAACGTCATCCAGCCGTTGCCGGTCTCGGCCAGGGTTCGCATCATCCGGGTGTAGAGCTGGCGGGCCGGCACCTGGCGCTCGAAGCGGCCGTCGGCTTCGGCTTGCTCGTAGATGGTCCGGAACTCGTCGCCGTAGGTGTCTGTGAGCTCGGGCACCTTCTTGGGGTCGAACAGGCTCCACTGCCAGTCCTTCTCCACCCGCTCCATGAACAGGTCGGGCACCCAGTTGGCCAGGTTGATGTTGTGGGTGCGCCGGGCGTGGTCGCCGGTGTTGTCGCGCATCTCGAGGAACTGCTCGATGTCCGCGTGCCAGGACTCCAGGTACACGCAGGCCGCGCCCTTGCGCCGGCCGCCCTGGTTGACCGCGGCCACCGACGAGTCGAGGGTCTTGATCCATGGCACGATGCCGTTGGACAGCCCGTTGGTGCCCTTGATGAGCGATCCCTTGGAGCGGACCCGGTGCCATCCCACGCCGATGCCGCCCGCGTATTTCGAGAGCCGGGCGATGTCGGTGTAGCGCTGATAGATGCCCTCGAGGGAGTCCACGGGGGAGTCGAGCAGGTAGCAACTCGACATCTGCGGATGCATCGTGCCCGAGTTGAACAGCGTCGGGCTCGACGGCAGGTAGGCCAGCGACGAGATCAGGTCGTAGAACGCGATGGCCTCTTCGGGGTCGGTGCTCAGCCCGCAGGCCACTCGCAGCATGAAGTGCTGCGGGGTCTCGATCACGCGGCGGGTTTCAGGGTGGCGCAGCAGGTAGCGGTCGTAGACGGTTCGGAGGCCGAAGAACTCGAAGTTGCGGTCCCGGCCCGAGTCGATGGCCGCGTTGAGGCCGGGGGAGTGGGCTCGCACGAACTCTGCGGTGTCGTCGCCGATCAGCCCGAGCCGGTGGCCGGTCTCTATCGCCTCGGAGAACCAGGGGATGTTCTGGTTGCGGACCTCCTTGTCGATGTAGGTGGCCAGCATGCGGGCCGCGAGCTTGGAGTAGTTGGGCTCCTCCACGATGAGCCCGGCCGCGGTGCGGATGCTCAGCTCGTCGAGCTCGCGGGTGGTGGCCCCGTCGGCGAGGGCCGCGATGGTGCGGGTGCTGACCGTCAGGGGATCGATGCCCAGCAGTCCCTCGGCGGCCCGGGCCACCGCGTTGACGATCTTGTTCACGTCGACTGGCTCGAGGTTGCCGTTGCGCTTGCGCACTCGCATGGTCGTCGGCGCTGACGCAGCCGGCGGCGCATCGGCGACGGTGGTCAGGCGGTCCTGGATCGTCGTCACGTCGGTGCGCCTCCCTTCACCGGCGCATCGGGGCTCTCGGAATCCTGCGAGTCCCGATGCGGGCCGGCCACCACTTCAGAGTATGAATTACAGCACCGTAACTACACGCGTGTCAAATTGCGCCCCGCCACCCCCCTTGAGCAGGGCTTCTTGATCCCGGCGTGCGACTAGCGTTGCGAGGGTGGAGATACTCGACGTCGATCTGGCGGCTTTCGAGCGGGGCAACCGGACCGAGCGGGCCGCGGTGGTGGACGGCGTGATGCGCAGCCTGGTCACCGGCTTCGTGTACGTGGCCCACGACCTGGGCGCGGGAGTGATCGATGAGGCCTACGGGCAGCTCGAGGCGTTCTTCGACCTGCCCAAGGAGCGCAAGGACCGCTACATCGTGGCCGGCGCCCACGGCGAGACCGGCTACACCCCGATGATGACCGAGACGGCAGCCATCTCCGACATCCCCGACCTCAAGGAGATGCTCAATTGGGGCGAGCCCGCGCCGGCGGGCCATCCGCTTCGCCAGCGCTACCCGCAGCGCTACGGGCCGCCCGTGCTGCCCGAGGACGACCTGCCCGGCGTCACCGAACTCCTGCTCGGGTTCCACGTCTCGGTGCTCGATATCCAGCGGCGGGTGCTGAGGGTGATCGCGGCCGGGATAGGGATCCACGAGGACTTCTTCGACACCATGCTGGAGCACGGTTCGACCCTCACCCGGGCCATCCACTACCCGCCGATGAGCACCGCGCCCGGCGAGGGCTTCATGTGGGCGGCCGAGCACGGCGACATCAACCTGATCACCATGCTGCCGCGGGCCACGGCCCCGGGCCTGCAGGTGCGCACCGACCGGGGCTGGGTCGACGCGATCCCCCCCGAGGGCAGCGCCATCATCAACACGGGCATGATGCTCGACCACCTGACCAACGGCGTCATCGGTGCGGGCATCCACCGGGTGGCAGCCACCGAGGGCCAGCCCGGCGACCGCTACTCGGTGGTGCAGTTCGCCCACCCCACGCCTTGGACGATCCTGACGCCGCTGCCAACCTGCGTCACCGACGACAATCCGCTGCGCTACCCCTCGATCTCCGCGGCCGACGCCCTGGCCAAGGTGATCTGGGAGATCAACCTGGTTGAGGACGGCCGCCGCATCGGAGCCGGCTAGGCACTACGCCCGGCTCGAAGCGCCCGTGGCCCGGCCACGGCGGGCGCGTCCCCGTTTATCGCAGACAGGCCGACAGCGGGTGCTGTGTCCTGCCTGGCTGCTAGGTTGGCAGTGCCCGCAAGAGGGCACGTCATGTAATGGATGTGAGATGTTCAACAAGATTCTCGGGGGCATCCGAAGCGCCTTTGAGCACGTCGACCACTTCCTGATGGCACTGTTCCGGATGCCGACAAAACCATCGGCCCCGAACAGCGCCGCCGCTGAGCGAGCGAAGGCCGCCAAACAGGTGCGCGGCGCCATGCATGTCCAGGGCGCGGCGGGTGGTTCCAGCTCCGGCTCCAGCGGTGCCGACGGGCTATTCGGCAAGGCGCTCGCCGACGGCCACGAGAAGGCCCGCGGGACGACTGCTCCGCCTAGGGCCCGATAGTCCGCTTCATGCGGGGGTCAGAACTGCCGGGTGCTGTCGCCGGGTCGGCGGCGCCGGGTTGTGCTGGGCATCAGGTAACAGCGGCCCGCCTGCCCGTCAATGGTGACGTCGTGGGCGACGAAGCCTGCCAGCCAGCGGCTGGTTGTGTACGACTCGGAGGCCCCGCTGGCGTCGCCTCCGGTGGCCTCGAAGGCGGCGACCTCCAGTTCGGTGGCCAGCACCTGCCCGGCTACGTAGTCGTGCCATTGCTCCACGGCTGCGGCCTGCTCCGCTGAGGCCAGCGCCAGCGACACCTCGATGCGGTCGGTCACCACGTAGCCGTCGGTGCGTCGGCAGTCCTGGATGACCCGCACCGCGTCGCGGGCCCAGCCCTCGGCCTCCAGCTCCGGCGTGACCTCGGCGTCGAGCACGACCACGGCGTCGCCGGACTGCAGGCCGGCCGCGGCGCCGCCCTCCGACGGCTCCACGGCCAGGTCGAAGCTGCCCGCCTCCAGCACGTGGCCGGCGACGGTGGCGGTGCCGTCGTCGTTGCGGGTCCAGGCGCCCGAGCGGGCCGCCTTGAACACGGCCTGCACATCCCCGCCCAGGCGGGGGCCCAGCACTGCGCCGTTGGGCCTCAGCGCCAGCGAGGCGTGGGCGGACAGGTCGTCGGTGAGCACCACCGACTTGACGTTGATCTCGTCGGCCAGCAGGTCCACGAGCGGGGCGATGTCCTCGGCGCCCTCGCCGGCCACGGTGGCGCGGGCCAGCGGCAGGCGCACCCGCAGTCCGGCGTCCTCGCGCACCCGCAGCGCCGCGGAGGCCGCGTCGCGCAGGCGCTCCATGCGGGCCACCAGGGCGTCGTCGGCGGGCAGGCCCTCGGCGTCGGGGTCGGGCCAGTCGGCAAGATGCACCGACGAGCCGCCGGTCAGCCCGCTGTGGATCTCCTCGGCGATCATGGGCAGGAACGGCGCGGCCACCCGGGTCAGGGTGGTCAGCACCACATACAGGGTGTCGAAGGCGGCCCGGTCGGTGTCGGCGCCGCCCGCGTTCCAGAAGCGGTCCCGGGAGCGGCGGATGTACCAGTTGTTCAGCGCGTCGATGAACGAGGCGATCTCGGTCGCGCCGCCGGGCAGGTCGTAGGCGTCCATGCGCTCGGTCACCTGCTGCACCATCGTCCGGGTGCGGGCCAGCACGTAGCGGTCCAGCACGTCGTCGCTGTCGGTGCGCGCCTCGGCCCGGTAGCCCTCGGCGTTGGCGTACATCGTGAAGAACGAATAGGCGTTCCAGACCGGCAGCAGCACCTGGCGGGTGACCTCGTCGATGCCGGCGTCGCTCACCCGCAGGTCGCCGCCCCGCACGATGTTGGCCGCCATCAGGTACCAGCGCATGGCGTCGGCGCCCTGATTCCCGAAGATGTCGGCGGGCTCGGTGTAGTTGCGCAGCTTCTTGGACAGCTTGGTGCCGTCGGCGGCGAGCAGGATCCCGTGGCAGATCACATTGGAGAAAGCGGGCCGGTCGAACAGCGCCCCGGCCAGGACGTGCAGCGTGTAGAACCAGCCCCGGGTCTGATTGATGTACTCCACGATGAAGTCGGCCGGGAAGTGGCTCTCGAACCACTCGGTGTTCTCGAAGGGGTAGTGGACCTGCGCGAAGGGCATGGAGCCCGACTCGAACCAGCAGTCGAGCACCTCCGGCACCCGCCGCATCACCGAGCGACCGGTGGAGTCGTCAGGGTTGGGGCGGGTGAGGGCGTCGATGAAGGGCCGGTGCAGGTCGTCGGGGCGCACCCCGAAGTCGCGTTCGAGTTCGTCGAGCGAGCCGTACACGTCGATGCGCGGGTACGCGGGGTCGTCGCTGCGCCACACCGGGATGGGCGAGCCCCAGAACCGGTTGCGGCTGATCGACCAGTCCCGGGCGCCCTCCAGCCACATGCCGAAGCGGCCGTCGCGCACATGGTCCGGCACCCAGTTGATCTGCTGGTTGAGCTCTGAGAGCCGGTCCCGGATGGCGGTCACCTGCACGTACCAGCTGTTGATGGCCCGGTAGATGATGGGGGTGTCGGTGCGCCAGCAGTACGGGTAGTTGTGCTCGTAGCTGTCGTGGCGCAGGATGCGGCCCTGGGCCTTGAGATGGCGGATGATCCCGGCGTTGGCCTCGAACACGTTGATGCCGGCCCAGTCCGACACCGGCTCGGTGAACCGGCCCCGGTCGTCCACGGGCACCGCGTCGGCGATGGCGATCCCGTTGGCCTCGCACACCTCCTGGTCCTCGGCGCCGAAGCCCGGCGCCATGTGGATGATGCCGGTGCCCTCGGCGGTGTCGATGAAGTCGGCGGCCAGCACCCGGAAGGCCTCGGTGCGGTGGGCGAAGAAGTCGAACAGCGGGGCGTAGGCCCGCCCCACGAGCTCATCGCCGCCGACGGTGCCGACCCGGCGGGCCTGCGACAGCTGGGCGTCGTAGGCGGCCACGGTGGCCTCGGCCAGCACGCAGTGGACACCGTCGGACTCCATCACTGCGTAGGGAATGTCCGGCCCTACCGCGAGTGCGAGATTCGACGGCAGCGTCCACGGCGTGGTCGTCCAGGCCAGAAGCCTCATCGGTCCCGGGTCGCCGGGCTGGGGCACGAGGTCGAATGCCACTGTGATGGCCGGGTCCTGGCGGGGCCGGGTAGCGTCGTCCAGGCGGATCTCGAAGTTCGACAGCGGCGTCTCCGCGCCCCACGAGTAGGGCATCACCCTGTACGCCTCGTACACCAGCCCCTTGCGGTGGAGCTGGGCGAAGGCCCACATGACCGACTCCATGTAGGTCAGGTCCATGGTCTTGTAGTCGTTGCCGAAGTCCACCCAGCGGGCCTGCCGGGTGACCGTGTCCTCCCACTCGCGGGTGTAGCGAACAACCGACTGGCGGCAGCGCTGGTTGAACTCGGCGATGCCGAACTCGGCGACGGCGGCCCGTCCGGCGACGCCCAGCTCGCGCTCGGTCTCCATCTCCGCGGGCAGCCCGTGGCAGTCCCATCCGAAGCGGCGGTCGACCCGGTTGCCCCTCATGGTCTGGTACCGGGGCACGACATCCTTCACGTAACCAGTAAGTAAGTGGCCGTGGTGGGGGAGCCCGTTGGCGAACGGCGGCCCGTCGTAGAACACCCAGTCCCGGTCGGCGGGCCGGGCCCTCACCGACTCCTCGAAGGTTCCTTCGGCCTTCCAGCGGGCCAGCACCCGCTGCTCGATGGCAGGAAAATCGGGGCTGCCGACGGATGGGTAGGGGCCGTCGTCGCCTTCGGTCATGGCCGATCAGGCTACCGGCGGGCCCGGTTCGTCTTGGTCGTCGAATGGTTCCGGCCGGCGGATCCTGTAGCGGGTGCGGCCTGGTGACGGACGGGCCGCCCTCTCCTTGCCCGGTGCCATCCCCGGCGAGGCGGTCGCGTGGTGTGAGTCGGGGGCGCCTACGCTGCCCCGAACATGGACTCTGATTCCTATGGCAGCCTGTTTGATCTGAACGGTCGCACCGCCATTGTGACCGGCGGCACCCGGGGCATAGGCCGCGCCGTTGCCGAGGGGCTGGCCTGCGCCGGTGCCCGGGTGGTGGTGGCGTCGCGCTCAGCGGAGTCCTGCGCCGCCGCCGAGGAGCGTCTGACGGAAGCGGGTTTCGACGCCCTGGGAGTACCCACCCATATGGGCGACCTTGACGCGGTCGAAGCGCTGGCTGCCGCCGCGGCGGATCGCTTCGGCGGGGTCGACATCTTGGTCAACAACGCGGCCAACGCCCTGGCTCAGCCCATCGGCGCCCAGACCGCGGTCGCGTGGCAGAAGTCGTTCGAGGTGAACCTGCGCGGCCCCGCCCTGCTGACCCAGGCCTGCCTGCCGCAGTTGGAGGAGAGCCCTCACGCCTCGGTGGTCAACGTGATCAGCGTCGGGGCCTTCATGTTCTCGCGGGGCTTCTCGATCTACGGGGCGATGAAGGCTGCGCTGCTGGCCTACACCCGGTCCGCGGCCGGTGAGCTGGCCCCCAGAGGGATCCGGGTGAACGCCCTGGCGCCTGGCCCGGTGGACACCGACATGGTGCGCAATCAGGGGCCTGATGCGGCGAAGTCGATGGGCGCGGGCACGCTGCTGGGCCGCTTGGCCCATCCCGACGAGATGGTGGGCCCTGCGCTGCTGCTAGCCAGCGACGCCGGCCGGTTCATCACCGGCCAGGTCATCGTCGCCGACGGAGGCCTCCACCCTCACTGACTCGGGCTCTTGGGCTTCGGCGGCTTCCTCGCCGTCGACGGCAGGTGCCTGTTCCTCGGCACCGGCTTCGGCGGCTTCCGCTTCGGCGGCTGGTGCCTCTTCCTCGGTGCTTGCCTCTACGTCAGTGGTGGCGACATCCTCGGCGTCGGCTGCCAGGGCTTCTTCCTCGGCGTCGGCTGCCAGGGCTTCTTCCTCGGCGTGTGGGGCGTCGGCCTCGGCGGTCGCCTCATCGTTGGCATGCTCGGCGGTGGCGTCAGTTTCGGCGGCAGGTGCCTGTTCCTCGGTGTCTGCGGCGGGAGCCTCTCCGTCGGCGGCCTCGGCATCCTCGGCGGTGGCAGCGTCGGCTTCGGCGGCAGGTGCCTGTTCCTCGGTGTCTGCGGCGGGAGCCTCTTCCTCGGCGGCATCGGCTTCAGCCTCATCACTTGCGTCTTGCGCGGCTGCTTGGTCACCGTCGCGAAGTCGGCGCAGCGCGTCAGCGGCCTCGCGGTAGGCGGCCTCGGCCGCGGCGGTCTCAGATGACGACGCCTTCTTGTCATTGAGCTTGCGCACGGCGGCGGCCGCCTCGTCCTTTGCCTTCTCAGCCTTCTTGAGGGCCCGCTCGTGGGCCTGCTGCTCCCGGTCGGCGACCAGATAGGTGTTGAACAGCGTCAGGGCAGCCGCGGTCTCATCGTCGAGGGTTCGCACGATCGTGCCCGCTGGTGCGCCCTGACGCCTCGACGTGTGGGCTCTGGCCTCGCCTGTCGCTTTGCGCTTGGTAGCGGACTTGGCACTCGCTGCAGCCTCGGACATGGAACGACTATGGTAGCCAGCCAGCACTGAGCGGCAACGGAACTGGGTTATGAGCGACACCATCATCGAGTTCAAGGATGTTTACAAGATCTTCGGCCCGCAGCCGCGGGGACGGCCCTTCGAAATGGCTCGAGCTGGCATCCCCAAGAACGAGGTGCAGCGGCTGACGGGGCACGTGGTAGGCATTACCGACGTCAACTTCTCTGTTGGTCGGGGCGAGATCTTCGTGGTGATGGGCCTGTCGGGGTCGGGCAAGTCCACCGCCATCCGGATGGTCAACAAGCTCCACGATGTCACCCATGGCGAGGTGCTGGTGGGCGGGGTGGACGTTCAGAAGCTGGAGGGCACCGAACTGCAGACCTTCCGTCGCGAGAAGATGGGAATGGTCTTCCAGCACTTCGCGCTGTTCCCCCACCGCAACGTGATCGACAACGTCGGTTATGGCCTCAAGGTTCAGAGGGTGAGCCGCGATGAGCGCAACCGGGCCGCCCTGGACGCGTTGGCGCTCGTCGGCCTGGCGCCGTTCGCCGACCATCGTCCGGCGCAGCTGTCTGGGGGCATGCAGCAGCGAGTCGGCTTGGCCCGGGCGCTCGCCTCCGACCCCGACATCCTGCTGATGGACGAGGCGTTCTCGGCCCTCGACCCTCTAATCCGCCGCCAGATGCAAGACGAGATGATGGAGATCCAGTCACGGGTCCACAAGACGATCCTGTTCATCACCCATGATCTCAACGAGGCGCTGCGCATCGGCGACCGGGTCTGCATCATGAAGGATGGAGCGGTGGTTCAGATCGGCACGCCTGAGGAGATCCTCACCGAGCCCGCCACCGGCTACGTGGCCGAGTTCGTCCAGGACGTCGACCAGGGCCGGGTGATCAAGGTGCACGAGGTGATGAGCAAGCCGAGGCCGGTGTCGAAGGATCGATCGCTCTCGGAGGCTCTGACCCATCTCGACGATGCCATGGGGCGCTTCTGTTGTGATGCGGACGGCCGGCCTGCGGCGCTGCTCACGGCCGCGGACGCTTTGAGGGTCCGTTCCATGGACTCGGACGATCTGCAGGCCGCACTGCGCACCGACTTCGACAAATGCGGCCCCGACGCCACGCTCAACGAGATGTACGCGGCGGCTGGCCGAGGACTCTCGATAGCGGTCGTGGACGACGACGGCCGGCTCGTCGGCAACCTCGACCCCCGTCTCATCATGGAGGAGATGGGCCGTGTCGAGCAGTTGATAGACGGCTTCGAGCGGGAGGTGTTCATGTGAGCCCGCAAACGGCAGTCGGGGCTGGAGTGCTGGCTCAAGCCAACAGCGACGAGTACCAGGGGCACTTCTTCGACCGTTTCTTCGACACGGTGACCAGCCCAGAAGCTGGCGACCGTTTCGTCGACTGGGGCGTCACCGGTGTCGAGTGGCTGGTCGTGATCCTTATGATCGCGGTGCCGGCGCTGATGATCTTCGGAGGCGTCAGAAGTCGCCGCTACGGCCTGGCCGCCGGCGGGCTGATCGGGGGGCTCGCGGCTTTGTGGTACCGCACCCGGCCCGAAGAGATCGTGGCTTCGGGCAACCGGACCTTCACGCGGGACGGCGAGACGTTCGAGTGTCTCGATGCAACGGTCGACTCCGAAGGCGATCTGCTGGAGTGCAGCTCAGGCTTGGTCGCACAGATACGACAGAACACGGTTCTGGACCGGTGGGAGATACCGGTCGGCGACTGGGTCGAGCAGACGGTCTTCTGGGTGGACAACAACCTGAAGGCCACCCTCGATGTCATCAGGTGGCCGTTCTTGCGGCTGCTGAATGTCATCGTGGACGACTGGCTGCTGGGCATGTCCTGGCTGACCATTTGCCTCGTGGTATTCGCTCTGGGCTGGGCAATTCGCAACTTCCAGATCGGCGCGCTGTGCTTCGTCGGCCTGCTGATTTGCGGCCTGCTGGGACAGGCCTACTGGAGGGAGACGGCACTCACTCTCGGCTTCATCAGCGTTTCGGTGCTGCTGTGCGTGATCATCGGCATCCCCTTAGGCGTGCTGTGCGGACGCGTCGACGGCGCGTGGAAAGTGGTCAGGCCCGTGCTGGACGCCATGCAGGTCGTGCACTCCTTCGTCTACATGCTCCCCTTCATCTTCTTCTTCACTGTCGGCTGGGTGCCGGCAACCATGGTGACAATGACCTTCGCTCTGCCGCCGCTTGTCCGATTGACGAATCTGGGCATCAGACAGGTGCCCGAGGACGTGGTGGAGGCATCGCGAGCCTACGGCGCCCCCGAATGGAGGGTGCTGACTGACGTGCAGCTCCCGCTGGCCCGGCCCGCCATCATGACTGGCCTCAACCAGACGCTGCTGCTCTCCATCTCCATGCTGGGCATCGCAGCGATAATGGGCGCAGGCGGCTTGGGACGGCTGCTGTTCCAGGCCATCGCCAATCTCGACCTGCCCCAGGCTGGTTCTGCCGGCCTGGCGTTCTTCCTTGTCGCGGTGGTGCTCGACAGGCTCACTCAGACGGACGCCGACTCGAGCAACCTGCTCTCCCGCATGGCCAAGGCGTGGGCCAACTGGCGTACCCCGGAGCTTCTGCTGGAAGAGGCCCAGGCCACCGCCGACGAGAAGATCGCGAAGCTGGCCGAGGAGCCGGTTGCACCAGAGGATGCGTTCATTCCGGCCACTGGCGTCGAGCGCAGTGCCATCATCGCCACCGGCGTTGGCGCGTTGGTGTTGCTCGTCGCGCTCTTGTTGCCGTGGAGCGTCAACGCGGGCCTTGTCTCGTCCTATGCCCGTTCCGCCGATGTCGATCTGCGAACCGAGCAATGCACCGGAGAATGGATCGAGACCACTGTGCTCGACCCCTTGGCGGGCGCGACGGCCCCCGGGCTGACCTGCACGAGCGACATCCAGTGGATCTCCAACAGCTTCAACGGCGTGTCGGCTTCAGGCGGTTCGTGGTTCGGCATTTTCGCCGCGATGGCAGCGGCGGTCGTCGCTTGGTCCGCATTCAACACACTGTGGCGTCCGGGGTCGGGTTCACAGTGGTTCTCTGCTCACGGCGCAGTCGTGTTCTCGATGGCCGCACTCGGTACCTCGCTGATGTACCTGCTGGCCAATCCGCCGGACGGCGTGACTGTGTACTCGACAGGCGTCGGAGTGTGGGTCGCGGTCGCCGGAGCCCTGATCGCCGCGATTGGCGCGGTCGCGTGGCTGTGGCGAGCACCCATGACAGCCCGTCACCCGTTGGCTGCCGGCATTGGTTGGGGCAGGCTGATCGGTGCCGTCTTCGCCGTGTTGTTGCTGGTAATGGGCGGGTACTCGGGATGGAGCTTCGATACCCGAACCGAGTCCGTGATCAGCCCGGAGTTGCGGGCCGAGCTCGACCAGATCGCAGCCGAGGGCGCCGCTGCTCAGGCGGAAGCCGTGGTTGCTGGCCGGGAGTCAGATGAGGCAGAGGCCGCGGGCGACGTAGAGCGCGCCGCCGAGCTCCACCGCATCGAGATCGATGCTCTAGCGCTCGCAGGGGTGAGGGGGGCGGACATCTCCTCAGCGATCGCCAAGGCTGAGCGCACCGGCGATGTGATCCACGATGGCTTCGAACGAACGGGTGCTGGTCTGGGCATATGGACGCTCATCGCCGGTATCGCGGCTTTGGGGCTGTCGCTCCCCGCCATCGGAGTGTTCGGGATCGACGAAGTCCTCCGCTACCGCTGGGGCACCCTTGTCGGTGGTGTGGGACTGGCCATCGCGGTGATACCGCTCAGCTGGATCGTCACCATCGTGCGGGTCGCGGACCCCAAGTTCGTCTCGGGCGTCGGCGCGGTCTTCGTCATGGCAGCAGGAGGGACGATATTCGCGTCGACGCTAGGGACTCTTTCGGAGTTCGAGCGCAACAAGAGCTACGACGACATCCCCGAAGCGGCCAGCAACGCCTGAGATCGTCGTGGTCGAGCAAGTCCGTCGCTTCACGTGGCCAGGTCCACGAGCTTGCCGGGCGCAGGAGCGACGGACTGGAGCCATGCCGACAAACACTCTTCGCCAGCTTCGATCATGTCGGCCAAGGCGCGGTGTTGATCCTCGGCCCCACATGGCCTAGCCTGCGACGCGGCGCAACAAGCCCACCCTAGGAGGGAACAATTATGAAGAAGAGGCACGCGAGCATCTGGCTCGCCCTACTCGCAGCGTTCTCGCTGATCGCTGCAGCCTGCGGCGACGACGACGACGGCGGGACGACAGCCGAGCCGGCTCCGGCGGTCGAGGAAGAGCCCATGGTCGAGGAAGAGCCCATGGTCGAGGAAGAGCCAATGGTCGAGGAAGAGCCAATGGTCGAGGAAGAGCCAATGGTCGAGGAGGAGCCAATGGAAGAGATGGCGCTGCCCGGCGAGGGTGTCGACGTCATTGCTGGCCGGGCCGACTGGAGCACCGGCTACTTCCAAGCGTACGTCTACCGGCAGTTGATGGAAGAGCTGGGCTACAACGTGTCCGATCCCGCTGAACTGGAGCTCGGACCCAACAACGGCTACGTGGCCATGGCCCAAGGTGCCATGGACTTCTGGCCCAACAGCTGGTATCCGGGCCACTTGGCTTGGCTCGCGGGTGAGATGCCCGACGGCTCGCTAGTCGGCGATCACGTAACCATCATTGGTGAGGAGATGATCGCTGGCGGCCTGCAGGGCTTCCTGGTCACCAAGTCCTTCGCAGACGAGTACGGCGTGTACACGATGGACGAACTCAACCGGAATGCGGAGGCGCTCGCCGCGTTCGACGCTACCGACCCCGTTCCCGGCAACGGCATAGCCGACATCTTCGGCTGCCCCGAGTCGTGGACCTGCGACAATATCATCCTCAATCAGATCGCCTTCTCCGGCTGGGACAACATTCAGGAGACGATCGCGGGCTATGACGCTATGTTCGCCCAGGCAGTTGACAACGCCAATTCAGGCGTGCCAATGGTGGCCTACACGTGGACCCCGTCGGCGTACATCACCGAGTTGCGGCCTGGCGACAACGTCTACTGGATAGGAGTTGAGGACGTCCTCGACGACTCCAACCCTGCCAACCAAGAAGGCGGTGAGAAGCACAACCAGCGCGGCGAGGACGGCAGCGGCGGCTTCGCCGCCATTGGCCCAGACCAGTGCCCGTCAGCGGCCGACACCGCGGATGGCAAGTGCCCGATCGGCTGGATCGCTGCCGACATCCTGGTCACAGCGCGCAACGGCTTCCTTGACGAGAACCCGGCGGCCGCAGCGCTCTTCGAGGCGGTCAAGCTGTCTGTGATCGACGTGTCACTGGCCAACGTGGCGCAGGCCGACGGCGCACACCCGAACGACCTGGCCACCCAGTGGATCGCCGACAACCGCGACCAGGTTGACGAGTGGATCCACGCAGCGCTAGCCGCGGGCTGACAGCACTGACAAGACCTGAGGCCTGAGGCCTCAAACACGACCAAACGACTAGATGGGCGGGGCTTCGGCCCCGCCCATCTGCTTTCGGTCGAAGCGCGTGGCCGCCGACGAGCGCCTGTCGATGTCTGATCCAGAGCGGCGAGTCGGCGGCGCTGCTTACGGCTCGCCGTCGCCGATCTCCAGCTTGCGGCGCTCGACGTACTCGTCGAGCTGCTCGCGCCGGGCGCTGTCCAAAGGCGGCTCGGCGTACTCCTCCAGCGCGGCCTGCCAGATTGCCGTGGCCCGCTGGGTGGCGTTGAGCCCGCCCGAGTCGGCCCAGGCGCCATAGTTCTGCCAGTCGGAGATCAGCGGCGGGTAGAAGGCGGTCTGGTAGCGCTCGAGGGTGTGCTCGTCGCCGAAGAAGTGGCCGCCGGTGGGCACCCGCTGCATGGCCTCGAACGCGAGGTCGGGACCGGAGCAGGGAAGAGGCGTTAGGAACTCCATCGTCTGCTGGAGCATCTCCACGTCGAGGATCAGCTTCTCGTAGCTGGCCTGCAGCCCACCCTCCATCCATCCGGCCGCGTGGTACACGAGGTTGGCTCCCCCCAGGATGCAGCCCCACAGCGACATCTGTGTCTCGTAAGCGGCCTGGGCGTCGACAACGTTGGACGCGCTCGAGTTCGATGCCCGATAGGGGAGTCCGTAACGGCGGGCCAGCTGCCCCGATGCCACGTTGGCCTTGACCTGCTCCGGCGTGCCGAACGCGGGGGCGCCCGAGCGCATGTCGACATTGGAGGTGAACGCGCCGTACAGCACCGGCGCGCCGGGACGGACGAGCTGGGTGAGGGCGATGCCGAAGAGGGCCTCGGCGTTCTGCTGCACCAGCGCGGCTGCGAGCGTCACCGGGGCCATGGCCCCCATCAGCGTGAACGGAGTCACCGACACCGGCTGGCCGTGCTCGGCCATGGTCATCAGGCCGTTTGCCATCTCGGGGTCGAAGCGGCGCGGCGAGTTGACGTTGATGATGGTGGTCACCCCGGGCGAGGCCGCCATCTCCTCGAGGGTGTTGCCCCGGCTGATCGCCATCATCTGGATCCCGTCGAGTGCCCTTCCCCGGCCGATCGACGTGCAGTGATACGAGAGGTCCGACAGCGTCAGGTTGGCCCGGTAGGCGTCGAGGTGGCGGGTGTTGGCGGGCAGTTCCATAGGCGCGACGACCTGGTTGCCGATGATGTGGATGGCGTTGAAGTAGTGGCCGAGCCTGATGAAGTTCTCGTAGTCGGCCATGTTGGAGCTGCGCCGGCCGGCGATCTCATCATGAACCGCGGCCGGGCCGGCCACCAGGCCGAACGCCATGCTCCGGCCGCCCATGCGAAGCTCCTTGGCCGGATTGCGGGACGTGAGCGTGAACTCGGCGGGGGCGCTGGCCACCGCCGCCTCCACGATGTCGCGGCCGATCCGCACGACCTCGCCCTCGACAATCGCGCCGGCATCGGCGAAGAGCTTGCGGGCCTCCAGCGACCACAGCTCGATGCCCAGCTCCTCGAGCACCCGCATCGAAGCGGAGTGGATGGTGGAGAGCCCTTCATCGTCGAGCACCTGCAGGGTTCCGTGCGGGTTCTCGACAGAACGCCAGGGCAGCTGCGCGATCGCGGACGACCGGGTCGTGACGCGGGGCCTGCCTCGCCTGACCATGACTCAGTCCCGCGAAGCGGCTGTCGGGCGCCCTGCGGCGGTGTCTGCCACATCGTCGAAGCTAGTCCCGGCGATTGACCGGCTCACGGATTCATCACCACTGTGATCCTCGCGGGGGTGCCGGACGGCGATCCGTGCTCGGGGTCCATCGAGATGCGCTGATCGTACGGCAGAATTCCGCCGTGAACTCACTGAGGCACCGACCGAGGATCGGGTCGGCTCGAACAGAGCCGCCAGATTGGCTGCTCGACCATGGCGAGCGCAACATGCACGCGCTGGGGCCGGGACCGGAGCTGGAGGCGGAGTGGCTTGCGGCCGGGCTTCGGCTGCCGGACCGCCCCGCGATCCGGCGCTACCGCCTGGAGCGGGTGCGGGCGCAGCTGCGGGCCGCGGGATGCGACGCCGCGCTGCTGTACGACCCGCTCAACATCCGCTACGCCACCGACACCACCAACATGTCGATCTGGACGATGCACAACGCCGTGCGCTACGCCCTTGTGGCCACCGACGGCCCGGTGGTGATGTTCGAGTTCTCCAAGGGAGAGTTCCTGAACACGCACTCCGAGGTTGTGGACGAGATCCGCCCGGGGCTGTCGCACATCTACTTCTATGCGGGGTCCCGGGCCGAGGAGGTCGCGGACCGATGGGCGGAAGAGATCGCCGGCCTGCTGGCTGAGCACGGCCGGGGCGATGTGCGGCTCGCCGTCGACCAGATCGACCTGATCGGCGTGCGAGCGCTGGAGAAGCGCGGCGTGAGCCTCGTCGACGCGTGGGCGCTCATGGAGGAGGCGCGCGTGGTGAAGTCCTCCGAGGAAATCGCGGCGATGCGCTGCGCCGTCCATGCCTGCGAGGCGGCGATCGACGACATGCGGGCTGTCTTCGAGCCCGGCATCACTGAGATGGGTCTGTGGGCAGAGTTGCAGGCCGGCAACTTCGCCCGCTACGGGGAGTGGATCGAGACCCGGCTGCTTGCGTCGGGCCCGCGCACCAACCCCTGGTACCAGGAGGCCAGCAGCCGCCGCGTGCAGGCTGGTGAGCTGATGGGCTTCGACACCGACATGGTGTGCGCATACGGAGCGTGCGTGGACATCTCCCGGACCTGGCTGTGCGGCGGCGGGCGCCCGACACCGGCCCAGAACGATGTGTGGTCTCTGGCCAGGGAGCAGATCGAGCGAAACATCGAGCTGCACCAGCCGGGCGCGTCGGTGCGCGAGATGTCTGAGCGGTCGTGGCATCCGTCGCGGGAGCACTACAACTGCTACACCCTGCTGTCGCACGGCGTGGGCCTGTGCGACGAGTACCCGTCGGTGTACACGCGTGAGCGCTGGGGCAGGGAGGGTTACGACACCGAACTGCAGCCGGGCACGGTGATGTGCGTCGAGGCCTTTGTCGGCCCGAAGTCCGGCGGCGAGGGCGTCAAGCTCGAGGAGCAGGTCCTCATCACCGACACCGGCAACGAACGCCTCTCGCGCTATCCCCTCGACTTGGTCTGAGTTGTGGCGGCCCTTTCGCTGGCTGCGGGAACTGGACATCTGACCGTGGGATCGGCCGTGTGCTCTGCGGTAGCTTTCTGGGCTCATGGACGGCTCAGCGCCCGCATCCGGAGAGGCTCGGGCCCGTCGCAGGATCGGGTTCGTGGGACTCGGGACGATGGGGGGACCGATGTGCCGGCGGCTGGTGGCCGCGGGCTACCACGTCAGGGCCTACGACCTCGACGCAGATGCGCTGGCCGCGGCGGTGGACGCCGGGGCCACGGCCGCATCGTCGGCTCGCGACTGCGCTCGCGACACCGATCTGTTCATGACGTCACTGCCCGGACCCCCACAGGTGGAGGCGGTCATGGCCGGGGCCGGCGGTGCGCTCGGCGCGATGAGACCCGGCTCAGTGTGGGTCGATCTCACCACCAACAGCCGAGAACTGGTGCTGGGGCTGGCTTCGACCGCACCCGCAGGCGTGGCCGTGGTCGACTCGCCGGTGACGGGCGCAGTTGACGGCGCCCGCCTCGGCACGCTCACCCTGTTCGTGGGAGGTGAGCCGGAGCCAGTGGCCGTGGCTCGGCCCCTGCTCGAGATTCTCGGGACCGTGATCGAGTGCGGTCCGCTCGGTTCCGGCAACGTCGTGAAGCTCGTGACCAACCAGTTGTGGTTTGCGGCCGCCGCCGTCCTGGGCGAGGGTCTCGCGGTGGGCGTGGCCAACGGCGTGGAGTTGAGGATCCTGTGGGAGTCCATCCTTAACAGCGTGGGTGACAGTTTTGTTGCCCGTCACGACGCCCCCAGTATCTTCGCCGGTCACTATGACCCGTCGTTTCCGCTCGCTCTGTGCGTCAAGGATCTGGGCTTGCTGGCCGACCTCGAGTCGAGCGTGGACGCGGACCTGCCGGTGACCGCGGCGGCCCGGAGCGCCTTCGAGCGGGCTGCGGCTCGCTACGGCCTCGATGCGGGAGAGATGTGCGTGGCCCGGCGTGTAGCCGACGACGCCAGGATGTCAATGCAACTGGAAGGCGACTGGACTCCCCACTGGGAGAAGTGACGCCGAAGCAGGACAGATGCAGCAGGTAGCACCGATGAACCTGCTCGATCGCTCCGACGCCCTGCTCGACTGAGCCCCGGCCCCGAACTGACCGTGGCGCTCCTGCCGCGTCAGCGAGGGCCAAAGCGCTCCACGTTCACGTAGGTGCCCGAGGGCTCCACGCGCACTAGGGCCATATCCGGCGCGGTGAACGAGGCATCGAGCGTGGGCAGATCCTCGGGTGGCCATTGGCCCGATGGCGGATCGCGCCGGAAGCGGGCCACGGTCATATGACCGGTGAAGCGACGCTTCGGGGGAGGCTGGCCGATGCGGTCGGTCGCCTCCGTGACCGAAGCGGCAAGGCCGTCCACGCCGCTAGCCGGAAACATCACGACGCCGCGCCCCAGGCGCTTGAGCGTCGGTCCCAGCGTCACTCTGATCGGCGCGAAGCTCACTCGGTGCAGTGCCGCGGTCGCCGCGGTCTCGTTGCACTGGCCCAGGAACCGCAGGGTGATGTGCAGCCGCTCGGGTTTGGTCCAACGCAAACCGTCCACTGTGGGCCGGGGCATTGCGGCCAGCTCCCCCAACACATCGTCGGGCGGCCAGACGGCAACGAACAGCCGTGGCATTTCCGGACATTATGCCAGAGCGACCTTTCGCGACCGGACCGCTCGGGCCGCGCCAGGACTGAGCGGTCAAACCGCCAATCGGTTCCGGCTGCTGTCAGAGGGGACATCACCACGGCTGGGAGGGCTGCGCCCGCACTGTCGTTTGGCAGCAGTCGACAATGACCGCACCGCCCACCAGACTTGCGAGGTGATGTCGTTGTGACGGTGCTCTTGGGCTTGTTGGCCGCGCTGTCAGTGGGGACGTCGGACTTTCTGGGTGGTTTGAGCAGCCGGCGAGCCGAGCCGGTTGTGGTGACTGCCTCTTCGAACCTCGCTGGCTTCGCGATGGCGTTCGTCGCGGCGTTGGTCGTAGTAGGGGAGGTCACGGCCACCGATGCGGCCTGGGGGGCGCTGGGCGGTGTCGGAGTGTCGGCCGGGCTGGTCGCGCTGTACGCGGGATACGCCTGCGCTCGGGTCACTGTGGCCGCGCCGGTGGCTGGTGTGGGCGCGGCCGCTCTGCCCGTCATCGTCGAATCGCTCTTCGGTGATGACGATTTGTCGATCAGGGCGATCGCAGGGATTCTTCTTGGACTGGTGGCCATTGGGCTCGTCAGCATCGCCCGCTCCGATCAGCGGGGCAGCGTCGGATCCAGCCTGCTCTACGGGTTGGGCGGGGCACTCGGAATCGGGCTCTTGTTCCTGTGCCTTTCCCGGACGTCGGAGAACGGCGGCCTGTGGCCGATTGTGGCCGCACGCGGGTCCGGGTTCGTGGTGCTAGCGCTCGTCATCGCCACAAGGGGGATTCCCAGGTCGGTGTCTCGTGACGTGTGGCCTCACGTGCTCGCCATTGCGGCACTGGTTACCGTCGGCAATGCGCTGTTCCTGACGGCGACCCGAGTGGGGTCTACGTCGGTGGCGGCCGTCCTCACGTCGTTGTTCACTGCGGTGACCGTGTTCTGGGCTTGGCTCGTATTCCGCGAGAAGTTGCGAAGGGTCCAGGTGCTGGGACTCGGCGTCGCGCTGGTGGCGGTTGCGCTCATCGCGGCCGGCTGAGAGTCGGAGCTACATCATGGAGGACTCAGGTCGAAGTGCTCCACGTTCACGTAAGCGCCGGAAGGCTCCACGCGTACCAGAGCCATGTCCGATGCGGTGAACGAGGCATCGAGCGTGGGCAGGCCCTCGGGCGGCCATTGGCCCGATGGTGGATCGCGCCGGAAGCGAGCGACGGTCATGTGACCGGTGAAGCGACGCTCCGGAGGAGGCTGGCCGATGCGGTCGGTCGCCTCCGTTACCGAAGCGGCGAGACCGTCCACGCCGCTGGCCGGCAACATGACGATGCCGCGTCCCAGGCGCTTGAGCAACGGTCCCAGCGCGACCCGCACCGGCGCGAAGCTGACCCGGCGCAGCGCTCGGGCCGCCTCGGCCTCGTCGCACTGGCCCAGGAACCGCAGGGTGATGTGCAACCGCTCGGGTTTGGTCCAGCGCAGACCGTCCACCTCAGGCCGGGGCATCCCAGCCAGCTCCCGCACCACATTCTCAGGCGGCCAGAGCGCGACGAACAACCGCGGCACGCCCCGACAGTACGCGCTGGCAAGTGCGCCTACCGGTCTCGCGGCGCTGATCGGCTGGAGTAGAGTGGTGAACGTTCAGTTGGTTTGAAAAATCATGTAAATGCTTGACAATTGTCACACCCCTATGGCATCATGTGTTTATGGGTATTGGGACGGTACGACAGGTGCGGGAGGGACTGGCGGAGTTGATCCGTTTTGTGAACGACCCGGCTACCCCGACCTCGGACTTGAGGACCGTTCTGACCGAGTGCAAGACCTTCGGCGGGCAGCTGGCGGTGTTGCAGGCCGATACCGCTGCCGGGGTTGCCGGGCGTGAGCGTCACGGCGACGGCGGTGTTGGAGTGCTAGCGCAGGCTGCCGGGCTGTCCCGTCGCGAAGCCGCCGGTCAGGTGAGGACCGCGCACAGCCTGCAGTCGATGCCCGCGGTGCGTGACGCGGTCGAGACCGGTGGCATCTCTGTTGCGAACGCCAGGGTGCTTGCGGCTGCCAGTGACAAGACCAGCGCCGAACAGGTTGAGAGCGACACCGAACTGCTAGAGATGGCCGCCGGGCTTGCGCAAGAGCATTTTGTCCGCGAGGCGGGCCGGTGGGCTGCACGGCGCCAAGCCATCGGCGGCGAAGACGCCTATCGCAGGCAGCGGGCTCGACGTCGGTTGAACATCTGGGACGGCGACGACGGCATGGTGCACCTGCGGGGCGAGTTGGATCCGGTTACTGGGGCCAAGGTGCGCAAGCGGTTCTTGTTGGAGGCTGAGCGGCTGCGTCGGTTGGACTTGCACAGTGCTGGCGGGGAGAAGCGCAGCCTCAACCAGCGCATGGCCGACGCGCTCGACACCTTGACCTCGCACGGAAGCATCCACTCCAGCGCCACAAGCGCGCCACCCACCGGACATGGCCGCGGCGCCACCAACGCCAGCACGGTCATGAGCGAGTCTGATATCGGCAATGGCGGTGGGAGCCGGGCCAGTGGCGGTGTCGGTGTCATGAGTGAGTCTGATATCGGCAACGGCCGCGATGTGAGCGGGACCGCCAAAGGCGGCTCCGCAGGTGGCAGGAAGTGCGGGTGTGCGAGCCGGCCGTCGGCTGACATCACCATCGTGCAGCATCTCAGCGCGGATGGCGCTGCGGCGTTCGCGGAGGTCGCTGGGGGCGGCGTGATCCCTGTGAGCGTGCTTGAGGAGTACTTCTGCGGCGCCCGGATCAAAGGGGTGGTGTTCAGTCATCAGGGGCTGCCTCTGTGGCACAGCCACGCCAAACGGCTCGCCACCCAGGCCCAGATGAGCGCGCTGCGAGCCCTTTATGGGGCCTGCGGGGGCTGTGGCGCCGACATGTGGCTGTGCCAGAGCCATCACATCAGACCAGTCTCTGAGGGCGGGCCCACGAACATCGACAACATGATGTTGTTGTGTTGGGCCTGCCACCAGAAGGTGCACCACCACGGTTGGCGGGTGATGCCCGACGGTAGGGGCCTCTACACGATCGCGCCGCCTGAGCGGATCCGCCACGGACCCGCACACGCCCCCGACCCCCCGCCAGCCCACGGACTCCCGCCCCAGCGGGCAGCAAGGCACCCTGGGATGGGTTCCGTAGCCGGGCTGGCATCAGGTCGAGCCGACCCGAACGCACGCTCATCGGCCGAAACCCACCAATCCGAGCCGCTGTTCACCCTCGCCTAGAGAGTTGCCCGCAAGGCTCGGCCCATTCCGGGTCTCACGGTGCCGGGTCGGTCGGAAGCGGTTCGCCGCCGAGCGAGGTGTGGACGATTCGACGGCGGGCAGAATGACGGGCATGGACAGTTCCGGCTTGTCAGCTCCCTCAGATGCTGGCGGCCCCCGCCTAGAGGTCGACCTCGGCGATATCACGGTCGAGGGGGTGGACGCGATCGTCAACGCAGCCAACTCATCGCTGCTGGGCGGCGGGGGCGTGGACGGGGCCATTCATCGGGCTGCCGGTCCCGAGCTGCTTGAGTTCTGCCGGGGTCTCGGCGGTTGCGACACCGGTGACGCCAAGATCACGCCCGGCTACCGCCTCGCGGCGCGCTGGGTCATTCACACTGTCGGCCCTGTATGGCGAGGAGGTGAGCAGGACGAGCCCGCCCTGCTGGCGTCGTGCTACCGGGAGTCTCTGGCGCGAGCCGACGAGGTCGGCGCCGAGTCCGTGGCGTTCCCGGCCATCTCCACCGGCGTCTACGGCTTTCCGGTCCAGCCGGCGGCAGCGATCGCGGTCCACGCGGTGCGAACGGCGCCGACCCAGGTCCGCGTAGTGCGCTTCGTCTGCTTCAACCGCGAGACCCTCGACGCCTATCAAGCCCTCCTCCCCGACCAGCAGCCGTAGACCCCGACACTTCGGAGTCCTCGGGGCGACGCGCCGCCGGGTGTTCAATGCCTTCGGTGCTCTGAGTTCAAATCTGTGGCACGAGGGCTCCGGTGCGCGTTCGGTGTGCGAAAGCCTCGCTCGAGCTGACGGCGATCACTGAAATTCCCCAGTTCTGATCACTGAAGTTCCCCACCTGCGGGGGATCCACCCGGTTGGGGTGGAGCTCCTCTGTGCTGGGCGTTGAGAGATGTTCAGCGACCAGAGGAGCCCCGGCTCAGATGACCACACATGGAGAAGACGTGGAGATTCACGCACTGAGAGGGCAGGGATGGTCGATCTCGGCGATCGCCCGCCATTTGGGCCTTGACCACAAGACGGTGCGCGCCCATCTGGCCGGCGACCGCGAGGCGGGGGTGCGCCGCAGCAGCTCTGTCGATCCCTTCGACGCGGTGGCGGACTATGTGCGCCAGCGGCTGGCGGAGGACCCCCATGTGCGGGCGACGGTGCTGTTCGCGGAGGCGCGGGCGCTGGGCTATGGGGCGTCGTATTCGACGTTCGTGCGCCGCATCCGGGACCGGGGTCTGCGCCCTGGGTCCGGTCGTGTTTGCCGGCCGGGTCCGCCGCGCCATACTTGCGCGACCACGCCGCCGTGGGTCTTGGGCGGGCTTGCGGCCTGCAGAGAGCCCTTGAGGCGGCGCCACATCCGGCGGTCGTTGCCCTCGAGCGCGAGGAACGCACCCGAGTCCAGAGTGTCGCTCATCCGACTCGTCGAGTCGCCACTCGAAACGATGCGGCCGCGTCCCGATCCCGCTCGGCTTGCTCCGCAATCTCGTCATCGGTGATGAAGCCGTGCTCGGTTTCGTACTCGGAGAGCAATCGGCTCAGCACGGCGAGTCGATGATCTCTGTCCCGCCGCTGTGCCATCGCCTCGCCGATCCATTCGCTGACCGAGCGGGAGCGCCCCGCGCTAACCGCGCTGTTCGCCTCGTCGAGAAGGGCCTCGTCCACCGTGATCGTCACCCGCTGTTTCTGCATATATCCATCACAAATAAACATGCGCAACTGCATACTCTTGAGCCGCCCGAGCCTGCGAGTCCCCGTGGCGCCTGCACTGAGCCGGTCCGGCCATCATCAGTCCCCACCCCATCAGTCCGAGTCATTGTTCACCTTCAACCAGCACCCGAGCGTGTGATCGTGTGTTTCGTTCCCAACACAGCGGCGAGCGGCCGTCGCAGCTGGCGGCTCGCCGGGCCGTCAACACAGTCCGTGGCGGCTTGGTGCCCAGATGATCTCGGCCAGGTCGCGGTACAGCGCCTGGCGCTCGTCGATGTCTGCCTTGGTGAACGATGACCGGTACGTCCGGAAGGCGAGACCGTGGGCCTCTCGAAGCCTCAAGAAGCTCGGGTTGTTCTTGTACGCTCTGTGGTGAAGCGACTGGGCAAGAGGGTTCTGGCGGAAATAGTGCTTCACCTTGTCCTCGTAGCCCATGGCGCCGTAGCTGGCGTTGAAGTCCTTGGGGAGCAGTAGCAGCCCGCCGATCTTGTTGCGGTGCTCTGCGAACTCGTAGGGGTTGTCGAATTCGTGGGAGTGCAGGTCGAAGTGGTCGGCCCAGATGTGCTCCACCTCGAATGGGTGCCTACGCCGTTCCACGAAGTAGTTGAAGAAGGTCGTCCCGGTCTCCAACTCCGCGTCCATCCAGGCTGTTATCCGAGCCAGGATGTAGTGGACATGCCAGCGGTTGCGCTGATGGAGCCGAAGCGTGAGGAACCCGTCGAGCCGCTCGTGCTCGCGGTCGAGCCACCGGGCAAGAACTTCTCTGACCTCCTCAGTCGGTCGGTTCCGCAACTCCTTCATCAAGTTGAACATCGTGTAGACGACGGTGGAGTAGCCGAAGTTGCGGTAGCTGGCCATACGTCGAACGACGTAGATATCAAGAGCTCCCGCGACGAGAGCGGCCTTGTCTCTAAACGTCTGGTCATCATCGTCAGGGGTCACAGCCGCCAGGATCACCGGCAGTTGCAGCGTGAGCCCGGCGTGGGCGTTGTGGTACACGGCTTCGAGGCCGTCGTCGGACTCGTGTGTGGATCGGAGCAGTTGCAGGTAGCGGTCGCTGAGCCTCATGAACTCGTTTTCCACAAAGCGTCGATAATCGGCGGGCTTGCTGAGCCTTATCGTGCTCCGGTTGTCTCGAACCCACTTGTGGAATGCCGTGCCGATCAGTTCGAAATCGCGTGGCGAAGCCCTCGATTTGCGCTCGCGCTGCGTCAGGGCGTAGTTACCCCGCAGCCAGGCCTTCACGAACTCCGCGTCGGCATTGGGCTCCAAGTCGGCCAGTTCCGTGATCCGGCGGCGCCATCGGTCGTTGAGGTCGCGGATCGCCTGCTCGTCGCGCACCTGCGGAAGCAGGAAGCTCTTGAGCATGTCGGTGTTGCTCAGCCGGAGGCCTCGGTCGTTCATGGTCTCGAATATCTCGAGGGCCATGTCCTGATCTGACGCGACGATGTCTACGAGGAGGACTCGGTGTTGGAGCCAGTCGGAGAAGTAGGGGAGCGCTTCGCCGACCAGGTCTTCGGGGAAGCGGTGAACGATGGTCTGGTATCGATTGGAGAGGTTCCGGACCGACTCCGGCTGTCCGTCCGCATCGAAGTGTCCGCTGTTGAGGATGGCTCGAAGGCACTCCTCGCGTTGTTCAACGTGGAGATTGAATGTCTCCTTCCCGAACTTCCACGAGAAGATCAGCGAGTCGAGTGCCGCCTTCTCGTTCGGGTGCGTCCCGGCTAGGGAGCTGCGTAGGTGGATGAGCAGGAGGCTCAGGGTCGTGATCCGCTGCTGCCCATCGACTAGGTACCGGATGCCGTCGCGCTGGACCGTAACGATCGGCCCTAGGAAGTAGGGGCGGTATGAATCTACGTCAGATCGTTCGTGACCGGGGTCGAACTCGTTGCGGAAGCGGTCGGCCAAGTCCTCGATTAGGTCGCCGACCTGTGCCTCCTCCCAGCTGTACTCGCGCTGGTAGAAGTCGAGGCCCTAGCGGCTGTTCGAGAGGAGTTGACTGACAGTGCGGGCCGTACCGACTATCTGTTGGACGTCCATGGTTGCGCACTTTCCCGTTTAGGCGGCCGGCGGCGGATTCGGAGCCTACAAGTCGCATGACCGCAGCGACTGAAAAGATGTCGCCGCCCGGTGGTCGCCGGAAGTTGTTGGCATCCGGCGCATCGGAGATGGCGGTGCGGATCAGGTCGTCACGCGGTGAGGGTGGAAATCGGGTAGGCGAGCACCTTCTCGTCGGTGGTGACGAGGGTGTGGCCCTCGGCCATGGCCTGGGCGATCAGGAGCCGGTCGAACGGATCGGCGTGCAGGTACGGCAGTGTTCGCAGAGCCATCGCGTGAACTGCCGTGAGGTCGAGCCAGAGCGCGTCGAGCTGTTCGGCGAGTGTGTGGCAGCTGTGTTCCAGGGTCAGTTTGCCGAGCCGGCGCTTGATCTCGATCTCAGCGACCGAGATCGACGACACCAGGAGGTCGTTGGCCGGATCCTCCAGTGCGGCCACGGCCTCGCTCGAGAGTCGTTCCGGCGCTTCGTTGGCCCAGAGCAGGACGTGCGTGTCCAGCAGGAGCGCGGCCATTAGAGCGGGTCGTCGAGCGAGTCGAGGACTTCTGCAGGCGTGTCGTCGAAGTCGTCGGCGATCGTGATCGTGCCGCGGAGCTGTCCGAGTCGGCGACGCGCCGGTGGTCGGGCCACCTGCTTGAGACCCTCGGCAAGGAGTTCATTGATGACCGCACCGAGCGTCCGGCGTGATTCGAACGCTATCCGCCGGGCTTCCTCGTAAGTCTCGTCTCGTATTGACACGGTAGTGCGCACACGCGCATCATAACATCAAAGCATCCGCATAGCGAGCGGCGTCGGCACGTCCGCCGCCTCATCTGGTCAGCCGTGGACTGACATGGAGGAGTTGGGGTTGACCTCGCGGTTGCGACTGAAGGTGGCCATGTCGATGGGCAGGCCGGTGTAGCGGCCCTCCACCACCAGCGGGTCGTGGTCGTGGTCGTGGCCGGCCTCCACCGCCTCGATCAGCTCGGCCATGCAGTGCCCGGCTACCCCGGCGTTCTTGAACTGGTTGCCGCTGGTGCCGATGGCGACGTAGAAGCCGTCGAGGTCGGTGCGGTCATAGATGGGGATCCAGTCGTCGCTCACGTCGTAGAGGTCGACCACGCCCTTGCGCTCGTGGGGCACGCCCAGCGACGGCAGGCGCCGGTTGAGCCGCAGCACCTGCGCCTCCCACTGGTCCGGGGCGAGGCGCTGGTCGTAGCCGTCGGGGTCCACCCAGTCCTGGGGGTCGCAGCGGGGGTCTGTGCTGCCCACCAGGATGTGGTTGCCGGTCTCGGGCCGGAAGTAGATGCCGTTGTCGTCGTCGGCGATGTTGAAGCCGTCCCGCTCGTAGTTGAAGTCAGCCGGACCCGGGGTGTGGTGGACCTCGTGGCGCAGCGCCCGGGTCTTGATGTTCATCGATTCGTAGACGCCGGCTGTCCGGTTGATCAGATACGAGTGCGGGCCGGCCACGTTGACCACGACCGGCGCGGCCACGGTGGTGCCGCCGTCGAGGATCACGCCGGTCACCCGGCCGCCGGCCCGCCCGATGGCGGTCACCGCGGTGGAGAAGCGGAACTCGGCGCCGGCGGCCTCCGCGGCCCGCTGCAGGTTGTGGGTGGTGAGCTGGGGATCGCTCACATAGCCCGCCTCGGGGGTGAACACCGCTCCGGGCAGCTGCTCGGTCGGGTCCGCCCAGAAGTCTGGGTCGTCGGGCCGCTTGGGCGGGCCGAACACCCCCGCGTCGACGATCGGCATCCGGCGGAGCAGCTCGTCGGTGGACCACTCCTCGTAGGCCACGCCGATGGCGTCGAAGTGGGGGAGCACCTTGAGGTAGTGGCCGCCGGGGTCCTTGAGGGTTGCCATCCCGCACTGCCGGTACTCGATGATGCCCAGCTCGTCGGGGGCCTCAAGGTACGCGGGCCACTCCAGCCAGTACTGCAGTCCCTCGTAGGCCATGGCCACGCCGGTGTAGGTGGAGTAGGTGAAGCGCACGATGGCGCACGAGTTGACGGTCGAGCCGAACCCGGCGCCGGGGAGCTTGTCCACGCACAGCACTCGCCGGCCCCGCCGCCCCAGCTCGAAGGCGGTGGCCGCGCCGATCACTCCTGCGCCGATCACCACCGCGTCGTAGCCGTTGCTGCGGCTGCGGACGAGGTCAGTTGCCACGGCGGCGCCCGTCGCGCATGTCGTAGCCGTTGTCGCTGTCGCCGGTGTGGTCAGTTGCCACGGCGGCGCTCGCCTCGCATGTCGAAGGCGATCTTGACCGCACCGCGGCGCCCCGCCTCAGCCGCGTGGCCCAGAGCGTCCGCGTAGCGGTCGAGCGGGTACAGGTCCGACACGAGCCGGTCGACGGCGATCTTGCCGGCGAGCTCCATGGCCAGCTCGAAGCTGGTGGTGAGCCGGCCGTCGGCGCGGACCTCGGTGCCGTAGGCGTAGCACCCCACCAGCTCAGCCTCCCGGTGCCACAGGCCGGTCAACTCGACCGTGACCGTGGCCGGCATCCCCAGCATCACGACCCGGCCCCTCGGCCGGCACAGCGACAGCGCCTCGGCCAGCGAGGCCGACGAGCCCACCGCGTCGATGACCACGTCCGCACCCCCCGAGAGGTGGTCTCCGACCATGAACGATCTGGTGGCCCGGCGAACGGCCCGCTTCAGCTCGCCGGGTTCCACGGCCGCGTCGGCGCCGAACTCCAGCGCGAGCGCCCGCTGGGTCGAGTACCGGGCCCCGACCATTATCGACGCCGGTTCGGTGAGGCCCCGCAGGGCGGCCACCGCCACCAGCCCCATGGTCCCGGCCCCGACCACCGCCACGGTGTCGCCCGGCCGGGCGCCGGAGCGCAGAGCGGCGTGCACGCCCCCCGCCACCGGCTCGATCATCACGGCCAGCTCGTCGCTCATCCAGTCGGGGACGTCGTGGAGCTGCGAGGCGTGCGCCACCAGCTCGGTGGACCAGCCCCCGCCGGTGGACTTGCAGAAGCCGGTCTGCAGCCCCGGCAACAGATGGCCGCTCATGAGGTGCCGGTAGTCGTCGCCGTCGCCGGGCGCGGCCCCCGGGTAGGGCAGGCCGAAGCCGCGCGCCGCGTGCCCCAGCACCGGCTCGACGATCACCCGGCGCCCGTCGGCGGTGTCGGCCACGATCTCGTGGCCGGGCACGAACGGGAACGACACGTAGTCCTCGAAGTAGCGCGCCGAGCGGCCGTCGATGGTGGCCAGGTCCGAGCCGCAGATGCCGGTGAGCCTCGGGTAGACCCGCTGCCAGTCCTCGCCGGGCAGCTCGGGCGGATCGTCGTCGATCAGTTTGAGCGGCCCCCAAACCGCCCCCGCTCCAGGCCGCAGCCGCGAAGCCAGCGCCGCGGCCGCGTAGCGGGCCTCCTGGCGCGAGAAGCGCAGTGCCTTCACGAAGAGGGAGCGTAGCCACACTAGGGTCGGAGCGGATGAGGACTGCAGGCGGCGCGGCGGGGTGGATCCAATCGTCGGGCCGCGCAGAATGACGCTGGCGGCGGGGTCAGGGGACCGATCGACGTGAAGCTGGGTCTCGGCCTGGACCTGTACCGGGGCGCCGCGCTCGAGGTGCCCGTGGCCGCGGTGCAGCTCGCGGAGCGGCTCGGATACCACAGCGTGTGGACGGCTGAGGCCTACGGCGCCGACGCGCTGTCGCCGTTGGCCTACCTGGCCGCGCACACCCGCCGGATCAAGCTCGCTTCCGGTGTGGTGCAGATCGACGCTCGCAGCCCCGCGGCCACCGCCATGCACGCCATGACCATCGACGCGCTCGCAGGGGGCGGGCGCACGATCATCGGTCTGGGCGTGTCGGGGCCCCAGGTGGTGGAGGGCTGGCACGGCGCGGCCTGGGGGTCGCGGACGGCCAAGCTGCGCGACTACGCCGCGATCATGCGCAAGGTGCTGGCCCGCGACGAGCCCGTAACCCACTGCGGTGCCGCCATCCGGCTGCCATACGACGGCCCTGGCTCGCTGGGCCAGGGCAAGCCGCTGAAGTCGATCCTGCATGCGTCGCCCGGCATCGAGATATGGATCGCGGCCGGAGGACCCCGCAACGTGGCCCTGGCCGCCGAGGTGGCCGACGGCTGGCTGCCGATGGGCTACGGGCCCGACGGGGCCCAGACCTACCGGGAGCCCCTGCAGCGGGGACTGGCCCGCCGCCACGACGGCCTCCGGCCCGAGCTCGAGGCGTTCGGGTCGCTCTCGGTCGAGATCACCGGCGACGTGCAGGCCGCGCTCGACGCCCGCAAGCCGACGGTCGCGATGTACGTCGGCGGAATGGGAAGCGACACCCACAACTTCCACGCACAAGCCATGGCCCGGCGGGGGTGGCCGGAGGCCTCGGCGCGGATCGTGGAGCAGTGGCGGGCCGGTCGTCGAGACGACGCCATTGCTGCGGTCCCAGACGACTACATCGACTCGCAGTCCCTGCTCGGCTCGCGCCAGCGCATCCGGGCCCGGTGGCCCGGAGCCGTTCCGGCCGGGCTGACAGGGGTGATAATCCGGTGCGGTCGCGACGAGGGCCTCGAGCTCATGGCCGAGCTGGCCGGCACCAGAGACACCGGAGGAGCAGACACATGACGGATGAGCAGATGATCCTCATCGACGAGCCGGCCGAGCATGTCCGCCGCATCACCCTCAACCGCCCCCACAAGCGCAACGCCATCTCCACACCGCTGCGGGCCGCGCTGTTCGACGCCCTGCACCGCTTCGACGAGGACCCCGGCATCCGGGTCGCCATCGTGCGGGGCGCGGGACCGTGCTTCTCGTCGGGCTACGACTTGTCGGGCGGGCTGATGGACGACCCGCCCTACCCGTCGGCTCCCGGCGACGGCCAGTGGACCCGCCAGGCCAGCGACGGCTGGTTCTCCATCTGGGACCTGGCCAAGCCCGTCATCGCGCAGGTGCACGGGTACGCCTACGCCGGTGGCACCGAGCTGGCCGCGGCCTGTGACCTGGTGTACGTGGCCGACGACGCCCGCATCGGCTATCCGGTGGTGCGGGTGGCCTCGCCGCCGGACTGGCAATACCACACGCCGCTGATGGGAATGCGTCACGCCATGGAGGCCATGCTCACCGGCGACTCCGTGAGCGGCGCCGAGGCAGCCCGCATGGGCTGGGCCAACCGGGCCCACCCGCCCGAGCAGCTGGAGGAGGCCGTGCTGGCGGTTGCGGTGCGCATAGCCGGCGTGGCCACGGACCTGTCCCAGATCAACAAGCGCATGGTCCATAGGGCCTTCGACGTGCTCGGAGGCCGGGCTGCGATCCGCTCGGGCCAGGAGTTCCAGGCCCTCGCCGCTCACCAGGAATCGGTGAAGGCCGCCATCGCCGACCTTCTGGGCTCGGTCAAGAAAGCCATCGGCGACACCCCGCCGGCCTGAGAGGTCGAGCCGAGCGCCCGACCTGGGCGGCCACCCGGATGGTTGCTGGAGAGCAGCTCAAGTCCAACACCGAGATAAGTTGTCAAGATGTTTCAATCAATTCTCCATTCTTTAGGTTGTTGTTGTCTCATCACACTGACATGATGGTACGACAATCACATGAAACAGCACGACACATCTTGTGCTGCAACCCAAAGGAGGGTGTCAATGGCTGGTGACATGCTGGTGATGTCGAAGTCGCAGATGGAGCAGCTAGCGGTGATCTTCGCCCGGCAGAAGGAGACGGCGGAGGGGGTGATAAGCGCGATCGGCGCCGGCATCGACGGCACCACATGGCAGGGGGCCAGGGCCGACCGGTTCAGGCAGCTCTGGGAGAGCGAGTTCCGTCCAAACCTGCGGGCGCTGTGCGACGCGCTGGGGGAGCACTCAGCGTTCATCACCGCCGAGCTTCACGCGGGCATGAGCGCGCTCGACACGATCTGACCGCAGCGACGGCGGCCGGGACCGCCGCATCGAAGCAAGGACAGCAGGCCGGTGCGGATCCGACACCGTTGCGACGGTGCGGAACGGATTGTGGAGATCGACTCCCGCCTCGAGGACTACACCGTGGCGGATCTGGCCGCGGCTCTCAACTGCCATCTCGATGAAGCCGACGACGGCGCGGCGGCTGGCGTCAGCATCGACGGAAGCTGGCACAGTCCCGAGACCCCCCTGTCATCGGTCCCGATCTGGGAGGGGGCGCTGCTCGAGATCGCTCCCGGCTCCGGGCAGTCCCCCTCCCAGTCACCGCATCAGCAGGCCGGGTCGCCACCCTCGGGATCGAGTCCCGGCCGGGTATTGGTGGCTACGGCAGGCCTGCGAGCGGGCACCCGCCTCTCGCCGCCCCCGAAGGGCTCCTGGGTGATCGGTCGCTCGGAGGAATGCGACGTCGTGCTCGACGACCACGCAGTCTCGCGCCGCCATGCCCGGGTGAGCACGGACGAGCCCGGTGGGCGAGCGGTCATCACCGATCTCGGCTCGTGCAACGGCACGGTGGTGGCGGGACGCGCCGTGACCGCCTCGACGCTGGTGCCGGCCCGAGCCACAGTCCGGCTCGGTGCCACCTGTCTCCAGTGGCGGGTCGCGGTGGACGACGCTCCTGCGGCCGTGCGCGCCGGGCTGGGGGCCACCGCCGGACGGATCCCGTTCAACCGCCCGCCTCGCCGCCGGCCCCCGACCGCGCCGGCGACGTTGCGGGTGCCCGCGGAGGCTCCGCCCCGGCCGGAGCCCGATCCCCTGTCGTGGGCAGGAATCGCCCTGCCGGTGGTGGCCGGGCTGGTGCTGGCTCTGGTGTGGAACCCGTTCATGGCCGTGTTCGCGGCCCTGGGCCCGTTGATCACGATCGGCACCTGGCTGGAGCGGCGCCGGCGGACGGCCCGCGCCCATCAGCGGGCCAGTGAGGAGGTAGCCATCCAGGTGAGGCGGTTCGTGGCCGCCCTGCCGGCGGAGCGGACGGCCGAGCGTCGCAGGAGGGTGGCGCTGGTCCCCGACCTGGCCGAGTTGGTGCGACGCGCCGAGACTCCGTCGTTGCGCTGCTGGGAGCGTCGCCGCGGCGATCCCGACGCCATGCGGCTCGGCGTCGGCACCGCCGACGTGCCCTTCTCGCCGCCGCTCGATGTGGACGGCAAGGGCGCCGTCGCGCCGGAGGCACTCGAAGCAATGCGAGCGCTTGAGCCGCTGCGCGATGTTCCGGTGGCGGTGTCGCTGACGCCTGGCGACGTTGTCGGCGTTGTCGGCCCGCTGCCCGCGGCCCGCGCCGTGGCCCGCGCCCTGGTGCTGCAAGCTGCGGTGCTCCACGGTCCGGCTGATCTGGCCATAGCCGGCCTAGTCCCCGGCAGGGCGGCGGAGTGGTCGTGGACGCGCTGGCTTCCCCACACCGCCGACGCGGCCGGCGGCGGTCTCGGCGCGCTGGTGGCCACGGAGCGCGATGCCATGTCGGCGGTGGCCGAGGCCGCGGCCGCGGACGGCGCCCAGCGGGTCCTGCTGGCAGTTATCGACGGCGCGGAGGCGCTGACCGGCCGCTCGGCGCCGGGCCGCGCGCTGCTCACCCTGGCGCCCACGGCCGGGATCATCGTGACCACTGACGTATGCGATCTGCCCTCCAACTGCACCACGATCGTGCAGGTCGATCACGAGGTCGGAGGCCTGCGGCTGGTCGACCCGCGCTCCGCGGCGGTGATGGAGCCGCTCGTCGCGTGGGGCGTCACTACCGTGACCGCCAACCACGCTGCGGCGCGCCTGGCCCGCCTCGACGACCCCGAGCTCGGAGCGGGTCGCGCCAACCTGCCCGAATCGGTGTCCCTGGTGGACCTTCTGGGCGGCGAGCCGACTCCAGAGTCGGTGGAGAGGCGCTGGCACGCAACTCGTGGCACGGCCGATCTGCACGTGCCGATCGGCGCCGCCGCCGAGGGCCCGCTGGTGCTCGACCTCGTGGTCGATGGTCCCCATCTGCTGATCGGGGGCACCACCGGGTCGGGCAAGTCGGAACTGCTGCGCTCGCTCGTGGCCGGCCTGGCGCTGTCGGCGGACCCCGACCACCTCGCCTTCGTGCTCATCGACTACAAGGGCGGGGCGGCCTTCGACCGCTGCGCGGAGATGCCGCACGTCGCCGGGATGGTCACCGACTTGGACGACCGCCTGGCCGAGCGGGCGCTGGTGTGTCTGGAGGCCGAGCTGCGCCACCGCGAGGAGCGTCTGCGGGCCGCGGGGGCCGAGGATCTCGCCGCCTTCCGGACCCGGACCGGGCTCGCAGCCGAGCCGCTTCCCCGTCTGGTCGTCGTGGTGGACGAGTTCGCCACGCTGGCCGCAGAGCTGCCGGATTTCCTGCACTCGCTGGTGGGCATCGCCCAGCGGGGCCGGAGCCTGGGCGTCCACATGGTCCTGGCCACCCAGCGGCCGGCGGGGGTGGTGACCGACGACATCAGAGCCAACACGTCGTGCCGGATCGCTCTGCGGGTGACGGACCGCCACGACTCCAACGATGTGATCGGCTCACCCGCCGCGGCCCGCATCCCCCGGCAGCGGCCCGGCCAGGCGCTGGCCCGCCTCGGCCCGGGCGAGCTGATCGCCTTCCAGTCGGCCCTGGTGACCGGCACCACGCCGGTGGGTTCCGCCGGCCTGCGGGTCGCGCCGGCCGAGGAGCCCTCGCGGAATGCCCGCTCCGAACCGCGCCCATACCGCGACCGCGACCCGCGCCGCGACTCCGAACAGGGCCGCGACCCCGCAGGGCGCAGCGACTTGGACGCAGTGGTGGACGCGGTGCGGGCCGCCCACCGGCGCCGGGGTGGCCGAGCGCCCCGCTCGCCGTGGCCCGCACCGCTGCCCTGCGAGCTCGCCGCGGGCGCCCTCGCGGCCACGGTCGAGGCGGGCGAGCCTGCGGCCTGGCTGATGGACGACCCGAAGCGGCAGCGCCAGTTCGCCGGCGGGTGGCACCCCGGCGACGGTCATCTGGTCGTCATGGGCGGACCCGGATCGGGCACATCCACCACTCTGGCCGCGGTGGCCCTCGATCTATGCCGGACCCGTTCCCCCGACGACCTGCACGTCTACGCGATCGATCTGGACGCCGGGCTGCTGTCGGTGCTGGAGGGCCTCCACCATGTGGGCGCGGTGATAGCGCCGACCGACGGCGAGCGCCGGGCTCGCCTGCTGCGACTGCTCGACGACGAGGTCACCGCCCGGCGGTCCCGCCCAGTCTCCACGGCGATCGTGCTGCTGGTAGACGATCTCGCCGGACTGGCCCGGGCCCACGACCCGGTGCGCGACCCCGAGCCCCACGAACGCTTCGCTCGCATCTGGAGTGACGGCCCCGGGGTGGGCCTGAGAGTTGCGGTGAGCATCGCCCGGGCCGCTGACCTGCCGCCGGACCTCGCTGCGTCGGCGGGAGTAGTGCTGGTCCACGCGACAGCTGACGCCGGCGAGGGACTGCGCTTCGGCCTGCGGGCGTCGACGGCAGGGCTTGCCGCGGGCCGGGCGGTTAGGGCAGGCGACGGCAGAGAGCTCCAGGTCGCCCGCCCCGCAGCTGGCGACTTTGCGACAGCCGCGGCCGAGGTGGCGGCGGCCGTGCCGCCGACCGGGCGCGGACCGGCCCGCATCGGCTCGCTGCCACATGCGATCTCCTTCACGGAACTGCCCGGCAGCGCGCTCAACGGGGATCGGCGTCTCGACGTTCGCTTCGCCTTGGGCGACCTGAGCCTGGCGCCGACCGGCTTCGCGCTGCACGACGGCGAGCACGCCCTGGTGCTGGGGCCTCCCCGCACCGGGCGAACCTCCGCTCTGGCCGCGATCGGCGCGGCGGCTCGCCTCGCCGGGGTGCAGGTGGTCGTGGTGGCCGACCGGCTCGGCGATCTGGCACCGCTCCTGGGCGTGGAGCCGGTCCCTCTGGCCGAGCTCGACTGCCGCTCCGAGGGCCCGCGCCAACTGCTGCTCATCGACGATGCCGACCGCGTCAGCGACCCCTCCGGGCTGCTGACCGGCATAGCCGCCGCCCGCGACGGCATCTGCCATCTGGTGGCCTCCGCCACTGCCGAGCGGCTGCGCTCGTCCTACGGCCACTGGCTCAATGAGATGCGAGCGTGCCGGACCGGGATGCTGTTTCGGCCAGGACCCCTCGACGGCGACCTGCTCGGCGCGGCCCTGCCTGCCCGGCTGGCGCTGCCGCCGGTTCCGGGCCGGGGGCTCATTGTGGTCGACGGCGCGGCCGCGGTGGCGCAGGTGGCACTCGTGGACGGGGCTGCGTAGCGTCGAGGTCCGGCGCGTCCGAACGGACCCGCCGCACATCTGTCGAGTCCGCCGAGCCATCCGGGAGCACCCGTGACGCATCCCAGCATCCGCATCGAGACCGCCGGTGCGGTCACCACCGTCACCATCGACCGGCCCCGCCGCAAGAACGCCTGCACGACCGCCATGTGGACGGCCCTGCGGGAGGGGTTCCGCCAGATCGCCGAGTCGCCGGCCCGGGCGGTTGTCATAACCGGGGCGGGGGGCGACTTCTGCGCCGGCGCCGACGTCGGTCCTGGAGACGACGAGGAGGTGGCCCGAGACCAGCCACGCCGGCACCGGATAGACCAAATGCGCGACATCGCCGACACGGTCATGGCCATCCATGACTGCCCCAAGCCGGTGGTCGCCAAGGTGGACGGGGTGGCGGTGGGGGCCGGGTTGGGCGTGGCGTTGGCCTCCGACATGGTGTGGTGCTCGCAGAGGGCCCGGTTCTCACTGATCTTCGCTCGGCGGGGCCTCAGCCTCGACTTCGGCACGTCGTGGCTGCTGCCCAAGCGGATCGGGTTGCACGAGGCCAAGCGCCTGGCCTTCACCGGCGAGATCATTGGCGCCCAGCGGGCCGCGGACCTCGGCATCGTCAACGAGGTCGTGCCGGTCACCGAGCTCGAAGCCGCCGTGGACGAGATCGCGGCCGCCGTCGCGGCCGGACCCCCCATCGCGCTGGCCAACTCCAAGCGCTACCTCAACAACGCCTCCAACATCTCGTTGTTCCAGGCGCTGGAGGCCGAAGCCCTCGGTCAGGGCGTCAACTTCGCCACCCGCGACACCACGGAGGCGATGCGGGCCTTCGTCGAGAAGCGCGACCCCGCCTTCAAGGGCTGGTGAGCCCCGCCTGCTGAAGCTGGCCCGGCTCGAGACCGGAGCGTTCCGGCGGGCGTGCTTCTGGCCCGTCGAGGAAAGGTGAGGGTGCTCACCATTTGTTGTTAGGTAGACTTGACAATACTTGCGAAACTCCCTATAGTCGCCATCCATGCGTTACCACACAATTGCTGCGGCCCTCGCCGCGGCCCTGCTCACGAGCGCCTGCTCCGGCGACGCGGCCCGGTCCCTGGAAGGAGCCGCTGCGCAGGTCTACGGCGGGCAGTGCGCCGACGGCAACGGCCGCAGCGTCACCGTCTACTCCGGCCGTTCGGAGAACCTCATCGGGCCGCCCCTGGAGGCCTTCGCCTGCGAGACCGGCACCGAGGTCGAGATCCGCTGGGGAAGTTCCACCGACCTGGCGCTGCTCCTGGCCGAGGAGGGCGACCGCACCGCGGCGGATGTGTTCCTGTCGCGCTCGCCCGGCCCGGTCGGGTTCCTGGAGAGCCAGGGACTGCTCGGCGCCATCGACGGCGACGTCCTCGGCCTGGTCGCGGAGCAGAATCACTCCAAGTCGGGCACCTGGGTCGGGTTCTCGGGCCGCAAGCGCGTCCTGGTCCACAACCTCGACTCCGTGCCGCCCGACGAGCTCCCCCAGTCGGTGTTCGACCTCACCGGCGAGCGCTACCAGGACCGGGTCGCGATCCCGGCCACCAACGGCTCCTTCCTCGACTGGTTCACGGTGTTCCGCGACCAGCACGGCACCGACACCGCCACGCGGTGGCTCGACGAGATGGTGGCCAACGGCGCCCGCTACTACCCGAACAACCGCTCCATCGTGGAGGCCGCCGGCCGGGGCGAGATCGACATGGGCCTGGTCAACCACTACTACCAGTACCAGGAGGCCGCCGCGGCGGGCGACCGCCACCGGGCCGCCAACCACAACTTCGGCGCCGACGACATCGGGTCGCTTCTCATAGTCACTGCGGCCACCGTCATGGCCGACAGCGACAACGCCGAGGCGGCCAACGACCTGATCGCCTACCTGCTCTCCGCGCCGGTCCAGCGCTACCTGACCGACGAGACCCTCGAGTATCCCCTCGCCGCCGGGGTCGCTCCGGCCGCCGTCCTGCCGCCGCTGAACGCGCTGGAAATCGGCACCGTCGACTTCGACGCCCTCGGGGGCGGTTTCACCGAGAGCATCGCGATCATCGAGGCGAGCGGCATCCTCAACGAGTGAGCGTCGCAGTTGCCGAAGCGAGCGGCATCCTCAACGAGTGAGCGTCGCCCGCCCGCCGGAGGCCGAGAGGCTGGGGCCACTGCGCCTGTCGGGCGCGCCGCAGCTGCTGCGGGTCGTCGGGTTGGCCCTGGCGCTCGGGTTCGCGTTCCCGGGCGTGTACCTCGTCTACCGGAACTTCGCGGAGGGCGCCGATCCGGCCGGGCTGGTGCTCAGCGACCGCACCCTCGGGCCCTTGTGGCGCTCGCTGAAGCTGGCGGTGTCGGTATCGGGCGCGGCGCTGGTGCTGGGCACGTCGCTGGCGTGGTTCACCACCCGCACCGACCTGCCGCTGCGCCGTCTGTGGCGGGTGTTGCTTCCGTTGCCCCTGGTCTTCCCCACATTCGTCGGAGCGGCTGCGTTCATCCACACCCTCAACCCGGGCGGGCTGGCCAACGACCTGCTCCTGCGAATCGGGATCGATCGCACTCCCGAGCTTCGGGGCTTCAACGGAGCGTGGCTGGTGCTGACCCTGATGACCTACCCGTACGTGTACCTGCCGGTGGCGGCCCGCCTGCGGCAGCTCCCCAGCACGCTCGAAGAGAACGCCCGCGTGCTCGGCGACACCGCGTTCAAGGCGTTCGGGCGGATCTGCCTTCCCCAGATCGCCACGGCCATGGGCGCCGGCACGCTGCTGGTGTTCCTGTACACGCTGAGCGACTTCGGCGCGGTGCAGCTCATGCGCTACGACACCCTCACCCGGGCCATCGCCACCAACCAGCTCGCCAACCCGCCGGCCGCTCTGGCGCTCAGCCTGATGCTGCTGGTGGTGGCTGGGCTGGTGGTGCTGGCCGAGCGGCGGTTCTCGCGGCGTCTTCCCGACGGGGCGCGCGGCCAGTCGAACCGTCCCATGCTCTACGCCCTGGGCCGCTGGCGGGTGCCGGCAGCGGTCTTCGTGGCCCTATCGGCCGCCGCAGGGGTGGGAGCGCCCCTGGTGGCGCTGCTGGACTGGGCCGCGGGCGGTGCGCTGCGCTCGGCGACGGGCGGCCGGCCCCTCACCATCGACGCGTCCAAGGTGCTGGAGGCCACGGCCAACACGCTCGGAGCGAGCGTGGCGGCGGCGCTGGTGTCGACCGCAGCGGTGCTGCCCATCGCTCTGCTGGTTGGTCGCTACCGGTCGCGCTCGGGCTCGTTGGCCCACGCCGTCGTCATCAGCACCTTCGCCCTTCCCGGCATCCTCATCGCATTGTCGATTCGGTTCTGGACGCTGCGTTCGGACTTGGCGTTCGAGCTCCTCAACGACACCATGGTCGTGCTGATCTTCGCTTATGTGGTCCGCTTCGGGTCTTTGGCCATGGGCGTGACGCTGGTGGCGGTTCGCAGCGTCCCCGACCGGCTGCACGACTCGGCTCGGCTCCTGGGCGCGGGCCGGGTTCGACGGTTCCTGGCCGTGGATCTGCCCATGATGGGCCCCGGTCTGCTGGCCGGAAGCGGCCTGGTGCTGCTGTCGGTGATGAAGGAGCTGCCCATCAGCCTGTTCGTCTCGCCGCTGGGCTTCTTCACGCTGACCACGCAGATCTTCGGCTCCTTCGAAGAGGCCTTTATCGCCGAGGCGGGGATCATGGCTGTGGTGCTGGTGGCGCTGTCGTTCGTGCTGACGTGGTTCCTGGTGATCCGACGCGACGATCTGTTGTGAGGCCCCCAAGATGCTTCACCGCGAGGCGCTCACCCATCCGCGCGGCCCCTCGGGCCGGTTAGTGTGGGGCCATGCAAGGCTCACCGGAGATCATCGCGTTCCTCAACGAGGCGCTGGCGGCCGAGGTCACGGCCATCAACCAGTACTTCGTCCATTCCAAGGTGTGCGAGGACTGGGGCTGGAAGCGTCTGGCCGCCCATTCGCGCGCGGAGTCCATCGAGGAGATGCACGATGCCGAGAAGCTGATGGACCGCATCCTGTTCCTCGACGGCATGCCGAAGCTGGAGAGCCTCGGAAGCGTGAGGGCGGGCAAGACCGTCGAGGAACAGCTCGAGAGCGATCGGCAGCTCGAGGTGGCCGCGGTGGCCCGCTACCGGCGGGGCGTGGCCCTCGCGGAGCAGCAAGGCGATGTGGGCACCCGTGAACTGCTCGAGCATCTGCTGGTGGGCGAGGAGGAGCACCTCGACTGGATCGAGACCCAGCAGACCATGATCGCCGACATCGGCATCCAGAGGTACCTCCAATCGCAGATCGGCGACTGATCGGTCCGGCCGCGCCGTCGCCTCGCGGGCGCTAGTCGGACTGACCGGCGGCTCGTGCAGCATCGCCTAATGGCTAGGCGAGCAGAAGGGCTTGTAGGCCCAGGCCACCGAGCATTCCCGCCCGGCAGCTGTTCCAGCGACAGTTCACCCGAGGCGTCCGCTCCGAGGCTGTGATCGAGACCGGCTCGTTCCCACGCCGCCAGGCCCGCACCCGGCGCTTCACGCTGGGCGAGCCCCGGGACTTGCGGGTGTCCGGCGACGGCGCCCGGGTGGCGTTCCTGCGCTCATCGGGCCCGATCGACCCGGTCAACTCCCTTTGGGTGCTCGACGTGGCTACCGGTGTGGAGCGGCTCGTGGCCGATCCCGGCCAGCTCGGCGACGGCCGTGACGGCCACGGTCTGCCCCAGGCCGAGAGGGCGCGGCGCGAGCGGGTGCGGGAGACCGGCTCGGGCATCGTCTCCTATGACGCCGATGCCGCGCTCACCGCGGCCACCTTCGCGCTGGGGGGTCGGCTGTGGCTGGTCGATCTCGTCGGCGCCGCCGCGCCGCAGCCGTTGCCGGCACAGCCTGGCGCTTTCGACCCGCGCCTGTCGCCCGACGGCGCCCGGGTGGCCTACGCGGCCGGATCGGGCCTGAGGGTGACCGGGGACGCCGGCGGGGACCGCGCCGTCGTCGAGGAGCCCGGCGAGACGGTGAGCTGGGGGTCGGCCGAGTTCGTGGCCGCGGAGGAGATGGGCCGGACGAGGGGCCACTGGTGGTCTCCCGACGGCCGGCGCCTGCTCGCAGCCCGGGTGGACACCGCGCCGGTGCGGAGCTGGTGGATCGCCGATCCGGCGTCGCCCGACGCCGAGCCGGCCGAGATCCGCTACCCGGTAGCCGGCGCGGCCAACGCCGCGGTGGGGCTGGCGGTGTTCGACGTCGACGGCGAGGGCCGGGTGGATGTTGCCTTCCACGAGGGCGGCTGGGAGTACCTGGCCGGGGTGCGCTGGAGCGCCGACGGGCTGCTGCTCACCGTCCAGACCAGAGACCAGCACACCCTCGGCGTGCTGGAGGCCGATCCCGTCACCGGATCCTGCCGGCTCCTGCGCCGCATCGGCGACGAGGCCTGGGTTGAGCTCGTACCGGGCGCGCCCCGGCTGGTGGGCGGGCGCCTGGTCACGGTGGAGGACCGGGGCGCCGCTCGCAGACTGTGCGTCGACGGCGAGGCCCTCACGCCCGACGATGTGCAGGTCCGCGCCGTTCACCACACCGACGAAGCCGGTGTGGTCGTCACCGTTTCGGTCGACCCGGCCGACACCCAGGTCGCCCGGGTGGGCTGGGACGGGGCGGTCGAGTGGCTCACCGCCGGCGCGGGTGTGAGCGGTGTAGCCGCGGGCGGGGCCACCACTGTCATCTCCAGCCGCACGCTGGCGCACCCCGGCCGCCGCTGCCGCGTCGATTCTCTGCTGCGGTCCGGCCGGGCCCATGACATCGCATCCCTCGCCGCGGATCCCGGCTTGGAAATGAAGGTCGAGATCGTCAAGCTGGGACCCCGCCGGCTGGTCTCAGCCATCGTGATGCCCTCAGGATCAGCCGCGGGCGGCGGCGAGGCATCCCTCCCGATGCTGCTCGACCCCTACAGCGGACCCCACGCCCAGCGGGTGCAGCGGGCTGAAGCGCTGTTCCACACCTCGCAATGGTTCGCTGACCAGGGCTTTGCGGTGCTGGTGGTGGACGGCCGGGGCACACCGGGCCGGGGACCGGCATTCGAGCGGGCCGTGCGTGGCGACCTGGCCGGCCCCGTGCTCGAGGACCAGATCGACGCCCTCGGTGCCGCTGCGGCCCTCGACCCGCGTCTGGACCTGTCGAGGGTGGCCATCCGGGGCTGGTCCTTCGGCGGCTACCTGGCCGCGCTGGCGGTGCTGCGGCGCCCCGACGTCTTCTCGGCCGCCATCGCGGGCGCGCCGGTCACCGACTGGCGGTTGTACGACACCCATTACACCGAGCGCTACCTCGGCCACCCCGCCACCGAGCCCGCCAACTACGAGCGCACCGACCTGGCTCCGCTCGCCCCCGGCCTGGAGCGCCCCCTGATGCTCATCCACGGCCTGGCCGACGACAATGTGGTGGCGGCCCACACCCTGCGGCTGTCGCGGGCGCTGACGGAGGCGGGTCGGCCCCACACCGTGCTGCCGCTGTCCGGTGTCACCCACATGACCCCCCAGGAGGAGGTGGCTGAGAACCTGCTGCTCATCCAGCTCCACTTCCTGCAGGACGCCCTGGGAATGCCACCATTGGCGCCCCTAGAACAGCAGCCCCGAAGAGACGAGGGAGCAGCCGGTGACTGAAGCAGTGCCCGGGCAGACCGTGGGCGTCGATTCGGAGGAGGCTGACGGCCGGCGCCGGGAGCGGCTGCTGGATGGGCGGGCCTGGGACGACTTCTGCGACACGTTGAAGGCCGCGGGGCGCATCGTGGTGCGGGAGACCCCCGACGGCGACCCCCTGGACCGGGTGGAGGGCTTCCGCTACCTCACACGCATGATCATGATGGCCTCGGCCCGGGCGGTGGAGCGCCGCACCCCCGGCCCGACGCCCCGGCCGATCCGATTGATACCCCCGCCGTTGCGGGGCGGCCAGGGCGTGCAGTCGCCCAACCAGGACCACATAGTCCAGCCGGTCGATGCCCGATACCGGTACCGGGTCACCGGCACGCTCGGCAGCGCCTACACCCACCTGTCGGCCTGGAGCCCGCCCATTCCCGCTGACGTTGGCGCCTTCGGTGTCGGCCTCGACGCCGAGAACCACCTCGCCAGTTTCAACCCGAACATGGCCCTCACGCCCCACAGCTTCGTGCTGGCCGAGCTGGCCGCCGCCGACGGCACGGTGGACTTCGTGCTGTCGGTGGACGACCCCGCCGACGGCGAGGTGTGGTTTCCGATGACACCGCTGACCCGGGAGCTCATGGTCCGGGTGGTCTACGAGGACCGCGGCGCCCAGTCGCCGCCCCGCCTGGAGATACGTTGCCTCGACCAGCACCCGCGCCCAGCCACCCCCGAGCCCGACGACATGGCCGCCCGCCTGGCCGTGGCCGGCCAGCTCGTGCTGGGCCTGCTCAGCGACTACGGGGGCTGGACCCGCGACCTGCTGAGCCGCGAGAACCAGCTCGAGTTCACCCGGGAGTGGTATGAGCGCATCGGGGGCTCCCCCGACGACCGCCACTTCGAGTTCGGCTACTGGCGGCTGCAGCCCGGCACCGCGCTGGTGGTGGAGTTCGCCGAGCCCCGCTGCCAGCACTGGAACTTCCAGCTCTGCAACCATTGGATGGAGAACCTGGCCGACTATACGAGGGGCCGGGGTTACGTGGACAGCCACGGCGCGGTCCGGGGCCCGGGCAACCGGGTGCGCATCGTGGTGGCCGCGGCCGACCCCGGCGTCGGCAACTGGGTCGAACCCGGCGGCCGGGATCACGGTGTGATGGGGCTGCGCTTCGTGCAGCCCGCGACCCCGCCCGGGGTCTCCAGCCGCCTAGTCCCGCTCGAGGACCTCACCGCGGCCTGAGCGGTGGGCCGGGACCCGCCCTCACCAGCCCGAATCTATGACCTACATCATTCGAGTTGTGCTCGCGCCGATAGTGCGCGAGCATGGCTGCAAGTGTCTTTCGTTGATCGGGGCCCGCGTGGGTCTTCGGTCACCTAGCGGGGCGGTGGTGCGCACTACCGGGGGGAGGAGGTGCGCATCGCCGCCGCCGCGCGGGGCGGTGCCCACCAGCCGGAGGCGACCCTCAAGACGCGCGGTCGCGTGGGCGGAAGCCGCGAGCGTGCAGCCGTGCAGCGCGCTGGTCAGTACTCTCTGCGCTCGTAGGCGCCGATCAGCATCAGCTTGCTGGCTAGAAATAGGTGGAACACCGTCGGTATCCATGTGCTGAACCATCCGGAGTCGGACAGCACGGTCAAGCCGAGGACCAGCCGGACGGCCATCACCGCGAAATACACGGCGCCCGCGGCGGTCACCGGCACCACCAGGCGCGAGCCGATCAGGCCCTTCCCTCGGTGCATTCGGACCGTCACGACGACCGCGAGGGCCACGATGGCGACCTGCGCGGCCAGCAGCACCGGGTAGGGCAGGCCGCTGCCCTGGAAGTCGTCGAACGGCGGCAGGAACGACACGGGTGCCCACCTCTGCACGGCCTGGCTGACGACCCGCGCCACGAAAGCCAGGCTGAGGCCGGCGACGGCCCACGCGTAGCGGCGATGCGTCACGGATCCAGTGGCTCGAGGCCGCGCCCGGCGCGCTCGTCGATGGCGAGCCCGTAGCCGCTGCCGGAGTCGGGCACGTCGGCCGCGGACAGCACTCCGGCCGGACCGAACATGATGCTGTGAGAGGTGAGGTCGTGATGCAGCAGGTGGGTGCCGAAGGCGCCCTCGGCCGCCACCAGGGACGGGCCGGCCGTCTCCATCACGGTGAGGGCGGTCCGGGCCAGGATGCTCGTCTCGCCTACTTGACAGCCGACGATCACCCCGATCCCCAGGTCGGTCGCCCTTCGTGCAACTTCCAGAGACCGGATGACACCGCCCATCTTCGACACGCGGATGTTGGCGATCCACCGGTCGGAGTCGGCGGCGACGCTGTCGAGCTGGCCGGCTCTCAGCAGGCTCTCATCGAGCACGATGCGGGTTCCGCAGGCGTCGCTGACTCGCCGGAGTCCGTCGAGGTCGCCGGGCCGGAGCGGCTCCTCCACCGCCAAGAGCTCGCGGCCCAGTCCCTTCACGTGGTGGACGCACTCGTCGGCGGCGGTCCATAGGTTGTTGGCGTCGATCCGCACTCTGGGGTCTTCGTGGGCGCTCGCCGCGCTTGGGTCGGGGAGTGACCGCATCTTGCGCCGGTCGCGGCGCAAGTCGCCTGAGACCTTCACCTTGAAGTCGCGGAAGCCGTCGGCCCGGTAGCGCCGGCACTGCCACCGGTACACGGGCCAGGGCGAGTCGCCGAGCACGGCGGTATATCGGAACTCGCCGGTCGGCCGGGCCTCGCCCAGCACGTCCTCCGCGGTGCGTCCCGCAACCTTGCCGATCAGATCCACCACGGCGGTCTCCATCGCGCAGAAGGCGGCGGGGCTGCTGTCGATGGCGGCCCGATGCTCGTCGATCCAGCCGTGCAGGCTCCCGATGTCAGTGACGTTGCGAGTCACGTCGTCGCGGTGGCCGTGGACGAACGCGGAGGCGCTCTCGACGGTCTCTCCGGTCACGTACGGGCGGGGGCACCCCTCACCCCAGCCGGTGGCGCCGCCGGGGCCGCGGGCGGCGACGATCAGGTTCCGCGCTCGCCGTCGGCTCGCCGAGGCGTGGCGGACCACGGTCTTGAAGGGCACGCCGAAGGTGAACACGTCGAGGCGCTCGATCCGCATGTCGCGTGTCTCAGTCCGGTTCGGCGAAGGCGTCGAAGTCGAAGGCGCAGTCGTGGCGGTACTGCACGTGCAGGTACTTGAACTGCACGTCGCGCTGGCCGGCCGCCACCTGTCGCCGGCGGAACTCGGCGCCGGTCCCGGCCCGAAGGCGGCGCAGGGCCAGCGGTTCGAGCCTCCCGCTGGCCCGCTTGGCGCCGTATTCGATGTTCGCGGCGCGCAGCAGGGCCTCGACCTCCGTCGCGAGGGCGAGCCGGTCCTGGGCCCCGTCCAGTCGGCTACTAGGTGCGGCATCCTCTTCCAGGTAGAGCGTGTAGGCGGCCGCGTCGACGTCGGCCAGCATGATGAAGAAGCCCGAGGCGACCGACCGTTCGGCCAGCACGCCGCAGACCGCGTCCAGCACCTGCCCTTCGTGGAGCTTCTCGCCGGTGATGCTGGTGATTCCGCTGCCCTTCTGCACGAAGACCAGGGTCGGGGTGGCGCCCACCCACCCCGTGACCCGGACGATGTCGCTCATGTCGTAGCGGTAGAGCCCGTCGGGCGTGGTCACCACCACGTTGTAGTCGCGTCCTGTCTCGAGCTCGCTCGGTGACAGCATCTCAGCGTCGCCTGCGTCCCATGCCTCGCGTTCGGTGAACTCGAAGAACGTGTCGCCCAGAACCGGAAGGCACGTGTTGGTCGCGGCGTCGACATTGGTGGTGCCCTGCATCTCGCTGGCCACCCAGCCGACCTCGATCACAAGGCACGACTGTGGGAGGGATGGCTTGAGGTTGGCCGCGGCCACGGCGCAGCTGCCGCCGGTCCACGTCACGACGCCGGCGAGGTCGGGCCAGATGTCGGCGTAGGTGAGCCGGCCGGCTCGGTCCAGTTGCCTCGCTAGCTGTTCGGCCCGTTCCGGACGGGGCTCTAGCCCCGTTCGGACGTGTGGGTCCAGCAATGTGGCTAGCTCGGCGGGCAGCCTGCCAGCGGCGACGGCCGCCAGCACGGCCTCTGCGTGCTGGTCGATTACCGCGAGCAGCCGGGTGAGGGTGGAGGGGTTGGCTGTCGCGATGCAGGTCACCTCGGGATCGGCCAGGCCCAGCACGGCCATGATCAGGTAGCGGGCCTCGTAGTCGGCGACGGCGGTGAGGGAGGTTGGCAGTGTGTAGCGCCGTCTCAGCAGCCCGGGCTGGTTCTCGTGCAGCTTGCCGGAGGCCGAGCCGTAGGGCGTGCCCCCGGGCATGTGGCCCTCAACGGCTGCGCCGCCGACCGCGAAGACCTTGCCCGAGAGGATGGGCGCGCCCTTGGACCAGACGTGGGTGGCAAGACGCTGGTGGGCTTTGAGCCGCTTGAGCCCCGACGGCGTGACCGGGATGTTCTTGGGGGTACCGCCCGTGCCGCTGGTGCGGTTGTAGAACACCGGCTGCTCGGCGGTAAGGCAGGACTCGCCCGTCAGTTCCTGGCGCTCCACGTGATGGCGCAGGTCCTCGTAGGTCTGCACCGGCACGGCCCGGCGGTAGTCGTCGACGGTGCGGATCGCCGCGAACCGGTGCTCGGCACCGAAGGCGGCGCCCGCGTTTGTCTCCAGGATCCGACGGAGCAGCGCCGCCTGGGCCTCTTCGGGGGCCTCGGCTGAGCGCAGCAGACGGCGGAGGCGGGGCTCCTGGGTCGCGGCCAGAGCCCCTCTGAGGGCGAGGTAGCCGATGCCGCCGGGCATCAGCCTGCCCTGGGGGGCGCCGTGCGGGCTCGTGCCCGTATCACGTCTCCGCTCGGTCCAGGTTGGCGACGAACGGTGTCCGCATCTGGGTCCAGAACCCCCCGGGGTAGTTCCGGTTGACGAGCCCCAGATCCCCCACCTTGCGCCCCGATGGCAGGAAGCGGGTGCCGAACAGCACGTCCCACACGATCAGGTTGTTGCCGTAGTTGTTGTTGGATTCCGCCGGAAGCTCCGAATGGTGCCAGCGGTGCAGCTCAGGGCCGCTTATGAGGTAGTTGAGGGGCCCGAGCCGCACGTCGCAGTTCGAATGCTGGAAGAACCCGTTGACCGCGTAGAACACGAAGTAGGCGGCCAGGACCTCGCCGGACACGCCCATCAGCGCGAACGGAAGGGCGTCCAGCGCGTACTGGACCGCCTTCTCAAAGGGGTGGAACCGGGCGACGTTCAGCCAGTAGAGGCGGTGCGGCGAGTGATGGACGGCGTGGTAGCGCCACATGGGCTCGTAGCGGTGGAAGGCCCGGTGCAGCCAGTACCGGGCGAAGTCGGCGGCCAGCAGCATCATCACCACCTGCGCTGCCACTGGCAGCCCGTGCGGCCACAGCCCGCCGACTGCCCATCCGCTGGAACTCAGCCATTCGGCCAGCCAGATTGTGGCGGCCAGCGACAGCAGGAACGGCATCGCCATCTGCACGACGAGGATGAACAAGAGGTCCGCGCCCACCTCGCGGCGAGCCGGCCGCCACTGCTCCCGGTAGGGCAGGACGGCCTCGTGCCAGGTCACGAGGCCCGCGGCCACCACCCCGGCAAGGTAGGACGCGGGCGTCACGTGCATTCCCACCGCGACGAGCAGGCCGAACACCCCGAACGTGGCCAGCACAACCACCGGATACGAGGCGGCGACGACCACATTCCTCGTGCTGGTCCTAGCGGACATGCTCGTATTGTCGCACGCCTTATCTTTGTCGCACGCATTATCTGATGTAGCCCGTGACCAGTATCGACGGGGTTGGCGTTCGCCAGTGCTGCGACGCGGCCATAGAGCACTGCGGCCGTCTCGGCGGTCAGACGGTCGTGCCTGCCATGGATCAGCCGCCGGGTCGCATGGCCATGCTGGCCGACGACCAGGGCGCCATGTTCTGGGCAATCACCCTCAACCGGACTGCTCGATGGCACCAGGCTGAATGACAGGCCGCCCCGGCCCTGCTGTGTGAAGGGATGCCGACTGGACCGGCGCAGTGGCGGACAGAGCGGCCGGACCAGACTCAGTCGCCCGCGGGCGGAACTACCACCTCGCAACGGGGGCCGCTGGCTCGGCTGAGCCGGCGGTCGAGCGTCAGCAGCGGCCAGTCGAGCGCTTCAGCCAACGCCACGTACCAGGCGTCGTAGACAGTGAGGTTGGCCCGGAGTTCCCACGCGCGGCCGGCGAACGGCGCGAACGGATAGAGCTCGATCTTGAGCCGGAGCAGGTCGCGGTGGGCCGCCGTTGCTTCGAGGCGCGAGATCGAGCCGGACAGCTCCATCCGGCGCAGGATGTTGGTGGCTTCGGCCAGGGCCAGCTCGGGCGCGGCCACGGCGGGCCTCTCTAGAGCCGCCTCGCACCACCGCCCCTCTCGGCCGGAGCCGCTCAGCGCACCCACGAGGAGCGACGCGTCAGCGACGGCGCTCACCTGCGGTCGGCGTCACGTGCCTCGAGGATCTGCTCGGTAGTGACCTTGGAGTCTGACGCCTCCTTGCGCCGTCGAACCTCCTCCAGGACTGTTTCGATCGAGGGCAGGGCCGCGAGTCGCTCCAGTTCCTCTCGTAAGTACTCCTGCATGGACTGGCGCTTGAGCGCGGCCCGGGCCGCCAACTCGTCTCGGACCTCCTCGGGCACGCCCCGGATCGTGATCTGTACAGCCATGACAGCATTATGCCAGCACTGCCAGCGATTTGCAAGCGACAGGTCTGGCTGGCTGGCTAGCTCGCTCAGGTAACGACGGTCAGTTCAGTAGCCTTGAGTGATGCCCAGATCGTGAGTCCGGGGCGCAGGTCGAGCTCGTCGGCGGAACGGCGGGTGACATCGGCCTTCACTTCGACAGGCCCTCCGAGATGCACCCGGGCCCGCTCCCCGTCGATGTCCACCCGCTGAAGCTCGGCCTCCCAGGAGTTGCGGGCACTGCCCGCGGGCCGGCCCCGGTGCAGGGTCACGGCGTGGGCCGGGAACGTCACGTACACCGGGCCGGCAGCCTCCTCGGCCACGGCGAGCACGAGGCCGCTGGCAGTGGTGACCGATGTGCCCTGAGCCTGGCCCGCAACCACGTTGGCACCCAGGAAGGAGGCTGCCCACTGGCATCCCGGGGCGGCCGTCACATCGGCCGCGGTGCCCCGGCTGACCACGGAGCCGTCGTCGAGGACGACCACGCCGGTGGCCAGTGTGGCCACGTCCACAGGGTCGTGGGTGATGAGAAGCAGGTGTCGGGCCGGCAACTGGTCCAGCAGCACGCGCAGCTGGCTGCGGCCCGGCGCGTCGACTGAGGCCAGCGGCTCGTCGACTATCAGCACATCCGGTTCCAGGGCCAGGGCCCGAGCTATGGCCACCCGCTGGCGCTGGCCGCCCGAGAGCGAGGCCGGGCGCCGGTTCCAGACCGTGGCGTCCACGCCGACGCGTTCGAGCAGGGCCCCGGCTCGTTGGCGGGCGCTGGCCCGGCCTGTTCCCGCTCGGCGCAATCCGAACGCCACGTTGTCGATGGCCCTGAGGTGGCCGAAGAGCCGGTGGTCCTGGAACACCATGCCCACGCTGCGCCGGTGGGCGGGCACGAACACGCCGGCGATCGGATCGTCAGCCACCGAGCCCGCGATGACCAGGCGGCCACGGTCCAGACGGTCGAGCCCGGCCACGGCCCGCCCCAGCGTCGTCTTGCCCGTGCCGTTGGCTCCGACCACGGCGGTCACGCCCTCGCCGATCTCCAACCCGTCAACCCGCAGCATCCACCCGGGACGCGACACCGAGCCGTCGAAGTGAATGGTCATCAAGAGGTCCCCGCCGGAATTGGCAGCAGATTGCGCCCTGTCGGGCACTCGACGCTGCCAGTTCGGGTCGAGCTGGCGGGCGCGTGTCGAATTGGCAGCAGATTGCCCCCTCTTGGGCACTCGACGCTGCCAGTTCGAGCTGGCGTAGGCGGCGGGGCGGGGGGAGTGGGAGTCATCGGGGCATCCAGCGGTCGCGCAGGGTCACCAGCACCGCGAGGGCCACCACCATCAGGACCAGGCTGATCGCTACCGCTGCCTCCGGGTTGCGTTCCAGGGCGAGGTAGGTCTCCAGCGGCAGGGTGCGGGTGCGGCCCGGGAAATTGCCCGCAAAGGTCAGCGTGGCCCCGAACTCGCCGACGGCCCGAGCCCACGCCAGGGCGGTACCGGCGGCCAGCGCGGGACGGATCGTGGGCAGCGTGACATGAGCGAGAGTGGCCCAGGGGCCCGCGCCCAGGGTCGCGCCCGCTTCGTCGAGGTCGTCGCCGGCCTGACGCAGGGCGGCTTCGACAGTGATCACGAAGAACGGCAGGGCCACGAACGCCGCGGCCACCACGGCTCCAGCGGTGGTGAACGGCAGGCGCACGCCGAACCAGGAGTCGAGCCACTGGCCGACCAGGCCCCGCCGTCCCAGCGCGAACAGCAGGGCAGTGCCGGCCACCACCGGCGGCAGCACCATGGGCAGCATCACCACCGCTCGCACCAGCCGGGGGAACCGCAGCCGCCGACGGGCCAGCACGAACGCCAGCGGCAGGCCCAGCACCACGCACGCCGCAGTCGCGGCCAGGCTGACGATCAGCGACACTCGCAGCGCCTCCAGCACCTCGGACTGGCCCAGCAGCGCGGGCAGTGCCGACCACGGCGCCCGCTGCAACAGCCCTACCAGAGGCAGCGCCAGCAGGCCCAGGGCCACGAAACCCACCGCCGTCAGGGCCGCGGGAGGCCGGCTGACTCCCGGATCGGGGCCCGGAGCGCTGGTGTCGCCCGGAGCGCTCACGGGCCGCTCGGACCCGCTCGACCGAAATCAGTAGAGAAACCCGTCATATAGCAGCAATACCCATGCAGATTTGAGGCGAGCTTGACATAGGGCGACTCACGGTGGTCCGAACCCGTACGCCCGCAGAGCCTCGGCGCCCACGCTGCCGGGCTCGGTGAAGTCAGCGATCACGGCCTGAACCGGCGGTGAGGGTTCGGCCGACACCGAGGCGATGTAGTAGCGGTTGGTATGGCCGTCCAACTCCGGGGAGTCGACAATGGGCAGTCCTGCCGTAGCCGCGTCGGTGCCGTAGACCAGTCCGGCGTCGAGCTCTCCGAGCGAGAGCTTGGCAACCAGGGCGCGCACGTTGAACTCGAGCGTGTCCACCGAGGGCGCGATCTGGGCTCCATCGAGAGCCTGCCGGGCCAGCGCGCCGCAGGGGACCTCGGCGGCGCACAGGCCGACCAGCAGGTCTCGGCGGGCGAGGTCGGTGAGGGCGGACACACGGCCCGGATTGCCGGGTGCGGTGGCGAGCACGATCGTGTTGGTGGCGATCATGACAGGCGTTCCCCGAATCGATCCGTCGGCGGTGGCTCGCTCCATGGTGGCCGCATTGGCAGTGATCAGCACATCGGCGTCGATCCCGGCCGAGAGCTGGGCCACCAGGGTGGAGCTGCCCGAGAGAACCGCAGTGACGTCCGGATGGCTCGCCGACACGGCTTCGACCACGTTGGTGAGCGACGAGGCCGCCATCACCACGACTTCGCGGTCACCGTCGGTCTCGCTGCTTCCGGCGCCGCTACAGCTCAACCCGAGCATCAACACTGCGGTCAGGACGGTCGCCGCCGGCCACCGCATAGCCCGCCAGATGTGGCGGTCGCCGGTGACGCTGCCCGCCCCCATAGACGGCTGAATCTACTTTGGGGCCGCTCGGGTCGTGTCTTCCGCTCTTGTTCGCTGTGCTCTCGGGCCGCTTGGGTCGTGTCTTCCGCTTTTGTTCGCTGTGCTCTCGGGCCGCTTGGGTCGTGTCTTCCGCTTTTGTTCGCTGTGCTCTCGGGCCGCTTGGGTCGTGTCTTCCGCTTTTGTTCGCTGTGCTCTCGGGCCGCTTGGGTCGTGTCTTCCGCTTTTGTTCGCTGTGCTCTCGGGCCGCTTGGGTCGTGTCTTCCGCTTTTGTTCGCTGTGCTCTCGGGCCGCTTGGGTCGTGTCTTCCGCTTTTGTTCGCTGTGCTCTCGGGCCGCTTGGGTCGTGTCTTCCGCTTTTGTTCGCTGTGCTCTCGGGCCGCTTGGGTCGTGTCTTCCGCTTTTGTTCGCTGTGCTCTCGGGCCGCTTGGGTCGTGTCTTCCGCTCTGGTTCGCTGTGCTCTCGGGCCGCTCGGGCCCGGGGCCTCGCTCGTTGACGATCAAGATCTTCCCGGTCAGGCCTGTCCGCTCGGCCCCTATGGTGTGACGATGCTCACACTTGCTCAAACATCCACCGGACTCGCAGACGCTTGCGGTGAGACGAACCGCGGCTTCGTCTGCGAGCTGGTCTACGACTGGACCGAGAACGGTGGTCTGGCCACCGCGGCCGACTGGCTGCTCGACCGGCCCATCCGCATCGCGCTCATCCTGGTGGTGGCGTGGATCGTCACCCGGTTCGCCAAGCGGGCCATCGTGCGGTTCACCAAGCGCATTGCCTCGGCGTCGAGCCATTCGCGTCTGCACATGTTGCGTGAGCGCGGGCCGGGCAAGATGCTGACCGACGATGTGGCCCGGGTCCGGGCCGAGTCGCGGGCCGAGACGCTCGGACACGTTCTGCGCAGCATTGTCGTGTTCACGGTGTGGACGTTCGCGGCGCTGATAGTGCTGGGCGAGATCGGCGTGAACCTCGGGCCGCTGATCGCGGGCGCGGGCATCGGCGGCGTGGCGCTGGGCTTCGGAGCCCAGTCGATCGTGAAGGACTTCCTGTCGGGTCTGTTCATGCTGATCGAGGACCACTACGGGGTGGGCGACGTGGTGGACGTCGGATATGCCATCGGCACTGTGGAGGAGGTGTCTTTGCGGTCCACCACAATCCGAGACATCAAAGGCACCGTGTGGCACGTCCCCAACGGCGAGATCGCCCGGGTCGGGAACTTCTCGCAGCTGTGGTCGAAGGCGCTGATCGAGATCGAGGTGGCCTACGACACCGACCTGCGCCTGGCCATGGGCGTGATGCAGCAGGTGGCCAACGATTTCTGGGAGGACCCGGAGTGGGGCGGCGACGAGCTGACCGAGTGTCCCGGCGTGTTGGGAGTGCAGTCCCTGGGCGCGTCAGGCATCGCTCTACGGGTAGCGGTGAAGACCGAGCCGTCGATGCAGTGGAGCGTGGAACGCGAGCTGCGGCTGCGTCTCAAGGAGGCCTTCGACGAGGCCGGCATCGAGATCCCGTTCCCGCAGCAGACGGTGTGGTTCCGCAACCCGGGCGAAGAGTCCGGGTCCAAGCTGTCGGAGGCCGAGCAGGCTGCCCTACGCGCCCTCTGGGACGAGAAGCATGCCCCGATGCCCGACGACGCGGAGCATTAGGCCCGCTCGCAGCGGCGGGCCGCCACCTCGGCGCGCGGAGGCGGACCTTCGGAGCCGACCCTTGAGACGAGGCCGATGAACGGGGTGGATGAACGGAACCCCTTGACAGCCAAGGTTTGTAAGGTAATGTTACTAACAATATGGCGGAGGGGTCAGGTTCGGGCGTTCTGAGGCTGCTAAGCGGGCAGCGGATAATCGACGCCCTGTTCGCCGCGCATCCCCAGCGGATGTCTCGCGCCGGCATCGCTCGCGCCACCGGCTTGTCCAAGCCCACCGTGTCGGCACTCGTCGCCGACATGGAGTCGGCGGGGCTGGTGCGGGTCTCCGATGAGAGTCCCAACTCCGGATCGATCGGCCGCCCGGCCGCCCTCTACGAGCTCGTCCCCACGGCCCGCCATTCGGTGGTGGCCGACATCGGCGCGACCAAGATCCTGGTCGGCCTGTCGGACCTGTTCGGCAACCTCGTGGCCGAACGGGAACTCACCACAGGACCCGACGCCCGCAGCGCCCTGGCGAATCTCATCGACGCAGCCTCCGAGATGCTGCAAGACATCGACGGCGGATGCGACGCAGTGTGCGTAGGGGTGCCCGGGATCTACCGGCCCGACCGCGACCGCGTTGAGCAGGCGTTCAACCTGCCGGGTTTCGACAATCTGGCCCTGCGCGCCTATCTTGCCGAGCGCTTCGACGGCCGCATCCACGTGGAGAACGACGTCAACCTGGCCGCCCTGGGCGAGCTGACCCGAATGGGAGATGAGCAGGCCGACGGCGACTTCGCGGCGGTCTCGGTGGGCACCGGCATCGGCCTGGGCATGGTGGTCGGTGGCGATCTCTACCGGGGCGGCACCGGATCGGCGGGCGAGCTGGGCTCTCTGCACCTTTCGCGACCCCAGCCGGGCGCAGCTCCGGTGACCCTGGAGGATGTGGCCTCCGCGCCGTCGATCCGCAAGCGGTTCGGCCGGGCCATCGAGGACGGCTACCACTCGGGGTTGGACGCGAGCGCCGACGTTCCCGAGATCTTCGCGGCGGCGGGCTCCGGTGACGGTGCCGCGGCCGTGGTGCTCGACGAGGTGGCGGCCGCGATGGCCCTGGCGGTGTCGCATCTGTGCCTCATCGCCGATCCGACTCGGATCGTGTTCGGTGGTGGAGTCGGGGCCAACCCCGTGTTCGTGGACGCCGTCCGAGACCACCTGGCCCAACTCGTCGCCGCGCCCCCGGAGTTGGCTGCCTCCACGTTGGGCAGGCAGGCAGCTCTGGTCGGGGCGGTGTCCATGTCGTTGCGGTTGATCCACGAGTCTCTCGTGCCCGAGATCCTCGGAGACCAGCAATGACGAGCGGCGCCACGCGGGTCGCGGAGGCAGTAGACGGCGCGGCGGTCACCGAACTCGCCCGCGAGGCCACCCGCATTCCCAGCGTCACGCCCAACGAAGAAGCCTTCGCACGCTGGGCCTGGCGCCACATGGCAGAGTCGGACGCCTTCGACTCTGCCGAACTCTTCGAGTGCGAGCCGGGCCGGCCCAATGTGTGCGCCACCGCGGGGGACGGCCCGGGAAGGTCGCTGCTGCTCGCCGGCCACCTCGACACCGTGGCGACCGACGACTGGCGTCAGCACTGGAGAGGAACCGATCGGCAGGATCCCTTCGGAGCCCACGTGATCGACGGCGAGATATGGGGTCGGGGGGTAGCCGACCAGAAGGCAGGCATCTGCGCCACCATCGAGGCGGTCCGGGCCTTCAGCCGGGCAGGCCTGCGGCCTGCCGGCCGGGTGTCGATGCTTTTCGTCTGCGACGAGGAATCGGGCCAGCCCGGCAGCGGAGTCTCGGCCGGGATGCGGGCCGCGGTCGAGGGCCGCGCCGGCCCGCAACCTGACGCGGACTTCGCGATCTACACCGAGCCGACGACCTCGGCGATCTACACCGCCCAGATGGGCTTCCTCATCGCCGACATCGCCTATACGGGCGTCTCCGCCTACTTCGGCCGGCCCGAGCTCGGCGTCGACGCGCTGCGGGCCGGGCACGGCCTGCTCGACCGGCTGTGGCAGCACTCCGACCATCTGCGGGCGTCGGTGCCCGCCCACGAGCTGCTGGGCGAGGCCTTCCTGCTGGTCACATTGGTCACCTCCGGAGGCAACATCGCGGTGCCGGGCCGCTTCGAGCTGTCCCTGATCCGCAAGGTCTTGCCCGCTGAGAGCCTCGACGCCGCAGCCGAGACCATCCGGGCCATCGCCGAAGAGGTCGCGGGCGACCACGGCGTGGACTGCGCCGTGGAGTTCAGCGCGCCCCGCGACCACCAGTTCGGGGGCACACCCGACGAGATATCGGCCGACCATCCAGGAGTGGCTGCGCTGGCCCGGTCGATCGAGTCGGTGACCGGCGAACCGGCCCGGGTGGAGGGTGCGCCGTACTGGTCGGAGAAGCCGTTCCTGCGGGATCTGCAGATCCCCGGCGTGTACTTCGGCCCCGGCGACATCTCCAACTGCCACACCCCGTTCGAGCGGCTCGCTATTGACGATCTGGTGACGGCGACCCGCACCCTGGCGCACTTCATCGCCGAATGGTGCGGTGCCCGCGATCTATAAACCGGACCCAAAGGGAGGGGTCATGACAACCAAATGCAAGAAGCCTCCGTGGCTGCTACTCGCGTCAGTGCTAGCCGTGTTCGCGGTCCTTGCGGCCGCGTGCGGCGACGATGATGACGACGCCGCGCCGACCACCACTACAGCCGCACCTACGACCACAGCCGCGCCCACCACGACGGCCGCGCCGGAGCCGGCGCCTGAGCCGCCCCAGACCCAGGGGCCCGGGGGCGAGGAGGCCGTGCCGTCCAGCGAGATCACGCTGAGTAACGCCGAGATCGCCGAGGTTCAGGAGGGCGGCTACAGCGCCGCGCTGCTGTGGCACACCGCGGGGGCGTTCACCGATGCGGTGAGCCAGGGCGCCCGCGATGCCTTCGAGGAGCTCGGGATCGAGGTCGTCGCCGAGACCAACGCCAACTTCGACGCGGCCCAGCAGGCCAACGACGTGGAGACGGTCATGGCTCAGAACCCCGACATCATCGTCAGTCTGGCCATCGGCCCCGACGCCGGCGCCGAGGCGTTCCGCCCGGCCGTCGACGCGGGCGTGCAGCTCGTGTTCCTGTCCAACGTGCCCCAGGGCTACGTCCACGGCCAGGACTACGTGGGCATCGTCACCGACGACCTCGCGGCCATGGGCATCACCGCCGCGGACCTGCTCGCCGACGCGCTCGGCGGCGAAGGTGAGGTCGGCTACATCTTCCACGACGCGGCCTACTACGTCACCAACCAGCGCGACCAGGCCTTCAAGTCCTGGATCGAGATCAACTATCCCGGCATCGAGATCGTTGCCGAGCAGGGCTTGGCCGACCCGGCCGCGGCGGAGGAGATCGCGTCGGCGATGCTGATCCGCAACCCCGACCTCGACGGCATCTACGCTCCGTGGTCGGCGGGACCGGCCGACGGCGTGCTGGCCGCGCTGCGGGCCGCCGGTGCCTCCGATGTGGCTCTGGTGACCATGGACCTCGACACCAACGTGTCGCTCGACCTGGTGGAGGGCGGCAATGTCGTGGGCATAGCCGCCGACGAGGCCTACAACCTCGGCCGCACCATGGCCATCGAGGGTGCCTACGGGCTGCTCGGGAAGCCGGCCCCGGCGTTCGCGGTTGTGCCGGCCATCGGCGTCACCGCCGACAACATTGTCGAGGGCTACCGCCAGTCGCTGGTCGCAGATCCTCCCCAAGAGGTTCTCGACGCCCTCGGCGGCTAAGCAGCACACTTGCCTGAAGCTCCGGCGGCTAAGCGGCACACTTGCCTGAAGCTCCGGCGGCGGCCAGGGTTGGACCGCCGCCGGAGATGAAGGCAGGCTCAGTGAGGGACCCATGACTGAAGACTCCGCCGCGGCCGGGCTGCTGCCGGCAGCCGCCCATCAATGGCTGGCACGGCGGCGCCAGGACGCGGGGCCGCGCCAGTACGTGGTGTACGCGGCCGCGGCGCTCATCTTCGGTCTGTTCGCGGTGATCCTGCGAGACGACGGGTTCCTGACCGCCTCCAACCTTCTCAACATCGGCCGGCAGGCGGCCCCGATCGCGGTGATGGCGGTGGGAATGGCCTTCGCCCTGGCCGCGGCGGAGATCGACCTGTCGGTCGGATCGGTCGCTGCCCTGTCGTCGCTGGTGGCGGCCGAGGCGGTGGGCAGCTACGGGTTCGCGGCCGGCGCGGCCGCGGCGTTGGCGGTCGGAGCCTGCATCGGGCTCGTCAACGGCCTGATAACCGTGAGAGTGCGCATCCCTTCGTTTCTCGTGACCTTGGGGATGCTCGGCATCGTCAGCGGCATCGCCCGCAACATGAACAACCTTCAGTCGCTGCCGATCCGCAACGACACCTTTTTGGCCGTCTTCGGCGCCGGATCGGCTGGGCCGATCTCGTCGCTGCTCATCTGGACTGTCGTGGTCGGCCTGATCGGGCATCTCGTGCTGCACCAGCTCCGCTGGGGCCGCCACGTGCTGTCGGTGGGCGCCGACCGCGCCGCAGCCGGGGCGCTCGGCATCAACACCGCCCGGATACGCATCACGGCGCTGATGACCAGCGCGGCCGCGGCCTCGTTCGCGGGCGTGCTGTTGGCGGGCCGGCTGGCCATAGGGCGCCACGACCTAGGCGAGAACCTGCTGCTCACGGTTATCGCGGCCGTGGTCATCGGCGGCACCAACCTGTTCGGTGGCCGGGCCTCGGTAGCCGGCGCCATAGCGGGGTCGGTGGTGATGGCAATGCTCAACAATGGCCTGATCCTGATGGGCCTGCGGGTCGCCGACCAGCTCATCGCCCGGGGCGCCATCATCATCTTGGCGGTGGCGCTGAGCATGCGAGAGCAGAAGGAGACCTGACGTGTTTCTTCGGTCCCTGCTGGCGCGCAACCCGCAGTTCGTGCAGGCCGCGGTCGAGCTTCATCAGGCGGGCCAGATTCCGGTCAACAGCTGCGTTCTCGACCTCGACACGATCGAATCGAACACAGCCGGGCTGTGCCAGCAGGCCCACCGGCTGGGCCTAACCGTTTATGCCATGACCAAACAGATCGGCCGGGCTCCGGGGGCGCTGGCGGCCATGGCCGCCGGTGGCGTCGACGGCTTCGTCGCCGTCGACATGGCTGGCGCCCGCCCCATCGTCGGCAACGGGCACAACCTTGGCCATCTCGGCCATCTGGTGCAGGTGCCTAGGGCCGAAGCTGTCGAAGCCGCTGGACTGGAACCCGATTATTGGACGGTCTTCTCCGAGAACAAAGGCGCGGAAGCTGCAGCCGCGGCCCGCGCCCGGGGCAGGTCCCAGCGTCTGCTGGTCCGGGTGTTCGCTGACGGCGATCAGTTCTACGCCGGCCACGAGGGCGGCGTGGCTCTAGCCGACCTGCCCGCGATGATCGATCGCATCACCGGGATGGAGGGTGCGGAGTTCGCCGGGCTGACCACCTTCCCGGCCCTGCTCTTCGACGCCTCCACCGGCGGGGCCAGGCTCACCCCGAACGTCGAGACCCTGGCCCGGGCCGCGGAGATCGCCCGCCGCCACCCGGCCTGTCCCGAGCGGCTGGAGATCAACGCGCCGGGCACCACCTCCACCGAGGTGCTCGCGATGCTGGCCGAGTCCGGCGCCACCCAGGTCGAGCCGGGCCACGGGCTCACCGGCACCACCCCGCTGCATGCGGTGCAGGAGCTCCCCGAGCGCCCCGCCGTGCTCTATCTCAGCGAGGTGGCCCACATCCACCAGGGCGTGCCGCTGTGCTTCGGCGGAGGGCTGTACGTCGATCCGGTGTTCGGCGACTACGGAGTGCGAGCCGTCGTGGCCCATGACCCGTCGGAGGCCTCGACCGAGCCGGTGCCGGTGGACATGCCCGATCCCGCCGGTATCGACTACTACGCCCGTATGCATCCCGGCGGCCACCGGATGGTGGCCGAGGGAGCGACGGTGGTCTTCGGCTTCCGCGTGCAGGCCTTCGTCACCAGGGCGTCGATCGTCGGCCTGGCAGGCGTGTCTGAGGGCCAGCCCCGAGTCACGGGAGTGTGGAACGGCTTCGGCGACGCTGCACCGTTTGGGACTTGGCGGTGACATCCGTGGCGACGACTGATCGGGCCGCGCTCGAGGTGTCCGGCCTGTCGAAGTCGTTCCGGGCGGTTCGGGCGCTTGAGGATGTGGCCATGGACCTGCGCTACGGACGGGTGACTGCCCTTCTCGGCGACAACGGCGCGGGCAAGTCGACGCTCGTCAAGTGCATCTCCGGCATCTATGCGCCCGACTCGGGGGTGATTCGGGTCAACGGCGTCGAGCAGGTCGTCCCCTCGCCGGAGGTCGCCCGGTCGCTCGGCATCGAGACCGTCCACCAGACCCTGGCTGTCATCGATCCTCTCGACGTGGTCGAGAACCTGTTCATGAACCGCGAGCACACCCGGGGCGGGCGGCTCGGCGCATGGCTCGGGGTGCTCGACAAGAAGCGCATGCGGGTGGAGTCCGGCGAGATCCTGGGACGCCTCGACATCCGCATCCCGTCGCTGCGCCGGCCTATGAACGCACTGTCGGGAGGCCAGCGCCAGGCGGTGGCCATCGGCCGGGCCGTCGCCTGGGGCCAGCAGATCGTCCTGCTCGACGAGCCCGCCGCCGCGCTCGGGGTGGAGCAGGCGGCCCGGGTGCTGGACCTGATCCGAAGCTTGCGCGACTCGGGCGTCGCGGTGCTGCTCATCACCCACAACATGGACCGCGTCACCGAGGTGTGCGACCGGGCTGTGGTGCTGCGCCAGGGTCGCAAGACGGTGGAGGTCGAGGTGGGCGACGTGACAAAGGACGATCTCGTGGCCTACATCACCGGTGCCAAGACCGGCGACTCGGACCCATGAGCCGACGGTCCGCCGTGCAGCTCGGCGTCGATGTCGGGGGCACCAGCATCAAGGGCGCCGTCGTCGATCTGGGCGCAGGCGAGTTGGCCGGAGGCATCCACACCGAGCCGACACCGCCGACGGCGACACCCGGCGACGTGGTGGCCGCGATCGGCCGCATCGCCGACGCCGCGGCCTGGTCGGGCCCGGTCGGTGTGGCCCTGCCGGGCGTGATAGACGGGTCGTCGCTGCGCCATGCTCCCAATCTGTCCACCGCATGGAAGAAGGACGGCGCGCTCGCGTGCCTGAGAGCCCCCGAGGGCGCCCACGCGGTGCTTATCAACGACGCCGACGCAGCCGGACTGGCCGAGCTGACCTACGGCGACGCCGGACTCGATCGGGCCGGGCTCACCATCGTGCTCACGTTCGGGACAGGCATCGGCAGCGCCCTGCTCCACAACGGCGATCTCATCGCCAACTCCGAACTGGGCGGACTCGTCGGCACGAACGGGCGCTTCGAGGAGATCGCGTCGGGCCGGGCGATCTCCAACGAGGAGCTCACCCCCGTCGCGTGGGCCCGCCGGGCCCAGCCCTTCTTCGACGAGCTCGAAGCGATGCTCAATCCGTCCCGCTGGGTGGTGGGCGGCGGGCTGAGCGAGAACTTCGACCGGTTCGCGTCGAGGCTCAAGCTGTCGAAGCCCATCTCGGTGGCCCATCTCGGTGTCCATGCCGGCGTCGTCGGCGCAGCGGCCGCGGCCCGGCGCCCGGACTTGCGCGTCTGACCATCAGTCCAGAAGATCCTCGTGAACTGTCGCCTGTCCGCTCAGTCTCTTAGCCTGAATCCACCGACGCGGTGAGGTCTCTGGGTGTGGCGCGACCACCAGAAAGGCCTCCTGACATGGGAGAATGCCGTTGTCAATAGCGATCATTCTGGCCATGTGAGGAGGCACTTCCTGTGAGGAGCGTATCAGGGGGGATCGACGGGTTGGAGGCGGTGTTCGACGACGCTTCGCTGGTGGGGGACGCGGGGTTGTTGCTGGCGGGCACGGTGATGTCGAGACTGGGCCTGGAGGCGCTGATCGACGAGGTGGTGCGTCCGGGCGGGTCGGCGGGCTCGGGCCGCAAGGTGCTGTCTTTGGTGGCGTCGATGCTGGTGGGCGGCTGCTGCATCAACGACGCGCAGCGGCTGCGGTCGGGCTCAGCGGCGGCGGTGCTGCCGTTCGCGCCGTTGGCGCCGTCGACGCTGGGGACGTTCTTGAGGTCGTTCACGTTCGGGCATGTGCGCCAGCTCGACAAGGCTCTGGAGTCGGCACAGACGCGGGCGTGGTCTGTTGGCGCCGCGCCCGACGTCGCGGAGATGACGCTGGATCTGGACTCCACGGTGTGTGAGGTGTGCGGCAAGGCCAAGCACGGCGCCGCGTACGGCCACACCGGCGTGTTGGGCTATCACCCGCTGGTGGCGGTGCGCTCAGACACCGGCGAGGTGCTGCACTCTCGGATGCGGTCGGGATCGTCTCAGCGCGGCAACGAGCACTTCGCTCGCGAGGCGCTGGCGCGCCTGCGGCGCCTGGGGGCGGACGCGAGCGTGACGGTGCGCGCCGACGCGGGGTTCTTCTCCTATGGGATGATCGCGGCCATCGGCGCCCACGGCGCGTCCTACTCGATCACGATCCCACAGAACGCCAAGGTCAAAGCAGCCATAGCGGCCATCGGCGACAACGACTGGGCAAGCATCGAATACACCCGCGGCGGCGAGGCGCAAGTCGCTGAGAGCACCATCGATGCCGGCCGCCGCGGCGACAAGCTCCGCGGCCGCGACGGCGCGCCCGCGAAGCTGCGGCTCATCGTGCGCCGCACCCGCCTCATCGGCGCCCAACGCGAACTGTGGCCCAACTGGCGCCACCACTGCTTCGTCACCGACAGAGCCGACCTCGACACCTGTGCCGCCGACACCTACCACCGAGCCCACGCCACCGTGGAACTCGCCATTCGTGACCTCAAAGAGAGCGCCGGGCTCAGCCGCTGCCCCTCAGGACGGTTCCCCGCCAACGGCGCCTGGCTCGCCTGCTGCGTGCTCGCGCACAACCTCGCGCGCTGGACCGCCCGCCTCGGCCGCGCCCACCCCACGCGCCAGCTCACCGTCACCGCCACCATCCGCAACCGGCTCCTCACCGTGCCAGGCCGCCTCGTCAACCACAGCGGCCGCCACAAACTGCGCCTGCCGCTCAACTGGCCATGGGCAAAAACCTTTACCACCGCCCTCGACCGGACCCGCAGCCTGCCCCAACTCATCTGACCCGCCCACAGCGCCCGGCGCAGCGCAGCCGCACCCCACCCGCCACCAACCACACCAGCCCCGCACTCCAGCCCCGCACGCCCCAAAACGCGCCGGCCCGCACACACGCACCAACCCAGCGGCCACCCAGCCCCAAACCGTCGATCCCACAAACCCGTCGGTGGATTCAGGCTTAGGCTGGCTGACTTCCGATGCGGTACGGCCGAATATCTCTCGACGGCGAGCCCCGCTGGGTCCGGATGGACGACGACGCGGTCCACGTGCTGCGCGGCTCCCCGTTAGAGGGCGACACCGGCGTCGAGAAATCCCTCCCCCGAGAAGGAGTGGGCCTTCTGCCGCCGGTGGTGCCGTTCGTGTTCTACGCGGTAGGTCTGAACTACCGACGCCATGTTGAGCACCAGAGGGCTGCGGGCAGGACGGTCACGGTTCCTGAGCGTCCCGAGGTGGGCTACCGGGCGAATAATGCGTTGATCGGGCACGGCGAGGCCATAGTCGTGCCGCCCGACGTGACGGGCCCCTTCGAGGCCGAGGGCGAGGTGGTGGCCGTTCTCGGCCGCCGTGTCCGCAACGCGTCGCGGGCGGAGGCGCAGGAGTCGGTGTTCGGCTGGACGATCGGCAACGACGTGAGCGCTCGCGAATGGCAGCGCGCCGACCGGTCTTTCTGGCGCAGCAAGAACAGCGACACCTTCAAGCCGATGGGCCCCTGGATCGAGACTGACGTCGACCCCATGGCCCAGACCACCGTCGTCCGGGTGAACGGCGAGGCCCGGGCAGAATTCGCGACCGGCGACATGGTGTTCGACCCATGGGACTTCATCGTCGAGGCGTCGCGCTACATCACGCTCCATCCTGGCGACGTGCTGTGGATGGGCGCCGATTCGAACTGCCAGATCGCGCCAGGGGACGTCGTGGATATCGAGGTCACGGGCATAGGCGTGCTGTCGAATCCTGTTCGACTCGACACTGGCTGACCGGACACCGCGGCTCGTCCGGCCGCGCCACCCCTCCCGGTCGTGGGCCGGCCCCGGGTCAGGCAGGACGGCGTGTGATCACCGAGAGGCCGTCACCCACCGGCAGCAGTGCCACCATCACCCGTTCGTCTGCGATGACGTGGGCGTTGAAGTTGCGCAGGTCCTCGGTGGTTGAGTCGGTCTGGGCGGGGTCGGCCACATGCCCGTCCCACAGCGCGTTGTCCACCAGGATCACGCCCCTCGCCGACAGCCGGGGAACCAGCTCCTCGTAGTAGGTGATGTAGGACGCCTTGTCGGCGTCGATGAACGCGAGGTCGACGGCCGGCTCCGGGGGGAGGGAGCGCAACGTGTCCATGGCTGGAGCGATGCGCAGGTCGATGCGATCGCTGACGCCCGCCCGCTCCCAGTGCTCGCGGGCCATGGCGGTCCACTCCTCCGAGATGTCGCAGCACAGGAGCCGTCCACCCGGAGGCAGCGCTTTGGCCACGGCCAGGGCCGAGTAGCCGGTGAATGTGCCCACCTCCACCGCGAAGCGGGGCCTCAGCAGGGTGGTGAGCAGCGTCATCAGGGCGCCCTGGGCCGTACCGATCTGCATGATGCTGGCGCCGCCGAGCCCGGCCGTGGCCGCGATCAGTTCCCGCTGCACCTCGTCGGGGCCGGTGGAGTGAGCCGCGACGTAGGCCGCGAGCGCTTCGTCGAGGAAGGCAGTGCGAAAGCTCATGGTCCGCCGATGCTAACGACGGGTGGGCCGCAGCGGCATAGGCAGGCAGCCGTAGACAGCCCGATGCCGAAACCCCAGACAGCATCGGATATACTGAAATCAGACAAGTATCGCGACCCAGTCGTCCGGGCGCCAGATGTCCGCTCAAGCAGGAGAGAGCAGCATGGCGCCGCTGTTGATGACCGCAGAGTTCGCGTGTTTCGGACTGGCGATGTTCAACCTGGGGCTGATCGTCCCCATCGCCCGGAACAAGTGGTACCGCTGGCGGATGAAGCGCGAGCGCGCCGGCCGCGGCAACGGCAGGATCACCAAGGACGACATCCGCGAGGAGCTGTGCCGCGACCCCGTGGCCGTCAACATGTTCATGAGCGACGGCACTCCCGAAGACGTCCAGCGCTACCTGTATCTGGAAGCCGAGCGCAGGGCGATCATGCGCAAGCGCAGTCTGCTCGCTGACAGCGAGAACGACTTCTTCGCCCCGCCCCGGCGCCCCGGCCCCGATCCAGGCTTCAGCGGCTGCCGCAACTAGCCGGCCCGGGCGCCCGCCCACGGCGCGCCGGCGCGCCGTAGCATCGGGCGACGATGGCTGCGATCACACCGCCGGGCGGATGGACTCACGGCGTCGGGCTGCCGATCCAGACTCTCACCGCGACGCTGGCCGACCTCTGGGAGCACACCGCCACCGTCGACGACCTGGTGCGCATCGCCCGCAAGGCCGAGGCCACCGGCCATCACTTCGTGGGGGTGTGCGATCACGTGGCCATTCCCGACAACGACTACGCGGCCCGCATGGGCACCACCTGGTACGACACCGTGGCGACCCTGTCGTACCTGGCCGCCCGCACCGACACTGTCAACCTGGCCTCCGCGGTGTGGATCGCCGCCTACCGGCACCCGCTGCAGACCGCCAAGTCCTTCGCCACGCTCGACCACCTCTCGGGAGGGCGGGCCATTCTCGGCGTGGGAGCCGGGCACGTGGAGGCCGAGTTCGAGGCTCTGGGAGTGGACTTCGCTGCTAGGGGCCGGCTGCTCGACGAAACCTTGGAGGCAGTCAGGGGAGCCTTCGCCGACCGCTACGTCAGCCACTCGGGCGAGGCGTTCAGCTATTCCGACGTGGGGGTCGGCCCCGCGCCGGCGCGCGAGTTGCCCATCTGGGTGGGCGGAAGTGGCCGGGCCGCCTGGAGGCGCGCCGGGCGACTGGGCGACGGCTACGTGCCGATGGGCAACCCCGTTGCGCAGTACGGCCAGATCATCGACACCATGAACGCGGCCGCGGCCGCCGCCGGGCGCGACGGCGCCCGCTTCGATGTGGGCTTCATGCCGCCGTGGTGCTACCTGCTGGCCGACACCGCCCCCGAGGGGCTGCCCCCGGTGATGGCGTGTGGCGTCGAGCCTGTTGCGGCCAGCATCCGCTCGGCGCGAGCCGCCGGAGCCAACACCTTCCATCTCAAGTTCCGGGCCCGCACCCTCGAGGAGTACCTGGAGCAGTTCGACGCCTTCGCTGAGTCGGTCGTCCCCCTGGTTGACCAGACCTGACTGGGGCTGCGCCCAGTTCTAGTTGACCCGGCGGTCGCGGCCGCCCCAGAGCTGGTCGCGCAGGGCGAACTTCTGGATCTTGCCGGTGGCGGTCTTGGGCAGATCGCCAAACGTCACCGACTTGGGGGCCTTGAAGCGAGCGATGCGGGTCTTCACGTGCTCGACGAGGTCGGTCTCGGTGACGGCCGCGCCGGGCCGCAGCACCACGAAGGCGGCGGGCACCTCGCCCCAGGTGTCGTCGGGGGCGGCCACCACTGCGCACTCCACCACGTCGGGGTGCGACGCCAGGGCCTGCTCCACCTCGATGGAGGCGATGTTCTCGCCGCCGGAGATGATCACGTCCTTGGCCCGGTCCCGCACCTCCACATAGCCGTGGTCGTGCATCACGGCCACGTCCCCGGTGCGGAACCATGTGCCGTCGGGGCCCTCCACCGACGCCGCCGCGGTGGCGTTGGGATCCTTGTAGTAGCCCAGCATCACGTTGTTGCCCCTGATGGCGATCTCGCCCTGGGTGGTGGCGTCGGCGGGCACGTCGGCACCGTCGGCGTCGACCACCCGCACCGAGGACGTCACCAGCGTGCCCACTCCCTGGCGGGCCTTGATCCGGGCCTGCTCGCCCGCGGGCAGGCCGTCCCACTCGCTGCGCCAGTCGCAGATCAGCGACGGGCCGTAGGTCTCGGTCAATCCGTACAAGTGGGTCACGTCGATGTTGAGCTCGGCCATCTGCGCCAGCAGCGTGGGCGACGGGGGCGCGCCGCCGGTGGCCACCCGCACAGTGCGGGGCGCCGGCGCGGCGTCGGGGTGGTTGACCAGGCCGATCAGCACGGTGGGGGCCGCGTTGAAGTGGGTCGCTCCGTCCTCGCGGATGTGGCGCCACACCGTGCCCGGCTCCAGGGCCCGCAGCATCAGGTGCGTCGCGCCCACCGCGGTGACCGCCCACGGGAAGCACCAGCCGTTGCAGTGGAACATGGGCAGCGTCCACAGGAACGCGGTGTCGCTGTCGAGGTCGCACTGGGCAGCCATCGCCAGGGCATTGAGGTTGGCGCCCCGGTGCGAGTACATGACGCCCTTGGGGTTGCCCGTCGTGCCCGACGTGTAGTTGAGGCTCAGAACCGCATGCTCGTCGGCGATGCCGGCCCGGTGGGGCTCGGCCGCGGCCAGCAGCGCCTCGTACGCGCAGTCGGAGGCGCCTGACACGCCGGCATCGCTCGACACCACCAGTCGCAACCCCGGTACCTGCTGCTGGATCGATCGGGCCACATCGGCCAGAGCGTGGTCGGCGAAGAGCACCCTGGACTCGGCGTGGGCCACGATCCAGGCCAGCTCTGGTGCCGAGAGCCTGGAGTTGAGGGCGTTGAACACCACCCCGGCCATAGGAAACCCGAACGTCGCCTCCAGGGCCATGGACACGTTGGGGGCCAGCACCGACACCGCGTCGCCGGGCTCCAGGCCCAGGTCCAGCGTGGCTCCGGCCAGCCGCTCGCAGCGCTCGGCGAGGTCCTCGTAGTTGCGGGTCAGGGGCCCGTCCACCACCGCGGGGCGGTCGCCGTGCACCACCCGGGCCCGGTCCAGGAAGGACACCGGCGTCAATGGCACCGGCACGAACGGCGACGATCCGGGAACGCGACCGGAGGTCATGGAGGGAGACGCTATGTGACCAAGATCACGAATGCGACGAGCGCTTCCGGCCATATGTTCGATAACAGAGAAAACGAACGAAACGGGCGTACCGGCTCATGGCAGGTCCGATTGGAAGGCAAGAAGAGGAGAAGAGGAAATGACATACACACTCCTGATCGCCGTCGTGGTGTTCCTGGCTCTGCCAGCGGTGGCCGCGGCGGCCCGGATCGCCACCTACTACCGCGGTGGAGGGCACGGCCGGCCCGACCTCGAGTCGGGCCACACGAGGGACCTGAGGCCGGCCGAGGCCTACGTCCGTGCCCGGCACCCCTCGATGCAGGTCCACGGCGATGCGTCCGGCTCGCGCACCCGCACCAAGGATCGGCCTGCAACTCTGAGGCCCGTGTTCAATGTCGGTGCGACGCCAGCCCCCGAACAGGTCAGCCCCTGGCTGTCCGACGAGCACATCCGCAAGTCGTTCGACCTGGACACGCCCGACCATCGGGGCCGGGCGGCATAGGGACCTTCGCCCCCAAACCCCGAAAATCCCTGTGGTTAGCGACCTGTAGTGTCCTCAACCACAGGGATTTTGGGGGCGGCTGCCGCGCCACTCAGAGTCGGGCCCGCAGCTCGTGCTTGAGCACCTTGCCCGACGCGTTGAGCGGAAGCTCGGTGACGAGGGTGATGCCGCGCGGGGCCTTGTAGTTGGCCATCCGCTCCCGGCACCACGCCACCAGCTCGGCCCCGGCGGCCTCGTCGGCAGCGGCGCCGGGGGCGGGCACTACGAAGGCGTGGCCCACCTCCCCCAAGCGGTCGTCGGGCCGGCCCACCACAGCCACCTGGCCCACCGCGGGGTGGGCCAGCATGGCCGCCTCGATCTCGGCCGGGTAGGCGTTGAAACCGCCGCAGATGAACATGTCCTTGAGCCGGTCGGTGATGGCTACATACCCGGCTGCGTCCATGGTGCCGATGTCGCCGGTGTGCAGCCACCCGTCGGCGCCGATGGCGGCCTCGGTGGCCTCGGGGTCGTCGAAGTAGCCGTCCATCACGTTGTAGCCCCGCACCACGATCTCGCCCGGCTCGCCGGGCCGCACCTCGGTGCCGTCGGGGCCGGCGACCCGCACCTCCACGTCGTCGATGGCCCGGCCCGAGGTGGCCGAGATCGTCTCGGGCGGATCGTCGTGGCGGCACATGGTGGCGATGCCCGACGACTCGGTGAGCCCGTAGCCGGTGACCACCACCTCGAAGCCGAGGCGCTCCCGCATGGCCTCGATCATCGGCACCGGCACCGGGGCGGCGCCGGTCACCGCCAGCCGCAGGGTCGACATGTCGAAGCTGTCGAGGTCGGGATGGTTCAGGATGGTCTGGTAGATGGCGGGCGGGCCGGGCAGCATCGAGATCCGCTCCTGCGGCACGCGGGCCATCACCGACGGCACGTCGAACACGGGGTGGGGCACCATCGTCGCCCCGGTCATCAGGCAGGCCAGGATCCCGGCGTTGAGGCCGAAGGAGTGGAAGAACGGGTTGACGATCAGGTAGCGGTCGTCGTGGCGCAGCCCGATCACCGAGGCCCAGCTCCGGTAGGCCCGGCACACCGGTGCGTGCTTGAGCACCACTCCCTTGGGCCGGCCCGTGGTGCCCGAGGTGAACATGATGTGGCACGGGTCGTGTTCCGAGACGAGCGCCGGCTTCGAGTCGGGGGGAGCGCCCGGTCGGGCTTGGGCGATGAACTCGGAGAACCCGGCCGCGCCGGGCGGCACCGGCTCCCGCAAGGCCACGACCTGCTCGACGCACGAGGGCACGCCCCCGTCGGCGGCGCGCAGCAGGCCCAGGTGGTCGGTGCCCAGGAAGTCGGTGGAGCAGAACAGCAGGCGGGCCCCGGACCGGTCGAGCACGAAGGCGGCCTCGTCGCCCCTGAAGCGGGTGTTGATCGGCACCACCACCCCGCCCGCGGCGTGAACACCCAGGGCGGCCACGGCCCACTCCCACCAGTTGGGTCCCCACACGCCCACCCTGTCGCCCGGCGACAGTCCCCATGCGCCCAGCGCGGCAGCCATCTCGCCGACCCGGTCCCCCAGTTGGGCGAACGAAATCCGCACCTCGCCGTCCACCAGAGCCTCCGCCGCGCCGAAGCGGGCGGCGGCATCCGCGACCAGAGCACCGATGGTGGTCACGCGTCCCAGGCGACCAGCAGCTCGCGGGGGCCGCGGAAGGTGATGTTCGCGAAGCGCTGCAGGCTCTGGCCCTCGACCAGCCTCAGCGACGGGATGCGCTCGGTGAGCACCTCCAGGGCCACGGTGGCTTCCAGGCGGGCGAGGCGGGCGCCCAGGCAGAAGTGGATGCCCTTGCCGAAGGAGATGTGGTTGCGGGCATTGGACCGGTGGATGTCGAAGTCGCCCGGGCTGTCGAAGCAGTCGGGCTGGTGGTTGGCCGCGGCCAGGCTCAAGAAGATGTTGGTCCCCGCGGGAACCCGCACTCCGGCCACCTCGGCGTCGGTGTTGGCGACGCGCCGCCAGCTCGTCTGCGGCGACTCGAAGCGCAGCACCTCCTCCAGCGCGGCGCCGATGAGCGAGCGGTCCGCGCACAGTTCGTCCCATTGGGCGGGCCGCGACAGCAGGCAGATCAGCGAATTCGACAGGAAGTGGCTGACGATCTCGTGGCCTGCGAACGACAGGCCGTAGGTGATCGACTCCACCTCGCGGTAGGAGAGCTCGCCGGGGTCGCTGTGGTGCACGGCCAAGAGCTCGGAGGTGAAGTCGTCGCCGGGGTCGTCCACCTTGGAGGCCACGAAGTCGCGGCAGTAGCGCCAGTAGGCCAACATCTTGTGGGCGATCTGTACCTGCTCGGCCTCGTCGGGCTTGCCCCAGCTGAAGGCCAGCCGGTCCGAGCACCACTCCTTGAGCTTCTCGTCGTCGCTCTCGGGGAAGCCGATGAACCGGAAGATGGTCTCGCCCGGCAGCGGGTGCGCGAACACCGGCACGAAGTCCGCCGGCGAGCCGGCGCCCAGCAAGGCGTCGGCAAGAACGTGGCTGCGGCCGCGGATGTAGGGCTCCAGGATCCGCATGCGCCGGTTGGAGAACCCCTGCTTGGTGTGGTTGCGGATCCGGCCGTGGTCCGGCGGCTGGCGGTTGGACATGACCGCCACCGGGTTGAAGTCCGGCGCGGCCAGCACGGCGTGGGCGGCGCCGCTGAGGGGGAACACCGGGTCCTGCACGTTCTGGGAGCCGAACGTCTCGGGATCCAGGAACACCTCGCTGAGGTCCTCCATCCGAGTGACCACCAGATAGCCGAGCTCGCTGGAATAGAACACCGGTGTGTCCCGCAGCCCGTCGAGCACCGCGTAGGGGTCGGCGAGATAGTTGGCCGCGAACGGGGTGAAGCCGGTGACGGGGCAGCCCGGCGGCGGCGGCGGCACCTCGTCGGGCACTCGGTGGTAGGACGCCTCGGTCTGGGTCATGTCTTCCTCTGCAGCCACTCTGGTCGCCCATCTTCGCGCGGCGCGGCGGTCGGGCGCCAGCGGTGGTGTCGTGCCAGGATCCACCGGCGCCGAACTTCCGGGAGTTGTGCCCGTATGTGACCGAAAACCGCCGGAAGTTCGCTCCGGGCCGAGCTACCTGGCTTCCCACGGGCCGCGTTAGGGTCTGAGCCGTGGCCAGGACGCTTGTTGCCGCCACCCGCCGGGTGCTGGGATCGCGTCGCCGCGACGGGCGCCCGACTGCTGAGGCCCCGTCGGTCGAGGCCGACGACGCCGCACTGGTGGCCGACCTGATCGCGGCCGTCGGGGCCGACCGGGTCCGCGCCGACGCAGCCGCCCGCTACCTGGCCTCCCGCGACGCCTCCATCTACCGCGAGGGCAACGCTGGCCCCGTGTGCTTCCCGGAATCCACCTCCGATGTGGTCGCCTGCGTGAAGGCCGCCGCTCGCCACGGCCGGGCTGTGGCCCCGCGGGGCGCCGGCACCGGGCTGGCCGGCGGCGCCGCGCCGGTGGGCCGACCCGTGGTGCTGGCCATGACCCGCATGGACAAGCTGCTCGAGATCGACCTCGACAACGGTGTGGCCTGGGTGCAGCCCGGCATGGTGAACCTGAACCTGTCGCGGGCGCTGGCCCCCCACGGGGTGCACTATGCGCCCGACCCCTCCAGCCAGGCGGCCTGCACGATCGGCGGCAACGTGGCCAACAACTCCGGCGGGCCGCACTGCCTGGCCTACGGCGTTACCAGCGCCCATGTGCTGGCCCTGGAGGTTGTACTCTCCGACGGCTCGGTGGTCACGCTCGGCGACCTGAGCGCCGAGCCGGCCGGCTACGACCTTCGCGGCGCGTTCGTCGGCTCGGAGGGGATGTGCGGCATCGCCACCTCGGTGGCCGTGCGGCTCACTCCCAACCCGCCCGCGGTGCGCACCATGCTGCTGTGCTACGACGACGTGTCGGACGCGGCGGCCACCGTCAGCGCCATCATCGCGGCCGGGATCGTGCCCGCGGCCGTCGAGATGATGGACCAGCGCTGCGTGGCTGCGATAGAGGACTTCGCCCAGGCCGGCTACCCCACCGACGCCGCTGCGGTGCTGCTGACCGAGGTGGACGGGCAGCCCGGTGGAGTAGCCCTCGCGGCCGAGCGGATCGCCGACATCGCCCGCCGCAACAAAGCCATCAGCGTGCGCACCGCCGCTGACGACGACGAGCGGGCCCGTCTCTGGAAGGGCCGCAAGAGCGCCTTCGGGGCGGTGGCCAACGTGATGCCCGACTACTACCTGCACGACACTGTGGTGCCCCGCACCCGGCTCACAGAGGTTCTGGAGCGGGTGTACGAGATCGTCGATCGCTATGACCTGATCGTCCTCAACGTGTTCCACGCGGGCGACGGAAACCTGCACCCGATCCTGGCCTACGACTCCAGGGTGCCCGGCGCGGACGAGCGGGTGCACGCCGCGGGCCGCGAGATCATCGAGATGTCGCTGGACATGGGCGGAGCACTGACCGGCGAGCACGGCATCGGCGTGGAGAAGCGCGACTACATGCACCGCATGTTCAGCCCCGTGGACCTCGATCAGCAGAGCCGGCTGCGGGCGTCGTTCGACCCGCACTGCCGCATGAACCCCGGCAAGGTGCTGCCCAGCGCTCACAGCTGCTCCGACATCGCCGCGCTGCGGGCCTCCGACGCCGCCGGCGTGTGGGGATGAGCGCTGGATGTCCAGTCTCGAGGGCTGCTATGCACCGGTCGCACGCTGCCACAGTGGCGAGGCCCAGAATCTCGGTGTTGCGTCCCAGGCCTGAGCTTGGCGACTGGGGCCGCGGCCGGACCGGAAGCGCAATCCGCCTGGAGCGGGCCCGATGACCGCGTCCAACGGACGATTCGTGTTCGATGAGGCCCTGACCGGCTTCGCGGCCGAGGTGGGAGCGGATGGGCCGGTGTGCGTGCGGGGCGGCGGCACCCGCTGGCGCCTGGGCGGGGAGGCCGCGCCGGGCACTCGCGAGGTGCGGGCCCCGGCGGGCATCGTCGCCTTCGAGCCGGCCGAGATGACGGTGCGGGTGCGGGTCGGCACGCTGGTGGCCGGACTCCACGAGGTTCTGGCCGGCGCGGGTCAGCGCACCGCCCTGCCCGAGCGTCCGGGCGGCACGGTGGGCGGAGCGCTGATGGCGGGAGAGTCCAGCATCGCCTGCCTCGGGCTGGGACCGGTGCGCGACGCGCTGCTGCAGGCCCGCTACGTGTGCGCCGACGGCCGGATCGCAAGCGCGGGCGCGGGCACCGTCAAGAACGTGAGCGGCTTCGACCTGTGCCGGCTGCTGGTTGGCTCGCTGGGCACAATCGGCTTGGTGGGCGAGGTGCTGCTGCGCACCGTGCCGGTGGGGGAGGTGGAGCGCTGGGTGCGTGTCGAGGGTGCCGACCTGAGGGCTGCGCAGGCCTGCCGCACCGCTATGTCGATCCTGTGGGACGGAACCGCGGCGTGGTTGCGGCTGGGCGGCTACGGCGTGGACGTGGAGGAGGATCTCGCTCGGCTGGCCGCGCTCGCCGCCGGCTCGCAAGAGGACGTGGACGGACCGCCCGACCTTCCGCCGCACCGCTGGTCGTGCACTCCCGCGGAGGCCGCGGCCTTCGATGCCGGCACCGGAGCCGCGGGCCGGTTCGTGGCCGAGATCGGGGTGGGGGTGGTGCACGCCTCCGAGCCGCGGCCTTCCCGCCCGGTCGGTCCCGGCGTAGCGGAGTTGAACCGCCGTTTCAAGGAGCGCTTCGACCCTGACGGCCGCCTCAACCCCGGCCGCGACCCGCTCCGGAAGCCCTGATGCATGATCCGACGCACCCGCGGCGAAATTGGTGCGACTATTGGACCTGTGAGGGCGCTTTGGTCGACAATTTGAGTTCGGCTCCGCTGGGGAGACCCTGATGCACCTCGGCCTCGACGACGACGAGCTGGTTGCGTGCGTCGCCTGCGGGCTGTGCCTGCCCCACTGCCCGACGTTTGTGATCACCGGGCGCGACACGGAGTCGCCGAGGGGCCGCATCGCGCTCATGCGGGCCGTGCAGAACGAGGACGCGCCGGTGACCGACGACGTGCTGCGCTCCATGGAGACCTGCGTTCAGTGCCGTGGCTGCGAGACGGCCTGCCCGAGCGCGGTGCCGTTCGGCCATCTGATGGAGGGCACCCGGACCGCGCTGGCGGCCGCGGGCCGGATCACCCCCCGCTGGCAGCGCTTGGCTTTGAAGGGGCTGCGCCATCGCCGGCTGCTGCTGGCCGGCTCCACCCTGCTGGCGCTGGCCATCCGGCTGCGGCTGGTGCCGACCCAGCGCCTGGGCCTGCCCGCCCGGATGCCGCTGCGGCGCCCGCGGCTGCGCACCTCCGGAGACGACGTGTGGCTGTTCACCGGCTGCGTGATGGACGCCTGGCAGCGTGACGTTCACCTGGCCGTGCAGCGGGTGCTGGAGGCGGCCGGCGCGGGCGTGGAGCCCACGGGCGCGGTCGCGCCGTGCTGCGGGGCGCTGCATATCCATGCCGGGCTGGAGTCAGAGACCAAGGACATGGCCCGGCAGGTGATGGCAGGACTCTCCGGCGACGACCGCCCGATCCTCGTGGACGCAGCCGGGTGCGGCGCCGCGCTCAAGGACTACGGCCACCTGCTGGGCACCGACGAGGCCAAGGCCTTCTCGGCCCGGGTGTTCGATGTTCACGAATGGCTGGCCGAGCACCTCGGCGAGCTGCGAGCCCGGCGGCCGGTCGCTCCGCTGGAGATGACCGTGGCCGTGCAGGACCCGTGCCATCTGCGCCACGTGCAGCGGGCCCACCTGGCCGTGTCCGAGGTGCTGGCCCCGTTCGTGGCTCGGGTGGTGGCCCTCGACGACGACGGCCTGTGCTGCGGGGCGGGCGGCGCCTACTCGGTGATGGAGGCCGAGCTGTCCAAGGCGATCCGTGAGCGCAAGACCGCAGCCGTGGCCCGCTCCGGAGCGTCGGTCGTGGCCAGCGCCAACCCGGGCTGCTCTCTGCATCTCGCGGCCGCCGGCCTGGATGTGTGCCACCCCCTCGAGCTGGTCGACCAGGCCCTCGCCGCGTCCCGCGCCTAAGGGGCCACGCGGATAGGTGCCGCCGCCTCGCGGCGCAGCGTTGTGCTTCCCGCTCTTGTTCGCCACGCTCACGGGCCGCTCGGGCCACGCTCTGCCGAAATATGTAGAGAAACCCGTCATATAGGAGCAATACTCGTGCAGATTTGAGGCGAGCTTCACATACCTCGCGTCCGCGCCTAGCCGCCGCGGGGTGAGCCGCGGGATCTCGCGACGGTGGATTCTTATTCGGGTGCCCGGGAACCGGCTGCCGGTTCGCGTCGTCGTAGGTAGCGATCGGGCGCACGGGGCGCCTGCCACCTGGAGGAGGGTGACCAATGGGAACCACGGGATTCAAGAGACTCGAGACGAGACCGAAGCGTCGCAGGGCGTGGCTGGGCGCAGTGTTGGTGCTGGGGCTGCTGGCGGTGGCATGCAGCGGCCCCGGCGACGACGGCGAAACGGCAAGTCCGGCGCCAGCCGAGTCCGAGGGCCCTGCCGTGGACTCTGCGGCCGATGTCAGCGGAGAACGCGAGAGTTCGGGCAGCCAGGACTTCGATGCGGTGACCACGACCCCTGGCAGAGCGGCCGTCGAGGAGCCGATGGTCGAGGAGGAGCCGATGTCCGAGGAGGCCGCCGACTACGCCTATGAAGAGTCCGCCGCGCCGACAACTACGGCCTCTGCAGCCAGCAGCGGCGTGTCCCGGGAGGAGGCGGCCCAGTCGGACCGTGAGCGTTCCGAGGAGGCTCGTCGCCGTTGCCCGGAGTGCCAGTCCAACACCTTCGAGGACTACGGCGTCAACCCGTTCGTGGACACCTACGAGGATGATCTGTCCACCTTCGCCCTCGATGTCGACACTGCCTCCTACGTCGTGACCCGCAACTACCTGGAGGGCGACCAACTGCCGCCCATCGAGGCCGTGCGGGTGGAGGAGTTCGTCAACTACTTCGACGGCGGCTACCAGCCGCTCATCGACGAGTTCAACATCACGATGGAGGCGGCCCCCTCCCCGTTCAGCGATCCCGACCGGTTGATGCTGCGGGTGGGCGTGCAGGCTCCTGAGGTGCTGTCGGATCTGGTGATCCCCGAGAGCGTGGTGCTGGTCATTGACCGCTCCGGCTCGATGGGCGAGACGGCCGGGCCGTCCGACCGGCCGATGGAGCGCATGACTCTGGTCCATGAGGCGGCCGAGCTGCTGGTCTCGGGCCTGCCGGGGCGCACCAGAGTGGGCGTGGTCGCCTACAACGACAGGTCCACCACGATCCTCGACCCGACCAGGGTGTCGGGCAACGCCGACTGGATCATCGACGAGATCCGCAGCCGGGTGCAACCCGGCGGCAGCACCAACGCCGAGGCCGGGTTGGTGCGGGGCTATGACATGGCCCTGCGCGAGGCCGACGACGGCCGAGCGGTGCTGGTGATCCTGCTGTCGGACGGCGTCGCCAATGTGGGCGCCACCCGCACCGACGACCTCCTCGAGGAGATCGGCGAGCGGGGCGACATCGGCCTGACCACCATCGGCGTGGGCCTGGGCCCGTTCAACGACGAGCTCATGGAGCAGCTGGCCAACAAGGCCGACGGCACCTACCACTACATCGACACCGTCGACGAGGCCCATCGCATCTTCGTGGAGAACCTCACCAGCCTGCTGGCCTCGGTGGCCCGCGACGCCAAGATCCAGGTCGAGTTCGACCGGGACAAGGTGATCTCCTACCGGCTGCTCGGGTTCGAGAACCGGGCCATCGCGGATGAGGACTTCCGCGACGACACCCGCGATGCCGGCGAGGTCGGCGCGGGCCAGAGTTCGACCGCCCTCTACGAGCTGACCCTGGACCGGGGTTGGGACCGCAGCCGGGGCCCGATCGCCACCGCCACGCTGCGCTACCAGCGACCGGCCAGCGAGCGGATCACCGAGACGTGGGCCAGCCTGAACGCCGACGACGTGGAAGGCTCGTTCCGCGATGCCGGCGCCCACTTCCGGCTGGCCGTGGTGGCCGCCGAGTTCGCCGAAGTCCTGCGGGACAGCCCCTTCGTGGAGGACCGCAGCATGGAGGAGCTCAGCTACCAGGCCGATCGGGTGGCCGACGACCTGCGCCGCGACGACGACGCCGAGGAGCTGGCTGGCCTGATCGACACCGCTAGGCGCATCCGCCGCCGCTAGCGGCGACAAGGGCTCCTCCGACTCCCTGTGACTCACCCCTGGAGGGGCCCGTAACGGGGCTCGGCGGCCCGGTCTGGAGGGGACTGGGCCGCCGAGCCTTGTCCGCGCCCGTGCGGCCTGGCAGCCCTCGGTGGCCGGGCGCCCAGGAGAAGCCGAACGGCGCCCGTGCGGCCGGGCGCTCAGGAGAAGCCGAACGCAAGCGGGAAGACCACCACCACCCCGGCAGCCCACACCGCGTAGACCGGCGCGTAGGCCGTCTGCCAGCGCTCGAGTGCTGAGAACGGGCGACGGCCCCGCCAGAAGCCGGAATAGAGCCAGGCCGACCAGGCCAGGTTGACCAAGAGCACCAGGTTCTCGCCCAAGGCCGCAATCCGATTGGGGGTGGTGCCGAAGTCGGACAGGCGGCCCACGATGGCGCCCAGCACCAGCAGGTCGACGAGCAGGGCCGCGACCACGAGTGCCAGTTGCAGAATGTCGAACAGGCCGGGAGGGGCCTGCCGATCTCGGACCGCTATGGAGTAGATCGCTAGGCCAAGGATCAGCGCCAGTAGCAGGTCGAAGAAGATCAGCACGCCCCGGCCGACGTCTATGCCCCTGCCGGTTAGGGCCACGGCGATGAGGAAAGCGGCCAGTAGTGCCGCGAACATCGGCGTGAACAGCCTCGTCAGCACGGGGGCGATCCTCTCGAGCACGCCCTGCCTCGACTCGGCCAGCCACGCGGCCACCACCACGGCGCCGGCCGCTCCGCACGGCACCAGCCAGAGCCCGATGAACTGGCCGGCGTCGAGTCCGATGGCGGCGAATATCCCTGCTGCGGACCCGGCGAAGACGCCGCCGCCGAGCGCGATCAGCCCGTAGCAGATGCACCACTCGCCGGTGAAGCGCACGAAGTCCATCCGCTTCTCGTGGGAGCGCCAGTCGCCGGCTGCATGGGCGAACCCGACCACCAGCCACAGCAGGATGGGCAGGTGCAGCGCCGCGAGTATCTCCGTGTCGGGTACGTCGGAGCCTGGTTCGAACGGGTAGACGTTGATGATCACCGCGGCCGCAACGAACGGCGCTGCCAGCAGGGCCGATCGCTTCGGGGCGAGCCTGCGCTTCCAGGCGAAGTATCCGGCCAGGAACGGCAGCACGAGCAGGCTGAGGTTGCGTGCGTAGAACTGGTCGAAGTCCTCGAGTTCGAGGCCGAACAACTCGGGCGCCTTGACGGCGACCGCGGCCGCGCACGCCAGAGAGCCCATGGCGACGAACTCGCGCCTGGCCTCGACGTTGCCGGAGCCTGGCATCAGCGAAAGCCGCCGCCACAGTCCCTCGGGCCGCTCGTCGGCGGCGTCCGACCGCTCGACTCTGTCGGGCTCCGCGATGGGGGGCGTGGCCGCGGTGGTGTCGGATGCGGCCGTGGCGGCATCGGACATGGCCGCCATCGCCTCGTCGAGCGCCCCTACCCGTTTGGCCGCGATCAGGAAGGCCTCGTCGGATGCGAGCCCGGCGCCGGCGAGTTCGCTGACCTGGTCTCGCAGGCGACTCTCAAGCTCGTCGTCGGCGATCTGACGCCGCCAGCGATCGATCAGGACTTCGAGTTGGTTGTCGATGTCGGGAAGCTATCTGCAGGAGGCGCCGGCCCCGGTCCGGGCCGGTTGCCGATCGCGAGGACATCACGGGTTGAATGGGGCGATGGACCGACCAGTTCATGCAGGCGGCGATCGATGAGGCGTTGAGGGGTCGGGCCGAGGGCGGTATCCCGATCGGGGCGGTGCTCGTGCACGGCGGCGAGATAATCGGCCGGGGCCACAACCGGCGGGTGCAGATGGGCTCGGCCATCCGCCACGGCGAGACCGACGCCCTGGAGAACGCCGGACGGCTCCCGGCGGGCGTCTACCGCGACTCGGTGACGTACACCACGCTGTCGCCGTGCGCCATGTGCACCGGGGCGATCCTGCTGTACGGCATCGGCGAGGTGGTGGAGGGCGAGAACCGCACGTTCATGGGCGAGGAGGCCCTGCTGGCCGAGCGGGGCGTGAGGGTCACCGTGCTCGACGACGAGACATGCGTGGCCATGATGCGGGACTTCATCGCGCCGAGCCCCACCTCTGGAACGAGGACATCGGCGAGGACTAGGCCCTCTCTGCGATATTTCAGTAATTGTGCCCGTATAGCGTGTAGAACTGCTGAAATATCCTGAGGGCGGGGAGCGTCTACAGGCGCGCCAGGGCGGCTTCGACGATGTTGCGGGCGCGGATGTCCCCCGTGAGATCGGCGTCCATGCGGTTCATCACGTAGGCGATGCTGACGCGGGCATTCAGGTCGACCGCGGAGAGGGAGCCGCCCCAGCCGCCCCAGAACATCTGGCCCGGCTCGGTGGTGAAACTGTCGCCTAGCTGCAGCCCGAATCCGAGCCCGTGGCGCAGCCGCACCATCAGCACGTGGTCGACGCCGTCGGTCTGTTCCTCGAGCGCCCGGTGGACTCCGGCCTCTGACATCAGCCGGATCCCGTCGAGGGCGCCTCCGCAGGCCAGCGCGGCATGGATGCGGGCGATCGAGCGGGCGTTGCCGAACCCGCCCGCGGCGGGGATCTCCGCGGCCCGCCACTCGCGGGTGGCCGGCTCGGCGGCGGTCATGGGCGCGCTGAGCAGGGTCCTCACCGCGATGGAGTCGGCCGCGACCTCCACGCCGTTGACCGTGAGCCTGTCGCCGCTGAACACCGGGGGTTGCAGCTCGGCCACCCGGTGGTCCTCGGTGGCGGGCAGGCTCATCCAGAAGTCGGCATCGAGCGGCTCGGCCACCTCGGTGCGGAACCAGTCGGCCATGCGGCGGCCGGTGATGCGATAGAGGATCTCGCCCTCGAGGTTGCCCTGGGTGATTGCGTGGTAGCCGGAGGCGGTGCCCGGTTCCCACCAGGGGGCTTGGGCAGCCAGGTTGGCGGCGACGGCGTCGAGGTCGTAGAGCTGCTCGACGGCGATGGGCGGGTCGAAGCCGGGCACCCCGGCGGTGTGGGCCATCACATGGCGCACCAGCACGCCCTCCTTGCCGTTCTGGGCGAACTCGGGCCAGTACTGGGCCACCGGGGCGTCGAAGTCGAGCTCGCCCCGGTCGGCCAGCATCAGCATGCAGGTCGCGGCCATGGTCTTGGTGGTGGAGTAGACGTTGACGATGGTGTCGCGCTGCCAGGGGGTGCCTTCGGTGTCGGCGTCGCCGGCCCAGACGTCGACGACGAACTCGCCGTCGACGGTCACCGCCGCGGCCGCGCCGATCTCCAGCCCGGCGGCGAAGTTGGCCTCGAACGCGTCGCGCGCGGCCTCGAAGCCCGGCTTGCAGGTCCCATGGATCTCCATGCCCCCATCATGGCGCGGTGTGCCTGCCGCGGCTACGGCGGCGTGGCGCGGTGCCGTGCCACTATGTGCGTCGTGATTGCGACGGCGAGGCGTCGTTGGTGTCGGGCAGCCTGTTCATCATAGATGGTGGCCTGACCGCCCAGACCCCTCTCCCGTGAGCTTGCACCGCACGCTGCGCCGCGTGTCAGAGGAGGGCGATCGTCAGCGGCACCGATATCGAGACCGCGAACCCGAGCAGCACAGCCGCCATCCATCGAGTGTGCTTGGCCAGCGTGAGCTGCAGTTCGGCGAACCCGGTTTGAACCTCGCCCTTGAGCTTGGACAGTTCCCGGTTCGTCTCGTCGATGCGGGCTCCCTGCCTCAACTCGGAGGCTGCCATCTGGGCCATGAGCCGCCCCTCGGTCTCCTTTAGCTCCCCGTGAAGCATCTTCTCGCTGGCCTTGAGTTCGCGCTGGAGCAGCCGCTCGCTGGCCTTGACGTCGTCCTTGGTGGCGACTTGGTCCCACCCGCTCGGGGGTAGCTGCTCCATGAGGGTCCTAGCTGCGTCCTGGCCGATCGCGTCGGTCAGCTGGCTGTACAGCGTCGTGCGTTGCGTCTCGGTCATAGCCATGGTGGCGTCCCCTCTACTCGATAATACTCTCGATTAGCGGGGAGCCTCCAAAGGTGCTCCCGATTTACTGGCGACCACGCTGTGATGATTTTAGTGTACCGGACGATGCCGGTAGCAGCACTCTATCATGAAGTGACTTGAAAAATCAAAGCACTGCGGTAGGGTGAATCCGTAGCCCCGAAGCGAAGCGGTCGCCGTGGCTCCTATTCCCTTATCCGCCGAACCGCAGGAGGGTCCTGATGTTGCGATCCAAGCAGAGGGCATCGAACCAGAAGGCAATGGACACGCAGGAGCAGGAAGCCGTCGCCGGTGCCAGGGACGCGCTGGCCCGGGTGATTGCCGACGGCAGTCACACTGACCGTTCTCGCGCCATCGAAGCCATCAGAGCGGTCGACCGGGGCTGGCGCGACCGACACGAGGAGTACTCCGTGACCCACAGGCTGGGGAGGGTCTACGACGCCAGGTTCGACCTGCTGGGGAGTTTCTCAGAGAACACCGACAAGCTGCCCTCTGCGGCTTCCAGCCAGATGCAGGCGGCCCTGTACGCCCTCGATCACCTCGCCAATGTCCTGCTGACCCGCTTGGCTGCCGTGGGAGTGGCCATATACCCGACGATGGACGCTCCTTCGGGCGAAGTGCTGGAACTGCCGAGGGCCGAGAAGGACGCACTGCTGGACGCCATCGAGCACGGCACCACCGACTGATTCCCCGACCCCATCGCACCCTCACCTTCGCCGCTGCGGCGTTGACCGGCTGGTGCTGGAGACGCGTCTATGCAGTGTCACGCGGGCTGTCGCAAGCTATGGCAGCGGCCGATGAAGGGGGAGTTGGCGATGGTCTCGTTGAAGGGCGCAGCGGTGGTGGTGACGGGTGCCAGCTCGGGGATCGGGCTTGCGGTGGCAGAGCGCTTCGCGGCCTCGGGTGCTCGGGTGATGACCGGCAGTCGCAGCGAGCCGCCGGACGGGCTGGGCCGCTGGGTCCGCACGGATGTGGCCGACTCCGTCTTCGATGTGGCCGCCGATCCGGTGGCGGCCCGGACCGCGACGGTGGAGCGTCATCCGGTGGGCCGGCTGGGCCGCCCGCAGGATGTGGCCGCCCTAGTGCTGTGGCTGGCCAGCGACGAGGCGTCGTTCGTGTCCGGCAGCCTGTTCACCATCGACGGCGGCCTGACCGCCCAGACCCCCATCCCTGCCTAAGCTTTGCTCGCCATCCATTGAGATACTCGGAATTATACTTGTCATCATCAGTTGGATTGAAATAACAGATACGAGGGTGTAGAGTAGTCACGCTTGTCGCGTTGGGCCTGCGGGGCCTGACCGGCGGCCTCGGAGCAGCCCCCACGGGCGCCCCCAGCCGATCAACTCGAACGGACGGAGGTCTCGTGGTGGCCGCGACCCAAGCACAGCGCGCCGCTCTGTACGCAAGCCTGGTGGACTCGATGGGCGAAGAAGCCGCAGACACCCTCATGGACCAGCTCCCGCCCAGCGGCTGGGACCAGGTCGCCACGAAGGAGGACCTCGCCGGAGTCGAGCTGCGCTTGAGGGCCGCCTTCACGGAGGCGATCGCTGAGACCAACGTCAAGCTCGCCGAAAGTCGCGCAAGCCTTGTCGAGAGCCACGGCAAGCTCGTTGAGAGCTATGCCGCTTTGCGAGTCGAGATGCACGACGGCTTCGCTCAGGCGACCAAGGAGCGAGCCGAGATCATCAAGAGCCAGGCCAAGCAGCTCTACGTCATCGTCTCCACCATCGCAGTGGCCACCATCTCGATCTGGATAGCCCTCTTCACCAGCGCCGCCGGCAGCTAGCCGTGAGCGAAGTGTCTCGCAGGCCTGCGGCGCCCGCGGCTGATGAGTAGAGCGGCTGCGGCCGCTGTCAGGGAGACCATCGCTAGTACTTGTGGCCCGCAGCCGGTGGATGCTGAGGGGGCGTGCTGTCGTTGCTTGCCTCGCGTGGACGGTTTGTGGTCGGGCCGGCGGCGTGTCGGGGGATGGGAGCGGTCGGGTGAGTCGCCGTGCTCGATCCATTTCTCTAGCCGCTCCTTGGCGTCCCATGACTTGTCGAGGAGATGTTGGAGGGTGCTGCACAGATAGCCATGCTCTGAGGCGTCGGCGAGGGCCATCAGCTCGATGTTCTCGTGCAATCCAGCGATGGTGAGGTTGGCCGACCCGACTAGGAAGGCCTGCGGAGCTCCGGTGTCGTCGCAGGCCGCCCAGACCTTGAGGTGGGCCTCGGAGCGCCCCTGGCTGGAGCGCCCGGTGCGGTACCAGTTGCGCACATCTACGTCGGTGCGGCTCACGAAGGCGAGGGCGGCAGAGCGGTCGCGGCCTGTGGCTAGGGCGAAGTTGCGGCTCTTCATGTCGCCGATGAACAGAGTCACCCGCCGTCCGCGGGAGCGCTGGGCGAGCCACCCGATCCCCGCCACACTCGCCGACCCCACGCACACCACCAGCGGCCCGGTCGGATGTGCAGCCAGGAACCGCTCCACCCGATCCGCCGCGGTGTCGCTGAGAGCCATGAGCATGGGACTCTATGCTTCGATATTGTCGATTGTTGCGGCTATCGGGTCGTGCTGAGGGGGCTACCGTGGCTCCGAAACTTGGGGCTGCACCGGGAGGGGCTGTGGAATTCGAGGCACAACCGGCACGGCTGATCCCCGTGGCGGGGATTTCCGGCGACAAGGAGGCTGAGGCTCGCGCCACGTCTGCGCTGTTGGCGGTGTTGACGATCGTGCGGCCGTATTCGAAGGCGCTGCTCACGCCGTTGGGGGCCACCCGGGCTGACAGGGCGACGGTCGAGGCGTTCACCGAAGTCGCTTACGACACCCCGGACGGGCGCACGGTGCGACCGGACGGGCTCGTGCGGGTGTCGTTCGGCCGCATGAGCAGGTTCGAGGCCCTGGTCGAGGTGAAGACCGGCGATGCCAAGCTCGACGCTGAACAGATCAATGCGTACATCGAGATCGCTCGCCTGAACAACCATGATTGCGTGATCACCATCTCCAATGAGATCGCACCGTCGCCGGGTGTTCATCCGACCGACGGATTGCGGTTGAGGTCGAACTCCAAGGTTCAGGTTCACCACATGTCGTGGACGATGATCCTTGCCGAGGCGGTCAAGGAGCACACGCATCGTGGCGTGGATGACCCGGAGCAGGCATGGATCCTCAACGAGCTGATCCGATATCTCGAGCATCCGAACTCGGGCGCGTTGGCGTTCTCCGACATGGGCGCCAACTGGACGGCGGTGCGCGACGGCGCACGGGAGGGAACCCTCGACCGGCGAGACAGCGCCGTTGTGGAGGTCTGTCAGCGTTGGGACCAGCTCCTGAGGTACGCGGCGCTGAAGCTGGGCGTCGAGATCGGATCCGAAGTGCGGGAGGTCATACCGAGGGCGCATCGGGATGATGTGCAACAGCGCAACCGGGCCTTCGTCGAGTCTGTCTGCGACGACGGCACCCTCTCGGGGACGCTCCGTGTGCCCGACGCGATCGCTGACATGACCGTCACCGCCGATTTGCGGGCCCGTCTCGTGACGACGAGTGCTGGGTTCGATGCTCCCCGTGACCGGGGTGGCCGGGCTCGCGTCACCTGGCTCACCAGGCAGTTGCGTGAAACCGAGGGGTCACTGATCGTCGAGACGTATGCCCATGGAGCCAGAGCGCCTGTCGTCGCGACTTTGGAACAGCTGCTCCAAGACCCGAAGGCCGGGCTCGGTGAGTCCCGGAAGGACCCTGTCCGGTTTCGTGTCCTGCGACGCTCGGAGATGGGGCATGGCCGGCGCTCCGCCCGCAAGCCCGGCTTCATCGACGGGATTCTCGACGCCGTGACAGTCTTCTACGGCGACGTCCTCCAGAACCTCCGAGCAGTCACGCCAGCGGCGCCCCGCCTCGAACGCCGTCCCGACGCGGAGCCCGAGAGCGCCGGGCCCTCAGCGGATCAGCAACTCTCAACGTAGCCGTCTCGCTAGCGAAGCGACTCGGAGTCGACATCTCGGGACACGCCTGCGTTGGCTGCCATCGCCCCGCGTCTGTAAGCGGCCATTCTCGGCTGTTCCCGTCCGTGAACGCTGCGTGCCAACCTCGCCGTGGAGAGCGTCCGCTGGGCCGCGGCCTACGAGACCTCCCGCGATGCCCCGATATCGAGGCGAATCGCCGAGATCGAGGCGGTAGTCGAGAGTGGCGCACGGCTCGTCGTGCTCAGCAGTGCTGATGCGGGAACGGTCTGGGCGCAACTCGAAGTACTCATGCGCCAGTGGCGAGACATCGAGCGGCTCGTCAACCTTCCCGGCCCTTACATCTATCGGGCCACCCGTACCCGGCTCCGGCCCATTCCGTTGTAGCGAAGCGGTGGGGCGGCCGTGGGTATGATCGGCGCCTTAGCCTCCGGCTGGTAGGGCAGTGGACCGATGGTGGACCGACGATGTGGATGTGCCGGAGCGGGCCGACTACTGGGTCTGTGAGCGCTAACAGGGTCGGCAAGGTCGAGTCGATCGGGCGGTTCGCCAGCAGGGACAAGGACGCCCGGCCCCGTACAAGCCGCTGCTCCTGCTGTGGCTGATCGGACGCCTGGCCGGGGGGCGGCCCACCCGGGTGTCGTTCAGCGAGGCCGAACTCGACCTGAAGCTGCTGATGCACAGGTATCGCCTGGGCCGCAGTGTCCGGGTTGGGTTCCCGTTCGTGTGCCTCGCAACGAGCCGGGAGCTGTGGAGGGTGGAGGACTCGAACGGCGACGACGTGGCCAAGATGCCTCACGAATCAAAAGACAGCCCGATAGTCTCCTGGAGAGTTCGCAGGCGGCTCTTTCTGACACGCGGCCGACGAGTGCAGGACGATGAGGAGGGTCTCGTTGGCACGGCACCCTGTGAGTAATGAGGTTGGGGCAACGCTCGGTGCTTTCGTGTCCGGTGGCGTTGGCCCAACCCATAGTGTCCTAACCGGAGTATTCACGCGATCGGGCTTCGGAGCTGCCGCGCCCTATGATCGCAATGACCCGAACCTGCAACCTAACAAAGAAGACCGCGTTCGACGGACGATCCTTGCAGCGGTGCGCGAACCTGAAGGATCGCGCGAACTCGTCGAAGGGCTCCTCGCGGAATATCGAGCCGTCGGTTTCTTCGAAGGAGACGAGACATCGGACTCTAGGCTTGAGAGCCTCCGCCAGCGGGCTAGGGCAGCCTTCGCGCGGATCAGTTGGGAGTTAACCGACGAAGGTGAGCTTCATCCTGCTGGCGTGGCCTCTGTTGTGGCTACGACAGGTCGTCCAGCAATTGAGGATCAACTCAATCGTCTTCGGCGTGCCTCGGATGATCCAGCTCTGATGTTAGGCACGGCGAAAGAAATGCTTGAGTCGACTGCGAAGTATGTGTGCAAGGCTTTCAGCGTCCCATATCGACCGAGCACATCGTTTGATGAATTGTGGCATCATGCCCGAGATCGGTTAGGCATATTGCCTCAGCAGGTGAAGTTGAATGAGGTCGGAGCCAAGGAGCTTCGTGCCATTCTCCAGTCATCGTGGGAGATCGCTCAGATGACGAACAGACTTCGAAACGATGAGGGAACAGGACATGGGAGGATTTTGCCAACTGCGGTTGGGCCGAGTGTCGCGCACTTTGTGGTTCGCGAAGCCTGCAGCGTAGTTCAACTAGTACTAGAGACTCTTGATCGTCAAATGGGAAAGTAACCGCCTATATGCTTGGCTCAGGGTAGGTGACGACGTCTGCAAGCGTTAATGCGGCGTGGTTAAGGGCCTTCTCCAACGGAGTCAGGCGAAGATCGCGGCTGCCGAGTTGTTCCAGTACTCCAGGGCATCCCGCTCCGGCGAGGCGGTTGCCTATCTCGATGATCTGTGCAGCGTCGTTGATTTGGTCGTGTTCCGCACCCAGTTGGTGGAAGGCTGCGACGGCGAGCAGGTCGCACAGTTCCTTGGGCATCTCAACGTTGCGGGTGTCGACGAACTTGTCCCCCCACTGTGATGACGGCCCATTGAGTGGTGCCAGTTCTCGGGCAAGCGCAGTGGCAACGCTGAAGGCCCAGAAGTCGAGCTGGCGGCGGAAGGGCGCTCTGTCGTGGGTCGCTGCGGTCTGGTGTGTTAGCACATACCGTTGAACTTCAGCCGTGTACTTGCGCGGCAGGCGCAGCGTATGTGCCTTCTGGGATAGCAGTTGAACAAAGTAGCTCATGGTGGCGGTCCTTTAGTTGTGTCGTCTTGTCCAGCCGACAGCTTCCGCTTGTCCGGTGCGCTCACAGATGTCGCAATGCTGGCGAGGCCCGCATGAGCACAGTAGCGCTACCAACTTGTCTTGGGTCCGACGAACTACGTCCCCGCCCGTACCGGCTTCAATAGCGTCCCATTGGCCGGTAAGTGTGTAAGTGGCTCCGGCGTGTCTTTCTACTACCGCTACCTCTGTGGACGCCTCTAGGTCTGAGTTTGTGAGTAATAGGATCGGCTGCCGGGAGTGCTCCGAAGTCACTCTCAGGGTGTTATGCCGCACTGAACCGGACAAGAAATTGAGTAGTGAGTCAGCGATGAGCGGTGCCTGCGTATTCGATTCGTCACAGAGCGCTAGCACGAAGGAGAGAGCAAGTACGCGCCGCGAAGCACCGTTGATTTGGACTGGCGTCATGGCACGTGCACGGTTATTCAATGCGTAGATCTCGAAGCTCCCGATCCTGCCTTCAACAGGTCGCACGCCCACTCTTGTGATCATACGGAGATTGGCTTTGCTGTGGTGGGCCTCAGAGAAGTCCGCGTCTGAGACGTTGGCGGCCATCTGCTGAAAGAGCAGGTTCATCCGCTCTGACAAGGCGTTCACTTGGTCTTGTTCGATGGTTGAGTAGGCCCGGTCGAGAAGATCGACCGCATATTGTGCCATTTCCTCTGCGATACGAAGGTCAGTTGCCGCTTGCTCGTTGCGTTGCCGCTGGGCGATCTCTTTTACAAGCGGGTCTATTTCTTGTTCCAGTTGCCGCCTTGTCGCTTCGAGAAGCGTCAGATCCCGTCTTACTGTTTCGAGTTGAATCTTGTAGGCTGCTATCTCGTCCCTGGCGGTCTGTACCTTCTCCTCTTCGATGTCGGCCAGCCTAGAATCGAGATCCTTCTCTTCAGTTTCCAAGTCAGAGATTCGCTTATCGCAGAGGGCGAGATTGGCGGCATGGCGGGCGCGCTTGTTCTTCCAATCAGAGGTCTCTGCCAGGCCGTGCAGCGACAGCGTCGCCTGATAGAGGTGGTACAGGTAACCGGCTCTAGCTGCCTCTTGATCTGCTTCAGCGACCCTTCGCTCCACGCAGCGCCGATGATCGCTATCTTCTGAGAGGTCCTGTCCGCAGACGCATCGGCCCTGCTGCAGCAGGCTGCGGACGAACGAGAGATGGGCGACGGGTATACGCCCCTGTTCATGCAGCGGTTCGAGGAACCTGTGGGTCGACATAATCGCCACAGACGCCAATCGAGCGAGTAAGTCGGGCGACTCAAGGCTGCCTGCAAGGTCGGCGACGAAGTTGGCGCGTTCGGAAACTGCCGACTTGTGCTCCTCACGGTTCTTGCCGAGCCGTTCACTCCAGGTGTCGTAGGCGCTTAGCCGCCCGATCTCTTCCTCGAGATCCGACTCAAGTTGTTCGAGACTGTCGGCTAGGTCTGCCTCCGTGCCCTTCAACTCTTGGATCGCTTCCTCGGTCTTCTGCTTGCGTGCTCTCCTCTCATCCAGCTTTTCTTGGAGTTCGATTAGATCGCGATCGCCAATGGCGTTGGTGGCTTTCTTTGCAAATCCTCGGGCGATTTCCTCAACCCGGTCGCGGGCCTTCTTGAACACCTCTAGACCGAGCAAGCTATTGATCGCGTCAGTTGTCTTGGCCCGATATTCCTGCCGAGATACGGGCTTGTTCTCGCTACCGCCGACAAAGTCGGCGGCCTCATCGGCGTTCATGATGAAGAAGTCTCTCAACTCCCATGGCAGCAGTTCAGCGACTACCGCGTCCGGGGACTGCTCATGCGTGCCCCACTGGCCGTCGAGAGCCCGCACCATAAGGGTGGCCTTTTCTTCGATACGGTGGAAGTCGGGTTCGTCATCTCTCGCTTCGGGCTTTCCGATTGTTCTCACAGTCCGGCAGAGCAGGTACCGTGACGGTGTAGCCCCTGTCGCCTCGAAGTTGCGGCTGGATCCGTCTGTCTCGAATTCTATTGACACGCTGGTTTCCATGGCGGGTCGGTCTGGGCTCCACCAGGCTGGATGCAGAGGGAACCGCGACGCGATGCCCGGAAGTCCCTTCTCGCCGTACATGCCCCAACGGACGGCCCGCAAGAAGGTCGTCTTGCCGGAACTGTTCTCGGCGCGTATGACCGTCAAGGGCTTGTCGGAGACAGCGGACGGTTCGATGACGAGACGATCAAAGCACACGAAGTCCTTGATCTCGACGCGGTGTATTGTCAGCATGGCCGTTCCTACGGGTCCCGCGTATGCGCACGAGAGGCGTCGGCAATCATGTTCTCTATTCGCTGCTTGACGTTTCCCAGCGGTCTAATCCGATTGCGGTCCTCGGTGTCCACTATCCCCATCACCAGCTCGGTTAGCGGATCTGCTGGCACGCCATGTTCTCGCTCGACACGCTTGGCCTCCTTCTGTATTTCAAGGTAAATGCGGTCATAGTTGCTTACCATGGTGTCCCCTCGGGTGTGGACGGGTCGATCAGATGATCGCCCGGGGCCTGCAGGATCGACAGGGCCCGGTGCTCAGGTCCCGGCCAGTAGGCGCTCTTGATTAGTTCAAGGTGAGCGAGGACGCCGTCGCTGCCTGCGCCGTTGCGGGCATGCGCGGCGAAGGCGAACGCGCGGGACAACTCGCTGCGGACGATCCGCTTGAGATCCTTGTCAGAGTCGCCCGCGCTTCGGACCAACTGCACCGGGGGCAGCGCGAGGAAGTCGTGTAGAACTGCGTGCGCTTTCCCAGGATGCCGGCGCAGGATCCGGCCGCGCCGCTGGATCCATTCCCGCTCGACCGTAGACGATGCGACGATGAACGCTTCCCGGGTGCTTGGAATGTCCACGCCTTCGTCGAGTACTCTCTTTGCAAGCAGGATCTGCAAGCCACCGTCTGCGAACAGCTTCAGCGTGTCGTCGAGTTTGCGGGGCCTTGCCGTCGTCTCCTGAGTTACGGACGCCCAATGGACCCCTAGGTCCGTGAGGGCCGCGGCGATGCGGTCGAATTGTTCGGGGTTCTTCGCGGACGCATACACGAGGGCGTGTCTGAGGGACCGTGGCCCTCGGCGATTCAGGACCTCTCGCAACAAAGGGAGCTTCGCCTCGGCGGTCTCAATGATTCTGCGTCTCCTGATTAGCAGGCCCTTGAGGGCGGTGTCGTCTTGGAGTTGGTCCCGAAGTCGGGATGCTATTCGTCCTATCCGTTTCGTCAACTCGTGAAACTCGTCCAGCTCGTCGTCGTCGAGAACTGTGGCGTGCACGTGGTAGTCGTATGGCGTGAGACAGAACCCGATGGCCCGGCCGAGCCCGAACTCGTAGACCTGCGGGCCGAAGAACTCGAATATCTCCTCGGTGCCGTCGGGGTCGTGCTGGCGTTCCGGGGTGGCTGATAATGCGAGGCGCCGCTCAAAGAACTCAGGCTTGTTCGCGACGAAGCTCTTGGCTCCGAGTGTGTGCGCTTCGTCGGCTATCAGCATGGTGGCGACCGGGCCGGGCGCGTTGTCGATCAGGCCAACTGCTGTTCTCTGGAAGGCGGGATCGCACAGCAGGTTGTTAGTGACCACCGCTATGTGTGTGCCGCCCGCGCCAAGGGAGCGGAGCAGGTTGGTGATCGCACTGTTGGTGTTCGCTGCAAGGGTGGGGGTGGCCGCTTCTACGCCGAAGTGTTGGATCTCTTCGCGCCATTGGCTGATGAGAGGCACTGACGGCGCCGAAACGATGACAAGAAGCGCTTCGTCTATGCGCTCCTGAGCGCGTGCTACGCACACGAGAGCTGTGAGTGTCTTGCCTGCGCCGGTAGCCATGGCGAGTGTCCCGCGCTCGCCGGCCGACTCCCACGCGGCGACGGCCTCTCCTTGGTGCGCATAGTCGCCGGTCTGCCACTCCAGCCAATCGGGTATGCGCAGCCGAGGCGGATCTTGGGCGAGCCGAGGACCGAACCGGGAGCGCAGCTTCTCCAGTCGCTCTGCGCTCGAGTCTCGGCTGCTGGGAGGGGGCGCGGCCTTGGGAAGGGCCCAGTAGTAGTCCTCGATGCAGGGTGGCGTTGTGGGCGCGGTCTTGACGATTCCTTCTTTGAGGGCGTCCGGCATGCCCACGACGCGTTCTATGCCGAGGCTTCTTCCGTGCTCCCAGTCGTCGAGCATTGCGACTCCGGCCCTGACACGTCTTTGCCCGTGCTCGCTCCAGGAGACATCGACGTCCATGTGCTCCACGGCGCCGTCGAGGCCGCGGCCGGTGGCGTTGGCGGATCCTCTGACTAGGACTTGGTGCTCGCCGTCGTCGAAGAGCCAGAGCTTGGGATGGTAGTTCGATCCGGGCCTGGGAATCGCGACCCGCAAGTAAAGGCGGCCTGCGGCGAGCATCCAAGCCAGGCAGTCCAAGGCGTGGCGGCCGAGGGCGTCCGCTTCAAGCCGCCCGTCAATGAACACCTCGGCAACGCGCTGGGCGGCCTCTTCGGCCGTCATCGTCTGCGCAGCCTCGATCGCATCACGCTCTCTCGGGTACATGATTGGCGCCACGGTGAAGGTAATCGGTGTTGTGTCTTGCCGGTTGAGGTACTCAGCTAGGCCGTGCGCGAGTTGCCTAATCCATCCTGCGGTGAACCATCCGAACGCCCCGCGAACCGACTTCGCAGCGCGGAATCCCGGAATGAGCACGTTCTCTCCGATAGGGGCTTCGGGCAGGCGATATAGCCCGGGCTGCATAGTGGGCTCAGAGGCCAAAGCACTCACAGCGCCCGGCGCCTGTTCTTCATCCGCTCTAGGAAGTTATGCCCCCGTTCGAAGGATGCCGCGTCTACTTCTTTGGTGGCCTCCTCGTCGATGACGGGGGTCTCGAGCCGTATCGAGACGCTCTCGGGGCTGTCGATGACGAACAGGGCACGCTCGCCGCCGCGCGCGCCGAGCCGGCGCAGCGGCTCAGAGAGATATCCAATGTTGGCGCCGGCGTTAGAGGCGAGCGGCCAGCTCACCGAAATGGGCTTGCAGTCAGTGGGTTCCGAGATCGGAACGCGTACCCGCCCGTCCGGCTCACAGCCAAGTGCCTTTACTATCTCAGGTGGCAGTCCGGTCAGGCTGTAGCCATCGAAGTATCGGTCCTCCACTCTGAATTGCCAGTATGGCCGCCCGTCAACCGTGTGACCGTGGACGGCGTCAGCGAGGGACCGAAGCCTGATGGAAGATGAATCGGCTGCGCTGACGTAGCCGTCCTTGAGTGAGAATTTCGGCGTCGCGATATATGAACGAACGCTATTCTCGCTCACTTCGAACATACGGGGCAACTCTTCGAGCAGCCTCTCTAGGCGCGTCGCTCCGCCGTCCTCTTCGATGCGCTGCACGATCTCTGCGGCGATTCCCTCGTACTCGTCGTCGATCCACTCTGCAAGGCCCCACCGGTTCTTGTCGGCCCGCACCACGCCGTCCATTGCCGACAGTTGTGCACCAGCGCGGGCGGAGTCCAGCCCGCTCTGTTGCGCTACTTCTTCCTTTGTTGCCGGCCGGCCAATCGAAATCAGCGCCGCCCTAGCCCGGGCCTTCGCTGTGTCCCGCAGTGCCAGCCGGCCGCTAAGGCGCAAGAGGCCGCACCGCGCCAAGAGGACGGCCCAGTGCTGCTGCCACGTCTCCTCGGGCAGGCGAGCTCGCAGATCTCGCTCGTCGATGAGCCCGGTATCATCCGCAATACAGCGGGCTGAGTCCTTGAGACCCTTGACTACTTCGGACGCCGCGTCGTCGAAACAGACTCCACCATGGCAGGCGTATCCAAGTTCCCTTCGAAGCAGTTGCCGCGCGATGGGCATGACAGACTTGTCCGCCTCCGCGGTCTCCACATCCGGGAACGCCCGCGTAATGCGCTCCTCCAGATCCCTCTCGGCCACGATCGGGCCGACATGATGGCGAATCGTGGCCCCGACGAAGCTCACCCAGGATCGGACGTCACCGTCAACATCGCGGGATTGGCGCAACCTGGCCTCTAGGGGCTTCTGTATCTGACGAATCCGTTCCCGAGAGAGGCTTGTCTTCCGGCCGATCTCTACAAGGCTTAGCGGCTCTGGCGCGAGTACGCGCTCCTCGAGGATGAGTCGTTCTATCGGTGACAGCGCTTCCCAGAACTCTGTCACGGCAGAAACCGCTTCTTCCGCGAAGGTTCGCCTGTCGGCAAGGTCGCAGATGAGAAGGCCGTTGAGAGGGTCCTCCATGTGCAGTTCGGAGATGATCCTTCCGAGATCGCAGGTGAGTGCGTCGGTTAGGGTGTGTGCGCCGTAGAACTCAGCCGAGCCAGCGAGAAGCCTCTTCAGCAGGGGGATCGCGAAACTCCATGTGGTTATCGATGGGTCTGGAGGCTCGGAGGGCTTCGGTGACGTAGCCGGTTGATCGGGTGCCGATGCGGGCCGCCCTGTCAAGAATCCGCTCTCGACGGCAGCTTCTGCGACACACATGACCTCCAGCAAGGAGGCGATGCCGAAGTTCTGCAACGACAAGAGCCAACCAACTGTCACAGGCTGTTCGGTCTTGAGTCTTCTGTCAGCCACCGCTCTGCTGACGCAGTTTGTCGCACGCTGCCCGAGAGGGCATTCCAATAGATGGACGGCCTCGGCTTCGCTGGGAATTACTATGTGGTCTTTCGGCGGCCAGCGCTGCTGCCTCACTATGCGCGACAGAGCGCGGCGGGCTTCTATTCCGACGGGTTCCGTTCGCGACTCCCAGAAACCGACAAGATCGCCGATGGAGCGTAACTGGGTCTCGCCGGCCTCGCCGTCCAGCAGAGTCACTAGGTCGGACGGTAGAGAGACCGCCGCTAGCGCGTCCAAGTGCCAGGCCGGCAGGAGGGGCGTAGGTGGACTGCCCCATGGTGCTGGCCGCGCAGGTGCTGCGGTCCGAGTTGGCCCCGGAGTCCCTGGATTGGAGTTTCTGGGTCTAGCTCCCCAGGTCAATGGCATTGAGCGTGTGCTCGGCCTCAATACCACTCGTCTTGGACCAGCGACCACAAGATCGATCAACTGCTCCTGGGCGGCGTTCAGTCTCCTGAGAGGTTCGGCGAGATGGAGAATGATCGTTCTTGCAGATGGTCTCCGCTCCAAGAGCACCATTAGCTTGCGGCAGCCCGCAGGGTTCTCCACCGCTATGCGAGTGACAGCATCTGGCTTGCAACCAAGAGCCTCTGCCACGTCTTGCGGAAACGCTATCCGACGATTGCTCTGGAGGTGGGTGTTGCTGACAATGAAGGTCCAGTAGTGATTGCCGTCGGAGTCCTGTCGTACGGGTGAGGCAGCGCCTGTCATAGCGCGCAGACGGTGCAGGCCTCGGTGTCGTCATCTTCGTTGAAGGCGTCGGCAAGCGCTTCGATGAGGGGGAGGTTGGCCCTTGTCTTGTTGGCTCGGGCCATGGCTGCGTCATGGCGCTCGAGGATCTGCTCACGTCGGGAGCGGAGTTGGAGCAAGGTCTCCCCGCCGGACCATGTGTACTGGCGGCCTCGCATGGCCCGGTCGCCGAAGTCGGCGTCTCCGTTGACTCCGGCGTCTTGGAGGACCTTCTGCTCGATGGCTACCGCCCGGTCGAAGAGGTCGGGGTGGCGCTCGGCGAGGCCGATCCACTCGGCCTTGCGCTGGTAGAAGCAGAAGTAGCAGCCTGAGCGAGTCCGCCACTCGTAGTAGGCGGGCAGGCCGATGCCGGCGTCGTGGAGGATCCTCATCACACCTGCGTGATCGACGCTGTCCTCCACGAACGGGAAGCGGGTCTCGATGTTGGGCTTGGTGGAGATGTAGCCCTTGCGGTTGGACTCGTCGGCCCTGATCGCCACGTAGGACACGGCTGGCTCGTCGCCGATCCACTCTTCGATGGGCTTGATCTTCATATTCTTGGTGCACCACCGCATCTGGGGCGACGGCAGCGTCCCCCGGAACACCTCGAACCAGTGGTCGAACCCCCGCGACGCGTTTAGCCGCACGATGGACTTGGCGAGGATCACCTCCAGGCGGGTCAGATACTCGTAGGTCTCGGGCAACTCGGCGCCGGTGTCGCAGAAGAAGTACTCCATGTCGGGCACTCGGTTCCGCAAGTAGACGGCGAGCGCGCTGGAGTCTTTACCGCCGGAGATACCGCAGATGTGACGGACTGCTTCAGCCATGGCCCAATCGACTCCCGGATAGATCGGATATTTCGGATAGTAGCAACTCTTCGGCGGGTGTGGCCGTGTCGGGTAGCAGGCGCTCCCCCAGCAGCGCTAGCAGGGCGTGGTGCGCTCGTAAGGGGGATCCTGTGATCTTGGTGAGTTCTTGGAGGACGGTCTTCAGAACTCTCTCGGCCTCCGGACGCAGCGCCTGGTCGACCCCGACGAGGCGGGCGTGCTCGTTGCCGTCGGCGCTGGTCACTGTCACGCGGAAGGGCTTGAAGGCGCCGCCACCGCAGGCCCGGTGTTCGGCGTGGAGAGCCATGAGCCGGTGAAATGCGCCGAACTGCTCGGTGATCTCGCGTCGGAAGTGCAGCAGGTCGTGGTCAGTCCATTCCGCCGGCGCTTTCTTGGCGACGACGGTGGCGACAGCCTTCGCCCAGTCGAAATCGGCCTTGATGCTGTCGCTTGCCAGAGTGAGCACGAACGCCCGCATGTCGGGATCGAGGACCTCGCCCTCTAGAGCGTCGGCCTGGCCCATCACGGCCAAGCGGGTGGTCTCGGCGCTGGCATCGAGCAGCAGCTTCAGGAGTTGGCTCAGGAGCCGCTCGTAGTTGCTGGTTAGTTCGTCCACTACGACTGCCACCTCGACGGCGTAGGCGCTTGCCTTCGAGTAGGTCTTTGTGTGGGCGGGCACCGGGCGGAATCCGAGAGCCTCGGGAAGGGCCATGAAGAGCAACTCATCGGGCTCGACAGCGGCTAGCAGTGCCTCCCGCGCCCTCAGCGTCTTGGGCTCAAGGTTCCTCGTACGGAGGGTGTAGTTGTCGAGTCGGCTGATTCGGGACACCAGATGTCCGACGACAGTAAGCACGTTGGCGACCCGATGCATACGGAAGTGGGACTGCGGCTTGAGCCGGTCCACGAGTGCTTGCACGACTTGCTCGCGGGCGCCGGTCGTGTTGGCGAAGTGTTTGATGTCGAAGTGGCCGGGGTTGCGCACCATCCGTTCGGACAACTCGGATGTGAGCAACGGCTTGAAAGTGCCGTGCTCGTAGATGGCGATCTCATCGGAAGCGGCGATCAGCGCGGCGGTGACCAATACGGGGATGGCACCGGACTTCATTCCGTATGTTGGCGACAGCAGTGCTGCGTAAATGTCGTTCAGATTGACGCGCCGGGTTGTCGCTCGCTTGAACTCTTCTTGAAGCATGTTCCAAGCCGGTTGCAGCGAGTCATCAAATGGCTCACCAAAGCCCATGGCGTCGGCGTCGTGGAGCCCGGTGCCATGCAGGAAGGCCCGGTACATGGCGACTTCTGGTCCGTAGCCCTTCAAGCCGAGGTCCGGGTCAGACCCGTGCTCGATCATTGCTTTGAGGAGAATTGCTCGGGCCTTCGCCCCTTGCGACGTGAGCACAGTTCGGTTGAGCATCTCGTTGCGGATCATCGGGGTGTTGGAGTACGCACGGTTGGCTGCATCGGACAGCGCGGCGGTTCCCCGCCCACGTCGGAGCTTCTGGCCATCCTCGATTCCGAGCAGAATCCACTCGCACGCATCTGAGTGGAAGGTGTCGGCGAGGGCTTGGTCGAAGGCGACTCGGGTTTGGGCCAGGCGCTCGCTCAGCTCTTGTCGCGCCACCCAGTCTTCTGCGACCGAGGGGTCGTTGAGGGCGTCCTTCACGGCAGCGACCTCCCGGGCGGCTGCGTCTAGGTCAGTCACATCGCCGGGTATCGCTGCCACGATGGGCTTGGTCGTCGCCGATGGCCGGGCCATGGTCGGTGTACGACGGTGCGAGTCCACCACCAGCAACACTTCGCCGTCGTATCGGGAGAAGGCGTCGACGGGCTCTACTTGCTCCTCGCAACTGGCATAGCGCTTATGGAACACACGAAGGACGTCATTCTCCGCGCTGTGGCGAGCCGCGACGACCGGCTGCGGCTGATCGATATCGGAGAGGATCTCCACCAGCGGCTGCCGCTCGATCCGGCGGCGGGCCGCATCAAGGAGGAGTTGGATGTCGACGTCTGTTCCATGCCAGATCCGGTATTCGTCGGCGAAGTCGCGGTAGGTGACCACGCCCGCGTCTTCCAGTTTGGCCAGAGCTCCGTTTCCGCTCTTGTCGGTCAACGCGAGCAGCTGTCGGGATGCCCGGATCGTTCCCGTTGTGGACACGAGATTGAGAAGGGCGATCGCCTTAGCCAGCCGGGCCTGCGATGGCGTGAGTCCGTGGGAGTCGCGCAGTCGCGTGGCGATCTCGGTCCATCGGCCTGACAGACGGGCGGACTCGATGTTGAGCGCGCTGCTGCCGACGAAGTAGTCGTACACAGCCTCGAGGCCCAGCGACGGAGGACGCCCATGAACGGGCAACTCGGTAGAGGCAAGGAACGAAGAAGCGCTCGCGGAGTGCGGTCCGGTCAGGAACGAGAACAGCGTGCGCTCGTGCTGGCCGTACCGGCTGCACAACTCGGGCAGGACCAGCGCCGCCAATGGATGCAGCGGGTAGCAGGACGCCACCGTCTTCGGGTCAGCGAGATCGGCGACGCCCAGTGCCCGCATCCTCTTGGCCTGGACGCTGGCCCACCCGTTGATCCGAGCCCTGAGCGAGTCATCTTGGACGTCGAAGACAGTTCCGATGAGGGCGCGCGTCTGCCCGGCTGACTCGACGAAAGTCACGTCTTCGAAGCGGCCTTGGACCTTGGCCCACTCTCGGCGTTGCGGGCCGTCTGCACCGGCCATGTGGTCCTCGAACGACAGGTGTTGCAGCGTCAGCACGAAGATGGGCAAGCCGGAGCCCTGACCCGCCTCCGCTAGCTGCTGCAACAGGTAGGGGTCGGCGTTGCCGCCGTCGCGGATCGCCTCGAGGTTCTTTCCGAACTCATCGATGACCAACAGCAGCGGGGCGTCTTCGGCAAGGCAGCGGGCGACTTCCAAGAGAGCAGAGGGCGATGGGCCAGGGCGTCGGGGGTCGTCCGTCTCAGCATCTTCAAGCGCTCCTCGCAATGTCTCGGCAGCCCGGAATCCCTTGGGCGAGGGAATGCTGCCGTAGCTGCGCAGAACTGCCCTGTGGAGTGCCCACAGCACCGTGCGGTTGAGCGGCTCCCGCCCGGCGGTCACGAGTCCGCGATGGAAGCCGCAGTCCTCGGTTCCATACCGATGGTGGGCCTTCCGAAGCAGATCTCCGACGGCGGCTGAGGCATCGTCGATGAGCTTCAGCGCCGCGTGCCGGACTTCAGAGCGGGTGCCAAGGGCAGCATCAAGCAGGAGGGCCAGCGAAGACTTTCCCGATCCGTAGGGCCCAGTCAGCGACCAGGCTCCGCCAGCAGCCCCTGTAGCGGCCGTAGAAGCGATTCGCTCAATCACATCGAGGGCTCGAGCGGTGACGACGTACCCGTCGAGCGGCTCGGATTGGGCGATGTCGCGTTCCAGGTTCGCCGAGCGGGCGAAGCGGCTCCCCACCGAGATGCCGTCTGCGAGCATGGTCATCATCGAACTCCCGCGGCGGAGCGAACTCGGCTCATGGCCCCCACAGCGCGGCGGTTGCCGACGGACACGTCGCCAATGCACCCCGAGCAGACCTCGGTTGCGGATGTCCCGTAGTAGTCGTCGAGGATCGTTGTGGCGATAGCCGCGGGTTCCCCTGACCAGGCGAGCTGCGCCACACCCGCCGGAGTCGCGAGGCTCAAGGCGCGATTGCGCTCCACCGTGGGTTGTAGTGCGGCGAGCAACTCGGCTTCGGTGAGCCTGAACGCCCGGCCGGGGGCGCCGGACTCGTGGGCGAGGCGGCTTAGGGTGGCCGTGTTCCCGCCGGTGCCGGTACGGTCGATGTAGTCGAGCACGGCATGCGCAACGATTGCCGAGGGCAGCGTCGGCTTCGGCCCAAGCGTGAACCGGTACTTGCCTGTCGCGGCCGAGCGCCCCAGCAAGTTCAACTCGCGTAGCGGGCAGTCCAAGACGTCGTCGATGCCGGCGCGGTCGGATCGAGGCGCTGGCGCATATGTGCGAACCAGTGCGCTGATGTCCTTCTTGACCGACGACGGGTGGGGCGGCTTCCACGTTGCTACAGCTTCCAGGTGAGTGCTGATGGCCTCCTCAAGGTCAGCATCTTCGAATTCGACGGCGTGAAACTCGTTGAGAGCAAGCCACCACACCGGAAGTTGGGTGGGGGGTGCTAGCAGCAACCAGTGCAGCAGCCAGAGCGTTCCGGGATCCTCCATGTAGGGATCCCATCCCTGTTCGCCGAAGAGAGCGCGGCCGCGCCGGGTGGGATCGAGACTCGGCGTTCGAGGTTTCCGTGATTGCTGGCCCCTGACGATCAGCTTCGCGGCTAGGCCCCAGAAGCGGATAGCCCGCACCATGTTCTTGCCCACGCCGATAATGATGGGGGCGTCCTCCTGGTTGAAGTCGTTCCCCTCGTCAGCGACGAAGGCGTAGGCCTTGCGGAACCAGCCGTAGCGGGGATGGAACGTCTCATGGCGGGCGAACGAGCGCTCGGCCATGTCCGCCAGCCTCATCGGCCAGCCCCCGCAGTCCCTTCGGTCATGCCTTCAACATAGTCAGCAGCTAGGACGCCCCCGGCACCGCAGCCGCGGCGGTCGCGTCCGCGGTGGAGGGTGGGGTCCAGCGCCGCGGCGGCGCGAGGTGTCGCTTCGCCCTCGTCTTGGTAGATCGGATATCTTTCGATGTCATCTGGTGACTCAACGCCGAGTATCCGTGTGGACGGCTCCGTTCCCCTCGGCGCCGTGCACGCCAACGTTGTGAGCGTCTGGCACACCGGCTTGGAGTTCACCTTGGAGTTCGCCGTGTCGCTTCGCGAGGGGGCGCAACTGCCGGACGCGGTTTACGTCGCATGGATGAAGCTTCCGCCACGGTGGCATGGGAACTGGCCCAGCAGATATCCAACCACGTCGCCCAGTTTGAGGAAGAATATGGTAGGTTCACATCACGCCCCCCTGATGAGGAGGAACTATCATGAAGTTCATTCCCGTCTTTGGTCCCCAGCGCCTCGTGTTCAAGCTGGACTTTTCGGTGCCGCCGCGGCCTCCGACCAAGGAGGAGCGGGAGAGGATGCGCCGGATGGCGGATGCCTACGATGAGGCCGAGAGCGAGCGCGTTCTCAGGCTCGCGTTCCCGTCTCCTCCACCCGAGTCCGCCTAGCCGCTCACACAACTCGGCGAGCCGGGCCTCGGCTGATCAGGTCATGGCGCGGACGCGCTCTACGGCGCCGACGGCGCTTTCCACAGCCGCGTCGATGTCGGCTTCGGTGGTGAAGCGGCCGAGACTGAAGCGCACCGACTCGAAGGCGGCGTCGCGGGACAGGCCCATGGCTGTCAGCACCTCCGACGGCTCGATCGACCCGGCGCTGCAGGCGCTGCCGGTGGACACGGCTACGGGGTCCATGTTGGACATGACCGCCTCGGCGTCGGCGCCGTCGAAGTGGATGCTGGCTGTGTTCGACAGCCGTCTCGACCGGTCTCCGTTCTGACGCACGCCGGTAAGCCTTGCCTCTAACTCGGCCACCAGTCGGTCGCGCAGGACCTTCACCCTGGCCGACTCCGACTCCCGCTCGTCGGCGGCGATGCGTGCCGCGGTGCCCAGCCCGACAATCCCGCCGACGTTAAGTGAGCCCGAGCGCAGGCCTCGCTCGTGACCACCGCCGTGGATCACCGGCGCCAGCCTCTGCAAGGCATGGCGGGAGCCCACCAGGGCGCCGACCCCGCCCGGTCCGCAGATCTTGTGGCCGCTGACCGACACCAGGTCCGCCCCCAGTGCCTCCATGTCGAACGGCAGGCGGCCCGCCATCTGGGTGGCGTCGCAGTGAAACAGTGCCCCCGTGGCTCGCACCCGTTCGGCGATTTCGCCCACTGGGTTAAGCACACCGGTCTCGCTGTTGGCTGCCATCACCGACACCAGCACCACGTCGTCCCCGACCAGGTCCTCCACAGCGTCGGGCGTCACGAGGCCGCCCGCGGTCACACCGATCACGTCCAGCTTGACTAGGCCGCAGTCGGCCAACCAGCGCGCCGTGCGGCCCACCGAAGCGTGCTCCACTGCCGACACCAGCATCCGCTTCCGGCCTGCGGGGGCAGCCTCCACCGCGCCCCGCAGAGCCAAGTTGTTGGCCTCTGTTGCGCCCGCGGTGAAGACGACCCCTGCCGGCCGCCCACCCACTAGTGCCGCAACGTGCTCACGGGCCTCGTTCACCGCCGCGGCCTGGCGGCGGCCGAACCGGTGCACCGAGGAAGCGTTTCCCACTTCGCCTGACAGCACCGGCACCATCGCCTCGAACACCCTGGGATCGAGCGGCGCCGAGGCGTTGTAATCGAGGTACACGTCTGTCATGCCGTCTCCGATGCTCTCGCTAGCCGGACCGCACAGGCGATATGGGACTCCACGGACCCTCCGCGCCGTGGAATCCGATTGCAGACCCGACGCTACCCCTCTGCCTGAGCCGAGGCGCGGAACAGAAGCCCGGCTCGCCTAGCGTTGATTCAGAAGTGATTGGATTAATGGATTGTGTCGACACAGATCACCTTCGCTCTGGACAGTGAGCTGGCTGAGATCGCCCGGAAGCTCAACATCGATGTGAGCGCGGCCGCACATGACGGTGCGGCCGCGGCGGTGAAGCGCGCCATGGGACTCTCGGATCGAGCCGCGTACCAACGCACTCCCGAGGAGCCGGACAGCTTCTGGGACGAAGTTGAGGCTTGGGGCGTGGTAACGGAATGAGCCTTGGCGTGGCGCTACAGCGACGTGGCTGAGAACGACGATGAGCGGGTGCAGCCGGCTTTGCATGCGCTCCTGACCGGCGACGTTGATGGGCTGCGGGCGGCTCTTGAAGCTGATCCGGGGGTGGTGAACCTCAAGGTTGGCGACGACACGATGCTTGAGCTGATGACGCAGCCCGAGGGTGGGCCGCCGTCGCCTGAGATGGTCGACGCGCTCATCGGCGCCGGCGCTGATCTGGATCGGGCCCTGAACCTTGCCGGGTGCTGGAACCTGGCCGATCTCTGCACGCAGCTCCTGGCTGCTGGTGCCGACCCCGCGGCCCGGGCCGACGCTGGGATCACGCCGTTGGAGTCCGCCGCAATGCACAGCTCCACCGAGGCCGCCGACGTGCTGGTCGCACACGGCCTGCACCGGCCCACGCTTTGGTTGGCCGCGGCCGCGGGGCTGCTGGAGGAGGTTCGGGACTGGGTCGCGCCCGACGGGTCGCTGCTGGCCGATCCCGGTCCGTGCCGTCCCAACTGGGCCGATGTGGGACGGCCTGCCGGCGCGCCGCCGACCGACGATCCGGCCGAGATCTTGGGCGAGGCCTTCGTGTTCGCGGCGCTCAACATTCGTCGAGACGTCGTCGACTATCTCCTCGACGCCGGGGCGGACATCGACGCGCGGCCATACCAGAACACGACCGCGCTGCACTTTGCCATCCAGTTCCAGCGGTCCGACATGGTCCGGCACCTGCTCGACCGGGGCGCCTCGGCCACCATGGAGGACGCCAACTTCGGCGCCGATGCGTCCGGCTGGGCCCAGGCGTGCGACGACGGCAGCGAGGCAGCGACCTCGATCCGAGCGCTGCTCAGCGCAGCCCGCACGGGCTGAGGCCCTAGCAGGCGGGCTCGGCCAGGGTTATCGCTCCCCGCTGGGGGCGGGTTGCTCGGGAGTTGCCGGCTCGTCAGGAGCGGGATCCTCGCTGGGCTCTTCCGGCTCGTCGGGTGCGGCCGGGGGCACCGGGGCCAGGTAGCCGACGATCAGCAGCAGCACCCCCACCACGATGAACGACACGACGCGGCCCAGCGCGGTCAGGTTGCGGAGATCCACCAGGAACAGCTTGACCACCACCACCGCCATCCACGACGCTCCCGCCACCCACACCGCACGGCGGACCATGCGCACACCGGCCACCATCCCCGACAGGCCGATCACGGCCCACAGGATCGACAGCGACGTCTGCAGTGCATTGGACTCCCACAGCGACTCCAGGTCCCACGACACGTCGAGCCAGTGATGCACCGCCCGGGCCGTCTCTGCGGTGGTCATGATCACGCCTAGCACGAACAGCGTCGGCGACCAGCGGGCATCGACCAGCCCCTGGAACGGATGGTCCCACTGCTCTTCGGCCTGCCTCCTCCAAGCTAGCAGCACCACCAACTGCATCCCGACCAGAACGCCCAGCGGATTAGCCACCGGCAGGAACAGGAGCGGCGACGGGTCGCCGTCGGAGAACACAGCGGCACCGAGCACCACCACCGACAGCGCCAATAGGAGCGGGCCGCTGCAGGCCAGCGTGTACGACCGCCTGTGCACATCGAACGGCCAGGCCAGCCAGCGTCGAGCGGCCATCGGCGCGGCCGCCAGCGCCATGGCAGCCGCCGCCGTCACAACCAGCGGCCAGATGCCCTCGGCAACCTGGTCGAGCTGCCAGAGAACCTCCGCCACGACGATCACCGTCAACATCCAGAAGCCGGCGGCGTGCAGCCAGGCCGCAAGCGGAATCGGCCCGCGGGCTGTGCCGGAGACCGGCGGATCTCCGTACAGGCTGGTGTGCCACCGGGCGGCCAGCCTCCCCAACGCCTGCTCGCGCGGGCCCAGGCATCCGTAGAAGATCGCTATTGAGACCGGCCATGCGGCCCAGCCGAAGCGGTCGAGGGGGTGGTCCTGGGTGGCGAGCGCGACGATCACCGCAGCCACCAACGCCGGCGGGATCAGCAATCCGAGCGCGTCCAGGCGGGGCCATCGCAACGGGCCGGTCGCCGCCACCGCCGCCGCGGATGAGGCCACCACAAAGACCATCGACGCCGGCAGCCAGTGCTCGGGGATCTGCGAGCCGATCTCGACCAGGCCGCCGGTCAGCCACCAGGCCGTGCCCCACGCCAGGACTGGCCACCCGGCGGCGGCGGTGATGCCGACCCGCTCAGAGGCCAGGTGCATCCGCCATCCCGTCACCAGGCCGGCCACCGCCAGCACCGCCGCGGCAAGCAGGAACTCGTTGACAACCACCGCGACAGAGGGCTCATAGGGCACTGACTCCGCCAGCCGGACCGCGAACCAGCCCCCGGCCAGAGCCTGAAGGACACCGCCCCCGGCGATGGGCAGCAACCGGCCCCGCCGGCAGCCGATCCACACCAGCAGGGCGCCTTGAGCGGACCACACCGTGGCCCCGTAGGGGCCGTCGAGTGCCAACGGGACCGCGATGGCGACGAACGCCGTGCTCAGGCCGGCGTAGGTGGCCGTCAGCTCGCGGCTGCCCTCGCCCAGGCCGCGGACGACCGCCAACAGCGCGCCCAGAATGACTGCCAGTGCAGCGGCGCTGATGGCCAGCCCGTAGTCGACATGGCCCACCAGCAGCTGCTGGATGCCCAGCGCGAAGAACGGGGTGCCGAACACCAGCGGGTGCATCCACGCCTCGTGCATCTCGGCGGCGCGCCGCCGGGCCGAGATCGCCGGAATCGACATGTAGAGCAGCACCAGCACGGCGATGAGGGGCTGCACGGCCACCCAGTCGTCGGGATCGAAGCGGAACTGCAGCCACCAGGCCGCGATGCCGAAGGTGGACACCAGGCCCAGCAGGTTGAGTTCGGGCCAGGCCTTGAACCACGCCACCGTGACGACGGCCGCGCTCAAGATGGCGTAGAAGCCGAACAACAGGAGGTGATCGTCGGAGTTCGTGTAGGTCAGCACCGGCGCCAGGAACCCGCCCACGGTGGCGAGCACGGCCAGCACACGGGAGTCCTGCACGACCGACAGCACCACCGCCCCCGCGGTCACCACGACCACCGCTGCGCCGGCCGGCGCAGCCCCGAACACGCCGTGGACCGGGTACCCCGCATAGACGGCGATGTGCAGCAGGGCGATCCCTCCGCCCTGCAGGCTCAGCCCGAACACCGGCCGGGCCCGCCGCTGGAGCCATCCGATCGCAAGCAGCACCGCACTGGCCGCGGTCACCGCCGCGAGGCGGGTCTCGATCGATGACTCGAGCAGGTCCCTCCCGGCGTCCTCCGTCAACAGCAGTCCGGCTCCCACCGATGAGACCACCACGCCGACCCTCGCCGGCCAGTTGCCGGCGGTCAGCCAGTCCAACAGCCAGTCGCCACTGTCGACGTCGAATTGTGTCCCTGTGTCCGCCCGCACCCCGGGCGCGACGGGCGCCAGGTATCCGACGACCAGAAGCAGAACTCCCGCGGCGATGAACGAAACCGCCCGCCCCGGCGCGGTCAGGTTGTTGAGATCGACGGCCAACAGCTTCACGAGGACCACGGCCATCCACCACCCGCCCCACACCCAAACGGCCCGGCGCCCCGATCGGGCACCCACGACCATCGCGGCCACTGCGATCAGCGTCCACAGGATCGACAGCGACGCACCGAAGGCCGTCGAGTCGACCAGCGCCGCGGGGTCCCACGGCACGTCCCACCAATGGTGGATGGTGCGGGCCAATTCCATAGTCGCCACCGCGACGCCGCCAGCGGCGATTGCCAGAGCCCGCACCGGCGGTCCCTCGCCCGTCGTCGGCTCCTCCCACTCCGGGCGCACCGCCGTCACCCACCGGGACCCGAGCCACGCCAGCGCGGCGAGCAGCACGATCAGCGGGTTCAGCAGAGGCAGATAGGGCAGAGGCGACGGGTCCGCCGCCGACACCAGGCACGACACGGCCACCGCCGCCCCGGCCAGCAGCAGCGTTGGGCCGGCGCAGGCCGACAAATAGACGCTCCGGTGGGCCAGCAGCGGCCATCGCAGCCACCGGCCACCCAGCAGCGCAGCGGCCGCGAGTGCGGCTCCCGCCGCGGCCGGCGCCACGATGAGCCAGACGTCCTCGGCCGTCCTGTCGATCTGCCAGTACACCTCCGAGACTGCCAGCACGGCCAGCAGCCAGTAAGCCCCGGCATGAAGTACCCCCGCCAGCAGCCGGAACCGGTCCTTCCCCGCCCGCAGGAACCGGCGCTCGGCGGACCGCAGGAACCAGTAGAACACGGCGAACGACACGGGCCAGGCCGCCCAGCCGAAGCGGTCGAGCGGATGCAGCTCCTGGCTGATGAGCGAGACCGGGGCGGCCAGCCACAGCGTCGGACCGATGGCCACCCCCAGGGCGTGAAGGTGGGGCCATCGGACGCGGTCGGCCAACAGCGAAGCCGCACCGAAGGACAGCACGACGAAGCACAGCGACACTGACAGCCGATGCGCCGTCAGCTGGTAGCCGATCTCGGCGAGTCCGCTGGCGATCCACCAACTGGAGCCCCACACCAGCGCAATCCACGGAACAGCTGCGTCCACCCGAACCCGGCCGCGCAGACCGTGGACCATCCGACCCGTCATCAGGCCGGTTCCGGCCAGCACTGCCGAGCCGAGGAAGAACTCGTTGGCGACCGGCAGCGCATCCTGCGGGTAGGGGAGGGACTCCAGCAGGTGCCGGAGAAAGACCGCCGCGGCCACCACTTGCAGGAAACCGCCCGCGACCACAGCCGGCACCCGGATGCGCCGGCAGCCGATCCACACCAGCAGACCGCCCTGGGCCGCCCACACGACAGCCGTCAGATGGGCGTCGAAGGCCAAGGGCACCGCGATCACGGCGAAGGTGATCCCGAGCCCGACGTTGGCCTCCGCCAGCGAGCGGCACTCGCGGCCGAGCCTGTGGGCGACGGCCGCCAGCACGCCATGCACCAGCGCCAGGGCAGCCGCGCTGATCGCCATGCCGTGGTCGGTGTGGCCGACGGCCAGGTACTGGAGGCCGAATCCCAACAAGGGGGTGCCGAACACCAGCGGCGCGGTCGACGGCCGCCTCAGATCGGGCGCCTCCCGGATGGCGAACAACACCGGTATGGCCAGGTACAGCAGGATCAGCACCCCGATGAGTGGCTGCACGTCGGCCCACTTGTCCTCGTCGAAGCGACGCCACAGCCAGAAGGCCGCGATCCCGAACGTGAAGCCGAGGCCCAGCAGGTTCAGCAGGGGCCAGGTCTTGTACCAGGCGACGGCCACGATGGTCGCGCTCAGCACGGCGTAGAAGCCGAACACCCAAACGTGGTCGTGGGGGCTCGTGTAGGTGAGCACCGGGGCCAGGAACCCGCCGATGATGCCGAGCACCGCCAGGGGTGGGCTGTCCTGGGTGACGGACAGGAGTCCGGCGCCTACCGTCACCGCGATCACCGCCACCGCCGCGGGAGCGACTGGGAGCACGTCGTAGACCCCGAAGGAGGCGTAGGTCGTGAGATACAGCACGGCCACACCGCCGCCCTGGAGGCTGACCCCGTAGACCGGGTTCTTGCGCCGCAGCCGCCAGCCGATGGCCAGCAGCGCCAGCCCGAACAGCGCCACCGCGATGAGGCGCATCTCGAGCGTGATGTTGACGACGCCTCGCCGGCTGGCCTCTCGCAGCAGCAACCCCACCCCGATCAGCGACACCAGCACCCCCACCTTGACCGGAGCGTTGCCGGTGGTGATCCATTCCTTGGCTGCGCCGACGAGCCGGGCGATGGGAGCGAGCGGCTGCCGCGGCGGCGCGCCGCGAGCGGGCTCGCCGGCATCGACGTCGTCGGACCATGACCCGGCTGCGGCGGTGGGCGAAACCGGTTCCGAAGCCCAGGTCGCCTCGGCGCGAGCTGGTGCGGGTTCGGCTGGGGTGGGTTGGGCTGGTGTTGCTTCGGTGGGTGTGGGTTGGGCTGGTGTGGGTTCGGCCGGGTGGGGTGCCCGGGTCGCGGGATCGGGGGGAGCGGGCGTCTCGGGGGCGGGGATGTCGACGCGCGCTGCCGCCTGCGGTTCGGAGGCGACTGGCCTGGGAACCGGTTCCGGCCGGGCAGGCACTCCCTGCTGGGTGTCGGTGTCTGGGATGGTGTCGGTGTCTGGGGTGGTGTCGGTGCCGGGCTGGGGATCCATGGACTCTTCGGAGTCCTCGAGGCTCGACATCCGGGCGTAGGCCTGCTCGGACCAGGCCTTCATCTCTGTGGCCCAGGCCCGCAGCTGGGCCAGCCGCGCCTCGGCGTCCTTGAGGCTCTGCCGCTGGTCCCGCAGGGACATCTCCCGGGTGACCACGAAGCCGAGCAATCCACCGATGAAGAATCCGGGCAGCCCGCCGAGCGCCGCTCCGAGCAGAGCCCCCATCACGGTTGCCAGCACGGTCACGAACGTGTTCTGCAAGTTAGCGACCGTCGTTTCTCACTGGCACGCCGCCAGCGTTGCAGACTCGTGAGACACGTTGGTCAGCCGGCGGGCTCGGCCAGGGTCTTGAGCTCCAGGAACTCCTCGAACCCGGCCAGGCCCATCTCCCGGCCGATGCCCGACTGCTTGTAGCCGCCGAAGGGGGCGTCGGGGCCGTAGTACACGCCGCCGTTCACGCTCACCGTTCCGGTGCGGATGCGCCGGGCCACTGACCGGGCCCGCTCACCGTCAGCGCTGGCCACCGCGCCCGACAGGCCGAACACCGAGTTGTTGGCGATGCGCACCGCCTCGTCGTCGCCGCCGTCGTAGGCGATCACCGACAGCACCGGGCCGAAGACCTCCTGCTGGGCGATGGTGTCGTCCTCGCCCACGCCGACCAGCACCGTCGGCTCGTAGAAATAGCCCCTCCGAAGGTGCTCGGGCCGGCGCCCGCCCCTCACCACCACCGCGCCCTCGGACCGCGCGGTCGCCACCAGGCCCTCCACCTTGGCTCGCTGCCGGTCGCTTATCAGCGGCCCCATCAAGTGCGACTCGTCGTTCGGGTCGCCGTAGGGCATGCCGTCGAGGGTCGCTCCCACCGCGTCCACCACCGCGTCGTGCATGGCCGCCGGCACCAGCAGGCGGGTGGTGATGGCGCAGCCCTGGCCGGCGTGGGTGCAGACCATGGCCGCGGCCATCAGCCCCACCGTCGCCACATCGGCGTCGTCGAGCACCACGTAGGCGCTCTTACCGCCCAGCTCAAGGAACACCCTCTTGACGGTGGCCGACGCCGCGGCCATCACCCGCCGCCCCACCGCCGTGGACCCGGTGAAGCTGATCATGTCCACTCCCGGATGGGTGGTCAGCGCCTCGCCCACGGCCGCGCCCGACGCCGACAGGACGTTCACCACCCCCGCAGGGATGTCGGTGCGCTCGGCGATCAGGCGCCCCAGGGCCAGCGCCGACCACGGCGTGTCGGGCGCCCCTTTGAGCACCACCGTGCATCCCGCGGCCAGCGCGGGCGCCAGCTTGGCCAGGTTGATCTGGGTGGGGAAGTTGTAAGGGGTGATAGCCCCCACCACGCCGGCCGCCTCCCGCTCGATCCAGCGCCGGTGCGAGCCGTACACCGAGTCGGCCACGCCCAAGTCCTCGCTCCACTGGTAGGAGTCGAGCAACTCCGCGTGCCAGCGCACCATCTCCACCGGAGCTTCCAGCTGGGGACCGCCCCGGGTGAGCATGATCGGCGCGCCCGCCTCGGCCACGGTCATGGCCCGCATCTCCTCGACGCAGCCGACCAGCGCCTCGTGCAACTGGCGCAGGCAGTGCGATCTATAGGCGTGGTCGCGGGACCAGCCGGTGGTGTCGAAGGCCCGGCGGGCGGCAGCCACCGCAGCCTCAGCGGCGTCGGGCCCGGCGTCGGCAGCCACCCCCAGCACCTCCTCGGTGGCCGGGTTGATCGTCGGGAACACAGCCCCGCCAGCGGCCTCCACCAGCTCACCGTCGATAAGCAGCCGCTCCTCATGCCACATGGCTGCCTGCCTCCTGATCGAGCCCTGCCCGTCGATGCCCGACTCTAGGCCAGTGCCCACCAGCGAAGGCTCAAGTGATCGCCGAGCGCGACAAGCCCCTCGGCGACTACGGCGCCTCCGGGGACCGCAGCTGACCGGCCGCTAGTCGCGGGCGGGTTCCTCCACCGGGTCGAGATCGAGCGGGGCGGGCAGCGAGCCGCAGCCGGTGAACAGGCCCGAGGTCTCGCTGTCGCCGGCCAGCGCGTCGGCGGCCAGCAGCACCGCGGCCGCGGAGTAGGTGGTGCGCTCCCGGTCGGGATAGCTCACGTTGCCCGGAAAGGCCCGGCCGGTCAGGTAGCTGCCATCGGGCTCGCGCAGCCGCTGGGCCCACTCGAACAGCGCCAGGGCCGCGGCTCCGTCGCCCGCCGCGAGATGGGCCAAGGCGCATTCGCAGGTCTCGGCGGTTGTCACCCAGTCCTGGTTGCCGACGCAGCGCACGCCCTCGCCCTCGTGGACGAACACCTCGCGCCGCGACGCCAGACGGTCCCGGGCCTCGGCCCCGCGCAGCACCCCAGCCAGCACCGGGTAGTACCAGTCCATGGCCCAGCGATCCTTGGGCGCGAACGCCTGATGGCCGAAATTGCGGATGGTGTGCACCAGCCGGGCCAGGGCCAGCTCCCAGCTGGGCCGCTCCTCGCCCACCTGATGGGCAGCGGCCAGGCCGCACCGCAGGCTGTGGCTGATCGACGACGATCCGGTGAGCAGCGCGAACGGCCACGGGGTGCCGTCGGCGTGTCGGGCCCACAAGATCTCGCCCCGGGGCGTCTGCAAGGCGAGCACGAAGTCGAGGGCGCGCTGCACCACCGGCCACATCTCGGCCAGGAACCCGGCGTCGCCGAAGCGCAGCCAGTGATGCCACACGCCGGTGGCGACGTAGGCGACGGTGTTGGCGTCGAGCTTGTCCTGGTCGACCCCGTCCGCGGTGTAGTACTGGTGCCACGAGCCGTCGGGTCGCTGGATTCGGGCCAGCCACTCGTAGGCGGCCTCGGCCTCCGCCCGGCGTCCGGCCACCGCCAGGGCCATGGCCGCCTCCACGTGGTTCCATGGGTCGGCCACGCCTCCGTCGAAACGCGGGATCATGCCGCTGGGCAGTTGGCAGACGGCGATGGTGTCGGCAGTCAGGTGTGCGTCGGATCGGGACAGCAGCCCTGCGACCTCCGGAGTCTTCGGCGCCGCTCGGAGCGGCTCCGTCGGCGCGGCCGCCTTCCCGTTGGCCGAGCGAGTGCGCATGGGCCTGAGCGGTTCAGGCGGCATGAGCCATGTCCTCACTGCTGAGGGCTTGCGCCGAGCCCGACACCCGAACTGGCTTGTCCGCGTACACGACGAGGCTCTTGCCCAGCAGCGGGTTGAGCAGTCTCTCCGCGGCCGAGGTGACGAACGGTTGCTTGACGATGTCCCATTCGAGCACCCGGTTGTAGGCGCTTACCAGCCGGTTCTCGCTGACGTCGCGGTTGGGGCCAACCGTGCACCGCAGCCACCAGTACGGCGTGTGCAGGGCGTGGGCCCGGTGCCAGCGGCCCGGCCGCAGGCCCGCGGCCGCGAGCTTGCGACTCACGTCTCGCCGGCGGTAGATGCGCACGTGGCCCCCCGGCACCGCCGGTGCGTGATAGTCGCTCGACAGCTTCCAGCACACGGTCTCGGGCAGCCACGACGGGATGGTCACGGCCAGCCGGCCTCCGGGGCGCAGGACCCGGGCCAGCTCGGCGAAGGCTGACTTGTCGTCGTCGATGTGCTCGAGGACTTCCGACGCGATCACCTTGTCGAAGGAGTCATCGTCGAAGGGCAGCCCGATCGCGTCGCCCTGAACCGGCGCGGCCATCACCGACTCGTTCAACTCGCCCTCGGCCACGAGCAGCCGGGCCAGGTTGCGAACCTGCTCGACCTCCGGGCGGGCCAGGTCGCAGGCCACGACCTCAGCGCCCCGCTTGAGCGCCTCGTAGGAGTGGCGGCCGAAGCCGCAGCCCAGGTCCAGCAGCCGCTCACCGGCGTGCACGTCGAGTCGGTCGTAGTTGACGGTGAGCATCAGCGTCCCGCCGCCCTAGCCCCGGCCGCGCTGCCCGCCGCGGCGGATCTCGCCGCATCCTCCATCACGGAGCGGTACTGCTCGACGGTCCGTTCCGCGGTGTGGCGCCAGGACCACTGGTTGATGACCCGCCGGCGCCCGGCGTCGCCCACCCGCGCCCGGGCCTCGGGATCGTCCAGCGCGTCCCGCAGCACCGCGGCCAGCGCCTCGGCGTCGCCGGGCTCGGTCGAGAAGCAGGTCTCGCCGTGGGTGCCGGCCACCTCGGGCAGCGCCCCGCCGGTGGTGGCCACCAGCGGCACCCCGCACGCCATGGCCTCTATGGCCGGCAGCGAGAAGCCCTCGTACAGCGAGGGCACCACAGCCAGCTCCGCCTCGGCGTAGAGCTCCACGATGCGGTCGTCGGAGACTCCCGAGACGAACGTGATCGCGTCGGCGAGGCCCAGCTCCGAGATGGCCCGGCTGGCCGCGGAGTCGGACTTGGCCCTCCCGATGATGGTCAGCTCCACATGCCGCTCGGTGCGCAACTTGGCCGCCGCCTCCAGCAGGAAGCTGAGACCCTTCATGGTGACGTCGGCGCTGGCCGTGGTTATCAGCCGGCCCGGCACCCGGGCCACTTCGGGCCTGGGCGCGAACAGCTCCGGGTCCACGCCCACGGGCACCACGTGGATCCGCTCCGGCGGCACGCAGTGGTCGTTGGAGATGTCGCGCTTGGACGACTCCGACACGGTCAGCACCCGGGGCAGCCGCTTGGCCACCTGGGTCTGCATCTTGGTGAACGCATACCAGCGGCGCTTGCCCAACTGCTCTGCGAGGGTGCGGGCGTGGGCCAGCTCGAGGCGGCGGTCCACGGTGATCGGATGGTGGATGGTCTCCAGCAGCGGCCAGCCCTGGCGCAGCATGGCCAGGATCCCCCACCCCAGGGTCTGGTTGTCGTGGACCACGTCGAACTCGCCCCGGCGCCGGCGCAGATGCCGCCACGCCCGCAGGCTGAACGCCATCGGCTCGCTGAAGTTGCCTGTCACGAAGGACACGTGCTCGGCCAGGTCGATCCAGTCCTTCAGTTCCCAGGCCCTGGGCTTGCGCATCGGATGTGGCGGAGACCAGATGTCGAGCCCGCCGAGCTTCACCAGCGAGACGCGCGGGTCGAGTTCGGGGTAGGGGGGTCCGCCGAGCACGGTGACTCGGTGGCCGAGGTTGGTGAGGGCGGCCGACAGGCGGCTCACGTACACGCCCTGCCCGCCAACATGGGGCTTTCCCCGGTAGGCGAGCATGGCCACGCGCAGCGGTGCGTGCTGGTCCGCGGGGGCGGGCATGGCTCTAGAGCTTTCTCCCGGGCCCTAGCGGCGGCGCGGGCAGGTGCCGCCGCCTCGCGGAGCGGCGCACTGTCTCCCGCTCTTGTTCGCTGCGCTCACGGGCCGCTCGGGCCACGGCCTCGCTAAGCCCCTGGTGGAAGCTTGTCATCGACTGCGCCTATCCGCTCGGCCTCTGGATCTGTGCAACACACGGCCGCGGCCGAGCGCCAGCGAGAGCGTCAGGACTGCGGCCACAGCCACAGGCCACGCCCCCAGCCGGACCGCGAGCGTATCGCCGCGGCGCAGCTCCACGGTCGTCTGGATGACCCCGCTCTCGGAGATCCCGGTCCGCTCGATCACGTTGCCGTCGGGGTCGATCACCGCGGAGAAGCCGGTGGGAGCGGCCTGGACCACCCAGCGGTCCGTCTCGATGGCCCTCAGGCGGCTGGAGGCGATCTGCTGGGACTGCACCACCGTCAGCCAGTAGCTGGACCCGTTGGTGGGGTTGAGCACGATCTGGCCGTCGCCGTCACCCACCCCGCTGCGGGCCCGGTGATCGAAGAAGATCTCCCAGGAGATGGACACAGCCAGCGGGCCGAGCGGCGTCTCGACGGTGGCAGGCTCGTCCGACGGCCCGGCCCGCAGATCCCGGGGCGGCAGCTCGTCGCTGAAGCGCTCCACGCGGGAGCGCAGCGGCACGTACTCGCCGAAGGGCACGCGCTGGACCTTGTCGTAGCGGTCGCCCTCAGTGCCGTCGGGGTGGAAGGCGAGGGCGTAGTTGAGGTTGGACCGGCCGTCATCGCTGCGCTCGAAGAAGCCGGCGATGAGCACGGTGTCCAGCTCGCGGGCCAGATCTGACAGCTCGTCTCGGGCCTCGCGGTCGGTGAGCAGCGGCTGGTCGCAGCGCGCCGGCGTGATGGCCGAGTCCGGGCTGGGGTGCACGACGTCCTCGGGCCACACCACCAGGTCCACCGGGACGGTCACCTGCTCGGTGGTGGTGTTCAGGTGACGCTCGAACACGGCCCGCTGCTCGCAGACATCGGCCCTGGTGTTCTGGGGCCCGCCGCCCTGCACCGCTGCGACGGTGATTAGGGCGTCGCCGCCGGTGGCGATCGGCTCAGAGCCGGGAGCCGCCACCCCGGCCAGCCCCGCCGCCACCAGCACGGCCGCGCCGACGGCCGCTGGTCGCAGGCTCTGGGACAGGACCGCGGCCAGCGTCACGCCTCCCACCGCGGCCAGCGCGGTCAGCAGGAGCGGCCCGCCGATCCGGGCCGCCGACCCCAGCGGGCTCGACACCTGGGCCATGGCCATCGTGGCCAGCGGCACGCCGCCGAAGGGCCAGCTCCAGCGCAGCAGCTCGGCCAGCACGAGCGCGGCACCGAACGCGGTCCGGCGCCGGTGATCGGGCGGCACCAGCGCGCCGGCAGCGGCGTGCATGGCCGCGAAGCTGATCACCGCCACGGGCCAGCCGGCGAGGGTCAGGTCCACCATCCAGACCGTGGCCGGCCCCAGCCAGCTGGCGCTGACCAGCGCGGACAGCCCGACCCTGCGCCAGAGGCCGGCATCGGCCAGCAGCTCGACCCACAGCGCCATGCCGATGAAGCCCAGCGGCCAGAACCCCCACGGCGGCAGCGAGGCGGCCAGCAGCACCCCGGCCAGCACGCCGCGGACCCAGGGCCGGCCCCACCTCAGCGGCGACGGGCCCTCGCGGCCCGGGGCCCGGCCGTGCTTCGCCTGCGCCGCCACCGCGCTCAACCCCTCGCCAGTCCCGGCAGTCGCTTGGAGCGAGCGCGGATAGGCACTACAGGCCTCGCGGTGAGGCGTTGTGTTTCCCGCTCTTGTTCGCTGCGCTCACGGGCCGCTCGGGCCACGGCCTCGCTAGGCGCCTCGCGAAGATCCTCATGAACTCTGCCTATCCGCTCGGCCTCTTGGAAGTCACTCAGCGGTGACTCATGATTCGTTGCCGCCGGCCCCGAGCTCGTTGAGTTCGTTGCTGAGTTCGCTGAGCTCGGTGTTGAGTTCGTTGCTGAGTTCGGCGAGCTTGTTGTTGAGCTGGTTGATTTCGTTGTTGAGTCTGCCCACCAGGTTCCCGCGCCCGTCGCCGAGCCCTAGGGGCAGCAGCCTGTGGACGCCGGCTACGGGGCCCACGCCGCGGATCTGCACGGTCACGTCGCCGATGCATCGCACCCAGTCGGGCACGTCGAGTTCGTCGGTGACGGCGTACATCTCGCCGGGAGGAGCGGCCGCGCACAGCTTGGCGGCCAGGTTCACTGCCTCGCCGACGTAGTCGTCGCCCTCGAACAGCAGGGCCTCGCCGGTGGCCGCGCCGACCCGGACCTGTATGCCGCGGCTGGCGAAATGGTGGATGAGGTGGGCGCCCAGAGACAGCGCGGCGGCTGCGTTGGTGGACACCAGCATCGCCCCGTCGCCCAGCCATTTGGCTACCCGCACCCCCCGCTTGGCAGCCACGCTGCGGGTGATCCTGCGGAAGTCTCCAACTATCGCCACCGACGCGTGGGGACCGTGGGCCCGGGTGTACGCGGTGAAGCCGCTGAGGTCGGCAAAGCAGAAGGTGCGCTTCACGCTGAGGTAGCTGTCGCCCTCGGGCAGCTCGTCGGGATGGACGGTGATCATCGGCTGGCTGGCTTCGGCCCACTCGCGGGCCGGCCCGGTGTCGGGGGCGATGAGCGGCGCCAGCACCGGCTCGGCCCGGACCACCTCGGCGCTGGTGGCTGGTGAGGCTTCGTGGCGGACCACCTCGGCGCTGGTGGCTGGCTCGGACGGGGCGGGGTTTGGATCCACGAACGGTTCGTCTAGCACAGCACGGCCCTCGCCACGGTTGTAGCCGCGGCCTGCGCGCCGCGGATGCAGGCCGGCAGGCCCAGGCCCCGGAAGGCGGCGCCGGCCGCGGCGAGCCCGGGCGTCGCGCCGGCCAGGCAGGCGTCCACCGCGGCGACGCGCTGCAGATGGCCGGGCCGGTACTGCGGCAGGGACCGGGGCCAACCGGCGACCCGGGCCTCGAAGCGGCCCCGCGCCGCGCCGTCGCGGCAGACGACCCCGGTGTCGGCAAGCTCGCCCGCGAGCGCCGACACCAGCTCGGCGGAGCCGAGGTCCAGCCACCGCCGGTCGTCGGTGCGTCCGGCCGAGACCCGCAGCACCGCCCGGCCGGCGCGGGCGTAGTGCTGCCATTTGGAGGACGACCAGGAGCATGCGGTGGTCAGCAGGCCCTGGCTGCGGGGCACCAGGAAACCACTGCCGTCGAGGGGCCGGGCCAGGTGCTCGTCACGGACCACGAAGGTGGCCAGCGCAACGTCGGCGTACTCGATGTCGCCGAGGATGCGGGCCGCGTCCGGGGCGTGGGGCTCGAGCAGTCGGGCCGTCTCCCAGGCTGGGCAGGCCAGGATCACCCCGATGGCCTCGATTGATCCCCGCGGGGTAGCCACCCGCCACCGGGGGCCGGCGCCGGGCCCGGCTGCCGGTGTTAGCCGCTGCGCCGGGGTGGACAAGTTCACCGCGTCGCCCAGTTCGGCGGCGAGGGCGTCGACGATCCGGGTGATGCCCCCGCGCACGCTCTGGAACACCGGCGGGGTCGCGTTGCCGCTGTGGACGCCCTGCCGGGCGGCTGCCTTCTGCAGGGCCGCGCTGAGCGGTCCTCCCCGGCGGGCGGCCTCGTGCAGGGGCGGGGCGCAGGCCTCGATGCTCATCCGGTCGGCCGATCCGGCGCTGATCCCGCCCAGCAGGGGGTCGACCAGCCGCTCGAACACCTCGTCGCCGACGCGGGGCCGCAGCACCTCGCCCACCGAGGCGTCGCCGGCCAGGGGATCGGCATTCTGTGCCAGCCCGCGGCGCAGCGCCTCGACGCCGTGGTCTGAGACGATCCCTGTTCCCGCCACCGCTTCTGCGGTCCACGGCACGCCCAGCACCGACCGGTCCGGCAGGGGCACCAGGCTGCCGTCGAGGAAGACGTAGGCACCGCTGGAGGCGGGCGTCACGAGCTCGGTGCCGAGCCCGATCCGGCGGCACAGCTCGGCCGCAGCGGGGTCGCGGGCCACGAAGCCGTCGGGACCGGAGTCCACAGTGAGGCACCCGACCTGCGAGCTGTCGATCTTGCCTCCGGGGCGGTCGCTGGCCTCGAGTACCACTGCATCCACGCCCGCGCGCAGCAACTCGTAGGCGGCGGTCAGGCCGGCGATCCCGGCGCCGACCACCGCGACCCGGCCTGCAGGCGATGCCATCGGGCGGGTCACCCCGCCCGAGCCTCGGGTCGCACCTCGCCCTCGTCGTGCACCACCTGCACCACCCGGGCCAGCACGTCGGGATCGCTGCCGGGCAGGACCCCGTGGCCGAGGTTGAACACGAAGCCGGGGTGCCCGCCGTTGGCGGCCAGCACGGCTCGGGCCGCCTCGCAGGCGGCCGGTGCGCCGGCCAGCACCACCGCGGGGTCGAGGTTCCCCTGCAGCGCCCGGCCCGGTCCCACCCGGCGGCGGGCCGCGTCGATGGGCACCCGGAAGTCCACCCCCACCACCTCCGCGCCGCAATCGCCCATCTGGTCGAGCAGCTCGCCGGTGCCCACCCCGAAATGGATGCGCGGCACGCCGGTCTCGCCCACTGTCTCCAGCACCCGGGCCGAGTGCGGGGCGACCCCGCGGCGGTACTGGTCGGGCGACAGCGCCCCCGCCCAGCTGTCGAACAACTGCACCGCGGCCGCTCCGGCCTCCACCTGCGACAGCAGCGAGGCGATGGCCAGGTCGGCTAGGCGGTCCATGAGGTCGTGCCACAGCGCCTCGTCGCCGACCATGAGCGCCTTGGTTCGCTCGTGATTGCGGGACGGGCCGCCCTCCAACAGGTAGGACGCCACCGTGAACGGGGCCCCCGCGAAGGCGATGAGAGGCACATCGAGGGCGTCCACGGCCCGGCGGACGGTCTCGATCACGTAGGGCGTGTCGGCGCCGGGATCGAGAGGGCGCAGACGGTCGAGGTCGCGGCGGGCCGCGAAGGGGCGATCCACGACAGGACCGGTGCCGGGCACCACCTCCACCCCGAAGCCGACGGCGTGGGCCGGCACCACGATGTCGCTGAAGAGGATGGCCGCGTCGACGCCGTAGCGCCGCACCGGCTGCAGGGTGATCTCCGAAGCCCGGTCGGGGTCGGCTATGGCGTCCAGTATGGAGCCGTCGCCCCGCACGGCCCTGTACTCGGGCAGGGACCGGCCGGCCTGGCGCATGAACCACACCGGCACGCGCCCATGGGGCTGACCGCGGCAGGCCCGCACGAAGTCGCTGCCGTCGAAACGTCGGCTGCTCATCGCGTCGAGCGGGAGGTCAAGAGGCCGAGCGGCCCGCGGCCCGGCGCAACATGCCGGCGAAGCGCAGGCCGCCGCGGTCCGCGAGGAGGCGGCGGACGGTCTGATCCGCTGCGGCGGCCAACTCGGCTCGCCAGACCTGCGCCGGGTCGTTGCGGGCGGCGACCTCTTCGGCGTGACCGGTGCGGTCGACCTCTGCGTCGCTGCCGGTGTCCACCAGCTCCACTCCGTCGGGGTCGGGTTCCACCACCAGCACGGCGATGCCTCTGCGGCGCAGTCCTTCCACCTCCTCGCGCAACTTGTCGTCAACCCATTGCCGCCGCGCTGCTCGCATGGCCCGCCCATCAGACCACGCCATCTCCAGTGCCTCGGACCACCAGGCCCGATTAGATGCCGCCGGTTGGGAATCGCCCAGCCCGACGCCGGCCCGGGCCTTGGTCCAGGCCTCCGACAGGGAGCCGCGGACCGTCGACCATCCCGCCGCGCCGCTCATCGGCGACGACACGACGACCAGGTCGAAGGCGGGCGGACCCATCAGGTCGGCGTTGGTGTAGGAGTGCACGCCGCCGTCGACGTATCGCCGTCCGTCCACGGTGACCGGCTCGAACAGCACCGGCACCGCGCAACTGGCCCGCACCGCCTCCGGCGCGGTGGCCCGGAGGTCGTCGCGCCCGAACACCACCCGCTCGCCGTCGGACAGCCGCACCGCGGTCACCCAGTAGGGCTGCTCGGGCCACGGCTCGGGATGCAGTTCGGCCATGCGCTGCTGGAGGGCCTCGGTGGTTCGGGTGCCCCGCGGCAGCAGTCCCACGGCGGCATGCAGGGGCCGGGCCTGCCACGGGGGCCACAGAGCCCTCGCCGCCAGCGTCGGCGACTGCGGACCCTGCGCGCTCCAGTCGCGTTCGCTGTGGCCCTCGCGGTAGGGGGTGACCACCCGGTCGATGATGGCTTGCCCCTCGTCGCTGACGGGCTCGCCGCACCGATGCGCATAGAGATCTGCCGGTGGGATGCCGGCCCGCAGGCAGAGGCCGGTGATGGCGCCGGCCGAGGTGCCCAGAATCAAATCGGCGCTGCGGGCGTCCCAGCCGGTCGCGGCATGCAGCGCCCGGACCACGCCCGCGTGCCACGCTTCCGCGGCGGCGCCGCCCCCGCTGAACAACAGGCCCACCGAGACCGCTCCGCCGGGACCGATCTGGCCGGGACCGGGATCGGCTGCCTGCTCGGGGCTGTCGACTATCTGGGCGTCCTCGACGACCTCGGCGTCGTCGAGCGGGGCCGGCTCGCTCGGGTCCATGCAGCCGAGGATACGGCGATAGAATCAACAGTTCCCTCAAATGGCCGGGATCCGCTCGCCCAGCGGCCCGCCGTTGCCTGACGGTCCCGGCTGCCGACCCCGCCCGTGGTCCTGCTTTGACCAGTCGCCATCCCGATCTAGAAGCCGAGCAGGCTTACCTCGACCTCGCGCACGCCTGCCTGGACACGGCCCGGGAACGGGCCACGATGGCCACATCGGTGTTCCGCACGGGTCGGGGCGGCACCACGCAGGCCCGGTTCGAGCGCGAGGCCATGCTCGAGGCGGCCCTGGCCCGGCTCACCAGACTCGACATCGGCGACCGGTCGCTCGTGTTCGGGCGCATCGACCCGGCCGCGACCTCCGAGCGCTTCTACATCGGGCGCGTCGGCCTGTGGGACGCCGACCACGACCCCATCGTGGTGGACTGGCGAGCGCCGGTGGCCGAGCCCTTCTACCGCGCTACCGGCCGGAAGCCGCTCGGCCTGGAGCGCCGGCGGCACTTCGCGTCCCGGGGCAGCACGCTGCTGGGCCTCGAGGACGAGTTCTTCGGCGACAAGGCCACCATCGGCTTCGACATAGCCGACCGGGACCTCGACGGCCGCGCCGCTGACGGCGCGGCCGAGGCGGGCGACGGCTCGCTCGACGGCCGGCCGGTTTCGGGTGCGCTGATCGCCTCTCTGGAGGCGGCTCGAACCGGGCGCCTCAAGGACGTCGTGGCCACCATCCAGGGCGAGCAGGACAGGGTCATCCGCTCCGATCTGCCCGGCGTGCTGGTGGTGCAGGGCGGGCCGGGGACAGGCAAGACGGTGGTGGCGCTTCACCGGGCCGCCTACCTGATGTACACGCATCGATTCCCCCTGGAGAGCCAGGGGGTGCTGGTGGTGGGCCCGAACCGGCTCTTCCTCGCCTACATCGAGCAGGTGCTGCCCTCGCTGGGGGAGGCGGGCGTGGACCAGGCCGTGCTCGCGGATCTGCTCAGTCCGGCGGTGCGGGTCGCGGGCCTCGACGACGAGACCGTCGGCCGGGTCAAGGGCGACCGGTGCATGGCGGGGATACTGCGCCGAGCGGTGCGCGACCGCCGCCGTCCGCTGCGCCGGGACCTAGCCGTCGGCTTCGAGTTGCAGCGACTGCGGCTCACCGTGGAGCAGTCGGCGCAGATCGTCGTCGACGCGGCCCGGCGAGCCCGGAAGCACAACGCGGGCCGCCGGCTGGTGGAGGAGGCGTTCTTTGCGGCCCTGGCCGGAAGCGGTCGCCGGGCCGCCGATCCGGCCGAGGTCCGCGAGCGCCTCTCGGAGGTGGTCGAGGTGCGGGAGGCGCTGGAGTGGATGTGGCCCTTGCTCACGCCTGCCCATTTGGTGAACGACCTGTACGGGTCGAGGGCCCTGCTGCGCTCCGCCGGCGCGGGACGGCTCAGCGACGACGAGATAGAGCTCCTGCACCGGCCCCGGCCCGGGCACGCCTCCGAGGTCACCTGGTCGTTCCAGGACGTGCCGGTGCTGGACGAGGCCCGGGCGCTGCTGGGGTACCGGACCGGCCACCGGGCCGAGGACGCCGTGCTGACCTACGGCCACATAGTGGTGGACGAGGCCCAGGACCTGTCGCCCATGGAGCTTCGCATGATCGCCCGGCGCAGCCTCAACGGCTCGATGACGGTGGTGGGCGACGTGGCGCAAGGCACCGGCTCCTGGGCCCACGAGGGCTGGGAGTCGGTGCTGGAGGGCCTGCCCGACCGGCGTCCGCCCCGCCGGGTGGAGCTCACGCTGGGTTACCGGATCCCGGCGCCGGCCATGGCGCTGGCCAACCGGGTGCTTCCCCACGCCGCGCCCGGGGCAGTGCCCCCCGAGACGGTGCGCACCGTCGGCGACGAGCCCCGTTTCGTGCCGTGCGGCGCTGCGGCCGGCCGCGACGGGGCCGCGGGTGCCGCCGAGACGAACGGCAGGGGCGCCGACGCTCCGGGACTGGCCGAGACGCTGGCCGAGGTGATCGCGCAGGAGCGGGCCGAGGTCGGTGAGGGCAACCTGGCCGTGATCGTGCCCCATTCGCTCCACGAGCCGCTGCGGGTCGAGCTGACGAACCGATCGGTGATCTTCGGGGGGCCCGGCCGCGCCGGCCTGGAGCAGCAGGTGACGCTGGTGCCGGTGCGGCTGGTGAAGGGCCTCGAAGTGGACGCCGCGGTGGTGGTCGAGCCGGCCTGCATCGTGGCCGAGGAGTGCCAGGGCGTGCGCTCGCTGTACGTGGCCCTAACCCGGGCGACCAGGCGGGTGACGGTGGTGCACGCCGAGCCTCTGCCCGACATGCTCACCGAGCCCGGTAGTGCTCACTGAGTGAGGCATACCGTGACCTGAGCCGTCAGGACGCCTGGGGTTGACATAGTGAGGACTACTGGCGTTAGGGTATAAGGCATGCTTGATAGCGCTGCGGCGCCGGTGGCTCTAGCGGCCCCCGCCTCCCGGGCGGCGCTCGCGGCTGTTGCCCCTCGCCGAGGCCGGGGGATCCGGGTGGATGCGGCCAGCGTCGCCCTCGGCGGCGCGCCGGTCCTGCGCAGCGCTTCGATCTCCGCGGAGCCGGGACGCACGCTGGCGATTCTCGGTCCGAGCGGATGCGGCAAGACCACCCTGCTCAGGGTGCTGGCCGGGCTTCAGCGGCTCGACTCCGGCCGTGTGGTGCTCGGCGGCAAGCTGATGTCCGGGCCCGCAAGACCGAAGAACGGCACGCCGGGCGCCGGCGCGTCGGCGAACGGAACCTCGGGCCCGGTTGTTCATGTTGCCGCCGACAAGCGCGGCGTGGGCATGGTGTTCCAGGACTGGTCGCTGTTCCCGCACCTCACCGTGGCCGCCAACGTGGCCTTCGGCCTACCCCGCTCGGAGCGACCCCGCAGCCGGGTCCTGCCCCGCCCGGCCTCGGGGCGGGTGCGCGATCTCCTGGACTTGGTCGGGATCGCCGAGCTGGCCGACAGGCTGCCCGGCTCGCTGTCGGGCGGGCAGCAGCAGCGGGTGGCGCTGGCCCGGGCCCTGGCACCGCAGCCGTCGGTGCTGCTGCTCGACGAGCCCTTCTCAAGCCTCGACACCACCCTGAGGGTTGAGGTGCGGGCCGAGGTGGCCGCGCTGCTGCGCGATCTCGAGGTCACCTGCGTGTTCGTGACCCACGATCAGGACGAGGCCTTCGTGCTCGGCGACGAGGTCGCCGTCATGCGCGACGGCGAGGTGATCCAGCAGGCACCGCCGGCGGTGCTCTACGAGCGGCCCGCCGACCGCTGGCTGGCCGGCTTCGTGGGCGAGGCCGACACCGTCCCCGGCACCGCCGAGGGCGACGTCGCCCACACCTCCCTGGGCCCCATGCGGCTGCGGTCACCGGCGCACGGAGCGGTGGACATCCTGGTCAGGCCCGAGGAGATGGCCCTCACCGAGGGTGACTCAGGGGTTGTGGATCACATCGAGTTCTTCGGTCACGACACCCTGTACTACATCCGCTCAGCCGACGGCGGGGTGCTGCGCTGCCGGACCACCGGCGCGCCGCGCTTCAGAATCGGCGCCACCGTCGACCTAGGCCACAGCGGCGTCAGCACCGTCGCCTTCTCCCGCTCCGGCTAGCCGGAAATCTCCGCTGCCGCCTCGGCTACTAGGTCGGCGAGCATGCGGCGCATCTCCAGGGTTATGCGGTCGGCTTTGGAGTGGTACTCCAGCGTGGGGACTAGCGGCACTGCCTTGGTGCCGATGCGCTGCAGCAGTTCGCTGTCTTCCGCGGCCACTGCCATCTGGAAGGCGACGGCCTCGGCGATGGGGCCGGGCTCATCTTCTATGTCGTTGCGGTAGTCGGTGCAGTAGAGCCGGGTGGTGGCCGCGTCCACCGGCTGGTGGCAGAAGCTGATGGTCAGCACCACGTTCTCCTCGGGATAGCCGATGCGCAGGTACACGTGGTGGGGGGCGGTGAAGACGAACAGCAGCTCCCGCTCCACCACCTTGTAGTCGCCGTCGGCGCCCATCGAGTCGGCCAGGGACTTGGTGAAGTGGCGGTGGCTGGCGGTGAAGCGCCAACCGTCGCGCTCCATCCTGTAGTCCCGCACCAGCTTGTCGTCCTCGTCGCCGAAGGTGGCCAGATGCACGAACGGCAGATGGCCCAAGTCCAGGAAGTTGTCGGCCATCTGAGCCGCCCCCGCGTTCCAGTTCGACGGCTCCAGCGGGCAGTTCACGAAGCTGGGATCGTGGTGCTCGGGAACCTCCGGCAGCGGGGCGATGGGATCCTCCGGCGCCAGCCACACCAGATCCAGCGACTCGGCCACCCCCGCGGCCGCGGTGGCGCAGGCCCGCGCCGGTATGGGCAGGCCGGGATCCACCGCCGGTATCTCCACGCAGGTCCCGTCGGCGGTGAACCGCAAGCCGTGGTAGGCGCAGCGCAGGGTGTCGCCCACGATGGTCCCCGCACTGAGCGGCGAATAGCGGTGCGGGCAGGGATCCCGCAGCGCGGCCAGCTCGCCTCCCAGCCGCACCAGGCACCAGCGCTCGCCCAGCAGGTCCACCGCCACCGGCCCGTCATCGCCGACGTCCGCGCTTCGGGCCACCGGATGCCAGCAGCGCCGCAGGGCCGGGTGCTCGTTGTCGATCCAGGATGTGTTCCAGGAGGTGTTCATCGGGCAGCTCCTCCTTGCGGCCTCACTCGTCAAGTTTCCCGGCGTCGGGGAACGCCGGCGTAATCGCGGCCAGCCGCTCCACGGGGACGGGCTGGGCCATGGCGTGGTCGTGGATCTCGGTGAGCACGTCCACGTAGCGGTCATAGAAGGCCTGGCGATCGGGCAGGCCCTCGTGGATGCGCCTCTGCAGGTCGCGGGACCGCTCGGCCATGGCGTCGTCGTCGACGCGGGTCGATCGACCCTCGGCCACCATCACCTCGCCGTCGACGATCACGGTGTGCACCGACTCTCCGTGCTCGGCCAGCACCAGGCTCGCCACCAGGCCCTCGGCATGCACTGGCACATGGCGCTCGGTGTTCAGCAGCACGATGTCGGCCGCGCTCCCGGGCTGCAGGGCGCCGATCGGCTGGTTCAGCGCGGCCGCGCCGCCCCGCAGGCCCATCTTCCAGATCGCGGGGGCTTGCGGCCAGCGCAGGTGCGATCCGTGCAGGGTTTGGATGAGGGTCGCGAACTTCATGGCCTCGAACATGTTCTGGTTGTCGTTGGAGGCCGCGCCGTCCGCGCCGAGCGCCACGCTCACGGAGCCCTCCAGCAGGTCGGCCACGGGCAGGATCCCCGACCCGCATCTCAGGTTCGACACCGGGTTGTGCACGACCGTGGCGCCGCAGCGGCGCACCGCCGAGAACTCGTCGGGGTCCATCCACACGCAGTGGGCCAGGCTCGCCCCCGGATACAGCAGCCCCAGGTCCTCGAGGTACGACACGCTGGAGCGCCCGTAGCGCTCGAGGTTGGCGGCGATCTGGGTCCTCGTCTCGAGCACATGGGTGTGGAACCCCGCACCGCGCTCGCGGGCCAGGCGGGCCAGGCCGTCCATCAACTGGTGGCTGCAGCGCTGGGGGGCGGAGGGCCCCACCATCGGGGTGAGCCGGGAGTGGGCGCCCTGCCAGCGGTCGAAGAACCCGGCCATGGACGCCAGGAGCCCGTCCGGGTCGAACGGTTCGCCCAGCGGCTCGGGCTTCGGCCCCGAGGCGCCCTCGAATGACATCGTGTCGAAGATGTCGAGATCGCCGATCATGGGGGCCAGCCCGGCCCGCATCCCGGCGTCGGAATAGGCGCTCATGATGGCCTCCGAGTAGTTCTCGAAGTCCCACGGCGGCACCCAGCCGTGGTCGAGCACCGCGGTGCAGCCCGACTCGAGCATCTCCAGCGCCCCGGCCATGGCCAGCGTGTAGCGGTCGTCCGCGGTGATGGAGATGTTGCCGAACACCACCCACATCAGCCACAGGTCCAGCGGCAGGTTGGGGGCCATGCCCCGGTCGAGGTTCTGGCCGGAGTGGGTGTGGGCGTTGATCAGGCCCGGCATGGCCACCATGTCCTCGGCGTCGATCACCCGGGCCGATCCGGGTCGCAGTCTCGGGCCGATCTCCGTGATCGTGCCCCCTTCGGTCCTGATGTCCGCGACCTGCAGCGGGCCGTCGGCGTCGAGGATCGTCGCCCCCCGCACCAGGAGCTCCGAAGTGCTCACGGCTGGCGGCTCCTGACGGGCAGTTGAAGCCGTCGGCGTCGAGGCTGGCCCATCACAGGTAGTTGACGTTGGTGCCGAGCTGCACGTAGCGGCGGGGCGCCATCTCCGCGATCATCCGGGCCCCAAGCCCCTCGGCCTCGTCGAGGAGCTCCTCCTCGTCGATGGTCAGCAGCCGGCCTTCGTGCATCACCAGCCGGCCTGCCACCACCGTCGACTCGGCGTCGGTGCCCACTCCGTAGCGCACCAGCGTGGCCACCGGGTCCGTCGACGGGGTGAGTCGCAGGTTGTTGGCGTCGACAACGGTGATGTCGGCGGCCTTGCCCGGCTCCAGCGACCCGATCTCGTCGTCCCACAGCAGCAGCCTGGCCGCGTCGATCGTGCCCATCTCGAAGGCGTCGCTGCACGAGAACCCGTAGGGGTCGAACAGCGGCATGGCCGCCTGGTTGTGCATGATGTGGGCGATCCGCATCAGCTTGAGCACGTCGTTGATGATGGTGTCGCAGCCCAGCCCGACGGTGATGCCCCGGGACCGCATCAGCGGCACCCGGGTGACCGCCGACATGATGTCGGTGCACACCACCGGGGCGTGGGCCAGCTTCGCGCCGGCCGCGGCCATGAGGTCGATCTCGCGGTCGCTGGTGAGCATGGCGTGGATGGCCACCAGCCGCTCGGTCAGCGCGCCGATGGAGGCCAGGTGCTCCAGGGGCCTGTGGCCGAACAGCGACACGCTCAGCTCGATCTCCTCGCGGTCGCGGTTGATGTGGGTCATCACCCCCGTGCCCCACTGCCGGGCCAGCTCGTCGGTGGCCAGGTAGCGCTCGTCCGAGCACGACGGCACGCCCAGGTTGTGGACCCAGGGCCGCAGCCGCCCCTCGCCCCGCTCGAACCACTTTCCGAAGAAGTCCTCCGTGTAGGCCAGGTCGTCGGCCAGCACGGCCGGGTCGTCGCGGTACCAGGACCTCTCGGTGATCTGCTCGTAGTTGCCGGCCAGCCGGGACTCCCGGTCCCACATGCCCCGGGCCAGCGCGCAGCGGATGCCCGTCTCCATCACCGTCTCGGCGATGGGCTCCTCGTGGGCGACGGTGCAGGTGGTCTCGGTCATGGTGGTGACGCCGGCCCGCAGCAGCTGGGCGAAGGCCACCCGGGCGCTGACCCGCACATCGTCGGTGCTCTGGATGTCCTCAGCCGGGATGTAGATGCGGTAGATGTTGGGGAAGTCCTCCACCGTGCTCTCCCGGCACAGGGCCTGGGCGATGTGGTTGTGGCAGTCGATCAGCCCCGGGATCACATAGCGCCTCGCTCCGCCGATCCGGCGGGCATCGGGGTGGCGGGCCCGCAGCTCGGCCGCGTCGCCCACCGCGGCGATCCGGTCGCCGGCCACGGCCACCGCGCCGCCGGCGACGACCCGCCGCTCGGCGTCCATGGTCACCACCGTGCCCTCCACCAGCAGCGAGACCGGGTCGGCGGTCAGGTCGTCGGTTTGGCTATCTCCGTCCATGGCACTCCTCTGTTGGGTGTGGCATCGTCGTTGCGGCCGTGTTCGTCGGTGTCGAGCGCCGCGATGAACTGGGCCAGCTCTGCGTCGTCGATCTGCAGCTTGTGCTCCGCGGCAGGGTAGACGCCGGACTCCACGTCAGCCCGGTACTCGCCGTAGGCGGCCACCCGCTCGGCTTGGAGGCGCTCGAACTCGGTCCGGAAGTCGCGGTACTTCTTGGAGTGCCGCGGGTAGTGGCCGGTGTTGGAACCGAGGATGTCCATGCTGAACAGGTACTGGGCGTCGCACCCCGCCCCCGAGCCCATCGAGATCAAGAACAGCAGGGATCGCTGCGAGATGGCGGCCGCGACGGGCTCGGGCACGAGCTCGATCTCCGCGGCGAAGGCACCGGCGGCCTCCAGCGCTCGGGCCTGGCGCCACACCCGCAGCGCGCTCTCGGCCGTCTTGCCGGTGGCCCGGTACCCGCCGTACCAGGTCCTGTGGGTGGGGATGAACCCGATATGGCCCACCACCGCCAGCCCCTCGGCGGCGAGCCGGGCCACGGTGTCGAGCCCGGCCGCGCAGTACACCGCGTCGGCGCCCAGGCGGTACATGGCCATGCCCATGCGCAGGTACTCGTCGGCGGTGGCGTGAGCCCCGTAGGCCAGCGCGGCGATGATGAACGTGGTGGGGGCTGCCTCGCGGACCTCGCGGCTCATGGTTTCGTCGGGCAGGCACATCATGTCGAGCCCGGCCTCCTCTGCCGCCCGGACCTCCTCTAGGGACAGGACGAAGATGTCGGTCAGCTGGCGCTTTCCCTTGCCCGCGACCAGCTCCGCGACGGTGGGCTTGGCCCGTGTCATGCCCTCAGACAACCACAAGACTTTGATACGATCAAACACGCTCCATGCATGATCCTTTGGACAAGATGGGCCTGGGACGGACCGGTCTCGAGGTCCGCCGGCTGGCGATGGGGACCGCCCCGCTGGCCACGATCTTCTGGGGCACCGATGCCGGCACGGCCGTGGCGACCGTCGCCCGAGCGCTTGAGCGCGACGTGGGATTCTTCGACACCGCCCCGTTCTACGGGCTGGGCGAGGCCGAGCGCCGGCTGGGCCGGGCCCTCGCCGCGGCGGGCGGGCCGCGTCCGGTCATCGCCACCAAGGCCGGCCGCCTGCTGACTCAGGGGCCCGACGGCTCGGTCGACGCCCACTTCGACTTCGGCTACGACGCCGCCACGCAGTCGGTGGAGTCGAGCCTGGAGCGCCTCGGGGTGGACCGGGTCGACATCGTGCACATCCACGACCCCGACGCCCACATCCTCGAGGCGCTGGAGGGCACCTTGCCGGCGCTGGTGTCGCTGCGCGACCAGGGAGTGATTTCCGCGGTGTCGCTGGGCACCAACTCTGTCGCCACCGCAGCCGTCTTCCTGGAGCGGACCGACCTCGACTGCATGCTGGTGGCCGGCCGCTACACGCTGCTCGACCGATCCGCGGCCGAGCTGATCGACGCCTGCGCCCAGCGGGGCGTGGCGTATTTGGCCGCGGGCGTGTTCAACAGCGGCGTGCTGGCCCGCCCCCGGGCCGGCTCCTGGTACGACTACGGCCCCGCCTCGGACGAGACGCTGGCACGGGCCGCGGCCATCGACACAGTGTGCCAGCGCCACGGTGTGGCGCTTAGGGCCGCAGCGGTGAACTTCCCGCTTACCAACCCAGCGGTCGCCGCCGTGGTGGTGGGGATGGCCGCGCCGGCAGAGGTGGACGAGAATCTGGCCGCCCTGCGCGCTCCGGTGCCCGACGAGCTGTGGCAGGAGCTGGACGGCGAGGGGCTCCTGGCCCGGGGCGAAGTCCGTTGAGCCCCACCAGCATCGCCGCGGTGCACCCGTTCGTGCACGGCTCCCGTTCGAACTGGCAGCGTTCTGCGCCCTATGGGGAGTGTGTTGCTGCCAGTTCGGTGGCGGGGCTGTGAGAATCGAGCTACACCCACGAGGGCAGGAGCCACAAGCATGAGAATCGAGAGCGTGCGGGCCGTGCTCGCCGGCTACCGCAAGATCGACCCCGACATGGAGCGCAGCTTCGCGCTGGTGCGCATCGAGACCGACGACGGCACCGTGGGCTGGGGCGAGTCGTCCACCAACTGGGGGCACTCCTACCCGACGGTCTTTCGGGCGGTCGTCGACGATGTGTGCTCGCGGCACCTGGAGGGCCGAGACCCTCTGGCCATCCGCGACCGGGTCGCCGACCTTCAGGTGGCCCTGGACGGCTACCTCGGCTGGGAGGGTCTCACCAGCCAGACCATCGGCGCGGTGGAGATCGCCCTGTGGGACATCCTCGGCAAGACCCTGAACGCGCCGGTGCACCAGCTGCTGGGCGGCAGCGCCTACCCGATCCCCCTCTACGGCACCGGCACCACGATGTTCGAAGAGAGCGCCCAGTGGCACGCCCACTATTTCGACCAGTGCATGGACCTCAGCTTCGCGGGCGTCAAGGTGCGTCTGGGCCGGACCATCGACGGCGACGAGGAGGCCGTTGCCACCGTGCGGGAGCACATCGGCGCCGACAAGCTGATGGGAGTCGACTCGTACTGGTTCCACGATCCCGACTCGGCTATAGAGCTGTGCCGCCGCATCGCCCCCCACGGCATCCACTTCTTCGAGGAGCCTGTGCCCCAGTACCAGATCGAGGGCCTCGAACGGCTCCAGCACAACTCGCCGATACGGGTGGCGGTGGGGGAGCGGGTGTACTCGCCCCGCATGTACGCCGAGCTGGCCCGGCGCGACGCCGCCCGGGTCTTCGAGCCCGACGCCTCCCTCACCGGCGGGATACTCAACTGCCTCGAGATCGCCACCATCGGCGCCCGCCACTCCATAGAGGTCATCCCCCACGTCGGGGGGCCGACGGTGGTCGGGCTGGCCGCCAACCTGCATTGGGCCACCGCGGCGAGGGTGCGGCTGTGCGAGTACGACATCGACCCGCACCAGCCGATGATCACCGACATCGGCCACAACCCGGGCCTGGCCCTCACCGATCTGGGCGGCGGGCACATCACCGCGCCGACCGGGCCGGGTCTGGGCGTGGACGTGGACGAGGAGAAGCTGGCCGCGCACCCCTACCGGGAGGGCGACACCTACGCCGAGCTGTTCCCCGAGCACGAATCGGGCCGCACCGTGGCCGGCGCCGGGCCGTCCGACGGCTGACCGGCCGACACGAGAATCCTCCGCCAGTAGCCTCGCACCGATGGCCGCCACCGCTCAGCCCCAGCCCCGCCGCGACCACGAGACCCGCGCCCTGGAGGAGTTGGGCCAGGCGGTGCGCAGCCGCCGCAACCAGCTCGGCCTGACACTCAGCCAGGTCGCCGACCGCTCCGGCCTGTCGGTTCCGTTCCTCAGCCAGGTGGAGACCAGCTTCGCCGCGCCCAGCCTGACGTCGCTGTTCGCCATCGCCAGAGTGCTGGAAACCACCCCCGAGCGGCTGCTGGCCGGCCCGGTGTCGGCCGACGTGGTGGTTACCGGATGCGACCAGGGCCAGCGCTACGACATCACCGACGCGCCCCAGACCGCGTTCCGCCGCCAGCTGACCGGCCTCGACGAGCCCTTCAGCGCGGCCGAGTACGTGGTCGAGCCCGGCTCGCAGCTGGGTGGCTTCTTCGCGTCCGAGGGTCGGGAGATGATCCACGTCACCCAGGGGACGCTGGCCGTGGACCTCGACGACGCCGACGGCCACATCGTCACCCACCGCCTGGCCGCGGGCGACACGATGATCTACTCCACCGCCACCCGCCACCGCTGGCACCACCTGGGCGCTGAGACCACCCGCTTCGTCCACGTCTCCGCCCCCGGCTAGCCCCGGCCCGAGGGCTCGGCCGCGGCGCGGGTCAGGGCTCGATCAGGGGAAAGACCTCGCTGGCCACCGGGTCGCCGGTGCTGAGGCCGTGGGGGAGCATCCTCCAGAACACCGCGGCCTGCTCGCCCAAGTCGAGGTAGCGGTAGGAGATGAAGGCGGACAGCTCGTGGAAGACCCAGTTCTCGAACGCCTTGCCGTACCGCGCCGAGCCACGCTCGAGTTCGCCTCGGCGGGCCAGCCGGTTGACGACGCCCACATCCTCGAAATACGGTGGCCTCGGCTCACGGCGTCACGGCGAGGACGTGGGCGAGGGCCGCTGACGCGGCCCTCCGGGTTTCTTGGGGCTGGCTGGCCAGGGCGGCGGCGGCCTCGCAGGGCCTCGCACGAGTCGAGGGCCTCCAGGGCGAGGGCCGCGGCCGGGCGGGCGTGGCCAGGACGGCGCACGGGCGAGGGCTAGGTGTGCTCCGCGGGGAGGTTGTCCTTGAGTAGGTGGTTGAGGGTGGCGGTTGGTGTGTTCCAGTCGAGGGCTCCGTGGGATCGGTGGTGATTGTAGAGGTGGATGAATCCTTTGAGGGCGTTGTGGCGTTCGGTGTCGTTGTGCCAGTCGCGGATGTAGGCCCATTCCTCGATGAGGATACGGTGGAAGCGCTCAATGCTCCTATGTTTGTCAAGCGTTTGACGGTGTCCCGTGTCAAGTTCCTTGCTCAGTCTCGGGCGGGTTGGGTTTGAGGGTCGGGTCGCACAGGTGGGTGTCGAGGGGCCGTCGCCAGTGGAGGGCCTCGTGGGGCCGGATCGTGTTGTACTCGAGCGTGAAAGCGGCGATGTGTTCGGCGAGGTCGATGCCGTCGGGGATGTCCTCTCGGTAGAGGCGCTCGTATTTCAGTGCCTCGAACCAGCGCTCGATGACGCCGTTGGTGTGCGGGGATCGGTGCCGGGTCCGCACGTGGGTGAAGTGCGCCCGGGCGGCGAACCAGCGGGCCGCGGCGACCGATTTCATGGCCGGGCCGTTGTCGGTCACCACCGCAATGGGCACGATCTCGCCGGTGACGGCGTCGACGCAGTCCTCGATGAGGGGGCGGCCCAGCAGTGTCTGAGCCGTGTGCTCGGCGGCGTCGAGGGCGGCGAGCAGGTCGGTCGCGGTCTGTGTCGCGGTGACCGGGCAGGCCAGGACCAGCTTGGAGACGTAGTCGACGACGCCGCCGAGCTGCCAGGTTCCCTGTGCGGCGGTCTCGAATTCGGAGAAGTCGGCCTGCCAGACCCGGTTTCGCCGTGTCGGCGGGTCGACGAACACCGCTCGGCGCGCCGCGGCGAGCTGGCGGCGCTGGGCCTGATATCCCACTGGCTGCAACAACCCTCGGCGCGCCATCGCCCGCCGCACGCTGGAGGCCGATCCCAGATCCCAGCCCTCATAGAAGCCCATCGCCCAGATCTTGCGGTGCCCCCAGGCCGGGTACTGCTGAGCGAGCTTCGCTGCCGCGGGCTCGACGCGGTCCACCACCGGCGCGGGCCACGGCCCCTTGGCGGGGTCGCCGCGGCGCAGCTTCGCGAGCCGGTAGCAGTAGGTGCGGCGGGGCACACCGACCAGGTCCGCGAACTTCGACACGCTCACCTCGGCGTCGGCTCGGATCACCTCTAGGACCTCAAAGGGGGGAGATGCTCCGCGCCCCTCTTCCACACCCGCAGCTGCACATGGGCCTCGCCCAGCGCCGCCTTCAGTTCCTCGTTCTCGGCCTCCAGCTCGCTCTCTCGCGCCGAGCGCCGCCGCCGGCCCTGGGCCAGGCCGTCACGCCCGGAGTCCAAGAACAGCTTCTTCCAGTTGTGAACCGTCTGCTCAGACACCCCCACCCGACGGCCCGCGTCCACCGCAGACTGCTCACCTCTCAGCACGCTGAGCACAACACGCAGCTTCTCCTCAGGACTCTTCTTCGACGCCTTGGCCATCGCTCATCTCCCCGGGTCCAGGCTCAAACCCCAACCTGTGCAACAAACGATGACACGCGACAACAGCCTCACATCGAGGCTCAAACCATCGCGGACCCGCCAACACCATCCACCCAGGGACAACGTCCCCGGTTGTCACACCTAGGGCCCTCACCGCTGCCGGGCGAGGGGCGTGGCCAGGACGGGGCCCAGTTCGTCGGCCAGCGTTTGAACGAGACAGCCCAGCGTCGGGTTGATAGAAATGTAACGTCCCGTACTTGCGGACCGCGCGAGAAGGGAGACATTAGGTGACGGCGACTGTATCTACTCGGAGATTCATGGGCCGGAACTTCACGACAGGTGAGATCGCCCTTGTCGTCTACGCGATCATCCTCGCTCTGGGGGCCGTCGCGGCGATACCGGCTCTCACCCCGTCAGCGGCATTTCTGCTTATACCGCCGGGCATCGTGTTGATTCAGCGGTTCACTGGCTGGTGGATGTTCGCGACTTGGCCGACGGGTGAGTCGTTGGAATCGCGTCGGCGGCGCTGGAAGGGTCTGGACTAAGAGCGTCCGCGAATAGGCGGCTACGTGGGGTTCCATCGGTCGGCCCATTTGAAGAGTTTGACGATGATGATCAAGGCGATTGCCAGGGCGAGTTGCCCGAGGCGGGCTGAGGGCTGCGGTCGGTGCTGCGGCGCAGTTGCCCGAAGTTCGACAGCCACGAGTTGGTGCGCTCGATGGTCCAGCGCAGCCCCAGCGGCACGGCCTTGGGCTCGCTCGGGTGTTGCCGCGGGGTCGTTTGGGGCTGCGCACGACGTCGTGGATGCCGTAGCTGTGGCAGGTGCGCAGCACCGGCTCCCCGGCGTAGCCGCGGTCGAGGTGAAGCGTCTCGACGTCAGCGAGCAGCCCGCGGCGCTCGGCGTCGGCGAGGGTGGGGCCGACCAGGGTGCAGTCGTTGCGGTTGGCGGCATCCGCGGCCCATCCCACCGGGATGCCCGCCCGGTCGCACAACAGCGACCACTTCCAGCCCAGTTTGGCCCTGTCAACTGGGCTTTTGCCGGTGCCGTCACCGCCGCAGGGCGCCTTGTGCAACGATGCGTCCACCGACGCGTCGCCCAAATCGACGCCCACGATGCGGTCATAGCCCTCGATGGCCTCCTGCGCGACCCTGTCAAAGACGCCGTGGGCGTTCCAGTCGTGGTAGCGGGTGCGCAGCGTTGTCTCTGAGCCTCTGCCCAGCCGGCCCGCCACATCCCACGAACATCCCGTCACCAGCCGAAACAAGATCGCCTCAAAGACCTCCCGGTCAGGAATCCTGCGCCGATGACACCCCAACGGATGCACCGGCTCCTCACGCTCGGGGATCCGCGGCTCGACCGCAGCCCACAGCGCATCCACCACCCTCGGCTCCATAGCAAGCATGCTGGGACCACCTCCACCTGGTCGTCGTTTGGTTGGGGTCAACCCGAAGTCCACTCCGGGCAACCCGACGACCGGTGGATGGTCACCTATTTGCGCGCGCTCTAAGCCTGGATCCACCGGTGGGGTTGCGAGGGGTGACGGTGTGAGGCTGGCTGGTGCCGGGTTGGTGTGTGGGGCGGGCCGGGGCGTTGGGGGGGCGCGCTGGGTCGGGGTTGTGGGGCCTGGGCGGGTTGGTGGCGCTTGGGGTGGTTGTTGGCTGCGCCGGGCCGGGGCGGGGGCTCAGATTTGCAGGGGGAGGTTGCGGAGGTGCTCGAGGGCTGTGGTGAAGGTGCGCGCCCATGGCCAGCGCGCGGGCAGTCGGAGTTTGTGTCGGCGGCTGTGGTTGAGGAGCCGGCCCGGGATTGTGAGGAGCCGGTTTCTGATGGTGGCGGCGGCGGTGAGCTGTGCGCTGGGGTGGATTCTGCCCAATCGGGCGGTCCAGCGGGCGAGGTTGTGGGCGAGCGCGGCGCAGGCCAGCCAGGCGCCGTTGGCGAAGAACCGCCCCGAGGGGCAGTGTCTTAGTCCGGTGTCTTTGAGGTCACGAATGGCGAGCTCGACTCGGGCGTGGGCTCGGTGGTAGGCGTCGGCGGCGCAGGCGTCGAGGTCGTCTCGGTCGGTGACGAAGGCGTGGTGGCGCCAGTTGGGCCACAGCTCGCGCTGGGGGCCTGTGAGGCGGCTGCGGCGCGCCACCAGGCGCAGCTCGCGGGGTCCGCGGCCGTCGCGGCGGCCGGTTGTGATGGTGGTCTCAGCGACCTGGGCCTCGCCGCCGCGGGTGTAGGCGATGGGCGCCCAGTCGGCTTCGTCGATGGCTGCTATGGCTGCTTTGACCTTGGGGTTTTGTGTCACGGTGATCGAGTGGCGGGCGTCGCGGGCCGCGAGCGCGTCGATCAGCTCATAGGAGAAGACCCCCGCGTCGGCGCGCACCGTCACCGCCGCGTCGGGCGCCAGGCGCCGCAGCCTCGCGAGGGTCTCGGACGCGAACCGGCTGTGGCCGCGCCGCGAGGACCCCGACCGCATGCGGGAATGCAGCACCTCGCCGGTGTCGTCTCTGATCGCGACCAGCGGGTGATAGCCCAGCACCCCGGTGTGGCCGTAGGCGGCGCCGCCTTTGGACTTGCCCCAGACCTCACAGACCGTGGAGTCCAGATCCACGGTCATCTCGGCCGCGTCGGGCGCCGCGCCCACAGACCACGCCCGGCCCAAGGCCAGCTCAGCAGCCCGGTCGAGCTGGCGAAGGTGTCCGAAGGTGAAGGACCGCAGGAACGTCCCCAGAGTCGACGGCGCCAACACCCGAAACGGCAGCACCTGAGCCGCCGAGCCCGCCCGCAGCCGGTCTGCGTCGTCGATGAACGACCCGCCCACCAGCATCGGCGCCACCAACGACAGCACCCTCGCGCCCGACCCGCGGCCCGACCCCGCCGGGCGCACCGCCTCATCGACCAGCGCCTCAAGCCCCAGCCTGGCCATCACCGTGCCCTTAAACCCGACCAGGATGGTGGTGACCGAGAACGCCTCGGACTACGCGGCGATAGTCGCGCTGCGCCTCGCCCGGGACCGGCCGTGTGAGCCCGTGGCGCTGGTGCGCAAGGCCGATCACCCCCGCGGGGGCGCGCTGGCCCACCACCTCGCCCGCCTGCTGCACGAATGGTCCTGACGGAATCCCGATCCCTACCCAGGTCCGCACCGGCCCTGAGGGCGCGGCCACGGGCCATAACACAGGTTGGCGCCAGGCGCCCGGAGACGAGCAGCTCCAAACCTCCGCGTTCGGGGCGGCGGGTCAGGGCTCGATCAGGGGAAAGACCTCGCTGGCCACCGGGTCGCCGGTGCTGAGGCCGTGGGGGAGCATCCTCCAGAACACCGCGGCCTGCTCGCCCAAGTCGAGGTAGCGGGTGTCGGGATGGGCGTAGCGGGTCGACAGGCGCCGGAAGGGCCGGTCGGCCACCTCTCGGACGCCGGTGGAGTGCAGCATCCGGGAGTCGATTGCCACCGCGTCGCCGGCTCTCAGGTCCCAGGTGGTGACCGGGAAGCGCTCGGGGTCGGCGTCCACGTCGGGCACCGGCTCGAGCTCCGAGGCCCCACCGATGGTGATGGACGACGACGAGAACTCAATCGGCGCGTAGGTGATGCCGGTGGCGTGGGAGCCCTCCACCACCCGCAGAGCGGCGTCGGCGGCCACGTCGTCGAGGGTGACCCAGATGGTGGCGAAGGGCCGGTCCAGGTTGTAGTAGGGGTGGTCCTGGTGCCAGGGGCTGCGCGACACCGCGCCGGGCTCCGAGCAGAACCACTGGTCCTCGATCAGCACCGCGGCCTCGGCGCCGCAGAGCTCCGCGCCCAGCGCGGGCAGCGCCGAGGAGTGGGTCGCCTCGGCGATGTCGGGATCGTCGAACCAGCGGAACAGGTCGCTGTCCACCTTCAACTCCCCCGGAGGCGACAGCACCCCGTAGAACTGGCTGGGACTGGCCTGGCAGCGCTCGATGGCTCTGTGCAGCCGCTCGCACCAGCCGCGGTCCAGCAACCCCGGCACCACCACCGCGCCGCGGGCCTCGAACGCGGCCCGGCGCTCAGTGCTCGCCACGGTGTCGACGTCAGCGGGCGCGGGTGGGCGCCGGCGCGGTCATCAGCTTGGCGTAGTGGGCGAGATAGCGCCGCTGGGGCGCCTCGGAGGTGATCGGGCCGCGGACCGTGCCGTCGGCGCCGTCGGCGGCGTCGTCGGGAAGACCCCGGCTCATGTCGATCCACTCCATCTCCGGGATCGACAGACCCCGCTGGATCCGCTCGAACATGTCGAGGTCGTCGGGGGTGCCGAAGTTCACGAAGTCCTCGTCAACCCGCAGGCGCAGCAGGTCGATCTCCGGCGGCGCGCCCGGCGCGGAGGTCAGCCACAACTGCAGGCGGGTGCGGTCCACGGCCACCGGCTCCACCATCAGCAGCTGGTTGCCGACGAAGATCAGGTTCGGGAACAGCGACAGGTTCACCATGCTGCCCGTGGCCAGGTCGAGCAGCTCGGTGGCGCCGACATCGACCAGCGCCGACTCCAGAGGCTCCCGGAACGGCACGTTGCGCATCGTGGCCCACGGCCCCTGAGGGATGCCCGGGCGCTGGTCCACCACCATGTGGCCGTTGCGGAGTGCCTTGGACACCATCGGGGTCGATCCCGGGTCGCGGGCCAGCACCGTCTCAACGTCGACGGTCTCGCCCAGCGAGTTGTAGGAGTGGTGGGCGAACGTGGCGTGCAGGCCGTCGGCCGCGTTGTCCCACGACAGCTTCCAGTTGCCGGCGAACTCCAGGAGCTGCGGCGAGCCCATCACCGCCATCTCGCCGCCGGGATGGCGGTCGACGATGGCGTCGAGAGCCTCCCGGGCCTCGCCCAGCCAGCAGTCGAGCGGCTCGGGCTCCGCGTTGAGGGTGGCGAACACGAAGCCCCGGTAGCTGGCTGTCTCCAGCCGCCCCAGCGAGAGCGTCGAGTAGTCCTCGACGGGATGGTCGGCAGGGAACGGGATGGCCACGAGCTGCCCGTCGGGTGCGTAAGTCCAGCCGTGGTAGGGGCACACGAAGCGCTTGGCCGTGCCCCGGTCCTCCGCGGCCAGCACTGTGCCCCGGTGCGCGCACCGGTTCAGGAGCACGTTCACCGCGCCGTCGCGGCCCCTGGTCATCAGCACCGGCCGCAGGCCCAGCGTGGTTGTGCGGTAGTCGCCGGGGCCGGGGATCTCGCTCTCATGGCCCACATAGCACCACGAAGCCGCGAACACCCGGGTCATCTCCATCTCGAAGATCCGCGGGTCGGTGTAGATGCGGCGGTGCACCCGGTGGGGCTGCACCAACTGGCCGAAGTCGGGAGGGGACGGATCGAAGTCGGTGGCGGTCACGGCAACACCCCTACAGCAGGAAGCTCGGATTGCGTACGCCGGTGCCCAGCGCGGGCACGACAAGAATCTTGGTGCGGCGGCGGAGGTCGTCGCCGACGAGCTCGTGGATCTGGCACCCGGCGAGCTGCTGGTGGCGGCCGTGGCGGTGCTCATCGATCAGCAGGGTGGACCGGGTGACGAGACCGGTGGTCGCGGCCCACGCCTCGACACCGCCGACGACGCGGGTGGTGAGCGACGGCGGCTGCTGGCCCCACGCCGACGGGTCGCGGTGCCACTCGACACGCTCGGCCAGACGGCGCCGGTCGTCCAGGAGCAGGGACTGGTCGGCGCCGGGGTGTGCGGTCCGCGACAGTGGCACCCACAGCACGGCGTCATCGGTCCAGCCGGCCAGCCAGTCCTCGAAGCGGCCGGCGTCCAGCAGCCGGGCCTCGTGCAGCAGCGCGGCCGCGGCCGCGGCAGACAGGTCCGGATCGGCCTGGGGGCGGGCGTCCATCCCGGCGAGCAGCCTGGCCAGTTCGTCGTAGCGGGCCAGCACCGCGGCCTGAGCAGCCGCGACCTCCGAGGTCGCGGCAATGGCGTCACGCGGCCCGCCCGCCGCCGCGACGGTCATCTCGATGTCCCCGGCGCCATGCGTTCGAGGGTTCGGAGCTCCAGCGTGGCCACCAGCCAGTAGCCGATGACCGCTACGAAGGTCAGCACCGTCACCGACACCCACAGCACGTCGTAGCGCGCGGTGCTGGCGGCGATGACTATCACGCTGCCCATGCCCTCGCCGGTGGCCAGCCACTCAACGACGATGGCGCCCAGCAGCGAAGTGGGCACAGCTATCCGTGCCGATGCGAGCAGGGCCGGCACGGCGGAGGGCAGGTAGGCGTTGCGCACATACGCCGCGGGACGGGCATCGTAGGACTTGAGCACATCGAGTATCCCCACCGGGGTCCGCCGCATGGCGCCGACGCAGTTCACCAGGGTGGGAAAGAACGACATGACGGCCACTATTGCGGCCGAGGCGACGATTCCGCGGCCGAGGATCAGGATGATCAGCGGCGCGGTGCAGATGATGGGGATGGCTCGCAACGAGACCGCTACCGGCATGATGGATCGCTCCAGCCACGGCACCAGGACGAACACCACGGCCAGGGCCACTGCCGTGATCAGCCCGATCAGGAACCCCAGCGCCGTGGTCCGCACCGTGGTTCCCAGCGCGGAGAACACGTGGGACCGCATCATCGCCGCCTCCTCGTGCGTGAACAGCTCGGTCCACACGTCGAAGGGCGTCTTGGCGAAGTAGGGGTTGAGGTTGAAGGTCAAGAAGAACCCGTACCAGAGCACGATTACAGCGGCGATTGGCGCCAGTAGCGCGCTCAGACGGTTGAGGAGGCCGGGCTCGTGCCGGGCGGCCGGGGCGGCGCCCACGTCGAGTGCGGGCGCCCACGGGCACAGGAGCCTTCCGAGCGCGCCAACTGCCAGGTAGGCGCCCGACGACACCACGGTGGACAGCACCGCGATCGCCCACACCCGGTCGGTGTTGAGGGCGCCCAGGGCCCGGATCGTGAGGACTCCCAGGCCTCGGCTGGCGCCGGTCAGCTCACCGACCAGGGCGCCGAGGAAGGCGGCTGGCGCGGCGATCTGCAGGCCAGCGAACATGGCCGGCACCGAGGCTCGGATGCGCACGGCGCGAAAGGCCGCGGATCGGCCCTGCCCCAGGGAGCGGACCACATCCAGGGCGCTACCCGGGGCAGAGTCGAAGCCGAGCAGGGCGGCGACGTAGGTGGTGAAGAACACGGCCACGGCGGACAGGGCGATCGGCGTGCCGTTGCCCGGGCCGGTGATCACCCGCAGGATCGGCGCCAGCGCGACGACGGGCACGCAGAACGTGATGAGGCTCGCTGCGCCGATGCTTCGGCGCAGGAGGGGCACGAGTGAGGCCAACCCGGCCAGAGCGATGGCGGCCAGGTTCCCCCACAGGAACCCCCATGCCGCGTTCCACGAGGTGTGCCACAGGTTGCGGCCGTAGAGGCTGCGGTTCTCGGCGAGCTGCGTAACAACGGCTGACGGTGGCGATAGGCGGTAGGAGCCGGCATACAGGGTACGAGCGGCCAGTTCCCACAGCACGACCACCCCGATCGCAACTAGCGTGCTCAGCGCCCACGACGGCAGGCGCATGCCGAGGCCGCCTTTGGAGCGTGCGGGCGGGGCCTCGACGGCGGTGCTCAATCCGGGTCTGCCTCGAGCCGCACGACCTGGCCCTCTGAGCGGTGCAGGCTGGCCGACACCTCCTCCACCGCAGAGTGGAACGCGTCGGCGAGGAGCAACTGGCGGGTTCGCGGCCGCTCGAAACCGATCGGGTGCCGGGCCACCACTTGTCCCGGGCGGGGCGACATGACCAGCACCTCGTCGGCCACGTACACCGCCTCGGGGATCGAGTGCGTGACCAGCAGCGTGGTCGTGCCCCGAGCGGTCCAGATCCTCTGCAGCTCGTCATTGAGCTGCTGGCGGGTGAGGGCGTCGAGGGAACCGAAGGGCTCGTCGAGCAGGAGCAGGTCGGGCTCGGTCACCAGCGACCGGGCGATGGCCACCCTCTGGCGCATGCCTCCCGACAGCTGTGAGGGCCGAGCCTTCTCGAAGCCCTGCAGTCCGACCAGCTCGATCAGCTCGCTCACCGCGTTGGTGTCGTGGCGGCGGCCCACGAGTTCCAAGGCGAGCCGGATGTTCGTCGAGACCGTCCGCCATGGCAGCAGCGACGGATCCTGGAAGGCCACGCCGATGCGTTGCCCCCGCCGCATCTCGTCAGGAGACGAGCCGTCCATCTCGATGGTGCCCTCGTCGGGCTCGTCTAGCCCTGCCACGAGTCGCAGCGCCGTGGACTTGCCGCAGCCCGAGGGTCCGATCAGGGCGCTGAACCCGCCCGCGGGCACATTCAGATCAAGCCCACGAAGAGCCACGACCTCTCCACCGCCGAGGGCGAAGGTGCGTCCGACCCCGACGACGTCTACCGGCGCTCCCCGCCGGGTCATCCTGAGCGTCGGCGGCCCGTCACGCAAGCACCGGACCGGCCGCGAAGATCTCCTCTAGCAGCGAGCGGTCCCACAGGTCCGGGGTCACGTTCACGCCGAGCTGGGCCAGCGTGGCCACGTTGGCCTGAACGGATTCGTCGGTGAACCACAGGAACCCGTTGGCGTCGGTGTCGTCGCTGAACATGATCTTGAGCTGCTCTGAGGCCTGGAGCTTCTGCGTCTCGAGGTCGAGGTCGAGGTCCGGGAACCGGTCGACGGTCAACTGGGCGGCGGCGTCGGTGTCGCTCTTGTACTCCTGCCAGCCCAGGATCTCGCCCTTGAGCAGTCCGAGCACGGTGTCGCGGTTGTTGGCAAGGGTGTCCTCGGTCACGATGTAGGTCTGGCTGTGCGCCGAGAAGCCAAAGTCGGCCATGAGCATGGTGGTGTTGGGTACTCCCGCCACCGTCATGGCCACCGGCAGGTCGGTGAGCCAGCACAGCAGGGCGTCGACGTCGCCGTTCACGAGCGGGGCCGGGTCGTAGGCCACGCTGGGGTCGATCTCCACGTCGCCGGCATCGAAGCCGTTGAACGTGGCCAAGGCGTCGAGCACGGGCTGGTTGATCAACCCCATGCCGAGCGTCTTTCCCACCAGGTCGGCCGGCACGTTGACCGGGTTGTCCGGGAGGGAGGCGATCACGAACGGGTTGCGCTGCATGGCGACTCCCACGATCTTGAACGGCGCGCCCTCGTTGACCGAGCGGCCGGCATAGTCGGCGGCCGAGATTCCCATAATGGCCTGGCCGGCGATGACTGGGGGGTCGACCGGCGCGTCGAATCCTCCGGGGGTGAGGGTCACGTCGAGGCCGTAGCGCTCGTAGTAGCCCCGCTCGTCGGCGATGTAGGAGCCGCCGAACTGCACCGAGTCGAACCAGCTCAACTGGAAGTTCACCGACGTGAGCGGCGCCGCCGGCGGGGGCTCCGAGGAGCCCGAGCACGCGGCGAGCACGCTGCTGCCGCCCAGCAGCAGCCCGGCCCCGGCGGCGGTGCCTCCCAGGAACGTGCGTCTGGAGAAATGGTTGGCGGTCATTGGATCCCCCTGTTCAGACAGCCCTCAGCGCCGAACCGCCGAAGACTGAGGTCACTTTGATCACATCAAAGTACCACACGGCCGGAGCCCGCGCCCAAGGCGGAAGCGACCCCCACGCGGAGCCGCGACGAACTCTGGCAACGGCTTGTGCCGGTGCTCAGCATCGGCCGATGAGGGCGAGTCGCCGGCCCACGATCTCGTGGAGTTCGACGGTCGGCTGGTCGGCTCGCCAGAACTGCGGGTCGCCGATGGCGTAGACGCGATGGACCGAGTCCTCCAGGTACGACCGGGCTGTTCCCGCGACCACGCCGTCGATCGAGAGCGCCATCGCGATGCCAGCACCGGCGGGAGCGTCGATGCGACCGTACGCGTATCCGACCGCACCGTCGGCGTCGGGGACCGTCGCCGGTCGTTCGAGGATCCAGCAGTGTTGTGAGGGGTCGGTCGCCCAATCGAGTGCCTGAGTGCCGATCAGGTCGTGAGCGCCGCCGAGCCCGTAGAGGCTGCCGGAGGCGCCGTCGCCGAACACCTGGTGCATGTCAGCGGAAAGCCTCTCGACGATGGCTCCGAGGTTCCCGGGAACGTCCACGATGCCGTAGGGACCGCGCACCCGGCGGTCCGGGGCCGGCCCCGTGGCGAGCATGTCGCGGCCGTCGAACGTCCACGGCGGGTCGAGCTCGAGCCGGGCGGCGATGGTCGGGACGACGTCGATGAGCTGAACGGGCCGAGTCTGGACCGTGCCTGCCCGCTGGCCCGGTTCCTTGTAGAGCAGAGGCACGTTGGCGATTCCCCCCGCGTTGGCCTCGCCGATCCCGCGGGACCGCTCCCCGGGCACGAAGGAGATTCCGTGGTCGGCGGTCACGATCACTGTGGCCCGATCGAAGTCCCCGATGGCTTCCAGCCGGTCGAGGTACTCCCCCAGAAGGCGGTCGACGAGCCCGAGTTGCAGCAGGTGGCGCTGCTGCCCGAAGCGGGCCTTGTCGGGGTTCTCGTCCCATTGCGAGAAGTACCCGGGAAGGTCGATGTCGGCGTAGGTCGAGCCGTCGGGCCGGAATCGCCAGGGCACGTGCGGCAGCAGGGAGTGAAGGTAGTGCAGGCGGGGCAGCTCGCTCGCCTCCATGGCCGCCACCTCGGCCCGGAAGTCGGCGACGCGGCTGTCGCTCGTTATCAGGCTGTCGAGGAACAGCATGCGCTCCTCGGCGACGCGCTGCGGGTCGACTGGAGCGGAGCTCGTGGGGTCAGCCACTGCCGCGCCGGTGGGCAGCGCAGTCACGGGGTCCGCGTCGGCGTGTGTCGTATCGACGGCCGCGGTGGCTGTGGCTGCGGTGGTTGTGGCTGCGGTGGCTGTGGCGGTGGTGGTTGTGGGGGCGATTGTCGCGGTGGTGGTTGTGGCTGAGGAGGACTCGGGTGCCGTTGCGGGGTCGGGCTCCGGAGCGTCCACGGCGACGGACGGGACAGCCGGTGCTCGTCCGAAGCTGCCCCAGGTGGCACCGATGGATGGGAGCCCGAAGTCCACGCCCTCGGGCGACGCGAGATGCCCGAACACGATCGCGGCGTCCTTCAGCAACAGTGACAGCGAGCCGCCGCGGTCGCTTCTCGTCCCGCCGTCGGCCGGCGCGGGAACCGGCAAGGTGGTTGAGGTGCCAGCCGCGGCGGTGGATGCGGCCCCGGCCGCAGTAGTGGTTGTGGCCGTCGCCGTCGCCGTGGTTGTGGCCGTCGCCGTCGCCGTCGCCGTGGTTGTGGAGGCGGCTGTCGTGGTTGGCCTGCTCGCCGTGGTTGTGGGCGCGGCGGAGCCAGCTGCGGGTTGGGTGGAGCGAGTCGCCTCGTCGGCTGCGATCAGCTCGAGGATCTGCTCCGGGGGCGAGCCGTTGCACACCGCAGGGGGACACAGGTCGACGAGAGGATCTGAGGACGACACGTCGTACACCCCGCCCAGCAGCGTGAAGAGGTTGTTGGGGTACAGCGAGAACACTGGGGCGGGCTGAGCCTGGAGCGTGCCCGAGAGAAGGGCCGGCACGGCCTCCTCGGTGGTGAATGCCACCGTGGTGGCGTTGGTGAAGACGTGGGAGGTCGCGCCGAGCCGGGCGAAGTTCGGATAGCGGACCGCGTCGATCCGGCCGCTCATGTCGAGCAGCGAGGCCCATGGGAGCTCGTCGAGCACGAGGATGTAGATCGGTGGGAATCGGTCGTTCAGGCGCTCGACCATCGAGGCGGGTCGGACCGCAGCGTCCGAATCAGGCGCTGGGCTGGTCGGTTCGGAACTCGCGGGTGCGGTACTGCCTGCTGCTGCCCTGGCGGAGGTGGAGCTGGCCGGTGCCGAGCTGGCGGAGGCGGTACTGGTCGGTGCCGAGCTGGCGGAGGCGGAACTGGCCGGTGCGGGATTGCTCGGTGCGGAGCTGGCGGGCGTAGGGCCGTCGGCCGCGAGGTGTTCGGCGGCGAAGTCTGCACCCAGCAGGTCGTCCAGGGCCACTGCCTCCACGTCCGCGGGGAACACGATGCTGCTGGCGGGCGAGTGGAACAGGAACAGAGCCACGACCGCTACTGGGAACGCGGCCAGCAACGACACCGTGGAGCGCACCGGCCCGCGGGCCGAGTACAGGACCATCAGCCCGTAGCCGACGACAGCGGCCACGGCCGCGACGGCCACGGCCGGCCCCGGAATCGCGTCCACCACCTGCAGAACGAAGACGAAGGCCAGCACAGCCATCGAGGCATAGAAGACGCGCTCACCGGCCTCGGCCGAGACGGCATGCCCGGCGAGCATCAACGTGCCCAGCACAGCCGCCGGCGCCAGAGAGACGATGGCCGTGAAAGCCACCATCTGACCGGGCGAGGCCGAGTGCGCGATGAAGAAAGTCGGGTTCTCGCCCAGGGTGCTCAGCAGGGGCTGGGTAATGGCCAGCGTGGCCAGCACGAGGAGATGCAGCAGTCGCCACCGCAGGGGAGGCACCCGTTCATTCTTCCCCGGCAACGGTCGGTTGGTATCGTTGTCGCCGGGAGATTGGGGGGCGGAGATGATCTTCGGCTATCTCGACCCGGCGTCGGGCAGCGCAATAATCGGTGCGATCGCGGCAGGCGGCGCCGGAATGGCGGTGGCCGCGAGGGCTGTTCTGGCCAAGTTCGGGGTCGGGAGGAACAAGAAACCGATCCCCGGCGACACCGAAGCTCCCGGCGGGTCGGACGAAACCACGCTGTGACGAGATCGGGCTCGGGCCCGCCGTCAACGTGCTATGACTCCGGATCGTTCCGGGATCCGGGCTCCCGGGTCTGGCGGGAAGGCACCCGCGTGCTGCGAGGTCTCGACGAGGGCGCGGCAGCCAGCTTCTCCGCATTGTCGGCCACCCGGTTCTTCCAAATGGCGTGCGAGTCCGGAGACCTCGTGGCGACCGAGGTCGCGGAGGCCGCGGAGGCCGCGGCACCGGACGGGTCCGCCTGGGCGCTGGTGCTCGAGCACGCCGCCGTCCCGCTGGTCACCTACCCCCACGAGTGGTCGTTCTCCATGCTGCAGGACGCGGCCCGACTCACCCTCAGGCTGGTGCGAGCCGCCATAGACGAGGGCATCACCACCAAGGACGCCACGCCCTACAACGTCCAGTTCGTGGGCCTGAGGCCGACCTTCATCGACATCGGGTCGTTCGAGCCCTACCGCGTCGGCGAGCCGTGGTGGGGCTATCGCCAGTTCTGCCAGATGTTCCTGTATCCCCTGATGTTCACTGCGTACAAGGACCTTCCGCACCAGCCCTGGATGCGCGGCGCGGTCGACGGCATAACCCCGCAGCAGGCTCGCCGGGTGCTGCAGGGGCGCCGCCGCGGGGGCAAGGGCCTGATGACCCACGTGTGGCTTCACGCCAAGGCCGACAAGCGCTTCACCGGCGGTTCAGCCGCCACCGTCGACGGCTTGAAGCGGGCGGGCTACGACTCCAGGATCTACACCAGCCTGATCGACCGGCTCCACAAGCTGGTCGACGGGCTGCGGTGGCGCCACGCCGGGTCGGTGTGGGACGGCTACTCGGGGCGGGGCCACTACACGCCCGCAGAAGTAGCGGCCAAGTCTCAGTTCGTGCAGCGGGTCGCTGGCCGGCGCCATCGCTCGCAGGTGTGGGATGTGGGCGCCAACGACGGCATGTTCAGCCAGATCGCGGCCCGCGACGCCGATGTCGTGTTGGCCATGGATGCCGACAGCCGCGTCGTCGATCGCCTCTACCGGAGGCTTCGCACCGAGGGCGGCAAGGGCATTGTTCCACTGGTCATGAACTTCGCCGACCCGACGCCGGGAATCGGATGGAGAGGCATGGAGCGTCCCGCCATCGGCGAGCGGTCATCGCCGGATCTGGTGCTGGCGCTGGCGGTGATTCATCACCTGGCGCTCACTCACAATGTTCCGACGGACGCGATTCTCGACTTCCTCGTCGATCTCGACGCCGAGGTGGTGCTGGAGGTTCCGACCGAGTCGGACCCGATGGTCGCACGGCTCAAGGGCAACAAGCGCGCCGGCACCCACGAAGCGTACACCCTCGCCGCCATCGAGGCGCAGGCGGGGTTGCGCTTCGAGGTCCGCCAGCGCGAGGAGCTCGCGGGCGGCACCCGCGTGCTGTTCCATCTCGCCCCCAGCGGCTGAGCCGAGCCGCGCCCCGCTGCCGCCGATGGAAGCGGAGTGCGGGGGTCTGGTTGCTCAGCCGGCCGGCGCGGCGGTGACGAGGATGCGGGAGGTGGCGTAGTCGCTCAGGCCCACGGGGCTGCCCTCGACGTCGAGGGTGAAGGTGCCGTCGGGGGAGCGGGCCGTGACCGTGCCCGTCGATCCCGGCGTCACCCTGGCCTGCTCCAGGAACTCCAGCATCCCCGGCTGGAACTCCAGCTCCTCGGGGATGCGCTGCACCGTGAATCCCCGTCCCACGTCCAGGGTGTGGAGCGCGACCATCTTGGGCGCCTGATACCCCGAGCCGGGGATGGGGTTGCCGTGGGGGCAGGTGGTGGGTTGCTCGAGCACCCGGACCATGGCCTTCTCCACCGCGGGGGAGATGATGTGCTCCCACTTGCCGGCCTCCTGGTGGGCCTCGGCCCAGGAGAGCCCGAGGATGTCGGTGAGGAAGCACTCGGCCAGCCGGTGGCGGCGCACCACCGTCTCGGCCAGCGAGTGCCCCCGGGCGGTGAGATGGATCGTGCCCTTGCCCTCCTCGACGAGGCCCTCGGACTGCATCCGGCGGATCATCTCCGACACCGCGGGGCGGGAGATTTCCAGGCGGTCGGCGATGCGGGCCTGGATCACCTCCAGATCGTCCTCGGCCAACTCGAAGATCGTCTCGCAGTACTCCTCGAAGGCGGGATGCCACTCGGGCGACTCGTAGGGCGCTGTCTCGGCCGGTGTCGAGGTCATGACACCACCATATTCGCGAGTAGGGCCGCTCGCCGTCCACAGGCCAAATCCCTGTGGCAGGTGACCGTGCGGGTCGCCAACTACAGGGATTTGGCGTCCGGTTACTCGCCTTCGAGTTCTGCGATCACCGGGGCGAAGGCCTCAATGTCGGTGCTGGCCGCCCCCAGAATCATGTAGCTGAAGCCCCAGCGCTCCCGTCGCTGGCGGAGAGTGTCGGCGATCTCAGCCGGCGAGCCGATCAGCAGCAGCGGGATGTCGGCCACCGCTTCGGCGGGCTGACCGAACATGCTCGCGGTGGCTTCGATGGCTTCGGTGGTGGTCTGGCCGCCCTCTGTGATCTGCCACGACGCGATCAGCACGTTGAGCACCAGCTGGTCGAAGCGGTCGCCGGCCGCTTCTCGCACCCATTTGAGCTTGGCATCGAAGCGGTCGGCGCCAAGCACGTCGTTCATGGCGTCGAGTCCTATCTCGCCGGAGCGCAGGTTGGCGTTCACGCCCACGATGTCGGCGTGGCGGGCGGCCAGGCTGAGCATCCGGCGCCCGCCCCCGCCTATGGCCACCGGCACCGGCGACTGCACCGGCTTGGGCAGGCCCTCGAGTCCGCGGATCGTGTAGTGCTCGCCCTCGAAGGTGACCGGCCCATCCTCGAAGAGGCGGCGGATGATCTGCAAGGACTCGACCATGCGCTCGATACGCACGCCGGGCGGGTCGTAATCCATCCCGGCCTCGACGTAGTCGACGCGCTTCCAGCCCGCTCCGAGCCCGAGGTCCATCCGGCCGCCGGACAGGACGTCGAGGGTGGCCACCTCCTTGGCCACCATCACCGGATGCCGGTAGTCGTTGCCATACACGAAGGTGCTGAGGCGCAGGGTGGTGGTTGCCGCCGCCGCGGCGGCCAGCGACGGGCCCACCGCGTACTGGTCGTCGAAGTGGTCGGGCACGACCAGGTTGGAGAAACCGAGCTCCTCCACCCGTTGCGCGGTCTGTGCCCACGTCAGGCCGGGCAATGGCCCCTTCAGCTCAATGCCGAAACGAAATGGATGAGTCATGGGGCTCACTGTAGAGGCCGAGCGGTGGGCCGTTGGGTCGAACGACTCTGCAACGCGCTGAGCGAGGCCGTGGCCCGAGCGGCCCGTGAGTAGCCCTATGTCAAGCTCGCCTCAAATCTGCACGGGTATTGCTCATATGTGACGGGTTTCTCTACTGATTTCGGTCGAGTGGGCCCGAGCGGCCCGTGAGCGCAGCGAACAAGAGCGGAAACGAGATGCTTCGTCGCGAGGAGGTGACCGGCGCCGCACGCTCGGTGGGTTCCGGGCGGGCCCGGCGGCTGAGGTAGGCGGTCGGTACGGTGGCGGTGTGGTGGCCGACCCGCTTGACGTGTTCTCTGAGCCGACCCGGGCCTGGTTCACGGCGGCCTTCGCCGCGCCGACCGCGCCCCAGACTGAGGGCTGGCCGGCTATCGTGGCGGGCGACCACACGCTGGTGTGCGCGCCCACCGGCACTGGCAAGACGCTGGCCGCGTTCTTGTGGGCCATCGACCGGCTCATGTCGCAGGACGCGGCCGTGTCCGACGGCGGCACGCGGGTGCTGTATGTGTCGCCTTTGCGGGCGCTGGCGGTGGACGTAGAGAAGAACCTGCGGACTCCGCTGCACGGCATCCGGCTGGCCGCTGAGCGGCTCGGCGTGCAGGTGCACGAACCGACCGTGGGAGTGCGCACCGGAGACACCTCGGCCGACGAGCGCCGCCGGTTGGTCCGCCGTCCCCCGCAGATCCTGATAACCACGCCCGAGTCGCTGTTCCTGATGCTCACCAGCCGGGCCCGGGAGACCCTCGCCGGCATCGAGCACGTGATCATCGACGAGATCCACGCGGTTGCTGCCAACAAGCGGGGCAGCCATCTGATGGTGTCGCTGGAGCGCTTGGAGGAGCTGTGCGAGCGCTCGCCCCAGCGCATCGCGCTGTCCGCCACCCAGCGTCCCCTCGACGAGATCGCCCGCTTCCTGGGCGGGTTCAACGCCGGTCCCGGTGGATCGGCGGTGCCCCGTCCCGTCACCGTGGTAAACGCCGAGGCCCGCAAGGAGCTCGAGGTGGAGGTGGTGGTCCCAGTGGCTGACATGGCCTCGCTGGGCGAGACGGTCGAGCCGCCGGCGTCGGCCGGGGCCGCGGCCGGACCGCTGCGGCGCAGCATCTGGCCCGCCATCCATCCCCGCCTGCTGGAGCTGGTGCAATCCCACCACTCCACCCTGATCTTCACCAATGCCCGGCGCCTCGCCGAGCGCCTCGCGGCCAGGCTCAACGAGCTGCACCTAGACGGCCAGGACCGACAGGCCGAACAACGGGCCAGAGCGGCTGAACAGGGCCGCGACGCAGCCGGCCCGGTGCATGTGGGCGAGCTGGTGGAGGGCCGCGACGCAGCCGGGCCGGTGCATGTGGGCGAGCTGGTGGAGGGCCGCGACGCAGCCGGGCCGGTGCATGTGGGCGAGCTGGTGGAGGGCCGCGACGCAGGCGGGCCGGTGCATGTGGGCGAGCTGGTGGAGGGCCTGATTCAGTCTCCGCCAGTCCCGATGGGCGACGAGCAGGTAGGCGCGGGGGCGGCCGTGGGCGCCGAGCTGGTCAAGGCCCATCACGGCTCCCTGTCCCGGCAGAGGCGCCTCCTGATCGAGGACGAGCTCAAGCGGGGCGAGCTGCGTGGGCTGGTGGCCACGTCCACGCTCGAGCTTGGCATCGACATGGGCGCGGTGGACCTGGTCGTGCAGGTGGCCTCCCCTGGATCGGTGGCATCGGGGCTGCAGCGCATCGGCCGGGCCGGGCACCGGGTGGGCGAGCCGAGCCGGGGCCGAATCTTCCCCAAGCACCGCGCCGACCTGCTGGAGGCGGCCGCGGTGGTGGAGCGGATGCACCTCGGGGCGGTGGAGCACACCCGCTACCTGCGCAACCCCCTCGACGTGGCCGCCCAGCAGATCGTGGCCATGTGCGCCATGGACGACTGGCCCATCGATCGTCTCTCAGCCGTGCTGCGCCGCTGCGCCGGCTTCGCGGATCTGTCCGACGAGGTGCTGCACAGCGTGCTGGAACTGCTGTCGGGCACCTACCCGGCCGAGGAGTTCTCCGAGCTGAGGCCCCGGGTGGTGTGGGACAGGGCCAACGGGATGCTGCGAGGCCGGGCCGGAGCCCAACGCCTCGCCGTCACCAATGCGGGCACGATCCCCGACCGGGGCCTGTTCGGCGTGTTCCTTCCCGACGGGACCCGGGTGGGCGAGCTCGACGAGGAGATGGTCTACGAGAGCCGGGTCGGCGAGGTGTTCCTGCTGGGCGCGACCACCTGGCGCATCATGGACATCACCTTCGAGCGGGTGGTGGTCACGCCCGCGCCCGCCGAGCTGGGCAAGATGCCGTTCTGGCACGGCGACGGGCCCGGCCGCCCCATCGAGCTGGGGCGGGCCGTGGGCAGCCTCGTGCGGGAGCTGCGCTCCGAAGGCGACGCCGACGCGGTCGCGGCCAGGCTCCGGCAGCGCTGCGGTCTCGACGAGGCAGCCGCGGCCAACCTGCTCGCTTACCTTGAGGACCAGGCGGCCGCCACCGGCGCAGTTCCCGACGACCGAACCGTGGTGGTGGAGCGCTTCCGCGACGAGATCGGCGACTGGCGGGTTTGCGTGCTCACCCCCTTCGGCGCCCAGGTCCACGCCCCCTGGGGGGTCGCGCTTCAGGCTCGCCTGCGCGAGGCGTGGGGCGTCGACGTGGACCTGATGTGGGGCGACGACGGGATCGTCATGCGGCTGCCCGAGGCGGTCGATGAGCTTCCGGTGGACGATCTGCTGTTCGACCCCGACGAGATCCGCGAACTGGTGGTGAGTCGGCTGCCGGAGACGTCGATGTTCGCGTCCCGCTTCCGGGAGTGCGCGGCCCGGGCGCTGCTGCTGCCCCGCCGCCGCCCCGACCAGCGCACACCGTTGTGGCAGCAGCGCAAGCGGGCCTCGGATCTTCTGTCGGTGGCCGCGAAATACCCGTCGTTCCCGGTGCTGCTGGAGACCACCCGGGAGTGCCTCAACGACGTGTTCGACCTCCCCGCGCTGATGGGGCTGATGTCCGACCTGCGCAGCCGCCGGGTCCGCGTCGTGGCGGTGGACACCCCCCAGGCGTCGCCGTTCGCCCAGTCGCTGCTGTTCTCGTGGATCGCGGTCTACATGTACGAGGGTGACGCCCCGCTGGCCGAGCGGCGAGCCGCTGCGCTAGCCCTCGACCGCGACCTGTTGCGCGACCTGCTGGGCGCCGAGGAGCTGAGGGACCTGCTCGACGCCGGCGTCATCGCCGACGTCGAGTTGGAGCTTCAGCGGCTCACCGACGGTCGCCAGGCCCGAGACGCCGATGAGGTCCACGACCTGCTGCGCGTGCTCGGACCGCTCACGTTCGAAGAACTCGCCGCCCGTTCGGTGCGGGCGCACGTCGGTACCGCCGTTCGTCCTGCTCGTGCAGACAGCGGCGCATCGACCGACATGGCAGCCAACGGCGGTGATCAGCTTGTGATCGGCTGGGCACGGACGCTGGTGGAGCAGCGGCGGGCTATCGAGGTCCGCCTGGCCGGGCGGGATGTGCTGGCCGATGCGGCCGACGCGGCCCGATTGCGCGACGCCGCGGGTGCGGCCCTGCCGGTGGGGCTCCCTGCCTCCGCCACCGAACCGGTCGACGATCCCTTGGGCGACCTATGCGTTCGTTACGCCCGCACCCACGGGCCCTTCACGGCCCGCGACCTGGCCCGTTGGCTGGGGGTCGGCGAGTCGTGGGCCGCAGCCCGGCTGGTGTCGCTCGTGGCTGAAGGCCGCCTGCTGCGGGGCGAGTTCCGACCGGCAGGGCATGATCGGGAGTTCTGCGACGCCGAAGTGCTGCGTCGCATCCGGCGCCGCTGTCTGGCTGCGTTGCGCCAGGAGGTTGAGGCGGTGCCGCCCGAGGCGCTGGCCCGGTTCCTGCCCGCTTGGCAGGGGGTCGGGGACCGCCGGCGCGGTGTGGACGCCCTCGCCGACATCGTGGCGCAGCTTCAGGGGGCGCCCGTGGCCGCGTCGGTGCTGGAGGCTGACGTGCTGGCGTGCCGGATGACCGCCTACAAGCCGGCCGACCTGGACCAGCTGTGCACCTCCGGCGAGGTCGTGTGGGTCGGCGCCGGAGCGATCGGCGCGACCGACGGCAGGGTGCGCCTGGTGTTCCGGGATCAGGCTGCGTTGCTCGTGCCCGCGGCCGAGCCTTCCGAGGGAGCCCTGCATGACGCCCTTAGGGACAGGCTGCGCCACCGGGGAGCGTCGTTCTGGCCCGACCTTGTGGCCGCCGCGCAGGGCGCGTCGTTGCCCTATGACACCGAGACCGTGCTGGCTGCGCTGTGGGACTTGGTGTGGTCGGGGGAGGTCACCAACGACTCGCTGGCGCCGCTGAGGGCGCGTATCGCCCGTCGGGCTCGGAGCCAGACACGACATTCCTCCCGGCCGGGCCGGTCCCGCCGCGGCCGCCTGCGGCTCGGAGGACTGACCGCCACCGGACCGCCGTCCGCCGCGGGTCGCTGGTCGATGGTAGAGCCGCTGCTCCGGCCCCGGCCCGCCCCCACCGAGTCGGCCCTGGCCCGGGCCCATCAGCTCCTCGACCGTTACGGCGTGGTCGCACGCGAGACCGCGCTGGGAGAGGGCCAAGAGGGGGGCTTCGCCGGTGTCTATCCGGTGCTCAAGGCGCTGGAGGAGCGAGGCGAGGCCCGACGCGGCTACTTCGTGGCTGGGCTGGGTGCAGCCCAGTTCGCCCTGCCCGGAGCGGTGGACCGCCTACGAGCGGCCCGCGATCCCGAACCCGACGCGGCCCCGGTGGTGCTGGCCGCCACCGACCCGGCCCAGCCCTACGGCGCCGCGCTGGCCTGGCCCGAATCGCCTGGTCGCCCGGCCCGCGCTGCCGGCGCCCATGTGGTGTTGGCCGACGGAGTGCCGCTGGTCATGCTCGAACGCGGCGGCCGGTCCCTGGCCACCTTCGAGGGAGCGGAGTCCACCGACGCCTGGATAGAGGCGATTATCGGCCTGGTCAAGGACGGCCGTCTCCGCAAACTGGAGATCGCCAAGGTGGACGGCACCCCTGTCAGAGAGACCCCGTGGGCGGCCCGCTTGGAGGTCGCCGGCTTCACCTCCGCCTACAAGGGAATGCTCTACCGCACCTGAAGGGTCTCTCCTGGTCCTTAGCCTGACAGGCGCCCCACGAGCTCGAGGGTCGGGGAGGAGTCGCACCATGGAGCTGCCGCCTGCGGGGGCCGTGCACGACGAGCGGGAGATCGCGGCGGTCGCGGCGGTCATGCGGTCCAACCCGAAGCTGGAGATCGGCGACGCCACCCTCGCTCTGGAGGAGCGGGTTGCGGCCAAGCTGTCCAAGCGGTTCGGGCTCATGGTCAACTCGGGCTCGTCCGCGCTGCGCATCGCCATCGACCTGCTCGGCCTGGAACCCGGCGACGAGATCATCACCTCGCCGCTTACGTTCTCCACCGACATCGCCCCCATGGCCCAGTCCGGGCTGGTGCCGGTGTTCGTGGACATCACTGCCGACACCTACCAGATCGACGCGGAGGCGGTGGAGGACATGATTGGCCCGCGCACCAGGGCGATCCTGGTGCCCAACCTGTGCGGCAACTGCCCCGACTGGGATCGGCTGCGGGCGGTGGCCGACGCCTGCGGCCTGGCCGTGGTGGAGGACTCCTGCGACGTGCTCGACAGCTACCAGCGGGGCCGCCGCACCGGCGAGCGCAGCCACATCGGCGTCACCAGCTTCGCCCGCTCCCACGCCATGACCGCGGGCGGCACCGGCGGGCTGGTCGGCATCGACGACCCCGACGCCTACGACCTGGCCGTGTCGCTGCGCCGGTGGGGACGGCGCAGCGAGTCGTATCTGTACGGATCGCGGCGGGGCCAGCACGACCGGTTCTCCGCCCTGGCCGACGGCACCCCCTACGACCTCGTGTTCGTGTTCGACTCCATCGGCTACAACTTCGAGCCCAACGAGCTCAGCTCGGCCTACGGGCTGGTGCAACTCGACAAGCTGGAGGGGTTCAACTCCCGCCGCCGGGCCAACTGGCGCCGACTTGACGACTTCATGGCCCACCGTGAGGGCGTGACACCGGGTCGCACCACGCCCGAGACCGACACCACCTGGATGCGGTTCTGCTTCGAGGTCAAGCCGGACGCGCCCTTCGACCGCACCCAGGCCCAGGAGTTCCTGGCGTCGCGGGGCGTGTCCACCCGCATGGTGTGGACCGGCAACATCCTGCGCCAGCCCGGCTTTGCAGCCATCGAGCACCGGGCCCCGGCCGGGGGGCTCCCCAACTGCGACCGGGTGATGGACCGCTCGCTGTCTCTGCCGATCCACCACGGCCTCGGCCCCGAGCACATGGACTACATCTGCGAGCAACTCGAAGCCCTGTTCGACCGCTACTCCTAAAGGCCGAGCGGATAAGGCCGCAGATCACGAATGAGCGGAGCTAGCAGCTCTGGCTCGGCGAGTCCGGCTCTACTCGTGGGCTATGGCGTCGAGGATGTTCATGCGCCCGGCCCGCACCGCGGGCAGGATGGCGGCCAATAGCCCCGCGACCGCCGAGATGGCCACGAAGAACGCGAGATCCAGCCACGGCACGGCCAGCGTCTGCACGAACGACTCGGGCAGAGCCAGCGTGGTCGCCACCCCGAACACCGTGCCGACCGTCACCCCTAGCAGGCCGCCGAAGACGGCCACGATCAGCGCCTCCCAGTAGATCGAGCGCCGCAGCTGTTGGCGGGTCATGCCCACCGAGCGCAGCAGGCCGATCTCGCGGGTGCGTTCGAACACCGACAGGCTCAAGGTGTTGATGATGCCGATCAGCGCGATGAAGAACGACAGGCCGATCAGCACCTCGATCACCCTGATGAGACTGGTGATCTGTGTCTCCTGGGTCTGGCGGAACTCGGCCTGGTTCTCGACCTTCACGGTGGGATAGCGGTCGATCACATCATCGATGGCAGCCCGGCTGCTCGCCAGCAGGGCGGCCTGCCGGGCCTCGTCGGCGACGTCTGGCAGGCCCGCGACGCGGGCGCTGGCGAAGGCGAGGTCGTTGCGGTTGAAATGGCGGTCCCATAGCGCGCCGTCGATCAGCCAGTTGCCGTAGATGGCGGCGTCCTCGTACACCGCCACCAGGGTGAGGGTCTCGGTCTGGTTGTCGGGGAACGTGGCCTCGACGGTGTCGCCGACGACGACGCCCAGGGAGGTGGCCGAGTCGCTGTGCAGTGCCAGCGACGTGAGGGGGTCGCCGCCGGCCATGTCGCCCGAGCTCAGCTGGCTGTCGAAATGGTCGTCGGCAAGGGCCATGTCGGCGGCCACGATGTCTCGCGGCTCCCCGTCGACGCTCAGCCCGCTGAAGGCGAACTGTATGCGCACCACACTGTCGATCTCGTCCAGCGCCTCGATCTCGTCGGCCACCCGGGCCGGGAATCCGGGTGGGGGGCCGAAACCGGTTGCCTCCGACTGGATGTAGTAGTCGGCCTCCGCCGCGTTCTCGATGATGTTGACGAAGGTCTTCTTCAGCGACTCGCCCACCACCGCGGCCAGACCCATCAGGGCGAGGCCGATCATGAGTGCGCCAGCGGTGGAGGCGGTCCGCCGGGGGCTGCGGGCCGCGTTGTCTCTGGCCAGGCGGCCCGGCACACCGAACAGCGCTCTCACCGGGCGTCCCAGCACCGACGCCGCCGGCCGGGCGAAGGCCGGACTCACAATGTTGATGCCCACGAAGGCGAATACGGCCCCGACTCCCAGCAGGACGAACGTCGGGGTGGTGTCCAGTCCGGCCGTCATGCCCGCAGCCAGCGCTACGACGCCGGCCGCGAACACCGCTCCGCCCGCGATCAGGCGGCGGCTCAGGCCGGTGGCGCCCAGCCGGAAGTCGTGGGCGAGCGCGGCCACCGGGGAGATCCGGCGGGCCCGCATCGCAGGCGCGACCGACGAGATCATCGTCACGCCGAGGCCCACGACCATCGCCAGCAGGACGGTGCGCGGCTGCAGCGTCAGCGGCCCCGGCGGAAGCGGGAAGCCGATCAGTTTCAGAATGGCGCGCAGCACCAGGGCAAGCACCAGGCCGAGCCCGATCCCGATGACTGTGCTGATCACCCCCACGATGGCCGACTCGGTGATCACCGACCGGCTCACCTGTCTCGGGGTGGCGCCGATGGCCCGCCACAGTCCGATCTCGCGCACCCGCTGGCCGACGATGATCTGGAACGTGTTGTTGATGATGAACGCCGACACGAACACCGCGATGAACGCGAACACCAGCAGGATCGTGCTGAAGATGTCGATGACCTGGTTGAAGTCCTCCTCCTGCTCTGCGGCGTCGACCTCGGCGGTGACCACGCTGTAACCGTCGCCCAGCTCGGCTGCAAGGCGGGCTTGCACCTCGGAAATCTTGGAGCCGGCAGAGACCAGCACACTGATCGCCTGGTAGCCGTCCTCCATGCCGAAGAAGCGCTGGGCCTCCTCCAGCTCGAAGGCGGCCATCGTCTGGCCCAGACTGGTGTGGGAGTCGGGGTCCCCGAAGTTGAACACGCCGACGAGCTCGAAGGGCTCGGCGTTGAGCGGGCCGTTTATCTCGTAGGTCTCGCCGATGCGCAGCCCGTTGTTGGCCGCGGTCGCGGCGTCGGCCGCGAACTCGCCCGGCGCGGCCGGCTGTCTGCCCTCGGTGGTGAAGAACGTCGGGCTGAAGCTGAAGCCCAGCGCAGGCGGACCCGGAGGCCTGATGGGTTCGCCGTCGCCGTCGACGATGAACACGTTGATGGCGGCCACCTCGGGCCGCACCGGGCCCACCCCTTCGACGCCGGCTATCTGCTCGGCCACCGCCTCCGGCACGGTCGCGCGGTCGAAGTCGCTGCCGAACTCCTGGTCGACCCGCACCGTGAGGTCGGCGCCCTTCGCGATGTCTTGGGCGAGCCCGGCGAACGTGGACCGCAGGCTGTCGGTGAGCGTGAACGAGCCCACCACGAACATCACCCCGATGACCACCACGAGCGTGGTCAGCGCGAAGCGGAGCTTCTTGTCGATCAGGCTGCGGAGGGCGAGCTTGAACATGTGCTGTGCCCTCGCCTGTCTGTCGTCAGTCGCTCGCGATGGCGTCGAGCACGTTCATGCGGCCCGCCCGGTATGAGGGAAACACGGCTGCGAGCAGGCCGAAGACCATGGCCAGCACCACGAGCAGAACTATCTGTCCCGTCGGCACCGACACCCGGCTGATGATCTCGTCGGGGATCGCTACCGCGGTTGCCACTCCGAAGGCCAGCCCGAGCACCACCCCGACGAGCGCTCCATACAGGGCGATCGCCACCGCCTCCCAGCGGATCATGCGCCTCAGCTGGCGCCGGGTCATGCCCACGGCCCTCAGCAGCCCGATCTCCCGGGTGCGCTCGAACACCGACAGCGTCAGCGTGTTGACGATGCCGACCAGGGCGATGAACAGGGCGAACAGCAGGAAGACGTTCACCATGGCCAGCACAATGTCGAGGTTCGACTCAGCGGTCTCCTGGAACTGCTGCCGGTCCTCGAGGTTCGCCTGAGGGTAGGCGGCGAGCACCTCGTCGAGCAGCGCCCTGGCCTGCGCGGGCTCGACGTCCGCCGCTCTGACCGCGACCCAGTCGTCGGCGGCCGATGTGGCCACCCGGTCGTGCAGCGACTGGTCGATCAGCCACGCACCCCAGAATGGCTCCTGCGTCTGGGAGAAGACGGCGGCAACCGTGACGGGGATCCTGTCACCGCTCACGAAGGCGAGCTCGACCTCGTCGCCCGCCGTCAGGCCCCAGTCTTGGGCAGTCTCGGTGTGCACGAGCAGTGCTGTGGCCGGATCGAGGCCGGTCAGGGAGCCGTCTGTCACGCCCAGGTTGGCCACATCCTCGATGCGGGCCAGGTCGGTGGCCGTGATTCTTGTCTCTTCGATGAGGTCGGGGGCGACGTCGCTGTAGATCTCCACCCGGTCGGAGTCGAAACCGACAACGGAGCCGGCGCCGGCCGATCGCAGATCCTCGGCCAGCGTCTTGGGCAGGCCCGCGTTGCTGTTGACGCTGATCACGTAGTCGGCTTCCACGGCGCTGCTGAGGCTCTCGACGAAAGTGTCCTTGAGGGATTGGCCCACCACTGACACCATCGCCACCAGCGCCAGGCCCACGGTCAGGGCTACCGCGGTGGCCGCGGTGCGTCTGGGGCTGCGGGCCGCGTTCTCGCGGGCGAGCCGCCCGGCCGTGCCGAAGATCCGCTGGAGTGGGCTGGCGAGCGCGGACACCACCGGTCCCGCGATCAGCGGGCTGAGCACGGCCACCGCCACGAACACGACCGCCCCCCCGGCGGCCAGCGACAGGAGCTGCACCGTGGTGCTGTCGAAGTCGGCGAACAGCCCCCGCCAGGTGAGCATGAGCCCGATCGCGGCCAGCGCAGCGCCTACGAGGGGTCGCCAAATGCGGCGGTGCCCGGTATCGGCCCCGGAGTCGTCGCGTAGACCAGCCACCGGCGACAGCCGCGACGCCTTGATGGCCGGGATCAGCGACGCGACGACGGTGAAGCCGATCCCAACCGCGGCCGCCCAGACCAGCGTGCGCAGCCTCAGGGGCAGCGGCCCGTCGGGCAGCGATCCGCCGAATGCCGAGAACAGCGCCCGGATCCCCACCGCTCCGAGCATTCCCAGCCCGAGGCCGACGACGGTCGCCACCGCGCCGATGATGACCGACTCGGTCAGCACCGACCGCCGCACCTGCCGGGGCGTGGCCCCGACGGCCCGCAGCAGCGACAACTCTCGCACCCGCTGGCCGAGGACGATGTTGAAGGTGTTGGAGATGATGAAGAGGCTGACGAACAGCACCACGAAGGCGAACGACAGCAGGATCGTCTGGAACGGCCCGATGAAGGATTCGAAGGCGTCGCCGAACTCCTCGGTTGCCTCCTCGGAGGTGATGACCTCCACGCCGGCAGGCAGCACCGCCTCGATGCGGGCCCGCACCGACTCGATGTCAGCGCCGGGCTTGGCCTGCACCGCGATCTGGTTGAACTCACCCGGGAAGCCGAGCACCTCCTGGGCGGTGGCGGTGTCGAACACCGAGAACGTCGCTCCAATCCCGGCGTTGTCGGGGAAGCCGAACTGGATCGTGCCGGTGAGGGTGAAGTTGCGGGGCCCGGTGGGGGTGACCACCTGGTATTCGCGGCCGAACTCAAAGTCGTAGTCGGCGAAAGTCCCGACATCGATGGCGAACTCCGACAGCCCCCGAGGCCACTCGCCGGTGATGAGGAAGAACTGGGACAGCGACTCGTCCGCCGTCCAGTTGCTGCCCGCTATGGGTCCACCGAACGTGGTGGGTGTCTCGCCAAAGCCGTCCACGGGGATTACGCCGTCCACGAAGAAGCCACCCTCTGCGTCGGCCACGCCGTCCACGGCGAGAATGTCGTCCACGAGGCTGTCGGGCACTGACGGAGCGATTGCGTCGGTGATATCGCCGAAGGGCAGCTCGCCCCGCACCGTGAAGTCGGTGCCGGTGTTGATATCGGTGGCGAGGTCGTCGAAGGTGGAGCGCAGCGAGTCGGCCGTCACGAACGCTGCGGTCACGAAGGCCACTCCCACCACCACGGCGAGCGCGGTGAAGGCGAAGCGGATCTTGTTCGCCAGCACGGACTTGAGGGCCAGGCGGAGCACGTCGGGGCCTATGCGAGGGGTAGTTCTGGGCGGACCCGGCTAGGCGCCGAGCCGGGTCATGTGCTCGCGGATGGTGCCGGGCGTGGGATCGGCCAGCTCGCTCACGATCTTGCCGTCCACCAGGAACACCACCCGGTCGGCGTAGGAGGCGGCCACCGGGTCGTGGGTGACCATCACGATGGTCTGACCCATCTCGGTGACGGCGTTGCGCATGAAGCCCAGGATCTCTCCCGCGGTGTTGGAGTCGACGTTGCCGGTGGGCTCGTCGGCGAAGATGATCTGAGGCCTGCCGGCCAGGGCCCGGGCTACCGCAACCCGCTGCTGCTGGCCGCCGGAGAGTTCGTTGGGGCGGTGCTTCACCCGGTCGGCGAGCCCGGTGGCCCCCACCACCTCATCGATCCAGGCTGAGTCGCCCTTCTCGCCGGCGAGGTCCATGGGCAGGGTGATGTTCTCGATGGCTGTGAGGGTGGGCACCAGGTTGTAGGCCTGGAAGACGAAGCCGACGTGGTCGCGGCGCAGCAGGGTGAGGTCCTTCTCCGACAGCGTGGTGAGGTCGGTGTCGCCGATGATCACCTGGCCGGAGGTGACGGTGTCGAGCCCGGCCATGCAGTGCATCAGCGTGGACTTTCCCGACCCGGACGGGCCCATGGTGGCGGTGAAGCGGCCCTGCTCGAAGGTCACGTCGATGGCGTCGAGGGCGCGCACTTCGGTGTCGCCCGAGCCGTAGATCTTGGAGGCGGCCACGGCACGGGCGGCCACAGCGAGGGTCTGCGTGGGGGAGGAAGTCACAGGTTCTCCTAAGCACAGGTGGAGGTGGGAGGGGACTGACGCCGGACTCTACAGGTCGACCCCCGCAACACGACTGCGGATGCCAGCAAGAAAGCGTCGTGCTGAAGACGACAGAGCCTACGCTGACTGCCATCAGCGACGCAGCGTTCCTCAAGGCACCCGACGGCGAAGCATCGTTTCGGTGGGGTCGGGTCATCCGGCTGTTCGGACCTCATCGGGCCCGGGTTGCCGCGGTTGTCGGCCTGGTGTTGGTGGTGTCGGTGCTCGGAATCATCAACCCGCTGTTGATCCGCGTGGTGTTCGATGACGGCCTGTTCCCAAACGGCGGCTCGGTCAACTTCGACCTCGTTGTTGGTCTGTCAGCCGTGATGCTCGCTGTCAGCGTGGTCGCGGGGGCGTTGGGGGTTGTGCAGACGCTGGCCACCAACCGTCTAGGTCAGGGCGTGCTGCGAGATCTGCGCAACCGGCTCTATGAGCACCTGCAGCGGCTGTCGCTGAACTTCTACTCCGGCACCCGAACCGGCGAGCTTCAGTCCCGCATTACGAGCGATGTGGGTGGGATCCAGACGGCGGTCACGACGACCGTCTCAAGCATATTGTCCAACGGCGTGATCTTCGTCAGCGCCCTGGTGGCGATGGCGCTGCTGTCGGCGCCGCTAACGGCGCTGTCGCTTGCAACAGTTCCGCTATTCTTGTTGGCCACCCGGTGGGTCGGCCGCCGCCGGGAGCGCTACACCGGCCACGCCCAGGCAGCCGCGGCCGAAATGAGCGTTGTCACGCAGGAGACGCTCTCGGTGTCGGGGATCACCCTGTCGAGGCTGTTCGGCCGCCAAGACTCTGAGGTCGAGCGGTTCAGGGCGGCCAATGACCGGCTGGCCGCCGCGGCCACCTCCCAGCAGGCAGTCGGCGACGCGTTCTTCACCGTGATCGGGGCGTTCATGGGCGCCACTCCCATCGTGGTGTACCTGATGGCCGGGTGGCTGCTCGATAGAGGCACCGGTGGCCTGACGGCGGGCACCATCGTGGCCTTCACCACGCTGCAGAGCCGGTTGTTCTTCCCGGTGGCCCGATTTCTCGAGACGATGGTGGAGTTGCAGTCTTCTCGTGCCCTGTTCCGGCGGGTTTTCGCCTACCTGGACACCGAACCCGACTTGGTTGAGGCCGACAAGCCGATCCGCCTCGAACAGGACCAGGTCCGAGGTGAGCTCGTCTTTGACGGCGTGCGGTTCGCCTATGCGGCCGATCCTGACCACCCGGCCCTCGAAGATGTCACCTTTACCGCCGGCCCCGGGCAACTCATCGCTCTTGTGGGACCGTCGGGGAGCGGGAAGACCACGGTGTTGAGTCTTGCCGCTCGTCTCTATGACCCAACGTCGGGTACCGTCTCGATCGACGACATCGACATTCGGAATCTCAGCTTCGCCTCGATGGCTCAGGCGGTGGGGTTCGTCACTCAGGAGAGCTATCTGTTCGCCGGGTCGCTGCGGGCCAACATCGCCTATGGCAGTCCGGACGCCAGCGACACCGATATCGAGAAGGCGTGTCGGGCGGCCGCCATCCATGACCGGATCATGGAGTTCCCCGACGGCTACAGCACGGTGGTCGGCGAGCGGGGTGCCCGCCTGTCGGGTGGGGAACGCCAACGCGTGGCCATCGCCCGCGTGTTGCTGCAAGATCCCCGGATCCTGGTTCTAGACGAGGCGACGTCGGCCCTCGACACCGTCTCGGAGAGGCGCATCCAAGAAGCCCTCGGCGAACTCATCGGCAGCCGCACAACGCTGGCGGTGGCTCACCGGCTCTCGACGATCCAGGCCGCCGATGCGATCCATGTGGTTGAGTCAGGTCGGATCGTCGAGACCGGCGACCACAACACCCTCGTCGCCGCCGCTGGACCCTACGCCGCACTGTACCGAGAACAGTTTGGCGGCGGAGCGATCGAGACCACCTGCGCCGACGGCCTGGTGTTGATCAACGGCCATTGCGAACCGTTCACGAAGACGGACTCCATCAGCCGCGCCTCGGCGCTCCGTCAACGGTAGGACAGCAGCGCCAGGGTCGCCCCGCCGACCCGGCCGAGATCGTCCGATCAACCGCAAGGGTGCATTGTGCTGCCGATTGGCGCAGGGCGGGCGGGCCGAGCCTCTTTGGCGGCGGGACTCGGCGTAGGGTGAGGATCCGTGCAGCCGTACAGGATTGCGACTTGGAGCGAGGTGCCGGACCGGGAGCCGGTTGGGGCGCTGGTCAGCAACGTCGACCTGGTCGTCGTGCGCTTCGACGGGAACCACTCGGTGCTCTACGGGCGCTGCCTGCACCGAGGCGCGCTCATGTGCGACGGCAGTGTCGCCGGCGACAACCTCATCTGCGGCCTCCACGGCTGGGACTACGTCTTTCACACCGGCGTGTCGAGCTACGACAACGCGGAGCGGCTCGCCAAGTTCTCGTCCTGGCTCGACGGCGACGACCTGCTGGTGGACCTCGACGAGATCCTGGCCTGGGAGAAGGAGCACCCGCAGCCCTTTGACCGGGCCGCCTACCAGGGCGCCTATCAGGACCCCCACGGCGAGCCGGCCGAGCCCCATGTCGGCCTCATCCGCCGCCTGGCCAACGAGGGCCTCGAGTACCTGGGCCACCACGGTCCGGTCACCTCGATGGGCGTGCCCCGTACGGAGTTGCCGAGTTGGGACGACATCCAGTTCATGGCCGCCCAGTTGGCCCGCCGTCCCCGCCTCGACGACGAGCCCGTCGACACCGACGTGGTCGTCGGCCCCAACGCGGTCCGGCCCCTTCGCCTGGAGATCCCGCTGCTGGTGAGCGACATGAGCTTCGGGGCGCTGTCGGAGGAGGCCAAGGTGGCCCTGGCCCGCGGCGCGGAGCGGTCCGGGACCGGCATCTGCTCGGGCGAGGGCGGCATGCTGCCGGAGGAGCGGGCCGAGAACTCCCGCTACTTCTACGAGCTGGCCAGCGGCAAGTTCGGCTGGTCAATGGAGCGGGCGGCCGGCTGCCAGGCCTTCCACTTCAAGCTGGGCCAGGGGGCCAAGACCGGCACCGGCGGGCACCTGCCCGGCATCAAGGTGCAGGGCAAGATCGCCGAGGTGCGCGGTCTGGAGCCGGGCACCGCGGCCATCTCGCCGTCGACGTTCGTGGACCTGTGCAACGAGGACGACTACCGGCGTTTCGGAGACGACGTGCGGGAGGCATCCGGCGGCATTCCCATCGGGGTGAAGATGTCGGCCCAGCACATCGAGGACGACATCGACGCCGCCCTGCGGGTGGGGGTGGACTACATCATCCTCGACGGCCGCGGCGGCGGCACCGGCGCGGCGCCTGTGATCTTCCGCGACAACATCTCGGTGCCCACCATCCCCGCGCTGGCCCGGGCCCGGCGCCATCTCGACGTCCGGGGGCGGCGGGACGTGACGCTGGTGGTCACCGGCGGGCTGCGCACCCCGGCCGACTTCGCCAAGGCGCTGGCCTTGGGCGCCGACGCGGTGGCGGTGTCCAACGCGGCCATGCAGGCCATCGGCTGTCTGGGCATGCGGGCCTGCTCCACCAACAACTGCCCGGTGGGGATCGCCACCCAGCGGCCCGAGCTGCGGGCCCGGCTGCCGGTGGAGGAGGCCGCCGAGCGGCTCCACAAGTTCTTCTGCGCCTCAGTGGAGCTGATGGCCGTGCTGGCCCGAGCCTGCGGCCACGCCCATCTGGGCGAGTTCTGCGCCGACGACCTCACCACCTTCGACCGCGACATGGCCCACCTCACCGACATCCGCTACGGGGGCGTCCGCCTCTGATATCTGGCGGGGCTTCTCATCGAGCTCCCCGTGATGGACGCGAACGGCAGTCGTCAGCGCCAGGGGCCCAGGACCGGCGGGTCGCAGGGTTGGCCCGCGACGGTGGCGACCAGGTTGTCGGCGTGCCGGCCCAACAGCCATGCCAGGATCTGCGCCGGGGCCCCATCCACGACCGTCGGGTCGCTCTCGGAGCTGAATCGCCGGTGCCCGCCGGGCAGACCCGGGTGGCGGACCTCGACGCTGGAGCCTTCCGCGTCGAGCCGGGAGGGCACCGACTCGACCGCGGTCCGGGCCAACTCATCGCCCAACGCCTCCGGAATGGCTTCGAGGCCGCGGCCGGCGTCTAGATCGACGGCGTGGACCTCCACCTCCTGCCAGCGCATCCGGATCGTGGCCCAGGCCGGTCCCTGGCCCCGCGGCCACACCGTCGGGCGCCCCCATGCCTGATCGTCCATGCGGTCCCAGAGCGCCTCCAGCCGAGCGAAGGAACTGTTCATGTCGTCGAGCAGATCCGCCAGCGAGGCCCCTCGGCCCGCGGCGATGTCGGCGTTTCGCTTGTCGATCCCGCCGGGATACATCGCCACGATCTCGCCGTTCAGCGCACGGTGGCGTTCTGGCTGACGGTGTTCGCGCCGTTCCAGTACCGGGCGGGCATGCAGAACTCCATGATCGGCGTGATCTTGGCGCTGTCGCTGGTGGTTGTGACCGGCTACGTGCTCGGCCGCAATCGGTATCGCATGGACCTGTGCCGCCAGCTCGGGGCGACCGCCGTGATCGATCCCGGCAGCCCCGACTGGCTCGATCAACTCCACGCCGTGACCGGCAGCCAGGGCTGCGAGCCGGAGTGTCCGCGCCCCACCGGGACCGCGAGCCCCAGCTGGGGCGCCCGCTAAAGGGCTAGTTGATGCTGCGGTCGTGTCCCTCCCAGTAAGGGGCGCGAAGGTCGCGCTTGAGGATCTTGCCGGCGCCTGACTTGGGCAGGGGATCTTCGTGGTTTCGCAGGTTGATCGAGCGGGGCACCTTGTAGCCGGCGATCAGCATGCGGCAGTGCTCGATGAGTCCGCTCTCGTCCACGCTCATGTCGGGCTTGGTGACCACCTCCACGTGCACGGCCTCGCCCCACTGGTCGTGGGGCACGCCGAACGCGGCTGCCTCCAGCACCGCGGGGTGGGCGTAGACCGCGTTCTCGACCTCGGTGGTGTAGATGTTCTCGCCTCCCGAGATGATCATGTCCTTGGCACGGTCGACGATGAAGAGGTATCCGGCCTCGTCCGCGTGGGCGACGTCGCCCGAGCGGTACCAGCCGTCGACTAGGGCGTGGGCCGTCTCGGTGTCGGTGAAGGCATAAGCAATGCTATGCCTTTCATGCTACCATCTGGGCATGAGAACGATGATCGTGCTTCCAGACCACCACCATGCCGAGGCCAAGCGCAAGGCGGCCCGCGACGGCATCTCGCTGTCGGAGTACGTCCGCCGCCTCGTGGCTCTCGACCTGGAGCCGGCCGAGTCCGCGGGCGACCCATCGGTGATCTTCGGTCTCTTCGACAGCGGCGGATCGAAGATTGCTGACGGCAAGCAGGCCATGATCAGCGAGGCCGTCGACAAGCAGTTCTCGGCCAAAGGGCTCTAGCGGTGTCTCCGGTGTTCGTGGACACCAGCATCTGGTATGCGGCTGCCGACGACGGCGACGCCAGCAACGAGACAGCCCGCGGGCTGCTCACAGAGCACGCCGGAAGCCTCGTCACCAGCGATCTGGTGCTGGCCGAGTTGTGGAACCTCGTGAACGCCCGCATTGGACACGGGATCGCCAATCGCGTTGTCGCCGCTGTTGTAGGCGGGATCGCCCGCGTCGAGTGCACGACGGGCGCCGATCTTGAGGCCGCGGAAGCGGTGGCGGCGGCCTTTGACGATCAGTCGTTCTCGCTGACAGACCGCACCAGCTGGGCGCTCATGGAGCGTCTTGCCATCATGGAAGCGCTCGCTCTGGACGCTGACTTCCGCATCTACCGATACGGCCCCCAGCGGCGCCAAGCCTTCGCGGTGCGCCCCTAGACCGACCGGCGACCCATCGGCAGGACAAGAGTGATGCAAATCGACATCGGGCAGTGGCAGGTCAGGAGCTATCGCGCCGACGATGCCGCACCTCTGGCCCGGTACGCCAACAATTCCAGCGTGTCGCGCAACCTGCGTGACACATTCCCGCACCCGTACACACTGTCCGATGCCAGGGAATGGATTGCCTTCGCGACGCACCAGTCACCCGAGACAAATTTTCGCCATCGCCTCTGTGAATGAGGTGATCGGCGGAATCGGACTCACGCTCCAGCGGGACGTCCATCGTCGTTCAGCGGAGATCGGCTACTGGCTCGGCGAACCGTTCTGGGGACGAGGCATCGCTGCGGAGGCATTGGCGGCAGTCTCCGAGTACGCCTTCGCCGAGCATGACCTCGTGAGGCTGTTCGCATGCGTCTACGAAGGGAACCCGGCGTCAGCTCGGGTGTTGGAGAAGGCGGGCTACGTCTGCGAGGGGCGGCTGCGCAAGAGCGTCACCAAGGCCGCCCAGACCCTCGACCAGTTCCTCTACGCCAGGATTAGCGACTAGCGGTCCCGGGGCTCAGCGCTTACGGGGCCTCCAAATGGGGGGTCGTGGGGATTACCCGTTACGCGGCCATCGAGTTGGGTCCGCTGGGTATCAGGGTGAACTGCGCATGCCCCACCGCGGTCGACGGGCGCGAGCGTCCGATAGGTGTGGTCAGGTCCACCCGGGGCGAGAGCAGCCCCAGGCGCTCGGGCATCGCCGCGCCGGTGTCCCTCAGGCAGACAGCAGTGGCCACCGCCAGTCCTCCTCCGGCCGATTCGCCGAACATCGCGGCCAGCCGGTACTCGTTCCCCAGTCCGGTGACCGCGGCCACGGCGTCCTCGACGGCCGTGTGCCCGAGTCGTGCTGCTTGAACCAGTTGCGCTCGTACTCGAACTGGTATGGCGGCGCCTCCATCTGCATCTGGAACGGCCCGCCGCAGGCCAGGAACGTGTAGTCGACGCCGCCCTCGCCGGTGTGGTGCAGGTCGGGCAGGCCCTCCCAGTAGTAGGCCGGGATGGCGTGGTACCAGCGCAGCCAGTTCCACATGGCGTCGCGGGGCCGCTTCTCGAATAGGCACAAGTGGTGCAGCTGGTAGGTCGGCGTGCTCATTGGCTCCTCCCGGAGGGGTGCTTCGGTGTTCTCCCAAGGCTTTCGAGGGCGGCGACACCGTCCGTAACCAAGTCCTTGATGCCGGCCAGCGCCTCGTCCCGGTCGGGCGCAAGCCAGCTGAGCGACGGGAAGGCGTCGCAGCGACCCACCCATTCCTGGTCGTCCGCCGACCAATGGGCCGTGTACCTGTAGCTGTTCGCATAGGTCATTGATCAAGCAGCCTTTCTATGGCTCTCACCGCGTCCTTGACCTGCTCAGGCTTCGCTTGCTTGCCCCGGCGTTGAATGTTCAGCAGTGGGTCGCCATCCCAGGGAAGCTGAAACATCACATGGCCGCCTTTGCGCCGGATCGGCTCGCCGAAGTACCTCCCGCACATGGCCTCAAGGTCGCTCCACTCGACATTGTGGGGGTCGTTCTTCGCTCTGGCAATCGCCTTGTCTCTGCGATTCACAGAACAATATGATATTTCATTGATTCTGACTTCGGAACGCGCAACGTGAGAAATGAGACACGGTCAAGAGGCAAGCGAGGGGCACAGATCGCGACCGGTAGGGTCGCGCTCCAAGCCCCATGCAAGACGGAGTGTGCTGATGGCATCTGAGTCCCCGGTGCCCAATGTCGCTGAGCCGACGCTTCCCGAAGGCGAGTTCGCCTGGCACCGGGTCGTCGGCCCCGACGAACTCCCCGAGGGGCGGGTGGTGACCGTGACCGTCGGTCACGAGAGCCTGTGCGTCACCCGCACCGCCGATGGCGGCTATGGATGCCTCGGCAATGCCTGCCCCCACCAGGGCGGCCCGCTGGGGGAAGGGTCGATTGAGGGCGGATGGCTGCGCTGCCCGTGGCACGGCTATGACTACTCGCCCAAGAACGGCAAGCCCCCACCGCCCTTCAGCGACGCACCGGCCGCCTACCGCACCGAGGTGCGGGCCGACGGCGTGTACGCGGCCCTGCCCGTGGAGCGGCCCCGGTCCCGGACCGTCTCCGACGCGCTAGTGGAGACGATGGTCGCGTGGGGAGTGACCCACGTCTTCGGCATGGTCGGCCACTCCAATCTGGGGTTCGCCGACGCCCTGCGGGCCGGGGAGGCCCGGGGCGACGTCACTTTCGTCGGCATCCGCCACGAGGGAGCCGCCTCGTTCGCGGCCTGCGCCTACGGCAAGCTCACCGGCGGGCTGGCCGCCTGCTTCGCCATCGCCGGCCCGGGCTCCACAAACCTGCTCACCGGCCTCTACGACGCCAAGATGGATCGGGCCCCGGTGCTGGCCCTGTCGGGCCAGGTGCCGTCGAAGGTGCGGGGCCGGGGCGCCTTCCAGGACACCGACCTGTCGGCTGCCTTCGCTGACGTGGCCCGCTACTCCCAGACGGTGCAGGCCGGCTCCAACTACGCGGAGCTGATGACCCTGGCCTGCAAGACCGCCATCGTCGAACGCGACGTGGCCCACCTGGTGCTGCCCGACGAGGTGCAGGAGTTGCCCGCGCCCGACGGCGCGGCCGGCTCGCCCGGCTCCCCGCAGGGGCGCACCGGCTCGCGGGCCGTCGAACCGCCAGCCGAGGCTCTGGCCGCCGCGGTCAAGGCGGTGGCCGGGGCGGAACGACCGCTGATCATCGTGGGCCACGGCGCCCGCTCGGCCATGGCCGACATCGTTGCCCTGGCCGAGGAGCTGGGCGCGCCGGTGGCGACCACGTTCAAGGGCAAGGGCCTGATCGGGGACCGCCATCCGCTGGCCTGCGGCGTGCTGGGCCGCTCGGGCACTCCCATCGCCAGCTGGTTCATGAACGAGGCCGACCTGCTGTTGACCTTCGGGGTGTCGTTCGCCAACCACACCGGCATCGCCGACTACAAGCCCATCGTGCAGGTCGACTTCGACCCCATGGCGCTGGGCCGGTTCCATTCCGTGGACGTGCCCGTGCTGGCCGAGGTCGGGGTGGCGGCCCTGGCCCTGGCCCAGACGATGCCCGATGATCGCCGGTGCCGGGACCTGCGGCCCGAGGTCGCCGAGCGGTGGGCCATCTGGCGCGATGAGAAGGCCCGGCGCCGGGCCGACGACCGCGGCGAGGGCCTCAACGCGGCGTCGGTGTTCGACGCGCTCAGCCGGCTGGTGCCCGCCGACGCCGTCATGGCGGTGGACGTGGGCAACCACGCCTACTCCTTCGGCCGCTACTTCGAGACCAGGGGCCAGACCGTGCTGATGTCGGGCTACCTGGGATCCATCGGCTTCGCCCTGCCCGCGGCCATGGGCTGCTGGGCCGCCACCCAGCGCCGCCCCGAGCACGCCGGCCGAGCGGTGGTGTCGGTGTCGGGCGACGGCGGGTTCGGCCAGTACGCCATGGAGCTCACTACCGCGGCCAAACACGGCATGGACATCACCCACGTGCTGTTGAACAACAACGAGTTGGGCAAGATCTCCAAGGAGCAGCGGGCCGCGGAGCTCGACGTGTGGCAGACCTCCCTGAACAACCCCGACTTCGCCGCCTTCGCCGAGCTCTGCGGCGCCCGCGGCTTCCGCGTGGCCGTCGGTGGTCAGCTCGACGGCGCCGTCGCCGCGGCCCTTGACCACCAGGGCCCCGCCCTAGTCGAGATCCTCACGGATCCCTTACTCGTCTGAACAGCCTTGCGACCATCGGTGGGTCGTTCCTGGGACGCGACCCACCCCGACGGCGGCAGAGGCCCTCGGGGGAATTTCAGGGACATCCCCGATTGGGCGGCGAGGCCGGCGGGCCGCACAGTGGACGTGTGAACGGCACAGCCTCGGGGCCGCAGGCCTCGGGCAGCAACGGAGCCGGCCGGCCGTATGCTCCGCGGGTGACCATCGTCGAGACGCAGGCGCTGACGCAGCGCTTCGGCCCCACCGTGGCCCTCGACGGCCTCGACCTGCAGATGCAGCCCGGCGTGACCGGGCTCGTCGGGGCCAACGGCGCGGGCAAGACCACCCTGCTGAGCGCCATGCTCGGCCTGCGCATCCCCACATCGGGATCGGTGACGGTGATGGGTTTCGATCCCCAGAAGGCCGGCCACAAGCTGAGGGCCATGGTGGGATTCGCGCCCGAGCGCAACGTGCTGCCCGACGAGATGAGGGCCGTCGACTTCGTCCGCCACCTCGCCGAGGTCCAGGGCCTGCCCCGCAACGAGGCCCGCAACCGGGCCTCCGACAGCCTCTGGCTGGTCGGGCTGGGCGAGGAGCGGACCCGCGCCCTGGGCACGATGTCCACGGGCCAACGCCAGCGGGTGAAGCTGGCCCAGGCCATCGCCTCGGACCCCAAGCTGGTGCTGCTCGACGAGCCCACCGACGGCCTCGACCCGGTGCAGCGCAGCGAGATGCTGACCCTCATCGGCCAGATCAGCCGCGACTTCTCGATGAACGTGGTGCTGTCGTCGCACGTGCTCGAGGAGGTAGAGCGGGTGTGCGACCACGTTGTGGCGCTCGACGCCGGCCGGCTGGTCGCCTGCGGGCCCATCTCTGAGCTGATCGGTGAGAGCGACGGGATCACACTCGAGTTGGTGGATGTGGCCGAGCCGGCCGGCTCCGTCGAGGCGGTCGAGGAGACGCTCCGCTCGGGCGGGTTGGAGGTGCGGCGCCAGCAGACGACCCTGAGGCTGCGGGGCGCGGAGTTCGACGACCTCTGCGACCGTTCCCGCGACGCGGTGGCCGCGGCCGGGGCTCGCATCCGTCGCTTGGAGACCCGGCGCCGCACGCTCGAGGACCTCTTCGAGGACGCCCCCCGATGAGCGACCCCGCGGCCGGCGTGGCCTCCCCCGGCGACACGGCCGACACCGCTCGGATCATCGACCAGGGCTACCGGTCCTACGACGGCCCGCGCACCGGCCTGCCGGGAGCGGTCCGCTCGGTTGTGCGCTACTCGGTGCGCCACACCCTCGGCCTCGGCCGCCCGGCGCGCCACAAGATCCTGCCCTGGCTGGCCGTGGTCATCGCGCTGGTGCCGGCGGTGGTCTTCGTCGGCCTTGCCGTGGTGCTCAACGTAGACATCATCGAAGAAGAGATCCTGCCCGACTACCACCAGTACTACGGCTTCATCACCACCGCCCTGTTCTTCTACTGCGGCATCGTCGTGCCCGACATCCTCGTGTCCGACCGCCGCAACGGGATGCTGCCTCTGTACCTGTCAACACCCCTGGAGCGCTGGAGCTACCTGACCTCCAAGGCGCTGGCCGTGGCGCTGACACTGGGCGTCCTGACTGTCGGACCGGTGCTGTTCCTGCTGGTGGCCTACACCATCGAGGGCTCCGGGCCTGACGGCCTCATCGAGTGGCTCAAGATCTTCGTGCAGATCATCGCGTCGGGGGCAGCCATATCGGCCGCGTTCACGGCGGCCAGCCTGGCCGCGGCCAGCCTCACCGACCGCCGAGCCTTCGCCTCGGTGGGGGTGATCCTGCTGCTGTGGGGCAGCGGGTTCGTGACACTGGCACTGGTGGAGGCCGCCGAGATGAGCGAGCGCGTCTACGCCTTCGACCTCGGAGGGATCTCCGACGAGCTCAAGAACAGGATCTACTCGGTCGAGGGGTTGGATCCTATTGGAGAGCAGGCTCCCTCGGAAGAAGGTGACTTCCGGCCCGGGGCCGGACGGGACCAGCTGTCCACGATGTTCGTGGCTGCGGCCAATCTGGGGTGGGTGGCCCTGGGATCAGGCGTCGTGTGGTGGCGCTACCGGCGACTGGCACTGAGCCGATGAGCACAAACCCGCCCGCTCCGAAGCCTCCGGAACGACCGGTCCCCGCGCCGGCACCGCCCGCCGGAGCACCCGCGGCTGGCCGGGCTCAGCCCCCGCCGCCGTTGCCGCCCAACGGCTCGGCCATGGTCGAGGTGAACGGCGTGTCGAAGGTGTTCGGAGACGTGGTGGCGGTGTCCGACGTGAGCTTCTCGGTGCGGGCCGGGGTGACCGCCCTGCTCGGGCCCAACGGAGCGGGCAAGTCCACCCTGTTCAGGCTCATGTGCGGGCTGACCCCGCCCTCCAAGGGCACCGTCCGGGTGCTGGGCGCGGACGCCCGCCGCGACCGTGACGTGCGGGGCCGCATCGGCCTCGCCCCCCAGCAGGACGGCCTGTTCGACCGGCTCAGCGCGTGGGAGTTCGTGTCGTTTGCCGCGGCCACCGAAGCTGTTCCCGAGCCCGAGAGCGCCGCCCGGCGGGCTCTGGAAGTGGTGAACCTCGACGCCGATGACTCCAGGTCGGTGTCGGGATTCTCCAAGGGCATGCGCCAGCGGGTGAAGCTGGCCGCCGCGCTGGTGCACGACCCCGAGGTGCTGATCCTCGACGAGCCCCTCACCGGGCTCGACCCCGTGCAGCGGCGCCGCATGATCGAGCTGTTCCACGGGCTGGGCGACGAGGGCCGCTGCGTGCTGGTGTCGAGTCACGTTCTCGAGGAGGTCGCCCGCCTCGGGTCTCGGATCCTCATGATCGCCCAGGGACGCCTGGCCGCCACCGGCGACTACCGCGAGCTGCGCGACCTGATGGACGACCGCCCCCACCGCATCCGCATCGCCGTCGACCGGCCCCGCCAGTTCGCGGCCGCCCTGGTGGAGTCGGGCACCGCCGTGGGCGTGAGCGTCGGTGCGGACTCGCTCGTCGTGGACACCCGCGACGTCGACCGCCTCGGCCGGGAGGTCGCCCCGCTGGCCCAGCGGCTCGAAGCCCGCCTGTCGCGGGTCGCCCCCCTCGACGAGGACCTCGAGTCGGTGTTCCGCTACCTGGTGGAGAAGCGATGACCGCGCCAATCGTCGACCGGGTGCGGCGACATGTGCCCAGCCTCCGGGCCGCGGCGCTGACCTACCGCGTGCTGGTTCGCCAGGTCGTTACGCCGGGAAAGGTCGCCGCGCTGGGCGCGCTGGGCGCGCTGATGATCCTGGTGGGCTGGCTCGTCGGTCTCGCCGCCGACGACGGCGAACGGGGCGTAGCCGGGCTGTTGAGAGACGGCGCCGGCTACGCCGACGGCTTCGGGTTGATCATCATCGTGCCCATCGTGGCGCTGGTGTTCGGCTCCTCGGTGCTGGGCGAGACCCGCGAGGACGGCACCCTCGTCTACCTGTGGCTGCGCCCCATGGCCCGCGGTCCGATCGTCGCGGGGGCCGCCGCCGCGGCGGCCACCGCGGCGCTGCCCCTGACGGTGATCCCGACCGCGGTGGGCGGGTGGCTGGCCGCCGACCGTGTGGCAGGGTCCGCCGACCTGGCCCTCGCGGCCGCGGCCGCGGCCGCGCTGGGCACCGCGGCCTACTCGTCGCTGTTCGTGCTGGTGGGGCTGCTCGTCAAGAAGCCGATCATGTGGGGCATCGGCTACGTGCTGCTGTGGGAGGGCCTGGCCGTGGGTCTGGGAGACTTCGCGGCCCGCCTGTCGCTGAGGGGCTACACCCGGTCGGTGCTCAGCCGCGTCGCCGAGGTCGACTACGGCTTCGACGCCCATACGACCACCACCGCGCTGGTGGTGCTGGCCGCGGTGGCAGTCGCGGGCCTGGCCCTGGCCGCGATCAGGCTCAACCGCCTCGAGGTGGAGTGAGCGCCCTTCGGGAACGAGGCGGCGCTATCTGAGATACTGCGCCTGTGGACCGCTGGGAACTGCCCGAACCGCTGGCAACGGCCGAGGTCCGCATGGATGACGGCGCGACCACGATCATCCGCAGGCATGGCAACCCGGCGGGTCCCCGCTTGGTGCTCAGCCACGGTTGCGGTTTCGCCACCGACTTGTACTACCCGTACTGGTCGCTGCTCACGGACCGGTTCGACGTCGTCGTGTACGACCTGCGAAGCCACGGGTGGAACCCCGTAAGCCCGCTGCGCGCCCACAACATGCCCACTCTCGTGGTCGACAACCGGCGCATCCTGCGGGCGGTCGATGAGAACTTCGGCCCGAAGCCGAGTGTCGCCGTCTTCCATTCATCGTCGACTATCACGGTCCTGATGCACGAGCAGCAGGAAGCGACGTTCGCGGCGATGGTCCTGTTCGACCCGCCGATCTATCCGCCCGGTTACGACCTCGGCCAGATGGAGGCCGTGGCCCAGCGTTTCGCCAAGGTCGCCCGCCGCCGCCAGGGCTCCTTTGACAGCCGTGAGGTTCTCTTTGAGTCGCTCAGCCGGGCTTCGGCTTTTCCCTGGTTCCCCGTGAGACACTGATGCTGTTCGCGGAGACGACGTTGCGTCCCGCTTCCGAGGGGGGCTTCGAGCTGTGCTGCCCGCCCGAGCATGAGGCTCAGCTCTCCGAGTACTACTTCGGGTGGTCGATGCAGGCGCCCGAGGTGCTGCAGTCGATCGAGATCCCCATCAAGGTGATCGGCGCCGATCCGACCGCCGCGTTCTCATTCCTGCCCAGCATGGACCTGAGCACCCTCCTTGAGCTGGACTACGACTTCATCCCGGACACGACGCACTTCCTCCAGTTGGAGATGCCGGAGAGGTGCGCCGCCATGACCGTCGAGTTCCTGGAGGAACACGACCTCGCCTAAGGCCGGCCGGACCGCGCTAGCGACCCGTGAAGGCGGCCTTGCCGGGGCCCTTTTCCAGGAAGCTGGCCACTCCGATGGCGGCGTCGTAGGTGGCGAAGCAGTCGCCGAAGTGCTCGGTCTCGCGGGCCACCGCGTCGGCTAGCGGCAGGGCCAGGCCGTCCATCACCGATTGCTTGGCCATGCGCAGCGCGGCCGGGCCCGCGGCGTAGCCCGCGGCCATCTCCACCGCGGCGTCGTAGGTCTCGTCGGGGGGATGCACCGCTGAGATGAGGCCGATGTCGAGGGCCTCGTCCGGATACACGTTGCGTCCGGTGTAGATGATCTCCTTGGCTCGGGTGACGCCCACCAGGCGGGGCAAGCGCTGGGTGCCTCCGCCGCCGGGGATGATCCCGAGGCGGATCTCGGGCTGGCCGAGCACCGCGTCCTCGGCGGCCACCCTGAAATCGGTGGCCATGGCCAGTTCCATGCCGCCGCCGAGCGCGTAGCCGTTGACGGCCGACACCGTGATCTGGGGCATGTTCTCCACCGCCAGGAAGGCATCGTTGAAGTGGCGCGACAGAATCCTGGCTCCCGCCGGGTCGAGGCCGGTGAAGCGCCCGATGTCGGCGCCGGCCGCGAAGATCCTGGGCCCGCCCCACACCACTGCCGCCCTCACATCGGGATCGGCTCCGACGGCGTTGGCGGCCTCGGTCAGCTCGTCGAGCAGCTGGACGTTGAAGGCGTTCATCTTGGGCCGGTCGATGCGGATCGTGGCCACTCCACTGCTGGTCTCGACTCGAACGAAGTCACCCACAGCTGTCTCCTCCCGTAGCGGGCCCGCAAACCCTAGTGGTCTCGGTGCGGCGGTATCGTCACGCACCATCGAAGGGAGACCGATGGACCTTTCCCCCGACAGCGTCCTGCTCACCGACCGGGTCGCGGTGGTGACCGGCGCGGCCCGGGGGATAGGCGCGGCCACCGCGCTGGCCCTGGCCCGCTTTGGCGCTCATGTGGCCGTGTTCGACAAGGATCCCGCGCTGTTGCCCGATGTGGTTCAACAGGTGGAGGCGGTGGGGCGCCGCTGCGTGTCTGACGTGCTCGACGCCCGCGACGACGACGCGGTGGCCGCCTTCTTGCAGCGCACCCACGATGAGCTCGGTCCCATCGACGTGCTTGTCAACAATGCGGGCGGGACCTTCCGGGCTCGTTTCGACGACGTGTCCCCCAAGGGGGAGCACACCCTGATCCGGGAGAACTTCTCCACGGTCACGAACTGCGTGCGCCACGGCATCCCGCTGATGTCGGACGGCGGCGCAATCGTCAACGTCACGTCCGTGGAGGCCTATCACGCCGCCCCTGCGTTCGCGGTCTACGCGGCGATGAAGGCCGCGGTGGAGCAGTTCACCAAGACCCTGGCCGTGGAGTACGGCCATCGGGGCATCAGGGTCAACTGCGTGGCGCCCGACATGATGCCCACCCCCGGAGACACCGCCCTGGCCGAGCAGTCCAGCTCATTGATGGAGGGCTTGCACCCCACCCCGCTGCGCCGCACCGGCGACACGGAGGAGTGCGCGGCTGTGATCGTGTTCCTGGCCTCGGACATGGCCAGCTTCGTCAACGGGGCGTCCATCCTGGTGGACGGAGGCACGGTGGCGGCGGGCAACTGGAAGACTCGCCTCGACGGCACCTTCGGCCTGTAGCGGCCCCGCCTCGCGCGCCACAACTCGCGGCCCCGGGCAAATTGGTGACGCATCGGCCCCCAGAGGCGCAATAGTGGCACCCATATCGATGCAGGTGGCCCTCGCTGGCGCTCAGTTCTAGGTGACCACGTTGGGGCGGGGCAGCCCCTGGGCCTCGCACAGGGCGTAGTAGGCGGCCAGCACACCCGGCCCGTCGGTTATCGACTCCACGTTGCCGTCGGCGTCGAGGTTGAGGTTCACGCCGTGTATCTGGAACCACGCGTCGGTCGGCTCGGTGTTGTCGGCGGGCACGGTGAGGGTGTGGACGCTGCCGGCCGGCTCGAACAGGAACGACCCGGCCCGGTTGACCTCCGAGTACTCGGCGTACTTCCATGCGCCGCTCAGGGTGTGGGCATACACCGGCCCGGTGTGGCGGTGGGTCTGGACAACCACCCCCGGCTCGAACCGGTTGCGGATGATCCACAGCCCATCGTCGATGCGCACCATCATCACCTTGAGTTCGATGCCGCCCCCGGCGTCCACCCAGGGCAGCTCCCCGTCGCCGCGGTGAATGGCGGCCGCAGGCTCGACAGCGGTAGTAGTCATCTCGCTCCTTCAGTCAGGCTCAGTCGGGGTTGCCCTGCTGGCGCAGGAAGCGCTCGAACTCGGCGCCCAGATCGTCGGGGCTGGGGACGCTGCGCTTGGCCCGGGCGTCGGCGCGGGCCTCCAGCCGCCGCACGTAGGCCACCACGTCGTCGTCGGAGTTCATGGCGTCGTTGACCCGCTGCTCCCACTCCTCGGCGGCCTCGTCGAGTTCCGCCCAGCCGGTGGGGATGCCCGTCACTCGCTCGAAGCGCTCCAGCAGGGCGCGGGCCCCCTTGGGATTGGGGGCGCCCGAGACGTAGTGGGGCACGGCCACTCGCAGTGACACTGCGGGAATCCTGAGCCTCTCAAAGCACTCGTGCAGCACGCCCACTATCCCGGTCGGGCCCTCGTAGCTGGGCCGGTCCAGGCCCCAAGCCTTGGCTAGGCGGGCGTCGGCGCTGGAGCCCGTCACTAGGAAGGGCCGGGTGTGGGGTATGTCGGCGATGTGGGCGCCCACCGTCACCAGCTCGGACGCCCCGGTTCGAGACGCGAGATCGACGATCACCTCCGAGTAGGTTCGCCAGCTCAGCTGAGGTTCCGCGCCCACCACCAGCACCAGGTCGCGCTGCCCGTCGGGCGGGCGCAGCACGTGGACGTCGTTGGAGGGCCACACGACCTCCCGGCGGTCGTCTCGCAGCATGACGGTGGGCCGCTGATCGGCGAAGTTGAAGAACTCCTCGGGGTCGATGTGCGCCACCCGGATCGAATCGCTGCGCTCGCTCAGCCACTCGAGGGTGCCCGTCGCCGCGCCCCCCACGTCGAACCAGCCCTGGAAGGCGGTCACCAGCATCGGTGACCGGAGGTCGGGCAGGGTCGCCTCCCACACCAGATAGCTCACGCCTCCAGCATGGCGCGGATCGCACCCCGATCGCACCCCAATCGCAGCCCGGGCGGCTGCGGCGTTGGACGCAGGCGACGGTTCCGCTAACCTTTGTGGCTGTGACCACCTTCGCCGACCTCCTGCTTCTCGTGTAGGCGAGCGCCACATATCGGTGCTCGCCGAATCCCCTCGTGCCGCCGGCCGGGGGGATTTGTGCTTGTCGGGGCCGGTTCCGGCCCGCCCCGACCGAACCCCGACCCCAACCCCGGAACCCACGACCATCCAGCCGCACCGAGGACCACGATCATGCCCACACCCAAGCCCATGCCCTTCACGAAGTACCGGCCCTATCCCGCGGTGGAGCTTGCGGACCGCACCTGGCCGGACCGGCGGATCACCAAGGCGCCACTGTGGTGCTCGGTCGACCTGCGCGACGGCAACCAAGCCCTCGTCGAACCGATGGACAGCGGGCGCAAGCAGCGCATGTACGACCATCTCGTCGATATGGGCTTCAAGGAGATCGAGGTCGGCTTCCCGGCCGCGTCCCAGCCGGACTTCGACTTCTGCCGCAAGCTCATCACCGAGGACCTGATCCCCGACGACGTCACCATCCAGGTGCTGACCCAGTCCCGCGACGAGCTGATCGACCGCACCTTCGAGGCCGTGGCCGGCGCCCCGCGCGCCATCGTGCACCTCTACAACTCCACATCTGTCACCCAGCGCCGGGTGGTGTTCCGCACTGACCGGGCCGGCATCGTCGCCATCGCCGCGGCCGGCGCCGAGCGGTGCATGCGCAACCTCGAGGCCGTCAGGGAGGCCGGGGGCGGCGACGGCATCCGCTTCGAGTACTCCCCGGAGAGCTACACGGGGACCGAGCCCGACTTCACCATCGAGGTGTGCGAGGCGGTGATGGACGTGTTCGGCCCCACGCCGGACTGGCCGCTGATCCTGAACCTGCCGGCCACCGTGGAGATGTCCTCCGCCAACCTCTACGGCGACATGATCGAGCACTTCCACCGCAACATCCGCGACCGCGACTCGATCGTGCTCTCCCTGCACCCCCACAACGACCGGGGCACCGCGGTGGCCGCGGCCGAGTTCGGCATCATGGCCGGCGCCGACCGGGTGGAGGGCACCCTGTTCGGCAACGGCGAGCGCACCGGCAACGTGGACGTGGTCACCATCGCGCTCAACCTGTTCACCCAGGGCGTTGACCCCGAACTTGACATCAGCGACATCACCGAGGCCCGCCGGGTCTTCGAGTACGCCAACCGAATGACCGTGCCCGAGCGGCACCCGTACGTCGGCGACCTCGTGTACACCGCATTCTCGGGCAGCCACCAGGACGCCATCAAGAAGGGCATGGCCGCCGTCTATGACATGGCCCCCGGCGAGCCCCTGACCGGGGACTACGACGTGTGGGACGTGCCCTACCTGCCGGTCGACCCCCGCCACCTTGGCCGCAGCTACGAGGCAGTGGTGAGGGTCAACAGCCAGTCCGGCAAGGGCGGGGTGTCCTACGTGCTGCTGCACGAGTACGGCCTGGACCTGCCCCGCGGCCTTCAGGTGGACTTCTCCAAGCAGATCCAGACCGTCACCGAGGACACCGGCACCGAGATCACCTCCTATGAGATCCACCGCCGGTTCGTGGCGTCCTACGTCGAGCCGGAGCGGCCTTGGGTCGAGCTGATCGGACATCGGGCCACCACCGACACCATCGGCGCGGCCCGCACCGACCTTGAGGCCCGCCTGCGAGTAAACGGTGTCGAGCAGACGATCGCTGGCACCGGCAACGGCCCCATCGACGCGTTCGTGTCGGCGATGCAGACCAACGGCCTATTTGCGGGCAAGGTCGTCGACTACTACGAGCATGCCATCGGCACCGGCAGCGACGCCACCGCCGCGGCCTACGTGGAGGTCGACACCGGCGACCGTGACACCACGTGGGGCGTGGGCCTGCACGAGTCGATCGTGTCGGCCTCGCTGAGGGCAGTGGTGAGCGCCGTCAACCGGATGCACACCGCTGGCGTGCTGGGCTGACAACGCGGCATCCTACTCCGGCGGGCAGACTGGGGTCATGGCCTTCTCGCTGATCCGCTTCAACTTCATGTCGCCGGACCCCTCCGACGGGCAATCCATGAGCGACCGGTACCGGGCCGGACTGGAGATCGCCCGCTACGCCGACGGCCACAGCTTCAATGCCGTCTCGTTGGAGGAGCATCACATCAGCCCGATGGCGTGGTGCCCCACACCGCTGCTCAACGCGGCCATGATCCTGTCGAGCACCGACAATCTCCTGGTCACGATCTCGGCGCTGCTCGTGCCGCTGCACGACCCGATCCGGGCCGCGGAGGACATCGCGGTGATCGACCTGGTGAGTAGGGGCCGGCTGGTGATCGTGACCGGACTCGGCTACCGGCCTGTGGAGTACGCCGCGCTGGGCAAGGAGTGGAAGCGCCGGGGCAGGGTCCTCGACGAGGCGCTGGAAGTGATGCTCACCGCCTGGAAGGGCGAGCCCTTCGAGCACAACGGCGAGACGGTGCAGGTGCTGCCCATGCCCTACACCCGGCCCCATCCCATGATTCTGGTGGGCGGATCGTCCCCCGCGGCGGCCCGGCGGGCGGCTCGGCTGGGCCTGCCCATGCAGCTTCCCGGCCAGTTCGGTGAAATCGAGGCCCTCTACTACGCGGAGTGCGAGCGCCACGGCACCCAGGGCTTCTGCATCGCCCCCGCCAACGTGGTGATGCTGAACGTGGCCGAGGACCCCGACCGGGTGTGGGCCGAGCACGGGGAGTGCTTCATGCTGGAGGCCATGGCCTACAAGGGCTGGCAGCCTCCGGGACAGACCTCGGCGGTGTGCTCCAAGGCCAGCACCGTCGAGGAGCTGCGAGCCGAGGGCATCTACCGGGTGCTCACGCCCACAGAGGCCGTCGATCTGGCCCGCAGCACCGGAGCTCTGGCCCTGCACCCCCTGGTCGGGGGCATGCCCATCGACGAGGCCTGGTCCAGCGTCCACCTGGCTGCAGAGCAGGTGCTCCCCGCTCTGGCAGACTCTTGAGAACTCAACGACAGGAGGTGCCCATGGACTACCGCAATCTGCTCTATGAGCGCGACGACCGCTACGTGACCATCACACTCAACCGGCCCGAGCGGCGCAACTGCCTGTCGTCGGAGCTGCTCGGCGAGCTCGACGACGCCCTGCGGGCCACCGGCGCCGACGGTGAGGTGGCCGGGGTGGTGCTGGCCGCCAACGGCCCGGTATTCTCCTCGGGGCACGACCTGGCCGAGATGGCGGTCATGGGCGAGGCCGAGCTGCACGAGCTGTTCACCGTGTGCACCTCGGCCATGACCGCCATGGCCGACATCCCCCAGGTGGTGGTGGCCAAGGTGCACGCCCTGGCCACTGCGGCCGGAGCCCAACTGGCCGCCAGCGCGGACCTGATCGTGGCCAGCACCGACGCCGCCTTCTCCACCCCCGGTGGCAAGGGCGGCCTGTTCTGCCACACCCCGATGGTGGCCGTGGCCCGGCCCCTGGGCCGCAAGCGGGCGGTGGAGCTGGCCCTCACTGGCGACATCATCGACGCGGCCACGGCCTTGGACTGGGGGCTCGTAAACCGGGTGGTGCCGCCCGAGCAGCTGGACGAGGCCACGATGGACCTGCTGGGCCGGGCCACCCGGGGCAGCCGCTACGCCAAGGGCATCGGCAAGCAGACCCTCTACGCCCAGATGGACTTGGGTGTCGACGACGCCTACAAGCTCGCCATCGACGTGATGGCGGCCAACGCGGCCCGCGGCGACGGCGCCGAGTGGCCCAAGGCGTTCATCGAGAAGCGCCGCCCCGTCTGGACCCACACCGAGTAGCCGCGCCGCGGGCGCGACGGCGGCTGGGAAAGGCTCAGCGGCCGTCCACCGACCAGTGCCAAGGCTCGCTGGGGAGGTTCTTGAAGCCGAAGCGGGGCGCTATGCGCTGAAGCGCCTGGAACACGGCGCTGCTGCGGCTGATGATGAGCCGCCCGGCGTTGGTGAAGTCGATGGCTAGCCCCTTCTCGTGGTTGCTGCGCCCCGGCCGGGCTGTCGGAGGCCGGCACTGGTGCGATGGCATCTGCCACACCGCCCATTCCGACGTGCCGCAGTGGGACCGCCGCAGATTGATCTGTTCCTGATGGTTGCGGTATCCCCATCCGCCGAGGTCGAAGCCCTCAGCCTCCATGGCTGCGAGCAGGCCATCGGTCTCATCCGCGATCTCTGCGTTGACCTGGAAGCCGCGCACCCAGACCAGTGCGAAGTTCTCATCGTCTGGATTCACCGACTCGGCAAGGGCCTGCGACTCAGCGAGGGCCTGCGACTCGAGGGCCTGGAGCCGGGCCCTCTCTTCGGCTTCTTGCCGGGCCTTCTCCTCGGCTCTGCGCACAGCTTCCTCCTCGGCTCGCTTGCGGGCGAGGGCCTCGGCTATCCGGCGCTCGGCCGCCTCGATCTCTGCGGCGTACTCCGCGTCGATCTGCTTGATCGTCTGAACCTCGTAGAGCCGCCTCTCGACCCGCTCCTCGGCTGCGACCGACAGCTCGGCCTCGCGGTCGACGGCCGCTAGCAGATCTGCGAGGATCAGGGTTGTTGCCCGGCGGTGGGACCGGGCCTCGGCGGCCGCCTCCGAGGCTTGCAGACGCCAGCGCTCCAGTTCCTCGCCCAGCCGGCGCAGATCGTCGATGTCGTCGATCCGGCTTCCGGTGGCGAATCCGGCCAGGGCCTCCTCGTGGGCGTTCTCCCACGGGTCGGAGCCGAGGACGCTCAGCGTGCCGGTGGGATCTTGGAACGACACATACGACTCGATCACCGCCTCCCGCAGACCCTCCTGGGTGGCGAGCAATTCGTCCTCGAGTTCAGCGATCTTGGTTTCGGCCTGTTGCACGACGGCCTCCGCGTCGGCCACGGCCCGCTCTGCTTCATTCAGGGCGGTCTGCTGGGCGTACTTCGCGTCCTGTGCCTTGTTGAGAGCGTCGATCAAGTCATCGGCCTCGGCCGTTGCCGCGTCCAGGCTCTCGCTGGCGTCGGCCGCCACCTGCTGCAGCTCCTGGCGCCTGGCCTCGCGATCCTCGATGACGTCCTCGTCGCTCTGCGCGGCCACCGGGCCGGCAACAGCCGCCACCGCAACCGCGAGCAGCAGCCCGAGCACGCCTAGAGGCCGAGCGGACAGGTAGCGGCGGCAGGAGGATCTCACGGTCATGGTGTTGTCACCGCCCGCCAAGAACCCTCAAAACGCTACCAGCACGATCTGGAAGGGCCGCGGCAAGGGCTGAGCCCCCGCCAGCGTCTGAACGCGTTTCCTTGTCGTATCGACAAGAGAACGCGACAATTCCACCCGGCGGAACGTCAGTGGCGGTAGGGGATCGGTAGCGACGCGCTCGGGGGCGGCGTCGTCTTGATGTCCGGAGGAGACGCGTTCCACTCCGGGTACTTGCGCACCGCGTTGGCCCGGTACTTCTCGGTGGAGTGGACCCTGTCGGCGTCGAACTCGGGGATCACCTGATCGCCGAAGATCTCGATCATCTCGAGGATCTCCTCGTACTCGAAGCCCTCGTTGGGCAGGCCGAACACCAGCTGGTCGGTGCCCACCGCCCCGTAGGACTTCTCCAGCTGCTCGCAGACCTCCTCGGGCGTTCCGCACAGCATGTAGCCGGCGTCGATGGCGAAGTCGAGGGTGGCCTCGTCGGGCAGCCCCAGCGGCGGCTCCGGCCAGGTGGGGGAGCCTTCGCGCTTGGGGATGGTGTCGTGATAGAGGCACACCATCGAGTACAGGTAGCCCCGACCGTTCATCAAAGCGATCTCCCGGGCCCGGTCGCGGTCCTCCAGGCAGATCAGGGAGTTGGTCATCATCACGTTGTCGTTCATGTACGAGCCGTGGGGCTCGGCGCACCCCGCGATGGCCTCCTTGTAGCTGTCGATGCGGCCCTTCAGCGCTGGAGCGGGCTCGAAGTTGAAGGCGATCGCTCCGATGCCCATGCTGCCGGCGACCGCGAAGGTGGCCAGGTTGCCGCAGGCCACCCACAGCGGCGGATGGGTGCCGTCGAGGGGCTTGGGGAGGACATTGTGGTTGGGCGGCACCCGGAAGTGCTCGCCCTCGTAGGAGTAGTCCCGCTGGGCCCACATACGGGGGATCTCGGCGATGGCCTCGTTCCACATCGCCTTGGTCTCGGAGGTGAGCGTGCCGTTGAACGCGGCCACCTCGTGGCTGCCCGCGCCCCGCCCGGTGCCGAACTCGAAGCGGCCCTCGCAGAAGTGGTCGAGCATGGCGGCCCGCTCCGCGATGCGCACCGGGTGCTCCTTGGTGGTGGGCAGGCTGGTGATGGCCGTGCCCAGGTGGATGTAGTCGGTCTGCGCGGCGATCCAGCCGATCGCCACCTCGGGAGCGGACATGTGGCTGTACTCGGTGAGGCAGTGATGCTCCCCGAACCAAGCGAACTTCCAATTGTGCTTGTCGGCCAGGATCGGGTACGACGCCTCGCGCATCAGCATGAGGTGTTCGTGCTCGGGGACGTGCGCCGACGGCCCGGGAATGTAACCGTTCTGGAAGATCCCGAACTCCATGAACGCTCCCTTCCGATGTTGGTCAGACACAAGCGGCTGTCGCGGCCGAGGCTAACGGAATGAAGCCCCGCTAGTGGCCGTCCCGGCAGGGTCGAGGATGCCCGGCTGCAGCGCTGAGGGGGCGATCGGCCCTGTTAGGGTGGATGGCGTGAGCCGTTGGTGGGAGATCGGCGGGGCGGCCCAAAGTGACGTCTACGACGACCGCTGGCGTCGCATGGAGGCCAGGGGCGAGTGGGTCCACGGCGAGGCCGACCTGGTGTGCTGGTTCGAGCCGGGCTCAGTGCTGGACGCGGGCTGCGGAACGGGCCGGGTCGCGATCGAGCTCGATCGCCGCGGCATCGATGTGGTGGGTGTGGACGTCGACGCACAGATGCTGGAGGAAGCCCGCAGCAAGGCCCCGCGTGTTCCATGGATGAAGGGCGATCTCGCGGACGTGGAGGTCGTCGGACCGGGCGCGGCGATGGCCAGGCGGGAGTTCGATCTGGTCGTCATGGCGGGAAACGTGATGGTGTTTGTGGAGGTCGGCACCGAGGCGGAGGTGGTGGCCAACATGGCCAGGCACCTGGCTCCGGGCGGCCGGCTCTTGTCCGGCTTCCGCATGGGGCTCACGCCGCTGACATTCGTCGACTACGACCGGTTCGCCGCCGGCGCTGGCATTGAGTTGGAGCACCGCTGGACGACCTGGGACCGCGAGCCCTACGACGGCGGCAGCTACGCGGTGACGGTTCACCGCCGGCCATCCGCCGCGTGACAGCCGCGGCGGACGACCACGCCCTGGCGACGCGACTGGCCCACGACACCGGGCAGCTGCTGCTCGATCTTCTGGACGACCCGTCGGCGCCCAAGGGCTGGGGGTTGGAGACCGCAGGCGACCGGCACGCACACGAGTTCCTCGCCGAAGAACTGCGCCGTCACCGGCCCGATGACGCTGTGCTGTCCGAGGAGGGTCGAGACGACGGGCGGCGCTTGGACGCTGAACGGGTCTGGATCGTCGACCCCCTCGACGGCTCCAGCGACTTCGGCGTGTCCGGGGCATGGTCGGTGCACGTGGCGCTGTGTCAGCGGGGCGTGCCCACCGCCGCCGCGGTGGCCGTGCCCGCCTGGAACTCGACGTTCGCCACCGATCCGCCGCCGCGGCCGACCATGTGCCGCGTGGGGCGTCGCAGGGTGGTGGTGGCCAGGTCCCGGGGTCACATCGACGGCCGCAGGCTGACCCAGAACCTCGACGCCGAGGTGCTGGCCATGGGCTCGGCCGGGGTCAAAGCGATGGCGGTGGTGCGCGGAGAGATGGACGCCTATGTGCATGCGGGCGGGCTCTACGAGTGGGACACGTGCGCCCCCGCGGCGGTGGCGCTTGCAGCGGGCTTGCACGTCTCGTGCCTCGAAGGCGCGCCGCTGCGGTTCAACAACCCGAACCCGCACACGCCCGGGCTCGTCATCTGTCGCCCCGACTTTGCTGAGGAGCTGCTCGAAGCCCTCGCTCCGGTCACCCGTCGGCGGCGAGCCTCAGCGCGCCGGGCGCAGCCTCCAGCCTGATCGGTACCGTCCCGATCGCCTCGCCGTCGCCGACGAGTTCCATGGGCTCGCCCTCGATGGCAACAGTGCGTCCTCGCAGCATGTGCACGTGAGGGTGGCCCACATGGCCCCCGTCGAACACCTTCGGCAGCAGGCGCAGCATGGTGATGCGGCTCGCGGGGCCGACCACCGCGACGTCCAGCAGTCCGTCGCACGGGTCCGCGTCGGGGCAGATCGCCATGCCACCGCCGAACGTCGGCGTGTTGGCCACCGCGTAGAGGGCGCTGCGGTATTCGTGCCGCTGTCCATCGACGGTGACGGCCAGCCTGCGGTGGCGCAGCCCCGGCATGGTGAGAAGAGTGGCCACTGTGTAACGGCTCGGACCCTTGGGGAAGCGCAGCCGATCCGCCCGGACGTTCACATCCACACTGAATCCGCCGGTCACGTTGAACGTCACCCACCTCTGACGGTCGGTGCGAATGGCGTCCACGGGCCGGGACGGGCCCAGGGCCCTGGCTGCGGCCTCCTCGACGCTGGCGCCGAACAAGCCGAAGGCCCGGGCGAAGTCGTTGCCGGTTCCTACCGGCACTATTCCGAGGATGGCGCCGGTCCCGGCCACTCCCTGGACGGCCAGGTGCACCGTTCCGTCGCCCCCCACGGCAATGAGCCGCTCGGCGCCGGCGGACACCGCGGCCCGGGCCGCAGCCGCTGACCCCTCCGCGGAGGCCCCGCTGACGTCAACCGGTGTGTGGCCGGCCTGTTCGATCACCCGGCGAACGATGGGGCCGGCCGCGGCAGCGCGGCCCCTGCCTCCCCGGGGGCTGACGAGAAGATGGACCTCGGCCACGGCGATTGGTCTAGCACCCGGCCGATTCCCACGCCCGCCACGGGCCGTCCCTACAAGCCCAGGAAGCCTCCGCCGTCGGCCACGATGGTCTGGCCGGTGATGTAGCGGGCGCGGTTGGATGCCAGGAACACCGCTACCGGTCCGATGTCGGCGGCAGCGTCGCCCAAGCGCCCCAGCGGGGTGCGGGCCACGAGACGCGTCTCCAACGCGGGAACAGCGGTCACGGCGGCGTCCATGGCCGGCGTGCGGGCAACCGGCGCGATGGCGTTCACCCTCACGCCTTGGGGTCCCCACTCCCGGGCCAGGCTCTTGAGGATCCCGCGCTGGGCCGCCTTCACCGTGGCGTACACGGGCAGGTTGGCGGATCCCTCAACACCTGCGGGCGACGTGAGCAGGATCATGGTGCCGGGCCTGCGGCGGAGGTGCACCAGCGAGGCCCGCGCACACCGGAAGGCCGCGGTGGTGGAGGTGGCAATCTGGGCACGGATCGTGTCGCTGCCGGTGATCTGCACAGGACCGGACGGCCCCGGAGGCGACACCGCGTTGTGGACCATCACGTCGAGCCCGCCGAAGCGTTCGACGGCCTCGGCTACCGCGGTTTGGACTTCGCCGGGGGCGGTCACGTCGCAGCGCACGAAGACGGCTTCGTGCCCGGCGGCCCGGATCGACTCTGCGACGGGCTCGCCGGTGACCGCCCGCCGGGTGGCGATCACCACCGCGGCGCCGGCGTCGGCCAGCGCTCGAGCGATGCCGGCGCCGACGCCCTGGCCGGCACCGGTCACCACCGCGACCTGGCCGTCGAGCACTCCGATGGTCGGTTCCGGGGTCATCCGGCCATCCAGGCGCCGCCATCCATCACCAGCGACGCGCCGGTAAGGCCCGTGGTGGCGGGGCCGGCGAGGCTGTCGATCACTGCGGCAATCTCGGCCACCGAGGGCAGCCGGCCCAGCGCGGGATCGTGCAGGGCGTTGGCCTCGACCGCGGAGGCTGCGTGCTCGGGGGCCAGGAACATGGACGGGTGAAGGGTCACCGCGTGCGCCCTGATGCCGGCGGCCCCCCAGCCGCGGGCCAGGGAGCGGGCCAGGATCCGCAGGCCCTCGGCCAGCCCGGCCAGCGCCGAGAAACCGGCCGCACCGGCGGCACCGACCAGCGGTACGCAGAAGACGATCGTCCCGTGCCGGGCCGCCAGGTGACGGTATGCGCCGCGGGCCAGGCGGATGCCGGCCTCCAGCGGCGCGTCGCAGGCGGCAGCCCAATCATCTTCGGTCATCTCGTCGATGCGTGCCGGTGTCCGGCTGTGTTCCGGATACAGGGCATGCACCACCATGTCGAGGCCGTCCACCGGGTCGCCGCCGGGGCGGCTCAGCCGGTCCACGAAGCCGTCATCCACATCGTGGGCTTGCGGCGCGACCAGCAGCACGTTGCCAGACAACTCGGCTGCGAGAGCCGCGCCGGGGTGACCCCCGCCTAAGACGAGAACGTCCCGGCTCACGCTCCGACGCCTCGGCGCCGGGCCGCGATCTGCTCCCTCATCTCGACGGCGCCCCATGCCCCGGCACCGCCGACCGCCACGGTGCCCAGCACCCACAGCCACGCCGCAAGCGACGGTACGTCCAGCTGGAAGAACTCCCGGAGGAACGGCCAGGCCATCGCCACCCCGTAGGACGCGGCCATGGCCGCGGCCAGCCCGGCCTTCCAAGGCCGCAGCGGGCGGCTGATGAGCAGCAGTATCACCAAGCCGATGCCCAGCAGCGTCATGGTGGCCGACGTGCGGGCCTCGTCAAGGCTGACGCCGTCGAGGCGGCGCACGATCTCATACAGGGCGAACGTCGCGGCCCCGGCCACCGCGCCCGCCGGCAGCGAGAAGCGCAGCACCCGGCCCAGGAAGCCGGGCCTGACCAGGCGGTGGTTTGGGGCCAGGGCCAGGAAGAATCCTGGCACGCCGACGGAGAAGGTGCCGATCAGCGTGAGATGGCGGGGCAGGAACGGGAACGGAGAGCCGGCGACACCGATCAGCACGGTGAGCAGCACCGCGTAGGCCGCCTTGGTGATGAACAGGTTGGCGACCCGCTCGATGTTGTTGATCACCCGGCGGCCCTCGGCCAGCACCCGAGGCAGCGTCGCGAATCGGTTGTCTAGCAGCACGAGCTGGGCCACGGCTCTGGCCGCGGAGGATCCGGTGCCCATGGCGATGCCCATGTCGGCGTCCTTGAGGGCGAGCACATCGTTGACGCCGTCGCCGGTCATGGCCACCGTGCGCCCCCGGGACTGCAGGGCGTGCACCATGGCCCGCTTCTGGTGCGGGTCGACTCGCCCGAACACGGTGATCGACTCCAGGGCGTCGGCCAGATCGTCGGGATCGTCGGGAAGCTGGCGGGCATCGAATGCGGGCACATGCCGCCGGCCCGGGGTGCCGGCCCCACCCTCGGCGTCGCCCTCCGGGTCGCCGGTGATGCCGGCCCGGTGGGCGACCGCGGCCACGGTGGCCGGGTGGTCGCCCGAGATGACCTTCAGGTCGACGCCCTGATCGCGGAAGTAGGCGAAGATCTCCGGAGCGTCGGAGCGGATCGTGTCGCCGAGATACACGAGGCACACCGGCTCCCGGTCCCCGGGCAGGCTGTCGTCGGACGGCTCGGGAACCTTGGAGCGGGTCACCACCAGCACCCTGTCGCCGTCGGCGGAGGCGACTGCGGCCTTGGCCCGGGCCGCGTCGCTCGCGTCGCCGGCCCCCAGCAGCACGTCGGGCGCGCCAAGGTGGTAGGTGCCCCGACCCTCGAAGCTGGCCGCGGCCCACTTGCGGGACGACGAGAACGGCACGCTGTGGCCCAGCTCCCATCCGTCGGGCCGGCCGCCCACCGCGGCGGCGACGGCGGCCAGGGTGGAATTGGGGGCCGGGTCGGCCGACGCCAGCGCGGCCAGCGTTTCGGTCGCCTCGGTCTCGGTGGCCGAGCCGAGCGGCTCGGCGTGCCCGTACGAGATCTCCCCCGTGGTGATGGTGCCCGTCTTGTCGAGGCACAGCGTGTCCACCCTTGCCAGCAGCTCTACCGACGCCAACTCCTTGGCCAGCGCCTGACGGCGGGCCAGTGCGACGACTCCGGTGATGAACGCGAGGCTGGTCAGCAGCACCAGCCCGTCGGGCACCATGGCCACTGCGGCCGCGACCGTGCCCCGCAGGGCCTCCTGCCAGCGATCCTCTGTCCCCAGCAGCCTCCCCAGCAGCAGCACCGCCGCCAGCGGGATGATCCATGTGAGGCGGCGCAGGATTACGTTCACGCCGCCCTTGAGTTCGCTTCCGACCAGCTTGAATTGGCGGGCCTCCTCCGACAAACGGGCTGCGTAAGAGTCGGAGCCGATGGCGGTGGCCCGGTACCAGCCAGCGCCCGCGCTGACGAACGACCCCGACATCACGCCGTCTCCGGGGGCCTTGTCGACGGGGTCGCTCTCACCGGTCAGCAGCGACTCGTCGATCGCGAGGCCGCGAGTCGCCACCACCTCGCCGTCCACCACCACCTGGTCACCGGGCCGCAGCTCCAAGACATCGTCGGCCACGACCTCGCTTGTCCCCACCTCGCGCGCCTCGCCGTCGCGCACCACTCGGGCCCGGGGCGCCGACAGCACGGCTAGCTTGTGCAGAGTGCGGCGGGCCTTGAGCTCCTGGGCGATGCCGATGACGCTGTTCGACACCACGACGCCAGCGAACAGGGCGTCGGCCGGGAAGCCCGCCACCATGATCAGCACGAACATCGAGCCGATGATGGCGTTGACCGGGGTGAGCACGTTGTTGCGCACGATCTCGCCCACCGTGCGCACCGGCGCGTCGGGCACGTCGTTGGTGCGCCCCTCGCGCCTGCGCTGTTCGACTTCCGCCGTGCTCAGCCCGGCCGGCTCGCCGCTGAAGCTGCCGACAGCCTCGTTCATGACACGCCGACGGTAGCGCCTGAATCGACGCGCCCTCTCGCTCTGTCAGAGCGCATGGAATCGGTGCCGCGACCCGTCCTCATGCCTGGCGGCGACGTCCACCCTAGCCGTCGACCTCTATCACGAAGATCTCCATGTCACCGTCGCGGTCGCTGCTGAAGGCGATCAGGGTGCCGTCCGGCGACCAGAATCCACCCGAGTCGTAGGCGTCGTGGTGCGTCAGTCGTGTCACTCCGGAGCCGTCGGCGTTCATGATCACCACGTCGGCGGGGCCGTAGGCGGAGTTCACGTCCGGCGAGCTGTAGCGGTCGCTGTCGAAGGCTATTCGGGTGCCGTCAGGCGACCACAGGGGAGCCCAGTCTTGGGCGTCGTTGTTGGTCAGTTGGCGCACGCCGGTGCCGTCGGCGTTCATCACGAAGATCTCCTGGTCGCCGTCCTGGTCGGTCTCGAAAGCTATTCGCGTGCCGTCAGGGGACCAGGATGCGTTCCATTCGTTGACATCGTTGTCGGTCAGCTGGATTGGGTTGGAGCCGTCGGCGTCGACGATGAAGATCTCACCGTCGCCGTCGCGGAAGCTGATCAGCAGCATTCGGGTTCCGTCGGGCGACCAGTTGCCGGGCCAGTCGTCGGTGTCGTCGTTGGTCAGCTGACGCACGCCGGTGCCGTCGGAGTTCATCACGAAGGCCTCCGCGCCTCCCACCGTGTCGGCGTGGCCAAAGTTCGCGAAGTTGATGCGGCTGCCGTCGGGCGACCAGTATCCGCCCCAGTCGGCGGTTTGGTTGTTGGTGAGCTGGCGCACTCCGGTGCCGTCGGCGTTCATCACGAACACCTCGGCAGAATCCCCGCTCTCATCGCCGGCGTCGTAGCGGGTGAAGACGATGAGGCTGCCATCGGGAGACCATCCGTAGTTCCAGTCCTCAGCGTCGTTGAACGTCAGCTGCCGCGGCCCTGCCGTCTCGGGATCGTCCAGGGGTACGGCGGTGCCCTCCTCGGACTCGGGATCCGGGGGCACGCTTGTCGTCCCGGCTGGCGAATCGTCGGCCGGTGCGCCCGGCGTCTCATCGGGCGGTGTCTCGCTGCTGGGCTCGGGGGTCCCGTTGCCGGCTGAGTCGGCATCCTCGACCTCCTCGACCTCCTCGGGTTCCTCGTCGGCGGCATCGACGCTCTGGTTGACGGCACGCTCGCCGTCCGGTTCAGCCCCGCCGCACCCGCTCACCAGCAGCGCAGCGATCCACACCAGTGTCAGGACGCGGCGAGATCCGGCCACTGCGGCCACCGCTCGGCCATCGAGCCCGCGCCGTGACGCGCGCCGGCATGAAACGGGCCGGAGCGTGGCTGCGCCCATCGAGCCGCTCACACCCGCTCGACGCGCTTGAAGGCCTCGCCGTAGGCCAGGCCGGCGCGACGCCCGGCGGCTCGGCACTTGTCGAGGACGCGGGAGCGGAAGGCGGCCACGTCCGCCCCGTCGTCCTGGGGGCCGATGCCGTGGGTGCTCTGGAACTGGCTCTCGTGCGCGAGCAGGGCGCGCGCCTTGGCCTCGATGTGGACCGCGTCCACCTGCTCGACGTGGTCGGGGGCCTCGCACTCGAACAGCAGCAGATCGACGGGCCGGTGGTGGGGGACTCCGTGCTCCTTGAAGAAGTGCGGATCTCGGGCTGCGACGACTGCGTCCATGCACAGGAACCCGGCCGCCCGATGGTCGGGATGAAGGCGCCACCGCTGGAACGGGTCATGGCCCAACACCACGTCGGGGCGCAGCTCCCTGATGATCCTCGCCATCCGGCTGCGCAGAGTCATAGTCACCTCCAGCCCCCCGTCCACCTCCCCAAGAAAGCGCACTTCACCGGTGGCACCGAGCCGGCGGGCAGCCTCGGACTGCTCCGCCTGGCGACGCTCAACGAGGGCTGCGATGTCGGCGTTCGCGTCCCAGGTCCCCTTCGATCCGTCCGTGCACACCAGCAGGCTCGCCTCGCAGCCGGCCGCGGCCCACTTGGCCAGAGTCGCCCCGCAGCCGAACTCGATGTCGTCGGGATGGGCGCCGATCGCCAGCGCCCTGCCCGGCACGGGCACGTCGACGGTTGTCACGGGCTCACGACGAGCCTGTCGAGCCCTAGGGCGAGGCGGTCCTTCGTCGGCAGGGCCAGCAGATCTTCGGGGTGGTCGATGTCCGCGGCCAGGGAGTCGTCCTCGACCACAGTCACGTCCAGCCCGAGCCGGCGGGCCTCGGCCACATGGCGCCCGAAGGAGCCCGGACCGTAGGAGAAGCGGAAGCCGGCAGCGGCGGGCACGCACAGCACATTGGAGCCGTCTTGTTGCCGGTCGGGCACGATCGTCAGTCCCGGGCCGACCGCGGGGCGCAGAGTGCGGGCTAGCGCCAGGTCGGCGTGGGCCACCACCACACGCTCGACCCCGGCCGAGGCCAACTGGTCGACGGCCGCGGAGACCGCAATTGTCAAGCCGGGGCGACCGGCCCGCACGACCGCTGCTCCCAAGCCCAAGGCCCAGTCGGCTACCTCGGCGTCGTCAGTGGCCACATGGACCGGCAGCCCGTCGGCCGCGGCCACCACCCGGCTCGCCATCAGGCGCATCAGATCGCGGCAGCGGGGCTCGCCGAGCATGCCCGTGAGACGCGACAGCGCGCCCGCGAAGGAGCGGATCGGCACGATGATCGCCGTCGTGGGTTCCTCAACTGATTGTCGCAATGCCACTGTGCGCCTCCGGGCATCCGTTCGAGGGGTGGGGCGAGTCTAGGGTTGCAACTGTGAACGTCCGGGTCGCGGTGATCGGGGGCGGGTCGTGGGGCACCACCGTGGCTCATCTCTGCGCCCACAATGCTCCCACGGTCCTGTACGCCCGCGATCCCGCTGTGGCTGACGCCGTGAACTCGACCGGCGAGAACCCCCGCTACCTGCCGGGCCGGGCGCTGCATCCCGATCTGAGGGCCACCTCCGACATCGCTGAGGCCGCGGCCGGCGCCGACGTCGTCGTGATGGGCGTGCCCTCCCACGGCTTCCGGGAGACCCTGGGACTGCTCCGCCCGCACATCGGGGAGCGCACGCCGGTCGTGTCGCTCACCAAGGGCCTCGAGGGCCACACTCGCAAGCGGATGACCGAGGTGGTGGCGGATGAGCTGCCCGGGCGCCCGATCGGGGTGCTGACCGGGCCGAACCTGGCCAAGGAGATCTTGGCCGGGCACGCCGCCGCGGCGGTTCTGGCCATGGCGCCGGCCGACGAGCCGCTGGCCGACCAGATCCGCGACACCTTCTGTGCCAGCGACTTCCGGGTGTACACCAATACCGACGTCGTCGGCGCGGAGATCGCGGGCGCCACCAAGAACGTGATCGCGCTGGCCGCCGGGATCGCCGACGGTCTCGGATCCGGCGACAACACCCGGGCCGCTCTCATCACCCGTGGCCTGGCCGAGATGACCCGCCTCGGGGTCGCTCTCGGCGGTGACCCCCTCACCTTCGCGGGCCTGGCCGGCATCGGCGACGTCGTGGCCACCTGCGTCAGCACCCAGAGCCGGAACCGCCATGTGGGCGAGCGCCTCGGCCGGGGCGAGACCATCGGTGAGATCGTGGCGTCCATGGACCAGGTGGCCGAGGGCGTGAGGTCCACGCCGGTGGTGGCGTCGCTGGCCCGCTCGCTGAGTGTCGACATGCCCATCACCGAGGAGGTTCGGGCCGTCATCGAGGAGGACCGCCCCGCCGCGGCGGCCTACCGCGCTCTGCTCGACCGCCCGCCCACGAGCGAAACCCGCTGGTGAGTCGGCGCCACGCCGGCCTTGCGGCCCACCGCTGATCCGGTGGGCGCCGGAGACGACCCCTCGTCGGCGGGCGCGGGCGACGTTCCGCCCACGGAGCTGCTCGGCGACCTGGACGCACCGGTGGCGATGGCCGACCGCGCCGGTACGGTCGCGCTGCTGGGGGCGGGCTGGCGGGTCGCGTGGGCCGTGGGAGCCGGGGACCGCTGGCACATCGCCGCAGAGGAGGCGGCGGTTCGGACCCGGCTGGTGGACGGCATGCCGGTCACGGCCACAGCCATGAGGGTGCCCGGTGGAGATGTGATCCTGCGAGCGGCCGCGGTGCATGACGCCGCGGGCCGAGCGGTGGTCTTGGAGTTCGTGAACGAGACCCCGGGGCCAGTGAGCCTGGCGCTGGCCGTTTCCGGCTCGATCGCGAAGGCGCAGGTGCGCGGACCCCGCCTGCTGGCCGATCGCCGGGTGGCTCTGGAACTCGACCGGACACCCGGCGGCGCGGCGGCCGTGAGCGACGGCGACACGTGGGCGGCCGTCCGGGCCGGACCGCCGGCGGGGGACTGCGAGGCCCGCAGCCGCGCGGGGCAAGCCGCGGCCGCAGTCGTGGTTCCGCTGGCGCCCCGCGTGCCGTTGCGGGCAACCGTGCCCGTCGACGGCGGGCCGGTGGGGGTCAGTTCGCCGGAGCAGGCCGCGGCCGGCTGGCTCGCTGTCGTGGCCCGGGCCGCGTCGGTGACGCTCCCCGACGAGTCCGCAGAGCGGGCGTGGCGGCGAGGGATCGCGGCATGCATCCTGGCTGCGGGCGGAACCGAGGCGGCGGCCGCGTCGCGGGCCGCAGTGGTGCTCGACCGGGTGGGCCTGCCCGACGAGGCCGACAGAGGTCGGGATGTGGTCCTGCGGGCGTGGGAGCGCTCGCGGTTCCCTGCGCCCGATGCCGCGGCAGGGTTGCGCGCCCTAGCATCGCGCCGGCTGCGCAGCGGCCGGGTGTCGGGTCTGGCCGAGCTGGCCGGACCCCTGGCCACCGCCGCAGGCGAACGTCTCGACGCCTTCACGCTGGAACAGGTAGCGACCGCTTTGGAGCCGGAGTCGCCCGCGGCCGCCCGCGACGCTCGCCGCCTGCTCGCCACGGCGACTTCGCCGGCTTCGGTGTCGCGTCGTGCTTCAGCCGTTGACAGCCTCACCGAGACGGCCCGGCGCAGTGTTGCTTTCGGAGGGGACGGTCTCGCCGGGATCGAAGTCCTGCTGGACTGCCTGGTCGCTGAGGCCCCCGATCATCTTGCGATGGCGCCCGCAGTGCCCCGAGCGTGGCAGGGAGCTTCCGTCGACGCCCGCTCGCTGGTGACCCGCCACGGCGTGTTGTCGTTCTCGCTTCGCTGGCACGATGCCCGCCCCGCGGTGCTGTGGGAGCTCCAGGCGGCGCGGGCCGCCGGCTCTCCTGGACCGGCGATGCGCTGTGGCCTCGACGAGTCCTGGGCATCCGCCGCGCCGTCGGGCGAGGCCCTGCTGGGCGACCAGCCCTAGAAGTCGCGCCGTAGGAGATACGTGGACCGAACCCTAGGATTCCGGGTTCCCGTCGGGAGGCCGCCATGCATCTTCGGACCCTGATCCTCTACCCCGAGGAGGCGCGCGACGTTGCCGCTGAGACGGCCAGGCGAGTCGAGGAGGCGCCCGCCAACGAGGGCTACATGCGGCCGGCCATTCTCCCGGACGGGACCCTGGTTCGGACGCTGGTTCGCGGGGTGGAGGGGGTGTTGAGACTGCGCGACGACTCGCCGCTGGGCGGTCCCCGCCTGCACAATGTGGTGGAGGACCCGATCCGCTGGGTCGCTCACGCGGTGGAGGCCGCGGTCGAGCTCCAGGGGCACGTTCTGTTGCGGCGTGAGGGCTGGACTCCTGACGAGCTCGCCTCGGCGGGGCTGGGACTGCTGCGCCGTGACCCGGAGGGGGGATGGACGGACCAGGGACGGGCCGACATCAGGCGCTGGCTGTTCGATCCCCGCCGGCGTGAGGCTGACGTGCTCGACGTGCTGCGCCACGCAGCCTCCTCCGGCGTGTGGTGCGTGTACACCGACGACGATCTCTGAGAGGCCGAGCGAATAGGCGGCGCGAACACCTCGGAACGAGCGAGGCCGTGGCCCGAGCGGCCCGTGAGCGCAGCGAACACGAGCGGGAGACACCCCTTCTGGACATGAAGGGCTCTTACCTGTTGCGTGCCCTCTCCAAGAGGGCCGCTGCCCCGCGGCCGGGCCGCCACAGGTCATCGGTATTGGTGCTGGCACCGGGCGTGTGCGACACTGCACGCATGCAGACTCACGCCCTGCCCGCAGCCGTACCCGCACCGGCCGTACCCGCACCGGCCGTACCCGCAATCGAGGAAGTCGACATCCCCGTATGGGCCTGGGCGCTGGTCGCGCTCGCCGTGGTGGTGTCGTACTTCGTCATGCTCGAGAACGGCGCCGTGCTCAGCCAGACCGCCGGGACGCTCCACGAGTTCTTCCACGACGGACGGCACTTCGCCGGCGTCCCCTGCCACTGACAGCACGGACCACCCGATGAACTCCCCGCGCCGGCGCGGGTGAGGCCGGGAGCCCCGGTCAGGCCACTCCGATGAAGCGGCTCCTGGCAGCCGGCAGCCTGGCAGGGCTGGCCGCCGGTGCCGCCTCCGCGCTGTTCGCGGCCACCGCGGGCCGGGGACCGATCCGCGACGCCATCGCCTTGGAGGACAGCATCAGCCACGCCACTAGCGGCGCCCATCACGAGGATCTCTTCGGGCGGGGCGTGCAGGAGGTCGGCGGGGCGATCGGGCTGATCGTGTTCGGGCTGGCCCTAGGCGTGATCTTCGCGGTCGTGCTCGGCGCGGTCGGGCCGCGGCTGGCCGTGTCCACACCCCTGGCCGCCTCGGTGCGGCTCGGCTGTGCGGGGTTCGTCGCGGTCGTGGTCGTGCCCTTCCTCAAGTACCCAGCCAACCCGCCGGCGGTCGGCGATCCCTCCACCGTCAACGAGCGCACGATGCTGTACTTCGCGGCTCTGGCGCTGTCGATCCTGCTGGCGTGGGCGGTATGGCGCTTCCATCGCGCCGCTCGCCTGGCGCCCACGGCCCAGGCCTGGGCCACGTCCGCTCTCTACGCCGCGGGCCTGGCTGTGATCCTCCTGGCGCTTCCCGCCAGTCCCGACCCCGTCGAGGCCCCCGCCGACCTCGTATGGCGCTTCCGGCTGGCCTCGCTGGGCGGGCTGGCCGCGGCGTGGGCCGTGTTGGCCCTAGTGACCGGCACCCTGTTGTCGCGTTCGCCGGCTCGGACCTAGCGTGCCATCCAAATCTGCACGGGTTTTGCCTCTATATGACGTGTTTCTCTACTTATTTCGGACGAGTCAAGCTTCGGCGTAGATCTCCAGGTGGCGGCGGGCCGTGCTCGACCACGAGTAGCGGCCGGCGGTGGCCGTGCCGTTGGCCCGGAGGCGCCGGACCAGCTGCGGATCGTCGCGCACCCGGGCCATCCCCGCGGCCAGCGACACGGGGTTGGCCGCCTCGGTCAGCACCGCGTCGGCGTCGGGGGTCAGGAAGCTGCGAAAAACTTCGATGTCGGAGGCCACCACCGGCAGGCCGGCCGCCAGCGCCTCTAGCACGACCAGGCCCCAGCCCTCGCTGACCGACGGGAACACGAAGCTGTCGGCGGCGTGGTACCAGCGGGGCAGCTCATCGTCGGAGACGGTGCCGAGCACTACCACGTCGTCGCCGAGGCGAAGGCCGTGGGCGCCCAGCGACCCGAGCACCTCGTCGCGGTAGGCCCGGTAGTCCTGGAACGAGTGCCCGCCGACCACCGCCAGCATGATCGCCCGCTCCGGCCGGGAGCTCGCCTTCAGCAGCCCGAGCGCCTCGACGAGGTACCGGGAGCCCTTGCGGGGCTCGATCCCGCCCACCGTCAGGAACAGGTGGCGGTCGGACGCACCGATGCGGGCTCGCAGGCGGTCCCGCTCACCGGCCGGCCCCGCGGCGGCGAAGCGCTCCGCCCTCACGCCGTTGGTGACCACCGCGGCCTCGACCCCGTAGTCGTCCAGCAGCCGCCGTCTCCAGGGTTCGCTCACCACCAGCACCCGATCGGGCTCGAGAATGGCCGCGTCCTGGCACTCGACCAGAGCGGGCGTGGTGAAGTCGTCTATGTGGTGCACCGTCCGGAACAGCCGGAACCCGTCGCCGCGGCCGCGCACCCGGGCCGCGGCCCGGGCCGAGATGCAGTCCTGGGTGTGCACGATGTCGAAGTGGTCGCCAAGGCCAGCCAGCCCCGCCGTCAGGGCGTCGATGTGCGAGAACACCCTCTCGGTCAGGGTCTCGGCCCGGGGCGGGGCCGGGATGATCATCGCGGGCACGCTGGTCGGCCGGAAGAAGCCCTCGGCGGGGTCACCGAGCGCGATCAGGGTCACGTCGGCACCCTCGGCGGCCAGGGCCTCCGCCAGTTCCACGCTGTGGACGGCCCCTCCCCGGGGCCTGACCGAGTAGGTGGCGATCGCGATCCGATCCGTCAACCTCACCCCACCAGGCAACCTGTTTCCCGCTCTTGTTCGCTGCGCTCACGGGCCGCTCGGGTGTATCTTCCGCTCTTGTTCGCTGCGCTCACGGGCCGCTCGGGCCGCGGGGCCTCGCTCAGCGCCCTAGAGGGATCCTCGTGAATCACGGCCAATCCGCTCGGCCTCTTGCCGACAGGTCTTGATGGACGAGCGCGGGATCGCGGTTGACGAGTGCGGCGGCAGCGAGGGCCGCTCTGGCGGCAGTGTCGGCGACGATGCAGCCCGCCTTGCGCATGACGTCGCGTTGACGCTCGAAACCTTGCGGATCCTTGTCGGTACCCAGCACGTAGGCCACCACAGCAGCGCCCGCCGCGACCAGCTCCGCCGCGGCGGGAGCCAGCACCCCGGCGGGATCTGGATGGGCGCCGTCGCCGATGACCACGTCAAGCAGCACGGCGGCCACGGTCGAATCCGAGGCCTGCTCGCGCAGCAGCTCGACTCTCGCTTCGGGATCGATCATGGGATGGGGCCGACCGCGGGTGAACTCCTCCTCGCCCAGGTCCAGGCACACGTGAGCGTCGGGGGGACCGGGCAACGCCCACGACGGCTGGAGCGGTGTGTTGGAGAACACGGGACCGATGTGGCCGCTGGCGATGACCATCGCCTCGTAGGCCAGGGTTCCCCCGCTGAACAGCCCCACCATGCGCCTCCTCGAGAGGCTGAGGGCGGTGGTGAGCATGGCGACCTCCGCGTCGATGGAGCCGACTGGATCGGGCTGTGGGTAGCCGAGCCGGGCCAGCGCGGCCGCGGCTCCCTGCTCGAGCGTGCTGCACACCGTCACCCCGGGTGCGGCGTCCACCGGCTGGTCCAGCCCGATCAGGGCGGCCACCACCGGTTTGCTGCGGGCAGGACCCAGCAGGCGCTTGGCCACCGCGGCCGAGGGCGGCTTGGACACCAGCAGCATTAACTCGGTCCCCGGGTGGCGGTCGAGCGCCTCGATGGCCGCCTCGGCCATAGCCCCCCCGACCTCGGCCGACAGGTCGCGGCCGCCCACTCCAATGACATGGGACACGCCCGATCCCCACCGGTCGAGCAGCGCCATCACTTCCTGAGCGCCGGTTCCGGCCGCGGCGACCACCCCCACCGGCCCGCGCACCACCCGGTTCGAGAAGCCCAGGCCCACGCCGGCCAGCGCCGCCGTGCCCGCGCCCGGTCCCATGACCAGCCTGCCGAGGGAGCGGGCCCGGCGCTTCAGGTCGATCTCGTCGGACAGGGGCACGTTGTCGCTGAACAGCAGCACGTCGAGGCCCCGGCTCAGCGCTTTGTGGGCCTCGAGGGCCGCGTACGGGCCGGGGACGGAGACGATGGCGACGTTGGCGCCCGGCGCCGCGGCCAGAGCCTCATCGAGGCTGGCGGGGCGCGCACCGGCTGGCGCGCCGTCGGTGCCGCGGGGCGCCGCCTTCTCGAACAGCACCGCTCTGGCCCCCTCCAGAGCCGCCGACAGATGCTCGTCGGCGCCCCTGACCGCGAGGACCAGGTCGTTGGCCGCCGCGTCGTCGAGCCCTTCCGTCACGCCTTCGGTGGCCAGGGTCTCGAGGTTTGCCGGTGTGGCCATCAGCGCCCAGGCCCAGTCCACGCCGGGCACCTCCCGCATCGCCCGGGTGGCTTCCAGCAGTCGCACGCTGTCGACGTAGCAGTCTGCGACCACGTCCGCTCTTGCGGTCATGGCATCACGCTAAGGGGCCACGCGGATAGGTGCCACCGCCTCGCGCCGCAGCGTTGTGGTTCCCGCTCTTGTTCGCTTGCGCTCACGGGCCGCTCGGGTGTATCTTCCGCTCTTGTTCGCTTGCGCTCACGGGCCGCTCGGGTGTATCTTCCGCTCTTGTTCGCTGCGCTCACGGGCCGCTCGGGTGTATCTTCCGCTCTTGTTCGCTGCGCTCACGGGCCGCTCGGGTGTATCTTCCGCTCTTGTTCGCTGCGCTCACGGGCCGCTCGGGCCGCGGGGCCTCGCTCAGCGCCCCGCTGATTCGTACGTGAATCGCGGCCTATCCGCTCGGCCTCTAAGCCTGGATCCACCGGTGGGGTTGGTGTGGGGGCCGGTGTCGGGTTGGTTGGTGGCGGGCTGGTGGCTCAGGCGGGGCGGGCGGCTGTTGGGGCGTGTTGGTTCAGGGGCGGGGGCGCTGGGCGGGTTGGTGGCGTTTTGGGGTGGTTGTGCGCGGCGCCGGGCGCGGGGCGGCGGGTCAGATGAGCTGGGGGAGGTTGCGGATGTGTCTTAGGGCGCGTGTGAAGGCGTTCTGCCAGGGCCAGTTCGCGGGCAGGCGCAGCCTGTGTCGGCGGCTGTGGTTGACGATGCGGCCGGGGATGTTGAGGAGCCGGTTGCGCACGCCGGCGGCGGCGGTGAGCTGTCGGGGGTGCTGGGCGCGTCCGATGCGGGCTGTCCAGCGGGCGATGTTGTGCGCGAGGGCGGCGCAGGCCAGCCAGGCGGCGTTGGCGGTGAATTGTCCCGACGGGCAGTGTCTGAGGCCGTTGTTCTTGAGGTCTTTGATGGCGAGCTCGACTCGGGCGTGGGCTCGGTGGTAGGCGTCGGCGGCACAGGTGTCGAGGTCGGCTCTGTCAGTTGTGAAGCAGTGGTGTCTCCAGTCGGGCCACAGCTTCGCCTGGGTGCCTTCGAGGCGGGTGCGGCGCACGACCAGGCGCAGGCGGCGGGGGCCCTTGTCGTCGCGGCGGCCGGTGTCGATGGTGCACTCAGCGACCTGTGCCGCCCCGCCCGCGGTGTAGGCGATCGGCTTCCAGGCCTTCTCCTCGATGGCTTCGATGGCTGCTTTGACCTTGGCGTTGTGGGGGATCGTGATCGAGTAGGACGCGCCGCGGGCCTCGACGGCGTCGATGATGTCGTAGCTGAAGAACCCCGCGTCGGCGCGCACCGTGAGCGCCGCGCCCGGCGCCAGGCGGCCCAGGCGCGCCAGCGTCTCGACGATGAAGCGCTCCGAGCCGCGCTGGGAGGATCCCGACCGCATCCGGGTGTGGATGATCTCGCCGGTGTCGTCTCTGACCGCGGCCAGCGGGTGATAGCCCAGCACGGCTGTGTGGCCGTAGGCGGCGCCGCCTTTGCTGTGGCCGTGCACCTCACAGATTGTGGAGTCCACGTCCACCGTCATCTCCGCTGCGGCCGGGGCCGCGCCCACAGACCACGCCCGCTGAAGCGCCAGCTCCTGCGCGCGGTCGAGCTGGCGCACATGGCCCCACGCGAACGACCGCAGCCAAGTCCCCAAAGTGGACGGCGCCAACACACGAAACGGCAGCACCGCCTGCGCCGAGCCCGCCCGCAGCCGCTCCGCGTCGTCGATGAACGAACCGCCCACAAGCATCGACGCCACCACGCTCAGCGCCTTGGCCCCCGAGCCGCGGCCCGCCCCCGGCGGGCGCACCGCCTCGTCGATGAGCGCCTCCAGCCCCAGCCGCGACATCAGCGTGCCCGCCACCAACAGCCCCGCATCGGCCACCAAAGACCCGTCGTCAAAGACCGCCCCCAACCCGTCGATCCCACCAGATATGCTCCTCACAGGAAGTGCCTCCTCACGTGGCCGGAATAACTGTCGTTATCAACAGCATTCTCCCACGTCAGGAGGCCTTTCTGGTGGACGCGCCAACCCCACAGGCCCCACTGCGCCGGTGGATCCGGGCTAAGGCCGCGGCAGGCGCCGACCGTCACCGTCGCACCCTTGGCGCGGGCCGATGCGGGTCCAGACCGGCCTGGGCCTGTCATGAGAGCAGCGCAGGCACCGGGTCGGGCACGATGCGGGTGCCCCGGGGGCCCGCTATCACGCCGCCGGGCTCGTCGAGGGTCGCGTAGACCAGTTCGGGCGTGGTGATGGCCGAGACCCGCCCCGGCGACTCCACGAACTCGATGGCCGCCTCGACCTTGGGACCCATGCTTCCCGGAGGGAATTGGCCGTCGGCGAGGTGGAGCCGGGCCTCGGACGCGGTCATCTCGGCCACCGCGCGCTGCCGGGGCGTGCCGAAGTGGAGATGCACCGCGGCCACACCGGTGACCATCACCAGCGCCTGGGCTGCGACCGCCTCCGCAATTCGCTCGGCCGCGAAGTCCTTGTCGATGACCGCGTCGACGCCCCGGTAGGTGCCGTCGGCCGAGCGCGCCACCGGGATCCCGCCCCCGCCGCCGGCGATGACTATGTAGCCGAGGTCGATCAGCGCCGATATGGCGTCGGCCTCGATGGGGGCCATCGGCCGCGGCGACGGGACCACCCGCCGGTAGCCGCGCCCGGAGTCCTCGACCATGGTCCAGCCCCTCTTGGCTGCCAGGGAATCGGCCTCGGATCGGCCGAAGAAGGGACCGATCGGCTTGGTTGGGTGCGACAGCCCGGGGTCGCCGGGGTCAACCTCGATGTGGGTGATGATGGACACCGCCCCCGAGATCTCCTGCGTGCAAACCTCGTTGAGGGCCAGGCAGATGAGGCTTCCCAGCTGCCCCTGCGTCATGGCTCCGAGCGTGAACAGCGGCAGGGCGGGCACCATGTCGATCGAGCCCTCGTGCTGGATGGCGAGGTTGCCGACCTGGGGGCCGTTGCCGTGGACGATGACGACGTTCCAGCCCTTGCGGATCAGCGAGCGAACCGATCCGGCCATGGTGAGCGCGTTGGCGTACTGCTCATCCAGGGTGCCCCGCTGGTCCTCACGGATCAGCGCGTTGCCGCCGAGAGCGAGGACTGCGGTGTCGGCCAAGGCGCACTCCCTCTCGTGAGGTCTGATCGGGCCCAGCGGATCCAGACCCGGTTTCTCATCTGCCGATAGCAGAACGGACTTTCTTATAGTAGATGAGAGGATGAGTGTCCTGCCAAGCCCCCGGACCCATCGGGGCCGAGGCTGAAGGACACCGAAGCGGCCACGACAAGGAGCCGGCACCATGAGCAACGGCGCACGGGAGGAAGACCCCACGGCGGTGCTGGCCGCCCATTGGAACGAGAGCGAGCGCCGCCTCTATCCGGTGGCTACCACCAACCCGGACGCCTACCAGTCCGCGGTGAGGCTGGTGAGAGCGGTGGCCGGCGCCCTAGCCGGGGTGGAGGACCTCGACGCGCTGGTCGACGGCTGGGAGCGCCGGTCCGAACTGGTGGACGAGGCGGTGCGCGTGACCGGAGACATCGCCGGGTACCGGCTCGGAGAGTCGGAGGTCGCTGGGGCCGGGTTCGCCATGCGTCGCCGCGAGCTGCTGGCCGAGCGAGCGGAGCGTCGGCGCCGGGAGCGCATCGCAGCGGCCCGCCAGGCCGGCGAGTCGTGGGCGGTGGTACACCAGCAGGGCGACCTGGGGGCAGGCCTCGTCGATCCCTACCAGTGCATCGAGCTGCACCTGGCCACTGGGCTGGCCGTGGTGAGCACGGTTGAGCCCGATCCCTCGACCATGATGCCCACCTACGTGGTGATGGTCGCGGCGCTAGGCGACGAGCAACCCCAGACGGCCGGCATCGAAGCGGCCTCCTTCGGCGACCTGGAGACCGGCGACCCTCGTCTCTTCGAGGAGCACAGGCGGGCCATGAAGAGCCGGGTCGAGTCGGCTCGCGCCTGACATGGAGGCACCGCGACGCGAGCCGGCATCGGACATGGAGGCACCGCGGCGCGAGCCGGTGCGCTCAATCCCACAGCCCGGTGACGGGCTCGTGGTTGAGGTCGATCACGGCTCGGGAGTCGGCGCCCCGGTGCAGGCTGAGAACGCCTGTGGCGGTGAGAGCGCCGGCGGCCGCCGCGGCAAGGCCGGCGGAGCGGAACAGATCCGCGCATGCCTCGGGCCGGTCCGTGGCCAGCCAGAAGGCGTAGGTCGGAAAGCAGACCAGCCAGCGGTCCAGATCCACTCCCGCCGGAGCGGGCAGCGCGTGCAGGTCGACATCGGCACCGAGGCGGCTGGGCTCGAGGAGCATGGCCAGCGAACCGATCACGCCGGCCATGCTCACATCCTTGGCCGCCGATGCCAGGCCCGTTCGGGCCGCCTCGGCCAGCAGCCGCACGTCGGCAGCCAGGCGCGGCCCCTGCGGCCCGAGCGTGTTGAAGAACGGGAAGTCGCGGCGCATCTGGCCGTCGAGGCAGCAGGCGAACACCAGCGCCTGGCCCGGGCGGGCGCGGGTGGCCGACAGGACCCGGTCGGCGATCCCCACCGCGAAGGCCGAGAGAGCGGGCTCGCCTGCGTGCTCGCTGATGTGCCCGCCCACCACGGGAACCTCGTACAGGGCGGCCGCGTCGGCCATGCCCCGCAGGCACTCGGCCGCCACCGGGGCGGAAGCCACCACCGCGTTGACGATGGCGGTGGGGACCGCTCCCATGGCCGCGAGGTCGTTGACGTTGGCCAGCACCGCCGCAATCCCCGCACCGTGGGGGTCGGATGCCACGAACGGCGGATGGATGGCCTCGCCGCACACGATCAGCGAGTCTCCATGCGGCGTCTCCACCACCGCGCCGTCGTCGCCGGGCCCGCTCAGCGCGTCCGCCATCGCCGCGGCGCCGCGGACGGCTCCGATCGCTCGCTTGGCCAGCAGGCCCGGGTGGCTGCGCACCGCCGCGACCAGCCGGTCCAGGTCGGTCTGCGATGAGGCCTCCGGCGGTGGCACGGCCGCACCGTACAGCAGCCGAGAGCTCAGGCGCGGTGCCGGTGGTCTCGGTCGGCGAGGGGGTGCTGGACACGATGTCCGGCGGCTTCGCCGGTCGGGTGGAAGGCGTCTTCGATGGCGGGTTCTATGTCTCCGGCCCCGCGCAGACCGTCTTCGCGGTGCTGGGCCCGCAGTCGTGGCCCGGGCCCCTGCACCTGGTGGCCGAGGAGATGCCCGCAATGCCCGCTCGCCACGACTCGGTGACCGTCTCGGGAGGGGTGCTGGCCGCGGGCCGTACCCGGGTCCGTGTCGACCCGAACCGGCGCTGGGCGCCTCGCCTGCCGGCGCGGCTCAACGTTCCTCCGGCGGCCTGGCATGGCATGGCTGAACCCGTCGACCCCGATCTCAGCCCCGTTTGGGGGGCGGTGACCGGCGATGTGCGCCGCGGCGACCTGGCCGCCGGATTTGGCCGCCTCCAGGGGCGCGGCGCCGGTCTGACTCCCAGCGGCGACGACGTGCTCGCGGGAATCCTGCTGGTGGGCGCCATCAACCCTGGATGCCGTGGAGCCCTGGACCGCTTGGCCCGCTCGGCCCGCACCACCACGCTGAGCTGCGCCTACCTGAGGTGGGCCGCGGCAGGCCAGAGCATCCAGCCCGTGCACGCCCTGCTCGACTCGGCCGCAGCCTGCGACCGCCAGGGGATGCGTAGGGCGGCCCGGTCGCTGGCCGCAGTGGGCGCGACATCGGGCCGGGCCCTGACAGCCGGCGTCGCTCTGGCTGCCACCGAACTGCCTCTTACCGACCTCGCTCTTAGAATGGCGCTGCGGCCCGCCTTGGTGTGACGCCGGTCAGGAGATCAACCCCGATGCCCATCTCCGAGTCTCCCCGGTTCCTCGAGACTGCCGCTCGAACCTCCAAGCCGCGCCGCCGCGGCATCACCCACGTCATCGACAAGGGCACGCCGCTGGCGGTCATCGACGAGCTTCTCAAAGCCCACGGAGCGTTCGTGGACGTCTGGAAGTTCGGCTTCGGCACCGCCTATGTCGATGGCACGGTCGGCGCCAAGGTCGGGCTCCTGCAGTCGCACAAGGTCAAGGCCTGTCCGGGCGGGACCCTGCTGGAGGCGGCGTGGTGGCAGGACCGCAGCGCAGAGTTCCTCGAGTGGGCCGGGTGCCTCGGCTTCGACTGCGTGGAGGTGTCGAGGGGTGCCACCGGCTTGCCGGCCTCCTCCAAGCGCGGTCTCATCGCCGCGGCCCGCGACCTCAGATTCGAGGTGTTCGCCGAGGTGGGCAGCAAGGATCCTCACGAACTGGCCCTGCCCTCGGAATGGCTCGAGGAAGCCCGCAGCGACCTGGAATGCGGCGCGGACTGGCTGGTTGCCGAGGGCCGGGAGAGCGGGACCGTGGGCCTCTATGCCGCCGACGGGTCGGTCAGGACCGACATCGTGGAGGCCTTCGGCCGCCTCGGAGAGGATGCGCCCGTGGTGTACGAGGCTCCCCTCCGCCAGCAGCAGGCTTGGCTCGTCAACCACTTGGGCGCGAACGTCAACCTCGCCAACATCGCTCCGGTTGAGGTGCTCGGAGTGGAGGCGCTCAGGCTCGGGCTGCGGTCCGACACCCTCCGGGCCAGCCTTCGCGCCGGTGCGCCGGGTGCGGCTCGGGACCCGGAGCCCACCGGAGTGTTCGATCCGACCCCGGGCACAAGCTCTTCGGTGCCCAGACCGTGTTCGATCTAGACCCCGCCGCGCCCAACGTCATGCCGGCGCGGTACCGGCAGGTGTCGCTGGCCTCGGTTCCGAGCCTGTCGCCCGACGACCTGGTGGCCCGCTTCACTGGACGCGAGGCGTACCGCAGGACCCGATTCGTCGTCGCCCGGCTGGAGAGCGAGCCCGAGCGCTGCGCGCTGGTGGAGCTGGCCCGCGACGGCAGCGACGACCTCTTCTCGCCGGCGGTGGCCGCCCGTGTGCTGGCTCCGGCCACCGAATGCGTGTACGTGCACGACGATGGCGCTGATCCCGGCGTGGCCTTCCATCTGGCCCGAGTCGCGGAGCGGTCCCCTGACCGCAGCTGCGTTGTGGTGGAGGGCCGGTACCGCCATGTCAGCTTCCTCCTCAACGCCGACCCGGTCCGGGTCACGGTGGTGGACGTCGTTCCGCCCGCACCGTCCAAGCTCGCTGACCAAGTGGTCAGGGTTCTGGACTCGGCCGAGGACCTGCCCCCCATATTGGTGAGGGAGTGGATCGTCGACAGCCGCTCGCTGGTGTCGGAGGCCGGTGCTGAGCTGTCGGAGGGGCTGATCGTTCCCTGCCGGGGCGGGGGGATCGAGATCGAGGGAGTCGCGGTGTCGTACCTCGATGAGCGGCCGTCCTTTGCCGGCTCGACCCTGCTCGGCTGCGAGCGCTCCCAGCAGATCCACCGCTGGTTCTACGGTGAGGAGGCGGCCCGCACGATCGACTGGTGCCCCCGCCGGCTAATGGACGCTGAGCGACCGGGCGGTGCCGCCGTCGCCGTCACCGCCGGGCTGGTGCTGAGCCGCTGCTGCATGCTTGAGGAGGGTCTGGAACGGCGCGACAACACGGTGATGGTGTCTTGGGGCGCCACCCTCGACGAGGTGCGCCGCGCCCTGCGGCTGCTGGCCGGCTCCGAGGACGGCAAGTGGACGCGCACCTGATCGACTCGGCCGTCTACGGCCACGGCTGGTCGACCCCGGAGTCGTTGGCCCTGTTCGCGGAGCGGGCCCGCCTGGCCCGCTGGGTGCACGTGCTCAAGGCGCTCGCCGTCGCCCAGGCCGACCTTGGGATCATCCCTGAGGCTTCGGCTCGGGCCATAGACGGCCTCGACGCGGCCAGCCTGGACCCCGACGCGGTGGGCGCCGAGACCCGGCGGACCTCGCACTCCGCCATGGGGCTGGTGCGCGAGCTGCAGGCCCAGCTGCCTGAGCACGCCCGCGAGCACGTCTACTACGGCGCCACCGTGCAGGACGTCTCCGACACGGCCGCCGCGCTGGAGATGCGCGCCGTTGCAGAAATCGTGTGGCGCGACCTGCGCGCCGTGGAGGGCGCACTGCTTGAGCTGGCCGTGCGCCACCGCGACACGCCCATGCTGGGCCGCACCCACGGACAGCCGGGCGCTCCGGTGACCTTCGGCTTCAAGGCGGCGACCTGGGCCGACGAGACTGCCCGGAACTTGGAGCGCTGGCGCCAGAGCCGTCCCCGCCTTGCGGTGGGGCAGCTGGCCGGCGCGGTGGGAGTGCTGGGCTTCTACGGCGAGTTCGGTCCCGAACTGCGCCGAGCATTCTGCAGTCGCCTCGGCCTAGGCGAGCCGGCCATCTCCTGGCTCACCGCACGCGATCGCATAGCCGAGTTCGGCAGCAATGCAGCCATGGCCTCGGCCACGATGGCCCGCATGGCCAACGAGGTGTACAACCTCCAGCGGCGCGAGATCGGCGAAGCGGCCGAGGCCGCATCAGGGGGCACCGTCGGCAGCTTCACGATGCCCCACAAGCGCAACCCCGAGCGCAGCGAGCAGATGGTGACGCTGGCCAGGCTGGTGCGCTCGGCCGCCGGCGTGCTCATCGAGACCATGGTCGGCGACCACGAGCGCGACGGCCGGACCTGGAAGACCGAATGGGTGCTGCTGCCCGAGCTGTGCCACTACCTGCTGGCCCAGCTCAGCCTGGCCCGCGGCCTCGCCGCGGGCATCGAGGTGGACGCCGGGGCGATGGCGGCCAACCTGGCGGAGACGGGCGACTTCGGATCACAGGAGCTGCTGAAGCGCCTATCGGCCCGGCTGGGCAAGCACCGGGCCAACGACGAACTGCAGCACGCGTACCGCTTGGCCCGCCAGAGCGGTCGCACTCTCGCAGAGATCCTCGAGGGCGTCGCCACACCGACCGAGCTGGAGGGGCTCGACCGGCCCGCGACGGGTGCCGCAACCGCCATGGTCGACGCGGTCGTCGCCGCAGCCACAGAGCGGAGGATGGGCGAAACGGACTACTGGTCTTAGAACATGCGCCGAACGCGTTCGACCGGTCCGAGGGGCGTCGCCTTTGGCATCGGCCCATCGACGCTGGCAGACTGCGCCCGGAGCCGGATCCGCCGAGAGGTGGCCTGGCGGAGGTCTTCAAATTCGAGGAGGGCGAGATGAAGCACCACAGTTCGAACCGACGGCTACCGCGCATGTTGTCGGCGCTGCTCGTGATGGCGCTGGTGGCGGCTGCGTGCGGCGGCGACGACGAAGACGCGGCAACGCCTGAGCCTGCGCCGGCTGCTGAGCCTGCGCCAGCTGTGGAGCCTGCGCCGGCCGCGGAGCCCGAGCCTGAGCCGGCCGCGGAGCCGGAGCCTGAGCCGGCCCCTGAGCCGGAGCCTGAGCCTGAGCCGGCCCCTGAGCCTGAGCCCGATGCGGCTGCGGCGCGCTGCGAGGCCAACCGCGATGCCGGCAAGATGACCTTCGTGACCGGGTTCGACTTCGCGGCCGCGGCCGGGATCATCGACGCCATCGTCGCCGACGCCCAGGGGTACTTCGAGGAGCTCTGCATCGACTTCGAGATCCAGCCCGGGTTCGCTCCCTCCAACGGCGCGCTGGTAATCGAGGGCCAGGCCCAGTTCGGTGCATCCGGATCGTTCGCCGAGTTGGTGGCCAACAACGTCGCCGGAGAGGGCGACCTCGTGGGCCTGCTCCACTGGGGTCGCACCGCGATAGAGGCCATCGTGCTGCCCGAGGGCAGCGGTATCGAGGACTTCGCCGGGCTGTGCGGCAGCCTCATAGGCATCAAGGGCGACCTGCCGTACTCGCTGCAGGCTTCGGTCGCGTTGTCAGGCATCGATCGGACCTGCTTCGAGGAGATCCTGCTCGACGGCTTCGATCCGGTGGCGCACCTCGATCTGGGCATCGACGCCCTGCCGGTGTACAAGTCCAACGAGCCCAACACGCTTACCAACAGCGGCGTGCCGTTCACCATGCTCGATCCGCTGGACTTCGACGTGCCGTCCAGCTTCGGCGTGACGTTCACGACGCAGTCGATGATCGAGGACAACCCCGGCCTGGTGGCCGACGTGGTGCGCGCCCTGATCCGCGCTCAAGAATTCGCGGCCGCGAACCCGGACGTCGCCGTGGAGAATGCGTTCGAGCTGATCGACGCGGCCGGCAACCCGCTGTACTTCGCCATGGCGGCGGAGCGCTACCGCTGGGGCGTCGAGTCCGCTCTCATCGCCGAGCTGGCCCCGGCCGGCGTCGGCGTGGGAATCCCCGATCTCGACCTCTTCGGAGCCGAGATCGACGCCTTGGTGAAGGCCGGAGTGTTCGAGTCGACGCCCGACTGGCAGTCCATGGTGAACGCGGACATAGCCGCAGGCGTCTACGACGGGACCACGCTGATCTGGCCGGGACCCTGACACACTCGAACCGGATCAGGATCACTGATCGGCACAGCCGCACCGACCAGCGGGGGCGCACGGCATGTTCACCGGGATCGTCCAGGGGATGGGCCAGGTAGTCGACGTCGAGACGGCTGAGGGGATTTGCCGTCTAACCGTCGACCTGGGGTCCCATGCTGAGGGACTGCAGGCCGGCGCGAGCGTGGCCAACAACGGGACGTGCCTGACCGTCTCGGGTATGGACGGCTCGCGGGTGCGATTCGATGTGATCGCAGAGACGATGCATCTCACGAACCTCGGTTCGCTGTCGGCCGGCGACCCCGTCAACATCGAGCGTTCGCTGCGCTTCGGGGACGAACTCGGAGGGCATGTCCTGTCCGGCCATGTGTCGGGGACGGCCACGGTGGGCGAGATCATCGCGGAGGGCGACAACCGCACCATGTGGTTCGACGTCGATGCGTCGCTCATGGGTTACCTGCTGTGGAAGGGGTGGGTCGCGCTCGACGGTGCCAGCCTCACGATCTCGGGGGTGGACCGCGACGGTCATCGGATCGCGGTCAGCTTGATCCCCGAGACGCTGGAGCGCACGACGCTTGGCCGGGTGAGCGTCGGCGACTCGGTCAACATCGAGATCGACGCCCACACCCAGGCCATCGTCCACACCGTGAAGGATCTGCTCAGCGACCCTGGCTTTCGGGCTCAGGTCCTCGGCTCTGATCCGGTCGCGTAACAGTCGAGGATTCCGACCTCCGCATGACGAGGCAGGGACTCCGGGGGCGCCGCTGCCTCGTCACCGGCGCGGCGAGGGGGATCGGTCGCCGGATAGCGCAGCGGCTGATCGAAGAGGGCATGCAGGCCGCTCTGCTCGACGTCGACCCCGCCGTCGAGGATGTTGCCCGCGACCTGGGAGCCGCCAGCCTCGTTGTCGACCTGGCCGACGCAGCCCAGACCAGGCGAGCGCTGTCAGCAGGCGCTGAGGACGGGCCCTATTGGCTGGTGGTGAACAACGCGGGCGTGTTCTCCAAGACGCCGCTGCTGGAGATGACGCTCGAGGAGTGGGATCGCGTGCAAGCGGTCAACGTGCGCTCCATGGTGGTGATCATCCAGGCGCTGGCGCCGGCCATGGTCGCGGCCGGCGCCGGCGGACGGATCGTGAACGTGGCGTCGATGGCAGCCAAGCTGGGCACGCCGGGAGAGGCGGCCTACGCGGCGTCCAAGGCGGCGGTGGTAGCGCTCAGCCGGATCGCGGCCATGGAGCTGGGCCCCCACGGCGTGACGGTGAACGCGGTCTGCCCCGGCTATGTCCTCACAGAGATGGGCGCGGGCACCCGCACCGCTGACCAGATCGCGGCCTGGACGGCGAAGAGCCCGCTCGGTCGGCTGGGCGATCCCGGCGACGTAGCCTCCGCGGTCGCCTTCCTGGCTTCAGACGACGGGAGCTACATGACGGGTCAGGCCATCAACGTGACCGGTGGGATGTGCATGTGGTGACCGCCCCGGCCGTCAGCTTCGAGGCGGTGTCGAAGTGGTTCAGACGCAAGGACCGGCTCGTCCATGCCCTGTCGAGAGTGAGTCTGGACGTGCGCCAGTCGGAGTTCGTCAGCCTCATCGGGCCCTCCGGCTGCGGCAAGTCCACCATGCTGCGCCTGGCCGGGGGGCTCCTAGAACCTGACCGCGGCACGGTGGTCGTCAACCGCCAGTCGCCGGCCGAGGCCCGCCAGCAGAAGCGCTACGGCTTCGTGCCTCAGCACCCGGCCCTGCTGCCGTGGCGGACGGTGCGGAGGAATGTGTCGCTGCTATCCGACGTCAACCGCCGGATTGACAATCCCGGCATGTCCGCCGAGGACCAACTCGGGATGCTCGACGAGATCGGGCTGACGCCCTTCCTGGACTCGCTTCCCCGGGAGCTGAGCGGAGGCTTGCAGCAGCGGGTGAGCATCGCCCGGGCCTTCGCTCTAGGCGCGCCCGTGCTGTTGATGGACGAGCCGTTCTCGGCCCTCGACGAGATCACCCGGGCCGACATGCGGTATCTGCTGCTCGACCTGTGGGAGCGGGTCGGCAGCACTGTGCTGTTCGTGACCCATTCGATCCCCGAGGCGGTGGTGCTCTCGGACCGCGTGGCTGTGCTGGGGTCCAGGCCGGGGCGCATCACCAAGGTTGTCGATGTCCCGCTGGTGAGGCCGCGCCACGCCAACGTGGAGGACAGCGACGACTATCACCACGTCCTGGCCGAGGTCCGGGCCGCGCTCAGGCAGGGCTGGTCGAACTGATGGGCCGTAGCGTCCCCCCTTCGCAGGAGCCGCTCGGGTCAGCCGCGGGTAAAGGCCCGGGCAGCCCGGACGGCCCCGGCGTCGCTGAGGACGCGATCGCGGAGTTGCCGCCGGACGTGCCCCGCCGGCCCGTGCGCCGGGCGGTTCTGTTGATCGCACCCTTCGCCGGCCTGACGGCCTTCTTCGTGGGCTGGGAGATATACGTCCAGGTCCGCAACCTGCGGCCGCTCACGCTGCCGCTTCCCTCAGACGTGGTCCGCCATGTGGTCGAGAATCCCGGCTTCTACGCGCAGAACGGGTGGGTCACGGTGCAGGAGGCGTTCTGGGGGTTCTTCATCGCCTTCTTCGCTGCCCTCTTCGTGGCCACGTGGATGGCGCACTCCCAGTTCGTCGAGCGAGCGACCATGCCGGTGATCGTGCTCATGCAGTCGACGCCCGTGGCCGTGCTGGTGCCGATCTTCCTGCTGTGGTTCGGGTTCTCCTCTTGGCCGAAGATCCTGACGGCTATGCTGTTCGCCTGGGTTCCGTTCGTCGCCAACGCGCTGGTCGGGCTTCGCTCGATCGACGAGGAGACCCATGAGCTGCTGCGGTCTGTGAACGCCAGCCGCTGGGAGATCTACTGGCGGCTGCGAATCCCGCACTCGCTGCCGTACCTGTTCGCCGCGGGCCGGATCTGCGTCGGCTTGGCGCTGGTGGGAGCGGTCGTAGGCGAGTTCTTCAACTCCAAGGACGGGCTGGGGAACGCGGCCCGGGTGGCCCAATCCCGGCTGCTCGTCGACCAGCTCTGGGGCAGCGTCTTCGTGCTGGCCTTCATCGGCGTCGCCTTCGTGCTGTTGCTCATCGCGGTCGAGAAGCGGGTCCTACGCTGGCATGCCTCCCAGGCCGACGATCATCGCGGGGTGTGACCTCCCATGCAATCCTTCCTCATGCGATCCGACTCAAGAGCGAGCGCGGATAGGTGGCGAGCGCCTCGCAGTGAGGGGTTGCGTTTCCCGCTCTTGTTCGCTGCGCTCACGGGCCGCTCGGGCCACGGCCTCGCTCAACGCCAGCGGATTTCGCACGTGAATCGCGGCCTATCCGCGCGGCCTCTAATGCGATCCGACCCATGAGGGGGGATCGGCAGGAATCCGGGCGCGGGCCGCGGCTGGCCGGGCCGTCGTCGGAGGCGCCGGCGCCGGAGTTGATCGACGCCGGCTTCGCATGGGAGATCGCCGACGCTCCGCTGCTGCACCACGGCCTGAACCTCGCCGATCTCGGCCATGTGCTGGACCTGCGGAACCGGGGCCTCATCCCCCAGCCGGCCGCAGCCGACCTGCTGAAGGTGCTGCTGGACGCCTATGGCACCGCCCCGGCCGACTTCCCCTACGACTCCGCCTTCGGGGAGGTCTACAACTCGCGGGAGCGCCATTTCGTGGAACGGATCGGCGACTCGGCCGGATGGCTCCACGCCGGCCGCCCCCGCCGGGAGGCCGCCCGGGTGGCGCTGCGGCTGCTGCTGCGCTCCCAGACGGCGCGGCTCATCGAGGTCGGAGCCGACTTCGCGTCAGTGGCGGCCACGGTGGCCGCCGACCATGCCGAGACGTTCATGGGTGACCAGACCTACCTCCAGCAGGCCCAGCCGTCCACCTTCGGCCACTACCTGCTGGCGTTCGTCCCGCCCGCCCTGCGCGACGGCGAACGGTTCTCGGCCGCCCTCGAGCAGGTCAACACCAGCCCGGGCGGCGCGGGCTGCGTCAACGGCAGCCGGCTGCTCGACGACCGGGGCACTATCGCAGGCGTTCTGGGATTCGACGGCGTCATCGCCCATACCCGCGACGCCATGTGGCAGACCGACGTCTTCATCGACCTGCTGGCCACCTCGGCGAGCATGATCGCCAACCAGGCCAAGCTGGCCGAGGACCTCGAGATCTGGTCGAGCCAGGAGTTCGACTACGTCGACCTGGCCGGACCGTTCACCCGGGCGTCGGTGCTGATGCCCCAGAAGCGCAACCCCTACTCCCTGTCCATCATCCGGGGGGCCAGCGGGGTGCTGATAGGCCGGATGAGCGGGTTCTTGGCCGTGGTCAAGAGCCCGTCGGCCCGCAGCGACAACCTCATCTTCGCCTACGGGGAGATCCCGAGGGCGCTGGACTTCACGATCCGGGTGAGCGCCCTGACGGCCGGGGTGGTGAGAACCCTGACGGTGAACTCGGCGCGAATGTGGTCCGAGCTCGAACGCGGCTTCACCCAGGCCACCGACCTGGCCGAGTACGTGATGGTGGCCGCCGGCGTCGACTACCGCACCGCGTACCACGTAGTGGGTCAGGCCGTGCGGGCCGCCAGCCGCGAGGGGCTCCGCGGGCTGGACATCACCTCCGAGATGCTCGACGACGCGGCCTCCGAGGTCTGCGGGCGCCGGCTCGGACTCGACGCCGCCGCGCTGGCCGAGGCCCTGGACCCGCGCCGGATCGTGGCTACCCGGCGGGCCACGGGCGGGGCCGCGCCCGGCGAGGTGAGGTCGATGGCCGAGGAGTTCTCCGACCACGCCGCCCGCCTGCGGGCCACCGCGGTCGAGGCGCAAGAGCGCTACGCCCGCGCCGAGGAGAGTCTGGTGGTCCGGGCCCGCGAGCTGGCCGGCGCCCCCTGAGCCTTGGAGTCCGGTTCTGATCACGTTTGCGCTCGGAGCGAAGCAGCTCGCCTTTCCCTTGCGACTCGTCGCTGTCTTATAGTTGACACACCGGGCCACCGGCTGAAGAATCGACCGACGGGGAGGCTCAGATGGACGGCATACACGACATGGGGGGAATGCAGGGGTGGGGCACCGTGGCCATCGACCCCGACGAGCCGGTGTTCCGCGAGGGCTGGCACGGCCGCGCCTTCGCCATGGGGGCCATGTCGATGGGACTGTCGGGGACCAACCTCGACGCCTTCCGCCACGGCCTCGAGCGCCTGCACCCCCACGAATATCTGGGTGACGGCTACTACGGGCGCTGGCTGGCGTGCGCCGAGACGCTGCTGGTCGACAGCGGCGTGCTCCCTCCCGGCGCGGTGGAGGCCAGGGCCCGCAACCTGATGGGCGAGTCGGTAGCGGAGCCGGCCGACGTCGAGGTGAACAAGCCGGTCTATGAGCGGGGCGGCCCCGGGTCGCTGCGCGAGATCGACGACCCTGCGGCCTTCTCACCTGGAGACCGGGTGCGAGCCAAGGACATGCGCATGGGCGGGCACACCCGCGTGCCCGCCTATGTCCGCGGTCGCAGCGGCACGGTCCAGGCTTTGCGCCCGTCAGCGCTGCTGCCCGACACCAACGCCCACTTTGCGGGCGAGAACCCCCAGCACGTGTACACGGTGGAGTTCGACTCCACCGAGCTGTGGGGTCCCGGCGCGGAGGCGGCCAAGCTTCGGATCGATCTGTTCGAGAGCTACTTGGAGGCGACCTAGATGGCTGAGCACACCCACACCAAGGACCGGCCCCCGCCCGCAGTGCGGGCCGAGGCTCTGGAGTCGTTGCTGACCGAGCGCGGCCTCGTCAAGTCCGAGGTGCTCGACGGCTTCATAAACCGCTTCGTCAACGATGTGGGCCCCATGAACGGCGCCAAGGTGGTGGCCAAGGCATGGGTCGACGGCGACTACCGCCAACGGCTGCTCGCCGACGGCACCGGCGCCGTCAAGGAGATGGGCTTCGCCGGACCCCAGGGCGAGCACATCGTGGTGGTCGAGAACTCTGACGACGTGCACAACGTGGTGGTCTGCACGCTGTGCTCGTGCTACCCGTGGCCGGTCCTGGGCCTGCCGCCCGAGTGGTACAAGGACCCGGCCTACCGCAGTCGCATGGTGCGCGAGCCCCGCACCCTGCTGGGGGAGATGGGGCTCGACCTCGATGACGGCGTGGACCTGCTGGTCTGGGACTCCAGCGCCGAGAACCGCTACCTGGTGCTGCCCCAGCGTCCCGAGGGCACCGAGGGTCTCTCCGAGGAGGATCTGGCCGCGCTCGTGACCCGAGACGCCATGGTGGGAGTAGCCAAGGTCAGCGGACGCTGAGCAGGCGCCGGTGGCTTCCACGCTGGACATCGAAGGCCCCGCCGCCCCGCCCCGGCTCAACGGCGAGCTCGTGTTCGACGCTCCGTGGGAGGGTCGGAGCTTCGCCATGGCCATGGCCCTAGTGGATGGCGGCCACTTCAGCTGGGACGATTTCCGCGACCATCTCATCGCCGCGGTGCAGCGCTGGGAGTCGGATCCGGTGGGAGAGTACCGGTACTACGAGCGCTGGCAGGAGGCGCTTGAGTCGATCGTCTCGGAGCTTGAGATTGTCGCGGAGCCCGAGATGGACGAGCTCGCGGCCGCATACGCGGCTCGCCCGGCAGGCCATGACCACGAGGACCATCACCACGGCCACGGTAACGGCGACCATCACCACGGGTGACGACGACCACGACGGCCACGGCGGTTACGTCGAAGAACCCTCGTAACCAGGCTCTACTAGTCGGTCCACACGCTTGACGCGCCCCTGTCCACCATTTAGGTTGCGACATGGAGACATCTCATCGGAGATGTCGGATGGATGGATGAAAGGCACCGTATGCCTCCTATCACTATTGTCTTCATAGCTACTGGTTTGGTGGTATGGCTCAACGCCCTCTATTTCCTCGGCGTTGGTGCCGACGAGAGGGACGGAAAGAACCCGCTCGTCGGTATCGGCCACGCATCCCTGGTGGTCGGCCTGCTCAACCTGGTCCAGGCCGTCTACATCATGTGGGCTCGGCCCCTGGAGGGCGGAGATGTGGTCCTCGCTGGACTCATCGTGTTCTACGGGCTGTTCTTCGTGGTGCTGGGCAAGGCCGAGATGGAGGGATGGGACCTGCGAGTAGTGGGTAACCTGGCCGTCCCGACGGCCATCCTGCCCCTCTTCTGGTGGGACGCCCTGCCGGGGGAGTGGATGCTCAGGTCGATCCTGATCGTCTGGCTGGTCGCCTTCGGGTCGGTGGCCCTCACCACCTACGGCAAGCTCGAAGCGAAGCTCCTGGGCATGGTTCTGGCCGCAACCGCGATCTATACCTTCTGGGTCCCGGCGCTGATCCTCGCCACAGGAAACGACATCCCGTAGCAGCAACGCGGGTCCGTCTGGGCCCGGACCTCCGCTCAACGCTCGGCGACCGCAGGGGTTCGGCCGCCATCATGGTAGGAATTGCCTGTGGGGCTGTCTGAGCTAATAATCGACCTCCAGTTCAGGGGCCTCAGGATCAACGCCCCCTTCGAGCGGCGCCCGGGCGGGGCCGGGCCCTCCGACGCGGGGATGGTCTGGATCGAAGGCACTGGGGTGACCGTGCCGGTGGACGCCTCGTTCGTGGCCGACTCGCCGTACTCGCTGGAGCCCGAGGACATCGGATTCGGGATTTACGCCGACGGGGTCCGGCTGGCCGGCGCCGCTCCCGCCGACCGGCCCCGCTTCTACGGCCTCACCACCGCGGACGGCGTCCCCTATTGGCAGCTGGCCCTCATGCACCTGGACTCGTTGGCCAGCACCGTGCTGCAGACTTGCGCCTACTGGGGCAACGAGGACCAGTGCCGCTTCTGCGGGATCGGGGTGTCGCTGGTCTCGGGCAACACAGTGCTGGTCAAGCGACCGGCCCAGCTGGCCGAGGTGGCGGTGGCGGCCAAGGAGCTCGATGGCGCGGTGGACATCACCTTGACCACCGGATCGACCTATGGCCGCGACAAGGGCGCTCTGTACGTGGCCAAATGCGGGGAGGCCATGAAGGAGGCCTCGGGCCTGCCGGTGGAAGTGCAGTTCGAGCCGCCCGACGACCTGAGCGTGATCGACCAGGTCGCCGACCGGGGCATCGACTCCGTCGGGATCCACGTGGAGACCTTCGATCCGGAGGTGCTGCGGTGGGTAGCGCCCCCTAAGTACCGCACCGGCATCGAGCGGTACTTCGAGAGCTGGGAGTACGCCGTGGCGCGCTTCGGCGAGGGTCAGGTCTCCACCTATGTGATCCTGGGCATGGGCGAGGATCCGGACCTGATCGTCGACGGCTGCCGGCGGGCCGCCGACATCGGCGTGTACCCGTTCATCGTGCCCTTGCGGCCCGTGCCGGGCTCGCTCATGGGCGACTGGATGCCCCCCACCTCCGACTATGTCGAGCAGGTCGCCCGGAAGGTCGCGCCGTACCTGGTGGAGCGGGGGCTGACCGCGGACAAGGTCGCGGCCGGCTGCGCCCGCTGCCAGGCGTGCTCGCCGGTGGGGGCGATGGAGAGGGAGTTGCAGCCTCCCGGAGACCGGAACCTCATACCGGTGCGAGCGGCAGGCTGAGTCCGTGGCGGGGGCTGTCCGAACCGCCGGAAGATGCGGGCACATCCAGCAGGCGGCGCGCCGGTGAGTCCATCGGAGAGGATCGTGTGCTGGCGAGCGGTGACCCCCCGAGCGCTGAGCTGGCACCTGCGCATCCGCCACCGCGTGTTTGTCGAGGAGCAGCGGGTCATACCCATGACCGACGTCGACGACTGGGACCGCCACCCCGGCACCGTCCACGTCCTGGCGGGGCGGGGATCGGTGGCGGTCGGCACGGTGCGGCTGTACCGCACCGACGCGGCGGGCCGCTGGAAGGGGGACCGGCTGGCAGTGTTGCCCGGTCATCGGGCCGGCATCGTGGGTATGCGGCTGGTGCGATTCGCAGTCTCCACGGCCGCAGCGGCCGGGGGAGATGTCATGGACGCCTTCGTGCAACTCCCGAATGTCAACTTCTTCGAGCGGCTCGGCTGGGAGCACAACGGCCCGCCCGTGCCGTACTACGGGCTGCCTCACCAGCCCATGACCTTCCTGCTCTCCGAAGCCCAGAACCTGGTCGAGAGCGAGATCCCCGACGATGCCTGCTTGCGCCTGCCCGCGGCCCGCGACGCGCCGAGCGCTCTGCTCGTCGCGATGTCGTAGGCACCCGGGCTGCGCCGGGCGAGCACAGGCACGGGGCGAGTGCAGACACCAGGCGAGGACAGGCACATGGGCGTCACCGAGTTGCCCACCAGGGTCGAAGTCGTCAACATCGGGCTGGACCGGTTTGAGACAGCCGTACGTGACCAGGGCGCGCCCGCGGTCGGCGTCGACTGGCGCATCCCCGCGGGCGGCGACCCCGATGCGGTGGCCGCGCTGGCCAGGCTGCTGGGTCCCGCCTCGGACCGGATCGACGCGGCCAACGCCGAGGTGATATGCCGCCTCGACCGCGGCGTGCCGATGCTTCTGGGCGTCGAGACTGCGGGAGCGGCAATCGACGGCTTCGATGACGGCGTGATCCTGCACTGCGGGCCGAGCATCGAATGGGCCGACATGTGCGACCCGCTGCGACGCTCGGTCAGGGCTGCGGTTGTGGCCGAGGGCTGGGCCCAGCACCGCGACGCCGCCGACCGCATGCTGCAGGGCGGCGAGATCCAGCTGGAAGCTGCTAACGAGCATTGCGCGGTGGTGCCGATGGCGACTGCGATCGGCCCCAGCGCGCCGGTGTACGTGGTCTCCGTCGACGCCGCCGGCACCACCGCCTACTCCAGCGTGAATCAGGGCTCGGGGGCCGTCGCCTGGTTCGGGGTTGATTCCGACGCAGCCATCGAGCGCCTCGGGTTCCTGCGCGACGTGCTCGGCCCGGCACTGGCCCAGGCGCTGGACCGGGCCGGACCCGTAGACGTGTTCTCGCTGGCCGCCCAGGGCATTGCCATGGGCGACGACGTCCACATGCGGGTCCAGGCCACCACCAACCTGCTGTTGCGCGACCTGCTCCCGCACCTGGTCCGCTCGGGCAGTACCAGGATCGGCGAGGTGGCCGACTTCCTGAGCACCAACCACCTGATGTTCCTCAACATCGCCATGGCCGGCGCCCGCGCTCTGGTCGAGTGGGCCGCCCAGGTGCCCGACGCGAGCATCGTCACCACCATGGCCCGCAACGGCACCACCTACGGCATCCGTCTGCCGGGCCGGCCCGAGCGCTGGTTCGTTGCCCCGGCGCCCCCGGTGCAGGACGCCCTCTACTACCCGGGTCAGGGACCCGACACAAGCGCCCCCGACATCGGCGACAGCGCGGTGCTGGAGCTAGTGGGGTTGGGCGGTCCCGCCGCGGCCAACTCTCCCGCGGTGGCCGGCTTCCTCGGGGGCCGCATGGCCGACGCCATGGCCGTCACCGCGGCCATGGGCCGCATCTGCGCCGGTACCAGCACCCGGTTCCGCCTCGGTGTGCTCGACAATGCCGGCACCCCGCTGGGGGTTGACGTCCGGCGCGTGGTCGAGACCCTTGTCACCCCCGCGGTCAACACCGGAATCCTCCACGTCTCCGACGGCTCCGGCCAGGTCGGTGCCGGAGTGGCCCGAGCCCCCGTCGAGTGCTTCGTGCAGGCCCTATTCGACCTCGACGGCCGGCTGTCTCGGGGCTGAGAGTTCTGGTAGGGCCGCCGGCCGTCCCAGCGCTCAGGACGGGCCGCTCAGGACGGTCTCAGGGCGGTCCACACCACGCGCGCCGTGTGCCGGTAGGGGTTGCGCCAGCGGTGCTCCTGGTCGGTTCGGAAATGGATCGAATCGCCCCGGCGCAACTGGAACGACTGGTCCCCGACATCGACGTCGAGCCGCCCCGACAGCACGTGGATCAGTTCCTCGCCGGCGTGGCGCAGAGGGGGCTCCCCGCTGTCGGCTCCCGATTCCACCTCGGCGATGGCGGTGGCCACGAAGTACTGCCCGTAGGGGCCTGAGATGCCGCCCAGGGCGAGGCCCTGATGGGGCGTGTAGATCGACCGGCGCTCGGCCGCGGGAGTGAAGACCACGTAGAACGGCGGCTCCTGGTCCTCCTCCACGAAGTACGACACCGGCTGTTCGAGGGCCGCGGCCAGCTTCAGCAGCGTCGTGATGGTCGGCACCATCGTGCCCTGCTCGACTTTGTGGATGGCTGCGGTCGACACGTTGGAGCGATCGGCGAGCTGCTGCAGCGACAGGTTCCACTGCTTGCGGAGATGGCGGACCTTGGGACCGATCGAGGTCACGACCGCTTTCAGGCTCTCGCCGGGCGCCTGGTTCTGACGCCCCACCGCGCCCCCGTTTCCGCTCTCGGTCGCGACCTCGCGAGTCATACCTCCACCTCCGGGCGTGCATCATAGAGGGCGGTCTTTCGCTTGCGATCTGCGGGTGTCGTATAGTTGACGGCTTCGCCACCGCCTGAAGGACGACCCCTTCGTGAGTTCTCTTACCCGCACAGTCTCGGCCCGGTGGCTGGGCGCATACCGCTGCGACGTCTCTGCGGGCGACTTCACCATCGCGGTGGACGAGCCTTCCAGCGTGGGCGGCACCAACGAGGGTCCGCAGCCCACCGAACTTCTGCTGGCTGCGCTGTCGTCGTGCTTCACCCTCGCGGTGGCCCACGCGGCCCGCAAGCGCGGCATCGAGCTGTCCCACCTGGGGGTGGAGGTGACCGGCACCTACGACGGCCCCCGGTTCTCTGCGCTGGAGATACGGGTCGACGCGGGCTGCGAGGACGCGGTCAAGGACAGATTGCTGGAGGCGGCTGCCCGGGTGTGCTACGTGAGCAATACAATTCGCCACACCCCGGAGCTGTCGGTGAGGGCGGTCTGACTGTGCGCGATCTGGGTTTGACACCCGCGCGGGCCGGGTTTAGGTTCCGATACGAAGTTATCTCATCCGACACGTCGGCCGATCGAATCGGGCGGCAGGGGGGAGTCCGGTGACAGGAGGGCCACAATGCGGATTGCGGTGATCGGCGGGGGCGCCGCCGGCCTAGGCGCCGCGGGCGCGGCCAAGGGTGCCGACCCCGGCGCGGAGGTGGTCGTTTACACCGCCGACACCGATGTGGCCTACAGCCCCTGCGGCATCCCCTACGTCCACGGACGCGAGATCGAATCGTTCGAACGGCTCTTCCTGGCCACCAAGGAGCAGTACGTCAAGACTGGCATCGACGTCCACTACGAGACCACCGTCGAGGCCATCGACCCGAAGTCGCGCACCGTGAGTGTCGCGGGCGAGGGCGAGGCGTCCTACGACCGGCTGGTGATCGCCGCCGGGTGGAACTACGCCGATCCGGGCGTCCCCGGCACCGACCTCGACGGGATCTACGAGGTCAAGTACATACGGCAGGCCATGGAGTGGGACAAGCGGCTCGACTCCTGCAAGTCAGCGGTCATCGTGGAGGCGGGCTTCGTGGCGCTGGAGATGGTGGGCGCCCTGGTCCACCGCGGCATCAGCGTGACCGTCGTCGATGAGGCCCCCTGGCCGATGGCCGACGTCATCGATCCCGACATCGTCGAGCCGATCCGCCAGGCCTGGGAGGACGCGGGCGTCGACATGCAGTGGGGCAACCAGGTGACGGCCTTCAAGGGCGACGGAACCGTGAGCAGCGTGGAGACTCAGCAGGGCACCATCGAGGCCGACTTGGTGATCATCGGCACCCACAAGGTGCCCAACAATCCTCTGGCCGCGGCCGCCGGCCTCAAGCTGGGGGCTACGGGCGGCCTGGTCGTGGACTCCAGGATGCAGACCTCCGACCCGAGCATCTACGCCGCGGGCGACTGTGTGGAGGTGCCCCACGGCGTGTCGAACATCCCGCTGCAGGGACTCTCGGGCTCGCACGCCTACTCCCAGGGCAAGACCGCGGGCACCAACGCCGGCGGCGGGACGCGCCACTACCGTCCCGTGTACGTCCCATGGGGCCTGCTGGCCGGCGAATGGATGATCGGGGGAGTGTCCTACGGCGAGACCCTGGCCACGGCATTGGGCATCCAGCACGTCGTCGGGAAGGCTCAGGGCATCACCAGGGCCCGGTACTACCCCGGAGTCAGGCCCATCACCGTGAAGCTGCTGGCCGAGCCGGGATCGCTGCGGCTGATCGGCGCCCAGATGGTGGGCGGCGAAGGGATCAAGGAGCGGGCCGACTTCCTGGCCATGGCAGTTCGGACGGGGATCACCGTCAACGAGTTGGCCACCATGGAGAACGTGTACTCGCCCGCCATCGGGGCGCTGAACGAGCCCATCTCGGTGGCCGCGCAGAACCTGGTCGCCGCGCTCTAGGCAGGGGTGGCAGGGGCGATGGGTTTCACGAGGTGGCTTCGATCCAATTCGGAGCACTACCTGCTGATCGACGCGCAGCGGCGTGTCGCCGCCCGCTACGGCGCCGGGACGCCAAAGGGTCCCCGCGGCCTGCGGGACCGGTTCTGGATGCAGGTCTTCACGCCGGCATATCGCCTGCTGCCCTGGGGCCTGAGGAGGCGCATCATCGCGGCCATGCCCGGTTCCCACCGGCGGGAGTGGCCCCCGGCCCTGGACAAGGCTCAGGGGCCGGCCGTCTGAGATGAGGACTCTGCCCGCCGACCCTCCCTCGCGACAGCCCGCCAGTGCCGCCCACCGGCCCGAGTCGGTGGCCGACCCGGCAACCAACCCCGACAACCAACCCCGACAACCAATAAGGAGGCGCAAATGCCCAAGACAGTGACCATCCCTCCGCCCCAAGAGGGCGACGTGATGCACAACATCGAGGAGAAGATCTTCCCCGACTACAAGGCCGAGGAGGGCGACCAGGCGTACGTGTTCATGCACACGGTGCCGTTCGAGGGCTCGGTCGGCCTGGTGAACATGCTCACCGCCACCCGCCTGCAGCGCAAGGGCTTCAAGCTGACGTTCGTGCTTTACGGCCCGGCCGTGCTCATGGCCAACGCGGCCCGCGGCTATCCGGCGGTGGGCCAGGAAGGCTTCCCCGGCAACCTCGGGTACAACCGCCAGCTCCAGACCCTCATCAACGAGGGCGCCACCGTCTACTGCTGCCGGTTCGCCATGGGCGCGCTCTACGGCATGCGCGAGGACGACGTCATGGAGGGCGTGACCCCCTTCAACCCGCTCGACGTCCTAGATGCCAACATCCAGGCCTGGCGCGACAGGGCCATAGTCCTCTCCACTTGGACCCTGTGACCTGAGGCCGAGCGGATACGTCGCAGTCAACGAGAATCCTGCAGCGTGTTCCGCGAGGCCGTGGCCCGAGCGGCCCGTGAGCGCAGGGAACAAGAGCGGGAAACAAGACGCCTCAACGCGAGGTGTTGACACCTTCGCGCGGCCCGTGAGCTGACCGCGGCTACGGTCGCGCCGATGCCCAGCACTACTTCCACCGCGGCCCCAATGCGGCGCGCCCTTCGGGGCCGGGCGCCCGGGCTGCGGGTGGAGCGGAACCTGTGGTCCACCGGCGCCGACGTCGTGGCCGGCGTGGACGAGGTGGGCCGGGGGTCATGGGCGGGGCCGCTCACCGTGGCGGCCGTGGTCGCGAACCCCGACACCCGGATCTACAAGGTGCGCGACTCCAAGATGCTCAACGCCTCCGAGCGCGAGGCGCTGCATGACCACATCCTGGCCTGGGCTCGCGCCGTCTCGGTGGGCCACGCCACCGTGGCCGAGTGCACCGAGTTGGGCATGGCCGACGCCCAGCGCCTCGCGGCCCGGCGGGCCATGAACGGACTCGGGCTGAGTGTCGACCATGTGCTGGTGGACGGGTCCTGGGACTTCGTGAGCCCGCAGCCCGATTCGCACGGTGCCGCCGGTAAGGACGGTGTTGATGGCCCCGCGGTCACGACGATCGTTCGGGGCGACGCGTCGAGCCTGTCCATAGCGGCCGCGTCGGTAGTGGCCAAAGTCACCCGCGACCGGCTCATGGTCGCAGCCGCCGAGCGCTATCCGGCCTACTGGTTCGACGCCAACAAGGGCTATCCGTGCCCACGCCATGTGGCCGCGCTGGCGGCTTGGGGGCCCTGCGCCATCCATCGGCGCCGGTGGGTGTTCATGGACGGCCTGCGCTGGAGTGGCGTCCCCCGTGTCGTGCCGCCATCCGAGGACGCCCACCCCCGGCTGTTCGATCCAGCCCCGGGCGGCGCAGCCGCACCCACGCCGGGCGGCCGGCTGTAACCTGCAGTCGCCATGGGCCAGCCCGTCACATTCCTGCGCACGTCGTCGCCTAGGCCCGGCATCGTGCGCTTCGAGCTCAACCGGACCATGACCGGTATGGGTCACGAGCGCTACCGGGCGGGCCAGGAGATCCTCGGCAACCGTGCTGTCGACGAACTGGCCCGCCGGCTGCTGGCCACCGGGAAGCTTGCCTCGGTACACATACACGGCTCGATGGTCACCGCCGAACTGGCTGAGTCCGACGGTTCCGCCCTAGAGGACGTGATCGCCGACCTATATACGTACTACGTGCCCGGCGTCGTGATCCCGCCCGATGAGGAACTCATCGCCATGGTGGAGGGCTGAGCAGGCCCAGGACTCGTGCCTCGACCACTCCTGTAGCGATTGCTCGCTGACACAATGGCGCGGTGGACGGCGTGGACGTAGTCGGCTGGCCCGTGGTAGCGGCGTCGCTGTCGCTGGTGGTGATGGCGCTGGTGCTCGGATGGGCGCTGGGGCTGCGCATCGGGCGCGACGTGGGCGTGGCTGCGGTGCGGGCCGCGGTGCAACTGCTCGCGGTGGGAGCGGTGCTGGCTCTGATCTTCGAGTCGGCCGCAGCGAGCTGGCTCGCGGCTGCGTGGGTGGTGGCCATGATCGCGGTGGCCAGCGTGGTCGTGCGCAGACGGGCTGCACGACGGACCGCAGCGCGGATCCGTTGGTTGGTTCCGGTCACCGTCGCGGTGGTGCTCGCGTCGGCCGCGGTCAGCCTGGGCGTGACTTTCGGCTTCGGAGTGCTGCCCTATGAGCCCGTCTCCTTAGTTGTGATCGCGGGGATCACTATCGGCAACGCGGTGCCCTCGGCGGTTCTGGCCGTGGACCAGTCTGTGGGGCTGTGCCGCGACCGGGTCGGCGAGATCGAGGCGGCGCTGGCCCTCGGGCTCACCCGCCGTCAGGTCGTGCGCTTCGTGGCGCCGCGGGCGGCTCGCTCGGCTCTCATCCCCCAAGTGGAGCGGACGAAGGTTGTCGGGCTGATCGCGCTGCCCGGCGCCATGACCGGGTTGTTGCTCGCCGGCGTGGACCCGCTGGACGCGGTGATCATCCAGATCCTGGTGATGTACCTGGTGCTGGGGACGGCGGCTGTGTGCGTGGTGGCGCTGGTCGGCACGGTCGCAGCAGCGGCTACCGACGGCCGCGGCGGCGCGGCCGACTGGACGCGGCCGGGCGGAGGAGGGCGCGAGCAGGCCGTGGCGCGGCCATAATGCTTGGTCGAAATGAACGGATGCGCCCGGCCTTGCCGTCCGGCGATCCGCTAGAAAGGAACGCAGTCCCATGGTCAACCCCATCCCCGACGACTACCCGCGGATCACCACGTACCTGTGCGTTGATGGTGCTGCCGAGGCCATCGACTTCTATACGAGCGTGTTCGGCTTCACCGAGCGGCACCGCATGACCTTCGACGGCCGGGTCGGCCACTGCGAGCTGTTGCTGGGCGGCTCGATGATCATGCTGTCCGACGAGTATCCCGAGATGGGCGTGGTCGGCCCCAAGACGCTGGGCGGGACCCCGGTGTCGATGAACGTGTACGTCGAGGACTCCGACGCCACGTTCGCAGCCGCGCTGGCCGCGGGGGCCACCGAGATGCGACCGGTGGAGGACCAGTTTCACGGCGACCGGTCCGGGCAGTTCGAGGACGCCTGGGGACACCGCTGGGTAGTCGCCACCCACGTCGAGGACGTCGACGACGACGAGATTGCCCGCCGCGCCGCGGCGATGATGAGTGGGGATGAGCACTAGCTCGAAGCCGCTCCACGCGCTGACGGGCGGCTACGGGCACTAATGCAGGACACTCCAGTTCAGTCCCTCGCCGTGCTCGATGTCGAGGGTGTGCTCACCCCCGAGGTCTGGATCGCGGTGGCTGAGCGCACCGGCATCGACTTCCTGCGCCGAACCACCCGGGATGAGCCCGACTACGACGTGCTCATGAAGGGCAGGATTGCGGCCCTCGACGCGGCCGGCGTCACGATGACCACGATCATGGAGGTAGTCGGGGGCCTGGCGCCGCTCGACGGCGCCCTCGACTTCCTGCGGGAGCTCCAGTCGCGCATGCCCGTGGTGCTGCTGTCAGACACCTTCGAGCAGTTCGGCCGCCCGCTGATGGCCCAGTTGGGCTGGCCCCTGCTGCTGTGCCACACGCTCGTGGTGGAGGACGACCGGCTCACGGACTATCGGCTGCGGCTTCCCGACCAGAAGGCGAGGGCGGTCGAGGCCTTCCGTTCGCTCAACTACCGGGTGGCCGCGGTGGGCGACTCCTACAACGACATGACCATGCTGGCTGCAGCCGATGCTGGGATCCTGTTCCGGGCCCCCGGCAACGTGAGGGCCGAGCATCCGCAGTATCCCTGCTGCACTGACTACGACGACCTCCTGGACCTGCTGGCTGGCACGCCGGCAGGCTGAGCGTCTCGGCGCGAGCCCCGGACTCCGCGGACCGGCAACGACCGTCGCGACCTTGCGGTCCTCCTGCTCGCCGGACGCGTATCGAGACTTCAAGCTGTACATACAACATTTTTGATAATAAATTTGCTCAGACTTGTCTGGGGCACTACCGTCCGTCCCGAACGCTCTCAGGAGGAGGTATTCCGATGAAGTTCAAGTCAGTGATCGCGATCCTTGCGGTCTTGGCCCTCGTCACCGCGGCCTGCGGTGGCGATGACGGCGACGACGCAACTCCAGACACCAGCACAGCGGACGCTGCCGCGGCTCAGGCTGAGGCCGACGCTGCCGCGGCTGAGGCGGACGCTGCCGCGGCTGAGGCGGACGCTGCCGCGGCTGAGGCAGCTGCGGCCGCGGCTCAGGCTGAGGCCGACGCGGCTGCAGCTGAGGCAGAAGCTGCCGCCACCAGGGCGGCTGAGGCTGAGGCGGCGCTCGAGGCCGCCATGGCTGAGGCCGAGGGAGCCGTAGACCCCGCGGTCGTCGCCGCGCTTGAGGCACAGTTGGAAGCGGCCGAGGCTGAGGCCGCTGCCGCTCAGGCTGATGCTGACGCGGCTGCTGCCGCTGCTGCCGCTGCCGAGGAGGCCATGGCGGCTCCCGAGCCGATCGATCAAGCTGTCGACATCAGGGCGGCCCTGAACGCGGATCTGGACAACTGTGGACCCGCGCCCACCGGCGACCCCATCAGGGTCGGCATGGCCATGGACTTCAGCGACGTGGTCGGCTTCGTCGACATACCCGGCTCCAAGCTGGTGCCGCACTTCGCCAACCTTGTCAACTGCGTCGGCGGCATCAACGGCTCGCCGGTCGAGGTCCGGGTCGAGGACGTCGGCGGCGACGCCACCACCGCCGGTGTGGCGGCCCAGCAACTGCTCGACTGGGGAGCACACTTCCTCATCGGCCCGCCCTTCGCGGACTTCACCCTGCCGATCCTGCAGGCCACCCGCGGCCAGGTGCCGGTATTCGTGGCCGCATCGACCGAGCCCACGCTCTCCGACATAGAGAACAATTCGTTCCTGGTCACCTTCGACGACCGGGGCCAGTCCACCGCGGCGGCCGAATGGGCGCTCGACCAGGGCATCACCCGGGGCTTCGTGTTCACCCAGCCAGGCCCGTACACGGGCTACAACCCCGACGTGTTTGTGGAGGTCTTCGAGGCCGGCGGTGGCGAGATCGTCAGCGTCCAGACCTACGTGTGGTTCGAAGACACCGACTTCTCGGCCCAGGTGTCCGAGCTGTCGGAGATCCTCGAGAACAACGAGGCTTTCTTCTCGGCCGCGCTCGGCTACCAGGTCACCGCGCTGAGGGGTCAGCTTGAGGGTGCCGGCTTCGACAACATCACCTACATCGGGACCGACGCGCTCGACGCCACCGGCATCGCGTTCGAGGCCAACAACGAGGGCATCGTCCACACCCCCCACATCAACGTCGAGCCGGGCGGGCTCAACGACCGCCTGCTGAGGGGGTACTCCGCAGCCAACAACGGCGAGGTGCTCGAGAGCCAGGGCTTCATGGGCCTCTATGTCGACTCGCTGCTGCTCGGCATCCAGGGCATCGTCGACTGCGGTTGCACCGACCCCGCCCAGATCGGCGACGCGGTCGCTCAAATCGCGGGCTTCGAGGGCTTCAGCGGCACGATCACCTACGTCGGCACCACCGGCACGCCCCCCAAGGCTGTCCCGATCAAGCGGATCGTCAACGGCCAGGACGTGCTCGTCGAGATGAGGTAGAGCCGAGCCGTCACAGCTGCCGCGAAAGCGACCGCCCAACCGAACCCGACCCATGTTGCTGGAAGTGTCCGGGCTCACCACCCGGTACGGGTCGATCTCGGCGTTGCGCGATGTGAGCCTGTCCGTCGGGGCCGGTGAGGTGATCGGCCTCATCGGCCCCAACGGGGCGGGCAAAACGACACTGCTCAACACGGTCGCGGGGCTGCTGTCGCCCGCGGCGGGCACAGTGGTCTTCGACGGTGTCGACGTCAGCGGGGCAGCACCCGAGCAGATGCTGCGGTCCGGCCTGGCGCTGGTCCCGGAGCATCGCCGCATCTTCGTCGACTTCACCGTGGCCGAGAACCTGCGGATCGGAGGCGTGACTCTGTCTGCGACGGAGCGCGCCGAGATGCTCGAGGAAGTCGCGGAGGTGTTCCCGTTCCTCAGGAGCCGATGGGACACGATGGCCGGCTACCTGTCGGGCGGCGAGGCCCAGCAACTCGCCATCGCTAGGGCGCTGATGTGCCGGCCGAGGCTGCTGTTGATGGACGAGCCCTCATTGGGACTCGCCCCCGTGCTCGTGGACGCGGTGTTCGAGCTGATCGCGGAGCTGCGCGATCGTGGTCGGACCCTGCTCGTCGTGGAGCAGAACGCGGCCCGGATGCTGGAGGTCGCCGACCGTGCCTATGTACTGCGAAGCGGCTCGGTTGTAGGCCGAGGCGCCGGCACCGAAGTCCTCTTCCAGACCGACTTGTTCGATACCTTCGTGCGGGGGAGCGCGCCATGACCGAGCTGGTTCAGAACCTGATCGACGGATTGGGGCGGGGCAGCATCTACGCGCTGCTGGCGCTGGGTGTGGCCGTGGTCTTCGGAGTCATGCACCTGCTGAACTTCGCCCACGGGGAGCTGATTACCGTGAGCGGCTACGCCACCTACGCCGCGTTCAACAACGGCTGGTCGTGGTATCTGGTGGCTCCTCTGATCGTGGTGGTGTCGGTGGGAACAGCTCTGCTCATCGAGCGGATCGCCTTCAGCAGGGTGCGCGGCTCGTCCGAGTTCACGCAGCTGCTCACCTCCTTCGGCATCCACTTCCTGGTGTCGGCCATCTTCCTGATGTACATCGGCGCCAGGGTCCAGACGTTCCCGGAGCCGGGCTGGATCGCCGACACTTACTCGATCGGGCCGCTACGAGTGGAGGTGTTCGACACCGTTGTCATCATCGTGACCATCGTGACCCTGGCCGTCACCGCGGCAGTTCTTCAGCGCACCATGTTTGGACTGTCGCTGCGGGCCGCGGCGGCCGACTTCGACGCCGCCAGGTTGATGGGCGTCAACTCCGACCGCGTCATCCGCGGCGCGTTCGCCCTGTCGGGAGCGCTGGCCGGCATCGCGGGGATCTTCTGGCTGATGCGGGCGGGCCACACCTCGCCCTCCGCGGGGATCGACCCGATGCTCAGCGGCGTGCTCGCCGCGCTCATCGGCGGGCTCGGGAGCCTGAAGGGAGCGGTGTACGGGGGACTGGCCCTGGGTCTCGCCGAGGTGGTGCTGCGCACGTGGCTGCCGGGAACGGCCGCCGCGCTCACCGACGGCGTGGTCTTCACCCTGATCGCACTGCTGTTCATCTTCCGCCCCCAAGGGCTCGTCAACGTGGCCCACGCAGAGCGGGTGTGATGACGGGCCGGGTCTCGCCGGTGGCTTCCTGGACCCAGCATCGTCGCCGCGAGGCGGGTCTAGCGTTCCCCGACCCGCGACGCGACGTCGCCTTCCCGCTGGCCGGCGCGATCCTGCTGTTCGCGTTGTTCGTCGGCGCGGGACTGCTGTACACGGTCGTCGTCGAAGGCGCGTCGGCCGAGAAGCTGATCACCGCGATGTTCATCGATGCCGTCATGGTGATCGGCATTCAGATCTATGTGGGCAACACCGGCGTCTTCTCCTTCGGCCACGTCGGCTTCGGCGCGGTGGCCGGATACGCCTTCGCGATTCTCGCAATAGAACCCGACGATAAGCACACTCGCATCCCGGATGCTCCGTGGGGGCTGGCCGACGTAGAGATGGGACCCCTGCCCGCGACGGCGGTAGCTCTGGGGATAACGCTCGTCGTGGCGGTGGTCGTCGGGATCGGCTTGGGTCGCTCTGGGGCCCGGTCAGGTTCGGTGGCGGCCACGGTCATCACCTTGGCCCTGCTGTTCTTCACCCACGAGATCGCCAAGAGCTGGAACCTGCTGACTGGCGGCGAGCGAGCCGGGCTGGCCTTCGGGATCGGCGACACGCTCCAGACCCGCACACCGATCTACCTCGCGCTGTTCGCATCGATCGTGCTGGCCCTGGTGTTCGCTCGCAGCAGCATCGGACGGCTCAACCACGCGGCCCGCGAGGACAACCTCGCAGCTCGGGCCATGGGTATAAACCCCGTGGTCCAGCAGACGATCGCGCTCCTGCTGTCGGTGGCGGTGGTCTCGGTGGCCGCTTCGCTGCGGGTCTATGAGATCGGAAGCCTTCTCCCCGAGTTCTTCTTCTTCCAATACACGCTGCTAACGCTGGTCATGCTCGTGGTGGGCGGTCGCAACGGCGTGACCGGTGCATTGCTGGGCGTGGGGGTGATCACCGCGGTGCGCGAGGGCGCCCGACGCTTGGGTTCCGACGGCTACGAGGTGTTTGGACTTGGCCTCGACGGGCACCTCGACTGGGTGTTCCGAGAAGGATTGCCGACCGTCTTGCTCGGCTTGGCCATGGTCGGCTTCATGATCTGGCGTCCCAACGGCGTGCTGGACGACTGGGAGGTCGATTCCTGGATGTTGCACCGCTTCACGCGCCGGCAGCCTCCCACCGCCGCGACCGGCGCCCCGGTCCCTGAAGCGCTGGATCTGTCCGCCAGCGATGTGACCGTGGAGTTCGGAGGCTTCCGGGCCCTCGACGGCGCCTCGATCGAAGTCTCCAACCGCGAGATCGTCGGGCTGATCGGCCCCAACGGAGCGGGCAAGACGACCCTGGTGAACGTGATGACCGGCATCGTGGATCCCACGAGAGGGCAAGTACACCTCGGCGATATGGCGCTGACCTCGGAGCCTTCCCACCAGATCGCCCGGGCCGGCCTCGTCAGAACTTTCCAGAACCTGAGGCTGTTCTCGTCGCTGACCGTGCGCGAGAACGTGGAGGTCGCTGCGCTCATGGCCGCAGTCCATCGCAACGGGAGCGACCGGTCCAGCGTGGACGCGATAGTGGCTGGTTCGGGTCTGTGGGATCACCGTGACCGCAGAGCGGCCGAGCTCGACTACGGCAACTCGCGCCGTTTGGAGCTGGCCCGCGCCGCCGCCGCCGCACCCGCCTTCCTGCTGCTGGACGAGCCGACCAGCGGCATGAGCGACTCCGAGTCTCTGGCGATGGTCGAGAGCGTCCGGCGCATGGCCGCCGCGGTCGGCGCCGGAGTGCTGGTCATCGACCACGACCTCAACTTCATAACCGGGATCTGCGATCGGGTCTACTGCCTGGACCAGGGCCGCGTCATCGCCAGCGGCACCCCAGCCGAGGTGCAGGCCGACCCGGCGGTGCAGGCCGCCTACCTCGGCCTGGCCGCTCAGTCAGGCGAAGACCTGACATGACCGTTCAGTATCCACCCGTCGACCCGCGGCGCCGCAGACACCGGAGCCTGGCCGATGAAGTCGTGACCTACGTCCGCGACCTCATCTTGGCCGGATCCCTCAAGCCGGGAACGAAGATCGACCAGGACGCGATCGCCGAGGCGCTCGACGTGAGCCGGAGCCCCGTGCGGGAAGCGCTGGTAATCCTCAGCCGCGAGGGCCTCGTGGAGATGACGCCCCGCCGCGGCGCCTCTGTCGCCGATCTGACCCCCGAGGACATTGTCGACCACTACGAACTGTTCGGCATGGTCTCCGGACGGGTGGCCGCTATGGCCGCCGTCTCACTCAAGGACGATGAGATCGCCCAGCTCGCGGCCATCCACGAACGGTTTGAACGCGACACCGGCGAGGACCTCTCGGCCCTGAACAACGCCTTCCACCGGGTGATCAATTCGGCCGCGCCCCGGCGGACACGATGGCTGCTGCGACACCTGGTGCGGTCGGTTCCGGCCCGCTACTACGAGTTCATCGACGGCTGGGACTCGCAGGCCGTTCAGCACCATGCCGCCATCCTCCAGGCCATCTCCGAGCGCGACCCCGACGGCGCCCGCGAAGCCATGGAGGAGCACCTGCATCAGAGCGGCCTTGCCGCCGCCGAGTTCTTGCAGCGCCACGGATACTGGGATGAGGAACGCTCGTGAGCGGGTCCGACTCTGCACCGGCTAGAGCGGCCGCGGCTGGCGCGGCGCAGCCGTGACTCTCACCGGTCCTGCGACCCTGGCGGCGCCGGAGGCCGAGACGGCTGAGGACTTTGAGATGATCCGCACCGAGGTGCGCCGCCTGTGCGACCGGTACGGCAACGCTTACTGGCGCGACCTCGAGCCCGACCGCTATCCCCACGACTTCGTCGCCGAGTTGACCGCCCAAGGCTGGCTCGGGGCGCTGATCCCTCAGGAGTACGGCGGCGGGGGGCTGAGCCTCGCCGGCGCTTCGGTCATTCTCGAGGAGATCTCGGCCAGTGGCGGCAACCCCAGCGCGTGCCACGCCCAGATGTATGTGATGGGCACCCTGCTGCGGCACGGCTCGCCCGCCCAGAAGCAGCGCTACCTGCCCAAGATTGCCGACGGTCGGCTGCGTCTCCAAGCCTTCGGCGTGACCGAGCCGGCGGCCGGTTCGGAGACCACCGCCATTAGCACCCGCGCCGAGCGGGACGGGGATTCGTGGCGCATCAACGGACAGAAGATCTGGACCTCGCGTGCCCTGCATTCCGATCTGATGATCCTGCTGGCGCGAACCGCGCCCCCCGATGAGGGCGCTGGCCGCACGTTGGGCCTCTCGGTGTTCATCCTCGAGCTGCGGGACGACGATGGAGAGCTGGTGCCGGGGCTGACCATCAACCCGATCCCGACGATGATGAACCACAACACCACCGAGGTGTTCTTCGACGACGTGGTGATCGGCGCCGATTCCCTCGTCGGAACGGAGGGCATGGGGTTCTCCCACATTCTCGACGGGATGAACGCCGAGCGGATCCTGATCGCGGCCGAGTGCATCGGGGACGGTCGCTTCTTCCTGGACCGTGCCAGCGAGTACGCGCGCTCCAGGCAGGTGTTCGGACGCCCCATCGGGATGAACCAGGGAGTGCAGTTCCCCCTGGCAAAGTCTTACGCGCACCTAGAGGCGGCAGACCTGATGCGCTGGAAGGCCGCCGAGCTGTTCGACCGGGGCCAGCCGTGCGGCGCGGAGGCGAACATGGCCAAGATGCTGGCCTCGGAAGCATCCTGGGAGGCCGGCAATGCCGCGCTCGACACCCACGGCGGCTTCGGCTTCGCGGTCGAGTACGACATTGAGCGCAAGCTGCGAGAGACCCGCCTGTACCAGGTGGCTCCGGTCAACAACAACCTGGTTCTCGCCTTCCTAGCCCAGAAGTGCCTGGGTCTGCCCAAGAGCTACTGAGCAGGAGGGAGCCCACCATGAGAGCCGTCGTGCTGGATGCATTCGGCGCCGAGCTCCGCTTCGTCGGCGACCATCCCGACCCCGACGGATCCGGCGAGGTCATCGACGTCACTGCGTGCGGTGTGTGCCACTCGGACCTCCATGTCGTCGATGGCGAGATACCCAGCCCCCTGCCGCTCGTCCTCGGCCACGAGGTCACCGGCGTGCACCCGCGCCTGGGTCCGGTGATGGTCTACGCGCCGTGGGGCTGCCGCGCCTGCGAGCTTTGCGCCGAGGGAGTCGAGATGATCTGCGTCGACGCCAGGGAGGCGGGCATCTTCGCCGACGGCGGCTACGCCGAGAAGATGCGCGTCCCCGACCTTGCCTACCTGGCGCCCATCGGCGACCTCGACCCCGTCGCCTGCGCTCCGCTCGCCTGCGGGGGACTCACCGCCTACCGGGCTGTGACCCAGGGCCTCGAGACGCTGCGGCGGCCGGGCAGGCGGCGCCGGGCGCTGGTCATCGGGGCGGGCGGCCTCGGCCAGTACGCCATCCGCTACCTGCGGCTGCTCAGCGACGTCGAGGTCGGCGCGCTCGACGTGTCGGCGGCCAAGCGGGCCACCGCTGTGGAGCGAGGCGCCCACCGCGCCTACGGCCCCGGCGATGAGCTGCCCAGCTTCGATTTCGTGATCGACTTCATCGGCAGCGAGGCCACCTTGACGACCGCCGCGGGCGCGGTCGCCAGGCGCGGGCTCGTGGCGGTGGTGGGCCTCTACGGCGGGCGCATCGGATTCGGATTCGGCGCGGTGCCCCATGAGGCCCGCTTCATGTCCAGCGTCTGGGGCAGCCGGGCCCAACTCGACGAGCTGCTGGAATTGGCCGGACGGGAGCCCTCGATCCTCAACCCGGTGGAGACGCTGCCCCTCACCGACGCCCAGACCGCCCACGACCGGCTTCGAGCGGGCGAGGTCAAGGGACGGATCGTGCTGACGATCGCCTGACCCTGCTCGGACCAACCCAACGTCAATCAACCCCAAGGAGCATCGATGACCGACATCGCAGCGGGCGGAGGATTCCAGGAGATGTGCGCCGCGGCCGGGGTGCACACCGTGGAGGTAGCCACCCCCGACACTCAGGGCCATCTCCGAGGCAAGCGGGTGCCCGTCCAGCGTTTCTTCGACACGGTGGCCACCGCCGGGGTGGCCATCGCGGACGCCATCTTCGTCATGGACGCGCAAGACGACCTGACCGACAACCCCTACATCAACATGGACACCGGCTATCTCGATTGCCGGCTGGTGCCCGACCTCGCCACCGGGCGGGTCTTCACCCACCGTCCCGGGTACGCCGTCGTCTTCACCGAGGTGCTCGACGAGCACGGCGGGCCGCACCCGCTGGCCCCCCGGCGGGTGCTGGCTGAGCAGATCGAGCGCTGCCGCCGCCACGGAGTCGAGCCGATCGCGGCCACCGAGCTCGAGTTCTACCTTTGCCATCCCGATTGGAGCCCGGTTCAGAGCCACATCAAGTACTCGTCGCTGACCGACGCGGTAGCCCTTGAGGAGTGCATCGGGGACATGCGGGCCGGGCTGCTGGGCGCGGGGCTGGATGTGGAGTCTTCCAACGCCGAGTACGGGCCGGGACTGATTGAGGTCAACGTCTCCTACGCCGATGCCATGACCGCCGCAGACGAGGCCGTTCTGTTCAAGAGCATCGTCAAGCAGGTGGCGGTGTTCCACGGGTTGCGGGCCACGTTCATGCCGAAGCTCTGGGCCGATCAATCAGGCTCCGGGCTGCACGTCCACACCAGCCTCAACGTCGATGGAGCCAACGCCTTCGCCGACTCCGACGGCTCCCCCAACGAGCTCATGTCGAAGTGGCTCGGGGGTCTGATCGAGCACGCCCGAAGCCTCAGCCTGCTCGCCTCGCCCACCGACAACGGGGCCAAGCGGGTGAGGCCCTACACCTTCGCCCCCACCCATGTGCATTGGGGCCTCGACAACCGCACCGTGCTGGCCCGCTGCATCGCCGAGGCCGGCTCGTCGGCCAACCGGGTGGAGTTCCGCTCCGCGGGCGCCGACTCCAACCCCCACCTGATGGTCGCCGGGGTGTTGGCCGCCGGCTGCGACGGGCTTGAGCGTGGCCTGTCGCCGCCGCCGATGAGCGAGGGCGATATGTACACCAACCCCGGCGATTGCGCTCCCTTGCCCGCGACGCTGGCCGACGCCATCGCGGCCTACCGCGACTCCGCGCTGGCGGCGATGCTGGGAACCCAGTTCTCCACGAACTACCTGTGCACCGCCGACCACGAGCTCGGGCTCGCCACCGAGAACTCGCCCGATCCCGAAGCCGTCAACGACTGGGAGCGGGTCCGGTTTGCCGAGCACTGCTGAGCCTGGAGCCCAGCGCATGAGCCTGACCGCCGAGAACTGCTGAGGGAGCCCCGCCCATGAGCCTGACCACCGTCACCGCTGCGAGCATCGCCCCTGAGATCGCCGACCCCCGCCTCTACGTAGACGGCATGCCTCACGAGCGGTTTGCGCAGATCCGGGGGATGCCGGGGCTGGCTTGGCATCCCTACGGTGACAACGGGTTCTGGGCGGTGACCCGCCACGCGGATGTGAGGGCGGTGTCCCGCAACCCGGCCGTCTTCTCTTCGGCGATCGGCCACACCAACCTGTGGGATCTCGAGGCCGACGCGCTGGAGGCCCGCCGTTCGCTCATCGACACCGACGCTCCCGACCACACCCGCCTGAGGCGCTTGGTCGCGGGTGCGTTCACCCCCAAGAACATCCGCCGGTGGGAGGAGGCGGTGCGCGAGATCACCGTCGAGCTGCTCGACGATTTCGTGGCCCGGGGCGGCGGAGACTGGGTCGAGCTGGTGGCTGCGCCGCTGCCGATCCGTGTCATCCTCGCCATGCTGGGCGTGCCCGTCGCCGACGCCGAGTACCTGGTAGAGCTTTCGAACTACCTGGTGGAGGGCACCAGCGACATCCAGTCGATCCCGCCCGACGCGTTCGGCAACACCACCGAACTGCGCCTGCTGCCGTTCAACAGCCCGGCCAGCCACGCCCTGTTCGAGTACGGCGAAGACATGCGGGCCCAGCGGCGGGCCGAGCCTCGCGACGATCTCGTCACCCATCTGGTCAAGGCCGAGGCCGACGGCGGGCGCATCTCACGGCACGAGTACCGCCATCTGTTCCATCTGCTGGTCTTCGCCGGGAACGAGACCACCCGCACGGCCATCAGCCACGGAGCCATGGCCCTGGCCGCCCATCCCGACCAGTGGCAGCGGATCCTCGACAACCCTGAGCTGATCGAGACGGCCACCGACGAGGTGATTCGCTGGGCCACCCCGGTACTGCACATGCGCAGGACGGCCGCGGCGGACTGTGAGCTGGCCGGAACCCGGATCGCGGCGGGCGACAAGGTCGTGATGTGGTACGGCTCGGCCAACCGCGACGAGGCCGCGTTCGCTGAGCCCTTCCGCTTCGACGTGGGCCGAACCCACAAGGAGCACTTCGCTTTCGGAGGCGGCGGGCCGCATCTGTGCCTGGGCGCGTTCCTGGCCCGCCTGGAGGTCTCGGTCCTGCTGGAGGAGATGGCGGCTCGGCGATTGTTCCTCGAACAGCTCGGCGAGCCCGTCCGGGTGGCGTCGAACTTCGTCCACGGCGTGCTCTCGGTCGAGATGGCGCCGGCGGGTGCGCCATGAGCGACGACCTGGTGCGTGTCGCAGTGAACGCCGAGTCCTGCGTGGGCGGGGGCCAGTGCGAGATGCTCGAGCCCGACGTGTTCCTGCTCGACGACGATGAGGCCGTGTCGTCGGTGATCGGCACTGGCACCCTGCCCCGGGACCGGGCCGAGGTGGTGGTCTACCGGTGTCCCGGTGCCGCCATATCCATCGTCAGCCCCGCTCCCCGGGCGGACTCGGCAACCGAGGAGCCTGCATGAAGACCTACGACAACTGGATCGACGGAGCGTTCGCGGCTCCGGCAGGGGGCCGGCGAATGGAGACCGCGAATCCGTTCACCGGAGAGGTGTGGGCTGCCGTTGCCGACGACCCGGGCGCCGTCGACCTCGCCGTCTCCGCGGCCCGCCGGGCATTCCAGCACGGCCCCTGGGCGACGATGCCTGCAGCCGATCGAGCCCGGCTGCTACGACGGCTGGGCGAAATCCTCACACGCGACGCCGACGAGCTGGCCGCCATCGAGACCCGTGACAACGGCAAGATCATCCGCGAGACCACCGCCCAGGCCCGCAGCCTCCAGAGCTACTTCGACTACTTCGCGGGGCTGGCAGAGGCGGTCGGCGGCGAGCAGATCCCCAGCCCGTCGCCCAACTTCCTCGTCTACACCGAACGGGTGCCGGTGGGCGTGGTCGGCGCCATCATCCCGTGGAACTCGCCGCTGGCCCTGCTCACCTGGAAGCTGGCGCCCGCCCTCGCCGCAGGCTGCACCGCGGTGGTCAAGCCGTCCGAGCTCACGCCGGTCACCGCGCTGCTGCTGGCCGAGCGTGTCGCCGAGGCGGGCTTTCCCCCTGGTGTGATCAACGTTGTCACAGGCGCCGCGGGCGTGGGCGCGGCCCTGACCGCACACCCGGGCATCGACAAGATCACCTTCACAGGAGGCGGCGACACCGCCCGCCACGTGGCCCGGGCCGCGGCGGGCAATCTGGTGCCGACCGTGCTGGAGTTGGGGGGCAAGTCGCCGCAGATCATCTTCGATGACGCCGACCCGGAGGCCGCGGCCAACGGCCTGCTGGCAGGCATCTTCGCGGCGAGCGGCCAGACCTGCGTGGCCGGGTCGCGCGTTTACGTCCAGAGCGGCATCGCCGACGAGATCCTCGCCAGGATCACGGCCCGAGCGGAGGAGTTGGTGCTCGGCGATCCGTCAGATCCCGCGACGGAGATGGGTCCGGCCGCGTCGGACGCGCAGCGCGATCGCATCCTGGCCATGATCGAGCAGGCCCGAGCCGAGGGGGCCACTGTTGCCGCGGGCGGGGTGGTCGACCCGGTGCTCGGGGGCCGCTTCGTGCGCCCGACGGTGATCACGGACGTCAACAACGACACCACTATCGTGCGCGAGGAGGTGTTCGGCCCGGTTCTGGCGGTGATGCCCTTCGACGACGAGGACGAGGTGGTTGCGCTGGCCAATGACTCCGATTTCGGCCTGGCTGCCGGGGTGTGGACGCTCGATGTGCGGCGAGCCCATCGGATGGCCAGGGCACTCGACGCCGGCACGGTCTGGGTCAACACCTACCGCAATGTCAGCTATATGGCGCCCTTCGGCGGGTTCAAGCAGTCCGGGTACGGCAAGGACAACGGCCGCGAGGCGCTCGACGGGTACCTGAAGACCAAGACCGTCTGGGTGGAGCTCACCGGCGCCACCCGCGACCCGTTCGTGGTCGGATAGAGGTCGAGCAGATGGGCAGGAGTTCATGAGGATCTTCGCCGAGCGGCTCCTCGCGCCCGCGGACCTCTCGGATCCGGCCACTTTCGCTGAAGGCATTCCCCACGCCGCCTTCGCCGAGATGCGGGCCCGTCCCCAGCTGAGCTGGACGCCGGCCAGCGGCGGCGACCGCATCGGCTTCTGGTCGGTCACCCGCCACGCGCCGGTGTCGGAGGTCTCTCGCGACACCGACGTGTACTCCTCGGCGGTCGGCCACATCCAGATATACGACATCGACTCCGACGCTCTGCCGGCCCGGGCGTCGATGATCGACCTCGACCCTCCGGTGCACACCCGGCTGCGGCGCCTGGTCAGCTCGGCGTTCACGCCGCGCCACGTGCAGTCGTATGAGGCCGCGGTGCGATCCAGGATCGCCGGGCGCCTCGACGCGCTGGTGCAGGTCGGCGGCGGCGACTGGGTGGAGGCGGTGGCGGCGCCGATACCGATCGGAGTTATCTGCGACATCATGGGCGTGCCCGAATCGGACCACGACTACATGATCGAGCTGACGGACCATCTCGTGGCGGGCACCTCCAGCAAGCCGCTGGAGCCCACCGCCTACGGCAACACCACCGATCTGCGGCTGCTGCCGTTCAACAGCCCGGCCGCCCACGGAATCAACGAGTACGCCCGCGCCTTGGGCGAGCGGCGCCGGGCCGAGCCCGCCGACGACCTGGTGACCAAGCTGATCGAGGCCGAGGTCGACGGCGAGCGCCTCACCGACGCCGAGTTCACCAACTTCTTCCGCCTGATGGTCTTCGCCGGCAACGAGACCACCAGGGCCTCCATGGCCCATCTGGCCCTGCATCTGGTCGAGTTCGCTGACCAGTTCGAGCTGGTCCGCTCCGATCCGTCGCTGCTGGCCCAGGCGGCCGAGGAGGTGATCCGCTACTCGTCTCCGATCCTGTACTTCCGTCGCACGGTGACGAGAGACACCGTGTTGCAGGACACTGCGCTGCGCGCCGGTGACAAAGTGGTGATGTGGTATGCGGCGGCCAACTTCGACGAGGCGGTGTTCGACGAGTCGATGCGCTTCGACGTGCGGCGGCCGCTGCGCCCGCCCAACACAGCCTTCGGAGGCGGTGGGGCCCACTTCTGCCTCGGCGCGCCGCTGGCCCGTCTCGAGGTCGCCATCCTCATCGAGGAGATCCTCGACCGCGGCATTCGTCTCGAACTGGCGAGCGAGCCCACCTACGTCGACTCGAACTTCGTCAACGGCATCGAGTATCTGGAAGTCAAGGTCCATGAGCGTGTCGGGCCTGCCTGACTTGGGGCCGGTGCGGGGCGAGCCGGCCAGCGCCGATGCGTGGCTGCGCGCCTGGGAGCAGTACCTGCACTTCCGCGGCGACCCGGTGAGCGCGATGGCGGAGGCGGGCGCCCGCGACGAGTCATTCGTCATGGGACCGGTGTTCGCGACGGTGTACCGGGTGCTGGCCGGAACGCCGTTGAGCTCGCCTGCGTTGACTGCGGACGCTGAACGCTCCCGAACACGGGCCAGCGAGTCTCCAGATCGTGAGCGGAGCCATGTTCGGGCGCTCGAAGCGCTCCTCGCCGGGGAGTTCACCGACGCCGTTCGGGCCTGGCACAAGATCGCCTTGGGCGAGCGCGACTTCGCGGCGGTGCGATTCGCTCACGACGTCTCCCTGCATGTCGGCGACGTCGACGGCCGCCTGGCCTCCAGCTCCCATGCGGTCGAGGCGTGGCGCGGCGAACGGGGATGGGGGTTCGTGGCCGGGCAGCACGCCTTCGCCCTGGAGGAGGTCGGACGCTACGACGAGGCCGAGGACCTGGGCCGCCAGGCTCTGAGCCTTGACCCCGACGATCTGTGGTCCAGGCACGCGCTGGCCCACGTCTACGAGTCCACCGATGACACCCCGGCGTCCCTCGAGTTGCTGCAGGGCTCGGTCGCGCGGTGGAGCGACCAGGATCTCTTTGCTACCCACATCTGGTGGCATCTTGCCCTGCGCCTACTGGCCTCCGGTGACGCGACCGGTGCGCTGGCGGTGTTCGACGAGCGCCAACCCCATGCCACCACCGCCTTCCAGCTCTGCGACCAGACATCGCTGCTGTGGCGCCTGGAGCTGGCCGGCTGCGACGCCGCCGATCGCTGGGACGCGCTGGCGGACCGCTGGAACGAGGTGGCCGAGCGCCACACGTGCGGCTTTCTGGACGTGCATGCGGCCCTGGCGTTCGTGCGCAGGCCCGGCCACCCCGGGGCGCGGCGCTGGTTCGATGGTCTCGAAGGGCGCGAGGCCGGCGCCAGCGAGAACGACAACACGTTCAGTGATGTCGTAACCCCTCTAGTCGAGGCTTTCCGCAGTTACGGCGAAGGTGGCCGCGACCACTTCGTCCGGCTCGTCGACCGGCTCGGTCCCTCCATCGGCCGCATCGGAGGCAGCATCGCCCAGCGCGATGTCGTCATGCTGACGCGGCAGGCAGCCGTGTCAGCGCCATGAGCTGGGAACTGACCCGCGAGCAGCGGGCGATCCAGGCCGAGGCCTCTGCCCTGGCCCGCGAGGTGATAGCGCCGCGGGCCGCGGACGTGGACCGGAGCGAGCAGTACCCGTGGAACAACGTCGACGCGCTGCAGCAGGCGGGCTTCACGGGCATGACCGTTCCTCCCGAGTTAGGGGGCCCCGGCCGGTCGCTATTGGACGCGGTGCTGGTGGTGGAGGAGATGGCCAAAGTGTGCGGCGTGACCGGTCGCATCGCGGTGGAATGCAACATGGGCGCTCTCTCCGCAGTCATGGCTTACGGCACCGACGACCAGCGCAAGAGGGTCGCGGAACTGGTGCTGGCGGGGGACAAGCCGGCCATCTGCATCACCGAGCCGGGCGCCGGGAGCGCCGCGTCGGAGATGACCACCCGCGCCGACCGCCGCAGCGACGCCTATGTGCTCAACGGCACCAAGCATTGGATCACCGGCGGCGGCGTGTCCAAGACGCACCTGGTGTTCGCCCGGGTCTTCGACGAGGACGGCAACGCGGAGGGCATCGGCGCCTTCCTGGCCTTCCGGGATGAGACGCCCGGGCTCGAGGTCGGGCCCCGCGAGCCGACGATGGGCCTGCGCGGGATTCCAGAGACGACCATCGTGTGCAACAACGCCGAGGTCGGTGCGGACATGGCTGTGCAGCCGCCGTCGGGGCTGAGACGGGGCTTCGCCGACCTGATGAACGCCTACAACACCCAGCGGGTCGGCGCGGGCACGGTGGCGCTCGGCCTGGCCTCGGGCGCCTACGACCTGGCGTTGGAGTTCGTGAAGCAGCGCGAGCAGTTCGGGCGGCCCATCGCCGAGTTCCAGGGCCTGCAATGGATGCTCGCCGACATGTCGGTGAAGCTGGAGGCCGCCCGCAGCCTCACCTACCGGGCCGCGGCCTCTCGGGGGCCCGGCGGCAGCCCGTTCCCGGATCCGGCCCTGGCCGCCCAGGCCAAGATCTTCACCTCCGAAGCGGCCATCGCGGTGGTAAGCGACGCGCTGCAGGCCCACGGAGCGGCCGGCTACAGCCGCAACAATGCTCTGGAGCGTATGTACCGCGACGTGCGGATGTTCACCATCGGGGGCGGCACGGCCCAGATCCTGCGCACGGTGGTGGCGTCGCGGATCCTGGACATGAGGCTGCCCCAGACCCGCGGCGGTTTCCTGCCCAAGGAGCCGTGACCATGGGAGCCGGTCATCCCTCGACCCGTCCCGCCGCCGCCATCGGCTGTATGCCCACGGAGACACCCCGGTGAGCGCCCCGCTGGAGGGTGTGATCGTGGTCGCGCTGGAGGCGGCGGTGGCCGCCCCGTTCGCCACCCGCCAACTGGCCGACCTCGGCGCCCGCGTCCTCAAGGTGGAGCGCCCCGGCGAGGGCGACTTCGCCCGCCACTACGACAGTGCGATGGGCGGAACGTCCGCGTTCTTCGTGTGGGCAAATCGGGGCAAGCAGAGCATCGAACTGGACTTGAAGGATTCCGAGGACCGTGCCGTTTTCGACCGGCTGGTGGCCGGCGCGGACGTGTTCGTGCAGAACCTGTCGCCCGCCGCGGCCAGACGGGCCGGCATCCTGGCCGACCAGCTCAGAGCCAAGCTCCCCGGCCTGATCGCCTGTGACGTCTCCGGCTACGGCCTTGGCGGTCCCCGCACCGACGACAAGGCCTACGACCTGGCCGTGCAGGCCGAGGGGGGAGCGGTGGCCCTCACCGGCACTGCGGAGCAGGCCTGCAAGGTCGGATTGTCGATAGCAGACATCTCCGCGGCCATGTACGCCCTGTCGTCGATCCTGGCCGCCCTCTACCGTCGGCAGGCCACCGGGGAGGGCGCCTCCATCGAGGTGTCGATGCTGGAGAGCATCGCCGAGTGGACGGCCGCGCCCAGCTACGCCGCGGTGGGCAGGGGCTCGGTGCCGCCGCGGGCCGGCCACCGCCACACCATGATCGCTCCCTACGGCATGTACCCGATGAGCGACGGCGAGCTGGTGATGATCGGAGTCCAGAGCAACCGGGACTGGGCCGACTTCGCCGAGCACGTCCTGCAAGATGGGGCTCTGGTTGTCGATTCCCGGTTCGCCGACAACTCCGACCGCATAGCCAACATCGACGATCTCGAGGCGCTGATCAACTCGGTGTTCGCATCGGTTCCCGCCGAAGAGCTGATCGGGCGCCTGCGAGCCGGCCGGGTGGCCCACAGCTTCGTGCGAGACCCGCTGGCGCTGTGGCAGCACGACCAGCTCAGAGCCCGCGACCGCTTCATGCACGTAACCACCCCCACCGGGTCCGCCGAGGTCTACAAGCCCCCGTTCAACCTCAGCAACGCCGGCATTCCCGACGCGACCGTCCCCGCCCTGGGCGACCACGACCCGGACCTCCTGGCAGAACTAGAGGCCCGAGCTGTAGAGGGGGAGTCGGCTTAGCAGCCGCGACCCCTGGAACCCGCGGCCGATTCCCCGATGCGGCTATTCGACGGGCGGGTGCCATCCGGTCGCCGCCCGGCGCCGAACAAGCCCCTCACAGTCTCGCTGAAGGCGTGCGCCCTCTCGATAGAGGGGCCCTTGGGATCTGTTGTCACTCGGGGATGTATCCGGCGGCGACCGCCACCTCACGTCCCCAAGCGAGTTCGGCGTCAGTGAGAGGCCGGGTGTAGACGAGCGAGGTCTCGTAGGGGATGATCTCTCCCTTGTTCACGGTCTGCCAGCCAGCGGAGGCGCGGTGCGAGAAGTCGCTGCACTCCTTGCCTGTCATCCCGTGGAACTTGCTCAGGGCTCGTTCCAGGTAGCGGCGATCGTCTTTGTCGAAAATGGGCTCGGGCGCACGGCGGGCGAGCAGGACCTTCTCCGGGCTCTGGGCGCCGCGGTCACGTTCCTCCATGTCGACGGCACCGGACTTCAGCAGCTTCTTGCGGGTCGGCACTAGGCGAACCGGAGCGGGTCCTTCGTTCAGCTTCTGGTAGACCGCGCCCGTGACGGAGCGGCCTCGCTCGCGGAAGCTCTCGAAGTCGGCCCACCATAGGATCTTGTTCAACTTGACTGCGCCCCGCCCCGCCGGATCGTCCGATAGCCGCTCTGCGACGTAGAGAATCGCCTCGCCGAGCCGGTTGTCTCCCGGCGGCGTCTCCATGCCGTGTCTGGAGAGATCTGTCAAGGCCATTTGATCACCTTCTGATGGCTCCTGTGCATGGTACCGCACCCTAGCGAGGGCGTGTGACATCTTGAGAGGGAGTCAGGCGTGGGGGTTGTAGCCGGGGTTCTTCCAGACGATCAGCGACGCCCAGTTGTCAACGGCCGGGTCGGTGATGTAGTCGGCTATCACGCCGGGAGCCTCGAAGCCGTTGGCGATCTGCATGGTGAGGGTTGCGTCGTAGAGCTCTCCCGCCGCCACCTTGGCCACGTAGTCGGCCGCCGACATCTCGCCTTTGTGGTCGGCGTAGCCGGGGATGACGCCTCCGGCGACGATGCCGGCCAGGTTGAGGTCCCGGCAGATCTGCTTGCGCATGTCGTAGAGGCGCCGGCCGATGCCCCGGCGCCGGTAGGCGGGCAGCACCGCGATGCTGGTGCCGTAGTACCAGGCGCCGTCGGGCACGTGGCCGCTGCTGCCGCCGGTGCCGACCAGGTCCCGGATGGAGTGCTGGGTGTGGCTGAAGTCGAAGTGCACGCGAATGCCCAGCCCCATCGCCACCGGCGTGTCGCCGTCGAGCACCACCACGCCGCCCTCGGGAAACTCCCTGACCAGGGCGGTCAATTCGTCGGCGTCGTAGAGGTCGGTCCGGTCGGCGGTCGGGAACGAGGTGTGCTCGATGTGCTCCAGCGCTTCGGCCCACTCGGCACGGATGTTGGTGTATGTCAACTCGCCCATAGCGGTAGGGCTCGACTCAGACGCCTCGGGCCGCGGCCGGTGCGAGCGAGAAGTGCTCGTAGTCGTTGTCGGCGGGCTGGCCCCAGCAGGCCCAGAAGTCGCCGGTGCGGGGCCGCATGATCACTGCGCCGCTCGACTCCACCCGGTACTTGTTGTCCGGCCAGCGGCAGATGGCGGTGGGCTCGCGGGTGATCTCCATCAGCCGCTCGGCGTCTACCGGCCTGTCGGTGTCGGTGAGCATGGCCGCGGCCAGTTCCAGGCGCTGGCGCGAGTTGGCCATCACTTCGGCGTCCCTCTCACCCTCGAACGGCGCGGCCGCGGGATCGGTCACGTGGTTGGTGTGCGCCAGCGGCTCGCCGTCAAGGGTCTTCACCGGCCGGGCCGACGGCATGGCCTCCACGTTGAACCCCCTGCCCTCGGCGTCGAGGATCAGGTAGTTGTGGGCGCCGGCCAGGTCGGCTCGCAGCAGCACGTCCAGCGCGTTGGCTGCAGTCGCCTGAGCGAGCATCCCACGGATGACCGTGGGCCACATCACCCCGAAGCGGCCGTCGTTGCCGGTGACGTTGTTGATGCCCACGCACACGCCCGCGGAGTTCATGCCAATCTGGCCCAGGCATCCGACGGTGGTGAACACCAGGGCGTCGGGCCCGGTGTCTGGGCGCAAGCGGGCCAGCACCACATGGTCGGTGGCGGTGTCGTGCATGTCCCAGGTCTGTCCCAGCATCCCCGCCCCGCCGGCCCGCCCGTCGGGAACGATGACGGCGGTGCAGTCGTCCTCCGTCACCGAGACCGGGTGCGGGCCTGCGGTCACGGCCCGCACCGTGTCCACGAAGTCGGTGAAGCCGCCCACCACCACCGCCTCGGCCGGGGTGATGCCGGCGGCCGCGGCCATGGCCAGCATCTCGGCGTGCAGTCGGGGGGAGAACGCCTGATGGGCGGGGAGGCAGGCCTCGGCCAGCTCCAGCACCGCGCCCCGCGGCAAGGGTCCGCCGCTCCACAGTCCTCCGGCAACGAGCTCGACCCGGTCGCGGGCATAGCCGCGGATCTCCTCGGCGTGGGCCCGTCCGTGGGTGTCGCCCATGGCCTCGGGCGACCCGGCGAGGTCGAGGTGCCTGATCGGTGGCCGCTGCATGACTTCAGAGTACTCCCTGCGGGTGCTAGCCAGCCTTCCAGGAGTTGGCAGCGTCTTGCCCTCATATGGGGCATTTTGCTGCCAGTTAGGGGACCGCTGGTGGCATGTTCGGGAGTTGGCAGCGTTTTGCCCCCTATACGGGGCATCTTGCTGCCAGCCCCTCAGAACGGGTCCTGGTCGGCGGGATCGCTGGCCGGGGACTCGGTTCTCGACGCTCGTACAGTGGCGGAATGCCTCCCGGTCCGGCCTCGGATGCCCGGTACCGCTCGCGGTCGATGTGGCTCGACACCTACCCTGGCTCGCTCGATCCTCGCCCTCCTCTGGACGGCGACACCGACACGGATGTGGCCATCGTCGGCGGCGGGTTCACCGGCCTGTGGACCGCCTACTACCTGCGCCGGCTCGATCCGACGCTTCGGGTGGCGGTGATCGAGCGCGACGTGTGCGGCTTCGGGGCCTCGGGCCGCAATGGCGGCTGGGCCGTGGGTGAGTTGGCCGCGGGAATCGAGAAGTACGCGGCCCTCGCCGACCTGCCCGCGTCGTTGCGGCTGGCCCGAGCCGTCTTCGACAGCGTCGACGAGATTAGGCGGGTCACCGAAGCAGAGGGGATCGGCTGCGGCTACCACAAGGGCGGTGTGATCCGCTTCGCCCGCAACGGCCCGCAGGCCGAGCGCCAGGCCGCAGAGGTGGCCCACCATCATGAGCTGGGGTTGACCGAGGACGAGGTCCGGCTGCTGACCGCGGACGAGGCCCGCAGCCACGCCCGGGCCACCGGAGTGCTCAGCGGCATCTTCTACGCCCCGTGCGCGGCGGTCGACCCCGCCCGGCTGGTGCGGGGCCTGGCCGACGCCGTCGAGCGCCACGGCGCCACGATCTACGAGCAGACAGCCGTCGCTGCCATCGAGCCGGGCCGGGTGCTGACCGATCGGGGGACGGTGCGGGCCGAGGTGGTGGTGCGGGCCACCGAGGCCTACACCCGGGATCTGCGGGGCCGGAGGCGCCAGCTGCTGCCCATCTACTCGCTGATGATCGGCACCGAGCCGCTGCCGCAGTCGGTGTTCGACGAGATCGGCCTGGCCGACCGACCCACGTTCGCCGACGACCGCTACATGGTGATCTACGGCCAGCGCACCGCCGATGACCGGATCGCCTTCGGCGGCCGGGGGGTGCCCTATCTCTACGGATCCCGGATCAGCCCGACCATTGAGCAGCACCACCGCTCCCACGAGCGCATCCACGCCACGCTGGTGGACCTGTTCCCCGCGCTGTCGCAGGCGCGTATCACCCACCGCTGGGGCGGCGTGCTAGCCGTCCCCCGCAACTGGACTCCCTTCGTGCACTTCGATCGGGCCGCGGGAACCGCGGGCGCCGGCGGCTACGTGGGGGAGGGGGTGGCGCCGTCGAACCTGGCCGGACGCACGCTGGCCGACCTGATCACCGGCACCGACTCCGAGCGGGTCGACCTGCCATGGGTGGGGGTCCGCCACCGCCGCTGGGAGCCCGAGCCCCTCCGGTGGCTGGGGGTGCGGGGCAGCCGCTGGATCATGGCCGGCGCCGACATGTATGAGTACCGCGCAAACCGGGAGGCCAGAACAGCGGTCGCCCTAGCCCGCAAGCTCCGCAACGACTGAATGAAGCGTCGGCGCCAGTCAGAGACTGAGGCATCGGCCGGCGAGGACCGTTCACACGGCGGCTCGGCTCGGGCATAATCTGGCTCATGACCACAAACGCCGAACTGGCCGAGCGCTACGCCGCGGTGCTGCCCAGCTTCCTGCACCTGCTCCATGACGAGCCGGTGTCGATCGACAGGGGGAAGGGCAGCTACGTCTGGGACGTGGAGGGCCGTCGCTACCTCGACTTCTTCGGCGGGGTGCTCACCACCATGATCGGCCACGCCGAGCCCAGCGTGGTGGCCGCGGTTCAGGAGCAGGCGGCCAAGGTGATGCACACCTCCACGCTGTATCTGAGCGAGCCGATGATCGCCTTCGCCGAGGACGTGGCCCGGGTGTCGGGGATCGACGACGCCAGAGTGTTCTTCACCCCCTCGGGCAGCGAGGCCAACGATGCCGCGCTGCTCATGGCCACCGCGCACCGCGGCACCAACCAGATCCTGGCCATGCGCAACAGCTACCACGGACGCTCCTTCGCAGCCCAAGCCGTTACTGCCCACCGCAGTTGGTCAACCACCAGCTTCACCGGCCTCAACGTGACCTTCGTCCACGGCGGCTACCGGCTCCGCAGCCCGTTCCGGCACCTCGACGACGGCGCCTACACCGCGGCCTGCGTCGACGACCTCGTGCAGCTCATCGACATGACCACCGCGGGCGACGTGGCCGCCATGATTGCCGAGCCGATCCAGGGCGTCGGCGGCTTCGCCGTGCCCCCCGACGGCTTCTTCGGGGCCATGGGCAAGGTGCTGTCGGCCCACGACATCTTGTTCATCTCCGACGAGGTGCAGACCGGCTGGGGCCGCACCGGCGACCACTTCTGGGGATACGAGGCTCACGGCATCGTGCCCGACATGCTCACCTTCGCAAAGGGAGTGGGCAACGGCATCACCCTGGCCGGCGTAGTGGTGCGAGCCGAGATCGCTGACTCCATCGGCGCGCTGCAGTTCTCCACCTTCGGCGGCAACCCGCTGTCGGCGGCCGCGGGCCGGGCCACCCTGCGGCGGGTGCTGGAGGACGATCTGCAGGCCAACGCGGCAGCCATGGGGCGCCGGCTGGCCGACGCTCTCACGCCGGCAATTGAGCGCTACGACTGGGTGGCCGAGCTGCGGGGCCGGGGCCTCATGCAGGCCATCGAGTTCGTGCACTCAGGCTCCATCGAGCCCGACGCTGCCCGGGCGGGCGCAGTGCTCGAAGGGTGCCGCGACCAGGGCTTGCTCGTCGGCAAGGGCGGCCTCTACGGCAACGTGATCCGCATCACCCCGATGCTCAACGTCACCGCAGCCGAGATCGACGCAGGCGCCGCCGCCATCGTCGACGCACTAGCCGCCGTCGACGCGTAAGGGTTTCAGCGACTTCCCAGCGCATGATCACCGTCACGCTGCTTGGGACCGGCGGTCCCATACCGGACCCGCATCGGGCTGGGCCGGCGACACTTGTGGCGGGCGGATCCGAGCAGTACCTGGTGGACGCGGGCCGGGGCGTGCTGATGCGTCTGGCTGCGGCCGGTAGCGGCCCCACCGAGCATTTCGAAGGGGTCATCGAGGTCGGCGGCGACCTACATCGCGTCGAGATCTGACGGCGGGACCCCGCCCGGTTGACCTCCCTACGACGGGTCTAGGTGGGCGGTGGCGCCCCGCCCGAGCACCCGCAGAAACGCTCCGGCCCGGGGCTTGGGGGAGAAGAAGCTCGACTTGGGCGGCATCTTGTTGCCCTCGTCGGCCACGGCCAGCAGCTCGTCTACCGACAGCGGGTACATCACGAAGCCGATCCGGCCCGCGGCGTTGCAGCGTCTGATCAGTTCTTCGAGGCCGGCGGTCTCGGGGACGTAGTCCACGGTGCCGGTAGCGGCCAGTTCCTCGGCGCCCAGCACCGGGTCCAGCACCAGCCGGCGCAGCCGGTCGACGTCGAGTTTGTCGAGAGCCCCCGCTTCGGAGGTCGGTGGAGGCAGCGTCAGCCGGTGCCAGGCTCCCGCCGCGTACACGCCGACCTCGCCCCGATGTCTGGGCCGCGCGTCCTCTGCGCTCGGCACACGCTCCAGTTCGCCGCCCATGTAGCTGGCCCTGGAGCGCAGTGCCCACAGGCAGTCGTCGTGATTGTCGTGGTTCTGGTCGGCCACGACGCGGTGGTAGGCCTCAACGTGGAGCTGGCTGTGGGGGAAGATCGCGGCCAGCGTGCGGGTGAGCACGGGGTTGTCCGGGTCTGCGGCTGCCGCCCGCTGCGCGGCGACCGAGCGGTGGTGCCCGTCGGTCACGTAGAGCACCTTGTCCTCCAGCGTTGCGAGCAGCTTGTCGGTCATCTCGGCGGGCACCGTCCAGATCTGGTGATGGACCAAATGCGAGCCGAACTCCAGCTCGGCCGGTGCCGCCCCGGCGGCCTCGTCCAGCAGAGCCGCATACTCGGAGTCCGCCCACGCTCTGACCGTGAGCGCCACTGGGTGCGACGTGGCGCCCACCCCTATCAGGTGGGAGGTCAGCAGCTCGGTGCGATCCTCCCGCACGCCCTCGTGTATGCGGATGCGGCCCTCGTCGAAGCCGCTCACCGCCACCGTGCAGATCATGCCGGTCTGGGAGCCCCGTGCGTGGGTCAGGCGGTACAGGTACAGGGCGCGCCGTCCCGTCGGGGAGAAGACTTCGGCGTCGAGCAGGCGGGTCAGGGCGGCCGCGCCCTGGGTGACGAGCCTGTTGATCGACAGGCTCTCGTCATCGAGCAGATCCTCGCTGCTGCGGGTGACGTTCACGTAGCTGTACGGGTTCTCCCTGGCGATCGAGCGGCGCTGGCCCGGGGTGAGGTTGTCGTAGGCGCGGGTGATCACCCGGTCGGCCCAATCCGGTTTCACCAGCCAGCCCGCGAAGGGCGTCAGCATTGGATCCGTCTTCCTCATGCGTCGAACACCGAAACCTGGATCACGTCGGTGAGGGCACGGACGGCGTCCAGCAGGTCGTCGTCGATGTCGCCGGCCACGTCGATGGTCGCCGACGCGGCCACCGAGCCGGCGAAGATCCGGTTGCGCATGGTGGCGACGTTGAGGCGCCGGCGGCGCAGTTCCTGCAGGACTGTGGCCAGCACCCCGACCCGGTCGTAGTGCCGGATGCTGAGCGTGGCCGTGCGCTTGGGGGCTTGCTCGAGGTTCACGCAGTTGATGACCGAGCCTGTTCGGTAGGCCTCGATCACCTCGGCCGTGCCCTCGGCCACCGCTTCCTGGGCCTGGCGGGTGGAGGCTCCGATGTGGTGGGTGGCGATCACCTTCGGGTGCCGGGCCAGTGCGGACTCGACGGCTCCGGCTCCGGTGGCGGGCTCATCCGCGAACACGTCTATCCCCGCTCTCATATCGGTGGAGTCGAGTGCGGCCAGCAGGGCCGCCTCGTCCACGACCTCGCCCCTGGCCGTGTTGACCAGCACCGAGTCCGGCTTCATCGCGGCCAGGAACCCGGCATCGACCATGCCCGCGGTGTCGGCCCCGCCGGGCACGTGCAGTGACACGATGTCGCTGGTGGCGAGAACCGAGGCCCGGTCGGGGAGGGCCTGGACACCGATGTCGCTCAGGCGTTGGCGCACATCGTGAGGCCGCGGCTTGTCCTCGGTGACCACTTTCAAACCGCAGGCAGCAGCGCGCCGGGCCACCTCCAGCCCGATGGCACCCATCCCGATGATGCCCAGAGTCGTGCCGTGCAGGCCGCGGGCCTTGCTGTACGCCTTCTTGTTCCACTGTCCGGCCCGCACGTCCGCGGCGGCGTCGGCGATGTGGCGGTCGATGGCGAACATCAGTCCCAGCGTCAGCTCGGCGACGGCTATGGCGTTGCGCCCGGGGACGTTGCACACGAACACGCCGAGATGCGAGGCCCGCTGGCAGTCGATCGTGTTGGTGCCGGCTCCGGCCCGGACCACCAGTCCAAGGTTGGTGCCGGCCTCGATGGCCTCGGCGGTCACCCGGGTGCTGCGCACGACCAGCGCGTCGAAGCCGGCGGCATGGGCGGGGAGATCCTCGGCGGTGAGGGAGGGTTTCAGGATGCAGACGTCGCCGCCGGCGCGCAGCCGTTCGACGGCGGCGTCAGACAGGCCGTCGGCGAACAGGATCCTCATGCTGCTCCCACCTCGGAATCTCGCAAACGGTGCGATTCGAACTCGAACCGCACCGTATTCGGAACGGTTCCGTATGCCGGAACGGCCATCGTAGGCTCGCGGTGTCTACCCTGTCGAGACGATCAACGACAAAATTCGACGATCTTGCAGCCCCTACAGGAGGACGATGACCAGGCATGCCCGACTGAGTCCGGCTGCGGCGGCGCCGTGGGAGACCATCGCGACTGCTGATGGCGGGCACCTCTCATGACCGGCGACTTTGCAAGGACCGAGGGCGGGGCCGTGCTCATGGACGGCAACCGGCTGCGAGACGAGATCGTGGCTGATCTCAATGCTGAAGTCACCGCGGCGGGGCGCCCCGAGGTCTGTCTGGCCACTGTGCTGGTCGGCGACGACAAGCCAAGCCGCATCTATGTGCGCAACAAGCAGCGCAAGGCCGCTGAGGCAGCCATGGTGTCGCGTCACGTCGAGCTGGGCGCCGACGCCGCCCAGAACGAGGTGGAAGAGGCGGTGAGGGATCTGGCGGAGGACCCCGCAGTCCACGGGATTCTCGTCCAGCTCCCGCTGCCCGATGGGCTAGACGCAGACGCGGTTCTGGAGCTGATACCCACGGAGAAGGATGTGGACGGGTTGACGCCTCGGTCGATGGGTCGCCTCGTGCGTGGCCAGCCCGGCCATGTGCCGTGCACGCCGCTGGGGGTCATGCGCCTGCTGGATCGCTACGGGGTGACGACTTCGGGCACGCGCGCTGTGGTGATCGGCCGCTCGACCCTGGTGGGGCTTCCGCAAGTGCTGCTGCTGGGTCGCAAGGGGGTGGACTCCACGCCCACCCTGGCTCACAGCCGCACACCCGAACTTCGGGACGTGTGCCGGGGCGCCGACATCATCGTTGCCGCGGCTGGCATGGCCCGGCTGGTCACTGCGGACTTCGTGCGGCCGGGCGCGGCAGTGATCGATGTGGGGATCTCGCGCACCGCCGACGGCATCGTCGGCGACGTCGACTTCGATTCGGTTCAGGAGGTGGCTGGCGCAGTGACGCCGATGCCGGGCGGAACCGGGCCCATGACCATCGCCTGCCTGCTGCAGAACACCCTGGCTGGAGCCCGGATGCAGGGAGCCTTCCCGGCCTAGGCACCCCGCATGTTGGGGGCCTTCCCGGCCTGGGTAGTCCCTCGTGGCTCAGGCGACCCCGAGATGGCGGCGGATGGCCCAGTTGAACAGGTCCCAGCCGTAGCCCTCCACAACGATGTCTTCGCGGGCGGAGCGGGCGGCCTCGGCTGAGATTGGCAGTCCGTGCCGGGCCTTCATCTGAACCTCGGCCACGCGTTCCATCAGCACGAACCAGCCGACGGCGTCTGCGGGACTGGAACCCACGGTGAGCAGGCCGTGGTTGGCCATGATCACGGCCCGGCATTCGCCGAGGGCGACCGCGATGCGCTTGCCGCCGTCGCAGGAGAGGATCTGCACCTCCTCGTCGTCGAAGAGAGCGTGGTCCTCGAAGAACAGCGTCGACTCCTGGGTGATCGGCTCGATCATGCGCCGCTCGGCCGCGAACGGGGTGCCCCAATGGGTGTGAACGTGCGCGGCGGCGGTCACGTCGGGCCGGGCGGCGTGGATGGGGTAGTGGATGTGGTAGGCGCTGTTGTTGATGCGAGCCGGCCGGCCGTCCTGGTCGGAGGCGCTTCCGTCGGGGGCGACCAGCACCAAGTCTTCGGACCGGGCCCGCTCGAAGGGGACGCGATGGCGAAGCAGCCACATGTGGTCGAGCTTTTCGGGGTCGCGGCAGGTGATGTGGCCGTCGCCGAAGTCGGCCCAGCGCAGCGTCCCGAACAGCCGGTACGCGGTGGCCAGGTCGTCAAGAAGTCGGGCCCGCTCCGCTTCCGGGTCGGCGAGCACCGGCTCGATCGCCGGCCATCCATCATTTGACCCAGTCACGTCCCCATTCTGCCATAGCCCCGATGCCGGCAGTCAAGGGTCGTGGCCGCTCGGTCTCTAGGCGCTGCGCTTGTGGGCCAACAGGCTGCTCGGGCCCGTGGCGCCTGCTGCTTCGTCTTGTTCGCTCATCGCTCGAACGGTGTCGTCTACAGGCGTCAGTTCGGGGATGCGATTGCTGTCTGCTATCACACCCAGATCCTCGAAGCGGCGGGCCTGGGGCAGCACCCGGCCCTCGAGTGAGCCGACGCCGCGGTTGTAGGCGGTGAGGGCCTGATCGAGGCCCTTGCCGACACCGTGCATGTGCTCGGCGAAGACTCGCAGGCGGTCATGGAGCTCCTTGCCGAGGTCCGCGATCTCCTGCGCGTTCTTCTGCATGTCCTGCTGCTGCCAGGCCAGGGCGACCGTCCGCAGGAAGGCCAAGAGCAGCCCGGGGGTCGCGATGAGCACCCGGTGCTCCTGCCATGCCTGCTCCCACAGAGTCGGCTGCACCTTCATGGCTGAGTCGAGGATGGGGTCGGCGGGCACGAACATCAGCACGAAGTCCGGAGAACCGGCGACGGCATCGGCGTAGTCCCGTTCGCCCAGGCTCTTGACGTGTCTTGAGATGGCAGAGGCGTGATGGGTCAGCAGGTCTCGTTCCTGGCGGTCGTCGGTGGCCTCGTGGGCCTTCAGATAGTTCTCCAACGGCGCCTTGGCGTCGATGACCACCTTGAGACCACCGGGCACGTTCACGACCGCGTCGGGCCGCAGGCGGCTCCCGGGGACATCAACCGTGTACTGGGGGTAGTAGTCGATGTGCTGTTGCAGCCCCGAGAGCTCCAAGATGTTGCCCAGCTCCTGCTCGGCCCACTGGCCCCGAATGTTGGGCGACCTCAGCGCCTCGCTGAGACTCCCAGCGACCTTCTGGAGCGAGGCAATCTGAGAGGTCAGGCGCTCGTAGGCCCCTGCCCGCTTCTGCTCGATCGCGTTGGCGTGCTCACCCAGCTTCTCAAGACTCTCGCGGATGGGCCCCACAAGGTTGTCGATGGCCTCCTTGCGCTGTTCAAGTTCGGCTGTACTCAATTGCCGCTGGTTGTCGAACTGCTCCTTCGCCTGCCTGAGCAGCGATTCGGTGCTGTCCCTGAGGACCCCGGCGGCCAATCCCTTGAACTGGTTGTCCAGTTGCTCGCGTGCGGTGGCCAACTCCTCGGTCCGGGCCTGGTGATCCGCCTTCACGGCGGCGAGCTCCCTCTGGGCCGCCGCCAACTCCAGGCGGGCCGAGTCGCGCTCGCTGCGGGCCGAATCGCGCTCATCCCGGACTTGGCTCACCTCCCGCTCGCGTTCCTCCAGCCGGACGGTCAGCCGTGCAATGTCGCTGGGGGCCTCGACTACTCTGGAAGGGCGCTTGATCCGCAGGATCGCTGCTGCCGCAGCCACTGCCGCGAGAGCGGCGATGAGCACGATTGCTGCTGTCGGTTCCATGCACGCGAACGTACATCCCCGCTGTGACATCACTGGCGATGCCCCGCTGCTGCCCTCGGTCCATGTGCGGGTTGATCCGATGGCCCGAAGCCGCGAAGGCGAGGTTCCTGGCTCGGTTCGAACGCTTACCATACCCGGAGCAATCTGATCGAGCCGAGCAGCGGGCAGTGCGAGCCTCGAAGCGCCTGCGCCCGCGAGCGTCGGCCAGCATCCTGTCCGGCTGGACCGAAGGCCGCCAATGGCCTCCTGCGCGGGCGGGCATCGGCCAGACCGAAGGAACCCAAGTCTGTGTCAGCTATATAATGTATTCACAATATTGATCAATATATACTGTGATGGTCCAGCCGGAGCGCGTCCTGGCCGGGCACCGGACTTGGACGGCCACGCAGCATCGGAGGCGGTGCCGATGGGGGAGGAGCGGGTTCTGAGGCGGATGAAGCGACAGCACGGGCTCACTACTCGTGCGCAGGCGCTTGCCGATGGCATGACGAAGCGGCAAGTCGATCACCGCTTGGCAACGGAGCGGTGGGTACGGGAGGCACGGGGCGTGTACCGACACACAGCCGTCTCACCGACACCGCTGTCGAAGTTGCTTGCAGCGTGCATGGCTCACGACGGACTGGCCAGCCATCAGTCGGCGGCGGCTGTGCATGGCATCGACGGGTACAGGCTCGGCCCGATCGAGTTGACGGTCCCTAGGGGTAGGCTCCCCTCGATGGCGGGGGTGGTCCTCCACCAGTCGAGCCAGTTGAGCCTGGCCAAGCCGGTGGAACGCCAGGGAGTGCCGTGCACGGGCCTCGCCAGGACAATGCTCGACTTGGCCTCGGTCGTGACCCGCAAGCAACTGATTGCTGCTATCGATGCCGTCCTGCGGGACAGGCGGCTTCGACCGTCAGATCTCCATGGCGTGCTCGCACTGCACCTCCGCCAGGGCCGGAACGGCTGCGCGGCGCTGCGGGACGTTCTCACGGATCGCCTAGGCGACGATCCCGTTCCGCTGAGCGAGTGGAGCCGGATGGTGGAGGAGCTTCTCATCGATGCTGGCCTTGCCCGACCGCGCCTTGAGTACCGCATCAACGGCACGGACGGCGCTTTCCTCGCTCAGGTCGACCTCGCATACCCCGCTCATCGCGTAGCCATTGAACTCGACAGCGTCCGGTATCACCTCAACCACGAGTCGTTCGTCGCCGACCCGCGACGACGGAATGCTTTGACCGTCGCGGGCTGGACGGTGCTGAACTTCACTTGGGGCGACTACATCAGTCGTCCCAGCACCCTGTGCGCTCAAGTTGCCACAGCCTGCGGCGTTCCCTCTCGAAATTGACTTAGTTGTGCACAATATGTGGTGACAACTAAGTCAATTTCGGTTGGTGGCGGCGCGGTGGGCCTAGGCCGGGGCCTAGCCGTGGTGGGAGGCTTGCCAGGCGGTGGTGGCTGCTACCTGGTTGAAGGTGAACACGTGCAGGCCGGTCACGCCCAGATCTGCCAGGTGCGGGCTCAGCGCGGCTAGCAAGTGGTCGGGGTCGTAGTTGCGCGACGTCATCAGCCTGGTGATGGCGGCCCGGTTCTTACGCAGGTAGCGCAGCGACGGCCCGACGCCCAAGCGCGCCCCCATGGTCAGGAGCTTGGTCCGGTCGACCACGCCCGAGATCCCCAGATGCACGGGCAGCGTCAGCCCTGAGGCCCGCTCGGCTCGCAGCCAGCTCTCGATGCGGCCCGGGTCGAAGCACATCTGCGTGCTGCAGTAGCCCTCCGCGCCGGCGGAGGCCAACAGCTCCTGCTTGGCGTGCAGCGCTTCGTGCAGCGCCCCGTCGGCGATCAGCGGGTGGCCGTGCGGGTAGGCGGTCACGCCGATCGTGGTCAGCCCGTGGTCGCACTCGAGCAGGTCTCGCAGGAACGAGGCCGCGTCGGAATAGGCGCCTGGCGATTCCACGTCGCCGCCGACCAGGAACATCGTCGACACCCCGGCCGAGCGCAGCCAGCCCGCCAACTCGACAACCCGAGCCCGGTCGGGCACCAACCGAGCCGAGACGTGGGGGATGGCCTCGTGGCCCATGGCGGCCACCCGCTCGGTTATCTCGCAGGTAGCGTCCTGCCCCTTCACCGGCGACGCCGTAACCGACACCCGGGAACCCGGCGGCAGCGCCTCAAGCGCCGCGTCGAGGCTTTTGAGCGGTATGACCTCGTAGGTCAAGTCGTCGACCATCGCCAGCCGGTAGTCCCGCGCATCGCTGCTCTCGGCCGTGGCGCCCGTCGGGGCGCGTCGCAGACGTTGCAACATCATCGCACCCCTTTGTCGCTCGGCCGGTCGGGCTGCGACGATGTGTCGTCGTCGGGGCGTGGTCCCGCGCCCGTCGGGGCGCGTCGCAGTCTCGACAGCATCCTCGCAGTCAGACCTTCAGCTCAGGCCGACGATGTTGCCGTCGGCGTCGATGTCGATGCTCATGGCGGCCGGCATCCGGCCCAGCCCGGGCATGGTGCGCATGTCGCCGCAGATGGGGTACACGAAGCCGGCCCCCACAGAGGCCCGGACCTCGCGCACCGGCAAGGTCCATCCGGTCGGTGCGCCCTTCAACGACGGGTCCGACGAGATCGACAGGTGCGTCTTGGCAATGCACACCGGCAGATTCCCGAACCCGGCCTCGGTGAAGGTGGCGAGCTGCTTTTCCGCCGTGCTGGAGTACTCCACTCCGTCAGCGCCGTACACCCGGGTGGCAACCGTCTCGATCTTGGACTTCAACGACGCCTCGTCGGGGTACAGCACCGAGAAGTTGCTGGGCTCGTCGGCCGCCTCGGCCACCGCCTCGGCCAGCTCCGTAGCGCCCCGGCCGCCGTCGGCGAAGTGGGTGGTCTCCGCCGAGCGGGCGTTGTACTCGGCCGCGATCTCGCCGATCGCCGCGATGTCGGCCGCATGGTCCCCGGGGAACACGTTGATGGCCACCACGGGCGTGCAGCCGTGGATGCGCATGTTGTCGAGCTGCTTGCGGAGGTTGTCGCCGCCGGCATGGACCTCGTCGGGGTTCTCGGCCAAGAGCGCCTCGGGCAGTGGCCGCCCGGCCACGATCCTGTGATTGCCGGAGTGCGCCTTCAGTCCTCGCACGGTGGCCACCAGCACGGCGGCGTCCGGGGCGATTCCCGAGTAGCGGCACTTGATGTTGAAGAAACGCTCGGCGCCCATGTCGGCGCCGAAGCCGGCCTCGGTGAGCAGGAAGTCCGATGTGCGGATGCCCACCTGGTCGGCCACGATGGAGGAGTTGCCGGTGGCGATGTTGCCGAACGGCCCGGTGTGAACCAGCGCGGGCGTGTTCTCGAGGGTCTGCATCAAGTTGGGCTTGATGGCCTCGCGCAGGATCACGGCCATCGACCCGGCCACGCCGATCTCCTCGGCGGTCACGGGCGTGCCGGCCTTGGTGTATCCCACCACGATGCGCCCCAGCCGGGCCCTCAGGTCGTGCAGTCCGGTGCACAGAGCCAGCGCGGCCATCACCTCGGAGGCCGCGGTGATGTCGAAGCCCGACTCCCGGGGCACTCCGTCGAGGCGGCCGCCCAGCCCCAGCGTGATGTTGCGCAGGGCCCGGTCGTTCACATCCAGCACCCGGCGCCAGGTGATGTTGTATAGGTCGAGGCCAAGCTCGTTGCCGTGGTAGAGGTGGGCGTCCACCATGGCCGAACACAGGTTGTGGGCGGCCGTCACGGCGTGCATGTCGCCGGTGAGGTGCAGGTTGAACAGCTCCATGGGCACCACCTGGCTGTAGCCGCCCCCGGCCGCGCCGCCCTTGATGCCGAAAGTGGGGCCCATGGACGGCTGGCGGATGGCGATGGTGGCGGTGCGGCCAATGTGCTGGAAAGCCTGGCCGAGCCCGACGGTGGTGGTGGTCTTGCCCTCGCCGAGCGGCGTGGGTGTGATGGCCGACACCACCACGTAGCGGGCCAGCGGCCGGCCTGCTTGGGCCATGGCCTCCGCCGCATCGAGGCTCACTTTGGCCGCACCCGTGCCGTAGGGCTCCAGCATCTCGGCCGGGATGCCGGCGTCGGCGGCGATCGAGTCGAGCGGCTTGAGCTTGGCCTGGGAGGCGATCTCCAAGTCGGTCGGAAATGGCATCGTTGCCCTTCCTTTCGCATCAGTCTTGCGCGGTTGTCGGCACCGGCCGGAGTGTTGGCATAGCGCCGCTCCGGAGGGTAGCTTGTCGTTCCGCATCTCGGAACGATTCCGCATTACAGAACGCCGATGTGGCACCTGCCCCGAGAGCGGACGCCGCACACTACATAAGATCCCAGTCTCGCTGGCATGGCAGCACAGGAGGAATGAAGGTGAGCGACTTCCCCGCCACCGCAAAGTGCGTGGTGATCGGAGCCGGCATCGTCGGCAACTGTCTGGTGGGGCACCTGACCAAGCTCGGTTGGAGCGACTTGGTGCTGCTGGACAAGGGACCGCTGCCCAACCCGGGCGGCTCCACCGGGCACGCATCGAACTTCATCTTCCCGGTGGACCACAACAAGGAGATGTGCCTGCTCGGCGTTCAGAGCGCCAACCAGTACCGGGACCTGGACCTTTCGGTGGACTCCGGCGGGATCGAGGTGGCCCGCACGCAGGAGCGGATGGACGAGTTGCAGCGGCGCATGACCTCGGCCACCGCCTGGGGCGTCGAGGCTCGCCTGCTCACCCCCGCCGAGGTGGGCGAGCTGGTCCCGTTCGTCAACACCGACGTCATTCTGGGCGGCTTCTACTCCCCGACGGTGTCGGTGGTGGACTCGCTGGAGACCGGCACGGTCATGCGCCGCCTAGCCACCGACAACGGCTGCCGCGTGCTGGCCAACACCGAGGTGCTCGACATTCTCACCGAGCCCGGACCGAACCCCGGCGACCACACCGTGAAGGCGGTGGTCACCGACGCCGGCACCATCGAGACGGAGTACGTGGTGATCGCCTGCGGAGTGTGGTCGAACCGGCTCGCCAACCTGGCCGGTGCCTGCATCCCGCTGGTGCCGGCCGTGCACCAGATGGCCGACGTCGGCCCGGTCGACGTGCTCGCTGAGACCAACAACGAGATCGGCTATCCGATCGTGCGCGACATGGACACGTTCTGCTACGAGCGACAGAGCGCGGGCTCCATGGAGGTGGGCTCCTACGCCCACCGTCCCATCTTCCACCACCCCGACGAGATCCCCTCCAACGAGGAGGCTGCGCTGTCGCCCACCGAGATGCCGTTCACGGCCGACGACTTCGACCCGCAGATGGAGCAGGCCATCGAGCTGATGGACATGCTCGGCGACGCCGAGATCAAGTACGCCATCAACGGCCTGCTGTCGCTCACCCCCGACGCCATGCCGTGCCTGGGCGAGATCCCCGAGGTGCGCAACCTCTGGTCTGCCGCCGCGGTCTGGGTCAAGGAGGGGCCGGGGATGGCGCAGGTGGTGGCCGAGTGGATGACGTTCGGCTATCCCCGGGTGATCGACGTCCACGGCGCCGACATCTCCCGCTTCTACCCCGAGGAGCGGCCGGACGAACATATCTGGGCCCGTTCCGCCGAGCACTTCAACAAGACTTACGGCATCGTCCACCCGGCCGAGCAGTGGGAGAGTCGCCGCAACCTGCGGGTCGGGCCCTACTTTTCGCGCCAAGAGGACCTGGGCGCATTGTTTTTTCAGGCCCGCACCTGGGAGCGGCCCCAGTGGTTCGAGTCCAACGCCGACCTCGTCGAGCGCTACGGGCTGGAGGACCGGGAGGTGGAGTGGGACGCCCGCTGGTGGAGCCCGATCACCATCGCCGAGCACCTCAACCTGCGAGAGAACTGCGGGCTGGTGGACCTGAGTGCCTTCCAGATCTATGAGCTCACCGGGCCGGGGGCGGTGGCCTACGCCGACCGGCTCGCAGTCAACAAGATCGACGTGCCCGTGGGCCGCTCGATCTACACACCGTGGCTCACCCCCGACGGCGGCTTCCACTCGGACCTGACCATGATGCGCCTCGGCGAGGACAGGGTGCGGGTCGTGACTGGCGTGTTCGACGGCGGCCGCGACGAGTTCTGGGCTCGCCGGCACATGCCGACCGACGGCTCGGTGAGCTTCGTCAACGTCACCGACGAGATCACGACCCTCGGCCTGTGGGGACCCAACGCCCCCGCGGCGCTCAGCGCCCTCTGCGACGCCGACCTGAGCCAGGCGGGATCGTCCTACGGCTCGCTTGTGGACGTGGAGCTCGACTGCGGCATCGGCCAGCCGGTGCCGGCCACCCTGTTCCGCATCTCCTATGTGGGCGACACCGGCTGGGAGCTCTACCTGGCCTGGGACGACGGCCCCGCGGTGTGGGACGCCCTCATGCGGGTCGGTGCCGACTACGGCCTGCGACCCACCGGCGGCGGGGTGTACGGCACCTCGGGCCGGCTCGAGAAGGGCTACCGGCTGATGGGAGCCGAGCTCGAGAGCGAGTACAACCCGCTCGAGGCCGGCCTGGCCCGCCCCCGGGTGAAGGCGGCCGACTTCATCGGCAAGGAGGCCTATCTGGCCGCCAGGGAGGCGGGCGACCCCGAGGTGAAGATGTGCGTGCTCACGGTGGAGGACCTGCACGACGGCCGGGGCCGCAAGCGCTACATGCAGGGCGGCAACGAGCCGATCCTCACCCTCGACGGCGACCGCATCGTCGACTCCCACGGAAGGGTGTCGCGGGTCACCACCGCAGGGCCCGGCCCGTCGGTGGGCAAGCACCTGCTGATGGCGTACCTACCAACGGAGTTGGCCGCGCCGGGCACCGACCTTCAGGTGATGTACATGAACGAACTGTTCCCGGTGCGGGTGGCCGGCACCGGCGCCGTGTTCGATCCCGACGACTCCCGCGTGAAGAGTTGAGTCGGCGGACGGCAGGCTCGACGGCCGCCATGGGATGAGGGGAGGCGACCGATGCGAATCCTTTGCTGCGTGAAGCGGGTACCGGCGCCGGGTGCCCGCATCAACGTGACCGCCGACGGCTTGGCCGTGGACGCCGCCCACCTCGGCTTCACCACCAGCCCGCATGAGGAGTGCGGCGTGGAGGAGGCGGTTCAGATCACCGAGCGCGAGGGCGGCGAGGTGACCGTGCTGACCCTGGGTTCGGCCGAGGCCGTCGAGCAGCTTCGCTACGCGGCGTCGGTGGGTGCCCACCACGGTGTGCTCGTGCAGACCGACGGCACGGCCTGGGATCCCCAGCGCACCGCCCGGGCCCTCACCGCGGCTATCGGGTCGCTGGAGGAGTCCGGCGGTCCGTTCGATCTGATCCTGTTCGGCAACGAGTCGGCCGACTCGGGGGGCTTCCAGGTGGGTGTGCGGGTGGCCTACGCCCTGGACAGGCCCATCGTCAACGGCATCAAGGGGATCGAGATCGACGGATCGACTGTGCGGGCCCGCCGTGAGATAGACGGCGGTTTCGAGGTCTACGAGCTGGCTCTGCCTGCGGCCCTCGGGGTGAAGGAGGGCATCAGCCTGCCCCGCTACCCGACGATGAGAGGCCGCCTGGCCTCCAAGAAGCTGGCCATCACCACGATGGAGATCGACGCAGAGGCGGGGGACCAGGCAATGGTGCGCCTTCACCGGCCGACCGAGACGCTCTCGCAGACGACCATTCTGGGCCACGGCCCCGAGGCTGCCGCCGCGGTCGTGGACGTGCTTGAGGGGCTGGGCGTGCTGTGATGCTGCTGGTGGTGCTGGAGCACGACCGGGGCACGCTCGGCGAGCCCGGCCGGGAGGCCCTCACCTTCGGCCGGACGCTGGCCGCGAAGATGGATGCCGAGATGCACGCCGCCGTCATTGGCGCAGACGCCGGTGATGCGGCCGGGCCGGACTCGGTCGCGGCCGAGGCCGGCAACCACGGGGCCGTGCGGGTGTACACGGTGGATGGCGGGGTGCTCAGCGACTTCGGTCCCGAGGCTTGGGGCGAGTCCATCGCCCAGATCACCAGGTTCCTCGGCCCCGATGCGGTGCTGGCCTGCGGCAGCGAGCGGGGCAACGAGGTCATGGCTCAGGCCGTGGTTCGCCTTGGCGCACCGCTGGTGGCCAACTGCACTGACATCACGCCGCCGAGCGACGAGGGTGGACAGTGGTCGATGACCCGACTGCAGTGGGGAGGGTCGCTGCTGGAGGACTCAACGCTGAGCACCGCTGGTCCGGCGTTGCTCACCTGCGCGCTGCACACGGTGGCCTCGTCGCCGGTCAAGCCCGCTCCTGACGCCCCGCCCGAAGTGCAGGCCGTAGAGGTGGACCTGCCCCCTGAACTGGCCCGCACGGTCGTGAAAGAGCGTGTGGTCTTGGAGGCGGGCGTCACGCTGCCCACCGCGCCGGTCGTCGTCGGCGGCGGCCGCGGCGTCGGCTCCGCTGAGGGGTTCGCCCCTCTGGAGGAGCTAGCCGAGCTGCTCGGCGGGAGAGTCGGCTGCAGCCGGGCAGTCACCAACAATGGCTGGCGGCCCCATTCGGACCAGGTCGGCCAGACCGGCACCCGCATCGCCCCGGAGATCTACATCGCCTCGGGCATTTCCGGCGCCATCCAGCACTGGGTGGGCGCCATGGGCTCCAAGCACATCCTGGCCATCAACATCGACCCGGAGGCCAACATGGTGGTGAAAGCGGACTGGGCCGTGATAGGCGACTTACACCAGGTCATCCCCGCCATTAGTGCGGAGATACGCCGCCGCTGGTCCTAAGGGGCCGCGCCGGTTAAGCGATGACTGGCGTCCATGATGGTCCAGCGCACCGAGCGGGGCGACGACGTGACAATTCCCGTTCTGGTTAGCTGGCCACTCGGGCCACGGCCTCACTCGGCGCGGTGGCCAACTGATTGTGAACTGCGGTCTACCCGCTCGGCCTCATAGGCTGTTGGCGTGACGGTGCAGTCAATAAAGAGGTCGTTCGCGCTGTTGCGGGCGTTGGCGCTGGGTCCGGTAGGCGTCACCGAACTGGCCGACCGGGTCGACCTGCCCAAGAGCACGGTGGCACGTTTGCTTGCCTCCCTCGAAAAGGAGCAGGCCGTGGAGCAGACCGAGGCGGGCGGCGAGTACAGGCTGGGCCCGGGTCTGATCGACCTTGCCGGATCGGCTCCTCGGGGCCGAAACCTCGTGGCCGCGGCCCGACCCCACCTGCTCGAGCTAGCCGAGAACCTCGACGAGGTCGCGGGGCTCTCGGTCATCGACGGCGGGCAGGTCTATTACCTCGACCAGACCGAGTCCTCCTCGAACATTCAGGTGCGGGACTGGACCGGCGAGTACGCCCCACTCCACGCGGTGCCATCGGGGCTGGTGATCCTGGCCCACCAGTCTGGACGCTTTATCGACGAGTACCTGGCCGGTCGCCTGGTTCAGTGCACGTCATGGACGATGACCGACCCCGGCGAGCTGAGGGACCGCTTGGAGCAGGTCCGCAGCATTGGCTACGCCTGGGTGTACGAGGAGTTCGCAGAGGGGATCAATTCCGTGGCTGCGCCCGTCCTCGAGAGCGACGGCAGCGTGGAGGCGGCCCTGCACGTCCATGGTCCCGCGTACCGGTTCCCGAACCCGGACGACACCCACGACCATGGAATGGCGCTGATCGAGGCGGTTCGCCGCCTCTCGCTGCAGCTGTCCGACTGAGAGCGAGCGCAACTTGGGTTGCGAGCGCATCGCGGTGCGACGTTGTGTTTCCCGCTCTTGTCCGCTGCGCTCACGGGCCGCTCGGGCCACGGCCTCGCTCTGTGCGTCGCCGCGTCGCCCAGCAATTCGCGCCCCTTCGCTCGGCCTCTGAGACTGCGCGCCCCTCAGGATCGGGCGTCGGCCACGAGCGTGGCCACTCGGGCCGCGGTGTCCTCGATGCCGACTCGCTGCGTCTCGCCGGAGGACCGCTCGGTGAGTTCGACCTCGCCGTCGGCCACCGCCCGGCCCGCCGTGATCCGCCATGGGATGCCGACCAGTTCGGCGTCGGCGAACTTCACCCCGGCCCGGGCGTCCCGGTCGTCCAGCAGCACTCCGACGCCCAAGCTCTGCAGTTGCTCGTAGAGCTGCTCGGCCGCGGCCACTGCGGCGTCGTCGCGCATGCTGGCCACGGTGATCACCGTCTCATACGGCGCTACCGCCATCGGCCAGATGATGCCCCGGTCGTCGTGGTGCACCTCGGCCACCGCGGCCATGGCCCGGCCGACGCCAATGCCGTAGGAGCCCATGGTGATGGTGCGTTCCACCCCGTCGGCGTCGAGCACGGTGGCCCCCATGGCCTCGGCGTAGCGCCGTCCCAGCTTGAAGATGTGGCCCGTCTCGATGCAGCGGACCACCTCCAGGGGGCGGTCGCAGTTCACGCACGGCTCCCCGGCCGACACCTCCCGCAGGTCGAGCCACTCGTCCACCGCGATGTCCCGCTCGATGTCCACGCCCGAGTAGTGCCAGTCGTCGGTGTTGGCGCCGGTTGCGAGGTTGCGCCGGCCTCGCAGGGAGTGGTCGGCCACGATCGGCAGGTCCTTCACGCCCACCGCGCCGAGCGAGCCGGGATGAGCACCCAGGCGCTCCAGCGTCTCGGCGGGCTCGGCTGGGCGGATGTCGATGCAGCGGGTGCCGTCGGCCAGCTTCTGGAGGTTGAGCTGGTGGTCGCCCCGAACCAGGGCCAGCGTCACCGTCCCGTCGAGCACCATGACCATGGTCTTGATCTGCCGGTGGGCGGGCGCGCCGCCCTCGACGGTCTCCAGTGCGGCGATGGTGCGCACTCCCGGGGTCGGGAACCGGGTGAGCTCGTCGCTGGACTCGCCGTCATCGACGGGCGCCAGCGCCGAGGTGGCCCGCTCCACGTTGGCCGCGTAGCCGCAGCCGGTACAGCGGGCGATGTCGTCCTCGCCGGCGGGGGAGGCCACCATGAACTCGACCGACCCGGTGCCGCCCATCATGCCCGAGGACGCCTGAACTGCGATGGCGTCTAGCGACAGCCGCTGGAAGATGCGGGTGTAGGTCTCGCGGTGGATTTCGAAGCTGCGGTCCAACCCGGCGTCGTCGAGATCGAAGGAGTAGCTGTCCTTCATGGCGAACTCGCGCACCCGCAGCAGGCCCGACTTGGGTCGGGGCTCGTCGCGGAACTTCCACTGGATCTGGTACCAGATCTGGGGCAGCGACCGGTACGAGGCGATCTCCCGGGCGATCTCGGCGAACACCTCCTCGTGGGTCATCCCCAGAGCGAGGTCGGCTTCCTTGCGGTCCTGCAGCCGGAACATCTCGGGGCCCACCGACTCCCAGCGCCCCGAGCGCTGCCAGATAGAGGCCGGGTGCATGGCCGGGAGCAGGAACTCTTGGGCGCCGATCTCCTCCATCCCTTGGCGCACGATGTTCTCGACCTTGTCGTGAACCCGCAGCCCCAGAGGCAGCAGCGAGTAGTGCCCGGCGTGGAGCTGGCGGATGAACCCGCCCCTCACCAGCAGCTTGTGGCTGGCTGCCTCGGCGTCGGCAGGTGCGTCGCGCAGCGTCGGAATGAACAGCCTTGACCATCGCATGGCGTCGCCACCGTAGCCAGTCTGAGGGGATGGGCGCGCTTTCTGCACGCCGGCATCCATGCTTCTGGCAGCCGACTAGGTAGCCGAAGCGGGGCCGTCCCGGGCCCGCGCGAAGCGGTAGGGTTTGGGTGGTGAACCGCAACCCGATCATCACCTGCGCGGTGACCGGTGCGGGCGACACCGCCGACAGGCACCCCGATCTGCCCATAACCCCCGAGCAGATTGCGACGGCCGCGCTGGAGGCGGCTGAGGCGGGCGCCGCGATCGTGCACATCCACGTGCGCGACCCAGCCACCGGCAAGGGCACCCGCGATGTGGAGCTGTACCGCCGGGCATTGGAGTTGGTGCGGGCCGCCAACACCGACGTGATCATCAACACGACTGCGGGCATGGGCGGTGACCTGTTGATCGGCGACCCCGACCCCTTCGACTTCCGGCCCGAGGGGACCGACCTGGTCAACGGCCTGGAGCGCCTCGCCCACGTGGAGGCCCTCAAACCCGACATGTGCAGCATCGACTGCGGCACGCTGAACTTCGGCGAGGGCCACCAAGTGTATGTGAGCACCCCGAACATGGTCCGCGACATGGCCAAGCGGGTGCGGGAGCTCGGAGTCAAGCCCGAGCTGGAGATCTTCGACACCGGCCACCTGTGGCTGGCCAACACGCTGGTGGACGAGGGCCTGGTCGACGACCCGCCCTGGATCCAGCTGTGCACCGGCATCCCCTACGGCATGCCCAACGATGTGGGCCTCTTGACCGCGTTGACCCACCTGCTGCCCGCCCGAGCCGAGTTCACCACCTTCGCGCTGTCGGCGCAGCAGATGCCGTGGGTCGCCCAGGCGATTCTGCTCGGCGGCCACGTCAGAGTCGGCCTGGAGGACAATCTCTACCTGGCCCGTGGCGTGTTCGCCTCCAACGCAGACTTGGTGAACCGGGCGCGCGAGGTGGTGGAAGCGATGGGTGGCAGGATTCAGAATTCGGACCAGGCGCGTGAGACCCTGTCGTTGGGTTGAGGTCGCCCCCGAAAGTTATGACTGACTGAGGACAAGGAAGGGCAATGGGCGCAAGATCACGCGACAAGCGGCTGCCGAGGCTCCACACTCCGATGGTGCGCGACGGCGGGCGGCTGCGTCCCGCCACCTGGGACGAGGCCCTCGACCGGGCCGTCGACGGCTTCCGTGCGGTGCTAGACCGCCATGGGCCCGAAGGCTTCGGCATGTTCAGCTGCTCCAAGGCCACCAACGAGATGAACTACGCGGCCCAGAAGTTCATCCGCACGGCGATCGGGTCGAACAACATCGACTCCTGCAATCGAACTTGACACGCTCCCTCCGTCGTCGGTCTGGCGACAGTGTTCGGAGCGGGAGGCGGAACCTCGTCGTATGAAGAGGTCGAGCAGGCCGATGTGATCCTGCTGTGGGGCTCCAACGCCCGTGAGGCCCACCCGATCTACTTCCACCACGTCCTCAAGGGCCTGGCCAACGGCGCCCGCATGTATTCCATCGACCCCCGCCGCACGTCTTCGGCCAAGTTCGCCGACCGCTGGCTGGGACTGTCGGTGGGCACCGATATCGCGCTGGCCAACGCGATGGGGCGCGAGATCATCCACGCCGGGCTGCACAACGCCGACTTCATCGCGCACGCCACCGAGGGTTTTGAGGCTTATGCCGCCCACGTCGAGTCGTGCACCCTCGACTGGGCCGCCGACGCCACGGGCGTGCCGGCCGAGGCGATACGTGACATGGCCCACGCCTACGCCAGCGCGGACACCGCCCAGATCCTGTGGACCCTGGGCATCACCGAGCACCACAACGCGGTCGACAACGTGGTGTCGCTGTGCAATCTGGCCCTGCTCACCGGCCATGTCGGCCGCTGGGGCTCGGGGCTGGTGCCGCTGCGAGGCCAGAACAATGTGCAGGGCGGCGGCGACATGGGCGCCATTCCCAACAAGTTCCCCGGCTTCCAGGATGTGGCCGACGAAGCGGTGCGGGCCAAGTTCGAGGCCGTCTACGGCACCGAGCTCAACGGCGTGCCCGGCAAGCACCTGACGCTGATGTTCGAGGCGATGGAAGCCGGCGAGCTGCGGGCCTGCTACGTGATCGGTGAGAACCCTGCCGACTCCGAGGCCGATGTCGCGCACGCTCGCAAGTTGCTGGCCGGTCTCGACATCCTGGTTGTGCAGGACATCTTCATGACCCGCACCGCGGAGATGGCCGATGTGGTGCTGCCCGCCTCGGTGGCCTGGGCCGAGTCCGAGGGCACGGTCACCTCCAGCGAGCGGCGGGTGCAGCGGGTGCGGGCCGCAGTGCCGCCCCCCGGCCAGGCCCGACACGACATCGATATCATCGGCGAACTGGCCCGCCGCCTCGGCGTCGACTGGGGCCACCCCAGCTCCGAGGAGCTGTGGGACGAGGTGCGGTCGCTGTCGCCGATGCATGCTGGCATGTCCTGGGAGCGCCTTGAGGCCGCCGGGGGCATCCAGTGGCCGTGCCCGAGCGAGGACCATCCCGGCTCGCTGTTCCTGCATGGCTGGCTGTGGGCCGACGACCTCGAGGGCCGCGACCCGGTGCCGTTCAGCATCACAGACCACGCTCCCCCCAAGGAGCGGCTCACAGACGACTTCCCGCTGCGGCTCACCACCGGCCGGGCGCTCGACTCCTACAACACCGGTGTGCAGTCGGGCGGCTACGCCTCGCCCATCCGCTACGGCGACGCCATCGACGTCAACCCGGCCGACGCGGCCGCGCTCGGCGTGGCCGACGGGGAGCGCGTACTGGTCAGCTCGCCCCGGGGCTCGGTGGAGATGGATGTGCGCGTGCAGCCGGACATCCCGACGGGTCTCACGTTCACGACCTTCCATTTCCCCGAGTTGGTGGACGCCAACGTCCTGACCAACGACGAGTGGGATCCGCGCTCGGGAACGTCGGAGTTCAAGGCGGCCGCCATCCGCATTTCCAAGCTTGAGCCGGAACCCGCCCCCGCCTAGCGCATGACCGATCTCTATCTGGGCGCGGACCGCGCCACCGACTTCGAGGCGGCCGCGGTCGACGCGGCGCTGCTCGCCCGGGGCGTGGACCCGGTGGTGCGCCCCGAGACCGAGCGGCTCTATACCTCCGGCCGGGCCCGGCGCCGCGAGCGCCGCCACTACCTGCTGCCCGCGCTCCACGCCCTGCAGAACGCGGCCGGCTGGATCAGCCCCGGAGGCATCAACCATGTGGCCGAAGTGCTGGGCGTGCCCCCGGCCGAGGCCTTCGGCGTGGCCACGTTCTATGACCTGTTCCGCACCGAGCCGCCGGATCACGACGGCGACACGTTCCACGTGTGCGTCGACGCGGCCTGCCAGATCGCGGGCTATGACGACCTGGCCTCCTCGGTCAGGGCTGAAGGCGGCCATGTGCACTTGGGGCCGTGCCTGGGCCAGTGCGAGCGTGCCCCCGCGCTGTTCGTGCAAGGTGCCGGGGGCCGGCCCGACTATGTGCCCGCCGACGCCGAGCCCTTCGAGCTTCCTCAGGCCGGGGATCCGTCTCTGCGGTTGCTGCGCCGCATCGGCACAGCCGACCCCGAGTCGCTGGAGTCCTACATCGCCCACGGCGGCTACGAGGCGCTGCGACGGGCCGGGCAGATGGGAGCGGAGGCGGTCCTGGAGGCCGTGGCCGACTCCGGCCTGTCGGGGCGGGGCGGAGCGGCCTTCCCGACCGGAGTGAAGTGGCGGGCCGTGGCCGCCGAAACCGGGCGGCCCAAGCATGTGGTGGCCAACTGCGACGAGTCCGAGCCGGGCACGTTCAAGGACCGCATCGTGATGGAGCAAGACCCGTTCGCGGTGATCGAGACCATGACCATCGCCGGTCTCGCCACCGGGGCCCACAACGGCTGGATCTACATCAGGGGCGAGTACCCGCTGGCCACCGCCCGCCTGCAGGGCGCCATCGACGCGGTTCGAACCGCGGGCCTGCTCGGCCCGGACGCGGCCGGCACCGGCCACGACTTCGACATCGCTATCTGGCGGGGGGCGGGCGCCTACATCTGCGGCGAGGAGACCGCTCTGTTCAACTCGTTGGAGGGATTCCGCGGCGAGCCCCGCAACAAGCCCCCGTTCCCTACCACCCACGGCCTCTTCGGCGAGCCCACCGCCGTCAACAACCCCGAGACTCTGCTCAACGTCCTCGACGTCATCATCGAGGGTCCCGACGCCTACCGCAGCCGGGGAACCGAGCGCTCTCCGGGCACCAAGCTGCTGTGCCTTTCGGGGAACGTCGGGCGTCCCGGCCTCTACGAGGTGCCGTTCGGCACGACGCTCGGAGATGTGCTGGCGCTGGCCGGGGGCATCACCGGCACCGGCGAGCTGCAGGCGGTCCTGATGGGCGGGGCGGCCGGGTCGTTCGTCGGCCCTGACTCGCTCGGCTTGCCGCTGACCCTGGAGGACACCCGAGCCGCGGGCACCACCCTCGGCTCGGGCGTGGTAATGGCCTTCGACACGTCGGTCGACATGACTGCCGTGGTCGTGCGTATCGCCGAGTTCTTCCGAAACGAGTCGTGCGGGCAGTGCGTGCCTTGCCGGGTCGGCGCAGTGCGCCAGCATGAGACCCTGGTGCAGATGCAGAAGCGGGGCTCGCTGTCGCCGGCCCGCCGGGCCCTCATCGACGATATGGCCGAGGTCATGGTGGACGCTTCGATCTGCGGCCTGGGCCACACCGCGGCCTCAGCCGTCCGCTCCGCCCTCTCTCTGGGCCTGGTAGCGTCGGCGCCCTCCCAAGAGGCCGAGCGGATAGGCGGCAGTCGATGAGGATCTTCCGGAGGCGCCGAGCGAGGCCGTGGCCCGAGCGGCCCGTGAGCGCAGCGAACAAGAGCGGGATGCACCACGCCTCATCGCAGCGCGTTCACACCTGTCCGCGAGGCCTCTGATGACCGACACGACGATCACCGAGACGGCCGTCACCCTCACCATCGACGGCAAGCCGGTGGAGGTGACCGAGGGCTCCACCATCCACGCGGCCTGCGTTCAGGCCGGCATCGACACCCCCACGCTGTGCTGGGCCGAGAACCTGACCCCGGTCAACGTGTGCCGGGTCTGCGTGGTGGAGCTGGAGGGGTCCCGGGCGTTGGTGCCGTCGTGCTCCCGTCCCGCGGAGGATCAAATGGTGGTCCAGACCGACACCCCCCGGGTGCGCCACAGCCGCCGCATGGTGCTCGAGTTCTTGGGCTCGGGCGTGGACCTGAGCCAGGCCGACGACCTGCACCAGTGGATCCAGGCCTACGGCGCCGACCCCGAGCGCTACAGCGATGAGAACCACCCCGTCGAGCGGGTCGACGAGCCGGTCAAGATCCAGGACGAGCTCTACATCCGGGACTACTCCAAGTGCGTGCTGTGCTACAAGTGCGTGGAGGCCTGCGGCGACGACGCCCAGCACACGTTCGCCATCGCAGTGGCCGGCCGGGGCTTCGACGCCCGCATCTCCACCGAGTTCGACGTGACGCTGCCCGACTCGGCCTGTGTGTACTGCGGCAACTGCGTTGGGGTGTGTCCCACCGGCGCGCTGCAGTTCAAGACCGAGTACGACCTGCGTGAGGTCGAGGAGTGGCGTCCGGAGGACCAGACCGTCACCCGCACCGTTTGCTCCTACTGCGGCGTGGGCTGCAACCTCGACCTGCACGTGCAGGACGAGCGGATCGTCAAGGTCACCTCGCCCGCCGACCATTCCGTGACCAGCGGCCACCTGTGCATCAAGGGACGCTTCGGCTGGCAGTACGTCCACGGCGAGTGAGACTGATGCCGGCGAGGACGGGCAACCGCGAATGACTGGGTCGCCTGAGCCCGCCGCGCTTGAAATGGCGGCCGAGCGGCTGCGGGCCGCGATGGCTGCCGGTGCGCCCTGCGAACCGGTACGCGGCCTGCTGGGCGAGGCGGCCGGCCCCGCGGCCGGGTACGCGGTGCAGCAGCTCAACACCGAGCACTGGCTCAGGGCCGGCAGGCGGGTGAGCGGGCACAAGGTGGGCCTCACCAACAAGGCCGTCCAGGAGCAGCTCGGTATGGACGAGCCCATCTGGGGCGTCCTGTACTCCGACAAGTGCCGCACCGACGGCGATGACATCGGCGGCGCCGGACTGATCGAGCCGCGGGTTGAGGTCGAGGTGGCGGTGGTGCTCGGTGCCGACCTGGACAAGGGCAGGCACACCGTGGTGGACGTGATCAGCGCTACGGCCTACGTGCTGCCCGCTCTGGAGATAGTGGACAGCCGCATAGCCTGGGACATCACCAGCGCCGACATGATCGCCGACAACGCGGGCAGCGGCCTCTACGTGCTCGGGACCCGCCCGGTGCCGTTGGCCGCGGTCGATCTGCGTCGTGTCGAGATGGAGTTGACGATCAGCGGGAAGGCGGCTGCGATCGGCACCGGTGCCGCCTGTCTGGGCAACCCCTTGAACTCTGTGCTGTGGCTGGCCGACGCCATGTGCGAGCGGGGCACCCCGCTGCGGGCCGGCGAGTGCATCATGACCGGCTCGCTCTGCCCCATGCAGCCGATCAGCATCGGTGATGAGCTGATGGCCGAGATCGCAGGCGTCGGCACGGTGTCAGCGCTGCTGTCCGCCGCCTGAGCCTCGAGGACCGGCTTGGCGGGCGTTTGCCAGCGCTTCCATTCGCCTGGCCGCGACGTCCTCAGGCTGGCTCGAAGCGGGGGTCGCGGTCGCGCAGCTCAACCAGCCGTTCGCAGCCGAGCTGGTGCATCACGCTGACCAGCTGCTGCTCGAACATCGAGGCCACAAACTCCGCGCCTTGGGCTCCGAGAGCGCACAGTCCGTACATGAACGACCGGCCCGAGAACGCGAAGTCCGCGCCGAGGGCCAGCGCCCGGGCGATGTCGAGGCCGCTGCGCACGCCCCCGTCGAACAGCACCGGCACCCTCCCCTCAATCCGCTCGACGATTGGCCCCAGAGCTTCGATGGCCGCCGGAGCGGCGTCGAACTGGCGCCCTCCGTGGTTTGACACCACTACCGCGTCGGCGCCGGTGTCGGCGCAGCGCTCGGCGTCGTCGGGGTGCAGGATGCCCTTGACGACCACCGGCCCCGGCCAAAGCTCGCAGGTCTCGGCCAGGTAGTCCCACGACAGGGTGCCGCCCAAGCTGGCCCCCACGAAGCCGGCCAGCTGACGCAGCGTCGTCCGATCCACGTAGGGCTCCAGCGTGTGGAACCGGGGCAGTCCGTTGCGCAGCAGCCCCAGGGTCCATGCCGGCCGCAGCGCAGCCTGGCTCACATGGCGGGGCGTGATCCGGGGAGGCATGGAGACGCGCTGACGGGTCTGGCGCTCCCGGCGGGCCCGGGCCGGAACGTCGGCAGTCACCACCAAGACCGTGAACCCTGCCTCCTGAGCTCGGTGCAGCAGGTTTTCCCGGACGCCGGTGTCTCTCGGCGGGTAGAGCTGGAACCAGCCCATGCCCGCGGCGCGAGGTCCTACCACGGCGACGTCGGCGGTATTTACCGTGCTGGCCACATAGGGGATGCTGCAACGGGCGCCCGTCTCGGCCAGCGCGAGATCCGCGCCGGGCCACACCAGCCCCGTCAGCCCCACCGGCGCGATCCCCACCGGCAGCGAATAGCGGACCCCGAACAGCTCGGTGCCGATGTCGGGCTCCAGCCGACCCTTGAGGAACCGCGGCGTGAGCAGCACCCGCTGGATCGATTCGGTGTTGCGGGCGCTGGCCCGCTCGTCGCCCTCTCCGCTGTCGAGGTACTCCCAGGCGAACCGGGGGGTCCGGCGCCGGGCCCGCCGGCGCAGGTCGTCGACCGTCTGGTACTTGACGGAAGGGTCAGCCACGGGCGACAACCCTACGGCACTGCTGCGGCTCAGATCGCGTCCGTGCCCCGACCCGGAATTGGCGGCGAAATGCTCGCTATGCGTGCATAATGCTGCCAGTTCTAGAGGGTGGCCAGGCTGTGGCGGGAATTGGCAGCGAAATGCTCGCTATGCGTGCATAATGCTGCCAGTACTACAGGGCGGCTCAGTCCCCGGAGCCCAGCGCGGCGCCGAACAGGGCCAGCGTCTGGGACCAGGCCCTCTCCGCGCCGGCTTCGTTGTAGCTGGGCGCGTCGGGCCAGGTGTAGCCGTGGTTGGCGCCGGGCAGCACGTCGATTGCGACCCGGTCACCCAGGACCGAGACGGCCTCGATGAAGGGCTGCATGCTGGCCACGCTCATCATCTGGTCAGCCTCTCCGAAGCCGATATACAGAGAGCCAGCAAGCTCGCCGGCGGTTAGGTGAGGGGAGTCGGCTCCGTTGTCGACCAAGAACGACGGGTGCCACATCGCTCCTGATCGGAACTGTCCTGGCAGTCGCATCATGGCGCGGAACACGGCCCGGGCGCCGAGGCAGAATCCGACGCAGCCGACCGACTCCATGGACCCTCCTGGACGGTCGGCGGCGACCGCCTCGAGGGCCGCGTCAAGATCGTTCTGGATGCCGTCGTCAGTGAGCGACGCCATCAGCGCGGACAGCCGCTCGGCGGCGGCGGGGTCGGTGGCCATCTCCGCCGGTCCGTAGCCGACCATCCTTCCGTGGCGGTGGTAGAGGTCCGGGAGGATCACGTCGTAGCCGTTGCTCGCCAGGCGCCGCCCGAAGGCGTGCAGGGCCTCCCGGATGCCGGGCCGGTCCATGAACATGACCACCAGCGGGTGCGGCCCGCCGGCTGCGGGCTGCATTCGGGGCACGGCCAGCGGCTCGCCGTCGCTGACGGCCTCGAGGATCGATTCCTGGACTTTGAGGTTGCTCATGGTCGGCCAAGCTACCGGTACATGAGGCGTGCGGGTTGGGCCGGAACGACGGCCTAGCGGTTTCCTGGCGACCGTCGATACCGAGCGGCACCGGGCCGCGATCTACCATGGGCGGCCGTGGGGGAGCCGTCGCGTGAGCTGGAGGGAGGGCTGCTCGACCGGTACGACGCCGGCCGGGGCTACGACGAGGCGTTCGAACCCGGCGGAGCTGCCCGAGACGTCTACAGCCGGATCGTCGAGCGGTTTCGCGAGCTCGACGTCGGCGAAGCCAAGCGCCTCGAAGAGCTCGTGGCCGAGGAGTTCCGCCGCCAGGGGATCACGTTCACCGTCTACAGCGAGGAGGAGGGAACCGAGCGCATCTGGCCCATGGACCTGTTCCCCCGCATCATCGCCGCGGCCGAGTGGGACGAGCTGGCCCGGGGTCTCAGCCAGAGGGTGGCGGCGCTCAACTGTTTCTTGGCCGATCTGTACTGTGGCGAGGGCGCGGCCATCGCCGATGGGGTGGTGCCCCGATGGCTGGTGGTGTCGTCGCAGGGTTTCGAGCGCAACGCCATGGGGATCAGCGTCCCTCACTCCGCGCACTGCAATATCGCCGGGATCGACGTGGTGCGTGGCGCCGACGGCCGCTACCGGGTGCTGGAGGACAACCTGCGCAGCCCCAGCGGCATCTCCTACGTGGTCGAGAACCGGGCGGCCATGGCCAAGGCCTGCAGCTGGCTGTTCTACGACCACGCGGTGCAGCCGACCGAGCAGTACGGGCAGATGCTGCGCTCCACGCTGGAGTCGATGGCCCCCGGGGAGGACTCCCCGCACATCGTCGTGCTGACCCCGGGCATATTCAACGCCGCCTACTTCGAGCACGCCTTCCTGGCCCGCTCCATGGGCGTGGAGCTGGTCGAGGGCCGGGACCTGGTGGTCGACGATCACACGGTGTACTCCCGCACCATCAAGGGGCTGATGAAGGTGGACGTGATCTACCGGCGCATCGATGACGACTTCCTGGACCCGGTGGCCTTCCGGCCCGACTCGACGCTGGGTGTGCCGGGTCTGCTCAGCGCTCTGCGGGCTGGGACTGTGACGGTGTGCAACGCGCTCGGGAACGGCGTCGCCGACGACAAGGGTGTGTACCCCTACGTGCCCGAGTTGATCAGGTACTACCTCGACGCCGAGCCGATCATCGAGAATGTCACCACCTACATGATGTGGGATCCCGATCAGCGCGGCGAGGCGCTGGCAAGGCTGGACGAGCTGGTGGTCAAGCCGGTCGGGGAGTCCGGCGGCTATGGCGTGCTGATCGGTCCCCACGCCACCGAGCAGGAGCTGGCGGCCGCCCGCGCCACCATCGAGGCCGAGCCCCGAAACTGGATCGCGCAGGAGGTCGTGCAGCTCTCCACGCTGCCCTCGTTCGCGGGGCAACGCCTTGAGCCCCGCCATCTGGACTTGAGGCCCTTCGTGCTGACCGGCGAGCGGACCCGGGTGTTCCCCGGCGGGCTGACCCGGGTGGCCATGCGGCGCGGGTCGCTCATCGTGAACTCCTCCCAGGGCGGGGGCTCCAAAGACACCTGGGTGTTGGCACCCGAAACGCCTGAATCCGAGGCGCAATGATCCTGGCTCGTCACGCCGAGGCGCTGCTGTGGGCGGGCCGCTATCTGGAGCGGGCCGAGCACACGTCGAGATGCCTCAACTACGCGGCCAACTCGATCACACACCTGCGCGCCGACGAGGCCCGGGCCGAGGGCGAGCTGCTCGTCAGGACCCTCGGCCTCCGAAAGGAGTTGGAAGCGGTCGGGCCGCTGGAGAGCCGGCCTCAGCTTGTCGCCTTCCTGCTGTCGGACGCCGACAACCCCGGTTCGGTCGTGTCGTCGGTCACCGCGGTCCGCGAGAACCTGCGCTCAGTCCGGGACCGGATCCCCATAGAGCTGTGGGAGGAGGCCAACAGCCTGTACCTCAGGTTCCCCTTCCGCGGTCACGCCGACGCCGCGTCGAGCGGGCTCCATGAGGTGCTGCTGATGGTCCGGCGGGCCTGCCTGGCCATCTCCGGGATCCTGAACGAGGGCATGAGGCGCGACGACGGGCACGCGTTCGTAGTCGTGGGGCGGATGCTGGAACGTTCGATCTTCACGGTGAACTTGCTCGAGGCGAGCCACACCGATTCCCGGGGGGTTATGGACGCCACCAGGATGCTGCGCCTCACCAGTTCGTTGCAGGCCTATCACCGCCAGCACGGCAACGCCCCCGACTTCGGCGGCGTCGTGCGCTACCTGCTGCACGCTCGCGACCTGCCCCGCTCGGTGCTGTCGTGTCTTGACCGGGCCGAGGAGTGCCTGACCGGCCTCGGATCGGCCGCTGCGGCCCTCGATCGGCCGCGCCGCAAGGCCGGGCTGGTGCGCGCCCGCCTGGAACTGGGCGAGGTCGAGGAGGCAATGGCCTCCGCGCCGGTGCCAACGCTGGTGGATCTTGCGGCGGTGCTGGCAGAGTTGGCTGGCGAGGTGCAGGCCGGCATCGTGCCGCCACTCCCGATGGCCACCGTGCGCTCGCAGTACATCCGCCCCGGCCATGGTGGCGAGGGGGTTGGGCCGTGAAGCTCGACAAGGGGACCCGCCCCCGCAGGAGCACGCCGTGAGGCTCGGGATTTCCTACCGGATGCACTTCCGCTACTTGGAGGCCGTGACCGAGTCGCAGAACGAGGTGCGGGTGCGGCCCCGGGACGACGGGTGGCAGCGGGTGCTGTCGTACCGGTTGACCTCGCGGCCTCACATAAAGGTGCTCGGTGTGCTCGACTATTGGGGCACAACCGTGGAGCACCTCGGCGTTCGCATCCCCCACACCGAACTAGAGCTGCTGGCCGAGGCCACTGTGGAGACCGATCCGCGCCCGACGCCGACTACAGCCGCGGCGGTCGGGACGCAGGCCGACGCCGACTTCCGGTTCGCGCACCTCGAGTTCCTGGCCCAGTCTCAGCATGTGCAATGGGATGGCGGCGACGCCGTCGAGCGGCGGGCCGCGTCCGCCGTCGCCGGAGCCTCGTCGGTGCAGGAGATGGTCGCCGCGGTGGTTAGCGACGCGCGCGAGACGCTGGTCTACCAGCAGGGCGTCACCGACATCGGCATCACGCTGGCGGAGTTGCTCTCGGGCGGGGCGGGCGTCTGCCAGGACTTCGCCCATCTGGCTACCGGGATGCTGCGCAGCGTGGGAATCCCGACCCGCTACGTATCGGGCTACCTGTTCGCAGCCGACGAGACCTCGCCCGGCGGGACCTCGCCCGACGACGGCACTGCCGACGTAGTAAGCGTGCAGACCCACGCCTGGATCGAAGCAGCCGTGCCCGGATGGGGCTGGTGGGCGCTCGACCCGACCAACGGAGGCGAGGTCGGCGAGCGCCATGTGGTGATCGGCTGCGGTCGCGACTACGGCGATGTGCCGCCTGTGCGGGGCGCCTTCATCGGCTCAGGAACCGCAGAAGTTGACGCCGAGGTGGTGATCGGAAGGCAGGTCGATGCACAGCCCTCCGTTCCGGCAGGCGCCCCGAGCCGGCCGGGCGCCGCGGTCGCAGCGCCACCGGGCCCGGGCTGGCGCAACCAGCAGGCCCAGCAGCAGCAGTGAGGCCGCGCGCCCGACAATCATCATCGCCGACCTACGGGCTTGTTGAGCCGCCGCGGGCCCACAGCTGGCACGCCAGCGCAATTGTGCTGAAGGTGAAGTAGGCGACGCCGACCGGCATGACCGAGCCGTCAATGGCCCGGTCGGTGAAGGAGGCCAGCAGCGACCCCAGCATCCAGGCGCTGAACCCCAGCACGGATGCGGCCGTGCCGGCCATCGCTCCCATCGGTTCGAGAGCCAGGCTCAATCCCGACGGGAACACCGCCACGTGAATGGCGTTGCACAGGCTGAACAGCACCAGCCACACTCCGAAGGGCGGCAGGCCGTCGCTTGCGACCGTGACTGCGAACAGCGCGGCTGAGGCAGCGGCGAACGCGCTGCCGGCGCCGAGCGCCAGCTGGCGAACGCGCAGCCGGTGCAGCAGGCGGTTGCTGCTCAAGGCCACGGCCGCCGCCACCACCCCGGCGACGGTGAAGTACGGAACGAACCAGCCCGGGCGGTCGTACACGTCGCTGAGGATCAGCTCGGTGCTGCCCAAGTAGGCCAGGAAGGCCCCAAAGCCGAAGGTGACCATCAGTGTGTAACCGAGAGCGGTGCGGTTGGAGACCACGGAGCGGAAGCCGGCCAGCACCGGCCCCAGCCGCAGCGGCCGGCGGTTTGACGGGTCGAGCGTCTCCTCGAGGCGCACCGTCCATGCCGCCACCGCCAGTCCGGTCACCACGCCGAAAGCCATCACCCAGCGCCATGAGCTGATCACCACCAAGGCCTTGCCAAGACCTGGTGCCGTGATCGGCGCGATGAAGAAGACCGTCTGGATGAGCGTCATCACTCGAGCCATGGTCGTTCCCGCAAAGCGGTCGCGCACGATGGCCTGCACCAGGACCCGAGGTCCGGCCGCGGCAAACCCCCACACGAACCGGCTGCCGTAGAGCACGCCGAGAGACGGGGCCAGCGCGGCGGTAAGGGCGGCCGCGGCGTACAGCATCAAGCTTCCCACCAGTGCCGGCTTGCGGCCCACCGCGTCGGCGATGGGGCCGTAGAACAAGTGCCCGACCCCCGCGCCCATCAGGAAGAGGGTCACGGTGAGCGACAGCCGAGTGGAATCGTCGTCGAGGCCGAACGCGGTACGCATCTGCGAGAAGGCGGGCAGCATGATGTCGATGGCCAGGGCTGACAGGGCGGTCAATAGCCCCATGAGCAGCACGAACTCTCTCTCGCCCATGCGGCGCAACGGACTGCTCACGGTGTCGAGTCTGCCCCAGCCGCCGATCGTCGCTGCTGACGGGTCCAGTTATCGGCTCGAGGCGCCGCCACGGGCCCACAGCTGGCAAACCAGCGCGATCGAGCTGTAGCCGATGTAGGCGACACCGATCGGCATCACGGAGCCGTCGATGGCCCGGTCGGTGAACGAGGCCAGCAGCGAGCCGAGCAGCGAGGTGCTGAACCCGAGCACCGCCGCAGCCGTGCCCGCCATCCTTCCCATCGGCTCCAGGGCCAGGCTCATGCCGGTTGGGAACACCCCGACGTGGCATGCGTTAGCCAGGCTGAATAGCACTAGCCAGGCTCCGAACGGCGGCAGGCCGTCGCTCGCGGCGGTCACGGCGAACAGCGCCACCGACGCGGCCGAGAACGCGATGCTTGCTCCCAGCGCCAACTGGCGGGCATCCACCTTGTACAGCACGCGGTTGCTGACCAGCGCCACGGTCGCCGCCACCATGCCGAAGCCAGAGAAGTACGGAACGAACCAGCCCGGGCGGTTGTACACATCGCTGAAGACCAGTTCGGTGCTGCCCAGGAAGGACAGGAAGGCTGCGAAGCCGAACGTGACCATGAGCGTGTAACCCAGCGAGGTGCGGTTGCGGATCACGACTCGGAATCCCGCCAGCACCGGCCCGAGCCTCAGCGGGCGACGATTGGCGGGGTCGAGGGTCTCACCTATGCGCAGCGACCATCCGAGCACGATGAGCGCGGTGACCACCCCGGATGCCAGGACCCAGCGCCACGATCCGACCTCCACCAGGACCTTGCCCAGTACCGGGGCGAGGATCGGCGCGAGGAAGAAAGCGGTCTGGACGAGTGTCATCACGCGGGCCATGGCGGTGCCCGCGAAGCGGTCGCGCACGATGGCTTGCGTCAGGGTCCGGGAACCGGCCGATGCGAATCCCCACACGAAGCGGCTGGCGTAGAGCACGCCCAGCGACGGTGCGAGCGCGGCGGCGAGCGCCGCGACGCCATACAGCGTCATGCTCCCGGCAAGTGTCGGCTTGCGCCCAACAGCGTCGGCGATTGGGCCGTAGAACAGGTTCCCCACTCCCGCGCCCATCAGGAACAGGGTGACAGTGAGCGACAGCCGGGTGGAGTCGTCGTCGAGGCCGAAGGCAGGCCGCATGTCCTCGAAGGCGGGCAGGAGTATGTCGATGGCCAGGGCCGACATGGCGCTCACCAGGGCAATGAACAGCACGAACTCCCGCTCGCCCATGCGATGCCCAGTTCCGCGCACGGCGGCGAGTCTGCCCCGAGCGCGGTCTACACCCGGCACCGGCTGTGCTGGGTCCTCGGCTTCGTCTTCCGTCGCCTTCGCGAGCCCATCGGCAAGTTAGGGTGCGGCGCACGCACGGACCCGCCGAGCCATGAAAGGAGCCTCCGATGTCGGAGACGACGATGACGCTCAGGCCCAACCTCCCCGGACGGCTGGGCGACCCGGAGCTGACTCTGGCCACCGACCCGCGCGCCGATCCCCGCATGGTGGCGGCGTTGGAGCCGCTCGGCGTGGCCGGGCGGGCCGAACCCGTGCCCCTTGACGCCGACTCATCGCTGGAGGACATCCGCTCTCTGGCGGCCTTGGGCGAGCCGGGCTTCGAGCAGCTCTTCGACGTGCTGTTCGCGGCCTTGCCGCCCGTCGAGGGCGTGGAGTCGCGCACCGAGGTGATCTCCGGCGTCGACGGCAACGACATCAGCCTCTACATCCACCGCCCGACCGGCGACGGCGGCCCGTATCCGGGGATCCTGCACATCCACGGCGGAGGGATGGTGATCCTCTCCGCGGCGGGCGCCTCCTACCGGCGCTGGCGCGACGAGCTGGCTGCTCGCAGGCTGGTGGTGGTGGGGGTGGAGTTCCGCAACGCGGCTGGAGCGCTCGGCTCCCATCCGTTCCCCGCGGCCCTCAACGACTGCACCTCGGCGATGGAATGGATGCACGCCCACCGGGACGACCTCGGCGTGTCGAAGCTGGTCGTGTCGGGGGAGTCCGGCGGCGGCAACCTCACGCTGGCCAGCTCGCTCAGGGCCCGTCAAGAAGGCCGTCTCGGAATGATCGACGGCGTCTACGCCCAGTGCCCTTACATCTCCGGCGCTTACGCCAGCCCGCCGCCGGAGCTGCCGTCGCTGCAAGAGAACGACGGGTACTTCATCGCCAACGACACGATGGGGTACTTCGTGGAGGCCTACGACCCCGGCGGGGCGAACCTCACCAATCCGCTTGCCTGGCCCTGGCATGCTCAAGTCGAGGACGTCGCGGGCATGCCGCCCCATGTGGTCTCGGTCAACGAGCTCGACCCGCTGCGAGACGAGGGGCTCGACTACTACCGCAAGCTCATGGCGGCAGGCGTGTCGGTGTACAGCCGCACCGTCAACGGAACCTGCCACGCTGGCGACCTGCTGCTGCCGGGAGCCATGCCCGAGGTCTACGCCGCCTCAGCCCGCGACCTCGCCACCTTCGCCCACACACTCTGAGCGGCAAGGGCCAGGGTCCGGCCGTGGCGGCCCGCGGAAGCACCGGCGGCCGATCTGAGGCCCACGCTGGCCCGGATACCGTGAGGCCGTGCGCCAGCTGATCACCGACGCGCTCATCGTCACCGGCGACGGGGTGACCGAGCCCTACCGCGGTGACGCGCTCATCGACGGCGACCTTGTGGTGCACTTGGGCTCCGTGCCGCCCAGCGCGGTGGCTGGGGCGGAACTCAGTATCGACGCAGGTGGCCGGGTGTTGGCTCCCGGCTTTGTGGACACCCACAACCACGGCGCCCTCGGCGGAACTCGCATCGGTGAACATGGCATCGCCGTTAGCTGCGAGATGGCGGTGCGCGGTGGCGTCACCAAGCGCATCTGCGGCGTGGACGGGCTGTCGCCGGCGCCGGTGGCGTCCGACCAGCGGGCCGAGTACGCCGCACAGCTCGTCCCCCTCGACGGCGCCGCAGGCCCTGGAGGCGATCCCGACGGTGATGATCCGGCCGGTGGCGGCCAGTGGCCGTGGACGACGATGGAGGAGTTCCTGCGGTGGCACGCCGGCCGGTCGGTGACCGATCTGGGGATGCACCTGGGCCACAGCGCGGTGCGCCGCACCGTGATGGGCAACCTCGACCGGACGGCCGACGACGAGCAGATCCGGGCTATGGCCGAGGTCGTGCGCCGCGAGGCGCCTTGGTGCCTGGGCCTGTCCACCGGCCTCGTCTACAACCCCGCGGTGTACTCCGACCAGCGGGAGATCACCTCCCTGGTGCGGGCGTTCAACGAGGTCAAGCCGGGCGCCCTGTACCCCCACCTGCGCTCGGAGAGCGACGACATCCTGGTCGCTCTCGACGAGGTGATCACCGCCGCGGTGGACGGCGGCGGCGGGTACTGCAGCGAGCACTCCAAGATCGCCGGGCGCCGGAACTGGGACCGCTTCGCTGAGGTGGAGGCCAAGCTCGACGACGCGTCCGGCTCGGTGCCGACGATGGGCAACATGTACCCCTACACCGCGGGCAGCACCACCGCCGACGCCCTGTTCCCCCCGGAGGTCCGTTCGGGGACCCGAGCCGAGTTCATGGCCCGGCTGAGCGACGACGATGTGCGCCGGTTCGCCTTCGAGAAGATCTACGGCGACGGCTCCGGCTGGGACAACTTCGTGTCCTTCTGCGGGGGCCTGGAGGGCGTCCAGATCGCGGGGGTGCTCGAGGGGGTGGGCGACGAGTTTCTGGGCAAGCGCTTCTCCGACGTGGTGCTGGCGGCCGGCGTGACCGACATGTCCTCGGTCGAGGCCCACGATGCGGTCTGCGACTTCTTCCTCGACAACCGGGGTGAGGTCTCTATCATCAGCCACTACGGCAACGAGGCCACCGTGGAGCGGTTCTTCCGCCGCCCCAACATGGCGCTGTGCACCGACGGGCTGATGCCGGGCCCAGGCCAGAAGCCCCATCCGCGCTCGCTGGGGTCGTTTCCCAGGGCGCTGCGCATGGCCCGGGAGCTGGGCATCGACCTGGCCGAGATCGTCCACCGTCTGGCGGTGATGCCCTGTGAGTTCATGGGCCTGCCGAGCCCGGCGCTGCGAGAGGGTGCCGATGCTTCGCTGGTGCTGTTCGACTGGGACGGCGTTACCGAGTGCAACAGCTACGAGGACCCGCTGGTCCCGCCCGACGGCATCGACGCGGTATGGGTGCACGGCGATCTGTTGCAGCACGAGGGCCGCATCCATCCGCCCAAGACCTTCGGCGGCCGCCACCTCCTCACGCCGCCGGCTGCCTGACCCGCGCTTCGGCGCGCGCCAACGGTCCAGGCCGTGGGCTGTCCGCGCAAGTGCTGCGGCATGCCGCCGCTGGTGGAGAGCTTGAGCTGCGACGCACCTGGCGGCCTCCGAGTAGGGCGCCGTCGAACGCTCCCGGTCAATGATATGAAGAATCTCAAGAACTCGTGTAAATACTTGATAAATGTCACACCGGTATGAGATACTGTCTTCATGTTGATTGAAGCCGCCCGCCGGGCCGAGGCCGCCGTCAAGGAGATGCTGGCTTTGGTGAACACCGGAGCGGCGTCGTGCGTGGAGTTGCGCGGAGCGCTGGAGGTGTCCAAGTCGTTCATGGCCGTTGGCGCGGCGTTCCAGACCTCCGCGGCCAAGGTGATTGCCCAAGGTGAGCGCCACGGCGACGGCGGTGCCGAGGTTCTGGCTGAAGCTGCAGGGCTTTCGCGCCGGGAGGCCCACAGCCACATGAAGACGGCCCGGGTGATCGAGGCGGTGCCCGCGGTGCGGGACGCGGTTGAGTCGGGCCGGGTGCCGACGGCGAACGTCAAACGGCTCGCCGAGGCCGTGGAGAAGACCAGCGTCGACGCGGTCGACTCCGACAGCGAGTTGTTGGCCAAGGCGGAGTCGATGCGACCTGAGCAGTTCGCGCGCGAGGCCCGACGGTGGGTCACAGACCGCGACGGCGACGGCGGGGAGTCCGAGCATGCCCGCCAGCGTGCGCGGCGTTGTGTGCGCGTCTGGGACGCCGAGGATGGGATGGTGCATCTTCATGGCCAGTTCGACTCGGTTACCGGGCGGCGCATCGGCAACCGGCTGCGGGCTGAGGCCGGCCGGATGTATGACGCCGCCAAGAAGAACAAAGCTGGCTCGGGCGTGGAGCGGCGCACGTTCCAGCAGTGCATGGCCGACGCGCTGGACAGCCTCACCTCCAACACTGGCGCGAACAGCAAGGGCGGCAGGCCCTTCGCTGATATCTGCGTGGTGGCTCACGTCGACGCCGACACCGGCAGGCTCATCGCTGAGCTCCCCGACGGTGCGCGGCTGCCGCAGTCAGTGCTCGAGGAGCTCGCCTGCAACGCCAGATTCACCGGCGTGGTCTATGACACCAAGGGCCGCCCGATATGGCGGGCGCATTCTGTGCGCTGCGCGACCGAGGCCCAGCGTCAGATGCTGATCGTCCGCGACGGCGGCTGCTTCGCCTGCGGCGCGCACCCCGACCCAGCGCGACGCGCCTCGCACGTCCGACACAGGGCGCTCGGGTGCAGCCGCACCCGGTCCTGCACCCGCTCTACCGGTGCGCGCACAGGACGAGTCTCTTCCCGGTCTTGATTGAGGATCCCCGGGCCGGCAAGCCACAAGTAGTTCTTCGCGCTCGACTAGCGAGCGCCATCGGGTCCATTCCACCCGACCTGCATGGAACCCCGACCAGGAATTGACGCCCGAGCGTGGTTGAAGGAGACGAGCTGGGCGACTAGCCGGATGGCCGGTTGATGAGGTGGGTGGCTGCGTTGTCAAAATGGTCGAACATCGCGGCCCGGATCTCGTCGGGCAGCGGTCGGCCGGTGCCGTCGGCGATGGTGGCCGCGTCGAGCGAGGCCGTCATGTGTTCCATCCAGGCGTCTCGCTCGGCTTGGCCGATGGCGAAGGGCATGTGCCGCATCCGCAGGCGGGGATGGCCCCTCTCCTCGCTGTAGTACGGGGGCCCGCCCCAGTACTGGGCCAGGAAGCCTGCCAACCGCTCCCGCGACGGCCCCATGTCCCTGGGATACATGGGCCGTAGCACGGGATCGTCCTCAATGGCGTCGTAGAAGCGGCCGACCAGCTGGTCGAAGAACCGCTGGCCGCCCACGATCTCGTACACCGTCGGCGGCGCCTGCATCGCCTCGCGCAGCGATCCCTTCAAGCTCAACCCCGCCGACCAGCTCTGACCCTCGTCGGTGTCAGCGTCGTCTGGACCGGATCCGGTGGCTGTGTCCGGCTCGCTCACGCGTCGAAGCGTACGGCTTATCGCGCTGACGGTGCGTGGCGGGTTGTTCCGGGATTTCACTCGCTCGTCGGGGCTGGTGCAGGCCGCGATTGCCCGTTGTTCAGCAGATGAAGCCCGACGCCGCGAAGGCTGCCTCACAGTGGGCAACCAACTGGCGCCGAAGATCAGGGGCCTCATCGATGAGCGCATTCAGCGCCTGAGACACTTCGTCCCATCCCAACGCAGCGGCGCAGTCTCGAGCCTCCGAACTTGCGTCCAACATCTGATCGTAGGTCAATATCGCCACGTCGTAGGCGAGCGTCGCGTCGTCGTAACCGGCCGTCAGAGCTGTCTGACCCTCCCGTGCCCACGACTCGCCGAAGAACTGCGCACCGCCGATCTTCTGACGGCACGCGGCCTCCGATGCCTCCGCAACTGCCTCAGTTGTCGATGTCGCCCGAGCCTCTCTGACTACCTCAGGTGTGCAATCGCTCATGATCTTCTCGTATGAGACCCAATGTCCATTGGACCAGCTGAATATGCCTTCACGTGAGCGGTCGTCCTTCAGCCATGTCATCCGGTCCTGTGAGATTTCAAGACCCACGGCGTAGTCGCGAGCGCACTCAATCTCTCTCTCAGTGAGCGAACGCTCGGACTGGGGCGCGGATGAGACGGTCCGGTTGGAGTCGCTGTCGCCAGTGGAATCGTCGCCCGCTATAGCGCCGATGACAGCAACGACGACCAGGAGGGCGACGACCGCCGCTACGACGATGCCAAGACGCTTCACTGCCTTGCTGGCCCTCCCTGTACTGGCGCTTGGATCCGCGGTGGCCGCTCGGCTGCGAGCGCTCGTCTCATCATTCTGACGAGCAGGATTGGTGGCGTCGGGTGGCTGCGTGGGCCTGATCGGGTCGGTGGAAGTACTTATTCCGTCGGAAACGGTGTCAGTCCCACACTCCGGGCGATGACTGCCAGCGCCACTTGTTGCGTCCGGTGGGGTCAGGATGCCATGCGCCCTGCGCCTGCGGCTCACCGTTGTCCGTCATCGAACTGTCCCCTCGGCACCCTTCACGTTGGCGACGATAACCGAAGCGATCCCGTCACCATGGGGAGGGAGTGAGGATCGCAGGGATCCGCGGGCTCCATTGCGAGGTATCAGCGAAGTTGGTGCAAGCTCCCCAAGTCCACTTGAGACCAATCCCAGGACTTGGACTGATGCCACACACGCGAGGCGGCCTGCGGGCGTTGTCCTTAGGTTCTGCCTTCCAGTAGGTGCCGGTACCTTCGATGGCTGTGAGCACCGAAGGAGCAGCCGTCGAAGCGCTTGAGACGGTTGTCTCTGCGATGTCGGGAGGCGGTGAGCGACGACCCGGGCAACGCAGAATGTGCGAGGCAGTTGCGTCTGCGCTCGACCAGGACAGGCACCTGGTAGTCGCGGCTGGCACCGGCACCGGCAAATCGATGGCCTACCTAGCGCCGCTCGTGGCGAGCGGCAAGAAGGCCGTCGTTGCCACCGCCACCAAAGCCCTCCAGGACCAGCTGGTTAACAAGGATCTGCCCCAACTCTCCCAAGCTCTGGGAGTGCCGCTCGAGTACGCGGTGCTGAAGGGCAGGTCGAACTACATCTGCCGCAAGAAGCTCGCCGACTTGGCCGCGGCTGCCGGCCGCGAGCAGGGACAGCTGATCTCGGCGGACTCGGCCCTGGAGGCCGGCCGGATTCGCGAGGAGGTCGCGCGGCTGGCCGACTGGGCCGCCGAGACCCCGGACGGGGACAGGGCCGGTCTTGACTTCGAGCCGTCCCCCCGGGCCTGGGAAGGGGTGAGCGTCTCCGGACGGGAGTGCCCGGGCGCCGCGAACTGCCCGTCGGGATCCGAATGCTTCGCCGAGCAGGCCAGGAACAAGGCTGCCGACGTGGATGTGCTGGTGGTTAACCACCACCTCTACTGCCTGCATTCGTTCACCGACGCCGAGATCATTCCGTCCCACGAAGCGGTCGTGCTCGACGAGGTCCACACTCTCGAGGACATCGCAGCCGGAGCCGCCGGAGTGTCCGTCACCGGCGGAAGGTTCGAAGCCGCGGCCCGGGCAGTGAGGGCTGCGGTGCCGAATTCGAGGACGGCTGATGACGTGGACGCCGCGGGCAAGTCTCTCCGCTCAGCAATCCGTCCCTACCGCGACGAGCGGCTGTCGCCCGTGCCCGACGAGCTAGTGGACCTCGCCGTCCTCTGCCGGGGGCGCCTCGACGCCGCCAATGCCGAGGTCCGCGAGGCGTCGGGAGACGACACGCGGCGAGCAATGGCCCGGCGGTCCCTCGCGGCCCTAGCCGAAGACCTCGCCCGAGCGTCGGATTCGGAGACCGAGGACGCGGTGTGGGTGGAAGGAACCGACCGAAACCCCGCCTGGCGTACTGCCCCCATCGATGTCAGCCCGCTGCTCTATGAGCGCCTCTGGAAGCACACTCCTGCCGTGCTGACCAGCGCGACGGTCCCCACGAACCTGGTTGACACGCTCGGCGTCCCCGACGACCAGTGCGACGAACTCGATGTGGGCAGTCCATTCGACTACCGCAGCAGTGGCCTGCTCTACTGCGCGAAGAGCCTCCCCAACCCGAACAGGCCCGGCAGGGACCGGGGCGCCCACCAGCAGATCGCCCGGATGGTCACTGCGGCCGGCGGGCGCACTCTCGCCCTGTTCACCAGCTACGACGCCATGAGCCGGGCGGCCGAAGCGGTCCGTGAGCTGATCGACCTGCGCATCTACACCCAGCTCGACTTCCCCAAGCAGGAGCTCCTCCGCAGGTTCTCAACCGAAGAGGAGAGCTGTCTGTTCGCGACCATGGGCATGTGGCAGGGCGTGGACGTGCCCGGCCGGTCCCTGTCGCTCGTCGTGGTGGACCGCATCCCGTTCCCCCGGCCCGACGAGCCGCTGATGAGCGCCCGACGGGAACGGTGCGGATCTGGCGCCTTCCACTTGATCGATGTCCCCAGGGCGGCGACGATGCTGGCCCAGGGCATTGGAAGGCTCATCCGCTCTGCTGACGACCGGGGCGTCGTCGCAGTTCTCGACTCCCGGCTGGCGACAGCCGGCTATCGCCAAGGCCTTCTCCGAGGTCTGCCGCCGTTTCGCCGAACGATTGACCTCGCCGAAGTCGAGGCGTTCCTCACCGATATTCGCCACTCCGCAGAAGCCGCATGACTGCATCGCGAAACGGCTCTGTTGCCCGGACCGCGGGCGAAGGCCGTACAGCCGAGTCAACCAACTAGCGGGGTGGTGACGGCATCTCGCGGAACTTGGACGGGTCGTAGGGGGCGCCGCAGCGGTCCAGCGCCGCTCTCCACGACGGGCTGTTGCGCAGTCCCCAGCGGAGGAACCGCAGCAGCGTCGACGCGCCCAGGCGGGCGCCGGGGCGGGCCTTCAGGCCGAGAACGCTGGTCAGCTCGGGCGGCATGGTGCTGATCGCTCCCTGCATCAGCACTGCATAGCCGTATCGCTGGCGGGGGGGCAGGGGCGGCTGTCGTAGGAAGTCCACGGCGGCTCGCATGCCGGGGCTGGGCGCCAGCGCGGGATGGGTGCGTACCCAGGCGTGCAGCTCCGCCGCGGTCTGGGGCAGGGGAGCTGCTCCGAGCGTGGCCCCCACCTGCGACTGCTCGACCACGAACTGGTCGGCCTCCACCTCGGTTAGCCCCAGGCCGAACTCCCGGTACGACACCAGGAACGACTCGGTGAGCGTGTTGTGCACCCAGGCGGCCAACTCCGGCATTCTGGCGTCGTAGGCCAGTCCGCGGTGCGATGTGCCGCTCACGCCCTGGTGGGCCGCTCGGACCCTGTCCACGGCCTCGTCCACCTCCGGCATCGCCCCGAAGGTCGCCGAGGTCACGTAGTACGCGGTGCGGTTCAGGCGGCCCATCGGGTCGTCGCGGTAGCGGCTGTGATCGTCGACGCCGGCCACCGCCTCAGGATGCGCGGCCTGCACCAGCAGAGCGCGGATGGCTCCCACGAACACGCTCACGTCGCCGATCGCCTTCCAGCTCACCGAGCCGGGTCCGCACAGCCCGGCATCGCCGGGATAGTCGGCGGTGCGCTTCAGCGGCATCGCTCCATGGGAGAACAGCCCGCTAACCGAGGCGCCCAGACGCGCCCGGTAACGCTGCAGCGTGTCCATGACCGCACGCTACTGCCGCCGCCGGACCCGTAGCGCAGGCGAATGGCGCCACGAGCAAGCCCGGGTTGTCACACAGGCGTGCTTGGAGCGTGGTTGGAGGAGTGCGGCAGAACTATGGAAGAACTGGAGTGCGCGTGGCGTTGAGCGCGTTCCAGTCCGCGATAAGCGACAGCGCCTAGCCCCAAGGCGCGCTCGCCGTTCCGGCTCGCGTGGTCGACGTCAGGAGTCTCAGCGAGGCAGGCGCGTGCTCAGGACTGGGCGCCGGCCTGGTTGCCGCGGCGGGCCTTCATGCGTTGGCGCATGCGGGTGTGGGCCTCGGGGGTGCCGTCGTGGAAGGTGCCGAACAGCTTGTCGAGGGGCACGGGCCGGTTGCCGTAGTTGCACTCGAAGTATCGGTGATGCAGGTGGTGGAAATAGTCGGCGCCCTGCACGGTCGCTCCTTGGCGCCTGCCGAACTCGTATCGCTCGAATCCTGAGTGAGTCACCGCGGTCGCCACGCTGTTGGACAAGAGCGTGAGGATCAGGATGAACGGATGCGCGGGCACCACCCACCACAGCAGGAACATGCTGAAGTACATCATGTGCTCGACCGGGTGAAAGGACAGGCCGCTCCACGGTCCGGTGTTCACGTTGCGGTGATGGAGGTAGTGGACGTGGTCGTAGACCCAGCGCAGGTGCAGCACCCGGTGGATGCAGTAGAAGTGCGTGACCGACCACAGCGACGTGAACACCGCCAGAACCGACAGGTACAGCCATGCGGAGTCCCACTGCACCGACGGGATCCAGTCGTTGGCGTAGAACCACAGCGTGAGCGCCTCGTAGACCGTCCAGACTGCACAGCCGCTGGCCAGGCACCAGAAGATGTTGTCGCGGGTCTGGTTGGTCCACAGGAACTCGTGGTTGGTGGTGCTGAGCCACTGGCGGTTGTACTTGTAGCGCTGCTGCTGGGCCCGCCGGGCGTACAGCACCATGTGCAACGTCCCCGCGACCAGCGTGAACATCACCACGTTGCGGACATAGATCTCCAGGACCCATCTCGGGCTCAGTGTCGCCATGCGCTCCATCGACGGGGTGAAGAAGTTCCACACCAGCGCAGCCATCGCTATCCACACCACCCCTTGGGGGAATACCACCTTGGAGACCAAGTGCCGAAGGGTTGCCACCGGCCGTGGCGGCCAGTCCAGCATCGGTGACACCGCGATCGGCACGTCCGGCTCGTAGCCATTGGTCACCGGGCTGTGTGACCTGCCACCAGTCGAATGCGTGTCCGCCATGGTCTGCGACCTCTTGGAACCAAGCGAGCCACCCGGCCCGACCCCGCTGGCGCGGAATCGTACACGCCCTGTCAATGGGCAGAGGCGCTGCGGGTGAGGCGCTGATTGGGGGCCCGGGCTGGACTGACTGACCGGGTTGGCTGCCCCCTATGCTCTCGGCCATGAGATATGCCTCCCCGACGACGGTGGCCGAGGCTGTGGATCTGTTGGGTTCTGAGCCGGACGCCCGCGTGTACGCGGGCGCGACCGACCTGATCCCGCAGATTCGCGCCGGCCGCCCCGAACCCAGCGTGATCATCGACCTGAAGTGCATCGAGCGGCTGTGCGCGATCACGAGCGACAGCTCGACCTTCACGGTCGGCGCGGCCACTCCCACCGCCGACATCTGCGCCCACGACGGGTTGGCCGCCGCCTTCCCCGGCCTGGTCGAGGCCAGCGGGTTGATCGGCTCGGACCAGATCCAGAGCCGCTCGAGTTGGGGCGGCAACCTGGCCAACGCCTCGCCCGCGGCCGACACCCCGCCCAGTCTCACCGTGAACGACGCCCGAGCGGTGATCGCCGGTCCCGACGGCGAGCGCACCGTGCCCGCCGCCGAGGTCGCCACCGGCCCCGGCGCCACGTCGCTGGGTCCCGGCGAGCTCATCGTGGAGTTCGAGCTGGACGAGCCCCCGGCCCGCACCGCCGACGCCTACCTGCGGCTGATCCCCCGCACCGAGATGGACATCGCGGTGGTGGGCGCGGCGGCCCGAGTGACCCTCGACGAGGGTGGCCGGGTGTCCGCCGCAGCCGTCGCGCTGGCCGCGGTGGCCCCCACAGTGGTGCTGGTGCCCGATGCCGAGGCGGCCCTGATTGGCAGCGAGCCCTCCGGTGAGGTGCTTGCCGCGGTGGAGGCCGCGGCCGCCGCGGCCACAAGTCCCATAGACGACAAGCGGGGCACAGTTGCGTATCGCCGCCAGGTGGCGGGTGTGCTGGCCCGCCGGGCGGTGTCCATCGCAGCCGAGCGGGCCCGCGAGCAAGGAGGCCAGTCATGAGCCGCGTCCACGTCACCTGCACCATCAACGGCGACCCGGCCGAGTTCCTTTGCGACGGCGGCCAGTCGCTGCTCGACGCTCTGCGCGACGAGGTCGGCCTGACCGGAGCCAAGGAGGGCTGCGGCACCGGCGATTGCGGCGCCTGCTCGATCGTCATGGACGGGCGGCTGCTGTGCTCTTGCCTGGTGCTCGCCCCCGAGGCCGCGGGCAGAACCATTTCCACGGTGGAGGGGATGGCGACCGGCGACGACCTGCACCCCCTGCAGCAGTGTTTCCTTGAGGGTGCCGCGCTGCAGTGCGGGGTGTGCACTCCCGGGTTCCTGGTGGCGGCCAAGGCGCTGCTGGACCGCAACCCCGACCCCACCGAGACCGAGGTCCGCTACGGCCTGGCCGGCAACCTCTGCCGCTGCACCGGCTACGACAAGATCGTGCGCTCGGTGCTGACCGCCGCCGCAGCAATGAACGAGAGCAACCAGACCTAGGAGCCCCAAGTGACCGTCACAGAGCCCAAGCCCCGCTACAAGTACGTCGGCACCCGGCCCGTCCGCCACGACGGGCTTGAGAAGGTGACCGGCCGGGCGCGCTTCGCCGCCGACCTGAACCTGCCCGGTCAGCTCCACGGCGTCGTGGTGCGCTCGCCCCACGCCCACGCCCGGATCGTTTCCATCGACACGTCGGAGGCAGAGGCCATGGCCGGTGTCAAGGCGGTGATCACCGGCGATGACTTCCCGGCCGTCGACCCCAGCGACCGCAACTACGACATGTGCATCAACGTCATGGCTCGCACCAAGGTCTTCTACGAGGGCCATGCCGTGGCCGCGGTGGCGGCCACCACCCGAGACCAGGCCCGGGCGGCCGCGGCTGCGGTGAAGGCTGAGTACGAGGTGCTGCCCGCGGTGCTCACCATCGATGAGGCGCTGGCGCCGGACGCCCCGATGCTGCACGACCACATGATGACGTCGGGCGCCAACCCGCCGGCGGAACAGGCCTCCAACGTCAGCGACATCACCCGCTTCTCCGGCGGCGACCTCGACGCCGGCTTCGCTCAGGCCGACCTGGTGATCGAGCGGGAGTTCACCACCAAGCCTGTTCACCAGGGCTACATCGAGCCCCACGCCTGCGTGGCCGACACCGGCCAGGACGGCCACACCACGATCTGGTGCTCCTCGCAGGGGCATTTCAACGTGCGCTCGTCCACTGCGGCGATGCTGGGCTGGGAGAACACCCGCATCAGGGTGGTCCCCGCCGAGATCGGCGGCGGCTTCGGCGGGAAGACCACCATCTACCTGGAGCCGCTGGCAGTGGCCATGTCGGCCAGCGCGGGCCGACCGGTGAAGATGGTGATGACCCGCGACGAGGTGTTCCGGGCCACCGGCCCCGCGCCCGGCACGCAGCTCAGGATCAAGATCGGTGCCGACCGCGACGGCAACCTGGTGGCCGGAGACGCCTACCTGGTCTACTCCGGCGGCGCTTACGCCGGGCCAGGCGGGCTGCTCGGGGCCATGACCGTGTTCGAGTCGTACAAGATCGCGAACTTCAACGTCGAATCGCTCAACGTTGTGGTCAACACGGCCCGCTCGGCGGCCTACCGGGCGCCCGCCGCGCCCCTGACCGCGTTCGCGGTGGAGGCCATCCTCGACGAGATCGCCGAGGAGCTCGGCATCGATCCGATCGATCTGCGGCTGCAAAACGCGGTCGCCGAGGGCGACCCGTCCACGATGGGCTTCCCGTTCGCCCGCATCGGGTTCAAGGAGTGCCTGGAGGCGGTGCGCGACCATCCTCACTACACCGCGCCGCTGGGCCCCAACCAGGGCCGGGGGGTGGCCGCCGGCTACTGGTTCAACATCGGGGAGTCCTCCAGCGCCACTGTCAACCTCAACGAGGACGGCACTGCCACCGTGGTCACCGGCAGCCCCGACATCGGCGGCAGCCGGGCCTCGATGGCCCTGATGGCCGCCGAGGAGCTGGGCATCGACGTCTATGACATCCGGCCGGTGGTGGGCGACACCGAGTCGGTCGGATTCACCGACACCACCGAGGGCAGCCGGGCCACCTTCGCCACCGGCATGGCGGTGGTGGAGGCCTGCCGCAAGATGGTGGTTGAGTTGCGGGGGCGGGCGGCCAAGATGATGGGCGTTGACGTCGACGATGTTGACTGGGTTGACGGGCACGCTGTCTACACCGGCAGCGACGGCGAGAAGGACCCGCTTCCGCTGGCCGCGATCACCGCCAAGGCCAAGCGCACCGGCGGCCCGCTCACCGCCATCGGGTCGCTGGAGGCCCACGGAGCCGGTCCCGGCTTCGCGGTGCATCTGTGCGATGTGGACGTAGATCAGGAGACGGGCGTGGTTCGGGTTGTGCGCTACACCGCATCCCAGGACGCGGGCACCGCCATCCATCCCAGCTACGTGGAGGGCCAGATCCAGGGCGGTGTGGCCCAGGGCGTCGGCTGGGCCCTCAACGAGGAGTACATCTACGACTCCGACGGGGTGATGGAGAACCCGGGCTTCCTTGACTACCGGGTGCCGGTGGCCTCGGACCTGCCCATGATCGACGCGATCATCGTGGAGGTCCCCAACCCGGCCCATCCCTACGGCGTCCGCGGCGTGGGCGAGACTGGCATCGTGCCCCCTATTCCCGCGGTGGCCAACGCCATCTACAACGCCACCGGCTGCCGTCTGCGCGACCTGCCGATGTCGCCCGTCAGGGTCCTGGACGCCATCACGTCCACGAGCGGCTCCAACGGCTCCTAGATCGGGGCTGGCCGGCAAGGGTCGCGCCAACCGGAGTCGCCCGTGCCTGCCCGGGTCCACCTGAGCTCCAACCTGCGGGGCCCCACCGCCGGACTCGCCGAGGTGGAGGCGGAGGGAGCCACCGTCGGCGCCCTCATCGAGGATCTCGACCGACGCTACCCAGGCCTGGGCGACGCATTGCGGGCCGGCACCTCGGTCGTGATCGACGGCCTGCTCATCGCCCATCCCGAATACGAGCCGGTCGCCGACGGCGCGCAGATCTACTTCGTCCCCCAGACCGCCGGCGGCTGAACGCCCTACGCCAGAGTGCGCCGGATGTCAGTCCGGCTGGGCTGCCGCGGCGAGGGTGTTCAGGAAGCGGTCGTTCTGGGCGGGGATGCCGATGGTCACCCGGACGCCGACGCCCGAGAAGGGCCGCACGACCACGCCCCGCTGCTCCAGGGCCATGCACACCTCGTCGGTGCGGTCGCCCAGGTGCATCCACACGAAGTTGGCCTGGGCGTCACCGATGTCCCAGCCGTCGGCGGCCAGGGCGGCCACCACTCGACCCCGCTCGGCCTTGATGGCATCGATGTTGGCCTGCGCTTCGGTGGCGGCGTCGTCGCCCAGGGCGGCCAGGGCCGCGGCCTGGGCCAGGCCGTTGACGTTGAAGGGGATGAGGCACTTGTCGATGGCCGAGGTGATCTCCGGGTGGGCCATCACGTAGCCCACCCTCAGGCTGGCCAGCCCGTATGCCTTGGAGAACGTGCGGGCCACCGCCACGTTCGCGAAGCGGGGCAGCAGATCGGTCACCGGATTGCCCAGAGCGGGATCCGCGAACTCCCGGTAGGCCTCGTCCACCACCACCACCACATCGTTGGGAACCCGCTCCACAAGGTGTGCGACGGCCGCGGTCGACACGGCCGTGCCCGTGGGGTTGTTGGGGGTGGCCAGCAACACGAGCTTGGTGCGTGCGGTGACGGCCGCGGCCACGGCGTCGAGGTCGAAGGCGTGCCCGGCGGTCAGCGGCACCCTCACCAGTGTCCCGCCCATGGTCTGCACCGAGATCGGGTAGGCCTCGAAGGAGATCCACGGCGTGATCACCTCGTCGCCGGGGTCTACGTAGGCAGTGGCCAGCTGGTACAGCAGCGCCACTGAGCCTGCCCCGACGGCGACTTGATCGACAGCGAGTCCCAGCCGGCTTGCCAGCGCCTCGCGCACCGCGGTGGCCCGGTGGTCGCAGTACAGGTTGCCGCTCCGGCATGCCGCGGCCACGGCGTCGACCACCGCAGCCGGGGGAGGGTAGGGGTTCTCGTTGGAGGCCAGCTTGATGGCCTCGTCGATGTGGTGCTCCCGCTCGGCCTGCCCGGCGGACTTGCCGGGCTTGTACGCGGGCAGAGCGTCCACCGCGGGTCGCACCCGCCCGACTGGCGCGGGATTCTGTGATTCGGGGGAAAGCACGCTCCCAGTCTGCCCCATACCGTCCGGAGTCCCGAAGTCTCGGCGGTTGCGGACCGTGGGGGTTGTTTCGCACAGGAGTCTCGGCGGCTCGGTTCTCTGCATGAAATCCCTGTGGTTGCGGACCGTGGGGTCATCTCTGGCAGGAATTTTGGCGGCTGGACAGGCGTAGTCTTGGGAGCATGGGAACCGGGTCGTCGATGAAGGTCCGGACCGACATCCGGGTTGATGGCATGACCTGCGGAGCCTGCGCCGCCCGCGTGGAGACGGCGCTGGGAGCCGCCGACGGCGTGCTCGACGCCCGAGTGAACTTCGCCTCGAGCAGGGCCACGGTCCTGCATGACGGCACCGTCGACGATGTCAACCTCCGCCGTGTGGTGGAACGTGCTGGGTACTCGGCGCCGGTCGACGCCTCTGACGACGGCGAGGCGGAGCGGCGCCGCATCGGCGGTTTGCGTCGCCGCCTGGTCGTAGCGGTCGTGGCCGGACTGCCGGTGGTGGCCGTGTCGATGCTGCCGCCGCTGCGATTCGACGGTTGGCGCTGGGCCGCCCTGGTCGCGTCGGCAGTGGTGGTGTTCGGATCGGGGTGGGGCTTCCACCGGGCCGCGTTCAAGAACCTCCGTCACCGGGCCGCCACCATGGACACGTTGGTGTCTGTGGGCACCGTGGCGGCCTGGGTCTGGTCGGCTGTGGTGCTGGTGGCTGGAATCGACGGCCACGTCTACTTCGAAACGGGCACGGTGATCGTGGCCCTGGTGCTCTTGGGCAAGTGGCTGGAGGCCCGGGCCACTCGCCGCTCGGGCGAGGCGCTGCGGGCCCTGGCCAAGCTCGGTGCCGCTACCGCCCGCCTTGTTGACGGCACTGAGATCGCCGCGGCCGACCTGGCCGTGGGCATGCGCTTCATAGTGCGACCGGGCGAGCGGATCGCGACTGACGGCACCGTGGTGAGCGGCGCCTCCGCGGTGGACATGTCGATGGTGACCGGCGAGCCCGTGCCGGTGGAGGTGGCGCCGGGCGATGAGGTGATCGGGGCGACCGTCAACGCCGACGGCACCCTGGAGGTGGAGGCCACACGGGTGGGCGCCGACACCGCGCTGGCCCAGATCGTTCGCCTGGTGGACGAGGCCCAGGGGGGTCGGGCCGCCGTGCAGCGGCTCGCCGACCGGGTCGCTGCCATATTCGTTCCCGCGGTGATGGTCGTGGCCGCGGCGACCCTCGCGGTGTGGTTCGCCGCCGGGTCCGGGGCTTCGGACGCCTTCACCGCCGCGGTGGCGGTGCTGATCATCTCCTGTCCTTGCGCGCTGGGTTTGGCCACACCGCTGGCGGTGATGGTGGGCACGGGCCGGGGCGCTCAGCTCGGTGTCATCATCAAGGGGGCCGAAGTGCTCGAGGGCACCCGCCGCGTGGACGCGGTGGTGCTCGACAAGACGGGAACAGTCACCGAGGGCCGCCTCGAGGTCGTCGACGCGGTTGCGGGGCAGGGGGCCGACCCCCATGCCCTGGGTCTGCTGGCCGGCGCGCTGGAGTCACGCTCCGAGCACCCTGTCGGCGCTGCTCTCGCCCGACGCTGGCCGTCGATGCGCACGGTCACCGATTTCTTGAACCGACCGGGCTTGGGCGTGATCGGACGGGTGGACGGCGCGGAGGTGCGCGTCGGGAGGCGCCCGCTGTTCGACGAGATTCCCGCCGAACTTGAGAATGCCCTGGTCGCAGCGGAGGCTGGCGGGCACACCGCGGTGCTGGTCGGTCGGGAGCGGCCGCGGAGGCCGTGGTGGCGCTGGCTGACACGGTCAAGCCCACGTCGCGTCAAGCGGTGCAGGAGCTACGAGCCATGGGCTTGGAGGTGTCGCTTCTGACCGGGGACAACAGCCGCACGGCTCGCTCGGTCGGTAACGCCATCGGGGTGGACGACGTGACCGCCGAGGTTCTTCCCGGCGACAAGGCCGCCGCGGTGGTGAAGCTCCAGAAGGCCGGCAAGCGTGTCGCCGTGGTGGGCGACGGCATCAACGACGCGCCGGCTCTGGCCCAGGCCGACTTGGGAATCGCAGTGGGAACCGGCGCCGATGTGGCTGTAGAGGCCTCCGACCTGACCATCGTGGGCGGCGACCTGAGAGCGGTTCCCGACGCCATCGCGCTGTCGCGCCGCACGCTGGCCACCATCAAGGCCAACTTGTTCTGGGCCTTCGCCTACAACGTGGCTGCGATCCCCCTGGCGGCCACCGGAGTGCTGAGCCCCATGGCCGCCGCGGCCGCCATGGGTGCGTCATCGCTGTTCGTGGTGACCAACAGCCTGCGCTTACGCCGCTTCCGCTCGATCCGCTCGTGACTGGAGGTCGGATCCGACCAGCAGCTGGCGGCTGCGTTCGAGAAGGCGGGGTATAGGGGATCTGTTATAGGCTCTAACAGCCTGGCCCGGTGTGCGCCCGGCATCGGAACTTGCGGTGGACGGAGGAACTCAGAGATGACTCGCATGACCCCCAGCGAGGCGTTCGTGGAGACGATGGTGGCCCACGGCGTCGACACCATTTTCGGCATCATGGGCAGCGCCTTCATGGACGCCATGGACATCTTCGACCCGGCCGGCATCGAGCTGGTGCCGGTGGTCCACGAGCAGGGCGCGGCCCACATGGCCGACGGGTTCAGCCGCGTGTCGGGCCGCCACGGAGTGGTGATCGGCCAGAACGGCCCGGGCATCTCCAACTGCGTGACTGCCATAGCGGGCGCCTTCTGGGCCCACAGCCCGGTGGTGGTCGTCACGCCCGAGGCCGGGACCATGGGCATAGGACTGGGCGGCTTCCAGGAGGCCAACCAGCTGCCCATGTTCGAGGAGTTCACCAAGTACCAGGGCCACGTCAACAACGAGCACCGCATGGCCGAGCTGGCCGCCCGCTGCTTCGACCGGGCCCTCTCGGAGATGGGGCCGACCCAGCTCAACATCCCCCGGGACCGCTTCTACGGCGACGTCGACGTGGAGATCTCTCAGCCTCAGCGCCTGGACCGGGGCGCGGGCGGCGACCGGACCCTCAACGAGGCCGCCGATCTGCTGGCCTCAGCTGAGTTCCCGGTGATGATCTCAGGCGGGGGAGTGGTGATGGGCGACGCCATGGCCGAGACGGTGGCCCTGGCCGAGCGTCTCGGCTGCCCGGTGGTGAACAGCTACCTCCACAACGACTCGTTCCCCGCCTCGCACTCGCTGTGGTGCGGGCCGCTCGGCTACCAGGGCTCGAAGGCGGCCATGCGCCTCATCTCGCGGGCCGACGTGGTGCTGGCCCTCGGCACCCGCCTCGGCCCGTTCGGTACCCTGCCCCAGCACGGCCTCGACTACTGGCCGACCGAGGCCAAGGTCATCCAGGTCGACGCCGACTCCAAGATGCTCGGCCTGGTCAAGCGCATCGACGTGGGCATCTGCGGCGACGCCGGAGCAGCCGCGGCCGCTATCGGTGCCAGGCTGGCCGGCCGGGAGCTGGCCTGCGACGCCACCCGAGCCCAGCGGGCCGCGGCCACAGCCCGCGAGAAGGCCGAATGGGAAGCCGAGCTGGACGACTGGACCGAGGAGACCGACGACTTCAGCGTGGACATGATCAAGCAGGCCGCGGCCGAGTCCGACGACTGGATGCATCCTCGCCAGGTGTTGCGCGAGCTGGAGAGGGCGATGCCACCCCGGGTGATGGTGTCCACCGACATCGGCAACATCAACTCGGTGGCCAACAGCTACCTGCGCTTCGAGGAGCCCCGGTCGTTCTTTGCCGCCATGAGCTGGGGCAACTGTGGCTACGCCCTGCCGACCATCATCGGGGCCAAGAAGGCCGCCGGTGACCGCCCCGCGGTGGCCTACGCCGGCGACGGGGCGTGGGCCATGAGCATGGTCGAGACCATGACCGCGGTGCGCCACAACATCCCGGTCACCGCGGTGGTGTTCCACAACCGCCAGTGGGGCGCGGAGAAGAAGAACCAGGTCGACTTCTACGGGCGCCGCTTCGAGGCCGGCGAGCTGGACGCTGGCGAGGACTGGTCAGAGGTGGCCCGGGCCATGGGCGCCGACGGGGTGCGGGTCAACCAGCTCGAGGACGTCGGCCCGGCGCTGACCGCAGCCATCGACGCCCAGATGAACGGCGGGCGCACCACCGTCATCGAGGCCATGTGCACCAAGGAGCTGGGCGACCCGTTCCGCAAGGACGCCCTCAGCCGCCCGATCCGCTACCTGCACAAGTACCAGGACTACACCTGATCTTGAGCGGCCGTCGGAGCGCTCCGCGAGCGTCTAACCCCAGATCCTCAGCGGCTCCATGATCGGCTCCCCGGCTATGAATAGTTATGTAGTATTTGTGCGTGAGTGCGCAGTACACTTACGGATGTGACAATAACTTCATATCCCGCATTTCATTCTGAAAGCACCTCTAGACCCTCTTCGATGACTGCTGGAGAGTTCAGAGCAGTGTTTCGGAGTGAGAGTAGCTACGTCGAGTGGAAGGCAGGCGTCAGCGCGGACGGCATTCAGCGAGCGGTCGTGGCCTTCTCCAACGCCGATGGTGGTGTACTGATGATCGGCATCGATGATCGGGGCCAGGTGAAGGGCAAGCCGCTGGACGAGGGTCTTGAGAAGAAGCTCTGGGAGATCTTCAACAACATTGAGTCGCCGGGCGGCATTGAAATGCACGGACTCTCGGTAGGAGAAGTGGAAATAACGATTGTGTCGGTAGCGCGCCGCCTTCAAGGTGTGGCGCAGACTTCCGACGGAACGGTCCTCATTCGAAGAGGGAAGCAGAACCTGCCTCTAACTGGATCCGCACTCATGGAATTGATGTCGCAGCGTGTGCAGGACAGCTTCGACAGCAGCCTCTCAAAGTGGCGCCTTTCTGAGGCCGACCCCGAACTCTTGGCACTGCTTTGCGCTGCGTTCGAAATCGGTCTGGCGTTGGAAGAGCAGGACCGGGCCGACGCTCTGGAGGAGCGTGGCATGGTTGTGCGCCGTTCCGGGGAGGCGGTGCTCACGAAGGCAGGAGCTCTCTTCCTTGTGCCAGAGGCGGCGGGCGAGTTTGGCAAGTGCTATGTCGAGGTGTTTCGCTTCCCGGAGGACGGCGCAGAGCACGACCAGCGGGTCGTGTTCGGCGGCACGCCTGCTCAGCAGGTGGATGGTGCCACGGCGTGGATCGACAGTGAACTCGGCTTTGACCTCGTCGTAGTGGGCCGCAAGCGGCATGAGTTGAAGCGGCTGCCCGTAAGGGCACTCAGAGAGGTGATCGCCAACGCGGTAGCTCATCGCGACTACCAACTCTCCGGATCGGCCGTAGAGGTTCGCGTCACCCCCAACGAGGTGTCGGTCACCTCCCCGGGCGGATTTGTAGCGCCTGTCACGAGCCAGAATCTGCGCAATGCCCACGCGGCGCGGAACCGGCGCGTCATACAGGCGCTTCGGGCGTTCGGCCTCGCGGAGGACGCGGGTCGCGGGATCAGGGTCATTCTCAGCGAAATGGCACAGGACCTGCGATCCGAGCCGGGTTTTGCAGACCAGCCGCAAGGTCACGTAACTGTACGCCTGCCTATCGAGAGCCCCGTATCGCCTGAGGAGCGCGCTTGGGCACGCGAGCTTGAGGACCGAGCCGAACTGCTACCTGAGGACCGTCGTGTGCTCATCGAGGCGGCACGCGGCGCGGATCTCACCAACGCTGTAGTCCGCTCGCTCCTAAACGTCGACAGCGCGACAGCGCGCCAAAGCCTCCAGCGACTGCGTGATGCTGGCCTCCTTGAGCAAGACGGGGAGCGACGCGGAGCCCGCTATCGGATCGTGCCGGGCCTGAGTCGCCCCGCGTGGGTCGGGCTGGACCAGGCGGGCCTTCGCCTGTCAGTCCTGAACATGGCTGCGCACGGTTTGGTCACGAACGGGGCGGTACGGCGCGAGTTGGATCTCTCCCGCGTCGAGGCCGTGGCGCTGTTGAGGGGTCTAGTCGTTGACGGCCTCCTCGAACTGCGGGGATCTAAGCGAGGGTCGCACTATGTGTTGGCAGAAGCGGTCTGATCTCCGGTGGTTCTCAGGGCTGGGTTTGATTTGTTGAGTTATGTGGCTTATGTGTAGACGCTAGACACACATCCTCATCTCAAGAAAAGACCTCATAACTCACGCTATTGACCTGATCGGCTACGAGTACTAGCGGAGCCTCGAGTGTGGGCCGGATAAATGAGCCTTGATCGCGATCCCACGTATCTCGTAGAGGGACGCGGACCGCGCGCGAGCGCACAAGCTTCGACCATTGCGTTCAGCCTCGGGCAGCTCCAACATCCAGCCGACAACGATCAGGTTCGGGTCGGTGAGACGTTTGCCGTCAGCTTGGAGCCTGCCCCGGTTGAGGTCATAAGTGTCCTGCCGGCGCGTCCCGGTACTCAAATGCGTCCGGGCGAACCCTAGCTGCGGCCGGTCGAGCTGACCGCTCGCGTGGCGGAGACCGCCGGTCGGTTGGCTGAGCGTCGCCACTTGCGCGGTGCCGACGCTGTCCACCTCTCCAGCGCCCTGGAGATCGGCATTCCCCACCCTGTGATGGCCGCGTGGGATCGGCGCCTCCACGCGGGCGCAGTGGCCGAGCGCCTCTCTGTGGCGCCCCAGGACCTGTCTGACTGAGGGCCTACCAGCTACGCCTCTGCGAGCGAGGGGACCGGCTCGCGGCTCGGCCTAGCGTCGCGACGAGAGCCGGGAGAGTCGCTTCGTCACCATCTGGTCGCCTTCGGGCGTTCCATCGTGGAAGGCGCCGATCATTTGGTCGAGGGGCGACTCGAGCCCGCCGTAGTTGCATTCGATGAAGCGGTGATGGAGTTGGTGGTGGAAGTCGCCGAGTTCGAGGCGCTGGCGCAACGGGAGACGGACCCCGTCGTAGCCGGTGTGGCTCATCGGCGCCCCCATGGTGTGGTGCATAAGCGCGAAGAGCATGTGAACACCGCTGGATGGCGCCACCAGGAGCAGCAGGATGTCGCTATAGAGGATCACATGCTCCAAGGGATGCATTGACAGTCCCGACCACGGGCCGATGTTCATGTTCCGGTGGTGCCAGGAATGGACGTGGGTGTACACCGGGCGCCGGTGCAGCAGCCAGTGGCCGCCCCCGAAGTAGAGAACCGACCAGATGGGGACCAAGGCCAACAGAACCACGAACCACACCGGGTTGTCGTCGAAGGACCATTGCGGTGCGACGCCGTTGGCGTAGGCCCACCAGCCCAGAGACTCCCATGCGGTGGCCACCAGCATGGCGGGCACGAGGCTCAGGAACATGTTGTCCTTCACTTGGTCGTTGAAGAGGAACAGGCTCTTGTTCTTGGTCATCGGCCGGGCGTCGTAGCGCAGGCGGTCGCCCTGGACCCGGTAGCGCTGCAGGAACAGGTGCAGCCCTCCGGCCACCACTGTCAGCAACACGACGTTGCGGACCCAGATCTCGAGGATCCAACCCAGCCGCAGCGATTCAGCCTCGGCGAGGGACGGCCTTGCCCACGCCCAGAGGGCGAAGGCCACCGCCATCATGGACACCCGCGACGTGAGGGGCCTCCAAGTCTTGACCAGGTGGCGGGCGATGGCTGCGGGTCGCAGAGGCCAGCGCAGAAACGGCGCCGGCCGCAGCGGCAGCTCAGGGGCGTAGTGCCATGCCCCCCGCTTCCTGGCGGTCACGCCGCGCAGGGTAGCGCTCGATCAGGAGATCGGGTTGATCCCGGCCACCTCATCGATCAGGAGATCTGGATGCGCCCCGACGCCCGCTCGATCAGGACATCCGGATGAACTCCACCCAGTTCCCGTCGGGGTCCTCGACCATGGCGATCGTCACCCCGGGACGGCTCTCCCGCGGGGGCCACACGACCGGCGCGCCGGCTGCTTCGCAGTCGGCCACCGCGGCGTAGACGTCGTCCACCGTGATCGTGACATACCGCAAGCCCGTGCACCCAGCGATTCCCCCGCCTGGACCCGCAGGCACGTCCGTGGTGGGCGTCACCAGCTTCAGCACGCTGTCGTTGCAGAGCAGCCGGTCCATCCGTGCGATCCCGATCGCCTCCAGCGCCAGCGTGGCCTCGAACTCGAGACCCACAACGTCCCGGTAGAACTCGAGCATCGCGTCGCCGTTGTTGGTGACAAGCCCCAGATCGAAGCCCGCCTTGGTGATGGTCCGTGCCATGTTCTGCGTCCTGTCGGATCGGTCTGCCGTCTTCGCACATACAAGCCGCGAATCGTGCTGACCGCTAGCAGGCCGGTCGCTCTCGGAGCGTGACAGGACCTCCCCTACGATGAGGCGCCATGGCAGGCAACGGGAAAGCAAGGAGCCGGACTCGCGCCGCCTGCGGGCGTGGCGGGAAGCTGTGACTGCGACGCGCACCGCGCTGGTTACCGGCTCCGGCTCTGGCATCGGAGCCGCCTGCACAGAATTGCTCCTGGCCCGGGGACACCGCCTGGTGGCTGTGGACCTGCGGGCTGGCCGGATGGCGCAACGCGCCGATGACCTGCAGGCCATCGTTGAGATCGATGTGGCCGACGCCGCCGCGGTGAACGCCATCGACGGCATCGATGAGATCGACATAGTGGTGCAGTGCGCGGCCATTGCCGGGCCCATCGTGCCGCTGACGGACGCGTCGCCCGAGGACTGGGACCGCGTCATGGCCGTCAACGTCTCGGGCGTGGTCAACGTGATGAGGGCCACGCTGACGGGAATGGTGCGGCGCGGCTGGGGCCGTGTGGTCAACGTCGCCTGGTCCTTCGAGGATGCCCTCCTGCAAGGACTCGGCTAACCGCCTCCCTCGTCACCCGCAGCCCCTCATGCCCTGGGACGTCATGGGTGGGAGGTGGGAAGAAGTGGGTTGGTTCCCGGGCTCGGTTGCGAGGCCGGGTGCGGTCTAGCTGGCGGGGAGCTCCAGCACCCAGCCGATCAGGATCAGGTTCGGGTCGCGCAGCGTGCGGCCGTCGGCCTGGACCCTGTCCGCGTTGAGATCGAAGATCTCCTGGTAGCGCGTCCCCGTCCCCAGGTGGACCCGGGCGAGCCTCCAGAGGCTGTCGCCGCGCCTGACCGTGATCGTGGCGGGCTCCGGTTCGGGCTCCGGCTCCGGCTCCGGCGTGACCGCGGTGATCCGGTTGTCGCCGCCGGCCGGGTAGTCGGCGGCGGTGATCTTTCCGCCCAGGTCCTTGGCGATGTAGTCGGCCAGAGCCTGCTGGTAGCTGACGCCCAGCTTGGTGAACTCGATGCCGGCCAGCGGGTAGCAGTCGCCGCCGTTGGCCAGGAAGTCGATGGTGGCCAGCACGATCGGGTCGCCGGGCACCACCGCGCCGTCGCGCACGATCACGGTGCCGTCGTCGAGCGCCACCTCGCGGATCCTCGATCCGGGGTTGCCGGCCAGCGAGCAGTCGCCGGCCCGGTCGCTCTCCCGCGCCGGTGCCGACGGGTCGTATGTGAACGTGAACCCTGAGACCTGCGGGAACTGGCCGCCGGCGCCGGGGATCCGGTCGACGGCCCGCTCAAGCAGCACATGGAAGGTCTCGCGGGGAACCTCGCCCACCACCGCGAAGTTGCCGAACGGGGCGATGTCCCACGTGTCGCCGGTGGTGATCTCCCCGGCGGGGATCACGGCGTCGTTGCGGATGCCGCCGCCGTTCTGTATCGCCGCGTCCGGCACCGGGGTGCCGAAGTCCTCGGCGAGGTTGGCGGCCGCGGCCCGCAGCGCATCGGCATGCAGGTTGCCCTGGTTGGTGGAGCCGGTGCGAACTCCGGCCCGGCGCCCGTCCAGATCCACCTCGCTCTTGCCGATCACATCGGCGTCGACCTCGGCCACAGCCGCGGCCAGGGGCTCGATCACGCTGGACTGCACCGTCGGGTCGGGTGCTACGTCGAGGCTGATACCGACGGACTGGCCCGTGTGGCTCACGATGTTGCCGTCGCCGTCGAAGGTGACCGTCAGCGCTCCGATGCAGCGGTAGCCGCCGGGTGCGGTGATCACGGGGACCTCGGTGCCGGTCGAGTCCTCGACCAGCAGCGGGTAGGGGCCGGCGGGATCGTCGTCGGGCATGCAGGTGTCGCCCTCGTTGCGCAGCAGGTCGTCGCCGCCGCCGGCGATCACCACGTCCACTCCGGCTAGGTCGGCTACTAGCGCGATTTCCTCGGACACTCCCTGGAGGTGGCTGACCAGGATGATCTTATTCACTCCCTGCGCGGCCAGCGACTCGGCCTCGGCCGTGACCGCGGCCAGCACGTCGGAGATCACCACGTTGCGGGGCGACGAGATGTTGGGGAGCAGGGGAGTGACCGCGCCGATCACCCCGACCCGCTGCCCGCCGGTGTCCACGACGGTGCTGGCGGCCAGCTTGCCGGAGTCCACCAGCGCCTGCAGCACGGGCTCGTTGGAGAAGTCGGCGTTGGCTGACAGGAACGTCACCGGCGGATCGAAGTCCTCGATGAAGCGGGCCGTCACGTCGGGGCCGAAGTCGAAGTCGTGGTTCCCCAGCGCCATAGCGTCGTAGAGGCCGCTCAGGGCAACAGAGTCGTAGAGGGCGCCCTCGCGGGCCAGCGAGATCCCGAGCTCCTGGGAGGCCAGGAAATTGTCGCCCGAGGTGAGGGTGACGACGCCGCCGCGGCCACCGCCGATCACCTGCATGACCTTCATCATCGTGACGAAGCGGGCCACGCCCGGATACCCGGCGTCCTCGTCGGGCAGCAGCTTCGACTCGCCGTCGTTGTTGTGCAGGATCGTCAGCGTGAACGTGTCGGCGCTGATGGGCTCCGGAGTCTGCGCGCCGGCCGGCAGCGACAGCGATGCGACCATCGCGGCCACCAGGGCCAGAGCGGCTGCTAGAGCGAGCGGCTTCCTTGGGTTCGTGACTCTCATCGTGGGGCCTCCTGGGGCATGCAAGTCAGGCGAAGTGGGTTGGGACGGAACCTATCGGCCCGTGCGCCGGCCGTAAAGCGCTGATCGACTCTGGCGATCTTTCTCGTCAGGTTCGCGCGTTGCGGACACACCGTTCGCGGTCCGGCAAGGTCAGGACTGCTGTATGAACACCGGCGGCCGGGCCAGCTGCTAGACCGCGCTCCGGTTGCGTTGGAGGCGCTTGCGGTGACGGCCCCGCACGTCGGCGTCGAGGATCTCCTTGCGCAGGCGGAGCGTCTTGGGGGTGACCTCGACGCACTCGTCGTCGGCGATGAACTCGAGCGACTGCTCCAGCGACAGGATGCGGGGCGGGGTTAGGCGGACGGTGTCGTCGGAGGCGGCGGCCCGGACGTTGGTCTGCTTCTTCTCCCGGCAGATGTTGACGTCCATGTCCTCGGGGCGCGGGTTCTCGCCCACGACCATCCCCTCGTACACCTCGTTACCGGGGGCGACCAACAGCGAGGCCCGCTCCTGCACGGCGGCTGTGGCATAGCCGGTCACCGCGCCCCGGCGGTCGGCGACGATCGAGCCCGAGCGGCGGGTGCGGAACTCGCCCAGCCACGGTGTGTAGCCCTCGAAGACGCTGGCCGCCAGGCCCGTGCCCCGGGTCTCGGTGAGGAACTCGGTGCGGAACCCGATGAGGCCCCGGGCCGCCACGACGTAATCGAGCCGCACCCAGCCGGTGCCGTGGTTGGTCATGGTGACCATTTCGGCCTTGCGCTCGCCGAGGAGCTGCGTGACCGCTCCCACGAAGCTCTCGGGGATGTCGATGGTGATGCGCTCGGTCGGCTCGTGGAGCCGCTCGTCGATGGTGCGGGTCACGACCCTGGGCTTGCCCACGGTCATCTCGAAGCCCTCGCGGCGCATGATTTCCACCAGCACCGCGAGTTGGAGCTCGCCCCGCCCCTGCACCTCCCAGGTGTCGGGACGCTCGGTGGCGAACACCCGGATCGACACGTTGCCGACCAACTCGGCGTCGAGGCGGTTCTTGATGAGGCGGGCTGTCACCTTGGTGCCCTCGAGCCCGGCCATGGGCGAGGAGTTGGTGCCGATGGTGATCGCCAGGCTCGGCTCGTCCACCGTGATGGCGGGCAGCGGCACAGGGTTGGCGAGGTCTGCCAGCGTCTCGCCGATGGTGATGTCGGCGATGCCGGAGATGGCGATGATCTCGCCTGCGCCGGCCTCGGCCGCGTCCACCCGGTCGAGGCTCTCGGTGACGTACAGCTCGGTGATCTTGGCGGTGGCGGTCGTGCCGTCGGTGCGGCACCAGGCCACGCTCTGACCTCGCCTGATGGTTCCGTGCATGACCCGGCACATGGCGATGCGGCCCACATACGGGCTGGCGTCGAGGTTGGTGACCCAGGCCTGGAGCGGCCGCTGCGGATCGTGGCGTGGCGCGGGGACGGTCTCCAGCAGCGTCTCGAACATGGGGCGCAGGTCGGTGCCCGGCTCGGTGGGGTCGAGCGTCGCCGTGCCCCGGCGGGCGTTGGCGTACACGATCGGGAAGTCGATCTGATCCTCCGTCGCGTCGAGGTCGAGGAACAGCTCGTACACCTCGTCGACGACCTCGGCGATGCGGGCGTCGGGCCGGTCGATCTTGTTGATGACCAGCACGACGGGCAGCTCGAGCTCCAGCGCCTTGCGAAGCACGAAGCGCGTCTGCGGCAGCGGGCCCTCGCTCGAGTCGACCAGGAGCAGGACGCCGTCCACCATCGTCAGGGCCCGCTCGACCTCGCCGCCGAAGTCGGAGTGGCCCGGCGTGTCCACGATGTTGATCTTGATCTCCTCACCGCTGTCGCGGCTGTAGCGGACCGCGGTGTTCTTGGCCAGGATCGTGATGCCCTTCTCGCGCTCAAGGTCCATCGAGTCCATGACCCGCTCGTTGACTGTCTCGTTGGACCGGAAGGCGCCCGACTGCCAGAGCATGGCGTCGACGAGGGTGGTCTTGCCATGGTCGACATGGGCGATGATGGCCACGTTGCGCAGGTCGGCGCGCGCCGCTGGATACAGGGGTTCAGCCATGGAGAGCCTCAGGGCCGCTACTGGAGGAGCGAGCGGATCAGGTGAGGATACGGCTCGGAGGCCTGACGTGAGCCGTTAGCGGATAGCGCTCTGCTGTAGGCGCTATCCAATCTCTTGCCGGGGCCGAAGCAGGGAGACGGTCCCTACGATGGGGCGCTATGGATGACACCCATCGAAACGAGCTTCCGGCAGGCATCGGCCATGCCTGGAGCGTCACACCATGACGGGCGGGCGCAGGGCGCTGGTGACCGGCGCCGGTTCGGGCATCGGTGCGGCTTGCGTCGACCGGCTGCTGGCCGAGGGCTGCCGGGTTGCGGCTCTCGACCTGCGGGCAGGTGATATGGCCGACCGGGCCGACGAACTGGACGCGATACATGAGGTCGACGTGACCGACCCCGCCGCGGTGCGGGCCATCGATGGCATCGATCAGATGGACATCGTGGTGCAGTCCGCCGGGATCGTCGGACCGAACGCGCCGCTCTTGGACACTCCGGTGGCTGAATGGGAGCGCACCCTGACCGTGAACGTCACCGGCATCTTCAACGTGATGCAGGCCACACTGGGCGGCATGGTCGAGCGGGGTTGGGGCCGGGTCGTGAACATCGCCAGCATCGCCGGCAAGGAGGGCAACCCGAACCTCAGCGCCTACTCGGCCAGCAAGGGGGCGGTGATCGCGGTCACCAAGTCGGTGGCCAAGGAGCTGGCCACCACCGGCGTGATGGTCAACTCGATCGCGCCGGCGGTGATCGCTACCCCCATGAATCTCGAGACCGCTCCCGAGGTGCTGGACTACATGCTCTCGAAGATCCCGATGGGCCGCCTCGGCCTGCCCTCCGAGGTGGCCGCGCTAGTGGGCTGGCTGTGCTCGGAGAACTGCTCGTTCAGCACCGGCGCCTGCTACGACATCTCCGGCGGCCGGGCCACTTACTGATGGCCGAGCGCTTCCTTGTCACCGGCGCCGATGGGTGCATCGGCGCGTGGACGGTGCGCCTCCTGCTCGACGAGGGCTCCGAGGTGACCACCTTCGACATCAGCGAGAACGAGAGCCGCCACCGACTGATCTCCGGCGGCGCCCCGCTGAGCTTCCGCCGGATAAGGGGCGACATCGTCGAACGCTCCGCCGTGGTCGACGCCATGGCCGGAGTCGACCGGGTGATCCATCTCGCTGCGTTGCAGGTGCCGTTCTGCAAGGCCGATCCCAGCGGCGGCGCGGCGGTGAACGTGCAGGGCACGGTGAACGTGTTCGAGGCGGCATCCGAACACGGCATTGCGCCGGTGGCCTACGCCTCGAGCGCCGCGATCTACGGTCCTGTTGACAACTATCCCGAGCCCGTGCTAGAGCCGGACGCAGCTCCCAAGCCCGCCACGCTCTACGGCGCCTACAAGGTGGCCAACGAGCAGACGGCGGCGGTGTACGCGACTGACCACGGGCTGGCCTCCGTGGGGCTGCGCCCCTTCACCGTGTACGGAGCCGGCCGCGATCAGGGGGTCACGTCCCAACCCACCGCGGCCATCTACAGCGCGGTGCGGGGCGAGCCGTACCGTGTGGGATACGGGGGCGTGACCGACTTCCATTACGCTCCCGACGTGGCCCGAGCGTTCATCGCCGCCGCCCGAGTCGAGCTTGCTGCGCCAACTGCGCCGGTTCGGAATCTCAGAGGCCATGTGACGTCGGTGGCCGACTTCGTGGACCGGGTTCGCCGCATCACCGGCTTCGACGACCTCAGCGTGGGCACCGAGCCGCTGCCCTTCGCCCACGCCTTGTCGCCTGCAGGACTGGAGGAGTTGCTGGGCGACATCGAGCCCACGCCCCTGGACGACGCCATCGCCGAAACGGCCCGCATTCTCCGATCCCAGCTCTAGGCGGGCGCGTCCCGGTACGCCCCGCGGGACTAGGCCGTGGGTCTCTGGTCGAAGCGTGGCACGCTATGGCGGTGACCGCGGCCGCGGACCCCGCCACCTCCCATCCTGACCGCCCCGCTGACGGCCCGGCCGAGCGGGTCTTCAGCATGTCGGTGGTCGTGTCGGGAGTCCGCTGCTTCCTGGCATACGTGCTGTTCCCGTGGCTGCTGCCCGCGGCTGGCATCGCCTCGGGGGTGGGCTCGGGCCTGGGATTGGCCATCGGCGCGTTGGCCATCACCTTCAACGGGTTGAGCATCCGGCGCTTCCAGCGGACCGGTCACCGCTGGCGATGGCCGATAACCGCTCTGAATGGCGGCATCATCGTGCTCCTGGCCGTCCTCATGGTGATCGACCTGAGCGACCTCCTCGGCTGACGGCCCAGAGGCCGAGCGCCAGTTAGACTCGGCCGAGCCGTGACCACGATCCCAGACTTCTCGAGGGTCGAGCTTCGCGACGGCGATGCTGCGGCCCGCCCGGCCGCAGACCCCATCGACGCCCCGGCGTTCGAGACCCCCGAGGGCATCTCCGTCCCGCCGCTGGCCGGCCCGGCCGACCTCGAGGGCGCCGACTTCGTGGCCAGCTATCCGGGTCTGCCGCCGTTTGTGCGGGGGCCGTACCCCACCATGTATGTGACCCGGCCCTGGACGATCCGCCAGTACGCGGGCTTCTCCACCGCCGAGGAGTCCAACGCCTTCTACCGCCGAAACCTGGCGGCTGGCCAGCGGGGCCTGTCGGTGGCCTTCGACCTGCCCACCCACCGGGGCTATGACTCCGACAACGGCAGGGTGGCCGGCGACGTGGGCATGGCCGGGGTGGCCATCGACTCGATCCTCGACATGCGGACCCTGTTCGACGGCATCCCCTTGGACCAGATGACCGTCTCAATGACCATGAACGGCGCAGTGCTGCCGGTGCTGGCCCTCTACGTGGTAGCCGCATCCGAGCAGGGCGTGAAGCCCGAGCAGCTCGCCGGGACCATCCAGAACGACATCCTCAAGGAGTTCATGGTCCGCAACACGTTCATCTACCCGCCGGCGCCGTCGATGCGGATCGTGGCCGACATCATCGCCTTCACCGCCGAGCGGCTGCCGCGGTTCAATTCGATCTCGGTCTCCGGCTACCACATGCAGGAGGCCGGCGCCACGCTCGACATCGAGCTGGCCTACACCCTCGCCGACGGTGTGGAGTACGTCCGCGCCGGCCTCGCCGCGGGGCTCGGCATCGACGAGTTCGCGCCCCGGCTCAGCTTCTTCTGGTGCGTCGGCATGAACTTCTTCATGGAGGTGGCCAAGCTGCGGGCCGCACGGCTGCTGTGGGCCCGGCTCATGAGCCAGTTCGAGCCCCAGGATCCCCGCTCGCTGTGCCTGCGGGCCCATTGCCAGACCAGCGGCTGGAGCCTCACCGCCCAGGATCCGTACAACAACGTGGTCCGGACCTGCGTCGAAGCCATGGCCGCCACCCAGGGTCACACCCAGTCGTTGCACACCAACGCCTTCGATGAGGCCATCGCTCTGCCCACCGACTTCTCGGCCCGAATCGCCCGCAACACCCAGCTGTTCCTCCAGCACGAGTCGGGCATCACCCGCACCGTGGACCCCTGGGGCGGCAGCTACCACGTGGAGCGGCTTACCAAGCTGCTGGCCGATCGAGCCTGGGCTCACATCTGCGAGATCGAGGAGTTGGGTGGGATGGCTGCGGCCATCTCCACGGGCCTTCCCAAGCTGCGTATCGAGGAGGCTTCGGCCCGGACGCAGGCTCGCATCGACTCGGGCCGCCAGGTCGTGGTCGGCGTGAACCGCCACCGCGTGCAAGACGGCGCGGATGCATCTGTGGAGGTCCGCCGCATCGACAACGCGGAGGTCCGTCGCTGCCAGATCACGCGGCTCGAGGAGTTGCGGCGCCAGCGGGACGAGCCGCCCCTTCGGGCTGCCCTGGAGGCGCTGATCGAAGCGGCCCGCACCGGTAAGGGCAACCTGCTGGCGCTGTCGATAGACGCGGCCCGGGCCAGCGCCACCGTCGGAGAGATCAGCGACGCGCTCGAAACCGTCTACGGTCGTCATGTGGCCGAGATCAGAGCGGTGGAGGGCGTGTACCGCGAGGAGGCCCGATCGCCGGCCGCGAGCGCCGGCGAGGATGCTGACGACGCCGGCGGAGGGGCCGGCAGGGTCGCTGGCGAGAATGCCGGAGGGCATCGACCGCCGGACGAGATCGACGCCGCCCGGGCGGCGGCCGACGGGTTCGCCCGCCGCCGGGGGCGGAGACCACGCATTCTCGTGGCCAAAGTCGGCCAGGACGGCCACGACCGGGGTCAGAAGGTGGTTGCCACCGCCTTCGCTGACCTGGGCTTCGACGTCGACATCGGGCCGTTGTTCGCCACGCCGGCCGAGGTAGCTCGCCAGGCGGTGGAGGCCGACGTGCATGTGGTGGGAGTCTCGTCGCTGGCCGCGGGCCACCTCACTCTGGTGCCCGAGCTGCGCGATGAGCTGGCGCGCCTGGATCGGGGCGACATTGCCATCGTCGTCGGCGGGGTCGTCCCCGACGCCGACATCCACGAGCTGTTGGCCGCGGGCGCAGTCGCGGTGCACCAGCCCGGCACGGTGATCGCCGAGGCCGCCGCCGAACTGCTGGAGCACCTGTCGTCATGACCTGCGGGGCGTTGGTGCCATTCTTGATGCTTTGGAGGAAATCTTCGCATTTTCTGGCATATATCGCATGAAATTGCGAAGAATTGCTGGGAGACTGCGGGAGTCACGGGGGCTGCGGGAGTTGCGGGAGTTGCGGGGGCTGCCATGACCGACGCGGGCGAGCTCGCAGCGGGCGTGCTGGCGGAGGACCGCACAGCCATCGGCCGCGCCATCACCGTGGTGGAGTCGACCCAGCCCGATCACCGCGGCCCTGCGCAAGAGTTGCTCTCGCGGCTGCTGCCCCACGCGGGAGGAGCCCACCGGGTGGGCATCAGCGGTGTCCCCGGCGCGGGCAAGTCGACGCTGATCGACACCATGGGCACCCGGCTCACCGGTGCCGGCCACCGGGTCGGCGTGCTGGCGGTCGATCCCTCGAGCATGATCACGGGCGGATCGATCCTGGGCGACAAGACCCGCATGGCCAGGCTGGCTGCCGATGAGAACGCCTTCATCCGGCCTTCGCCGTCGGCGGGGACGCTGGGTGGCGTGACTAGTACCACACCGCGCGTGATCACCGTCCTGGAGGCGGCCGGCTATGACGTGGTGCTGGTTGAGACGATGGGCGTCGGCCAGTCGGAGGCGGCGGTACATGCGTCGGTCGACTGCCTGTGCGTGCTGGCGCTGGCCGGCGCGGGCGACGAGCTGCAGGCAGTCAAGAGGGGCCTGCTGGAGCTGGCCGACGTGGTCGCCGTGAACAAGGCCGATGGCAACAACGAGCAGGCAGCCCGGCTGGCCGCGGTCGAGATCCGACGGGCGCTGCCCCTGCTGGCCCCGACGAGCGAGGACGGGCCACCCCCGGTGATGACGGTCTCGGCGGCGACCGGCGCGGGCGTGGACGAGCTCTGGGACACCATCGTCGAGCACCGTCGCCTGCTCGATGCCTCCGGCGGCCTGGCCCGCCGCCGGGCCCGGGGCCGCCTGGCCTGGATGCGAGTGCTGCTGGAGCGCCGCCTGCTGGAGCAGTTCGAGTCACAGCCCGGCCTAGCCGAACGCCGCGCCGAACTCGAGCAGGCTGTGGAGAGGGGCGAGATCACCCCCGAATCAGCCGTAGACCAGCTCCTATCACTGTAGCAGCTTCGCCGGAAGCCGCTGACGCTGCTTAGGTACTCCTTGCCAACTAGGTTCAGACTGTGGTGTTGCTTCAGCCACGCGCAGCCTGTGAACCGAGTGGGCCCCGCCGTACGCCAGCGTCGGGAGCGTCAGTTGACTGCCGAGCGCCAAGCCCGGGGCCTCGTCGTTGCATACTGGTCGTGGCGATGACAGCGATGCCATATCCCATGGTTGCGCTCAGGAGCCGGGACCGGGCGCTGCTGGTTCGCGCGGCCCCGAGCCCGCAGTGATCGTGGCTTCGTTACCGCTGCGCGACGGGCGCCCCGTCGGGTCCGGCGATTGGCGGGGCGTCCACATGCACGAGTTGGGTATGTGGACATGTCCGCTCTGCACTGCGCGGCTTGATCTCGACTGGTACCCAGAGGAGCTGGGGGCGTGGGTGTGCCCGCTCTGCGCCGAGCCACTGCAATTGGATGAAGACTCCCCGATTACGGGATGGGAGTGCCCATGGTGCGCCGTGCCGCTCGTTGACACTTGGCCCGCCGCGGCTACCGATGACGAGTGGGTGAACATCCTCAGGGCAGTGTGTCGAGGTTGCGTCGTGACATGGCAGCCGCCACGTCTTCCAGAGCCCGGCAAGTGACCGGCCCGGCGTCGCCGTTGCGGTACGCCGACGGACAACCGGTGTGGCCCCACCATTGGTTGGCCGTGCCCACCGACGCATTGGGCACGTGGGAGTGTCCCGCCTGCACGGCGCTGCTCGATGTTGACTGGTACCCCGCGGACGCCGATGGCACCGATTGGCGAGAACTCGCCAATCGACTGCGCTACGGGCTCGTTGACTGGTCTATGGTCGAGGCCGCGACCGCCGCCGCAGCAGAGCGCACGACTGTCGAGTTCGTGAACGTGTACGAGGCTGTATGCCGGAGATGCGCCGTGGCCTGGCATCCGCGGCTGTGCGTCGTGTGTGCCTCGCCATTTGCGTCGCCCTGGCCGCTGTGGGAGTTCTGTTCGGATGCGTGCGAGTCGCGGCCTGACGGTACTTCGCGGGTCAGTGAGGCCGATTCCGTGACCGTGGCTGTTTCCGTCAACGGCCGCTCCGAACAGCTGACCGGCTCCGGGCTCGACGTCCGTCGGGCCCTCGTGGGCGCCCTCGCCGATGACCTGCCCAGCGGCTGCGTCGTCGAGTTGTCGTCGTCCGGCCACTGGCAGGCCAGCATTCGCCACGACGGCTTCCTTGCTGCCGGCCCGTGGTTGCTGCCAGCCCAGTCGTCGCCGCCGATCGCCTCTGGAACAATGGGAGCCGCGATAAGGGCGAGCGATCGGCGTTGCTTATCGCCATCGCTCAAGCCTCTTGCGCCGTGTTGCTGTCGGCCTAGTCGTTGACCAACGTCGCACTCAGTGGTAGCACCGACACCGCTCAGCGAGTCCAGGAGCGGATCTACGAGGGAGACCTCGTCGGCTAGTTCGGTGAGCCGCGTGCGTCCTCGGTGTTGTGTCAACTTCGCAGAGCGTCGCGAAGGGCCGTCACCAATGCCGCGAGATCCGCGATCGTTCCATCACGGGCGACTCGTCGAACGGTGTATCCGAGTGCATTGTCGTTGGTTAACTGCTCTCGCGCGTACTTGATCGCGTCATCGACCTTGACACCTCGGTCTAGAGGCTTGGGTGCGGTGTTGTCGTCGATTCGCCTGTCTGTCTTGCCTGCTCCGCGGGTGGGCCGTTCCTTGGGGGCAGCAGGCGGGGTCAAATCGTTTCTGGCTTCTAGTGGTTTGACCTCAGGCCGACGCTTGATCAGCAGCGTCTGGCCGAAGTTGGTTCTTACCCACTCCCAGGCGAAGTCTCGGCGGGCTGTGTAGATGGCTTCTTCCACCAGCCGCTTCGCAGGTCCGAGGCCTTCCACCGCTGGGCTGCCGTTGTCACTGACCAAGGCATCTGCCTGGGTAACGGGAGCAGACCAAGTGAGAAGGTCGGGGTAGGTGTAATTGCCGGCCTGCTCTCCCCTCGAGACAGCGACTAGGCGGTCAGCTTCGCTTTCGAGGTAGTCGCTGTCGAGCGGCGCCTCGGGCGGGTCGGACGGGCTATCGCAGGCGCCGAGCAAGGCTCCGGCCATGGTCGCGATTGTGTCGGTGTCGGTCCCGGTGGCGTTTGCTGCCGCGACCACGCCCTCGTGAGCCTTCGAAGCTGCGGCTGCCAACGCGACGGCTGCGACTGTCGTAAGAATGCCGCTGCCCTGTTGCTCTGGATTCCTAAGACCCAGGCGTGCGACGACTCCCGCGTAGGCCGCTGCTACGCCTTCTGCGGCGTCGACTTGCCCCGTCGCGTCGTTGACGGCGGCACGCAGTTCGGCGGACGTCGACTGCCAAGCGTCGCGGAACTCCTTGCCGGTTGCTTCCTGCCACAGGCCGATCCATGTGGCGCCGAGCGTTCGATGGTCCTCGATCAGGCGGATCACATCGCCGATGCCGCGTGCGATGCCCGCGCAGGTGCGAGAGTCTGGGACTGTACCGGTTCCGACGCAGTGAGCGAGCGTCGCCGCATGGAAGCAGGCCCCGACGATGGCTCGGGGGTGTCCGTGCGTACAGATGCTGTCCAGGACCACGTCGAGCATGTAGTCGTCTTTGAGGTCGCGCGAGGCCCATACGTGCGGCTGGATGCGCATTGCCGCGCCGTTGCCGCCGGCATTCGCCCAGCCGGGGAAGGTGTTGGCATACCACAGCGTGCGCGGCTTCCCAAGGTTCTTGGCCGCTGCCTTGGAGGCTCGGCCGCCACCGAGGGCATAGGAGAGCCACACCGGTAGTTCAATCCGGGCGAAGGTCTCGACGTCGAAGCCGTGACAGCTGATCGACCGGCTCACCGCCATCCGAAGCTGGGTGTCATCCGACCAGCATCCGGCGGGAAGAAGCACGTCGACGCCCCCTCTGCCGCCTACCCGCCGCTTCCAATCCATCAGGTGGTCCAGGGACGCGCCATGAGTCCGCTGTTCGAGCCCCTTCCGGTCCACCAACTCGCTGATGAAGCCAAGCGCATCTCCATAGGCGGCCCAGAGCATCGAGTTCCGAATCCGTGCCGCTCGCTCGTTGATGGCTCCGCAGGCCGTTGTGGCCGGGTGAGCGGACGATTCGCTCCCCCGGTGCTGAGTTGGGATCACCTGCTCACCATCGGGGCAGCCGAACAGGCCCCGCTGTTCATGTGAAGCTGTGGTCGCTTCGGTCATCGGAATGCCTCCGGGTTGAAGTCGATCTTAGGCTCCGCGGCGAAGTGAGACAGAGCAGCATCGACGGCCTCGTAGACATCATCGTCCGGCACTGTGACAGTGTGTAGGTGCTCGAGCGAGAGTTCGAACGGGTATAGCACCTCTGCTTGCGGATCCGTCGTCTCGCGTGGCGGGTAGTCGCCGCGGGCCACTAGGTGGCCGTACCAGCCCGCCACTTTCGGAGCGAACAGCTGCTCGAAGCCTTGAAGGCCCCGGCCGCGGCGCGTGGCTGGGTAGATGTTGTTGCTAGTGCAAAACACGACGCCGCCGTCGCCAAGAATCTCCGGGCCGAACTCCAAGATCACCCACGTGGCGTCGGGGTGCTGGCGCTGAGAGAACCTGAACATGTGGGCATTGATCGCCGTGATGGAGCAATTGACGTAGCCGAGCCAGTTCTCGTCGAGGCTCCGATCAACGGCATTGGGCTCGTATACGTACTGGACTAACTCGTCTTCGGGGAGACCTTGCCGGGACTTCACCGCCCCACTGGCCAAGATGCCCTTAAGGCCTTCGATTGTTGTGAAGTGCACCATGCTGGCGATGCCACGCTCCTTGGCAGCGTCAACTACCTCGGGACACCGCGGGGCGCGGGATACTTGCTGCCGCATCTGTGGTTGGGCCTCCGGGGCCCACTCGATGGCGCTCATGCCAAGACCCGCTGGTAGGTGGAGGTGTCCAGAAGTCCGATCAGCGACGACTCCTCACCCGGCTTGTAGCCGACCATTACGGACTTCCGAGCTCGGCCGACGGCCATTGCCAGCATCCGGCGGAGACGTTCGAGATCGGCGTCACCCGCCTCGGGACCGTGGGGGGTCACCTTCTGGCTGAATCCCGGTAGCAGGACGTGGTCGAATTCCAGACCCTTCGCGGAGTGGATAGTGCAAAGAGCCACTTGCTCGGGGCCGGTCGGCCACTCGTTCTCTCGGGTTAGTTCGCAGTACGGGATCCCGCGGCGGCGCAGTGTCCTTCGAGCCTCATCGAACCAGCCGCCGCCGCGGGGCTGGAGCAGGACAGCCGACTCGCTGTCCAGATCAGCAACGCGTTCGAGCCGATTGAACATGACCGTGAGCTGCTCGCTGTAGTTGCCGACCACCACAATCGGCTTAGTGCCCCCGCGGCGGCACGCCGAGAAGTCGGGCAGTGTGCCGTCGTCCTCGATGGGCAGACCGTTTACTAGCGGATGGGCGAAGGCCGCGATTGCTGCGGTGTTCCGGTAGTTCTCCTTGAGCCGGTAGATGATCTCGGGGCGGGCCGTGATGCCGACTTCGGACCACTTGAAGAACTGCGGATAGATGCGCTGGACCGCGTCCAGCACGAACGTGGTGGTGTGCGAGTCCTGTAGATGACGCAGGATCGTACGGATCTGGTTAGCGGAGAAATCCTGAGCCTCGTCGACGATCACGACGTCGTAGAAGAGGTCGGGATCAGCGTCCGAAGCCAACAGCGCGAGATCGCTCCAGTCGATCTCACCTCTTGCGCGCTTCGCTTCCATGTATGCAGGTATGACCTCCTGGATCAACGTCTCGCGCGTGGGTCGAGCGACGCGAGGCGCGGTGCCCCTGCCTTCTCGAACGACCGTCAGATAGTCCGAGAGACTCTCTGGCTCGAAGCTGTCGGGGTCGTACTCGAAGCGGCCGAGGATGTACTGGACCTCATTTACTAGGAACTCATACTGTCGAGGCGTCGCGAAGGCTTGGAGGTGGGGGCGAAGCATTGCTGAGGCCTTGTCGCCTCCAGCGATGCTCACATCACCCACCAGCGACCTCGCCCAGCGACCGAATGTGCTGATCTCAAGTTCCAGCGCATCATCGTCGGGAGCCTCGTTGCGGGCGAGCTCGGCGATGTAGCCCTCGAGCGTCCGATTGAACGTGAGCACAAGCACCCGGACCGGGGCGTCGTGCCCGTAGCGCTCTCGGCGTCTCAGCCGGACATGGATCTGTTCGCGCAGACGCAGCAGAGCGGTCGTGGTCTTGCCACTACCGGCTGCACCCCTGATGATTCGGAATCCCGGCCTGACGTCCGCCAGCACCTTCAACTGCTCAGGACTCGGGGTGACGGATGACAAGGCTCGCATCGCGCACCTCTTATGTTGTCGGCCCCACTGCCTGGGACCACGTGAGAGTCACCATAACGGCCGTCGCCGCCGCACGCGCAAAACGGTCTCGCGGCGGGTCAGCGGGCGCGGATCTCTAGGTTTCTGCGGTTGGTGATCTTGTAACGGCGGTGGTTGTGGGTGATCCAACCCAGCCTCACGAAGGCATGGATGGCCTTGTTGACCCGCTCCCGGCTGGCGCCCACCATCGAGGCCAGCTCCTCCTGGGTCAGGGGCATCTCGAACTCGTCGCGGTCACCGGCCATGCCCAGCAGCCGCTTGGCGGTGCGGCCCATGACGTCAAGGAACACCGTGTCGGACAGGGCCCGGTCCATCGTCCTCAACCGCCTGGCCAGGAGCTGCACCGCGCTCCACAGCGCCGCGGGGTTGTCCTCATACAGGAGCCGCAGTTCCGTGTACGGGACCATCAGGACTGTCGACTCCTCCAACGCCCGGGCCTGCGCCGAGCGATTGTAGCCGTCGAGGAAGCCCATCTCGCCAAACAGCTCACCGGGACCAAGCACCGCCAGTAGCGACTCCCGCCCGTCGTCGGACTCCTGGGCGATGGCCACCCGGCCCGATAGCACCAGGTAGAACTCGCCGGGCTCGGCTCCCTCCTCGAATAGGACGACGCCCCGCTGCAGCGACTGCACCGCGCCGGCGGCCGCAATGTGGTCGAGCTGCTCATCGTCGAGCTCGGCGAAGAGAATCGTCTCTCGCAGGGCCTCCCGCAGGGCGCCTGGGGAAGCCTCAATGGCGGCCTCGGGGGCGGTGGAGGTGGTGTCGGGCATAGCAGCGGCCCACACTAGTGGCGGTGAGAACAACTGATCGCGAGCTACACGACGCTGTAGGCACGGGTGTGTGGGCGATCGTGGTGGCGGCCGGGGAGGGCCACCGCTTCGGTGGCGCCAAGCAGTTCCAGCCGCTCGGGGATCGCGTCGTGATCGACTGGGCCGTACGAGGGGTCGCCCGCTGGTGCCAAGGCGTGGTGGTGGTGCTGCCCGAGGCCCGGACCGTCGGCGAGGACGCCTGGTCGCCGCCTCCGGTCTCTTCTGGCCGCTGCGGTGGCGGGGTTGTCGTGGTCGCGGGCGGGGTGCTGCGCTCCGACTCGGTCCGTTGCGGGCTGAGCCACACACCCGCAGACGCCGAGATCGTGCTCGTGCACGACGGCGCCCGGCCGCTAGCCGCGGACGCGGTGTTCATGCGGGTGATCCAGGCCGTGCGCGACGGCGCCGACGCAGCCGTCCCTGTGATCGAATTGACCGACACGATCCGGCGCCGTGACGGCGGAACCGCCGACCGCAGAGAGCTGGTGGCTGTGCAGACGCCACAGGCCTTCCGGGCCGACGTCCTGCGGGCCGCGCATGTCAGCGGAGCGGACGCCACCGACGATGCCACTCTGGTGGAGGCGTCCGGCGGGACGGTGACGACGGTGGCCGGCGACAGCCGCAACCTCAAGATCACTGAGCCTCACGACCTCGCCGTGGCCGAGGTGCTGCTTAGAGGCCGAGCGGGTAGGCGATGAGTTCACGAGGAATTCGCAGGGTGCTTAGCGAGGCCGTGGCCCGAGCGGCCCGTGAGCGCAGCGAACAAGAGCGGGAAACACGACTTCTCGCCCCGAGCGCTCGCCACCTACCCGCGCACGCTCTTGGTGTCGGCGAAGGACTCGACACTCCAGGAGGCGACCGTGGCTGATCACGGGATGCGCGTAGGGCAGGGGTTCGACATCCACCGCTACAGCGACGATCCTGACCGGTCGCTGGTTCTCGGTGGAGTGCGGTTCGAGGGCGAGCGCGGTCTTCACGGACATTCCGACGCCGACGTCGTCGCCCACGCCTGCATCGAGGCGCTCCTGGCGGCTGCGGGACTCGGCGACATCGGGCAACTCTTCAGCGACACCGACCCGGTCTGGGCCGGCGCCGACAGCCTCGAACTGTTGTGCCTCGCCGCCGATGCGGTTCGCGACGCCGGATGGGATCCCGTCAACGTGTCGTGCAGTGTCGTGGTCGACGCGCCCAGGATCGCCCCCCACCGCGACGCCATGCAGGACGGCCTCGGCGAAGCGGCCGGCGCGCCCGTCAACGTCACCGCCCGGCGCAGCGAAGGCGTGGGTGCCCTCGGCCGGGGCGAGGGCGTGGCCGCGTGGGCGGTTGCTCTGGTCGCTCGTCGGAGCGAACACCCGGATCAAGCCGCTGCCGGTGAGCCGTCGTGATGGATTGGAGTTGTGCCGGTGAGCGGTCGTAGTGGATGGGACCTGTGCCGGTGAGCGGTCGTAGCGGATGGGACCTGTTCCGGTGAGCGGTCGTAGCGGATGGGAGCTGTTCCGGTGAGCCGTCCTAACCGGTCGCGCCGCCCGGGCCCGGGGCCGAAGCCGCGTTCGCGTCCTGGCAGGCCGGGTACTCGACCCCGTGCCGCCAAGTCCCCGCAACGAGGTCGAGGCGGCCTGGGCGGGGAGCAGGTAGAGGGCCGCCAAGCGGTGCGGGAACTGCTGCTGGCTGGCCGGCGGAGGACCCGCACGGTGATGCTGGCCCGGGGACTGGACCCGGCCCCGATCGTGGAGCACATCCTGGAGCTGGCCCGTGAGCAGCGGGCCGCGATCCGCGAAGTGAGCCGCTCCGAACTGGACGCCACGGCGCGTACCGAGGCACCGCAAGGGGTGGTCGCGCTGGCCGATCCGCTTTCCGAAGCAACCCTCGCGGATCTGATCGCGGCGCCGTCAGCCGGTGCTGGCGGTCAAGATGCCCGGCCAATTGGTGCACCGTTCCTGCTGGCCCTCGACGGCATCACCGACCCCGGCAACTTCGGTGCCATCCTGCGCACCGCCGAGTGCGCCGGCGTGACCGGGGTCGTGCTGCCTCGCCATCGCTCGGCGCGGATCACACCCACGGTGACCAAGGCGGCCGCCGGCGCGGTGGAGCATCTGAAGTTCGCGGTCGTGCCAGGCATTCCGTCTGCCCTGCGGACTCTCAGTAGCCACCACGTGTGGACGGTCGGACTCGACGCGGCCGGCCCCCGCCCCCTCCACGAGCTTGAGCTTGCGGGAGAGGCAGTGGCCCTGGTGCTCGGCTCCGAGGGAAAGGGCCTGTCGAGGCTCGTCGCCCAGCGCTGCGACGTGGTGGCGTCGATCCCGCTGCAAGGGACGCTGGGATCGCTCAATGTGGCCGCCGCCGCCGCGGTGGCCTGCTTCGAGATGGCCCGCCGCCGCTAGCCGTCGCCCCCGAGTTCGGCCAGAGCGGCCCGGGCCTCTGCGGGGCGGCCCGCGATCACCCCGTCCACTCCGAGCGCGAGCAGGCCGGAATAGAACTCGCGGGTCTCCACCGCGCTGGTGCCGCTGAGCCACACCCACACCTCGAGGCCCTCGCTGTGCACCCTGTCGACCGTGTCGGGCGTCACCACCTCGATTCCCGCGTAGGTGAAGGGCACCTGCACAACGGCGTGGCGCGGGTCCAGGGACTCTCCCGCCAGGAACCAGCCGAGCAGGGCCGCCTCGCCGGGGGTGGTCGCCACTGAAGGGGCAAGACGGCTGAAGGCAGCCAGTACCTCGTCGCTGAAGGCGGCCACGATCACCGACTCCTCCCGGCCCAGCTCAGCGATCTCGGCCGCGAGCACCTCCGCCGCGGCAATGCCGGTGAGGGGATCCTCTTCGCCGTCGGCGCCCTGCTGGAGCTTGATCTCCACGTCGAGGACGTGGTGGGGGAAGCGCTCGGCCACCTCCCGGAAGGTCGCCACCCGGAAGTCGTCGGCCTCGAAGCCGGGCGGCGGGTCGACTGCTCCGGTGCGCACGCCCCGGAACACGTACTCCGAGGCGGGCCGGGTCTGGTCGCCCCACAGCCCGGCCACGAACCAGTGGGCGTTGTCGAGGGCCTGTATCTCGGTCAGGGTCAGATCGGCCACCGGACCCGAGGCCTCGGTGGTGCGGTCGACGGTGTCGTCGTGCTGGACGATCAGCACGCCGTCGGCGGTGAGCTGCACGTCCAGTTCGAGGATGTCGGCACCGGTGAGGGCGGACTGGGTGTACGCGTAGATGGTGGAGTGGGGGTAGTCCTGGTCTCCACCCGCGTGGGCGATCACCAGTGGCCGGTCAAGCGCGATCAGACCCTCGACCGTGGAGGCCTCAGGCCGGGGCAGAACGGTGGTCGTGGTGGTCGGCGGCGCTGTCGTAGTAGGCGGCGGCGCTGTCGTGGTGGTCGGCGGTGCCGTGGTCGTTGGGGCGGTCGTGGCGGCTGGGGCGGTCGTGGTCGCTGGGCTTGTGGTCGGCGGTGCCGTGGTCGTGGCGGCTGGGGCGGTCGTGGTCGCTGCACTTGTGGTCGGGGCCGCGCTGGAAGTCGTCGCCGCGGCGGTGGTCGAGGTCGCTGCACCCTCCGACGGCGCTTCGTCGCTGCCGGAGTCCCCGCACCCAGCGATCACAAGCCCGGCAGCGGCCAGCAGCCCGCCGAGGAGAATCCCTCGCCGCGATTGGCGCTGCTTGGTCTCGGTCCAGCCGCCAGCGGCCAACATCGTCACTGACCTTAGAACATGCTCGGGTAGGTGATGACGCCTCGCGGTGCAGCGTCATGTTTCCCGCTCTTGTTCGCTGCCCTCACCTGCACTCACGGGCCGCTCGGGTCACGGCCCACCAATTAGAGAAACCCGTCATATAGGAGCAATACCCATGCAGATTTGAGGCGAGCTTGGCATAGGGCCACTCACGGGCCGCTTGGGCCACGGCCTCGCTGAGCGCCTCGCCAGAATCCTCACGAATAGCCGCCTATCCGCTCGCCTCTTAGTTCTGCAGGGTCGCGACAATGCGTGGCAGTCTTTAGCCAACAAAGATGGCGCCTCAGCCGCGAACGCGAGCCCATCACCGAAGGATCCGACCATGCCGATGAACATCGACCGCTTGACTGAGCTATTTGGGCTCGACGGCAAGTCGGCCGTCGTGACCGGCGGCAGTCGCGGCCTCGGATACATGATCGCCGGCGGGCTTCTCGACGCGGGCTGCCGGGTGATCATCTCGGCCCGCAAGGTGGAGCAGGTAACGGCCGCGGCCGGCCAGCTCGCGGCCCGGGGCCCGTGCGAGGCGATACCGGCCGACCTGTCCACCCCGGAGGGCTGCGAGGCGCTGGCCGCCGCCGTGGCCGAGAGATGGGAGGCGCTCGACGTCCTCGTCAACAACGCGGGGGCCAGCTGGGGTGCGGAGATCGACGAGTATCCGGTGGACGGCTGGAGAAAGGTCATAGACATCAACCTGGGCGGCCCGTTCTTCCTCACCCAGAAGCTGCTCGGACTGCTGCGGGCCGCAGCCCGCCCCGACGACCCGGCCCGGGTGATCAACGTCGCCTCCGTGGACGGGATGAAGGTGCCCGACCTGGAGACCTACTCGTACTCGGCGTCCAAGGGCGGGATCATCCACCTCACCCGCCACCTGGCCAAGAGACTGGCTCGCGAGCACATCACCGTCAACGCCATCGCGCCCGGCCCGTTCGACTCCAAGATGATGGCGTTCATCCTCGACGATCCCCGGTCCCGGGGCGCGCTGGCGGCCCAGGTGCCGCTGGGCCGCATCGGCGAGCCCGACGATCTGGCCGGCGCGGCCGTGTACCTGGCGTCGCGGGCCGGGTCATACCTGACCGGCGCCACCGTGCCCGTGGGCGGCGGCCTCGCCTGCGCCGACTGACCAGAGGCCGATCGGCCCGTGAGCGCAGCGAACAAGAGCGGGAGACGAGTACCCACTCCCCCTTCTAGCCAAGGCAGACGGGCAGCGACTTCAGCGCGTTGTTCAGGTTGGAGCGCTGGCGTCTCGGCTCGCCTGCGAGCTCGATGCGTCCGAATCGGGCCAGCAGCTCCTCGAAGAACACCCGGCCCTCGAGCCGGGCCAGGTGCACTCCCAGACAGAAGTGGGCGCCGATCCCGAACGACAGGTGCGGGTTGGGGCTGCGGGTGATGTCGAAAGACTGGGGGTCGTCGAACACCGACTCGTCGCGGTTGGCCGAGGTGTAGACCATCGCCACCTTGTCGCCCGCCGCGATCGCGTGGCCCCCGATCTCGGTGTCGGCCACGGCGGTGCGCCGGAAGTAGTGCAGCGGGTTGGCCCAGCGCAGCACCTCCTCGACCATGCCCGGTATCGCCTCCGGCCGCCGGCGAACCGCCTCCATCTGCTCGGGGTGCTGCAGCAGAGCCAGCAGCCCGCTGGACAGCATGGTGCGGGTGGTGTCGTTGCCTGCGGTGACCAGCTGCACGAAGAAGCGCCCGAAGTCGACGTCGGTCATCAGACGGCCGTCGAAGCGACTGCCGAGCAGCACGTCGGTCAGGTCCTCCTGTGGCGGCATGTCCCGCCGGCGGGCGGCGAAGCCCATCGCGTACATGGCCATCTCGATGCTGGAGGAGCCCCGCTCCGACTGGTCGGCTATGTCGGGGTCCTGACCGCCGGAGTTGCGCTCGGCCAGCGCATGGATCGTGGCCCAGTCCTCACGGGGAAGACCCAGCAATTCGCCCACCACCGCGCTGGGCAGATGGGCGCACGCCTCGTGGACGAACTCCACTTCGACGCCTGCCCCTGCGGCGACCCGAGAGTGGATCGGGTCCAGGATGCCGGCGGTCATGGCCCGGATGCGCTCCTCCATGCGGCCGATCACTCTGGCCTTGAACTCTGGCGCGACCGGCTTGCGGTAGGCGGTGTGGCGGGGCGGGTCCATGGCCAGGAGCATGTCGCGCATGGCTTCGAGGCTGGCCGGTTCGAGATCCTCGATCACCACCCCTCCCTGCGAGGCCGAGAACAGCTCGGGATGGCGGGCCACATGCACCACGTCGGCGTGGCGCAGCACCGCCCAGTAGCCGGCCTGGCCCGGCACGTCCTGCCAGCACACGGGCCGCTCGCGGCGCAGGCGGGAGAAGGCCTCGTGCGGCGGTCCGTCCACATAGACGTTCGGCGAGTAGATGTCGGCGGCGGTGTCGGTCATTGGGCTCGGGGCCGTGAGCGCCGCCGGTCGGGGCGCGCCGCGGCCGCTGCCAGCATGGTAGTGACGGCCGTGTCGCCTGGTCAGGGATGGAATTCACCGCTCACTCGTTACCCTCGTGCGGTGGCCCCTCGTCTCTCATGGGGCGCCAAGCGGTCTACGGAGGCTGATCTCAATGGCAACCGGACGATCCAGCTTCGCCAAACGACAGCGCGACATGGCCAAGAAGGCTCGGGCCGAGGCCAAGCGCCAGAAGCGCCTCGGCCGGGGCGAGCTGTTCGAACTGGAGCACGGCCGTCAGGAGGACGACGACGCCCCCCCGCCGCCGCTCCCTCAGACGCTGAGCAACGACGAAATCATGACCAAGGTGGAGGATCTGCACCGCCGCTACGACGATGGCCAGCTCGACCTTGAGACCTTCGATGAGCAGCGGGCCAGCCTGATGGCCCAGATCTCGGTCGACTAAGACGGCCGCGCCCCGCCCCCGCCTAGGTCGCACCCTGCCGGCCCGTCCTGTTCGCGTCCTGTAGGTTGGCGACGTCATGGGATTGGGACAGATCCGCACTGGGCTCACCTTCGATGACGTGCTGATCGTCCCCAGGCGGTCCTCGATCAGGTCCCGCCAGGACGTGTCGGTCTGCACGCGGCTGTCGCGTCGTATCGAGCTGGGTATCCCGGTCGTGGCCGCCAACATGGACACGGTCTGTGAGCATGAGATGGCCGCGGCCATGGCCCGGCTCGGCGGGATCGGAATCGTGCACCGGTTCATGCCCATCGACGCCCAGGCCGCTCAGATCGACATGGTCAAGGAGGCTGACGCCAATCTGGTTGTTGGGGCCGCGGTGGGCACGGACCGAGACATGCTCGAGCGGGCCAAGGCCCTGGTGGCCGCCGGCGCCGACGCGCTGGTGCTGGACATCGCCCACGGCCACTCGGACCACGCCATCGACGGGGTGCGCGCCCTGAAGGACAATTTCGCCGACATCGACGTCGTGGCCGGCAACGTCGCCACGTTCGAGGGCGCCGCCGATCTGGCCGACGCCGGGGCCGACGCGGTGAAGGTGGGTGTCGGCCCGGGCGGGGTCTGCACGACCCGTACCGTGGCCGGGGTCGGCGTGCCCCAGCTCACCGCCATAGCCGACGTGGCCCCGGTTGGTTTGCCGGTCATAGCCGACGGGGGCATCCGCAGCTCCGGCGATATCGCCAAGGCCCTGGCTGCGGGTGCGTCCACGGTAATGGTCGGCAGCATGCTGGCTGGCACCAAGGAGAGCCCCGGCGAGGTGGAGCAGGGCCCCAAGGGGCTGCAGAAGCGCATCCGGGGTATGGCCAGCTTCGAAGCGGTCCAGGCCCGAGCCGACCGAGCTGGCGAGGACCTCGACGAGGAGTACCTGTCGTACCGGGCCCCCGAGGGCGTCGAGGGCACCGTGCCCTACAAGGGGGAGGTCTCCAAGCTGGTGCTGCAACTGATGGCCGGCCTGCGCAGTGCCATGAGCTACACCAATGCCACCACGCTCGCGGAGTTCTCAGAACTGGCCGAGTTCATGGCGGTGACCCCCCAGGGCGTGATCGAGAGCCTGCCCCACGCCACCCTCGGCTCCCGCTAGCTAGCCCCCAAGGCCCTGCCAGTTCCGGCCGTTCAGCGGGCCAGTTCGGCGAAACGCTCCAGGGTGGCCGGGTCGCCGCTGATCAGCAGCGTCGTCACAACCGATGACCGCCAAGCCTCCAGGTCTTCGGCGATCTTGGACCATGGCCCTATCAGCGCGATCTCCTCGCACATCTCGGTGGTCACCGCCGCGGTGGCCGCGGCCTTGTCCCCGGCCAGGTACAGGTCCTGGATGGTGTCGCACTGGGCCTCGTAGCCCATCCGGTCGAACACGGCCCTATGGAAGTTGGCCCCCTTGGCTCCCATGCCGCCCACATACAGCGAGATGATGGGCCGCACGAAGTCGGCGCAGGCGTCGACGTCGTCTCCGGGCACCAGGATGGTCGAAGCCGCCACCTCGAAGTCGTCGAGGCCGCGCCGGGCGCCGGGGCGGCCGAAGCCCTCGGCCAGGAAGCCGCGGTACATGGCGTCGTGGCGGGGCGAGAACAGCCAGGCCAGCCAGCCGTCGCAGATCTCGGCCGCGAGGGCCACGTTCTTGGGCCCCTCCGCGCCCAGGAAGATCGGGATGTCGCGTCGCAGCGGGTGCACGGTGCTCTTGAGGGCCTTGCCCAGACCGGTGCTGCCGTCTCCGTCGTAGGGCAGCCGGTAGAACTCGCCGTCGTAGGCGACGGGCCCGCCCCGGGAAACTACCTGGCGCACGATGTCCACGTACTCGCGGGTGCGGGCCAGCGGCCGGGAGTAGGGCCGCCCGTACCAGCCCTCCACGACCTGGGGTCCGGATGCGCCGACACCGAGCACGAAGCGACCGCCGGAGAGGTGGTCGAGGGTCATGGCGGCCATGGCGGTGGCCGCCGGAGTGCGGGCCGACATCTGGGTGATGGACGTGCCGAGGCGGACCCTCTCAGTGGCCGCCCCCCACCAGGCCAACGGGGTGAGGCAGTCCGACCCGTAGGCCTCCGCGGTCCAGATCGAGTCGAACCCGACCCGCTCCGCGGCAGCGATCTGCTCGGTCACCCCGGCGGGAGGCCCCGCCGACCAGTAACCCGTGTTCAGTCCCAGCTTCATATCTCTGGCTCTCCTGCGGTGGATGAATCTCAGCGCCGTTGGCTAGCTGCGGAAGGCACCGTATCGGTTGCCCCTTCGCTGGCGCGAGCGTTGCGCTTTCACCGCGTCCCCGATGGGGGAGCGGAGCATCGAGTATCGGTTGCCCCTTCGCTGGCGCGAGCGTTGCGCTGGCAAGACGGTCAACGGAACTCACCGCCTCCTCCGGGCAGCACCAACTCGAACCGGGCGTCGGGGCCGTACCAGACCAGTTCACCCCGGCTCAGCACGTCCCGCCCGATCAGCATGACCGCCCCCTCTATGTCAACCTCGATGACGTCCAAGTCGATCGGATCCGCCGGCACTGGCAGGTCCGAGCCGACAGTGACGGTAATCGCGTAGACGGGCCGATCAATCAAGCCAGTTGGCGTGCGCACGCGGTTTCTGCCTATCGGCCGGGCCGCGAGCGCCTGAGCAATGGCCCCTGTTATCCCGGACTTCTCAGCAGCGGTGTCGATCATGGCGAGTCCGTACTGAGGAAGTGGCACAGCAGTGCCTGCGACCCGGTGACCCTCCAGTTCGACTCGGCGCGTCTCAAGTCTGATGCTGACGAGTCCCCCGGACTGCGAGCCGATCCGTCCCTCGATCCGCGCGTAGCCGGAACCGTCAATGATTGTCTCCGACCACGACTCGGTAAGGCATATGGATCACGCGGTCTTCTCTGAGGACCTGCTTAACGAGGAACCGTTGGCCTGCCGCGTTCCGATAGCCGGCACTCACCGCGTCGTGAGCAGTGTTGAAGAACTCGGTCGGCTCGCTGACCCGGCGGTAGATCATGAGCGCCCATTCGCCCTCATGGTCTCTCAGCATCTTGGAGCGGCGGCGCTCGAAGGAAGCTTCGAGGTTGTCCATGACGGGATCGGGAACCACAAACCGAGTATGGCACGGCGGCGCTCGAATCTTGGTGGATCGCCCGCAGGTGCCGGTTGTGAGCGAGCACTGATGGGGCGAGAGTGAGAGACCGATGGACTTCGACCTTCCCCCGGATGACGACCCGCGCCGGTTGGCGGTGAGGCGCTGGCTGGCGGATCATCCCGATCCCACGGGCCGCCAGCTGGCCGAGGCCGGGTACGTGGTGCCGGACTGGCCCCGACCCTGGGGGATGGAGGCCGACGGCCTGCACCAGCTCATGATCGACCAGGAGTTGAGCGACGCCGGCGTGACGCGGCCTGACAACCTGATCGGCATCGGCTGGGCCGCGCCCACGATCCTTATCGCTGGCACCGATGAGCAGAAGGACCGCTATCTGTGGCCGATCTTCAGCGGCGAGGAGTACTGGTGCCAGCTCTTCAGCGAGCCCGACTCGGGATCGGATCTGGCCTCGCTGTCCACCCGTGCGGTTCGCGACGGCGACACCTACGTGGTCAACGGCTCCAAGATCTGGTCCAGCGGCGCCCACCACAGCAAGCTCGGGATCCTCATCGCCCGCACCGACCCAGACGTGCCCAAACACCGGGGGATCTCCTACTTCATCTGCCCCATGGACGCCCCCGGGGTGACGATGCAGCCCATCGTGGACATGACCACCGCCCACTCCTTCAACCAGGTGTTCTTCGACGACGTCCGGCTGCCGGTCAGCCTCCGGGTCGGCGCCGAGGGCGACGGCTGGCGCCTGGCCAAGGTGACCCTGGCCAACGAGCGGGTCGGACTGTCCTCGGGCGGGGTGCTGTGGAGCCTCGGCCCGACCGCTCAGGAGCTGATCGAGCTCGTGAAGGGCAACGGCGGGGTGTCCGATCCCGTGCTACGACACCGGCTGGCCTCGGCGTACTGCGAGGCCGAGGTGCTGCGGCTGAATCAACTGCGCACGCTCAGCGCTCGCCTCGCGGGGCGCACCCCAGGGCCGGAGGCGTCGATCCAGAAGATCATGTCCGACGACCACGGCCAGACGGTCATGGAGCTGGCCGCGGCCACCGTGGGCGCGGCCGGGATGCTCACCGGGTCCGGTCCGGCCGGCGAGATCCCCAAGTCGATGCAGTCCGGCGCAACCGAGATCAACCTCCCCCGCGGAGACGGCCAGTTCCCCGATGCCGACCCCATCTGGCACTACGGACTGCTGTTCTCGCCGGCGCTCACGCTGGGCGGCGGCACCTTTGCCGTGCAGCGCAATATCGTGGCCGAGCACGTTCTCGGCCTTCCCCGCGAGCCCAACGTGGAGGCCGGTCTCACCTGGAGCGAAACGCAGAGGAGGCGCATGTGAAGACGCGCATCACCGACATGCTGGGGATCGAGTTCCCGATAGTCGCATTCAGCCATTGCCGCGACGTGGTGGCCGCAGTGTCCAAGGCGGGCGGAATGGGGGTGCTCGGCGCGGTGGCCCATTCGCCCGAGTCGCTCGAGGTCGACCTGGGCTGGATCGAGGCCGAGGTCGGCGACAAGCCCTACGGCGTGGACGTGATCATCCCGGCCAGCCTCGCCGGCGGCCCCGACGGGGGCTACACGCTCGACGACGTCCGCCAGCTCATACCGGCCACCCACGTCGATTTCGTGGACGAGATTCTGGCCCGCTACGACGTCCCGCCGCTGCCCGCCGAGGGCAGCTCCGAGTCGCTCACCTCCTTCGGCAGCCTGGGCGAGGCGACCCCCTTCTCGGCCGACGCGGCCGGCGCGCAGCTCGAGATCGCCCTGGCCCACAACAGCGCTTTCGTGGCCAACGCGCTGGGCCCGCCGCCCCAGTACATGATCGACGCGGCCAAGGCCTCGGGGAAGCTGGTGGGGGCGCTGGCGGGCCGGGCCGTGCACGCCGAGCGCCACGCCGCGGCCGGGGTGGACATCATCATCGCCCAGGGATACGAGGCCGGAGGCCACACCGGCGAGATCGGCTCGATGGTGCTGATCCCCGAGATCGTCGACGCCGTCGATCTGCCCGTGCTCGGCGCGGGGGGCATCGGCCGGGGCCGCCAGATGGCCGCGGCGATGGCGCTCGGCGCCGAGGGCGTGTGGTGCGGGTCGGTGTGGCTGACCACCGCCGAGGCCGAGACCCATCCGGTCGTGAAGGACAAGATGCTGGCCGCGGCGTCGTCGGACACGATGCGCTCGCGCTCCCTCACCGGCAAGCCGGCCCGGATGCTCAAGTCGGCGTGGACCGAGGAGTGGCACCGCGACGACACTCCCGACCCGCTGGGGATGCCGCTACAGCCGGTGCTGACCCGCGCCGCCCAGCAGCGCATCGAGCGGGCCGCCCACACGGCGGGTTCGGGCGCGGAGAAGCTGGCCAACTATTTTGTGGGCCAGATCGTGGGCACCATGAACCAGACCAAGACCAGCGCGCAGGTGGTGTATGAGATCATCGAAGAGTTCATCGACTCAGTGGAGTCTCTGGCCGCCCGGCTGGAGGCCTGAGCCCAGCCGCTCGTTCCGGCGCTCAGAAGCAAGACCGTGACTGCAGGGCCACGCGGCGTGGGGGGCCGGTACTTCGTTCAGAATCCTGGGCCCACCAACGTTCCCGACCGGGTACTGGAGGCCTTCCGGCGCCCTGCGATCGACTTCGCCGATCCGGACTTCATCGCGCTGGCCGACAGCGTGTGGGACGAGCTGCCCGCGGTCTTTGGCGGAGCCGACGAGGTCGTGGTGCTGACCATGGTGGGCCACGGCGCCTGGGAGTCGGCGCTGACCAACACGCTCGACCCCGGCGACACGGTGCTGATCCCCGACTGCGGGCTGTTCGGGAGGCGCTGGGCGATGATGGCCCGAGACCTCGGCTACGAGGTGGTCTCGACTGCGTCCCACATGCGGCATCCGACCGACCCGGCCGAGGTCGCCGACATCCTGGCCGCCGACACCTCCCACCGGATCCGCAGCGTGTGCATCGTCCACACCGAGACCTCCACCGGTGCGGTCACCGATCTGGCCGCGATGCGCGCCGCCATAGACGCTGCGGACCATCCGGCGTTGTACGTGGTGGACGGCGTGTGCTCGCTGGGCATCGAGCCGCTGCGGATGCGCGACTGGGGGATCGACGTGGTGGTGGCGGCCGTCCAGAAGGGCCTGATGATGCCGCCGGGCCTGTCGTTCTGCGCGCTGAGCGAGCGGGCCCTGGAGCGCAACCGCTCGGCGGCCACGCCCCGGTTCCATCTGGCGTGGGCGCCCCGCTTCGAGGAGGGCCACATCTACAAGCGCTTCGGCGGCACCCCGCCCATCCAGCACATGTTCGCCCTGAGGGCTGCGCTCGACATGATCGCCGAGACCGGCGGGATCGACGCCTCGATAGCCCGCCACCGCCGTTGGGCCGCCGCGGTTCATGCCGCGGTGGACGGGTGGGCGTCGGGAGGCCCGTGGGAGATCAACATCGCCGAACCCAAGCACCGCACCGCCGCGATCACCTGCGTGCGCACCGGCGACATCGCGGCTGACCCGCTCATCGCCATGGCCCGGGACCGCTTCAGGGTCAGCGTCGGATCGGGGATGATGACCGAGATGGAGGGCCGGGCCTTCCGCATCGGCCATCTCGGCGACCTCAACGAGCCGATGCTGCTGGGCGCTCTCGGGGGCCTGGAGACGGCGATGACGGTGCTGGGGCTGCCCCACGGTCACGGCCTGCCCGCCGCGGTCGCCTCCCTGGCCGCCACCTCCGTCGAATAGCCGAACCGCCTCCCCGCAGCCCTGGGCGCACGCCTGGGCCGCTTCGGCGCCAGGTCGTCACACCCAACGCCAACGCGCCTAAAGCGGATTCATCCACTTCTACAATCACAACCGATCCCACGGCGCGCTCAACTGGAACACACCCGCGCAAACCCTCAACCAACTACTCCAGGACAACCTCCCCGCGGAATACACCTAGCCGCGCTGGGGCCGCGGGCTGTCGTGCGTACGTCGCCGACGCCCGACTGAGCTTAGTAATCCGATGATTCATCCCTATATACCTGATTTACAGGCTAGTCTTGGCTATCATGGGATCAAACATCGGAGCAATAGGTTGACTGGTGACTAGAGGAGGGGTACTATTCCTTCCGCGAGGACCCCGAGGGGAAGGAACCATCGACATGAGACCGAGACACCTGCTCACCGTGCTGCTGGCATTCGTGATGCTCGCCGCGGCCTGCGGCGGCGACGATTCCGCCGAGGTGACGCAAGACACCGGCCAAGACGCCCAGGAAGGCGCTGAGACGGCCGTGGGCGAGGAGGCGCCGGACGACAGCGAGGACGTGCCGGCCGTGGGCGAGGAGGCGCCGGACGACAGCGAGGACGTGCCGGACGACAGCGAGGACGTGCCGGACGAGGGCACGCCGGATGAGGAACCCGCGGCCCCCGTGACGCTCCAGTTCTGGACGTGGTTCCCGCCCGAGGCGACCATGCAGCGAGTGATCAGCGACTTCGAGGCCAAGAATCCCGACATCCGCATCGAGCTGAGCCTGTTCGAGTCCACCGCCTACCAGGACCGCCTCCCGCTGGCGCTCAGCGCTGGCGACACCATCGATGTGGCCGCGGTCCAGACGTCGACCATGGTCAACGTCGTCCGGGGCGATCTGGACCCGCTCGCGCCACTGTTTGACCAGCATGCGTCGGCGGCGCTCGAGGCCAACCTCGCGCCGGCCGCGCTGGAGCAGACCCGGCTGCTGGCCGAGGACGGCGAGGTCTACATCGCGCCCCTCGGCTTTCTGGGCTCGGCCGCCGCGTACTACAACGTCGATCTTCTCGACGAGCTCGGCTTGGAGGTGCCGCGGACCCGCGCCGACCTGCTGGCCATGGTGCAGGCCGTCGAGTCGCAGCGGCCGGATCTGCTACCGGTCTCCTTCACCGGCGCCAACTGGTTCCTGGATGAGATCGTCCTCACCGTCACCGAGCAGATCGAGCCGGGCTTCTTCAATAGCGTCCGCTACGACGCCGGCGGATCATGGAACAGCCCCACGTTCGCGGCCGCCTTCGAGGCCGTCACCTCGGCCTTCGAAGACGGCATCTTCAGCCAGGACGTCCTCGATCTCGACTACGGCCGGGCCATCGAGGTGTTCCAGTCCGGAGAGGCAGTGATGTTCCTGCAGGGCACCTGGGAGTCCGGAATCCTCTCGGAGCCGTTCCGGACCGCGAACGGAATCGAGATGTCGAACGTCACGGCGTCGCCGCTCCCGTTGCTCGTCGAGGACGGCGCCCACTCCATCCGTGCCTTCATCGAGGTCGGGCTGGCCGTGCCCAGCAACTCCGAGCACAAGGCCGAGGCCATCCGCTTCATCGAGTACATGACCAGCGGCGACGGCGTCGACCAGTGGGTGACCGACCTGTTCGCATCACCCGCCCGCACCGGCTACGCGGTCCCGACCGACGTGTTCACCACTGAGCTGGCCGCCTCGGGCTTCGCCGAGCTGTCAGCGGTCCTTTCCAACCCGGGCAGCGACCGCAACAATGTGTCGGACTTCTCCGCCACGGCCGGCGACGCGGTCATCGACACCATCATCAGCGGCACGCCCGTGGCCGAGCAGGTCGAGTACCTTCAGTCCGAGTGGGAGAGCGGACGCTACTCCAACACCGGCTGAACGGCCCCCGCCGGGATCCGGTCCCGCGGCCGGACCGCGGCCGGGTCGCGGCCCAATGATCCGGCGCAGGCTCGAGGGCACCGACCTCGACCTGCCCGCCGTCGGATTCGGCGCGGCCCCACTGGGCGACGAGTACGGCGCAGTCGACGAGCAGGAGGCACTGAGGGTCGTGCGGGCCGCCCTCGACGCCGGCATCGACTACTTCGACACCTCCCCGTACTACGGGCGAACGCTGTCGGAGTCCCGCCTCGGGCGGGCGCTGGCCGACATCCGCGACCGCGCCGTCGTCAGCACCAAGGCCGGGCGGTACGACAGGCACTACCCAGACGGATTCGACTTCTCCCGCGGCCGGATCTCAGCCTCGATCGATGAGAGCCTGCGACGGCTGCGCACCGACTACGTGGACATCCTGTTCCTTCACGACATCGAGTTCGGCTCGGCGTCGGTGATACTGAACGAGGCGCTACCGGCGCTGGTCGACGCCCGCGACGCGGGCAAGGCCCGGTTCATCGGAGTCTCCGGCTACCCCTTGGACGTGCTCGTCGAGGTCGTCGAGACCGGCGCCGTCGACACGGTCCTGAGCTACTGCCACGGAGACCTTCTCGACGACTCCGTGGTCGACGTACTCATTCCCGCGGCGAGGGTCCGCGGTTGCGGGGTCGTGTCCGCGTCGCCGCTGCACATGGGGTTGCTGAGCCCCTCGGGGCCGCCGCAGTGGCATCCCGCCGGGCCCGAGCGAAGGCGGGCCGCTCGGGCGCTGATCGACCATTGCGCGCGTGTGGGAGTGCCGGTCGCGGCGGCCGCGCTCAGCTACGCGGTCGGGCTCGGCGGCCCTGCGTCGGTGCTGACGGGCATCCGCAACCAGGCCGAGCTCGCCGAGAGCGTCGCCGTGGCGCGCCACCCAGTCGACAGGGCCGTCCTGGACGATCTCGCAGCGCTGCGCGGCCGGTTCGGCGGCACACCGTGGCCCTCGGGTATCAGGTGACGGCCTCTGCCTCGGCGGGGAACTGCCGTCCCCCGGCGATTAGGTGACGGCCTATGCGAACTCGGCCTCTGCGTTGTCAGCGGCTGCGGCGTGGGCCTGTACGGCGGCGAACTCCTGACGCAGCCAGTTCTCGACGTTGGCGATGTGCGCCGTCGCCGCGGCGGCGGCCAGGACCGGCTCGCGAGCCCGTATGTGGCGGAAGATGTCGTCGTGCTCGATGGTCGAGCGGGCCAGGATGCCCTCGACGTTCTGGCCTCTCATCAGGCGGGCCCGCTGCGTGCGGGCAGAGAACGACGCGCAGAGCATCCGCAACGACACGTTGCCGGTCGCGGACGCGATCAGGTCATGGAACTGTACGTCCAGCCTCACGAACCGGTCACTGTCCTTCTCGGATCTGAGCTCGTCGAGATGAGTCTCGAGCTCCGAAAGCTGCTCGTCGGTGATCCGCGACGCGGCCATGGCCGCGGCCGCCGATTCCAGCACGCGCCGTATCTCGAAGATCTCCAGCGCCGTCTTCTCGTTGGCCACCTGGCCGAGCAGGTCGAACCCGCGCAGCAGGTTGGCGCCGTCGAGATCGGTGACGTAGGTGCCGTCGCCCACGCGCACGTCGACGATCCCGAGGTAGGCGAGGACTCGGACCGCCTCTCGCAGCGAGCCCCTCGACACTCCCATCAGGGCGGCCAGCTGGCTCTCGGGCGGAAGACGGGTCGCGGGAGCCAGTTCGCCGGCGCCGATGAGGGCGACTATCCCGTCGATGGTCCGGTCCGTCGCCGAACGGTTGTCCTCGGCTTGGAGCCCGGCCGGCGGTGCGCCTGGAGGCTGAGCGGGCACTTCGGCAGCCTACCTTCGGCGGGGATCGCCCGACGCGCGGCCAGCCTGCTCAGCCATGGTGGAATATCTCGGTCATAGGCGCCCAAGGCCTCGGACCGCAATGGCCGCCGACCGGTTCCTGGCATGGGTCTGTCAGCTTCCACCAGCGCCGCGTGGCGGGGTCGGACATCATCTTGGCGCTGTCTTTGTCCCAGTCGGCGCCGACGTACTCGAAGTACGAGAACATGAGCCCGTCGCGCTCGAAGATGGAGTAGTTCGTGATGTTGCATGCGCGGATCGTGGCGAGCACGTCGGGCCAGACAGCCTCGTGGAGCGCGATGTAGGCGTCCCGCTTCTCGGGGCGAAGGCGCACGACCTGCCCGGTCCGGAAGGCGGTGCCGGTAGTGGGGCCGTCGGCGGATGCGGAAGAGTCGGGGGAACTGTGCTCAGGCGAGCCTGTAGAACGTGGTTGCATTGCCAAGGAACACCTCCTCATGGAGATCGGGCGGAACGATCGAACGGATCACGTCGAACCAGTTCCTGTAGGTGCCAGCGGCGGTGCACACCGGCCAGTCGCTGCCGAACATGACGCGGCCGGAGCCGAAAACCTCCACCGCGTGCGTCACGTAGGGCGCCACATCCGCGCCGGTCCAGCCCGGCGGCGCCTCGGTCCCCAGTCCGGAGAGCTTGCAGGCCACGTTGGGGCGCGCCGCGAGCTCCGAGATCGCCGCCTCCCACCTCTTCGGGCTGTGGTTGCCGATGGCGGGCTTGCCGAGATGGTCGAGCACGAACGACGTGCGCGGGGCGGAGTCGACGAGATCGACGACTTCGTGCAGCTGATGCTCCCTGGCGCAGATGTCGAAACTCAGCCTGTGGTCGGCCAGCAGGCTCACGCCCGCGGCCAGGCGCCGGCAGAACCCCGGCTCGGTGTCTTGGATGTTGCGGCGCACGCCCCGCACGACGGGAATGTCTGCGTAGCCGTCCAGCGCCCTGACCCCCGCGGCCGTGTCCAGCGCGGCGAAGGCCACGACCGCGGCCACCGGCGCGCCCGCGGCGCGCTGGCCGAGAACCCAGCGGACCTCTTCAGTGGCCTGGTCCGGGTCGCACTCCGCTTGGACGGCCACCGCGGCGCTCACCGTCGCCGCGTTCCGCAGTTGTGCGGCGGCCCGCTCGAACAGGGCGCAGTCGGCGAGCCGCGGCAGACGGGCCGTCTCCAGCCATGCGTAATGCAGCTGCGCGGTGTCCCAGAGGTGGACGTGGGCGTCGACGATTTGCAGCCCGCCCGCGGCGGAAGCGTCGCCGCCCCGCTCAGCCATGCGCGGCCGGCTCGCGGGCGCGCCACACCGTTCCGCCCGGATACTCGAAGGCCCGTACCGCCTCCGTGTACATCTCCGAGCTGAAGCCCGCCGCGTCGGGCAGCTGGTAGCGGCCGCTGACGATGCGGACCGGGTCCACGAACATCTCGTGCAGGTGGTCCACGTACTCGATCCACCGGTTCTCCAGACTGGCGCTGACCGCGATGTAGTCGAACATGGAGAGATGCTGCACGAGTTCGCACAGGCCGACACCGCCGGCGTGCGGGCACACGGGCACGCCGCACTTCTCCGCCATCAACAGCACTGAGACGTTCTCATTGACGCTGGCCAGCCGGCAGCTGTCGATCTGGCACACGCCGATCGCGCCGCTGGCCAGGAACTGCTTGAACATGACCCGGTTGTGGGCGTGCTCTCCACTGGCGACGAGCACCGGGGCGACCGCCCGGGCGATGGTGGCGTGCCCCAGGATGTCGTCGGGGTTGGTCGGCTCCTCGATCCAGTGGAGGCCGACCTCGGCGAGGGCGTTGACCCACTCGATCGCCTCGTGCACCTCCCAGACCTGGTTGGCGTCCGCCATCAGGAGCCGGTCGTCGCCGATCAGCTCGCGCACCATCCGGGCTCGTCGCAGGTCGTCGCGGAGGTCGTTGCCGACCTTCAGCTTGAAGGCGTTCCATCCGTCGCGCAGGGCTTGCGTCACTCGACGCTGCACCTCGGCGTCGCTGTAGCCGAGCCAGCCAACCGATGTGATGTAGCCGGGGTAGCCGGAGCGGCGGAGATGGGCTATGCGCTCGTCGCGGCCGCTGCGGCGCTCCTGCAGCATGGACACGGCCTCATCGGCGGAGAGCGCGTCTTGGAGGTGGCGCAGGGCGAGACAGCCGACTAGCTCCTCGGGCTCGAGCTCCACCAGCAGCCGCCACAGCGGCACGTTTCGCGCCCTCGCCCACAGGTCCCAGACCGAGTTGAGCACCGCGGCCGCCGCCAGGTGGGTCACGCCCTTCTCCGGGCCGAGCCACCGCAGGAAGCTGTCTTGGGTCACGTCGTGCAGCAGCCCGGCCATGAAGTCCACCATGTCGTCGATGCGCCGGCCGATCAGATCGCCGGCCAGTTGCTCCACCATGCGGGTCACGATGTCCGCGCCCCGACCGATGGTGAACGTGAAGCCGCACCCGTACAGGCCGGAGCGGTCGGTTTCGAGCCGCAGGTAGGACACGGAGTAGTCCGGCGCCGCGTTCATCGCGTCGGACCCGCCGAGATCGTCCGACGTCGGGAACCGGACATCGCTGACCGACACGTCCACGATCCTCAGTCCGCCCATGCCTCGGACCGCTCTGGGGGCAAGCCGTGGGGAATCGATCGGTTCAAGTCTGCTCATCTCTGCACCTATTCCTTGATGCCCCCGGCGGCCAGGCCGCGGGTGATGAACCGCAAGCCGCCGATCACCACGATCAGTGCCGGTACAGCCAGAAGTACCAGGCTGGCGTTGTACTTGCCGATGTCGTCGGGCGTGGCCCCCAAGTATTCCTTGAACCGCATCACGGCCTGGGCGGCGGTGGTCTTGTTGGCGTCGGTGAAGAAGAGCGACGGGAACAGGAAGTCCTGAAGAGACCACATTATTGAGAGGCTGCCCAAGCTCAGCAGCGCCGGCCTGCTCATCGGAAGGAACACCCCGCGGAACACTCTGAAGTGGGTTGCTCCGTCCAGCGAGGCTGCCTCGATATAGGTGTCCGGGATCGTCTCTGCGAAGTTCCGCATCAACAGAACGCCGAACGGCAGTGTCAGCGCGGCCTCCGGGAGGGCCACCCCCAGGTAGTGGTCGCGCAGATCGAGTTCTCTGGTGATGTAGAACAGCGGCACCAGAATGGATGTGGCCGGCACCGCCAGGAATACGAGGGTGACGTAGTACATGACCTCCTTGCCCCGGAAGTCGAATTTGGCGAACCCGTAGCCGGCCAGACTCGACACCGCTACCACGATCGCCGCATGAAGGAAGGCGATGGCGAACGAGTTCCAATAGGTCTGCCACAGCGTGATTCCACCGATGTCGCCCCGGATCACCTCCGAGAAGTTGCGCCAGCCGTTGAACACAAGGGCCCGGTCGATGGCGGCGGCTATGGGCACGACCCACAGCAGGCCCATCGCCACCAGCAGCGACACCATGATCCAGCGATCGAGCCGTGAACGGTAGAGATGATCGGCGGGCCGCACGGTCGAGCGGACGGCCGCGGCGGTGTCATCGGCAGCCATCAGGAGACTCCGGCCCGTCGGTATATTCGCAACTGCACCGCAGACACCATCAGCGACATCAGCAGCACTAGGACGGCCGCGGCCGACGCGAAACCGACATTGGTGCCGCTGGTCGTGAAGTTGTAAACGTATGTCCCAGTGATCTCAGTCCTGCCGGCCGGCCCGCCTCCGGTCGAGAAGAAGACGATGTCGAAGGCTCGAAACGAGATCAGAACGGTTGAAAGCGTGACGGTCTTGTGCGTGTTCTTCATTATCGGGAACAGGATCCCGCACATCAGCCTGAACGGGTTCGCTCCGTCGAGGACGGCGGACTCCAGCGCGGACGTGTTGATAACCGCGAGGTTCGACGTGTAGTAGAGGATCGGCAGCCCGATCAGATAGACGAACATGACGATGATGACGCCGTAGGCCAGGTCGGGGTTGATCAGCCAGCGCTGCGCGAAGGCTTCGAGCCCGATGTTCCTCAGGAATTCGTTGACCGCTCCGAAGCGCGACTCGAGCATCGTGCGGAACACCGACGCCACCAACGCGATCGGCATCAGCGAGGGCAGAAGGAACACGGCATAGAAAAAGGCCCGTCCCCTGACGCCCGACCACAGAGCGACGGCGATGAAGAAGCCGATCGTCATGGCGGCGGCGATGGCGGCGGCCGCGAAGACGAGGTTGTTCCTGAGCGCATCGATGAATCGGGGATCGTCGAGGAGCAGCCGGTAGTTGTCCCAGCCGACGTTCACGGCGTTGCGCAGCGACAGCGACACGTCCTGAAAGCTGGTGCGGGCCAGGAAGGCGAAGCTGAAGAAGTAGAACACCGCGTAGAACGCGAACAGCGGCCCGAAGAAGGCGACGAGGCCTCTGAGGCCCGGCTTGCGGGTGAGCGGGCGGGCCCGGCGCGCGGCCCGGTCCTCGAGCGCTCGCGCCTGCTGCGCGCCGTCGGCGGCGGTTGTGGCGGAATCAGCCGGCGCGTCGATCATGCCGCGTCGCTCATCAGTGGTCGCAGCGGGCTCACGGCGGTCATTCCGGTTCAGACTGGTCGGGCGCGCTCATGGCGGTCATGCGGTCTCACGTTGCTGACAGCACCGTCTGCTGGCCGGTGCCGTCGGCGCTGTCGAGCGATTCGAGCGGCCGCCGTGGCCCGTCGGCGCCGACGGCGCGCCCGCTCAACGTGTCGAACACGCGGAGCGCGCCGATGTCGGCGCTGAGCTGCACGCTCCTTCCGGCTAGGTCGGCTCGATTGCCCGGCGTCCGCACCAGGAACGCGTCCCTGCGAGCGGCGCCGCCCGCCACCTGTCCGGCCTCCACGACCACGGAGATCAGATCGGCCTCGACATGGCACAGGGTCTCCGCGCCGAGTGTCTCCACCGCAGCGATCGTGCCGGTGATCGGCAGCTCGCCCGGGCCTGCCTCGCCGAGGCGGACCTCCTCGGGGCGGACGCCGACGATAGCGTCGATGTCGCCGCAGGGATCCAAGTCGTCCTTCACCGCCAGCTCACGACCGTTGACCGCGACGCCGCCGACAACGCGCCGGGCGGCGCAGAAGTTCATGGGTGGCGATCCGATGAACCCGGCCACGAACAGGTTGGCGGGCTGCTCGTAGACCTCCATCGGGCGCCCGATCTGCTGCACCCGCCCCTCGTTCATCACGACGACGCGGTCGGCCATGGTCATGGCCTCGACCTGGTCGTGAGTGACGTACACGGTGGTGATGCCGAGCTTGCGCTGCAGAGCGGAGATCTCGCTGCGCATCTGCATCCGCAGGCGGGCGTCGAGATTCGACAGCGGCTCGTCCATCAGGAACACCGACGGCTCCCGCACCAGGGCCCGGCCCATGGCCACGCGCTGCCGCTGCCCGCCCGACAGGGAGTTCGGACGACGGTCGAGTTCGGACTCGATCTCTAGCAGCGCTGCGACCCTCTCGACTCTGGCGTTGCGGTCCGTCTTCGGGACCTTGCGGAGCTTCAGCGGGTAGGCGAGGTTCCTCCTGACCGTCATATGCGGGTAGAGGGCGTAGTTCTGGAACACCATGGCGATGTCGCGGTCCCGGGGGTGCACCTCGCCGACGTCTTGCCCATCGATGGTGAGGGCGCCGGCCGTGATGGGCTCCAGTCCCGCGATCATGCGCAGCAGGGTCGACTTACCGCAGCCCGAGGGGCCCAGCAATACCAGGAACTCGCCGTCGGCGACGGTCAACGTGACGTTGCTAACCGACTCGACCCTGCCGCTGTAGATCTTGGTGAGTCCCTCGAGGACCAAGTCGGCCACAACTTCCTCCTAGAGAGCCACGGTAACCCGCGCCAAGTCGAGGCTCAATTTATTCATCGGATGTCTGTACGACTGTCGAAGGAAAGTGCTGGCAGTTCCACGCCCCAAAGGGTATCAATCATCGGATGAATCTTCATGATGTCGGTAGCGTTGCGCATGGTGCAGCACGACCACGGCATGCATCTCGATGACGGGGAGATCGAACGAGACGGCGCCGTCGTCGTGACGCGACAACGGCACCGGCGCGCCGCCGCGCCCGTCGGAGGCGGCCGCGACCTCGCGGTCCAGTCGCACAGTGGCCCCCACTCCGGGCACCGCGACCACGTCGTCGACGATCACCGACCGGCCGCGCTGCGCCGGAGGAGCGTAGAGCACGTGCACCAGCGTGCGGAAGCGGCCCGGCTGATGCATCACCGTGACCCGGCCGCCCGGCGGCAGCCCCGACACCTCGATCACAGGCCTGGCGTCGACGGCGGAGATGAGGGCCCACAGCAGGCTGCGGTGTATTTCGGCGCCATGCCGCAGGTAGAGGCGGCCCAACGGGTGGGCCGCGACCAGATGGGGCCCGTGCCTGTGCACGGCCGGGTGCCCGCTGTCTCGCTGGCGGGGCGGCGCGTTCTGGTGCGAGCAGTACCGCCCGTAGGTACGGTCGAAGAAGGCGTCGTGGATGCGGACGAGCACTTCGGCGCCCGGGGCCAGAGCGAAGCGCCAGCCGGGCTCGTAGTTGTAGGCGAGCCCGCTCCCGAGCGGCGCCAGCTCGCCGGCGGCGTAGGAGCTGTAGTCGCCGTCGGCTGAGGGCTCGCGGGCAAGGGTGATGCCTAGGACCGCGGCCAGCGTTGCGGGCGACAGGCCCCTGACGGCGTCGCCCAACGCCAGAATGCGGCCTCCTGCGGACGCGAAGCGGGCCAAGTCGCGGTCCGTCGCGTCCGCCAGCGGCCCGGCCACCAACGCGGCCTCGTGGCGGGCCGGATCCAGGCCCGACGGCGCCACGACCATGAACTCGCGGTGCGCCTCCAGCAGGGCCCGGGCGACGCCCTGGTCGTCGTCCTCGCTCTGGCTGGGGCAGAGAGCCAGCCGCGAGTCCGGCTTCGCCCCGTCGACGAGTCCCTGGAGGTCTGCGACCGACCGGTACACCGCTCCCAGCAGGTCGTAGGTCTGGTCGTCGAGGTGTCCGCTGGGATGCAGCTGGTCGCCGAAGCTGCAGCGGGTTCCGTTGGCGATCATCGACCGGGCCTCGTACTCGAGGGCCCGCTGGGACTTGTACCCGCCGAACTCGCCCCAGCTCGTGTGGAACTTCCCGCTCATTGCCACGAGGTCGAAGCCCAATCCGTGGTAGTGCCTGGCCCGCAGCGGCAGCCTGTCGTAGCCGCCCCACGTCGTAGGGAGATGCTCGAGCTCCTGGTGCGAGTTGAAGGAGCTGAGGCTGGCCGAGGCGTCGGCGATATGGAGGGCGTCGCCGTGGAGCACGGTCGTGCCGTTGAAGAACACCCGGCGGCCTGACGCGTCGGTCCGTGCGGCCTGTCGCAGCGCGCCCAGCGCACGCTGCCATCGGCGCTGATTGAACGCCCCGACGGCGGCTGCGTCGTCGGGGTCGACGTGCAGAGACGACATCCCGGCTCGGCACCGGGCGCAGAAGCAGGGCGCCGCGGCGCAGATGTCGAACCAGAGTCCGTCGGGGTCGTAGCGCCGCGCGATCTCCTCGGCCTGCGCCGCCATGAGGTCCAAGTACTCGCCGTCGGGGCAAACATAGACCCAGGAGTTGGGCGGCCGGCGGTCCTCGGGGTCGGCGTTGTGGTCGAAGTTGATGGCCTGGGGTGTGCCGTCGCGGCGGACCGCGGCCCATTCGGGGTGCTCGTCGAGGTCCCGGACCGACCACCCGACGGTGTAGTAGGTCGCGGTGGCGAGGCCCGCTTCGCGGCAGGCGCGGATTTGTTCACCCAACAGATCGAAGTGCAGGCCCGGATGCATGCGGCCGATGTCGGTCGGATAGTACGACCAGCCGTGGTGGCACTTCGCGAATAGGTTCACCTGGTCCACGTTGGCGCCGCGCAGCCTGGCAGCGAACTCCTCGGCGTCGAAGTCCGCTCCGATGTCGCCGATGTGCTCTGAGGTGTGGAAGTCCAGGTGGACTTGGGCCCCTCCCAACAGGCTGCGGCCGGTCATCGGCGGCGACATCCTTGATAGCCGCGGCTAGCGCTCCGCGGCGGCGGGAGCAAGCTTGGCGTGCACTGAGAAGTCAGGTCCGATGAGGGCCAGGCCCAGGTCTTGGTCCCGACCGCCGTTGCGGATGTACCACTGTCGGCTGGACACGATCTCGAGGGGTCTGTCGCCCTTCTCGAAGAACTTGACCGGATGGGTGATGGGGCGGGGCTCGTCGTTTATGTCGCCGGAGGCGGCGAAGACGGCCGCGATCTCGGTGCGGGCCGCAGCGGCGGTCTTGCTGGCCAGGCGGGCGTAGGCGGCCCGGCCCTTGGCCGACTCGAGGCTGGGCTTGTCGGGGACTGCAGCTCGGAGCGGTGTCTCGGAGGCAGGTCGGCTCATGCGGACGCCAACGCTACCGCTAGGCGTCGAGCAGGACAGCCACGAGCGCCCGTAGCTCACCGATGCCGGTGCCTTTGGCGGCGCTGGTCCACTGGACGGTGCCCCGGTCGGCGCCGAGCTTGGCCGCAACTTCGGCCTGGCGGGCGCCGCGACGGGATGGGCGGACCTTGTCGGCTTTGGTGGCCACGAAGGTCACGGGGAGGCCCAGCCCGTCGAGCCATTCGACGGTCTGCAGGTCGAGGGGGGTGGGACCGATCTCGCCGTCGATGAGGTGCAACACGCCCCGCAGCGGCTCGCGGTGGGCGAGATAGCCCTCCGCCATGGAGCTCCAGCGGCGCTGCTCGGCCTTGGACGCCTTGGCGTACCCGTAGCCGGGCAGATCCACCAGCCATTGCCGCGACCCCTCGGCGCCGAGCTCGAACGCGTTGAGCAGACGGGTGGCGCCGGGTGTCTTGGACGTGCGGGCCAGCTGCTTTCGCTGGGCCAGCGCGTTCAGCAGCGACGACTTGCCCACGTTGGACCGCCCCACCAGAGCGATCTCGGACACGGTGGCCGGCATCTCCCGCGCGCGGGGAAACGACGACACGAAGCGCAGCATCAAGGGCCCGGCCATCTGATCAGGCTACGACGGCGGTTGGACCAGAGCGTCTGGTTGGAGCGGGTTACGTCTGGTGCTGGGGGCACCAGTAGGTGGTGCGGCCGCCCACCTGGTCGCGCCGCAGCGCCGCTCCGTCCCGGGGACAGCAGCCGCCCCGCACCCGGGCGGGCTGGAGGTCGCCGGTGTGGGACCCGCCCCGCTGGCCGAGAGTCCTCAGCGTGGCCCGGATGGCGCGATGGAGCCGTGCCGTCTCGGGAGCCTCCAGGGCCCCGGACTCCCGCACAGGCGACAGGCCCGCCCGCCACAGCGCCTCGTCGGCCAGCAGGTTGCCGAGACCGGCCAGCCGGCGCTGGTCCAGCAGCCGGGCCTTCAAGGCCACCGTCGAGTCGGCCAAGGCCTTGCGCAGCTGCCCCAGGGTTAGCGACAGAGCATCCGGGCCCAGCGCATCCTCGGCGGGGTCGAGCTGCGCGCCGCCGAGTCTCCGGGGGTCGCGCAGCACCATGGCGCCGCCGCCCTCGAACTGCAGCCCGAACCGGTCCCAGGCCGGCTCGTGGCGGGGGCTGTCGTACAGCAGGTGGTCGATGGGCATGGCCCCGTCCACCACGATCTTGCCCGTCATGCCGAACCGCAGCCCCAGCCGGGGGCCGTCGGTGTCCATGACCACGAGCTTGCCGATGCGCCGCACCGCCTCGACCCGCGCCCCGGTCAGCTCCAAGCGCAGAGCGTCGGTGGTGGTGCCACCCTTGGCGAACCACTCGTCGGGGGCGTGGACGCTGGCGATCTTGCGTCCCTCCGTGGCCGAGATGGCCCTCCGGTAGGCCTCAACCTCAATTATCTCCGGCACCGGTCGCCCTCCCTGGCTCTCGGCGTCGTCGCCCCAAAGCTAACCGGCAGCGAGCCAGGCGTTGATGGCCTCGGCCAGGGCTGGACCCTGGTCCTCTTGGATGAAATGGCTGGCCGGCTCGAACTGGGCGTGGGGCTGGCCGGCCGCACCGGGGATGCGCTCGACCATGTAGGGCTGCAGACCGCCCAGAACGGGATCGCCGGGCGCCCAGAGGGTGAGCACCGGCTTGGTCCACTGCTCCAGGACCTTCCAGGCGGCCCGGTTGGCGGGCACCGCCGGGTTGTCGGGGGTCACCGGCACCAGCATCGGGAAATGGCGGGCGCCGGCCAAGTGGAGCTCGGCGGGGAACGGCGCCCGGTAGGCGTCGATGGCGGCCTCGCTCAGCTCGGTGGCGGTGGCGTTTTCGACCAGCCGCCCGCAGTCGAGGAACGGCACGTCCTGGCTGAACTGGAGCCAGAAGTCGAAGCCGGCGCCGGGGGAGTCGCCCACCGGCAGCACGGTGTTGGCCAGGATCAGCCGGTCGAAAAGCTCCGGGTTCTCGGCCGCCAGGCGCAGGCCGATGAGGCCGCCCCAGTCCTGGCCGAACAGGTGCAGGGGCCCCGAGCCGCGCTCGGCCGCAGTCGCATGCAGGAAGCTGCGCATCCATTCGACGTGGCCCGCATAGGTGTAGGCGGAGCGCTCGACGGGCTTGTCGGAGCGGCCGAAGCCGATGAGGTCGGGCACCATCACCCGGTGGCCGGCAGCGGCCAGCACCGGGATCATCTTGCGGTACAGGTAGCCCCACGTCGGCTCGCCGTGCAAGAGCACGATGGTGGCTGTGCCCACGTCCGGGTCCTCCGGTCCAGCCATCACGTAGGCCATCCGCAGGCCATCCACGGTGGCGTACCGGGGCTCGTAGGGATAGTCGTCGATGGCGGCGAAGCGCTCGTCGGGGGTGCGAACGAACGCGGTGCCGCCGGGTGTGGTGAGGGTCTCGGTCATGGCTCGAAGCTAGTGCTCTCGGCGCGCATCCAACGCCGAGCCTGGTTCCGCCTTGACGTTCGCTCCATCCACCCAGACGTGGCTGATGTCATCGGCGGCGGCCAGACGAACGACCTTCTCGAAGGAGCGGGTGTCGTCGTCGATGCCATCCCACAGCCGGATCGCTCCGCCTGGCCGATCGGTTCGCACCGCGATGGCGTCGAAGCGACGGCCCGGCTCGATCAACCCCACCGGCAGATCGAGCACTGCGGCCCCGCCAGCGGTGGCCAGCCAGAAGGCGGTGACGGTGTCGGTGCGCGATTCGGGCACGCCTCGCTCAGTCGCGGCGAGAGCCGGGTCGACGCCGTCCTCGAGCATGCGGGAGACGGTGACCGCGTCCTGGCACACCCCCAGCAGGCCGGGGCGGGCCCCGCCGGCGATGTCGCTGCCCAACCCCACGCCGACACCGGCGGCCAGCGCCCGGCGCACGCCGAACACGGCATTGGCGAAGTAGGCGTTGGACAGCGGGCAGTGGGCCACGCCCGCCCGGCGGCCCGACACCATGACCATCTCCTCCGCGGTCAGGTGGTCGCTGTGGGCCAGAACGGTGCGGGGGCGCATCAGGCCGAAGCGGTCGAGGGCCGCGGGATCGGTGGTGCCGAAGCGGTCCAGGGCGTAGCCGCAGTGCCAGTCCGACTCCGCGCAGTGCGTCTGCACCCGCACCCCGGTCGCCTCGGCCAGCTCGCCCAGTCCCTCAAGCAGGGCGTCGGTGCAGGCCGGGGTGAAGCGGGGAGTGATGATCGGCTCCACCCGCGGGCTGCCCACGGCGGCCACCGCTTCGATGGATGCCGCGGAGGCGTTCACGCCCACGGCGGCGGTGGCGTCCCGGTACCACTCGGGGGTGCCCGACGGGTGGTCCATGGCCACCCGGCCCACCAGCGCCCTCTGCCCGTGCCGGGCGCAGGCCCGTGCCAGGGCGGTGGTGGCCTCCAGATGGTTCGACGAGAAGTAGACCGCAGTGGTGGTGCCCATGGCCAGCAGCGACGGAACCAGGTCGTCCCACACCGCCGCGGCGAACTCGGCGTCGGCATAGCGAGCCTCCAGCGGGAAGGTGTAGTCGAACAGCCAGCGCTCCAGGGGCAGGTCGAGCCCGGTGCCGAGCTGCGGCCATTGGGGTGCATGGATGTGCAGGTCCACCAAGCCGGGCAGCAGGAACGTGCCTGGCGCCAGCTCCGCCTGCTCGGTGGCGGATGCGAGCGCTCGGCGGCCCGCGGCCGCGCCCCCGGGGGTGGAGCGGTCGTGCACCGCGGTGATCGCCCCGGCCTGCACCTCCACCACGGCGTCGGTCACCGTGAGGCGGTCGGGCGCCGGTGTCTGCATCAGCGTTCCCGCAACGGCAAGCGTCATGGCGCCACCGTACTCATCGCGTTGTGTGCGGATGACTGGCAGAGGCCTTTCGCGGGGACCCTCCTGCCGATATGCGAGTGCCACCCAAAGACGCCGGAAGTTCGGTTCGGGACGTCACCCGAGCAGTTCGGCGAAGGCGTCGATGACGGTCTCGATGTCCTCGGCGGAGACGTCGAGGTGGGTGACGAGGCGGGCCTGCGAGCCGCTCCAGCGGGTGACGATGCCGCGGTCGGCCAGGTTCCCGCCCAGGTCCGAGCCGCCGCGCACTTCTTCGTCGATGCGGATGAACACCATGTTGGTGGCGCAGGAGTCGATCTTCACGCCGTCGACGGCGGCCAGACCGTCGGCCAGGCGGGCCGCGTTGGCGTGGTCGTCGGCCAGGCGATCGATGTGATGCTCCAGCGCGTACAGTCCCGCGGCGGCCACGATCCCGGCCTGGCGCAGCCCGCCGCCGAGCATCTTGCGCCACTTGTGGGCCTCGTCGATCAGGTCCGCGGATCCGGCCAGCACTGAACCCATCGGCGCGCCCAGCCCCTTCGAGAGGCACACCGACACCGAGTCGAACGGGGCGGCCACCGCAGCCGGTGACACACCCAGGGCCACAGCCGCGTTCGGTAGCCGGGCTCCGTCGAGGTGGTGGGACAGGCCGTGGCGGGTAGCCAGCGCGGCCGAGGACTCCATCTGGGCCACCGTCAGCACCTTGCCGTCGACGGTGTTCTCGAGGCACAACAGCCGGGTGCGGGCGAAGTGATGGTCGGGAGACTTCACGGCCGCCTCGGCTGCAGCCAGGTCGATCATGCCGTCGTCGCCCCTCGGCACCGGCTGGGGCTGGATGGAGCCAAGCACCGCCCCGCCGCCGCCCTCGTACATGTAGGTGTGGGCGTGGTCGCCGACGATGTACTCGTCGCCGCGCCCGCAGTGGGCGAGCAGCCCGCACAGGTTGCCCTGGGTGCCGCTGGTCACGAACAGTGCGGCCTCCATGCCGAGCAGCGCAGCCGCGGCCTCCTGGAGCTCGTTGACGGTGGGATCCTCGCCGTACACGTCGTCGCCCACCACAGCAGCGGCCATGGCGGCCCGCATGGCCGGGGTGGGCTGGGTGACGGTGTCGGAGCGAAGGTCGATCACAGGATCAGGCTATGCCCGCTCAGCGGCCCGTGGGCCCGCCCCGAACGGACTCATGGCTCAGTGGCTCGGGTAGCCGGGGCGTCGGCGATTGGTGCGGGGGACGCCCTGGCCGCCTGCCCCCAGGGCGTTGAACACATCGATCCAGCGAGAGGCCACCACAGGCCGGGTGAACAGCTTCATGGAAAGGTTCACTGCGGGGCCTATGACCACCAGCCAGTAGGCCGTCCCCCAGCCCACCTTGCCGCCCAGGATCGCGCCGATGATGAAAGGCACGGCCTCGATGATCAACCGGGCCTGCCAGATCGGGATGCCGCGGCGGTACATGGCCGTCATCACGCCGTCGCGTGGCCCAGGACCCAGCATCACGCCGAGGTACAGGCCGGAGCCCAGCGCCACCAGCAGGGGACTGGCCAGCGTCATGGCCACCTGCCCCGCGATCGAGGCGGGCTGGTCGAATAGCGCCAGGGTTGCGTCGGTCGCCAATCCGACCACTAGGCCGTTCATCAGCGTGCCGAACCCCACCGGTTCGCGAACCCACACCAGACCGGCTACCAGCGCCGCGCCCGTGAGGATCGTCACCGTGCCGATGGTCAGCGGGGTGTGCAGCGAAACGCCCTCGTGGAACACGGTCCAGGGCCCCTCGCCCTGCGCGCCGAGCACCACGAAACCCAGTCCCAGCCCGAATATCAGCAGCCCGGCGATCAGCTGCGGGATCCGGCGCACCACCTGGCTGGCAGTGCCTCCCGAAGCGACCCCGCCCCGGGCGGGACGAGCTTCGCTCACCGCGCTAGACGCCCGAAATGTCGGTGACGCCCAGCGCGTACTCTCCGGCCGCGGCGTAGAACAGCCAGCGCCGGCCGCCGGCATCGAGGACGAACGGATCGCGCAGGCCGTTCTGGGGCGTGAGCGCCAATCCCCGCGGCGCCGGCTTGAGCGCCTCGTCGGCGCCCTCCCACGACTCGCTCGGGCGCATGACCTCGCTGACCGGCCCCGGCGACCAACTGCGCCAGTCGCCCGAAGTGTCGATCACGGTGCGGTAGATGCGCTCGGGCGCCTCGAAGCAGCGAGTGAACAGCATCTCCAGTTCCTGGCGATCAGGGCGGTGGGACAAGCAGCAGTGGCGGATCTCATCGTCGTCGAACAGCATCGGCCCGTACTCGAAGCCCCGCAGCCCGTCCGGCGAGCGAACGACCTGCGACGGCATGGCCACGCCGTACCAGGCGTCTCCCGCGTCGAACATCCGCAGATAGCTGGGGGCCACGGCCACCACCGGCTCGACCAGGGCGAAGTGCCGGCCGCTGTGCGAGGTCGCCACCATGGTCTTCTGGTTCAGCGTCGGGTAGGTGCCCCAGCACGGCAAGTGGCCGCCGACGTCGGAAGGAACCATCCCGTGGAAGTACATCACGAAGCGCTGCCGGCGGTCGTCGGCGTGGACGTCGGGCGAGGCGATGTGGGGCTGGCGGTCCGACGGCGTGTCGTCCACATGGAGTACGTCGGGCTCGACCACCCGCCACGGACCGGTCGGATCGTCGGCCGCGGCGAGTCGGATCGACTGGCCGACATGGTGCGCGAAGAACATCAGGTACCGGCCCGGCGGGTCCGGCATCCAACCGGGGGCCGGCAGCACCGACGGCCCGTTGACATTGAGCCGGTCGTGGTCAAGGGGCACTCCGGGCGTGGTGGCGTCGATGATGCGGATGCGGGTCTGCGTCATGGAATCGGTGCGGCCGGGCCGGGGCTTCACCGGTCAGGCCCGAAGCCGTGGGCGCCGATGAGCGCGACGAAGCGCACCGGCGTGAGCCGCTCGGCGCGGTACTCATCGCCGGGCGCGGGGTCGCCGTTGTCCCGGAGGTCTGTAGCGGCGGGGCGGGTATAGCGCATCAGGAACTGGTCGTAGTGGCGAGAGCCCACGGGCATGACCAGGCGCCCTCCCGGAGCGAGCTGCTCCAGCAGGGGTGGCGGCGGTTTCGGACCGGCCGCAGTGACCACGATGGCGTCGTAGGGAGCCTCCTCGGGCCAGCCCAGCGTCCCGTCGCCCACCACGACCTTGACGTCCCCCGGGTCGTGCCCGGCCAGCGCGGCCCGGGCCTTGGTAGCCAGGCCGGGCCGACGCTCGATGGTAACCACCCGGCCGGCCAGGGCTCGCAGCACCAAGGCGCCATATCCCGAGCCGGCTCCCACCTCCAGCACGCGGTCGTCCGGGCCCAGCCGGGCCGCCTCGGCCATCATCGCCACCATCGCGGGCTGGCTGATGGTCTGGCCCTCGCCGATGGGCAGAGGCCCGTCGTCGAACGCGGCCGCGGCGAGCCGGCGGGGAACGAAGCGCTGCCGCGGCACCCTCCCGATGGCCGCGAGCACGGCCTCGTCGCGCACGCCGTGCCGGCGGGCTTGGGACACGAGGTCCGACAGTTGCCGCGTCGAGCCGACCATTGGACCGATCAGGCGGTTCCGCCCGCGGCGGCCCGTCGCCGCAGCGGCGGCTCGTTGCGTGGCGGTGTCCGGCGGGACGGCAGCGCAGCCAGCAGGTCGGCGGTGGCGTCGGCTACCAGCGAGACGGCCCGCTCGACGGCGGCCTCGGTCGCGGCGGAAGTCTTCTGCACGCCGCTGACCTTGCGGACATATTGCCGGGCGGCGGCCTCGATCTCGGCGGAGTTGGCGGGCGGCGCCAGCCCCCGCAGGGTCGTGATGTTGCGGCACATGGCCGCGACTCTACGCCCTCGCCCCCAAGGCGATCAGCCCGGGCTCCGCCGGACTCCAGAGCGGAGCTCGTTGCTTGATGGCGCAGCCGGGCGCGGTAGTGTGCCCCGGACCAGCCGGGCCGCAATATCAGGAGGACGAAGACATGCCCCAGACCGTGCGAGGAGTGGTGTCGATGGCCGTGGGTGAGCCGGTCACGATCACCGAGGTCGTGATCCCCGACCCCGGCCCGGGCGAGGCGGTGGTGGCCATCGGTGCCTGCGGCGTCTGCCACACCGACCTGCACTACCGCGAGGGCGGGATAAACGACGAGTTCCCGTTCCTGCTGGGCCACGAGGCCGCAGGGCTGGTGGAGTCGGTCGGCGACGGCGTGACCGAGGTGGCGCCGGGCGACTTCGTGATCCTCAACTGGCGGGCGGTATGCGGGGAGTGCCGCTCCTGCCTGCGGGGCCGGCCCCACATCTGCTTCAACACCCACAACGCGTCCCAGAAGATGACGCTGGCCGACGGCACCGAGCTGTCGCCCGCTCTGGGAATCGGCGCCTTCGCCGACAAGACCCTCGTCGCCGCGGGGCAGTGCACCAAGGTCGATCCGGCCGCGCCGGCCACCGCCGCGGGCCTTCTGGGCTGCGGTGTGATGGCCGGCATCGGCGCGGCGATCAACACCGGCGGAGTCGGCCGCGGCGACAGCGTGGCCGTGTTCGGCTGCGGGGGCGTGGGCGACGCTGCCATCGCCGGCTCCAAGCTGGCCGGGGCCTCCACCATCATCGGCGTCGACGTCGACGACCGCAAGCTGGAGTGGGCCAGGGGCTTCGGCGCCACCCACACCATCAACTCCTCCGAGGCCGACCCGGTGGAGCAGATCAAGGCCCTCACCGGCGGCAACGGCGTGGACGTGGCCATCGAGGCGGTGGGCCTGCCCGTCACCTACCGGCAGGCTTTCGAGGCCCGCGACCTGGCCGGCACGGTGGTGCTGGTGGGCGTGCCCCGACCAGACATGACCATCGAGTTGCCCTTCATCGAGGTGTTCGGCCGGGGCGGGGCCCTCAAGTCGAGCTGGTACGGCGACTGCCTGCCGACCCGGGACTTCCCGATGCTGATCGACCTGTACCTGCAGGGTCGACTAGACCTTGATGGTTTCGTGTCCGAGACGATCGGCCTCGAGGACGTGGAGGAGGCCTTCCACAAGATGGAGCGCGGCGAGGTGCTGCGCTCCGTCGTCGTGCTCTAGGCGGGACTGGGACCGACACCGTGCCCATCGAGCTGGTCACCACTGACGGCATCTTCGCCCTCGACGGCGGTGAGTGGGAGGTCACCAACAACATCTGGCTGGTCGGCGACGACCGCGAGGTGCTGATCTTCGACGCGGCCCACGACCACGAGCCCATCGCGGCCGCGGTGGCGGGGCGTCGGGTGGCGGCCATCGTGTGCACCCACGGCCACAACGACCACATCAACGCAGCAGTGGCGCTGCGCGACGCGGTGGACGCGCCCGTGCTGCTGCATCCCGAGGACCGGATGCTGTGGGATGCGGTCTACTCCGGCGACGAGCCCGACCGCGACCTGGAGCCGGGGTCGGTGCTGGCCGCGGGAGGACACGAACTGGGCGTGATCCACACGCCGGGCCACTCGCCGGGGTGCTGCTGCTTCCACGACGCCGTCGACGGAACGGTGCTTTCGGGCGACACCCTGTTCTGCGGCGGTCCGGGCGCCACCGGCCGCAGCTTCAGCGACGAGCCCACCATCCTGCGCAGCATCCGCGATCGTCTGCTCACCCTGCCCTCCGACACGGTTGTGCACACCGGCCACGGCGACGACACCACCATCGGCGCGGAAAGCGAGCGGGTCCTCGACCGCATGTCCGAGCTGCGAATGGGTTAAGTGGCAGGCAGGGTCACGCCTTGGAAGGTCGCCCTTGGCGTCGGGCTTGCGCTCTGGTGTGCAGCGTGCGGCGGCACAGACGACGCTGCCGAGATTGAGCCGGCCGTTCAGCCTATGAGCGAGCCGGATCGTCAGCCGCTGATCGATACCCAGATCCGCAGCCTCTTGGCGGAGTTCGTCGACGGCGAGCGGCAGAGCGTGGCCGTGGTGGCCGGCGTGACCACGGAGGAGGGGCGCGTGGTCGTCGGGTACGGACGTCTCAGCGCTGACGATCCGGCCCAGCCCGACGCCGACACCGTCTTCGAGATCGGCTCCGTCACGAAGGTGTTCACCTCGACTCTGCTGGCCGACCTCGCGGTGCGGGGGGAGCTGGGGCTCGACACGCCGGTACAGACCCTGCTCGGTGCCGCGGCCCGGATGCCGACCCGCGACGGAGCCGAGATAACGGTGGGACATTTGGCCACCCACAACTCGGGACTGCCCCGCCTGCCCGACAATCTAGACCCGGCCGACGACACCAACCCGTACGCGGGCTACGACGCCGAGCGTCTCTATGCCTTTCTGTCGTCGCACGAACTGCGCCGGGACATCGGCGAGGCGGTCGAGTACTCGAACTTCGGCTACGGCCTGCTGGGCCATGCGCTCGCCCTCTGGGAGGGCACCGACTACGAGACAATGGTGACCGGGCGGATCCTCGAGCCGCTGCAGATGTATGACACCGGCATCGAGCTGACGCAAGAGCTGCGGGAGCGCCTGGCCCCCGGGCACGACGAGCGGCTGCGGCCGGCCGCCAACTGGGATCTCGCCGCCCTCGCCGGCGCGGGAGCGCTTCGGTCCACCGTGAATGACATGCTGACGTTCGTCGAGGTGAACATGGGGCTGCGAGAGTCGCCGTTGCGCGCCGCGATGGAGTTCGCCCATGCCCCGCAGCTGCCCGACCCGGCGCTGGGCATGGATCTCGGGCTCGGGTGGATCATCGCGGCTGAGGGCGACCGCCGGTTCGTGTGGCACAACGGCGCCACCGGCGGCTACAGCTCGTTCGTCGGTTTCGACCCCGAGGCCCGTGAGGGGGTGGTTGTACTGTCGAACTCTGGGAACCTCGTCGATAGCGTGGCCTACCGCCTGTTCACCCGCGACTTTGACGGGTGAGTTCGGCAGAAGCGATAGCGGCGGTAAGCAGCGAAATGAGCGACATCGGCACAGTCATGACCCAGTTGGAGGCGGCGGGCACGGCCCAGAACCGCAAGGTCTATGCCCGCCACGGCGCGGCCGAGCCCATGTTCGGGGCCAGCTACGCCGAACTCGGCAAGATCGCCAAGCCTCTCAAGACCGACCATGCGCTGGCTGTCGAGCTGTGGGACAGCGGCAACCACGATGCCCGCGTGCTGGCGCTGAGGGTGGCCGACCCTGCTGCGGTTGACGAGTCGCTGGCCGGTCGCTGGCTGCGCGACGTGGACAATTACATCCTGGCCGAAGGTCTAGGCGGGCTGTGTGCGCAATCGCCGCACGCCCGGGAGCTGAGCGACGCCTGGAGGGACAGGCCCGCCGAGTGGACCGCGTCCACCGGATGGTTCATCGTCACCTGCACCGCCGAGAATCCTGGCGTCTGGTCGGTCGAGGAACTCCGAGGCCTTGCCGAGAAGATCGAGGCCGAGATCGGCGAGCGGCCCAACCGGGTCCGTCACGAGATGAACGGCGCGCTCATCGTCATGGCCCTGCGCGACGCTGACCTGCGCCGCGAGGTGCTGGCCGCGGCTGCCCGCATCGGCCCGGTGAAGGTCGACCACGGCCAGACTGGCTGCAAGACTCCCGAAGTGGCCCCCTACGTGGAGCGAACCCTGGCCCACCGGGCCGCCAAGGCCGCGCGCCATGCCGCGAAGACCGCCCGGCGTCGCGCCGGCTAGAGGGCCGTGTCCGCTGCTCGGGGGCTCTCGCCGTGAACAGTGAGCATCGCCGATCGGGTGCGAGTCGGTTGAGCACGGTGCCGGGGTGAGGCTCGAGGGTCTCCACGAGAAGCCGGTGGACAGCTTGCCGGTCGTTTCGCTCCGGCGCCGGGCCGAGCTGGCGGCTCAGCCTGCGGAGAGCCACGCGGAGCTCCTGGCCGAGCTCGCCTTCGCCGCGTCGGTGGAGGTGCGCTACCCCCCGGAGCCGGAACCGCTCGGGGCTCGCATCCGGGCGGTGGCCTGGAACCTCCAGCGCGGCAGGAGGCTCGGCGCGTCGGCCGCGTTGCTGGAGCGGGCGGGCGCGGATGTGCTGCTGCTGGCGGAGCTTGACTGGGGCATGGCCCGCTCGAACCAGCGCCACACCGCCGCGGAGCTGGCCGGTCGGCTGGGCTGCGGCTACGCGTACGCCGTCGAGTACCTGGAGCTGGGCCTAGGAGATGCCGAGGAGCGCCGGCTCCACGAAGGTGACTCCAACGAGGTGGGCTACCACGGCAACGCCATCCTGAGTCGGGCGCCGCTGGAGCGCCCGGCGCTGCTGCGTTTGGAGGTGTCGGGAGGCTGGTTCGACGGGCAGCGGGGCGAGCAGCGCATCGGGGGGCGCATGGCGGTGCTGGCGACTGTGGCGATGGGCGGCCGCGACGTCGTCGTCGCGTCCGTTCACCTTGAGAGTCACAGCGATCCCCGAGAGCGGGCCGCGCAATTCGGCGCTCTGCTGGACGGGATCGAGGCGTACTTGCCGGGCGCGCCCGCGCTGATCGGTGGGGATCTCAACACGTTTTCACTCGGCCCCGCCGACGTCGAGGACCCTGAGCGGGCCAGGCAGCTCTTCGAGGACGATCCCAGCCGATTGACCCATCCGGTGCCCCACGAGCCGCTGTTCGCGCTGGCCGCAGGCCGCGGCTACGACTGGGAGGCATGCAACGTTCGGGGCGAGCCCACGCAGCGCCTGACTGCGCCGCGGCCGTCGCGCCGGGGCGAGATGAAAGTCGACTGGCTGCTGAGCCGCGGCCTGCGAGCCGCCGACCCGGAGGTGCTGACCGCCGCCGACCCGGCAGGCGACGCTCTGTCCGACCATGAGCCCATCGCGGCCAGCGCGAGCCCGTCTGCCTCGTAGGAGACCGGAGGGGCTGCTACACGCTGCTGATGTCGAAGCGGGTTGGGGCGGGATGGTGCTTGGGCGGGCCGATGCCGGCCGCTTTGACCAGGCGCACAACCCGGCCGCGGTGCCCCGCATAGGGCTCTAGCGCTTCGAGCATCGAGTCGTCGTTACCGCCGGTGGCGCCGGTAAGGGCGTAGGTCACCAGCACGGGCACGTGCAGGTCTCCCACCGGCACCGCGTCGGGATCGCCCGCGGCGGCGCCGGTCGTGCGGGCCGCGGTCCACGGTCCGACACCGGGCAGGCGCTGAAGCCACTTGCGGGCGTCGGCCGCGGGCCGCTCCTTCAGGGCCTCCAGGCGGTGGGCGTGCTTGGCCGCGACTCGGATCACTCGGGTGCGGGCCCGGTCCACACCGGCGCGATGGAATCCATGGTCGGGGACCCGCAACGCCGCGTCGGGGCTGGGGAACAGCGGCAGCGGCCCCCCTCCGGGCACATCGGCGCCGAATAGCCGCCCCATCCGGGCCACCGCGGTCCGAGCGTCGGCGCTCACCACTCTCTGGTAGATGGCAGCCGTCGCCATCGCCTCGTACCAGCGGCCGGTGGCGCCCAGCCGCGGCACCCCCAGCCGGGACACCAGACCGCGCACCACCGGATCGCGGGGTTGGAAGCCGCTGGGGTCGTCGTCGTTGCCGAGCAGGGCCGGGAGCTGGCCGATGGCCCACCCGGCGCCCGGACCCCAGGCGTCGGCGATCACTTCCCCGCCGACGGGCCGGAACGCCAACGACGCCGATCCGTCGGGCGTCTCAGTGGCCCACCAGCGGACGCCCTTGCGCATCTGCGAGGTCTTGACCCACATCAACGTGACCTTCAGGTTCAGGTCGTAGGCCGCCCGGAAGACGGTTGAGCAGTCCGGTGGGCCGCTGGGGGCCTTGACCCGGGCTCGAGCCGGTCGGGACACGTCAGGGGCCCGGCTCGTCGCCATCGGGAGCGGTCTCGAGGGCCTCCAGGGCGGTCTCAATGGTCTCGAGAAGCCTGCGGTCGGACGCCGTTGCCAGTCCCAGGTCCTCCTTGGCCTCTCCGATGGCTGCTCGGGTCAATTCGCCCAGGATCCCGTCGACCGGGCCAGGGTTGTAGCCGACCTGGATCAAAGCACCCTGCAGCTCGGCGACCTCGTTGCCGTCGAGCGCCTCGTCCCGTTCGACGGAGCGGTCGGCGTCCGCCGAGTTCTCCTGCTCCAAGGGTGCTCTGACCACGATGGCGCCGTCCCCTCCGCCCAGGGCGCTGTCGAAGATCGGACCGGCCCAGTCCAGCGCCCACCAGAAGGCGAGCAGTAGGACGATCAGCAGGAAGGCGCCCTGGAGGTGGGTGCGCATGGCCGTCGGCCCGCCCGGAAGCGCCCCTGCCCTGCTCAGTTGTAGGCCCGCCCGCGCAGACGCTCCCGGATCTTGGTGCACTCGGGGCACACCGGGTAGCGGGAAGGGTCCCGGCTCGGGACCCACACCTTGCCGCAGAGGGCCCGCACCGGCGTGCCCTCGACGTAGGCCCGGTTGGCGTCGGCCCGGCGGGTGTAGTGGGCGAAACGGTCGTGATCCCCGTCGTCGGTCACGGGCCGGACCTCCGGCTCGGTGACCGTGGACGTTGCGGGCGTCGGTGGCTGATCCCCGGATGGGTGGGCCGCGAGGAACTCGGTGCTGGTCGTGCCGGTCATGACCGTGAGCCTATAGAACCGGCCCCGCCTAGAAGAAGGCCGCGGACTGCCGCGATGGTGTCGGCCTCGGCGGCGGGCTTGTCGCTGCGGTAGCGCATCACCCGGGCGAAGCGCAGAGCCACCCCGCCCGGGTAGCGACTCGAGCGTTGCACACCGCCCGCTCCGAGACCGGTCGCTAGTCGAGTGCCTCCAGCTCGGCCAGCGAGGACTCCCACTGCGCGAGCAGGGCGGCGGCCCGGTCCGCGGCCTCCTGGTGGGCTGACGCCAGGGCGTGGACCTCCTCGGGCCGGTCGTAGATGGCGGGGTCGCTCAGCCGGAGGTGCAGCTCGGACACCTCGGCGTCGGCCGCCGCCCAGGCCCGCTCCAGTTCGGCCACCCGCCTCCGCAGCCCGCTGGTGGCGGCCCGGGACTTGGCGCTGGCCCGTCGGCGCTCGGCCCTGCCGGCCGCGTTGGAGCGTGGCACGCTCAATTCGCCGATGGGGCCGGGTTCGTTTCCTTCGCCGGCGACCGCCCCGGGCCCGGACTTGGCGCCTGGAGGCGCCGCCTCCGCAGAGCCGCCCGCAAGATCGGGGTACAGCACCGTCTCGTCCGCTCCCAAATGCCACACCGCCCGCCCGTGGCGGACCTCGATGAGGGCGTCGGACACTGAGCGGATCATGTGGCGGTCGTGGGTGACCAGCAGGACAGTGCCGGGATAGGCGGCCAGGGCGTCCTCGAGGATGTCGCAGCTGGGCAGGTCGAGGTGGTTGGTGGGCTCGTCGAGCACCAGCAGGTTCACAGGCTCAACCATCAGCCGGGCCAGCACCAGACGGGTGCGCTCCCCGCCGGAGAGCTCCGCCACCCTGCGGTCGGCGTCATCGCCGCGGAACCCGAACGCGCCCAGGATGGTGCGCAGGTTCCTCCGCCCCGGGTCGATGCCGGCTGAGAAGACCTCAATCGCCCGCTTGGTTGTGTCGAGCTCGTCGGCCTGATGCTGGCCGAAGGCCGCCACCCGCACGTTGGATCCAACCCGGACTGTGCCCGAGGTGGGCGACAGCTCGCCCAGTATCAGCTTCAGGAGCGTGGACTTGCCCGCGCCGTTGGGCCCGACCAGGGCGACGGTCTGGCCTCGCTCGATGGCGAAGGAGGCCTCGGAGACCACGGGTCCGTCGCCGTCGGGATAGCCCACGGTCGCTGCTTGCATCTCTGCCACCACTCGGCTGGAGCGGGGCGGGGCGGTGAACGCGAAGCGGGCGGCCCCGTCGGAGCGGCTGGGCGCCTGTATGCGTTCCAGCTTCTCAAGGGTCTTGATCCTGCTCTGGACCTGGCGTGCCTTGGTGGCCTTGTAGCGGAAGCGCTCTACGAAGCGCTCGACGCGGGCCACCTCCCGGGCCTGGCGGGCTGCGGCCGCCTCTATGCGCTCCAGGCGCTCCTCCCGGGCCACCACGAACTCGGCGAAGCCGCCCTCGTAGGCGATCGCCGCGCCCGAGGCCAGCTCGACTATGCGGTTGGCCACCGCGTCTATGAAGTCGCGGTCGTGGCTGACAAACAGCAGCGCGCCCGGCCAGTCGGACAGGCGCCGCTCCAGCCAGGCCACCGAGTCGACGTCGAGGTGGTTGGTGGGCTCGTCGAGCAGCAGGATGTCGGGCTCCGACAGCAACAGGCGCCCCAACGCCACCCGCATCCGCCAGCCGCCTGACAGCTCGCCCACGGACCGATCGGCGTCGGCACCGGAGAAGCCGAGGCCGGCCAGGATCTTGGCCACCTCCGCCTCCAGCGCGTATCCCCCGAGCTGTTCAAACTGCGCCTGAGCTTCGCCGTAGCGGGCCACCAAGTCGTCTCGGCGGTCGCCAGGCTTGGCGAGACGGCCCTCCAGCTGCTCCAGGGTTCGAGCGAGCTCAGCCAGGTGGCCGGCGCCGGCCGTCACCTGCTGGCGCACGGTGCCCTCGGCGACCTCTCCCAGATCCTGGGGCAGGTACCCGATCCGGGCGTCGCGGGGCTGGGTGACCGAGCCGGCATCGGACTCGTTCAGGCCGGCCAGGATCTCCAGCAGCGTCGTCTTGCCTGCGCCGTTGCCGCCCACCAGCGCGACCCTCCGGCCCGGCGCCAGATGCAGAGTGACATCGGTGAAGAGCTGGCGGGTGTCATAGGCCTTGGCTAGGCCGGAAGCGGCAAGCATCACCGCCCAAACGCTACGCCGCGGCCGCTAGCGGGCCTCCAGGCTTAGAACATGCGCCGATGTGTGGTGAGCGCCTCGCGGTCAGGGGTGGCGCCGGCCTGCAGAGTCAGCTCAGCAGCGTGTCGAGCCGGGATTCGGTCTCGGTTGCTCCCGCGAAGTTCGGTTCGGTGGCCTCCAGACGGCCCAGCCAACCGACTGACACCCAGCCGGCCATCACCGCTCCGCCGTCGGTGTGCTCGGGAAGCTCGACGACCCCGCCCCAGTCCATCTTCACCCGGAACGCGTCGGTGTGTCCGGGTCTGGGCTCGAGCTGCGCGGTGGCCATCGAGCGGGGCGGCTCGATGCCGACCTCGGTCCGCTTCCAGCCCTTGATGTCATCCAGCTCGCAGCCGGGGACGTTGATGTTGAGCACCACCGGATGCTCCGGCAGATCTGTGACCAGTCCCCCCACCGCGGCGGCAGCCACCGTTCCGGCCGTCTCCCAGTGCTGGTCGGCGAGCAGCTCATCCCAGCCCTGGCCCTCCACGCCGAAGGACGACACCGTCTGGCTCACGGCCACGCCGCTGACGCCTCCGTTGCGGGCCGTCAGGCAGGCCCCGACTGTGCCCGAGTGGTACACGGAGCGACCCACGTTGGCGCCGGGGTTGATTCCGGCCACCACCAGGTCGTAGTGCCCGAACAGGTCCAGCCGCCCGAACATCACGCACAGGGCGGGCGGGCCAGTGACCGACCACACCTCGTCGATGCCGTCGATCGAGGCTCGATGCACATCGGGCTTGATCAGGTGCAGCGGCCCGAAGGCCGCGCCGTAGCCCGAGTACTCCTTGTCGGGGGCCACCACCACCACCTCGCCGAGGGCGGCCATGGCCCGGGCCAGCACGTGCAGCCCGATGGAGTCGATGCCGTCGTCGTTGGTGACGAGGATGCGCATCCGCGGACCCTAGCGGCCCTCAACGGCACCGAAGCCGGCCTCTGCGCGGATCTAACCTGATGTTCACTTTGGGTCGGCAAAATGGTGCAGTGAGTTCAGGGTCTGTGCGTTCGAGTCCCCCGAGTAAGCCGAGACCGACGACGTTGACCGCGAAGTTGTGGGCTGAGGAGCGGGCGCGGTCGGACGGCTCGCTCGCAGCTTCCGCACCCTGCTGGCGGCCTCAGCGGCCGGCAGCGCTAGGCGGCGGCCTCTGGGGCCAATTCGGCCCTCACCAAGAACTCGGATCCTTCGGAGGTCACCAGCTCGGTGATGCGGCCCGCGGCCCGCACGTCGTCGGCCACGGACTCCAGCACGGCGATGCGCTCGGCGGTGTCGATGACCGTGGCTCGCAGCACCTCGGTGCGCAATGGCCGCTTGGCCTCGGACTTGGCCCGGCGCACCTCGCCCAGCGCGGCTGACGCCACTGCGCTGGGTAGCGCGCCCGCGTCTGCGGCCGCGGCCCGCAGCGGCTCTGGCTCGGGCCACTCCGAGGCATGCACGGAGGTGTCGTGCCACCAGCGCCAGACCTCCTCGGCGACGAAGGGCATGAACGGGGCGAACAGCTGCTGCAGCACCGCCAGAGCGGTCCGCAGCGCCCGGCAGGCCGAGGTTGCCGCGGCCGGGCCGTACTCGCCGTAGGCCCGGGCCTTCACCAGTTCGACGTGGTCGTCGGCGAAGGCCCAGAAGAACGACTCGGTGCGCTCCAGAGCCCGGGCGTAGTCGAAGGCCTCCAGGGCGCGGGTGGCGTCGGTGACGAGTTCGGCGAGGCGGTGCAGCATCGAGCGGTCCAGAGTCTCGGTGACTTCGCCACCGCCGGGATCGTCGAAGCGCAGCGCGAACTTCGAGACGTTGAGCAGCTTGACGGCGAGGCGCCGGCCGATGCGGAACTGTTGGTCGTCGAAGGCGGTGTCGGTGCCGGGGCGCCCGCACGCGGCCCAGTAGCGCACCGCGTCGGCGCCGTAGCGCTCCAGCAGCTCGGTGGGAACCTGCACGTTGCCCCGCGACTTGGACATCTTCTTGCGGTCGGGGTCGAGGATCCAGCCCGACAGGGAGCAGTTGTGCCACGGGACCGTGCCGGCGTCGAAGTGGGCCCGCACCACGGTGGAGAACAGCCAGGTGCGGATGATGTCGTGGGCCTGGGGCCGCATGTCCATCGGGAAGGTGGCCGCGTGGAGGGCCTCGTCGGTGCGCCAGCCGGTGGCGATCTGTGGCGTCAGCGACGAGGTGGCCCAGGTGTCCATCACGTCGGGGTCGCCGATGAACCCGCCGGGAACGCCCCGCTGGGACTCGTCGTAGAGCGGTGGGCAGTCCGCGGACGGGTCCACGGGAAGGGCGTCCTCCTCCGGTTGGATCGGGTGGTCCCACACCGGCGAGCCGCCGGCGTCGAGGCGGTACCACAGCGGGATGGGCACCCCGAAGAAGCGCTGCCGGCTGATGAGCCAGTCGCCGTTGAGCCCCGCGATCCAGCTCTCGTAGCGGGCCCGCATGTAGCCCGGCACCCAGTTCATCTCCGTGCCCCGGTCGATCAGTGCCTGGCCGAGGTCGGCGTCGCGCCCGCCGTTGCGGATGTACCACTGCCGGCTGGACACGATCTCCAGGGGCTTGTCGCCCTTCTCGAAGAACTTGACCGGATGGGTGATGGGGCGGGGCTCGCCGTCTACGTCGCCGGAGGCCGCGAAGACGGCTGCGATCTCGGTTCGGGCCTGCGCCGCGGTCTTTCCGGCGAGGCGGGCGTAGGCGGCCCGGGCCCCCGGTGACTCGATGGCCGCGGGCGGCTCGGCCGCGAAGCGCCCGTCGCGGCCGATCACGGTGCGCACCGGCAGGTTCAGCTCGCGCCACCAGGTGACGTCGGCGGTGTCGCCGAACGTGCAGATCATGGCGATGCCGGTGCCCTTGTCAGGATCCGCTAGCTCGTGCGCCAGCACCGGCACCTCCACATCGAATACCGGCGTGCGCACCGTCGAGCCGAACCGCGGCTGGTAGCGGCCGTCGTCGGGATGGGCCACCAGAGCCACGCACGACGGCACCAGCTCGGGACGGGTGGTGTCGATCCAGATGTCGCTGCCGTCGATGCCGCGGAAGCGCAGCTTGTGGTAGGCGCCGGGCATCTCCCGGTCGTCGAGCTCGGCCTGGGCCACTGCGGTCTGGAAGCTCACGTCCCACAGCGACGGCGCCTCAATCTGGTAGGCCTCGCCCCGCTCCAGGTTCTCGAGGAAGGCGAGCTGGGACACCCGGCGGCAGTGGGCGTCGATGGTGGCGTACGTGCGGGTCCAGTCCACCGACAGCCCGATGTGCCGGAACAGGTTCTCGAAGGCCTGCTCGTCTTCGGCCGTGAGTCTCTCGCATAGCTCGATGAAGTTGGGCCGGCTGACCGCGATCGTCTGTCGCTTGGCCACGGCCGAGGGCCGGCCCGCGTCGGGCGGGGGAGAGAAGTCCGGTTCATAGGGCAGCGACGGGTCGCAGCGCACCCCGTAGTAGTTCTGGACGCGGCGCTCGGTGGGCAGCCCGTTGTCGTCCCAGCCCATGGGGTAGAAGACGGACTGGCCGGCCAGGCGCCGGTAGCGGGCGATGATGTCGGTGTGGGTGTAGCTGAACACGTGGCCCACGTGCAGCGAGCCGCTAACGGTCGGCGGGGGAGTGTCGATGGAGAACACCTCGGCCCTGGGCCGGGTCGCGTCGAAGCGGTAAATCCCCGATGCCTCCCAGGCAGCGTCCCACTTGCCCTCAAGCCCGTCGAGGCTGGGCTTGACGGGGACTTCAGCTTGGCGCGTCTCGTCGGCGGGTCGGCTCATGCGGGCGCAAAGCTAACCGCCTGTCGCGCATTGCGGCGAACCGTCAGGCCGCGGTCGCCCCGGGCCCCATCGAACAACCCGGTCCGTCAGCCGCGGTCACTCTGGGAGGCGGCGACAGGCTCGGGGTCGCGGCGCGCCCGCGCCGTCAGCGCCTCGGCTATCGCCGCGACGATCAACTCGTGCTCGGCCTCACCGATCCTGGCCCGTAGCGACTCGATGGTGTCGCCGGGATGTATCGGCACTTCCACTGAGGCGATTACCGGGCCGTTGTCGATGCCCTCGTCGGGCACGTAGTGGACCATCGCGCCGGTTCGGTCGATCACACCGGCCTGGTAGGCCGCCCAAGCGTCGGTGACGGCCGACCGGCCCCGGAAGCGGCCCGGCAGCGCGGGATGAAGGTTGATCACCCGGTCGGGGAACCGGTCCAGGAATGCCGACGACAGCAGGTGCATCCAGCCGGCCAGCACCACAAGGTCCGGCGCGGCTTGGGCCACCGCTGCGGCCAGCTCTGCGTCGTATCTGCGCCGACCCTCCGATGAGGCCGAAGCGCACTCCAGGTAGGGCGCCAGCGGCAAGCAGCTCACTCTGATGCCAGCCCACCGGGCCCTCGCGCCGGCGAGTGCCTCCCTGCGGTTGATCACCACCGCCACCACCTCGGCGTCGAGCCGCTTTGCGGCGATGGCGTCGAGGATCGCGCCCAGGTTGGTGCCTGCCCCCGACGCCAGCACCACCAGGCGACCGGTCACCGCCAGTTCCCCTCCAGCACCACCCGGCCGGAGTCGGGCCGCTCGAAGTCGCGGACGTTGACCACCGAGCCGATGACGCGATGCCCCAGCTTGCTCAGGGCGTCCACTCCTGCTTCGTCGACCACAGCCACTAGGCCGACGCCCATGTTCCAGACCCGGAACGCCTCGGCGTCGTCGAGCCCGCTCCAGTCCACCAGCGTTACGAACGGCTCGGGCACCGGCCAGGAGCCCAGCTCGAGTCGGGCGCCGAGATGGGCGGGCAGCATTCGGGGCAGGTTGTCGAAGAACCCCCCGCCGGTGATGTGGCCCAACGCCTTCGGTCGAACGCCCGCCTCCGAGAGTTCATCGATCACACCCAGATAGCTGCGGTGCGGTTCCAGCAGGGCGTCGATCATGGCCGCGCTGGGCGCTCGGCCCTCCAGGAGCCGCCGGATCAGCGAGTAGCCGTTGGTGTGAGGCCCGGAGCTGGTCGCACCCACCAGCAGGTCGCCGGCGCGCACCTCCTCGGGGCGCGGCAGGAGCCCGCGGCGCGGGGCCACGCCCACAATGGTTCCGGCCACATCGGTCGCGCCCGGCGCGTAGACGCCGGGCATCTCCGCGGTTTCTCCTCCCAGCAGGGCGCAGCCCGCGGCCCGGCAGGCGTCGGCCATGCCGGCCACGATCTCCGCGACCACCTCGGGCACGAGCCGGTCCATGGCGATGTAATCGAGGAAGAACAGGGGCCGTGCGCCGTGCACCGCGATGTCGCCGATGCAGTGGTTGACCAGGTCGGCGCCGATCCCCCGCCAGCGGCCGTGGCGGGCGGCCAAGGCCACCTTGGTGCCCACGCCGTCGGTGGAAGCAACCAGCACGGCGTCGGGTCCCAGCGCCGCGGCCGAGTACATCCCGCCGAAGCCGTGCGCCGCCGTGATCACCCCGGGGGTGCGGGTAGAGGCCACCGCCTCGGCCATCAGGGCCACCGCCCGGTTGCCGGCGTCAATGTCCACGCCGGCGTGCCGGTAGCTCGAGGTTCCGGGCGGAGCCGGCGCTGCCGCTGCCTTCCCTTCGCCGGTGCGGGAGCGGGAGCTCACCGCCGCTCTGCCTCCGGGGGTGTGAGCCCGATGTCGGCGCGGTGCTGGGAGCCTTCGAAGCTGATGGCTGCGACCCCGCGGTGGGCTCTGCGGGCCGCGGCCGCGACGTCGGCTCCCACCGCGGTGACGGTCAGGACTCGACCCCCGCCGGCGTGCAGCACTCCGCCGATCATCTCGGTGGCGGCCTGGAAGACCAGGCAGCCGTGGTTGTCGGCGTCGTCGAGTCCGCCAATCGGCACTGGGTCGGCGCGGCCGTCGGGATAGCCGGCTGCAGCCATGACCACTGCGACAGACGCCTCGGCAGCCCAGTCGATGGCGACGTCGGCGAGGGATCCGGTTGCGCAGGCGAGCATGATCTCGAAGAGGTCGCTGCGCAGCAGCCTGAGCACGGCCTGAGCCTCTGGATCCCCGAAACGGCAGTTGAACTCGATCACCTTGGGACCTTCCTCGGTGATCATCAGGCCTGCGTACAGCAGCCCGCGGTAGGGGGTTCCCGCTCGGCGCAGCGCGGCCAGCGTCGGTGCAATGATCTGCTCGGACACCTGGGCGATCAGCCCGCGGTCCGCGTCCGGCGATGGCGCCACCGCGCCCATGCCCCCGGTGTTGGGGCCGCGGTCGGCATCCAGCAGCCGCTTGTGGTCCTTGGCGGGCGGCAGCACCGCGAAGCGCTCGCCGTCGCAGAAGGCCAGCACCGAGAGTTCGCTGCCCTCGAGGCGCTCCTCCAGCAGGATCTCCGCGCCGGCCGCTCCGAACTGTCCGGCCAACAGCATGGCCGCAACCGCCGCGGCGGCCTCCTGTTTGGTCTCGGGAACGATCACCCCCTTGCCCGCGGCCAGGCCGGAGGCCTTGACCACGGGCAGTTCGGGTTGGGCGCAAAGGTGGCGCAGGGCCGCGTCGGCATCGCGGAAGGTGTGCGCCGCCGCGGTGGGTATCTGATTGTCGATCAGGAATCGCTTGCAGTAGGCCTTGGAGGCCTCGAGACGGGCGCACGACGCGTCCGGACCGAACGCCGCGATCCCGGCGGCGGCCAGCGCGTCGACGAGGCCGGCGGCCAGCGGTCCCTCCGGACCCACGGCCACCAGGTCGACGGACTCGCGACGGCACAACTCGACGAGGCCGGCCGTGTCGGTGGCCGCGACCGGCGCGTTCTCGGCCCGGTCGCAGGCCGCGATGCCGGGATTGCCGGGCGCCGCTATCAGCCGCTCGACGCGCCGCGAGCGGCTCAGCGTCCGAGCCAGCGCGTGCTCGCGGCCGCCGCCGCCCACCACCAGCACGCAGCTCATTCGCCCCACACCGACGTGAAGCGGTCCTTGGATCCGAGCCGCAACTGCACGAACTCTTCGGGCTCGAACGGGTAGATGCCGGTGAAGCAGGCGTTGCAGTAGCCGTCGTCGGCTCCCAGCGCCTCCATCATGCCTGACAGCGACAGGAAGGCCAGCGACTCGGCGCCGATGTGGGCGCAGATCTCCGCGACGGAGAGGTCAGAGGCGATGAGCTCCTGCTTGCTGGCCATGTCGACGCCCATGTAGCACGGGTCGGTGATGGGAGGGCAGGCCACTCTCAGGTGGACTTCGGTCGCTCCGGCGTCGCGCAGCATCTGCACCAGCGGACCCGCGGTGGTGCCCCGCACGACCGAGTCGTCGACCAGCACCACCCGCTTGCCTGCCAGGTTGTCCCCCAGCGGGTTGAACTTCATCGACACTCCGGCTTCGCGCTGCTCCTGGGTCGGCTCGATGAAGGTCCGTCCCACGTAGCGGTTCTTGATCAGGCCCTCGGTGTAGGGCAGGCCGGACTCCTGGGCGTACCCGACCGCCTGCGGGGTGCCCGAGTCGGGCACGGGCACCACCACATCGGCCGGTGCGGGGGCTTCGACCGCGAGGCGGCGTCCCAGCCGCTGGCGGACCGCATGCACCAGGGAGCCGTTGTGGTGGGTGTCGGGCCTGGAGAAGTAGATGTGCTCGAACGTGCAGAATGAGGGCTTGCGGGGCGGCGCTCCCTGCTGGGTCGTCAGCCCCCCTGCGTCGATCCGGACTATTTCGCCGGGCGCGACCTCGCCGGTGAGTTCGGCGCCGGTGACGGACAGGGCGCAGGTCTCGGAGGCCAGCATCCAGCCGCCGTCGATCCGGCCTGTGACCAGCGGGCGGAATCCCCAGGGGTCGCGCACCCCGTACACGGCGTCACTGGTGAGGATGGTCAGCGTGTAGGCGCCCTCCACCCGGGCCATGAGCGCCCTTATCCGGCTGGGCCAGTCGCCCGCCGCGGTTACCAGCAGTTGGAGGATCACCTCGGTGTCCGACGAGGTCTGCAGGCCGATCCCGGCCTCGAGCAGGCTGCGCCGCAACTGTGGCGAGTTGATCAGGTTGCCGTTGTGGGCCACGGCCAACGGGCCGTCCATGGTCTCGATCACCTGGGGCTGGATGTTGCGCAGCCCGGACCCGCCCGTGGTGCTGTAGCGGTTGTGGCCGATGGCGGCGCCGCCCTTGAGGGTGGCCAGGTTCTCCTCGTTGAAGATCGAGCCCACCAGGCCCGGGCCCCGATGCATGTGCGCGGTGCCCTCGTCGCAGCTGACGATGCCAGCGGCCTCCTGGCCGCGGTGTTGCAACGTGTGCAGGCCGAAGAACGCGATCCGGGCCGCGTGGCGGCCGGGCGCGTACACCCCGACCACTCCGCATTCCTCTCGGAGCCCGTCGAGGGCGAGACCGGTCATCGCGGAGGCCGAGCGACTAGAGAGCGATTCGTGCGGACCTTCGCGAGGCACAGAGCGAGGCCGTGGCCCGAGCGGCCCGTGAGCGCAGCGAACAAGAGCGGGAGTGACACCTCTGCAACGCGAAGGACTCTCATCATGTTGCGCTCGCTCGCAGCCGGTCCCGTGCCTCGAGGACCCGCTTCAGCGCCAGCTCCGGGGTGGAGTCGACGCATGTGAGGTGGCCCATCTTGCGCCCGGGCCGAGCGTCGCTCTTGCCGTAGAGGTGCAGGCGCACGCCGGGGTCGGCCAGAGCCCGTTCCCACGCAGGCTCGCCGTCGGCCCAGAGCTGGCCGAGGAGCTGGGCCATGGCCGCAGGCCGGCAGGCACCGTCTCCCAGCGGTAGCCCGCAGACCGCTCGGAGCTGTTGCTCGAACTGGCTGGCCGAGGCTGCTTCGAGGGTGCAGTGGCCGCTGTTGTGGGGGCGCGGCGCCATTTCGTTGACCACGAGCTCGGTGCCGACGACGAACATCTCGACGCACAGCACGCCGACCACGTCGAGGTGCTCGGCCAGCCGGGCCGCGAGGCGTCGGGCCTCGCCGGCAACTTCCGGCGGAAGCCTCGCCGGGGTGACGGTCGTGTCGAGGATCCCGTCGGTGTGCACGTTCTCCATCACCCCGTGGTCCGCTGTCGCACCGTCGGAGCCGCGGGCCACCACCACCGACACCTCGCGGTCGAAGGGAACTTCCTGTTCGACGACCAGACGACACGAACCCATGTCCTCGAATGTCCTCTCCGGCGCCGGCACGGGCGGCGAGGCTCCGTTGGCTGCGCCGGCGCGGCGGGCGCGGCCTTGGCCGCCTGCGGCTGCGTCCCGGCTCGGGATGCGGATCTGGCCCTTGCCGTCGTAGCCATTGCGGGCTGTCTTGCAGATCACGGGCCCGTCCAGCGCTTCCAGCGCGGCGGCCAGTTCCGAGGGGCTCGCCGCTTCCCGGTAGGGCGCGACCGGCGCTCCCGCGCCGACCAGGGCTCTCTTCTCTGCGCCCCGGTCGGCGGTCGCGGCGATCACCCGGCGCCCGGGCCGGACCGGGATCCCGGCGGAGGCCGCGGCGTCGGCCACACCCAGGTCGACGTTCTCGAACTCCCAGGTGATGACGTCGGCGCAGTCCACGAAGCGCTGCACCGCGCCGGCATCGTCGAAGGCCGCCGCGATCTCGATGTCGGCGACTGCGCCGGCCGGGGTTCGCTCCTCGCCCCCGGTGAGGACCGCGGTGCGGTAGCCGAACCGCTGAGCCGCGTGGGCCAGCATCCGGCCCAGCTGCCCGCCGCCCACGATCCCGACCACCGACGGCGGGTGCAGCACGCTCACGGGATCGTCGAGGGAGTCATCGCAGAGCCCGGCTAATTGTCGAGTTCCACGGCGCGGACCTGCTCGGCTCTGGCCGCCCGGTAGGCGGCGAGCCTTGTGGCGAGGCCTGGGTCGCGCCGGGCCAGCATGGCCACCGCCCACAGCCCGGCGTTGGTCGCTCCTGCCTCGCCTATGGCCATGGTGGCCACCGGCACCCCGGCGGGCATCTGGACGATGGAGAGCAGCGAGTCCATCCCGCTGAGGGCGCGGCTGGCCACGGGCACCCCTATCACGGGCACGATCGTGTTGGCGGCCAGCATCCCGGGGAGGTGGGCGGCACCGCCGGCGCCCGCGACGATGGCCTGCAGGCCGCGGCCCTCGGCGCTTTGCGCGTACTCGACCAGCAGGTCCGGCGTGCGGTGGGCGGACACGACCCTGCAGTCGTGGGCTACCTGGAACTCTGCGAGCACCCCGGCGCAATGTCGCATCGTGGCCCAGTCCGACTCGCTGCCCATGACCACGCCGACCAGCACCACCGAGGCCGAGGAGTCCCCCGGGTGCTGCTCTGATGCCATCGCCTCCGTCATGATCGCGCACCCCCTGCCCCGCGGCGCGGATGTGCCCAACTCCCCACAGCCGACACGATCCTGGCCTCGGCCGGGCCGGCCGGCGGCTGGGGGGCGGCGCCGGTCAGTGCCTCGAAAGCCTGCGCGTAGGCCGCGGCTGTCTGTTGGGCCAGCGCGGCGCTGAGTGGCTCGGGCGGACCCTCGCCGCGGTACCCGTCTGCGATGTAGGCCAGACGCACGATCTCCTTGTCGAGGTTCTCCGGTTCGAGACCGGCCTGCCGGCGCGATGCCAGCGTGGAGATACGCCAGAGCCTCGACGAGTCTGGCGTGTGCACCTCGTCGATGAGCGTGAGCCGGCCGCCTGGGCCGATCCCGAACTCGTACTTGGTGTCCACCAGCGCCAGTCCCGCCGCCGCGGCCGTCTCGCGGCCCCGCTCGAACAGCGCCAGCGCCACCGTGCGGGCCTCGTCCCAGCGGCTGGCGTCCACCAGGCCCTGCGCCACCACCTCCGCTTCGGTGAGGGGCCGGTCGTGGCCGGTAGCGGCCTTGGTGGTGGGGGTGATGACCGGGTGGGGCAGCGGATCGTTCTTGGCCATCCCGTCGGGGAAGTCGATCCCGTAGATGCGTCGCTCGCCCGCCTGATAGCGGGTCCACAGCGACGTGGAGGTCGTGCCTGTGAGGCAGCCGCGCACCACGACCTCCACCGGCAGGGGGTCGCACTTGTCGACTATGGAGACGTTCGGATCGGGCACGGCCACGACCTGCGACGCCACGATGTCGCTGAGCCGCTCGAACCACCAGGCCGACAGCTGGTTGAGTATCTGGCCCCGCCCCGGGACCAGCCCCAGCACCCGGTCGAAGGCCGACAGCCGGTCGGTGGCCACCAGCGCGAGGCGCGGGCCAAGATCGATGACGTCGCGCACCTTGCCCCGGCGCATCGGGCCCAGCTCGGCCGCGGCGGCGTCCGAGAGTCCCTCGAAGGGGTGCGTCGGCGGGGCGGCGATCATCAGGCTGCCGGGGTTATGGGGCGGCGATCATCGGGCTGCGGTCACCAGCGCCTCGAACAGGGCCGATCCTGTGGCGCCTGCCGGTCCGGAGGGCCTCTGCCAGTCGACGATGTGGTCCTCGGGATGTGGCATCAGCCCCACGACCGCTCCGGTGGCGTCGCACACCCCGGCGATGTCGTGATCGGAGCCGTTGGGGTTGGCCGGGTAGGTCCCGGCTGCGGGGTCGGTCTCGATGCCTCCCTCCGATCCCGAAGCCAGGTAGCGGAAGGCGATCCTCCCGGCTTTCTCGAGGGCGAAGATCACCTCGGGGTCGCGGGCCGCGAAACGGCCCTCGCCGTGGGCCACGGGGCAGCGGATGACAGCTCCCCGCATCGGCTCCAGCCAGCTCGACCGGCAGTCCGGCTCCACGCTGAGCGTCACCCACCGGCACTCGAAGCGGCCGCCGGCGTTGGCGGCCAGAGTGAACGAGCGGCCCTTGGGGGCGCTCAGCAGCCCCGACTTGACGAGAGCCTGGAATCCGTTGCAGATGCCAAGGATCGGGCGGCCCGAACGGGCCGCGCCGGCCAACGCATCGCCCAACCCGGCTCGCAACTCCAAGGCCAGGCGCCCACCGGCGCCCAGAGCGTCGCCGTAGGAGAAGCCGCCGGGCAGCACCACCGCGCCGTAATGCGAGAACGTCCCCGGCCGGGTGATCAGCTCGTTGACGGCCACTATCCGGGGGTCGCCGCCAGCGGCCTCCACCGCGGCTGCCGCCTCCTGGTCGCGGTTGGTTCCGGGAGCGTGCAGGATCAGCACCGGAGGACGCCTCATGGCCCCAACGAGCCGCACCCGAAGGCGCGCCTCGCGGCTTCGACGGTGACTGTCATCTGGGCGGCACCGTCTCCGGTGGTCCCGTTGCTATCGGCCTCGTCCCCTTCGGCTCCGCCGGTGGTGCCCACGCGGATCTCGATGGTGCCGGTTCCGGTCACGGTGCCCACGCGCCGGCCGAAGCGGCCCAGCGTCGCGGCCACTGCGGCCCGCTCGGCGGCGGGCGACTCCAGCACCAGCTGGCCCGGCGCCTCGTTGGCCAGCGCCGCCACCAGCCCGCCGGCCTCCTCAGCACCGTCGCTGGCGGCGTCGTTGGTCCCGGTGACGTCCCAACCGATGGTGGCTCGCAGCCCCAGGCGACCGCCGATGGCCATCTCGGCGAGGGCCACCGCCACTCCGCCGTCGCTCACATCATGGGCCGCGCTGACGCGGCCGCCGGCGATCAGAGCGTGAACGGCCCGGTACCGGCTGAGCGGATCGCTGACGGGCGCGGGGACGCGGGTGTCGTCGATGTCGAGCATCTCCGCGGCCAGCGACCCGCCGAGGCGGTGCGAGCCCCGGCCCACGAGCCACAGGTCGCGGCCTGCGCCCGTGAGCGCGCTGGTGATGGCCCGGCGCAGATCGGCGACCACCCCGACCGCCGAGATCAGCAGCGTGCCGGGAACGGCGACACCCTCGAACTCGTTGTAGAGGCTGTCCTTGCCCGACACGAAGGGCGCCCGATAGCGGCGGGCGCCGTCGGTGCAGCCTTGCACGGCTCGCACCAGCGATCCGAGCCGGTCCGGAACACCTGGGTCGCCCCAGCAGAAGTTGTCGAGCAGGGCCACCCGGTCGGGATTGGCGCCCACAGCCACCAGGTTGCGGAACGCCTCGTCGATGGCGTGAAGCGCCATGGCCCACGGATCGAGAGCGGTGATCCGCGGCGAGATGCCGACCGCGAGGGCCACCGCCATGTCGTGCTCCCAGGTGCCCAGCGGCTTGAGCACCGCGGCGTCGGCCGGGCCGTCGGCGCCCGGTCCCACCAGGGGGCGGACCACGGTGCCGCCGCGCACCTCGTGGTCGTAGGTTCGCACGATGGGCTCGCGGGAGCACACGTTGGGATGCGACAGCAGGCCTAGCAGCAACTCGGCCGGGTCGATCCCGTCGAGCGGGCTCGGACTGCCGGCGGACACGGCCCGGTCGCGGTGCGTCGCGACCATGGTGCGCCTGGGCAGGCCGTCGTGCAGCAGCGACATCGGCAGGTCGATCACTTCGAGGTCGCCGTGGCGGACCACGAGCCGGCGGTCGGAGCTGAACGAGCCGATGTCGCTCATCTCCACGCTCCATTCGTCGCACAGCTGCCGAAGGCGCTCGAGGTTGTGAGCGGGCACGGCGAGGACCATCCGCTCCTGGGCCTCCGACACCCAGGTCTCCCACGGTTGCAGCCCCGGATACTTCAGGGGCGCCGCGGCGAGGTCCACGACGGCGCCGAGCCTCGCTCCCATCTCGCCCACCGCGGAGGACAGTCCCCCTGCGCCGCAGTCGGTGATGGCGTTGTACAGGCCGAGGTCTCGGGCTCGTTCGACCACCTCGATGCAGCCCTTCTCGGTGATCGGGTCGCCGATCTGCACGGCCGCCCCGGCCCGCGCCGAGGTGGTGGCGTCCAGGCCGGCGGACGAGAAGGTGGCGCCGTGGATGCCGTCGCGCCCGGTCCGGCCTCCGATCACCACGATCCGGTCGCCTGGGCGCGGCTTGGTGGGGTGCGATCCCGACGGCAGCAGCCCCACCGCTCCGCAGAACACCAGCGGGTTGGCCACGTAGCCGCGGTCGTAGACGATCGCCCCGTTGACGGTGGGCAGGCCGAGCTTGTTGCCGTAGTCGCCGATGCCGGCCACCACCCCGTCGCGGATCCGGCGGGGGTGCAGCACCCCGGCGGGCAGGTCGCACTCGTCGAGGTCGGCGGGTCCGAAGCACAGCACGTCGGTGCAGGCGATCGGCCGGGCGGACACGCCCAGGATGTCTCGCACCACGCCGCCCACCCCGGTGTTGGCCCCGCCGAAGGGCTCCAGCGCGGAGGGATGGTTGTGGGTCTCGACCTTGACCGCCAGGTCGAGCCGGTCGTCGAAGGCAACGATTCCGGCGTTGTCGACGAACACCGACCTCAGCCAGCTTGCGTCCAGCTCGTCGGTGGCCCGCCGAAGGGCGGCGAGCAGGCCGTCGTGGTCGGAGACCTCGATGTGGCCGTCGGCGCGGGTGTGTGTGAGCGTGATGCGAGCCTTGAACGTCTTGTGGGCGCAGTGCTCGGACCAGGTTTGGGCCAGGGTCTCGAGTTCGGCGTCGGTGGGATCGCGGCCGCTCGAGGAGAAGTGAGCCTGGATCGCTCGCATCTCGCCGGCGTCGAGCGATAGCAGCCGGTGCCGGCTGAGGTCGGCCAGCTCCTCGTCGTCCAGGCCGGCCAGCGGAACCGGCGTGGCTGCCAGGCTGGCGACGTCCACCGGCGAGAAGGCCGGCGCCAGCTCGCCGCGGCTGCTGTGCTCGATGGTCGGGTTGGCCAGCAGCCGGCGGATCAGCACGTCTATGTCGGCGTCGTCGAGGTCGCCGCACAGCTCGTATCGGCGGGCGGTGGCTGCTCTCAGGGGCCCGAGGCCCAGGGTGGCGGCGGCCCGTTCGAGCTCTCGTGCTGCCGGGTCGGTCACGCCCGCGATGGGCGCCACCTCCACCACTTGCGGTGCGGCACGGGGCGAGCCGACCATCGCGGTGTCGGTGACTGGGTCGACCAGCACCTCACGGCAGAGCCGATCGACGTCGGCGGGGCTCAGGTGCCCGTCGAGGTGGTACACCATCCAGCGGCGGCAGCCCCGCAGCCCGGTCACGCCGAGTTCGGGGGCCGCGGCCACGATGCGCTCCTCTTCCGGGTGATCGGCGGTGCTCACCTGGATCCGTGTCATGTTGCGCTCTGCCGGTCCGTCCTCGATGGCCGCTTGGACAGCTGCGCCACCAGCAGTCGTGGTCACGATGGCGGCATGATAGGCACACCGGTCCGACCGGGAAGGCCACCCCGTCTGGCCTCCCGATTCCGGGGTCGTCAGGCGTCGAAGCGGTAGGTGCCGGACGCTTCCAGGCGGCGTCCACTCGGCTTCGAGCCGGCTTCGTCTAGCCGCCGCCGACGCCGGTTGGAGCTTTGAGGTAATCGTCGAGCGCGGCGAGGTAGGCCTGTTTGCGCGTGTCGGTGGTCCAGCTCATGGCGAAGGCGTTGCGCATCAGCTGCCCGATCTCGTCCGCAGAGAGGTCGCCGTCACGTTGGGCCACGGCCAGGTTCTCGTTCATGTAGCCGCGGAAGTAGGCGGGGTCGTCGCTGTTGACGGTGGGGAGCATTCCCTCGTCGAGCATGCGTTTGATGTCGCGTGAGCGGCTGTCCTGAACGACGTAGCGATTGGAGATCGGACAGATCGTCTGCCCGATCCGCCGGCCGGCGAGCTCGCGTACCAGCGCCCGCTCGTCAAGCGCGTTCACACCGTGGTCGATGCGCTCGACGCCGATGTCGTCGATGGCCTGCCAGATGTGGGTGACCGAGTTCTCCTGGTCGACGTCGCAGTGCATGGTGAGCCGGTAGCCCTCGGCCGCGGCCGCGGCGAACACGTCGGCGAACTTGGACGGCGGGTTGCCGTGCTCGTCGGAGTCGAGACCCACGCCGATGATCCAGTCGCGGTAGGGGGCGGCCTGCTCCAGCGCCTCGCGCGCCGACTCGGCGCTCAGGTCCCGCAGGAAGCACATGATGAGGTGCGACTCGATCCCCAGCCGACCCTCGGCTTCGACCTGGGCGCGGTGCAGACCCTCGATCACCGTTGAGAACTCGACCCCTCGTGTGGTGTGGGCCTGCGGGTCGAAGAAGATCTCGGCGTACACGAGGTTCTCACGGGCAACGGTCTCGTAGTAGGCCATGCCGAGGTCGTAGAAGTCGGTCTCGGTGATCAGCACCGTGTCGCCCTCGTAGCGGGCGTCGAGGAACGTCGGCAGGTCGTCGAAGTCATACGACGCGTTCACGTCCTCGACGGAGTCGTAGGGCAGCTTGAGGCCGTTGCGGGCCGCCATATCGAACTTGAGCTCGGGTTCGAGCACGCCCTCGATGTGCATGTGGAGCTCCGCTTTGGGCATCTGCTCGATGAATGCGGCCATGTCCCGCACGGCGATCCTCCCGCCATCGGCCTGTCGTCGATCGCCGATCGTAGAAGCCCGGGCCCCAGACACGAGACACCAGGTGCTGTTCGGCATGATTGCCCCAGGGAGCGGGCAACGCTCGCTGGTTCGGTTGCCCGATTGGTGGCCGCGTCCTGGCGGGGGCGCTCACTTGGGCGTCTTCGGTGCCCCTGGTAGTGGGTACAGGACGTCGGTCAGCTGCTGTGACGCGGCCCACAGTTGCCGCTGGGCGTCGGGGTCGTGCGATCGGCGATTCGAGGTGACGACCACCGGGTGACCCCGAATCTCCACTGCGCCGCCCGGTCCGTAGTACTGGCCGCCCTCGGCGCTCGGGTCGGTGGCGGCGCGAAGGGTCGGCAGCGCGCCGGTCTCGGCGGACTGGGTCGTCCGCCGCACCAATGACTGCAACCGGCGTTCGCCGGGAATGTGGCGTCCGATCTCGGTGTGGGAGACGCCGGGATGGGCGGCGAGCGCGGCGGTCGGGGTTCCGGCCTCGGTCAGGCGCCGCTGCAGCTCGTAGGTGAACAGGAGGTTGGCCAGTTTGGATCGGCCGTACGCAGCGATCCGGTTGTAGCGGCGCTGGGCCTGCAGGTCGTCGAAGTCGATGCGGGAGAGGATCCGATGGGCGATGCTGCTGACCGTGACGATGCGTGACCCCTCGACGGCCAGGAGCCGGTCGAGCAGCAGCCCGGTCAACGCGAAGTGCCCTATGTGGTTGGTGCCGAGCTGCAGTTCGAATCCGTCTGTGGTCTTCTGCCGCGCCGTGTACATGACGCCTGCGTTGTTGATGAGCAGGTCGATCCGGTCGGTGTTGTCTCGCAGCTCCCCGGCGGCGGCGCGGATCGAGTCGAGGGAGGACAGATCAAGCCGCTGGAGGTGCAGGTCGGCGTGCGGCGTCCTGCCCCGGATGTGGCCGATGGCCTCGGCTCCCTTGTCCAGATTCCGGACGGCAAGCACCACCGACGCGCCGTGCGCGGCGAGAGCGAGTGCGGTCTCGAGACCCAGCCCGGAGTTGGCGCCGGTCACAACGCACACGCGCCCGCTCTGGTCCGGTATGTCTTCCCCGGTCCACTTCTCCTTGGCCATAGCGTCCTCCTCAGCGTGCATCTCCCGGCGGGATCCTTGCGCACCCGGGCTTGCGGCCGACAAGGGAAGCTACCGGCCGCACGGTGCGGGAGAGAGAGCCCCCTGTGCTGGGAGCCCGCCGTGGAACACGGCAGCCACCGTCCGGAGCGGTCCGGGAGCGTTGTGCACTATCGGGACCGGTTGCTGTCAGATCGGGCGCTGGCGGGCCGAGGCTCCGTCGTCGGGAACGGTTCGGAGGTGGGTCCACCGAGAACGAGTTGAGGTTGAGGGTTCGTCGCTCCCTGCTGCTGGCCGGTGGCTACGACCTATAGTTCGGACGTGAACGGTGCACGAGTTTCTGTGCTTGAGAGGCCGGTCTACGGCCTGTCCGACGCGGCCGCGCTGCTCGGGCTTAGTTGGAGCCGCGCCAGCGCGTGGCTTGACGGGTACGAGCGCAAGGGTGTGCGCTATCCGCCCGTGGTTCGTCCGTGCTCGACGGGTGAGACCGTCGTCACCTGGGGGGAGTTCGTCGAGCTCGGCTATCTGCGGGAGTATCGGCGTAAGGGTGTGCCACTGCAGCGGCTGCGCCCGGTGATTGAGGCCCTCCGGGAGGAGTTCCAGACTCCGTACCCGCTGGCGACTGCCAAGCCCTTCGTGGGGGGCAAGGAGCTTGTGATGAAGCTGCAGGAGGACAACGGTCTTCCGCAGCAGATCGCCATCGTGGTGCGCAGCGTTCAGACCGTGATGCTGGCCAGGGAGGCGGAGCGGTTCCTAAAGAAGGTTGCATTCGATCCGCCCGACGATGGAGATGTGTGTCGTCTGCATCCTGCGGGGCGCACCACGCCGGTGCTTATTGATCCTCTGGTTCGTTTCGGGCGGCCCTCTGTCGAAGGTGTGGCGGTCGAACGGCTCTGGGAGCTTCACGACGCGGGAGAGTCCGTGGACAAGATCGCCGAGGCGTACGAGATGGCATGTCACCTAGTGGAGGCCGCTGTCGCGTATCACGAGCAGCAGCGGACGCTGGCCGCCTAAGCCACCCGCCGCGTTGCGTTGCCACGGTGAGTGCTCGGTTCTTTGCCGATGAGACAGACATAGGGCTCGCACGCGCACTCGACGACCACTATGGCGGCGTCGTGCATCCCGGACATCCGAACCTTCCCGAAGTACCTCGGGGCACCAACGACGACGAATGGCTAGAAGTCGTCGGCCGGCTGGGCCTCGTTGTTGTGTCGCGAGACGGCAGGATCCGGTACCGACCAGTCGAGAAGAGCCTGTGGGTTCGCTACCGGATTCGCGGGTTCGTCCTCACCGGCAAGGGCAGCTAGTCAACAGATGAGAGTCTCGCGATCTTGACCAAGAATTGGAGCAAGATCTCTGATCTGATCGACACTGGTCGTCTAGGCCCGTGGATGTATTCCGTAACCCGCAGCGGCCTCCGCGAGATTGATATACGAGCCTGACCAGGTCCCTCTGGGTTCCGCTCGCGGCACGCCTTGACCGCTATGCGGCGGTCGCCCAGGCAGTTGAGAGGGCCTCGGCCTGCTCTAGGACGGTCTTGGTGGCCTGCTCCTGCTTATCGGGCGGGTAGCCGTGGCGGTGAGGGGGACCCGGTTGTGAGTCCAGGTGATGTGTCCCCCGTACACCGGACTCGGTTTGTGAGAGTGGTGGTGTCCGAATCAAGAAGGGGGATGGGGATGCCGTCGCTTACTCACCGGAGTTTCGTTCGATGGTCGTGGAGCAGATGCGCCGGCTCATGCACACCACCATGGCCTTGCCGTCCATGGCGTCGAGACGGGTCTCGTAATGCTCGACGATGTCGGCGGCCACTTGGCGGATCCGTCCTGCGGCGCCCACGACCGCTTCGAGTTGGGCCCACTTGGTCTTGAGCTTCTCCTTGCGCTCGACCTCCTCGCCCTCGGTGGCCTCCTCGAAGTCGTCGTCGATGTGGGGCTTCTGGCGGTGGCGTCGGCGTCGGTGGGGTTCTTGAGCTCGATCACCCCGAGCGGCAGCCCGTTGACGAACAGCACCACATCGGGGCGCCGCTCGATCTTGTTCTCCACAACGGTGAGCTGGTTGACGGCCAGCCAGTCGTTGTTGGCCGGATCGTCGTAGTCGATGACTCGAGCCTGCGCCCCTCGGACCCGTCCGCTGTCGCGGTATTCCACGGTCACGCCGTCGACGACCATGCGATGGAACGCCCGGTTGCGGGCCTCGAGCGTCGCCCCCTCGGGGTGAGTCAGTTGCCGAAGGGCGTTGCCAAGCGCCTCACCGGGCAACTCGAAGTTGAGCCGCGCCAGCGCCTCCCCGCAGCGTCGCGGCCAGCGCGACTGCGCTGTAGTCGGCTCAGTGAGGCCTGCGAGCCGTCGAGCGAATAGCGCGGGTCGGGTCGGCGCGGTCGGCTTCGATCTGCTCCACGAGTTCAGGATGACGCAGCAACGCTGCTTCGTGTGCCGTCATCACCACCGCCGGTGTGAACACAAGCGTTCCGTCGGCGTGCTCGGTGACGAAATAGCGGTCATGCTCCGGGTTGCCGAGGCGTCCGAGCGCGACTCGTCGTCGAGCATCTAGCTCTACCAACTGGGGCATGAGCAACAGCTCCGTTTTCTCCTTGTCCTTCGGAGGGTTCTCCTCCGTACATGTGGACATTAGTAGGCTATTTTCCACGGGGCAACACCCAGTTTTCCACAGAACCCATCTGGTACGGTGGGGCACATGGGCGAGTTGCTCTTCAGCGTTAGAGCCGACCGGCAACTAACGATGCTGCAAGCCGACCTTGCGCGCAGCCAGCTATACGACCGCATCAACGACGTATTGGACGCCATCGAAGTCGACCCGGGCAGCAGAGGGGTTCGCGTACGGCGCTGTACGTCACCGCCAGTATGGGGCGTGCCGGTTCACGGCTCGGGTGAAAACTGGCTCGTGCTCTGGAGCGAAACCGACGCTGGGCCCCTGGTCCACTACTTGGGTGAGGATCTGAGGTAGACGTTCGATTGTCCCGACGGCCGCTCCGACGAGCGTCTCCAGCGCTGCAAGCACAGCACCGCCGCGGCCGCCGCGCCCAGTGAGATTGGAACAGCTAGAGCCAGGCCGATCCATACCAGGCCCCAACGGTCATGGGCTGACCACAGCCCATAAGCGGCTCTTCGAAAATGAGGGGGCAGTCGGGGCGGTGAGGGTCCGTCGAATGCCGATCTCGCCGGTGCCGACACGGCCGGGTCGAAGGCTGGAGATGAGGCGAATCCCTCCGTTGGTCGAGTGCTCGTGTCCATCTTCGCTGCCGCCGTGAAGGTGACGACCTCGCGAGCGAGCACATCCGCAGGCGCGGCCTCAAGTGCCTCGACGGTGTCCTCGTCGTTCAGGAGGCACCATATGTCGTAGTAGTGGCGAGCAAGGCGAGCCTGCTCAGCCGCGTCCCCTTGCGACGCCGCATGATGGACGATGATCAGCTTCTCGACCAGGGTTCGCACTGGCGCCAAGACGTGCAAGGTCACGGGCTCTGCCTCGTCGAAGTCCGTCTCCAGTCCCGCAGCGGTGCCGTGATCGACGAGCAGGCTCCTCACGCTTCGCTGCACCGTTGGCATTGCGCCGCCACGGGCTCCGAGTTCCAGCAGAACGCCCTGCTGCAGAGCGCCCGTCGCGGAGTTGGTCGGATACTCCAGCCTCGCGGTGCGCTTCACTCCCTTGGTGGCTGTTCGGTCATCGATGGTCGCCTGCAGCCCCGTCGATGCCTCGGCGGCGGTCACGAACGACTTGAGGCAGCGGTCGTCCTGTCCGGTGCTTTGGCCGGGAGCGATGACGATCATGTCGACGTCCTCGGAGAACCGTTGGATCAGCCCGAACGCCTTCGACAGGCTCGTTCCGCCCTTGAACACGGCGCTGACCCCCGTGTCGGCGCTGCAGCGCGCGACGCCGCGCAGCACCTCGGTGACCCAGAAGTCCTTCTCCACGTGTGCCATCGGTATGCCGGTCGCCCTTGCCACTCGTGCGGCGCCGGCTGCCAGCGCGTCGGGCGACTCGCGCAGAGGCCAGCTCACGGCGTCGGCACCAACCCGGGAAGCGAACGGCAGAGTTCGGCCCAGCGGGCTCGGGCGCCGCGATGGCCCCCGTGTGGGAAGTGGCACCCCACCCCCAAGCCACCGCCCGAGAAGCTCCTGGCAGCTACCGCCAGCACGACATCCACCCCTTCCCCGCTGGCATGGAGCCTGTGTCCTGGCCGCTCGTCGCCAGCGAACTGACCGTCTGGGAAGACGAGGTCAACTCCCTCGATCGAGACTCCCTGATGTTCCCTGAGGCGCTCGCTGCGGTCCATTGCCGCTTCGAGCAGATCCATCCTTTCATCGACGGCAACGGCCGCACCGGCCGGCTCGTGCTCAACCTGATCCTCGTGCGCCTGGGATATCCGCCCGTGGTGATCTACCAGAGCGACCGGTCGAAATATCTCCGCGCTCTCCAGAAGGCCGATGACGGCTACTTCAGCCTGCTCGGCGAGATGCTTGCCCGGGCCATACTCCACAGCCTCTACCGGTTCGTGCTGCCCGCAGCTGCAGGACCGGCCCGGTTGGTGCCGCTTGAAGCGCTGGCCACGCCGGAGTTGAACGCGGCCGCCTTGCGAGGGGCGGCGGGACGAGGCAGGCCTCAGGCCACCCGGGGAAGCGATGGACGCTGGCGCAGCTCCAAGATCTGGGTGGAGGAGTACAAGGAGTCCCGCTACCAGCGAATCTGAGTCCGGCGCCTCGGCCAAGGGTTGATCGAACGGGCCGTGCTGCTCAATTCGGCGGTGGGGCCCAGCGGCGGATCCAGATGTGCATGGCTATCCCGGCGGCTACGCCCGCGTTGATGGAGCGGGTGGAGCCGAACTGGGCGATGGACAGCACCTGCGCGGCCGCAGCCCGTGCCGTCGACGACAGGCCCGGGCCCTCCTGGCCGAAGAGCAGCACGCATCGCTTGGGCAGCTCCGCGGTCTCCAAGGGCTCTGCGCCGGGCAGGTTGTCGATGCCCACCACCTGCAGCCCCTCGGCGGTAGCCCAGGCGACCAGCTCCTCCACTGAGGCGTGATGACGGACGTGCTGGTACACGTCGGTCATCATCGCCCCCCGCCGGTTCCAGCGCCGGCGGCCCACGATGTGCACCCCGGCCGCGGCGAAGGCGTTGGCCGTGCGCACCACGGTGCCGATGTTGCGGTCGTGCTCCCAGTTCTCGATGGCGACGTGGAACGGGTGCCGCCGGGCGTCCAGGTCGGCTTTGATCGCCTCCACGCTCCAGTACCGGTAGCGGTCGACCACGTTGCGCCGATCGCCGTCTCTAAGCAGCTCAGGATCGAGGTGGTCGCCCTCGGGCCAGGGCTCGGCATGCGGGCCGACGCCGACCTCGTCGCTCACCGCGCTCCCCGCCGAGAGCGTCCTTCCAACACCGCGACCACGGTACAAGCGGCGACTGCATCGAACCGGCTCCGTCCGGTCGAACCGGGCCCATCCCGCCGGACCCGAGCCATCTAGCCTGTGAGATGGTGAAACTCTGGGTCTCAAGGCGCGGCACACGCCGCCAGCCCTATCTGGTGAAGGGTGCCCCCAAGGACGCTTGGGGGCGCTTCTGGGCCGGGCTGGGCGTGTTCGCACTGGTGATCGGCGGGGGAACCTTCGGCTACCACCAGCTCGGGCTCACGGTGGAGGAGGCCCTCTACCAGACCGTTATCACCGTCACCACCGTGGGCTACGGCGAGGTCGGCACGGTCACCGACAGTTACCGGGTGTTCACGATCCTGCTCATCGTGTTCGGAACCGGTACGGCCCTCTACACGCTGGGAGTTCTCATAGAGTCGCTGTTCGAGGGCCGGCTCGACGACCAGATCCGGAGGCGGCGCATGCAGAAGCAGATCGATCGGTTGAGCGGCCACGTCGTGCTGTGCGGCTTCGGCCAGGTCGGAAGGGCCATCCACCGCGAGCTGGCCACCGCCGGCCGCACCGTGGTGGTGGTCGACCGCAGCGAGCTCGACGACGGAGGGCTGCCGCTCAACGTCGTGGGTGAGGCCACCGAGGACGACGTGCTGGTGGCGGCCGGCCTGGAGCGGGCCAGCGTCCTGATCCTGGCCCTCGACTCCGATGTCGACAACCTCTACGTGGCCCTGACAGCCCGCTCTATGTGTCCGGGCCTGTTCATCGTGGCCCGCTCCAACAACTCCTCCGCGGAGCCGAAGCTCCGCCAGGCCGGTGTGGACCGGGTGGTCAACGCCCACGAGATCGGCGGCTCCAGGATGGCCGCGCTGGTGCTGCAGCCCGACGTGGTCGATTTCCTCGGCGTGGTCATGCACGACGAGAAGCTCGCGGTGCGCCTAGCTGAGACCGCGGTCACCGCGGACGGCCCGTTCGCAGGCCGGGCGCTCGCGAAGTGCAAGATTGCCGAGTCCACCGGCGCGACCGTTCTGGCGGTTCGCCGCAACGAGTCCTTCGTGACCGACCCGCCGGACCATTTCGTGCTGGCGGCCGACGACGTGCTGATCGTGCTCGGCACCAAGCGGCAGCTCGCCGAACTCAGCTCCAAGGCGGGCGCCAGGGCTGGGGCCGAGGCGGGGGTGCCGGCCGCCGTGCCGGGCGGGCCTCGGGGCTGGCGACGCTTTGGCGGGGCCCGTCCGAACCGGTAGCCTGTGCGGCGCTGTCGGGGATGGTGTAATAGGTAACACAGCTGGTTCTGGTCCAGCCATTGGGGGTTCGAGTCCTCCTCCCCGAACCCGGTGCCAGAGGCCGAGCGAATCCGGCGCGAACAACTGGTGGACACCGCCGATCGCTGAGCGAGGCCGTGGCCCGAGCGGCCCGTGAGCGCAGCGAACAGGAGCGGGAAACACAACGCCGTAGCGTGAGGCGTTGATACCCAACTGCGCTCGACCTATGCTGCGCCCGCCCGCGGGACCCGCGGTGCGCACCTGCCCCGTTCGTCTAGCGGCCTAGGACGCCACCCTCTCAAGGTGGTAGCACGGGTTCAAATCCCGTACGGGGTACTCTCTTGCGCAGGCTGGCTGCACCGGGCCTGTCGGTTAGTCAGGCCGGCTGGTTGAGTTCGATCATGTTGCCGGCCGGGTCGAAGAAGAACGTCTGGCGGGCCGGCGTTCCCGGCAGCGGCCTGGGGTCGGCCACCTCCACGCCCCGCTTCCGCAGCTCGGCCACCGCGGCGTCGATGTCGTCCACCTTGAAGGCCCAGTGCTGGCCGGCGGGCGGCACCCAGCCCTCGACCTCGATGAGGTGCACCTCGCCGCCGCCGGGGGTGCGCAGCCAGCGGCCGTTGAAGCCGAAGTCGGCGCGGGGCAGCACGGCCATGCCCAGCACATCGGTGTAGAACGGCGCCGCGACCTCCACGTCAGCGACGTTGATCGACACGTGGTGCACGGGGCCCAGCTCCATCGCGGGCAACACTAGCGCTGCTGGCAGGCGGGGCACCATGTGGTCCCCCGGGCGTCGATCACCCGGCGGCGCAACTCTGTGCCGCAGCGCTCGCACGGCTCGCCGGCCCGGCCGTAGCAGCGCAGATGGTGCTGGTTGCGGCCCGACGCGCCGTCCAGCGCGGCGTAGTCGCGCAACGTCGTCCCGCCGTGGCGCAGCCCCGAGGCCAATGCGGTGCGGATGGCGTCGGCCAGCCGGCCGGAACGGGGCTTCGACAGGTAGCGGATCGCGGGGTTGACGCCCGCCAGCCACAGCGCCTCGTCGGCGTAGATGTTGCCCACGCCTGCGACCGGCCGCTGCGACAGCAACTGGGTCTTTACGCAGCGCCGGCTCGCCCGGAGCGCCCGCCACAGGCCCTCGCCGGTGAACTGCTCGCTGAAGGGCTCGGGGCCGAGGCGGTTGAGCGTTGCGATGGTCTCATAGCGGCCCGCTGACACCACGTGCACCCGGCCGAACCGGCGCACGTCGTGCAGCGTGAGCGCATCGTCGTCATCGAGCCGCCACCAGGCCCGCAGATGCGGGTGCGCCAGGTCGACGGCGGGGGACACCGCGAGCCTGCCGGTCATGCCAAGGTGGATGACAAGCTCGCATCCGGACTCGCTGGCGTCGTCGAGATCGACAATCAGGTACTTGCCGCGGCGGCGCACCCCCGTCACCTCGCAGCCGACTGCCTCGATCGCGGGCGCAAACTTCGCCGACGGGTGGGAGCCCGCTTCGGTGATGGCGCGGCCCTCCAGCCGCGGCTGCAACTGGGCTCGAATGGTCTCGACCTCGGGAAGCTCGGGCACTGGCCGCAACGTACCGGAGCGGGCCGCCCCCGGCATCGATCCGGTCGCGCCAGGCAACCCCGCCGCGGAAAACCGATACGGCGGTGCTAGCCGGGGGGTGTCAGGCCGCGGCGGTTGATCCGGACGCGCCCCGCACGATCACGTCGATCAAGTCGATGAGTTCGGGCCGGCTCCTGAAGTACTCGGCCTGCTCGCCTCTCCAGGGCTCAATCAGCTCCTCGGGGTCGAACCCGGCCCGCTGCCAGGCGGTGGCGATCACTCGCAGGGCCGAGTCCACCTCCGGAGAGGCGGCCGTGACCGCCGCGGCCGCCATCGCATCCACGTCGATGGTCTCGCTGCTCACCAGGGGACGGCGGATGGTGGAGATGCGGAACCTGATTGCCTCGGCAGCGATGCGAGTGTGGTTCATGGGCGAGGCCTCTGACTACAGTCGTCTGCGAAAGTTCGGGTGTATACAAATTAGTGTTATCCACAGCGCAGGTGGTGGACCCTCCAACGGTGGCGCTCCTTCTCAGGGCCGCAGCGGGCAGCAATCGTCCGGACAGGAGTCCGCTCCGATGCCGAGACGGCCGAGCGACCGGCGACCGACGCCGGGGTCGAGACGCTCCTCGACCAACTCCTGCCACATGGCCATGAAGCGGTCGTCGGGCCGGGTGCCGGGAGTCTCAGCCCGAGCCAGCCGAAGGCCAAGCTCCTCCGCGGTGCCGGCCGCCACCACGTCGAGGTCCCACATGACCTCCACGTGGTCGGTCACGAAGCCGATGGGAGCCAGCACCACAGCCGCGGCGCCCTGGCTTGACAGCTCCCGCAGGCAGTCGTTCACGTCGGGCTCCAGCCACGGCACGGAGGGCGGGCCGCTGCGGCTCTGCCAGGCCATGGTCCAGGCCTCGAAGCCGGCACCGTCGGCCACTAGGCGGGCGGCCTCGCGCAACTGGCGCTCGTAGTCGCAGCCCGCGGCCATGGTCAGCGGGATCGAGTGGGCTGTGAACACGAGCCCGGCCCCGGATCTGACCTCTGCGGGAAGGCTCCGGCGGGCCTCGCCCACCGTGTCGGCGAAGGGCGCCACAAAGCCCGGGTGGTCGTAGTAGGCGCGGACCTTGTCGATCGCGGGCGCGGCTCCGCCCAACGCGGCCCGAGCCGCCGCGATGTCTTCTAGGTACTGGCGGCAACCCGAGTACGACGAGTACGCGGAGGTCACCACGGCCAGGGCGCGGCGGTGCCCGGCCGCGGCCATCTCGGCCACGGTGTCGGCCAGATACGGCGCCCAGTTGCGGTTCCCCCAATACACCGGCAGGCCGCGGCCCGCGGCCGCGAGCCTGTCGGCCAGCGCGGCCCGCAGCCGTCGGCACTGGGCGTTTAGGGGGCTCACGCCGCCGAAGTGGTGGTATTGCTGCGCCACTGCGGCGAGGCGCTCGGTGGGGATCGTCCGTCCGGCGGTGACGTTGGCGAGAAACGGCTCTACGTCGGAGGGACGCTCAGGACCCCCGAACGACACCAGCAGCACAGAGTCGTAGGCGGTCGCGGTCATCCCTAGCTAATCCACAGCCTCACAGGCAGTTTTCCACAGAGTTTTCCACAAGCGGTCATCCCCATCTAATCCACAGCTTCACCCGAAGTTTTCCACATGATTTCCACAGAACGTCACAGGCGCCTCGGTGGCGGGCTCACTCCAGCACGCCGAAGCTCTCCAAGTCCTCGTCGAGCGTCGACAGGATGTGGTCGATCGTCGCCTGCCGGGCGCTGCGCCGTGTCTGCGCGAACGCGGTGCGACGCACGTAGCCGGCCAGCGCGCCGGCTCGCGCGATCGCGGTCTCCGCAAGTTTGCTGGCCGGGACGACCTCGTCGAGGTAGCCCACGTCGGCGGCGCCGCGGGGCGAGTAGACGGTGGCCAGAGCCGTCGCCGCGGTGAAGTGCCGGGAGCCGAGGCGGTCTCGGGCCAGCTCCACCGCGAAGATCGGCAACGGCATGCCGATGGACACCTCGTTGAGGCCGATCTTGGCGTCGATATCGGCGCCTATGCGCACATCGCTGGCCAGCAGCATGATCGCGCCGAAGGCGAGGGAGTGGCCGGTGCAGGCGGCCACCACCGGAATCCGCGCCCCGTAGATACGCATAGCCGTGCGGGCTCCCGCGGCCACCAGAGGTCGGGCCGCCTCGGGGCCCTGGCCCATGACGCTCAGGTCGAAGCCTGCGCTGAAGCGTCCCTCCCGGCCGACGATCACCAGCGACCCGGCGTTCGCCTCGGCGTCGTCGAGGGCGGCGTCGATCGCGGCGATCGTCTCGTAGCCCACGGCGTTGGCCTTGCCGTCGTCGAGGCGCAGGACGGCGATGCCGTCGTTGACTTCATAGGAGGTGCCAGGTGTCATGACCGCACGGTAGCGCGCCGACAAGGCCAGGCTGATCGTTGTCGCATGCCTGCTGCCGCCGCCCGTCGGCAGCGGACCTCGGTAGGATCGGGCCCATGACAGATACCGCCACAGCCTCCGATGCGGTGGCCCCCTCCGCCGAACAGGCCTCAGACACGTTAGCTGAGGAGGTCCTGATCGTCACGGAAGCGGCCCGGACGGCCGTTCTCTCCATCCGCGACCGCGAGGACGATGCCGATGCGCTGGGGCTGCGAGTCGAGGTGACCGGCACCGCGGGCATCGACTACACCTACGACCTGGCCCTCGACCCGGTGTCGGAGGCCGCCGCCGATGACCATGTCCACACCTCGGACGGCCTTACGGTGATCGTGCCCGACGCCAGCGTCGGCCGGCTCCGGGGCTCCACTTTGGACGTGCCCGCGGTGCCCGGTCAGGGCGGACTGCTGATCCGCAACCCCAACCGCCCCAACCCCCTGGGCGACATGGACAGTATGGAGCTGACCGGCGGGATCGCCGAGAAGGTGCAGCAGCTGCTCGACATAAGCATCAACCCTGCCCTGGCCTCGCACGGGGGCTATGCCAGCCTGGTGGGGGTGAACGACGACGACTCGGTCGTGGTGACCATGGGCGGCGGCTGCCAGGGCTGTGCCATGAGCCAGGCCACCCTGTCCGACGGGATCAAGCGGGCCATCATGGACGCCATCCCCGAGGTGACCGAGGTGGTCGACGTGACCGACCACACCGCCGGGGAGAACCCCTACTTCAGCTAGCCCCGAGGCCCACACCGGAGGCCTACCGCGGGACCGGTGGCCTACAGAAGCTCTGACTTGACGGTCGCCGCTATTCCGGTTGCGTCGAGTCCCAGGTCGGCCAGGATGGCGTCGGCCTTGCCGTGCGGCAGATAGTCGAGCGGCACCCCGAGCACGCGCACCCTGGGGGCCGTCCGCTCGGCGGCGTCGGCGGACTCCATGAGCGCGTCGCGTATCGCCGAGCCCGCGCCCCCGCTGCGCAGTCCGTCCTCGACGGTCACCACCATCTCGTGTCGGGCCGCGTCGGCGAGCATCTCGTCGCACAGCGGGCTCACAGCCCGGGGATCCCAGACGGTGGCGTCCACCCCTTCGGCCGCTAGGAGCTCGGCGACCTGCTCGCAGGCCTCCAGCATCTTGCCCACGCCGATCAGGCACAGCCGGCCGTCGCCGGCGCGGGCCCGCCGCGCCCGCAGCCCCGAGCCCACCTCATGCTGGCCGACGCTGCGGGCCGCGGTCTTGGGCCAGCGGATGGCGACCGGGCCGTCGGTCATTTCCATGGCGTCGAGCATCATCCGCTCCAGCTCCTGGAGCGACGACGGGGCCAGCACCCGCATGCCCGGAACCTTCGAGAGCAGCACCATGTCGAGGATCCCGTGATGAGACGGCCCGTCCTCTCCGGTGATCCCGGCCCGGTCGATGCAGAACACCACCGGCGCCCGGTGAAGTCCGCAGTCCAGGTTGATCTGGTCGAAGGCCCGGCTCAGGAACGTGCTGTACACCGCGAAGAACGGCCGCAGCCCTCCCATGGCCATGCCGACGGCAGAGGTGACCGCGTGCTGCTCGGCAATGCCGACGTCGATGCATCGGTCGCCGAAGTGCTCCCGGAACGGCAGCAGGCCGGTGGAGTCGGGCATGGCCGCGGTGATGGCCACCACCTCGGGGTGAAGCCCGCCCAGCTTCACCATCATCTCGGAGAACAAGCCGGTGTAGGTGCCCGGCTTCACCTTGCCGACGTCGTGCATGTGCTTGATCTGGTCGTCCTCGGCCGGGCCATAGCCCCGTCCCTTCTGGGTGAGCACATGGACCACGACCGGTCCGTCGAACTCGGCGGCGTTGGAGAGGGCCTCCTCGAGGCTGGCGATGTTGTGGCCGTCGAAGGGCCCGAGGTAGCGCAGTCCGAGGTTCTCGAAGAAGCCGGCCGAGTCCCAGAGCTCTCGCAGGGCGGCCTTGGACATCTTCATCCCGCGCTGGATCGTCTCGCCCACCCAAGGGATGCGCTCGGCCACCTCCTCGAGGCGGTCCTGGCGGCGCATGATCTTGGGGTTGGACCGGAAACGCACCAGGCTCTCGCTAAGCCGCGAGACGGTGGGCGCGTAGCTGCGGCCGTTGTCGTTGAGGATCACCACGACGTTGCGGCCGCTGTGACCGATGTTGTTGAGGCCCTCGAAGGCCATGCCGCCAGTCAGGGCCCCGTCGCCCACCACCGCGACGACCCGGCGCCGGGCGTCGAACGCCTCGAAGGCGGTGGCCATGCCGTGGGCGTAGGACAGCACCGTGGAGGCGTGGCTGTTCTCGATCCAGTCGTGGGGCGACTCCGTGCGGGACGGGTAGCCCGACAGCCCCCCGGAGGTGCGCAGGCTGTCGAAGTCGGCGGAGCGCCCGGTGAGCATCTTGTGGACGTAGGCCTGGTGGCCGGTGTCCCAAAGGATCACGTCGTGGGGCGAGCGGAACACGCGGTGCGCCGCCACTGTCAGCTCCACCGCGCCGAGATTGGACCCGAGATGCCCGCTGCGGGCGGACACCGCCTCGATGATCCTGGAGCGGATCTGCTGGCAGAGATCCTCGAGCTCCTCGTAGGAGCGTTCCCGCAGGTCGTCGGGGCCGGTGATCGCTTCGAGCTGCATGGCCGTTCCTCCTAGGTCGGGGCCGGTTGCGCCGGTTTGGGTGCCAGCCACGGGGGCAGCCTCCGGGCCAGCAGGACTCCCGCGGGATACGCGACGACCACCGCTAGCAGGCCCCCGACGGCATCTATCCAGTAGTGGTTGGCAGTGACCATCACTGCAAACAGTGTAAGCCACGGGTAGGCCATCAGGGCCAGGCGCGTCCAGCGCCTGCGCAGCACCGGCCCCGCCGCCACCACGCACCACACCGCCCAGGCGATGTGCAAGCTGGGCATGGCCGCGTACTGGTTGGAGATTTCCATCATGGCGCTGGAGTTGAACGACCAGAACCCGCCCGGATCGACCAGGGTGTCGACGTAGGCGTAATTGAGGTCGCAGGCGCCGTAGGGGCCGCAGTTGTTGAGCAGGCGGGGCGGCATCAGCGGGTAGAAGGAGAAGCCGATCAGCGCCAGCGCGGTGGTGATCGCCAGCACCGTGCGCTGCACGCCGTAGCGCACGGGGTGGCGCCAAAACAGCAGGGCCATCACGCCGATGGTCACCGCGAAGTGGCAGAACCCGTAGAAGATGTTCCAGAACTGGATGAAGAGGTCCCATTCGATGAACAGGTCCTGGATGCCCTTCTCGCCGAAGAGGTGAACGGCTCGCTCCAGCGCGATCATGTCGTAGGCGTTGTCGATGGCCGCCTGCTTGACGGTGTCGCCCAGGTCGGATCCGAACTGGTTGCGGATCAGCGTGTACACGCCGTAGAACGCGCCGATGACGAGGGCCTCGCTCCACCAGTGCAGCCGGCCGCCCAACCAGCGGCCGGAGCCCTCGGAGCCGGTCGTCGAGTTCTCGTCCGACTCCGTGTCGCCGCTGGCGTCGACGTCGGCGGCTCCCGAAGCCATCGCGTTACAGTAGTCGCTCATGCTCGACGCCGACCTTGTGAACCGGACGCTGGCCACCGCGATGCGCACGGGGGCGGACTTCGCTGAGATCTTTGCGGAGGACAGGCGCTCGTCGTCGGCGATCCTCGACGACGGCCGGGTCGAGGAGGTCGTCTCGGGCCGCGACCGCGGTGCCGGCATCCGGGTGGTCGTCGGCGAGACCACCGGGTTCGCCCACACCGCGGACCTCAGCGAGGCCGGCCTGGCCGCCGCGGCCGCCGCGGCCGCGGCCGCGGCCCGGCGATCGGGCGGCGCCAGACGCGTAGTCGAGGTGTCGGCGCTGGATGTGCCCCGGCCGCTCACCGTGCGGGTGCCCCCCGAGGAGGTGCCCAAGTCCACGAAGGTGGCGCTGCTCACCGCGGCCGACGCCGCGGCCCGGTCCAACGACGCGGCTATCACCCAGGTGTCGGCCCGCTACGGCGACGGCCGACGCCGCATCCTCGTGGCCGACAGCGACGGGCTGTTCACCAGCGACGACCAGGTGCGCACCCTGTTCTCGGTGTCGTGCGTGGCCACCGGCGACACCGGCATGCAGACCGGCCGCGAGTCGGCGGGCCGCACCGCCGGCTTCGAGCTGTTCGATCTCTACGACGTGGAGGAGATGGCCCGCCGGGCCGCTCGCAGGGCCGTCACCAAGCTCACCGCCCGTCCCGCGCCCAGCGGCGAGATGCCGGTGGTGGTCGGTCCCGGAGGCGGCGGGGTGTTGTTCCACGAGGCCTGCGGCCACGGCCTGGAGGCCGACCTGGTGGCCAAGTCGGCCTCGGTGTTCGCCGGGCGCATGGGCGAGCGAGTAGCCACGCCGATGGTGACGCTGGTGGACGACGGCACGATGGCGGGGGAGTGGGGCCACTACGGCATCGACGACGAGGGCAAGCCCGCGGCCCGCAACGTCCTCATCTCCGAAGGGGTGCTGACCGACTACATGTGGGATCGGCTCCGGGCCCGCAAGGAGGGCCGGGCCAGCTCCGGCAACGGGCGCCGACAGAGCTACCAACACCTGCCCATGGTGCGGATGACCAACACCTATATCGGCAACGGCGATGCCAACCCCGACGACATCGTCGCGGACACGCCCCACGGCGTGTACGTGGCGCAGCTCGGCGGCGGACAGGTGAACACCGCCACCGGCGACTTCGTGTTCGGCATGACCGAGGCCTACCTGATCGAGAACGGCCGGATCACCGCCCCTATCCGGGAGGGCAACCTCATCGGCAACGGCCCGGAGGTGCTTACCCGGATAGACGCTCTCGGCAACGACTTCGCCATGGGATCGCCGGGCACCTGCGGCAAGGACGGCCAGGGCGTCCCTGTGGGCGACGGCACGCCGACGCTGCGGGTGACCGCGCTCACTGTCGGCGGCACCGCCGCGTGAGCCCGGGCCGGCTGGCGACTCCCGAGCCGGGCGGAACCGCCGCGTGAGTCAGAGCCTGCTGGAGATCGCGCAGCGGGCCGCCGGTTGGGCCGGCGCCGGCTTCGACGTGGAAGCCTTCGTGGCCCACGAGCGCGAGACCGAGGTGCGGGCCTACGAGGGCGAGGTCGAGTCGCTCACGGCAGCAACGTCGCAGGGGATCGGCGTGCGGGTGGTGCGGGAGGGGCGGCAGGGCTTCGCCTACGCCGCGGCCCTCGACGACGACACCGTTCGCGAGACCTTCGAGGAGGCGCTGGACAACTCCCGCTTCGGCAGCGCCGACGAGTTCGCGGGCGTGGCTGAGCCCGACGGTGTGGCGCCCGCGCCCTTGGACCTTTACCGCTCGGAGCTGGCCGAGTTCCCGACCGAGGACAAGGTGGCGCTGGCACTGGAACTGGAGCGGGCCACCCTGGCCGCCGATCCTCGGGTGACCGGGGTGGAGTCGGCCGAGTACGCCGACTCGGTCTACGAGTCCGCGGTGGCCACGTCGCGCGGCGTGGCGGCCACCGCCCGGGAGACGGGCTGCTATCTGGCCGCGTACAGCCTGGCGACGGAGCGGGACGACACCCAGACCGGCTTCGGCTTCTCGGTCGGCCGGGATCCCGGCGAGCTGTCGGCGGAGACGGCCGGCACCGACGCGGCCGAGCGGGCCACGCGGCTGCTCGGCGCGGCCAAGGCCCCCACCCGCCGGCTGACCGTGGTCCTGGACCCGTACGTCACGGCCCGACTGCTCGGCATCGTGGGCGCGACCCTGAGCGGCGAAGCGGTGCTCAAGGGCCGTTCGCTGTTCGCGGACCGGATGCACGAGGTGGTCGGGGCATCGTCGCTGACGCTCGTCGACGACGCCACCGACCCTGACGCCTTCACCGCCTCGGCCATCGACGCCGAGGGCCTGGCCACCCGCCGCATCCCGCTGATCACCGGGGGCGTGCTTCAGGCCTTCCTCTACGACACCTACACGGCCCGGCGGGCCGGGGTCTCCTCCACCGGCTCGGCGGTCAGGGGCGGGTTCAAGGGCACCCCCGGCGTCGGTGCCCACGCCCTGCGGCTCACCCCCGGGACACGCTCCCAGCCCGAGATCGTGGCGGACATCGACGACGGCCTGCTCGTGCAGGGGGTCACCGGCCTGCACAGCGGCGTGAACGCGGTGTCGGGCGACTTCTCGGCAGGAGCGGAGGGCCTGCGCATACGCGGCGGCGAGACGGCTGAGCCGATAAGGGAGGTGACCATCGCGAGCACCATCCAGCGGCTGCTGCTGGACGTGATCGAGGTGGGCTCGGACCTGGAGTGGCTGCCGATGAGCGCGGCCGGGGTGACTGTCGCCATTGCCGACGTGACCATGTCCGGCACGTGAGCCTCTCCGCGTGCAGGTCCTGACGCCGGGCAGCCCCTCCCGGCACGCATCCCGGTCCGGCCCGTAGCCTCAACCGCGGTGCCGATCCTCCACGCGATCGTCCTGGGCATCGTGCAGGGCCTTTCGGAGTTCCTGCCGATCTCCTCCAGCGGCCACTTGGTCCTGGTCCGCTGGCTGCTCGGCTGGAACGAGTTGTCGGGGGAAGCCGCAACCGCCTTCGACGTAGCCGTGCACATCGGCACCTTGATCGGTGCAGCCGCGTATCTGCGGCGAGACATCGCCACCTACGCGGCGGCGGCCCTCGCGCCGGTCCTGGGACGGGGGCCGCTCGGGCCCGACGGCCGTATCGGCTGGTCCCTGGTGGTGTCGGCCGTGCCGGCGGGCGTGGTGGGTGTGGTCGCGGGCGACGCTCTGCGGGGCTCGGGCGGGGTCGTGTCGGTGGCGGTGGCGTTGATCGTCTTCGGGCTGCTGCTGGGCGCGTCCGACCGGCTGGCGCAGCGGCGGGGCACGCAGGACTTCGGCATCGGCCATGCCCTGGTGATGGGCGCTGGCCAGGCACTGGCGTTGCAGCCGGGGGTGTCGCGCTCCGGTGTGACGATGACCTTCGCCCGCGCGCTCGGATACGACCGCGAGGCGGCGGTGCGGCTCGCCTTTCTGATGAGCCTCCCGGTGATTGCCGGTGCCGGCGTCTACGGCCTATTCGGGCTGAGTGTCGTTTCGTCTCTGTGGCCGGCGCTGGTGTGGGGTGCGGCAGCGTCGATGGTCACCGGGTGGGTGGCGGTGTGGGGCACCACGCAGATCGTGGCTCGGGTGGGTCTGCAGCCCTTCGTCCTGTATCGGGTGATGGCCGGATGCGCTGTGCTCGCCCTGGCGGCCACATCCTGGCGCTGACGCCTCCTGTCGCCGTCACCGAGATAGGCGTCGCTGAGATCCTTGCGAGGCTGGGCCCCTGGGGTCGTTGGCCCCGGGAATCTCGCTCAACCGGGAGGGGTCGACGCCGGATGGGGGACGAGAACCAGGATCACGCCCCCTGTTGTAAGCGCGTCGACGGTGGCGTCCACCTGCTCGGCGGGCACCGCCACGACCACCTCGCCTTCTCCAGTCTCGACCACCGGCGCCCCCAGCACGACCGCGGCGCCGTCGAGTATCGCATGGACATCCACTGCGTCGCCCACCGCGAACACCGCGCTGTCGACGGGCACGGGCACGCCGCGGGTGTGGGGCGGAAGCAGGCCTGCCGGCCCGGGCGGCGGGGTCGCCGTCACCGCCGGAGTCGGGCCGGAGGGGTCGTCACTGAGGGCGGCGAGAACGGCCAGCGCCGCTGCGCCCGCGGCAGCCCAGCGAAGCCATCGATGGCGATACAGCATGGTCTGAAGCCGCCCGGACGCACGGCGGCTGCTGCGTGCGGACGGTCTGGCGGGCGGCGGGGAACTGCGGAACGGCCCTGGGCGCGGATGGGGCGCATTCAGGCCGTGTGCGGCTGGTCTGGTGGGCGACATCGAGCCTCCTGGTGAACGACCGAGCGCGGTCCAGCGGGCGTTGCGGTGGCCCCTGTGCCCGGGATGCCCCAAACCCGCAGGGACGGTCGCCAGAGGCGACGAGCCGCGGCCTCGGCGCCGACGGTGGCGCGGGTTGCGACGAGCGGTCGGGACGCTACGAGGTGGGCGTCGAGGTACCGGCGCCGGCCTTCGCTCGCCGCGCGTCGGAACTCGCGCCCGAGGACGATGAGTCCCTGGTCGACGAGCCCTTCGAGGACGATGAGTCCTTGGTCGACGAGCCCTTCGAGGACGATGAGTCCTTGGTCGACGAGCCCTTCGAGGACGATGAGTCCTTGGTCGACGAGCCCTTCGAGGACGATGAGTCCTTGGTGGAGTCCGACTCCCGTTCCTTGCGCCGTCCTCGGGCGTTGGCGCCGTGGTCGTTCTTGTAGAAGCCGTCCCCCTTGAAGGAGATGGCCACTCCGCTGAACACCTTCTTGACCGGACCCTCACCCGGCGCGACACACTCGGCCGGCGCAACCTCGGCCGGACACACCGTCAGCGCCTCGTCGCTGAACGACTGCCTCACCTCGAACTGCGTGGAGCAGCGCTCGCAGCGGTAGTCGTACATCGGCACAGCGGCGAAGGATAACGCCACCTCGAAACGGCGACACCGCACCCCCGCGGAGTCCTTCCGCTCCGACACACTCGCCCAGCCGCATCTACGATGCTGGCGTGTCGGTGTGGATGGTTGTGGCCTTCGGCGTTGCCTATGCGGCTGGCATGTTCCCCACCGCTGTGCTGGTGGGACACAAGATCGGCCACGACCCCACCAGCGAGGGCTCGGGCAACCCGGGGGCCACCAACATCTATCGCATCGGCGGTCGCCTCGCCGGCGTCGCGGTGGCCCTCGGCGACATGGCCAAGGGCGCCCTCCCCGTCGGCGTCGCCCTTCTGCTGTGGGACCAGCCCGAGGCGATGGCGGCCTGGATCGGCGCCGTGGCCGGTCACGTGTGGCCGGTCCTGAGGCGGTTTCGGGGCGGCAAGGGGATGGCGACCGCGGGCGGGGGCGGCCTGGTGCTCGATCCGATCATCGGGCTGATCTGCGTGGTCGTGTTCTTCGGAGTGGTGCGCCTGACCAGGGTGGCCGCGCTCGGCTCCCTGGGCGTGGGCGTCGTCTACCCCGTGCTGGCCCTCGTGTTGGGGTGGCCGGGGCCTGAGGTGATCGTGGCGGCGGTGGTGATGGGGGTGATGGCCATGCGGCATCACGGCAATATCGTGCGGCTGTGGCGCGGCACGGAGCGGAGGCTGAAGACGTGACTCCGGGCCCCGCAAGAGCCAACCCGGCCGCGGCGTCCGGCCGGCGCGGCGCTGGCTGGCCGCGATGATCGCCCTGGAGGAGGCCCGGGCCTACGTGCTGGCCAGGGTCGAGGCGCTGCCCGCTCGCAGGGTCCCGCTGGAGGAGACTCTGGGCCTGGTGCTGGCCGAGCCGGTCTCGTCGTCCGAGCCCATTCCGGCCTTCGCTAACACCGCGATGGACGGCTACGCCCTAAGGGCGGCCGACACCGTCGGCGCACCCGTGGAACTGGAGGTCGTTGGGACCATCGGGGCTGGTTACGACGGCTCGTTGCACGTCGGGGCGGGCCAGGCGGCCCGCATCATGACGGGGGCGCCCATCCCGCCCGGCGCGGACGCGGTGGTGAAGGTGGAGCTGACCAGCCCGGCCGGCGGCGCCACCGAGCGCGTGAGGGTGGAGGTTTCTGTCAAGGCCGGCAACCACGTTCGCCATCCGGGCGAGGACGTCGCCGCCACCGAGCGGGTGCTCGAGGCCGGCATGTTGGTGACGCCGGGCCGGGTCGGCCTGCTGGCCGCCGTCGGTGCCTACGAGGTCGCGGCGCACGGCCGGCCCCGGGTGGGCGTGCTGTCCACCGGCGACGAGCTCGCCGACACGCCCGGTCCGCTTCGGAGGGGCCAGATCCGCGACACCAACCGCCGCACGCTGCTGGGGCTGGTGTCGGAGGCCGGCTTCGAGGGGGTGGACCTGGGGATCGCCGCCGACCGCCCCGACGACATCTCTAGGGCGTTCCGGGCCGGCGCGGCGGAATGCGACGCGGTCCTGTCGTCGGGCGGAGTGTCGATGGGCGACTTCGACTACGTCAAGGTGGTGCTGGACCGGATAGGCGACATGCGCTGGATGCAGATCGCCATCAAGCCGGCCAAGCCGTTCGCCTTCGGTATCGTCGACGGCACCCCGGTGTTCGGCCTGCCGGGCAACCCGGTGTCGTCCATGGTGAGCTTCGAGCTGCTGGCCAAGCCCGCGCTGAGGGCGATGGCGGGCCACGGTCCTGACGATCTCGGCCCGGCGCTGGTGAGAGCGGTCAGCGACGACAAGCTTCGCCGCGGGAGCGACGGCAAGACCCACTTTGTGAGGGTGGCCGCAGCCCGAGACGAGCGGGGCGTGCTGCACGTAACCCGCTCGGGCGGCCAGGGCTCCCACCAGCTCGCGGCCATGACCAGGGCCGACGCCCTGGCGGTGGTGCCCGACGGCGCCCGGGCCGGCGTGGGCGACCCGGTCGACGTGATAGTGCTGTAGGGGCGATTCAGCGGGCGGCGCGTGATTCCCGCTCTTGTTCGGTGCGCTCACGGGCCGCTCGGGCCACGGCCTCGTGAGACTCCTGTGAGCCGGAGTTCTTCCGCTCGGCCTCTGGGGTCCTGCGGCCGCTAGCCTGCAGGGTGATGGCGCCACAGCTCATAGATGGCTTCGGGCGGGTTCACCGAGACCTCAGGATCTCGGTCACCGACCGGTGCAACTTCCGCTGCACCTACTGCATGCCTGCAGAGGGGCTCGATTGGGTGCCCCGCGACGAGCTGCTCACCTTCGAGGAGATCGCCCGGGTGGCCCGGATCATGGTCGAGCGCTATGGCGTCAACGGCATCCGCCTAACCGGAGGCGAGCCCACCGTGCGGGCCAACCTGCCGGCGCTGGTTCAAATGCTGGCCGAGCTCGGCACGGACCTCGCCATGACCACCAACGGGGTGTCGCTGCCCCTGCTGGCTGGGAACCTGCGGGCCGCGGGCCTTCGTCGAGTGAACGTCTCATGCGACTCGCTGCGTACCGACCGCTTCGCGGAGCTCGCCCGGCGCGACGCCCTCGCCCGGGTGCTCGAGGGCATCGACGCGGCGCGCGACGCCGGCTTCGATCCCGTGAAGGTCAACTGCGTGGTGATGCGGGGGGTAAACGACGACGAGATCGCCGACTTCGTCGACTTCGGCCGCAGCAAGCGGGTCGAGGTCCGCTTCATCGAGTTCATGCCCCTTGATGCCGACGGCATCTGGACCAACGACCTCGTGGTTCCAGTGAACGAGATCCTGGCCCGGGTCAACGAGGCCAGTCCGGTCGAGCCGGTCGAGCGCACTTCGGCGCCGGCCAGCCGCTATCGCTTCGCCGACGGATCGGGCCATGTGGGAATCGTCGCCTCGGTCAGCAACTCCTTCTGCTCGACCTGCGACCGGGTGCGCCTCACCGCCGACGGGCAGTTCCGCAACTGCCTGTTCGCGGTGAGCGAGACGGACCTCCGCGCCCTGCTGCGCGCCAGCGCCGACGACGACGAGATCGCGGCCGCGCTGGAGGCGTCGGTCGCGTCGAAGTGGGCCGGTCACCAGATCAACAGGGTGACCTTCATCAAGCCCCGTCGCTCGATGTCGCAGATCGGCGGCTGAGGGCCCGCGGCGCGGGTCCAGCAGAGGTCGGAGGCTGAGCATTGGGTTTCACCCATCTCGACCCGCAGGGTCGGGCCCGGATGGTGGATGTGTCGTCGAAGGAGCCCACGCACCGCCGGGCCGTCGCCAGGGGCCGGGTGCGAATGGCTCCCGACGTGGCCCAAGCGCTGCGCCAGGGAGAGATCGGCAAGGGCGATGTGCTGGCCGTGGCCCGGGTGGCGGGAATCCAGGCCGCCAAGCGGACTTCAGAGCTCGTGCCGCTGTGCCACGGCCTGGCCATCAGCTCCGTTGCCTTGGACTTCGAGGTCTTTGACGAGTCGGTGGGCATCGAGGCGAGCGTGGAGACGATCGACCGCACCGGCGTGGAGATGGAGGCGCTGACCGCGTGCAGCGTGGCCGCGCTGACCATCTACGACATGTGCAAATCGATGGACCGGTCCATGATGATCGGCGACATCGCCCTGTGGGAAAAGACCGGCGGGCGGTCCGGCACGTATCGCCGCGAGGAGCCGTGAGCGCCGGGTGACGGTCGGGCACCGGACGCGGTGAGGAACCGTGCGCACCGCCCGCTAGATATCGATCACCGGAAGATATCCACCACTTCGCTGTTGTTGCCTGACATTCTCTTGGGAGCCGTTGTCTGCATGTACGGGTCGTCGAAGCGGCGTGCGGTGCGCATAGTGCGTATCCGCCGGGGCGTCGGCGTCTCGACCCGATCTAACGAGGAGGAAACCGATCTGTGACTCTGATCGTGCTGACGGTGCTAGCGACGGCGTGGCTCGGATACTTCGCGATGTGGTATCGCGAGAGGCGGGCGGCGCAGTCGATGCGCTACGACGGAATGCTCAGCTTCAACCGCTCCATGAACGGCGTGGGCCGCGGGGCTGCACAGGCTGGGATTGCCGGCGGCGAGACGAAGCCCCGGGGCGAGCTGTTCGAGGTGCCGCGGACCCCACAACAGGCCCAATGCCGCCGCCGCCAGGTGGCTGCGGTGCTCGTGTCTGCGGCGGTCGCTTCTCTGCTGGCCGTGCCCGTCCTCGGGGCGGTCTCCCTGGCCGTTCACGTGCTGGCCGACCTGGCTCTACTGCTGTTTGCCGTCGGCGCTGTCCAACGCCAGCAGGTTGCGGCCCCGGCCATGGCTCAGGTGCGGGTGCTCTATCCCCAGCGGCTCGCACCCGGCGAGGCTGTGGCCGCACCCCTGAGGCAAGTCGTCAACGGCTGACGCATGACTCTGCGGCCCTGTGGTGGGGTGAGCGTGCCGGCGGTCCTGCCGCGGCCGCGCAGAGATTCTCAGGGAACCCAAGAATCGTGAACGCCTACCCGGGGTCGCATAGGCGCCGCAACCCGCTAAGCGGACAGTGGGTCCTGGTGGCGGCGGGTCGCTCCAGGCGTCCGTTACGGGGCGAGACGGAGGTGACGCAACCGCGGGCAGGTCGACGCTACGACCCAACCTGCCATCTGTGTCCGGGCAACGAGCGTGCCGGAGGGGCACGAAACCCTGACTACGACTCGACGTTCGTGTTCACTAACGACTTCGCCTCGTTGGAGCCCGAAGCGTCGCTGTCGGCGCATGGTTCCAATGCGGCAGACGAACCGTGGTTCAGTTACCAGCCGGAGTTGGGAACCTGCCGGGTGCTGTGTTTCTCGGCGCGCCACGACGCAGCGCTGGCCGGAATGTCGGCGGCCGACATTGCGGAGATCGTCGATCTGTGGTGCGACCAGCACGCTGAGCTCTCCGATGACTGGGCCTGGGTGCAGATATTCGAGAACAGGGGCACGGCAACGGGTGCGTCCAGCCCTCACCCCCACGGTCAGGCATGGGCGGGCTCGGTCATCCCGGCGATTGTGGCGACCGAGGACGAACTCCAGCGCCAGCACCACGCCGTCCACGGTCGCGCTCTGCTCACCGGCTATGCCGAGCGCGAGGAGGAGTTGGATGAGCGAGTCGTTGTGCGCAACGACGACTGGCTGGTCGTCGTGCCCTACTGGGCTGTTTGGCCCTTCGAGACTCTTCTCGCATCCCGCCGCGGGTTTAGCCGCTTCATCGATATGCGCTCGGCCGAGCGGGTCTCGCTGGGAGCTGCGCTCAAGCAGCTGCTATCCGGCTACGACGCCCTGTTCGGAATGCCTTTCCCCTACTCGATGGGGTGGCATCCGGCGCCCGGTCGTGAACCGTCGCCGCACTGGGTGCTGCACGCCCACTTCTACCCCCCTCTGCTGAGGCCCGACGCCCGCAAGTTCATGGGCGGCTACGAGATGCTGGCCGAAGTGCAGCGCGACATCACCTCTGAGGAGGCGGCCGACCGCCTCCGGCATGCGGTCAGGGAGGCTGGCGCAGTCGGATCGTCCTCGTGACCCGCGGCCAGCCCATCGCGCCCGGGCGCGGTCCAGGCTGCGACAGGGGCCTCGCGGAAGCACGCAGTGATTGGCAGAGACCGTGATCCACGTGTTCATCGGCACGAAGGCGCAGTACATCAAGATTGCGCCGTTGCTGAGACTGATGGACTCCGACGGCGTCGATTATCGGTTGATCGACTCGGGCCAGCACGCCGAACTGGCCGTCTCGTACCGGAACGAGCTCGGATTGAGGGATCCCGACCACCGGATGGGCTCGGGCCGCGACGTCGTGTCGATCCCTCAGGCTGTGTGGTGGGCGTTGAAGCTGTCGGCGCGGCTCGCATCGCGGTCTCGTCTGCGCGACCGCGTGTTCGGCGGGCGGTCGGGCGTATGTGTCGTGCACGGCGACACGCCGACCACGCTGCTCAGCACTCTGCTGGCCAAGCGGGCGGGGCTGGCCGTGGCCCAAGTAGAGGCTGGACTGCGGACTCGTCGCCTGCTGCACCCCTTCCCGGAGGAGATAGTGCGGATCGTTGTGGGGCGACTCGCCGACGTGCTGTTCGCGCCCGGGCCGGAGGCCGCGTCCAACCTCCGACGATCGGGGGTGAAGGGCAGGATCGTTGAGCAGCCCTCCAACACCGTGCTCGAGACTGTGAGCGAGACCCTCGACGCCGCCCTCGACACTGACGGCGACTCGAGCCGCAGCGCCGCGGTGGTGACCATTCACCGGGTCGAGAACGTCCATCACCGTACGAGGCGGAACGCGCTCGTGGAGGTCGTCGAGACACTGGCGGCCGCGATGCCAGTGCGGTGGGTCATGAACAGCCCCACATCCAGGGCCCTGGGAAGCGCGGCCCGGCAGCGGTTGGCCGCGGCTGGCGTGGAGGTGGCGCCGCTGACGCCGCGGGGGGAGTTCCTGCCCATGGTGGCATCCGCTCCACTCGTCATCACCGACGGCGGCACCATCCAAGAGGAGTGCGCCGCGCTGGGGGTTCCCACCCTGCTCTGGTGCGACCGGACGGGCCGGCCCGACGGCGTGGGCGACAACGTGGTCGTCAGCCGATACGACAGGGTGATCGTCGAGGAGTTCCTGCGTGATCCCCAGCAGTATCGACGACCGCTCCGAGTTCCGACGGTCAGCCCGTCGGTGCAGATCCTCGCCGAGCTCGACGCTTGGCGATGACCTCGGCCGAGGCGGTCGCCAGTATGTCGCGGGCGACCTGAACGAGCCGGTAGCCGGCGAAGACAGCGGCCATGGCGATGCCCGACTCGTCATCGCCGGCCGCCAGCAGACCGACCAGGCTGATTTCGGCGACGCCAATCCCCTGGGGCGCGAAAACGGCGAGGAACCCCAGCGCCCAAGCCACCATGAACGCTCCCGCCGTCTGCAGTGCTCCGAATTCGTCAGCGGACGGGAACGCTCGCAGGTAGAGCACGAACGTCATCGACGCCCAGGCCCAGTACGACGCTTCCGCGAGCACGAGCCGCGCGTAGCCGTTCCAGGTGATGGTGAGGGTGATACCGCGCCGGGCAGCCAGCCAGCCGAGGGCCTTGCCTCCTGCCACGGCCGTCGCGGCAACGGCTGCGACGGCCAAGGCTGTCACCGGCCAGCTGAGGCTGCCAGCCGTACCGCCGGAGACGGCGAGCAGCGCGGTCCCCATCGTCAAGGCCACGGTCGGACGCATCACCGTCTCCAGCGCGGCAGTAGTCATGAGCGGCGCAAGTTCTATGCCGCGGGCCCGCAGCAGGGCGATCCTGGCCGCCGCGAAGCTCACACCGAGAGGAATGTAGCGGGCGGGAAGGACCCGGGCGGTTGCCAGTGCGACCTCCGACAGCCGCGGCCGATGGCCCAGCATCCGAAGGCCCTGCACCCAGAATCGCGCTGACAGCCCAATGAGGACGAACGTCGCCGCCAGCGCCGCCGCGATCGGCAGGGGTCGGGCGCGCTCGAGCAGATCCGCCACCTCGGCCCCGCGAGCCACCGCCAGCCAGACGATCGCCGCGCCGAGCGCCGCGATGTAGGCGCCTCGCGCCAGCCGAGCCATCTGCCCGGGGCCGGCTGAGGCGGGTGCCCGCTCAGCTTCCAACTGCGGTCAACTCGTCTAGGGCGGCGTCGTTCGCCGCCAGCCGGCCTCGAAGCTCCGCTCGCGCCTCCGACGCCCGGTCCGGAGCGTCGAGCGCGGCCAAGACCGCGGCCTCGAGCTGGCCCGACACGAGCTGTTCGAGGTTCAGCAGCGGGGCCCATCCGCCGGCCTCGCCCGCCAGAGAGGCCATCTTGGGCGAGTAGTTGAGCATGACGGCCGGTCTGCCGTGCAGCAGAGCGGCCACCGCGCCGTGATATCGCATCGTTACCACCAGCCGGCTGCGTCCGACCTCTGCCAGAACCGAGCCGACGGTCGGTGCGACCACCTCGGCCGTCCTGGTCAGCCGGTCGGCCAATTCTTCATGGATCAGGCCCTCGCGGCTGGCTTGGAATGCGAGCAGGCGAGGGGCCAGACCGGTAGCGGCCGCGGCCGCTTCTATGGATCGAGCGATGCGGTCGAGTGCCGCACCACGCGGCTCGGCCGTAGCGGCCTTGCCCGCCGCCGTTCGCAGGCCGCGTCGGTTGGAGGGCCGCAAGATCACGCACATCGTGTCGGTGGGCTCGACGCTCGGGGGCTCGATCGCCAGCACGGGATCGGCTCCGACGACCACGCGCGGCAGGCCCCAACGGCGGAGCCGCTCGGCGGAGTCGTCGTCTCGCACTACCAGATGGCTGAGGTGCCGTAGCGAACGGCGGCTCAGGCCTAGCCCGAGCAGGCCCCCTACCTGGCCTACTCCCATTCCGATGGCCGCGGCCGGACAGCGCTCTGCGACTGCGGCTCGCAGGCGCGAGGTGTGGAACGGAATGTTCCACGGCGAGGTCTCGGACTGTATGACTCCGCCCGCGATGGCCAGCCCATCGGCGTCTCGCAGAAGCCGCCGAAGAGTCAGCGACTGGCTCGGGTTTCGATGGGTGATCGCTCCGATCCCGTGGTCGCGGCTGGTGCGGGCCGCGTCGATGCTGATGGCGACCGGCTCAGCGCCGCGGGCTCTCAGGGCCTGGATCAAGCATTGGAGGATCAACTCGTCGCCGAGGTTGTCGGAGCCGAACCAGCCGGCGATGGCGATCCGCCGGGTCATTGGATGGTGCGGTTCGCCACAACGGTCAGCCTACGTTCGCTGGCGATGCGGTCCGGTGTGACCCGCGTGAGGGGTACCCACGCCGGGGCGCCGCCGGTAGACTCATCCCTCCCGCGGGGGTGTAGCTCAGTTGGCTAGAGCGCCTCGGTCGCATCGAGGAGGCCAGGGGTTCGAGTCCCCTCACCTCCACCCCGCTGGAAGGGCACCGTTGCCTGTCAGCTCTACAGAATCCCAGGTCACAGCCATAGTCTCTTCCGGGTGTCCGCGCTTCCCCAGCGACGGGTTGGAGCACGTCGTCCTGGCTCGCGGCCCGTGTGGGCCGCAAGCGAGCACGTCGTCCTGGCTCGCGGCCCGTGTGGGCCGCAAGTCAGTCCGGTCATCTCATCGCAGTCACCCTGCACGGGCAGCGCAGGGAGACCTCTCAGTAGATGCCAGGAAAGATCCGGTACGGCACTCGGGCCTGGTACTCGGCCCACTTCTCGGGGCCGTACTTCTGCTCGCACGCTCTCTCGTCGAAGCGTTGACGGACGGTGAAGAACGAGACGACGAAGATGGAGTAGGTCCAAGCCCAGAGATTGCCGGGGTGGCCGAACACCAGAGCGAACGACACGGCCAGGATCCCCTCGCCCAGGTAGTTGAAGTGGCGGGCGGAGCCCCACCATCCGCTGCACAGGATCTTGCGCTCGCCGGCCTCGATGTACTGCGGCTCGAAGATCCCGATGAACTTGCGCTCCGGCCACCGCTTGAACGTGTACTTCTGCAGGTTGGCTCCCCGCCCGATGGTCCACCCGACCAGGAACAGCACCCCGCAACCGATGAGCCAGAAATACATCCCTCCCGTCGAGAACCCGGGATCCGGGTGAGCGGCCATGCCCCACAGCGGCAGGATGAACAGCCACCCGTAGGCCACCAGGCCGCCCCACCACAACTTGAAACCGATGTGCTCGTGGATCAGGTCGTAGGTGTATAGCTGGACCCGCTCGAATATGAAGTAGTCGAACACGTAGAACGTCCAGAAGGCCGCATACAGGTAGATGCCAGGGTTGGCGTCTTCGCCGAACTCGTTGTGGTGCCACACCGCCCCGGACAGGGCGTTGAGCGACAGCATCGTCCCGCCGACGACATACCACCACATCTTGATGTCGATGCGGCCACCGAAGAGCTGGACCGCCCCTCCCACAGCGCCAGCCACGGGTTCGCGATCTCGCCGGGGGGCTGGCTGAACACCGACCAGACCGCGAAGAGGGTGCAGAACACCGTGCCGCCGAGCACCGCCCACAGCGTCGACCGGTAGAACCAGTCGCGGGGCAGGCCGGTGAGCTCGAATGCCCACACGAGCTCCACGATCACGAACACCAGCAGGCCGTTCAGCCGGTAGTTGCGGGGCTCGCCGGTCTCGCGATCCTTGACGTAGCCGGGAACCCGCCTCGCGGGCAGGATGAGCTGCAGCACGAAGAACACGGCGAAGATGATCAGCGGCGTGAAGAACGCCGCAACCGCCTCCCCTCCGGAGAGCTCCGTGAGGTGCTCGATACCAAGCCATTCAGCCATGTCCAATGCCCCTTACTCCAGTGAAGTGGTCATTCAGTCGTCGTCGTTGAAGTCCTCGGGCATGAGCACGAACTCGGGGTAGGTCTCGATGCCCAGCTCGGCGGTGTCCTGGCCGAGCCGCTCGGCCTCGGCCGACACCCGCAGTCCCATGGCCATGTCGAGGAGCTTCCACACGATGAGCGAGGTGACGAACGCGAACGCGCCGACAGTCACCACGCCGAGTAGCTGGATGTGGAACTGGGCGCCGCCTGCGATGGAGGCCGCCAGGGTTCCCCAGATGCCGCACACGAGGTGGGCGGGGATGGCCCCGACCACATCGTCGATCTTGATCCTCTCCAGCAACCTGATCGCCAGCGTGCACAGCAGGCCGCCGATGGCGCCGATGATCACCGACCACCAGTGGTCGGTGAGGTTGGGCGCGGCGGTAATCGAGACCAGCCCGGCGAGGGCCCCGTTGAGGCCCGCAAAAGGTCCATGCGGCCGAAGACGGGGCGGGATATGGCCAGCGCGGCCACCACCCCGGCCGCGGCGGCCAGGTTGGTGTTGACCAGCACGTTGCTCATGGCCACCGCGTCGGCGGCGCTTCCCAGAGCCAGCTGCGAGCCGCCGTTGAACCCGAACCACCCCAGCCAGAGGATCAGCACCCCCAACGTAACCACCAGCACGTTGGACGGGGGAGTGGACTTGACGCTGCCGTCGGAGCGGTATTTGCCGAGCCGGGGCCCGATGACCAGCAGGCCGGCCAGCGCGGCCCAGCCGCCGGTGCTGTGAACGATGGTCGATCCGGCGAAGTCGACGAAGCCCTCTTCGTAGAGCCAGCCCTGGCCCCAGTGCCAGGCGCCCACGATCGGGTAGATGAAGGCGGTCAGGATCAGAGTGAAAGCGAAGAACGCCCACATCTTGATCCGTTCGGCGATGGCGCCCGAGACGATCGATGCAGCGGTGGCCACGAAGACCATCTGGAAGAACCAGTCCGACATCACCGCGTAGCCGTTGCCGACCACCTCCGCGAGGCTGCCGGCCGCGCCGTCGAGCAGGGCGATCTCGGCGTCGGAAGTGCTGTAGAGGAACTGGAACGAGCCGACCATGTCGCCCACGTCGACGTACATCAGGTTGTAGCCGATGAAGTAGTAGGCCAGGCCGGCGATCGAGTAGATGCCGATGTTCTTGAGACAGATCATCGAGGCGTTCTTGGTGCGCACCGCGCCGGACTCCAGCATCGTGAAGCCGGCGCACATCCACATCACCAGCGCGCCCCAGACCAGGAAGGCGAACGTGTTCAGGATGAACTGGGTCTCGTCGCTGACGCCCGCCGGGGCGTGCTCGTCGGCCAGCGCCACGGCCGGCAGAGCGATGAGGAACGCAGTCGCAAGCAGCGCGATTCCGGCCGCCTTCAGACCACGCCGTCGGGTGGGGATCATGCGGAGGTCTCCTTCATGTCGACGAATGGGGCAAACAGGTCGCAACATTAGCATTGGGAGCATTGGGAACGAGTCTCAGTAATGGTCAACTGTGCGGATCAATCGAAGCAAGATTGGCTTCCGCAATGGCGCGGCAAGGCCGGGGCGGCCTTGCGCCGGCGGGTCGCTCAGGGAGCCGGGTCGCTGGTGGCGTCAGGGTGCAGTGGGGCGTAGAAATCCCGGTTGGCCGCCAGCAGCTCGAAGACCGTCTCATCGCAGGCAGGCAGCTCAACATCGCAGAGACCGAGGGGCTCAACCCGCTCGCCCCAGCGCGTGACCGTGGACCCCCAGGTCACGCCGCCGCCGAAGGCCGTCTGCACCACTATGGAGCCGGGCCCGATCAGCCCCACCTCCAGGGCGTCGGACAGCGCCATCGGCACCGACGCGGCCGCGGAGTTGCCGTGCGTGGCGATGTTGAGCATCACCCGGTCAGGGTCAATGCCGAGGCGTCGGACCGCGGCCGAAATGATGCGCTCGTTGGCCTGGTGGGGGATCACCGCATCGATGTCCGCCAGGCCCAGCCCCGAACGGTCCAGTGCCCGCCGCACCGACTCCTGGATACCCCGTACGGCGATCTTGAACACGGCCCGGCCGTCGAAGTGCAGGCGATGCACGAAGGGGTCGCGGACCGGGCTCAACCGGCCCCGGGTGCCGAGGGTCGGGAACACGATGATCCGTCCCGCCGCGCCGTCGGCGCCGAGGTCGACGGCGAGCACGCCGTCGCCGGCCTCCGACGGCTCGAGCACTGCGGCGCCCGCGCCGTCCCCGAACAGGATGCAGGTGGCCCGGTCCCAGTAGTCCATCACCCAGTGCAGCTTCTCGGCCCCCACGAGCAGCACTCGCTCGGCCACGCCGCCGCTGATCATCGACGACGCGGTGGCGGTGCCGTAGATCCAGCCGCTGCACGCCGCGTTGAGGTCGAAAGCGGCCGCGTTGACCGCGCCCAGGCGCTCCTGCAGGAAGCAGGCGTTGCTGGGGCAGGTGATCTCGGGCGTGACTGTCGCCAGGATGAGCATGTCGATGTCGGTGGCCTCGAGGCCGGCCGCGGCCAGCGCCCTGCGGGCCGCCAGCTCGGCCAGGTCAGTCGTCTCGACGTGGGAGATGCCCCGCTCGTGGATGCCGGTGCGCTCCACGATCCAGTCGTTGTCGGTGTCCACGAGCTGTTCGAGGTCGGCGTTGGTGAGCTTCACCGGGGGCACGCACTTGCCCCAGCCGGTGAAGGTCGCCCGCCTGGTCATAGTGGCGGCATCTACAGACAGTCCCGGGCCAGGGCCACCACCGTATTCAACAGCACGTTGGCGCCTGCCGCCAGGTCGTCGGGCTCGGTGTGCTCCGCGGGGTTGTGGCTGATGCCCTTGACGCTGGGCACGAACACCATGCCAGCGGGGCATACACCGGCCAGTATCTGGGCGTCGTGGCCCGCCCCCGACGGCATCCGCTGCACCGAAAGGCCCAGCGACTTCGCAGTGGACTCCACCAGGGACACCACCCGCGGATCGAAGACCACCGGCTCGAAGCGGGCCACCCACTTGGTGTCGATGTCCACGCCTTCAGCTTCGCCGATGTGCTTGAGTTCGGCCAGCAGCCGCCGCTCGGCGGTCTGCAAGTCCTCGTCGTCGGTGTTGCGCAGGTCGACGATCAGCTTCGCCCGGGCCGCCACCACGTTCACCAGGTCGGGATGAAGCCGCAGCGCCCCGACCGTTCCCACCTGGGTGCCGCCCATCTCGCTGGCGATGCGGCGAACGGCCACCACGACCTCGCCCGCGGCCAGGCCGGCGTCTCGGCGCATGCTCATGGGCGTAGTGCCTGCGTGATTGGACTGGCCTGTGAGCGTGATCTCGGTCCAGGAGATGCCCTGGACGCCCTCCACCGCCCCAATGCGCACCCCGTTGCGCTCCAGCACCGGACCCTGCTCGATGTGAAGCTCGACGAAGGCGTGGGGCACGGGCCCCGGGCACGGCATGGGACCGCTGTAGGCGATGCGCTGGAGCTCGTCTCCCACCGTCGCCCCGTCGGCGTCGGTGGCCGACATGGCCTCCTCCACGGTGAGCCCGCCCGTGTAGCAGAGGCTGCCCATCATGTCGGGAGGGAAGCGCGAGCCCTCCTCGTTGGTGAAGAAGGCGGCGGCCAGCGGCCGGTCGAGAGCGACGCCCCGCTCGATCACCGTCTCGATCACCTCCAGCGCGGCTAGCACGCCGAGGTTGCCGTCGTACTTGCCGCCGGTGGCGACCGTGTCGATGTGGGAGCCCATCATCACCGGCGGTCCATCGCCGACATCGGTTTGGGTGGCCACCACGTTGCCGATGGTGTCGATGCTCACATCGAGCGCCAAATCTCGCATCCAAGTGATCACCAGGTCGCGGCCGGCCTTGTCAGCATCGGTGAGCGCCAGCCGGTTGCTGCCGCCGCCCTCGATGGGTCCGATCTCGGCCAGGTCCCACAGCCGCTGCAGCAGACGATTGCCGTTGATCTCCAAGAGTTCGCAGTCTGGAATGGGCTCGCCCATGGCCGGCGAGGCTACCCGCCGGCCAGCGCGTTGTTCCCGCTCTTGTTCGCTGCGCTCACGGGCCGCTCGGGCCACGGCCTCGCTCAGCTCTTGAGGAGTCCTGGGGACTGCGGCTCTTCCGCTCGGCCTCTGGTCGCTCGCGGAGGGCGGTTACTCGGCCAGGAAGTCCAGGATCGCGGTCAGCGACTCCTCCTGCTGCTCTATGTAGTGGCCGTGGCCGCTGCCCTCGAAGACGGCCAGCCGGGCGTTGGGCAGGTTCTCGGCCACGAAGCGGGCACCGGCCCCGCCCGGCCCGGCATCGAGAGGCGTGAGCACATCGGAAGATCCGACCATCACCAGGGTCGGCGCGCTCACCTCGCTGAGCCGGTCGGTGACGTCGGTGTCGATCATGGCCTGGCAGGCGTCGATGAACACGTCGGTGCCCACGTTGCGGGCGGTCACGTCCTGCATCTGGTCCAGGGCCTGATCGCCGCCCTCCGGGCCGTCGAGGTAGGTGCGGGAGAAGGCGTGGGTGAGCATCTGCTCGGCCAGCTCCCGGGATGCCACGCCGTAGGCCCGGGCCAGGCTCTGCCAGACCCGGAACTGCAGCACCCCCATGCGGTCGCACCGCCCCACCGCGCCGGCCCCGAGGATCAGCTTGTCGACCTTGTGGGGATAGCGGGCTGCGAAATTGACGGCGATGAAGCTGCCCATCGATCCGCCGTGGATATGGGCCCGCTCGAGTCCCAGCGCGGCCATCAGACCGGCCAGGTCGTCGCTCCAGGTGTCGAGGGTGTAGCGCTGGGCGGGGCGATCGCTGCTCCCGTAGCCGCGGTGGTCGTAGTCGAGCACCCTGTAGTGCTGCGACAAGCCGGGCGTGATCGTGGCGTAACCCTCATGGGCGCTGACGGCCCCGCCAATCTGGACGACGGTCTCCCCCTCGCCGCTGAACTGGTACCAGAGGGCGACCCCGTTGGCGTTGACTGTGGGCATCGGCGGCCTTCCGGACGAACTGCGCCGGCGTTCCGCACCCGGCCGGAGCCGGGTGGGATGCCAGCAGGACAACACCCTATATTGGGCCGCTGTGCCGCTCGATGCCGTGGTGGACGTACCGGGGCTGTGCCCGCCGCCGGAGCCGTACTCCTACGCGGTGCGGGCCGGTGACACTCTCTACCTGGCCGGCCAGGTGGCTCTCGACGCCGACGGCGAGGTGGTGGGCACTACCGTCGCCGAGCAGGCCCGGCAGGTGTGGGACAACATCGCCAACGTCCTGGCCGCGTCGGGCAGCTCCATCGCCGACGTGGTCAAGATCACATATTTCATGCAGGACGTGCGGGAGATCGCCGAGGAGATCGAGGTTCGCCGCGAGGTGTTCGCGGGTCGTCCGTTCCCGGCCGTCACCGCGTGCCAGGCCGCAGCCCTCGGGTTGCCCGGCCTCAAGATGGAGGTGGATGTGATCGCGGTGATCGGCGCCGGCCGTGGGTGACCGCGCCCCCGGCGATCCGGTGGAGGCAACGGCGGCGCGAATGCGCGCCCTCGGACTCGACCATGAAGTCTTCGACCCGGCGGCTACTCAGGCCGATCTGGCCGGGCGGATCGAGCAGAGCGCGAGCCTCGACGGCGTGCTCTCGGGCCACGGCGAGCTGGATCCCACCGCCTTCGATCCGGGCTGGCCTGCCGATGTCGGCGCCGCCGAGGACGCCCGGAACGAGACGTGACCAGCATTCCGGAGGCTGGCCGGGCGCTGCGCTCCGGTCGCGCCACCAGCCGCGAGCTCACTGAGGCGAGCCTGGCTGCGGCGGCTGCGCTCGACGGCGAGCTCTCCGCCTTCGTGGCGATGGACCCCGACGGCGCCCTCGAGGCTGCTGAACGGGCCGACGAGGCCATCGCGGCGGGACGCGACCTCGGCCCCCTCATGGGCGTGCCGGTGGGGATCAAGGACATCGTCGACGTTGCTGGCCTGCCCACACGCTGCGGCTCGCCCGCCTACGGATCGACGCCGGCCGCGGCCGACGCCACCCTGGTTGGGCGCCTGCGCCGCGGCGGCGCTGTCATCGTGGGAAAGACGACGACCCACGAGCTGGCCTGCGGCGTCTACAGCGCGCCGGCCTCCAACCCGTGGAACCTCAGCCGGATCCCCGGTGGATCCAGCGGCGGGTCGGCCGCCGCGGTCGCGGCCGGCATCGTGCCGATGGCCATCGGCAGTGACACGGGCGGCTCGATCCGCATCCCGGCGTCGTTGTGCGGCACCGTGGGCCTAAAGGCGACCTACGGCCGGGTGTCTCGCGCCGGGGTGGCCGCGCTGGCGTGGTCGCTCGACCACCTGGGTCCCTTGACCGCCACCGTGGAGGGCTGTGCCGCCGCGCTGGAAGTCCTCGCCGGTCCCGACCCGCTGGATCCCTCAGCCTCCTCCAGGACCGTTCCGGCGTACTCGCGCGGCTTGGACCGGGGAGTCGACCGGCTGAGAATCGGGGTGTTGAGCGGCGCGCCGCTCGATCCCATGCAGCCGGACGTCGCAGAGACGTTCGCGGCCGCGGCCGATCTGCTCGGCTCCCGCGGCGCGGCCATGATCGGCGTGGAGGTGCCTGAGCTGGAGCACGGCCTGGCCGCCGAGTTCGGGATAGTCGCCCCCGAGGCCGCCGAGTACCACCGCCAGCTCCTGCGCGAACGCCCCGAACAGATCGATCCCGCGATCAGGACGCTGCTCGTGGCGGGCCTGATGTTGGAGCCCGAGCACTACTTCAAGGCGCTGCAGGCCCGGCGGGCCATATCCGAGGTCCTGCGCAGCGTCTTCGTGCGCAACCGGCTGGATGCGCTGCTCACCCCGACCCTGCCCGCGACCGCGGCGCCGAAGGGCGTGGACGACCTGCACTTCGGCCCGTCCACCGAGCCGGTGGTGTTGGCCTACGTGCGCACCACGGGCCCGTTCAACCTCTCGGGCCTGCCCGCGTTGTCGGTGCCCGCAGGCTTCGACCGCGACGGCCTGCCCATCGGCCTGCAGATCGCAGCCCCGCCGTTCGACGAGGAGACCGTGCTGCGCGTCGGCGCCTGCTTCGAGTCGGCTGCGGGCGTGGCCGGGCGGCAGCCGCCAAAAAGTGCAGCTGCTACCCGTTAGCCGAGACCACAGAAGGAGCGTCCAAGATGCCGTTCACCGACCTGCCCACCGGAATCGACGTGTACTACGAGGTTGAGGGAACCGGCGAACCCCTGCTTCTCATCATGGGAACCGGTGCCGACCATTCGACATGGGCTGGCCAGGTGGAGGCCTACCGGCACAATTACACGGTCATCACCTACGACAACCGGGGCACGGGCCGGTCCACACATCCGACCGATGTGAGCGAATACTCCATGCGCATCCTCGCCGCCGACGCCGCCGCCCTGCTCGACTACCTCGGCGTGGAGCGGGCCCACGTCTCGGGTCTGTCCCTCGGCTCGGCCACGGCCCAGGAGCTCGCAGTGAACCATCCCGACAAGGTGGCGACCCTGCAGTTGCACTGCACCTGGGGACGCTCCGACGAGTGGTTCATCCGCATGATCGACTCCATCGAGACGTACATCCTCCACGACGACTTGGCGGGCTACATCCGCACCGCCCTGCTGTGGGTGGCCAGCCCGACGTTCATCAACGAGCAGCCCGCCGATGTTGAGGCCTTCGAGCGCGGCTTCATTCTCGAGAATCCGCATCCCCCGTCGGCGGCGGGATTGCTCGGGCACTTCCACGCCGACAAGACCCACGACGCACTCGATCGTCTCGGGTCCATCGCAGTCCCCACGCTCATCACCTCGGGAGAGGTCGACTGGCAGGTGCCGACCCGCTACGGCCTGGAGGTGCAGCGAGCCATAGTCGGCTCCGCCATGCACGTGTTCCGCGGCCCCCACTCCAGCCACATCGCCTTCCACGAGATGGCCGAGGAGTGGAACGCGTTCACTCTCGGCTGGCTTGATCGCCAGTCCCGCAGCGCGGGCTGAGAGCGAGCGCACTTTGGGTTGCGAGCATCTCGCGGTGCGGCGTGGCGTTAATCGCGGTCTGTTCGCTCGGCCTCTGGGCCCGCCGCTGTGACCGGAAGGCGCCGCCGGCTCGACGCCGAGATGGTGCGCCGCGGCATGGCCAGCAGCCGCACCGAGGCCCAGAGGCTCATCGAGAGCCGGCGCGTGAGGGTGGGCGGATCGCCGGCGGTCAAGCCGTCGCGCCTGGTTCACCCGGGCGAGGCCGTCGTGTTGGCGGGCGACCCGCCTCGCTACGTGTCTAGGGGCGGGCGCAAGCTCGAAGCCGCTCTGGACACCTTCGGCATCTCGGTGGTTGGGCGCCGGGCTATCGATGTCGGGGCGTCGACCGGCGGCTTCACCGACTGCCTGCTGCAGCACGGCGCGGTGGAGGTGGCCGCCATCGATGTGGGCCGCAACCAGCTTCACGAGCGTCTGCGGGCCGACCCGCGAGTGTCATCATTCGAACGCACCGACGTGCGTGGCGTCGACGTGGCCGCCATCGGCGGACCGGCCCCGCTGGTCGTGGCCGACGTCTCGTTCATATCGCTGCGACTGATCGCGGCCGATCTCTGCCGTCTGGCCGCCGCCGACATCGTCGTGTTGGTGAAGCCTCAGTTCGAAGCGGGCCGGGTCGAGGCCGACCGCGGCCGCGGCGTGATCCGCGACCCCGACGTGTGGCGGCAGGCACTGCTCGGGGCATGGGGTGCAATTGTGAGCGCGGGAGCCGCCATCATGGGGGTCATGGTCTCTCCTGTGACCGGCGCCGAGGGCAATGTCGAGTTCCTGCTGCACGCCGATGCGCGCAACCGCGCCCGCGGCTTGTCCGACCCGGACATCGCCGTCGACCGGGCCGTGGCCGACGCGGTCGGCGCAAGAGCGTGAGCTCGATGGCGGTTGTCGGTCTGATCGTTCATCAGGGACGACCGGAGGCTGCAGCCGCGGCCCGCGACCTGTCGCTCTGGCTCACCGGAGAGGGCCATGAAGTCCGCATGCCGCCCGAGGAGGCGGCCGCGGCGTCGTGCTCGCATCTGGAGGCAGATCCGGAGCGCTTCGCGGAAGGCCTGGACGCGGTGGTGACTCTCGGCGGTGACGGATCGATCCTGCGGGCCGTCGAGCTCGTCGGCGAGACGGGCGTGCCGATCCTCGGCGTCAACTTCGGCCGCATGGGCTACCTCACAGAGGTGGCGCCCGCCGACGCTCACTCCGCCATCGACCGGGTGCTGGCCGGCGACCACGGCATCGAGGATCGAATGCTGCTCACCGTGGAGTTCGCAGCCTCGGCTGCCGGCGCAGATCCGGTCCGGCAACGGTGCCTCGCTCTGAACGAGGCCGTCGTGGAGCGGCCCGCCGCCTCCTACGCCTTGCGCCTGGGGGTCGCGTTCGACGGTGAGCACTTCACCACCTACGCGGCCGACGGTTTCATCGTGTCCACCCCGACCGGGTCCACCGCTTATGCCCTGTCGGCGCGAGGGCCTGTGATCGACCCGAACCATCGGGCGCTGCTGCTCACGCCGGTCTCGCCCCACATGCTCTTCGACCGCTCCATGGTGGTGGCGGATGGCACCAGGGTGCAGCTGGAGGTCCTGTCGGACCGGGGCGCAGTGCTGTCGGTTGACGGCCGCCGGCTGGCCGGGCTCGACCAGCACGATGTCGTGGTGTGTTCCGCGTCGCCACATCCGGCTCGCCTGGTGACCTTCGGGACCCGCCGGTTCCACCAGGTGCTCAAGACGAAGTTCGGGCTCAATGACCGCTGAGAGCCCTCAGATGGGGGCGCCTCGCTGGGTGAGGGACTTGTGCTGACCGAACTGGCTGTTCGCAACCTTGGCGTGATCGGTGAGCTGTCGCTGGTCTTGGACAACGGCATGACTGTCGTCACCGGCGAGACGGGCGCGGGCAAGACCCTGGTGGTCGGGGCCATCGACTTGCTCACCGGGGGCAGGGCCGACGCGACGCTGGTGCGGCCCGGAGCGCAGGAGGCCGAGATCGAGGGCCGATTCGTCTCCGGTGACGACGAGGTGGTGGTCCGTCGTGTCATTCCCGCAGACGGCCGGTCCCGGGCTTACATCGACGGGCATCTCGCCACTGTCGGTGCCCTCGGCGAGTTGGGCCGCGGGCTCATCGACCTGCATGGCCAGCATGCCCACCAATCGCTGTTGCGGGTCGGTGTCCAGCGAGCCGCTCTCGACCACTTCGGTGATGTCGACACCCATCTGTTGGAGAAGTTGATCGACGATCTCCGGGCCATCGATGCCGGCCTCGCCGAACTCGGCGGCGACTCCCGGGCCCGCTTCCGCGAGATAGACCTGCTGCGCCACCAGCTCGCCGAGATCGACGGGGCCGCGATTTCTGATCCCGGCGAAGACGAGCGCCTCGACCGCCATGAGTCAGTGCTGGCCGACGCAGCCGCGCACCGGGAGGCCGCCGCACGGGCGGTCGGGCTGCTCGGCACCGACAGCGCGGTGTCGGACGGGTTGGGCCGTGCCCAAGCCACCCTGGCCGGGCGGGAGCCGTTCGTCGGTCTGGTCGGACGCATTGCTGATGCGTCCGCCGCGATCGCCGACATCGCGGCCGAGGCCAGAGTCAGCCTGGAGGCGATCGAGGAGGATCCCGCTGCCCTCGCCGCGCTGCGCGAGCGGCGGCAGATGCTGGCCGGACTGCGGCGAAAGTACGGCTCGACGCTGAGCGAGGTGCTGGACTTCCGCTCCGAGACTGCGGAACGCCTCGCCGAGCTGGAGGGTTACGAGGAGCGGGCCGCGTCGTTGGAGCGGCGCAGAACTGAGGTGTTGGAGCGTCTCGCGGCCGAGCGGGCTCGCGTGCTGGGCGAGCGATCCGAGGCCGCGCCCCGGCTGGCTGCCGCGGTCGAGACGCACATGGCCGAGCTGGCCATGGGTCGCGCCCGCCTGGCTGTCGCCGTCGGTGGCGATGCCGGCGAGCAGGTCTCGTTCCGGTTGGCGGCCAATGTCGGCCACGAGCCCCTGCCCCTGATCCGGGTGGCCAGTGGCGGTGAGTTGGCCCGGACGATGCTCGCGCTGAGGCTGGTGCTCACCGCCGGACCGCAGACCCTGGTCTTCGACGAGGTCGACGCGGGCATCGGCGGCACTGCGGCCCGAGCCGTCGGCCGCAGCCTGGCCGCTCTCGGCGCCAACCACCAGGTGATCGTGGTGACCCATCTCCCGCAGGTGGCGGCCCACGCGGATCATCACCTGGCGCTGGAGAAGACCGAGGTCGGAGGGTCAACTCTAGTGGAGCTGCGGGATCTGGTCGGAGAGGACCGTCTGGTCGAACTCTCAAGGATGCTGTCGGGATCGCCCCAGTCCGAGTCGGCCCTCCAGCACGCCGAGGAGCTGCTGGAAGCGGCGTCTTCGCGCCGCGCTCGCTGAGCGGCTTCCGGTGCGGTCCGCGGGGTGCTGCTGGTGCTGGGGTAGTATGGCATCCCGATGACAAAGCACGTCTTCGTCACCGGCGGAGTGGTCAGCGGCCTGGGCAAGGGGCTGACCGGCGCCTCATTGGGTCGCCTGCTGAAAGCTCGGGGCCTGCGTGTGACGATGCTCAAGCTCGACCCCTACCTGAACGTCGATCCGGGCACCATGAACCCGTTCGAGCACGGAGAGGTGTTTGTCACCGACGACGGCGGTGAGACGGACCTTGACCTGGGACATTATGAGCGCTTCATCGACGAGAGCCTCACCCGCGAGTCCAACGGCACCACAGGGTCGATCTACTCGGAGGTGATCGCCGCGGAGCGCCGAGGCGACTACCTCGGCCGCACGGTGCAGGTCATCCCCCACGTGACCGACGAGATCAAGCGCCGTATCGCCCGGCTGGGCGAATACGACGTCGACGTGGTGATAACCGAGGTCGGCGGCACCGTGGGCGACATCGAGATCCTCCCCTTCCTCGAGGCGATCCGCCAGTTCCGCCTGGGTGTGGGACGGGAGAACGTCTGCTACGTGCACGTCACACTGGTGCCGTTCATCGGGCCCTCGGGAGAGCAGAAGACCAAGCCCACCCAGCATTCGGTCACCGAGTTGCGTTCGCGGGGCGTGCAGCCCGACGCGATCGTCTGCCGGTGCGAGTCGCCTCTCACCAAGGATCTCGAGCTCAAGATCTCGAACCTCTGCGACGTGTCGCCGGAGGCGGTGATCACCTGCCCCGACGCGAGCAGCCTTTATGAGATCCCTCTCATCCTGCACTCCGAGGGACTCGACAACGTGGTGTGCCGGCAGCTGGGCCTGGACGCACACGACGTGGACTTGGCGGAGTGGGAGGCTCTGGTGGCGCGAATCCGACTGGCGTCCACGCCGGTGCGGATCGGTATGATCGGCAAGTACGTGAGCCTTCCCGACGCGTACCTGTCGGTGATTGAGGCTCTCAACCACGCCGCCATCCACCACAGTGCCGACATAGACATCGAGTGGGTGCAGGCAGAGGAGGTTGAGGGGCTGCTCGTTGCCGGGCGCTTGCGCGACCTCGACGGCATCGTCATCCCGGGGGGCTTCGGCGAGCGGGGCATCGAGGGCAAGATCGCGGCTGCGGGCTATGCCCGCGAGAACCTGATCCCGTGCCTCGGTCTGTGTCTGGGCATGCAGGTGATGACCATCGAGTACGCCCGCAACGCCCTAGGGCTGTCCCACGCCAACTCCACGGAGTTCGATGCCCTGACGCCGCATCCGGTCATCGACCTGATGGACAGCCAGCGTGGCGTCACCGATTACGGCGGCACCATGCGGCTCGGCGCGTACGTGGCCCAGCTGCTGCCCGGCTCGCGGGTTGCCCGGGCCTACGGAGAGGAGGTGGTGTCGGAGCGGCACCGCCACCGTTACGAGTTCAATCCTCGCTACCGGACCCGCTTTGAGGCGTCCGACGTTGTGCTCAGCGGCGAGTCGCCCGACGGCAGGCTGGTGGAGTTCATCGAGCTGGACGGCCATCCCTTCTGGGTGGGCACCCAAGCCCACCCGGAGTTCAAGAGTCGCCCCGACCGGCCGGCGCCGCTGTTCAGCGGGCTGGTGGCCGCGGCAATGGTCCGGGCATTGGGCCGCAATCCGCGGCTGCCGGACATGAGCGACTACGCCACGGAGCCCTCGGCTCCCGCGTGAGGCCTGTGTCCGCGTCGCCGGGCGCCGCTCAAGACCGACCGGGCGGCGCCTCCGCGGGCGGCGGCTTTCGCAAGGTGGCCGAGCGCGAGATTCACGCCGGCCGGGTCGTGCGGCTGACCGAGAGCGTGTTCGTCACCCCCGACGGCGAGCGCATGACGCGAGACGTGGTGCATCACCGCGGCGCGGTGGCGGTGGTGGCGGTGGACGGCGACGACGTCGTGCTGCTGCGGCAGTACCGCTCGCCGGTGGAGGACGAACTGCTTGAGATCCCGGCCGGGACCCGCGATGTCGACGGAGAGGAACCTGCCGGCACGGCCCGTCGCGAACTCGCCGAGGAGGCCGGCCTGGCCTGCGATTCGCTGGAGGAGTTGGGCACGTTCTTCAACTCGCCGGGCTTCTGCGACGAGCTGTCCCACTTGTTCCTGGCCACCGGGCTGCGTCCCGTGCCCCGCCAGCCCGACGGGGCCGAGGAGGAGTGGATGACGATACGGCGTGTCAGCTTGGACGAGGCCTCGGCGATGATCGACCGGGGCGAGATCCGCGACGCCAAGACCATCATCGGCGTGCTCTTGGCGCGGCGCCGGCTCCGGCGGTGAGTTTGGTGGCCTCGCCGGTCTCGCCACCGCCGGAGGCCGAGACCAGCTTGGACGTGAGAGCCGAGGAGTTCCTGGCTTGGCTCGCGGTGGAGCGGGGCCGCTCTGTAAGGACAGGCGAGGCCTACCGGCGAGACTTGCTGCGCTATCGGAGTCATCTCGCGGCCAGAGGGCGCAGCCTCGACGATGCTGCGCCCCTCGATGTGATCGCCTTCATCCGCGGCCTTCAGAGCGATGGCCTGGCCGCGGCTTCCGTCACCCGGATGCTCGTGTCGGTGCGGGGGCTCCACCGGTTCCTCGTGGCCGAGGGTCATCGACTCGACGACCCGACCGCCGACGTGGAGATTCCGAGTTTGCCCCGGGGCCTTCCCAAGGCCCTGTCGGTCGCTCAGGTCGCCTCGCTGATGGATGCGGTCGTCGGCGACGATCCCGCGGCCCGCCGCGACCGGGCCGTGGTGGAGCTGCTCTATGGCACGGGCTGCCGGATCTCGGAGGCCGGTTCGCTGTCGCTCTCCGACGTGGACCTCCACGACGGTCTGGTGCGGGTGACCGGAAAGGGAGCCAGGGAGCGGATCGTCCCGCTGGGCCGATGCGCGGCCACCGCGCTGGAGCGCTGGCTGGCCCCGGAGGGCCGTGGCGCGCTGGAGCCGGACCGCTGGGCCCGCCGGGGCGACGCCGAGGCGGTGTTCCTCAACCAGCGGGGCGGGCGCCTCAGCCGCCAGGGCCTGTGGCTGGTTGTGCGGCGGCACGGAGACGCGGCCGGCATCGGGTCTCTGCTGACGCCCCATGTGCTGCGCCACTCCTGTGCCACCCACATGCTCGACGGCGGCGCGGACATACGCTTCGTGCAGGAGATGCTCGGCCACGCCTCCATTTCCACCACCCAGATTTACACCAGGGTGTCGACGGAGCGCCTCCGGGCGGTCTACCGGGCCGCCCACCCCCGGGCGGTTGCTGTCGGCTAAGAGGCCGAGCGGATAGGCCGCAGTTCATCAGGATCTTCACAAGGCACTGAGCGAGGCCGTGGCCCGAGCGGCCCGTGAGCGCAGCGAACAAGAGCGGGCACCAACATTCTTCACCGCGAGGTCTCGTCACCTATCCGCGGATGTTCTAAGGGGACAGCAGGCCGATGTTGGTGCGGGCCCGTTCGAGCGTGACCGCCGCAACGGCCCGGGCCTTGTCAGCGCCGATCTTCAGCAGCCGGGACGTCTCCGCGGGGTCGGCCTCAAGCTCGGCGAAGCGGGTCTGGATGGGGCGCAGCAGTTCTACGACCGCGTCGGCTGTGTCCGCTTTGAGCGGCCCGTACATCGAATAGTGCTCTGCGACCGCCTCGGGCGTCCTGTCGGTGGCGGCTCCCAGGATGGACAGCAGGTTCGACACCCCGGGCTTGGCCCCGATGTCGTAGCTCACCTCGGCGTCGCTGTCGGTGACGGCGGACTTGATCTTGCGGGCGACGGCCGACGGGTCGTCGAGAAGGTCCACAGTGCCGCGGGGCGAATCCAGCGACTTCGACATCTTGTTGGTGGGGTTTTGCAGGTCCATCACCCGCGCTCCGGCTGCGGGGACGACTACCTTGGGCGGCTTGAAGGTGGGACCGTAGCGGGAGTTGAAGCGCTCGGCGATGTCGCGGGTGAGCTCGATGTGCTGGCGCTGGTCGGCGCCGACCGGGACCTCGTCGGCGTCGTAGAGCAGGATGTCGGCCGCCTGCAGCGCCGGGTACGTAAACAGGCCGGCGGAGATGAACTCCTGCTGCCCGGATTTGTCCTTGAACTGGGTCATCCGGCTGAGCTCCCCGAACGACACCGTGCATTCCAGCAGCCAGGCGCACTCGGTGTGCTCGCGAACGTGGCTTTGCACGAAGATGGTGCAGACCTCGGGATTGAGGCCGGCGGCTATGAGCATCTGCGACATCCGAAGGGTGGCCCTCCCCAGCTCCCCGGGCTCTTGGGGCACCGTGACGGCGTGGAGGTCCACCACCGGGTGGAAGGCATCGGCAGTGTGCTGGATCCTCGCCCAGTTGCGGATCGCTCCCAGGTAGTTGCCTAAGTGCAGGTCGCCGCTGGGCTGGATGCCGGAGAGGACTCTGGTCATGGCCCGCCAGCGTACGGGGCCGTTCGAACGGGTTGTCACCGCATCGCGGCGAAGCGTCTTGTTTCTCGCTCGTGTTCGCTGCGCTCACGGGCCGCTCGGGCCACGGCCTCGCTCCACGCCTTGATCCTCGATAACGCTGGCCCAGTCGCTCGGCCTCTGGCGGGTAGTGTCGCGGCGATGGCGTACGAGGTGTCCACCCCCGTCTTCAGCGGGCCCTTCGACCTGCTGTTGCAGCTCATCCTGCGGGAGAAGGTGGAACTCTACGACGTTCCTATCGCCCGCATAACCGACGCCTTCCTGGCCGAGATCGACCGGATGTCTGGGTGCGACCTGGAGGTGGCGACCGAGTTCCTGCTGATCGCCGCGACCCTTGTCGACATGAAGGTCAAGCGGATGCTGCCCACGGAGATCGCAGTGGACCTCGACGACGAGCTGGACGGAATCTCGGAGCGAGACCTGCTTCTGGCCCGGCTCTCGGAGTGCAGCACGTTCCGCGACGCGTCGAAGAGGCTCCGCGGCCTGCTGGAGGCGGCGGCCAAGAGCCGACCGCGCCGAGTAGGCGCCATCGAGGAGCGCTGGCTGCTGCTGGCCCCGGCCATCCTTGAGGGGGTGTCGCCCGAGGAGGTGCGGGCCGCCTACCTGCGGGCGGCGGCTCCCGCCCCCGTCCCTCGGGTGGACATTGCCCACATCACGCCGATCTCGCTGACGGTGGGCGACGCCATCGCCGAACTGGTGGAGGAGCTGGCCCGGGTCAAGCGGGTCACTTTCCGCCGCCTCACCTCCGGCATCGACGATCGCCTCGGGCTGGTGGTGCGCTTTCTTGCCCTGCTCGAACTGGTCAAGCAGGGGCTGGCCGATCTCGAGCAGGCGACAACGTTCGGAGACATCGTCGTGTTGTGGACCGGCGGCGACGATACGGCGGTGCAACAGGCCGCGATCGTGGGCGCGGACGTCTACGAAGGCTGAGAGGCCGAGCGGATAGGCGGTAGTTCATGAGAATCTTCGCAAGGCGCCGAGCGAGGCCGTGGCCCGAGCGGCCCGTGAGCGCAGCGAACAAGAGCGGGACGCAACACGCTTCGCCGCGAGGCGTTGACACCTATCCGGGGGGCCTCTCAAGGGCCGAGCGGAAATGAGCGGGCCCGTCGGCCTCGACCCGACCGGAGAGTCTGAGATCGCGGCGGCGCTCGAGGCTGTGCTCCTGCTGGCGGATGAGCCGCTGCCGCCGAGCGTCCTGGCCGCGGTCGTCGGGGTGTCGACCGAACGGGTGCGCGCCGTCTGCGACGCCCTCGCCGCGGAGTACGAGTCGCAGGGCCGAGGCTTCGTGCTGGCCAGGGTGGCCGGCGGCTACCGCTACCAGACCGCGCCGGCCCAGGACGCCTACGTGGAGCGGTTGGTGCGCGAGGGACACGGTGCCCGGCTCTCGGCCGCCGCCCTCGAGACGCTGGCCGTCGTCGCCTACAAGCAGCCGGTGTCGCGTCACCAGGTCGCCGAGATCCGGGGAGTGAACGTCGACGGCGTAATGCGGACGCTCAGGCGCCGAGGCTATATCCACGAGATAGCTCGGGCCCCGGGCCCGGGCCAGGCGGTGCTCTACGGGACGACGCCGCAGTTTCTGGAGAACCTGGGACTCGACTCGCTCGACGATCTGCCCCCGCTGGGCGAATTCGTGCCCGAGGTGGCCGAGGTGGAGGCTATGGAGCGTCGCCTGCGGCTGGTGCCCGAGCCCGACGGGCGGGATCCTGACGGCCCCTCCGACGGCGACCGGTGACATCCAAGGGGCCTGCGGACGCGACCCCGGGGCCGCCGGCGGACCGGGGAGTGCCGGCGACCGCCGGCGAGGGCGAGCGCCTCCAGAAGGTCCTGGCCCGATGTGGGATCGGGAGCCGCCGCGCCTGCGAGACGCTGATCTCCGAGGAGCGGGTGCGCGTCGACGGCTCGGTGGTCCGGCTCGGGGCCCGCATCGATGCCGCTCGGGCTGTGGTGGAGGTGGACGGGGTAGTCGTAGGCGTGCGGCCCGACCTGGTTCACTACCTCCTCAACAAACCCCAAGGCGTGGTGACGACCGCCCACGACCCGCAGGGCCGGCCCACGGTCACTGCCCTTGTTCCCGCCGAGCCGCGCGTCTTCCCGGTCGGGCGCCTCGACTTGCAGACGGAGGGCTTGCTGCTCCTCACCAACGATGGCGACCTGGCCCATCGCCTCACCCACCCGTCGTTCGGCATCGAGAAGGAATATCTCGCCCACGTGTCCGGGTCGCCTCGCCCCGCCGCGGTGCGGGCCTTGCGCCGGGGCGTGGTGCTCGAGGACGGGCCGACCGCTCCGGCCAAGGTGGCCCTGGTTGCGCCGGACCTGCTGCGCATCACCGTCCGCGAGGGCCGCAACCGGCTGGTGCGCAGGATGTGCGAGGAGGTGGGGCACCCTGTCCGCCGCCTCGTGAGGACCAAGATCGGCCCTCTGGCCGATCGGCGCCTGCCGCCGGGCCGCTGGCGGCCGCTGACTCCCTCCGAGGCTAGGTCCCTCGAGAAGGCTGCCGCGAACCCGGCATCGCGGGCCGAGGCTGGCGGGCCGCACCGGTAGCATCGCCGTCCATGGGCCCATCGCGCACCGCCATCATCGCCGGCATGGGCCTCATCGGGGGATCGGTGGGGATGGCCTTGCGAAAGGCCGGTTGGCATGTGACCGGCATCGAGCCCGACGCCGAGCGGGCCGAGGCCGCCGTGGCCGCCGGCGCGGTGGACCTCATCGGCGAGCCCGGACCCTGCGACCTGGCCGTGGTCGCCACTCCGCCGGCGTCGCTGGCCGCCGTCGTGCAGCAACTGCTCGACGCCGGCGCGGCCGTCGTGACCGACGTGGGAAGCGTGAAGGCGCCGGTGGTCGAGGCCGTGAGCGATCCCCGGTTCGTTGGCGGCCATCCCATGGCAGGCAGCGAGCAGGACGGCCTGGCCGGAGCCGATCCGGACCTGTTCCGCGACGCGGTCTGGGTGCTCACGCCCACCGCGACCACCGACGACTCGGCCCTGGCCGGCGTGCGCGAGATCGTGTCCCAGCTTGGCGCCCAGGTGATCGCGCTGGCGCCGGAGCGCCATGACGCGCTGGTGGCCGTCGTCTCGCACGTCCCGCACCTCACCGCAGCCGTGCTGATGCGCATCGCGGAGGGACGGTCGTCCGAGCACCGCGCCCTGCTGCGGCTCGCGGCCGGCGGCTTCCGGGACATGACCCGGGTGGCCGCGGGCCATCCTGCCATCTGGCCCGAGATCTGTGTCGAGAACAGGGCCGCAATCACCGATGTCCTAGACGAACTGCTCGACGAACTGGTCGAGATGCGCCTGATCGTCTCCGGGGGCGATCGCAAGGAGCTGCTGGCTCGGCTCGAGGCTGCCCGAGACAGCCGGCGGAGCCTGTCGGTGGGAGCCCCCGAGCCCTCGCGGCTGACCGAGGTTCGGATCGCGATACGAGACCAGAAGGGTGAGCTGGCCAGGATCACCACGCTCGCGGCCGATCTCGACGTGAACATCTACGACTTGGAGATCGCGCACTCCGCGGAGGGACCCCGCGGCGTCGTGCTGGCCGTGGTTCAGAGCGACAGCGCGGAGCAGTTCGCCCAGGGCCTGGCGGAGGCCGGGTACCGCCCCTCGCTCAACCCGCTCGAGTGATGCAGCAGTGGCCCAGGGTCCTGACCATCACGCCGCTCGGGGCGCCTCCCGACGCGGCGGTGAGGCTTCCGGGCTCCAAGAGCATCACCAACCGGGCGCTGGTGTGCGCCGCGCTGGCTACGGGGGAGACCACGCTGACGGGAGCGCTCCTCGCCGACGACACCGAGGCCATGATGGAGGGGGTCAGGTCGCTCGGCGCAGACGTCAGCTGCCGGCCCGAGGATGCCGACGTGCGGATCCGCGGCACGGGGGGCGCGGTCGCGGCGCTCCCCGGCACGTTGATCGACGCTCGGATGTCGGGGACCACCAGCCGGTTCCTGGCGCCCGTGGCGGCCCTCTCGGCGCAGCCGGTGACGATCGACGGGCACCCCCAGTTGAGGGCTCGACCCTTCGGCGACCTGGTCGACGCGCTGCGAGGCCTCGGTGTTCTGGTGGATTCCCGACCCGGCCGCGACGCCCTGCCGATGCGGATCCGCGGGCCGATCCGCTCCGGCGAGGCCACCGTGGCTGTCGACCGCTCCAGCCAGTTCCTGTCCGGGCTCATGCTGGCCGGCCCGCTGGTGCCGGGCGGGCTGAGGGTGCGACTCGAAGGCCGAGTTGTGAGCCGTTCCTACGTGGAGATGACGGCCGCAGTGATGAGCTCCTTCGGCGCGGCCGTCGAGGTCGGGCCGAACTCCGTGCATGTCGCCGACGGCGGATACACCTCGCCCGGACGCTTCGCGGTGGAGCCGGACGCCTCATCGGCCTCCTACTTCTGGGCGGCGGCCGCGATCACAACAGGGACAGTCCGCGTCGAGGGCCTTGGCGCCGACTCGGTTCAGGGCGATGCCCGCTTCGCCCCGCTGCTGGGGACCATGGGCGCCACAGTCGAGTCGGGCGAGGGATACACCCAAGTCACGGGCGGGCCCCTCAAGGGGGTTGACGTCGATCTCGCGGACATGTCCGACACCGCCCCCACGCTGGCAGTGGTGGCATCGTTTGCGGGCACGCCCACCACAGTGCGGGGCATTGGATTCGTGCGCGGCAAGGAGAGCGACCGCATCGCGGCTGTCGTCGCGGAGTTGCGCCGGTGTGGCGTAGAGGCCCGGGAACTGGCCGACGGTTTCACCGTGCAGCCAGGTCCGGCCCCCACCGGCGCCCGAGTTCACACCTACGACGACCATCGCATAGCCATGGCGTTCTCGGTGCTCGGCCTAGAGGTGGCGGGAATGCAGATCGAGAACCCCGGATGTGTGGCCAAGACGTTCCCCGGCTTCTACGAGACGTTGGACGCTCTAAGAGGCCGAGCGGGTAGGCGATGAGTTCACGAGGAATTCGCAGGGTGCTGAGCGAGGCCGTGGCCCGGGCGGCCCGTGAGCGCAGCGAACAAGAGCGGGAAACACGACGTCTCGCCGCGAGCGCTCGCCACCTACCAGCGCACGCTCTCAGGCCTGCTCAAGGGATCCTCGGATGCGGGTCATAGCCATTGACGGCCCGGCCGGCTCGGGCAAGTCGACCGTGGCGCAGGCGGTGGCCAATCGGCTCGGCCTCGAGTACTTGGATACCGGCTCCATGTACCGCGCCGTCGCTTTCGCGGTGCTGCGGGCCGGCGGCGACCCCTCCGACGAGGATTTTGCGGCTGCCGTGGCCCGCACGATCGACGTCCGTGTCGCCACGGGGCGGGTGTGGGTTGACGGCGTTGATGCCACTGTCGAGATCAGGACTAGGTCGGTCAACCGGGCTGTGAGCGTGGTGGCGGCCAATCCAGCGGTGCGGACCGAGTTGGTGGCCCGCCAGCGCGAGTGGGTTCGACGGCGGGGTGGGGGAGTTCTGGAGGGACGCGACATCGGCACTGTGGTGTTCCCTGACGCCGAGGTCAAGGTCCACCTGGTCGCGGATCCTGCCGTGAGGGTCCGGCGCAGGGTCAACCAGAGCGGTCTGTCCCAGAAGGAGGCCGCCGCCGGCCGCACGTATGACGAGGCCGTCGAGTCGGTGGCCGACGACCTGGCCAGACGGGACCGGATCGATTCCACTCGTCGAGCCGACCCGCTGTCGGTGGCCCCCGGCGCCGTCGTGATCGACACCACCGAGTTGACCTTCGACGAGACGGTCGAGCAGATAATGAGGCTGGTTTGAGCCGCAGCGTCTACGGACGGACCGGGGATTCCGCAGCATCGGGCGCCGATGCCTTCCGTCGCAGCGGTCAGCCCTTCGGTGGGCGAGTCGCCTACCGGACGCTGTGGTGCGCGATTTTCGTCCTGATCAAGGCGCTGTTCAGGCTGCGGGTGGAGGGAGGCGAGAACTTCCCTGCCGGCCCGTTCATCCTCTCACCTGTTCACCGGTCGTTCATCGACACCCCGATAGCCGGGATGGTCACGAGCCGGCGCCTGCGGTTCATGGGGAAGGAGAGCCTTTGGGAGATCCGGCTTCTCGGCACCTTCCTGTCGCTTATGGGCGGCTTCCCGGTGCAGCGGGGCACCGCCGACCGCACCGCGCTACGAGCCGCCACCGACGTGCTCGCCCTGGGCGAGCCGCTGGTGATGTTCCCCGAGGGGACCCGTCGCTCCGGCGAGCGGGTCAGGCGCGAGGACATGCTCGATGGCCCGGCGTTCGTGGCGGCGCGCGCCGGGGTCCCGATCGTCCCCGTCGGGCTCGGAGGTACGGTCAGGGCCCTACCGGTGGGCTCGATCGTGCCCCGCCCGCGCCGGGTGGTGGCCGTCGTCGGTGACCCGATCCCGCCTCCCGCCAAGATCCAGGGGCGGGTTCCACGCCGGGCCGTGCGAGAACTCACGGACCGCCTCTATCGGGAGTTGGGCGACCTCTATGTGGAGGCTCGGGTGCTGGCCGGCGAGGAGCCGGCCCAGGCCTGAGAAGCCGGATCGGGCCGCTCAGGCCCGGGGGCTGAGCCGGTCGAGCAGGTCGCTGGCGTCGAGGGAGCGGTCGTTCAGGGGCTCCCGGCCGCCGGGGCCGGAGCCGAGGGTCACGGTGGCGGCCGCCTCCACGGCGGCGAGCAGGTCGCGGAGGTTCCGAGGGGGAGGGAAGTACTCGTCCTCGTCGATGACCGTGACCTCCGTTGTGCCGTGGATCGGCGCGAGCCGGTCGATCACTTCCCATACGAGGTGCTCGGGGGCGGACGCGCCCGCAGTGACGCCGATGGTGCCCGAGAGGTCGCCGGGAACGTCGTGGGCGTCGTTGATCCTCAGCACCCGGCGGCAGCCCGCCTCCGCGGCGAGGTCCACCAGGGACTGCGTGTTGGACGAGTTGGCCGAGCCGATCACGAGCACGGCTTCGCACTCGGGCGCGATCTCCATCATCGCGGTCTGGCGATTGGTGGTGGCGAAGCACAGGTCGCTGATGCTGGGCTGCCACAGGTCCGGGAAGCGGCGCTTGGTGTATTCCAGCACGCCTTCCCACTCGCGGTGCGAGAGCGTGGTCTGGGCCAGGATGGCGACCGGGGTCTTGAACTCGGGCAGAGCGGCGACCATCCTGGCGTTCTCCACCCGGTGGATGGCTTCGGGGGCGACGGCCATGGTCCCCACGGCCTCCTCGTGGCCCTCGTGGCCCACGTACACGATCTGGTAGCCCCTTGCAGATCGGGTCTTGACCTCGTGGTGGACCTTCGTGACCAGCGGGCAGACCGCGTCCACGACGTAGCCGCCCCGATCGCGGGCCGCCTGGACCACCTCGGGGGCCGAACCGTGCGCGGAGAGCATGATGGGCCGTCCCGCGGGCACCTCGGCGACATCGTCGACGAACACCACTCCCGCGTCCTCGAAGCGCTTCACCACCTGCCGATTGTGGATTATCTCGTGATAGCAGTAGACGGGCGGCTCGAAGGCCTGGATCATCCAGGCCAGCGCCTTGATGGCCATGTCCACCCCAGCGCAGAATCCCCGGGGTGCAGCCAGCAGGACCCGCTCAACCATCGTCACCGAGGCTAGCGGCAAAGAGGCCCCGCGGCATGAACTGCTGCCCATCCGCTCGGCCTCTCAGCGGCCATGGTGGGCGTGTATCCACCACCCGCCTCGGTAATTGCCATAGAGTCTCCTTAGTCCCGTCGTAGAGCGCGCTGTTCATACGTTGAGCTTCTAGGACACCGACTATTATCAAAATACTCGAAAGGCAACTACAGCCATGGTTGACGATACACACTCGGAGCAGGCTCAAATCGAGTGGCTGGGCACGACCGCGGCAGCCAAGCGCCTCGGCATCACCACGCGGACGCTCTACCGCTTCATCGATGAGGGCTACATCGCGGCCTACCGGATGGGCCGGGTGATTCGGGTCAAGGGGGAGGATGTCGACGCCTACATCGAGGCCTGCCGGATCGAGCCGGGCACCATCTCTCACCTGTACCCCGAAGTAGCGCCTCGTGTGGCGAACGCGGAGTCCGGTTCGGGCGGCAACGACTCCGACGGCAGCTAGGCCGCGGGCCGGCCCGGGGTCAGGGTCGGATCTCGTAGTACCAGTTCGTCGGATCCAGTTCGGCCTCGTGGCGGGTGAAGCGGGTGAAGCCCGCGCTTTTCGCCATCTCCTCCAGCCGGTCCGGGTACATGCCCAGAGTCCCGAGGCCAGCGCCTTCGGGCTCTGACAGCGACGAGGACATGCAGTAGAAGACGGACATCGCGTACATGTAGGGAAGCACGGGGATCTTCCGGTTGGACTCCAAGTCCCCGCGTCCCTTGATGTCGGCCACAAGCCACCAGCCGTCGCCGGCCAGGTTGCGAATGGCGGCGGCTATCGCATCCCGCGGACGCGGTAGATCGTGCAGCACGTCGAGGGTCAACAGCAGGTCTACGGGGCCGAACCGGTCTAGGTCATCGAAGGTGCCCCGCTCATAGGTGAGGTTCTCTATCCCCGCCGCGCGGGCGTCGGCCCGCGCCGTCGCGATGGCCCGCTCAGAAGGGTCGATGCCCACCACGGCCGCCTCGGGGAAGCTCGACGCCAGCAGCCTGGCCGCGACTCCGGCTCCGCAGCCCACATCGACGATGCGGCCGCCCCGGGAGCGCAAGCGGTCGGTGACACCGTCAAAGGCGGCCAGAACGACCGGCACCAGGAAGCTCTCCTGGCGCGCCGCCGACATGGCGCACTGCATGTGGCAGGCGTGGTCGCCGTGCTCGGCCCAGGTCATTCCCACGCCGGTCCGGAACGCCTCCGCGGTGCGCTCGATTTCCCGATGCGTCATGGGGGGGCCGAACACTCCGGGCATATAGGACCAATGGTCGCTGTCGGTCAGCGCCACCCTCGCTTCGGGCGTCAACGCGAACCGGCCGTCGTCGTGCTGCACGAGCTCTGTGGCGGCCATGCCGTGCAGCCACTCGCGCACCCACCGCTCCCGGAGGCCGGTCGCTTCGGCCAGTTCGGCGCTGGTGCACGGCTCGGACTCCCGAAGGGCCTCCCACAGGCCCAGGCGGGTACCCAGGTGCATCAGGGCTGCGACCATCTCGCCCTGCTTGATCCGGAACAGCTCCAGGATGGTCAGAGGCAGAAGATCGGGATCAAGTTCGGTGCGCATGGTTGTCAGTCTGACGCCTGTACGGGTTGGGACACGACCTCGGAGGAGCGGGATGCGTCAAGGAACGAGCCGTCCATGGGATTGTTGGTGCGGGGGCCCTCGTAGATGCCTCCGTCGATGTAGCGGGCCGAGCGTTCGAGGAGGGACTCGGTCATGGGGCACCCGTTCCTTGGTAGCCGGTGCTTGAGCGGGCGACCGGAATCGAACCGGCATCATCAGCTTGGAAGGCTGAGGTTCTAACCGTTGAACTACGCCCGCGCGCCCATCACGGTAGCGGGCGACAACGCCGCCGTGGCCCGGCGACCGGGACCAGCCGGCGGCGGAACGTCCGGTAGTGCCGATGACGGGCACCGGTACACTCGCTGCCGTGCACAGCAGCGTCGAGACGCTCACAGACAACCGGGTCAAGCTGACCGTCGAGCTGGACGAGACGGAGTTCGAGACCGAGGTCGAGGCGGCCTTCAAGCGCATCGCCCGCGAGGTGAGGATTCCCGGCTTTCGTCCCGGACGGGCCCCGCGCCGCCTGCTCGAGGCGCAGCTCGGGCACCAGGCCGGGCGGGTGGAGGCACTGAGGTCCTCGCTGCCCGACTTCTACGCCCAAGCCGTCGTCCAGCACGACATCGACGTCATCGACGCTCCCAGCATCGAGATAACCGGGGGTTCGGAGTCTGGGCCCGTGTGCTTCGACGCCGTCGTCGATGTGCGCCCGGCCGTAGTGGTGTCGGGCTACGACCAGCTCAGCGTGCAGATTCCCAGCCCGGCCGTTGATCAGGCCGAGATCACCGGTGAGATCGACAGATTCCGCCAGCAGTTCGCGGAGCTGTCCCCGGTGAGCCGGGCCGCCATGGACGGAGACCATCTCACCGTCGACATCACCGGCACGCTGGGAGGCGAGACCATCGACGGCCTCACAACCTCCGACTACGACTACCTGCTTGGAACCGGCGCCGTGGTCCCCGAGATCGATGAGAACCTGCGCGGCGCGGTGCCCGGAGACATCCTGGAGTTCCCGGCCTCCCATCCTGATCCCGACGAGGAGCAGCAGCTCAGCTTCCGGGTGTTCGTCAAGGAGGTGCAGGAGACCGTCCTGCCCGCTCTCGACGACGAGTTCGTGTCGTCCAACACCGAATACGACACCGTCGAGGAGTTCCGGGCGACGCTGGAGGCCGGGCAATCCAGGGCCAAGACGATGTACGCCGCGTCGGCGCGGCTGGAAGCCATCGCGGACGCCATCGCCGGCCTTGTCGCTGACGAAATGCCCGAGGCCATGGTGGCGTCTGAGATCGAGACCCGGGTCGCCAGCATCACCAGGGACCTGGCCCAGCGGGGATATGAGTTGGACGACTACCTGGGCACCATCGGCCAGTCCCGCGAAGAGTTCGAAGGCGGCTTGCGGCTCAGCGCAGACCGCAGCGTGAAGCTGGATCTCGCCCTGCGGGCGGTGGCTGCAGCCGAGGGGCTCGAAGCGGACGAGGACGCAGTCGACGCCGAGCTGCACCACGTCGTGCTGGCGGCGTCCCGCAGCGGTTCCGCCGGCGAAGGCGCCGAGGTGGACGCGGCTGCCGAAGCGACCCGGCTGCGCGAGGCACTGGCATCTTCGGGTCAGCTGTCGGGCATGCGGTCCGAGATTGCCAAGCGGGCAGCCCTGGAGTGGATCACCGAGCGCGTCGAGCTCGTTGATCCCGACGGGGAAGTCATCGATCCGGAGCTGTTGAGGCTGCCCGGACCCGAAGATGTCGGCGTGTCGGGCGAATCGCCCGACGATGTCTCGGCCCCCGATGTTGACGATGACGACGGGAACCCGCAGGATGTAGTCGCCGATCAATCACAGGACGCCCCATGAGCCTCATTAGCCCTCGCAACTACCTAGTGCCGACCGTGGTGGAGCAGACCAACCGCGGCGAGCGCGCCTTCGACCTATACAGCCGGCTGCTCAAGGAGAACATTGTCTTCTTGGGCACTCCCATAGACGACGTGGTGGCGAACCTGATCTGCGCGCAGCTCCTGCACCTCGAATCGGAGGATCCCGACAAGGACATCAACCTCTACATCAACAGCCCCGGCGGAGACATCAACTCGTTGTTCGCGATCTACGACACGATGCAGTACATCAAGCCCGACATCACCACGATCTGCTTCGGTCAGGCTGCGTCGGCGGCCGCGGTGCTGCTGGCCGCCGGGTCGAATGGCAAGCGTCTGGCCCTGCCCCACGCCAGGATCCTGCTCCATCAGCCCTATGCCGGCGCCCACGGCGATGCCAGCGACATCGAGCGGATCGCAATCGAGGTGGCACGGCTCAAGGAGTCCCTCGAGGAGGTGCTCTCGGTGCACACCGGGCAGCCCATCGAGCGGATCGCCACCGACACCGACCGCGACTTCGTAATGACCGCCGCGCAGGCCAGGGACTATGGCATCATCGACGAGGTGATCGAAACGCGTAATGTGGTCGACAACAGCAGCGCCATAAGAGCGATCAGCTGACGCCAAGAGGGAGACGACCGCGTGGCCAAGCTCGGTGAGGGAGGTGAGCTTCTCAAGTGCTCGTTCTGCGGCAAGTCGCAGAAGCAGGTCAAGAAGCTCATCGCCGGTCCCGGCGTGTACATCTGTGACGAGTGCATCGATCTGTGCAACGAGATCATCGATGAGGAGCTCGCCGGGCCCTCCGACGACGCGGTCGGCGATCTGCCGGTCCCCCGTGAGATCTACGCGTTCCTGGACGACTACATCGTCGGGCAGGAGAGCGCCAAGCGGATCCTGTCGGTTGCGGTGTACAACCACTACAAGCGGGTGCAGCTGGGCGAGAGCCAAGACCCCGAGATAGAGCTCCAGAAGTCCAACATCCTGCTGATCGGCCCGACCGGCTGCGGCAAGACGCTGATGGCGCAGACGCTCGCCCGGATGCTCAACGTGCCCTTCGCCATCGCCGACGCCACCGCTCTCACCGAAGCCGGCTACGTGGGCGAGGACGTGGAGAACATCCTCCTCAAGCTCATCCAGGCGGCGGACTACGACGTGAAGAAGGCCGAGAAGGGGATCATCTACATCGACGAGATCGACAAGATCGCCCGCAAGAGCGAGAACCCGTCGATCACGCGGGACGTTTCTGGAGAGGGCGTGCAGCAGGCGCTGCTCAAGATCCTGGAGGGCACCTCGGCGTCGGTGCCCCCGCAGGGAGGGCGCAAGCACCCCCATCAGGAGTTCATCCAGATCGACACCACCAACGTGCTGTTCATCTGCGGGGGTGCATTCGCCGGCATCGAGAAGATCGTTGAGCGCCGCACCGGCACTCGGGGCGTGGGCTTCGGCGCGGACATCCGCAGGCCCGAGGACAAGGATTTGGGCGCCATCTTCGCCGAGGTGCTCCCCGAGGACCTCACCAAGTACGGGCTGATCCCCGAGTTCATAGGACGCCTGCCCGTGATGGGCGCGGTTCGCAGTCTTGAGCGCGAGGCTCTGGTGCGGATCCTCGTGGAGCCCCGCAACGCGCTGGTCAATCAGTACCAGAAGATGTTCCGGTTCGAGAACGTCGACCTCGTCTTCGATTCCGACGCATTGGAGGCGATCGCCGACGAGGCGATCAAGCGTGCCTCGGGGGCTCGGGGGCTGCGGGCCGTGCTCGAGGAGGTCCTGCTCGACATCATGTACGACCTTCCCGGCCGCGAGGACATCGAGACGGTGGTGATCGATCGCGACGCCGTGCTGCGGAACGTGAACCCCACGCTGGTGCCCCGCGCCGAAGGGGGCGATGCCCGCTCCCGGCGCGCCAGCTGACAACCGCGAGCACCCGCTCGTGGACTACGGCGCGGCTCTAGACCATCTCGACACCCTGATCAACTACGAATCCAGGCCTCGCGCCGGCCGTGTGCACGGCCTGAGCCTCCAGTCGATGCAGCGCCTGGCTTCGGCCATGGGAGACCCGCAGCGGTGCTACCGGGTGATCCACGTAACGGGCACCAACGGCAAGGGATCCACGGTGCGGGTCACGACCCGGCTGCTGCAGGCCATGGGCCTGCGAGTCGGCGCCTACACAAGCCCGCACCTCGTGGCGCCAACCGAGCGCATATCGGTCGACTCCGAGCCCATGGATCCGGAGGCCTTCGGTGCGGCGATCGGCGACGTGGCCCGCTTCACGGCCCACCTGCACCTGCAGGCCACTTGGTTCGAGACCGTGACGGCGGCCGCATTACAGCACTTTGCCGATGTGGCCGTGGACGTGGCCGTGGTCGAGGTGGGGATGCTGGGAAGGTTCGACGCCACCAACGTCGTCGACGCCGAGGTTGCGGTAGTCACCAACGTGGGGCTGGACCACACCGACGGTTTCGGTGACTGGCGGCTGGCCGTGGCTCGTGAGAAGGCCGGCATCGTGAAGCCCGAATCGACGATCGTCTTCGGCGAGAACGACCCCGGCGTGCGCGACGTATTCCGAGCCGAGCCTCATGCGAGCATGCTGGAGCGCGGTGTCGACTTCGGGACCGACCGGGAGCGCCTGGCCATCGGCGGGTGGCTGGCTGACTTCCTCACCCCCTACGGGCGCCACCCCGACGCGCTGGTGGCCCTGCACGGCCGGCATCAGCTGGACAACGCCTCGTTGGCCGTGGCCACCGCGGAGGCCTTCTTCGGGGCGCGCCTGCCCGACGACGTCGTGGAAGAGGCCCTGGCCAGCGTGAGGGTTCCGGGGCGCTTCGAGATCGTGGGCCGCGAGCCCCTGGTCGTGCTCGACGGAGCGCACAACCCCGATGGCGCCCGCGCCGCCGCGGCCACCCTCAGAGAGGACTTCGCACCGTCCGGTCGACGCTTCCTGGTGGTGGGGATGCAGTCTGGGCGCGACATCGGCGGCGTGCTTGAGGGGCTCGAGGCCGACCGGGCCGAGCGGGTCCTGTGCTGCACCGCGCCGACGGCCCGGGGCATACCGGCACCCGAGATCGCGGACGCGGCGGCCTCCCTGGGCGCGGCCGCTGAGGCTGTCACGGATGTGGGTGCGGCCCTCGACCGTGCCCTCGAGCTCGCGGATCCCGCCGATGCAATCACCGTTACCGGCTCCTTCACCGTGATTGGTGCGGCCAAGACGGCGTTGGCGGGGGGCTCGTAAGTGCTCCTTCTCATCTCGCTTCCACGCCGCGGGAGGCTGGAGGAGTCCTTGTAGCATCGCCGGTGTGGATCGCACGCTGGTCATTTGCAAGCCCGACGCAGTCGAGCGAGGCTTGGTGGGCGAGCTCGTGGGCCGGCTGGAGCGCAAGGGCTTGCGGTTGGTGGCCGCCGAACTGCGGAACCTCGACACCGATGTGCTCGCCCGCCACTACTCCGAGCACGTCGGCAAGGGCTTCTACGACGATCTGGTCGCCTTCATGAGCCGGGGTCCCGCGCTGGTCGCTGTCGTGGAGGGGCCTGCGGACACGTGGCGCGTGGTGCGCGCCATGATGGGCGCCACCGACCCCATGAAGGCTGAACCGGGCACGATCCGGGGCGACTTCGCCACCATGGTCACCGAGAACCTCGTCCACGGGAGCGACTCAGCGGATTCGGCTAGGCGTGAGGTGCAGGTGTTCTTTCCCGGCCTGTAGGGACGCGTGCACATCAGCTGCGTGCCGCAGAGGCGAGAATCGATCCGGGCCCGGTGCGCGCCAACGCTCGCGATCGTCTAGCCTCCCTGGAGGCGGGCGGCCGGAACCCATCGGCGCGTGATAACCTCCCGGAGCTGATCTAGGCATGACAATGAGCACAGGGACCACGCATTCCGGGCTGGGGTGGGTCATTGGCCGCGACATGGCCTTGGACCTCGGCACCGCCAACACTGTCGTGTACGTGCGCGGCGAGGGGATTGTGCTCAACGAGCCGTCGGTCGTGGCCGTGAACGCCCGTAGCCGCAAGGTGCTGGCCGTGGGTGCAGAAGCCAAGAGCATGATCGGTCGTACGCCGGCGCATATTCAGGCCGTTCGCCCTCTCAAGGACGGCGTGATTGCCGATTTCGATATGTGCCAGGAGATGCTGCGCTTCTTCGTCGAGCGCGTCCATCAGAGGCGCTGGACCAAGCCGCGCATGGTCATCGCCGTGCCGTCGGGGATAACGGGCGTGGAGCAGCGGGCCGTGCAGGAGGCGGCCGAGTCTGCGGGCGCCCGCCGGCCGACCCACATCATCGAGGAGCCGATGGCGGCCGCGATCGGCACGGGGATGAAGGTGTGGGAGCCGACCGGGAACATGGTCGTCGACATCGGAGGCGGCACCACCGAGGTGGCCGTCATCTCGCTCGGAGGGATCGTGTCCAGCGAGTCCATCCGCGTGGGAGGCGACGAGTTCGATGACGCCATCGTTCAGTTCGTCAAGAAGGAGCACTCCCTGCTGATCGGGGAGCGCACCGCCGAGGAGATCAAGATCGTGCTCGGATCGGCCCACCCCCTGCCGCGAGAGGCTAGGGCCGAGATACGGGGCCGCGACCTTGTGAGCGGCCTGCCCCGAGTGGTGTCGATCACCACAGAGGACATCCGCGATGGCTTGGAGGAGTCGGTCGTCGCCATCTGCGACGCGGTGAGGGGCACGCTCGATCGCACTCCTCCGGAGTTGGCCGCCGACATCATGGAATCGGGCATCATGCTCGCGGGCGGAGGCGCCCTGCTGCGAAACCTAGACCAGCGGATGGCCAACGAGACCGGCATGCCGATCACCGTCGCGCTTGACCCGCTCCACGCCGTGGTGAGGGGCTGTGGTTACGTTCTTGAGAACTTGGACCAGCTGACTGGCGGGACCACCGCGGACGGTCTCTAGCGCTTGGCCATGGCGGTCGCCCCGCGAAGCGGGCGGTCCCGCTACCGCCTAGCGCTGTTGATCCTCACCGCGGTCACGCTCCTAACCCTCGACTTCCGCGGCTACGGACCTTTGGAGACGGCCCAGAGCCGCGTGCGCGACGTTCTCGAGCCAGTGGTGTCCGCGGTCGATGTCGTGCTCGGACCGGTGGCGGAGGTGTGGACGGTCATGTTCTCCTACAACGACCTCCGCTCCGAGAACGACAGGCTCCGATCTGAGGTCGACAGACTCGGCAGCGCCGACATACGGGCCGCGGCGCGCCAGGACGCCCTCGACCGGCTCCTGGCCGCCACCGGGGTGACATACGTCGACGACGTCGAGCAGATCACCGCCTCGGTGCTGCGCGACTCGGTCGGCAATTTCGACGACGACATCGTGTCGATCGACGTGGGACATCGCGATGGGGTGGCTCCAGGCATGGCGGTGGTCACCGCGGCCGGGCTCGTCGGAAGGGTCGAGACCGTCGACACCGCGCTGAGCACGGTCACCATGATCAGCAATCCAAACCTGGTGATCGGTGTGCGCCTGCTCGACACCGGCGATGTGGGGCTCGGTCACGGGATGGCCGGAGACCAGACCACGTTCGTGGTGGGCACCGGACTGCGCTGGCCCGAGACCGGGGACCTCTCGGAGCTGCCGGGCATCGGGAGCCCGGTGGTCACCGCGGCCGGGAGCCGCTATCCCGCGAACATACCGGTGGGGTGGGTGGCTTCCGTCGAGCCGGCCGAGGCGGGGCTGGTGCAGCTGGTAACGGTCGACCTCGCTGCGGCTGTGGACGATCTCGGCTATGTGACCGTGGTGCTGCAAACTCCCGTTGACGAGGCGCCGGTCGGCCCGGACTCGCCGTTCGTAGAGCAGTCGCCATGACCGCGCCTCAGCTGGCTGCCGCGGGGATGCGCCAGCGCCTCCTGTCGGTGCAAGAGAGCATCTTTGCGGTCGCTCTGAGGCTGATCGCCGTGTACTTGGTGGCGCTGCTGCTGCAACTGACGATCTTCGTCGAGGTGCGGGTGGCGGGCGTGGCTCCCGAACTGCCGGCCCTGGTAGCCGTGTTGGCGGGGCTCCTGGCCGGCGCCCATCGCGGCCCGGTGATCGCGTTCGGGGCCGGGTTGATATGGGACGTCTATCTGCCGACCCCGCTCGGGCTGGCTGCGGTCTCGTTCGCTCTCGTGGCCTTCGGGCTGGGCAGCATCACCGAGGACCTCTTCCACGACACCCGCACGCAGACGGGACTGCTCTCCTTCGCGGGCACGGCGGCATCGGTGACGGCCTACGCGGTGCTCGGAGAGGTGCTCGGCCAGCGCGGCCTGCTCGACGACGACCTGCTTCTGATCGTGCTTGTCTCGTCCGCGCTCAACGCGGTGTTGTCGCTGGCTGCGGCTCCCGCGATGCGGTGGGCCCTGCGAGGCGGCGGAGCTCGAACCCGACCACCGATTCGCCTCGTCCCGCGGCAGCCATGATTCCGCGCTGATGGCCGACAACGGTCCCGACGTCTACGAGCGCCAAGGCTTCCGGTTGTACGTCGTTGGCATTGTGGCGGTCTGCCTGGTGGCGGCCCTGGTGGCGCGGCTCTGGTTTCTGCAGGTGCTCGAGAGCGAGGAACTTCAGACCGCCGCCTCCGCGAACATCTTGCGGGTGGTGTACGCCGAGGCGCCCCGGGGCCGCATCTTCGACTCAAAGGGGCGGATCCTGGTGGACAACAGGGTGGTCCAGGTGGTGACGATCGACCGCTTGGCGTTCAGGGCTGCACTTGATGAGTCCGAGCAGCACGACGTGTTGCTCCAGATCGCGGAGATCGTCAGCCGCTCGGGCCGCCTGACTAAGGTCATCCACATTGAGGAGCGGCTCGCGAGCCGGGAGTTCGGGCCGTTCGACAAGGTTCCGGTAGCGGTCGACATCAACCCTGACCTGCTGGTGTACTTGGGCGAGCGCCCGGACTTGTTCCCCGGGGTGTCCGTGGAGGAGCGCACGGTGCGCAGCTACCCCTACGGTGAGCTGGCTGCACACCTGCTCGGCTATGTGGGGCCGCTGACCGAGTCCGAGTACCGGGCCGTGAGCGCGCAGGTCGACTCGACCGATACGAACGCGAAGACGTACCAGCCCGGCGACGAGATCGGGAAGTCCGGTGTGGAGCGCGTATTCGAGAGCGAGTTGCGGGGAGTCCCCGGCGTGCGCGTCTTCGAGGTGAACCGGCTGGACGAGATCGTCAAGGTGCACCACGACAAGGATCGCCAGCCGATGCCCGGCAACGACGTGCACCTCACGATCGATCTCGACATCCAGAGCCTGGTAGAGCGAGAGCTGCGTCGGGGACTCGACGAGGCCCGGAACCAGGAGCCGCCAGAGGACCCGGATGCCCCCCGCTTCGTGGCCTCGGCCGGGGCGGCGGTGGCGATCGACCCGCGCGACGGCTCAGTCCTGGCCATGGCGTCGTTCCCGACCTTCGATCCGCGAGAGTTCGTGAACGGCATATCGCAGCGGCTGTTCAACGACCTGACCGCAGAGGAGAACTACTCACCCATCCTCAACCGGGCCATCCAGGGCCTGTACGCACCCGGCTCCACGTTCAAGGTGGTCACCACCCACGCCGCGCTGACCCAGGGCGTGATAGGCGACGGCCCCGCCGCTCTGGCCGGTGTGGACGAGTTCTATCGCGACACCGGCACGTACCGCTATCCCTTCTGCCTGGAGGAGTCCGACACATGCGTGTTCGAGAGCCCCTATTGCTGCGAGCGCGGCGTCGATCTGCGAGACGCCATCACGGTGTCGAGCGACACGTACTTCTACAAGCTTGGAGGCGAGGGCTTCTTCCAGCGTCGCTCACCTCTCGATGAGGGCATCCAGGAGTCGGCGCGGGCCTTCGGCCTCGGGTCCCATACCGGCATTCCGCTTCCGCACGAGCGTGCCGGTGTCGTGCCCGACCGGGAGTACTACGACTACCAGTTCGAGCAGGGCGTGTTCCTGCGCAGCGGCGCGCAGTGGTTCGCCGGAGACACCATCAACCTGGCCATCGGCCAGGGCAACCTCCTCGCCACGCCGCTTCAGATGGCCAACCTCTACGCCGTGCTGGCCAGCGAGGGCAAGGTCCACCAGCCCAACATCGCCACCAAGATCACCGACCGCGACGGTGATGTCCTCGAGGAGTTCGGCCCAAGGCTCGTGCGCGAGCTCGAATGGAGCGCCGAGCTCTCCGGGCCGCTGCTCGACGGGCTGAACGGCGTGACGGCCTACAACCTCTCGAGCAGCACGAACGACGAGGTGCTCTTGCGGGGAACGGCATACGAGGCGTTCAACCTTCCCGGCGAGGGCGGCGTCGACTTCCCGCTGAACGGGTGGCCGGTGGCGGGCAAGACCGGCACGGCGGAGAAGCTGGGCAAGGCGGACTTCGCCTGGTTCGCGGCGTTCGGACCGGCATCGTGGCCCGAGCGCGGCTTCCGCCACACACCCGAGGTCGTGGTGGCCTTGGTGTTGGAGGAGGCGGGCTTCGGCGGCGAGGTGGCCGCTCCGGCCGTGGCCCGGATCCTCTATCCCATCGCCACCGGCACAGTGGAGAGGGCTCGCACGGCCAAGGAAGTGGACGCCTGCTACGGGGAGGTGAAGCTGCTCGTGGCGTTCCTGGAGGGCGTCCGCACCGGCGAGATCAAGGTGGACGCCGAGGGCGTCCCCATCTCCGAGAAGCGGCCCGTGCTGTCGCAGGAATGCGCTGAGCTTGTGGGAGGCGAGATCGCCGTGGAGCAGCGAGGATTGGACGCCCTGCTGTGACTGTGCTCGCGCCCCCGCCCAAGTCCGAGACCCTCGAGCCCGCCAAGGATCCCTGGTGGCTGCTGGTCGACCCGTTCCTGATCCTGTCGGCGCTGGCCATCGCCGCCATCGGGTCGGTTCTCGTCTATTCGGCCACCAGGGGCGTGGTAGACGACTTCACCGAGCCCAACACCGCCTTCCTCGAGCGCCAGGTCCTGTTCGTCACCATGGGAGCGGTTGTGGCTGTGGTCGTCGCCTTCGTCGCTCCCAGGCACATCAGAAGGCTCTACCCGCTCGGCTTCCTGGCGATGATGGCGGCGCTGTGGCTGGTGCTGCAGGTGGGCGTGGAGGTCAGCGGCACGCGGGGCTGGTTCTCGTTCGGGACGTTCAGGGTGCAGCCGTCCGAGCCCGGAAAGCTTGTGGTGATAGTCGGGCTGGCGCTACTGCTGTCGCCTCGCCAGGGCGAGGCAGGCCTGCGGCGGGTCGGGCTGGCTCTGGCGCTCGCGGCCGCGCCGCTCGGGCTGCTGCTCCAGCAGCCGGACCTCGGAACCATGCTGGTGTACCTAGTGATCGCAGTGGCGACCGTGGTCGTGAGCGGGATCAGGCTCCGCTGGATCGCCCTTCTGGCCATCGTCGCCGCCGCCGGGACCGTGGGTGTGCTCCGCTCCGACGCGCTGGCCGAGTACCAGGAGGCACGCCTGCGCGTCTACCTTTTCGCTCCGTCGGAGGCAAGCGACGACGCTGCCACCTACGCGTTCAACGTGGAGCAGGCCCAGATCGCCATCGGGAACGGGGGGCTGCGGGGACAGGGGTTGTTCCAGGGGACCCAGACCCGGTCCGACCTGGTGCCTGCGCAGCAGACCGATTTCATCTTCACGGTCGCGGGGGAGGAACTGGGCCTGCGGGGCGCCTTGCTGCTTCTCGGTCTGTACGCGGTCCTGCTGTTCCGCATCTGGAGGACCGCACAGATCGCGTCGACCCAGTTCGAGCGGCTCATCTGCACCGGGATCTTCGTCATGTTCCTGTTCCAGATGTTCCAGTCGGTCGGCATGACCATGGGAATGATGCCGGTGACCGGCATTCCGCTGCCGCTGGTCAGCTACGGCGGATCCTCGATGCTCACGTCGATGGCGTCGCTGGGAATCGTCGCGGGCGTGTACCGCCGCCGACTCGACATCGAAGGGATGCTCAACCCGCAGATGTAGGCTGGCATAGTGACAAACCTGTGGCACCGTCTCGAGCCTCTGCTGCCTCAGGTCTCCAAACCCGCCCGCTACATCGGGGGCGAGCACGGGATGCAGACCCCCCGCCACGGCGGTGGCATCGTGTCGTGGCTGCTCACCTACCCCGACACCTACGAGATCGGCCTGCCCAACCAGGGCCTGCAGATCCTCTACGAGATCCTCAACGAGCGCCCGGACGCAGCCGCCGAACGGGCCTACGCGCCGTGGGTGGACCTCGAGGCGCTGATGCGGGCCGAGGGGCTGCCGCTGTTCTCGCTCGACACCCACCGCCCGGCTGCGCTGTTCGACGTCATCGCCTTCAACCTCTCCGCCGAACTCACCTACACGAACGTCTTGAACTGCATCGACCTAGCGGGCGTGCCCGTGCGAAGTGTGCAGCGCCACGACTCGGATCCGCTGATCGGTGCCGGGGGCCACTGCACCTACAACCCCGAGCCGCTGGCCGACTTCGTGGACTTCGTCGTGCTCGGCGACGGCGAGGAGGCGGTGGGCGAGATCACCGACGTACTCGCCGACCGGAAGACCTCGGGGCGGCCAGGGGGCCGCAGCGGCATTCTGCGGGCCCTTGCCCGGGTGCCCGGGGTTTATGTGCCGTCGATGTACGAGGCCGTCTACGACCGGGGACGGCTCGCGGCCGTCGAGCCGCGGTACCCCGACGTGCCGGCTGTCGTCGAGAAGCGAACCGTGGCTGACCTAGCCGACTGGCCCTACCCGAAGCGTCAGCTGGTCCCGCTCACCGAGGTGGTCCACGACCGCCTAAACGTCGAGGTCTTCCGGGGCTGCACCCGAGGCTGCCGCTTCTGCCAGGCCGGGATGATCACCCGGCCGGTGCGCGAGCGCCCGGCCGAACAGGTGCGGACCATGGTGAGCGAGGGCCTGCGCCGCACCGGCTACGACGAGGTCGCCCTCACCTCGCTGAGCACCGCCGATTTCAGCGGCATCGAGAAGATCGTCGCCTCCACGGTCAACGACTCGGACTGCGGCCAGGTCTCGGTGTCGCTGCCCAGCCTGCGAGTGGATGCCTTTACGGTCGGCATCGCGGCTCAGATCCAGCGAGCCCGGCGAACGGGGCTCACGTTCGCGCCAGAGGCGGGAACCTGGCGGATGCGCCAGGTGATCAACAAGATCATCACCGAAGAGGACCTCTACTCCGCAGTGGAGTCGGCTTACTCGCAGGGCTGGCGCCGGATGAAGCTCTATTTCCTCACCGGCCTGCCCACCGAGACCGACGTTGACACGCTCGCCATCGCGGAGCTGGCCCGCAACTGCGTGGCTTTGGGGCGGACCCATGTGCGGTCGCCGTCGGTCACGGTGTCGGTGGGCGGGTTCGTGCCCAAGCCGTTCACCCCCTTCCAGTGGTTCGGGCAGAACACCACGGACGAGCTTCGACGCAAGATCGGGCTGCTGCGGAGCGATCTGCGCCGGGCCAAGGGTGTTCAGCTCAAGTGGCACGACCCGGCGGCCAGCCTGGCCGAGGGCCTGGCCAGCCGGGGCGATCGCCGGCTCGGTCCGGTGATCGAGCACGTCTGGCGGCATGGGGGCACCTTCCAGGAGTGGTCCGAGCACTTCGACCTGCAGCGGTGGCAGGCCGCGGCGGACGCCTGCGGTATCGACGTCGACGCCGGGGTGTACCGGCACCGCACATTCGACGAGGTGCTGCCCTGGGATCATCTGTCCGCCGGGCTCCACAAGGACTTCCTGTGGCAGGACTGGCGGGACGCGCTCGACGAGGTGGGTCTCGAGGACTGCCGCTGGACGCCGTGCTACGACTGCGGCGCGTGCACCGGCTACGGCATCGAGCACGTGGTGGCTTCCGCGGTGCCGCCCGCGGGGGGCAGCCAGGGCACCGGCGTCGACACCTCGCGTGGCGCGGCGGTCCCGGTGCGCCTGACCGAGCGGGGCCTCGTGGGGGCGGCGCCGTGAGGGTGTCACGGGTGAGGATTCGCTTCTCGAAGCACGGCAAGGTCCGGTTCACATCCCATCGGGACGTGGCCCGGATCTGGGAGCGGGCGCTGCGACGCGCCCGGGTGCCCGTGGCTTACTCGGCCGGGTTCAATCCTCGGCCCAAGATCGCGTTCGGGCTGGCCCTGTCCACCGGATACTCCTCTGACGCCGAGTACCTCGACGTCGAGTTGGATCCGGACTTGGCAGCCAGCATCGACACCGAGACCCTGGTCGCAGCGCTTACCGCGTCGCTGCCGACGGGATTGACAGCGCTGGCCGCGGCCGGTCTCGCCCCCGGCGAGCCGTCGCTCCAGCACGCGGTAACTAGCTGTACTTGGAGGATCGACGCGGCTGGCGCCGACGCTGCAGGGGCGTCGGACTCGCTGGCGCGGGCCATGGCCCGCTGCGAGCTGCTCGTGCAACGCGAGCGCAAGGGGCGGCTGGACACGGATGACATCCGGCCTGCCGTGCTCGCTGTCGAGGTGCAGGAAGACATCACAGACGGCGTGAGGCTCATCGCCGAGCTGGGCACGAAACCGCGGGCCGTGCGCCCGGCGGAGCTGCTCGCGAGCCTCGACCCGCCGCTCAGCCTCCGGCGGGCGTGCCGTCTTCACCAATGGATCGCAACCGACGGACTCCAGCGCCGCGAACCGCTGGCGGTCGCCGAGCTGTCGGTCGCAGGAGCAGGGGTCGAGCCATGACCAACCTGCTCACGTACTCGAAGGAACACAATGACCAACGAACGACATGCGGCGGGCGCCTCCGGCGCCGCCGAGAAGAAAGCACAGACGGGTAGGTCGGCGGCAAGAGAGCAGTCCGATTCCGCCGGGCCGTCCGCTGGACGGCCGTCCAAGCCGCGCCGGCCGGACCAACAACCGGCGGGAAAGCCCAAGATCGGCGACAGCCGTCCCGCTCCGCCGTCGCCGGCGGACGCAGGCAATGGCCGCACACCCACGGGCGGTTTCGCTGCGGGCGGGCGGAAGAGGAGACGCCGCCGCGGCGGTCGGGGTTCCGGCCAGAAGCCTCGTACGCCCGCGGTGGTGGAGGCCGTCACCTACGACGAGCCGGTCGAGCTCGACGAGAAGAGCCTCAAGGGTCGTCGGGGCCGCACCCGCAAGGGCCAGGCTCTCGGCCGTTATCTCATGTGCGTCCACGTCAGCGGGCAGGCCACCCAGATAGCGGTGCTCGAGGGTCGGCGCCTGATCGAGTTCAGGGTGTCGCGGCCGGCCGACGACGTCGGCCAGATCCACGGCAACATCTATCTGGGACGGGTGCAGAACGTGCTGCCGGGCATGGAGACTGCCTTCGTGGACATCGGCACGCCCAAGAACGCGGTGCTGTACCGGGGAGACGTTCAGTACGACCCCGATGAGATCGAGGGCGGCCGCACCGAGGGCGACCAGGTCAAGCCCCGCATCGAGGAACTGCTCCGGCCCAAGCAGTCGATCCTGTGCCAGGTCACCAAGAACCCGATCGGAGAGAAGGGCGCCCGCCTCACCCAGGACGTGTCACTGGCGGGCCGCTTCGTGGTCCTGATGCCCAACTCGTCGGGCTTCGGGATCTCCAAGCGCCTTCCCGACTCCGAGCGCAAGCGCCTGCGGTCGATCCTCGAGAAGGTCAAGCCGGACAACCATGGGCTGATCATGCGCACCGCGGCCGAGAAGGTCACCGCGGCCGAGATCGAGCGCGACGTCGAGCGCCTGCTGCGCCTGTGGAAGGACATCGAGAAGCTGGCCGCGTCTTCCTCCGCCCCGGCGCTGCTGTACCGGGAGCCTGAGGCTCCCCTGCGCCTCATCCGCGAGGAGCTCAACTCCGACTACCGGGGAGTGATCATCGACGACCACGAGCTCTACTCGAAGGTGTCCGGCTACATCTCGTCGATAATCGGGCCACTCGCGGACCGGGTGGAGTTCTACGACGCCGGCAAGCAGAAGCTGCCGCTGTTCGAGCGCCACTACGTCACCGAGCAGCTCAAGAAGGCGCTCGAGCCCAAGGTGTGGCTGCCGTCGGGCGGCTCGCTCATCATCGAGCACACCGAGGCCCTCACCGTGGTGGACGTCAACACCGGCAAGAACGTCGGGAAGTCCAGCCTGGAGGAGACGGTGCTGGCCAACAACCTGGAGGCCGCCGACGAACTGGCCCGCCAACTGCGGCTGCGCGACATAGGTGGCATCATCGTCGTGGACTACGTCGACATGGAGGTGGCGGCCAACCGGGCCATGGTGACCAAGCGCTTCCGCGAGGCTCTGGCCAGGGACAAGACCCGCACCCAGGTGCTGGACATCAGCGGCCTCGGGCTGATTGAGATGACCCGCAAGCGCAGCGGCGAGGGACTCCTCGAGTCGCTGTCGGACATGTGCGGCGACTGCTCGGGCCGGGGCTTCCGACTGCTGGCGGACCTGATCGACTGACCAGCGGCCGAGCGGATGGCAACGGATGGCGATGTCGGTCGCGCGGCCCGTGAGCGCAGCGAACAAGAGCGGGAGACAGGAGCCGTCCCTGCGTGGAGGGGCAATGGTGCGCAGGTACGATTCGATGCCTATGTACGCAGTGGTAAAGACCGGCGGCAAGCAGTACCGCGTGGAGCAGGGCTCCACCATCGAAGTGGAGCGCGTCGCCGAGCCTGGCTCGGAGGTCTCGCTGCGCCCGGTGCTGGTGGTGGACGGCGACGCCGTGCTGGCGACGCCGGCCGACCTCGCCGGCACGAGCGTCACCGCGGTCGTGGTCGACGAGCACCGCGGCCCCAAGATCCGCGGCTTCACCTACAAGTCCAAGAGCAATCAGCGCCGCCGGTGGGGCCACCGCCAGACGCTGGCGACGCTGCAGATCACCGACATCCGGAAGGGCTGATTGGAATGTCCAAGACGAAGGGCGGGGGATCGACCCGCAACGGCCGCGACTCGAACGCGCAGCGCCTCGGCGTGAAGGTCTACGACGGCGGCCGGGTTCTGGCCGGCGCCATCATCATGCGCCAACGGGGCACGAGGATCCATCCGGGCACCAATGTCCGGCGCGGCGGCGACGACACGCTCTTCGCCACTGCCGACGGCGTGGTGCGCTTCGGATCCAGTCGGGGCCGCAAGCTGGTCGAGGTAGTCCCCGGCGACGCCTGATCCCGAGCCCGGCCCTAACCTGACTGGGTGTCCGGGTTCGTCGACGAGTGCAACCTCCACGTCGCCGCCGGTGACGGTGGCGCCGGGTGCGTCGCCTTCCGCAGGGAGGCCCGCGTGGCTCGGGGCGGGCCGTCCGGCGGCGACGGCGGGCGCGGGGGCGAAGTCTGGCTGGTGGCGGACCGCAACGTCGCCTCTCTGCTGGCCTTCCGCGACCACCCCCATCGCAGGGCCTCGAGCGGCAAGCACGGCTCGGGGAGCAACCGCCATGGAGCGCGCGGCGACGACCTGGACGTGAGGGTTCCCGTGGGCACGGTGGTGCTGGACCACGGCGACCGGTCGCAGATAGCGGACCTGTCAGCCCACGGCGAGCGCTGTCTAGCGGCGCGTGCCGGAGAGGGCGGCCGAGGCAACGCCCGCTTCCTGGCCAACCGGCGGCGAGCTCCGGCCTTCGCCGAACAGGGCGAGTTCGGCGAGCAGCGCTGGCTGCGCCTGGAGCTCAAGCTGCTCGCCGATGTGGCCATCGTCGGCTTCCCCAACGTCGGCAAGTCGACGTTCATCAGCCGCGTGTCCGCGGCCAAGCCCAAGATCGCCGACTATCCCTTCACCACGCTCGAGCCCAACCTCGGCGTGGTCCGGCTCAACGACGAATTCGAGATGGTCCTGGCGGACGTCCCCGGCCTGATCGAGGGAGCCAGTGAGGGCCGCGGCCTGGGCCACCGCTTCTTGCGTCACGTGGAGCGGGCCCGGGTGCTGCTCGTGCTCATAGACCTGTGCGAGCTCGCCCATTGCCAGCCCGGCGAGCAGCTGGAGGTGCTGCTGTCCGAACTGGGCCGTTACCGCCCGGAGCTGCTCGAGCGGCCGCGGCTCGCGGTGGGCAGCCGGGCCGACACCGCGCCCGGCGCGGGCTTCGGTTTCGGGGACGGGCGCCTGTCGTCGATGACCGGCGAGGGTGTGTCCGAGGTGCTCGGCGAGCTGGCCCGGATGGTGGCCGCGACACGAACCAGCGAGCCGGTCTGCGAGGCTCCGGTCGTGCATCGGCCCCTGCCGTCCGTGCAGGAATTCACGGTCCGGCGCGGCGGCGACGGCGCTTGGACGGTGCAGGGACGCGCCGCGGAGCGGGCGGTGGCCCTCAGCGACCTCACCGACGCCGGAGCGCTGGCCTACGCGCAGGACCGGCTGCGCAGCCTCGGGGTCGAGCGGGCCCTGGCCCGGGCCGGCGCGGCCACCGGCGACGAGGTGCGCATAGGGGATTTCAGCTTCACCTACCACGACGACGCCGAGGCCGCCGCCAGCAGTGACATCCGCGGGAGCGGACGGTGACCACGGGGAGCGCGGCGAGGCCCGCGGTTGAGCCGCCCGCGGGCCGCACCATCGTGGCCAAGATCGGCACGTCGTCGATCACCGACGGCACAGGCACCATCGACCGCGCCTCCATCGAGAAGTTCTGCTCCGAGGTGGCGGCTCTGCGGTCAAAGGGTCACCGGGTGGTAATGGTCACCAGCGGCGCCATCGCGGCCGGGCTGCCCGAGCTGGGCATGGGCGGAGACCGGCGACCCACGAGCATGGAGACGCTGCAGGCCGTGGCCACCGTCGGCCAGAGCGCCCTAATGGGCATGTACCGGGAAGTGTTCTCCGGTCTGGGGGTGGTGGCAGGCCAGGTGCTGCTGGTGCCGCTCGACTTTGTGATCCGTACTCAATACGTGCACGCGTCGGCCACGCTGCGCAAGCTCCTGGACCTGGACGTGGTGCCCATCGTCAACGAGAACGACGCGGTGGCCGACGACGAGATCCGCTGGGGCGACAACGACCGCCTGGCCGCGCTGGTGGCCAATCTCGTGCAGGCCGACCTTCTGGTGCTGCTGACCGACACTGCGGGAGTGCTCACCGAAGATCCCCGCCGCAACTCGAACGCGTTGCTCATCGAGGAGATCGTCGAGTTCGACCACTATCTGCAGAGCCGGGTCGGAGGCGCCGGCACAGACCGGGGCAGCGGGGGCATGGCATCCAAGCTCACCGCAGCGCGCGTCGCGTCGCTGTCGGGCGTGCCCACGGTGATCGCCGACGCCAAGAGGCCCGATGTGCTAGCTGACGCCGCCGCCGGCGTGGCCGGGGTGGGGACGCTGGTGCGGGCCTCGGCTCAGCGGATGCCAGCCCGCAAGCTGTGGATCGGCTTCGCGGTGGGCTCGCAGGGCGAGGTCGCCGTCGACTCGGGGGCCCGGGCCGCGCTCGAGCAGGGCAAGTCTCTGCTCGCCATCGGTGTCCGGTCCGTGTCCGGGAGCTTCGACGCCGGCGCGCCGGTGGAGGTGCGCGAGGTGGAGGGCGAGGTGTTCGCCAAGGGCCTCGTCCGCCACAGCAGCGACGAGTTGCGCACCGCAGCCGGACGCCGCCGGGAGGACCTGCCCCCCGGCGCCCCCCACGTGGTGGTCCACGCCAACGACCTGGTAGTCCTGCCCGGCTCCTAGCCATACAGCCGCTCGCTACGATGTTCAGTGAACAGCCCCGGCATGGATGAGGCCAATGTCCGACAACTTCGGTGACGATTCCCTGCACGTGCCCTCTTTGCGGATTGAGGGCTTCCGTGGCATCGACAATCTCACCATCAACCGCCTTGGCCGAGTAACGCTGTTAGCGGGCCTGAACGGCATTGGCAAGACCACCGTGCTGGACGCAGTTCGCATCTTCGCCGACCGCGGCCGGTTGTCATCCCTGACCGCGGTCCTTAATCGTAGTGAAGAGTATGCAGGACGTGTGGACGGGGAGAACGACATCACGGAGATCCCTGACTTCGAGGCGTTGTTCCATGGCAGGCAGGCAAAGACTGGCACTTCGTTCATGATCGGCCTCGCCCATGACTCCCAAGCGCAGCTAGTCGTCGAGGTCTCTTCTACAGATGATTTGCCAGAAGAATGGATGTCAAGACTGGGCAAGCCAGCGATTGGCGCTCAGGTACTTAGGATTGCTTTCAGTCAATTCGAAGAGTTCTTGCCCGTGTTGGATGGAGACTTGGATGCCGGGCGATGGAGATGGCCACGTCGCCTCATCTCAGATGATGACAGGCGGCCCAAGACTCTGAGGGCCGAGGTGCTAGGTCCTGGGTTGCTTAACAACTTGGACCTAGATCAGCGGTGGGGAGAGATTGCACTTACTGAGCAAGAGCCGGTCGCGCTTCGCGCTCTGAATCTAGCGGCGAGTCACCGCATCGGCGGTGTTGCGGTGGTCTCAGGTGATACTCGTACTCGTACCCGTTCCCGTCGAGTCTTGGTCAAGCTGGAGGACGGCGAGAGGGTTCCCTTGCGGAGCCTTGGAGATGGTGCCGTGCGGTTGTTTGGCGTTGCGGTTGCGTTGGCGGGAGCGGTTGGAGGCCTGCTGCTCATTGACGAGGCCGAGAACGGCATCCACCATTCGCTGCAGCACGAGTATTGGCGTCTCGTGCTGCGCGCCGCGGCAGACAACAACGTCCAGGTCATCGCAACGACTCACGGTTGGGACTGCATCAGGGGATTCGCATCTGCTTCTGGCGAGAACAACGATGTGGAGGGCGTCGTGGTTCGCTTGGAGCGCGACGACGGCGGTCTGCGCGCGGTGGAGTATTCCGAAGAGGAGCTTCAGACGGCCACAGGCCAGGGCATAGAGGTTAGGTAACGGCCGGGTGGCGCTGCCTGGTGGAACCTCTGACCGTGTGCTGCTCGTGGAAGGGCCGGATGACGAGCACGTCGTCGCGCATCTGTGCGCTCGTTCTGGTTTGGCGCGTAACTTTGACATCGGTCAGAAGGGTGGATTCCCTGAGCTCTCCAAGAGCATTCCCGTCGAGTTGTCCGCGCCCGGCCGGTCGGCCCTGGGAGTGGTCGTAGACGCCAATGACAACCCCGCCGCTCGCTGGCAGGCGGTTCGTGACCGCTGCGAACGCCGAGGCATCACGCTGCCGAGCGAACCCGACCCCGGGGGAGTCGTGGTTGAGGGTCGCCCCCGCGTCGGGGTGTGGCTCATGCCCGATAACCAGAATCCCGGACAGCTTGAAGATCTGGTGGTCGCCATGATCCCTGCGGAGGATGTCGTCTGGCGCCTCGCCCAGGAGTTCGTCGACCGCATCCCTGAGCCAGAGCGGCCCAGGCCGGCCATCAAGGCGCAGGTGCATGCCTGGCTCGCCGCACGGGCGGCGGCGCGTCCCATGGGCTCCGCAATCGGAACGGGGCACCTGGACGCTTCCTCGCCAGCGGCAACCAGCTTCATCAGCTGGCTGCAGCTCCTGTTCCACGATTCGGAGACAGGCGGCGCCTAGCCTGCGCTGACGACGACCTGGTAGTCCCCACCTCCTGAAAGGGGGCGGGAGTTGGCCCGGCTTCGTTCGCGAGACCGGCCAAGGGGGTGTGAGCCGAGTAGTTTTGGTCACCGCTTGGCACATCCGTAGTGCTATTGTGCGCCAATCACATGTCAATATCGTATTTGTCACGTCAAATAGCTCTTCAACACGAGAGGATTGACCTGTGGCGACAGCAACGCAGCGGCGTGGGCACGACGAGACGAAGGCTCCATCCAAGCCGGGAGGTCCAAGTCGCTCGCTCGTTGATCCTGCCAACTTTCTGCTTGCCACGCGTGACACCGGCTACAAGACGACAGCACTCGCAATAGCCGAACTCATTGACAACTCGCTTCAGGCGGACGCAACGGAGGTTCAGATCGAGGTTGCGGCCGGCCGGGATGACGAGTTTCCGATCGAGATCAATGTGTTGGACAACGGGACCGGTATGGAGCAGGAAACGCTTGCTGCAGCCTTGACCTTCGGCGGCTCGACAAGATTCGGTGACCGGTCATCGCTGGGGCGCTATGGGATGGGACTGCCGAACGGAGCCTTGAGTCGAGCAAGGCGCGTCGAGGTCTATTCGTGGATCGGCCCGACCGTGTGGATGGGCCGACTCGACGTTGACGAGGTCGCGAAGAATCGGCATGCAACTCTTCCGCCCATCTCCGAGGTTGCCGATCGCTCGTTCCTCCCTGCCACGCCAGCCGGTACTGTCGTCCGCCTATTGAGATGTGACCGCGTGGAGTACAGACGAGTCTCCACCGTCGTCCGGCACCTGAGGGACGACCTGGGCCGGATCTACCGCCACTTCATCGCGGCGGGAGTAGATCTAGTCGTCAACGGATCTCCCGTTACGCCTATCGATCCGCTCATGCTTGACAGCACCGGTCGGCTGGCAGGGACCCGACAGTTCGGCGACACGCTGGTCTACAGCGTTGACGCGCCCGAGGGTAGCGGCCAAGTCAAGGTGCGCTTCAGCGAGCTCCCAATCGAGCGGTGGCACAACTTGACCTCCTCGGAGAAGCGTCAACTCGGCATCACGGGTTCCTCGTCAGTGTCGGTGCTGCGGGCGGCTCGCGAGATCGACCGGGGCTGGTTTTTCATGGGGACCAAGCGCCGTGAGAACTACGATGACTGGTGGCGGTGTGAAGTCTGTTTCGAACCCGTGCTTGACGAGTTGTTCGGTCTGACCCATGCCAAGCAGTCCATAGCGCCAACGCGGGAACTGCTTGATCTGCTCGCTCCTGACCTCGAACCAATAGGCCGTGCTCTCAACAGTAGGGTCCGGCGCCGGTTCGAGCTCCTCAAGGTCTCTGCTCCTCTCGGCAACGCCGAGAGGCGGGCAGCCCGCGCGGAGATCGCACTGCCGCCGCTACCGAGGGCCCCTGAGCCGCTGGCGCCCGACCTCGAACAGGCTCTCGCACCGCTTGAAGCCACGCGCTCCGTTGACTGCCCGTATCAGCTAGTCGTTAGCGAACTGCCAACCACGGCAGCATTCGAGACAGTCGTACGGAAAGGCAGACTGGTTGTGGCACTAAACAGCCGCCATCCCCTATACCGCGACCTGTATGGACCACTCGCCACAAGTGAGGCGGAATCGGACAAGGATGTCGCTACCCATGTGGCGCTGACGGTTCTTGCCGCCGCACGGGCCGAATGGCTCGACCCCCGGAAGGCGGGCCGTGCCGCGCGTCGCAGATTCCGGCAGGCTTGGTCTGACGTGATGGCGAGCTTCTTTAACGCCCAGGCATGAGCGACACCTGGCACTCGCTACCTATCCCGCTCGATGCGCCACGCGCCACCCAGAGGGCCTTCCTAGCCGCTGCAAGTGCGTTGGCGCAGTCGGCCTCGACTCGCATGAGGCCTTCTGTGGGTGACACCGCGTTGGATGCTGCTCTCAGTGTTCTCGTGGACCTAGTCGCTCAGGGTTGGTGTCTTAGGGTGGACGGCGAGAGTCTCTCCGTACTCGCGCCGGGCGTTGAATCGGACCCCGTCGCCGAGAAGGAACGGGTCCGCGATCAGGAACTTCTCAAACGCGACGAGCAGCTCGCAACTCCTTCCGTACGGCGGTTCATCGAACGCATGGAACGGCCTCGGGAGCATGGGGGCCACTTCGTGTCCATCTTCAGCCTCATGCGGGATGGGGCCGAACTCGCAGACTCTCTCACATCGAAGGGAGCGACCGCAGACGCGATTGACCCCTACGTCCAAGTCATATCTAGAAGCGACCGATGCGATCACACTGGACTGCGGCTGCTCGACGTATGGCGCTACTTCCGTCACACGTGGACCAACCAACTCGCGAGCACGCCGGGACGAACGATGCTGATCCTGGTTCGAGATGGTGCTGCGCGGTTTCATCCGGTGATCGGAATCGCCGCCCTTGGTAGCGCAATCATCCAAATCGCCCAGCGTGACGACTGGATTGGATGGCAGCCTCGGGAGGTTGTTCGGCACTTGAGCGCCAACGGCGATCTCAGGTGGGCCCGATGGCTGATGCGCCGGCTGAATAAGGGTCTGGATGGGATCCACCTAGATGACCTGATTGAGGACGGTCTGTACTGGCCGAGCTTGTGGGAGCAGCCGACTGAAGACTGCATCGAGAAGCTCCAGAAAGAAGCCGCCGCACGGCGGCGGGACCATGAGCGGTTTGCTCGACGGTCGGACTTCGCCAGCCCCAAGGATCCCACCAGTGTTGAAGCATGGGTTGAGCGAGCCGAATCGAATCTGTTTCGGAGCAAACGATGTCTCGCTCTCGCTGAACTGCTCTCTGCGCGCCGAGCTCTTGCCCCGTACTTGACTCCGACACCGACTCGCTCTGGGTTGCAGCTAGCGCTCGATGACAAGATGGCACGAAAGGCCATTTCAGCGATTCTGCGCCGCGCCAAGGCCGAGGCTGTGGGAACGGAGATTGCAGACCTCACCGTCTGCGGTGCTCTGCCCCCGTACAACGCGCTCATCGGTGGAAAGCTAGTCAGCATGCTAGCGGTGAGCCCCACGGTTATTCGCGAGTATCACAGGCGGTACTGCGGCTATGCCAGTCAGATCGCATCGTCACTCGCTGGCAAGCCGGTCAATCGACGTTCGAATCTTGTGTACGTGGGCACGACATCTCTTTATGGGTCCAACTCCAGCCAGTACAACCGACTACGGCTCCCCAGTGACGTGCTCCATGCTCGGGAAGACATTGTCTTTAGGCAGCTCGGCCGATCCCGGTCGTTCGGTACCGCGCACCTGTCTGCCGAGTCGGTCAAGGCTCTCGTCCAATTGACAGAGGAGAGCAGGACGGGAGCCCGAGTCAATAGCATATTTGGGGAGGGAGTGAATCCGAAGCTCCGCAAGATCCGCGGGGCGCTTGACATTCTCGGTTGGCCATCTGACGAGCTCCTCCGGCACCGCAGGCCCCGGCTCGTGTACGGAGTCGCGCTCGTTGACAATCTGCTCCCCTACCTGCTAGAGGTGGACCGAGAACCGCGCTACCTCTTCCGGCGCAACGTATCTCACGACATCGAGCGCATATGTGTCTGGTGGTATGAACGATGGCTGTGCAAGAGGATCCTCTCGCCGAACGTGCTCGCCGAGCTTCGAGAGCATCGATTGGATCGACCTGTGCGACACGGAGCACGGGTCAAGTTGCCGGACATGCTTTGAGCGGCTGAGGGTAGGGCTGCTGATAGGCTCATTCGCATGTCAGTAGAAGATTGGGAAGCGATTCCAGGCTACGCATGTCCCGCCTATCTTCATGTAAGGGGTGCAAGGGTTCCGTACTGCAACAATTGTAAGACGTTCGGTTCTGAGGATCTGTCCGAATTCTATGTGGCGCTCAACGGTGCCGAAGGCGTTTCCTTGATTTGTTCCCGTTGTGTGGATGAAAGCGGGAACCTACCTGCTTACAGAATTACTCGTACACAACCCAGGAATGACTCAACGCCTCTGGTTACCGCTCCCGTACAAGAACCGGTCGATTCAGCCCAGGGCGCCGAGGACGTATCCGACGTCATCGATTTGGCGAATCCAGTGGCGCGCGTCGCCGCCCGATTCGTTGATTCATTGCTTGTCATGATGGCGGCCACAGTCTTCGCTGGCATTGTTTTAGGTGTGTTTGAATGGACCTCAAACGCTGATAGCGCGTCGAATAGCAGCGACATTGGTGACTTTCTCCTTGTCCTGCTGTTCGCCATCGTTGTCGGCACAGTCTATGAGGCTGTAATGACGTCTTGTTTGGGTTGGACATTCGGAAAGAAACTACTTGGCCTCACGGCTATTGACAACGATGCTCAGAGACCACTCGGTTATAAAGTTGGAATACGACGCTCGCTTCGTCAATGTGTTAATTGGATCCTATTTCCGATCGGCATCGTATCGACACTGCGACTATTGAGCGATAGACAACATCAGACTTGGTACAATAGGCCGTACAATGTCGGAGTTGTTTGGTCAGTGTCTGAAACCACTCGTCGGAGGCGCCCGTGGATGTGGGTTGAAGGTCATGTCGCGCAGAATCAAGTGACTTATGGCGTTGTGTTCATATTCGCTGTCCTAATATTGTTCTTTTTCGGGGCAGTGTCTCCACTTCAAATGGAGGAACAGCAAGCTACACGAGCCATTCAGGATTTGGTTCAACTGAATGGCCTAGGCTTGGTAGCATTCGTAGCGACCTCAGCCTGGGCTAAACACAGCCGCCAAGGCAGACTTAGAAGAGAGACCAGCGATGCTGCTGCGCTGATCGTAGTCATACTTGGAGTCTTGTCGCTTGTCGGGATTCTTTCAGGTATCGGATACATCGCGACCTCGCCATCCGGGGTTCAGGACGTGTCTCCGGATCGGTACATTTCAAGAATTCTCATACTAGCATCGCAAGTTGGCAGCCTGCTCGCACTTGTCGGCACATGGGTTGTCGGTATTGAAGTCGAGACGGATCTCGACAACGCTGCCCAAAGTGATCCAGTAGCTCCAACGCCAGACCGATCTGACGCATAGAATGTTGGCGCTAGGGGTGCCTTCACGATGATCTGTCTGCCCGGGCCCGCAGGTGGGGCGCGGCTCAGGTGGGCGTCGATGGCAGACTTGTAGGCCCTGGAGCCGTCTGTGACGACTTGGACGCCATTGCACCAGCGCCGGCCCTATGCGACGAAGAACCCGCTGAGAATGACCGTACGCCGGGCACCTCGGCCGCGTCAGTGCGGACTCAACCTCCACGATCAACTCGCACGGCGTGTCAAGTGCCGGCAAACTCCATAACGTCGGCGGGTCGGGCCTGCGCCGGAGACCCTTATCGCGGTCTCGAAGGTGTCCGCCACTGGGCAGATCCCACTGGCCGTTGACAGTCATCGGCCGAGCGCGGCGAGGACGGATTGGCTGGCCCGAGGAAGATTCCGGGTGATCAGGATCTCGTTAACGAGATGGACGGGAATGGTGGTGCTGAACTCGGCAGCGTCTCGCAGGCGCTGCTCGGCGGCGAAGCCCGGTGTAAGTGGGGGGTGGACGCCGACAATGAGCTCTCCGGCTGAATGGCGGGCGAGGATCGGTGCCTCAAGGCGCCCGATCCCCGGCACTTCCACGACGGCGTTCCGGGCGAACTCCACTCCTTTAGTCTCCAGACGCTCCAGATCGGCGAACAGGCGATCTATGGAGGCCTCGAGCCGAGACTTGTCAAGAGAGGGCTCAGTGCCGTCAAGCAGGTAGCGGAGGAGACTCGCACCGACGTGTCGATCGAGCAGATCGTGTTCGAAGCGATTCTTGAAGCTCCGCAGGCACCGGTAGCACGAGTGGTCACAACTCGACGGGCATTCTTGCAGCAGCAGGAGTGCGTTCTCGAAGACCTGTCGTCCCATTTCCCCTATGCGTTGAGAGAATCCGGCACCTCCTGCGAGCGTGTCATAGACGTAGACCTCGGCTTCGAGGCCAGCATGTCCGCCAGGAGTGAGTGCCGGGCGGTATTCGGCCTGCAGTTCGGCTCGTTCGACCTCAAGAGCCTGTGCAGCAGCAATCGTCAATGCCTCTGCCAGCGTGCGGAGCGCGACATCGGTCGCGAGGAAGCCCGGTTGTAGTGTCACCGGGCTCGCAGCCTGAAGTCCGATGAGAAGGACATCTGAGATGAAGTCCGTGCCGAGCACAAGGCCGGACGTGGCTGCCGACCCCGTGCAGCTGGGCCGACGGTCGTCTGGATATGGCTTTGGATGCTCGCCCGACAAGTGGCTCGACGGGTGGGCTGTTGGTCCGATGACTCCGCATCGTATGCAGTAGGTGTAGCCCTCTCGCCTGGGTCCACTGTTCGTAACGAGCAAGTGGGTGCGGTGGAAGTACTTCCTGAGCCGAGGCGTGATCGCTTGCCACCGCTCTGGGTCAGCTGGCCCCTCGGCTACGAGCCTGGCGCGGGTCGCGTAGCTCCTCTCTGGTTGGTCCTCGGGTGAAGTCCCCTCCTCTAGCGCCTGTGGATGAGCGAAACCAGGTGGCCTCATCCAGTTCTTGGCAGGTCCGAACATCCCTTCACTTCCGCAGGCCGGGCAGTTGCGCTTCTCGCCGCGATCAGCGTCCTCATGGCTTGCAGTCGCCGCATACCGGCAGATGCTGCATTCGAAGTACAGACGGCGTTCCTGCCAGGCCTCGAAACGATCAGATTGCATCGGCGAGTAGAGCGCACCGGATTTCCAGAGCTTCCCGTCGATCCATACCTCCTTGCCCGGCGCGTACTGCGTGAGCGCCACCGGCAGCCCCTGGTTCGGCGCGTATTCGAACACCGGCCGAAATCGGCTTGACCGGTTGCGGTCGAAGACGTGGAAGGACACAACGTCTGTTGGGAAGGCGTATCGCGGAAGAACTCCCTTGTAGAGCAGGCGGTCTAGCAGGTTTGTCGCAGACCGGACCGCTGTGCTGGGCTCCTCATCCACTTCCGCGGGAGCCTCAATAAGCAGTTCGTTGTCCTGGTCCTCTGCTTCTTCGTGCACCCCCGTACTCGCCGATGCGCCTTCGGATTCGCCACCTGCCGCGTCATCGGACGGCAACGCAAAGTCGACAACCCGCAGTGTCTCGTGCACTAACTGTTCAAGCAGGTCCTCGCGGTCTTCCCGCGTCAGAGACTCAGGAAGCCAGCTCCGTATGGACTCCCTCAACTCGTGCTCGTTCTCACGGAGCCATACCTCAAAGTCTCGACGATTGAGTCTCGAGTCCTCGCTGAGGAAGTCTCGGACCGTTCCCAGTACCTCGAACAGGTGAGGCTGCTCTTCTGGGTCGACACGAGGGAGGCGGGATTCGTGGTACCGCTGGAAGAGATAGGCGGTCACGTGCCGCCGGGCGATCGCGACGTTGTCGAGTGTCAGTGTTGGATCCTCGACCGGCCCCCGCACCATCGCCTGTGGTTCGCGGAAGTACTGCTCGTCGTGGCTGTCCGCGCTCCCGAAGGCGAGCACGGTGGCTACAGCGTTGCCTCGCCGGCCCGCTCGGCCAGCACGCTGTTGGTAACTCGAGCGAGCTGGCGGCATGTTCCGTAGAGCCACCCCTGACAGTGCGCCGATGTCGATGCCCACCTCCATCGTTGTGGTCGATGACAGAACGTCTATGGCGGTGCGTGGTTGTTCTCCCGGTGCAGGCAAGCCGATGTCCACATCCTGGAACAGGAGTTCGTACTGCTCGGCACGCGAGAACACCTCGTCAGCCTGAGCCGCATTCAACTGCGCCGTATGTTCCGCAGCGATGAGCGCCACGGGCGGCTCCTGCATGGGTCCGAGCGCTCGAAGGGAGCTTGCGCGATAGTACCCCTTCCTTGCGGCGAAGACGGGATCTGAGTCAGGATCGATGGCGACCACCGTGTCAGGACGGCCGCAGGCCGTGCACCGTGTCAAGCCGGGGAAAGGCCGCACCGTCGAGCGGCACCTTTGGCAATACCCCCACTCGGGGCTGAGGTCGAGCGCTAGATTCTGGGCCAACAGCCTGTACGCCCTAGACGCGACGTTCTCGGCGAACAACCCTAGAAGTGTCGGCAGCCACCATTTCTTGAAGTCCCTGACCGCACTACGATCGTTCAGCCAGCGTTCGAGCCTCGCGAAGTTGCCGGAGTGCGGCCGTACGCCCTGGCTCGTCCTCCAGAAGCTTGGCGTCATGCTTCCGAACCAGTATCCGTTCCTTGACCAAGCGGTGAGCCAGAGGCGAGCTAGAGCGATTTTCTCAGTCGGATCTGTGATCCCTGGGAGGTCACGGAGATCTCGAAGTTCTGGGGTGAGCGTTCCCTTTTCGCGCACGCTTGCGAGAGCAAGCGATTGCATGCCGAAGTACTTGCTGGTGAGAGTCTCGTGGATTGCCCTTAGCAGCGCTTCAGGAGGATTCACTTCTCGGACACTCATCATGAGATCGAGCACATCCCCAGGATTCGACAGCGCACCGCGTTCGAGGGCTCGAGCGACCACGAGAGCGATGTTCAGAGACTCAGTGCCTTTCAGCTTGGGCCGCAACCGGACGCCCATTTGCTGCGAAGACAGCAGTACCGCGAGATACAGGTCATTGAGGCTCATGCGGTCTTCAACGCCAGGAACTCCCGCAAGATCCGTCCAGCCACTCAGGATGAGCGGTCGTAGAGCGTCGCGCATCGAGGTGTCCTGAAGGTTCGGTGCCAGCCGAGCAGCGGTCTGACGAGAGTCAGAGAAGACTAAGACCTTCCGACCCTGTAGCGGAGCAAAGCTGCTTGCAGCCTCAGGACTCGGCGGCTGAACCTGCAGTTGCCGCGCGACGAGCGCCTGGAAGGGTTGGTCGCCCTTCGTTTGGTGGTCCTGAACTGAGGTGCGTCCAAAGGCGGCGGTGTCATCGCAGACGCCGCACGGCCGAAACTCTCCAGGGCTGGCGTGCTGGTCATCTTCGCTCTCCGATGGTTCGACAAGTCGATCCCGGCGCAGGAAGACCTGCCTGACCCGCTCGCCGAGACGCTGGGACTTGAGACGACCCGTCATAAGGTCGAGGTCGGCTGTCTCGACATCAGAAGTGGTTGGAGACTCCAGAAGTAAATCAAGCGCGAAGAGTTGGCTGACGTAGCCTTCGGCCGCCTCGAACGACCCGCCAGGCTCGGACCATAGGTAGTCGGGTGACTCCACGTTGTCGGTGTATGCACGGGCGTACGCAGCCCCACAGTTGCGGCACGTGAACAGTTCGAATACCCGGGTGCCGCAGGGGCATGAATCGCGAGGTTGGCTCCAAGTCCGTCCGACGGGTCCGGGTGGAAGATCGCCACGAACTGGGCATGCCTCGTCGAGGCATGCCCAGATGCCGGGCAGCCCGCGAAAGAAGGCGTGGATCCGGCACGGCAAGAGTCCAGGGTCCGCAGGACCCGGACGTGCGGAACTTCCAAGCGCGATAAGGGTTGTGAGCGCTCGGTCTGCCATCTCAGGATCGCTCTCGGGAAAAAGATCGCTCGCCAACTCTTCAAGCGGTGCGGCGACTTGCATTGTCATGTTCACAAGGCTGCCCATCGGCGGGAAGTCCTGGAGGGCCTGGAAGAGGGCCGCCGAACTGCTCGATGCCGACGCGACACCTCGGTGTGCCAGCAGGTCTCCCACCACCTCCAGTCGTTCCTTTTCCGATTCGCCTCTATAGAAGTCAGAAAGCGAGACACTCGCGAGGACTGATGCGTCCTCCGTGCTCCCTGGCCCTGACCGCTCGCGGAGGGCAAGGTCGCCGGTCAGGGTCACGAAGGAGTCCGGATCCGTGCCGCAGAGTTCGGCGGCGAATTCCGCCGCATAATCCTGGTCGTTGAAACTCGCGCTTGTGCAGATCACCTGGAGCCGGTCCTGCGGAATGCCAAGCCGGTCCCGTAGTCTCCGCAAGAGCAGTCCCACCTCGGCTCCTGCAGCGCCTCGATACAGGTGCGCCTCGTCGACCACGAGCATCAGGCGCTCGTCTTCATGAGCCGCTAGCCAGTCGCGCGTGCGCTCGAAGACTGGCCGTTCAAGGGGCCGCATGAGCATGTACTCGAGCATGGAGTAGTTGGTTACAAGAACGTCCGGTGGGTTCGCGAGCACTTCGTGCCTAGTGATCAACTCCGCATCTCGAGCTTGCATGACCGCTCGCTGGTATCGCCCTGTCCGGTCCTGCCATCGCTGGCCTGGTCGCCCATACCAAGACCTGAGGTCTGGCTTGGCCGGCCACTTGCCGCGTACTTGCAGGCTCTCTAGGAGGTGAGCGGCTGCGTCAGTGTCCGGATCGTCTGGATCCGATGCCCGGTTTATCAGATCGACGTAGAACTCACCGATAGGCCGAAGTCGGTCCTGGTCCTTCTTTGTGGTCCGTACTCCCGGGTAGGGGGTTCGGCTCGTGTAACGGGCGAACCTGGCCGGGCGCTTCGACCATTCCATGAACATGCCCGAGACTGCCGCGTCACCAAAGAACAGTCGCAGGCGACCCAGTTGATCGTTCACGAGGGCGTTCATCGGATAGAGCAGCACCGCCCGTACGGATGGCTGACCAAACGATTCCGGCCGAGTCGCGGATTCGATCGCCAGCTTCGACAGGATGGGCAGAAGGAATGACTCGGTCTTCCCCGAGCCTGTCCCGGTAGTGAGTGCGAGGCTCCTTCCATCGGACACGGTCGCCTCGATAGCGGCTGCCTGATGTCGGTACGGCGGATCATGGATGAGAGCGCCGCGATGCTCGGTGGGTCCGGCCATCGCCAGAAGCAGTTCTTTGGCCGCATCGTGGATGTGCAGGTCAGCGAGCGCCCTGCCCGCCTCGTAGCGGGGTGTGCTTTCGAGAAAGGGCGCCTGATAGATGGCGCCAGGCTCTTCAAGCAGGTGCTTTCGTTGCTCCACAAGGCTCGGGTCGCTGATGTGGTAGGTCGCCTCGATGTAGTCCTTGAGCGCGCGCCTGATCTCAGTGATCGTCTCTCCGATGGTGAGTGCCTCGGTCTTCACTACGCCTCGCCTTCTTGCTGTACTTGAAGCCACATTGTTTCTCTGAGGAAAGCAAGTTCCTGATCAATCAGGTCGTCGGAGAGCTTGTAGGCGAAGAGGCTCCCCGGCTGGCGCCCCAGTGGCTGGCCAAGAGCGTCAAGCCGGCGTTGGCCCCACGACGGAATCGGTGACTGGAACTCGAAGACGACTTCGCCTGCGATCCTCCCGGGTCGCGCTCGCAGAAGCTGGGGCTTCCCCGCTACAGAGTCGATCGCAGCCTGCAGGCGCCACGCTTCGTCGCATCCTCGGGTTAGGCGGTCCAGGGTGGGGAGATCCACGAGCCTCGTCACCTCCCCGTCGGCAAGGTCGCAGTAGCACCACTGATGTGCTCCGAACTGGATGGGGCGTTGCCCAACGAAACTGCCGCTGTCACGCTGCGTGGGAGCGCGCCATCGGCCCCGGTAGTACGTCACCGGAGTCGTGGGATCGAGAATCCGGACGCCTTCCACCGAGCCTGAAGGGCCGGCTGCGGCTAGCCGAGCCGAATACTCTTCGACAAGAGCAGCCGCTGCGACCTTTGGCGGATGGCGGAGCCATTGTTGTTCGCTCAGCTCGCGGAGCCCAAGGCCACCCAGCACATCGACCGGGTCCTCATCGCTGCCGAGCGTCACGCGCCGTGCGTGGTTGTAGTGGTCGACTCGGTCATCGAGCGACCCATCGTCGATCGGGAGGCCGTCTGCTCGGATACCCACAAGGAGGCAGGTTCCAGAAGATAGTGGCACGTACGAGGACTGGGCCAGAAAGAGCAGACGCCGAGAGATGCCACTTCGATCGTCTTCGATCGGGGCCTCGACGAGATCCCCGTAGGCGACCAACTCCTCCACCATGGCCCCCACCAACGAGCCGCGAGTGTCTGGTTGATCCGTGGCAACAAGCCCGTCGAGGCACTCCCCAACACTGCGAACCAAGGCACCTGGAGCGATCGGACAGTGAAATGACGCGGCTCGCCGAACAAGGGCGACAACGACCTCTGGCGTTTCCAAGTCGGCGGCCGCTGCGTCTAGACCAAGCGCGTCAACCGTCGCCGCCACGACCTCACTTCCTCGGAGCCTCGCTATTCCCATGGCCACTCCGCAAGCAGCGAGGCGTCCGGGTCCTGATCGGAACCGTGTATCGCAAGAGCGAAGCAGCGCGCCAGGCGAACAAGCGCTGGTCTCTTGAGGACGGCATCGATGGCAGGAGCAGAAAGCGCGTCGGTAAGATCAATTGATCCGGGCACTGTGCCAAGACGCAGAATGGGGCCAGCGAACTCCGTGACGGCCCGCCATCCGTGAGCGTTCAGAGACTGGGCGAACTCCACTGTGCGCTCGTCCGGGCTCGCCCCCACGTGCAACGCTATGTCGATGAGTTCCGTCGCCGCTTCACGCTCGTCTGATGAACGCCCGAGCGCCTTGAGAAGCCGCTCGCGCGACATGCTGCGCTCACTAAGGACTTCCAGTTCAACTTCCCACCACCTGCCTCCAGCGATCATGCGACTCGTGCGTGCGACTATCGCATCGTTGACCTGTCCCTGCAACCTGGCGGCGTACTGATCAGCGGGCACTGCACGCCGAGTCCAGAGCCGTGCGAGTTCAATCATGCGACAAACGGAAGCCGCCGACCGGTTCCCAGTCTGTAGGGATGGCCGAACACTGAGCTTGCTGAGCGAATCCAGCCCACCGCTGATGTGAGGGGGAAGGACGACAGCCGTCTCGATATCGTCAGCGCATGCGGTGACGAGAGCCCCGTCCTCGGCTCTGATCTTACCACCGTCGCTATCGCGAATCTGGACTGACTCGGCTGGTGTACGCACATCCGAGCATCGAATCTCAAGGTCATCGCTGCCCATGTGATCGATAAGGCGGGCATACGGACCGTCACGGTCGTATCCGGTGCTCCACCTGAGCGGTTCGAAGGGGCGTTCGGCCCTGATCTCCGCACGCCCGAGGACCGGGTTGGAAACGACAACGAGTATCTCCTCGGCTCGGCCGACGGTGGAAGCGAACTGCGAGTCCCCCTGAACCGCTCGAAGTAGTTCCTGCCATCGGTCCTCACTAACGGGCATTGCTGACGAGAATGACCTCTTGGCAAGGGTCTTCCGGCCTCCACGAGTCATCAAGCGCAACTCGAAGTGGGCCTTCGCGCCGTGCGGCCCAACTACTACGAGCGCCGCGGCACCACTCCACAGCTCTTCAAGAGTCGGCCGCGCGGGATGAACCCACGTCTGAATCCCCTGCCGGGCGCTTGCTGCTGTCGTGCTGTCAACAGGCTCCAGGATTCGGACCATGATCTGGCCTTGTGCTACCGCTTGCGGCGGTTCATCCGCATCCAGTAGGACAACCTCGACACTATGAGTGCCGATCTCTAGGTCTGTTAGCTGGACAAAGGCCCTGTCTTCCACATCTGGCCACGGGAACTGGATCACCTCCTCCGATGTGGACACCACACATCTCGCAACCTGTCTCTGGCTCCGTACACCCAAGATGGGGCTATCGCCAGCCGGCCATGCTGCGTGGCCCTCGCCGTCCCACGACGATGGTGTGAGTCCTGCCGGCCAGACAGCCACCTCCGAGACAAGGCCCAGCCCGATCTGGCGCATCGTGTCGACGAAGGCGTCGTCAACTCCATCCGGAACACTGAACCGCAGGCCGCGAACGCCTTGCGTGGCGAGATCGATCGCCGTCGTGTCCACCAATCCGCTCACCCCTTGTGCTTCCCGCTGCAGCAAGATGTAGTCCTGGCCTGGCCGGACGCGGTTCGTCCGGACCTGCGTCGCGAGACCTGCCTCCCTGATTCGGAACAACCAGGGCTCAGCGGAGATCCGACAGTGGTCAACCAGTAGCTGGGACAAGAACTCGGAGGCACCCTCGACGGCGACGGGCGACAGCATCGGGGGTGGCATTGTTGTCAATGGCATTGGCCCTTGCTGGTACATCAGGCTTCCCCGAGCACGGAAGCCTGATACCCCCTCGATACTGCATCGAAGCCGTTCTACTTCATCTCGAATAGGTGGGAACTGGCGGGCAAGGGGCTCGAAGCTCGGCACTGCCATGTAGACGGTCCAGCCATCGTGGGACTGGCGAAGCGACAGAGCCAACTCCAGTCTTACCCCTCGCCTGTCCAGTTCAATCGACTTAGGCCGTGCTCCGATCGATCGACCAAGCAGTCCTTTCCGTCGCACCTGAACGGCCGTCCGCTTTGCGTTCCGCAACCAAGCGCCTGCCTGCCGCTCATGGCTCAGGTCGGCCACAATCCGGTGCAGCACGTCCGTACTGAGCAATGGCGTCTCGTCTTCGTCACCTAGCAGAAGGGAGCCTGCGACCAATCCCAACAGCGATGTGTTCTCCGCGAACTTCTGAAACCGCGACGAAGTACCACCGCTGTAGGCAGCTATCCGCTCTCCCAGCGCGTCATGATCATCCAAGAGTTCCGCGGTGAACTCATGGCGATAGTCGGAAAGCAGACGGGCGAGGTGCCTCTGTAGGTCAGCCGGTAGGACCGCGTGGGTGATCGGCCACGCGATGTTCTTGAACCACCTAGCCCACACCCCCGACGGGCGTGCCCCACCATAGGTGGTTGCGAACAGTTCGTACTTCTTGCGAATGTACAAGCGGCCCGCCGAGCCAAGGCGTTGCCACCCTGGTGTCTCTGCCTCGAACACCGGCCAGTACTCGTCGCCTTGGTACCCGTAGCCGATCTCGGCCGCATAGATGACGAGCGGCAATCCGGCCTGCGACGGTAGTCGGCCCGCTGCGACGGCAGCACGCACCGCATCCTTTAGCGCGGGGAGTTCTTCTTCGAGATCGAGGCCATGTTCAAGTGCGAACACGGGGCTGTTAGGGCGGAAGGAGTCGCGACCGCTCCGAAGCGCGGTGAAACGCTCGTCGAGGTGGCTGTGCCACTCGTTGATCGTCTCAACAGCCACCCGATTGTGCTCCCGTCGAGCCCATCAAGGGCAAACGCTAGGGCGATCATCCCAGGATTTCCGTCGCCAGTTCGTCAAACCAGTGTCTCGCGTCCGTGTGACATACACGCGGCAGCCAGTCCTGGGGCCCGGCCAGCGGCAACCCGGCCCCAAGGCAGTCTTCGAATCGGAGGATGATGAAGGGGCGTCGTGCTTGTTGAGCGGACCGAGTAGATCGGCTTCAGTCCTCGGCGGTTGAGGACTGGGGGATCTCCTGCTGTGCCGGCGCTGCGATTCCGAGCTGCTCCTGGATCTGGGTGAGCCTGGCCTTCGCCTCTTGGTTACGGGCCGCGGCCTCGATCTCCAGCATCCGGCCCTCGGTGCTGCCCTCCTCCACCAGTTCCGCCACGCCCTTGGCCTTGGCGTAGCGCGCCTCGATCTTGTCGCGGACCTCGGAAAGGGTGGGCACGTCCTCGCCGACGGCCTCCGACAGGGTGCTCATGGCCTCGTTCATCTGCTCCTGCATGCGGGCCTGGTCGAGCTGTCCGAGCAGTTTCTGGCGCTCGCTGAGCTTCTCCTGAAGGCTCAGCGCGTTCTGGGACACCGCGGCCTTGGCTTGGTCAGCAGCCTCGGAGGTCTGGAAGAGGAGGCCCTTCAGACTGTCGATTTCCTGCTCTAGGGTGATTAGGCGACCAGCGAGCTGCTCGGCCGCATTCATGTAGGACGTCGCCTTGGCCTCGTCGGCCTCGTCTCCGCCCCGTGTCGCCTCCTCGGCCATCATGAGCGCCTGGCGGGCGTTGCGGTTGACCCTCTCCAGTTCGGAGAGGGCCCGGTTGAGCCGCATCTCGATCTGCTTGTGGTTGGCGATCACGTTGGCCGCCTGGTCCTTGAGCCTCCGGTGCTGGTCGCTGGCCTCGCCGATGGCCTGCTCGAGCTGGATCTTGGGGTCCGCGCTCTCCTCGAGCCGGCCGGCCACGCGGGCGGTCATGTACTTCCAGCGGCGCTTTAGGAGCTTCCACATGGCTTCGACTCTAGTCCCGCGACGTCCAGAGCGCCCTGCGCAGCGGCTGGAGCAGGAGGTGAGCCTCGACGACACCGCTGCGATAGGCGACCACCGTGTACGCGCCCACGGCGGCTGTTGCCACCAGCGGCGCCGACAGGATCACCGGCCAGCCGTCCACGAGCAGCTTGAGCGCGGCGGTCGCGGCGAACGAGACCGCGCCGGCTGTGGCCAGGGTCCCGAGTGCTGAGCGAACCGCGCCCGCAAGGCCGAGCCGGCGGGACAACAGGGTGATCTCCGTCCAGGCGGCCACCGCCGATCCGAGAGCCAGCCCGACCGCGCCCAGCCGCACGACGTCGTCCAACGCCCGCTCGGCCGCGGGCAGCGCCCACGCCAGCCCGAAGGCATCTGCGGCGCCGAGCAGGCCGTCGGGACCCACGACGATGCGGTCCAGCGGGAACATCACCACGATGCCGACCGCTGCGGATACCGCTACCCGGATGGCCGCGATGCGGGCCGGCCCGGCCGTGTCGCCCTGGGCGTAGCAGGCGTTCTGCAGCACCCGGCTCACGCCCGTTGCGGGCAATCCGAGCGCATATGCCGCGATCACGAACCACACCAGCACGGTGTCGGCCGACTCGAACACGCCCCCCTCGAACAGCAGGCCCACTATCAGATCGCCAGCCGCGGCATAGACCGCGGCGGCAAGCAGCATCCAGAACGCCACCCGGCTTATGGCCGCCCGAGAGCGGGCTGCCACCGCGGCCGGGTCGTCGGCCAGGCGCGACATCTCGGGCAGCTCGGCCGCGGCGACGCTCATGGCGAACAGGCTCACGGGAAGCATATAGAGGATCTGGGCCCGGTACAGGGCGGCCACCGCGCCGGTGGCCAAGAGCGAGGCCAACATCAGATCGACGTATGCCGAGACCTGCACCACGCCCCGTCCCAGAACGGCCGGCCCGAATCGGCGCCGGATCTCGCGCAGGCCTGTGTGGCCCCGCGTCCATCGAAGCCGCAGTCCCCGGGCCAGGCGAATCGTGAGCGGGAGCTGCACCAGTAGCTGGGCCAGGCCGCCGCCGGCCACTCCCCAGGCCAGGGCGCGGGCCACTCCGTCAAGGTCGAAGGCGAGGATCCAGGCCGCCACCAGCGCCCCCACCTGCACCGCGTTCCAAAGAACCGGCGCGGCGTACGACACGAAGAAGCGCCGATGGCTGTTGAGGATCCCCAGACACCATGCCGACAGCACGGCGAAGCCTGTGCCCAGCGCGGTAATGCGCACCAGAGAGACGGCCAACTCGAAGCGCTCGCCTTCGAGGCCGGGCGCCAGCACGAAGGTGATCGGACGGGACAGGGTCACGATCAGCGCCACCGCCAGCCCGACGATGGCCATCAGCGCGGCGGCCACCGCGCCGGCCACCCGGCCCGGATCGGTGCGATCGCCTCCCTGATAGTCGGCCTCGTCGAGCAGGCGGCTGTACACGGGCACGAAGCTGGCCGACAGCACACCCTCGCCGAGCAGGTTCTGGAGCATGTTGGGGATGCGCATGGCCACCGCGAAGGCGTCGCCGGCCGCGGTGTTGCCCAGCAGCCGTGAAGCGACGGTCTCGCGGCCCAGACCGGCCAGGCGGCTGGCACCGATCCCCAGCGCCACCAGCAGCGGGCCCGATGCCCGCCGGGGCCGTTTCGGTTCAGTCACTGCTAGGAGAGTCCATCACGTGTCGGGGGCGAGGCTAGCCGCGCTGCTCCTATAGCCTGAGGCGATGAGCAGCGCCGCAACCACTGTCATTCCCTCAGCCGCGCCCGTCGAGTCGGCCACCCCGCCCGCCGCCAGCTCGATAGCCGAGCCGTCTGCCCGGCCCGCCACTACGCCCGTTGCCGAGCTGGCCGCCCGGGCCAAGGCCGCCTCCAGGCTGATGGCGGCGGCGCCGACCGCGGCCAAGGACGCCGCACTGGCCTCAGCCGCCGACCTGCTGGTGGCCCGGGCCGGCGCGATCTGCGCGGCCAACGCCGTCGACGTGGAGCGGGCCACCGCCGACGGCACCCCGGCCACCCTCATCGACCGCCTCCGCCTCACGCCTGCTCGCATCGACGCCATGGCCGACGGCCTGCGGCAGATCGCGGCCCGGCGCGATCCGATCGGCGAGGTGGCCGACGGCTGGGTCCGACCCAACGGCCTGCGCATCGAGCGGGTCCGGGTTCCCCTCGGAGTGGTGGCCATCATCTACGAGAGCCGCCCCAACGTCACCTCCGACGCGGCCGGCCTCTGCCTTAAGTCGGGCAACGCCGCCTTCCTGCGGGGTTCGTCGTCGGCCATCCAGTCCAACCTGGCCATCGCGGCCGCCATCCGCGAGGCCATCTCGTCGGCCGGCCTGCCCGCCGACGCCGTCACGCTGGTGGCGGACACGTCCCGTTCGGCCGCCGTCGAGTTCATGCAGCAGGACGGCTACGTCGACTGCCTGATCCCGCGGGGCGGTCCGTCGCTGATCGCGTCCATCCTCGAGCACGCCACCGTGCCCGTCGTGATCGACGGGGCCGGCAACTGCCACGCATACATCGACGCGTCCGCCGACCTCGACGCGGCCCTCAACATCGTGGTCAACGGCAAGATGCAGCGGCCGTCGGTGTGCAACGCCCTGGAGTCGCTGGTGGTCCACTCGGCGATCGCACAGGAGTTCCTGCCCCGGGCCGCGGCCGCACTGGACGGCGTGGAGCTGCTCGGCGACGAGCGGGCCCGCCAAGCGGTCCCGTCGATGGGAGAGGCCACCGCGGCCGACCACGCCACGGAGTTCCTCGACCTGAAGATGTCGGTGAAGGTGGTGGACACCCTCGACGAGGCCATCTCGCATGTGAACCACAACGGATCGGGCCACTCCGAGACCATCATCACCTCCGACATCGCGGCGGCCGACCGCTTCACCCGCGAGGTCGACGCCGCGGCCGTGCTCGTCAACGCCTCCACCCGCTTCGTGGACGGCGAGGAGTTCGGCTTCGGCGCGGAGATCGGCATAAGCACCCAGAAGCTCCACGCCCGGGGTCCGATGGGGCTCGACCAGCTGACAACCCTCAAGTTCGTCGTGCGCGGCGAAGGCCACATCCGCTGACGGTCAGTCTGGCTGATCGCAATGTCTAACCGTTTCGCCGATGTCGACGCCGTCCGCGAGGGCCTCGCCAAGGTCGACTACCTGTGCGACGCCGGTCTCGCCGGAGTGGTTTTCCTGGCCGATCGCCTCGACAAGCCCGTGCTGGTGGAGGGCCCGGCCGGCACCGGCAAGACCCAGCTGGCCAAGAGCGTGGCCGAGATCACCGGCAGCCGGCTCATCCGTCTGCAGTGCTACGAGGGCCTCGACGAGGCCAGGGCGCTGTACGAGTGGAACTACAAGAAGCAGTTGCTGCGCATCCAGACCGAGCGCGAGGCCGACGTGGCCTGGGACGCCATCTCCACCGACATCTTCTCCGACGAGTTCCTGCTGACCCGGCCCCTGCTGGAGGCCATCAGGGCCACCGACCCGATCGTGCTGCTGATCGACGAGGTCGACCGGGTCGAGGTGGAGACGGAGGCCCTGCTGCTGGAGATCCTCAGCGAGTACCAGGTGTCGATCCCGGAGCTGGGCACCATGGAGGCGCTGCAGGTGCCCCTGGTGTTCCTCACCTCCAACAACACCCGCGAGCTCAGCGAGGCCCTCAAGCGGCGCTGCCTCTATCTCCACATCGACTACCCGTCGATGGAGCGCGAGAAGGAGATCGTGCTGGCCAAGGTTCCCGACATAGCGGAGAATTTGGCCGACCAGGTAGCCCGGGTGGTCCGCTCCATCCGGCGGCTGGAGCTCAAGAAGCCGCCGTCGGTGTCGGAGACCCTCGACTGGGCCCGCACCCTGGTGCTGCTCGGCGTTCAGCACATCGATGCCGACATGGCCACGGAGACCTTGAACATCCTGCTCAAGTACCAGAGCGACATCGCCAGGGCGAACAAGGAACTGGCGACCGTCGAGGGTCTGGAGCCCTGAGCGAGCCGGCGGGTGTCGCGGGACGCTCGGCGTGACCGTCACAGACCGCGCTCTAGGTGAGGGTGCCTTCGGCGCCCTGCCCGCCGCCGCGGGAGATCCGCTGCTGGACCTGCTCAACGGCTTCATCGCGGAGCTGCGGGCCGTGGGCATTCCCGCCAGCCTCACCGAGAACCTCGACGCCATGGAGGCGGTCAAGCACGTCCCAATCGAGGACCGCGACACCTTCAAGTACGCGCTGGCCGCCACCCTGGTGAAGAACCAGGCTCACTGGAAGGCCTTCGAGACCGTCTTCGAGGTGTACTTCTCGCTGCGGGGAGCGCAGTACGAGATCACGGACCCCGATCTCGAGGGCGTCGAAGATGCCGACGGCGAGATAGCGGCCGAGGGCGACCGTGGCGGGTCCGGCGACATGCTCAGCCCCGAGGAGCTGGCCGAGATGCTCTACCGGGCCCTGATGCGAGGCGACGCCGAGATGCTTCGGGCCGCGGCTCGCCAGGCGGTCCGCCGCTATGCGGGGATGGAGCCGGGCCGTCCCGTCGGAGGCACCTACTACCTCTACCGAACGCTTCGCAACCTCGACCTCGAGGGCGTGCTCGAGCGTCTCATGGATGTGGCCCAGGAAACCGAGGGCGACGTCGACGACTTCGACCTGCGCTTGAGCCGCGACACCTACGAACTGCGCATCGCTGAACTCAAGCGCCAGATCGAGGCCGAGATCCGGCGCCGGTTGGTGGCCGACCGGGGCGTTGAGGCCATGGCTAAGACGCTGCGCAAGCCGCTGTCGGCGGACATCGACTTCATGCACGCCTCCCGCGAGGAGATGGCCAGCCTGCGCAAGGCGATCTACCCGCTCACCCGCAAGCTGGCCGCCCGGCTGGTGCGCAAGCGCCGCCACGGGCGGTCCGGGCCGCTCGACTTCCGCTCCACGGTGCGCCACTCGCTGTCCTATGGGGGCGTGCCCGTGGAGCCCAAATTCCGTCACCGGAGACCCCACAAGCCCGACATCATGGTGGTGGCCGACGTGTCGGGGTCGGTGGCCGCATTCGCCCGGTTCACGCTTCACCTCGTGTACGCCCTCTCCAGCCAGTTCTCAAGGGTGCGGTCTTTCGTGTTCATCGACGGGCTCGACGAGGTGACCAAGTACTTCGAGGGGACCGACGACATCGCCGAGGCGGTGCACCGGGTGCACACCGAAGCCGACGTGGTCTGGGTGGACGGCCACTCCGACTACGGCCACGCCCTCGGGGTGTTCTGGGACAATTACGGCAACGACGTCGGTCCCCGCAGCACTGTGCTGATCCTCGGAGACGCCCGCAACAACTACCACGCCCCCGAAAGCTGGATAGTCAAGGCCCTCAGTGAGAAGGCCCGTCACCTGTACTGGCTGAACCCCGAGCCCCGCAGCTACTGGGACACCGGTGACTCGATAGCAGGGGAGTACGCCCCCCACTGCGACGGCGTGTTCGAGGTCCGCAACCTGCGCCAGCTCGAAGCCTTCGTCGACCGTTTGGCCTGACGCTCAGCTCCTGGCGGAGAGCATCTCGGCCACCCGGAAGGCGAGGTCAACCGACTGGCGGCCGTTGAGGCGGGGGTCGCACAGCGTCTCGAAGGCTCGCTCCAAGTCGGCGTCGATGAGCTTGTCGGCACCGCCGACGCACTCCGTGACCGCGTCACCGGTCAGCTCGACATGCACCCCTCCGGGCCAGGTTCCGCAGGCGGTGTGGGCCGCGAAGAATCCGCTGATCTCGGCCAGCACGTCGTCGAAGTCGCGGGTCTTGCGCCCCGACGTAGACGTGTAGGTGTTGCCGTGCATCGGATCGCAGGCCCAGGCCACCGGGTGGCCGGAGTCCCGCACGGCCCGCAGCAGCGGGGGCAGCAGGGTCTCCACCTTGTTGGCACCCATCCTGGTGATGAGGGTCAGCCGGCCGGGCACCCGCTGCGGATTGAGCAGCTCGCACAATGCGACCACCTCGTCGGCGGTGGCGGTGGGCCCGATCTTGCAGCCGAGCGGATTGCGCACGCCCCGCAGCAACTCCACATGGGCACCGTCGAGTTGGCGGGTGCGCTCTCCTACCCACAGCATGTGAGCCGAGCAGTCGTACCAGTCGCCGGTGGTCGAGTCCTCGCGGGTGAGCGCCTCCTCGTAGTCCAGCACGAGAGCCTCATGGCTGGTGTAGAACTCCACCTCGTGCATCTGCGGGGTGTTGGCGGTGGTCACCCCGCACGCGGTCATGAACCGCAGGGCCCGGTCGATATCAGTGGCCATTTGCGAGTAGCGCCGGCCCGCGGGGGAGGTGGCCACGAACTCGCGGTTCCAGCTGGCCACCCTCGACAGGTCGGCGTAACCGCCGCGGGTGAACGCCCTGAGGAGGTTGAGGGTGGACGCGGCCCGGTGGTACGCGGTCAGCAGGCGGCCCGGGTCGGGCAGCCGCTCCGCTTCGCTGAAGCCGATGTCGTTGACCATGTGGCCGAGGAACGACGTGAGCTCGACGTCTCCGACGGTCTCGGTCGGCTGGGAGCGGGGCTTGGCGAACTGCCCCGCGATCCGGCCGACCTTCACCAGGGGCACGCCGCCGGAGTAGGTCAGCACGATTGCCATCTGCAGGATCACCCGCAGCTTGTCCCGGATCGAGTCCGCGGAGGAGTCGAAGGACTCCGCGCAGTCGCCCGCCTGCAGCAGGAACGCCTCGCCGTTGGCCACCCGCCCGAGGTGGCCCATCAGCGAGCGGGCCTCGCCCGCGAACACCAGCGGAGGCAGGTCGCGCAGGGCCTTGGTCGCCTGCTCGAGCTCGGCCTGGTCGGGCCAAGCCGGCTGATGCATCGCAGGCTTGGCCCTCCAGGAAGAAGGCGACCAAGTGCTCCCGCCGACGAACAGGGTCGGGTCTCCGGCGGTCACAGGAGTTAAGCCGCGTCGACCGTCTCGGCCAGACTCAGATCCTCGGCGTGCTCGCGGACGGCGTTGATGGCGCGCTTCACCAGCCGCCGGGCCGCCTCGGCGGTGACGCCCAGCTCCTCGCCGACCTCGCGGTAGGAGCGCTTGATGCCGTCGGAGAGCCCGAAGCGCTGCTCGACGGCGTACTTGGCCCGGGGCTCGAGGATGTTGAGCAGCCCGGTCACCATCTCCTCCTCGGCCTTGGCCATAACCTCGAGCTCGGGGCCGGGGTTGGAGTCGGGGAGCAGGTCGATCAGCTCGTTGCTGTCGTCGTCGCCGATGGTGCGGTCGAGCGAGGTGGGGGTGGTGAGCCGGTGCAGGCGGGCGTGGTCGTCGTCCAGCTCGTCGCCGTCGCCGGACACCTGGCGCAGCGCGGCGCGCAAGGACGCCGACCGGTCGCCGGGCAGGCGCACCAGGCTCGCCTTCTGGTCGAGGGCCCGCCCGATGGACTGGCGGATCCAGAAGGTGGCGTAGGTCGAGAACTTGAAGCCCTTGCGCCAGTCGAACTTGTCGACGGCGTGCTCGAGGCCGAGGTTGCCCTCCTGGATGAGGTCGAGCAGCTCCATGCCCGGGGGCAGGGGATACCGGCGGGCCACGCTGACCACGAGGCGCAGGTTGGCCCGGATGAACCGGTCCTTGGCTGCCGCGGCCTCGCGGATCGACCTGTCGATCTCGCGGGCGCGCTCGCCCTGCTCCTTGCGGCTGCGGGCGTCGACGCCGCGCTCGATGGCCTGGGAGAGCTCGCGCTCCTCCTGGGCGTTCAGCAGCGCCACGGCGCCGATTTCGTTTAGGTACTGTCCTACTGAGTCGCTCATGTCACATTCACCTGACCGGCCCCGCTCGCGTGGCAAGGCGGCCTTCTCGCTTTCTTTGTGGGGAGGATTTGGTGCCGGGCGCACACCCTCCGAGTGCGCTACTCCAGCCCAGACGAACCAATATACATTACGCCTTTGTTCCCGGCAAGTCAAGAGAAGCGCGCCCGCGCAGTGTGACATATGTCACGGGCCGCGGCGCGACCGACGGCCAGGATCCTACACTTCCGCGGTGCAAAGAGGCAGCGGTCCCCGCATCGGCGTGCTGGGCGGGACCTTCGACCCGCCGCACTTCGGTCACCTAGCGGTCGCTTTGGAGGTGCGCCACCGCCTGAGGCTGTCTGTGGTTCTGCTGGTCGTGGCCAACGACCCGTGGCAGAAGTCGGCCCTGCATCCGGTGACGCCGGCGCCCGTGCGGCTGGAGATGGTGCGGGCCGCGGTCGGCGGCCTCGAGGGAATCGAGGCGAGCTCGCTGGAGATCGACCGCGGCGGAGAGAGCTACATGGCCGACACCCTCGCGGAGTTGGCCTCGTTGCACCCCGGCGCCGAGCTGATGCTGGTGGTTGGCTCGGACATCGCCCAGGGCCTCGACACCTGGAAGCGCCCCGCGGAGCTGCGGGAGTTGTCCACCGTCCTCGTGGTGGACAGGGCGGGACGGTCCGGCGGGAGGCCCCCTCAGGGCTGGCCGGCGCTGGTGGTGGAGGGTCCCGCGCTCGACATCTCGTCCTGCGACATCCGGGCCCGGTTCGCCGACGGCCGCCCGGTCGAGGCGCTCGTGCCCCCCGCCGTGGCCGATGTCGTGAGGTCCAGGGGCCTGTACGGGTGCGGTCGCTGACGCTGGCGAGCGGTCGTCGCCGGCCGGCCCCCCGGGCGCATTCCTTTTGGAGGTTCGTCTTTCCCGCAATAGTGGTGGCTGCGGGCCTCGCCGTGCTGCTGCTGGCCAGGGAGGGCGGCCGCGCCGTGCTCGACACGAGGGTCGACACGGTCCAGGAGACGGTCGTCCTGCAGCCTGACGAGCCCGGATACCTGGAGCTGGTGGGGGTGACGCCCACGCTGCTGTCGCTGCACACCCACAACGGCGACTTGACCGGCGTGGCGTTCGTTGCCCGCACTGGCATCGACGCGGGCGGCGGTGTGGTGCTGCTGCCGGCTGATCTGGAGGTGGCGCCCGAGGTCGGACTTGCCAGGCAGGGCGACCTCATCTCGGACGTGTACGCCCGCGGAGGCCCCGACGCAGTCGAGCAGGTTGCTGAGGACTTGTTCGGGATCGGGTTCGACGATGTGGAAGAAATCACCACCGAGTCGCTGGCCCACAGCATTAGTCCGGCCGCGCCGCTCCCGTACTTGCTCGTGGACGACCTCTCGGAGATAGGCCCCGACGGGGAGCAGCAAGTGGTGTACGAGGCCGGCTCCCTCGAGTTCTCCGCTGCCGACGCTGCTGCGGTGTACGCCTTCCGGAACGCTGCTGAGGCCGATGTCAACCGCGTGCAGCGCCAGCGCGCCCTTTGGGAGTCGTGGCTCGGTGTCATCGGCCGCGCTGACGACCCGGCTGCGGTTGCGCCCCCGCCCTCGTCGGCGTTGTCGCCGTTCATGCGGGCTCTGGGCTCGGGCACCGCCGTGGTGGAGGTCGCCCCGCTGCATTCCCTGGTGTTTGATCCCGACTTGCCCCCTCGCTACACGCTCGGCGATGAAGGCGAGTCCTGGCTGCGCGACAGGGCCCTGGAATTGGTGCCGTGGCCTCGGCAGCCAGAATCCTTCCTCCGGCCCCGGGTTCAACTGCTCGACGGCACGGGCGACCCGTCGATCCGGGACGCGCTCGCCGAAGACGTGATCGCGGCTGGCGGGGTCATCACCGTGATGGGCAACGCGCCCGAGTTTGGCGTTGAGACCACCCATTTCGCCTACCATCGCGAGGAACTCGTGAACGATCACTTCACCAACTCCATCGCCATCGTGCTCGGCGTCGACATGGCCCTCATAGAGCTGGGCGAGGACACCCCCGATGTCGACATAACCGTGACGGTCGGACAGGACCAGGCGGCGCGGTGACAGCGGAGGCCAACGCGGCCGGAGTCGCCGGCCCCGCAGGCTCGGCCGGCCGGCCACCCGCGGCTGATGATGGCGCCTACGCACGGCGCTGGGCGATGGCCGCGGCCGCGGTCGCCGATGAGCGCAAGGGCGTCGACACCGTGATCATCGACGTCGGCGACGTGCTCGTGGTGACCGACCTGTTCGTGATCACCCACGGCAACAACGCCCGCCAGGTGCGGGCCATCGCCGAGAGCGTGGAGGACAGCCTGAAGGCGGCGGGCGGCCCGTCGCCGCTGCGCATCGAGGGCACCGACGACCGCCAGTGGCTGCTGCTCGACTACGGCTCGTTCGTGGTCCACGTCTTCGACGCCGAGCGGCGGACCCTCTACCAGCTCGAGCGGCTCTGGGGCGATTGCCCCCTGCTCGACTGGCCTGCGTCCGTCGGGGCGGCTCCGGCGCAAGCCTCAGACGACTAGCGCCGCGCCGCCGACGACGCGGGGGCGCTACCTGCCGCGGAGCCTTACCGGTGTGGAGACTTCGGCGAAGAAGTCGTTGCCCTTGTCGTCGATCACGATGAAGGCGGGGAAATCCTCGACCTCGATCCGCCACACCGCTTCCATGCCCAGTTCGGGATAGTCGAGCACCTCCACCTTGCGGATCGAGTCCCGGGCCAGGCGGGCCGCCGGGCCGCCGATGGATCCCAGGTAGAAGCCTCCGTGGCGGGCGCAGGCCTCGGTCACCTCCGACGAGCGGTTGCCCTTGGCCAGCATCACCATCGACCCTCCGGCCGCCTGGAACTGGTCGACGTAGGAGTCCATGCGACCTGCGGTGGTGGGTCCGAACGACCCCGACGCGTATCCCTTCGGGGTCTTGGCCGGTCCCGCGTAGTACACCGGGTGGTCGCGCAGGTAGCGCGGCATGGCCTCGCCGGCGTCGAGGCGCTCCTTGATCTTGGCGTGGGCGATGTCGCGGCCCACCACCAGCGTGCCGGTGAGGGCCAGGCGGGTCTTGACCGGGTAGCTGGTGAGCCGGGCCAGGATCTCCGCCATGGGCTGGTCGAGGTCGACCGCCACCACCTCGCTGGACAGCTCGTCGTCGGCGGCCTCGGGCAGGAAACGGGCCGGGTCGGTCTCGAGGCGCTCCAGGAAGAGCCCCTCGGAGGTGATCTTGGCCCGGGCCTGGCGGTCGGCCGAGCAGCTCACCGCGATCCCCACCGGGTTGGACGCCCCGTGTCGGGGCAGGCGAACCACCCGCACGTCGTGGCAGAAGTACTTGCCGCCGAACTGTGCGCCGATGCCGAAGGTCTGGGTCATCTCCAGGATCCGCTTCTCCCACTCCAGGTCCCGGAAAGCGTGGCCGGTGGCGGCGTCGCCAGAGGTGGGCAGGGAGTCGAGGTACTTGGCCGACGCGAGCTTGGCCACCTTCAGATTGTGTTCCGCCGAGGTGCCGCCCACCACCATGGCCAGGTGGTAGGGCGGGCAGGCCGCGGTGCCGAGCAGCCTCAGCGTCTCGTCGCAGAAGTCGAGCAGCGACTCCTCGTTGAGCAGGGCCTTGGTCTTCTGGTACAGGAACGACTTGTTGGCCGAGCCTCCGCCCTTGGCCATGTAGAACAGCTCGTAGGCGTCGCCCGGCTTGGAGTGGATCTCGATCTGGGCGGGCAGGTTGTTCTGAGTGTTGACCTCTGTGAACATGTCCAGCGGGGCCAGCTGCGAGTAGCGCAGGTTGGACTTCAGGTAGGTGTCGTAGACGCCCCGCGAGATGGCTTCGGCGTCGTCTCCGAAGGTGAGCACCTGCTCTCCCTTGCGGCCCATGATCACCGCGGTGCCGGTGTCCTGGCACATGGGCAGCACACCGCCCGCCGCGATGTTGGCGTTCTGCAGCAGCTCGGTGGCCACGAAGCGGTCGTTGTCGGAGGCTTCGGGGTCCTCGAGGATGTTGTGGAGCTGCTGGAGGTGGTCGGAGCGCAGGTAGTGGTTGATGTCGTGCATGGCGACCGACGTCAGCAGCGTCAGTGCCTCGGGCTCGACCTTCAAGAACGTTCGGCCCGCAGCCTCGATGGCGGAGACGCCCTCGGTGGACACCAGCCGGTAGTCGGTGGTGTCGGGGCCGAGCGGCAGCAGATCCGAGTAGGTGAAGGCTGCGATGTCGGGCGATTCTCGCATGCCGGCTGTCCTAGCCCTCCTTGCCCCTGACCGTGTCAGGGTCTCGCGGGCGTTCCCTGGAAGGCGACCGGATCCTGCCCGTCGCCGATCAATGGACGCTGCCATTCTGTGAACTCCGAGACGGTCTCCGCGACGGCCCTCCACTCCGCGGGGTGCCAGCCCTGGGCGGCTGCGGTGATCGATCCGTTCTGAAGCACGAACGCGATCGCGGGCAGGGTGTCGATGCCGAGGGCGGCGGGCACGCGCCGGTCGGGGTCGGCGAAGGTCAGGATCTCCTGGGCGTACGGGCCGAGGAAGCGCCGGGCATCGTCGGCCCCGCAGGTGACCACCCAGCAGCCGCGGCATCCGGCTTCGGTGTAAGCGACCAGTATCCGCCTGGCGGTGTGCAGTATCCAGGCGCTCTCGTTGGTGTAGGGATCGAGCAGGACCGGCAACAGCGGGAAGGTTGTAAGCCAGTCCTCCAGCGGCCTGGCCTCGGCCCCGAGAGGGGCGAGCTCCACATCGAGCGGGGCGGTCATCACAGCGCCCAAGCTAGCGCGGGTCTTTGCCCTCCTGGCGCTCGTCGGCTCTCCCGGCCGGCGGGTCCTGTCACGTGCATTAGTGCTGGCGCCGCAAGCGGCGCCATTGCTTGCCCCGGCGCCACCCCCCGGCCTGGCCGGTCGCTGCCAACCCGGTGCCCCGGATGGCGTCGAGGGCTTGTGCGTAGCATCAGGGCGTGCATCCGATCGAGCGGCTCAGGTATGTGGCTCGGGCCGGCGCGGTCCCGGTGGTGCCGCTGGTGCGGGAGTCGGCGGCCGCGCTGGTGTCGTTCGCCGACGATCCCAAGGGCCTGCTCACCTCGTGCCGGCGGCTGCTGGATCGCCGCCGCGACTGCGGACCGCTGGTGTGGCTGGCGGCACGGATGCTGGCCGCCATGGATCCCCGCTCCGAGGCGGTCAGGGTCATGGAGGCCCTCGACGCCGACACCACCGGGCGGGCACTGGAGGACGGCCTGCACACCCTTGGCGCCGGGTCGAGCGTTCTGGCCGTGGGGGAGTTGGGGGCCTTCGGCACCGCACTGCGCGACCGACCGGACTTGCGATCCCTCGGGCCGGACGACCCTGAGGCCGCGGGCCCAGTCGACCTGGTATTGATGACCAGCGACTGCGTTGGGCCGTCACAGGCGCTGGTAGCGGCCGAGACGGTGCCGGTGGCCGAGGCGGCCCACCGCTGGGGCACGCCCGTGTGGCTGATCGCGGGCGCGGGGCGCATCCTGCCCGGGCCGATGTGGGACCTTCTGAGTGCCCGCCGCAGCGTCGACGACCCCGCCATGGCGGGCATGGCCGTCCTCGACCTCGACCGCTTCGTCACACGAGTGGTCACTCCGGCGGGCCTGAGAACCCCCACCGAGGCAGCCCGTCAGTCTGGCTGCCCCGTAGTCCCCGAGCTCTTCGCCCCGTGACCGGCATCAGCTCTGAGCGGCGTCCGCCGAAAGAGATGCCTGCATGACCGGGTTGGATCGGTTCGAGGGCCGGCCGGGGGCCCGGGACGGGTACTGGCCCTCGGCATGGCCGGCCGAGTGCGGCGGCAACCGGCGGCAGAAGGCATCCACCGGACGCCTCGATGCTGCGGCGGGCACCGCTACGGTGGCCAGCCGGCGCGACGGGCGCTGGAACGTGATGTTCGTGGAGCGGGAGCCGGACCAGTGGTACCTGGGCGGGACCATGCCCGCCTTCAGCGGCCCCGAGCCCTACGGGTGGGTGGAGCGCCTGGACCTGGGGGCGGGCCGCGCCGGCGCCGGCGCCCTGGAGCCCCTGGCCCGGTCGCCGCGGCTGCCGTGCGGCGGCCACGTCTGGTGCGGGTCGATCCTGGCCCACGCCAACGGAGCGGTCTACAGCGTCAACGGCTCGTACCTGCACAAGCTCGACCCCGACGACCTGTCGGTGCTGGCCGAGCGGCAGCTGCCGGCCGATCGCTCCCACAACGGGATGCTGGCGCTGCGCGACGGCACCATCGTCACCAAGGACCTGCGGCTCGAAGGCCAGGGAGGCACCACACTCACCCGCTTGGAGCCCGAGTCGCTGGAGCTGGTTGGAGAGCCGCTAGTACTGCCTGAGGGCTCGATGGGACGGATCGCGGCCGACATCGTCGACATCGACGGCGCGGCGGTCGAGCTGATCTACGTTCCCGGCACCGAGTACCTGTGGCGCCTGGGTGTAGGCGAGCCGGGCGGATCAGAGGGCGCGGGCGGATGCGGACTGGAGATCGACGCGAGCTGGCGGCCGCGCTACCGGGCCGCGGGCGGCCGTCACGGCTTGGCCTGGGACTCGTGCATCTCCGCAGGCGACTGCTGGATCATGGACTGCGGCGACATCGAGTCGGTCCGGGCCATCCACACCGCCGAGCCCAACGGCCGCTTCGATGAGCCGCCCGGCAGCCGGCTGTCGTGGCGCCGCCCTGCGCCGTGGCCGGGAGCCCAGCGTCTGCTGCGGTTCAGCCTTGCCGACGACCGCGACCACGCCGAGATCGAGCCCTTCGGCACTCCCGGCGGCGGGATCATCGCACCGCCGGTGCACGTGCCCGACGTGAGGCCGGGCGTCGGAATGGCCATCGCCTGGGACTCGGTCAACGGCGGCCTCGCCGGGGTGGAGGTCCCGGCGGCCACGCCGCCGGTTGAGATGAGGGTGGCCTGGCACTTGGACGTGCGACCTTCGATGCAGCCGCTGGTGTATCCCGAGTCCGGCGAGCTGGTGATCAACGATTACACCTCCGGCGCCGACGGCGGCCCGCCCTCGGACGAGCTGGTGGTGGCGGACATCGCCACAGGCAACCTCATCGACCGTGTGCCCACCGGCTCGCGGGTGGCCAACGGGATGTTTCTGAGCGCGGCCAGCGGTCGCCGCGTTCTCTACGCCAGCACTACCGCAGTGGCCCTGGCCGCCTGGACCCAAGTCTAGCCTCCAGTGGCCCCGGGCCCGCGGGCGCTCCCCCCTCAGGAAGGGCCTATCGGCGCTGTCAGGTGATGGGCCTGTTGCTACGAGGCGGTGCTTCGTTACCTTCCACATCACTGGCACTATCGCTGTTGAACTCATGAATTTGGAGCAACATCGCGGCATGATGTGGGGTGAAGCTTGGGTTGACTCCTTTACAGGCCTTCATCATGCGTATGAATACCTGTGCCGACTCGCGATCAGCGTCGTCTAGGTCGTCCAGCGGGGGTTCGCATGCCCCACCTCACTGGCTGCACTTCCCGGAGTCGATCCAATTCTCGCGTACCAACACCGAGCCCTCCTCAAGATACGGGTGGCTTAAGCACAGCCGCAACATCGCCGGGTGGGGGGACGCCCGACTTGGCGGTCCCATGTCATCAGGCCGCGCCGTCCATGTTTAGGATGTAATCGCCAACTTGACTTGGGGCTCGTCATCGCTGACAAGCAAGGTCTGCTGGATGATCCCGCCTACATTCGAGGAGCCGATCCTCAGGCTGCTTCGCCTCGTCAGAACGTGGCTCCGTTGGCTGCCAGTGTGTCGGCCAGTCTGCTTGCCCAATACACGAGTTATTGCGCCGCTCCTGGCGGCTTGGGCGATCCTGGCCCGCTCCAATACGTGCTCAGCACGCACCATCTAGAACATCGGGCCGACACTACCAAGCCGCATTGCACCATTGAAGCAGCAGAGGCCCAGGGCGATCGACGCTTAGATCAAACAGGCCATCATGAGATAGCAGAAAAGCGACGGCAGATCGTGAAGCACCCCGTAACCCACATCAAGCTCCTCCGGATCATTGATTGGATTGGACAGGTCATTCCTAGGATTTTGGACCGCCCAACGGGAAGGGTCGAGAGTTCAGCTAGTCGGGATTTCCAACCTCAGTAGTAGTTCGCATGATTGGGCGACGGTCCCGCGTGGGTGGCAGATGCGGGCAGGGGCTAGGAGGCTTGGTTCCTGAGGAATTCGATCCAATTGCGGCTGGGTATCCCGGCGAGGGGCCGCCTCAGGATGTCCTTGGTCCAGTCGTTCATGATGCCTATTCGGGCGATCCGGCCAAAGTTGCCACCTCCGTCGTAGACGGGCTTGTCCGATGTGTTGCTGCGCTGTCGATAGGGAGCTTCCACCTCAGGCGATTCGATCAGCCGGCTCTGCGTTGTGTCCCGAAGGTGCTGCCACCAATGGTTGCGGAACTCGGCGGCGTGCTTCGCTGACCAGATCCCAGGAGAGTCGACGCGTGGGATGCCTGACAGCACGTTGGATAGATGCCACGGTACGACTGCCAGCAGATCCCACTCCGTGCACGCGGCTGGCGTGACTGTGTATCTGAAGCTCGGCTCTGCCTCCTTGGACAGCACATACCAGCCCTTGAGTTCTATGCCCAAGGCCACGTCGAAGTCGCCGGAGTCGAGCTGCCGACGGAGAAGCACGTCAGGGAAGGTCTGAGCCTGACGGTCAAACCGGTGGAGGGGCCATTCATCGTCTGGATCCCACACGTCCCTGATTCGGTTCAGGGTGTTGACCACCTGCACCTCGATCGTGGTCCCGAGCATCGTGTTGAGCGCGAATAGGTCGCTGGCGTCGATCCCTTCGATGTTGGTAGTCGAGTTGAAGTATCCCGGCAGAGCCATGAGCGCTTCCTTAACGCGGCCCATCAGGAGGGTCCGAGCGTCTCCGGGATCCGGCGATGGAGCGGTCGGCTCTGGCGGCGCCGCGGTCACGTCGCGCCCTCAGCCAGCGAGAAGTCGGCCGCGGACCGGAGCCTCTCGACGGCCAGGTCCGCGAAGTGCTCAACCAGTTCGGCTGCGTATCCATCTCGCCCCGCCTCTGTCGCAGCTACGACGGCGCTGCACAGCCCGCCGAAGGGCTCCCACACGGCGTCGCCGGGGCGGGTTGCAGCTGTGATGATCCGGCGCATGAACTCCAGCGGCTTCTGGTTGAGGTGAACGGCGGCGTTGCGGCCCGGTCGATGTACCCGCGGCGCTGAACGCACTCCGTTGCCTTTGAAGCGCTCGCTGCCGTTGAGAGGCGGCGCCGACCAGACGTTGGTAATGCCGTGAGTATGGCTCCAGACGTCTCGCAGCGATGCCCATTCGTCCGCGGTGACGGGCACCTTGCCGTCCAACGAGTAGTACGGGGCGCCTTCGGTCCGGCCGTGCTCGTTGGCGTAGTCCACCAACCGCTGCATCATCTCCGGCGGCGGGAAGTACCACAGCCAGTCCTGTGTGAGGTACTTGCGCGTCGCTGCGTTGGCGACACCGCAGGCCTCGTTGGCTGCTTGCAACCGCAGTCCGGCTCGCTGCCACTCGTAGCGCAGCCACTGCTTAGCGCGCATCACGCCATCGGGGGTGGGAAACTCCAGACGGCGCCGGTAGAAGACGCACACCTCCGTCACTACCGGGAACCGCCTGATTGTGTCGCCGTTCACGTTCCCGGCGATGTGCGCGATTCCTTTGTCCCACACGATGGTCTGCACGTACTCCCAGCCATGGCGGACCAACGCCGGATGCACGGTCGCCCAACCCAGTTCGGTGTTCCAAAACCACAGAGTGGATGACGGGCGGGCGTGCTTGGACCAGGACTCGATGTGAGGCTCGTACCATTCGGCCAACTCGTCTGCGGTGCGGGGGTCACTGGGAAACCCGCCCACACCATAGGCACCGTCGGAGATGATGGCATTGGGCGCCGGCCACTGGGCGTAAGCGTCGAGCGCGTCGCCCCGGAATAGTGACCACGTTCCACCCAAGTGGGCTCGGTCGGTAGGCACGCTCCCTCCTTCGCTATGGCCCAAGGGCAGCCTACGCAACCTGATCACGGCACTGGGTCATGCTCATCCTCCTGCATCGCGGTGACGTTTGGCCGTTCGATGCGGGGGAACAGCGACCCTGGACTCAACCTAGGCGGGCTGTGTGACGGAGAAAGACTGGAGCGAGTTCTCCAGTCGGCGATGAGAGCGTCTAGGCGGGGCCTACTAGGGCTTGGACGAGGTCGTCGAAGGCGGCGTCGGCGATCTGTGTCATCTCGTCGTCGGTGCGGTCCTGTATGGGGTGGCGGGTGAGCACTGAGGCTGCGTCGAAGCCCAGCGACTCCGACTGGGCGGCCACCGCGGGGGCGAAATGGACCGTGGACACGAACACGCCGGGGACGCCGCGGCGCTCGATGTCGCTGATGTCGTGCACACTGCACGACACGCAGGAGCCTCAATCGGCGAGCGCCTCGATCACCGCGTCGCACTCGGTGGCGATCTCGTGGCGCAAGTCCACCGGTGCGGGCTTGGTGAAGGTGGGCTTGGTGTAGCGGTTGACGGTTGCGCCGAGCCCGGTCAACCGCTCGGAGACGCGGTCGAGGAACACGTTGCCGCGGGGCTTGGAGATGTCGAGCAGGCCGACGGTCAGACCGGCCAGAGACTCGGGCCGGGTCACCCGCTCCCGCGTTGCCGGGGTCTGCTCAGAGGTGGGGTCGAGGATGGTGGTCATTAGATGGCCTCCTTGCGGGTGAGGGTAGTTGCCGGCTGTTCTCACGGCGTGATCTCGCGGGTCACCGGGTCGCTGCCTTTGGGCCCGTTGGCCCAGCCGCCGATGATGGCCGAGAACAGTCCGGCTGGTCCGCCGGCATGCACTACCAGCAGCCCGCCGGGGCGGAACTTGGGGACCTTCCGGCCCGCCGCCGCCGGGGGCAGCCCCGCGGCGACGCCCCTGACACCGGCCAGCAGCTCGTCGCCGTCGAACAGCAGCTCCGCCGACAGCTCGTCCATGAGCCGGTCCCGGCTCCAGCCCGCGTCGGCGTAGCGGGCCATGTGCTCGGGCGACAGCACCAGCATGGCGTCCATCCCGAGCATCATCCGGGGCGACACTGTGGCCTGCAGCGCCTGAGCCAGATGCCTGGTCAACGACTCGGGGCTGCGGGAGCGCTCGTCGGCGAAGATCCGGGGCGACTCTCCCGCGAAGACGGTGACTGTCGACTGGTCCGCCCGCCAGCCGCGGCTCTCGGCCAGCGATGTCCACGGCGAGCCGGCCTCGTCCTCGGCGAAGCAGAAGCCCACCTTGGCCGGCGAGCCGAAGGTGGCCCGGTCCACCTCTCCGGGACGCCCGCCGCCGACGTTGCGCACCACCAGCTGCACGGCCCGCCCGATGGTCGAGTTGGCCCGGTTGCCCTGGCCCAATGAATTGAGTCCGCTGTTCATGCCGATGCGCCCGCCCGCGGGTCCGTTCACCACCAGCACCGGCCCGACGCTCATGGTTGTGGCCAGCACCCCGTGCATGTTGAACTCGTCGGTGCAGGCCGCCTCCAGCGCGGCGATCACCACCGGCAGATGCTCGGGCTCACATCCAGCCATCACCGCGTTGACGGCCACTTTCTCGACCGAGCACTCCACCAGGCTCGGCGGCACCACCGCAACCAGATCGGACGGGTCTCGGGTCGTGCCCTCCAGCATCCGCAGCACCCTCGCCTCGGTGGGGGGCACCACCGGCAGGCCGTCGGACCAGCCCCGGTCCCACATCGCCTCCCAGGCGTCCTCCAGCGCGGCCAGCTCCACCCGGCGGCTGCGCAGGCCCGAGCCCGAGAAGCGAACCGCCAGCTCGTCCGCGTGGGCGGGGTCGACGCTTAGGGATCCACAGCCGGGCCGCCAGTCGGGCAGACCGGCGCCCAGGCCGTCCAAGCCCGTCATCTGCTCCCACTCGGGGCGTGACCAGCCCACGGCGCGCTGCTCGCCTACCCCTCCCGACACCCGCAGCAGCGTGGGCACGGTCTCGATGCTGTGATGCCACGACAGGGCCAAGTCATCGTCGTGGCGCACCCAGTCTGCGTCGACGGGGAAGCCGGGATCGTCCTGGGTGATCACCGTCAGCCCGGCCCGGTCGTGCAGGTCGCTCAGCACCGGTACCACCAGCTCGCAGGTGGGGCAGTCGCGCTTGACCACCGCCACCAGCCCGTCGGGCAAAGGCGGCGCCGAGGACACGTCCGGTCTCATCAAGCGATTGTGCCACTGCCGGAGGCCGAGCGAAACCCGCGAATCACCGGCGGAAGCTGCCAGGCCCGAGCGAGGCCGTGGCCCGAGCGGCCCGTGAGCGCAGCGAACAAAGAGCGGGAAACACAACGCCGCACGGCAAGGAGTTTGCGGCCCATTAGCGGCTGCCCGTAACCTCCGGATGCGATGACGAGCGGCAGCGGCGCCGGCGACCCCATTGACGGCCCCGAGTTCCGCCGGGTGCTGGGCCACTACCCGACGGGCGTGACGGTGGTAACCGCCTCCTGCCCCGACGGACCCGAGGGAATGACCATCGGGTCGTTCACCAGCGTCTCGCTCGATCCGCCGCTGGTGTCGTTCTGCCCGGGGCATGACTCTGACTCGTGGATCCGGATGCGCGACGTCGACAGCTTCTGTGTGAACGTCCTCGGCGACGACCAGGCCGATGTGTCGGTCACCTTCGCCGGCAAGACCGAGGACCGGTTCGAGGGCTTGAGCACGAGGATCGAAGCCACTGGCGCACCGGTGATCGATGGGTGTCTGGCCTGGATCGACTGCCGTGTGCACGCCATCCACACGGCTGGCGACCACGACATAGTGGTGGGCCGGGTCGTGGCTCTGGGCACCATGGACATCCCCAGCGAATCAGCGCCCGGGCCGCTGGTATTCCTCAAGGGCGGCTACGGCCGGGTGGCGGGCCTGTAGAGGCAGATGGCTGGGTTCGAGCTGGCGGGGCCGGGGCTGCGGTCGGCGGGGGAGGGGTAGATGGCCGTCTACGCGCTGGGCGACAGCGAGCCGAGGATCGACCCCACCGCTTATGTCCATCCGCTGGCGGTGGTGATCGGCGACGTCGAGCTGGGTCCGGGGGCCAGCGTGTGGCCCTACGCGGTGCTGCGCGGCGACGACGGCGCCATCCGGATGGGCGCCCGCAGCAACGTGCAGGACGGTGCGGTGATCCACTGCACCCCGGAGCATCCCACTATCGTCGGGGACGACTGCACCATCGGTCATCAGGCCCATCTGGAGGGGTGCACGGTGCTGGACGGCTCGCTGATCGGCGTGGGGGCGATCGTGATGCACGCCGCCCGAGTCGGCCCCGACGCTCTGGTCGGCGCCAACGCCACCGTGACCGGCGGGATGGTAGTTCCGCCGCGGGCCATGGCGCTGGGGACCCCGGCCCGCATCCGCGAGGACGCTCTCGAGCCGGGCCAGAACCTGCGCAACTCCGAGGCCTACACCGCACGCGGCGGCCACTACCGGGCGGAGCTCCGCCGGATCGACTGACAGCGGCGCTACGCGCCGCTGCGATGGCTCAGCCGTCTCTGTGCAATATTGCCGCTCGAAGCGGCGTTCCTATACACCGCAGGGCCAGCGGCGCGAGTCGACGCAACCTGCAGCTCGCCTGGCGGGGTCCGGGCCATCGGATTGTCGCAGCGAGCGGTTAGGGTGGGATCCGACAGATCCCACCGGGAGGTCAGGCCATGACTACAGCAGACATCGGCGTCGACCTCAGCCGCTACCAGCTCGGCTGGAGCGACGCCGAGGACTACGTCTTCAAGCCCAAGAAGGGCCTCAACGACGACATCATCACCGAGATGTCGTGGCTCAAGGGCGAGCCCCAGTGGATGCTCGACTTCCGCCTCAAGTCCCACCGCCGCTTCGAGCGCCGCCCCCGCCCGAGTTGGGGGGGCGACACCACCGGCATCGACTTCGACGACATCTACTACTACATCAAGCCCACCGACACCCTGGTCAACGACTGGGACATGGTCCCCGAGTCGATCAAGAACACCTACGAGCGCCTGGGCATCCCCCAGGCCGAGCGCAAGTACCTCGCCGGGGTGACGGCCCAGTACGAGAGCGAAGTCGTCTACCACCGCAACCGGGAGGACCTCGAGGCCCAGGGGATCCTGTTCTGCGATATGGACACCGCCCTGCGCGAGCACCCCGAGATCGTCAAGCGCTTCTTCGGCACGGTCATCCCGCCGAATGACAACAAGTTCTCCGCGCTGAACTCGGCGGTTTGGTCGGGCGGTTCGTTCATCTACGTGCCGCCCGGAGTGGAGGTGGAGGCGCCGCTGCAGGCCTACTTCCGCATCAACGCCGAGAACATGGGCCAGTTCGAGCGCACTCTGATCATCGCCGATGAGGGCTCCAAGGTCCACTACATCGAGGGCTGCTCCGCCCCCACCTACTCCACCAACTCGCTGCACTCCGCAGTGGTGGAGATCTTGGTGGGCCCGTCGGCTCGGGTCACCTACACCACCATCCAGAACTGGTCCGACAACGTCTACAACCTGGTCACCAAGCGGGCCCGGGTCGAGGCCGAGGGCCACATGGAGTGGATCGACGGCAACATCGGCTCCAAGCTCACGATGAAGTACCCGGCGGTGGTGATGGTGGGGCCCAAGGCGTCGGGCGAGGTGCTGTCGGTGGCCTACGGCGGCCCCGGCCAGCACCAGGACACGGGGGCCAAGATGACCCACGCCGCCCCTGAGACCACCTCCAAGATCGTGTCCAAGTCGATCTCCTCGGGGGGTGGCCGCACCTCCTACCGGGGACTGGTGCGGGTCGAGGACGACGCCTACGGATGCAAGAGCCACGTCCAGTGCGACGCGCTGATCCTCGACGATGACTCCGTGTCGGACACCTACCCGTACATGGAGGTCGGCTCGGGCGACGCGGTGATCGGGCACGAGGCCACCGTGTCGAAGGTGGCCGATGACCAGCTCTTCTACCTCAAGAGCCGGGGCCTCACCGAGGAGCAGGCCATGGGCCTGATCGTCAATGGATTCATCGAGCCGGTGACCCGCACGCTGCCCATGGAGTACGCGGTTGAGTGGAGCCGTCTCATCGAGTTGCAGATGGAGGGCAGCGTCGGCTGACCGAGTCGTGCGCCGGGCCGCGACGCGAAGGCCCGGCGGCCTGCCACAATGGCAGGCATGCCGATGCGCCAAGACTGCAAGTACTTCGAGTCGCGCACCTACCCCAACGGCGAGACGGTGCGCAAGTGCGACCTGGACCTTGCCCCTGAGGCGCCGTGGCGCTGCCCCGATGACTGCCCCAAGTTCACCCGCCGCCTGGCCGACGTGAACTGGAGCTATGGCTCCCTGGTCACCCCGGAGACCCCGCCGGAGCCCGAGAGCCTGGGAACCGACGACAGTATCGCAGCGCTGCTCGACTCGGCCGAGGACATCGTGAACTCGGCCGCGCCCGACGTGATCGCCGAGGTTGAGGCCGAGCGCCGCAAGCGGCGCGGCGGATCGCGGGGCCGAGCCGCTAGGAACACCAAGTCCAAGGGCAAGAAGGGCAAGGGCGGCAAGGGTGGCCGCGGGCCCTCCTCCGGGGGCGGGCTGGGGGAGCGCTTCCGCAGGCGTTACCGCGACGGCGGCTGACTGCGTGCACCCGTTCACCGTAGAAGCGGCCCGCAGCCTGCCGGGCCCGCGCTGGCTGGCAGAGCGCCGGGAGGAGGCCGCCGAGCGCTTCGCGGCCGCGGATCTGCCCACGGCAGCCGCGGAGGAGTGGCGCTACAGCGCGATCTCCGACTTCGACCTTGCCTCCTACCGCCTCACCAACGGTTCTGGAGCGGGCATGCCGGTCTCCGTGGATGGCGCTCACGACGGTGCCATCGGCCTCGCACCTACGGCGGGTCGCGGCGACGTAACGGCCCTTGCCGTTGTGGACGTCGTGGACGGCCAACTGGTAGCGGTCGAGGGCGCCCGGAGGCTGTCCGCGGCAGGCGTGTTCGTCGGGCCGCTGGCGAAGGCGGCCGGCGGCGAGGAGATGCTGGGCGCGGTGTCGGACGGCGCCTCGGACTACTTCACGGTGCTCAACGACGCCTTCGCCCCGGCACCCCTAGTGGTGGACGTGCCCGCGGGCGCGGTGCTCGACGGGGCGATCGTGGTACGGAACTACGCACGCGAGGCTGGCGCGGCCAGCTTTCCCCGGTTGGTGGTGCGCGTCGGCCGAGACGCGCAGGCCACTGTGCTCGATGTGCAGCTCTCGGCCGGCCCCGCCTTGGTGGTTCCGGTGGTGGAACTCGATGTGGGCCCGGCCGCCCACCTCGGCTACCTGAACCTGCAGCAGCATGACCAGCGGGCCTGGCAGATCGCGGCCCACACCGCCCGGGTGGACCGCGACGCCACGCTGGTGGTCGCCTCGGTGGCTTTCGGCGGCGGCTATGCCCGAACCCGCACCGACACTCGCCTGGTGGGTCGGGGGGCCAGCGGAGACATGCTGTCGGCCTACTTCGGCTCCGGCGGTCAGATCCTCGACTTCCGGACCTATCAGGATCACGCCGCGCCCGACACCACCTCAAACCTGCTCTACAAGGGCGCGGTGGGCGATTCGGCCCGCAGCGTGTACACCGGGCTGATCCGGGTGCGGCCCAACGCCCGGGGGACCAACGCGTTCCAGACCAACCGCAATCTGAAGCTCAGCAACGACGCCTGGGCTGAGTCGGTGCCCAATCTGGAGATCGAGAACAACGACGTGCGATGCAGCCACGCTTCCGCGGTGGGGCCCGTGGACCCCGACCAGGTCTTCTACCTGGAGAGCCGGGGAGTGCCGACCCCCGTGGCCGAACGCCTGATAGTGACGGGGTTCTTCGACGAGGTGATCGACAAGCTGCCGGTCCGATTCGTCGAGCCGGCTATCCGCCAGGCCCTGGCCCTGAAGCTCAACCAGATGTTGAGTCCGGGCGGCGGGACGACGTGAGCGCCAACCCAGGCCCCTCAGGATCGGAGAAGCGACGATGACGGCCCACGAGCTGTTCCCCCTGGACGAACTGGCACCCGACTCAGCCCGGCGCGTCGAGGTAGCGGGCCGCGAGATCGCGGTGGTGCGCATCGGCGACGATGTCTACGCCATCGGCGACACCTGCACCCACGCCGAGGTTTCTCTGTCGGAGGGCTGGGTGGAGCCCGACGACTGCGCCATCGAGTGCGTGGCCCACGGAGCCATGTTCGACCTCGAGACCGGGGAGCCGCTGTCGTTGCCGGCCACCCGGGCCGTGCCGGTCTACGAAGCCTCCGTCGTGGACGGCGTGGTGGTGCTGAAGCTGGGGGACGACACCGGGGACGCCTCGTGAGCACCTTGGTGATCGAGGGCCTGCGGGCCTCGGTGGCGGGCCGCGAGATCCTGTCAGGAGTCAACCTGGAGGTCGCCGCGGGCGAGGTGCATGCGGTGATGGGCCCCAACGGCTCGGGCAAGTCGACCCTGGCCCACGTGATCGCCGGCCGCCACGGCTACGACGTGTCGGAGGGGTCGGTCCGCCTCGACGGCACCGAGCTGCTCGGGCGGCCCGCGTGGCGTCGGGCCGAGGCGGGTCTGTTCCTGGCCATGCAGTATCCCACCGAGGTTCCGGGTGTGTCGCTGCTCGACATGCTCACCGAGTCGGTGTGCACCGAAGAGGGGGCGGCCGTGGCCGAGCGGATGTGCGAGGAGGCGGCGCGGATCGGCTTCGATGAGAAGTTCCTTGAGCGTCCCGTGAACGTGGACCTGTCGGGAGGCGAACGAAAGCGCAACGAGGCCCTGCAACTAGGCGTGCTGAAGCCGGCGTTCGCCGTAATCGACGAGCTCGACTCGGGTCTCGATGTCGACGCGCTGCGGTTCGTGGGCGACCGGATCGAGGGCGCCACCGAGCAGGACGGACTGGGGGTGCTGGCCATCACCCACTCCAGCCGGGTGTTCGATCATCTGCGGCCCGACGCGGTGCACGTATTCGCAGCCGGCCGCATCCAGGAGTCCGGCGGCCCGGAGCTGGCCGACGAACTGGAGGCCGAGGGCTACGAACGCTGGACCGCGGCTGTCGGCGTGCCCGAGCCAGCGGTCACGCCCTTCACCGACCCCTTCGGGGACCCCTTCGCCGACCTGCTGGCCTAAGCTCGTCCCGACAAGGGCGGGGAGGTCGCGCCATGGCTGAATTCTCTGTCGGAGCTTCCGCAGCCGAGAGGCGAGCCAGGGCCCGATTCGCGCCGTTGAGATCTTGAGCGCTGGCCCTGCAGAAGGGGTGGTAGTTCGCCTGCGCCCGAAATTCCCGATGGTGGTCAACGACACCAGCGTGCATTAGGACCGCGGCCTCCACCGCCGCGGGCGGGCAGCGATAGTTGGATCGGCTGGCGTAGCATCGGATCCCATGAGCAACGAAGACCTGCTGACTGAGGCCGAGATAACCGAGGTGCTGGAGGCCCATCCCCAGTGGCGGCGCGACGGCGACGTACTGCGCCGCTCCTACCAGTTCGCCGACTTCCGGGCGGCCTTCGCCTTCATGACCCATGTGGCGCTGATCGCCGAGCGGCTGTTCCACCACCCGGAGTGGTCCAACGTCTACAACAAGGTCGAGCTGGCCGTCACCAGCCACGACGTCGGAGGCCTGTCGGCTCGGGACCGCGACTTCGTCGAGCGCGTCGACGCTGCGAGCCCCTAGACGCAGTCAGTCCGACTCGCCGCCAAGGTCGTGGTAGAGGATCGCCGCGGCGACTAGGCCCACCACCGCCAGCGCTGCCCCCACCACCGTCTGGACCAGTTGCGAGACCCACTCGAATACCGGCCCCGCCAAGGTCCCGACCACGGTGAACACGAGCCCGACCGGGAGGCTGACGGCGAGCAGCACGAGGAAGACGACGAGCAGGCGTCCCAGCGTCGCCCAGAAACGTCCCCTCACGAGGCGGGCTCCGTAGGGGAGCGACCACCGCCGCGGCCCCGCTGAGGCGACCGCATAGGCCAACGGCGTAATGATGAAGGCATAGACGAAGCCGACAATGAAGGCCGGTATCAGCGCAAGAAGCAGCGGCGGCGCGCCGATTCCCGCGAAGGTCACCGCGAGCACCGCGAGCAGGAAGATCGCCACGATCTGAAGATCGAGGCCTATCAGCCGCGGCATCCGCCGCAGAGCCTGTTTGAGCGCGTCGGATGTGGTCGGAGGCTGGTCGCGCAGGTCGCCCAGCGCGATCCGCGTGACCGTCGCCTGCATTACGTTGCCCGCAACCCAAAAAGCCAGCAGGCCCAGCAGGGCGGGCACGAAGTTGACGGGCGCGAGATCGAACTCCAGCGACCGGAAGTAGGCCTCGTGCTCGGGCTCCGTCAGGTCGACACCGGGCTCGGAGACCCTGTCCCACACCTCGCCTAGTTTTCCCATGAGGATGTCGTTGGCGGAGACGATCACGAGCACAGTCGCGGCAACCTGGCTCAGAAGGTAGATCAGGGCGACAGCCGCACAGCCCCGCCATCGCCGGCGGGTCAGCGAGAACGTGTTGGCGATCAGCTGTCCCGGGGCACGCAATCCGCTCGGGGCGGCTCCTGGATCCTCGGCCGGGTCGGTGTGGCGGGGGGCGCGATGCTCGGTCCAGGCCGATCCGTCCCAGTAACGGTACTGCGACTCGTCCTCGGGGTCGGTGTACCAGTCGGCCGGCGGCAGGTCGCTCACATTGCGCGACTCTAGCCCGGCGGGTTGCGCGGCCGGGGTGGGATGAGGCCCTCGCCGTGCGACACTGCCGGGCGTGGCCGACTTCAGCCAGGCAGGTGTCGTGCCAACGCTGCACGACTTGGGCCACCGCCACGCCGCCGACCTTGAACGCGATCTGCGGTCCTGGGCCACCGACCGGCCAGTCGCGCTGATAATTCCGTGCCTGGCGTCGGACGTGGGCGCCGAGGCCTTCGACGTGATGGTCGGCGAATTGGCTGGCGCCGACTGGCTGGCCCACATCGTGGTGGGCCTCGACGAGGCCGGCGAGGCCGACTTCCGGCGTGCCCGCGGCCTCCTGGAGCGGCTGCCGCAGCGCTGTGACGTGCTGTGGAACGACAGCCCGGCCATGGTCGCGCTCGAGCAGCGACTGAGGGACCTGGGGCTGGCCCCCGGCAGCCGGGGCAAGGGCCGCAACGTCTGGTACTGCCTCGGAGCCGTGCTGGCGGCTGGGTCCGCTCGGGTGATCGCCATGCACGACGCCGACATCGCGGGCTACAGCCGCCAGCTGCCGGCCCGCCTGGTGTACCCGGTGGCCCACCCGAGCTTCGGCTACTCCTTCGCCAAGGGCTACTACCACCGAGTGACCGAAGGAGGACGCTTCGGCGGGCGGGTGACCCGGCTGCTGGTAGCGCCCCTGGTGCGGGCTCTGCGGATCGAAGCTGGCGACCACCGGTACCTGCGCTTCCTGGAGGCCTTCCGTTACCCGCTGGCCGGCGAGACGGCGATGGACTCCGACGTGGCTGCGAGCCTGCGGATCCCCGGCCACTGGGGGATGGACATAGGCATCCTCTCCGATGTCTACGCACGGTGCGATCCGTCGAGCATCTGCCAGGTGTCGGTGGCCGACGCCTACGACCACAAGCACCAAGACCTCTCCGCCGACGATCCGACCGCGGGCCTGCGCCGCATGAGCATCGACGTGACCGCCACCATGATCCGACGCCTGGGCCCGGAGGCGGTGGACGGCGCGGCCGGTCTGTGCGAGGCCTATCTGGCCGCGGCCCGCGATCTGGTGCGCCACTATGCCAACGACGCCGAGCTCAACGGCTACTTCGTGGACGTCGCCGCCGAGCAGGCCACCGCGGAAGTGTTCGCCCGCAGCGTCGCCGACGCGGTGGCGCTGTGCCGGGCCGACTTCCAAGAGGACTCGCTCAACCCGTCGTGGGGCCAAGTGCTGGAAGCGGCCCCCGAAATCGGGCCGTTGCTCGTCGAGGCGCTCGGCGCCCAGCAGTGACGCCTCCGGCCGCATCCGCTCCCGCGATGAGGCTGCACGGCGTGGTCAATGCCTCGCCGGACTCGCTGGCTGATTTCTCGGTGGCCACGACGGTCGCGGGTGCAGTAGCCCGATCCGCCGAGTTGCTCGACAGTGGCTGTGCCGGCATCGACCTCGGCGGGGCCGGCTCCACGCAGTTCGCCGACCGGGTGGAGGTCGAGGTCGAGTGGGGGCGCCTCGACGGCAAGGTCCAGGCCCTCGCTCAGCTGTGCGCAGACCGGGGAGCGGTTCTCTCAGTGGACTCCTGGCAGCCCGAGATCATGCGCCGGGCCCTCGACTGCGGCGCCACGATGATCAACGCGGCCGACGGGCTGCAGAATCCGGCCATGGTCCGCCTCGCGGCCCACAGTGACGTCCCTGTAGTGGTGCCCTTCGTGTGGGGCGCCGATCCCAAGGCCTCCCGGCATGTGACCGGTGATCCGGTCCAGACGATCCGCGAGTGGTTCCGCCTCTCGCTGCCCCGCTGGGAGGCGGCCGGCATCGAGCGAAGCTGGCTGATCCTCGACCCGGGCACCGGGTTCGGCCCGCCCGACTGGGAATGGGAGGACCGCTACCGGTACCAGAAGCGGGTCTACGAGAACCTCGACGCCCTGCGGGCCTTCGGTCTGCCCATCTACCTGCCCCTGCCCTGGAAGCAGACCGCCCAGCACGACGAGCTGCTGGAGATCTGCATACGGTCCGGCTTCGACTACGGCCGCTGCCACCGCCCCGACCGCGTCCTGGAGGTGATGAACCGACTCGGCTCGTCGAGGTACGCGTGATGGCCCCGCTCGGACTCCGGCCGGCAGTTCGCCGCGGAATTGGCAGCATCTGGTGTGGTATGCGGGTATTTTGCCGCCAGTTCGTGGCAGGTTGGAAGCATCCTTGGCTGCCTGCTGGTCGGTCGGGAGTTGAGCTGATGTCCAGGTGTGAGCGCACGGTTGAGGACGCCCCGCCTTATGACGCTGAACGGGCCGCCGGGCCCGACTGCCTGGGACGCAGCGTGCTGGTGTCGCTCGGCCAGCGTCCGCCCGGACCGTGGGAGCGGTGCCCCCGGGTGCTGGTGACCACCGGATCGCCGGATGCGGCGACGGGACGACGGCTGCGAGATGCGTGGCAGGGCCGCGAGCGTCTGGTGATCGAGTTGGACGGCCTGCTGCCTGATACCGAGCCGGCGCTGCTGAAGTCCTGGTGGGAATGGGGGCCCGGCCTCACGCTGACCGACGAGGTCTGGAATCACCTTCTGACCGCCAACACCGTGGACGCGCGTGATCCCGACCGATTGCGGTTCGCTCCCCGAGACCGCGCCCTTGAGGTAGGCGCTCGGCCCGCGGCCCGGCACCAGGCGGGCGATGTCGTGTCGCCAGCGGGCTCTGCCGCTTGGTGTGACGGCGGGCCCCTCGACTCATTCGGTGACGGTGAACTGCAGGGCCCTGCACAGATTCCGGCAGCGAGTCTTGCCGCTGGGGATCTCTCGGTCCTGCGGCACTGCGAGCCGGACGCAGACCTGGCCTCCGACCAGCGGCTGGCGGTGGGCCACCTCGGAGGGGGCGCCTGCATCGTGGCCCCGGCCGGGTCCGGCAAGACCCGGGTGCTCACCGAGCGGGCCCGCTGGCTCGTGCGGGATCTGGGCGTGGCCCCGGCCGCGGTGTGCCTGGTGGCCTACAACGTGCGGGCCCGCGCCGAGATGCAGGAGCGCACCGCCGACCTCGCGGGACTGGAGGTTCGCACCCTCAACAGCCTGGCCTTGGCGGTGTGCAACGGAACTGGCCCCTTTGTCCGGCCCGCACATCACGGCCGGGTAGAGGTGATCACCGAGCGGGAAGTGCGCGACTTGCTGCACGGGTTGGTGGGGGAGCGGACGCCACGCCGCCGGCGACGGGCCATGACCGACCCGCTGGCGGCATGGCTGGAGGCTCTGAGCGCTTCGCGGCTGGGGCTGCGCGACCCGGCCGCGGTCGAGCTCGACTACGCCCCTGACGTCCAGGGCTTCGCGGACCTGGCTCCGGCGTACGCCGAGGCTCTGGAGGACCGAGGCGTCGTCGACTTCGACCACCAGATCGTGCGGGCGATCGACGTGCTGCTCACCGACCCTGCCGCCCGGGCCGCAGCCCGCCGAGTGTGCGGCGTGCTGCTGGTGGACGAGTTCCAGGACTTCACGCCCGCCCACCTGTTGATGATCCGCCTGCTGGCTGGTCCGAGGTCCGAGGTCTTCGGCGTGGGCGACGACGACCAAACCATCTACGGGTACTCGGGCGCATCGCCACGCTGGCTGATCGAGTACGAGCGCTGGTTCCCCGGCGCGACCCGCCATCTGCTTCACGTCAACTACCGATGCCCGCCCGCGGCGGTGGAGGCGGCCTCCAACCTGCTCTCACACAACGTGCACCGCATCGACAAGGAGATCGTCGCCGGCCCCGGCCGTGCCGGTCGTGCCGCGGACGCCTCCCGCGGCACTGAAGACGCGGATGGAGAGTCCCGCCGAACGGAGGCTTCGGCTGCCGCGGCCGTCGTGGTGGACGTGGTCGCCGACGGCGGCGCGGCTGTGGTGGAGCGGGTCAGGAACCTGGTCGGCGACGGCGCTGAGGCCAGGGACATCGCGGTGCTGACCAGGGTCAACAGCACGCTGCTGGCGCCGCAGGTCCTGCTGTCGGAGGCCGGGATCGAATGCATGGCCCCGGTTGGCCCGTGGTTTCTGGAGCGAACCGGGGTGGCCGCCGCCCTGGCCTGGTTGCGCCTCGCCACTTGCGGCTCGTCTCAGCTGCCCGCCGGCGCTTTGGCCACCGCGGCCCGCCGCCCGCCTCGGGGCATCTCCCCGCGCGTCATCGAGTGGATCGCCGAGCAGCGCAACGTGGGTGCGCTCCGGCGGCTGGCAGGCCGCATCTCCGACGAGCGCACCTCGCAGCGGGTGCAGGACTTCGCCGATGAGATCGAGCGCATCGGCGACATGGCCCGCGGCGGCGCCGACACCCTGCGGCTGCTGGAGGCGATCCAGTACGGCACCCAACTTGGAGCCAGCCTCGACGAGCGTCTCGACGCCTCGCGCCGCTCGGTGGACCGCTCCGCCCATGGCGACGACCTGCGGGCCCTGCTGTCGGTGGCGCCGCACTGCGATGACCCTTCAGGGTTCGAGCACTGGCTGTCGGTTCGTCTCACCGGGGGCCGCCGCGACGGCGACGAGGGCGATTCCCGCTCGGGTCGCCCTTCCTGGGGCCAGGGCGTGCGCCTGGCCACCGTTCACCGGGTCAAGGGTCTGGAGTGGCCCCACGTCATCGTGCTGTCGGCCACCGAGGGCCTGATGCCCCACCGCCTGGCCAGCGACATCGAGGAGGAGCGCCGCGTCTTCCATGTGGCCCTCACCCGCGGCTCGGAGTCGGTGGCGATCATCGCCGACGGCCCGAAGTCCCCCTTCATCACCGAGATGTCCTGGCGCTCCAAGCTCCGATCCGCGGGCCTGCCCCCCGAAGGCCCCGCTCGTCCCCACCGTCCCGCACCGGCCAAGCCCGCCGCGCCCGCATCGGCCGCAGGCCGGGACGCGTCGAGACCGTCGTCAACAGCTAAGAGCCCGCCCATCGACGAGGCGGCCGAGCCCGAGGCCGCTGCGATGTTCCAGCGCCTGCGCGAATGGCGATGGGAGCAGAGCCAAGCCGAGGATGTCCGGCCCTTCCGGGTGTTCTCCGACGCGGTCCTGCGCGAACTGGCCCGCGGCCGCCCCACCACCGACGCGGCCCTGCTGGCCGTGCCCGGCATAGGCCCGGCCAAACTCGCCGCCTACGGCGAAGCCCTCAAGCCCCTCCTGGCCGGTATTGTTCGGGGCCAAGGAGACGGACGCGAAGAGTCCACGCCGGCAACCGGGGAGGATCCGTGATGTCCAGCTTGTCTGAGATCATCTTCGAGGTCAGTGAGGACGAGGTCGACGGCGGGTACTCGGCCAGCGCTCTGGAGTACGGCATCCATACCGAGGGCGAGACGATCGACGAGGTTCGCAGCAACGTCCGCGAGGCTGTCGAGTGCCATTTCGACGAAGGGGAGGCTCGCCCCGGGCTCATTCGGCTGCACTTCGTCCGCGATGAGGTCCTGACGCTGTGAGACTGCCGCGCGATGTGCGCGGTTCGGATCTTGTGGGGGCGCTTCGGTCGCTCGGCTACCAGCCGACCCGGCGGCGCGGCTCGCATGTGCGGCTGACGACGCAGGTCAACGGCGAGCATCACGAAGTCATCCCCATGCACGACCCCGTCAAGGTCAAGACCCTGTCGAGCATTCTCAAGAGCGTCGCGTCTCATCACGATCTCAGCGTCGAAGAACTGCTGGAGCGCCTCGATCTGCGATAGCGCGCCGGGCGTGTCAGGCGAAGGTCTCGTCTAGGGCCTGGACCAGGGTGTTCCATGACAGGGTGGCGCACTTGATGCGTACCGGGAACTTGACCACGCCCCGCAGGGCCTCGAGGTCGCCTAGCTTCACGTCGCCGGCGCCGTCGCCGTTGCCGCTGTCGGGCTCGTCGAGATCGTCGTCTCGGCCGCCGATCCCGCTGCCGTGGATGGACATCATCCGCTTGAACGCCTTCACCAGGCGCCGCACCTCGGCAACCGTGCGGCCCTTGACCGCGGTGGACATCATCGATGCCGACGACTGGCTGATCGAGCATCCCTGCCCGCCCGTCGACACGTCGGTGATCACGCCGTCGCTCACCTCCAGGTAGACGACTATCTCGTCTCCGCAGAGCGGGTTGAAGCCCACCGCCTGCACCGCGGGCGGAACCTCGAGCTCGCCGCGGTTGCGGGGGTTGCGGTAGTGGTCGAGGATGATCTCGCGGTAGAGGTCCTCCAGCCCGGCCACGGCCGACTCCCGCCTACCCGAAGAAGTCGCCGGCCGCGCCGATGGCGTCAGCAAGGGCGTCCACGTCGGACGTGTCGTTGTAGAGGTACAGCGAGGCCCGGGCGGTGGCCGGCACACCGAGGTGGCGCATGAGCGGCTTGGCGCAGTGGTGGCCGGCCCGCACGCACACGCCGCGGTCGTCGAGCACCTGCGACAGGTCGTGGGGGTGGATGTCGCGGAAGCTCATGGACAGAACGCCGCCCCGGCAGGCCGGCTCGGACGGGCCGTGGACCGCGAGTTCCGAGCCGTAGCGCTCCTCCAGTGTGCGCAGCGCGTAGGCGGTGAGGCTCACCTCGTGCTCGCGCACCCGGTCCATGCCCAGGCCCTCGAGGTAGCGCACCGCCGCGCCGAGGCCGATGATCTCGGCGATGGGCGGGGTTCCGGCCTCGAACTTGTGGGGGATGTGGTTGGGCAGGAAGCCGTCCTTGCGCACGTCGAGGATCATCTCGCCGCCACCGAGGAACGGCGGCATCGCTTCCAGCAACTCGGCGCGGGCCCACAGCACCCCGATCCCGGTGGGCCCGCACATTTTGTGGCCGGTGAAGCCCAGGAAGTCGGCCCCAAGGGCCTGCACGTCGGTCGGCAGGTGTGGGACGTACTGGGCCGCGTCCACCAGCATCACCGCACCGGCGTCGTGGGCGGCGTCGGACAGTCGGCGTATCGGGTTGAGCGTGCCCAGCACGTTGCTCATGGCGGTGACGCCCAGCAGCTTGGCCCCGTCGAGGAGCCGGTCCAGGTTTCCGAGATCGAGCTGCCCGTCGGCGCCGACGCCGATCCAGCGCAGCTCGAAGCCCTTCTCGGCCGCCATGATGTGCCAGGGAACGATGTTGGCGTGGTGCTCCATCTCGGTGATCACCACTGCGTCGCCCGGCCCGAGGTTGGCCCCGCCCCATGACCGGGCCACCAGGTTGATGGCCTCGGTGACGTTCTTGGTGAACACGATCTCATCGGCCGAGGGCGCGTTCACGAACCGGGCGATCCTGTCCCGGGCTGCCTCCATGGCCTCGGTGGCCTGGGCCGCGATCTCGTAGGCGCCCCGGTGAACGTTGGCGTTGATCGTCTCGTAGTAGATGTTCATGGCGTCGAGGACGCACTGGGGTTTCTGCGACGAAGCGGCCGAGTCCAGGTAGATGATGGGCTGGCCGCGCACCTGTCGACCCAGAAGAGGGAAGTCTGCCCTGGTGCCCACTCCGAGCCGGTCGCCACCCTCGATGCTCACGATGCGTACCGCTCGTAGCCCTCGCGTTCGAGCCGGTCGGCCAGCTCGGGCCCACCGCTGGCGCTGATGCGGCCGTCCACGAGCACATGCACCCAGTCGGGCTCGAGTCCGGCGGTGAGGATGCGCTGAAAGTGGGTGATGGCGAGCACGCCCAGTTCCGGCCTCTCCGATCGCACCGCCTGCAGCCCGGTGGCCACGATGCGCAGCGCGTCGATGTCGAGCCCGGTGTCGGTCTCGTCGAGGATGGCCATCTCCGGCTCCAACACCGCCATCTGCAGGATCTCGTTTCGCTTCTTCTCGCCGCCGGAGAACTTCTCGTTGAGGTGGCGGTCCATGAGCGAGGAGTCGATGGCCAGGCGCTCCATCCACTCGACCATCGTCATGTAGGTCTCGATGGAGCTGACGTCGGTTCCCTTGCGGGCCTGAAGGGCCTGGGTCAGGAAGTTGCGCACCGACACTCCCGGGATCTCCTGGGGGTACTGGAACGCTAGGAACAGGCCGGCCTTGCCTCGCACCTCCGGGGGCCAGGAGGTGATGTCCTCGCCTTTGAAGCGGATCGAGCCGCTGGTCACCTCGTACTCGGGGCTGCCGAGCAGGGCCGCGGCCAGAGTGGATTTCCCCGACCCGTTGGGGCCCATGAGAGCGTGCAGCTCCCCCGCACCCACCACCAGGTCCACGCCTTTGAGGATCTCGGTGCCGCCTTCGACGGTGGCCACGTGCAGGCCGTTGATCTCGAAGAGCGGGGCTTCGGGCACGACCTGATCCTACGGCCCGACCACCTCGGGCACTACGGCCAGATGGGCCAAGCGGGCAGGCGAGTGGCGGACCCGCGCCCTGCGGCTCGTTGGGAGCCTCTACTGCCGCCCGAGGCTTCAGCGGGCCCGATAGCTTGGCGGACACACTCGATCGCAGGAGAGTCCCACGTGAACTTCGCATTCACCGACGAGCAGGAGCAGCTTCGAGACTTCGTCCGCAGCTTCTTGGAGGAGAAGTCGCCCGAGTCCGCGGTGCGTGAGCAGATGGACACCGAGCAGGGCTTCGACCCCGACGTATGGGCGCAGATGTCCGAGCAGATGGGTCTGCCCGCCCTGACCATCCCCGAGGCCTACGGCGGCCAGGGCTTCACCCGCATAGAGCAGGTGGTCGTGCTCGAGGAGATGGGGAGATCGCTGCTGTGCGCCCCCTACTTCTCCTCCGCGGTGCTGGCCGCCAACGCGCTGATGCTCTGCGGCGACGAGGCGGCCAAGCAATCCCACCTGCCACAAATCGCCTCGGGCGAGACAAGGGGGACGCTGGCCTTCACCGAGCAGAACGGCCGCTGGGACGAGCCCGGCATCACCATGGCCGCGACGGCTGGCAACGGGTCGTGGCGCCTGGACGGCGTCAAGATGTACGTGCTCGACGGGCACACCGCCGACCTGGTGATCGTGGCGGCGCGCACCTCCGGCGGCGTTTCGCTGTTCACCGTCGATCCCGACGCCGCAGGGCTCACCCGCACCGCGCTTTCGACCATGGACCAGACCCGCAAGCAGGCCAAGCTCACTCTCGAGGGAGTGGAGGCCACGCTCATCGGCGAGGAGGGGCGGGGTTGGCCGGTGCTGGAGACCGTGCTCGACCTCGCCGCGGTCGCCCTGGCGGCCGAGCAGGTGGGCGGGGCCCAGCGCTGCCTGGACATGTCGGTGGAGTACGCCAAGGTTCGCGTGCAGTTCGGACGGCCCATCGGCTCGTTCCAGGCCATCAAGCACAAGTGCGCTGACATGCTCCTAGAGGTGGAGTCGGCCAAGTCGGCCGCCTACTACGCGGGCTGGTGCGCGGCCGAGATGAACGACGAGCTGCCGCAGGTGGCGTCGCTGGCCAAGAGCTACTGTTCGGAGGCCTACTTCCAGGCCGCGGCGGAGAACATCCAGATCCACGGCGGGATCGGCTTCACCTGGGAGCATCCGGCCCACCTCTACTTCAAGCGGGCCAAGAGTTCCGAACTCCTCTTCGGGGACCCCACCTACCACCGGGAGCTGCTCGCTCAGCGGATCGGCCTCTAGAGGCAGCCGCTTGCCGGCCGCTGCCGGGGATCCAGTGATCTGGCTGATAGCCGCCGTAGGCGCTGCCGCCGTGGTGGCGATTGCCTTCGTGGCCGTGGGACTTGCTGTCGGCCGGCTGGAGCAGGAGACCGCTCCGGCGGTGTACCGGCTCTCCGACGCGGTCGACTATGTGGCCGACCGCCTGCCTGATGAGGTGACCGCGAGGATCAGCTACGACGACGTTCGAGTTGTGCTGGGCTGGCACCTCGACTGGTTCGCCGCGGTCGGCCTGGCCACTTCCCACGGCGCGGAGCTTGGGGATCCCGCGGTGGCCGTCGGCGAGATGGCCGTGGCCGACGTCGACGCCGCCTGCGACGCCGTTGTGGCTCGGTCGCTGCAGGAGGGCGGGCCTGACCCGGTAGATGTGGTCTGCATCCTGGAGGCTCAGCTCTCCTATCTGGCCGAGATCGGCGCCCTCAGCGCCGGCGGGCCGCCCGCGTAACAGCTAGGCCGGCCCGCTGAAAGCGTGGCGCGGCCGGTCGGAGTCTGATTTACTGGTGCCACCAAGAGAGAGGAGGTGGTCCAACTGAGTGGTAAACGTCTTGTGACCTTGGAGGTGGCTGGCCGCTAGCTACGGCAAGCTGGACCTACTGGCGAAATCCCGCCAGCTCCACCCCCGGACCCGAGTCGCCGGACCTCGTCACATCTGGCACGGCATCAGCGGCCGCTTCAGCGCGTTGCTTGCCACAAGGCTCAACCGGGATTTCCGGCAATATTCGATCAGTGGGGCGGGCCTGACGGCTCGCCCCACTGCGCGTTCGCAGAGATACGGTGGCCCGAATGGACAGCAGGTTCGTCGTCGACTCGAACGTGCTCACGGCCCACCTCGCCCGGCCTGCCCGCAAAGACTCCGCGGTGCAGCCCGTGGCAGTGATCGTCCACGGCTTCCCCAGCGAGCCGGGGGGCGGCATCAACTCCACCCTGACCATGCCTGCCCTCGCGGATCTGATCGCGGCCGAGACCGGCTTCGCCGCATTGACGTACGCGTCGAGGGGAGTGGCCGGTTCTACGGGCGACTTCTCACTCGATGGCTGGAGGCGCGACCTCGCTGGCGCAGTCGACTTCCTGGCCTCGGAGGTGAACTGCGACGGCATCTGGCTCATCGGCTTCGGAACCGGCGGCGCGCTGGCTGTGGTGGTGGCCAGCCAGGACGAGCGGGTGCGGGGCGTGGCTGCGGTGGCCTCACCGGCCGACGTCGAGGACTGGGCCCGCAACCCCCGAAAGCTGCTGGTGTGGGCCCGGGAGGTGGGCGTCGTGCGAGACCCCGAGTTCCCTCAGCGCTTCGATCGGTGGGCCGCCGAGATCCGGTCCGTGCGGGCCGTCGACGCGGCCGAGTCCCTGGGAAACCGGTCGCTGCTCGTACTGCACGGCAGCGACGATGAGACCGTGCCCGTGTTCGACGCTCGGGTGCTCGCCGATGCCCACGCGGGCGCCGATCTGAGGATCATCAGCGGGGCGGGCCACCATCTACGACACGACCCCCGGGCTGTCGCAGTGCTACTGGGGTGGCTCGAGCGGCAGCGACAGTCGCTGCTGGCCGCGGTCGGGGCCGGTGACACCGACGGCACCGGCGGCCGGCGCGTCTAGCCCTCTAGACGTCCTCAGTCACCGTCCCTAAGGGCAGGGTGAGGGTGAACCGCGCTCCGTAGCCCTCCCGCGAGGTGACGCTCACCTCTCCGCCATGGTTCAGGGCCACATGGCGCACGATGGAAAGCCCCAGCCCGGTGCCCCCGGTGTGGCGGCTCCGGGCCCGGTCGACCCGGTAGAAGCGCTCGAAGATGCGAGACCGCTCCGCGGCCGGGATGCCGATCCCCTCGTCGGCCACCGACACCTTCACGGTGCGCTGATCGGTCTCAACACCGACGTCGACCCGGCCGCCGGGCTCGCTGAACTTGACGGCGTTGTCGAGCAGGTTGAACAGGGCCGACTCGAGATGGAGCCGCGACCCTCGTATCGGCGCGATGTCCTCATGGCCGGAGACGATCACGTTGACGTCCCTCTGCTCGGCCGTCTCCGAGATGCGGTCGATGACCGCGGCCACGACGGCGTCGATGTCGACCCGCTCGTCTCCGCGGCGGCTGTCGTCCTCCAGCATGGCCAGAGTCAGCAGGTCGTCGATGGTGTTGGCCACCCGCTGGATCTCCACCTGCATGCGGCCCGCGAAACGTGCGGCCACTTCCGGCTCAGGTTGGGTGGCCAGCGAGTCCGCCAGCAGGCTCAGGGCGCCGATCGGTGTCTTCAGCTCGTGGCTCACGTTGGCCACGAAGTCCCGCCGCACTGACTCGATGCGATGGTGCTCAGTCATGTCTCGCACTAGCGCCACTGCTCCGAGCGTCTCGCCCCGGCGCTCCACAGGACGGGCCTCCACCTCGTAGCTCCGGCGGGGCTCGGTGTGCAGCTCAACGTTGGTTGTCACCCGCTCGCCGGCCCGCGCCCTCTCGAGCAGGTCCTTGATGACCCGACTCACCAGAGCCTCGCCGTGGCGTGCCTGCAGGAATGCCTCCGCGGCGGCATTGTGGGCTACCACCTGTCCGCTGCGGTCGCACAGCACGAGCCCCGACCGCAGCCCGTCCAGGCTCGCGTCAAGCCGCTGCGCCTCGGTCTCGGCCGAGAGGCGGCCATCCTCGGCGAGATCCTGGCGTCTTTGCGCGGCTTCGACGAAGCGGCGGGCCGACAATTTCGCGCCGTGGTCGGATCGGTCTGCGGATGGCAGGCTCCGAAGCCATCGGCGCAGCCGGGCCCGATCCAGTGCGATGCCCGCTATCGCGCCGCCCATCACCAGCAGCGCTGCGACGATGAGCGTCGTCATGGGCGAGCGACTCTAGTCGGCCCGATGCACGCCGATGAGCGGGGTCGTCGGATCACTACCTCTAGTCGACCCTGTCGTCGCCGTTGGGCGACATCTCCGTGGGGTCGGGGGCCAGTTCCTCCGTGCGGGGCTCGTCGCGGATCCGATGCCGGGACATCCCGGCCCGCCACGGCATCACGCCCGACACCATGTAGCGGACCCGGTCGCTGACGTTGACGGCATGGTCGCCGATGCGCTCGTAGTAGCGGGCGATCAGGGCCAGCTGGACCGCGGGCTGCACATCAAGGTCGTGGGTGCGGCTGACCTCCAGAAGCGTCCGCACGAACGTGCGGTGGAGGCTGTCGAGCCGGTCGTCGATGTCGTCGAGGGCGCTGGCGAGGCCGGCGTCGTGTTCGTAGTACGAGTCGACCGAGAGCCGGATGAGCCGGATCGCCTCCTCGCTCATCTCCGCGATCAGGCCCCGCAGCTTGGGGGGCAGTTCGGTGGGGAACATCCGGCGCGCGCCCTTGCAGATGTTGCAGGCCAGCCCGCCGGTCCGCTCCAGCTCGCCGGTGATCCACATGGCGGCCAGGATCTGGCGGAGGTCACCGGCCATGGGCTGCTGCAGGGCCAGGAGGCTCTGGCACTTCTCCTCGACCTCGATGGCGGCTACATCGATTTCGTCGTCGTCGTCGATGATCTGCTGGGCCTCCACCAGGTTGTACTTCAGTAGCGCTTCGGTCGCCCGAGCGACCGCGTCGACGACGCCGGCCGCGAGCTGCACGATCAGGTCGCTGATCTCATCGATGTCGGAGTGGAACGATCTGCGGGTCTGCTCGGTCATGCTGGGGTCCTCGGTTCAAGAGCCATGGCGGTCATGCTCTCCTCCTCACCCGAACCGTCCGGTTACATAGTTCTCCGTGCGCTCGTCAGAGGGGTTGGAGAAGATCCTCTGGGTTGTGTCGACCTCCACCAGGATGCCGGTGCGGGCGTCGTTCTCGGAGTGGACGTCGGCGGTGAAGAACGCGGTGGTGTCGCTCACCCGGGCGGCCTGCTGCATGTTGTGGGTCACGATCATGATCGTGTAGTCCTGTTTGATCTCCTGCATCAGGTCTTCGATGCGGGCGGTGGCGATCGGGTCGAGCGCCGAGCACGGCTCGTCCATCAACAGCACGTCGGGGCCGACCGCGATGGCCCGGGCGATGCACAGCCTTTGCTGCTGGCCGCCCGAGAGCCCGAGGGCGGAGTCCTTGAGGCGGTCGCTGACTTCCTCCCACAGGGCCGCCTTGCGCAGCGAGTTCTCCACGATGTCGTCGAGACCCTTCTTCTGGCCGGCCACCCGGGGCCCGTAGGCGACATTGTCGTAGATCGACTTGGGGAAGGGGTTGGGCTTCTGGAAGACCATGCCGATGCGGCGCCGCACCTCCACGGGATCGACCCGCTCGTTGTAGAGGTCCGTGCCGCGGTACGTGATGGATCCGGTCACCCGGGCATCCCTGATGAGGTCGTTCATCCGGTTGTAGCAGCGCAGCACGGTGGACTTGCCGCAGCCCGACGGGCCGATGAGGGCCATGATCTCGTTCTTGCGCACATCGAAGGTGACGTCGCGCACTGCACGGAAGGCGCCGTAGTAGACGTTGACGTCTTGAGAGCGGAACACGACGTCTCGCTCGGTCGCCAGCGAGGGCATCCCCGGTGCCGGGCTCGTCTCGCCGGCGGTGGCGACCGGGCGTTCGATCAGGCGGGGCGCTTCGTCCGTCATAGACACTTCAGCCTCTCTTCTTCTCGAATCGGTTCCGCAGCAAGATCGCGGAGGAGTTCATCAATAGCACGAACACGAGCAGAACGACGATGGCTGCGGCTGCGGCCGCGGTGAAGCCGCCGTCCCGGCCCGACTGCACGGTCCAGCTCGTGATGACTATGGGCAGCGCAGTGAACTGCTCAGTGAGAGCGCCGATGTCGAACAGCCCCGGATTGTCTCCGAGCCGCCCGGAGATCGCGCCCACCAGGATCAGCGGGGCGGCCTCTCCCACCGCCCTGGCCATCGACAGCAGCGTGCCGGTGAGGATGCCCGGCGCGGCGTAGGGGAGCACCTGGGTGCGGATCATCTCCCATTTGGTGGCCCCGACGCCGTAAGCGCCCTCCCGCAGCGAGGCAGGCACCGCCCGGAAGGCCTCGCCGGAAGTGATGATCACAATGGGCAGGACCAGGATGGCCAGCGTGATCCCGCCCGACAGCGTCGAGCTCCCGCCGGTAAGGCGGTCGAGGCCGAAGATCTGGCCATTGAGCAGCAACGCCAGCCCGAGCAGGCCGTACACCACCGACGGCACGCCGGCGAGGTTGCGGATGTTCACCTCGATGAACGAGGTGAAGCGGTTCCTGGGTGCATACTCCTCGAGATAGATGGCGGCGCCGATCCCGATGGGGAAGGCCATCACGGCCACGATGATGGCGATCCACAGCGAGCCGTACATGCCCTGGTGGATGCCGAGGCTCTCGTCCTCGGACCGGGAGCGCAGCGTGCCCTGGAGGAATTCCCACAGGCGGGTGCCGATCTGGTCGGTGCTGTCCAATGCGACGACGATCAGCAGCACGGCCAGCAGGGCCAGCGTGATCAGCAGGCACGCCTGCAGCCCTGTCTTGAACAGCACGCCCCGGGTGTCCGCCCCGCGCTTCTCGATGGATGCGGCGATGGCGGCCCGGGACTTGTCATCGGAGAGGCGGCTGATCATTGCTCGTTGCGTCTCACTAATAGGCCTCGCGGACCTGCGACACGAAGCGGGAGGCGACGATGTTGAGGCTCAAGGTGATCAGGAACAGCAGCAGGCCCACGAAGTAGAGGCTCTGGAATGTGAGGCCCTCGCCCACGACGCTGTCGGTGCCCGATGCCAGCGAGGCCATGGCTGCGGTCATGGTCAGGCCACCCTCGAAGGGGGAGTCGGTGAACCGGGCCGCGTCGGCTGCGCCGGCGGCCAGGAAGACCACCATCGTCTCGCCGATGGCCCTGGAGACGGCCACGATGAACGCGGCCACGATGCCGGAGATGGCCGCGGGCAGCACGATCGTGGTGGCTGTGGTCATCTTGCGGGCCCCGAGCCCCGCGGATGCCTCGCGCAGCGAGCCGGGCACTGCGGCCATGGCGTCCTCGGAGATCGAGGCCACCAGCGGGATCGTCAGGATCCCCACGCCGATGCCGGCCGCGGCCAGCGATCCGGCGTGGTTGGGAGTGAAGTCCAGCCAGACATTGAGGGTCCAGGCCCCGGCCAGGGCGAAGACGACGACCAGCACTGCTATTGACGCCACTGCGCTGATGCGAGCCGAGGGATCGGCCACTCCCTCCCGGTACTGCTTGATCTTTTTCCGGGCGATCCCTGCAGACATCGCCGCGAAGCCGAGCAGGATCACCGCGCCCAGCACCAGGAAGGAGTTCTTGCCTATGCGTCCCACGATGTTGGGCGCGATCCAGGTGAGCGCGAAGAAGCCCAGCACGACCGACGGGATCCCGGCCAGGATCTCCAGAGCGGGTTTCAGCCAGGACCGCACCTTCCGGCTGGCGTACTCCGACAGGTACACCGCGGCGCCCAGCCCCAGCGGTCCGGCCACCACCATGGCGATTCCGGTGACGATCAAGGAGGGGACGATGATGGTGGGAATGTCGTAGAGACCCCGCCGGGGGAACCATCCCTGCTGGCCCCACGTGTCGGCCCACACGACCTGGGTGATGAAGGTCCACGCCTCCCGCAGGAGGCTCCACACGATCAGTGCGCTCACCAGAACCGACACGAGCGCCGTCGCAACCAGGCAGTAGCGGATGATCACGTCTCGGTGCCTGCGGGAAGGCGCGATCTGAAGCTGATCAACGGTCAGAAGCTCTGGATGTACGACGCTCGTGTCGGTCATGGCTGTGGAGGGATTTTCCCGAGTCAGATCCGGGTGTGACGGACTGGTGTTCTAGCTGATAGGGGTGCGGCCGTGCCAACGCTCGGCGGTCTCGGTGTGGGACGCGTCGGTGAGGGGGACGTAGCCGACCTCGCTGACGGCCTGGTTGAGGGCGTCGGAGACGTAGAAGTCGACGTAGGCGACCACAGCGGGGTTGGCGGCGGCCTTGTCGGAGTTGACGTAGATCCACAGGTCCCGGCTGATCGGGTACTCGTTGGAGGCGATGGTGTCGGGGGTGGGCCCGACGCATCCGTCGCCGCCGTCGACCTCGAGCAGCTTCACGCCTGACGCGTTGATGGCGAAGGCGAAGCCGACCCAGCCCAGGCTGGTGTCGCTGGACTGGATGCCCTGCAGGATGACGTTGTCGTCGCCGGAGGGCTTGTAGTCGACGCGGGTGGTGGCATCCACGCCGGCCTCGTCGGCGAGGTCCTCGATCACGATCTCGACGAACGAGTCGAAGGTGCCGGACTCCTCGCCAGGTCCGAAGATGTTCAGCGGCGCGTCGGGCAGGCCCGCGGAGGCGTCGGCCCAGGTGCGGGTGCCCTCGCCGTTGGGGCCGATGAGGTCGAAGAGCTGCTCGAAGTTCAGGCACTCGACCGCGCCGTTGTTGGCATTGGTCATCACCGCCATGCCGTCGACGCCCACCTTGAGCTCGACGATGTTGGTGATGCCGGCCTCGAAGCAGGCCTCCTTCTCGGAGTCCCTGATCTGGCGGGAGGCGTCGGAGATGTCGGTCCCGCCCGCGCAGAACAGCTTGAAACCGTCGCCGGTGCCGGGACCGTCCACGGTCACCGACACATCAGGCGCGATGTCCTCGAACAGCTCGGCCACACGGATCGAGATCGGCTCAACGGTCGACGAACCAGAGATACTCACCGAACCAGAGATACCTGAGCCGGTGCTGCCCGAGTCGGCTGGCATGGAGACTTCGTCCTCGGCGCCGCCGCATGCTGCGGCCACCAGCGGCAAGGTTGCGAGAATCGCCGGCAGGAACAATCGGCGCCTTGAGTTGCGCACTTAGTCATCCCTCCCTTGGGAAATGGCATGGCAAGAGCCCGCGCCTCGCGAGCCGGACGGCAACCTAGAGGGGGCAAGGTTTCAGAAGGCTTCGGCCGCCGTGAACCTCAAGTGAATGCCGGTGAACGGCAGGTGAATTCTCTAGTGCCGCTCGGCCTCTAGCTCAGGCCGTCCAGAGCGTCCTGGAGGCGGCTCCGGTTGTAGCCGCTGACCCTCTCAACCGCGGTCAGGCCCGCGCCGTCGAGCAGGATCAGGATGGGGTTGCCGGCGTTGTAGTGGTTCCACGCGACGTAGGAGTCGCTCCATAGCATGTGGGGAGGACCGCCAGCGGAGGCCAAGAAGCTCTCGGCCTGGCCCAGACTGTCCGCACCACCCACGCCTATGGCGATGACCTTGCCTTCATTGTCTCGGGCGAACTGCCCGACCGACGATGCATCTCGCCGGCAGATCGGTCAATGCGGCGCCCAGAACCACAGCATCAGGGGCGTCGAGCCGTCCACGAAGTCCCGCAGATTGACCGTCGCGCCGGTGCGCAGATCGATCATCTCCTGATCCGGGACATCGGTCTCGACAGTGGGTGCCGCGGTGGTGGTCGGTGCCGCCGTGGTGGTGGGCGCGGCGGTGGTGGTCGGTGCCGCCGTGGTGGTGGGTGCCGCGGTGGTGGTCGGTGCCGCCGTGGTGGTGGGCGCGGCGGCGGTGGCCTCGGCTTCCGCTTGGGCGGCGGCTTCGGCAGCCGCAGCAGCTTCGGCAGCTTCCGCTTCGGCAGCCGCAGCAGCTTCGGCTTCGGCTTGGGCGGCGGTTGCGGCAGCCGCAGCAGCTTCGGCGGCTTCCGCTTCGGCCTCGGCTTGGGCTTGGGCGGCGGCTTCCGCTTCGGCGGCTGCTTCGGCCTCGGCCTGGGCCTGCTGGAGTTCCTCCTCAAGCTCGGCGACCACCTCGGGGTCTACCGCTCCTTCAGGCTCAGTCTCGGCAGCCGCGAGCGCGAGCTCGGCCTCTGCTGCCTTGGCCGCGGCGGCTTCTGCTTCGGCTGCGGCAGCATCGGCTTCAGCGGCAGCCGCGTCGGCTTCAGCGGCGGCCGCTTCAGCCTCGGCGGCAGCCGCGTCCGCTTCGTCTTGAGCCTGCTTGACCGCGGCGTCGTCCGCGGCGCTTGTAGTGGTGGTCTCGACGGTGGCACGGGCGCCCTGGTTGCCGACGTTCGGCTCCTCTTCATTGCCGCAGGCGGAGGCCAGCAGGGCGGCGGTCGTCAGAACTGCGACGATTCGGGCGCAGTACTGGATCTTCACGGCTCAGGTCAGGGCAGCGAGCCGGTCGCTGAGGCGCTCTGCGTCGAAGCTGATGGCGCTGTCGTCGACCAGGTTGCCGTCGGAGTCCAGCAGCAGGACAGCCGAATTGCGGGAGACGCCGAAGTGGTTCCAGGACTCGAAGGAGTCGCTCCACAGCATGGTGAACGTGACTCCCGTCTGGCCCAGGAATCTCTCGGCGAAGGCGAGATCGTCCTGGGAGCCGATACCGACGACTCTCACCTTGTCGGAGTTCTCTTGAGCGAACTGCTCAAGCTGAGGGCCCTCGGCCCTGCAGACCGGTCAATGCGGCGCCCAGAACCAGAACAGCAGGGGCGTCTGGCCGTCCACCACCGACTGGAGGCTGATCGCCTCGGCTGTGTGCATGTTGATCATCCGCAGGTCGGGCACGTCGCCTGGACCCGCCGGCGCGGGGGAAGCTGCATCGCCGTCGTCCGCGACCGCGCTATCAACGGTGCTGTCACCGGCGGCGGCGCCGCCGCTCGGGTCTTCGGCTGCGTCGCTGGCCGCAACGTCGCTCTGGGCGACGTCGGCCTCGGTGGTGGCGGGGCCGGTCGCGTCCGACTGCGGGGACTCGGAGCCCCGAGTCTCGGCGCCGGCCGGCTCTGCAACGGTGGTGGTGTCGTCGGACCCGCAGGCCGCGACGGCCAAGACCAAGGCAAAGGCCGCGACAAGGACGGGGAGTCGGATTCTCATTCGTCCTTCCTCTTGCCGCGTGCCTTCTGTTCTTTCTTCCAGGCCCGAACCCGCTGCAGTGCCTGGGGGCCGTCGATGTCGGCCACCGACCGGGGCTGGTTGTCGGAAAACGCTCCGGCCTGTTCCTCCCAGCCCTCGGGGCTGACGCCGAAGCGCTTGGCCAGCACAGCGGTCAGGATCCGGGCCTTCTCGTCGCCGTAGCCGGGAAGGTCCCGCAGTCGCTCGAAGAGCTGCTCGCCGGTGTCGGCATCGACCCAGACAGCGCCGGCGTCGCCGCCGTAGCGGTCCATGATGTGCCCGCAGAGGGCCTGCATCCTGGAGGCCATCGATCCCGGGAACCGGTGCAGCGCCGGTTTGGCCTTCACCAGCGCTGCGAAGGCCTCGGGGTCTCGCGCCGAGATGTCGTGGGCGTCCAGGTCCGATCCGAGCCTGTCGGCCAGGCGTCGGGGTCCCATGAATGCCCACTCCATGGGGATCTGCTGGTCGAGCAGCATCCCCAGCAGCAGCGCCAGCGGATCCTCGTTGATCAGGCGGTCGGCCGCCTCATCCCCTGTGACCGCCAGGGTTCCGGTCGCAGTCCGCGTCATTGGGCCGAGCATAACCTTGCGCCGGTGTCGGGATGGCCCGGGTCGTCGCGGTCGGCCTCGATGCCGTAGCGCTCTATGGCCGCGGTGACCTCGCCCGGCTCGGCCTCGCCAGACGCCAGCAGGGCCGACAGCACGGCCACCACTATGTGGGCGGCATCCACTTCGAAGAATCGGCGCAGCGCCTCTCGCGTGTCCGATCGGCCGAATCCGTCGGTGCCGAGCACATGAAGCTGTCTGGGCGTGAAGCGGGCGATCTGGTCGGGGACAAGGGTCATGAAATCGGTCACCGCCACGATCGGCCCGTCGGAGTCCGCGAGCTTGCGGGTGACCAGCGGGACCACGGGCTCGGACTGCGGGTGCAGGCGGTTCCGGCGCTCGGTATCGAGGGCCTCCCGGCGCAGGCGCTGGTACGAGGTGGCGCTCCACAGCTCGGCCGAGACGTCGTGGTGCTCGGCCAGCAGCGCTTGGGCTTCGAGCGCGGCGCCCACCGACGCGCCCGAGAACAGGATGGTGGCGCAGCGGCCGCGGTTGCCCGGACCGTCGTCGAACTTGTAGAGCCCGCTGGTGATGTCGTTGTCGCTCACATGGTCGGGGCGGGGCGGCTGCTCGTAGTTCTCGTTGTAGACGGTGATGTAGTAGAAGACGTCGGTGCCGTCGGCGGCCACTGGCGGGCACATCCGGCGCAGGCCGTCATCGACGACGGCGGCGAGTTCGTAGGCGAAGGCCGGGTCGTACGCCTCGCACGCGGGAACGGTCGACGCCAGCACGTGACTGTGGCCGTCCTGGTGCTGGAGGCCCTCGCCCGGCAGCGTGGTGCGTCCCGCGGTGGCGCCGATGAGGAAGCCTCGGGCCCGGGCGTCGGCCGCCGCCCAGATCGAGTCGCCCACCCGCTGGAAGCCGAACATCGAGTAGAAGGCGTAGAAGGGCACCATGGGCACGCCGAGGTTGGCGTAGGACGTGGCCGCGGCCAGCCAGCTCGCCAGCGAGCCGCACTCGGTGATGCCCTCCTCGAGGATCTGGCCGTCGGAGGACTCGCTGTAGCTCAGCAGCAAGTCGTGGTCCACCGGCTCATACAGCTGGCCGTGGGGCGCATAGATCTTGAACTCCCGGAACAGCGAGTCCATGCCGAAGGTGCGGGCCTCGTCGGGGACGATGGGCACGACGCGGGGGCCGAAGTTCAGATCCCGCAGCAAGTCGCGCAGCAGGGCGGTGAAGGCCATCGTGGTGGACACGTTCCGGCTGCCCGAGCCCTTGCGCATGTCCAGGAAGGGTCCGTCGGCCGGCGGCACGATGGGTCGCCGGTCCCGGACTACCCGGCGGGGCACGGCACCGTCGAGAGCGCGGCGGCGGTCCATCATGTAGCGCATCTCCACCGAGTCGGGCGACGGCCGGAAGTACGGGGGGATGCCGTCGGCGAGGTCCTCGTCGTCGATCTCGTGCTCCATGTGCAGCCGCGACCGCAGCTCCATCAGCTGCGCGGTGGTCATCTTCTTGATCTGGTGGGTGGCGTTGCGGCCCTCGAATCCCTCGCCCAGGGTCCATCCCTTGATCGTCTTGGCCAGGATCACCGTGGGCTGGTCCTTGACCTCGGTGGCGGCCTTGAACGCGGCGTAGACCTTCTGGTAGTCGTGGCCCCCTCTGGGCAGGGTCCGCAGCTCCTCGTCAGAGAGGTGCTCTCCGAGCTTGCGCAGCCGGGGATCGGGACCGAAGAAGTGCTCCCGGATGTAGGCGCCCGACTCAACGGCGTAGCGCTGGTACTCGCCGTCGACGGTTGTCGCCATCTTGTTGAGCAGCGCCCCGTCGGTGTCGCGCATCAGCAGCTCGTCCCACTTCGAGCCCCAGATCACCTTGATCACGTTCCAGCCCGCGCCCCGGAAGACCCCCTCGAGCTCCTGGATGATCTTGCCGTTGCCCCGCACCGGGCCGTCGAGGCGCTGCAGGTTGCAGTTGACCACCCAGTTGAGGTTGCCCAGGCCGTTGCGGCCGGCGAGGGAGATGGCGCCCAGGGTCTCGGGCTCGTCGCACTCCCCGTCACCGAGGAAGCACCACACCGTGCTGGCCGAAGTGTCGTCGATGCGGCGGTCGTGGATGTAGCGGTTGAAGCGGGCGTGGTAGATGGAGTGGATCGGGCCGAGACCCATCGACACCGTCGGGTATTCCCAGAAGTCGGGCATCAGCCGGGGGTGGGGGTAGCTCGGCAGCCCGTTCCCGCCCACCTCCATCCGGAAGTTGTCGAGCTCCTGCTCGGAGAGGCGCCCCTCCAGGTAGGCGCGTGCGTACACGCCGGGGGCGGCGTGGCCCTGAAAGTAGATGTGGTCGCCGACCAGGCCGTCGTCCTTGCCCTTGAAGAAGTGGTTGAAGCCCACCTCGTACAGCGACGCCGACGAGGCGAACGTCGACAGGTGGCCGCCGATGCCGTCGGCGATCTTGTTGGCCCTGATCACCATGGCCGCTGCGTTCCACCGGATGAAGCGGCGGATGCGGCGCTCAACCTGCTCGTCGCCCGGGAAGAAGGGCTGCTCCGAGGCCGGGATGGTGTTGATGTAGGGCGTGTAGGTGGTGGGCGGGACGCCCACCTGCTGCTCGTTCGAGCGTTCGAGCAGCTTGGCCACGATGTAGCGGGCCCGCTGCCGCCCGCCGGCGGCCACCACTGCGTCGAGCGAGTCGATCCATTCCCGGGTCTCGGCGGGGTCGATGTCGGGGAGCTGGCGCAGAAAGTTGTCGGCCATGGCCTTCATGATGGTATCGACGCAAACCCGGCGCGAGAAGCGATGCGCGCTTGCCGGCGGCCGGTGCGCGAGAAGCGATGCGCGCATGTCGACTGCCGGTGCGCGAGAAGCGATGCGCGCATGTCGACTGCCGGTGCGCGAGGATCGGCAGATGTCCGCCGAAAGCACCACCGTCTATACCGACGGTGCCTGCCTGGGAAACCCCGGACCGGGCGGCTGGGCCTGGGTGGTGCCCGGCGGCGAGTGGGCCTGCGGCGCGGAGCCCCACACCACCAACCAGCGGATGGAGCTGCGGGCCGTGCTGCAGGCACTCAGGGAGATCCCCGGACCGGTGGAGGTGGTCTCCGACTCGACCTATGTCGTCAACTGCTTCCGCGACCGGTGGTACGACGGCTGGCTGCGGCGGGGCTGGCGCAACTCCAACCGCAAGCCGGTGGCCAATCGCTACCTGTGGCAGCCGCTCATCGAGGAGTACCTGTCGAGGCCGGGCGAGATCTCCTTCCGGTGGGTCAAGGGCCACTCCGGCGACGAGTGGAACGAGATAGCCGACCAGCTAGCCGCCGGCGCGGCCACCGACCAGCGCTCCCGGCGCGGCCCCTAGTCCCGCAGCGGCTAGTCGGGGGTGAACAGCGGCTCCGGTCCGGCGCCCCGTAGCGCGGCCCGGGCGGCTGCCGGACCGGTCCCCGCGTGTGCCTCGTCGGCAGGATCGTCTCGATCGGTCTCTACCAGTGCGGCGTTCGAGTCTTGGGCCCTTGACGGCCTCTCGCTCAGTCTCGCTGTTTGGCGGGGTGCGTACTCAGCGCCGGGACCGAACTCCAGCGCCGGGTCGGGGCCCTGTGCGGGGCCGTAGTTCACGCTGTCGGGCGGGTGCAGGGTGCGTTTGGCGGGTGGGCCGTGGATCTGCCAGTTGAAGTAGTGGATCTTGTTGTGGCAGCCCCAGCAGGCGGGCACCATGTTGTCGACGTTGGTGGGCCCGCCTTCGGATACTGGTTTGACGTGGTGGGCCTGGCACATGTCGAAGTCGGCTCCGCAGGCGAAGCAGCCGCCGTAGAGGGCTTTGAGGGCTTTGAGCTGTGTGGAGGTGGCGGTGCGCTTGCTGTGGCCCTGCCACAACAGCGCGCCGCGCGTGTCATAGATGGCTGGTGTGATTTCGGCGTTGCAGGCGAGTTCTTCGAGCACCGAGGGGGGCAGCCGGCCGCCGCCGGGAATCTCGGCGATGAGCTTGGCGGTGGCGTCATCGACATGCGCGACCACACAGATGTCGGCGATGGGCTTGCCGCCACCGCCCGCGTTGGGGTTGGCGGTGAGGTTGTCGAGGGCGTCGGCCATGCACTGTGGGAACGAGCGCCTGTCGCCTGAGTTCTTGGAGTTCTTCTTGTCGGCGTCGTACATTCGGGCGGCCTCGGCCCGCAGCCGGTTGCCGATGCGCCGCCCCGACACCGTGTCGAACTGGCCGTGCAGGTGAACCAACCCGTCGTCTGCGTCCCAAATGCGCACACAGCGCCTAGCCCGCTGGCGGGTGTGCTCAGACTCCCCGCCGTCTCCCTGGCGCTCGACGGCCCACCGTCGGGCCTCCCTGGCGAACTGCTCAGGGCGCATCGACTCGGCCTTGGCCAGCAGATCCCCATCGGCGTCGACGTCAGCGGCAGTCGTCTTGTCCACTGCTTCCGCGAGCTGTTTGGCGTTTACCACCGACACCCGGCCCGACTCGACCGCGTCGCGCAACTTGGGCATCTCCCCGATCGCTTGCCCCGTCTTCACCTGGCTGTGAGCTTCCCGCCGCGACAGTCCGGCAACCTCCGCTAGCACCTCAGCTCCGCCGTCGCCGTGGCGCTCGCGGCCCGCGACGTCCGCGGCGGCCGACACCTGGGCCACGGACATGATCGCCATAGTGGCCTTGGACACCTCCAGCATCTGGCGTAGTTCCGCGCACGGCGCCGAGCCCTCATTGACGAGCGCAAGCATCTCCTTGGCGGCGGTCTCGGCCCGTCGAGCGGCTTCGATCAACATGAGCATAGTATCCCATAGGGGTGTGACATTTTTTAAGCATTTACAGGAAGTATAGTTATGTTTTCTTTCATATTCCTGTTCAATGCTGGTCCCAGCTAGCCGCCCTGCCGAAGGCTCCCATGCCGCGATGCCCGCTCGAAGCGCTAGGCCAGCGCGGTGGCGATGTCGGGGTGAGCGACTGGAAGCCGCCGCGCTGCAGCACCGCGGGGGCCAAGCGGGCGCTGCTGTAGAGCAGGGCCTGGGTGAGCTTGCGGCCCAGCTCGGCCCACAGCACGGGCTTCGGGGTGGGCAGCACCGCGGCTGGCGCAGTGCCCGACCCAGCGCCGCGGTCAGCTCCCGGTTGGTGACCGGCTCGGGGGCGGTGAGGTTCACGGGGCCCTCCACGTCGGCGGTGATCAGCCACATCAGGGCCTCGACCTCGTCGTGGGGGGGTGTCCCTGTCTTGTTGTCAAGCCGCTTGGGGCAGGTTCTGGGGGTGGGGTGGCTGGTAGGGGGTTTGGGTCTTGAGCATGGCGAGGATGATGTTGCAGCGGCGTCGGGCGACGCAGATGACGGCGGCGTTGTGGCGTTTGCCTTCTGAGCGTTTGCGCTGGTAGTAGGCGCGTGCGTCGGGGTCGTGTTGGGCGGCGACGAAGGCTGCGGTGAAGAGGGCGTTCTTGAGTCGGTGGTTGCCGCCTCGGGGTTTGCGCGCTGTGGCGCTGCGCCCTGACTGCCAGTCGACGGGGGCGAGCCCGGCGTAGGAGGCGAGGCGGCTGCCGTCGGCGAATCGGTGGGGGTCGCCGATCTCAGCGAGGGTTCTGGCTCCGGTCCGCGGGCCGAACCCGCACAGGCTGTTGAGGACTTTTCCCAGCGGGTGCGCCATGAACGCTTCCTCGATGTGGCCGGTGAGCTGGTCGCGGCGCTCGCAGATCCGGTCCAGGTCGGCGGCGAGCTCTGAGATGGTGGCGCCCCAGGCGGCCTCGGCGGTGACGATGATGCTCTGCGCGTCGAGCGCGGCCCAGATCGCGTCGGTTAGCCGGCTGGCTGTGCGGGGCGAGCGTTTGGCGATGCGGGCCCGCACCCGGGCCCTGCCCGCTGCTCGAAGCGCTGTGGGGGTGCCCCAGCGGGCCAGGGCGTCGCGTGCGCCGCCGCTGGTGGCCACCTTGTCGCCGAGGGCCCGCTCCAGGGCGGGCGACACCGCCAGCAGGGCGTCTCTGAGGCGGTTGGCGGCCCTGGTGGCGTCGGCGGCGAGGTCGGCGTCTCTGCCGTTGAGGATCCGCAGCCGCGCCAGCAGCTCATCGCTGGGAGCGGTCCAGGTCAGGCGGTCGGCGTTGCGCCGGGCGTAGTCGGCGAGCACCGCGGCGTCTTTGGGGTCGGTCTTGGCCGCCCCGGCGTAGAGGTCCGCAGCCCGGCGCATCGCCAGCCCCGTCACATAGGCCACCGGAACCTCCCGGCGCGTGGCCGTCTCCAACAGCAGCGACGCCGCCGAGCTGGTCGTGTCGATCACCAAAGCGACCGTGCCGTGCACAGCGGCGTCGTCGATCAGTTGGCCGATCGCCGCCTCGTCGTTGCGCACGCCCCGCGCCAGCACCTCGGCGCCGGCTGAGGTCACAGCGCAGGCGTAGTGGTCGCCTTTGGCGACATCGACGCCGACGAACACCTCGATGTCGACGCAGTCGGGTTCTTGCATGGCGGGACTCCTTGGGTCCGGGGGCATTCCTGGTCGGATGCTCCCGGTGCCTGCGCCTCAACCACTTTACGATCAGCCCCGAGGGCATGTCCCTGTCAGAGATCGAAGACACCCGACCGCGGCGGGCGACAACACCCCCCGGGCCATCAATGTGACAGGGGGCTACAGCCCTACCCGCCGCGGCGAGCAACCAGCCCCGACACTGCCACGCCGGGACCACTCAACAACGTAAAGGGGGTCCAGCTCATCCACTGACGGCCGTTGCAGATGCGCCCGCCGATGCCCAGCCGGAAGAAGGGCAGCATCTCGGCCCAGTTCGTGGCCTTCGCCTTCACCGGCGCGTCCTGGAAGATGCCTGCCGAAGCACCGCCGTCTACACCGACGGCGCCTGCCTGGGAAACCCCGGACCGGGCGGCTGGGCCTGGGCTGTGCCCGGCGGCGAGTGGGCCTGCGGCGCGCAGCCGCAAACCACCAACCAGCGGATGGAGCTGCGGGCCGTGCTGGAGGCGCTCGGGGCGGTGAGCGGGCCGGTGGAGGTGGTCTCGGACTCGACCTACGTCGTCAACTGCTTCCGCGACCGGTGGTACGAGGGGTGGCTGAAGCGGGGCTGGCGGAACTCCAACCGCAAGCCGGTGGCCAACCGCGACCTGTGGGAGCCGCTCATCGAGGAGTACCTGTCGAGGCCGGGCGAGATCTCCTTCCGGTGGGTCAAGGGCCACTCCGGCGACGAGTGGAACGAGATCGCCGACCGGCTCGCGTCAGGCGCCGCCTCAGACTCTTCACACTTGGCCAGTGCACGCGCCAACAACACTTGCCGCTGGCCGTTCCGCCACGCCTGACCAATCGTGCCGGCTGGGACTTGGACGAGGTCTCCCGCGTCTACCGCTGCCCGGAGCATCGCCCATACTTCGGTGTCTCCTCGGTCAAGGGCAATGAGCGCGCCCGCGTCAAGAACTACAGCGGTCACTTCCCGAGCTTCTTGCGAGCGATGGCGAGTTCCTCTTCGGTGAACGCGCCGTGCAGGGCTTCGTACTCGGCTACGACCTCGCGGAGCCCGCGAGCCTTGAGGCGGCGGCGGGCAGCGTCCGCCAGCCACGCTGACGTTTTCTGTCCGTCCTCCTCGGCGGCCTCTTGGACTTCGACCGCTAGATCCGGGGGAAGAGAGATTATCAGATGTCTCTTGCGCATATTACCTAGCATATCAATATACATCCAACTGACAACATCACGAATGCGGCCTGTGCCAGTGAGCCCGTGCTCGCTCTAGGCCAGCGCGGCGGCGAGGCCGGTGGCTATGTCGGGATGGGTGAACTGGAAGCCGCCGCGGTGGAGCACCGCGGGGGTTACCCGGGCGCTGCTGTAGAGCAGGGCCTCGGTGAGTTCGCGACCCAGCTTGGCCCACAGCGCTGGCTTGGGCGTGGGCAGCACCGCGGGCCGGCGCAGTGCTCGACCCAGCGCCGCGGTCAGCTCCCGGTTGGTGACCGGCTCGGGGGCGGTGAGGTTGACCGGGCCCTCCACGTCGGCGGTGATCAGCCACATCAGCGCCTCGACCTCGTCGTGCAGGGTGATCCAGCTCATCCATTGGCGGCCGTCGCCGATGCGCCCGCCGATGCCGAGCCTGAAGAACGGCAGCATCTCGGCCAGGGCTCCGCCGGATCGGCTGAGAACCACGCCGGTGCGGGGATGCGCCACCCGGATCCCCGCGGCCCGGGCCGGATCGGCGGCTGTCTCCCAGTCTCGGCACACCTCGGCCAGAAAGTCGCGGCCCGCGCTGGAGGACTCGTCCAGGAGCTCGTCGCCCCGGCCGCCGTAGTAGCCGATAGCCGAAGCCGACACCAGCACCCCCGGCGGCTCCGAGAGCTGGGCCAGCGCCTGGGCCAACACGGCCGTTCCCCGGACGCGGCTCTCGGCGATGCGCGCCTTCTGGTCCGGCGACCAGCGCCGGGCCGCGATCGGCTCTCCGGCCAGGTGGACCACGGCGTCGAATCCCTCCAGCCCGCCGGCGTCGAACTCTGGTGCGGTCGGATCCCACACAACTGACGTCGACGGACCCGATCCGTGGGAGCCGCCCGGTCTCACGACCCGCACGGCCTCGTGCCCTCTGGACTCCAGGCCCTCGACCAGGGCCTGGCCGATGAGGCCGGTGGAGCCGGTGACCGCTATCCGCATACGGTTTTCCATGGCTGTGGTCTACCATCGCTGCGGCGTTGCGGGACGCCCAGCGAGCCCAGACCGGCGGACACGCCCTGAAGCGGGGAGCAAGCGCAGTGAACGAAGAGCCGAAGCCCTTAGAAGCCAAGCCAGACGGCAAGAAGCTGTCCATCTCGCCGGGACTGGTGGCCGCGGTGCTGGTGGTGGTGGGGCTGATCTTCTTCGTCGTCCAGAACGGCGACGACGTGGCCTTCGAGTGGCTGGTCTTCGATATGTCCGGCCCTCTGTGGGTGGTGATCCTCGTGGCCGCGGTCGCGGGCGCCGTCCTCAACGAGGTGCTCGGATTCCTCCGGCGCAGGCGCCGCCGCCGGCGCTGATCCGATGGCGTCCCGGTCGACTCTGCATCCGGCGACGGGTCGCGCCGCGTGAGCACCCGAGTGCTGATCGTGACCGCGCTGCTGTGCGGTCTGGCCATCCTGCTGGCCTTCACCGCGCAAGTGCTTATCGGCGGGTTCTGACAGTTTCATGTTCCGGTAGGGTCACCAGACGACCCGGGAGGCTCTGTGAGCGACGCAACCCACGACGTGATCGTCATCGGCGGGGGGCCGGGCGGCTACGCCGCGGCCCTGTACGGCGCGAGCTCCGGTCTCGATGTGGCGGTCGTGGAGCACTACAGAGTGGGGGGAACGTGCCTGCATGTGGGCTGCATCCCGGCCAAGGAGCTGCTCGAGGCGGCTTCGGTGTATCGCACCGTGGCCGGGGCCGCGGAGTTCGGCGTGACCGCCTCGGAGCCGGGAATCGACTGGTCGGCGGTGCTGGGCCGCAAGCAGCGGGTCATCGATCAGCTCACCGCGGGCCTTTCTGGGCTTCTGGGCCAGCGCAAGGTGACCGTCTACTCCGGCTCCGGCTCCCTCAGCGGGCCCGGGGCGGTTGAGGTGGTCCCCGACGGCGGTGAGCCCCCAATGTCCCTGTCCGCCCCGTCGATCATCCTGGCTACGGGGTCGACGCCCCGCACGATCGGCGGCTTCGAGGTGGACGGCCGCATCGTGGTGACCTCCGACGAGCTGTTCTTCCTGGAGCGACTGCCCGCGTCGGCGGCGGTCATCGGAGGGGGTGCCATAGGTTGCGAGTTCGCTTCGATGATGGGCGACCTGGGCGTGGACGTGACCGTGCTGGAGGCGCTTCCCACCATCCTCGCCGGGTGCGACACCGACGTCGCCAAGGTGGTGCGCCGCTCGTTCCGCAAGCGGGGCATCGGGGTGCACACCGGTGTGACCGTGCACGGCCACGAGCCCCGTGCGGACGGCACCGGCACGGTCGTCTCCTTCGGGGAGGGCAAGCAGGCCGACGTCGACCTGGTGGTGGTGGCGGTGGGGCGGCGGCCCCGCACTGAGGGCCTGGGGCTGGACGCGGCCGGAGTCGCGGTCGACGGGCGGGGATTCGTCGAGGTCGACGCCCGATGCCGAACGACGGCGCCGGGGGTGTGGGCGGTGGGCGACATGGTCGACACCCCGCAGCTCGCCCACACTGCCTTCGCCGAGGGCATGCTCGCCATCGCCGACATCTGTGGCGAGGATCCCGAACCGCTCGACTATCACGGCACGCCCTGGTGCATCTACTGCCATCCCGAGGTGGCCTTCGCCGGGCACACGGAGCAGAGCGCGGCGGCCGCCGGATTCGAGGTGGTCACGTCGTCGCACCGGTACATGGGCAACGGCCGGGCCCAGATCCTCGGCGAGACCGACGGCCTGGTCAAGGTGATCGCCGAGAGGCGGTCCGATGGCACCGGCGGCCGCATCCTCGGGGTCCACATGGCCGGCTCATGGGTCACCGAACAGCTCGGGCAGGCCTATCTCGCGGTCAACTGGGAGGCGACCGTCACCGACGTGGCCCGCCTGATCCAGCCCCATCCCACCATGAGCGAGCTGTTCGGCGAGGCTGCCCTCTCCCTGACCGGGCGCTCGCTGCACGCCTGACTCCGCAAGGAAGGTACTCCATGGTCGATGTGACGATGCCCCAGCTGGGAGAGACGGTCACCGAGGGAACCGTCACACGGTGGTTCAAGCAGGTGGGAGACGAGGTGGCCCTTGACGAGGCGCTGTTCGAGTTGTCCACCGACAAGGTCGACACCGAGGTTCCCTCGCCGGTGGCTGGGGTGCTCTCGGAGATCCTGGCCAACGAGGGAGACGTGGTGGAGGTGGGCCAGGTGCTGGCCCGCGTGGGCTCCGAAGCCGCCGAGCCGGCGCCCGCGGCGCCCGCTCCGGCCCCCGATCCACCACCCCCCGCGCCCCCAGCGTCGGAGCCGCCGCCGGCTCCCGCGTCGCCTGCCGCACCCGCTGTGTCGGAGATCTCCGAGTCGGCGGGCGCGGGAATGGTCCTGTCCCCGGTCGTGCGTCGGCTGATCGCGGAGAGCGGAATCGACCCGGCCACCATCGAAGGGACCGGGCTGGGGGGCCGCATAACCCGCTCCGACGTGGAACAGGCCATCCGGGCCCGGGGAGCAGCCGCCGCTGACGCTGCCGATGGCGCGCCTGCTGACGCTGCCCCTGCTGAGGCTCCGCCGCCGCCAGAGCCGTCCCCCGCTACCGAATCGCCGAGACCCGCCCCTTCGCGGCGGCCGGCATCGGTGCCGGCGGTGGTGGTACGAAGCGGCGACAGCGTGGTGCCGCTCAACAGGATCCGGCGGCGAACCGCGGATCACATGGTCATGTCCAAGCAGACGTCGCCCCATGTCCTTACCGCCATCGAGGTCGACTACGAGGGAGTGGAGAAGGTCCGGCGGGCGTCGAAGCAGGCCTGGAAGGCGGAGGAGGGCTTCAGCCTCACCTACCTGCCGTTCATCGCTCGGGCCGTGGTGGACGCGTTGCGCGACTATCCGCACCTCAATGCCAGCTTCGGCGATGACGAGTTGATAGTGCATGCCGGCGTCAACCTGGCCGTAGCGGTCGACATCGACTTCCAGGGGCTGTTGGCGCCGGTGATCCAGGCAGCGGAGGGCAAGCGCCTCCGCCAGATCGCCCGCGACATCGTTGATCTGGCCAACCGGGCCCGCAGTCGCAAGCTGTCGCCCGACGACCTGTCCGGGGGCACGTTCACGCTGACCAACGCCGGGCAGTACGGCACGATGATGCAGTTCCCGATCATCAACCAGCCCCAGGTCGCCATCCTCAGCACCGACGGGGTTACCCGCAAGCCGGTGGTGGTCACCGATAACTACGGCAACGAGTCGATCGCCATCCACTCCGTGGGCGTGCTGGCCATGGCCTGGGACCACCGGGCCTTCGATGGCGCCTACGCGGCCGCGTTCCTGCACAACGTCAAGGAGCTCATCGAGACCCGCGACTGGGAGGCGGAGATCCGCTGAGCGCGGTCCCGGAGTCCTCCGCCGGCCCGACCCTTCGGATCCGCTGGCTCGGCCGGGTTGCCTACGAGGACGCCTTGGCACTCCAGCGCCGCCTCCACTCCCATTCCGCCGACGATCACCTGCTGCTGCTGGAGCACCCGCATGTGGTGACGCTGGGCCGGCGCGGGCGTCGGGAGCACTTGCTGGTCGATGTCGAGGCGCTGGGCGGCTCGGTGGTGGAGACCGACCGGGGCGGCGAGGTCACCTACCACGGGCCGGGACAGCTCGTCGGCTACCCCATTCTCACCGTGCCGGGCCGGCGCGGGGGCGGGATGGCCGACACCGCGGCCTACGTGGGCGGTGTGGAGCAGCTGTTGATCGGCGTGCTGGCCGATCTGGGCCTCGCGGCTGGGCGCATCGACCGCCACACCGGTGTGTGGGTCGAGCCCGAAGGGGTGAGGCCGCGCAAGATCGCGGCCATCGGGGTGAGGCTGTCCCGGGCCCGGTCCATGCACGGGTTCGCGCTCAACGTGGATCCCGACCTCGGCTGGTTCGGTCGGATCGTGCCCTGCGGGATCACCGGCCTGGGGGTCACCTCGCTCGCGGCCGAGGGCATCGACGTCTCGATGCGGGAGGTCGTGGACCTCGTTGCCAGCCGGGCCTCGGAGGTGTGGGCCCCTCACGGGCGTGTCGATCGGGCCGACGTGGCCTTCCGCACTGCGCCCGGCGACATGGCCCAGTTCACTCTCCAGGCCCACGCCGCGGCCATGCCGGTCGATGGTGCTGCAGCCCCCAGCGGCTCGAATGGCGATGGTGCTGCAGCCCCCAGCGGCTCGAATGGCGACGGCGCCCCGGTCGGCGACGGTACCTCGCCCCGCCTGCTGGGCCGGATGGCGCAGGCCCGGCTGCAGGGCGGCGACGAGGCGGACTCCGTGCCGTACCGGTCGCGCAAGCCCGAGTGGATGCGGGTCCCGCTCAACACCGGGCCCACGTTCCGCGAGATCCGATCGACGCTGCGGGACCTCGACCTGGTGACCGTGTGCGAGGAGGCCGGCTGCCCCAACATCTCGGAGTGCTGGAACGAGGGCACGGCCACCTTCATGATCCTGGGGGAGCGCTGCACCCGGGCCTGCGGATTCTGCCTGGTCGACACCCGCCGGCCCGGACCGGTTGATCCAGCCGAGCCCGAGCGGGTGGCCGAGGCCGCGGCCCGCATGGGCCTGGACCATGTGGTCGTGACGATGGTGGCCCGCGACGATCTGGCGGACGGAGGCGCGGCGGCGGTGGCCGAGGTGGTGGCTGCGGTGCGCCGCCGGCTTCCGGACGCCCGGGTCGAGACCCTGATCAGCGACCTCGGCGGGGATCCCGACGCCCTGCAGCGGGTGTTCGACGCCCGACCCGACGTCTTGAACCACAACATCGAGACTGTCGCCCGCCTGCAGCGGGCCGTGCGCCCGTCGGCGGGATACGCCCGGAGCCTGTCGGTGCTGTCCCGGGCCAAGGCGGCCGGGCTGATCACCAAGTCGTCGATCATCGCGGGCATGGGCGAGACCCACGATGAGATGGTGCAGACCCTCGCGGATCTGCACGCGGCGGGAACCGACATCGTGACCATCGGCCAGTACCTGCGGCCTAGCGCCCGCCACCTCCCGGTGGCGCGCTGGTGGCCGCCGGAGGCGTTCGACGACTGGAAGCGGACCGGCGAGGCGATGGGCATCAGCCATGTCGAGGCCTCGCCGCTGACCCGCTCCAGCTACCACGCCCGCGGGGCCGCCGACGCCGCGGCCTCCGCCGGCGCGGTCCGAGCTTAGGCTGAATGGTCGAACTCGACGTCGCCACCCTGCTGGTGGGCTGGGCCGCGGCCGGGTGGTTCTTCCTGTGGGTCACCACCCGCCGGCGCGAGGTGGGGCTCGGCTACGGCTGGCTGATGCGCGGGGTCTTCCTGGCGCTGGCCGGGGGCTCGCTTGTCGTTGCGTTCGCGGCCCAGCCGACCTGGACTCGCGAGGTGGCCACTGTGGCCTTCGTGTGTGCCGGACTGACCGCGGGCGTGGTGTCGGTGATCCGCAGGTCGGCTGGCACCAGGGGTCAGCGGGCCGTGGTCGAGCGGCGATCAGCCCGGGTGGCCGAGATGACCGGCATCGACAGGGCCGAGGCCCGCTTCGATGCCGAGGCGCCCGAGTTTCCGCCCGTGCTCGATCTGACCGCGGCCGCAGTGGGCCTGGTCGCGGTCCTGCTGGGTGCCTTCGCGGCCGGAGGCCCGACCGGGTTGGCGGTGGCCCGCACACTGGTGGGGGCGCTGTTCACTGGAGCGGTTCTCAGCGCCATGCTGCTGGGCCACTGGTACTTGGTGCAGCCCGGTCTGGCCCGCGGGCCCCTGCTGGCGATGGTGCGGGCCGCTGGAGTGCTGTGGCTTCCCGAGACGGTGGTGATGCTGTGGCCCACAGGGATGGTCTCGGTGCTCAACGGCACCATCAACGACGGCTACAACGGCCTCCTCGGCTGGTTCTGGGTCAGCAGCACAGCCATGACGCTCGTGCTCGTGGCGGTGGCGAGGGCCGCTCTGCGCGAGCGCGAGTACTCGGCGGTGATGGCCGCCACCGGCCTGATGTACCTGGCCATCGTCACCGCTTTCGGCCAAGACCTGGTGGCCCGCATCCTGCTCACGCCGTAGGCTCTATTAGGCTTAGCCACCCGGCCGGCCTACGGTTCCGTGCTCCCAAACCCCGTGAAGGACCCGGGCCAAGAAGGCTATTGTCGAGATCGATGAATTACAAACGACGCAAGTGAACAGACGACCCACATCTATCCTCTTGCTGGGGCTCATCGTCTGCGCGTCGTGTTCAACGGCACAAGACGCCATGTCGGCTAGGATCTCGGAAGATACTCCCGTAGCTTCTTCCGAAGACGCTGCCACGACGGGAGCATGCAGCCGCAATGGTGCTCGGGAACTCGTTGAGAGGTTCCTCTCGGCTTACTCCGTTGGTTCGAATAACGCCAGTCTGGCCGACCGTTTCTTCGCGCCCGAAGATCGATTCCAGTGGTTCTACGACGCCGTCACCCGCCACGGCGAAGAGGCCCAAGATCGTTCCAGTCTCGACTCATACCTGGCGCAACAACACACGAGTGGAGACAGTCTGCAGCTTATGGACTTCTCTCTTAACGGATATCGCAGTGAGGACAACACCGGGCATTTTGAGATGGTGCTCTCCCGCAGTGAGCTAGTCCTTAAGGGCAAGGGCGCTATTGACTGCGATTCAGGCAAGATCATGGTCTGGGTTGTTGGCGCCGCGTCGTAGACTTCAATGAGATAACATGGGTCACTTCAGTTACTATTTTGGAAGAAGTTCCAGGCATATACTCCTGAAACAATTGCTCTTTGAATCATACCATGTTGGAATACGTCGTCTGTTGTATGCCTCAAGATCTTCTACAGACACTTCGAGAAACGCAGCAATCAGAGGATTAAGAGTGAGAACCGAGACTGCGGTGGTCATCGTGCCGACCACACGTACAGCACCTCTTCGATAGCTGAAGAGATCCAGGGGGCTTCGAGTCCGCACAATCCTGGTAACTGGTCCGACGGATGCGGTGCGAACTAGCCCGTAGGCTCCCCACACGAGTAGTCCCGTCAATGGAGAAGACATCAGTGCGACTGAGATTGCCAGTGCATACAACGAGGCGAATCCCACTCTTGTGGCGAAGCCAGTAGCGAGTACAGCCGCGTTACTGGCCAGCAACCGGAGTTGATGTGCCTCGTTCGATCTGTAGCGCGTTCGACGCGCGCGTCGCGCGCTCCCCCTGGCCGCGTGTCGCCAGCCGGGAGGTCAGCATCGACCTCGTCACGTGACCGAAGGTGGCTGGCCGGCCCCGTCGCGCCCCGGCAGAGTGGGGCTTGGCGGGACAGCGACAGTCTGCTGGGTAGACTCGCGGCGGCGGTGCGGAGGCCTGTGGGCCGGGCCCCGGCTGGGCCGGGCTCGTGCTGATGCGCGGAGGCCAGTGGTGCCGAGAGTGATCTGGAAGGGGTCCATCAGCTTCGGACTGGTGACGATCCCTGTGCAGCTGTTCAGCGCAGTGAGCCGCAAGAACGTGCGCTTCAACCAGCTGGACGCGCAAACCGGAGCCCGGGTGCGCTACAAGAAGGTGTCGTCGGCCGACGACTCGGAGCTGGGGGCCGAGCGGATCGTGAAGGGCTACGAACTGCCTTCGGGTGCCTACGTCACGCTCACCGACGCCGAGCTTGAGCAGCTGGCCCCGGTCGCGGCCCGCACCATCGACATCGACGCCTTCATCGACCTCGCCGACATCGATCCCGTGTTCTACGACAGCGCCTACCACTTGGTGCCTGACGAGGCCACGGCCAAGCCCTACAAGTTGCTGGCCGAGGCCATGCAGGAGGCCAACAAGGTGGCGATCTGCCACTTCGTGATGCGCTCCAAGCAGCACCTGGCCGCCATCCGCCCGGTGGACGGGCGGCTGATGCTGTCGACGATGGTGTACGCCGACGAGCTGGTGGCCCCTGACGAGCTCGGCGGCCTCGACGGGCTGGGCGACATCTCGGTGGACGAGCGGGAGACGGCCATGGCCCGCCAGCTAATCGCCGCGCTCGAGGCCGACTTCGAGCCGGACCGCTACACCGACTCCTACCGGGAGGCGCTCCTGGAACTCATCGAGCGCAAGGCCTCCGGCGACACGGCCGCCACGGTGGCCGCGCCCGCGCCCGCCTCGGACACCGTCGTCGACCTGATGGCCGCCCTGGAGGCCTCGGTGGCCGCGGCCAAGGAGGCCCGCAAGCGCCACCCGGCCGCGACCGGCGGGAGCGCCCCCGCGGCCGGCGAGGCTCCCGCGGCCGGCGAGGAGTCCGCGGCCAGCGAGGCGTCCGAGCCTCCGGTCGAGCAGGTCCGCCGGTCGGCCTGAAACGCGCAGCCGGCCCATCCCGCGGCGAGCAGGCGACAGCAGTGAGCGCACCGGAGCGCGTGGCGGTGACCGTGGGCGGCCGGCAGTTGTCGGTGAGCAATCTCGACAAGGTGATGTACCCGCTGACCGGCTTCACCAAGGCCCAGGTCATCGACTACTACGTCCGGATCGCGCCGGTGATGCTGGCCCACATGGGCGACCGGGGGATCACCTTGCGGCGCTGGCCCGACGGCGTGACCGGCGAGTCGTTCTTCGAGAAGCGCTGCCCCAAGCACCGCCCCGGCTGGGTGGGCACGTGCGCCGGTCCCGGCGACCGGGGCGGCTCGATCGACTACTGTCGGCTCGACTCGGTGGCCGCCCTGGCGTGGTCGGCCAACCTGGCCGCGCTGGAGATACACGCCCCCATGGCCCGGTGCGGCGACATCGACTCGCCCACCATGGTCGTGTTCGACCTCGACCCGGGCGCGCCGGCCACCATCGTCGAGTGCTGCCGGGTGGCGCTGCACATCCGCGAGGTCCTCGACGCGCTGGGCCTGGCGGCCTGGGCCAAGACCTCCGGCAGCAAGGGGCTGCAGCTGTACATGCCCCTCAACCGCCCCCACACCCACGATCACGCGGCCGGCTTCGCCCGGGCGGTGGCCCAATTGCTGGAGCAGCGGATGCCGGCCGCGGTGGTGTCGATCATGAAGCGCAGCCTCCGTCCCAACAAGGTGTTCATCGACTGGGGTCAGAACGCCCACTTCAAGACCACCGTCGCCCCCTACTCTCTGCGGGGAAGGGACCGCCCCACTGCATCGACCCCCATCACCTGGGACGAGGTGTCCGACGGCGCCGACGGCGAGCCGCTCACGTTCACCGCTCCCGAGGTGCTGGAGCGGGTAGATGAGCTCGGCGACCTCTTCGCACCCACGCTCACGGTCGAGCAGGACCTCCCCACGCCGTCTCCGTCTGGCTAGCCGGCAGTTAGTCTGACCGGATGCCAATCACCGTTCATGCCGCCCGCTCGGTCGCCAAGGCGGCCACTGCGAGCATTGCCCTGGTCACCTCCGATGCTGTCGGGTCCGGCATCGACGGCTTCGATGCCACCGTCCTCGAAATGGCCGGCTTCGAAGGCAAGGCGGAGCAGGTCCACCTGCAGCCCGCCGACGGGGGCTTTGCCGGGCTGGTGGGGGTGGGCCCGGCCGCCGAAGCCACCGCAGCCACCATCCGGCGAGCCGGCGCCGCGGTAGCTCGCTCATGCTCGCGCCACGCGAGGGTGTCGGTGCGGCTGCCCGACGGTATCGGCGTGAACGATGCCGCGGCCCGCCAGGCGCTGGCCGAGGGCGTGGTCCTCGGCGGCTACCGCTACACCGCCCTCAAATCGTCAACCGGCGGCAACAACGGCAGCAACGGCAGCCCCAAGCTGGCCCGGGTCGACGTCGTCGGCAGCACCTCGGCGGCCGCCAAGGAGGCGCTGCAGCGCGGCGCCGCCATCGCTGGGGCTGTGTGCCTGGCCCGAGACCTTTCCAACGAGCCGGGCGGTTCCCTCACCGCCCCGGCCTTCGCCGAGAAGACCGCCGCCGTCGCCCGCGAGGCCGGACTGGAGTCCAAGGTCTGGACCGAGGCGGAGATCGAGGCGGGTCGCCTCGGGGGAGTGCTCGGCGTCAACCGGGGCAGCAGCCTGCCGCCGCGCTTCGTCGAGCTGACCTACGAGCCCGAAGGAACCCCCACCGCGACGCTCGCCTACGTCGGCAAGGGAATCACCTTCGACGCCGGGGGCCTTTCCATCAAGACCGCCCAGGGCATGATGATGATGAAGATGGACATGTGCGGGGCCGCCGCCATCATCGGGGCCATTTCGGTGCTGCCCGTGGTGGCCGCGCCGGTGAGGGTCAAGGCGTACCTGCCCATGACCGACAACATGCTCGGCGGCGACGCCACCCGGCCCGGCGACGTTCTGACCATTCGCAACGGCAAGACCATCGAGGTGCTCAACACCGACGCCGAGGGTCGCCTGATCCTCGCCGACGCACTGTCGCTGGCCTGCGAGGACGAGCCTGACGCCATCATCGACTTGGCCACGCTGACCGGCGCGTGCATGGTGGCCCTCGGGCCGTCAATCGCCGGGCTGATGGGCAACGACGAATCGTTCATAGACCAGGTCCGGGCAGCCGCCGACCGGGCGGGGGAGCGGGTGTGGCACCTGCCGCTGCCCGCCGACTACACCAAGCAGTTCGACTCGAGCGTGGCCGACATCAAGAACATCGGCGGTCCCCACGGCGGCGCGCTGACCGCGGGTCTGATCCTGCAGCAGTTCGTGGCCGACGAGGTTCCCTGGGTCCACCTCGACATCGCCGGGCCGGCCCGGGCCGAGTCCGACGACGGTGAGATTGCCAAGGGGGGCACCGGCTTCGGCGTGCGCACCCTGGTCGAGCTGGCCTCCGGCTACACGCGGCCCGCGCCGGACTGAGAGGCCGAGCGTGTAGGCGACAATCCTTGACGAAGTAGCAAGGCGCTCAGCGAGGCCGTGGCCCAAGCGGCCCGTGAGCGCAGCGAACAAGAGCGGGAAACACGAGGCCGAGCGTGTAGGCGACAATCCTTGACGAAGTAGCAAGGCGCTCAGCGAGGCCGTGGCCCAAGCGGCCCGTGAGCGCAGCGAACAAGAGCGGGAAACACGAGGCCGAGCGTGTAGGCGACAATCCTTGACGAAGTAGCAAGGCGCTCAGCGAGGCCGTGGCCCAAGCGGCCCGTGAGCGCAGCGAACAAGAGCGGGAAACACGAGGCCGAGCGGGACCGCTCAGAGCAGGTCGCGCAGGCTCAACTCGTCGGCGGCGCGCTCGAAGCGCTCGAAGGTGGCCGCCAGCAACCCTCGCTGGCGCTCGTCGGTGAGGTCCATCCCTGCGCCCGCGATCATCGGGTAGCACACGCAGAACAGCACCGCGCCGCGGTACTGGTCCCACAGCTCGGCGGTGTCCGACTCGGGCACCCCTTCCGACGCCAGGGCGCCCAGCCAGCGCTCATAAAGGGCCTGCTCGATCTCCGAGGCGGTGGCGGGGGCGAGGCTCCCGGTGACGAAGTAGGCCAGATCGCCCGCAGGCGTGGACTCCCCGATGACCTGGAAGTCGATCAGCACGACACGGCCGTCATCGTCGAAGAACATGTTGTCGGCCCGGTAGTCGCCGTGGACCAGGGTGCGGGGCGTCGAGGCCATCGAACCCAGCATGTGGGGGAGGGCCTCGACCCAGCCGTCGGCCACCATCTCGACTGATCTGGGGACGCTCATCGCGCTGCGGACCTTGCCCCAGCCGTCGGAGAACACCGGGGGCAGCAGCATCGGGTAGATGGGATCGCCGATCGTCACCGCGGTGCCCCGCTCCACGATCGGGCCGGCCGCGCCCCACCAGTGGGCGTGCCAGCGAGCGAGCTCGTCGACGGCCTGCTCGGCGTCGGCTGTGCCCATGCCCTCGATCTGGTCCACGGCCCGGCATGAGCCCACGTCCTCGAGCACCAGCACGAACTGGTGGGTCTCCGGGTCGACGGCCCCGAAGTGGCAGTAGGGCACCCGTATGGGGCTCTCGGCGGCCAGCTCGCGGTAGAAGCCGACCTCGCGGATGTTGAGCCGCAGGATGGCCGCGGTGAATCGGGCCGTCTCGTCGAGGCCGGGCAGCTTGATCACCACGCTGGCGGGCCCCTCGCCTTCCAGCGTCGCCCGGTACAGCGCGCCGATCATCCCGACCCCGGTGCCGATGTCGTCGATGCTCACGGCCCTTACGGGGGCGCCGATGGCCTGCGACAGCCAGTCGTCGTCGATCTCGCGGATGCCGTCGGGTATTGCGGGCTCCATGTGCACCCCCTCGCCGGGGCCCCGACGCTACATCACCACCGCCCGATGGCGGCCATGCGGTGGTCAGGCCGCTTCGGGGGGCATCCGGCCGTGATGGAGGCTCCACGCCCAGCGGACGGCCTCGGCCGCGACGGCCGGATGGAACTTCAGGCGGCTCAACTGCAGCTCGGTCTCGCTGATGCTGTCACCGCACTCGACCAGGCTCAGAGCCAACTGGCGGGCCTTCAGCTGCTGCTGCCTGAGCCCGCCGGGGCCCTGTCTGGACGCCAGGTACTCCTCATGGCGCTGCTGGAGCGATGCGGGCAGGCGCTGCAGCTGGCGGTGACTGAGCTGCGGCAGTTGCAGGCGCACGGCCAGCGTCGTGGACCCCACGGCGCGGGCGGCCCGGAACCGGCAGGCGCGGGCGACCGTCTTCACCATCGCGCTCCGAGCGCCGCCCTCGAAGCCGATGCCCAGGGCGCAGGCGGTCTCGCGCAGGCTTACTGCCGCGTCGTCGGCGTTTTCGAGCACGGCTGCGCAGTGGCGCAGGAACCAGGTGGTGGAGGGCCCGAGCGTCCCGAGCCAGAACTGTTCGACGTAGGCCGACCGGAGGTCGTGGCCGAACGCGTCCTTGCGGTGGTCGGTCCATGGGATGAGCGTGACCACATCGGACTCGATGATGGCCGCGGGGTGCTTGGTGGTCTGGTTCATTGACGTTTCTCCGAGGTAGGCGCGCGTTGAGCGCGATTGTGTCAACTGCATGGGGGAAGTGCTAATGAAACATGATGATCTAACATTTGCAGTAAGTCAAACGGCAATGAATCATCGTTGTGGCTGCTGGATCTGCTCTGTCGTGTGGTGATCACGGCGGGCCGGGCGGGCCAGGGCCTCGGCGCTACGCTGGCGAGATGCCGGGGGACGCTGCGGCCGCGGTGGCCGCGGCCCGTCGAATGGTCGATGCCGCCGAGCGCGTGACGGTGCTCACCGGAGCGGGCATCTCCACCGACAGCGGCCTGCCCGACTTCCGGGGGCCCAAGGGCCTGTGGACGCGCGATCCCGCGGCCGAGCGGGCCTCGAACATCGACGTGTACGTGACCGATCCAGAGATCCGCCGGAGCAACTGGGCCCGCCGGGCCGCGGGGGCGCTGTGGGCCGACGTCGAGCCCAACCGGGGTCACAAGGCGCTGGTCCATCTCCAGCAGCGGGGCAAGCTGCACCTGCTGATTACCCAGAACGTGGACGAGCTCCACCAGCGGGCCGGCAGCACCCCCGAGCTCGTGGTGGAGATACATGGCACCACCCGCAAGGTGCAGTGCCTGTCGTGCGAATACCGCGACGACATCGAGGTGGCGCTGGAGCGGGTGAGGGCAGGAGAGGTCGATCCCGAGTGCCCCGACTGCGGGTGGATCCTGAAGGCGGCCACGGTGTCGTTCGGGCAGAGCCTCAACGCCGTCGATCTTGACCGGGCCGAGCGGGCCGCCACCGAATGCGACCTGTTCCTCGCGGTGGGCACCACGCTGGCGGTGTCGCCCATCAACCGGACCGCGGTGATTGCCGTGCAGTCCGGGGCCCGCCTGGTGATCGTGAACGGCGAGCCCACCGAGTTCGACGCGCTGGCCGACGTGCTGGTGCGCGGATCCATCAGCGATGCGCTGCCCGAGATCTGCGGCATGGAAGAAGTGAGCGGCCCGACCTGACGCCGCTTGCCAGTTGCGGTGTGGCGAAATCCTGACAAGACAGGTAGGATTTAGCCATGGCGAGTTTCCGAGAACTACTGCAGCAGGCCAAAGCCCAGATCCGCGAGGTGGACACGGCAGCTGGCGAGCAACACCTGGCCGAGGGCTGGACCCTCCTCGACGTGCGCGAGCCCGACGAGTACGAGCAGGGCGCGATCGTCGGGTCGGTGCACATCCCCCGGGGCCAGCTCGAGTCGAGCATCGAGAACCGGGTGGCCGACCGGTCCACCCCGCTGGTGGCCATGTGCGCGGGCGGGGTGCGCTCGGCCTTCGCGGCCGTGACGCTCGAGCAGATGGGCTACACCGACGTGGTGTCCATGGACGGCGGCTTCAACAAGTGGAAGGACGAGGGCCGGGCCTGGCAGCGGCCCCGCACCCTGTCGCCGGAACAGCGCAACCGCTACCAGCGCCACCTGCTGGTGCCCGAAGTGGGTGAGGACGGCCAGCTCAAGCTGCTCGACGCCAAGGTCCTGCTGCTCGGCGCGGGCGGGCTCGGCTCCCCGGCGGCGCTGTACCTCGCGGCCGCGGGGGTGGGCACCATCGGCGTCATCGACATGGACGTGGTGGACGAGTCCAACCTGCAGCGCCAGATCCTCCACAACGTCGACCGGGTGGGGGACCGCAAGGTCGACTCGGCCAAGAAGACGCTCACCGCGCTCAACCCCGACGTGAACGTGGTCACCTACGACACCCGGCTCGGCGCCGACAACATCATGGAGATCCTCGACGGCTACGACGTGGTCGTGGACGGCGCCGACAACTTCCCGAGCCGCTACCTGCTCAACGACGCCTCCGTGAAGCTCGGCATACCGGTGGTGCACGGGTCGATCTTCCGCTTCGAGGGCCAGGTCACGGTGTTCGACCCCCGCAACGGCCCCACCTACCGCGACATGCTTCCCGAGCCCCCGCCGCCGGAGATGGCCCCGAGCTGCGCGGAGGCCGGGGTGCTGGGCGTGCTGCCCGGCATCGTGGGCAGCGTGCAGGCCCTCGAGGCCATCAAGCTGATCCTGGGCATCGGGGACTCGCTGCGGGGCCGCCTGGTGGCCTTCGACGCCCTGGAGATGAGCTTCCGCGAGTTCAGGCTGCGTCCCGATCCCTCCAACGAGGTCACCTACGACAACCGGGACCGCATCGAGGTGGGCGAGCTCGAAGGGCAGTGCATGCCGACCATGTCGCAGCCGTAGCTCCCCCAAGAGCAGCCGCACCTAGACTCCGGGCGCCCCGTCACCTGGCGAGAGGCCGAGCGTCAGCGAGGCCGCGGCCCGAGCGGCCCGTGAGCGCAGCGAACAAGAGCGGAACAAGAGGACAGCGCCATCGGAAACTTGTTGAAGGACCTCCGAGCGCGCCTTCGCCTCGACAGCCTGCTGCCCCTCGGCACCTCCTCGATCGCCTGGGGCCTGGTGGTCAACGGTCTCACCACCTACGGGTACTTGGTGGTGGCCCGGCACGCCCTCGGCGACGTCGGATACGGGGGCCTGGCCGTGCTGTGGGCGCTGGTGAACATCGGCGGCTTCGGCCTGTTCCAGCCGCTTGAGCAGGAAGTGGCCCGGGCCACCGCCGACCGGGCCAGCCGGGGAGTGGGCAGCGCCCCGGTGCTGCGCCGGGCCGGGGTGTTGGGCGCGGCCGAGTTCGTGGTGGTAGCCGCCGGAGTGCTCGTGGCCTGGCCGTTGGGGCTCGACGGCCTGCTCGACCACCGGCCCGAGCTGCTCGTCGCGCTCGTGCTAGCCCTGGCTGCCTTCGCCGCTGCACAGCTCGTGCGGGGCGTCCTCGGCGGGCGGCACCTCTTCAACCGCTACGCCTGGTACTTCGTGGCGGAGGGCACCGCGCGCATGGCTCTGGCCGTGGCTCTGGCCGTGGCCGGAGTGGCCGCGGTGGGCGCATACGGCCTGGCCATCGCCTTCGCCCTCGTGGTAGCGGCGGCAGCCGCCGCCGGCCCTCGCAGGCCCCTGGTGCATCCGGGGCCGCCCGCGTCGTACCGAGAGCTCACTCCCGCTCTCGGATTCCTGCTCGTCGCCAGCATCGGTGAGGCGTTCATCCTCAACGTGGGGCCGGTGGCGCTGGACATCGTGGCCGGCGACGAACTGGGGGCCGACGCCCCCGGAGTGTTCCTCAACGGCATGCTCATCGCCCGGGTCCCGCTGTTCTTCTTCCAGGCGGTGAAGGCCAGCCTGCTTCCGAGCCTGGCGACGCTGGCCGGCCAAGGCGACCTGGTGGGGTTCCGCAACATGCAGCTCAAGATCGTCGCCGCGGTTTCCGCGTTAGCCGTCGCGACCACTGTGGCCGCGGCGGCGGTGGGGGCGCCGATCGTGAGCTTCGTCTTCGGCGACGAGCTGGGCCGCAGCGACATGACGCTGCTGGCGGCCAGCGGCGGCGGCCTGATGCTGATGCTGTCGCTGGCGCTGGGACTGGTCGCGTTGGATCACACCCGGCTGGCGGTGGTGGGATGGATCGCAGGGATCGTCGCCTTCGCAGCTGTGGTGAGCTTTCACCTCGAGCCGTTCCTGCGGGTGGAGCTGGCTCTGTTGGCTGCGGTGCTGACCGGCTCGCTGGTGGCGGGCGTGCTGCTGCGCCTGGAGTACGCGGCCCATGCCCGGGAGGCCTGAGCCCGCCGCGGCCTCGCTGTTTCCCGCTCTTGTTCGCTGCGCTCACGGGCCGCTCGGGCCACGGCCTCGCTCAGAGCTTTGCGGCATCCTCGTGCACTGCGGGCCTCTCCGCTCGGCCTCTGAGGGCGGCTGCCATCACTATCACCCAGTTGTAGGAGAACCGCAGGATGAAGCTCTCGGTGATGTTCTCGATGAGCATCACCGCCACCACCGCGGCCCACGTCCACGTGTCGGCGCTGGGGGAGCGCAGCAGGTCTCGGCCCGCGTTTCGCACGGCCATCACCGCGATGACTGCGAAGGGAACCAAACCCAGCAGCCCGAGACCCAGCGCCACCTCCAGCGGTCCGCTGTGCGCGCTGCCGCGGTCGAGCAGGGCATGGTTGTCGAGGAACTCGGGCCATGTCCAGATGGCGGAGAAGCCGTGCCCGTGCAGGGGACGCTCCAGGAACTGCTCCCACGACACTCGCCAGATGGTGCGGCGCTGCGCCAGAGTCGGGGTGTCCCACAGGGCGGCCACGACCGCGGTGGCGGCCGCCGTTCCAGCGGCCAGCGCCGCCCACGCCACGGCCCGTGCCAGCGGCTCGCCCCAGCGCGGGGCCAGATGCTTCCGCAGCACCGGGAGCGCGGCCAGTCCCGCTCCGGCAACCAGCGCCAGCCAGGCAGTGCGGCTTCCCGCGCCGAACATCGCCGCCAGCGATGCGGCGCCCAGCACCATGCCCGCGATCCGATGGAACCGGCCGCCGGCCCACAGCAAGCGCACGCCCGCGATGGCCCCGATGGCGGCCACGGGCGCCAGCAGGTTGCGGCTGAGGTAGATGCCCTGCCAGTCGCCGTTGGCGTCGGCGCCGGTGCCGGCGGCCACCACCACTCCGCTGGCGGCCACGCCCCCGGCGGCCATCAGCGCCAGCGGCTTCCACACCGCGTCCCCCAGGTCGGCGACCTGCCAGGCCAGCATGGCCAGACCGACGTAGACCACCGAGCGCCATCCCGTGTGAAGCGCATCGACGCTCCAGGCAGTTGACGCCGCGGTGATCAGCGCGAAGAAGACCACGGCCACCGCAGCCTTCGGGTTCGGCGGCTGCGGCGAGCGCAACCGCGTCCGCCACAGGCTCCAGAGCACGAGCATGCCGGCTGTGGCCGCGGTGGCAGTGAGGCCACCGGCCACTACCACGTCATGCCACGACGGTCCCGGACGGCCGAGCACGCGGTGGGCGAGGAAGAACAGCGGCCCGTCGGTGAACACGAACAGGGCCGCGCCCACGAACCCGACCCGCAGCGCGGCGGACCGGCTGCCGTTGGCGAGGTCAGCGACCATGGGACCCCGGCAGAGCGATCCCAGCGAAGTCAAGGTCGCATCCGGCCCGGGTCTCGTGCGCCTGAGACAGGAAGTAGTCGTCGTCGGCCTGCCATGTGTGGCCCTCGCCGTGGCGCACCAGCACGTAGCCCATGCCGTGGGTCCGGTAGGCGCGGTGGCCCCCGCCCACCACGTCGGTGATCAGGGCCTGGTCGACGCTGCGGGGGATCGGCCGCCAGCCCAGCACCGCATCAAAGCAGTGCCTGGTGACCATCAGCGCGCCGCCGGCGATGCTCTGGGTGGTGATGTAGCGCTCGCCCCCGCCCCTGAAGCGGTGCAGCGTGACATCGGAGCCGGCCAGGTAGACGAACTCCGCCCCCTTGCCCACCAGCGGGGCCCGGGAGTACTCGTGGGCCAGGACCAGATCCCATAGATGATCAGGGCCGTAAATGTCGTCGTCGTCGAACTTGGTGAGCAGGGTCCCCGACGACTCGCTGGCGGCTGCGTTGAGCACCGTGCCCAGCGGCAGATGCCCGGCCACCTCGACCACCCGGGCCGGATGATCCAGTTCCTGCAGTAGGCGGTCGGCCTCGGCCCGGTCGAATCTGTCGCCGTGAAGCGCCAGCACCAGCTCGGCCCGGGGGTACCTCTGGCACGCCACCGCGCCGATGGCCGCAGCCAGCCGGTCGGGGCGCCGGGTGGCCAGCAGGATCGACACGGTGGGCAGCGGCGGGCCGCACAGGCCGGTCGCCGCGAGGAGCTGTCGGGTCCGGGCCCGCAGCGAGTGGTCCCGCAGCGCCCCGCGTCGCATGGCGACGCTGAACGCCTCCCGCTGGTGCTCGTCGGCGGACAGGATGCCCTCATCGGCCATGAGGGAGTAGAGCTCCGAGCCCAGGCGGTGGTGCAGCTCAGCGTCGCCGTCGATGATGTGCACCACCGTTCCGGTGGCGGCCAGCGCGACCAGTGTTCCGGCCCTGCTCAGCGAGTCGCAGTGGTAGGCGGACGCGTCCACCACATGGTGGGCTTGCCGACAGGTCGTTCGCCGGTCGGGGCTCACCGCGTGCGGTGGCCGCTTCGGTCGGGGCACCCGTTCGGGCGGCCCCAGTGAGAAGGCGAGGCCGCTGTGCTCGACCGGCCAGTGCAGCGGGTTCAGGCTCTCGGCGTCGAACGCGGGCACCGAGGCCCGGGGATCCGACTCAGACAGAACGACCACGGTCACGTCCGCGCGGGAGCCGGCGCCGTTCGGCGTGTCCACGATCAAGGCCTCGGTCTGGGGTCCGATCGTGCCGGCAACGCGGCTCGATGCCGACAAGACAGCCTCAGCTCGCGGTCCTAAGGCTGCCATCTCCGGGCCGAGCCGGTAGCTGGCTGGCGGCGCAGCGCCGACGGGCCGGTCGCGCGGGCGCCTCGGCTTCATGCTCTTCTTGACCAGCCGGAACATGAACCGCTTGGCCGCGAGCCGCCTCCTGCGGATCGCCCTCCGTGCCCTGCGGACCGCCCACCGTAGTTTCCCGGCCAGCCTGCCGATTCTCCAGCGGGCGGCTCGCGCCAACCACGACATCAACCAGCCGACGAAGTGCCAGGCGTCGGCGAGGCTGCGCACCCGCCGGGCCTCGCGCGCCAGATGCGCGCCGACGCGGCCGAGCTTGCGAAGGCTCTGGAGTTGGTCGGGGGGCCGGTCGTGGTCGAACCTGCGGATGTACTCGTCCAGGCTCAGGCCCAGGCGGGCCGCGCGATTCAGGTCCCGGGTCCGCACGATCTCGGCCCTGTATTCGCCGGGCAGCTTCACGCTCGCCCGTACCGCAGATCCCAGATCCTTCTCCAGACGTCCGACGACATTGGCACCGACGGCCGCGCCCGCGGGAATCGAGATGTGGAACGGCGCGGCCGGGATGGACTCCATTGCTCCGTCGGCGGGGCCGAAGCGGACTCTGGGATCGCCGTCCAGCAGACGCCGCAGCCGCACCCGCGCCGGGTCGGAGGCGGCCTCGGGAGGCTCGGCGATCCACACGACGAGGTCGTGCGCCTTGCCGGCCAGCACCTGCTCGGCGGTGGACAGTTGCGCGTCGGCGTCTCCCGGGCCGATAGTGACCACGAACTGGGGAACGGTGAAGCTCCGCCCGGCGCCGGAGCCTCGGAAGCCCTTCAGGGCAATCAGCTGGGAGTTCTTGGCCTGCTGGAGTGCCAGGCTGCCGGACTCCTCCTCGCTCGGCGCTGCGCCCGCACCCTGGTGCCAGCACATCGCGTCGCGGACCGGGACCAGCAGGCCGCCCCTGACATAGGCCCGGTACCCGAACTCGGTGTCCTCGCCTCCCCATTGGGTGAACGTCTCGTCGTATCCACCCACCAGCTCGAAGAAGGAGCGGGAGACGCCCAGATTCCCGCCGGTAACCATCCGGAAGGAGTCGTCGTCGTCGGAGGTGAGATCTCGGGTCCGCGTCATGTGGAACTCGATCCACTCCGGGCGCTCTGTCGCCCGATCGGCCAGCAGCTCGGCCAGGGAGCCCGATCGGTTCCGCACGGCGGCCGCGTCGATCCCGTCGACTTCTACGTGGGCCCTGAACCCCAGCGTCAGAGCATCGCAGGCGGCGTGGTGCCAGCGGGCGTGCTCGGCCAGCCATCCCGCCTCCGGCATCATGTCGCAGTCCAGGAAGACGAGGATCTCGGAGTTCGCGGCCGTCGCTCCGGTATTGCGGGCCCGGGCCAGGCCGAAGCCCCGGTCCTCTTCGTGTACGACCCGTACCATGAGGGGGCTGCCGGCCGGCGGTGTCAGGGGCGTGCGCGACCCGTCGTCCACGATCACCACCTCGAACAGCTCGCGCGGATAGGTCTGGCTCTCGAGAGCGGCCAGCGTCAGGTCCAGCGCCTCGGGCGCCTCGTAGTAGGTGACAACGACGGAAACGGGCAGCTCCGGTTCGAAGTTCTCCGGGGTCGCCACCGCCAGCTCGCGCCAGTTGTTGCCTCGCACGGCAGCTGGAGGCACGCGGCTGCGGTTCATACGACGCGCGATCCTATGGCCCCGCTCGCTCCCGCCCGGTCCGCCTCGCCGTCACCCCGACAGGGACGCGGCCGTGATCACCCGGAAGTCGCCGGCCGAGGCCAAGGGATCGTCGAGCGCGCCGTCGGGAAAATACCCGGGGATCATGCTGGCCCGCACGATCACCAAGTCCGAACCCTCCAGCCTGTCGAGCCGGTCCTCGTCGAGAGCCCAGGCCGGCACGTCCAGGTAGTACGACGCCCATCTCGGCGTGGGCAGCCCCGGACCCGTCCAGACCAGCTCGGCCCGTTGCGCATCCTCGGTGGCTGCAGCTTCCTCGAGTGCCTCCCCGAGGCGGGCCGGGTCGGAGAGGTAGCGATCCCGGGTACCGCCGGAGACCACCGCGATCATTGTGGCCGCGGCCACCGCCCCCGCGATCAACCCCGCAGGCGCACGCACGCGCACCGGCATGACCCGGCGGACCGCGTCGAGCAGGGACGCCAATCCGATGGTCACCGGCGCCAGCCAGGGGAAGTTCCACAGCCGGTGGGTCCAGGCGCCCTGCTGCAAGCCGAAGGTCAGCGTGGCCGCCGTTGCCAGCGTGATGGCTGTGGGCACACGGGTGCGGCGGTCGATGAGTCCGGCCAGCAGCGCCGGTGCCAGCAGTATGCGCAGCCACGGCGGCACCATCAGTTCCTCGGTGGCGAAGCTCCACTGCCGCGACAGGAACTCTCCGAAGCCGAACGACCGGCCGCCGCCGGCCGCGTCGCCGCCCGCCCTCACAGACACCTGGTCGCTGAGCTCTGCGACGCCGCTGCCGTTCAGCAACCACGCCGCGGTGATGATTGCACCCACGACAGAACCCACCACCAGTGCCGCCAGGGCAGGGGACCAGACACTCGCCAACCATCTTCTAGGGCTCCGAAGCAACGCTCCCGCCGACACGGAGCCGGGGTCCTCGAGGCGCGAAGCGCGGCTGGCGAGAAGCCACAGCGCCAGAAGCGCGAGCGATGCCAGCGCTATCCAAGACTGCATCGCAGCAGCGGCCGCCAGCGCGCCGGTGCCGAGCAGGGCCCAGCGTGGCGGTCGCTCCGTGTTGCGGAGCCAGGCCACCGCCGCAGCCGACGCCACCAGCAACGAGAAGCCGACCCCGATACGCCCGTAGACATAGAAGGCGCCCGTGGAGGCCATGACGCCGACTGCGAGCAGGGTGGGTCCCCAGCGAAGTCCGCAGCCGCGCAGCAGAGCGGCCATGAACGCGATCGTGGCCGCGCCGATGCAGAAGGCAGCAAGGCGCAGGGCGGCCAGGTTGTCGCCCAGTATCCCTACCGACGCTGCCGCGATGAAGGTCTGCAGCGGCGGGTGGTGCGCATAGGACACTGCCGCAACCGGAGGGTCAGAGCGGGGCTCGACAGCGAAACCGGTCCTCACGTACGGGTCGGTGCGGGCTCCGAATCCCGACTCCAGCGGCCCCAGCTCCCAGAAATTGCGAGCCTGCAGGCCAGCACGGCCCACCAGCCGGCCGTCGTCGCTGTTGCCGAGAGGCAGGTCCAGGTCGGGCAGCCACAGGACCAAGACCGCCAGACACACCAGCACCACTGCGGTCCAGCCGGACCACGTCCTCGCCAGGACAGGCCTGAGGCTGGCCGGGATCGCTCGAAGTCTCGTCACGAGCCGTGCTGCGCTCTTGGGGCCGGGCGCTTCATTGTCATTGAGGCGAATCGTCGCCCACTGCGGTGGCGGGCCCGACGAGCCGAGTTCCATGTCTCCAGTTCGGCAACATCCTCCCGCCGCATCGGGTCCAGATGCTCGAGGACGCGCCCGCGGATCGTGGACCGCCACCGGTCGTCGCAGAAGTCGAATGTGCCGGTGTGTACCCTCAGCGGCCAGCCCGACTCGATCTTCTGCAGGTCCTTGAGCCTGGACCTGATGAACCTGGGCAGTCCGCCGACTCTGCGACGCGCGAACGAGAAGACATGGCCGTGGCTGAGGGGATCCCGCTTGAGATAGGCACGTGTGACTTGATTGTCATACGGGGCCCATTGCGGGTGGTGCCCGGGATCAACGACTGCTCGGACGACGTCCCTTCGGAGGCATTTCGGGCATTGGAGGCATGCACCTCCGTTCTGCTCCGTGCAGTAGATCACGTTCCCAGCTCGCATCAAGTCGAGCGAGAGCTCCATGGTGAGGAAGGCGCTGGCCCCGCAGACCGGAGAGAACACCGGTATTCCCACCGCGTTGAATGCGGACTGCCAGAAGTTTCCGGTGGTTCCGTGCCAATCCCGTGCCCTGAAGCGGTCCCAGTACTGGGTTCCTCCCCTGAGAAGAGTGCCTCCCAGAGTCGAGCCCATCAGAATGATGCCGAAGTCATGGTCTGTGGCCATCAACAACGTTGTGGCGAGCGCGCACGTCCATCCGTGCCAGCCGCCCGGCCTGGACACATAGCGCTGGTTGGTCGTCACAACTCGCCCGCGGTCCAGGCCCATGTCATGAACGATCCTGTGCGTGTCCGCCGGCACGAGCCGTCCTTGTTGCCAGTGGGCCTCATGGACGACGTACGCCTCGGGAAAGATCGTGCGGACGGCGCTGGAGTCGATCCCTCCGCCGAACGACAGCGCCATGTTCGACCCGGAGTACCTCTCGACGCTGGAATCAACGTTGTCGAAACTGAATTGGTTCTTGAAGTTGGGGTTTCGGAAGGCCTCCTCCAGCCGGGGCGACACCGGCATCGGGAACACGACCCGCTCGCCTACGAACGGGTAGAAGATGATCAGGCACAGCAGGCCCAGCAAGTCAGGATGAATGGCGGTCACGCCATAGTCGAACTCGATGTCCTCGCCCGAATAGACGATCGGCGTGCCGGAGCCTTCCTCTCTCGGTCCTTCGTTCCGGTCACTCTCCTCCAGAACGGCACGAAGGATGGTTCTGCCCCCTCTGGACGTGAATTCGAACCTCAAACCTCGAACCTCAGCCCAATGCCGCGCCGGCAGAGTTCTCGGCATCGGCCGAGCGTAGAAACGGGCCGTCGCGCTTGCGGGGCGGGGGCGGCCTCAAGGCCGCGGCCATCAGCAGCACCCAGATGTAGGAGAACCACAGCACGAAGCTCTCGGTGACGTTCTCCACGAGCACGAAGCCTACGACCGCGGCCCACATCCAGGAGTCGGCTCCGGGCCTGCGCCACAGGTGCAGGCCCGCGTTGCGGGCCGCCAGCACCACGATCACCGTGAACGGCACAGTTCCGATCAGGCCGAGCCCCAGGGCCACCTCCATCAGGCTGTTGTGGGCACTGCCCCTGCGCAACAGGGCATGGTCGAGGAGCTCGGTCACGTCCCAGAACGCGTGGAAGCCATAGCCGGCGACCGGACGCTGCTGGACCCGGTCCCACACCAGACTCCAGATGGTGCGGCGCTGGCTGAGCGTCGTAGCGTCCCAGAAGGAGGCCAGCGCCACAAGCGAGCCGACCGCTGCGGCCCCCGCGGCTGCGGCCAGCGCGGCTGTTGCCGGGACGCGGCCCCAGCGGCTCCGGACGCGGTGATGGCCGACGGGTACAGTCGCCGCGGCGGCCGCGATCAGCAGGGCAATCCATGCCGTGCGGCTGCCCGCGCCGACCAGCGCGGCGATGCACAGCGCCGCGAGACCTCCTCCCGCTATCCGGCCCCGCAGACCGCTCGTCGCCACGTACCGGATCCCGACCAGCACGCCCAGGGCCGCCAGCGGGGCCAGGGAGTTGCGGTTCGTGTAGACGCCTTCCCAGTCGCGGTTGGAGTCGAGTCCCAGATCGGGCCGCAGCACAACCAGCACGATGCTGGCAGTGACCGCGATGCCGGTCACGCTGAGCAGCACAGCGGCGGTGTCGTCGACATCGAGTTGGGCCACCACCCAGGCGAGCAGCGCCAGGCCCAGGTACACCCCGGCCCGCCACGCGGTGGCGAAGGGCTCGACGCTCCAGACGGCCGAGACCACCGCGGCGAGCGAGTAGCACGCGATGGCGGCGCCGGCGGTCTTCTGCGAGGCGGCCAGCGGTGGGCGGACCGATCCGATGAAGCCGGTCGCGAACAGCACCGCAGATGCGATGGCCGAGGCCGCGAAGAAGGGCCACACGGCTGGGTCCTCCCACCGGCCGGAGCGGTCGAGCACGCTCTTCGAGAACAGGAACACGGGCCCGTTGGTCAACACGATGACGACGGCCGCCACGGGGGCCACTCGGAGCAGGCGGGTCATTGGCGCCGCCGGCCCCACGTTCGGGGAGTGAGCCACTGCAGCCGCTGAGGGATCGGCGCCTGCATCTGGGATCCGATCACAGGATGCCGGCGAAGGCGAGGTCCAGTCCCTCGCGGGCATCCGTGGCGCGACCGGTGAAGTGCGACTCGTCGACGTCCCAGGTGTGGTTGTCGCCGTGTCGCACCCGCAAATAGCCCCGACCGTGGGTGCGGTAGATCCTTCCGCCGATGCAGGTCACGTCGCGGGCCAGGTCGGTGTCGACATGGCGGGGCACCCGGCGCCAGCCCCCGGCCTGCGCGAGGTCGTGCCGGGAGATGAGCATGGCCCCCCCGCTCACTCCCGGATAGCCGAGGTAGCGCTCCCCGCGGCGTCCGAACATCCGCAGGGTGCGGTCCTGGCTGGCGACGTACACGTACTCCGCGCCCTTGGCTACAAGCTCCGCCTGGGAGTACTCGTGAGCCAGCACCAGGTCCCACAGATGGTGCGGGCTGTAGTAGTCGTCGTCGTCGATCTTGGCGAGCAGGGCGCCGGTGGAGGCCGCCACCGCGGCGTTGAGCACCGCCCCCAGCGGCTCGGTGGAGGCGACTGGGACGACCCGCACCGGAACGCCCGCGGCCTCGACGGCCCTGGCGATGGCGTGGTCGGCGAAACCGCCGCCATGGGGCGCCAGCACCAACTCGGTGGCGGGATAGGTCTGGGCTGCCACGGAGACCACGGCCGCTTCGAGGCGTTCGGGCCGGTTGGTGGCCAGCAGCACCGAGACCGTGGGCGGGGAGGCCTCCCGCCCGGCTGCGGCGATGACCTGGCGGGCCCGGGCACGCAGCGAGTGGCTGCACAGCGCCCCGCGACGCATTTCGATGCTGATCGCCTCGCGCTCTTGGGCGTCGGCGCCGGCGATGCGGTCGCCGTCGGCCATGAGGTCGTGCAGCTCTTCTCCCAGCAGCGCTCGCAACTCGGGGTCGTGACCACCGATGCGAACCACCGCGCCGGTGGCGGCCCGCTCCGCCAGCGCCGCGGCCCGAAGGGCCGGTTCGGACTCGCCGGTCACATCCGACGCGAGGACAGCCACGGCGTCGTGGGGCTTCCAACCGATCGGGTTGACCGACAGCGGATCGAAAGCCGGGACCGACAGTTGCTTCGGAGCCGACGACAGAACCACTACGGCGGCGCCGGGTTGGGCGTCCCTGACAGTGCCGGGGGCGTCGATGACCACCACGTCGGCGTGCTCGGACCCGGAGGCGGGCATCACACGTCCCGAGGCCGCGAACACGGCCTGCGCCCGCGGCCCGTCGGTGGCGATCTGCGCGCCGAGCGGGTACTGGGCCCTGCGGTGCCGCCCCGCCGCCCGGTCCCGGGCGAGCCCGGCCAGCCGCCGGGTCCGCAGCCACAGGGCCCGAGCCAACCACCGGGCCAACGGACGGGCCTGGCTACGGTTCTGCACCACTCGGCGGGCTCCTGTGGACCTAGAAGCCGGCGAACTCGAAGTCACGGCCCTGCCTCATGTCGTTCGAGCGCCCCAGGAAGAAGTTGTCGTCGATGGTCCAAGTGTGCTCGTCGCCGTGGCGAACCCGCAGATACCCGGCTCCGTGGGTCCAATAGATGTTCCCGCCCACCTGGACCACATCGCGGGCCAGGCAGATGTCGACGCTGCGGGGGACCCTCCGCCAGCCTCCGGCGGCGTCCAGGTCCTGGCGGGAGATCAGGAGCACCCCGCCGGAGACCACCGGATGGGGCACGAAGCGCTCCCGCATCTTGTCCACCCGCACCGTGCTGTCGCGCTGCGACAGGTAGACGTATTCCGCGGCCTTGGCCACCAGCGTCGCTCCCGAGTACTCGCGGGCCAGCACTAGGTCCCAGATATGGTCGGCGCTGTAGTAGTCGTCGTCGTCGAACTTGGTGAGCAAAGTTCCTGAGGAGGCCGATACGGCCGCGTTGAGCACCTCGCCCAGCCTCTTGCCCGCCTCCACCCTCACTATCTGCATCTCGCAGTCAAGACTTGCCGCGACGGCGCTGACAGCAGCGTCGGAACCGAATCCGTCGCCGTGCAGCGCTACCACGAGCTCCAGCCGCGGGTAGTTCTGGGCCCGTACCGCGTCCAGCGCGGCGTCGAGCAGTTCGGGCCGCCGGGTGGCGAGCAGCACGGACACCTCCGGGGGCGGGGCCTCGATGCCTCGCGTCTGGAGGAGCTGGCGGCCGCGGGCCCGCAGCGAGTGGTCGCGCAGGGCCAGCCTGCGCATGGCGATGCTGAGCTGCTCGCGCTCGCCGACGTCCGCTCCGGTTGCCGCGTCGCCGGACATGAGATCGTGCAGTTCGGCTCCCAGGCACTCGACCAGAGCGGGATCGCTTCGGGTGAGTCGCACCAGAACGCCGGTGGCGGCCAGGGCGGCCAGCGTGCCGGCCCGCTGGGCGGCATCTCCCAGGCCGGCGCCCGAATCCTCGATGTGGTGCAGTCTCCTCAGGTTGTTGATCAGGTTCCTTTCCAGGTGCAGGAACGTCGGCGTAGTCGAGGGCGGCTGCCAGACCGACTGCAGTGTGGCCGACGCCTGCTCGTGCTCGGGCTTCCAGTCGACCGGATTGATGGCGGTCGGGTCGAACGCGGGCACCGCGAGCCGGGGGTGCAGCTCGCTTAGAACGGCCACCGCGGGCCGGGACGCGCCGTTGGCGGTCGTCTCCAGGGCCTGGCCGGCCTCGTGCGTGTCGACGACCAGCAGATCGATGTGACGGTCGCCGGTGGGAGCGCCAACACGGGCTGACGCGGCGAACACTGCAGCCGCCCGATCCCCGAAGGCGGCAATCTCCGCTCCCAGGGGATATCTCGCCAGGCGCGAGCGGTCGATTCCGGGAGGTGCCTGTATCGCTCGCCTCGCCGTGGCCCGACGACGCGCTGCTCCGACCAGCCATGTCAGCAGGCGCCAGGCGTCTTTGGGCCGGCGGACCCTGGCCGCCCTGCCCAGCACGGCCCGCGCATAGCGCACCAGCTTGCCGCCGACGGCTGCAGCTGCCGCGGCCCACGACCGCTGGCCGGTCTCACCGCCGCTGTCTGGTGCTGGCCGCGGGTCGGCCTCAAGGGTCCAGCCGTCCAGGTCGACGACCTCGCCGACATCCTCGACCCGCACACCGCGGCGCAGGGCGCGCTGCAGCGCCCACGAGCGCGTGATCGTGATCCGGTGGCCCGACTTGAGCCGGGCTTGTCCGGCCGCGGCCACGCCCAGCTGCCGGCGCAGGCGTCCGATCATGAAGGATGCCACCGGTGCACCGGCAGGGACCGTGATGTGGAAGCGTGTCGACGGGAAGTCGGCCGCAGCCCCGCCCGGGGGGCCGAAGCGGACCCTGTGGTCCGGGTCGAGATGGCTGTGAAGCCAGTCGAGCCCGCTGTCGGGATGCTCCTCGACCCACACGGCGAGGTCGCTCACCTTGCTTGCCAGCAACCGCTGCACGGTCTCCAGGATCTCCTGCTGGCTGGCGCCGTCCGTGGGGACGCTCACCACGAACCTGGGTACTGCGAAGGACCGACCGTCGGTGGCACCGCGAGGTCGCCCGTGCGGTATGAGGTTCAGGAGCTTGCCCTGCATCTGGGCCAGGCTGAGCTTCTCCTCCTCACTGATCCGGGCGCCGGGACCCTGGTGCCAGCACAGAGCGCCCCTGTCGGGCGCCAGGACCGCCCCCAGGGCCAGCGCCCGGTATCCGAACTCCTGATCCTCGGCTCCCCACTGGTTGAAAGACTCGTCGAACCGGCCCGTCGCCGCGAAGAAGTCGGCGGAGACGCCCAGGTTGCCGCTGGTCACCGCCCGGAAGATGTGGTCGTCACCGGTAGTGAGGAAGTCCGTGCGGGCCATGCGACTCTCGATCCACTGGGGCTCTTCGACCGGACGCTCCGCAAGAAGCGCCGCCAGTGATCCAGGCCTCGAGCGCACCGCCTCTGCGCTGATCCCGGACACGTCGACGTGCTTGCGGAACCCCAGCGTCACCACGTCGCATGCGACGTGGTGCCATCGAGCGTGGGACTTGAGCCATTCGGCTTCGGGCACCATGTCGCAGTCGAGGAACAGCAGGATCTCGCCCGAGGCCGCCCGAGCGCCATTGTTGCGGGCACGAGCTGCGCCGAACCCCTGATCAGGCTGATGGATCACCTTCACCCGCAGCGGCGTGGGCTCATCGAGGCGCAGCGGTGTCGACGAGCCGTCGTCCACCACGATCACATCGAAGAGCTCGCGGGGGTAGGTCTGGCGCTCGAGACCCGCCAGCGTCAACGCCAGCGCCCCGGGCGCCTCGTAGTAGGGGATCACGACGCTGACGGGCAGAACCGGCGCGAAGGCGTCGACGGGCGTCACGGGCAGCGAGCGCCAGTCATTGCCCCGCACACCGGCCGGCGGGGGCTTGGTGCTCATCGGCCGGGGCCGCAAGTTACGGCGCCTGGGGCCGGCTGGCGCGAGTTCAACACGGGGACAATCGTAGGATGAGCTTCGTGGATGACGCGACCTCCGCCGCCCCCGGGCCCGAGCGGCCCGTGAGCGCAGCGAACAAGAGCGGGGAACCCCACGACGCCCGTCTCCTCGTCGATCTGACCGCAGCGCCCTCTGTGGGGGCGTACCTGCGCGACGTCTGGCGCCGCCGCGAGTTCGCGGTGGTTGTGCCGGCCCAGGATCTGCGCGCCCAGAACATGGACACCGCGCTGGGCCAGTTGTGGCACTTGGTGAACCCGGCCCTGCTGGTGGGCGTGTACTTCCTCATTTTCGGTGTGCTGCTTGACACCCGCCGCGGGGTGGACAACTTTCTGGGCTTCCTGATAGTGGGCGTAGTGCTGTTCCATCTGATCCAGCGGGTGGTGCAGGACGCGGCGGTGTGCATCGTTCGCAACCTGAGCCTGATCCGATCCATCCAGTTCCCCCGCATTCTGCTGCCGATGGCCACGGTGAACGGGCAGACCCTCGCGTTCCTGCCCGCGCTGGCGGTAGCGCTGCTGACCTTGCTGGCCACCGGCGAGCGTCCCACGCCTCGATGGCTGCTACTGGCCGCGGTGCTGGTTGCGGCGTATGTGTTCAACCTTGGGGCCGCGCTGGTAGTGGCCCGGGTCGGGGCGTCGGTGCGGGACCTCCAGAGGTTGCTGCCCCACCTGCTGCGCCTGCTGTTCTATGCCTCGGGGGTGATCTTCAGCGTCGAGGCTTTCGTAACCAGCGAGGCTTGGCGTCGGGCCTTCGCCCTCAACCCGGTGTACGACCTCATCACGTGCGCCCGCTGGTGCCTGATCGGCACGGCCGTCGACCGGTCGGTGGTGATCGGGCTGGTCGCCTGGTGCGCGGTGCTTCCCGTGGTCGGCTTGCTCGCATTCCGCCGCGGGGAGAGGAGGTTCGGGTAGTGACCGAGCCCGGCCCGGATGTGACCGTGCGGCTCACCGATGTCCATGTCCATTACCGGGTGTACGAGGACCCCGCGGCGGGCTTCAAGCAGAACTTCTCGCAGGGGCGGCTGCGAAGGCATTTCAGCATCATCAAGGCCGTGCGCGGCGTGACTCTCGACCTCCACGAATCCGAGACTCTGGGCCTCGTCGGGGCCAACGGGTCGGGGAAGTCGACCCTGCTGTCGGCCATGACCGGCCTGCTGCCGCTGCAGTCGGGCACCATCCGGGGCCGGTCCCGCCCGTCGCTTCTTGGGGTTTCCTCGGCTCTGAGATCGGCGCTGTCCGGCCGGCGCAACATTCTCATCGGCGGCCTCGCGCTGGGATTCACCCGAACCGAGGTCGAGAGCCGGATGGACGAGATCATCGATTTCGCCGGCCTGCGAGACGCCATCGACCGTCCCATGCGCACGTACTCGTCAGGAATGCGGGCCCGGCTGAACTTCGCCATCGCCACGGCCCGCATCCCCGAGATCCTGCTGATCGACGAGGCGCTCGCGGTCGGCGACGAGGACTTCCGGACCCGCAGCGCCAAGCGCATCGACGAGGTCCGCGCCGCGGCGGGCTCGGTGGTGCTGGTCTCCCACAACATGGCGGAGATCGAGCGTTCCTGCAATCGGGCCGCGTGGCTCGACGACGGAGTGCTGAGGGTGGTGGGCGATCCTGACGAGGTCGTGTCCGCCTACCTGGCCTCCTATTCGTCGAGCCGCCCCGGCTCTTCGGGCTGAGCGGCCCTGGTGCGGCCGGCCAGGAAGCCGGCGCCCCAACAGACGTGCATCACCACGAAGGCGCCTGCCGCCCGCATGCGGTCGCGCCAGCCGGGCAGCACGCGGCCCAGCCGGGCCGCGGCGATGGCGCAGGCCGCCAGGTAGAGGGCTGGCACCGCGGCACCCCGCAATCGCCGGTGGGCCAGCTCGATCACCGAAGTGGCCAGGCCGGCCACCAGCGCCGGGGCGGCCAGCTGGCGGAGGTGTAGCGACCCGCGATGGCGCAGCAGCATCTTCCGTTTCCAGGTGCCGTAGGAGAAGTACTGGCCGGCCAGCCCCGCGTAGTCGGCGCGGGGCACGTAGTCAACCACCAGGCTCGGGTCGAGCCACACGGTGTGGCCCTGCCTGCGCAGCCGCCAGTTGAGTTCGTAGTCCTGGTTGCGCTCGAGGGTCTCGTCGAACCCACCGACCAACTGCAGCGCGTCCCGGTCGAATACCCCCAGATACACGGTGTCGGCCGGTCCGGAGCGGTGCCCCCGGCGGAAGGCGGCGGGGCCTCCGCCGAAGGGAGACGACATGGCGGCCGCGATGGCGCCCGGCAGGCCGCCGGTGCCCACCGGGCACTGCACGCCGCCCACGTTGGCCGCCCCGGTGCTGGCCAGGGTCCGCACAGCCCGCTCGATGTAGTCGGGAGGTACCCGCGACTGCGCATCCACCCGGGCGACGATCCGGCCCCTGGATGCAGCCACCGCGAGGTTGAGGCCGGCCGGCGTCGTGCCCGCGGGGTTGTCCACGACCTGCAGGGGAATCTCGAGGGATGTGTCGGCCAGCACTTGCCGGGTGCCGTCGCTGCTCGGTGCCACCGCCACCGTGACGTCGATCAGGCCGCGGTAGGTCTGGGATCCGATCGCGCTGAGGCAGTCTCCGAGCATCCCGGCGCAGTTCCGGGCGGGCACCACCACCGACACGTGGGGCGGGTGGTCGCGGCCGGGCCCGGGCCCGCTCATCGTCCCGATCGGCGGGCCATCACGAAGATGCTCTTGACCATGATCTCCCAGTCGAGCACCGGCGACCAGTTCACGACGTATTGCAGGTCGTGGCCCAGCTTGTAGGCGGCATCGGTCTGGTAGTGGCCCTCAGTCTGGGCGAGCCCCGTGATTCCTGGAGGGATGTCGTGGCGGCGGCCGTATCCGGCGATCTTCTCCTCGAGACGGGCGACCAGTTCCGGTCGCTCCGGGCGGGGGCCGACCAGCGACATCTCCCCGGTGAGGATGTTCCACAGCTGCGGCAGCTCGTCGAGCCGGGTCCGGCGGAGCCAGCCCATGCCGTCGATCACCCTGGGATCGTCGGGGGCGGCCAGCTCCGGTCCGGCCTGCTCCGCGTTGCGCGTCATGGTCCGGAACTTCAGCATCGTGAAGGTTCGTCCTCGCCTACCGATCCGTTCCTGGCGGTAGAGCACGCCGCCACCGGCTCGCACACGCACATACAGGGCGACCATGACCCCCAGCGGCACCGCGACCGGGGTCAACACCAGCAGGTAGAGGAGGTCGAGAAGGCGCTTGAAGCGCAGCCTGCACGTCGGCAGGGCGTGGGCTCTCAGAGCAACGAAGGGCATCCCGCCGATCTGGCGCGTCCGCTGCAGCCCCAGCAGGGTGTCCGAAGGCGTGATGCGCCGGTAGACGCCGACTCGTCGGCCCTCCAGCTCGCTGAGAGGCTCGGGATAGATCGTGTCGAGGGGCTGGCCGGAGAGGAGCAGCAGATCGGTTGCGCCGATCCGGTTGACCTCTGCGACGATGTCGGAGGGATCTTCGGAGACCCCGGCGATCGCCGCGGCCGGCTCCGACTCTCGCAGATGGCGCCGGGCCGCCTCGATGTCGTCGGAATCCCCCATCAGCAGGACGTGGGGCCGGCCGAAGCGGCGCGTCCTCACCCGGCGGGCCAGCCAGCGGTTGAACGACACCACGAGGCTCGCCGCCGCGGCTAGCACTACCAGATTGCCCCGAGGCATCAGATAGCGGCCGGTAAGCAGCGTGACGGTGGCATCGGCCCCCACGGACAGCAGGGTGAGCAACGTGGCCCGCGGCAGCCAGGGCGGCCGGCCGAGCCGCTGCTCGTACTCGTACAGGCCCCCGAAGTAGTAGACCGCCATGTGCAGCCCGGTGGCGATGGCGAAACCCACCGCGTAGTGCGACAGCGGATAGGTGGGCCAGTCAAGCCCGAAGCGCACGGTCGTGATCGCGGCCATGAGCCCGAACAGTGTGACCGCGTCGATCACGTACAGATAGCGGAATCCCAGCCTTCGCAGGATCGGGGTTGCGGGTCTCGTGCTGGTGCCCGTCCTCACGGGGATCGCATCAGGGGCGGCAGGGCCACGCCGCGCTCGAACGCGCCCGGCGCCTTGGCCAGCTGCCAGACGAATACCGCCGTCCGGCCCCGGTTCACAGGCTCGTAGGGGTCGAAGTCCGTCGGGTCGTCGTCGACCGGCTCAAACTCCGCGTCCACCCAGATGCGATGCTCCACCATCCATCGAGCGGCCTCGAGGTAGTAGGCGTTGATGCCGACGTCGCGGAACGGTATGGGATGGCTGCTGTAGGTGCGTCCCGCGAAGCGCCACAGGAAGGCAGCCAGCTGCGACGCCTTGAGCGGCTCGTTTGGACAGAACAGCAGTACGGGGTCGCTGCTGCATCCCAGGGTGATGTTCTGGTCCACCATCCATCCCACGGCCTGCGAGTAGTAGCTGTCGGGCTCGACGTCGTGGAAGGTCAAAGACCCGTCGACCGACTCCGGCTCGCCCGCGAAGCGCCACAGGAACGTGGCGAACTGGGCTCTCGTCAGCGACCGCTCCGGCGAGAACGTCGTCGGAGTCGTACCCGTCGTGATCTCGTTGTTGAGCATCCATGCCACCGCCTGCGAGTAGGGCGCGTCCCAGGCGACGTCGGTGAATGGGACGGTATGGACGTTGTAGCCGTCGCCGGTGTGGGAGTCCTGGAGCACGAGCTTGGTGGACAGCAGGGGCCGGCAGCCCGGCGTGCTGCGGCATCCCAGCACCAGCGCGTAGTAGAAGCGGTAGCCGTAGGGCTCGCCGTCCTCGTTGCGCACTTCCACCGTGCGCTCGGATCCCACGACGGTCACCAGGGCGTCGTCGATGCGGCCGGACGGTCCTGGGCCCGCGATGTAGATCTCGACGATGTCGCCCACGTCGAGGTCGGCGAAGGGATAATCGGCGAGCCACTTGCTGATCTGCTCGCCCGTATAGGTGCGCTCCCAGGAGTTGGTGGGGTTCTGGGGGTCGCCGTTCGCGTCAGGTGCGGCGTCGTAGGGGTCTGGCTTGGCCAGCAGGTAGGACACGAGGTCTCGCCTGGGCTCCTCGTTGGCCGCGGTGTGGCCTCCGTTGGACGAGCCGTAATAGCCGACTATCACCTCGCGCGGGTCCTCGTTGGTCCGCTGGTAGGTGAGCACGGTGTCGTTGGTGGCGTCCACCTCGCGCATCCAAGCGTCGTGGCCTTGCTCCCGTTCGAAGTCCCAGGCCTTGTACTCCTGGTCGCGTGTCGACGCGTACAGGTCGAATGGGGCGGCCCATCTGGCCCGCTCCCGCATGATGGCCGTGGCGTAGCTGCGGGCCGCGACGGCCTGGGCCTTCAGGGCTTCCGCCGGCCAACTGTGGGGAACCTCGTCGAGGCCGTAGACGTACTGCTGCATGGTCAGGTCACCGACCACGAGGCAGTACTCGTTGGCGCTGCGGCTGCCGCAGTTGGCCACGCCCCCGGATGCCGGCGTGAGCTGGAACTGCCCGTGGGCGTAGCGCTCCGCTCCGTTGGCGGTGTTGGAGACCCTCACGGGCTCGCCGTCGTTGAAGCTCACCGTCAGCACCGTGCCGCTGCAGAAGCCCCCGCACCAGTCGATGTTGCTGGAGTTGATTTGCCAGCCGCCGTTGCCGCGGCGCACGGTCAGGGTGTTGACGGTGGTGTCCAGGAACCGGCCGTCCATGGCCACCGTCAGCAGTCCGGCGGGCCTGAACACGGTGGAGTTGTGGACCGCGATGCGCACATCGACGTCGTCGGGCACCAGGCTGGGATCAGTGGTCAGGTCGGTGCCGTCGAAATAGAAGGCGAGGATCTCCTCGTAGGTGAGCCCTGCTTCGGCCCGTCCGAGGGCGCCGTACTGGCTCAAGCCGGTTCCGTGCCCCCATCCACCGCCGATGAAGGTGAAGTCGTCGTCGCTCGGCCCGTGGGGGTGGGCCGCGGCCGGCACGGCGATAGAGGCGAGAAGGACCGCCGCGGCCGAAACCACTGAGAGCAGCGAACGAATGGGATGGAAGGGCATCAAATACCACCGTCTCGTGTCAGCCGCCCGCTGGCGCGGGAGCCTAGCGCCCCACAGGTGGGTTCGGGCGAAACCGAAACCGGTGCCCGGAGGCGACCCGCCGCGGGTTCGCGGCCGATCGTTCAGGCCCGAGAATCACCGCCGCCGGCGACATGGCGTAGGTAGGCGTCCACCACCTCGTTGGGATCTCCCGCGGCGCGGAGGAGTCCGCCGTCCAGCCATCCGACGCGATCGCAGAGCTGGCGCACCAGCGCGGTGTCGTGCGAGACCAGCACGATGGTAGTGCCCCCGGCGCGGAGGGTCTCCATGTGGTGCAGGCACCGGTGCTGGAACTCCTCGTCGCCGACGGCGATGACCTCGTCCACGAGCAGGATCTCCGGGTCCACGTTCACGGCCACGGAGAAGCCGAGGCGCATGTACATACCGCTGGAGTAGATCTTCACCGGAGCGTCGATCTGGTCGCCGACACCGCTGAATTCGATGATGCCGTCCATGGCGGCGGCCATCTGGCGCCGGCCGAGCCCGAGCATGGCGCCGTTGAGGAAGACGTTCTCACGCCCGGTCAGCTCGGGATGGAAGCCGGACCCGAGCTCGAGCAGGGCCGACAGCCGGCCCTGGGCCGCGATCCGGCCGCTGGTGGGGCGGTGGATCCCGGCCATGAGCCGCAGCAGGGTGGACTTGCCGCTGCCGTTGTGCCCGACGAGGCCAAAGAAGGAGCCCCTGTCGATGGCGAGCGAGACGTCGCGCAGCGCCCACAGGTGCCTGACGTCGCGGCGGCCGAAGCGCAGCACCGCCTCCTTGATCGAAGTCGGGCGGTTCAACTCCAGCCGGAAACGCTTCGACACCTCGGCCACCTCGACGGCCGGCCCCGCGGATCGGGCCGATTCGCTCACGGCTCCTCGCTTATCGCCATGGAGCGGCGCCGGAAATAGACCAGGCCTGCGACGAACGACACAATGGCCCACGCGGCGGCCGTGGCCAGCTCCCGCGGGTCGGGCGCCTCCAGGAAGTAGACCGCGTCCCGGGCCACGGCCACGACCGCGTTGAGGGGATTCAGTTCCACGATTCGCGCGATGGGCAGTCCGTAGGCCCTGTCGGGAACGATGTCGGGGGTGTAGACGATCGGCACCATGAAGAACCCGACGCTCAGCACGATGGTGGTCAGATGCTGGATGTCGCGGTAGCGGGCGTTGAGGACCGACGCCGCGAAGCCGAGGCCGAGCGCGAACATGGCCGCCAGCACCATGGCCACCGGCAAGAAGACCAGCGTCCAGGACGCGTTCACCAGCGCGGCCATGATCAAGACGAGCACCAGGGCCTCCATGCTGCTCTGCAGCAGGGTCGCGGCCGCGCCTCCGATGATCGCCGTCTCCGTCGGGAAGTAGATCTTCTTGCGCAGCTCGCTAACGCCGTCCATCCAGCGCATGGAGCCGTTGACGATCGTGTAGAAGACGTTCCACACCACGAGCCCAGAGAACAGGTACAGGGCGAACACCTCGGCCCGGCCGTTGGCGGTGACCGGCGCGGTGGCCCGGTAGATAACCCCGAACACCAGGCTGTAGACGGCCACCGTCGTCAACGGCTTGAGGAGCGACCACAACCAGCCCAGGACGTTGCGCTTGTAGAGCGCCTTGATCTCGCGCTCCGCGAAGCTGCGGACCAGCCTCGCACTGGTGCGGGCCGCGGGCGACAGCCTCAAGGCGGGACGGAGGCCGGGGTGGTTAACCGCCATAGTCGCTGTGGATCATAGGATGAAGCCGAGACCGACCATGGACCGCGAGTTCACCACTGCGACCCTGCAGAGTCTGGGCCTTCGGGCCGACACCCGGCTGCTGGCGGTGTGCGCCGGCACCGACGACTGGGAATTGCTGGCCGGGTTGGGCTTCAGCGACGTGGTCGTTTCCAACCTGGACGAGTCGTTCTCCCCGCTCGTGCCCGAGGCGGTGTGGTCCCACCAGGACGCCCAGTCGCTGACCTTCGAGGACCGCTCCTTCGACTGGGTGTTCGTGTCCGCCTGCCCACCGATGAGGCCACCGGAGCGCGGCGGCGGTGGGCGGGACGCCTGGCCCGGCCTGCGTTGGCCGCGATCTGTGCGGTCTCCAAGCGCCAGTGCAACCAGCTGGCCATCATGGCCCGGCGCCCTACCGAGCTTTACCCGTGGCTACGCAGCGTCGACGGCTGCGTCCAGTTCAACCCCGGCTACCGGGCCCGGTCGAGTTCCCAAGACGCACCGCGGCCTATCCGCTCGGCCTCCGGACTCAGACCGCGCCGACTGCTCGGCGATACAGGTCGATGAGGCCGTCCGCGGTTCGCTCCCAGGTGTATCCGGCGGCCCTGGCCCGTCCCCGGGCCGCTAGGGCCGCGGCCAGCGACGTGTCGGTCAGGACCCGCTGAAGCCCGTCGGCGAGCGCGTCGGCGTCTCCCGCGGCGGCGTATACCGCAGCGTCGCCCGACACCTCCGGGATGGCCGACACCGGGGCGGTGACCACCGGCCGGCCCGCGGCCATGGCCTCCAGCGGGACCAGACCGAAGCCCTCGTACAGCGACGGGTAGGCGACGGCCGCGGCCTGCTCGATGAGAGCGGTGCGGGCGCCGTCGTCGACCCAGCCCAGGCGCAGGATGCGATCGCGGTGGGGGCTGCCGCCGATGGCGTCGGCCAGGTCGTCGGAGGCGTCTCCGTGCGGACCGGCGTGGATGAGCCGCAGATCGCGGTGGGTGGCCGCCAGCGAGTCGAAGGCCGCCACCAGCGTGGTGAGGCCCTTGCGCCGGTCCGCGGTGCCCAGCGCGAGCACATAGGGCGGCCCGGGTGCGGGATGCGGGCCTGCCGGCGGAAGACGCACACCCAAGGGCACGGCCACTACCCGGTGAGGCTCGATCCGGTAGATGTCGCGGATCTCTGCGGCCACGTACTCGGAGTCGGTGTGGATCCAGGCGCCCGCTCGCACAGCGGCCCGAACCGACCGCTGGTGGGCGCGGCCGCCGCGGCCGCAGATCGGCGGGCCGCGCTCGAAGCTGACGTCGTGCACCGACACCACCGCCGCGGCCCGCGACGTGGGCGGCACCCGGTAGTTCGGCCCGTGCACGACATCGGCCTTTCCGGCGAACCATTCCAGACGGGGTACCGACAGGATGTCCCAGAGCCACCTGACTCTGCCCGTGGGTATCCGGCCCGGAACCTCGTGTACCTCGTCCGCAACATCGGCGTGCAGCCAGCCCCGACCCCTGCCCCTCCAGCTAGCGTTGAATGCCGACACCCGGATCTCGGGCCGCGCGGCCAGAGCCCGGAGCACCTCGGTGGTGAACACGCCGATCCCCGTGCGCGGCAGCAGCAGCGCCGTGGCGTCGACGGCCAGCCTCACGCGCTCACTGCTGCGCCTCGGCGTGCTCTGCGACCTCGGTGACGTCGGCGGGCAGGTGCAGGCGGCCGGGCCGCGACACCCGCACCACCAAGTCGGCCAGGAGCCCGATGGCCAGCGTCTGGATGGCCGCGAAGCCCAGCAGCAGCGTGTTGGTCGCGACCCGCAGGTCCTTGCCCGCGAGGTCGTAGCCGAGCTTGGCCACGAAGGCCGCGACCAGGATCGCGGCCACAGGCATGAACACTCGCAGGGGATCGTGCGACAGCATCATCCGGATCACCTGCAGCACATAGCGCCGGGTGTCCGCCCACCAGTGGAACTTGGAGCGTCCCGCTCGAGGCCGGTACTCGATGGGCGTGTAGCGGACGCTGTAGCCGTTCATCAAGTACGACATCGTGAGGGTGGTGACGCACGAGAAGCCGTCGGGGAGTTGGCCGACGAACTGCTCGGCCACGTCGCGGCGCATGGCCCGGAATCCCGAGTTGAGGTCCGGGATGCGGGTCCGGGTGAGATACGACGCCAGCCGGCGGATGGCCCACTTGGCCGGGACCCTCAGGGCCTTGAGCGTGCCCTGCTCGGTGGTGCGGGCCCCCACCACCTGGTCGGCGTCGCCCAGCCGGTCCACCAGGTCCGGTATCTGGTGGTTGGGATAGGTCATGTCGGCGTCGGTCCACACCACCACCCGGCCCCTGGCCGCCAGCGTCCCGATCCGCCGGGCCGAGCCCGAGCCGCGGTTGCGGGCCGAGCGCAGCAGGCGCACCCCGTCGCAGCCGAGCGCGCCGCGGCCGGAGCCGTCGGTGGAGCCGTCGTCGACCACCACGATCTCCCACGAGTACTGGGAGGCTTCCAGAGCCGCGGCGATGCGGTCGAGCTCTGCACCGAGATGGGCCGACTCGTTGTAGACCGGCAGCACCACGCTCACGTCGAGGTCGGGGCCCTCGATACCAGCCGGATTTGCGGACACGGACGCGATCCTACGCGGCCGGCTATCCGGTAAGAGAGTTACGGCACGTACACGCCGTGGAAGGCGAGGGTCGTCAGGCACACCATGCCCGCGCCGGCAGCACCGACAATCCAGCGGTCCAGTCGCCGATGGCGGCTCACCAACGCGGCCGCGATCACCAGCGGGAAGGCGCTCAGGGCGTAGCGCTCGAGGCTGTTGAGGTTCTCGGCGGCCAGCAGCAGCACCAGGCTGGCCACCGCATACAGAGCCATGGGGCGGCTCAGCCTCCGGGCAGCCGCCACGGCCAGCGCGACCAGCGCGGCCGCGGCCAGGAAATGCAACAGCTCGCCGGTGTCGCCGTGGGCGCCCCGCCAGGCTCCTCGCACGACCCGGGTGACGGGCTCGACGAGGTCGCCCCGCAATTGCCTCTGCCGGTCGAGCGGGGCGGAGGCGTCACCGAGCGAGGCCTGCGCCCAGAGCAGGAATGTGGCCGCTCCCGCCACCGGTGCAATCGCCGCCGCGGCGGCGCCCAAGCCGTGCCGGGACCGGTCCTGCCAGGCCATGTACGCGACCGGCAGCGCCAGGAGCACGCCCACCGGCCTGGTGAGGCCGGCCAGGTAGCCGACGGCCGCGGTGGACCACCAGCGCTGGCGGCCGGCCAGCAGGAACACCGCGACAGCCAGGGTCAGATACAGGGCCTCGGAGTAGGCGAACACGAGTGCAAAGGAGGGAGGCGCCAGCGCCAGCAGCCTCACCGCCCGCCGGGCGAGGCGCCGGTCGCCCGTCTCGTCGACGACCAGCCGGTGCAGGAGAACACCGGCGACCAGCGCGGCGAGATTGGCCGCGATCACCAGCGCGACGCCGGCGCTGAGGCCCGGCATCCAGGACGCGACCCGCCCGAGCATCGGCCACAGAGGGAAGAAGCGCAGGCCCGGATCGGCGGCATCGCCGTAGCCGCCGACGGCTATGGCCTCGTACCAGCGACCGTCCCACGCCAGGAGCCCGTCCGACACTGGCGTGAAGTCCGGGGGCGGCTCCAGCCGGTTGACCACCGCGGTCGTGATGATGTAGGCCGCCCCGACGTAGATGCGGGCCTCAGCCCACGCGGCCAGCGCCACCCGCAGGGCCGGGCTCGCGGGTCTCACGGTTCGGCCGCCGCGAGGCGTACCAGCACCATGTGCTCATAGGTGGGCCGGGCGGCCACCATCCTTTCGGCCTTGCGGCCCTGGCGCAGCGTCGCCGCGAGGCTGTCGCAGCTCGTCTCGAATCCCCGGTAGCCGGGAGCGGTGACCAGCCAGACCGCGCCGGTGGGCCCGACTCCGGCGGCGGCCGCAGCTGCGGTGGAGCCCGCTGAGGCCGCCGCGATCCGCTCGGAGTAGTCGTACCAGTCGACGAAGCGGGGATCGGACGTGGGCGGGTGGGTGAGCACCGTAAGGGGGGCATCCAGGTACCTCAGCACGGCCGGGGCGAGCTGGTCGGGACAGGCGACCACAATGTCGCCCTCTCGGGCTCCGGCGTCTATCGCGTCAGCAACTTCCGCGCCCTGGGTCCGGTCCCGGCGAGCCTCGTCGACGCTGACCGCCACCCCGAACACTGCCAGCGCGGCCAGCGCGGCGGGCGCCGCCCATCGGGGCAGACCGGCCAGCCCGCGCCCGGCCAGAGCCAGCAGCAGCGGGACCACCACCGCGGTGTAGCGGGCCTCGAACGCGCTGCCCAGAGCCATCGCGGCCAGCCCGCCGCCTGCCAGCGTCAGCGCGGCCACGGCCGCCAGCGGCGCCCCCCGGTGCCGGCCCGGCCATCCCAGCTCGACTCCGTCTCCACCGGTGCGAACGAGGGTGGCTCCCAGCACCGCGGCACCGGACAACGCCATGCCGAGCAGCACCGGCTCGAAGCGCGTGCCGCCGCCCAGCGCCTCGATCGACTCCACCGCCACCTCGGCGGGGCGGGCCCACTTCGCCCACGGGGTCCCGGTGTGGGCGAACTGCTCGACGAGGACCGGCAACCAGGGCGCGAACCCGATCCAGCCGCAGCCGTAGGCGGCCAGCACCGGGGCCAGCGCGGGCCGGGACGCGGGCGCCCGCAGCCATCGCACGGCCAGCACCGCCGAGGCGGCCGCGGCCAGCCAGATCATCCAGTAGTGGGTGTGCAGTCCGGCGGCCACCATCGCCGCCAGCGCGGCCAGGCGCACCAGGCTGCGCCGTTCGACGGCCAACTCCGTGAGCAGCCAGCCCGCGGCGGCCAGCAGCACAACCAGCGCGTACATGCGGGCCTCGCTGCCGTAGCGGACCAGGAAGGGCGACGTGAGGGCGAGCACGGCCGCGTAGCGGGCCGCCTCCGCGCCCAGCCTGTGGCGGGCCGCGGCCCAGATCGCCGCGGCTGCGGCCAGTGAGAACAACCCCGACAGCGAGCGGGCCGCCAGATCGGAGTCCCCGAAGCCGTCGAGCCAGACGCCGAGCACCGCGTAGTACAGGAGGGGATGGCCGTCGTGTCGCAGCGCCTGCACCGCGTCGCCGACCGACAGCGAGGCGATGTTCACCGACAGCACCTCGTCGAGCCACATCGGTGACGGCGCCACGAAGCGCAGGGCCGTACCGGCCGCGGCCGCGGCGATCGCGACCGTCCACAGCGCCGCGTGCCGTCTCAGTGGGCGAGGGCCGGCGGCGTCCATTCAGCCGATGACAGCGATGGTGTCTCCGCCTCCCACCGAGTCCCCCACCTCCACCCGGATCTCGGTGACGGTGCCGGAACGGCCGGCCGCGATGTTGTTCTCCATCTTCATGGCCTCGAGCACGGCCACCGGCTCGCCTGCCTCAACCTCGTCGCCCACCTGCACCAGGAGCTTGACGATCGTGCCCTGCATCGGGACGGTGACCTCGGCCGAGCCCGTGCCCAGACCCGACGGCCTCCGGGACCGGCGCCGGGTCGCGCCCGGCCTGGTGGCATCGTCGCCATCGGCTGCGTCCGGCGCCCACAGGGCCACGCTGAAGCGCTTGCCCTCGACCTCCACTTCGACCGTGTGACGCACGCCGGGTCTGCTGTCGTCGTCGGCGGCATCGGCGTCTCCGATGCCGGGCCGCTGATCGCCGAGGGCCGAGAGGTCGAGCCGTTCCTCCACCCACCGCGTGGAGTGGGTCGCGGCCGCGAAGTCCGGGTGGGCGAGGATGGCCCGCGCGGCCGGGATCGTCGTGGCCACTCCGGCAACCTGCGTCTCCGACAGCGAGCGCAGGCATCGCGCAATGGCGGCGTCGCGGTCGTGGCCCCAGACGACGAGCTTCCCGATGAGGTTGTCGTAGTACGGGCTGATCCTGTCTCCGGCCTCGTAGCCGCCGTCCCAGCGGGTGCCGAATCCCTGGGCGGGACGCAGGCCGGTGATCGGCCCCGGGCAGGGGAGGAAGGCGCCCCCGGCAGGATCTTCGGCGTTGACCCGCACTTCGATGGAGCAGCCGGAGGTGGCGATGTCCTGCTGCGAGAACTCCATCTGCTCGCCGGCCGCGATCCGAAGCTGCTGCTCCACCAGGTCGATGCCGGTCACCATTTCAGTGACGGGATGCTCGACCTGCAGCCTCGTGTTCATCTCCAGGTAGTAGAACTCGCCGCCGGAGTAGAGGAACTCGACGGTGCCGGCATTGGTGTACCCGCATCCCACGGCCACCGCGACGGCCGCATCGCCCATCGCCGACAGCACGGCAGCGTCGATGCGGGGTGCGGGCGCCTCCTCCACGAGCTTCTGGTGCCGGCGCTGGGCCGAGCAGTCCCGGGTCCCGAGATGCACGCAGTTGCCGTGGGCGTCGGCCAGCACCTGCACTTCGACGTGGCGGGCCTCGTGGAAGTAGCGCTCCATGTACAGCTCGTCGCGCCCGAAGTAGGCGAGAGCCTCCCGCCGGGCCGACTCGACCGCGGCGGGGGCCTCCCCGGCCGACGCCACCACCTTCATGCCTCTGCCGCCACCGCCGTAGGCAGCTTTGACGGCCACCGGCCAGCCGTGGGCCGCGCCGAAGGCCTCGATCTGGGCGGGATCGATTATGGGCTCGGTGGTGCCCGGGACCGGCTCCACTCCGGCCCGCAAGGCCGCCTCGCGGGCCGAGATCTTGTCGCCCATGACCTCGATCGCGGCGGGCGGCGGCCCAATGAACGCGACGCCGCGAGCGGTCACGGCCCGGGCGAAGTCAGCGTTCTCGCTGAAGAACCCGTAGCCGGGGTGCACGGCATCGGCACCGCTGCGCTCGACTGCGGCGATGATGGCGTCGGTTCGCAGGTAGCTGTCAGCCGCGGCCGAGCCGCCCAGCGCGAAGGCCTCGTCCGCGAGCCGCACATGCATTGCGCCTCGGTCCTCGTCGGAGTAAACGGCCGCGGTGGCAACGCCCATCTCGCGGCAGGCTCGGATCACCCGGACGGCGATCTCACCCCGGTTGGCTACGAGCACCTTTGAGAACACCGTCATTGGATAGCCGATTGTGGCCCCGATCGCACAGAATGCTCTCCATGGGATCCGCAACAACACCGGTGGAGCCGGCGTCGCCGCGGCTGCCGCTCAGCTCCGTAGCGGCCCTGCGGGCAGGACTGGGCCCGTTGCGCCATGTGGCCTCGACCGGCTCCACCAACGACGATCTGGCCCTCGCGGCCCGTCGCGGGGACAGGGCGCCGGCCGTCCTGGTGGCCGATCATCAGACCGCGGGAAAAGGGCGCCTGGGGCGGCGCTGGATCGACTCCGCCGACGGGGCGAGCCGCGGGGAGGCGTCGCTGCTGGTGAGCTTCCGGCTGCCGGCCGCGGTCGCGGAGGCCTTCGACCGCGCCGTCGCAGTGTCCGCCGCCGCGCTGGCCGCCGCGGCCGCGACCCTCGCCGGTTCTGCCGCCGAGGTTCGGGCCAAGTGGCCCAACGACCTGCTCGTCGAGGCCCCGGGTGTCTCCGGGAAGCTGGCGGGCGTGCTGTCGGAGATTGTCGATACAGACCCTCCAGTGGTGGTGGTGGGCCTGGGCCTGAACGTCGCCGCGGCGCCGGCAGAGCCCGCCGCGGTCTCGCTTGCCCAGGCGGGAGGCAGTGCCACCCGCGACGAGGTGCTGGCGGCGCTGCTCGACGCGCTGCCCGGATATCTGGTCGACCCGGCCCGAGCCCGCGGGGAGCTCAGAGCCGCGTCGGCGACCATCGGGCGCCCGGTCAGAGTCGAGCTCGCCGACGGCAGTTCGGTGGAGGGCATCGCCCGGGACATCGACGACGGGGGGCGCCTAGTGGTGGCCGCCGGCCGCCACGAGGTGCGGATCGACGCCGGAGATGTGTTCCACCTCCGCTAGAGGCCGAGCGGATGGGCCGCACCCGATGAGGGCTTCGCAAGGCGCTGAGCGAGGCCGTGGCCCGAGCGGCCCGTGAGCGCAGCGAACAAGAGCGGGAGACAAGACTCGTGTCGCGGGGCGGTCACCCATCTGCGCTGCCTCCGCTAGAGGCCCGTTCGGCTCAAGGCACGGCCGGTACGCTTGCCCGCCGTGACCGACGGACGCGAGGTGGTGCTGCGGCGCACCTGGCCGCAGCGCCTCGTGGCGGTCGCGTGCTTGGCGGTGATCGTCTCGGCGGTGGCGCTCGCGGACTTGGCCGAGCACGTCGAAGAGGTCTGGAGAGAGGTCGACCGGGTCGTGATCGTCGACACGGGCCAGTACGGCCACCAACTGCTGCGCACCGACACTGAGCCGGGCGAGCCTGTCAATTTCCTGATCGTCGGAACTGACAGCGCTCTCGGACTCGATCCCGACGACCCCGTGATGAGCGGCCGTGTGGTCGACCCCAGCGGCAGGAGCCTGGCAGACACGATCATGCTGGTGCGCCTCGATCCGGTATCGGGGTCGGCATGGGTGCTGTCGATCCCGCGGGACCTGTGGGCCGAGATCCCCGGCGCGCAGGACAACCGGATCACCTCTGCGCTGTACATCGGCGGCGCTGAGTTGCTCGTCGCCACGGTGACATCGATGTTCGACGTCGAGATCAACCACTACGTAGAGGTCAATCTCGCCGGATTCCGGGAGGTCGTCGACGCTCTCGGAGGGGTTCCTGTGTGGTTCGAGAACCCGGTGCGCGACGCCAGGCTGGGATTCAGCATCTCCGAGCCCGGCTGCCATGTCCTCAACGGCGAGCGGGCCCTGCACTACGTCCGCAGCCGCCGATACACCGAGCAGATCGACGGCCGCTGGAGGATCACCGGCGGGGACGACTTCAGCCGCATCGAGCGCCAGCAGGACTTCCTCGTGCTCGCCCTCGATCGGGCCATCAACCGGGGGGCCCGCAATCCGTCCACCATGGTGGAGCTGCTCGACGCCGTCGCCCCGAGCCTGACGCTCGACCAGGACCTCACCCTCGCGGAGCTCGTCGCATTGGGGGAGGCGTTCGCGGACTTCAATCCCGAGAACCTGCAACGTCAACGGCTCGAGGTCTACACCGTGTGGTGGCCCGACGGCGCCTACAAGGGCGAGGCTGCGTACCGGGGGGCGAACGAGCCGCTGCTGGAGGTCTTCCGGGGCGTGGCCGACTCGGTGAGGCCCTCGGAGGTGTCGTTGACCATCGCCGGGTTCCATGACATCTACCGCGACGACGCCGTCACCAGGCTCGCCGGCGAGGGTTTCGACGTCCTGGACTCGGTGGCGTCTCCCGACATCCCCGAGACCGTTGTGCTGCACGGCCCCGAAGACCGGACTGAGGCCATGACCGTGGCCCGGTACCTGGATCCCGTGCCCTACGTCGTCGAGGACGAGCGAGTCGACGGCGTGGTGGCGGTGCTGGGCTCCGACTATGGCGGGGTTCTCTTCGTGTTCCAGGCGCCCATGGCCGAGGTGCGCGCCCAGGTGCGGGCCCGTGGCCTGCCGCCGCTGTTGCCCGACCCGGGCTCCGGGTTCGCGCCGGTGGCGACCGGTGCCGGCGACGCGCTCGCGCCGGCCGCGGCGGGTGGCGGCGCATCCCTGTCGCCGGCGCCGGCCGGTGCGAGCAATGCCGTCGCCGCGCTGGCCGCGCAGACGTCGGACCCTGACTCTGGTCCGCCGGTGATCCAGGGCCGCCCGCCGGAGGGCGAGTCGTGCAGTTGACGGAGACGACCCGCTGATGCCGTCAGACGCCGCCGACCGGCCCGCCCTGCCCGCGGTGGTGGCCGTCGTCGGGGCCGGGTACGTGGGTCTTACCACCGCGGCGTGCCTGTCCCGGCTCGGTCACCGGGTGATCTGCACCGACATCGACGCAGCGAGAGTCTCTGGGCTGCAGAAGGGCGAGATCCCGATCCACGAGCCCGGACTGGCCGAGCTGGTCAGAGCCGGGCTGGACGCCGATCGGCTCTCGTTCGTTCGGGGCTCCGCGGCGGCCGCGGCCCGCGCCGACTTCGTCTACCTGTGCGTGCCTACGCCGGCGGGGGCCCAAGGCGGCACCGACCTCAGCTACCTGGAGTCCGCGGCCTCGGAGATAGGTCCGAGCCTGGCGCCGGGAGCGGTGGTGGTGAACAAGTCCACCGCACCGGCGGGCACCACCGGGATGCTGCAGCACGCTCTGGGGCGCACAGACGTGGCGGTGGCCTCCAATCCCGAGTTTCTGCGCCAGGGGTCGGCCGTGCACGATTTCCTCAATCCCGACAGGGTGGTGGTGGGCGCGGCCGACGCCTCGGTTGCTGAGCGGGTGGCCGGCCTGTACGCGGGCCTCGGCGCGCCGGTGCTCATCACCGACCCCGCCTCCGCGGAGACCATGAAGTACGCGGCCAACGCGTTCTTGGCCACCAAGCTGTCGTTCACCAACGCGGTCGCGGCGTTGTGCGAGGCGGTCGGAGCCGACGTGAACGATGTGCTGGCGGGCATGGGCTATGACCCGCGCATCGGCCGCGACTACCTCAGGCCCGGACCGGGCTGGGGCGGATCGTGCCTGCCCAAGGACACGAGGGCTCTGATCGACGCGGCCGGCGCAGCCGGTTACGACTTCACTCTGCTGCGCAGCGTGGTGGCGGCCAACGACGCGCAGTTCGCCCGGATCGTCGACAAGGTCGCGTGCCGGGTGACCCTCGATGGTGCCCGGATCGCCCTGCTCGGGCTGGCCTTCAAGGCCGGCACCGACGACACGCGCGACTCGCCGGCCCTTGAGATCGCCCGTCGCCTGACTGCCGCCGGGGCGGTGGTGCAGGCATACGATCCCGCAGTGTCCGCCAGCGCGGCCGCCGAGGAGATCGGCATCGTGGCGATGAGCGACGCCTACGCGGCCTGCCAGGGTGCCGCCGCGCTGGTGGTGGCCACCGAGTGGGACGAGTTCCGGCAACTCGACTTCGACCGGGTCGCACAGGTCATGGCTCAGCACCATGTGGTGGACGCCCGCAACATGCTGGATCCGGCCGCGCTGGAGCGCCTCGGCTTCACCTACAGCGGGCTCGGTCTGCGAGGCCACAGCTGACATCGCGGGTGGCCGCGGGTCCGGTGCCACCGTGGAAGACTCGGCGGCGTGCTTCGCGTGGCCGCGGTCGTGGAACAGTGCTGGCACCGGGTGCCGGGCGGCACCGCGGTGGCCGCGGCCCGCACCCTGGACGCTCTGGCTGCCCGCGGCGACGTGGACCTGGTGGGCATCGCGGCCCGCCACCGCGAGCCGCCCTCCGACGGGCTCGGTCCGTCGATTCCGGTCCGGCACTCCCGGCTGCCCCGGCGGGCGCTCTATGACTCCTGGCACCGCCTGCGGGCGCCCTCGGTCGAACGGCTGGTGGGGCGGGTGGACGTGGTTCATGCCACCGGGGGAGCGGTGCCTCCGGCGGGGCGGGCCCGGCTGGTCGCCACCATCAACGACCTCGCCTTCCTGCGCCGTCCGGAGTGGTTCACCCCCCGGGGCGTGCGCTTCGCGACCCGCGGGTTCGAGCTGGTCCGGGCTCGCGCCGAGGTGGTGATCGCGCCGTCGCAGGCAACCGCGGCTGAACTCGCCGGCAACGGCGTCGAGCCGGAGCGGATCCGGGTGGCGCCCCTCGCTGTGGCCCCGGCCGCGCCCGGTGCCGCGGAGATCGACGCGGTCCGGGTCCGCCATTGTCTGCCAGAGGTCTTCGCGCTGTGGGTCGGCACCGCCGAGCCCCGCAAGAACCTCGCCGGCCTGCTGGGGGCCGCGGCGCAAACCGCCACCGGCGTGCCGCTGGTGCTGGCCGGCCCTGACGGCTGGGGACTCGACGCGCAGGAGCTGGTCGCCGGGGCGGCGTGTGACGTGATGCGCCTGGGCTTCGTGCCCCAGCGGGAGCTGCCCGCGCTGTACGCGGCGGCCCGGGTCTTCGTGTACCCGAGCCTGATGGAGGGCTTCGGCCTGCCCGTGCTGGAGGCAATGGCTCAGGGCACGCCGGTGGTGACCAGTTCTGGGACCGCCACCGAGGAGGTGTGCGGTGATCCGGCCTCGGTGGTGGACCCGACCGACATCGAGGCGTTGGCCGCCGCCATCGACGCGGTGGTGGACGATGACGCCGAGCACGACCGCCGATCGGTCGCGGCCCGCCGCCGAGCGTCCCAGTTCAGCTGGGAGGCGACCGCTCTTCATGTCCGCGCCGCCTACGAGGGGGCCTGCAGTTGAGGAGAGCGCAGTGAGCCGGCTGCGGGTGCTGGCCAACCTCTGCTCGGTGGTACCCGGACAGGTCGGCGGGAGCGAGGTGTACGCGGCCCGGCTGCTGGCCGCGGTCGCATCGATACCCGGTCTGCGCGACGGTGCGGTGGAGCTGGAGCTGGCGTCCATGGCCGGTGTGCGCTCCGCCCACCCCGAGCTGGCCCGGCTGGCATTGCACGAAGCCCGCTGGAGGGGCAACAGCCGCGTGCGACGGGCCGCGGTCGAGTCGACGTGGCTGGCCCGCCGCTCGGCCGGCTTCGACTTGGTGCATCACTTCGGCGGCCGGCTGCCTGCCCGCCGGGCGGGGCTCCCAGTCCTTACGGTCCACGACATCCAGCCGCTGGACCTTCCCTCCAATTTCTCTGCGACCAAGCGCTGCTATCTGGGCTGGGCCCTGCCCCGCAGCGTGCGAGCCGCCGCTCTAGTGACCGTGCCGTCGCAGTGGGTGGCCGACCGGCTGGCCGATCGGCTGGCGGTGCCGCCCGATCGCATACGCGTAGTTCCGCCCACCTACCGCGCCGGGACTCCCCCGGCCGGGCCGGCGCCGTTGGACGGGCAGCCGTTCGTGCTGTACCCGGCGGCCACGTACCCCCACAAGAACCATGCAGCGCTGATCGCGGCCTACGCTGCGGTGCGGGCTCGTCACGGCGACACCCTGCTGGTGCTCACCGGGGCCGCGGGCCGCGCCGACGCCGCGGTGGCCGAGCAGGCGGCTCGCACCCCCGGCGTCGTGCAGCTCGGATGGGTGGACGATGCCCGCTTGGCATCGCTGATGTCGGCAGCCGTCGCCGTCGCCTTCCCGTCGCGCTACGAGGGCTTCGGCCTTCCGGTGCTGGAGGCGATGCGGTCGGGCACCCCGGTCATCGCGGCCGACGCGGCCGCGCTGCCGGAGGTGTTGGGCGACGGTGGCACGCTCGTCGATCCCGATGACGTGGACGGATGGGTCGACGCGCTGGTCGAGGCGCGGTCGGGATCGCCCAGGATCTGCCGGCAGGTGGACCGGGGCCGGGTCCGGGCCGCCGATTTTGCTCCCGAGTTGGCGGCCGGGCGCCTGCTGGAGGCGTGGCAGGCCGCGGCCGGCCGCGGCGAGGAGCAACCGCCCTGATGAGGCTGCTGGTCCTCTGCCCCCACTACGAGCCCGACGTCGCTCCCACCGGCGAGGTCGTGACCGCCATAGTCTCTGAGCTGGCCCGCAAGGGCCACGAGATCCGAGTCGTGACCTCCGTGCCCTGGTACCGCCAGCACCGGGTGGAGCCCGGCTGGCGGGGGCGGCTGGTGCGCCGCGGCCGCGCCTCGGGTGGCGTCGGCGTCACCCGGGTCCATCCGTTCCCGACGGCGAAGGGCAGCGTGGCAGCCCGCGCCGCCGGCTTCGCCGGCTTCACCGTGCTGGCCGCCGCGGCCGCGGCCGCCTCGCGACCGCGGCCCGACGCGGTGCTGGCCGTGTCTCCGCCGATAACTCTCGGCCTGGCCGGCTGGACGGCGGCGCGCCGCTGGCGGGCGCCCTTCGTGTTCAACCTGCAGGACATCTTCCCCGACGCGGCCGTCGACACCGGGGCCATCCGCGGCAGGCGCCTGATAGCTGCGGCCCGCCGCTTGGAGCGGTTCACCTACGACCGTGCCGACGCCGTCACCGTGCTGTCGGAGGACATGCGGGCCAACGTCGCGGCCAAACTCGACGCCAACCGTTCCGGAGCGGTGCGGGTGATTCCCAACTTCGCCGACGCGGCCCGGATCCGCCCCCGCAGCCGCGGCACCTCCTACCGCGCCGAGCACGGGCTGGGAGACCGGACTGTGGTCATGTACGCCGGCAATGTTGGCTTCTCGCAGCCTCTCGACCTGGTAGTGGACGCGGCCCGCTCATACCGCCATCGCGACGATGTGGTGTTCGTGGTGAACGGCGACGGCTCGGCCCGCCGGGCACTGGAGGCGTCGGCGGCCGGCCTGGACAATCTGGTGTTCGTCGGATACCAGCCGGCCGAGCGCCTCGACGAGGTGCTGGCATCGGCTGACATCCATGTGGTCGTCCTGCGCGAGGGTCTGGCCCGCTCGAGCGTTCCCTCCAAGATCTACTCGATCCTGGCCGCCGGCCGCCCGGTGGTGGCGTCGGTGGATCCGGGCACGGAGGTGCCCCGCCTGATCGATGAGGCGGGCTGCGGTGTTGCGGTGCCTCCCGGGGACCGCGACGCATTCGGCGCCGCGGTGGGAGCGCTGCTCGACGACCCCCGCCGGCGCGAGGCCATGGGGCGGCGGGGTCGGGCCTATGTGGAGGGGTGCATGACTCCCGGGGCGGTCGCGGGAGCCTACGAGGCGCTGTTCTCCGAGTTGGGCTGTCGCTGATGCCGTCCTAGTCGCCGCGGGGGCGACTGGGCTCCGGTGTGAGCCGATAGCGTGACGGCCCGTGGCCCAGCCGAGTTCTTCCAAGAAGGTCCAGCGAGCCGCCCGGGCGGCGGCCGCGTCGAAGGGCGCCAGCGAGCGGCGGCAGCTGGGCTTCCCGCTCGTGCTGGCGGCCGTGGTGGTTCTCGGCGTGGTGCTGGTGGTCTTCGCCCGGTCGTCGCGGCCCCCGGCCGCGGCGCCCCGAGTGGGCAACGACCACTGGCATTCGGCATACGCAGTCTACGACTGCGACCGGTTCCTGCCTGCCTTCACCAGCGCCGCCGATCCCGACGGGATCCACTCGCATCAGGACGGGGTGATCCACATCCACCCGTGGAACAGCTCCGCCGCGGGAGACGACGCCCGGCTCGACGTGTTCTTCGAGTCCATGGGGGTGAGGATCAGCGACGACGAGATCAGCGGCCCCGGCATCGGCGTGCTCGAAGCGGGATCGGACTGCAACGGCGAGCCGACCGTGATCCGGACCGTGCGCTTCACCCGGATCGATCCCGACGCCGCCGACGCCGATGAGCCCGTCAGCGGGCTCGCCGACATCTACGAGGCGGCCGAGGAATACACCGACGACTTCACCGACGTCCGCCTGCTCGGCGACCTTGAGGCGTTCACGTTCGCTCGAGTACCTCTCGGTGCCGAGGTGCCACCGCCGCCCGAGGGCCGCCTCCAGACGGCGTTCGGGGCATCGGCGGGGAACTTGATCTCCACCGGGCCGGAAACCGACGTCGACCCGACCGACGCCCCGCCCGAGGAATAAGAGGCCGAGCGGGCAGGGAGCAACCGATGAGCCATCACGCGAGACTTCGAGCGAGGCCGTGGCCCGAGCGGCCCGTGAGCGCAGCGAACAAGAGCGGGAAGCACCGCGCTGCTGAGCGAGGTCGCTGCATCTACCCGCGCTGCCTCTGAAGGCGGGACGCCGGGGTGCAGGCGATCCTGCTCGTCGGGGGCTACGGCACCCGGCTGCGGCCCCTGACGCTGACCACCCCCAAGCAGATGCTCCCGGTTCTGCACCGGCCCATGATCGAGCACGCCGTGTCCGGTCTGGCCCGCCACGGAGTCGACCGGGTGGTGCTGGCCCTGGGCTACCACGACGACGTTTTCCGGGCCGCCTACCCCGACGGTCGCTGCGCGGGGGTGGAGCTGTGCAGCGTTGTGGAGCCGGAGCCGCTCGACACCGCCGGGGCCATCCGCTTCGCGTACGAGACCTCGGGCATGGGCGCCTCGGAGGCCACGATCCTGGTGGCCAACGGCGATGTGATCACCGACCTCGACGTGGGCGAGATGCTGCGCCTCCATCGCTCGGCCGGCGCCGAGGCCACAATCCATCTGATCGAGGTCGAGGACCCGTCCCGCTATGGAGTGGTGGTGACCGACCCCGATGGGCGGGTGAGCGCCTTCATGGAGAAGCCGCAGCCTCCGGCGCCGAGCAACTGGATAAACGCGGGGACCTATCTGATGGAGCCTTCGGTGATCGGGCGGATCGACGGCGGGCGCCGGGTGTCGGTGGAGCGCGAGGTCTTCCCGGCCATGGTCGAGGCCGGAACCCTGTGGGGTCTGCGGCACAACACGTACTGGATCGACGTCGGCACCCCCCAGACCTACCTGCAGGCTCAGCTCGACGTGCTCGACGGCCGGCGCGGCCCGGCACCGGCCGCAGTGTCGCCGGAGGCCTCGATCGATCCTGAAGCCACCGTCGAGCGCAGCGTGGTGATGACCGGAGCCGTGGTGGGGGCAGCCTCGATGGTGCGGGGCTCCGCGGTCCACTCGGGCGCGGTGATTGAGGCGGGCGCGACAGTGGTCGACTCCGTGGTGGGGTCAGGCGCGACGGTCGGGCGGGGCGCCCGGGTGACGGACTGGACCCTGATCGGTGAGGGCTTCGCCGTCCCGGAGGGGGCGGCCTTGTCGGGCGCCAGAGTGCCCGAGTCGGCCTGATGGCGACGCTGGTCACCGGGGGCACCGGATACATCGGCAGCCACACCGTGCTGGCATTGCACGACGCCGGCCGCGACGTGGTGGTCCTGGATGATTTCTCCAACTCGTCGCGCCGGGTGATCGACTCCATCCGCAGCCTCACCCGCCCAGATCTGCCGATTGTGGAGGGCGACGCCGCCGACGCCGACACGCTGGACGAGGCCTTCGGCGGGCGCCGAATCGACTCGGTGGTCCACTTCGCGGCCCGCAAGAGCGTGGCCGAGTCCGTGGCCGACCCTCTCGGCTACTACCGCAGCAACCTCGGATCCACGATCGCGCTGGCCGCCGCGGTGATCGAGCGGGGCGTCGGAAGGCTGGTGTTCAGTTCCTCGGCCGCCGTCTACGGGTCGGCGGCGTCGCTGCCGTTCACTGAGGACTCGCCGACGGTCCCGGAGAGCCCCTACGGCGCGACCAAGCTGATGAGCGAGCGCATCCTGGCCGATGCCGCAACCGCATCGGAGCTGACCGCGGTCATGCTGCGCTACTTCAACCCCATCGGCGCGCACCCGTCGGGCCTGATAGGGGAGGATCCGGCCGGGGAGCCGGCGAACCTCGTGCCCCGGATCATGCAGGTAGCCGCCGGCCGGCTAGATCGACTGGATGTCTTCGGAGCCGACTACTCCACGACCGACGGCACCGCGGTGCGGGACTATGTGCACGTCATGGACCTGGCGGAGGGTCATGTGGCTGCCTTGGACACCGGCATAGCCCCGGGCCGCAGCCGGGTCTACAACCTGGGCACCGGCTCGGGCACCACCGTGCTCCAGCTGCTGGCCGCGGCTTCCGAGGCGGTCGGCTCACCCATCCCGCACGAGGTGGCCGAGCGGCGTCCCGGCGACATCGAAGCGTCCTGGGCCGACTGCACCCGAGCCCGCGACGAACTCGGCTGGCAGGCCCGTCGAGACCTGGCCGAGATGCTCAGGGACCACTGGAACTTCGCCCGCCGCCACACCGATGGCTAGCGGAACAGGTCGTCGGCGGGGGAGCGCACTATCTCGTCCGCGACTGAGCCGGTGCGGAACCAGGACTCCTCTAGGCCTCGCACCACCGCGACGGGCACCCCCTTGGACTTGCCCATGACCAGGTCGGCGGCCGCTGCGATCTCGTCGGCCACCGCCACCTCGGTCACCTTGAGCTCGCGGCCCAGCGCGTCGGTGCTGCCCCTCAGGTCCACTATCGCGGCGATGCCCGCGCACCCGATGGCGGTGTCGGTCACCCCGCGCCGCCAGGGTCGGCCGAAGGTGTCTGAGATCACCACCGCGACCTCGACGCCGGTAAGGGCCCGGATCCGGTCGCGGATGCGGCGGGCCGAGCGGTCCGAATCCACCGGCAGCAGGGCGGCGAAGCCCTCCTCGACGTTGCTGAGGTCGACTCCGGCGTTGGCGCACACGAAACCGTGGGCGGTCTCCGAGATCACCAGATCGCCCCGGCGGCGCAACACCCGCACCGACTCTGCCTCCACCAGGGGTTTGTGGCTCAGCGGATCGCCGGGATCCACCGCCGCGAGGCGGTTCTCGGCCTTGGAGACCACCTTCTGGGTGACCACCACGCAGTCGCGGTTGCGCAGCCCCTCCGGTCCGACCGCGGTGACGATCAGCGCGGCCAGGTCGTCTCCGGGGCGCACGTCGCCGATGCCCTCGATGCCGAGGATCTCCAGGCTCACGATGGCACCGCGGCCGTCAGGCGAGTTCTCAGGCTCACGATGACACCGCGGCCATCGTGCGCCGGGCCAGCTCGGCGGCGGCCTCCGGCGACGACATGATCGTCGGGGCGACCACGGCGCGGATCCCGGCGTCGGCCACCGCGGAGGCCAGCTCGGCGTCGGCCTCGTCGATAACCAGAGCACCGGCCACGTCGCGGTAGCGCCGGGCCACACCCACCACGCTCGACTCCTCGCCCAGCTCCCGGAGCATCCGGGCGGCGGGGCCCTTCAGGGCTGCGCCGGCCACTATGGGCGACACGGCCACGGTTCGCTCCCGCCGAGCGGCGAGGGCCTCGGCCACGCCACCGACGGCCAGCACCGGGCCTATCGACACGACCGGGTTGGACGGCGCGATCACCACGACATCGGCGTCGGCGATGGCCTCGTGTACCCCCGGGGCCGGGCGGGCCGTCTCCACGCCGGCGAAGCGCACCTTGGATATGGCGACGTCGTGGCGGAGGCGCACGAAGTACTCCTGGAAGCCGACCTCGTCGCCGGAGGCCAGGGTCACCCGGGTCTCGATTGGCTGGTCGCTCACCGGCAGCACCCGGCAGCCCAGGCCGCGCGCCGCGGCGAGGCGGGCCGTCACGTCGCTGAGGCTCAGCCCCTCGCTCAGCAGGGTGGTGCGGAACAGGTGGGTCCCTATGTCGCGGTCTCCCAGGTTGAACCATGCGTCGATCCCCAGCGCCCTCAGCCCGCTGAGAGCGTTCCAGGTCTCGTCGGCCAGGCCCCAGCCCCTCTCGGGGTCGATTGCCCCCGAGAGCGTGTAGATCACGGTGTCGATGTCTGGGCTGATGTGCAGGCCGTGCAGCTCGATGTCGTCGGCCACGTTCACCACCGCGGTGACGTCGGCGGGTGGCGTCACCTGCAGCTGTCCGGCCAGGTAGCGAGCCGCGCCCACCCCGCCGGCCAGGACCGCTATCACCGGCGCGTCTCGCTCGCGGCCCCGCCGGCGGCGCCCGGGCCGCCCTGCAGCAGCGCCAGATCCGCGTCGACCATCAGCCGGACGAGTTCCCCGAACGACGTCTCGGGGCGCCATCCGAAGGCTGCGGTTGCCTTGGAGGCGTCGCCCACGAGCAGGTCGACCTCTGCGGGGCGCATGAACCTCTCGTCCATCACGACATGGTCGCGGTAGTCCAGGCCCACATAGTCGAAGGCCAGCTCGCAGAGCGCGCGCACTGAGTGGGTCCTGCCGGTGCAGATCACGTAGTCGTCGGGCTCGTCCTGCTGCAGCATCTGCCACATGGCCTCGACGTAGTCCGCCGCATAGCCCCAGTCCCTCTGGGACTCCAGGTTGCCGAGCCGCAACTCGCTGGCCAGGCCGAGCTTGATGCTGGCCGCGGCGTGGGTGATCTTGCGGGTCACGAACTCCATGCCCCGGCGCGGGCTCTCGTGGTTGAACAGGATCCCCGAGGTGGCGTGCAGCCCGTAGGACTCCCGGTAGTTGACCGTGATCCAGTGGCCGTAGACCTTGGCCACCCCGTAGGGGCTGCGGGGATAGAACGGGGTCTTCTCGTTCTGGGGGACCTCCCGCACCTTCCCGAACATCTCCGACGAGCTGGCCTGGTAGAAGCGGATGTCGCAGTCGACGAGCCGGATGGCGTCGAGGATCCGGGTGACCCCCAGTGCCGTGGTCTCGCCGGTGAGCACGGGCTGGCTGAAGGAGGTCTGCACGAAGGACTGGGCCGCGAGGTTGTACACCTCGTCGGGCAGGTAGGTCCGCAGGATCTCGATCATCGAGACCTGGTCGAGCAGATCGCCGGTCACGATCCGGACCCGGTCCTGGATGTGGGCGATGCGCTCGTAGTTGACGATGCTGGAGCGCCGCACCATGCCCACGACGTCGTAGCCCTTGTGCAGGAGAAGCTCGGCCAGGTAGGAGCCGTCCTGGCCAGTGATGCCGGTGATCAGGGCGCGCCTGGCCATGGCCCTACTGGCTATCGCCCCGCGGCGGCAGTTGCGACTCCGCCTCGGGTCTCTCGCGGTCTGGGAGTTGCGACTCCGCCTCGGGTCTCTCGCGGTCTGGGAGTTGCGACTCCGCCTCGGGTCTCTCGCGGTCTGGGAGTTGCGACTCCGCCGTCTTGCACCGCCAGTAGTCCAAGAGGTCGTCGAGAGTCCGATCCAGCGGCACCTCGGGTCGCCATCCGGTGGCGGCCCGCAGCTTGGAGGCATCACCCCGGACCGCTGTCACGTCGACGGGACGCAGCAGCTCGTCGTCGCCGGCCAGCCGCATCGGGTGCCTGGCCCGGGCGATCAGGGCTTCGGCCAGCTCCCGCACGCCCAGCGCAGTGCCGCTGCACACGTTGTAGGCCTCGCCCTCGACTCCGTGCTCGGCGAGCAGCCGGTAGGCCCGGACCACGTCGCGCACGTCGGTGAAGTCGCGGCGCGTCTGGAGGTTCCCGACCCGCACCACCTCCGCGCCGGTGCGCTCGTTGGCCGCGATTCGCGCCGCCAGCGCGGCAGCCACGAAGCGGTCGCTCTGGCCCGGCCCGAGGTGGTTGAAAGCCCGGGCCCGGACCACATCGAGTCCGCGGCCCGCGCCGGCCTGCACGCACACCATCTCGGCGGCCGCCTTGCTCGCTCCGTAGGGAGTGACCGGGCGCATGGGGGCGGTCTCGTCGACGGGGAGGCTGGCCGGCTCGAGCCTGCCGTAGACGTCGGCACTGCTCACAACCACCGCCCGGCCCGCACCGGCTCTGCGGGCTGCGTCCAGCACGTTGAAGGTCCCCTCCACGTTCACCCGAAGCGTGGCCGCGGCGGCGGTGAAGCTCGCCTGCACATCGGCCTGAGCGGCCAGGTGATACACCGCGTCCGGTCGGCCTTGACCGAAGTCGGCCTCCAGCGCCTCGGGATCGGTTATCTCAGCCTCGCTGACGATGACCTCGTCGCCCGCGGCTGCGAGATGCGCCACGAGATGGCAACCGACGAACCCGGTGGCTCCGGTGACGAGAACCCGCACGCGCGCCTACCCCGCCGAGCCTGGACACAGCATCACCCGCGAACCCTAGAGGCCGAGCGGCCGGTGAGCGCAGCGAACAAGAGCGGGAACCCTAGAGGCCGAGTGGATGGGCCGCGGCGCGCGCCCGCGTGCCACACTGGTCGCGAGCCCGACGGCCCTAGGAGCTGGAGTGTCTGACACGGCGGCAGCATCCGGCCGCGACCCGCGGCGGCTGGCATCTCTTGTGGAGCCCGGCTCCACGGCCGTGCTCACCATGGAGATGCAGCGGGGCGTGGTCGGTCCCGGCGCGATGATGCCAGCCCTCGCCGAGCAGGTCGCGGCGTCCGGCACGATCCAGGTCGCCGCGTCGGTGTGTGGGGCGGCCCGGGCCGCAGGCGCCCGCGTGGTCCACTGCACGAACCAGACCCGGCCCGACGGCGCGGGCGGCGCGGTCAACTGCCGGATCCTGGGCCTCGCCGACCGGCTGCGCCGCGAGCACGGGATCGCTCCCACACAGGCTGGCACCGACGGCGCCCGGCTCGTGCCCGAGCTCGGGGAGGACCCCCGCGATCTGGTCGTGGCCCGCTGGCACGGGCTCACGCCGTTCACGTCCACTCCGCTCGACCAGACCCTGCGGAACCTCGGCATCAGGACCGTCGTGGCGACGGGCGTGTCGGTGAACGTCGGCATCTTGGGCCTGTGCCTCACGGCCGCCGATCTGGGCTACCAGGTGGTGCTGGTGCGCGACGCCGTGGCCGGAGTTCCCGCCGCCTACGCGGAGTCCGTGATCGAGAACACCTTGGCGATGGTCGCCACGGTGGTCACATCAGCCGAGCTGCTGGAGGCGTGGGCGGCAGCCTGACCGCGCGCGCTCTAGGGCGCCCATTAGCCTCGGTTGATCGCATCTCCCGTCGACACCGCGGCGCCTGCTACCGGCGCGTACGGCACCGCCCAACCGGAACCGACGGTGCAGGCCGTGGTGGTCGCCCACCGGCCGGGCGAGTGGTTCCGCGAGACCCTCGAGTCGCTGGCCCTCCAGGACTACGGGCCACTGAGCGTGACCGTCGTGGACGCGGCCGGATCGGGGATCGGTCCAAGGGTCGCGGAAGTCCTGGCGGACGCCACCGTGATAGACGCAGCCGGTGCTTCCGGATTCTCGGAGGCGGCCAACGCCGTGCTCTCGGCCAATCTTGGTGCCGACTTCCTGCTCGTGTGCCACGACGATGTGGCCCTGGCCAGCGACGCGGTAAGCACCCTCGTGGCCGAGGCACTGCGGAGCAACGCAGGAGTTGTAGGCCCCAAGATCGTCGAATGGGACCGCCCCGAGATCATCCGGCATGCGGGCTACGACGTCGACCGCTTCGGCGTCTCCGCCGACCGCGCCGATGCCCACGAGCTCGACCAGGAGCAGCACGACGGCGTGCGCGACGCCTTCGCCCTGCCGTCGGCGGTGCTGCTCATCCGCAGCGACCTGTTCACGCTGCTGGGGGGCTTCGACGCAGGCATGACCTTCCGAGGCGAGGACGTCGACCTCTGCTGGCGGGCCCAGATGGCCGGGGCGCGAGTGATGTTCGTCGGCGGCGCGGTGGCCCGTCACCGGGGTGGGCTCGCGTCCCGCACCGGCGTCGACGACGTGAGGCTCACCCAGACCCGTCATGCGTTGCGGTCCATGCTGGTCAACCACGGCCGCATCTCGCTCGTCGTGTTCGTGCCGCTGGCGGTGCTGATGGCCGTCTCGGAGGTCTTTCTGGGGGTGTTCACCGCCCACTTCGGCCGGGCCCGCGACGTGGTGTCGGCATGGGTGTGGAACATCTCCCGTCTCGACATAGTGCTCGAGCGCCGCCGGGCCAATGCCGAGGTCCGCAGAGTTCGCCAGGCCGACGTCACCGCCCTGCAGTACCTCGGCAGCGTGCGGCTGGTGTCCTTCTTGAGGCGGCAGTTCGGCGGCGAGGCACCGGGCCTGCTGGGCGCGGCGGGCCGCGGCGTTCTCGGAGGCCTGCGAACCGGCACGATCCGTCTGACCTGGATTGCGTGGATGCTGGTGGTCGCGGTCGTGCTGTTCGGGTCGCGCCGCCTCGTGGCCGACGGCGTGCCCGCGGTCGGGGACTTCGTCGCGCTCGGCGAGACAGGCTCTGACCTGATCAGGACATGGTGGGGCGGATGGAGCGAGCGGAACGCGGGAGCGCCGTCCGCCAACCTGGGCGTCCTCGTCTACATCGGCGCCGCCGGCTGGCTGCTGTCCGACAGCATGGGCCTGGTTCGCACCCTGTCGGTGGTCACTCCGATGCTGGTGGGATTGCTGGGGGCCTACCGGCTGCTGGCCGCAACCGGCTCCCGCCGGGCCCAGGCGGGCACCCTCGTCGCCTACTTTCTCGTGCCTCTGGCGTCCGCATCGGTAGCGGGCGGATCCATCCCCGGCCTGGTCGGCTACGCGGCCGCGCCGTGGGTGCTGCGGGAGCTGCTGCGGGCGTCGCGGACCGCCCCGTTCCGGTCGAGTCCCAACCAACCCGGGCTGGCATCGGTCGCGGTGTCGCTGGGCGCCGTTGCGGGCCTTGCCTCGCTGGTCGTGCCGGCCGCGGTGGTGCTGGTCGTGCTGCTAGCCGCGGGACTGGTGCTGGGGAGCCTGCTCGCGGCGCGGCCCGGAAGCATCCCGCGCCTGCTGGCCGTGGCCGTGCTCGCGGTCCCGACGATCGCCTTCGTGGCGCTTCCGGCCGTCGTCGACGTGCTGGCCTACGGTCCGTCCTGGGGGGCAGTCGCCGGCGGGCGCGACGGCTCCGCCGGGGAGGTCTCCTTCGGCGAGATGCTGCGGTTCGCGGTCGGTCCCGACGATCCGGGCTCGCTCGTGTGGCTGTTCGCGGTTCCGATGGCCGTGCCGTTGCTGCTGGGTCGGGGATGGCGCCTGGAACAGGCCGTCCGCCTGTGGATGGTGGCTCTGGCGGCATGGGCGCTGGCTCTGGCCTCGCAACGGGGGGCTCTGCCCTTCGGGCTCCCCGACCTGCAACTCCTGCTGGCTCCGGCCGCCGTGTCGGTGGCCGCACTTTGTGGCATGGCGGTGCTCTCCATCGAGCACGACCTGCGATTCAGCCACTTCGGCTGGCGCCAGGCCCTGGTCCCGATCACGGTGGCGGCGTCGCTGCTGCTGGCTGTCGGCAGGGTCGGCGTGCTCGAGACCGGGAGCTGGGACCTGGTGGAGGGCGACCACCACGCGGCCTTGCGCTTCGAGCCCCCGACCCTGGCCGGCGCCTACCGCGTGCTGTGGATCGGCGCGCCGGAGTTCCTGGCCGTAGAGGGCCACAGCCTGGCGCCCGGCGTGGCCTGGGCGGCCACCACCGGCGATTCGGTCACGATCGCTGGCCGCGCCCTCCCGATCGATGAGGGCCAGGCCGGGCTCTTCGAGACGGTGATCGATGAGATCGACGCGGGCCGGACCACCCGGGGCGGGCGGCTGCTGGCCGGTCTGGGCGTACGTTACGTGGTGCTGCTGCACCGGCTGGCGCCGGCGCCGTTCGTAGGGGAGGACCAGGCCCAGCCGGTGCCGGCCGGACTCACATCCGCAATCCGCCACCAGCTCGACCTCGAGTTGGTGGAGGGCACCAACAGCGCGGTGGACATGTTCGTGAACACGTCCTGGGTGCCCATGCGAGGGGTGCACGCGCCGGGATTCGATCGGGGCGTCGACGCAATCACCGACCTCGAGGCCCATCCGATCACCGCCGGCGCGCCGGTATTCTCCGGCGCCGGGCCGCCCTGGTCGGCCGACATCCCTGACGGGGCCGAGGTTCTGGTCGCCCACACGCCCCGTCCAGGCTGGCAGCTGACAGTGAACGGCGAGACAGCCGCCAGGCGCGAGGCCCTGTCGTGGGCGAGGGCCTACCTTCCCTCTGGCGGGGGCTCGGCCGAGCTGTCCTACTCGTCTCCCTGGTGGCGGCACGTCGCGCAGCTCGTGGGCGCGGCCGCGCCCGTCGTCCTCTTGCTGGCATGGCTGCGCCGCCGGATGGACCGCCGGTGATGCGCTCGGTGAGGGTGCTGTCGATGGCGGCCATAGCCGGCCTGCTAGCGGCGGGCGTCATCGTCGACCTTCCGGACCGGCCGGTGTTCGAACGCCCGGTCCGGCATGTCTCGGCCCTGGCCGCCCCGGCCGGGATCGTGAGCACCTGGTTCTGTCCCGGGGGCAGCGGCCCCGACGGTGCGGCCGAGCTGACCGTCCAGCTGGCAAGCGGGTCGGATCAGCGCCGCACCGCCGCGGTGTCCGTGCTGCCCGGCGGGTCCGATCCCGATGACGCCCGGACCGTGGACATAGAGATCGAGCCCCGCGGCCGGGTGCTGGTGCGGCCGTCCGAGGAGGTTCCCGGCGCCCGGTGGGTCGGCGCGTTGGTCGAGGTCGACGGCCCCGACGTGGTCGTCGAGCAGATCCTCACCACGAGGCAGGGCGGAGTGGGGCGCTCGCCCTGCCTCACGAGGACGGCCGACCGCTGGGTGGTCCCCAACGGCGCGACCCGCTCGGCGGTGGAGGGCGAGCGCTTCATCGTGATGCTCCTGAACCCGTTCCCGGACGTAGCAGTGGCCGACATCGAACTGGTGGCCGACGTGGGCCGCGACTCGATCGAGGGTCTAGTGATCCCAGCGCGGCGCGTCGTGGCTGTCGATGTGACCGAGGAGATCACTGTCGCAGCAACGGTCGCAGCCTTCGTCGACGTCGTGTCCGGCCGTGTGGCGGCGTCATGGATCCAGATCTCCGACGGGCCGATTGCCGGGACCGGCGTCCGGGTTGCCGCGGCCGTGCCCGACGCGGCCCCCCGGTGGCACCTGCCGGTGGCGGGGGTGGGCGCGGCGCGGCGCGATGTGGTGGCGGTCTCCAACCCATCGTCGGACCGGGTCGCCGAAGTGGACCTCGAGATCCTCGCGGAGGCGCCGGGCACCGATGTCCGCCCGATCGAGATAACCGTGCGGCCGGGACGGACTGCCCTCGTCGACCTCTCCGGGCAGGGTCGCCTCGAAGGCATCGGGCCCTTCAGCATGGTGGTGCGCTCCCTGGACGGCGCGCCAGTGGCGGCGTCGATCTCCAGCGTCACGTTCGCGGTTGGCCCTGACGGTGTTGAGGCCCCGACGGTTGCCGGGGCGACCGCGACCATCGGGGCGGACGCGGCGGCCCGCCGCTGGCTGGTGGCCGCAGAGGCCGCCGCCGATGACGGGACCCAACCCGGCGGCGACGCTTCGGTCCTGGTGATCGTCAACCCCTCGTCGGTGGGGATCGCCGAGATCAGCCTCCGGGTGGACGGTGAGACGGCCCATCGGCTTGAGGTCGGGCCCCGCCGCCGGGCCAGCGTTCCGCTGGCACGGCTGGGCTCAGATCGCTTCGTGGTGGAGGTGGAGTCGTCGGCGCCGGTCGTCGTCGGCGTGGAACTCGTCGGGCTGACCTCCCGCACCGCCTCGCTCGGTGCGGCGGTCTCCGACCCCGTGCCCGCGACCGATATTCGCTGATCTCAGAGGCCGAGCGGCCCGCGCTGCCTCTCAGGCCGTCGGTGTGGGCACACCGGCGGGGGAGCCGGCGGTATCGCCCGGCCGCGAGCCCTGCCCGTTGTCGCTGCCCGCCCTGTCTCCAGGGGCGCCGCCGGTTTGCGAGCCCTGGCCCGGCACCGCGATCAGGCGTTCCACCTCGTTGCCGCTGATGGTCTCATGCTCCAGCAGCGCCCTGGCCACCAAGTCGAGCCCGTAGCGGTACTTGGCGAGGGTCGCCCGGCACCGGTCCTGCTGCTCGCGCAGGATGCGCTCGATCTCCTTGTCGATCACCCGGGCCGTGTCGTCGCTGTAGTCGCGGGTCTGCATCAGGTCCTCGCCCAGGAACACCTGGTTCTGCGAGCCCCACGCCATTGGACCGAGCTCGTCGGACATGCCCCACTCCCGCACCATCGTCCGGGCCAGCGCAGTGGCCCGCATCAAGTCGTCGGCGGCGCCGGTGCTGACGATCCCGAACACCAGCTCCTCGGCGATGCGGCCGCCGAACATCACCACCAGCCGGTCGAGGATGTAGTCGCTGCGGTAGATGTGGCGGTCCTCCTCGGGCAACTGCATGGTCACCCCGAGCGCCATCCCGCTGGGGATGATGGTCACCTTGTGGAGCGGATCGGCGGTGGGCAGCACTGCCGCGCAAACCGCGTGGCCGGCCTCGTGGTAGGCGATGGTCTCCTTCTCGTCGTCTGAGAGGGCCATCGACTCCCGCGTCTGGCCCATGAGAACCCGATCTCGGGCCAGTTCCACATGGCGGCCCGCGATCGCCTCGTCGCCGGCGCGCACCGCGTACAGGGCCGCCTCGTTGATGAGGTTGGCCAGGTCGGCGCCGCTCATGCCCGGCGTGCCCCGGGCCACCACGTTGAGGTCCAGGTCCTCGGCCGTGTGCTTGCCCTTCACGTGCACCTCGAGGATGGCCAGCCGGTCCGAGAGCTCGGGCAGCGGCACCACCACCTGGCGGTCGAAGCGGCCCGGGCGAAGCAGGGCGGGGTCGAGGATGTCGGGCCGGTTGGTGGCCGCCATCATCACGATGCCCTCGGAACTCTCGAATCCGTCCATCTCCGAGAGCATCTGGTTCAGGGTCTGCTCGCGTTCGTCGTGGCCGCCTCCGAGCCCCGCGCCCCGCTTGCGGCCGATGGAGTCGACCTCGTCGATGAAGATGATGGCCTTGCCCATCTTGCGGGCCGACTCGAACAGGTCCCGCACCCGGCTGGCGCCGACCCCCACGAACATCTCCATGAAGTCCGAGCCCGTCACCGACAGGAACGGCACCCCGGCCTCACCCGCCACCGCTTTGGCGATCAGCGTCTTGCCCGTGCCGGGCGGGCCCACCAGCAGCACACCCTTCGGGACCCTCGCGCCGATCTCCGCGAAGCGCTCGGGCGTCTTCAAGAAGTCGACTATCTCGGTGATCTCCTGCTTGACCCCGTCGTAGCCGGCCACGTCGTCGAAGGTGGTGCCGGGCCGTTCGGTGCTGTAGGTCTTGGCCCGGCTCCGCCCGATCGACATGATGCTGCCCATCTGGCCCTGGGCCCGGCGCTGCATCCACCAGAAGAACAGGATGAGCAGGCCTATCGGCAGCAGCAGCGGCAGGATCGACAGGAAGAAGTTGGTCTTGGGCGTCGGGTAGCGGAAGGTCGGGTTGCCTTCGGCGTCTCTGACCTTGTCGTTGATGAGGACGATGTCGGCGTCGGGAAGGGGCAGCGGCCCGTTCGAGGAGTATTCGACGCCGTTGGCGTCGGTGGCCTTGATGGCGGCGTCGTTGTTGTTGTACTCGCCCTCGACGATCTCCCCGGCCTCCACCCGAGCCAGGAAGTCGGGATAGGAGATCTCGTTTCCAGACTCGCCGGGCAGCATCGTGGTGGCCATGAAGACGGCGAGGACCGCGCCGATCATCAGCCACACGACCAGACGCGAGCGCCGCTGCGACTCGGGCGAAGCCCGCAGCGGCTTCTGAGGGCGCCCCTTGCCGTTCCGCGGGGCCGGAGGCGGCGGAGGGGGCGGCTTGGTGTCTGCCACGAGTCCAGACTAGTCCGGTACGGTTGCAATCCATGCCGTCCTTGATGCCGGCTTCGACACGGCTGACATGGGCGGCAGTCGGGTGGGCCGCAGGATTCGTCGCCAGTGTTGTGGTGACGATCGCCGCCGTGATCGTGCTGGGCGGAGCGGAAGCCCTGGACACCGAGCAGAACCTGATGGAGAGCGTCGGCGTGGTCGGGCTGGTGTTTCTTCAGGTGCCGCTGTGGTTGGGCCTGCTGGGGACGCCGCTGATGGCCCGACGCTACGGCCTTGACTGGAGACGCCAGCTCGGGTGGACGATGCGGCTGAGAGACGCACCTGTCGGGATCGGGATCGGTCTGGCCATGCAGCTCGTCGCAGTGCCGCTGCTGTACTGGCCCATATTCCGGATCTTCGGTGATCTGGACGTCGAGGAGCCCGCACGCGAGCTGACGAATCTGGCCGGCGCTCCGTTGGATGTGGCCTTGCTCGTCGCGATGACGGTGGTCATGGCGCCCGTCAGCGAGGAAGTGTTCTTCAGGGGGCTGGTGCAGGGCGCGTTGCGCGACCGGATCGGTCCAACGTGGGCGGTGGCCATCTCGTCGATGGCCTTCGCGATCACACACTTCCAGCTCCAGCAGTTCCCGGCGGTCCTGCTGGTCGGTGTCGTCCACGGTCTGCTCGTGCTGCGCACAGGCCGTCTCGGTACGGCGCTGTGGTCCCATGCTGGCTTCAATGCTGTGACCATGGCGGTGCTGCTGTCATGAGGCCGCCGGGCGCCGTGACACACCTAAGAGCATGCGCGGACAGGTGCGACCGCCTCGCGGCGCAGCGTTGTGTTTCCCGCTCTTGTGCGCTGCGCTCACGGGCCGCTCGGGCCACGGCCTCCCTCATCGCCCCGCTGGTTCATGAGTGATCGCGGCCTATCCGCTCGGCCTCTAAGGCGGACCGGGCCCATTCTGAGCGGCGCCGTTGTCGCGCTGATCGTCGCGTTCCTTGTCCTCAATCTCCGGCCCTGGCTGTGGTTCGTCGACACCACACCCACCGGCGGCGACCTGGGGGCTCACGTCTGGGCACCCGCATACCTGCGCGATGTGCTGATCCCGGAGTTCAGGCTCACGGGATGGACCCACGACTGGTACGCGGGCTTCCCCGCCTTCGCGTTCTACATGGTGATCCCGTCGCTGCTGGTGGTGATCGTCGATGCCGGCCTCGGCCTGAGCGTCGGCTTGTTCGCCTATCTGGCAGTGGTCTCGGCTGCATGCGCGGTCGCCCTGGCCGTTGCCGGGCGGACGAAATGGCCCGCGGCCCAGCGCTGGGCTGTCGCCCTGGGCATCGCCGGGGTGGCCGGGGCAGCCAAGCTGTTCGTCGACGACGTCGTTGCCAACCGGGCCCTGGCCGCGCTGCTCCTGCCCGCCGTCGCCGCGGGGTGGGCGTGGCACGGGCTGAGGGCTCGGCCCCGCTGGCGGGCTCCGGCGGCTGTGATCGCGGCCATGCTGGCGCTGCTCGTGGTCCCCATGCCCTATGGCGTGTCCCTCAAGCTCGTGGCGATCGCCGGTGTGGTCGCGCTGCCGGTGGCTGTGTCGGCCATGGCCCGATCGGCGGGGGTCGGGCCCGAGGGCCAGGCCCTGGCCGCCGCGGCCACGCTGCTGTTCCTGTTCGACCGGTCGTTCAACATCTACGGCGGCAACCTCATGTCCACCATGGCCGGCGAGTTCGCCTACTCGCTCGGTCTGGCCGTCGCGGTGCTCTACATCGGCGCGGCGGCCCGGGGCATCGACTCGGACCGCCACCGGGTTCTGGCCGGCTCTCTGCTGGCCCTCACCGGGCTGCTGCACCTGTTCTCGGCCTTCCTCGCGCTGGCAGCCACCGTCGCGCTGGTGCTGACCGGTCGGTGGCGCCGAGCCGCTTGGCTGCAGCGACTGAGATGGACCCTGGTGACCGGCGCGTTGGGCGCCTCGCTCAGCGCATGGTGGGTGCTGCCCTTCTGGTGGAATCGGGGCCTGCTCAACGACATGGGCTGGGGCAAGGAGCGCCGCTACCTGTCGTCGCTGTGGTCTCGCGGCTCCGCCGACTACAGCTTCCTGGTCAACGACCCCCCGCTGCAACTGTTCGTCGTGATGGCTGCCGCTGGGGTGGTGCTGCTGTTCTTCAGGCGGTCCCGGCCGCTGTCTTCCAGGTGGTCCCGGCTTCACGCCGCGCTGGCACTGACCGGGGTGATCTTCTCGGTGGCCTTCGTCGTGATGCCCGAGGGGCGCCTGTGGAACGTGCGCATCCTGCCATTCTACTACCTCACGGTGTACCTGACGGCCGCGCTCGGCCTCGGCGAGGCCATCGGGTGGGGCCGCTCATGGCTCGACCGGCGGCACGCGGCCCGCGTCGAGGAGGGGGCTGAAGTGCGGCGGCTCCGGGCGTCGGCCGGCGCCGTCGCGGCCGGCGGCTGCGTGGCGCTGGCTGTGGTCGCGGTGCTGGTCACGGTGGGAATGCCGCTGCGCTCGCTGCCCGGAGGTCGAACCGGCGGAGACGGCGTCTACCGCTGGGGGCCCCTCAGCTCGGGTGATTCCAACCTGGGGCCCTACTGGGTGCAGTACAACTTCGAGGGGTATGAGCGCCGGCAGCCGACGGCCGACGGAGGGGGGAGCACCGAGTACTGGGGCCTGGTCGACACCATGGGCGGGGTCGGCGAGAGCCGGGGCTGCGGCCCGTCGCTGTGGGAGTACGGCTCCGGGCGGCTCGGCTCCTACGGCACGCCCATGTCGCCGATGCTGCTGCCGTACTGGACCGACCGGTGCATCGGCTCCATGGAGGGCCTCTACTTCGAGGCCTCCGCCACGACGCCCTACCATTTCCTGATGCAGTCGGAGCTGTCGGCCGCCCCGTCGCGGGCCCAGCGCGACCTGCCCTACGGGGGCCTCGACGTCGCCCGGGGGACCGAGCACATGCGTGCGGTGGGCGTGCGCTACTACATGGCGTTCTCGGACGAGGCCGTGGACCAGGCCCGAGACGTGGCAGGCCTGGAGCAGGTGGCTGCCTCGGGCCCGTGGGTCGTGTTCGAGGTGGCGGGCAGCGCGCCGGTGGCCGGCTTGGACAGGCTGCCGGTGGTGGTGGACGACCTCGACGACTCCAGCGACGCCTGGCTCGAGGCGTCGGTGGGCGCGTTCCTGGCCGAGGGTCCCGACGCGCCGTTGCTGGCCGCCGACGGCCCCGAGGGCTGGCCCCGCATGACGCTGTCGAGTATGCAACCTGGATCGGACGCCGACGACGCCGACGGAACCGGCCCGGTCGCGGACCGGCAGTCGGTGATGCGCCGGCTGGCTATGTTGCTGCCCGACGAGGCGCCCCGCACCGGCGTCGAACCGGCCGCGGTGAGCGATGTGGTCCGCAGCGACCATTCGATCTCGTTCTCGGTCGACCGCACCGGGTCGCCGGTGCTGGTGCGCACGTCGTACTTCCCCAACTGGTCGGCGTCGGGTGCGGAGGGTCCCTACCGGGTGACGCCCAACTTCATGGTGGTGGTGCCCACCGGCACCGAGGTGCGCCTGAGCTACGGGCACAGCCGGGTGGAGTGGATCGCGCTCTTGATCACGCTCGGCGGCCTGGCCGCCGTAGGGTGGCTCGTGGTGCCGCGGAGCGAGTCCGACAAGCCGTGAGACTCTCGGTAGTTGTCCCCGCCTACTGCGAGGCCGGCCGAATCGGCGCGACTGTGGCCGCGTTGCGCACCGCCCTGGCTCCTGCGCACCACGAGGGCGGCGCCGAGATCGTGGTGGTCGACGACGGCTCCGACGACGGCACGGCCGCGGCGGGCCGGGCCGCCGGCGCCGACGTGGTCGTAGAGTTCCCGGTCAACCGGGGCAAGGGCGCCGCGGTGCGGGCCGGAATGCGGGCCGCCTCCGGAGCGGTGGTGGTCTTCACTGACGCCGACCTCTCCTATGCGCCCCACCAGATCCTCGCGCTGCTCGAGGAGGTGGAGCAGGGAGCCGATGCCGCCGTCGGGGATCGGCGCCATCCCGACACGGTGGTTGTGACGGAGCCGTCCCGGCTGCGGCGAGCCGGCAGCCGCGCCGTGGGTGCCGTCTGCATGATGCTCCGGCTCGGCCGGGGCCGCGATACCCAGTGCGGCTTGAAGGCATTCTCCCGCGAGGCGGCGGGCGAACTGCTGGACGCCTCGGTCATGGACAGGTTCGCCTTCGACGTCGAGTTGCTGTTCTTGGCCGACCGGCTCGGCATGCGGGTGCGCGAGGTGCCGGTGGAGGTGGTCAACAGCCGGGTGTCGTCGGTGCGCGTCGCGAGCGACGGCTGGGAGCTGGTGCTTGACATGTGCCGCATCCGGGCCCGAGCGCTGCTCGGCCGCTATCCGCAGGCACCGCGATGACAGGCGCCCGCCTCGCAGTGAAGCATCTTGCTTCCCGCTCTTGTTCGCTGCGCTCACGGGCCGCTCGGGCCACGGCCTCGCTTAGCTCCTCGGCAATTCCTAGTGAGCTGCGACTCATCCGCTCGGCCTCTAGCGCTGACGGCTAGGTTCGCAGGCGTAGTGGGCGACTTCGAGGCGATCTTCAAGGCCTACGACATCAGGGGGATCGTGGGCGAGCAGATCGATCCCGCCGCCTGCTTCGCCATCGGAGGTGCCTTCGCGGTCCACACGCGCGACGACGGCGCCGCCAGTGTGGTGGTCGGCCGCGACATGCGTCCCGACGGAGCGGAGCTCGCCGGCGCCTTCTGCGAGGGCGTCGTCGCGGCTGGCGTCGATGTTGTGGACATCGGGCTGTGCGCCACCGAGATGGTGTACTTCGCCTCCGGGATGCTGGACGCGCCCGGCGCCATGTTCACCGCGTCGCACAACCCGGCGGGATACAACGGCATCAAGCTCTGCGGGCCCGGCGCGTCGCCTATCGGGACCGGCACCGGGTTGGAGGAGATCAAGGTCCGGGCCATCGACGGGCCGTCTCCGGCCGCGGTGCCCGGGAACTCGATTCGGCGCGACCTCCTCGACTCCTACGTCGAGCATGTCTTGTCCTTCGTGAGCGTTCCAGCGCTGCGGCCTCTGCGCCTAGCGGTCGACACCGCCAACGGGATGGGCGGCTTGGTGGCTCCGGCGGTGTTCGAGGCGCTGCCCTTCGAAGTCGACTACCTCCACCTTGAGCTCGACGGCACGTTTCCCAACCACCCGGCGGATCCCCTCAAGCCCGAGAACCTGCGTGATTTGCGGGCCCGGTTGCGAGCTAGCCCTGCCGACGCGGGCCTGGCCTTCGACGGCGACGCCGACCGGGTGTTCGTGGTGGACGAGGCATCCCGTCCGATGTCGGGCTCACTCACCGCGGCGATCGTCGCCTCGGCGATGCTCGAGCGCGAGCCCGGCGCGGCTGTCGTCCACAACTTGATCTGCTCCAGAGCCCTCCCCGAGATCGTGTCCGAGCGGGGGGGCCGGGCCGTGCGAGCCCGCGTGGGGCACTCGTTCATGAAGCAGGCGATGGCCTCCAACTCCGCCGTCTTCGGAGGTGAGCACTCCGGCCACTACTACTTCCGCGGCAACTACGGCGCAGACAGCGCCATGATCGCCGTGCTGGTGGCACTGGAGTCGCTCAGCCGCTACGGCGGCCCCCTGAGTGAGCTGGCCGCGCCGCTGGAGCGCTACGCGGCCTCGGGGGAGATAAACACAGAGGTGCCGGATCCAGCGGAGGTACTGGAGCGGGTGGCAGCTGCGTTCGAGGGCTTCGAGCAGGATCGCCTTGACGGCCTCAGCGTCGACTGCGGCGACTGGTGGTTCAATCTGCGGCCCTCGAACACCGAGCCGCTGCTGCGCCTCAACCTGGAGGCCGTCGGGCCCCGCGATGTGAAAGCCCGGGTCGCTGAGGTGCGCGCCCTGATACTTCCGTAGCATCTGGTACCTAGCCGCTCCGACGCAACACCGATGAGGTTCCGCCGTGACACTCGATTCCCGCCTGCTGGAGATCCTCGCGTGCCCCGCTGACAAGGGCCCGCTCCTGTACTTCGCCGACGAGCAGATGCTGTACAACCCCCGGCTGCGGCTTCGCTACCGGGTGGAGGACGGGATCCCGGTGATGCTGACCGACGAGGCCTCCACATCCGACGACACCGAGCACGGGCGGCTCCTGGCCAAGGCCACCGCCGACGGGGTTCGCCCCACCTTCGAGGCCGGCGACGCCGGCGGCCAGCAGGGTTGAGCTAGGCCGCGCGCCATGGCCGCCGACGATCTCTTCGAAGCGCTCCGGCACCTGCCGGACCAGGTGCGCGACGCCGCGGTGGCGGCCGCCGACGTTGAGGGCCTGCCCGGTCCCGGCGACATCACCGATGTCGTGATCGTGGGCGCGGGCGGGGGAGGGGTGGCCGGCGACGTGGTGGAGTCGGTCGCGCGCTTGCAGGGATCGGTGCCGGTTCAGGCCACCGGTGGGATCAGTCCGGCCTGGCTCTCGGAGTCATCGCTCGTGGTGGCGGTGTCACAGTCGGGCGACGACCAGCCGACGGTTGCCGCGGCCCGGCTGGCCCAGGCCAGCGGCGCCCGCATGGTGGCCGTCACCTCCGGGGGCGAGCTGATGGAGTTGTGCACGACCTGGGGCGTGCCGATCGCCAGGGTGGACCGGTTCGCTGGCCCGGCCGCGGGACTGGGCGTGGTGATAGTGCCCGTGCTGGTGCTGCTCGAGAGAGTCGGTGTGCTGGCCGGCATGAACCGCCTGATCTCCGAGAGCGCCGAGCAGATCGAGGCCCGGCAAAGGCTCATCGACGCCGATCCCGCGCCGGTAGAGGCGCTGGCCGAGGGCGTACAGGGACGGATGGCCGTGGTGTGCGGCGCCGGCGGCGTGGGCAAGCACGCCGCCCGTCGCTGGGTCCACCGGCTGGACCGCGTCGGCGGCGTGTCGTCGGTTCGGCGCAACCTCCCGGCCGACGAGGCCGAGGCTGCGTCCTGGGCCGCGCTGGCCCGGCGGATTCCCGCCGGCGCAGCCGCGATCGTGCTGCGCCACGACTTCGAGCCCAGCGGGCTTGCCGACCGGATCGACCTGCTCGGCGCGGCGGTGACGGGTCTCTACGAGGTGCGGGCCGAAGGCGAGGGTGCCCTGGCCCAATTGCTGGACCTGGTACTGGTCGGCGACGCGGTCGCGGAGCTGGCCGCGTCGCGGGCCCGTGACCATCCAGAACCTGGCTGAGCCGGCCCGGACCGGCGTGGGGACGGCGGCGGCATGGAGCTGATCGAGGGAGTGGTCCGCAACTACGACTGGGGGTCGCTCACCGCCATCCCGCAGCTGCTCGGCCGTCCCTCCACCGGCGAACCTTGGGCAGAGCTGTGGTTCGGCGCCCATCCGGCCGCGCCGGCCACAGTGGGGGCGAGAGCCGAGCCGCTCGACCGGCTGATCGCGGCCGACCCGGTCGCGGCGCTGGGTCCCGCCGTGGCGTCGCGCTACGGCAGGCTGCCGTTCTTGCTCAAGGTGCTGGCCGCGGCCGCGCCCCTGTCGCTCCAGGCCCACCCGTCGGCCGAAGACGCGGCAGTTGGATTCGAGCGAGAGGAGGCCATGGGAATCCCCCGGGACGCCCCGCAGCGGATGTTCCGGGACCGCTCGCCGAAGCCCGAGCTGATCTGCGCGGTGAGCGGCTTCGAGGCGTTCTGCGGGTTTCGCGATCCGCAGCGGACCGCGGCGCTGCTCGAGACTCTCGACGCGCCGGGCCTCGACCCTCTGCGGCAGCGCCTCGGCGCACGGTCCGGCTCGCAGATGCGCGATCTGCTCGAATGGCTGCTGACCCTCGATCGGCCCGCGGCGGCTGCGCTGGCCGAGTCGGCGGCCGCGGCCTGCGCGGCCACGCGCTACGACGATGAATGGTCCGGACTCCGGTCCGCGGTGGCCGAGCTTGGGACCCGCCACCCCGGCGACGGCGCGGTGGCCGTGGCGCTGCTGTTGAACCATGTGGTGCTCGCCCCTGGCCAGGCCCTTTTCTTGGGCGCGGGATGCCTCCACGCCTATCTGGGCGGCACCGCGGTGGAGCTGATGGCCGATTCCGACAACGTCGTGCGGGGCGGCCTGACGTCGAAGCACGTGGACGTGGCCGCGCTGGTGCAGATAGTCGACGGCGCTGCATCGGAACCACCGGTTCAGCGGCCCGAGCCGGCGGGCGGCGTCGTCACCTACTGCACGGCCGCCGCGGATTTCTCTCTGCGGCGATTGGACGTGGACGGGTCGTCGGGTCTGGCCGCCGGGCCCGCGGTGCTGCTGTGCACCGAGGGCTGCGTGCAAGCCAACGGGGTGACCATGGACCGCGGCGCCGCGGCTTGGTCCTCTGCCCTCGAGCCTCAGGTGACGCTCGAGGGTCGGGGAACCGTGTTCTGCGCCACCGTCGGCGACGAGCGGTAGCTTTCGTATTCCTATGCTTCGAAGTGCCATGTGCCGAAGTGATCGCCGTGCCCCAAGCCGGTAGCGACATGCGTGTAGCGGACCTCTCGCTGGCCCCGCTCGGCCGCGCCGAGATCCGCTTGGCCGAGCACGAGATGCCCGGGCTGATGGCGCTGCGGGGCCGCTACACCGACGATCAGCCGCTGGCCGGCGCCCGGATCGCCGGTTCGCTGCACATGACCGTGCAGACTGCGGTGCTCATCGAGACGCTGGTCGCTCTAGGCGCCCAAGTTAGGTGGGCGAGCTGCAACATCTTCTCCACCCAGGACCACGCCGCCGCGGCCGTCGCCGTAGGCCTCGACGGCACTGTCGACGAGCTCAGGGGGGTGCCGGTGTTCGCCTGGAAGGGCGAGACCCTCGCCGAGTACTGGTGGGCCACAGAGCAGATCTTCCGCTGGCCCGGCGGGGGCGGGCCGAGCCTGATCCTCGACGACGGGGGCGACGCCACGCTGCTGGTTCACAAGGGGCTCGAGTACGAGCGGTCCGGAGCGGTGCCCGCAGCCGCGGACGACGACTCCGAGGAGTGGTCGATGGTCCTGGACCGCCTGCGAACCATCGCCGCCGACGATCCCGGGTTCTTCTCGCGGATCGTGCCGTCGATCCGGGGGGTGTCCGAGGAGACGACAACCGGCGTGATGAGGCTGCAGCAGATGCTGGAGCGGGGCGAGCTGCTGTTCCCGGCCGTCAACGTGAACGACTCGGTCACCAAGTCCAAGTTCGACAACCATTACGGCTGCCGTCACTCGCTCCTCGACGGCATCAACCGGGCCACCGACGTGATGATCGGCGGGAAGGTGGCCGTGGTGTGCGGCTTCGGCGACGTGGGCAAGGGTTGCGCGGCGGCTCTTAGGGGCCAGGGGGCCAGGGTGATCATCACCGAGATCGACCCGATCTGCGCCCTGCAGGCGGCCATGGAGGGCTACGAGGTGAACACCCTGGAGGCGGTGGTGTCCGTCGCCGACATCTTCGTCACCGCCACCGGCAACGCGGGTGTCATCAGCGCCGGCCACATGGCCCGCATGAAGCACCAGGCCGTGGTGGGCAACATCGGCCACTTCGACAACGAGGTCGACGTCGCCGGCCTGAACCGGATGTCGGACGTTCAGCGGGTCAACATCAAGCCTCAGGTGGACGAGTACGTCTTCGGCGACGGCCACTCGGTGATCGTGCTCTCAGAGGGTCGCCTGCTCAATCTGGGCAACGCCACCGGGCACCCGAGCTTTGTGATGTCGTGCAGCTTCACCAACCAGGTTCTGGCCCAGATGGACCTGCACGCCAACGCCGGCGCCATGGAAGTCGGCGTGACCACCCTGCCCCGCCGACTCGACGAGGAGGTGGCCCGGCTGCACCTCGACGCGCTCGGCGTCCGCCTGACCAAGCTCACCTCCCAGCAGGCCGGCTACCTCGGCGTGGACGTCGACGGGCCCTACAAGCCCGACCACTACCGCTATTGAGGATGGGGTCTTCTGAGGATGGGGTCGCCCGCGGCGTGGTCTGAGGGCCCGTCGATCGCTGGCGGACCGCGCCATCTCGAGCTGTTCACCGGGATCGTCATTGGCCTCGCGGCCCTTTGGGCCGGCATCTGGCGGATCTCCACTACCACGATGCTGAATGACGAGCCCCACTATGTGTCGGCTGGCGCGGCCTACCTCGATGGCAACTTCACGAGGAACCTAGAACACCCACCGGTAGCGAAGTACCTGTTCGGCCTAGCTCAGGTGCTTCTCGGGGACGGGATCAACTCAGCTCGGGTGGTGTCGGCACTGGCGTCCGTCGTCATCGCCCTCGTGCTGTGGCGGCTCGGCTCGGAGATGTTAGGACCCGTCGGTGGCGGCGTTGCCGCCGCGCTCTGGATCGCTCTTCCCCGTTTTGTTGGCTCGAGCGACGTGCCCACGCCGGGTGACCGGCTCGAACGGGTTGCCTACCTCGAGCCGGTCACGGCCATGTTCATGGCGCTTGCTCTGTGGTTCGGCTGGCGGCTGAGCCAGCGCGAGGCGCGGCCCGACGCGATCGGGCTTGGCGTGGCAGTGGGGCTCGCGGCGGGATCGAAGCTCGCGGGAGTAGCCGTCGCTGCGCCGATCGGCCTGTACCTGCTCGCCACTAGGGGACGCCGCGTGATCGCTCCCTTGGGCGTCGCCGCCGTCGTGTCGGTGGCCACCTTCCTCGCTGCCTATGCCCCGTTCGGCCGCACCGTCAACGAAGCCCTGTCGTTCATGGTCCGGTTCCAAAGCAACCACGCGAGGACCGGTCACAACGTGTTCGTGCGGGGAGAGTCCGTGCGCGATCCACCTTGGTACACGGAGCTCTGGTACCACTTCGATGCTGACGGAGCGTGGCTGACCGCGGCGGCCCTTGCCCTGGTGTGCGTTGCCTTCGTGGACCCCCAGCGGCGTCGGGCAGTTGCCTACGCGTTCGCTGCGGTCGCAGGCATCTACCTGTTCCTCTCGCTGCTGCCGGTCCAGCTCCGCCACTACCGGTACGTGGTATGGCCGCCCCTCGTGCTCGTGCTGGCTGCCGGCGCTACCTCAGTGTTCGGTCGAATACCGAGACCATGGCGCGCCGTTGGTGCCGTGAGCCTCGCTGTGGTGGTCGTTACGGGACTCCTGTCATTGGGCCGGCTGGCCACTCTGGGGCCGCAGGACTACGCGGCGCTTGATCAGGCGCTGACCGAGAGGGGATTCGACACCGACGCACGCATCAGCTCATTCGGACCGCATCACGTTGCCGCCCACCATCTCACCGGATGGAACGTGCAGGCCGGCAGCGATCCGGTCACCTCGGCCGAGGCCGATGTCGTGCTCGTCGACTCGACCTACTCGGTGCGCCGAGGTGACCCGACGGTGATCGGCGTGTCGGATTCCTTCGTTCTGGGCCGGGTGACGGTGCTCATCCTGGAGTGAGTCTCCTCACTCCTCCGCCCATGCCACCTCGCAGAACGGCTGGCCGTGACGGTCGAGCATCAGCTTGTCGAGCTCGGCACCAACATTGGGTCCGCTAAGCCATCCGTCGGGGAAGATCATCGTGTAGTCGTCGATCAGGCGGCACCGCCGGGCGTTGCCGCCCTCGGTCGGATCGAAGTGGATGGTGGCCGCCGCGATCTCGTTGGAGATGATATGCAGCGGGGTGTTGCGGTCGACGCGGTTGAGCCTGGCGTTGGCGAGCAGGGTCAGGGACATGCAGACCACCAGGACCGCGGCCGCGGCGGCCGCTACTGGTGATGGCCGCCGCGACCGGATGATCCCGAACAGCACGACGAGCACGGACGCGGCCAGGAACGACCAGCCCACCTGGACCAGCACGGTCTCGCGCCAAGCTTCCCCGACGGGGTAGTCAACCCGCTGCACGTGCCTCGACAGCCCGGCGAGCAGCGCAGGCAGCAGGCCGGTGGCCGCTCCGAGCGCGCCGAGGCTGGCAGCCGGCCTGCGCCAGGCCGTCGCTTCGGGCTGGCGGTCCGGCCAGCTGCGGTTGAGCTGCCGGGCCGATCTCACCGCGACGAGGAGCATCGCGGCCACAACCAGGGCCAGCAGCGAGTTGGTCGCCAGCTCCGACAGTCCGAAGCTGAGGCCGGACTCTTCGACGAGATCGGAGGAGCGAGACCAGCCCGCCGGCGGCGTGCCGGTCAGCAGGCGTTTCGCCGTCAGCAGGTACACGTCGCCGGACAGATCGATGTCTGAGGCCGAGTAGCAGGTAAGCCGGCTGCAGCGGTTGGCGATCTCCACCCGCACCGGCACGAAGACCGCACCGAAGCCGATGCTGAACGAGACCCAGCGGCGCAGGGCCGCGCTGCGCAGCAGCTCTCGGGCCGGGCTCCCGGACGCGGCGTGGCGGGCTGCCATGAAGGCGGCCGCCACCGCAGGGGCCAGGTAGAGGAGGTCGTAGGTGCTGGCCGCCACCGCGCCCAGCAAGGCCATCGACACGGGTTCGTGCCAGGACAACGGTCTCGCCTGCATGTCCTGGTCGCGAGCCACCATCAGCGCGCTTACCAGAATCAGAACGATGGAGCCGACCACGACGAATGGGTACTTCGTGATGGGGCTGTCGTTGTCGGCGGCGACGAGGGTCGCGGCCAACGTCATCGGATACAGGACTACAGCCGGATGGTTGCGCCCGAACGAGGCTCCGGCCGAGCCGATGACGGCTGACACGACTCGGCAGGCCACCAGAGCGAGCACCGCGACAATCGTCAGTCGCAGTACGCCTATGACGGCGTTGGGCGCGAGGCCTGTGGCCTCCGCGGCGTCGAAGACGAAGCCTCTCTCGAAGTTCTCCGCAGCCCGCCCGAGCGGCCGGAAGTTGCCGCGGTCAAGGAAGCCGTCGATGGTGTCCCGGGAATGGCTGAGGGCTGCAAGCGGGTCGGAGCCGAAGCGGCGGGCGGCGAGGTAGAGGCGCCGCCGGTCGTCTCCCACCAGCGAATACCCCAAGAGGGGCGTAGTAACGAGCAGTGCGGGGGCGACCGCATCCCGCCATCGATGGACTTCCGGGATGCGCCCCATCACAGGGGCGCGAAGGTACACGATGTTGCCGCTGAGCTAGGCCTCGCCGGCGCATGCCAGGCACGCGGCGCCGTCCCTGGCGCAAGACGTGCACGATGCGTGTTGCACTCGCGAGCCGGCCGCGGTCGCTGCCAGCGAATCCGGTACCGTAAGCCGGCAGCCTTGCTGAAGGGAGCACAGATGGCGGTCGAACGGGGATGCTGGGCGGCCCCTGAAGCGTTCAGCGGGGTCGATACGGCCTCCTTCGCCAAGAGGGTGGAGGAGTTGGGCTACTCGCAGCTGTGGATCGGGGAGACGTTCGGGCGCGACCCGTTCGCGCTGGCCGCGCACATGGGCGCGGTCACGTCCACGCTCGGGCTCGCCAGCGGTATAGCCAACGTCTACAACCGGCACGCGGGCGTGATGAAGCAGGGCGCCTACACCGTCGCCGAGCAGACCGGCGGCCGGTTCACGCTGGGACTCGGCGTGTCGAGCCCGGTGATCGTGAGCAAGATCCGCGGCATCCCCTATGGCAGGCCGCTGTCGTTCATGCGGTCATACCTCGACGCCATGGACGCGGCCCGCTACACCTCGGTGCCGCCGCCGGTGCCGGTGCCGGTGGTCCTGGCCGCCCTCGGCCCCCGGATGCTCGAGCTCGCCGCCGAACGCACCGACGGCGCCCACCCCTACAACACGACACCGGAGCACACCGCCTTCGCCCGCTCGGTCATGGGCCCCGACGCACAGCTGTGCGTGGAGCAGAAGGTGATGCTCACCACCGACTCCACAAAGGCCCGCGCCACCGGCGGCAAGGTCATGAAGTTCTACACCCGGGCCCCCGGCTACCGGGACTGCTGGAAGCGACTGGGCTTCGACGACGACGACATCGACGGCCTCTCGGACCGCTTCGTGGATGCCATGGTGGCCTGGGGAGATGTCGACGCTATCGAGCGCCGGCTGGCTGAGCACGCCGAAGCAGGGGCTACCCAGGTCTGTTTGCAGGTGCTGCACCCCGACGCTGGCGCCGGCGCCATCGACTACGACGCTCTGGCTGCCCTGGCTCCGTGAAAGATCTCGCCGGCCGGGTGGCGGTGGTCACCGGCGGCGCCAGCGGCATCGGCCGGGGGATGGCCGAGCGCTTCGCGGCCGAGTCCATGCGGGTGGTGGTGGCCGATGTCGAGGAGCCGCCCCTGCACGAGACCGCGCGCGCCATCCGGTCCGCCGGGGGCGAGGCGACGGCGGTCGTCTGCGACGTGGCGTCGTGGCCGTCGGTGCAGGCGCTGCGGGACGCGGCCGTCGAGGCCTACGGCCCCGCCGATGTGTTGTGCAACAACGCCGGCGTGGCCGCCACCGGCACCATGGCGGAACTGTCCCTCCAGTCTTGGGAGTGGTGTCTGGGGGTCAACCTGTGGGGCGTCATCCACGGCTGCCGGGCCTTCCTGGGCGCCATGATCGAGCGGGGCTCGGGCCACATCGTCAACACCGCGTCGGTCCTGGGCCACCTGTCCTCGGCCGGGCTCGGCCCGTACAACGTCTCCAAGCACGGCGTGGTGGCGATCAGCGAGACCCTGCACGCCGAGATGCTGGCGGAGAAGACCGGAGTGGGCGTCACCTGCCTGTGTCCCGGGCTGGTGTCCACCAACATCCTGGAATCCGAGCGCAACCGCCCCGAGCGTCTGCGAGACGACCCAGGTGTCGACGGGGCATGGAACTCCGATGCGGTCGCGGGCAGCGCCGAGTCGGAGGTCAGGGCCGCAGTGCGCGATCTCTACGCCCAGGCGCTGCACCCGTCGGAGGTGGCGGAAATGGTTGTGCGAGCCATCTGGGCGGAGGAGCTGTGGCTGTTCACCGACCGCGATTTTGACGCCGCCCTCGAGGCCCGTCACCGCGACATCGAGTCCCGGCGCACTCCGGGGATCCCCGCGTCCATAGTGGCGGCACTGCTCGACGAGCACGAGCACGAGCACTGATGGTGTCGGCCTCCTTCGCGGAGGAAGAGCCATGAGGGTCCCACCGGTATCACCCTGCGGTCCACGTCGGAGTCGCTGGCCGACTCCATCGCCTGGATGCGCGACGAGGGGTACGTCACCGCCGCCGACACCGGGGCCGTGCCGTAGCCATTCAAGCGCTGCGTTGTCAATAAGTTTTATTAACTTATAGTTGTTGCCGGTGCCGAGGCACTAGGCTGTAGGGATGCAGGAATTGCGGATCGAGGGCGTGGACGCACTGTGGGCGGGCTGGTGCCATGAGGGCGGGGCGGCCGAGTTGGTGCGCGCCCTCAAGTACGGCCGGGTCACCGCCGCGGTGACTCCGATCGCCGACCGCATGGTGTCGGTCATGCCCGCGGCTCCGGCCGCTGACCTGGTCACATGGGTTCCCTGCAGTCCGACGCGCCGCCGGGAGCGGGGCTTCGATCCCGCCGAGCTGCTGGCCCGAGCCCTCGCCCGCCGGCTGCGGCTGCGGGCTCGCCTGACGCTGTGCCGGCTCGACGACGAGCCCCAGACGGCCCGAACGCGCGAGGGTCGCCTGGCCGGCCCCAGGCTGGCGGTGCGGCGCGGGCGCCCGCGCGGCCTGGTATTGGTGGTCGACGACGTGTGCACCACCGGATCGACGCTGCGCGTCGCGGCAGACTCGCTCCGGCGCGGCGGCGCGGCGGCGGTTGTGGCTGCGGTGGCCACAGTGGCGCCCGCGGCGCCGCGGCAGCCAGTCGCGCTACCTCTACCATGAGGGCGCATCGAAGCCAAGAGGCCGAGCGGATAGGAGCGAGTCATGAGGATCGGTGCCAAGCGCCTAGCGAGGCCGTGGCCCGAGCGGCCCGTGAGCGCAGCGAACAAGAGCGGGAAACACGACGCTGCACCGCGAGGCGTTGACATCCATTTGCGGGACATCTAGACAGGGAAGTTGGACGTGGAGATCTCGATCAGCAGCCGTCACACAGCGATAACGCCGGGCCTTGAGGAGGCCGTGCGCGCCAAGATCGGGCAGCTCGACCGGTACCTGGACGATCTCGATACCGCCGAGGTCCACTTTGACGAGGCCCGCAATCCTCGCATCGTCGACCGCGAGACGTGCGAGGTGACCCTGACCGGGCACGGGCACCGTCTGCGCTGCAAGGTGAACGCCCCCGACGCCTTCACCGCCGTCGACGTCGCCGAGGCCAAGCTGGAGCGCCAGATCCGCAAGCTGCGCACGAAGCTCCAGAACCGCCACCGCAGCCGCGGTGACACGATACGAACGGGAGCCGTCGCCGAGCCGGAGCCGGCCGCCGATGTGGTCGACGGCTCCAGCGCAGTCGATGGCGTCGACGTCGACTTGGAGCTGCAGATCGTCAAGACCAAGCGATTCCACCTCGGTCCACTCACCCCCGAAGAGGCCGCGCTGAAGATGGATCTGATGAGCCACGGCTTCTTCTTCTTCATCAACTCGGCCACCGGACGCTCCGCCGTCGTTTACCGCCGTGACGACGGGGCGGTGGGCCTCATCGACGAGGCCGGCTGACCGGGCGGCGGGTCCGAGCCGATGTCGCTGCTGAAGAGGGTCCTCCGCTCCGGGGAGGGCCGCAAGCTCAAGGACCTGCAGGCGCTCGTTCCCGACATCAACGCGCTCGAGCCCGAGACGCAGCGACTCGACGACGACGGACTACGGGCCCGAACCGGCGAGCTCCGCAGCCGGCTGGAGCGGGGCGAGTCCCCCGACGACCTGCTGCTGGAAGCCTTCGCGGTGGTGCGCGAGGCCGCGGTGAGGGTGCTGGGCCAGCGCCACTTCGACGTGCAGCTCGTGGGCGGGGCGGCCCTGCACTGGGGCGCGGTGGCGGAGATGCGCACCGGCGAGGGCAAGACCCTCACCTCCACCCTGGCGGTGTACCTCACCGGGCTGACCGGGCGGGGTGTCCATGTGGTGACGGTCAACGACTACCTGGCCGGGCGGGACGCCGAGTGGATGGGCCAGCTCTACAAGTGGCTCGGCCTCAGCGTCGGGCTGATCGTCCCCGGCAACCGGGGGTGGGAGCACAAGCGGCGCCAGTACGACTGCGACGTGACCTACGGGACCAACAACGAGCTCGGCTTCGACTATCTGCGGGACAACATGGCCATGTTGCGCTCCGAGCAGGTGCAGCGCGGCCATCACTACTGCATCGTGGACGAGATCGACTCGATCCTCATCGACGAGGCCCGCACCCCCCTGATCATCAGCGGCCAGGTGGCCGACGCGGCCAAGCTCTACACCCGCTTCGCGAGCATCGCCCGGGGCCTGCAGCGCGACGTCCACTACGAGGTGGACGAGGAGAAGCGCAGTGTGGCGCCGCTCGAGGAGGGCGTGCACGCGGTCGAGCGGGTGCTCGGCGTGGAGAACCTCTACGACTTGGTGGCCCAGAACCTGGTGCACCAGCTGCAGGCCTCGCTGCGAGCCAAGGAGCTGTACCGGCGCGACCGCGACTACATCGTGGACCACAACCAGGTGAAGATCGTCGACGAGTTCACCGGCCGGGTGCTGGAGGGGCGGCGCTGGTCGGACGGACTGCACCAGGCCGTGGAGGCCAAGGAGGGGGTGGCCATCAAGGAGGAGAACCAGACGCTGGCCACCATCACCCTGCAGAACTACTACCGGATGTACGAGCGGCTGGCCGGCATGACCGGAACGGCCCAGACCGAGGCCAGCGAGTTCGCGTCGACCTACAACCTGCACGTGGTCAGCGTGCCGACCAACCGCCCCGCGATCCGCGACGACCGGGGCGACTTGATCTACAAGACCGAGGATGCCAAGTTCGCGGCGTGCACCGAGGACATACGCGAGCGCCACGAGCGGGGCCAGCCGGTGCTGGTGGGCACCGTCTCGGTTGAGAATTCGGAGAAGCTCGCCCGCCTGCTCGACAAGCAGGGCATTGCGCACGAAGTGCTCAACGCCAAGCAGCACCACCGCGAGGCCGAGATCGTCACCCAGGCGGGCCAGCTCGGTTCGGTGACAGTGGCCACCAACATGGCCGGGCGCGGCGTCGACATACTCCTCGGCGGCAACCCCGAGGGCTTGGCCAAGCGCGACCTGAGGGCCGAGGGCCTCGAGGAGGCCACACCCGAGGGCGCCCAGCGCCTGGCCGAGCTCACGGCCAAGCACCGGGTTGCCACCGACGCCGAGCGTGAGGAGGTGCTGGAGCAGGGCGGGTTGTACGTGCTCGGCACGGAGCGCCACGAGAGCCGCCGCATCGACAACCAGCTGCGGGGCCGGTCCGGGCGTCAGGGCGATCCCGGCGAGAGCCGCTTCTACCTGTCTCTGGAGGATGACCTCATGAGCCGCTTCGCCACCGGCGCCATGAACTGGGTGATGGAAAAGGCCCTGCCCGAGGACGTGCCCATCGAGGCGGGCATGGTCACAAAGGCCATCGAGCGGGCCCAGAACACGGTCGAGCAGCGCAACGCGGAGACCCGCAAGAACGTCCTCAAGTACGACGAGGTGATGAACGCGCAGCGCAAGGTCATCTACCGGCGCCGCTCCCAGATCCTCGACGGCGCCGATCTTCACGCTGAGGCGCTGGAGTACTTGGAGTCGGCCGTGGGCGGCGCCATCGGCACCCACTGCTCCTCGGAGCACCCCGAGGAGTGGGACGGCGAGGGTTTGGCCACCGAGCTGTCGGGGCTGTGGCCCGGCGGCGTCGACGGCTCCCAGCTCGAGGCGGCCGCCTCCCACGACGAGCTGTCCGAGCTCGTCAGCCGGACCGCCATGGACCACTACCGCGAGCGGGAGGGCGAGCTCGGCAGCGATGTAATGCGCCAGGTGGAGCGCCAGGTGATGCTTCGCCTGATCGACCAGAAGTGGCGGTCCCATCTTCATGAGATGGACCTGCTGCGCGAGGGCATCCACCTGAGGGCCATGGGGCAGAAGGATCCGGCCACCGAGTGGCAGCGTGAGGGCTTCGAGATGTTCGGGCAGCTGATGGACAGCATTGCTGTGGACTTCGTTCGCTACGTGATGCATGTGCAGCTGGCCGAGCGCCCCCCGGAGGACACTCAGCGGCTCGAGGGAGTGAGCGCGGACAAGGACGAGGAGGCGCCGGGTCAGCCCGCGCGTCAGGCCCGACCGGCCGTGCCGAGCCGGCCCGCCCCCCGGGCTCCGGTGGTGAAGAGCGATCTGGAGAAGGTGGGACGCAACCAGCCCTGCCCCTGTGGCAGCGGCAGGAAGTACAAGATGTGCCACGGCCGGCCCGGAGCGGGCTGAGCGGGCGTGCAGGACTTCTCTGACGATCTGCGACGGCTTCGGAGTCGCCTCGACGAGGCGCAGTCCTACCTGCGCGTCGAGGTCCTGCGGGGCCGGCGGCCCCAGCTCGAGGCCGAGTCGTCGCGCCCGGACCTCTGGGAGCAGCCCGAGCGGGCCCGGGCGGTCACGTCCGAGCTGGCCTCCATCAGCGAGGACCTGACGATGTTCGACCGTCTGGCGGCCGACATCTCCGATGCTGAAACCCTCAACCAGCTCGCGGTCGAGGAGGGCGCTGACTCCGAGGAGGCGGAGATCGCCCGGTTGGTGGGGGATATAGCGGCCCGCTTCGGCGAACTGGAGCTGCGCGCGCTGTTCACCGGAGAGTTCGATGAGCGCGACGCGGTCTGCCAGATCAAATCGGGCGAGGGCGGCACCGACTCGCAGGACTGGGCCGAGATGCTGCTGAGGATGTACCGCCGCTGGGCCGAGCGCCGCGGCTTCAAGCTTGAGGTGACCGCGCTGTCGGAGGGGACCGAGGCGGGCTACTCCAGCGTGGACTTCCTGTTGAGGGGCCGCTGCGCCTACGGCTGGATGCGCTCCGAGCACGGCGTGCACCGCCTGGTGCGGATCTCCCCGTTCAACAACGAGGGCAAGCGCCAGACGGCCTTCACCGCGGTGGATGTGGCGCCCTTCTTCGAGGAGGTCTCCGACGAGGTCACCATTGACGAGAAGGATCTCCGCATCGACACCTACCGCTCCTCGGGCGCGGGCGGCCAGCACGTGAACGTCACCGACTCGGCGGTGCGGATCACCCACCTGCCCACCGGGATCGTGACCAGCTGCCAGAACGAGCGCAGCCAGCATCAGAACAAGGAGCGGGCCATGCAGATGCTGGCCGCGAAGCTGCTCAACCTGGAGCGCAAGCGTCGCTCCGACGAGATCGCCGGGATCAAGGGCGAGCAGCGCAAGGTGGGCTTCGGCAGCCAGATCCGCAGCTACGTGATGCAGCCCTACCAGATGGTGAAGGACCAGCGCACCCGGCACGAGACCCCCAACGTCGAGGCCGTCCTGGGCGGGGACCTCGATCCGTTCATGGAGTCGTGGCTCCGCTGGAGCCGGGCCTCGGGTGCCGCGGGCGCGCCCGAGGGGGCTGGTACTGTCGCCGCGCCGGGCCGGGCGGCCGCAGGTGTGTCCGAGTGATCAGGAGGTCCACATGACGGAGGGATGCTCGTGATCAAGATGGAGAAGGTCACCAAGGTGTTCAAGGGCGACGTGGTGGCCCTGCGCGACGTGACCATCGACATCGGCAAGGGTGAGTTCGTCTTCCTGGTGGGCCCGTCGGGGTCGGGCAAGTCGACCTTCATCCGCCTGCTCAACCGCGAGGAGGTGCCCGAGCACGGCCGGATATTCGTGGCCGGCCGCGACATCGGCGGGCTTAGCTCATGGAGGGTCCCTTACCTGCGCCGCAACATCGGCTACGTGTTCCAGGACTTCAAGCTGCTGTCGAAGAAGACGGTCGCCGAGAACGTCGCCTTCGCGCTGGAGGCGATCGGCAAGGGGCCCCACGTCATCAACCGCCAGGTGCCCGCCATATTGGAGCTGGTGGGACTGTCGCGCAAGATTGACCGCTTCCCCCGCGAGCTGTCGGGGGGCGAGCAGCAGCGGGTGTCGATCGCCCGGGCCTTCATCAACCGGCCCATGATCCTGCTGGCCGACGAGCCCACCGGGAACCTCGATCCCACCACCTCGGTGGGCATCATGCGCCTGCTGGAGCGGATCAACGAGATCGGCACGACGGTGGTGATGGCCACCCACGACAGCAGCGTCGTGGACAGCATGCGCCAGCGGGTGGTGGAGCTCGACCGGGGCATGGTGGTGCGCGACCAGGCCAGAGGCGTGTACGAGTAGCGAACCGCGATGTTCAACCCCGCCCCCTTCCGCAGGCAGCTCTCCGTGTTCAGCCCCGCCGTGCCCGAGCAGCCCTGATGTTCAGCTTCCGCTACGTGCTGCGCGAGACCGGCCAGAACCTGTGGCGCAACATCCTGCTCTCGGTGGCGACGGTGATCACCGTGGGCGTGTCGCTGGCGATGTTCGGTGGCTTCATGTTGTTTCAGGCGGCGGTGGACAGCGCCACGGCCCGCTGGGCGGACGGCGTCGAGTTCATCGTGTGGATGAACGCCGACATTGAGACGGCCGAGGACTCCAGCATCCGCAACCAGTTGGACGAGAGCCCCGGCGTGCTGCGGTGGGAGTACGTCGACCGGGAGCAGTCCTACGAGGAGTTCCGGGAGTTTTTCGAGGACACGCCCGAGGTTCTCGACATCACGACCCCCGAGGTGGTGCCCCCGTACTACCGGGTGGTGCCCACCGATCCCGCCCCCGACGTAGTCGAGGAGTTGGCCGGCCAGTTCAAGGGCCGGCCCGGCGTCCGCAGGGTGACTACCGCGGTAGAGGTGATCCGCGACGTGCAGAATCTCTCGGACCGGGCCGGGCGCGTGCTGTTCATCGGCTCGATAGTCCTGCTCGCGGCCTCCACGCTGCTGATCCTCAACACGCTGGCGGTGGCCATCGGCAACCGGCGCACCGAGATCGAGATCATGCGGCTGGTGGGGGCCACCAAGGCGTTCATCCGTATCCCGTTCATGCTCGAGGGCCTGGTGCAGGGCCTGCTGGGAGCGGCGGTGGCCATCACCAGCAACGCGCTGCTGCGCAACCACGTGATCGACCAGTTCAGCGACGCTGACGGCCTCCAGCTGCTGGCCGGGTTCAAGGTGGACGACTCCGCCATGCTCCAGGTCAACCTGCTGGTGGTGGCGATAGCGGTGGGAGTCGCGGTCGTCGGTTCGAACATCGCGGTGGCCATGCACATCAACGAGTAGCCCCGCGGCCACACGCCCGCCCGGCGCCGGCAGTTTGGTCAGGCCAGGGTGTCGAGGGGTTCGGTGTAGGGCAGGCCCAGGGCGTCGGCCACTGCGGGCTCGGTGATCTGGCCGTGGCGCACGCTGAGGCCGTCCTGCAGGCCCTTGTCGGCCGCGATGGCGTGGACCACGCCCCGGTCGGCCAGGTTGATCACATAGGGGAGGGTGGCGTTGTTGAGGGCCTGCGTGGAGGTGCGGGGGACCGCGCCGGGCATGTTGGCCACGCAGTAGTGGACGACTTCGTGGACGATGTAGGTCGGGTCGGCGTGGGTGGTGGGCCGGGACGTCTCGGCGCAGCCGCCCTGGTCTATGGCCACATCGACGATCACCGTGCCTGGCCGCATCACTTTCACCATCTGGGCGGTGATCAGGCGGGGCGCCCGGGCCCCGGGCAGCAGCACCGCCCCGATCACCAGATCCGCGGTGTACACCGCCTGGGCCAGCCGGCTGGGGCTGGAGTACAGGGTGCGCAGGGCCGGGCCGAAGCGGGCGGCCAGCGACTCGAGCACGCTGGCGTCGCGGTCCAGCACGGTCACGTCGGCACCGAGCCCGAGCGCCATCTCCACCGCGTTGGTGCCCACGACGCCGCCGCCGATGACCGTGACCGGCGCGGCGGCCACTCCGGGCACGCCGCCCAGCAGCACCCCGCGGCCGCCCGCGGATGCCTCCAGGCAGCGGGCGCCGGCCTGGATGGCCAGGCGGCCCGCTACCTGGGACATGGGGGCGAGCAACAGGAGGCGGCCCTTGCGGTCCGTAACCGATTCGTAGGCGATGGCGGTGGCCCCGCTGGCCAGCAGGTCGCGGGCCTGGTCGGGGTCGGGGGCGAGGTGCAGGTAGGTGAACAGGGTGTGGTCGCGGCGCAGGAGGGCCCTCTCGGGGGCTTGGGGCTCCTTGACCTTCACGATCAGCTCGGCCGCGTCGAATACCTCCGCGGCGCTGTCCAGCACTGAGGCGCCGCGGCTGCTGTACTCCTCGTCGTCGTAGCCGGCCCCGGCGCCGGCCCGGCGTTCGATGAAGACATCGTGGTCCCGGTCGACCAGCTCGGCCGCGCTCTCGGGGGTGAGCCCCACCCGGTGCTCCTCGCTCTTGATCTCCTTGGGCACACCGATGCGCATGTTGGACCCCTCCAGCCTGCGAGTGATGAAATGATACACGCGCTGCTGCGATTAATTCTGAGCGATTTTCCTCCTAGATCTCCCCATAGCGCTTATTCCTTGCATCACATTGGCGATTCTGCGCAAAATATTGTCTATGCAATCCATCGATGCGACTGATCGTCTCATCCTCAACGAAATGCAACTCGACGGCCGCGTCTCACACTCCGAGCTGGCCGAGCGTGTAGGGCTGTCGACATCGGCCTGCCACCGGCGTGTGCGCCGGCTGGAGGCCGAGGGGGTGATCGCCGGTTACGTGATGATCCTCGACACCGAGGCCATCGGCCGGGACCTCGACGTGTTCGTGGAGGTGTCGCTGGTCAGCCAGAGCGAGGAGTCGCTGCGGTGCTTCGAGGAGGAGGTGCGCGACTGCCGCGAGGTGATGTCGTGCCATCTGGTGGCGGGCGACGCCGACTACCTGCTGCACCTCGCGGTGCAGGACCACCGAGACTTCGAGCGGATCCACAACCAGCACCTGTCCCGGCTGCCGGGGGTGTCCCGGCTGCAGTCCAACTTCGCGATCCGCACCGTGTACCAGACCACCCGCCACCTCCTGTAGAGGCCGAGCGGTCAGGCCGGCGCTCAGTCCTTCTGGGTTCCGACCTTGAGGTCCTTGAAGGGCACGCCCCGGTCGACGCTTATGTCGCGGGGCAGTCCCAGCACCCGGTCGCCGATGATGTTGCGCTGGATCTCGGACGTGCCGCCCGCGATCCCGGCCTGCAGCGCCGTGAGGGCCTGGCGCTGCCAGAAGGCGTCGGCCTCCTCGTCCCAGGCGACGCCGGAGGCCCCTGCTATGGCCATGGACACGTCCGTGTGCAGGTCCGCGATCCGCACGGTGGCCAGCTTGCCCACCGATCCGCCCGGCCCCGGGGTGCGTCCCGCCTTGAGCTCGGCCCGGGTGCGCATGGCCACCAGCGACAGGCAAGTCTCCAGGATGCGCAACTGCACCAGCTTCTGGCGCACCGCCGCGTCGGTGTCGACGCCCCGTTTGCGGCTCTCGTCGATGAGCCGGTCCGAGCGTTCGGTGCTGATCCCGCCGGTGATGCCCGAGCCGATGGCGACCCGCTCGTACATGAGCATGGCGGTTGCCATGCGCCAGCCGTTGTTCGGGTCGCCGAGCAGGTTGCCGGCGCCGATGCGCACGTCGGTGAAGAAGACCTCGTTGAAGTGGCTGCCGCCGTCGATCTGGTGGATGGGGCGGACCTCCACGCCGTCGGCGTCCATGGGCACGATGAACATCGAGATGCCGGCGTGTTTGGGCACGTCGGGGTCGGTGCGGGCGATGACGATGCCGTAGGCGCAGAGATGGGCCAGGGTGGTCCACACCTTCTGGCCGTTGATGATCCACTCGTCGCCGTCGCGCTCGGCCCGGGTCTGGAGGCTGGCCACATCGGAGCCGGCGCCGGGCTCGGAGAACATCTGGCACCACACGTCCTCGGCCGAGATGATGCGGGCCAGGTGGGCCGACTTCTGTTCGTGGGTGCCGTACTCGGCCATCATGGGCAGGCACATCCCGTGGGAGATGATCAGGTCGTAGGTCATGTTGGGGTAGCGGCCGTACTCCTCGCGCCACGTCCTGTCGTGAGCCTTGGTGAGCTCGGCGCCACCGTATTCCTTCGGATAGATCAGCCCGGCCAGGCCCTCGTCGGTCAGCGCCTTCTGGAACCGCTGGGCCGCCCGAAGGCGCAGCTCACCTCGGGAGTCCGGGCGCCCGCCGAGCGTGATGCCGGTGGCATGGACGTCTAGGAAGGCCCGGCAGCGGGCCCTGAACGCCTCATCTTCTTCGGGGGCTAGGACGTCGTCGGCCACGGTGGCCAGCGTAGTGGCGGCGCACTCTTGGCGAAGCCTGGCTGGTTCAAAACCCGGCGACGACCGCGACGCCTCGTCCGCCGAAGCCGGCCATGGTCTCGAAGGCCCCTTGTAGGTCGTCGAGCGTCATGGTGCGCTGAACGAGCAGGCCCAGGTCCATGCCGGTGCTCGCGATCAGGTCCATCAGCTCGGGGTACTGCCGGGCCGACATGCCCTTGGTGCCAAGCACCTCGAGTTCCTTCATGATGACGGTGGCCATGGGCAGGGCGGTGGACCGCGCCTCCAGCAGTCCGGCCTGCACGTGGCGGCCCTGCTTGCGCAGGCCGCGCACCGAGTTCGCGGCCACCTCGGCGTTGCCCAGCGCGTCGACCGACACGTGGGCGCCTCCGCCGGTGGCGTCGCGCACCGCGCCGACCGTGGCCCGACCGTTGTCGGGGTCGGCGATCACCGTGGCAGCCGCCCCCATGGCCCTGGCCAAAGCCAGGGAGTCCTCGCCGATGTCGACGGCCACCACTTGGGCCTCGACGGCCACACCGACCATGACCATGCACAGCCCGAGCCCTCCGCAGCCGTGCACCGCCAGCCACTCTCCTGGCGAGAGGCGGGCCCGCTCCACCAGCGCCCGGTAGGCGGTGATCATGCGGCAGCCCAGGATCGAGCCGTGCTCGAAGGACACGCTGTCTCCAAGCGCGGCGACGTTGGTGTCGGCGTGGGGTATGGCGCAGTAGCGAGCGAAGGAGCCCCAGTGGGTGAACCCGGGCTGGAAGTAGTTGTCGCAGATCTGCTCGTTGCCGAGGCTGCACTGCTCGCAGGCGCCGCAGCCGCAGCAGAAGGGCACGGTGACCCGGTCGCCTGCGGACCACCAGGACACGTCCGGGCCGGCTTCGGCCACTACGCCGGCGAGCTCGTGGCCGGGCACGTGGGGTAGGGCGATGCCGGGGTCGTGTCCGTGCCAGGCGGACAGGTCGCTGCGGCACAGCCCCGAGGCCCGCACCTCGATCACCACGCCGTCGTTGGGGACGGCCGGGTCGGGCACGTCCTCTACCGAGATCGGGCCGTTGAACTCCCGGTACACCGCAGCCCGCACCGCGCTGACAGTAGTCGGCTCAAGCGTGCCGCGATCTCTTCAACCGAGCGAACCTCCCCACCGAGGAGGATCGCGTGCGGTTGGCCGCTAGCGTTGCATCCAGTTTGGCCGGGATGTCCGGCCGGCAGGTTCGCAGACGGGGTGTTGGTTCTTCCGGTCATGGTGAGCCAAACCCCAGAGACAGCTGCCCTCATTTCACCCTTCGAGGCAGCGCCGAACCCATGAGATGCCCGCCTGACGCGGGCAAGGAGAATAATGTCCCCCACCTTCGCCCGACTGGGCGTACCCGATTCCATATGCCGCGCCCTGACTGAGCGCGGCATCACCCAACCCTTCGACATCCAAGCGGCCGTGCTGGCCGACGCCCTCGCCGGGCACGACATCTGCGGACGCGCTCCCACCGGGTCGGGCAAGACGCTCGCCTTCGGGATCCCGCTGGTGGCCAATGTCGGCCGGGCCCGCCCCCACCGGCCGCTGGCGCTGGTGCTGGCCCCCACCCGGGAGCTCGCCGACCAGATCATGATGGAGCTGCGCTCCTTCTCAGGCGGCGTCCACGTGGCCGTCGTCTACGGCGGCGTGGGCTACGGCAACCAGGTCCAGTCCCTTCGCCGGGGCGTCGACATCCTGGTGGCGTGCCCCGGACGCCTCGAGGACCTGATCGAGCAGGGCGTGGTCAGCCTGAACGCGGTGGAGATGGTCGTCGTCGACGAGGCCGACCGCATGGCCGACATGGGATTCATCCCGGCCGTGAGGCGCCTGCTCGACCAGACCGCGCCGGACCCGCAGACGATGCTGTTCTCGGCCACGCTCGACGGCGATGTGGCGTCGCTCACCCGCGACTACCAGCACGACCCGGTGCGCTGCGAGGTCGGCGACGAGACTCCCGACGTGATCTCGGCTGACCACCTGTTCTGGACCGTGGCCCGCGCCGGGCGCATTGAGGTCGCAGCCGACGCGATCAGCGCGGCCGGGCCCGCGATCGTCTTCTGCCGCACCCGTCACGGCTGCGATCGGCTGGCGCGCCAGCTTGACCGGGTCGGAATCGTGACCGCGGCGATCCACGGCGGACGCAGTCAGAACCAGCGCACGAGGGCGCTGGCAGCGTTCGCGGCCGGCCGGGTCCAGGCGCTGGTCGCGACCGACGTTGCCGCCCGGGGAATCCACGTCGAGGGCGTCGGCGCCGTCATCCACTTCGATCCCCCCGAGGACCACAAGACCTACCTCCACCGGTCGGGCCGCACCGCGCGAGCCGGCCGGGGTGGCGTCGTGCTGTCTCTCGTGCAGCCCGAGCAGGCCAGGGAGCTGGGCCGCATGCAGCGCCAGTTGGGCCTCCAGCAGCCGATCACCGATGTTGATCTGGCCGCGATCGCAAGGCTCGGCCAGCCCGCGAGCCGCACCGAGCCCGTCATGGTCGCCGCCGGTCCGAGCCGGCAGCACGCTGACTCCCAGCCGCGGCGCCGCCAGCCCGAGCGTTCCGCGGCCAACCGCCAGTCCCGGTCCGGTCGACGCAACGGACCGGCACGGTCGCGGAATCGCAACCGGCGGCCACCGGCCAGGTCGGCCGCCTGACGGACGGTCCATCCCGCTCTGCCCAGTCGCGGTGCGGGCGGGCGCAAGTGCTACTGTTGCACCCGCTTCTCAGGAATCGCTGAGCGATGGGTCGTGCCTTTGAAGTGCATTACAATCACTTCTAATCAGGTAAGGAGTCGCTAGTGGATTCTGGTGATACTGCTTGGATTCTTGTAGCAACAGTCTTGGTCTTGTTCATGACCTTGCCGGGTCTGGCGATGTTCTACGCCGGCCTGGTCCGGGCCAAGTCGGCATTGTCAGTGATCATGCAATGCGTCGCCATAACTGCTGTGGCCAGCATCCTGTGGATGGTCGTGGGCTACACGTTGGCGTTCGGCGATAGCCAAGGCGGCATGGTCGGTGGGCTGGGGAAGGCCTTCTTCGCCGGCTTGAGAGGCGAGCTGAGTGGTTCGATACCCGAGATTGTGTTCGCCGTCTTCCAGATGACCTTCGCCATCATCACACCGGCGCTGATCGTTGGCGCCTATGTGGAGCGGATCAAGTTCTCCGCGATGCTCCTGGTGAGCAGCGCATGGGTGCTGCTGGTCTATTCGCCCATCTGCCACTGGGTCTGGGGCGGCGGCTGGCTCGGAGAGATGGGCGTCATGGACTTCGCCGGCGGTTTGGTGGTCCATGCGAGCGCGGGATCGGCCGCGCTGGTCGCGGCCGCGGTCCTGGGCTCGAGGCAGGGCTTCCCCAACCAGATCCAGCCTCCCCACAATCCTGGAATGACCGCGGCAGGCGCGGCAATGCTGTGGGTGGGCTGGTTCGGTTTCAATGGAGGCAGCCAGCTCGCCGCCGACGGCGGCGCCGGCATGGCGATCGCGGTGACGCACCTCGCCGCGGTCAGCGCGGCCATCGTCTGGTCGGCCATCGAATGGAAGAAGCACGGCAAGCCATCGCTGGTCGGCGCAGTTACCGGCGTCATCGCGGGTCTTGCGACCGTCACCCCGGCTTCCGGCTTCGTCGGCCCGGTCGGGGGACTGATCCTGGGCGCGGCCAGTGGCGTCCTGTGCTACCTCGCCGTCGATCTGGTGAAGGCGAAGTGGAAGATCGACGATTCGCTGGACGTGTTCGCGGTGCATGGCGTCGGCGGGGTGCTGGGCACCTTGCTGGTCGCGGTCCTGGCCGTGGACGGCCTCGGAGGAATCGGCGTCTCGGTCTCGAACGGCAACGTCGGCACCCAGCTCGGTGTGCAGGCACTGGGTGTGCTCGCGACTCTGGCCTGGTCGGGCGGCTTCACGTTCATCATCGTGAAGGTCGTGGCCCGACTCACCGGCGGACTCAGGGTGAGCGCCGAAGACGAGGCAGCCGGTCTCGACCTGGTCATCCACGGCGAACGGGCCTACGACTTGTAAACCCCGAGAATCGCGGACCCTCGTCCTGATCGGTTTCATGGATCGGCTCGACGAAGCGATCCGGCTCAACCTGTCCGCCTAACTTCGATCCGCGGGCTTGTGGCATCGTGATGCGATGATCGCGGTTGCGACCACCGAGGACGAGCTCGACGGGGTGTGCAACCGGCTGCGAGAACTCGGTGTGCGCTCGATGGATGTAGTGGCGCCCGGCGACAACCGCCGGGTGGTGTTGGCTGCGGTGGACGACGAGTGGAGCGTGGCCGGCGCCGTCGTGTCGCTTCGGGGCGAGGGCTTGATGGCGGTGGCGAGGCCACAGGGAGGACCCGCCCTGCAGGCGTGGCTTCGCGACACCGCCCCCATCACGTTCGACCGACGACTCAGCGTGTGCTGTGCGTGGTCGGAGCACGATCGCAGGGATCTCCCGGGGCTGATCGAGCTTGGATCAGGAGGATTCGGAAATGGCCACCATCCCACGACCCGGCACCTCGTCGAAGAACTCCTGAAGCGGATCGCCGGAGGCGAGCGGGTTCTCGACGTCGGCTGTGGAAGCGGCATTCTCGGACTCTGTGCGCTCAAGCTCGGCGCGGCTGGGGTGGTAGCCGTCGACGTCGAGCCGGATGCTGTCGAAGCGGCGCGACGCAACGCACAAGTCAACGGCATGAGCCGCCGCATGGAGGCGACGCTCGCTCCTGTTGGCGATATCGGCGGCCCGTTCGACGTTGTGCTGGCGAACATCGCGAGGGCGGGAATCGTCGAACTCGCCTCGGAGCTGGTCTCGCACGTGTCGCAGGGCGGATGGCTCGCGGTGAGTGGGATCTCGCCGTCTCAGTGCTCGCAGGTCGTCGACTTCCTTCGCCCCCTCGCCGAGGTTGAGCGCCGGATGTCAGGTGAGTGGTCGACCCTCGTGCTCGCCAAGTCGTGCACGTATCATGTCAACTGTCGGACAGGTGGCGGCTCATGAGTCCGAACTCAAGGAACCCGATCTCATGATTATGCATGGTATTGCTTCTATTGCATCTAGCCACAAGCTGGATCTGATCGGCGATGTCAGAAGCTAGCGGACAGGTTGCCGGGTCTGGGCCGGTGCTGCGGCCGTCGTCGTGGCGCGGTGCGATGCTGTTGCGCTCGCATTACTCCGACGCGTCCCCCATCTGTGGCGGCACCGACCTCATGGTCGACATCAACTTCGGCCGAGCCCGGCCGGCCGCACTGCTGGATTTGACATCCGTCGAGGGGATCGACTCCTGGGAGCTGATCGAGGACGGGCGCATGGTCCGCATCGGAGCCGGAGTGTGTTTCACCAGGATCATCGACGAGCTCAGCGGGTTGTGCCCCGCGCTGGCCCAGGCGGCCCGCACGGTCGGTTCGCCCCAGATCCGCAACCGGGGGACCGTGGCCGGCAACCTCGCCACCGCCTCGCCGGCCGGCGACTCCCATCCCGTCCTGCTGGCTTGCAGGGCGAGGGTGGAGGCCGAGTCGGTGAGGGGCTCGCGCCTCATCGACATCGACGACTTCTTCGTTGGACCCAAGCGCAGCGCGCTCGAGCCCGACGAGCTGATCCGGGCGGTGCGAATTCGTACGGCGACGGGTCCGCAGCAGTTCGCCAAGGTCGGGCCGCGCAACGCGATGGTGATTGCCACGGCGTCGTTCGCGTTGAATCTCGACGTCGAGGGCCGGCGGGTGGGGACCGGGATCGGCTCGGCCGGCCCGACCCCGCTGCGGGCGCGCGCCGCGGAGCAGATGCTGGAGGAGGCTCTGGCGGATCGCTGGGGCGCGCCGGGTGTCGTCGACGAGGGCGTGGCCCGTCAGTTCGGCGCCCTGGTCGCGGAGGCTGCGTCTGCTATCGACGATGTGCGCGGCACCGCCGCATACCGGACCCACGCGCTGTCGGTGCTGGGCCGGCGTTGCCTCAGCTGGGCGCTGGCGGAGATGGGGGAGGGCGCGGCGTGAGGGTGAACGTAACCGTCAACGGTGTGGCCCACAGCGTGGATCATGTGTGGGCGCTGGAGAGCCTGCTGTATTTCCTGCGGGAGCGCGTCGGTCTGCGCGGCACCAAGAACGCCTGCGAGCAGGGTGAGTGCGGGTCGTGCTCGGTGTATGTCGACGAGGTGCTGGTCTGCTCGTGCCTGGTGGCTGCGGGGCAGGTGGAGGGCCGCTCCGTGGTGACCGTGGAGGGGCTCGCCCCCGACGGAGGGGTGCATGCGGTGCAGCAGGCGTTCCTGGATGCGGGGGCGGTGCAGTGCGGGTTCTGCACGCCGGGGATGGTCGTCGCGGCCCACTGTCTGCTCGCGGGCGATCCCGATCCCGACGATCTGACCGTGCGCGAGGAACTGTCGGGCAATCTCTGCCGCTGCACCGGCTACCAGAAGATCCTCGATGCCGTGAACCTGGCCGCTGAACGCGCCGTAGCCGCACCATGACCACAGGGGGCTTGCGGTGACGGTCACCGACTCCTCGACGCGGGTCGCTACCCCCTCGGCGACGGTCGACGGTGTGGGGGCGTCGGCGGCTCGGCCCGACGGGGTCCCCAAGGTGGACGGCTCGTTCATCTACTCCTCCGACGAGTACCACGACGGGTCTCTGTGGGGGGTCACCCTGCGCAGCCCGCATCCGCGGGCTCGGATCGTGTCGGTCGACACGTCGCGGGCGGAAGGCCTCGACGGGGTGAGGTGCGTGCTGACCCATCGGGACGTGCCCGGCTCCAAGACCTACGGCATGAAGGTGTACGACCAGCCGGTGCTGGCCTTCGACGAGGTGCGCTTCCAGGGCGAGCCGGTGGCGGTGGTGGCGGCCACCCACCCCGAGATCGCCCGCCGGGCGTGCGAGATGATCGTCGTGGACTACGAGGAGTTGGTCCCCAACACGGATCCCGAGGCGTCGCTGACCGGCACAGTCGAGGGCCTGTTCGGCGGTGGGCTGGCCCGCCACGTGAGGATCCGCCACGGCGACGTCGGAGAAGCCCGCGGCCTGGCCGATGTCGTAGTCGAGGGCCGCTACGAGCTGGGAACCCAGGATCCGGCGTTCCTGGGGCCCGAGTCGGGTCTGGCCGTGCCGGTGGGCGACGGCGGCGTGGAACTGTACGTGTCGTGCCAGAACCTGCACCTCGACCAGCAGCAGGTGGCCGACTGTCTGGACCTGCCGCTGGAGAAGGTGCGGCTGGTGCTATCAGGCGTCGGCGGGGCCTTCGGGGGCAAGGAGGACCTCAACGTCCACATCCACGCCTGCATGCTGGCTCTGCGCACCGGCCGGCCGGTGCGGATGTCCTACAACCGCGAGGAGTCCTTCTTCGGCCATGTGCATCGCCACCCGGCCATCGCCGAGGTCGAACTGGGGGCGACTGGCGACGGGCGGCTGGTGTTCGCGAAGGTGCGGCTGGTGCTCGACGGCGGGGCCTACACGTCCACCTCGCAGGTGGTGATCGCCAACGGCTGCTACTTCGCGGCCGGCGCCTACGAAGTGGCCAACGTCGAGATCGACGGGTACGCCACCTACACCAACAACCCGCCGTGCGGGGCGATGCGGGGCTTCGGCGCGGTGCAGTCCTGCTATGCGATCGAGTCCGCGATGGACCGGCTGGCCAGCAGGCTGGGCCTGCATCCGCTGGAGCTGCGGATGCGCAACGCCATCAGCGAGGGCGACCTGCTGCCCACCGGCCAGCCGGTCGACGGCCCCGCCCCGGTGCAGGAGATCCTGTCGTATCTGCGCGACCTGCCGCTGCCGGAGGACTACGACCATCGGGCCGCGGACATGAGGACCCGCCCCGGCGGCGTCGGCAACGTCACCCGGGGAGAGGGAATGCGCCGGGGGGTGGGCTATGCGCTGGGCATGAAGGCGATCGGCTTCTCCGGCGGGATGGACGACACCTGCACCGCCCGGGTGACGGTGTGGATCCGCGACGGCGAGCCGGTGGCGGAGGTCTATTGCGCCGCCCCCGAGCTCGGCCAGGGCGTCGTGACCCTCGAAGCCCAGATCGCTCGCACCGAGCTGGGGGTGAGCACCGTGGAGCTGCGCGACCCCGACACCGACATCGCCGAGTCGGGAGCCTCCTCCGCGTCGCGCCAGAGCTGGATGACCGCGGGAGCGGTGCTCGGAGCGTGCGGGCTGGTGCGCCACGAGATCCTGGCCCGAGCCGCGGCGGCTCTTGGCTGCCCCGCCGACGGGCTGCGCCTAGACGGCCCCGAGATTCGTGACGGTGGCGGCCGGCCGCTGGTCTCGGCGGCCGACGTGCTGGACCCCGAGTCCGTGTCCCACGCCTTCACCTACCGCCACCGCCCCACAGCGCCCGTCGACCCCGAACGCGGCCAGGGCAACGCTCATGTGGCGTTCGCCTACGCCGCCCACCGGGCCGTGGTCGATGTGGACGTCGAGCTGGGCCTGGTCCGGGTGGTCGAGATGGCCACCGCCCAGGATGTCGGCAAGGCGATGAACCCCGTCGCGGTCGAGGGCCAGATCGAGGGCGGCACCGTCCAGGGCCTCGGGCTCGCCGTGATGGAGGAGCTGCACATCACCGGCGGCAGGATCCGCAACCCGTCCTTCACCGACTACCTGATCCCCACCATGCTCGACGTGCCGCCCATGCCGCTCAAGATCTTCGAGTTCCCCCACCCCGACTCCCCCTACGGGCTCAACGGCGTCGGCGAGCCCCCCAACCTGTCCTCCACGCCCGCCATCCTCAACGCGCTGCGAGACGCCACCGGCCTCGAACTGCCCAGAGCGCCGGTCCGTCCCCCGGATCTGATTGCCGGCAGGGAGTAGGCCACCGCCCGGTCATTGCGGGATCAGCCCCATCGGGAATGTGTCGAGCACTTCAGCGCCCCCGCCGGTGACGTACACCTGGTTCTCGAGCTTGATGCCCTCGTGCCCGCCCGGCTCGCCCACGTACACCTCGAGGCACAGGACCACGCCGTCCTCTATGACGCCGTCGTAGCCGTAGGCGTCCCAGTCCTGGATGTAGTGGATCATCGGGTACTCGGTGCCCAGGCCCAAGCCGTGGGCGATGTCCGCGTAGCGGGTGGGCAGGAAGCGGTCGGGCAGCTGGTAGCTGCGCTCGGCGAACTCTCGGAACGTCAGGCCGGGCTCGAGAATGGCGCGGTTGTGGGCCAGCACCTCGCAGGCGAGCCCGTGCAGCGACTGCTGTTGCGGGGTCGGCTTGCGGCCCGGTGTGACCCAGCCGCGGGAGATGTCGACGCCGTAGCCGTAGGGGCCGATCAGATCGGTGTCGAAGCTGACGAGGTCGCCGGCCTCGATGACCCGGTGGGAGCACTCCGCGAACCACGGGTTGGTCCGCGGCCCGCTCGACAGCAGCCGGGTCTCGAGCCACTCGCCGCCGCGGGCGATGTTGCCTGCGTGCAGGCGCGACCACAGCTGGTTCTCGGTGATGCCGGGCCGCAGCGCCTGCCACATCTCGTGCATCGCCTGCTGGGTGGCGTGGACGGCCCGGCGCATGGCCACGATCTCCTCGGGATGCTTGCGGTAGCGGGCCAGCTCGGCGAAGCGCATGGTGGGGACGGCCTCGAGGCCGCGGCGCTGCAGGGCCGCGAGCCCGGGGCCCTCGCACTTGTCGAGCGCGATCTGCAGACTGCCTCCGCCGTGGAGGCGGACCACGTCGGCGATCTCGTCGGCCCATAGGTCGGCTGCCTCCGACTCTCGGGGGCCGTTCTCGAAGAAGAACCAGCCCGTAGCACCCCTGACCTCGTCTATGAGCTGCAAATGCGCGCTCAGATGCTCGCACCGGGCGAGATCGAACAGGATGACCGGACCGTCGGTGGCCACGAAGGCGTACCGGACCGCGTTGTGGGTGCACCACACCTGCATGTTCGTCGCGTCGAGGGCGTAGCGGATGTTGAGCGGGTCGAACAGCACGATGCCGGCCATGTCCTCGGCCTCGAGCTGGCTGCGGAGCCGCTGGAGCCGCCACGAGCGAACGGCTTGCATGTCCGGTGCGCGCAGTCCGGCAGACTCCCATTCGGCCACGGCCGGGTTGGTCTCAGTCCCAGGATCGATGTCAAGCACAGAGCCGGCTCCTCTCGGGCCCGTACCGTATCGGTCATCAAACGTCGGATCGTCGCCGGCTTCATCACCGGGGGCTGGTTCACGAGCGGTGTGCCACGATTGTGGGCATGGCTGACATGGCACCGCCGGACGAGGCCGAGATTCTCGGCACCGCCGCCTCTCCGCTGGCTGCCGACGCCCCGGTGAGGATCCCCGTCCAGCGCTACATCTCTGCTGAGTTCGCCGCGCTGGAGCACACCAGGATGTGGCCCAAGGTGTGGCATGTGGCCTGCACCACCGACCACATTGCCAATCCCGGAGACTGGTTCGAGCACCGGCTGGGCCGGTACTCGATCCTGCTGGTGCGGGGCGACGACGGTGCGCTGCGGGGCTTTCAGAACGTCTGCCGCCACCGGGGAAACAGCATCTGCCAGGGCTCGGGCACCGGCATCAGCGAGCTGCGCTGCCCCTACCACCGCTGGGCGTGGGATCTCGCCGGCCAGCTCCGCGAGATCCCATCCCGGCGAGGCTTCGGCCCGCTGCGCAACGACGAACTGTCGCTGGTGCCGGTGCGGGTGGACACTTGGGCTCGCCTGGTGTTCGTGAACCTGGACCTCGACGCCGAGCCACTGGATGACTGGCTGGAGGGCATCCCCGCCGACATCGCCTGGGCCAACCTGGACGAGTTCCGGGGCGCCTACTCCACCGTCACTGCGGTGAACTGCAACTGGAAGGTGGTCAACGACGGCTTCTCGGAGACCTACCACGTGCAGGGCCTGCACCGGGAGATGCTGGCCAGCATCGACGACGTCAACACCCCCCAGCGCATATGGGACCGCCACAGCGCGTCCTACTAGGCCTACGGCGTGCCCAGCCCCCGCTTGGGCCGCAACGTGGAGGAGCAGGCGGTGTGGGACGCCTTCGTGGTCACCCAGGGCGGGCGCATGGGACCGGAGCACCGCGAGCCCTGTCCCGCTCCCGATGTGCCCGACGGAGAGACCCTCCAAGACGTGATCGCCCAGAAGATCAGGGACCATCAGGACAGGTTGGGCGTGGACCTGTCGGGCTACGACACCGCCCAGATCACCCACCTCAGCCAGTACAACCTGTTCCCCAACACCACCGTGTTGGTCAGCGCCGACCTGTTCACCGTGATGACCGCCCGGCCCGGCCCCAGCCCCGACGAGGCCGAGCTGGTCATCATCCAGCTCAGCCGGATGCCGTCAGCCGACGCTGCGGTCTCCTCGCCGGTTCACGTCACCGTGCCCCTCGACCAGGCCGACTTCGGGTTCGTGCTCAACCAGGATCTGAGCGTGATCCGCACCATGCAGAACGGCCTGCACCAGCCCGGCTGCACCCACGTGCTGCTCGGGGGAGAGGAGTGCCGCATCATCAACATGAACCGCCACCTTGAGCGCTACCTCGGCCTCGACCCCGGCGGCTGGGAACCAGTCAGTTGAAGGCTGGCATTACCTCGTCGTGGATCAGCTGGAGCTGGCCCTGGACGTCGGGCACGTCGATGTCTCGTCCGGTGAACGCGTTCAGCAGGAACGAGTCGGTGATGCAGGCGATGAAGTGGTTGACGCCGCTGGGATCGATGTCCGACTTGATCTTGTCGACCACCTCCTCGGGGGTGCCCGCCACGGAGAGCTTCTCGGCGATGTCGGGCGTCATGGCGTCGATCGCTCCCTGGACGTCTCCAGCGCCGAAGGCGTCGAGGATGGGCTGCACGTCGGCCTGCGAGACGCCGTGGCGCTCCAGCTGCTCGGTGGCCATGGCCGGGATGTAGAACGCTCCGATGGTCTGGGCCGCGGCCTTGGCCTTCGCCGAGTCGGGTCCGATGGCGAACACGTTCCAGACCGCGATGTCGAGGTCCTGCCAGTTGCGCCCGGCCCGCTCCGCGCCGATCCTGAGGTGCTCCACCATGTAGTTGCACGCCTCTTGGGAGTACTGGGCGAAGGCGTGGGTGCCGTCGGAGAGTTCGCCGGCCGCCTGGAAGGACTTCGGGCCGCGCAGGGCGCCGATCAGCAGGGGAAGGTGCTCCTGCACCGGGCGGGCGAAGGTGAACAGCCCGGCGTAGTTGAAGAACTCGCCTTCGAAGGTCAGCGCTCCGGTGTCGAGGAAGGTGCGCATCACGTGGTGTGCCTCCTTGACCCGCGACAGCGGCTTTATGCTCGTCCAGTCCGTGGCGTACTGGGCGAGCAGGCTGAAGTTCCCGCTGGAGATGACGCATTCGGCGCGGCCGCCGGTCAACTCGTCGAGGGTGGCCACCGCCTGAGCGACCAGGGTCGGCTCGCGCAGGGCGATCGGGGCGAGGCTGGGGCCCATGCGGATCTGGGTGGTCGTGGATGCCGCCGCTGCGAACAGCACGTACAGGTCCTTGTGCCAGGTCTCATCGGCGGCGTAACACCCGTAGAAGCCGAGTTCGTCGGCCAGTTTGATGTGTTCCAGGGAGTCCTGTAGCGGGTAGTCGGGCAGTGTTACGAAGCTGAACCTCATGTCTCCTCCTCGGCGGATCGATGGTCGTATGAACCTAGACCACCAATCACCGATTGCAAGCCGAGCGGCCCGTGACTGTGGGTCCGTCAGGTCGGACTTCGCTCCTCGGAAGGATCGATGACGGGCTGGAGTTCGAACAGGCGCAGCTCGCGCTCGGTGATGGCGTCGTAGCGGGCCCACGCCGGAAACCAGGCCAGGGCGGTTTGCCATCGCTGCTCGCGTTCGGCGCCCTTGAGGAGTCGAGCCCGCACGGGCGTCCGTTCACCGTGGAACATGATCTCGGCTTCGGGGTTGGCGATGAGGTTGGCCGACCAGGCCGGGTGGTGCTCGCGTGCGAAGTTGCTGCCCACCAGCACGAAGCGACCCCCTTCGAGCGGGACGGCGGCCAGCGGCGTCTCGCGGAGTCTGCCTGTCTGGGCGCCCGTCGTGGTGAGCATGAGCATGGGCTGCGCGGCGGAATCGAGCAGCGTGCGCCCCCTGGTGAGCCGGTTGACCGCCCGGTGCAACGGCGGGAAGACGAGCGGGCCGACGGCGCGGAAGGGCGGCGAGGTGAGCACGCGGCCGGATGCACGGAACCCCTTCGGCGGTGCCGGCGCCTCGCTCGGGTCGGGATCTTCAAGGGCGTCGCCCGTCTGGCGGCGGGTGAGCAAGCCCGCGGCGTGCCAGGCGATGAGACTGTCCGCCAAGGTTTCCTGCGGGTTGCGGAGCTCGACCCCGAAGCTGGCGAGGTCGCTGTCGACCGTCCCCTCCCAGTGGGTCACGATGGTCATGCCCTCCTCGTTCATCGCGGAGTGGAACGGCACGACTCGCCGGACCGTGTCGAGCACGCGGCCCATCCCCCGCAACGCCGCGGGCGGCACCGGTGCGATGGGGAACCTTCGACCGGTGAGTTCGCGGTAGATGACAGCGAGGCGGTTCATGTCGAGAAAGTGGCCGCCACACATGATCCGTCGCGGTCCCTGGCCCGGTTCGAGAAGGGCGACGAGGACGGCGGCCAGATCGCGGACATCGGTGATTGAGACTGCAGCGCTGCGGGTGGGCATGGTGCCGCCGGCGATGAATCGGGCCGTGCCCTCGCCAGTCTCGCCGAACGCCGTGCCCGCCGGGGGCCCGATGACACCGCTGGGGTACACAATCGCTACGGGAGCGCCGGCCGCCTGGAGCCCGCGCGCCACGACCTCTGCCTCGGACTTCGCTCTGCAGTACGCGAAGTCAACCGACGACGGCGGGTGGTCGACGGTAAGCGGCCCCGCGTCGGGCTCGAAGAGGGCGGCGGTGCTCGAGACGTGGACGACCGGGTCGAGCCCCATCTCCACCGCCTGCTCGAGCACGGTGCGGGCTCCGGCGGCATTGTTCTCGATCATCTCGGCGTTGTCGCGCGGGTCGAGCGACACGACAGCGGCGCAGTGGATCACCGCTTCCGCGCCGTCGAGGGCCGCGGCGACCGCGGCGGGATCCGTCATGTCGCCGACGACGTGATCCGGTACCGGGAGGTCGAATCCCGCCATGGTCTCCTCTAGGCGCTCGCTCGACCGCACCAGCGCTCGAACCTCGTGCCCGGCCCTGACGGCGAGCGCCGCCGTGTGACCACCGATGAACCCCGTGGCACCCGTCATCATCACCCGCACGGTGCACCTCCCTCGCGGCGATCGCCCCTCGATCAATTCGCTCAGTCAAGCAACGGTACGAGAGTGCTTCAGCAACTACGAGAGTGCTTCAGCAATATCGCGACCAGCCCTTTGCCCCAGTGGTAGCGGTCCACGGCTAGGAGATACCCGCGCGATGATGGGCCTGCCGTCGAGATCGGCGGTCCGGGCTCGGCGACCCGCCATCACACGATCCAGAAGTTCTGACCAGCAACCACCGGTCAGCTGGCAGCGTCTGAGCGACCCACCATCCCCGGACGGCGCTCAGCGATGGATTACAGTCGGTGTCGATGAGCGGGTCGGCCGTCGACTATCGCAAGCGGCCCCTGGTTGGGGTGACAAACGAGGGTGCTGACGAGCGTGTCGCCGCTGCGCCGCCAGTCACCTGGAGCGGCGTTCTGCAGGCGGTGGAACTGAACCTGTCAACCGCGGAGATACATCTCGGGCGGGTCGCTGACGGCAGCGTCGACGGGCCAGCGCAAGGTGTGGCGATTGACGCCGCGAATGTCGTGCACGCGGTGCAGGTGATGGGAACGCTCATCCGGATGCTGCACGAGCGCCTGGAGCAGGTCGAGGGCGCCAACGGGTACGCCCTACAGCCGAACGGGCAGATCGCCAGCGAGGCGGCACAGCTGATGGCAAACCGGCTGAGCAGCACAACTGCCTGAGCCTCTTGGACGGCCGAGGCCCGACATCGAAGTCGCTGTCGACCATCACGGCTGGTTGGCGGCGCCCGGGGTGGGGTTGTCCACGGTTTGGAAGTCGCCGGTGGCGTCGGGCACGCGGGCGTAGCTCTGGCCGTCGGATGACTGGCCCTCGTTCCAGTCGATACTGTCGACGTGGGTGCCGTCCAACCGCCAGATGCCCAGTTCCTCGTCGCCGCCCAGGGCGAAGCCGGGCCAGCCGTCCTTGTCCAGGCTGAACTGCATGTGCGCGCCCGGCTGGATGGTCGTGCCGACCGGGAAGGCGACCCGCTTGCCGGCGTCCGTGAGGGTGTCGGCCACCTCGAAGCCGTCGAGCGCTATCGGGTCGGGCGATGGGTTGTGCAGCTCGAACCAGTCCAGGGGGTCGCCCTTCGCGGCGATCTCGTTGATGACCGGGCCAGCGTCCACCGCAGTCGTGCCGGGGTCGGCGCTCTCTCCGTCGGGACCGTCGCCACCGCTGGGAGACGGGGCATACCCGTACACGCCGGAGAAGGTGCCGACGATGGTGGCGCCGGGCGTCGCCTGAGCCCTCGACAGTTTCAGCACGCCTTCGGTGAAGGGCGAGAAACTGTCCGGCGCCGACGCTCCGCGCGGGACGGACCATATTCCCCCCGCGATGGCGTCGGCGCCGATGACCAGCGTGGCTCCCGCCGCCAAGAGGTCCAGGTCCACAGCCAGCGTCATTCCGGAGACGGAGCCATCGTCGTTTAGTACCGCAACGACTATGGACGCGGGCTTGTCAACTCCCGGAAGCAGGGCACCCTCCTCCGGTTTGGAGTGACCGGCGAAGATTCCCACGCCTTCGACCGATTCCTCGGATCCGTTCAGCAACAGGCTGTTGATCGTCCCTTCCCCCAGAGGGTTGGGACTCAGGTTGCTTCCCCAAGTCGTCTCGAAGGTGATCTCCAGGGTTCCCGACCCGGCGGAATGCGGGACGTATGCCTCCGGCTCCGGCCATTCGGGCGGCGTGGGGGTGAGGTCGGCCAGGATCTCGCCTCGCCGCTTGAGGATGAACTTGCGCACCCGTTCGGTGTCGGCGGCCGCGGCCTCCCTGGCCTCTGGTAGGGCGTGCTGCTGCACGATGGCGGCCATTTCGTCCACAACAGCCAGCAGCTCCTCCTCGTCCCAGACGGTGTCGAGGATTTCCGTCAGTCGGGCGGCGTATCCGACCCGCCAGTCACCGTCGTTGTACAGGCGGTTCGGAATGGCCGTGAGGGCCAGCACCGACGGGGGCGGGTTGCTGATGTCGTCGAAGGGATTGGGGTCGTCCTTCAAGTGGAAGGTGTCGTCGGTGCCCCATGGTATGAACACGAAGGGGCCGTCAGGCTCGCGGTAGAAGTGATAGTTGTTGCGGTCGCCGGCGTACCCGTCCCAGTGCCCCACCAGCACCTCGGTTGCCCAGAACGACAGGAACCGGTCCAGGTCCACGATCTCGCCCAACGCCTTCAGGCCGGCGTCCGACGGGTCCTGCAGGGCCGCCACCACCGCGTCAATGTCGGACCAGTCGGCGGCGTCGGTGTTGGTCTTCTTCTCGATGGTGCCGCGATAGGTCGGCGTGAAGTCGCTGACCGTGCCTTCGTACAGGTTGCCCTCAGCGCTCTCGAAGTGGCGCGACAGGAACGGGGCCTTCATTTCCTCGACGTGGACGTAAAGCCCCAGGTTCTTCGCGTTCACCGACACAGTGGCGAAGTTGCAGCGCGGCGCGGGACTGCCGGCCGCGGCGAAGACCCGGTACGACAGGCAGGTGTTGACCATGGAGGGATCCTGGATGCTGTTGTTCAGGGTCATGCGCTCCATGACCCCGCCGAGGGACTGGCCGTCCACGTACTTGTCGAAGCGGAGCTTGAGGGCCGGTTTGGTGTCGCTCTGGGAGCCCACGAACCCCTTCTTGCGCACACCGACGTCGGCGTGGGTCTCGCCGTCCACGGTCACGGTGGCACCGAACCAGGTGTAGATGTCGGCGAAGGGCCGGGAGAGGCCGTATCTCTCGATTTCCGCGAACACGTCCTCGAGTGTGCGGATCTGGTGGCGCAGGGTGTCCCAATCCTCGCCAGCGATCTCGATGCTGATGTCCAGCACACGGTCGAGGGCGAAGTAGGCGTCGCTTGGGTGGGCTTCGGCGCCGTCTTCCGGTGCTGACCCGGGCGCTGGCTCCGGTGTGGTGTCGCTTGTCTCAACGCCCGCCGGGGCGCTGGTGGCCTCCGTCGTCGAGGCAGGGGATCCGCCGGCGTCGTCGGTCCCGCCCCCGCAGCCAGCCGCAGCGATCGCTGCGGCCACCAGCACCGTGGCCAGGCGCCAGTGCATGGATTCGACGCCCCTCTAGCGGCGGAGCAGTTGCTTGAGCCGCCGGGCGGCAGGCGTCCACAGCCACTCGGGCTCGGTGAACCGGTGGTGGTTCTCGCCGGGCAACCCCATGGGGTCGTAGAAGCTCTTGTCGGAGTTCTTGCGCAGGTCCTTCGTCCGCTTCAGCACCTGCAAGGAGGCATAGACCGTCCCCTTGTGGGTCCAGCCCTGCCGCAGGTAGTTCCAGTTGTCGGGCGCCAGGTGCTGCGCCGCGGCGAAGTGCCTCAGTGCACGCTCGCTGTCGCCCGCCGCCTCGAAGTGCAACGCCAGCTTGAACGTCGCTTCTGCCAGCAGCGTGTCGTCGTCGACGGGCTTGAGCCGCTCGGCTAGTTCCCTGCTCGACCAGACGTGCTCGCTGTCGGCTCCCCGCTCGATCCAGTCGCGAGTCGCCTGGGCGAATGCGTTGTCGCCGACGCGAACCTTGCCGAGGCCGAACCCGATGGTCGTCTCAGCCGGGTACACCCCTTCGTTGCTGCGAACGATGCGCCCGTCCTCGTCGATCCACGCGGCCGACGGCACGTTCACCCAGCCGAACAGCGAGCTGATCTCATGTGTCGGGTCGACGACGCACCGGTAGGTCGGCGATGCCCGGTCAAACCACTTGTCCACAGCGTCGGGGCCCCCCGAGTCCTGTGCCACGCTGATCAGCTCGAACCGGTCCGGACCGATGGATTCGTACAACTCCTGCCAGACCGGCAGGCTGAAGCGGCAACCTCACCAGGATGACCAGGTGAACAGCACCACCTTGTGGCCACGCAAGTCTGAGAGCCTCAACGTGTTGCCGTTGCGCTCGGTCACCTCGAAGTCGGGGGCGATTGCGTTTTCCAGCCCGGCGCGACGCACTTCGGGCACCGAGCCGAGGCTCCACACGTCGCCGTCGCGCACGTGCTTCTGGCCGATCATGTCGGCGAATTCCGAGTAGCAGAACCACACCCAGTCGTCGGCGTCGGCGATCCACTCTTCACGCTTGTCCATCGGCAGCGGCACGCACAGCTCGCCCAGGCACGCGCCCTGCGGCTTCATCTGCCAGCCGGTGGCGTCGGGGAGTTCGCCGAGTCGCACCCACAGAGCCTCCGTGTCGTCGGTCCGCTGGGAGACCTCGTTCGTCTTGCCGTTTGCGAGGATGATCACGATTGCTCCGCGAGAGCCGATTCGCCCGGCCAGCTAGGCGCTTCGCCGTGCGTCATGCCCGGGCAGTACCTGACCGTAGTGCTCGCAGGCGACGAAGGCCAGCACGCGGGGCCACCCGTCACGATGATGATCGTGACGGCGATGCCCGCGGAGCGAGCGGCCATGATCTGTGGCACGCCCCAATCGGGGCCGCTGGGTCAGAGTCCGAGCAGGTCGGCGATGAGTTCTCGAATCTGTCGCAGCGCGACGGGCCCGATGTGCGTGCGAGTCGTCTCGATGACGCGGTCGACGCTGATGGTCGTCGGCAGGTGCGCCTGGGCGACACCGAACCCAGTGATGTCCACCTCGCTCAACCATCCTCGTCTCGTGGTCGTGCAGGGGACGACCACGATCGCGTGTTGTCGGAACTCGAGCACGTCATCGGAGGTGACGACGACCGCCGGCCGGACGAACCCCGGCTCGCCCCGCGCCGGCGTGCCGAAATCGCAATGGACGATGTCACCCGCTCGCATCAGCGACGTCGCTCGCAGATGCATCGAGCACGGCCTCGTCGTCAGCATCGAGTGCGGCGCTTGCGAGCTGAGCCCCGATGATGCGACGGCGTTCCCGTCGGACCAGCTTCTCGATCTGCGCGTCGAACGTGAGCCCCTCACGTTCGGCGAGCCGACGCAAGGCATCCCGGGTCCGGACCGAGACCTTGATGGTAGTCGAGTCAGGCATACCTTGGAGTATACCGTCGTCGCTCATGTTCGCAAAGACTCGTGTGGGTAGGTAGGTGGTGGTGGAGCTGGGGAGAATTTGTTCAGGGTTTCAGCGGGTTGCAGTTTGTCGCTTAGAGTCGCCTATATTCACAGGTGAGAGGGCATATCCCTGTTTCAGCCGGTTGCAGGGTGTAGCATCCCATCAAGTGACATTCGCGACAGAGAAAGTGACACCCAGAAGTGAGAGAATCGAACTCGCGGGTCGGTCTGCCGCTGTCCGCGACCTTCGTCAAGCAGGTCAACCGCCCCGGCGTCTACGGCGACGGCCGCGGCGGCTACGGGCTCACCCTGCGGGTGCGGCGCATGACCAACGGGCGCATGTCGAAGGTCTGGGTTCAGAGGCTCCGCATCAACGGCCGCGCCACCAACTTGGGTCTGGGATCGTTCCCGGTGGTGGGACTGGCCACCGCACGCGAGCGGGCGCTGGACAACCGCCGCAAGATCGAGCAGGGCATCGACCCGCGCATCGCCGAGAACCCGACCCCGACTCTCGCCGACGCGCTGGAAGCCGTGATCGAGGGACGGTCGGGGTCGTGGAAGAACGGCGGCCGCTTGGCGGAGATCTGGCGCAACAGCGTCCGCAACCACGCCGACAACCTAATTCACCGACCCGTGGACCAGATCGATACCGGAGACGTGCTGCGCGTCATCGGCCCGCTGTGGACCGACCGTTACGACACGGCCAAGAAGGTTCGCCAGCGACTCTCTCTGGCGTTCAGATGGGCGATGGCCGCAGGACACCGTCCCGACGATCCCGCCGGAGAGGCGCTGCTGGCCGCGCTGCCCCGCAACGGCGTCCCCCGCCGCCACATGGCGGCACTGCCGCCGGACCGGGTGCCCGCCGCGCTAGCCGCCATCGACAACTCAGCCGCCTACCCGACCACGAAACTCGCCATGCGGATGCTGGCTCTGACCGCGACCCGCTCCGGAGAGGTCCGCGGGATGTGCCGGGACGAGATCGAAGGCGACACCTGGACGATCCCAGGCGAGCGCACCAAGGTCGGGCGCGAGTTCCGCGTGCCGCTGAGCCCAGAGGCGCTCGCGGTGCTCGACGAAACACGCCGCTACAGCGACGGCACTCCCGACTCGCTGGTCCTCCCGTCCGCACGCGGCCGGCAGATCACTCCCGATGCCCTCTCCAAGCTCTGCCACGAACTGGACCTGGGCATGACCCCACACGGGCTCCGCTCATCGTTCCGCGACTGGTGCGCCGAGTCGGCCGTCAGCCGTGAGTTGGCCGAGTCGTGCCTCGCGCACGTCGTCAAGAACACCGTCGAAGCGGCCTACCGGCGCTCCGACCTGCTGGAGCAGCGCCGAGAGGTCATGGACGCCTGGGGACGGTACGTGGCGTAGCCTTCAACCCTGTTGCCTAAGCCGGTTAGCGGCCGCCGTTCCAACCTGGCAGTGAATGATCGGAGGGCGTTGCGGTGGGATGGATAGACGACCTCGCTCCTGAGGACTACCGCCGTTGGCGCAAGCTTAGGAGCCATGTGCTGCGCCGCGACGGGGGACGCTGCCAAAGATGCGGCGTGGCCGCCTCCATGCCTGGCGACAGCCCCTGCGTCTTGCTTGAAGCGCACCATCGGTATCCCGTTGCCGAGGGCGGCCCCATCTTTCCGGACGATCCCGACGGGCCAGACGGACTAATCGCTTTATGCGAGCAGTGTCATCGGGACGAGCACCGGCTCCTGGCTGCTACGGTCATCGAGAGGCAACTGCGAAGACAAGCCCTCGACGATGGAGTGGTCTTCGCGCTATTTGATGAGCCATGCGAGCGTTGCGGCGCACCAGCCAAGGTGCCCGTCTCGCCAGTGGACGACGCTCAGCAACTGTTGTGTTGGCGTTGCCGAGCCTGGAACCTGCTCAACGCCGCCTTCGAGGAATGGGCGCCCCCCAACCCGGCGAAACGCTCAGCACCCCGATCACAGGAGCAAATCGAGGGCAGAACCGGGCTAGACGGGAGTGACGGCACATAGCGGGCGACCCGCCCGTCGAGTACGAGATCCGCCACGCCACCATTGCCTGAGATCCAACAAGCCGACCGCGAAACGCAGGGCACACTAGCGGCGAACTGGGAGTTTGCTCAGCAAGTATGCTGAGGGGGACCCGGTTGTGAGTCCGGGTGCTATGGGTGTGTTGGTTGGTGTTGGTGTGTGTTCCAGTGGTCAGCGTAGGCGGCGGGGGTGAGCCCGGCTAGGGATTGGTGTGGCCGGTAGGCGTTGTATTCGGTGCGCCAGTCATCGAGCACGACTTGGGCTTCGAGGAGGTCAGCGAAGTCTTCTGTGTTGAGGCATTCGTCTCGGAGGCGTCCGTTGAAGGACTCGATGTAGGGGTTCTCCCAGGGCGAGCCGGGCTCGATGTAGGCGGTGTGGGTGCCCCAGATTCTGCACCAGTCGCGCAGCGCGGCCGAGACGAGCTCGGGGCCGTTGTCCATGCGCAGGTAAGCGGGGGCCCCTCGCTGGTGCACGAGCCGCTCGATGACGGCGACGACGCCGTCGGCGTCGATGCTGTGCGCGGCGTCGATGGCGAGGGCCTCTCTGGTGAACTCGTCGACGATGTTGAGCAGCTTGATGCGGCGCAGGCCGGCGGTCTCGTCGAACTGGAAATCGAGGGCCCACACGTCGTTGGGGCGCTGGGCGCGCAGCCGCGCGGCGGTGCCGTCTGCGAGGCGGCGGCGCTTGGCTTTGCGCTGGGGCGGGCGTTGCAGGCGTTCGTCGCGCCAGATGCGTCGTGTGCGCTTGGGGTTGGTGACCAGGCCCTCGCGGTGCGCCACGACATGAGCCTTGCGCCACCCCAGCCGTGGATGGCATCGAGCGAAGTCCCGCAGGTGCTCGCGCAACTCGGCCTCGGCGCCGCTCGGCGCCGCTTTGGGCCGGCGCTGGGTCGAGCGGTGCTGGCCCACCACCTGACACGCCCGGCGCTGCGACACCCCGAACCGCTCCTGGATGCGCTCAACCGCGATCCGGCGGCGGTCCGGGGTCACCATTTTCCCTCGGCCAGCTGCTTGAGCATCGCCTTGTCCAGCTCCGCCTCCGCCAACAGCTTCTTGAGCCGGGCGTTCTCGACCTCCAGCTCCTTGAGGCGCCTCGCGTGGCTGGGACTCATCCCCCCATAGGCACGCCGCCACCGGTGCCAAGTCGACTCGGTGATCTCCAGATGGCGCAGCACCTCGGCGAGATCGGTACCCGAACCCAGCATCCGCTCGCCCTCACGGACCTTGCGAACCGCCTGCTCAGGGGTATGCCTGTTCCTCTTCATTGTGGTCATCCTCCCATCCTTGGGGATTCAGACCCACAACACGCGGACTCAAATCAGGGTCCCACCTCAATGCCATCAGGACTTAGCACCGTACTATGATTTCGAGTGCTAGAGGTTGGTTAACAATAGGAGGAACCCAGAGTTGAGTCCTGAAGAACTGGCAAAGCTGGGCACCGCTCACCTGGAGGAGGCCGTGCTGCGACTTCTGCTCGCGGAAGAACCGCTGTCAGCTCCACAACTCGCCCAGCGACTCGTGGCATCACACGAGTACTTCACTGAGAGACCGTACAAGGGCGCTATGATGATGAACGCGGTGCTGGACAAGTTGAGAGACCGAGGTTTCGTCACCGCTGCTCACGGCAAGCGATACCTCACCGATGAAGGTCGTGACTATCTGCGATCCTGACTAAAGTGAGGTTCACCGGGTATTTCGTACGCTCTGGTGTGACCCTGTGATCCCAGCACTCGGCGCTACGGTGAGACGATGCCAGCAGGAGCGCCCCGACACTCGATCCGCAGACACTGAGTTGCTGTGAAACCAGATTTCGTCAGGTACCCGTCGATCATCCAAGACGGGATCGAAGAGCGCGTCATGCGTGTGCTCCGCCCCACCGCGTTGGGTGCTGGACTTAAGGAGCAATAGTGTCCGGCGGCAGGGACCGGGTTGACCTACCGTACGCAATTCCTTCGAATCTGCGTTTCCCGGATCTGCGCCTGATCTATCTGGACCTCAACCATTGGATAAACTTGTCCAAATGCAAGTCAGGACACAAGGACGGGCAGCGCTTCAGGGCAGCTTTCGATGCATGTTCTGCAGCTGTTGGTGAGGGCAGCGCCCTATTCCCCGTATCGTTGGCGACGATAATGGAAATCAACGCAATTAAGAATCCGCAGCAACGCTTGTGGCTTAGACAAACGATCGAACAACTCTCCCGATTTCGAGCTGTTCTGCCGCGCGCTATCACGGCAATGTTGGAGTTTGAGCAAGTGTTAGCGAACCAACTGGACAGCATTCGCCTACGGACTGCACCTATTGACTATGTAGGAGTCGGCGTCGGGTGGGCGGTCGGGCAGCGTATCGACCCGTCTGTGGTTGATGAGCAGGGTAGAGACGTCACAACTGAGGCTTTCCTGTTGCTGCCGCCTGAGCTTCGCCCATTCTTTGACCCCGAATTCATGTCCTATACGCTGACCGGGATGGTCATCGAGGGACCAGCAGATCCTTCGGAGGAGGCAGATTTACGAGCGCGTGGATGGAACCCGCAGGCACTCACTGAAATGATGGACAATCGAGTGCTGCTGGAATCTCAGCTTGTGAACAACCTCGACGAGCACATAGCTACAGATCTCTCGGGCGTCGACTGGCGGAGGGGCAGGTTGCGAGATGTCATAACAGCCCGTGAGTTGGTTCTTGAGACCAACGAGACGTTCAGTGCTGTCCTGGATCAGCAGGGATTGACAGTCGACGATGTCTTCGACAATTCAGGCACGCCGAGTGCTATACGCCACAATCGTTGCATTACTGATGCGATGCCGACCTTTGACGTTGCTGTCACACTGAAGGCATCGTACCATCGTAATCCAAACCACCCCTGGACACGCAACGACCTTTTTGACATTGACGCTATGTCAACAGTGCTGCCATACTGTGATGTGGTTGTGACCGACAAGGAAATGACTTCCCATGTGGATCGAACCTCACTCGCAGGACGACTAGACACTAAGGTATTGTCAAGTCTGGATGATCTGGTAGAGCAGCTTGCCGACGGATTAGTCTGAAGGTGGCTAGCGGTGGCATCAATTTCGTGGGGCTGCGCGCGAAGTGACGGCTACTGAGATCCGAGGATTGGGCTTGCAGGTTGCGGGCGTTTCCTGTAACGGTTCTCGGATGGACTCGTTGAGCCGAACCCGGCGCGACTTAACTGTCCAAGTCCATCAGCAGGTGGGATATGTCGATGGGGCTCAGTTTCGGTTGGCTGCTGCGGCTATGCCGTGACACGCCGACAAGAGTCGGCGGCGAGTGGTGCGTCGTGGTGATCTGTTGGCCGGATCCCATGTTGCTATGGCGCTGGATGTAGTGGTTGATGCGGCTGACGAGGTAGGAAAGGTGGGGAAGGCGGGGAAGGCGGCCGTCTGTTACGTATCCGATCATGAAGCCTGTGATCTCGTCGTGCCCATAGCTTCCTGTGACGAACCGCGCGAGGCCATCGTCGACATATTCTCGCGCCCACGATCCGGTTGCAGCGATCCGTTTGCATTCGATGGTGCGGCCGGCTGTGCCCGCCTCGATGCGCATGTCGGGTCGCTTCGCCGTCTTCGCACTCTGTTTGCCCTGGAGGATCTCCGGAGTCACATCGATCCACTCCAGGTGCACCGAAATCAATGTGAACCGCGGATTGTTGCGGATGCATGCCCGGCTGTACCCGTACATCTGCACGGTGCAATTGGCCTCGTGGTCGTCGAACCGAGGCCAGCCGCCGTGTTGCCACATTCGCGCTGCGGCGATGAGCAGTTCCTCCGTGTGGCGGTCCAGGTGCTGCGCGACCCTGTCTTGGAGTGTTCTCGCGGCGACGCCAACGACGCGGTCGCAGGCGCCTTCGAACCACCCCATCTAGTCCGCACCTGCAGCGTCGCGAACGATCGCGCTGGTTACGTCTCGCGCGTCGGAGCGGGCGGCGCTGGAGGACCAGTAGCGCCTCTCGTCGGGCTTGATCAGTCTCACGGAACTCTCGTCGAGCACGATCACCGTCGGTTCGACGATCACCGTCGGCGACTCCCATTCGGGGGCGGCCAGCTCCCCGGTCTGCAGGAACTGCTCGAGCCCCAGTCGGTCGCTCCTGTTGTCCGGGTCGGCATGGCAAGCGACGGCGACGTAACCCAACTTGCGGTCGGTGACCTCGACGGCCCATGCGATGGACTGGCCTTCGCGAAGGTCTGATTCGAGCGTTCGAGTGTATTCCTCCAGCTGTTGTGCTGTTGCCGTGCGGTAGGCCGCCGACAGAGTCCCTTGCCGGTGCTCGTCGAGATGAAGTTCCAGCCCGTCGCGTATCAGGTCGATTTCGGCCGCCCGCAGGTCGTAGGCCGCGAACACGGCCTCGTCCAGCGGTTCCTGCCATTCGCTTCCGCCCCGACCTGCAGCCGATACCGCCTCCAGGATGTCGCGCCGCCGGCTGCCCTCGATGGTCTGAATCGGGAGCGATCGAATCTCGTTCGGGAGGATCTGTTCCCGCTCGACTCCCCACGAGCTCGAGGTCATGAAGAACCAGTACCGGGCCAGCGACGAGTTCAGCACACCCGCAACGACTTTCAGATCGTCCGCGTCCCGGCGCGGTCCGGCGACTCCGAACAGGTCGTCGGTGAACGCCGCGTCGAACTCGACATAGGCCGCCACGGGAGCCCGGCTGAAGCCCTTCCGGACGACGATGTGCGGTGCCTTGTAGATGCCCGGGTCGCGTGGGCGGTGCATCACCCGATGCGTGACGACGTCCCGGAGTTCGGCGTCAACGGTCAGCGGGCCGATCGCATCGGGCTGCAAGCGAGGCCAGCCGAGGATGGCGGTGGCATCATTCCGGCCGCCGCCGCCCACCTGGTAGCCCTGCCCGGACACCCATCCCTTCGAGCCCGCCAGATCGCCGAGTGATGGAATCGTCTCCTGGAGGTGCCTCACGAATTCGAAGTCGAGGGGCCCTCCCCACAGGTGCGTCTTCCACAGCAGCGCCGACGACCTCGCGAGCCCGGGCGGGATCTCGCGGATGTTCTGCTGAGACACGACGAGGCCTTCGATCGCGGTGGACAGGGATGTGCGGCGCGGCGACGCGTGGACAAGGGGGCGCGTCCGGCCGCGGCGACCCGACCGCGCGATCAGGAGGCAGGCCGGATTGGTCGCCGACGCGAACAGGTCGCGCCGGACCGGAGAGAGATCAACGACGGTGTCGACCTCAAGCTCCGTGAACACACGCTGCCGCGCGGCGGTCGCCGATCCCGTTCTGTTGTGCAGAAAGCTCTTTGCCGGAAGGACGAGCCCCAATGCGCCGCCGTCGTTGAGCATTTCGTCGGCGCGCCACAAGAACGCGTGTGCCATCTGCTTATCGGGGACCCGTATGCCTCGCCGATGGAGGAACTCCTCAGCTCCCGGCGAGAGGGAGCTCTCCCATGGCGGATTCCCGACGACAAGGTCGAATGTTCGGGCGCGTATCGGGTGGTTATCGAAGAAGTCGGACGCAATCAGATTCTCGGACACGAGCCTCGGAAGTCGGGAAGTGCGCTGGTCGCTCAGCGGATCGACGCCCTCGAGCAGGGCAAGGCTCAGCCCGAACGCGGCCACACCGACAGCCGAGGGATTCTTGTCCACACCGAAGATTGAGGTTGTTAGCAGGTGCGACAGGCTGTCGAACGAGGGCCGTTGGCCGCGTGACTCGGCTCGGTAGGCGAGACGGCGAAATGCCTCGGTCAGGAAGATGCCGGAACCGCATGCCGGATCCAGCACGGTCGGCCAGCCGGTCGCGTCCCAGGGGATCAGCTCGTCGAGCACCAGGTCGACGACGCTGCGAGGTGTGTAGTAGGCCGCATCTTTCTGCTGGCTCGACTCCAGGAGCTGCTCGTAGATCGAACTGATCAGCTCGGGCGGGATGATCCCGAAGTCGTAGGGCCACAGAGCGCGTTGGCCGCTGGCGACGTCGGAGCCGCTGAAGAACGTCTCCAGATCGGCCAGAGCCTCGTTCGACAGGGAGGCATCGCTCGCTGCCGAAGCGAACACGTCCCCGTTGAATTTCTCCGCCAGCGCCTCGAACAGTTGGAGTACGGCGGGTCTGCCGGCTCGGAGAACATCCGAGAAGGAGTCCGGCAAGCCCAGCTCAGCGAAGTGGTGCCCGGAGAGGATCCCCCTGTCCTCTAGGTACCGGACGAAGATGGAGCAGCCGAGAAGCCTCTCGATTACGTCGTCGGCCAGCCTCCGCCGCGCTAGGCGCGATCTCAGCGAGCGGAGGTTGCCCAGAAGGCGGGCGTCGACGCGCTGGCGGCGGTGGAATCTTGAACCGTACTCCGCGGCCGCCCTGCCGGCTTCCAGCCCGAATCTGGTGAACTCCGCCAACACCGAGCCGAGGGGCTGGTCCGGTCGAACGCTTCTGAGCACGATCCCGTCGCCGTCTGCCGTCGAAGACGGCGACGCGATGCAGTTCACGGCGGCGACCTCTGTAGGGCTCGCCGCGATGAGCAGCGGCACCCGGCCGAAGTTCCACAGGCGTCGCTGGGTCGCGACGATGGCGCTCCTGGCTTCCACCCCGGCGAATGCGACCAGCGGCACCGCTCCCCGGAAGTACGCGGCGTCGACGCCGCACTTCTCGCGCAGGCCCTGCCACACGTAGTCTCGCGCTCCCCGCTCGCCCCGGCGGCCCGAAACGAATCCGGTGGAATCGAGATAGCCGAGCTGCTCGGCGGGGTTGTCGACGAGATCGAGCGCCACTATCGAGTCCCTCGCCCTGAAGCCTCGGCGGCAACCCCTCGACTACTGGAGGCGGCGACCGGTGCAGTGCTCCCCGCTGCGTCCACACGCGATCGGTGCTGCGTCAACGGACGGACCTCCTGCAGACCACCGGCCATAGTAGCTGCTTGGGAGGTCGACACCAGCGATGAGCGGTCCTGCTCCTGAGGCAACCACCGGAGGTCCGGCGCCCGGGCCATGGTCGACGCGGCAATGTCCCCATCGAGGCATAAAGCCGGCCGGGGCCGGCGCAGTCCAGCTCTCCGCGGCGGCTCGCCGCCGGGGGAGCGCCCGGAGCTCATGAGGCGGGGACCGTGAGGGACTCGGCGAACTCTAGGTCCTCCGGTATGCAGAATCGGCGGGTTGGCAATGATGAGGTCCACATCCGCGGGATTCCATGGAACCTGCGGATCAGTTCCACCAGCGTCAGGCCCTTGCGCCAGTGCTTGCCCGGAGCGGTCGTCTTCGGCTGCTTCTTCTGTGTGGTCATGGTTCCATGATCCCACAGGGATATGACACCGAGTATGCGTTCTGACCTTGGCTTTGTCACTGAGGGTTATAATTCCCCTAGTTAGCATCGACCTGCTCGCGCAGGAACCTCAACAACTCGTCGCCTGCATCGGCGCGCCCGCGGTCGGCGTCCGCTTCGGGCGAGGCCAGGTTTGTGATCGAGCAGGCAGAGGCCTGCACGGTCGGTTGAGGGAGGACGCGGCCCTGGTGATCGAGGAGTGGGCGCGGGTGGGAGTGCTACGTGGCGAACCGGTCTCCGGCGTGTCTGTGGTGGTGGGTCAGAGTCCGTGTGTGGGGGGTTCGGGCTGCGGTGGGCGTGGCCGTTGCCCGGATTGCAGTGCCCAGTCGAGGACGGCGCGCCGACGTGTGGCGAGGTGGCGGGCGGCTTCTGTGAGGTGGCGGTTGCAGGCGGGGTCGGGGTCTGTGGGCGGTGGGCTGGTGGCGAGCTGTGCGATGCGCAGGGTTTCTTCGTAGGTGACGGTGGGGGCGTAGCGCTGTTTGTGGTAGCGCAGGGCCGTCTTCGATGGTGCAGGCGCTGGCGCGGTCCATGGCGGCGATGTCGATGTAGTCGCGGCCCTGGCGGCGGTGCTGGATCACGTCGAGTTTGGTGGCCATGAGGTCCGGGACCGACCCGACGGCGATGCCGTCGACGACGCTGGGGTCAGCGAGTTGGGTGGCGTGGCCCTCGACGAAGCCTCGGAGGTCTCTCATGACGGTGACGGGTACGCCGTCGAAGGCGACTTTGGCGATGTGGGGCCGGTCGTCGTCTTTGTAGGCGGCGCGGGCGGCGGCTGACAGCAGCTTGGCGGCGACCGCTCGCGAGTCGAAGGGGGCCAGGGTCATGAAGTCGAGGTCGTGGCTGTGGCGGTGCCGCAGCACCATGGCGACGGCGGTGCCGCCCATCAGCGCGCAGTCGAGGCCCTCGAGGGCGGCGGCGACGCGGGGCCAAGCGGCGATCATGTTGTCGTTGAGGACGTCGCTGTAGTCCCCGATGGCGGTCAACTCAGTGCCTCGATGGCCGCGGCGATCAGCTCAGGGGCTTCGGAGCTGGGGTCGGGATAGCGGTCGTGGCAGGCGGCGAGCTGCTCGACGGTGAAGCTCGATAGCACCCAGGATCGGGCCTCGGAGTCGAACGATTCGATGAGGCGACAGCCCACCAGGGCGGCGTCGCGGGGCAGGCACAGCTCGGCGGGGTCTGATCCCGAACAGAAGTGGTGCCAGAACTCGCCGGGCACCGGTCCTTGGGGGCCTCGACACTGGGTGGGGTCGGGTCGGGGCACATGGGCCATGAGCGCGGCGGTGGCTGCGGCGCCGGCGAGGCGCCAGAACACGATGCGTTGGTGATGGCGCCGCACTGGTGGGGTCTCCTCGCTGGACACGACGAACCCGGCGGCGTGGAGCCGGTGCAGCGCCGCGGCAGCGGTTGGGGTGTCGAGGCCGGCGCGGTGCGCGACCGCGGCTTCAGCGGCGCCGCGTGGCCACAAGCGCAGCACCGACAAGATCGATCTCTCGCAGGGCTCCAGGGCCTCCACCGGCGAAGCAGCCGGGGCGGTGATCGCCGTCATGGCGGTGGGGCTGGCCACAGCGTCGAGAGTAGTTGCCGCGGGCGACGGCGGCGATGGCGGTTCTGACACCCGATGCGGGGCCTGGAGGCGAGGCTCTCACCGCCTGCGACTCCGATCGGACCAAGAACTGGTCGCCGAAGGATCACGCCCCGGGGCGCGCTGCCAGCCATTCGTCGATGAGGTGGACGGGCCAGCCGACGGCGTTGGCGCTGAGTCGGATGGGCTGGGGGAACTGGCCTGCTCGCCGTAGGCGCCAGATGGTTGTTCTTGACAGCCCTAGCTGGGCTTGGAGGTCAGCGACCCGCAGGATCTGGCGTTCGGGTCGTGGGGTCGCGAGCATGGGCAGCCTCCGGTGGGAGCGTTAGTCACTCGGCAGGGATGCCCGACAGCGGATTACGCAGAATCCTGTCGGGCTGCCCAAGACGTGGAATTCCCCAGGGTTGCCCTGTAGGGGTACGCGATCGCCTTGAGCGCTCCAGGGAGTGTCTGGGGGTCTGTTGTAGGGGTGATCTCAGCGAGCCGGCTACCGCGACGGTCTGGCGCGTCGACACACTGCTGTGTGTACGGCTCACTGCGCGCGGCCGTGCCGTGGCGTCGCGCTCGCCACGGTTGGTCCCTCGCCACCAACCAGAGGTGCGCAACCGTTGCGCCGCGGACTGTGCGGTCCGCCGCTCGTCACCGCCCCAGGCCATCGGGCGGATCGCCGTCGTCGACCCACGCCAGATCAACACCACAGGGGCCCAGACCCGCTGCAGTCGCCGCGCAGCCGTTGACACCAAGACGCCAGCTGCGAGCCCGCCGGTTGTGTGTGTAAGGCAGTGCCAAGCCATGCCCGCAACCTAGACACGAGAAGCGAACGCAGGCGAACGCTGGCGAACGCAGGCGAACGCTGGCGAACGCACCCCCGGTTGACCTGCCTGAACGCGACCCCACAGCCACGCCCACAGGCACCGCTGCAAGGAGCCGCGACGCGGGCTGCGGTCAGCCGGCGTGGCGGGCTGCTCAACGGGGCGCGCTGGTGGATCCCCCGAAAGGTCACGTTCCTGGCCGCTCAGGGTTTGCGTTCCTATGTGTTCCTGGCTAGTCGGGGTTGCGTCCTGGCTGTCGAGCGCCGGGGTGCGTTCGGTTCGTTGGTTGGTGCCGGGCGCGTGTGAGCGGTGAGACGTTCGTCGAGGTGGTCGAGGGGTCAGAGGGCGGGGCTGTGGAGGCGGTGCGTTCGCTTGCGTTCACTTTGGGTGTTCGGGGGCGATTTGTGTGCCACACGTTTGCACTAACAGTGCGACCGAGATCGAACGGGGTGCGTCGTCATCCGAAATGGACGATTCTGGGGGCCCGCCGCTGTGGGGTGAACGCAGGGTGAACGCAAGCGAACGCTACCGAACGCTGTTGCGACAGCAGCCTGTCTCATTACATTCTGGTTTCGGTTCCTTCTCGGGGTTCTCCGTCGACGGCTGGGATCTGCGGCGCGTGAACGCTGCCGCGAGTTGGGTGTGAACGCAGCTGCGGGCGCAGTGCGCAGCGCAGTGCGCGCCAACTGCACGCCGATGACTCAAGAAGGGACCGCGTGACCCCTGGCGGGCAGCCGATTGATGGCATCACGCGACGCGAGTTCCATTGATCGCCGAACGCGAAGTCGCGATCTGTGATCACGCGAATTCGCGTTGGGTGATCGAGGCCCTCCTGGTGTGATGACCATCCACCCGTGAGGGTGGCGGCCCCTTCGGCGTGTCGAGCGACCAAGCATCGACGCCGATCTGAAGGGACCGCCGGACTCATGATGAACCAGGAGCATTACATGGACCTGCATGCGCTCAACAACGAGGGCTGGACCAACACCGAGATCGGCGAGGAGTTGGGCTATCACCCGGCCACGGTTGCCAAGTGGCTTAAGGCAGGCGACCCACCCGAGAGGGTCGCGGCGGCCGATGAGCGGCCGGTGATGACCAGCGTGTGGCGGGCCCGGATCGAGGCGCTGTTGGGCCGTCATCCGCGGTTGTTGGCGACCTCGGTGCGATCTGGCTCTTGATGAGCACGGTCGTTCTTGACTCGGGGTGGTCAACTGTCTCATTGGCCGAGACTGCGGTGCAGTCGCGCGTGGGTGAGGCTAGTCGCGAGGGTCATGCAGGAGAATCTCGCCGATCACGCTGGTTCCGCCGCCAGGTCCGTCAGCGAGAAGTGTCGGCGAGTAGGGGCCCCCGGACACCACCGCCTCCCAGGGATACAGCGCAGGGGGATCCGACGCAACGAAGCTGACCTCGAGCTCGAGACCGAGTGCCGCGCTCGCCTCGTCGAGGGTCATGCCGACGCGGACAGGGCCGAAGCCGTCGTCGATCCCGTCGATCCCCGCGGTCGGGCTCAGCGACTCGGGAAGCAGCCAGATGATCGGCATCGGGAGCGGCGCTGCGTCGATCTCGTTGGGACCTGCTTGCAGGACATCGCCGATGGGTCCGGTGTCGAAGTGATCATCACTGGCGACCCTGCGTTCTCTGTCCGGCCAGTCGACAGTCCTCGGCTCGCTGCCTTTGTTCCACACCTGCACGTTCTGGAACTCCGCGACGACCAGGCACTCCTGGGGCTCAGAGCGATCGACCAGAATGATCCACGGCTCAGAACCTGTGAGCGTCACACAGTCTTGATCTGGGATCATCGAATCGGTTGGGGCGGCGGGCTCAGCGGGCAGCCGATCCGCCACAGGCTCCAGCACTGTCGTAGTCGTGTCTGCGGTCGCCGCTGCTGGATCTTCGGCGGCATCGGCTGCCGGTTCCAGCACTGTGCTCGTCGTGGCGGCGGTGTCCGAGCCCGGCACTTCGCCGACCGCCCCCTCAATCGGTGGCTCCAGGGCTGTTGTGGCTGTGTCCGAAGAGGTGCACGCCGTGGCCCCAACCCACAGCACGACCAGGCATCCAAACAACTTGATCACACCAAGTTTGACGCTACAGCAGCCCGTTGAGTTCCCGACGCCATTGACAAGCCGCTCATGGTCACATGACCCGGGACAGAGCCCCTCACGCTCACCACGATCGATGCGCGCCTGGCGCACCCAGCCGCCCAGAGTCGACGCCCCGATCCCCAACAAGTGCGCCACCGACGCGATGCTGCGGCCCTCATCGAGAACCAGCACCACCGCACACCGCCAGCAGGCGGGCAGCTATTGGTGGGGAAGACCCAACATCGGGGCCTTCCACGTCGAAACGGCACCCGCACCCTTACTCCGGATGCCCGCGGAGCGTGCATCCTGCAGATAGGGTGTCCAGGTATGGACAGCCAGATCGCGGTGAAGATCAGCGACCGGGTGACCGAACTGCATAACGTGGTTCACGGACTCAAGAGCCATATCGCGGAGCGCGACGACGAGATCGCCCAAGACCTCGACCAGATACGCGACGCGATCCGGATGCTGTTCGAGTTGGTGGTGGTGGTGATGGAGGAACTGGAGGTGGAGACGGAATGACTCGGGTTGTCAAGCACACCAAGATCGACTTGGAGGACAGCTATTCGGACTTCGCTTCTGCGTGGGCTGCTGTTCAGGAGATGGTCGAGGATTTCGCTCGAACGCATCCTGGGCTGAAGATCCGTGTCGATGACAGCACCGGCAGGGTCCTTGTCATAACGCTCAGCGATTCTCGTGGGCGACGCCACAGCAGTCCGGAGGACTTCGACCAGAACCTGAGATCGTTCCTCGCGCAACGTCGATGAGTCTGAGTGAGTACACGGGCGCCGTTCTGAACGCTCGGGAGGGGCAGAACTCTCTAAAGATCGCTGTGATGCTTGTTCTCTGTGTCGACGGGGGGTGTCTTGGGCCTGCTGAGATCAGTCGCCGTGCCGAGATCTGGCGCAGCACTGGCAGCTTGCACGATGCGATCACCTATGGGGTCTTGACCAGTCTTGAGGCCGACGGTCTGGTGGAGCGCGGTGTTCAGTTGAATGGTCGGCCGGGTTGGCGGGCGGCACCGACAGCCGAGCCCGGATCTGTTCCATCCCGTGGCTAGACAGGTAAGTTGCTACCCGATGCCGGGTCTCGAGGCGAGGCTCTCACCGCACGCAACTCCGATCGGACCAAGGACTGGTCACCGGAGGATCACGCGCGACCAATAGAACTGACCCGGGCCTTCGGCGAAGCAGCAAGCCGAATGTGGGACGAAGCAACCGAGTCCGAGAATTGGCCGTCTGCGCGCATCAAGTGCAGCTAGCCCAACGCGTGCGGATCTGGAGCTGACCCGGTTTGGTTGACACCGGGTGGTTATGCGGCTTGGCCGCGGGTTGGTGGTGTTGTCCGCTTCACGGCCGCGGCCGAGTCGATGAACCGGAAACACGCCTTGGTGCCGGTCCGGGCGTCGGTGCCGTCAATTACCCCACGGGCTGCAGCGATCTTGCAGTAGTGACACTATAAGCAACATTGCAGTTGTACGAGTCTGCAATTTATGTGCTGTGAACTAGGATTATATGGCTTAGAGTGGTGGAGCTGGGGAGAATCGAACTCCCGTCCGTCAGGCGGACACCGGGCTTGCTACGACCATTCCCGAGTGTGCGGCTTGCGGCTGCCGCTACGCCGGGTCGTGCGGATCCGAGGATCCGGCCGCCGGATCTTTCTCCGGTGTCAGCGGTCTTTGCCGGCTGTCAGCGGGTCTCTCCCTGCCGTCCACCACTGCTTCTGGTGCCAGGCTGCAGCGGTCTGGCCCCGCGTGCCATTGCTGGTCGCGATGATTCTTGTCGCTAGATCAGTTCAGATCAGGCGGCGAGAACGAGAGCGTCGTCTTCGGCGTCTCTTTGGGTGCCCCGTTTAGGGAGTCTGAGCAACTCCGGTCGCACTCCGCGGCCTCCTAGTCCCGACGTCGAAACCGGTCAGCCCCTTGTGCAGTCTCTTTTCAAGCTGCCGTCCCCCGAAGGGGCCTCCAATGATACTCGGGCCGCCGACACTCGGGTTGTGGCTTGCGGGCTCTTCCAAACCCGACCGTGGTACAACTGTCTACGTGTCTAGCGAGTCGCTGCGAGAAGTCAGATCCCGGTTCTCGGAGTTCATCGAGCGGGTACACAGCCACCACGAGCGTGTGGTGATCACCCGCAACGGCTCGCCAGCGGCAGTGCTCATGAGTCCTGAGGACCTGGAGTCCCTTGAGGAGACGTTGGCAGTGCTTGGTGACAGCGAGGCCGTGCAACACCTGGCCGAGGCTCACCGGGCCTACGTCGAGGGCGACATGGTGCGTGGGGTGGAGGCCGTCAGGGTGCTGCGGCCTTCATGAGCGACGGCCGGTACGAGATTGTCGTCGCAGGGCCAGCAGCCACGACCAATGCAGACCAGCTGCCGGAGCCGGTGGCCGCGTCGGTCATCTGACACTCAGGCTGTGGAACCGAGCGCGGCCCGGATGCGGTGGCGGGCTATCCACAGACGCAGCAGTACCAGAGCCGCCAAGAGGACCGCGGTCGACCCGTACACGACGATCGGCCCCGAGAACACCAGCACGCCGTAGAAGCCCCACTTCAGGCCCTCCAGCACGGTCAGCCACCAAGTCACGGGGGACACCCCGGCCGGGACGTGCGAGCGCCACGCCGCGATCACCGAGGGTCCGAGATACAGGCCGTTGGACAGGCCCAGCACTGTGCCCAGCACCGTCCAACCCGCCCCCATCTGGATCCCCACGCTCGCCACTGCGACCGCTGCGCTCATCAACAGGCCCGGGCGCAAATCGGCACCGTTGCGGTACAGCAGGTACAGCGCCACCGCGAAGCTGATGACGGCTGCGACGATCGACGGGATCGTGACCCAGAACTTCCCCTCCACCACGAAAGCGAGCCAGCCCAGGTTGATGGTCATGCCCACTGCGGCCCAGGCGGGCGACACGCCCTCGGTGCGCCCCGTGCGAAGCAGCCTCACGATCTGGGGCATGATCTGCACGAACGTCACCGCGGTGGCCACAATGCCGACCCAAATGGCGAGTTCTTCGCGGCTCATTGCTGTCTCCCGGAGCGGCGCCGGCGGGCTGCGGCCATTGAGCGGGCCGCCTCGGCGTCGGCGTCGCGGCTAGCGATCTCGCGCCGCCGGTCCGCTCGGGTGCGGCCCCGAGCCAGGGCCAGGGCCAGCTTGGCCCGCCCCTCGTTGAAGTAGAGGGCCATGGGCACCAGCGCCAGCCGCTCCTGGTCGACGCGGGCCTTCAGCCGCAGGATCTCACGGCGGTGCGCCAGCAGCTTGCGGACCCGGTCCGGGTCGGAGCGGAACGACTCCGCCGCGTGCGAGTAGGGCGAGATGTGCAGGTTGTGCAGCCACAGCTCGCCGCTGTCGACGCGGGCCCAGCTCTCGGCCAGCTGGACCTTGCCCTCCCGCAGGGACTTGACCTCGCCTCCCTGCAGCACCAGGCCGACCTCCAGGGTCTCGAGCACGTCGTAGGCTCGCCGGGCGCGCCGATTGGTCGCCACCACTGTCGCCCCATCGGGCACGTCTCGAGGCTTCTGCGACTTGGCCATCGCAGCCACGGTACCGGTGGCCAGGACAGGGGAGAAGTGGCCCGCCGGTAGGGTTCTCCGGCGATGCTGGAGATGGCGGCGCAGATGCACGCGGCGATGGTGGCCCACGCCATCGCCGGTCTTCCCCACGAGGCCTGCGGCCTGTTCGCGGGACTGCCTGGCTCGAACCGGATCGAGCGGTTCTTTCCCATGCGCAACGTGGCGGAGTCCCGCGAGATATACGTCCTCGACGGTCTCGAGATGATGGACGTGGAGCGCACCGCCGACGAGGCGGGGCTGACGGTCATGGGCGTGATGCACTCCCACACCCACACCACCAACTACCCGTCGCCCACCGACATCGCCGACGCGGCCCGCTTCGACCCCTTCGGGACCTGGCGGTTCGTGATCGTGTCTCTCCGCCACCCCGAGCCGTCGTTGCGGTCGTTCCGCATCCTCGACGGCGAGGTCGACGAGGAGCCCGTCGTGATCGACGGTTCCGCCTAGCCGCTCACGCCTAGTCGCCGAGCAGTTCGCGTATCGCCGCAGCCGCCACGATGCCGGGCGCCTCGAGCGGGCCGAAGTGCCCGAGATTCTCGAAGCTGAGAAAACGCCCTTCGGGAAGCGCCTCGGCGATTGCGGGTGCGAAGGCCCCGGGGTTGGGGATCCCGCCGACCGTGCCGGCCCCCACCGCCGTGGGAACGCTGATTGTGGCCGCGTCCTCCGTCGCCAGCCCGCCGCTGGCCTCGAAGGTGCGGGCTTCGGTCTCCGCCGAGCAGGCCAGACGGACCCGACCGTCCGGGAGGTCCACGAAGGCGCCCTCGACGTATGCGGCCAGAGCGTCGGCCCGCATCACCCCGAGCGGTGACCGGCTCGAGTACCGGGCCAGAGCCTCGGCCCGAGAGTTGAAGACCTCTCGACGGTTGCGGGCCCCCGCGGCCAGCGGGTTGGCGCTCGCATCGTCGAAGAACCCCCTCGGCAGCACGATCGGCTCGTACAGGAACAGCCCTGCGAACATGCCGGGCTGAGACTGCTCGGCCAGCAGCAGCGCGGCCCCGCCCATCGAGTGGCCGAATCCGTACAGGCGGTCAGCGCCTATCGCCGCCGCGCACGCAGCCACGTCCCCGCCCATTCCGCTCCACGCGTAGTCGTCATTCGACGCAGGACCGGAGGAGCCATGGCCGCGAAAGTCCAGAGCCCACACTCTGAACTCATCCTTGAGGCATTGCGCCAGGTGCCGGTAGGCCAGCCCGTGGAATCCGGTGGCGTGACAGACCAGCAGGTCAGGTCCGGCTCCGCCCATCAATCTCAGGTTTAGCTTCACACCGTCCTCGGATCGGACTTCGACAGCCTCCCGGGCTTGACCGTCAACCGCTCCCGTGCCCTGCCCGGTCGCCCTGGCGGTGGCTTCACTCAACGGGTGGCGCCTGCCGATCAGGCCTCGCCCGTGGGCCGTGAACACGATGAGGCCGTGCTGGTTGGTCATCGTGCAGCCGATGAAAACCGTCCCGCGGTCCGCATGCCGCGCCGACGGTCGGGTGTCGAGGATCTCCACCGTCGCGCTCAGAGCGTCGCCGGGACGCACCGGCTCCAGCCAGCGGACCTCCATTCCCCCGGAGCCGCGGCTGTCGGCCCGACTCATCACGCTGTCGATCCACAGCCGCGCCCACGCGGCGCAGGTGTGCCAGCCGCTGGCTATGAGCCCCCCGAACGGCGAGTCGAGCGCGGCCTGAGGGTCGATGTGGAAGTACTGCGGGTCGAAGCGCCGGCCGAAGTCGATGATCTCGGCCTCGGTCATCTCGTAGGTGCCGATTTCGATGACGTCACCGGGGGTGAAGTCCTCGAAGAACAGCGTCGGCTCGGTCATCGGGGGTATTTCTATCGGCGTCCCCGCGCCGATAGCTTCGGACGGTGACGCGCGCCGGGACCCCCAGTCTGCTCGGCCCCAAGTATCGGGCCGCATCTCTGGCCCTGATGTCCGCGGTGGCCATGGCCTCCTACAACAACCTGTCGGTCACGGCCGCCCTCCCCGACATCGGCGACGATCTCGGCCGGGTGGCGCTGCTTCCCTGGGTGGTCACGGTGGAACTCGTGGCGGCCGCCATCGCGGTGCTCGCCATAGGGCCCTACATCGACGGAGCCGGCGCGCGGCGGGCGTTCCGGATCACGGTCGTGGCCTTCCTGGCAACCTCCGCGATGTGCGCGGCCGCGCCCACCATGGAGTTGCTGGTAGCGGCGCGGGTGCTGCAGGGCTTGGGCAGCGGAGCGCTGATCGGCGCTGCGCTCACGAGCATCGGGCTCGTGTTCGAGCGCGACGTGCGGCCGTGGGCCTACGCGCTCATGTCCTCGGTATGGGGGATCATGGGAATCGGCGGTCCAGCGGTGGCCGCGGTCCTGGTGAGCACGCTGGGCTGGCGGGCCGTGTTCGCGGCGAACCTCCCGGTCGCCGCAATTGCGGCCGCGGTGGGGTGGAGCCGGCTGCCGGCCGAGGCCAGAGCGGCCGCGGAGCCCGCAGACCGGCGGGGCCTGCTGGTGCTGAGCGCCCTCACCGTGGTGCTGCTGGTGGCGGCCTCGTATGTGAAGTGGTACAGCATCGTGCTGGTGGCCATCGGCGTGACGCTGGCCGCGACCTACGTCGGCCACGAGCGCCGCTGCCGCTGGCCGGTCGTGCGGCTCTCGCACGTCACCGCGAGCCGGTGGCGCTACATCCACATGGTCGGGGCCCTGGCGGTGTCGGGCGGCACCGGCGCGAGCGTCTACCTGCCGCTGTACCTGAAGGCGGCCCGCGGCTCCTCGGTGGCGTTCGCGGCCTTCGCGGTGGTCTGGCCCACGCTGGGGTGGTCAATCGCGGCCTGGGTCTCGGGCAAGCTCCAGCAGCATCTTCGGGCTCAAACGGTGACCGTGATCGGCTCGGCGTTCCTCGCAGTCGGAGCGGTCAGCGCCACCGCGGCCGCCGGCGTCGAGGCGCCCATAGCGGTGCTGCTGGCAGCATTCGCGTGCGCGGGCTGGGGCATCGGCACGATCAGCACGTCGAGCCTCGCCTTGCTGCAGGGCCGCGCCGACGTCCAAGAAATGGGCAGGGTGAGCTCTGCGCACCACTTCATCCGCTCACTCGGGTTCGCCTACGGGGCCGCCATCGCCGGCCTGGTGATGTTCTGGGTGGTTGACCGCCGCACCGGTGACGCTGAGCTGGTCCGCGACCTGCTCAGCGAAACCGAGGCTGTCGTGGACAGCACGGTGGCCGACGCGCTGGCCTCGGCCTACACATGGTCGCTGGCCACCATGGCCGTGCTCTCGGTGATGACCGTGCCCGCGGCGCTGGCGCTGGCGAGGGGCCGGGACCCGCAGCGGAGCGCCGACGTCAGCTTCGAGGAATGAGACGCCCCGCCACGTTGCGACCGTGCGCTAGCTATAATCCTGATCGGATTACTCGGGATTAGGAACGGGCAACGGGGCCGGCCAAATGACTGTCAAACGCGACGCACTCGACCTGATCGGCAACACGCCCGCCGTGGACGTCTCCCAGCTGAGCCCCAACCCCGGCGTGCGCCTCGTGGCCAAGCTCGAGAGCGCCAACCCCACCGGCTCGGTCAAGGACCGCATCGCCAAGGCCATGGTCCTCGACGCCGAGGCCGACGGCACGCTGGCCCCGGGCAAGCGCATCCTCGAGCCGTCCTCGGGCAACACCGGCATCGCGCTGGCCATGATCGCCCGGCTGCGGGGCTACCCGATCACGGTGGTGATGCCCGAGAACACCTCGATCGAGCGCCGCCAGATGCTGGAGGTGTTCGGCGCCGAGATCGTCCCGTCGCCCGGCGCCGAGGGCTCCAACGGTGCCGTGCGCCTGGCCCGAGAGATGGCCCTGGAGCATCCCGAGTGGGTGTTCCTGTACCAGTACGCCAACGAGGCCAACCCCCGGGCCCACTACGAGACGACCGGTCCCGAGATCCTGCGCGACGTGCCCGACGTCACCCACTTCGTGGCCGGCCTGGGCACCAGCGGCACCGTCGTGGGCGTGGGCACCTACCTCAAGGAGATGCACCCCGACATCGAGGTCTACGCGGTGGAGCCCCCGGCCGGCGAGATGGTCGACGGCCTGCGCAGCCTCGACGACGGCTTCATACCGCCGGTCTACGAGAAGTGGGGGGGCGCTGACCTTCTCAGCGGCAAGCGCATCGTGCGGCCCCGCGAGTCGGTGGAGCACACCCGCCGGCTGGCCGACGCCGGGATCTTCGCCGGCCTGTCGTCGGGCGCGGCCCTGGCCGGGGCGTGCCGGGTGGCCGAGAGGATCGACGCCGGCACCGTCGTGTTCATCGTGTCCGACGGCGGCTGGAAGTACCTGTCGAGCCGGGCCTGGACCGGTGACCTCGACGAGGTGGTCGAGCAGGCCTCCCGGATCATCTACTTCTGAACCCGGCGCCGGGAGTGGAGAGCGAACCCAGGCTGGCTACCCTTCCCGCAATGTCCAAGATCTGCCAGGTCACCGGCAAGAAGCCTCAGTTCGGCAAGCAGTTGTCTCACTCGCACCGCCGCTCCAGCCGCCGCTGGGACCCCAACGTCCAGACCAAGCGCTACTACCTGCCCAGCGAGAAGCGCTGGCTCAAGCTGCGGCTGAGCACCAAGGCCATCAAGACCATCGACAGGCGCGGTATCGAGAGCGTTGTAGCCGAGATGCGTCGCAACGGCCGCAAGGTCTAGAGCAGGGAGAGGCGATGGCCAGCGACAAGCGTCCAATCATCAAGCTCCGGTCCACCGCGGGCACCGGCTACACCTACGTGACCACCAAGAACAAGACCAACACCCGCCACCGGATCGAGCTGAAGAAATATGACCCGGTGATCCGCAAGCATGTGGTCTTCAAGGAGGAGCGCTAGGCCGTCAGCGCCCGCACCGCCTCGGATTGAGGTATCGCCGGTGTCGCTCACTCTGACGGTCCTGGGGAGCAGCGGCTCCTACGCCGCTCCCGGCAACCCCTGCACCGGCTACCTGGTGCGAAGCGACGGCGGCGCGGTGGTGCTTGACTGCGGCCCCGGGACTCTCGGTCCGCTGCAGGAGGCGATCGACCTAGCGGACATCAGCGCCATCGTCACCACCCATTGCCATCCCGACCACTGGCTGGAGCTGCCGGTGATCCGCAACGTGTTCATCTGGTTCGTGCCCCGCAGCGACGTCCCGGTGTACGGCACGGCCGAGACCCGGGCCATGGACCGGGCCATCACCGTGATGCGCTCGGGCAAGAGCGATCCGCTGGCCTGGACGGTCATCGATCCGGCCTCAGAAGTGACCATCGGCGACCAGCAGTGGAGTTTTGCACTCACCGACCATCCGGTGGAGACCCTGGCCGCGAGGGTGGACTCCGGGGGCCGCAGCCTCGCGTTCAGCTCCGACACCGGCCCCGGCTGGGACTTCCGTTCGCTGGGGGAGGGAATCCATGTGGCCATGTGCGACGCCAGCCACAGCCGCGAGCACGAGGGGGAGGGCATCCCCCACATGAGCGCCCGCGAGGCGGCTCGGGCTGCGTCCGTGGCCGGAGCGGAGCGCTTGGTGCTCACCCATCTGGCACCGGGCTGCGACCCCGACGCCCAGCGGGCCGAGGCGAGCGAGGTGTTCGACGGCGACATCGAGGTGGCTCGCCCCGGGCTCGTCCTGGCGGTGTGAGCTGAGACGAGCAGCGGTGCAGCAGTGAGCGCGATCGATGCCAACGGGCGCCGAGTCGACGGGCGCCGAGTCGACGAGTTGCGTCCGCTGGAGTTCCGCCGCGACTACACCACGATGGCCGACGGCTCGGCGCTGGCCGTCTTCGGCAACACCCGGGTGCTGTGCACGGCATCGGTCGACGCCGACGTGCCCCGATGGCTGCGCGACAGAGGCTCGGGCTGGCTCACGGCTGAGTACTCGATGCTGCCCGGTTCATCGCCGCAGCGGGTGAGCCGCCGGGTGGGGGGCCGGACCAAGGAGATCCAGCGCCTGATCGGCCGGTCGCTGCGCACCGTGGTCGACCTCGATGCTCTCGGCCCGCGCCAGGTGATCGTGGACTGCGACGTGCTGCAGGCCGACGGCGGCACCCGCACCGCGGCCATCTGCGGCGGCTATCTGGCTCTGCACGATGCGGTGACCCGCCTGGTGCAGGCCGGTGACCTGAGGTCGTCGCCGATCATCGACGAGTGCTCGGCCGTCAGCGTCGGGCTGATCGACGGGGTGGCGCTGCTGGACCTGCCCTACTCCGAGGACGCCGGAGCCGACGTGGACTTCAACGTGGTGATGACCGGCTCCGGCGGCCTCATCGAGGTGCAGGGGACCGCCGAGGGCAGGCCCTTCGACCGGATCCAGCTCGACGAACTGCTCGATCTCGCAGCCAAGGGGATCTCAGAGATAGTCACCGCTCAGCGGGCCGTGCTGACCGAGCCGCCGCCGCCCCGATGATCGAGCTGGTCTGTGCCAGCGCCAATCCCGACAAGGTGGCCGAGATGGCCGAGGTGCTGTCGGGCGCGGCAGTGCTGCTGCCCCGGCCCGCAGGCCTGGGCGAGGTAGTCGAGGACGCCGACGACCTGATGGGCAACGCCATGCTCAAGGCGGTCGCGGTGTGCGAGCACGCGGCCGCGGCCGCGCTGGCCGACGACACCGGGCTGGAGGTGGACGCGCTGCGTGGGGAACCGGGCGTGCGGTCCGCCCGGTACGCGGGCCCCGACGCCAGCTACGCCCAAAACGTGGCCCGGCTGCTCGCCGAACTGCGGGACGTGGCGCCATCGCAGCGGACCGCCCGGTTCCGAACCGTGGCCGTGGTCCAGTACCCGGATGGGACCGGCCTGACGGCCGAGGGCGTGGTCGAGGGCATGATCACCACCGAGCCCCGGGGCACGGGCGGCTTCGGCTACGACTCGGTGTTCGTCCCCGCGGAGGGCGACGGCCGCACCTTCTCCGAGATGGGCCCGGCCGCCAAGCACGCCATCAGCCACCGTGGCCGAGCATTGCGAACTCTGTTGGAGTTGCTCAAGGCCTAGAGACCGCGGCGGTGCTCGGGGCTTCAGCGGCCGGCGGCGGGCGGGCCTACTGGCAGAAGGCGCCCCCGTTGACCAGGATGTTCTGGCCGGTTACGAAGTCGGAGCCGCTGCTGGCGAGGTAGAGCAGTGTCCCGATCATGTCCTCCGGTGCCTGGGTCCGCTTGAGGGCGCGCCCGGCGACCACGAACTGATCGCTGGTGGTGTCGGTGGGACGCAGCGACGGGTTGGGGATCAGATCGGGGGACACGGTGTTGACAGTTATTCCGTGGGGGCCGAGTTCCTGGGCCAGGCAGCGTGTCAAGCCGATGATAGCGCTCTTGCTCGCAACGTAGTGAGGGAAGCCGACTGTGCCCTTGAAGCACGTGTTGGAGGCGATGTTGATGATCTTCCCCGATCCCTGCTCCTGCATGTAGGGATAGACCGCACAGCAGGTGAGCCACACGCCGCGGACATTGACCTCGAAGGTCCGGTCCCATTCCTGTTGGGGCACTTCGTTGAATGGGCCGCGGGTTGTCTCGGAGAAGTAGGCGGCGTTGTTGATCAGAACGTCGATCGTGTCGAATGCGTCGGCTGCGGCTGCGGCCAATGCGTCGTTGTCTGCCGTGGAGCTGATGTCGGTGCTGCAGCTGATCGCTCGGCCGCCGGCAGCCTCGATCTCGTCGACGGCCTCTTGCCCATCGAGCAGGTCGGCCACAACAACGTCGAACCCTGCGCCGGCCAGCGCTACGCAGTAGGCCCGGCCCAGTCCTCTCGCTCCTCCGGTAACGATCGCTGTCGGCACTGAGTTGCCTCCTTCATGCTGGGACTGGAATGCTGCGCTCCTCAATTGACCACGTCAATGTGAGCACCGGCCAGCGGTGGGTGGGCCTACTGGCAGAAGCCGCCCCCGTTGACCACGATGTTCTGGCCGGTCACGAAGTCGGAGCCGCTGCCGGCGAGATACAGGATCGTTCCGACCATGTCCTCTGGTATCTGGGTGCGCTTGATGGGGCGCGAGGCAACCACAAACGGATCGCTGGCGGCGTCGGAGGGGCGCACCGATGGATTGGGGATCAGGTCGGGGGTCACGGTGTTGACCGTGATGCCGTCGGGACCGAGCTCCTGGGAAAGGCAGCGTGTCAAGCCGATGATCGCGCTCTTGCTGGCCACGTAGTGAGGGAAGCCGGGGGTGCCCTTGAAGCAGGTGGTGGAGGAGATGTTGATGATCTTCCCCGAACCCTGCTTCTGCATGTAGGGGTAGACCGCACAGCAGGTCAGCCAGACGCCGCGCACATTGACCTCGAAGGTCTGGTCCCACTCCTGTAGGGAGACTTCGTTGAACGGGCGTCGGGCAATCTGGGAGAAGTAGGCGGCGTTGTTGATCAGAACGTCGATCGTGCCGAAAGCGTCGGCTGCGGCTGCGGCCAATGCGTCGTTGTCTGCCGTGGAGCTGATGTCGGTGCTGCAACTGATCGCTCGGCCGCCGGCAGCCTCGATCTCGTCGACGGCCTCTTGTCCATCGAGCAAATCGGCCACAACAACGTCGAACCCTGCGCCGGCCAGCGCCACGCCGTAGACCCGGCCCAGGCCTCTCGCTCCTCCGGTCACAATCGCGGTTGGCATTGAGCGACCTCCTCCATGGTGGGTCTGGAATCCTGGGCTCCTCAGCTGAATACGTCAACTCCAGCAGCACATGTACTGTAGGGACGCTGATGGACACAACCGATCCATGTTGGTCTCGCTGACTTCGACGACGCCGGTCGCGACCGATTTGGGGTACTTGCTGCACAAGCACCCTGATCGTGTCCGCTCGGTCGATGTCGGGTTCGGGCGCGCCCATGTCTTCTACCCGGAGGCCACAGCGCGGCGCTGCACGGCGACGACCTACGTCGAGGTCGACCCCTTCGGCCCAACACGGCACCTCAGAGGGCGCCGAGCCCAGGGTCTCGAGCCCTACTTGAATGATCGGCCGCATGCGGCATCGTCGATGTTGAGCGTTGCGCTGGGCCGGCTGTTTGGCACGGCGTTGAGCGGCACGTGCGAGGCTCGGCCTGAACTGGTTGCGCAGCCGCTCGATCTTGAGATCGGTCTGCCGGTCGTGCACCTGCGGGACGGGCAGGAAATACTGCGGCGCCTGTTCAATCCGTTGGGCTACGAGGTGGAGTGCGCGCCCATCGCGCTGGACTCTGAGTTTCCGAAGTGGGGGGACAGCCGTTACGTGTCGGCTCGACTGGTCGGCCGGCAAACCGTGCGTTCCGCCCTGGAGCATCTCTATGTGCTGCTCCCGGTGCTCGACGACGCCAAGCACTACTGGATCGGCCCCGACGAGGTGGACAAGCTGCTGCTGCGGGGCGGCGATTGGCTTGGGTCGCATCCCGAGTCCGACCTGATCACTCGCCGATACCTGCGTATTCCCGAATTCACCCGGGAGGCACTGGCGCGTCTCGCCGACGCCGGCGAGGACACCGACTTCCTTGACGCACAGCGCGACGCAGCCGAGCAAGCGACCGAACTGCCGATCCGCCTGGGAGAACAGCGGCTCGACGCGGTGCTGGAGTCTGTGCGGGGCGTCGGGGCGGGAAGGGTCGTCGATCTCGGATGCGGCGAAGGCCGGCTGCTCGAGCGGCTGATCGTCGAGCCCGCGGTGACCTCCGTAGCGGGAGTCGACGCATCAATCGGGGCGCTCAAGCGAGCCGAGCGGCGCCTGAAGCTCGACGGGATGTCTGAACGTCGCCGGGAACGGATCCAGCTGTTGCAGGGAGCATTGACCTACACCGATTCTCGATTGCAGGGCTTCGATGTGGCGACGGTCGTGGAGGTCGTAGAGCACCTCGACAGCGAACGCCTCGACGTGTTCGCCCAAGTCGTATTCGGCCACATCTCCGCAGCATCAGTGGTGCTGACCACTCCGAATCGCGAGTACAACGCGAACTTCGAACACCTCGACGCCAGAGGCTTGCGCCACGACGATCATCGCTTCGAATGGACTCGCCGCGAGTTCGAAGCGTGGGCCCGCGGCATCTCGGAGCGCTTCGGCTACGGCGTCGAGATCAGCGCAATCGGCCCGGTCGACCCGGTCCACGGGCCGCCGACACAGATGGCGGTGTTTCGCCGATGAGACGGCTGGTGTGAGACGCCGAATCACCCGCATCGAGGTACCCGAGGTCGGGCTCGTAGTTCTCTGCGGCGCATCCGGCTCGGGCAAGTCGACGTTCGCCCGCAACCACTTCGCCCCCACTGAAGTCGTGTCCAGCGACCAATGCCGAGCCCTCGTCAGCGACGACGAGACCGACCAGTCCGTCACCGCGGCAGCCTTCGAGCTGCTCCACTCCATCGTTGACAAGCGCCTCGAGATCGGTCGCCTCACCGTGGTCGACGCAACTAACGCGAAGCCCGAGGACCGCAAGTCCATCGTCGAGCTCGCACGCCGGTGGGACGTGCTCGCGACCGCCATCGTGTTCGATCTCCCCTTGGCCGCGTGCCTTGAGCACAACGAACAGCGCCGGGATCGTCGAACACCGGTGCACGCCATTAAGCGTCAGCACGACACGCTGCGCCGCGGCGCCAAGCGGCTGCGCAAGGAGCGCTTCACGAGGGTCTACACGCTCGGCTCGACAGAAGAACTCGACTCAGTCGAGATGGCTCGCACCAGGATCTGGAGTGATCGCCGCGACGACAACGGCCCGTTCGACATCATCGGCGATGTCCACGGCTGCCATGCCGAACTGCTGAGTCTTCTCGACCGGTTGGGCTACGACACCGCCGCAGACCCCATCGCACATCCAGAGGGTCGCCGAGCGGTCTTCCTCGGCGATCTCGTTGACCGCGGCCCCGCCGTCGCCGAAGTGCTCGATGTCGCCATGTCCATGGTGGCTGCCGGCAGTGCGCTCTGCATCGCGGGCAACCATGAGGTCAAGCTGCGTCGGGCCCTCGCGGGGCGCAATGTCAAGGTGACGCACGGGCTGGCCGAGTCGCTCGAACAGCTCCAACGGCGCGCCCCCGAGTTCGCTGAACGAGTCGCCGAGTTCATCGATAGTCTCATCAGTCACTACGTGCTCGACGGCGGCCGTCTGGTGGTTGCCCACGCAGGCCTTCCCGAGCGGTATCACGGGCGCTCGTCGGGCCGCGTGCGAGAACTCGCCCTATATGGCGACACCGACGGCGAGACCGACGAGTTCGGGCTGCCGGTGCGGTACCGGTGGGCTGAGGACTACCGCGGTGAGGCCGCTGTCGTTTACGGCCACACGCCAGTGCCGGTGGCGGCATGGGTCAACAACACGATCTGCGTCGACACCGGAGCGGTCTTTGGAGGCGAGCTGACGGCACTGCGCTGGCCAGAGCGCGATCTCGTCTCGGTGAGCGCAGTCGCCGAGCACTATGAGCCGATCCGGCCCGTCGACTCCGCCGCGGACGCACCGCAGCGGCCATCGCTGCTGCTCGATGTCAGCGATGTGCTGGGCAAGCACTATGTCGAATCGACGCTGGCGGGTCGTGTGCTGATCGAGGCCGAGCGGTCAAGCGCCGCCCTCGAAGTCATGAGCCGCTTCGCGGCCGACCCACGATGGCTTGTCCATCTGCCTCCGACCATGGCACCCGCGGCCGCCTCGGGCCGCGACGACTATCTCGAGCATCCCGACGAGGTGTTCTCGTATTTCCGCAAAGCTGGTGTCGACGAGGTGGTGGTCCAGGAAAAGCACATGGGTTCGCGAGCTGTTCTTGTCGTCGGCCGCGACGCCGACGCAGCTCATTCGCGATTCGGCATTGCCAATGCCGAAGCCGGCGTCATCGTCACTCGCACCGGCAGGCCCTTCTTCGCTGAGGCTGCGCTGACTGGTGCCCTGCTCGATCGCGTCCGTGTGGCGGCTGCCGCGACGGGGCTATGGGATCGCCTCAGCACTGACTGGCTCATTCTCGATGCGGAGGTGTTGCCGTGGTCGGCCAAAGCAGCTGCTCTGATCCAGCAGCTGTATGCGGCAACCGGCGCGGCTGGCACGGCGGCGCTCGATGCCGCACGCAGCTTGATGGCCGAAGCGATGGGGCGCGGCGTCGACGTCGAGGCTCTCAAAGCACGCACCGCCCGCCGAGCCGGGCATGTCGCGGCCTACATCGATGCGTACCGGCAGTACTGCTGGGATGTCGACGGCACAGACGGCATCGAAATCGCCCCGTTCCAGATCCTCGCGGCGGAGGGGGAGGTGCTGGCCCGCCGACCCCACCGTTGGCATCTGGAACAGATAGATGCGCTGGTGGACCACGAACCCGAGACACTTCGCCGCACCGACTGCCGGTTCGTCAACCTGAGCGACGACACATCGGTGCAGCAAGCAACGACCTGGTGGCATTCGCTGACCGACGGCGGACACGAGGGCGTCGTCGTCAAGCCCGCCGAACCGATCGTGACCACCGGGGGTGGGTTCGTCCTGCCCGGCGTCAAGTGCCGTGGCCGAGAGTATCTGCGCATCATCTACGGCCCCGAGTATCTCGAACCGGCGAATCTCAAGCGGCTACGGCAGCGGTCGCTCGGCCGCAAGTCGTCATTGGCCCGACGCGAGTTCGCTCTCGGAATCGAGGCGCTTGACCGGTTCGTAGCCAACGAGCACCTCGCCCGGGTGCACGAGTGCGTCTTCGGCGTGCTCGCACTGGAGAGCGAGCCCATCGACCCTCGGCTCTAGCCGCAGCCCGGGTCGCCACGCATTGGTCAGTGGACACTTCGCTGAATTCAGATGGCCAGCCATCATGGTCAGATGTCATGGTCATTAGTGTGTTAGAGTGTTCGCATGACCGTAGACAGCTCCCAAGCCCGGACAATTCCCGCTGGCGAGTTCAAGGCGAAGTGCCTAAGGCTCATGGACGAGGTGAACGAGACCGGCGTGCCGATCATCATCACCAAGCGGGGTCGGCCCGTCTCGCGGCTGGTGCCCGCGGATCAGCCGAACGCAGGCATTCGGGGACTGTTCCCGGAACTAGAGGGACTATGGGATGACCCTGCAGAAACGGTGGTCGATCTAGGCGACATCGACGCGATGGTGGCTGGGCCTGACGCGCTCGACACCGGTTCGGGCGGCGGGGCCGCTCACGGGTCATCGTGATCCTGCTTGACACTCACATCTTGGTGTGGTCCGTGACCGACGACACGAGGCGGCTCCCGGGCTCGGCCATGGACGCGGTCGACGCGGCAATGGCCAAGCGAGAGGCGAGTGTTTCGGCGGCGACGTTCTGGGAACTCTCCCTGAAGCGGCGGATGTTCCGAGACCTCCTCCCCTCGCTGCCGCCGCCAGCGGACCTGCGCACCGCAGTCCTCGGCGCTGGACTCGTAGAGATCCCCGTCTCCGGCTCGCTGTGGATTGAGGCAGTTGACCTGACCGACGACGCTTTCCACACGGACCCGGCGGATCAGCTGATTGTGGCGACGGCCATCAGGTTCGGTCACGAACTGTTCACACGAGACGATCGCATCCTGTCGTGGGCTAGAAGAAACCAACGCGTCGCGCTGTATGACGACGGCGCTGTATGACGCTCTCCGGGAACTCCGTCACGCACTGCTTGTCGCACAACGCGTTCGTTGGCCTCTTCGGCGCGGGCTACCTCGATCAGGAGGCCAACAAGCGCGTCATTGGCGCTGCCCGAGAGGCCGCTGCTGCATTTCAACAATAAAGCGAACCCAACGCCCCAGAACGGTGAAGTGTCCTCAGTGCGGACGGGGGGATTCGAACCCCCACACCCATGCGGGTACTGGGACCTAAACCCAGCGCGTCTGCCAGATTCCGCCACGTCCGCGAGTCCAGTCAGGGTAGCCCGCGGGGGAGGGGCATCAGGTTCGGAGGATGGAGTTGCGCTCGCATGCCTCTCGAGCCGGCGCTCGTTGGCGGGGCGGCGGCTGTGCAGGTGGCTGGAGTGCGTGTCGGCGGTTGTGTTTGTGGAGTTTCCAGTTGTCGTCGTGTATGAGGTGGTGGCAGCGTTCGCACAGCAGGGCGAGGTTGTCGATGTCGGTGGGGCCGCCTCGGCTGAACCATTCGATGTGGTGGGGTTCGGTTCCTTCGACAGGTGAGGCGCAGTTGATGCAGCCGCCGTCTCGGGCCGCGAGGACGATGCGCTGGCCGGCGCTGGCGTGGCGTTGTGCCCGTCCCAGCCACAGCGGGTCGCCGTCTGCGTCGAAGATGGCGGGCAGGATCTTGGCGTCGGCGGCGAGTTTGGCGATGCGGTCCGCGGGGACGGGCAGGCCGTCGTCATAGCGCAGGTTCTGTAGCTCGCGGGTGACGGTCTCGTAGTCGGCGATGACCAGCAGCGTTGTCTCGGGGCGATGGTGGGGACCTTCGCCGGTGATCAAGTTGGCCAGCGCGTCGGCTCGGCGCTGCTGGGCGCTCACTTGCTCGTGGCTTTGCTGGCTGTTGCGGTAGTTGCGCACCATCTGGTTCAAAGAGATGCTGACCCGCTTGCCGGTGTCGTGATCGAAGTACGCCGACAGCCGCCAGGACCCGTCGGGGTCCTGGATGAGCGACGCCCAGCGGGCCTCGTGTTGGCGGTTGCGCTCCTCGCTGGAAGCACCGGGGCTCATGTAGTGGCGGGTCATCCGGGAGAACAGGTCAACAGGCACGCCTCGGGCCATCTCCAAGAGAGCGGGCTCGTCAGCGTGGTCGGGGTCCGCTGCGACTCGGGCGATCACCCGGGCATGGCCCGAAGTGATCTCCCCAGAGATCAGCGCAGCCAATGTGGCGGGAAACTCATCGGCCAGAGACGCGGCCAACTCGGTGTCCGCGGTGGCCTGCCGGGCCGACACATGCAGCCTCTCGCGCACCGTCGCCGCCGCGGCGCGGCCGCCCACCCGGCGGTGCATCTCAGCCGCGGCGAGAGCCAGCTGCCCCTCCACCCGAGACCGCTCCCGGCCCAGCTCCGCCATCCACCCAACCAGCTCGGCGTCGCCCAATGAGCCCACATCGGCGTCGGCAACGCACACTCTGGCGCCCCCCACCTGGCTCGAATCGACCATGAATTCCATGCATGTAACTATACATCCGGGGTGTGACAAATACAACTGTATAAGCATGAAAACATAGATTAATCTGCTATGGATATCAGCGAGGCGGATCATTGAGGCGGCGGCGGTAGCCTGCGCGCCATGAGCTCGCAATCACTGCCGCCCCGCCTTCGGCCTGATCCATCAGGAGTCGGATTCGACACGCCGACCGGCCCCTCGAACCGTCAGAGCGATGTGTACAACCGGCTGCTGCAGGACCGCATCGTGGTACTCGGCTCCGACGTCAACGACGAGATCGCCAACTTCATCATGGCTCAACTGCTGTACCTGGAGGGCCAGGACGCCGAGAAGCCCATCTCGCTGTACATCAACAGCCCCGGCGGCTCGGTCACCTCCGGCATGGCCATCTACGACACCATGCAGTTCATCCAGCCCGAGGTGGGCACCATCTGCATCGGCCTCGGGGCCTCGATGGGCCAATTCCTGCTGTGCGCGGGCGCACCGGGCAAGCGCTACGCCCTGCCCCATGCCCGGATCATGATGCACCAGCCCCTCGGCGGCGTCAGGGGCCAGGCCACCGACATCGCCATCCAGGCCGAGCAGATGGCCTACACCAAGAAGCTGCTGCAGGAGCGCATCGCCCACCACACTGGGCAGGCCGTGGAGCAGGTCGAGGCCGACTCCGACCGCGATCGCTGGTTCACCGCGTCCGAGGCCAAGGACTACGGCATCATCGACCACGTCATCGTCAAGCGCGGCGAGATGCTCTGACGCCTCCTGTGAGCCAGCGTCCCGGCGTCCGCGCACGCTCTTGGCGCCCGCCGAGGCTCAAACGCTGGCCAACAGCTCCTTGATGGCGATGCCCGGGCCCTCGCCATGGCCGAACACGGCCGAGCCCGCCACCAGCACGTTCGCCCCGGCCGCCACCGCGGCGGGCGCGGTGGCCGCGGTGATGCCGCCGTCGACCTCCAAGTCGATGTCGCGTCCTGAGGCGCCGATCATCTGGCGCACGGCCGTGATCTTCGGCTCGACCGAGGCGATGTAGCGCTGGCCCCCGAAGCCGGGATTCACCGTCATCACCAGCACCTCGTCGATCATTCCCATCACCTCGGAGATGCTCGACGCGGGGGTGTGGGGGTTGATCACCACTCCGCAGCGGGCGCCGGCCTCGGCGATGGCGGCCAGGGAGCGGTGCAGGTGCGGGCACGTCTCGGCGTGAATCAGCACCGTGTCGCAGCCGGCCTCCACGTAGCGGGGCGCGAGCTCGTCGGGCCTCACAACCATGAGGTGGGCCTCGAAGGGCAGGTCGACAGCCGGCCGGCACGCCGCCACCACGTCGGGCCCGAAGGTGAGGTTCGGCACGAACACGCCGTCCATCACGTCCCAGTGGACCCGGTGGGCGCCGGCCTCCGCTATGGCCTGGCACTCCTCGCCCAGGCGGGAAGCGTCGCCTGCCAGCATTGAGGGGGCGATCTCAACGGGCACGTGAGCACACTAACCGAGCCGCGCCAAGCCGTGGTCCACCGGGTTGCGGGTCGGTATCGGCGGAGGCGCCGATACCGTCGCGGCGTGGAGTTGCGGGTGACGGCCACGGCGCGCGACGGCGTCGGGGTGGCAAGGGGCTGTGACGGGCGTGTCGTGTTCGTGGAAGGCGCCCTTCCCGGCGAGTTGGTCACCGCCGAGGTCCACACCGTCGACCGGCGCTGGGCCCGAGCCAGGTTGATCGACGTAATCGAGGCGTCCCCGGACCGGGTCCCGGTGGCGTGCGAGCATCACCGCGAGGGCTGCGGCGGATGCGACATGCTCCACGTCGACGCCCGGGCCCAGATGCGGATGAAGGCCTCGATAGTGGTCGATCAGCTGACCCGCCACGGCGTGGACGCGCCCGCTCCGGCGCTGCGAATGCTGGATGCCGACCGGGGTCGCACCACGATTCGGGCCCAGGTCGTGGACGGGAGGGCCGGGTTCATGGCCCGCTCCAGCCACGACGTGGTCATACCCGATGACTGCGGTGCGGTGGACGACGCAGCCGAGGAGCTGCTGGTGGAGGGCCGTTACGGGTCCGCCGACGGCGTGTTCATCCGGGTGGGGTCCCGGACCGGCGAGCGGATGGTGGTGGTGAACCCCACCGCGGGCGGAGTGTCCGTGCCCGACGATGTGATGGTGGTGGGCACCGACGAGCTCGACTCCTCCAGGCGGGCCTGGATCCACGAGGAGGTGTCGGGCCGGCGCTGGAGGATCTCGGCCCGGTCGTTCTTCCAGAACCGGCCTGCCGGCGCGGAGTCCCTGGTGGCCGAGGTGACCGAGATGGTGGAGGCGCTGGCAACCGATGGGCCGATGGTGGACGCCTACGCCGGAATCGGGTTGTTCGCGGGCACGGTGGGCGACGGCCGCAAGGTCACCGCCATCGAGCGCGGCGCGGACGCCGCGGCCGACGCCAGGATCAATCTGGGCGTTGGCGCCAAAGTGTTGAAGATCCCGGTGGAGAAGTGGCGGGCGTCGCCGGCCAGTGTCGTGGTGGCCGACCCCTCCCGCTCCGGACTGGGCGACAGCGCGGTGCGACCCCTGCTGTCGTGCCGGCCCCGGCTGGTGGTGCTGGTGAGCTGCGACCCGTCGTCGTTCGCCAAGGATGCCCGCCGCCTGGTCGACGTCGGCTACGCCCTGGACCGCTGGACCGTCGTCGACCTGTTTCCCCTGACGTCCCACGTAGAGACCGTCGCCGCCTTCGTCTCAACCAGTGGGTGACCCCGCCGCCCGCCTCGAACCGCCGATGCCTGTTCGCATCCTGAGACAAGCGGGCTCTGCGGTCGCGCTGATGTGAGCCTCGACTTCGCCATGCGTCCCGAGTGGGAGCAGCTTCGGGCCCGGGCCCGGGCCGTCGCCGAGCAGGGCGTGGCCGACCACGGCAGGTTCAACGACTCGTGGATCAACGGGCACTCCGGGGAGTTCTCCAAGATCCTCGCGGCCGAGGGCTGGATCGGCATGACCTGGCCGACCGAGCACGACGGCGGCGGGAGGCCTGGGATCGAGCGGATCATCATGGCTGAGGAGATGATCAGCGCCGGAGCGCCCATCGCGGCGAGCTGGTTCGCAGACCGGCAGATGGGCCCGGCGATCTACACCTACGGCACCCGCCGCCAGAAGGCCGAGTTCCTCCCCGGGATGTTGTCGGGCGAGGCCTCATGGTGCATCGGGATGAGCGAGCCCGACGCGGGGTCCGACCTGGCCTCGCTGAAGACGTCCGCAGTGCGCGACGGCGACCACTACGTCCTCAACGGCCAGAAGATCTGGACCAGCGGCGCGGCCAGCGCCCAGTACTGCTACGTGATCTGCCGCACCGGCACCGACGGCCCGCCCCATCGGGGCCTCAGCGAGCTGATCGTGGGAATGGACCTGCCCGGCATCGAGGTGCGGCCCGTGCGCGACATGGTTGGCAACCAGCACTTCTGCGAGATCTTCCTCACCGACGTGCGGGTGGCGGCTGAGAATCTCGTCGGCGTCGAGGGTGGGGCGTTCAGGCAGACCATGGTGCAGCTCGGCTACGAGCGGGGCGGCATAGACCGGCTGGTGTCCAACCGGCCGCTGTATGACCTCGCCCTCGAACACGCCGACCTCGGTGATCCACGGACCCGCCAGGAGATCGCGGCCATCGAGACCGGCTACCGCCTCGGGCGGCTCATGGTCTACCGAGGCGCCCTCGGCCAGGGCGGCCTCGACTTCAGCGCGGGCACCAAGGCGTTGTGCACCGAGCACCAGCAGCGGGTCGCCCAGTTCGCGGCCCGGGTGCTCGGCCCGGCCGCCACCGTGGGCGACACAGTGCCGAACTCCATCTGCTACGCGCCCGCCTACACCATCCAGGGCGGCACGTCAGCCATCATGCGCAACATCCTCGGCGAGAGAATCCTCAAACTCCCCCGCGAACCGAGATAGCCCGCCCAATCAAGCACGCCGTCCAGCGGGGCTGGAGCAGGTGTGTGCTCAGTAGTGCCAAGGGAAGGGTGACCAGTCGGGGGGGCGCTTGTGCAGGAAGGCGTCGCGGCCCTCGGCGGCCTCGTCGGTCATGTAGGCCAGCCGGGTGGCCTCGCCCGCGAACACCTGCTGCCCGATCAGCCCGTCGTCGGCCAGGTTGAGGGCGAACTTCACCATGCGCTGCGCGGTCGGGCTCTTGGCGTTGATCTCCCGGGCCCACTCCAGGGCCACAGCCTCCAACTCGGCGTGGGGGACCACCGCGTTGACCATGCCCATCTCGAAGGCCTCCTGCGCCGAGTAGGCGCGCCCCAGGAAGAAGATCTCACGGGCCCGCTTCTGGCCGATCAGCTTCGCCAGGTAGGCCGAGCCGAAGCCGCCGTCGAAGCTGGCCACGTCGGTGTCGGTCTGCTTGAACAGGGCGTGCTCGTCGCTGGCCAGGGTCAGGTCGGCCACCGCGTGCAGGCTGTGGCCGCCACCGACGGCCCATCCCGGCACCACCGCCACGACCACTTTGGGCATCATGCGGATGAGGCGCTGCACCTCCAGGATGTGCAGCCGGCCCGAGCGCCCGGCATCGATGGTGTCGCCGGTCTCGCCGGTGGCGTACCGGTAGCCGTCGCGGCCCCGGATGCGCTGGTCCCCGCCCGAGCAGAAGGCCCAGCCGCCGTCGCGGGGCGACGGTCCGTTGCCGGTCACCAGCACGCAGCCCACGTCGCTGGTCATCCGGGCGTGGTCCAGGCACCGGTACAGCTCGTCCACCGTGTGGGGCCGGAAGGCGTTGCGCACAGCGGGGCGATCGAAGGCCACCCGCACCGTGCCCTGATCGACCGCCCGGTGGTAGGTGACGTCGGTGAGGTCTTCGAAGCCGTCCACCGCCCGCCAGGCCTCGGGGTCGAAGAGCTCGGAGACCACCACCGCACACTACAGTGACCGGCCCAGAGGGCGATGCTGCTGACGATAGGTGACCTGGTCGAGGAACTCGTGGTCGAGATCCCCGGCGGCATGCGTCGGGGCCGTCTCGCGGAGGCCCGCACCCTCAGGGTCAGGGGCGGCTCGGCCGCGAACGTCGCAGCCATCACCTGCGAGAGGGGAGGGGCGGCCCGCTTCGTGGGACAGGTCGGCGCAGACGCCATGGGCGGCTTGCTGATCGAGGACCTGCGACAGCGAGGAGTCGATACCCAGGTGAGCGCCCACGGCGTGACCGGGGTGACGGTCAACCTGCTGCAGGACGGGTACCGCACCACGCTGGTGGACCGGGGGGCCGCGTCGAATCTGAGAGCCGCCGACTCGGACGCGCTCGACGGGGTGACCCAACTGTTCGTGCCTGCCCGCTCGTTGATGGCCGACCCGCTCGCGACCGTGGTGGAGGGCATCGTCGCCGCCGCCCTGGAGCGCCGGATGCCCATAACCGTCGCCGGGCTGGCTGCCGACGAGGTGGTGCACTACGGCGCCGACGCCTTCCTGGATCTCGTGGCGACCCTGAGACCCGACTCGGTGATCTCCACGGCGCGGGACCATGCCCGGCTGGGGCTGGCCCTCGAGCAGCCTGTCGAAGGCAGCGGCAGCACCATTGTGGTGGCGCCCGACCGCACCGCGGTGGTCACCGCCGACGGCGTCCAGTACCGCGAGCCGACCCCTGTGGTGACGGTGGTGGACCGCACCGGAGCGCAGGACGGGTTCGTGGCCGGTTACCTCATGTCGCGCCGGGCCGGGGCCAGGCCGATCGCAGCAGTCGACGCCGCCCACCGCGTCGTCGCGCTGGTGATGGCCCGGCTGGGTCCCACCACCCGGGGCGAGCCCGTCGACGCCTGAGACCCCGTCGTAGCTCTCGGAGGCGAACGCCGGGGTCTGGCCCCCGGCTAGACGAAGGCTGAGGCGAACACCAGGGACACGATCGTCATCACCTTGATGAGGATGTTCATCGACGGACCCGCAGTGTCCTTGAACGGATCGCCGATCGTGTCGCCCACCACAGCGGCCTTGTGCGGTTCCGAGCCCTTTCCTCCGTGGGCCCCCGCCTCGATGTACTTCTTGGCGTTGTCCCAGGCTCCGCCGGCGTTGGCCATGAAGATGGCGAGCGCGAAGCCGCTGACCAGCGCCCCGGCCAGGAATCCGCCGAGCGCGTCCACGTCGATGAACCCGATCACCAGCGGCACCACCACCGCCAGTGCCCCCGGCGCCAGCATCTCGCGCAGCGACGCCTTGGTGGAGATGGCCACGCAGGTCGTGGAGTCCGGGGTCACGCCCTCGACGCCCTCCCGCAGACCCGGGATCTCGCGGAACTGCCGGCGCACCTCCTCGATCATCTTGTTGGCAGCCCGGCCCACCGCGTCGATGGTGAGCGCCGCGAACAGGAACGGGACCATGGCCCCGAGGAACAGGCCGATGAACACGTCGACGGCGCCGATGTCGAGGCTCAGTGCGAAGTCTCGGCCCTCCTCGGAGGCCGCGTTGGCCAGCGCCACCTCGAACGTCTTGAACAGGGCCAGTGCGGTGAGCGCGGCCGATCCGACCGCGAATCCCTTGGCCACCGCGGCGGTGGTGTTGCCCAGCGAGTCGAGCGCGTCGGTCACCTCCCGCACGCTCGGGTCGAGTTCGGCCATCTCGGCGATCCCGCCCGCGTTGTCGGCGATCGGCCCGTAGGCGTCGACCGACACCACAACGCCGGTGGTGGCCAGCATCCCCACCGCGGCCACCGCGATGCCGTACACCCCGCCGAAGGCCGTGTCGCCGAGGGTCAGTTGCCCGCCCCAGTAGGCGACCAGAACGCCGGCGGAGATCAGCCCCACCGAGGCCGCTACCGACACCATCCCGGCCGATATCCCCGACAGCACGGTGGTGGCCGGACCGGTCTCGGCCTGAGCGGCGATGCGCCTCACCGGCGGGTAGTGGTCGCTGGTCCAGATCTCGGCCACCTTGCCGATGCCCCAGCCCGCGACCAGCCCGCCGATGACCGACAGCGGCAACCCGTACCACGCCTCGAAGGGCCCGTCATGGAACAGGACGGAGTCGTCACCGAAGAAGACCCACCCCATGATCAGCGTGCCGACCACGGTGAGGCCCATGGCCACATTGGTGCCCATGTGGAGCTGCTTGGCGAGGGCCTTGACGTCGGTGCTGTCGCCGCCGCGCACCGCGAACGAGCCGATGATGGCCGCGATCATGCCGACGAAGGCGATGGACATAGGGAACATCAGCAGTTGGACGTTGCCCTCCCGTCCGAGGCTGTCGGCGGCGAGCCCGAAGGTGAAGGCGGTCAGGGCCACCGGCGCGATGATCGAGCCCGAGTAGCTCTCGAAGAGGTCGGCGCCCATGCCGGCGACGTCGCCCACGTTGTCGCCCACGGCGTCGGCGATGGAGGCCGGGTTGCGGGGATCGTCCTCGGGGATTCCGGCCTCGACCTTGCCCACCAGGTCGGCGCCCACGTCGGCGGCCTTGGTGAAGATGCCCCCGCCCACCCTGGAGAACAGGGCGATGGAGCTGGCGCCCAGGCCGAAGGCGGTGAAGATCTCGAAGGCGTCGTCGGTGCCGATCCACACCACGAACAGCAGGTAGCTGAGCGTCAGGCCCAACAGCGCCAGGCCGGCCACGGCGAAGCCCATCACCGCGCCGCCCCGGAACGCGAGCGGCAGCGCCTTGGCCGGCCCGTCGATGGCCGCGTTCGTGGTGCGGGCGTTGGCCATGGTGGCCACGGTCATGCCCACGTAGCCCGCGCCCGCGGACAACGCCGCACCGAGCAGGTAGCTCACGAACGACAGGGCCACGCCGGTGATCACCGGTATCAGGACCGCCATGACCACGACGAAGCCCGCGACCCACGTGTACTCCTGGCGCAGGAAGGCGCGGGCACCCGCCTGGATCTGCTCCATCAGCGCCACCATGCGCTCGTTGCCGGGCGAGGCGGCCGCCACGTTGTTGTAATAGAAGGCCGCGAGCGCGAGGGCCGCCAGGGCAGACACCAATGCGATGTAGGGGATGGCTTGCAAGAGTCTGCTCCCTCTGGTGGAGGTTGGGGCGGCGCACGAGCCTACTCTTGGGCGATGCCATCGGCGCCGGACGCCCAAGCTGGGGCGATGCCGTCGGTGCCGGACGCCAAGGCTCGACTCCGGGCCGGCATGAGGGCCAGGCGGGCCGGATTGGACCCGGCGGAGATTGCCGAAGCCGGGGCGGCAGTGGCGCGACGGCTGGCGACGTTGCCAGCGATAGCCGAGGCGCGGCGCGTGGCCGCCTACCGGGCGGTGAGGGGGGAGATCCCCCTGGAGGCGCTCTTGGAGGGTGAGCAGCGGGAGATCTTCACGCTTCCGCGCGTCGTCGGCGACGATCTGGAGTTCGTGGCCTGGTGTGAAGGCCAGTCGTTCGCGCCGGGGTCCTTCGGGATCCCAGAGCCGGTCGACGGCGAGGTGATCGCCTTCACCGGTCACGATGCGGTGCTGGTACCGCTGACTGCTTTCGACGGGCACTGTCACCGCCTCGGCCAGGGCGGAGGGTTCTATGACCGGGCACTGGCGTCGCTGCCCTCGGGCACCGGCGCAGGCCGGCCTGCGTCCATCGGGGTCGCCTACGCGTTCCAGCAGGTTGCCCAAGTCCCCCGAGACAGCTGGGACGTTCCGCTGGATGCAGTCGTCACCGACGCCGATGTTGTCATTGCCGAGGGCGGGTTGCTCGCCTGATCGCGCCGCGTTGGGGCCCGAGGCGCTAGAAAATACCCGTGCATGTCATAGTCGTGGGGGCGGGCGAGGTCGGATCCTACGTGGCCGCCCGCCTGAGCTGGGAGCGCCACAACGTCGCGGTGGTTGACATCGATGCCGATCGCCTCCGGAAGCTCGGGTCCGAGTTGGACGTGCTCACCGTGGAGGGCAGCGGCACCCACCCCAGCGTGCTGTCCGACGCCGGCCTCGACGGCTGCGAGCTGGTCGTGGCCGTCACCAGCAAGGACGAGGTGAACTTGGTGGCGTCGCTGGTGGCCAAAAAGGCCGGTGTGCCCCGCACGATCGTGCGCATCGAGGCCGAGGAATTGCGGAGCAGGGCCTCGGCCGAGCTCAGGCAGACGTTCGGCGCCGACCTGGTGATCGATCCCGACCACCAGACCGCGGAGCGGATCCTGGACCTTCTCGACTACCCGGGGGCGTCGGAGATCGCGGTGATGGCCCACGGGGAGGTCATTGTGATCGGCGCCCGCCTCGAGGCCGGCGCCCCCATCGTGGGCCAGCGCCTGTCCGAGCTCGCGGCCGAGTACGAGCCCGACTGGGAGTTCATGGTCGGGTCGATCTCGCGCGGCGAGAACACCTACATCCCCCGAGCCGACTACATGCTGCTGGAGGACGACCTGGTCCGCGTGGTGTGCCAGCGGCGGGCCCGGCAGCGGGTGGCCAGGCTCCTGGGTCTGGGCACCGGCACGGCTCGCCATGTTCTGCTGCTGGGCGGTGGCCGCACCGCGGAGATCCTCGCGGCCCGCCTGGTGTCGCGGGGCGTGGAGGTGGTGGTAGTCGAGCGCGACCCGGCCCGGGCCCTGGAGCTGGCCGAAGATCTCGCCGACGTTCAGGTCTTCGAGGGCGACATCACCGACGCCGACCTCCTCGAGGAGGCCGACATCGGCCGATTCGACGCGGTGGCCGCTCTGACCGGCGAGGACGAGGCGAACATCTTGGCCTGCCTGTACGCCAAGTCGGTTGGCGCGTCGGAGACGATCGCGGTGGTGCACAAGCTGGCCTTGCTGTCGCTGCTGGACTCTGCCGGTGTGGACGTGGCGCTGTCGCCCCGCACAGCCACTGCCGACGGTGTCATGCGCTTCGTGCGGGGCGACGTGGCCGCGGTGGCGACCTTCCTGCAGTCCGATGCCGAAGTGCTGGAGCTCGAAGTGGCGCCGGACAGCCCTGCCGACGGCATCCTGGTGAAGGACCTGAGGCTGCCGAAGGGCGTGCTCGTCGGCGCCGTCGTGCGCGACGGCAAGCCCCATATCGCCCGCGGTCGGAGCCGGCTGCGGGGACGCGACCACTTGGTCGTCTTCGCCACTCCGGACTCAGTGCGGGAGGTCCACCAGCTGGTGACGTGCGACGTCTAGGCGGCGCGAGGGGTCGACCGGCTACCGGCAGGCGGCGTCCGGGCAGTCCGAATCGTGCTCGTCCGCTGCTCGCTGGCGGGAAGGAGCAGGCACCGGTCCGGGTCGTTTCCTGGGCGCTCGCTGCGGTTGTTGATGCGGGACTCGTCCTCGGCGTGGCGACCATGCTGTGCGGTCTCGCCGGCTTCGGCGACGACAACGTCGATGCGGTCGCCTTCTCTTGCGTGGGGGCGGTCTGCGCGGCCCTTGCAGCCATCGCTCGACGGCGGGTCGTGCCCCCTGAGCGGGCCACCACCGGCCGCGTGTTCGCCGGCATCGGGCTCCTATGGACGGTTCTGGTGCTGTTCGGCGCGGCCGTCTATGCGGGCACCGGGTCGCTGGGCCGCTTCGACGACGCTCTCGTGGAGTCCGCCGCTGGCTTCACCACCACCGCGGTCACCCTCCTCGACGCCGCCGAGGTGTCGCGCACCGTGCTGCTGTTCAGGGCCGCTACCAGTTGGGTTGGCGGTCTGATCGCAATACTGATCGCGGTCGTGACCCTGCCCGCGGCACTGCGCTCCACCGCGCTCATCGGCTACACCACCGGACGGCGTGGGATGGATCTCGTGCCCACCGCCTCCGTCGGGATCCGCCGGGTGTTGGTGCTGTACTCGGGCTTCACCGCGGCCTGCGTGGTCGCCTACCTGCTCACCGGCCTCGGGCCGACCGAGGCTGTCGTCGTCGGGCTGGGCACGGCCTCCACCGGCGGGTTCACCGGACGGGCCGATTCCCTGGCCGGCTATGGTGCCGCCACCCAGGCCGTCGCGGCGGCCGGGATGCTTCTGGCCGGCGCGGGAATCTTCGTGATCTGGTGGATCGCCCGGGGCAGGCTCCGGCCCCTGTGGCGCTCCCAGGAGCTCAGGACCTTCGTGCTGCTGCTCGCGGTGGCCACTGCCGCCATGGCCGTGCACCGCGGCATCGGGTGGGGCGAGGCCGGCTTCATGGCGGTGTCGATGATGAGCACCACAGGATTCGCGGTCGCCGACTGGACCGGATGGGGGACGTCGGCCACGGTGGTGATGCTCGTTGCGGCTGGCATCGGCACCATGATGGGCTCGCCTGGAGGCGGGATGAAGGTCATGCGGGCCCGTCTGCTGATGGGTTCCGCCGGGGGAGAACTTCGCCGGCAGCTCGACCCCTACGCGCTAGTCCTGGTCAGGAGCGACGGCGAGACCCTCCCGCGCCGCACCCTCGACCGCCTCGGCGGGCATCAGATCGCCTATGTGGCGCTAGTCGGGGTCGGGGCTCTGCTGCTGGGCATCTCGGGCGTGTCGCTGCTGGGCAGCGTGTGGGCCTCGGTGAGCGCGGTCAGCACGGTCGGACCTGCGATGGGTGAGATCGGTGCCTTCGGCCGCCTCGGGGATCTGGACCGGCCGGGCCGGCTCGCGCTGGTACCGCTGATGATGGGCGGCCGGATGTCGATCCCGACGCTGATGGCAGGCGTTGGCCTCGTTCTGCGTTGGTACAGGGCGGCCATCCGGCAATCCCGCTTCCTGGCGCTGTCGGCCGAGCGCCGCCGCCAGTCTCGCTCGGAGTCCAGGAACGGCGATGCCTAGAGGCCGAGGCCTCTCCGCTGCGGATCTTGATCGAGGCCTGCGCCGCGGTCGGGTCGCCTCGACCACGCTGCACGTCATCGGCATCGCGCTGGCTGCGGTGTCGGTCGGGATGCTGGCGTGCGCGCTGCTGGAGGCGCTGACAACCGGGCGCGACACAGCCGCGTTGACAGTCTCGGCTCTGCTCGTGGGCACTGCCGGAGGGTTTCTGTGGCACCTCACCCGTCCCGGTGAGATCCGCAAGCGCCACGTCTTCGCCACCGTCGCATGGACATGGATCCTCACCACCGTTGCGGGAGCGCTTCCGTTCGTTCTGGCAGGCACGTTCGCCGCGCCCGGCGTGGGCTTCGTCGAGCAGGTCGTCAACAGCGTGTTCGAGTCGGCGTCGGGCTTCTCGGCCAGCGGCTCCACCGTCCTGGCCGACTTCGAGACCCCCGGCCGCGGCTTGATGATGTACCGGCAGCTCACCCATTGGTACGGCGGCATGGGCGTCGTGGTCATGGCGGTGGCGGTGCTGCCGTTCCTCGGAGTCGGCGGCCTGGAGTTGATCTCGGCCGAGGCGCCGGGGCCATCGTCTGACCGTCTCACCCCCAGGGTGAGCGAGACGGCCAGGCGGCTGTGGGTCGTCTACATCGGCTTCACGGTCTGCGCGGCGGTGGCATTCCTCGCGGCAGACGGCTTCTCCTCGCTCTATGACGCAGTGGCCCACGCGTTCACGGTCGCCGCCACGGGGGGCTTCTCGGTGCACGCGGACTCGATCGGGCACTACGACAGCGTGGCCGTCGAGACGGTGGCGATCGTGTTCATGATCCTGGGCGGCACCAGCTTCTCGCTGCACTGGAGGGCGGTGGCCAACCGCACCCTGCCGTATCACCGCAACAGCGAGTTCCGCTCGTACCTGATGATGCTGGGCCTGGCCGCGGCCGTCATCGTGATCCTGCTGTGGCTGGAGACCGGCCTGGCGCTGGGCTCGTCGATCCGGGCCGGGGTGTTCACCGTGGCGTCGCTGGGCACCAGCACCGGGTTGTCCAACGCCACTGGACCGGGCTCGCCCGGCGACTACGTGACGTGGGTCGCCGGGGCGCAGCTCGTGCTGCTGTTCCTGATGGTGGTGGGCGGCTGCACGGGCTCGACCTCGGGCGGCATCAAGGTGATGCGGATGCGGGTGCTGGGGCTGATCATGCTGCGCTCCGTGCAGCACACCCAGACACCCAGGGCCGTGATCCCGATCCGGCTGGGACGCGACATCATCAGCGAGGGGGTGGTGTCGCGGGTGGCCGGGTTCTTCCTGCTGCACTTCATGCTGGTGATCGGCGGCCTGCTGGTGGTCACCGCGCTAGAAGGGGATCTCGAGTCTGCGCTGGGAGCGGTGGTGTCGGCGCTGGGGAACATGGGCCCGGCGCTGAATGAGGCCGGTCCCACGTCCAACTACGCGGTTGCCTTCAGCCAGCCCGCCAGGCTCGTGCTGGCGCTGCTGATGGTGATCGGCCGCCTCGAGATCCTCCCGATCCTGCTGGCGGCCGTGGACCTGGCCGCGCGCGGCAAGACGGCGGCGCGCCACGGCCGCTTCTCCATTCAGCACCTGTTGCGCCGCCGCGAAGCCATTGCCGAGTCCGGATCCGGCGATGCAGACGATGTAGATGTATAGGTTCCCGACGCCCTCCGCAGTGGGGCTCGGGCAGGGCCCGCACTGGAGCAAGTTCACTTCCAGCACGCTGCACGTGACCGGCATCTCGCTGGCTGCCGTGTCGGTCGGGTTGCTGGCCTGCACGGTGCTGGAGGCGCTGACCACGGGTCGCGACACAGCCGCCTTGGCAATGTCGACACTGCTGGCCGCGACTGCCGGCGGGCTGCTGTGGTACCTCACCCGTCCCGGGCCGATCCGCAAGCGCCAGATCTTCGCCACCGTCGGCTGGACCTGGATCCTCACCACCGGTGTGGGGGCAGTGCCCTACGTGCTGGCCGGAGCGTTCGCCACCGGTGGCGCCGGCTTCGTCGAGCAGGTCGTCAACAGCGTCTTCGAGTCCGCTTCGGGGTTCTCCTGCACCGGCTCAACGGTGATGGCCGATTTCGAGACCCCGGGCCGGGGCTTGATGATGTACCGCCAGATAACCCAGTGGTACGGCGGCATGGGCGTGGTCGTGCTGGCGGTGGCGGTGCTCCCCTTCCTGGGCGTCGGCGGCCTGGAGCTGATCACCGCCGAGGCGCCGGGGACGGCATCGGACCGTCTCACTCCGAGGGTCAGCGAGACGGCGCGGCGGCTGTGGGTCGTGTATCTCGGCTTCACCGCCCTCGCGGGGGTGGCGCTGTTCGCGGCGGACGGCTTCTCCTCGGTGTACGACGCGGTGGCTCACGCGCTCACCGTCGCCTCGACCGGCGGGTTCTCCCCGCACCCGGACTCGATCGGCCAATACGGCAGTGTGGCGGTGGAGACCGTGGTGATCGTGTTCATGATCCTGGGCGGCACCAGCTTCTCGCTGCACTGGAGGGCGGTGGCCACCCACACCCTGCCGCACTATCGCAACAGCGAGTTCCGCTGGTATCTGTTCCTGCTGGGCGTGTGCTCGGTGGCCATCGTTGCGCTGCTGTGGCTCAAGAGCGGCCTGTCGCTGGGGTCGTCGATGCGGGCCGGGGTGTTCAACGCGGTGTCGCTGGGCACCAGCACCGGCTTCGGCAATGCCACCGGTGCAGGCTCGGCGGGCGACTACGTCACCTGGGCGGCCGGGGCCCAGTTGGTGCTGCTGTTCCTGATGGTGGTGGGTGGCTGCACCGGCTCCACCGCCGGGGGCATCAAGGTGATGCGGATGCAGGTCCTCGGACTGGTGATGGTGCGCTCCATACGGCAAGCACAGGCCCCTAGGTCGGTGATGCCGGTGCGGCTCGGCCGCGACGCGATCAGCGAGAGCGTGGTGTCGCGGGTGGCCGGGTTCTTCCTGCTGCACTTCATGCTGGTCATCACCGGCCTGCTGGTGGTCACCGCGCTGGGAGGGGAATTGGAGGCCTCGCTGGGAGCGGTGGTGTCGGCGCTCGGCAACATGGGCCCCGCTCTCAACGAGGCGGGCCCCACCGCCAACTACGCCGATGCCTTCACCCAGCCGGCCCGGCTGTTGCTGGCGTTGCTGATGATCGTCGGCCGCCTGGAGATCCTGCCCATCCTGCTGGCGGTGATGCCCCACATCTACCGGGCCAAGGCCCTAACCCGCGCCATCCGCCGCTGAGCCCAGGACAGCCGGCGGTGAAACTCGCGGCGACCTCTCGACTTGACGGAATAGCCCGGTGCTTGGGTAGGTTGTCTCTGACGCGTTTCGAGCGGTGATGGGCCAATGACGTCCCTCCCGCCGCCGTGCTTGCCGCGGATCGGGCACACCAACTCCGCCTGAGAGACGCCGAACACAACGATCCAGCGTCCCGCGAGGAGACCGATGGCTGCCGACCCCGCCCAGCGCCAGGGCCTTTACGACCCGCAGCACGAGCACGACTCCTGCGGCGTCAGCTTCGTGTGCGACATCAGCGGGTCGGCCTCGCACAAGGTTGTGGACCTCGGTGTGAAGGCGCTGTGCAACCTGGAGCACCGGGGGGCGCTGGGCGCCGACCCGCTCACCGGCGACGGCGCCGGCATCCTGATCCAGGTACCGGACCGCTTCCTGCGCGACGTGGTCGACCATGAGCTGCCCCCCGCCGGCCAGTACGCCACCGGCATCGGCTTCCTGCCCGCGGACCCCGGTGACGCAGAGCGGGCCGCGGCCCAGGTGGAGGACATCGTGGGATCCGAGGGCCTGCGCCTCATCGGCTGGCGGGAGGTTCCCGTCGACTCGTCGATGCTGGGCCCGGGCTCGCGGGCCGCCATGCCCAGCTTCCGCCAAGTGTTCATTGCCGGTGACGGCCTGACCGGGATCGACCTGGACCGGCGGGTCTACATCGTTCGCAAGCGCATTGAGCACGAGATCGGTTCAGGCGCCGCCGGAGACAGCTCCGACGACGACGAGGCCGTGATGGGCAACGCGGCACCGCCCCACACCGGCGTGTACTTCCCGAGCCTCAGCGCTCGGACCGTCGTGTACAAGGGCATGCTCATCTCCCGCCAGCTCACGTCGTTCTACGCGGACCTGCGCGACGAGCGGGTCGAGAGCGCCATGGCGCTGATCCACTCCCGCTTCTCGACCAACACGTTCCCATCGTGGCCGCTGGCCCACCCCTACCGGATGATCGCCCACAACGGCGAGATCAACACCATCGCCGGCAACCGCAACTGGCTTCGGGCCCGCGAGGCGCTGATGTCGTCGCTGCATCTGAAGGGCCTTGAGAGCGCCTTCCCGATCTGCACGCCGGGCGCCAGCGACACCGCCGGCTTCGACGAGGTGCTCGAGCTTCTGACGCTCGGCGGCTACTCCCTGGCCGAGGCCGTGCTGATGATGATCCCCGAGCCGTGGGAGCACCATGCCGAGATGAGCGGTGACCGCAAGGCCTTCTACCGGTATCACGCCACCCGCATGGAGCCCTGGGACGGCCCCGCCTCGATCGCCTTCACCGACGGCACCGTCATCGGCGCGGTGCTCGACCGCAACGGCCTGCGCCCGTCGCGCTATCTAGTGACCAGCGACGGGCTGGTGGTCATGGCATCGGAGACGGGCGTGATCGACGTACCCCAGAGCTCGGTGGTGGAGAAGGGGCGCCTGCAGCCCGGCCGGATGTTCCTGATCGACACCGCGCAGGGCCGCATCGTCCGCGACGATGAGATCAAGGACGGCCTGGCGTCGGCCCGCCCGTACGAGCGCTGGCTGGACCAGAACCTGGTGCATCTCGACGACCTGCCCCGGCGCGATCCGGTGCGGCGCGACGAGGGTTCGCTGATCCAGCGCCAGCAGGCGTTCGGGCACACCCACGAGGAGCACCGGCTGCTGCTCGCGCCCATGGCCATCGACGGCAAGGAGGCCCTGGGCTCGATGGGCACCGACACCCCGCCCGCGGTGCTCTCGGACCGCAACCGGCCCATCTACGACTTCTTCAAACAGCTCTTCGCACAGGTGACCAACCCGCCGCTGGACGCCATACGCGAGGAGCTCGTCACCTCGCTCTATGCCAGGGTCGGCCCCGAGGGCAACCTGTTCGATCCGCAGCCGTCGTCGTGCCGGACCGTGCATCTCGACAGCCCGGTGATCACCGACGAGGAGCTGGCCAGGCTGGTGGGCATCGGCGGGCCCGGAGGACTTGAGGACTTCCGCACCGAGGTGCTCGGTGCGCTGTACGTGGTCGCCGACGGAGGCGCGGGTCTGCGCCGGGCGCTGGACGGGCTGCGGGAGGCGGCCTCGGCCGCCATCGACGCGGGGGCCAACATCCTGGTGGTGTCCGATCGGGGCAGCGACGAGCGCATGGCCCCGGTTCCGTCGCTGCTGGCGGTGTCCGCGGTCCACCAGCACCTGGTGGTCGAGCGCACCCGCACCCGCGTGGGGGTGGTGCCGGAGTCCGGCGACGCCCGCGAGGTGCACCACCTGTGCCTGCACATCGGCTACGGCGCCAACGCGGTGAACCCCTACCTGGCCTTCGAGACCATCTCCAACATGGTGTCGGAGGGGCTGCACGGGCTCGATCCGTCGACGGGGGTCGAGGCCGCCCACCGCAACTTCGTGAAGGCCGCGTCCGCGGGCATCCTGAAAGTGATGTCCAAGATGGGCATCTCCACGGTGGCCTCCTACACGGGCGCCCAGATCTTCGAGGCCATAGGACTGGGGTCCGATCTGGTGGACGAGTACTTCACCGGCACCACCAGCCGCCTCGGCGGCATCGGTCTGGAGGAGATCGCGGCCGCGGTGGCGGTGCGCCATCGGCGGGCCTTCCCGGCGAACCGGACCAGCCGGGCCCATCGCACCATCGAGGCCGGCGGCGAGTACCAGTGGCGGCGCGAGGGCGAGTACCATCTCTTCAACCCCGAGACCGTGTTCAAGCTCCAGCACGCCACCCGCGACCGCCGCTTTGACATCTTCCGGGAGTACACGCGGCGCGTCGACGACCAGTCCAGCCGCCTGGGCACGCTGCGGGGGCTGTTCCGGCTCCGTGCCGGGGTACGGCCGCCGGTGCCCGTCGAGGACGTCGAGCCGGTCTCGGAGATCGTCAAGCGCTTCGCCACCGGGGCCATGAGCTACGGCTCGATCTCCAAGGAGGCCCACGAGACCCTGGCTATCGCCATGAATCGCATCGGGGGCAAGTCCAACACCGGCGAGGGCGGTGAGGACGCCGACCGCTACGTCCCCGACCCCAACGGCGACCTGAGGCGCAGCGCGGTGAAGCAGGCCGCGTCGGGACGCTTCGGCGTGACCAGCGAGTACCTGGTCAACGCGGACGACATCCAGATCAAGATGGCCCAGGGGGCCAAGCCCGGCGAGGGCGGGCAGCTGCCGGGCCCCAAGGTGTACCCGTGGATCGCCAAGACCCGCCACTCCACGCCGGGGGTCGGGCTCATCTCGCCGCCGCCACACCACGACATCTACTCCATCGAGGACCTGGCCCAGCTCATCCACGACCTCAAGAACGCCAACCCGTCGGCCCGCATCCACGTCAAGCTGGTGGCCGAGGTCGGGGTGGGTACCGTGGCCGCCGGGGTGTCGAAGGCCCACGCCGACGTGGTGCTGATCTCCGGCAACGACGGCGGAACCGGCGCGTCGCCGCTCACATCGATCAAGCACGCCGGCGCGCCGTGGGAGCTGGGGCTGGCCGAGACCCAGCAGACGCTGCTGCTCAACGACCTGCGGGACCGCATCGTGGTGCAGGTCGACGGCCAGCTCAAGACCGGCCGCGACGTCGTGGTCGCCGCGCTATTGGGAGCCGAGGAGTTCGGCTTCGCCACCGCGCCGCTGGTGGTGATGGGTTGCGTGATGATGCGGGTGTGCCACCTCGACACCTGCCCGGTGGGGGTGGCCACTCAGAATCCCGAGCTGCGCAAGAAGTTCTCGGGACAGCCCGAGTTCGTGGTCAACTTCTTCGAGTTCATCGCTGAAGAGGTGCGGGCCCTGCTGGCCTCCCTCGGCTTCCGCACCGTCGAGGAGGCCGTCGGCCAGGTCGAAATCATCGACGTTGCCGACGCCGTCGACCACTGGAAGGCCTCCGGCCTGGACCTGTCGCCCGTCCTTCACCTCCCGCGGCTGGCACCCGACTCGGTGCGCCACCAGCGCATCGAGCAGGACCACGGCCTTGACCGGGCCCTCGACCAGATGCTGATCCAGCTGGCCGAGGGCGCCCTCACCGACAGCCGGCCGGTGACCATCGACATCCCCATCCGCAACGTCAACCGGACCGTCGGGACGCTGCTAGGCAGCGAGGTGACCCAGCGCTACGGGGCGAGGGGCCTGCCCGACGACACGATCGTGGTCAGCTTCACCGGGTCAGCGGGCACTTCCTTCGGCGCGTTCGTGCCCAAGGGAATAACTCTGCGCCTCGAGGGCGACGCGAACGACTATGTCGGCAAGGGCCTCTCCGGTGGCCGTATCGTCATCAGGCCCCCGGCCGACGCCAACTTCGCGGCCGAGCACAACGTCATCGCGGGCAACGTCATCGGCTACGGCGCCACCGGTGGTGAGATGTACCTGCGGGGCCTGGTGGGGGAGCGGTTCTGCGTGCGCAACTCCGGGGCCACCGCCGTGGTCGAGGGCGTGGGCGACCACGGATGCGAGTACATGACCGGCGGGCGCACGGTGGTGCTCGGACCGGTGGGCCGCAACTTCGCGGCCGGCATGTCGGGCGGCGTCGCGTTCGTCTACGACCCCGACGGCAAGCTGCCCGTCAGGGTCAATCCTGAGATGGTCGAACTGGAGCCCCTCGACGCCGAGGACTTCGTGTGGCTGCGGCACCGGGTGGAGCGCCACCGCCACGAGACCGGCAGCGAAGTGGCGGCCCGGCTGCTGGCCGGCTGGGCCTCGGTGTCTCGGAGCTTCGTGAAGGTGATGCCCAACGACTACAAGCGGGTGACGCGCGCCGCCGAGCAGGCCCGAGCCGACGGCACCGACGAGGTGGCCGCGGTGATGGCCGCGTCCCACGGCTGACGGTGTGAATATGAAGCTCGACCTTAGGGTGAGAGACCGCCATGGCTGACCCTCGGGGCTTTCTCCTCCATGATCGGGAGCTTCCGACCCGCCGCCCCGTGCCGGTGCGGCTCACGGACTGGCGCGAGGTGTACGAGGAATTCCCGGAGGACAAGCTCCGCCAGCAGGCCTCGCGCTGCATGGACTGCGGCATCCCGTTCTGCAATAGCGGCTGCCCCCTGGGCAACCTGATCCCGGACTGGAACGACCTCGTGTACCGCCGGCACTGGCGCCGGGCCATCGAGCGCCTCCACGCCACCAACAACTTTCCAGAGTTCACCGGCAGGCTGTGCCCGGCGCCGTGCGAGGCGGCCTGCGTGCTGGGCATCCACGAGTCGCCGGTGACGATCAAGCAGGTCGAGGTCGAGATTGTCGACCGGGCCTGGGCCGAGGGCTGGATCGCGCCCCGGCCGGCCGCGGTCCGCACCGGCCACAGCGTGGCTGTGGTGGGCTCGGGTCCGGCCGGGCTGGCTGCGGCCCAGCAGCTGACCCGGGCCGGCCATCGGGTGGTGGTGTTCGAGCGGGCCGACCGCATCGGGGGCCTGCTGCGCTACGGGATCCCCGAGTTCAAGATGGAGAAGCGCCATCTCGACCGCCGCCTGGCCCAGATGGAGGCCGAGGGGACCGAGTTCCGTGCCGGGGTGGACGTCGGCACCGACGTGACCGCGCAGGAACTGCAGACCGGCTTCGACGCGGTGGTGCTGGCCTGCGGGGCCACCGCTAGCCGGGACCTGCCCATCGGTGGACGGGAGCTGCGGGGCGTGCACCAGGCCATGGAGTACCTGCCGCTGGCCAACCGCGTCGTGGAGGGAGATCTCGACGAATCGCCCATCTCTGCGGAAGGCAAGCGGGTGGTGATCATCGGCGGGGGCGACACCGGCGCCGACTGCCTAGGCACCGCCCACCGCCAGCGGGCCGCCTCCATCCGCCAGTTTGAGATCATGCCCCGCCCGCCCGACGAGCGTCCCGACGCCAATCCGTGGCCGACATGGCCCATGATCTACCGGGTGTCGTCGGCCCACGAGGAGGGGGGCGAGCGCGACTACGCCATAAACACCACCGAGTTCGTCGGCGACGGCGACGGCAACCTGGCCGCGCTGGCCACCGTGCGGGTGGAGCAGACGTTCAATGACGGCCGGATGAGCTTCGATCCGGTCCCGGGCACCGAGGAGCAGCTGCCTGCGGATCTCGTGCTGCTGGCCATGGGGTTCGTGGGTTCCGAGCGGGGCCCGCTCATCGAGCAGTTCGGGGTCGAGTTCGACGCCCGGGGCAACGTGGCCCGCGACGACCGCTGGGCCACCAATGTCGATGGCGTCTACGTGTGCGGCGACATGGGCCGGGGCCAGAGCCTCATCGTGTGGGCCATAGCCGAGGGCCGGGCCTGCGCGGCGGCCGTGGACGCCGACCTCACCGGCTCAACCGAACTCCCCGCCGTGGTAACGCCCGCCTCGATGCCGCTGAGGTAGGGCCAACTACAGGCTGGCGATCAGCAGCGGCCGTAGAGGGTGCGCGTCCCTATCGTGTCGACGGCGCAGAACGAAGACTCGACCACGGCGTCGGCCTTGAGGTCGCCGTCGGTTACCGAGTCGTTCGGTTCGGACCATGCGTCGAACCTGCTCGTCAGGAGCAGCCAGTCTGCAGCCGCGATGTCCGCGGCGAGGCGGCCGCCTTCCCGGTTCGCGAGTCCCGGGTTCATCTGCAGGTGATAGGACCCGGGCTCGTAGTCCGCCATGAGGTGATACAGGTACGTCTCAGAGTAGTTGGTGCGAGCCAGCAACTCGGGGCCGACGAACACCCGGTCCCCGGGCGCGGCGACAGCGTCGAGCGCGATCAGGATGCCCTCGATCTCGGCGGCCTCCCGGAGGTTGTCGACCGGGATCGTTCGCCCCCCGTGGCTGACGACTATGTCTTCGGGACGGTCCAAGAACGTGCGGTAGCCGGCGCGGCCGATGTGGTGCGGGGCGACGGCGATCAACCCGACGATGATGGTGACCGCGCCCAGACCGCTAGCGGCGCGCCATCGGAATCGACATGCGAGCGCGGCCGCCAGAGCGGGCAGGATCAGCACGGCTACGAATCGGACATGGTTGTGGCTCGGTCGCTGGAGGAGCTGGGGGAGCGTTCCCACTGCGAACAGCGCGAACGCGAGCAGCGGGCCGTTGCGGGCTCGCCGGGCGAACCACACCGTCGCGGCCGCGGCAAGGAGCACGATCCAGAAGAGCGCGGCCAGCTGCGCGGGATGGTCGAGGCCGGGCAGGGTCTCCTGGCCCTGCATGGGATGGTCCCTCGCGAAGAACTCGGCGCTGGAACGCCAGCTGGGCGGGACCGGAAGGTGACGCCCCGGCCGCAGCCGGAGGACGGGATCGACGATCATGCCCTCGAACACTGCCGACGGACCGGCAGCCAGCAGGTGGGCGGCGTAGCCGGCGGCACCCACCGACAGGCCGTACAGGAATCGTCTTGCCGACGCCCACCCGGCCGCATGCACCAGCGGACCGAGTCCGAGGGCGAGAGCGAGGACCAGGTCGGCGCGGAACAGCAGCGCCACCCCGGCCGACGCTCCGGCGGCCGCCCAGCGCCAGCGATCTTCATCAGCGTCCAACGCGAGGGCAAGACTGGCGGCACCGAAGGCGATCGCGCCGATCCACGAATAGGCCATCAGGCCGAACGGGGCGATGATCGCCCAGGCCAGGGCGGTCGCGCCCGTCGCCACGCCCCATCCCCAGCGCCGAGTGATCCTATGGACGGACCACAGCAGCAGCAGCCGATACACCAGCCCCACGATGCGCTCGACCGCGATCGACGTGCCGAAGGCCAGGAATGCGACCGCGGCGGCCCAGACGTCGGCGGGCCCGTAGAGATTCTCGAAGTCCCCGTTCGGACTCCTCTGATCGAGGACCAGTTCGCCCCCGATGAGAATCAGCCCTTCTTCCATCGTCTTGCTGTCGAATCGCATCATTGCGGGTAGCGGCAGGACGACCGCGACCAGCAGCACCAGCGCGGACAGAGGTCGGCGGTATCGGTGGGCAAGATCGGCGGCGGGCTCCACCAGACGCATCCAGAGGCGGGGAGCGCTTCTGGCCCGTGCCGTCATCTCGTAGGACGCTCGGGCCGGGCGCGGGCGCGGGTGAGGCTGATCGCGTAGTCGGCAGCGAGGGCCAGGATGGCGGTCACGCCGAGAATGTGGACGGTCTCGAACCTGGTCGGCCACGAGAAGTCCGGCGGGTAGCGGAACCGGTACTGCTGGATCAGCACGAACAGAGCGGCGCATCCCAGCGAGAAGGCGGAGACCATTGGCGCGAGCCACCACAGGCGTCTGCCGCGTAGCGCCAGGATGACAACTACGCCCGCGGCCGGCGCCAGCACGTGCCAGTCGGGCAGGCTCAGCACGGCGAGCGCGGTGACGGCTGCGGCCGCTGCGCCGGTGGTCGCAGCCGACGGCGCAACAGATGTCTCATCGTGCCAGGGCAGGCGCAGTATCAGACGACCGGGCTCCCATCGGGCTGGAGCAGAGCCCGGCCGGTCGGGTCGGCCCCTCCAGGCGATCAGAGCCGCGACTACCACCGCCAGCGCTGAGAGGCGCAGCGCCCAGTCCACCAGCCTCTGGGGTGTCCAGCGCAACTCCACCACCGCGGCCTCGCCCGCGGGCAGCAGCCAGCCGTTGGCGAACCCGTCGATCGCGGTTGGCGGCCCCAGGTCGGTCCCGTCGACGCTGGCATGCCAGCCCCGGTTGTAGCTCTGGCCCAGCGCCAGCCAGCGGTCGCTGTCACGGGGGGGCACCCGCACGGTGTAGGCGGTGTCGCTGTGGCGCACGGCGTCCACGGCGCCGAAGCCGTCGACGGGCGGCGCGGCCAGTCGCGGGCCCTCGAGCACAAGCTGATCGATGTCCAAGCCGGTCCTCGATCCGGGCGCGGTTGTTATCAGGCTCTCGGGAGGCCCCAGGGCGGCGGGGGCGCAGCCCTCGACTCTCAACTCCCGCCGGGCCAGGGCGTCGGCGGCTGAGCCGGTCACCCGCACTGGCACCGCGAGCCCATCGACGAACACCAGATCCTCCCTGCAGCCGGTATCAATGTCGGTATCGGAGAAGCCCTGCATCCGGCCTTCTCCGATGCGGACCTCGGCCACCGACACCGGCAGGGCCACGAAGCCGTTGCTGTACCACTCTCGCGTGAGCCGCTCGTCGACACCGTCGAACACGAGCCTCACGGTCGTGCCGGCTTGCCCGAGGGGCACGGCCACCGTCGCCGTCTCCCCCAGCCGGGAGCCCGCGGAGGCAGGAGAAAGGCCCAGTTCGAACGTCCCGGTGTCGGTGCCGTCCACCAACACCTGCACCGCGGTCGGGGTGGAGTGCAACTCGTCGACCACAACGTCGATCTCGACTCGAGGCGCGTCGAACGGTTCCGGCCCGCTCAACTCGAGCCACTGGCCCGATTGGAGGCCGAAGCGACCGGTCCACGCGGTGGCCGGATCGCCGTCGAGCACGGCCGAGGCCCGGCTTGGAAGATCGCCCGCGAGATACCCCGAAGAAGATGCCGACACTCCTGCCCCGGCCGGCCGGATCCCGACGAGGGCGTCGATCAGCTCCGAGGGAGCGGTCGTGGCCAGCCGAGCTGTGCCGCTCACGGCGACCTCCAGGCCGGCCGGCAGCGGAACGGCCCGCACCATCCGCAGCTCCGGGTCGGTCCGCACCGGCTCGCGGGGGTTGGACCGCTCCCGGGTGAGGACCACGCTCACGCTGTGGTCGGTGAGGTCGCCGCCGATGCGGTCCAGCATCGCCCGCGGCGTGCGGATCACCTCCAGCACCGGACCGAGGCCCAAGTCGATCTCTGCGAACCCGACCGGCGCGACGCCGGAGTAGTTGGTCCGGCGGCCGATGCTGGTCTCGGTGATCTCGATCTCCAACACCGACGCGGTGAGCTCGAGGGGGATCTGCTGGCCCTCCTGCGCCCGCGACCGCGGGTCCAGGCCGACCGTGGCGAAGTCGCGCCCGTCGACGCGTATCGCGATCTCGGTGATGTGGCGGTCGGTTTCGGTCGTGTGGCGCTCGGAGCGTCGGAGGGGTTGCACCACCCGCATCGATTCCACGAAGGCGGGCTCGGCCAGAGTGAGCCGGAGCCGCTCGCCGCGGGCCTCGCTGAACGCGGCGACCGCCCACGCCGTCTCGAGCGAGCCGTCCAGGGCGTTGTAGGGCCGGTCGTCGTTGGTGAAGCTGACCGGGTTGCCGTGGGCGCTGGCCTGGGCCGCGAGCGGGCCGCGCTGCTCGCTCACGGTGCGGACGTCGTCGGCTGTTCCCACGTAGGCCTGCACCGCGTCGTAGTCGAATACGGCCATGCGGCTGTCGGTCTCGTCGTGCTCGAGGGGCTGCTCGGAGGCCTGCTCGGTGTGGCCCCGGTTCTCGCGCAGCATCCCCCAGCGCTGGGCCCGCCTCCGGTTGGTGTCGGTCACCACGATGTGGGTTGGGTGAGCAAGCACCATCTCCGCGAGCAGCGGATCGGCGGCCATGTCCGCGGCGAACACCAGGGGGCGGTCGAGTTCGAGCACGCCGGCTCCGGCCGCGTCGACGATGCCGTCAGCATCACCCACCAGCACGGTGGCCCCTGCGACCGGCCGGGTGCGCACGACCGGCAGCGGATCCGCGACCTCGAAGCGGGTCACCGGCGCCGGGTGCGCGGGGTCGACAGGGCGGGCCAGATGGATCTCGTCGATCATGGTCTGTTCGGGCCCGGCCACGTTGGGCACGGGATCGCCGAAGGACTCGGCTTGCCGCAGGCCTGGAACCCGTTGGAGGAAGTCGGCCGTCTCAACCGGCCTCGGGATGCGGTATCGCTCGAAGATCAGGTCGGCGCGGTGCACGACGTCGCCCACCGACATCAGACGGGCCACGGGCGCCAGGCTGTCGGGGTCGAGCGTCCCCTCCTGCATCTTGCGGTCCACCGCGCCCAGCAGCGACGCCGACTGCACCGAACCGAACGGCACCAGTTCGCGGGCCACGTACCCCCGCTGCATCAGGCCCGGCGTGATGGGGTCCACGGTGTTGCCCCAGCGGTAGGAGGCGAAGTCGGATCCGGGGATCTCCCAAACCCGCGTCCCACCGTCGGGGCCGCCGTCGACGTCGAGGGCGTCAGTCGCCTCCAGCCAGTAACCGGGCAGCTCCTCGGGCCGGTTGAGGTTCTCCTCGATCATCTGGATCCTCCACATGGCCGGGTTGTTGAGGATGACTCCAACCAGGATCAACACGCCCGCGAACGCGCCGAGTCGGGGCAGTCGCCGCGACAGCCCGTTGACGCCAGCTCCCAGCAGGACCGCCATCGCCAGCGCCACCAGGGGAACGGCCCTCGGCAGCGAGCGCATGGCCAACAGCGGCCCGCTGCGGGAGTAGCGCTCGAAGAGCGATCCCAGCAGCGACGGGTCGTCGGGCGGGTGGAATCCCACAGCGATCAGGGCCCCGACCGCGGCCAGCAGCACGAAGTAGCTCCGATGGCGCCAGCGCACCAGCGCAGCCGAGCCCAGCGCGAGCACCGCCAGCCCGAAGCCCACGAAGATCAGCCACCCGCCCTGGGTGTAGGCGACACTCGGCTCGATCCAGGCTCCGAGCTTGTCGTTTCCGTAGAAGAACCAGTACCCGAGGCTGCGCAGCACCTCGGGCGCGGTCGAGGCCACTGCCACCAATTCCCGGGTCTCGGTGTAACGCAGTACGTTCACGCTGTAGCCCCCCTGCACCGCCAGGCCGGCCATCCACCACAGCGACACGGCGATGGTGAGCACGCCGATGCGGACCGCGGCGGCCAGCGTCCGGCGTGGCCCGATGCCGCGGTCGGTGACGGCCGCGTGGACGAGCCACAGCACCGGTCCGAGGCCGGCCAGTGCCAGGCTGGTGGCGTTGACGCTGCCCACGGTGACGGCGGTGAGAGCGAACAGCGCTGGATGGCGCCAGCCGCCGGTGCGGGCTGAGCGGACGGTGAGCCCGATCAGCCAGCCCAACCCGGCCCAGGGCAGCAGCACGGCCGAGATACGGGCGGAGTAGTTGAGCGCGTAGGGGCTCAGCTCGTAGGCGAGCATGGCGATGAGCAGGCCGGGGCCCTCGAAGCCGAGCGTGCGCAGCAGATAGCGGACCCCGAGGCCGGCGGCGACCAGCAGCGTGCCCACCCACAGGCGCTGGGTCACCCAGTCGGGCGTCCCCAGCGTGTCGAATAACCAGTAGAAGGGGCCCATCGGCCACAGGAAGCCGATGTTCTGGTGCGTGACCGTTCCGAGGGCCCGGTCGGCGTCCCACAGCACGCTGGCCTGGCCTAGGAGCCGCCCCGGGTCCAGGTAGAGGTACGTCTTGGTGTCCGCGCCCACCAATCCGGGGCTGGAGGCCAGCAGCGGCCCGTAGCCGACGGCGACCGCCATCGCGATCGTCCACCGGGACCGGTGGCGCCACCAGGCCACAGCCCGGTGCCACGGCGTCATCGGTGTCGGCGGCGGACGTCGCCGGCCAGCACGGCCAGCGTGTCGTGAGCGGTTCGCTCCCAGGTGAGCCGGGCCGCCCTGGCCCGGGCCGCCTCGCCCAGCTGCGCCCGGTGCCCGGGGTCAACAATGAGCCTCTCCAGGGTGTCGATGAAGTCGTCATCGCGGGCGGCGAGGTGCCCGGTCTCGCCGTCGGCGACCGCGTCGGCGTGGCCGGCGATGTCTGAGACCACCGAGGGTGTGCCGCAGGCGGCCGCCTCGCTGATGGTCATCCCCCAGCCCTCGGCAGACGAGGCGCTTACCAGCGCCCACGCCCGCTGGTACAGGGCGGCCAGGGCGTTGTCGTCGATGCGCCCCGCGAACTCGCACCATCCCTCTGCGCCCAGCGCGGCCACCAGTCCGGCCAGCCGGTCCCGCTCGGTTCCCGAGCCGGCAATCAGCAGCCGGGCCGGGGTGCGCTCGCGCAGCCGAGCGACCACCCGGATCACCCGGTCGAACTCCTTGGACGGGGTGAGCCGACCGACGGCCACCAGCAACGGCTCGGGATCTGTGGCTCCGGGGTTCGGCCGGAAGCGGTCGTCGACGCCGGGCGGCACCACGTGGACCCGCTCGGGCCGGAGGTGGAAGCGCTCCACCAGCAGGCGGCGCACCGACTCCGACAGCGTCACCACCGGGGTGCTGCGGTACAGCCTGGGCGCCAGGTCCCGCTCGAAGATGCGGCCCGCGGCGGCGCGGCCCCGGGGCATGACCCGGTCCCACAGCTCGGTGTGGGGTTGGTGGATCCACGCCACGCGCGGGCCCCGGGCCCACACCGGCGAAAGGAAGGGCATGCCGTTCCAGATCTCCACGAGCCCGTCCCGGATCCCGTGGAGGCCCGCGAGCTCGGCCAGAACGGCTCGGGGGAAAACCATGTAGCGCCCGCCGCGCCGGATCACCCGGTAGCCCGAACGGCTGGCAACAGAGGGCGAGCCGGCCGAGAACGAGGTGCGCATCGTCACCTCGATGCCGGCCTCAGCCCACAGGCGGGCGACCCGATCGGCGTGGATCTCGGAGCCGCCCGCCTCGACGTCGTCGAGGTCGCGCCAGGCCAGCACATGGATCCGGCGCAGCCCGGCCTCTGCGGCCAGATCGCCGATCTTGGCCACTGTCGCCACGGCGCCGGATCGTAGCGGCCAGAGGCCGAGCGGAGGGGCCGCAGTCCATGTGGAACTTGGCGAGGCGTTGAGCGAGGCCGTGGCCCGAGCGGCCTGTGAGCGCTGGCGAACAAGAGCGGGAACCGGGCCGGGCGCTCAGATGTCCCGTGGTGGGGCCGGCCGGGCGCTCAGGTGTTTCGAGGCGGGGACGGGGCTGGGGAGGAAGCCTTGTCGAGCTCCTCGTGGTACTCCGACTCCACGTTCACGCTCCAGATGTCGTGGACCGCTCCGAGCACGATGTTCTCCACCGCGAGCATGGCGGTGAACATGGAGTGGTCCTGGTTGTTGTAGCGGTGCATGCCGTTTCGCCCGACCGGCCAGACGTTGGAGGCGTTGGCCTCGAGCCAGGACCTGAGCACCTCGACATGGCGCTGGTAGCCCCGCGAGTACATGGGGTAGGCCTTGGGCATCCGAACCACCCAGCCGCCGGCCACCGCGTCGGCGGGCACCAGCTTCAGCGTCTCGAGCTCGCGGGAGGCCAGAGACACCAGATCCTCGTCGGACGCGGTCCACAGGTCGTCGCCCTCGAACACGAAGTACTCGAGTCCAAGGCAGGTCATGTCGCTGTCGGGCACCATGTGCGGCGACCACGACCGGAAGTTCTGCACCCGGCCCACCCGCACGTCGGGGGAGTGGATGTAGATCCAGTTGTCGGCAAAGGCAGCATCAGCCGGGACGGCCAGAGCCACGGTCAGGAAGTCCCGGAAGGTGAGGCCGCGCGCAGCCTCCAGCACCTCCGGCGGCGGCGCCGGGTCCATCGACGCCACCAAGGACGGGAGCGGCATCGACGAGATCACGCTGCTGCACCCGATCTCCAGGTCTCCGCCGCCGGTGTGGACGACCGCCGACTCCGCCCGGCCGCCGCGGTGGCGAACGGCGGCGACGCGGTGCTCCAGTAGCACCCGCGCACCACGGTCCCGGACCAGGTCGGCGCAGCGCTCCCACATCATCCCCGGCCCGTGCCGGGGGTACTCGAAGGAGTCGATGAGGCTCGTGATCGACGTGGGTCGCCGTCGCGGCAGCAGCCCGTTGGTGACGGCCCGCAGCAGGTTCAGGTTCTTGATGCGCTGAGCCGCCCAGTCGGCCTGGATCTCGGTGGCGGGGACGCCCCACACCTTCTCGGTGTAGGTCTTGAAGAAGGTCCGGTACAGGCGCCACCCGAACTGCGCCGCCATGTACCCCTCGAAGGAGCTCTGGTCCTTGGGCGGCCGCAGCCGGACCCAGGCGTACGAGGCCGCGCAGCGGAGGGCCTCCGCCGGCCCGAGGTTCGACAGGGCGTTGCGTATGTTCAGCGGGTAGTCGTAGAACTTGCCGCGGTAGTAGATGCGGCTCATGCGGGGGCGCACCAGGAAGTCCTCGGAGTCGAGGATCTCGTGCCATAGGTCCCGCACCGCGCCGACCTTGGTGAAGAACCGGTGCCCGCCGATGTCGAAGCGCCACCCGTCGCGCTGCACTGTCTGGGAGATCCCGCCGATCTCGGAGGTGGCCTCCAACACGGTGCTGGCCACCCCGTGCTTGGCGAACTGGTACGCCGCGGTCAGCCCGGCCGGTCCGGCGCCGATGATCACCGGGCCGGCTGCGTCTGCGCTGTCACGGACCATCTGTGGCCGAGTGTAGGGGCCGGGGCCCGGCAGGGGCTGGGACGCGACGGAGCCCCGAGTAGCCTCGCGGCTTTCACCGCTCAACTTCTCGGGGCTCCGAGTGCGCCTTCCCATCGACCGCATCCTCCCGGCGGAGTCTGCGGTGCTTCGAGGCCCATTCCCGTATCCGGTCCTGTGCCCTGATCCCCGCCTCGGACGGCTCTGTGGCGTGAATCCGAATCATCCGGTAGTGCCCGTCGGCACCGTTTCGGACTCCGGCTCCGACCCTCTCCCCGTCGGGATCGGACTCGATTCCGGTGCCTGAGCGACACCCTCACCCGGAGGCGGTTCCGGCGACTCCCTCTCACACCCGGCGGTGTGTTCGGTTGTCTCCGGGCTTCCCGGCGAGGCGATCCTCCTTCGGCTTTGCGGTCATCATCCCCCGTTGGGAATTCCTACCGTTCACCCGGAGCAGAACCTCCGTGTCCCCGGCTGACCCACCGGCTCCCGAAAGAACCGGCCTGGTTGGCTGGGTGTCCTCTGCGGACCGCTCGATTGACTCCGCTCCAGTGCTTCGGGCCGAGACCCTCAGCCGCCGGTTAGGTGTCGCTGTCGCTGCTCACGTCGGACGCTGAGCATCTTGGAGGGTCCGCGCCGGGTTGTCAACCCCGAGTCGCGAAATCCCCATCGAAATCCCGAGCATTCGCAAGAAATCCCCAGCCAGGGCCGAGTTATTCACAGCTTGGCCACAATTGGACGCCGTCTGAGGGTGCCAAATGGCCCTTCAGGCCCTCCAGTGACCGCGTTCGATCATCACGTCGCGCAACACCGCGGGCCGGTCCGTCATGATGCCGTCGACGCCCATGTCCAGCAGACGGCGCATCTCCGCGGGCTCGTCGATGGTCCACACGTGGACTGCGATGCCGTGGCGGCGGGCCGCGGCCAGAACCCCGGGCCGCACGAGCGTCAAGCCCTTGGAGCGGACCGGAACCTGGGCCGCGTGGAAGTCCAGGGAGCCCGGGGCCGGAAGGCGGGCCGACGCGGCCAGCAGTCGGGCGATGCCGCGGGGCCCGGCGCCGACGCACAGCGAGTTCCCGATGCGGTCGCGCACCCGCTGGATGCGGCGGTCCGAGAACGAGCCGACGCACACCCGCTCTACCGCGCCGAGGCGCAGGAGCACATCGATGAGCGGTTCGACCGCGGCGTCGCTCTTGGGGTCGAGGTTCACTCTTGTGTCCGGCAACTCCTCAAGGAGTTCGTCGAGGCGCACGATCGGGTCGGTGCCGGCCACCCGGGCTTGCTGGACCTGGCTCCAGGTCAAATCGCTGACTACGCCGCGGCCCTCGGTGACCCGGTCCAGGGTGTCGTCGTGGAAGGCCACCGCGACCCCGTCAGCGGTGGCATGAACGTCGGTCTCCACATGGGTGTAGCCGAGGGACACGGCGTGACGGAAGGCCCGCAGCGTGTTCTCCGGGAACTCCTCGGCCCCGCCGCGGTGAGCGAAGGCGATGGGCCCGTCCACGTCCAGGTAGGGATGGCGCGACATGGGGGCACCGTAGTGGGCGCAACAGGGGGTGCACCTGGTCGTCTCAACCGCCCGCGCCGACACCGCGCCAGTCAAGGCAAGTGGTTATCCACAGGAGTGCGTAGTGGGCGGTAGCGTTGTGAATATGCAGCGCCGTACCAAGATTGTCGCCACGATCGGCCCGGCCAGCGAGGACGAGTCCACGCTGCGGGAGATGATCGCGGCGGGCATGGATGTGGCCCGCATCGGCTTGGCTCATGGAACTCTCGACGAGGCCATCGAGCGCTTCCGGCGGGTCCGATGGGCCGCCGAGCAGGAGGGCCGCCCGGTCGGGATCCTCGTGGACCTTCCCGGTCCCAAGGTCCGCGCCGCCAACTTCGGCGAGGCCTCCACCGAGTTCCACTCCGGGAGTTCCGTGCAGCTGGTAGTGGGCCGGGACGCCTCGACGAGCGATGTGATCGAGGTCGACTACGAGGGGCTGCTTGACGATGTGCTGGTGGGCGACACTCTCGACGTAGGCGACGGGCGGGTCGTGCTCCATGTCGTCGACAAGGACGCCACCGCCATGAAGGCCTTCGTGGCGCACGGGGGCGTGCTGTCGGGCTGTCCCGGCGTCCACATACCCTCGGACCGGCTCCGGATATCCACGCCCACTCCCGCCGACTTCGTGGCTCTTGACGCCTTCGTAGAGCTCGGCGTGGACATGGTGGCCATCTCGTTCGTGCGCTCTGCCCACGACATCCGCCGCGTCGGCACCGAGCCCCATCCGCGCGGTCCGATGCTGGTGGCCAAGATCGAGACCCGGGCGGCCGTGCAGAACCTGCCGGGCATCATCGACACCGCCGGAGCGATCATGGTGGCCCGCGGCGACCTCGGGAGCGAGTGCCCCATCGAGGAGCTGCCCCATCTGCAGAAGCAGATCATCATGCAGTGCATCGCGGGCGGCCGCCCGGTGATCACCGCCACGCAGATGCTCGAATCGATGGTCACGCGGCCATCGCCCACCCGGGCCGAGGCCAGCGACGTGGCCAACGCGGTGTTCGACGGCTCCTCGGCTGTGATGCTCTCGGGCGAGACTGCTATCGGCATCGATCCCGTCAACGTCATTCGCACCATGGACCGGATCGCCAAGCGGGCCGACGAGGAGTTCGACTACGAGCTTTGGGCCGAGCGCCTGGCCGAGCTGCGCATGACCGACGACACGACCCACGACGCGGCCTCGATAACCGACGCCATGACCATGGCGGCGTGGCGGGCGGCGGATGGGCTGGGCATCTCCACCATCCTGGCTATCTCCGGCACCGGCTTCACCGTGCGGTCGATGGCCCGCTTCCGGCCCCAGGCTCGCATCATCGGCATGTCACACAACGAGCGCACCGTGCAGCAGCTCACGATGAGCTGGGGCACCACCCCGTTGCTGGTGAAGGACCGGGGATCCAACGACGAGATGGTGCGCCAGGCGGTGGAGGTGGCCCGCGACCGCGACTTCGTTCGCTCCGGCGAGGTCGTGGCGGTGCTGGCCGGCGCCGACAACCGCTCCCGCAGCGCCAACGTGCTGCGCCTGGAGCGCGTCCCCTAGGGAACCGGCGGCCTATCCGCTCGGCCTCTTAGGCGCAGTTGGGGTTGGCGTCGGTCGGGACGGTGACGTCTTGGCCGAACAGTTGGCACGAGCATGTGTCCACGCAGTCCTGGAGATGGGCGCGTTGCAGCCAGAGGCTCGCGGCCAGCGCCCCGATGAGCACGACCAGCACCAAGCGCAGCAGGAGCCTGCGGACCACGCGCATCACCAGCACCGCACCGATCGCCAGCACAACCATCGCGCCGAGGATTATCTGCTGGAGCGACTCGGCGTCGGCCCAATCACCTATCACCGGCGCGCAGGGTACCTGTAGCCTCGGCGTAGATGAGTGACGCTCCCGTTTCCCTGCTGTCGCACGGCCCGCCAGAGACGGTTCTGGACCCCGAACCCTCCGAGGTGCTGGCCGCGCTGGCCGCGGCGGCTGCGAGCGACGACTCCGTCGCCGCGTTGGGAGCGGTCTGCGAGCGCTGGCCGGGCAGCCTCGATGCCTGGGCCGCCCTCGGCGAGACGCTGGAGTCGGGCGACGCAACGCCGGCGCTGGCCTACGCGGTATTTCGCACCGGCTATCACCGAGGTCTGGACCGCCTGCGGGCCAGTGGATGGCGGGGCTCGGGTTACGTCCGTTGGGCCCATCCGTCCAACCGCGGGTTCCTGCGCGCCTTGAGCGGTCTGCAGCGCGTCGCCGCCCGTATCGGCGAGGCCGACGAGGCCGAGCGCTGCGGCCTGTTCCTGGTCCAGCTCGACCCCGGCTGGCCGCCCCCGGACACCGTGGGCAGTCCGGACATCGAGTCGTCCCCGGGCATCGAGTCGTTCCCGGACATCGCCCTCTGAGCGGATCCGGGTAGGGGAGTCCGTGCCCGCGATCGCTCCGTGCATGGGCGCGGTGCTGGCAGGCGGGGCCAGCACGAGGATGGGCGCGGACAAGGCGTTCATCGAGATCGACGGCGCTCCCATGGTGGCTCGGGCCGCGGCGGCCCTTACCGCCGCGGGCGTGGTGGCCGTGCTGGTGGTCGGAGGCGACCGGGCTCGCCTGGGCGAACTCGGCCTGCTGGCCGTTCCCGACCTCCATCCCGGAGAGGGACCACTGGGAGGCGTCATAACCGCCCTCGGCGCGCTGGAGTCGCCCGGATGGTTCGACGCCGCCGCCATCGAGGCGGTCGTGACGCTGCCCTGTGATGTGATCGAGCCCGACGTCGCCGTGGTGCGCTGCGTGATTGACGGGCTCGGGGACCCTGCCGGCGCGGCACCCGAGGCTGACTTGGTGGTCCCGCTGGGTTCCGGCGTGCCCCAATGGATGCACGCCGCGTGGCGGCGGCGTTGCCTGCCAACCTTGTCGGAGGCGTTCGCCGGGGGAGTGCGAGCCCCCAAGGAAGCGGCGCAGCAGCTGCGTGCCGTCGAGGTCGATATTCCCGGAGCGGCCTGGTTCAAGGACGCGGACCGTCCCGAGGACCTTCCCGGCGGCACCCTTGTGCAGTCCCAGTGAAACTGCGGTGTATCCGCTCGGCCTCTGGGGACCACTACGATTGTGGGCCGCAGCCGAGCGGGGAGCGCGGATGGACGGCGCCGACATACCGGAGATCGATGTCGACGAGCTTGACCGTCGTCGGATTGCGGGTGCCGCGGTCTTCGATGTGAGGGAGCCCGACGAGTACGAGGAGGTGCGCATACCCGGCGCGGTGCTTGTGCCTCTGGCGTCGGTTCCCGATTCTGTGGAGGAGTTCCGCGCTGCCGCGGCCAGCTCCGCCGTGTGCGTGGTGTGCGCCATAGGGGGCCGGAGCGGCCAAGCCGTCGGGTTCCTGCGGGCCCGCGGCGTCGACGCGGTCAATGTGGCCGGCGGCACCAACGCCTGGCACCAGTCGGGCCGACCGGTCGAGACGGGCCCCGCACCAGCCTGAGAGGCCGAGCGGACGGACAGCAGTTGATGAGGATCTTCGCAAGGCGCCGAGCGAGGCCGTGGCCCGAGCGGCCCGTGAGCGCAGCGAGCAAGAGCGGGAATCACTGCGCCGCATGGCGAGGCGCTGGCACCTACCCGCGGAGCCTCTAAGGGAGGCAGTTGGGAAACTACCGCTACATCGACTCCGACGCCGGGTTGCGCGCCGCGGTGGTGGCGCTGTCCGGCGAGCCCCGATTCGCCCTGGACACCGAGTTCCACCGGGAGCGCAGCTACTGGCCCGAGGCGGCACTGATCCAGATCGCCTGGCCCGGCGACCTGGTGCTGATCGACCCGCTGGCCGTCGATGTCCGGCCGCTCTCGGAGGTCCTCTCCGGAGGCGGCCTGATGGTGGCCCACGCCGCCAGCCAGGACCTCGAGGTCCTCGAGCGCTGCTGCGGGGCAGTCCCGGCGCGCATCTTCGACACCCAGATCGCGGCTGGCTTCCTCGGCCGGGGCACGCCTGCGCTGTCATCGCTCTACGAGAGCGAGATCGGCTGGAGGCCTCCGAAGGCGGACCGGCTCACCGACTGGCTGAAGCGGCCGCTCAAGACCTCGCAGCTCGAGTACGCGGCCAGCGACGTGATGCACCTGCTGGAGATCCACGACAGCATGGCGGCACGGCTCGACGAGCTGGGCCGGATGGACTGGGCCGAGGCCGAGTTCGGTCTGCTCCTGGAGCGCAGCCGCGGCGCCCGGCGGCCCGAGGAGGCCTGGAGCAGGCTCAAGGAGGTCCGGCACTTGAGACGCCGCGACCTGCCCGTGGTCCGGTCGGTGGCGATGTGGCGCGAGCAGCGGGCGGCCAGGGTCAACCAGCCTGTCCGCCACGTCCTACCCGATATGGCCGTCGTCTCCATCGCGCGGGCCGCGCCCCGCACGACCGCGGATCTGGCCGCGGTTCGGGGCGTCGGCGAGGGCGTGGCCCGGGGTCGGCTGGGGACCGCGATCCTCAAGGCCGTCGCCGACGGGCTCGCCTCGAACTGGCGGCCGCCTCCGGCGCGCCCGGCGCGTTCCGACCATGCAGAGCGCCTCCGTCCCGCGGTGGGCCTGGTGACTTCCTGGGTGAGCCAGCTCGCCCGCGAGCGCATGATCGAGCCTTCGCTGCTGGCGACCAGGGCCGACATCGAGGCCCTGATCCGCGGCGACCCGGACGCCCGGCTGTCGCGGGGGTGGCGCTCGGAGATCGTGGGCGAGCCGGTGCGGCGCCTCGTCGAGGGCGAGGCCGCGCTGGCCTTCGACGACGGCCAACTCGTGCTTGAGGAGCGCAGCCGCCGGCCGATGGCGTGATGCCGGTGAGGATTGGCGGGGTCCTGCGGAGGCCGTTGCCGTGATGGCGCGGAGGCCGTCGGGCTGCCCGACACGGCCCGCGAGCGCGCGTGGCCCTGTCGCGCCCGTCCGGTACACTGGATGCCCTGCGAAATCGTCAAACCGGGAGTTGGGGCCGTGAAGAAGGGTCGACACCGAAGGTATGAGGAAGCCCGCAAGTTCAAGCGCTCGCAGGTGGACGACCTCCAAGGGCTGATCGAGTCGTTCGACGAGCCGGACGACTACGTGAAGCCCGAGCACGCGGCGTGGGCCGCGGAGTTCGAGGACGAGGAGCTCGCCGAGGCGGAGTTCGGGGCCGACGACGACTGACGGCACGAGTCAGCCGCTCCGGCCGGGGGTTACCCCTCGGTCTCGTCCAAGATCTCTCCGAGCCGCACGACATCGTCCTCCGTGACCACGCCAATGAAGTTGCCGGCGCTGTCGGTCACGGCCAAGACCTCGATGTCAGCGCCCGCCATGGCCACCACGGCGTCGCGCACTGTCCACGACGGCGAGCCCGCGGGAAGGTCGGTCGTCATCATCGACTCGACCGTGGTGGTCTCCCACTCGTCGCGGCTGACGGTGGACAGTTGGGACAGCTGGGCCATCCCCAGATAGGCGCTGCCCGACACGACCGGCACCACCCGCTCGCGCCGGCCGAGAACGTGCATGTAGACGAACTCCGAGACGGTGGCGTCGGGCGGGACTGTCAGCACGTCGGTGGTGAGTATGGAACTGAGGGGAAGGGTGAAGCGCTGCTCGAGGTGGCCCATCCGCTTGGATCGCTGGTACTCCACGACCGAGGACGGTCCGCCCACCACCTGGCTGACGGCGGCCGCCACGAGGGCGGGCACCACGAATGCGGCCGCGCCGGTGGACTCGGCCACGAACATCACCGCCGCGATGGGCGCTCGATAGCCGGCGCCCAGGAAGGCCGCGAGGCCCAGCGTTGCGTAGAGGCCGGTTGCCTCCGCGTCCAGAGCCACGCCCACAAACTGTCCGACGATCACCCCGAGCGTGGCCAGGGGGATGAAGAGCCCGCCGACGCCGTCGCCCAGCACGGTGGCCAGCGTGGCCGCGACCCTGATCCCGAACAGCAGCGCGATCAGCTCCAGGGCGTCCTGCTGAACGACCCACTCCATGGCGTTGATGCCGGGCCCGAGGCTGAGGACCTCGTCGAAGGCGACGTCGGCGAGCAGCGCGAGGCCCGCCATGGCTGCGGCGGCCACGGCGGCCCTGCGGGGCCATGAGATGGTGTGGGTGGCGTGTTTGGCCTGGCGCACCAGCCAGGCGAAGCCCCGCCCGCCGAGACCCGCCGCGATCCCCAGGATGAGCGCTCCCAGCAGATCCCCGATCTCGACATCGAGCACCGAGGCTCCGTCGGGGCCGATGCCGCCCTCGCCTAGGAACGGGACCACCGGCGTGCTGCCGACGAGGAAGACGAATGTCACGTAGCTTGCCGCGGACGCGATCAGCGACGGCAGCAGCGCCTGGGGGGTCACGTCGTCGCGGTAGGGGGCCTCGATGGCGAAGATGACCCCGGTGGCCGGTGTCTTGAACACGGCGGCCACACCGGCCGCGGCCCCGGCGGTGAGCAGTATGCGAGCCTCGTCGCGCCGGAACAAGCGCCCCAGGCGCTCATGGACGAACAGCCCCGTCGAGGATCCGGCGTAGATCGACGGGCCCTCGAGGCCCACCGCGCCGCCGCTGCCGATGGTGGCGATCCCGGCGAGCAGCTTGGCCGGCAGGTACCTGATGGGGATGCTGGGCTGGCGCTCGTGGAAGGCTCTGATGTACTCGTCGGAGGTTGATCCCGAGGTGCCGCCCCCCACCGTGCGCAGCACCAGCTTGGAGGCCGCGATGCCCAGCACGGGGGCCAGCGCAAGCACCGCCAGGTGCTGGTCCAGGACGCGCTCGAGCACAACGTTGACGGCCACCGTCTCAAAGGCGGCCACCAGCAGGGCCACGATGATGCCGGTAGCCGCCGAGGCGGCCAGCAGCCGCGGGTTGCGAGCCGTTCCGAGGGTCCTACTGAAGCGCTGCATTCAATGAGACGTGACTATGATGTCAGACATGGCTGATGAGCTTCATGATATTTCAGATCGGCTAGCCGCTATCGCCGAGGAGATCGCGGATCTGGCCCTTGAGAGTCTGCGGGGTTCCATCGAGGCGGGGGCGACCAGGCTGTCGGACGAGGAGAAGCGCCTCACCCGGGCCCGGCGCTCCGTCGAGAAGGCTGCCTACCTCCTGCGATCCGGTCGGCCGACGCCCGAATGAGTCTCGGCTAGCTTGCCGTGACCGCGGCGCGAACCCTCCGCGGCCGGTGAGATGTTCTCGTATATGATCGTGCCGCCCGGATAATCGGCCCGGCGCGCTAATGGATGCCGCAGCCGGCTCCGCTTCCGAGCCGCACGCGCGTGAGAACCTCCGCCGCCACAGCAGCCGACGCGGTCTCCACGTCGATGGCGGACGTGTCGATGCGCATCTCAGGATCGGTGGGCGCCTCGTAGGGGGCGGATACGCCGGTCACCTCGGCTATGGCCCCGGCCCGGGCGCTGGCATAGAGGCCCTTGGGGTCTCGCTGCTCGCAGACCGACGGGGGCGCGTCCACGAACACTTCCACGAACGAGCCGTCGGGATGGAGGCTCCGCACCCGGTCGCGGTCGCGGCGGTAGGGCGAGACGAACGACGCCAGCACCACCGCGCCCGCGTCGCGCAGCAGCGCGGCCACCTCGCCGGCCCGGCGGATGTTCTCGGCCCGGTCCTCTGGGGAGAAGCCCAGATCGGAGTTGAGGCTGAAGCGCAGGTTGTCACCGTCGAGCACGTAGGCCAGCACGCCCTCGGCCGCGAGCAGGGCCTCCGCCGCATGGGCCAGTGTCGACTTGCCCGAACCGGGCAGGCCGGTCAGCCACACCGTGACCGCGCCGTGGCCGAGCAGGCCGGCCCGGTCCTTGTCTGTCACCCTTCCCGGACTCCACACGACCGCGGGTGTGCCGCCACCGCCGACGGTCGGGGATCGGTCGCCGGTCACGCTTCGGATGCTCTGGTGGTGGGGATGAACCGTCGAGCCTCGAGCCAGGCAGTGATGGCCCGCACGCAGGCGTCCACGTCGAGCCGGGAGGTGTCGAGCACCAAGTCGGCGTCGGCCGGCTTGTCGTAGGGGGCGGACACGCCCGGGAACTGCCTGATCTCGCCCCGGTCGGCCGCCTCGTACAGCCCGGCGCTGTCTCGCGAGCGGCACACCTCCAGCGGCGGGTCGAGGAACACCTCCACGAATCGCTCGGCGCCGATGAGCTCGCGGGCCCGCTCCCGGACCGGCGCACTGGGCGCGACGAGCGCGGCGATCGCGATGAGTCCCTGGTCGTTCACCAGGCGGGCCAACTCGGCGGCGCGGCGCACGTTCTCGGACCGATCCCGGTTGGAGAAGCCCAAGTCTTTGCTGACCCCCAGACGCATGTTCTCGCCGTCGAGGCGGACCGTGGTGCGGCCCCGGTCGAACAGCTCGCGCTCGAGCGCCGAAGCGATCGTCGACTTGCCCGCGCCGGTGAGTCCCGTGAGCAGCACCGTCACCGGCCGCTGCCCGAGTCGCTCGGCCCACTCGGAGCTGCTGACGGAGCTGCGCTGGCGCTCGAGGGTCGGCCCCGGCACTTCCTCCCAGGCTGCGCCGGGGGCCGCGGCCGCGATCATGCCCGCGGCCACGGTGGCGTTGTCGGCCCTGTCGATGAGGATGAACGAGCCGGTGGTCCGGTTCTGTGCGTAGGGGTCGAAGATCAGCTCGGCGTCGGTGCGGACCGTCACCCTGGCGATGTCGTTGAGCCTCACCGCGGCGGCCGGGACCGACTCGAGCGTGTCGACGTCCAGACGGCCCGTCACCTCCGACACCCGGCAGCTCATGGCCTGCCCCCCCTGCTGCAGCAGGTACTCCCTGCCCACCACCAGGTCGGCCTCCGACATCCACACGATCGTGGCCGTCAGCTGCCGGCCCCGCTGGGGCACCTGCGCCAGATCGACGATCACGTCGCCCCGGCCGATGTCGACCTCGTCGGCGGTGGTGACGACCACGGCCCGGCCCGTCTCGGCCTCGTCGAGGTCGCCGTCGAAGGTCACGATCCGCTCGATGGTGGTCGTTCGGCCCGAGGGTTCCACCTGAACCCTGTCGCCCGCCCGCAGGGCGCCCTCGCACACGGTTCCGGCGAAGCCCCGGAACCGGTGGTCGGGCCGGATCACGAGCTGCACCGGCAGCCGCAGCCGCCCCCCGACGAGCCCGGAGGCCTGATGGGCGCGGGCATGGGTGGCCGCGTCGACCTGCTCAAGGTGGTCCATGAGGCACGGCCCGGCATACCAGCTGAGGTTCCGGCCCCGCTCCACGACGCCGTCGCCATGAAGGGCCGACACCGGGATGCAGACCGGCGCGGCCAGGCCCACCGCCTCGGCCATGGCCGAAACCTCGGCAGCGATCGACCGGAAGCGGGCCTCGTCGTAGCCGATGAGGTCCATCTTGTTCACTGCCACCACCGCGGCGGAGATTCCCAGCAGGCCCGCTATCGAGCTGTGCCGGCGGGTCTGGGTGGTGACGCCGCGGACCGCGTCCACAAGCATCACGGCCAGGTCCGCGTTGGAGGCGCCGGTCACCATGTTGCGGGTGTACTGCTCGTGGCCGGGAGCGTCCGCAATGATGAAACTGCGCTGGGAGGTGGAGAAGTAGAGGTAGGCGACGTCGATGGTGATGCCCTGCTCCCGCTCGGCTTTGAGCCCGTCGGCCAGCAGGGCCAGGTCGAGTTGTCCGCCGGCGTGGCCGGAGACGGCCGACTCCTTGTACACGGCCGCGATGCGGTCGTCGTAAAGGTGGTGCGAGTCGTGCAGGAGCCGACCGATGAGGGTGGACTTGCCGTCGTCCACCGAGCCGCAGGTGAGCAGGCGCAGGAGGTCCCGATGCGGTGCGGGTCCCTCCGGCGCCGCCGGGGCCGCGGCCGGATCCATCAGAAGTACCCCTCCCTCTTCTTGTCCTCCATCGAGCCCGACCGGTCATGGTCGATCACCCGACCCTCGCGCTCGGAGCGGGTGGCGCCCGCCATCTCCGCGATGACCTGGTCCAGCGTGGCCGCCTCCGACTCGACGGCCCCGGTGAGCGGGTAGCACCCCAGCGTCCGGAATCGCACCCGGCGGAGTTCGGGCCGCTCGCCCGCCTCGAACCGGAAGCGCTCATCGTCCACCATCAGCAGGGTGCCGTCGCGTTCCACCACCGGGCGGGGCGCGGCGAGATACAGCGGCACCACCTCGATGCCCTCGGCCGCGATGTAGCGCCACACGTCGAGCTCGGTCCAGTTGCTGAGCGGGAACACCCGGATGCTCTCGCCCGGGCTGACCCGGCCGTTGTAGTGGTTCCACAGCTCTGGCCGCTGGTTCTTGGGGTCCCAGCGGTGGTGCCGGTCGCGGAAGCTGAAGATCCGCTCTTTGGCCCGCGACGGCTCCTCGTCGCGCCGGGCTCCGCCGAAGGCCGCGTCGTAGCGGCCCGCGTCCAGCGCCTGCTTGAGGGCCTGGGTCTTCATCACATCGGTGTAGTGCAGCGATCCGTGGTCGAAGGGGTTGATCTGTGCCGCCACGCCCTCGGCGTTGGTGTGCACGATCAGCTCGAAGCCGATCTGGCGGGCCATCCGGTCCCGGAAGGCGATCATCTCGCGAAACTTCCAGGTCGTGTCCACATGCAGCAGCGGGAACGGGATCGGGGCGGGGTGGAAAGCCTTGCGGGCCAGATGGAGCATCACCGAGCTGTCCTTGCCGATCGAGTAGAGCATGACCGGCTTGCGGAACTGGGCGGCAACCTCACGGATGATGTGAACGCTCTCGGCCTCGAGCTGCTGGAGGCGATCCCCCTTCTGGCCGCGGGGCGCGCCATGCACGGCCGCTCCCGTTCCCGCCCCCGCCCCCCGGTGGGGCCGGCTACCGGCGGCGGGTTCGGGAACCAAGCGAGTCGGCTTTGTCACCCAGCACCTCGAGCAGCTCGTCGAAGCTCTTGGTGAACGCGGCGACGCCCTCGTCCTCGAGTTGGGCCGTGACCGCGTCGAGGTCCACGCCCACGGCTGCGAGCCGCTCCAGCACCTCGGTGGCCTCATCTAGACCCGTGCTGAGCGTGGGCTCGACCGCGCCGTGGTCCTCGTATGCCTCCAGCGTGGCGTCGGGGAGAGTGTTCACCGTGCCCGGGCCTATCAGCTCGTCCACATAGAGCGTGTCGGGGTAGGCCGGGTTCTTGGTCGACGTGCTGGCCCACAACAGCCTCTGGGGTCGGGCGCCGCGGGCGGCCAGCGCCTCCCAGCGGGGTCCCGCGTGGAGCCGCTGGAAATGCACATAGGCCACCTTGGCGCTGGCGATGGCGGCCCGGCCCCGCAATCGCAGCGCCTCGGGGGCAGCGATGGCGTCGAGGCGCCGGTCCACCTCGGTGTCGATCCGGGACAGGAAGAAGGAGGCCACGCTGGACACCCTCGACAGGTCGCCCTCGGCCCGCTCGAGGCCAGAGATGTAGGCCTCAGCCACCTCGAGGTACCGGTCGACGCTAAAGATCAACGTGACGTTTATGCTCCGGCTCTCGGAGATCATCCGGGCGATGGGCTCCAGGCCCTCCGCAGTGCCGGGGATCTTCACGTAGAGGTTGGGTACGGCCAGCCGCTCGTGCAGGTCGCGGGCGGCAACCTCAGTGGCCGCGGCGTCGCGGGCGAGGTCGGGCGCCACCTCCACCGACACGAATCCGTCGAGCCCGTCGGACGCGTCGTAGACGGGATGCAGGATCGCGGCCGCTGCGGCGATGTCGGAGGTGACCAGGCGCCAGTACGACGACTCGACATCGAGCCCGTCGGCGATGGCCGACCGGAACTCGTCGTCGTAGTCGGCGCCCGAGGCGATGGCCTTCTGGAAGATCGACGGATTCGAGGTCAGACCCCTTACGCCCCGGCTGACCCAGTCGTGCAGGTCCCCTCCGGTGATCCAGCCTCGCCGGATGTTGTCGAGCCAGGGACTCTGCCCGCACTGCTCGTAGAGGTCGTGCAGTCTGGTGGTCGCATTCATCTCGCGGCCCTCCTCGCCGGTCTCACCGCGCGGCCCGCGCCAACGCGCCCTCCAGCAGGGCCCGCGCCCTGCCGGCCACATTGGGGGCGGAGATGCCAAGCTTCTCCATCACTACCGCCCCGGGCGCCGACGCGCCGAAGCGGTCGATGCCCACCGCGTCGTCGGTCCAGCGGCGCCAACCCATGGTGCTGCCCGCCTCCACCGCCAGCGACGGCAGGTCGGGCCGCAGCACGCGGGCCTGCTCGGAGTAGGGCTGCTCGGCGAACAGCTCCCACGACGGCAGCGAAACCACCCGGGCCGAGATGCCGTCGGCGGCCAGGAGGGCCGCGGCGTCGCAGCACACCGACACCTCGCTGCCCGTTCCCACCAGCGTCAGGCCGGGGTTGTCGGGCTCGGAGATCGCATAGCCCCCGGCCGCGACCGCTTCGGCGCTGCTGCCTTCGAGCACGGGCACCCCCTGGCGGGTGAGGATCAATGCGGTCGGCCCGTCGGACTCCACCGCCACCCGCCATGCCCCCACAGTCTCGGTGGCGTCGGCCGGCCTGATCACCCGGAGACCCGGGATGGCTCGCAGGGAGGCGAGCTGCTCCACGGGCTGGTGCGTCGGGCCGTCCTCGCCCACGCCCACGGAGTCGTGGGTCCAGACGAAGACGACTTTGGCTTCCGACAAGGCGGCGAGGCGCACCGCCGGTCGCATGTAGTCGGCGAACACCAGGAAGGTCCCCACCACCGGTATGGCTCCGCCGTGCAGGGCCATGCCGTTGGCGACCGAGCCCATGGCGTGCTCGCGCACCCCGAAGTAGATCTGGCGGCCTCCTGGGCCGCGAGCCGAGAAGACCCCGGCATCGGCCATGACCGTGCCCGTGCTGCCGGTGAGGTCGGCGCCGCCGCCGGTCAGCCCGGGAACTTCCGGCAAGAGGGCCTGCAGGGTGACATTCGACGCCTTGCGGGTGGCCACCGATTGGCCCACCTCCCATGAGGGCAGAGCGTCGCTCCAGCCGGGACGGCCGGTCGCGGTCAGGCATGCCTCCAGGCCGGCCCGGTCGCCCTGGAGGGCCGCAGTTCGGGCCTCCCAAGCGAAGCGCTCGGGCTGGCCTGCGAGCCCCGCATTCCGGTAGTAGTCGAGCACCTCGGAGGGCATATGGAAGGTCTCGTCGGCCGGAAGTCCCATCAGCGTCTTGGTGGCTGCGATCTCCTCGTCGAAGATGGCGTAGGCGTGCCCGGCGGGAGTTCCTGCCGTCTGGGGCGCAGGCGCCGCGATCACCGATCGGACAACCACCAGCGACGGACGATCCTCCGTCGCGATGGCCTGGCGCAGGCCGGCTTCCAGCGCGTCGAGGTCCTCGGCGGCTTCGCCGAGCTCGGTGGTGTGCCAGCCATAGGAGCGGAAGCGGGCCGCGGCGTCGTCGGAGAGCGCGAGATCGGTGCCGCCGTCGATGGTGACCTCGTTGTCGTCGTAGACGACCACCAGCCGGCCCAGTCCCAGGTGACCGGCCAGGGAGGCTGCCTCGTGGCTGATTCCCTCGGACAGATCGCCGTCTCCGGCGATCACGAAGGTGCGGTGGTCGCAGATGTCGGCGCCGAAGCGGGCCCGCATCTGGCTCTCGGCGATGGTCATGCCCACCGCGTTGGCCAGGCCCTGTCCCAGCGGCCCGGTGGTCACCTCCACGCCGGGAGTGCAGCCGGCCTCGGGGTGGCCCGGCGTGGGCGAACCCCACTGCCGGAAGTTCCGCAGGTCGTCGAGTTCCAGGCCGTGGCCCGTGAGGTACAGCATGGCGTACTGCAGGATCGAGGCGTGGCCCGCGGACAGCACGAACCGGTCTCGGTCGGGCCAGTCCGGCCGCTGGGCGTCGTAGCTCAGGATCCGGGTCCACAGGACGTGGGCCAGCGGGGCCAGGGCCATGGCCGTGCCCTGGTGGCCCGAGCGGGCCGCGTGGGGCGCGTCCATGGCCAGCGCCTTTATCACGTTGATCCCGAGCCGCTCGATGGAAGTCACAAGTCCTCCGACCGTCCGCCGTCTGGACAATCGCGGCTCACCATAGCGATTGCCGCCAGGGGGTAGGGGGAGCCGTAGCTCGGGCTGGATGGAGCCCCCTCATGGAGTGGGAGCCAGCAGCGTGTAGGGGACGACGATCACCGGCCCCGCGTCTATGCGGGCCCGAGCCTCGATTGTGCCGTATTCCGCGAACTCGAGCTCGGCCCGCACCAGGCGGTAGTTGAACTTGCCCGGCTCCACCTGAAGGGGCTGCACGTTGCGGGCGATGCGCTCATCGCCCCGGAAGTAGGACACCTCCAGCGCGCCCATGCCCGACTCGCCGGGCGCGCAGCGCACGATCACCACCAGATGAGGCGCCCAGACCAGCGGGACGTCCTGGGGGGCTACGGCCGAGAACTGCACCCCGGTGAGGTCGATCCGGGTTGAGGGCCCCGGCACCTGGCGGGTTTCGATCTCGTCTATGAACAGGGCGGCCACGATGTCCATACTTGGCTCCTGGGTTCGGGGCGGGTCGCTCGACGCTACCGAATCACCGTGCTGGCCGCGGATGCCGGGCCCGTCCGTTGTCGCTCGCGGCCTACGATGCTGGCGATGCGTCGCATCCTGGTGTCGATCCTGCTGGCTGCCCTGCTGACCACCGCGGTGGGGTCCTACGTCCAGGCTCGCCGCAGCGATGCCTCCGCCGACCCGGGATGGATCGAGGATGCCGGTCCTCCCGCCACGGTCGTCGGGACGCCGTTGCTCAGCGTGCGCCGGACGCCGTCCTGGCTGTCGGCGCCCGTGACCGAGGCCCGCCTGCTCGAGAGGCTTTCCGGCGTGGTGGCGCTGCCGAGCGCGCCGCCGCAGACGTGCCTGTCCGCCTACCGCGACTCAGAGCCGGTCGTGCGCGAGCAGGCCGACGCGCTGCTGGTTCCGTCCTCTCTGATGAAGATCGTCACTGCGGCCGCGATCCTTGAGATCGCAGGACCGGCGGCCACCTACACGACCGAGGTCTTCGTCCGGGCCGACGCGCTGAACGCGGCCACCGACGGCGCGCTGGTGGGCGACATCTATCTGGTGGGACGGGGCGATCCGGTCCTGTCGACGCTGGCCTACGTCCGGCGCTTTGACGAGCCCATAGTCCACACCGACTTCACCGAGTTGGCGGTTGAGGCGGCCGCAGCCCTGAGGGAGCGGGGCATCGTCGCCGTGGAGGGAGGAGTCGTGGCCGACGAGTCCCGCTTCCCCGAGGCGGAGCGGGACTACGCCGCCCAGTTCCCCCAGCCCGGCACCGGGCCCATCTGGAAGCAGTCCTACGTCAGCGAGAACCAGGTCGGTCCGCTCTCCGCGCTGCTGCTGAACGATGGCTACGTCTCCTTCCCGCCGTCGGCCGACCCCGCCAGCCGGCGCCAGAACGTGCGGGCGTCCGACCCTGCCCTCCATGCGGCCCAGGTCCTGGCCGGATTGATCGAGGCCCGGGGCGTCCGCGTTGTCGGGGACGCACTCAAGGGGACTGCGCCACCGCCGTCGGAGCTCCGCTCGCTGGCCGTCGTCGAGTCGCCTCCGATGGCAGAGATCGTCGCTCGCATGCTGCGCCGCTCCGACAACACCACCGCCGAGATGCTGCTCAAGGAGATCGGCCGACGATTTGCGGGCTCGGCCCGGGCCGAGGCGGTGATGGGCGTGCGGGACGTGCTGGAAAGGCTGCTGGGGGTGCAGACCACCGGGATTGTCATCGTCGACGGCTCGGGCCTGTCAATCCACAACCGGCTGACCTGCGACCTCATCGCCGACCTGCTGCTGCAGGCCGGGCCGGACTCGCCCCTGGTGACGGGCCTGGCCGTGGTGGGGGAGCGCGGGACGCTGCGAGACTGCGACGCCGGCACCGACCCCGAGGCGGAAGGCGCCGAGTCCAGCACGGTGTGGGCCAAGAGCGGAACCCTCAACGACGTCTCCGCCCTGGCCGGAGTGACCGTCGCCCGCAACGGCGATGTGCTCACGTTCGCCCTGATCTCCAATCGCAAGGGCCTCATCTTCGACCTCGGCTTCTGCAACGTCCTGCAGCGGGGCCTGATCGCGGCCGCGGCTGGACATCCCTACGGGCCGTCCTCGGCGGACGCCGCGCTGCACCCGCTGCCCGCGGTCGCGCCGGTCGTCGACGAAGCCGTTGACTCCGCCGGCGGGTAGCTGCGGCCTCTAACGACATGGCCACTGCGATGTTCGCGCTCCAGTCGGTGCTGCTGCCCGGCTCGCCGCTGCCGCTGCACGTCTTCGAGCCCCGCTATCTGACCATGCTCGACACCGTCATAGGGGGCGACGGGGAGATGGGCGTGGTGCTGATCGAGCGGGGGCGCGAGGTCGGGGGCGGCGATGTTCGGTGCGACGTCGCCACCATGGCCCGCGTGGTCGAGGCCCGGCGGTTGGCGGACGAGCGGCTGCTGGTGATGGCGCTGGGGGACCGCCGCATCCGGGTCCGGCGGTGGCTCCCCGACGACCCTCACCCCTGGGCCGAGACCGAGGACTGGCCCGACGAGCCAGAACCCGCCTCGACTGGTGCCCCCGAGCTCATAGACGAGCTCACGGAACTCGTCACCGAGGCCCGCAGCCTGGCCCTGCGCCTCCAGTTGGGACCGTTGGCGCAGGCTGAGGCGCCCGGTCCCGTCGATCTCGGCCGCGACCTCGCCCGGGCCGCCTACCGGGCCGCGGCCCTGGCCCCGCTCGGACCGCTCGACCGGCTCGAGGTGCTGCGCACCCCAACAGCCGGAGAGAGGCTCGTGGCGGCGCACCGCCTGGTTGCCGACGCCACCGAGCTGCTGCGGGCTCGGATCGATCTCGGCAGCGGGTAGCGTCAAGAGTTCACCGACCGCGGAGGACCCACCTTTGGCACGCAGGCAGGGCGTAGCAGAAGTCGCGGACATGGTGAAGGCCTACGCCCGCCAGGAGTTGCTCGGCCCGCTCCAGGGCGCCGGTCGGTGGGTCTCGATGGGTCTGGCCGGGAGCCTGGCGCTCGTGGTGGGGATGGTGCTGCTGCTGCTCTCGCTGTTGCGGGCTCTGCAGACCGAGACAGGGCACGTCTTCGCCGAGAGTCGCTCGTGGATTCCGTACCTGATCGTGGTCGCCGCGCTCGGCGCGGTGATAGCGCTGCTGCTGCGACAGGTCGGCAAGCGGGGCCTGGGAGGCCGAGCGGACAGGAGCAATTCATGAGGATCTTCGCGAGGCGCCGAGCGAGGCCGTGGCCCGAGCGGCCCGTGAGCGCAGCGAACATGAGCGGGACACAACATGCTTCACCGCGAGGCGATGACACCTACCAGCGGGGTCTCTGAGATGAGTGCAGAATCGGAGCGGATCACCCGCGACTCGCTGGAGGGCGCCTTTCGCGACCTGCAGGCCGACATCGATCGCGAGACCCAGCCGCTGCTGGTCAGGGTGGCCTACGGTGCCGCCGCGGCTGCAGCCGTGCTCGTCGCCCTGGCCTACGTGACGGGCCGCAGGGCTGGCCGGCTCCGCAGAACTGTCGTGGAAGTAAGGCGGATCTGACCGGTGGGACTCGTCGGCGGGCGGGCCGCGGGAGCCTGGATCACCCGCCAAGCGGTGCGCCGGGGACTGCTCGGCAGCTCGCGGTTCTGGTTCGCAGCCTTTGTCGCCGGCAGCGCGGTCAAGCTGGCGCGGCGGGCGATGGGACGCCGCGAGCCCACCGCGGTGCTGTCGGAGCGGCTGGAGCCCTCCACCGGGATCGAGATCCGGCACGTCAGACCGGACGACGGCTGAGCCTGCCGGCATCCACACTGCTCGGATGCGAGTCGTGCTGCGCAACCCGACCAGGGAGCCGGAGGTGGACGGACCGGTGACGGTGCGCTGTCTCCGCTTCTCTGACCGGCCCGGTCGATGACCGGGCGGCCGCTCGAGCCGGGAGAGCCGGTCCTGCTCATCGACCGCAAGCGCCGCCGCTACCTGTTCGATCTGGCTTCCGGCCGCGACTTCCACACCCACACCGGGGTGATCGCCCACGACGACATCATCGGTGCGCCCGAGGGCACCCGGCTGCGGTCCTCGCGAGGCTCCACCTTTCTCGCGCTGCGGCCCACCCTGGCCGATGCGGTGCTCAAGATGCCCCGGGGGGCGCAAGTCATCTACCCCAAGGACATCGGGCCGATCCTGATTCTGGCCGACATCTTCCCAGGCGCCAGGGTGCTCGAGGCCGGGGTCGGCTCTGGCGCGCTGTCGATGGCGCTGCTGCGGGCGGGCGCGGTGGTGTCGGGGTACGAGCGGCGGGAGGACTTCTGCGCCCGAGCCCGGGCCAACGTCGAGCGCTTCTGCGGGCCCGAGGCAATGGACCGGTACCGCACCGAGTTGCGCGACGTCTACGAGGGCATCGACGAGATCGGGCTCGACCGGGTGGTGCTCGACCTGCCCGAGCCGTGGCGGGTGGTGCCCCACGCCGCGTCGGCCCTGCGCCCCGGCGGGATCCTGCTGGCCTACACGCCCAGCGCCGTGCAGGTCCAGAGGCTGCGCCAGGCGCTGGACGATTCCCCGTTCGACCTGCACGAAACGGTCGAGATTCTCCAGCGGGGCTGGCATGTGGATCAGGACGCGGTGCGCCCCAACCATCGCATGGTGGCCCACACCGGCTTCCTCACCGTCAGCCGGTTGACCGAGTTGTGACGCCGGGGCGACGGCTCCTCGTCGTCGCGGCCCTGTCGGCCGTCGTCGCGGCGACGGCTGTCGCGGCGGTGGCGGTGCTGGCTGGCGGGACCACGGCTTCGCGGGATGGTCAAGGGCAGGCGCCCGACGATGCGCACGCGCAGGCGCCCGCGGACCAGGGCCCGGCCCCGGTGCCCTCGTCCACCCGCCCGCCGCTCGACGACCCTCCCGATCCGGGTCCCGTGCCCGACGATCACGGCCTCTCGGAGGTGGAACTGGCCGCGGCCGTGGAGTCGTCGGTGAGGGTGTCGGGTCCCGCGTGCCGGGGCATCGTGCGCGAGGGCAGCGGCTTCGCGGTGCTGGACGGCGACCTCGTCGTCACCATCGCGCACCTGATGATCGGTATGCAGGAGCCGACGGTTGAGCTTTCCGACGGCCGCGAGCTGGGAGCGGTGCTGGTGGCGTTGGATCCCGTCAACGACCTGGCCGTGCTGCGGGCCGCGGGCGCAGGCCTGCGCCCCCTGCCCCTCAGCGAGGCGGTTCCCGATGGCACGATCGGCGCGGTCCTGGCCTGGGAGGCCGAGGGCTCCCCGGATCCGACGCCGTTCCGCGTCGACCGGCCGGTCACGGTGCTGACCGACATCGTGGGCGGGGATGAGCGCATCGACCGGCAGTCATGGCTTCTCGCCGCCCAGACCGAGGTTGGCGACTCCGGCGCCGCGCTGGTCGCAACGGTCGAGGGGCGCACCACCGCGGTGGGCGTGGCCTGGGGCGCCTCGCGCCGCGGGGGCGGCGGGGTGGCCTACGCGACCCGGGCCGGCGTGCTGGAGGAGCTGCTCGCCTCGTCCGATCTCGACCAGCCGGCAGAAGTGCCCGACTGCGATTGAACTCTTCGTACCGGTGGTTCTAGGGCTACTCGGGCGGCCGGTAGTCGACGTTGCGGTCCACGGCCATGAAGATGTCGTTGGCGATCGGATCTTCGAGTTCCTCGGCCAGGTGGCCTAGGAGCGGGCCGCGTTCTCGGTGACGCCCAGGAACCGGTCTCCGCCTCCGAGCCGCAGGTGCTCACACCTCGATGAAGATGCACTCCCCGGGGCACTCCTCGGCCGATTCGATCACGGCCTCCTCCTGGCCCGCGGGCACTGCGGCCAGCCCATCGGGGCCACCCGGGTCCGAGAAGACATGGCTGTCCTCCACCACGTAGGCGAGGCCGTCGTCGAGGAGAGTGAAAACGTCGGGGGCGATCTCCTCGCACAAGCCGTCGCCCGTGCACAAGTCCTGATCAATCCAGACTTTCATGTCCTGGAAGTACCTCTCTTCGGCGGTGCGGTGAATTGGGCCGGGAGCGCCCGCGTCTCGCAGCGGTTGACTGCAGCATAGCGGGGCTGTGGCCCCAAGCCTGCCAACTTGCGGCCCGCAATGCCAACACTCGCTCGAGAACCCCTCCACGGAGCGTCTTGGAGGCACCGCGGAGGAGTGAATACGCAGTCTGGCCTCGGTGCCGGCTGCAGTTTGACCCTGGTGCCGTCTATGGTGGCGCGGATCCCGTCCGACCGACCAGCTAGGAGGTGAGCCGTGAGCGAGACCGACAGCGACGACTCGAAGCAGGACCTCGAGCGCTTGCGCCGGCTCGTCTCGGAGCTCGAGGGCGAGGTCGCCTCGCTGCGCCGCCGGCTCCACGACGCGCCCAAGCGGGTGCGCATGCTCGAGGAGCGTCTCGCCGACACCAAGGGCCGGCTGACCCAGGCCGTGTCCCAGAACGAGCGCCTCACGACCATGCTGCGCGACGCCCGCGAGCACATCGGCTCGCTGCGGGAAGAGGTGGAGAAGCTCACGCAGCCGCCCAGCGGCTACGGGACCGTGCTCGGCTGCAACGACGACGGCACCGTCGACGTGCGCGCCGGCGGCCGCAAGATGCGGGTGGCGGTGCATCCGGACCTCGCCGAGGATCTCCGCGCCGGCGAGGAGGTCGCCCTCAACGAGTCGTTCAGCGTGGTGCTGGCCCGCCGGCCGGACCGCACCGGAGAGGTGGCGACGGTCAAGGAGCTGCTGCCCGGCGGCGACCGGGCGGTAGTGCTGGGACGGGCCGACGAGGAGCGGGTCGTGGAGTTGAGCGCGGCCGTCTCCGCGGGACCGATCCGGAGCGGCGACAACGTGCTGATCGACTCCTCGGGGGATCTGGTGATCGAGCGCCTGCCCCGTCCCGAAGTGGAGGACCTCATCCTCGAGGAGGTGCCCGACATCAGCTACGACGACGTCGGCGGGCTCGACTCCCAGATCGAGCAGATCACCGACGCGGTGGAGCTGCCTTTCGTCCACCACGACCTGTTCGCCCAGTACGACCTGCCCGCGCCCAAGGGTGTGCTGCTGTACGGCCCGCCGGGTTGCGGCAAGACCCTCATCGCCAAGGCGGTGGCCAACAGCCTGGCCAACAAGGTCTCGGACATGTCGGGCGACGCCAAGGCCCGCAGCTTCTTCTTGAACATCAAGGGCCCGGAGCTGCTGAACAAGTACGTGGGCGAGACTGAGCGCCAGATCCGCCTCGTGTTCCAGAGGGCGCGCGAGAAGAGCGAGCAGGGCTGGCCCGTGATCGTGTTCTTCGACGAGATGGAGTCGCTGTTCCGCACCCGCGGCTCGGGGATCAGCTCCGACATCGAGTCGACCATCGTGCCCCAGCTGCTGGCCGAGATCGACGGGGTCGAGGCGCTGCGCAACGTCATCGTCATCGGGGCCTCCAACCGGGAGGACCTCATCGACCCGGCGATCCTGAGGCCGGGCCGCCTCGACGTGAAGATCAAGATCGAGCGTCCCGACGCCGAGGCCGCCGCGGCCATCTTCGCCCGCTATCTGGTCCCGACTCTGCCGATCGCGGCGGCGATGGTCGACACCGTCGGCGGCGGCGACCCCGACAAGGCCGTGCGCGGCATGATCGAGCAGGCGGTGGAGGACATGTACCGCCCCGCCGACGCCAACCGGTTCCTGGAGGTCACCTACTCCAACGGCGACAAGGAGGTCATGTACTTCCGGGACTTCGCCTCGGGGGCGATGATCGAGAACGTGGTGCGCCGGGCCAAGAAGCTGGCCATCAAGCGGGAGATATCCGGAGGATCCCGCGGCATCGTCACCGCCGACCTGCTGGCTTCGGTGCGCCAGGAGTTCAAGGAGCACGAGGACCTGCCCAACACCACCAACCCTGACGACTGGGCCCGCATCTCGGGCAAGAAGGGCGAGCGCATCGTGTTCGTGCGCACGCTGGTGTCCAGCGACCACGACGAGGAAGCCTCCGGGGGACGCTCGATCGAGCGGGTGCAGACCGGCACGTACCTGTAGGCGGCCCGAACATGCGAGCGGCCGGGATCCCGCAGATGCCGGCGCTGCTGCTCGCCGTGGCTCTGGCGGCTGCCGCGTGCGGCGGTGGCAACGGGATCGGAGGCGAGAGGGTCGCGACCACGCCGTCTGGCACCACCGACGACGAAGCCGCTCCCGTTCCCGCCGCTGACGGCGACTCCACCGAAGCGGTGGTCTCCAGCCGGGGCGGCGACCTGCTCCGAACAGTGCAGGAGCGCGGCAGGCTGGTCTGCGGCGTCTCCGGCACCAGGGTGATCTTCTCCGAGACCCAGCCCGACGGCAGCGTCACCGGCGTCGACGCCGACTACTGCCGCGCGGTCGCGGCGGCCGTGCTCGGCGACGCCGGTGCCTTGGAGTTCGTGTCTCTCACCACGGGAGAGCGCTTCGTGGCCCTGCAGACTGGCCACATCGACGTGCTGTTTCGCAGCACCACCTGGACACAGAGCCGTGACAGCGAGGTGGGCCTGGACTTCGGACCCACGATCTACTACGACGGCCAGCAGCTCATGGCCCGGGCCAGCGACGACTTTTCGCCCTCCTCCGAATTGGCCGACATCACCGGCGCGGTGGTGTGCGCCCTGGCTGGCACGACCACCGAGAAGAATGTCTCCGATGCCGCTGAGGTCGCCGGGATCGACATCACGGTCAACACTTTTGAGGACTTCGACATCGTCACTACGAACTTCACCCAGGGCGCCTGCGATGTGGTCACCGCCGACGGGTCGGCCCTGGCCGGGCGCAAGGCGAAGCAGCAGCCCGACGACCAGAAATGGGTGATCTTCCCGGCCAAGCCGATCTCCAAGGAGCCGCTGGCGCCGGTCTACGCCCAGAACGACTCGCGGTTCGCCGACGTCATCAACTGGGTGGTGTACGCCACCATCATTGCCGACGAGAAGGGCATCACCCAGGACAACATCGACGCCATGGTCGCGGACCCGCCCGATGCCGAGGCGGCCCGCCTGCTGGGCGTCGAGGGCGAACTGCAGACGGCGATGGGACTGGCCCCCGACGCCTTCTACCAGGCCATCAAGCAGGTGGGGAACTACAACGACATCTTCGAGCGTCACCTGGTGCCGGTGGGCCTGAGCCGGCAGGGCTCGGCCAACGCTGGCTGGCGCGACGGCGGGCTGATCTATGCTCCGCCGGCCCGTTGAACCCGGAATTGGGCCACAGGAACTGCCGCAGTAGCCGCAATGATCGCCTGAATTAGTAATCATTCTTGCTTGAAACGGGCGGCTGCGTCCAATACGGTGTAGTGGTCACTGCACGACCAGCCCACGGAGGGATCCTGTGACTCACAACAAGCCCCTGGTATGGCGAACACTCGCCGTCCTGTTCGCCGTCACGCTGCTGGCAGCTTCCTGCGGCGAGGACGACGACGGAACGCCGGCCGCGCCCGCCGCGGCGCCGGAGGAGACCACCACGACGGCAGACGACACGATCGGAGACACCCAGGACGGCGACCTCCTCCAAACGGTCCTTGGCCGCGGCCAGCTGAAGTGCGGCGTCTCCGGCGCGGCCGTGGCGTTCTCGGAGACTCAGCCCGACGGCTCCCAGACCGGCTTCGACGCCGACTACTGCCGGGCGGTGGCTGCGGCGCTCTTCGGCGACGCAGACGCAGTCGAGTTCTCTCCGCTGACCGCCGCGGAGCGGTTCACCGCCGTCCAGACCGGCGCGATCGACGTGCTCATGCGCAACACCACCTGGACCCAGAGCCGTGACAGCGAGGTGGGCATGGACTTCGGTCCCACCACCTACTACGACGGGCAGCAGCTCATGGCCCGGGCCGGCGACGACTTCTCGGGCTCTTCGCAGGTCAGCGACATCGGCGGGGCGGTCGTCTGCACCAACGCCGGCACCACCACCGAGCAGAACATTGCCGACGCGGCCGACGCCGCCGGCGTGGACATCACGCTCAGGACCTTCGAGGACTTCGACATCGTCACCACCAACTTCATCGATGGCGCCTGCGACATCATCACCACGGACGGCTCGGCCCTGGTCGGCCGCAAGGCCAACCAGCAGCCCGACGGCGAGGAGTGGGTTATCTTCCCAGCGACGCCGATCTCCAAGGAGCCCCTCGGCCCGACCTACGGCCAGAACGAGTCGCGGTTCGCCGACGTGGTGAACTGGACCGTCTACGCCACCATCATCGCGGACGAGAAGGGCATCACCTCGGCCAACGTCGATGCCATGGCAGCAAGCCCACCCGACGCGGAGGCCGGGCGACTGCTCGGCGGCGAGGGCGAGCAGCAGAGCGCCCTGGGTCTGGCCCCCGACGCGTTCCTGCAGGTGATCAAGCAGGTCGGCAACTACGACGAGATCTACTCGCGCCACCTGAACCCGGTCGGCCTGACCCGCGAGGGCTCGGCCAACGCAGGCTGGCTCGACGGCGGCCTCATCTACGCGCCGCCCGCCCGCTAGCAAGCGGAACCGCCAAAGGCACTATCTGGACGGACCACTCGTCTAGGTTTGCGGGGGTCCGGGGCACAGCCCCGGGCCCCCGTTGCCATTCCTGGCACAGATAACCGCTCTGGAGGCGCCCCGGCGTGTCCAACACCGAAGAAGCCACGCTCGCCGCGACCCAGTCCCAGCGTCCGCCGTTCTACCGCGACGCCACCGTCGTCAAGTGGCTGGCCCAGGTGCTGGCGCTGCTGCTGGTGCTCTTCGCCATGTACTTCCTGGCGACGCAGGCTCGCAACAACCTCGAGGCCAAGGACATCGACACGGGCTACGAGTTCCTCGGCATCGACCTGGGCAGCAAGGTGAGCTCGGGCATCGACACCGACCCCGACACCAGTGGCCGGGCCCTGTGGGTGGGAATGGTCAACACGCTCCGGCTCTCCATTGGCGGGATCCTGGTGGCCACCATGCTCGGCGTGCTCGTCGGCGTTGGCCGGTTGTCGAGCAACTGGATTGTCAACCGGATCTCAAGCGTGTTCATCGAGACGCTTCGCAACATCCCTCTGGTGGTCCAGATCATCCTCATCTTCGTGGTGATAGCCAGCCTGCCCAGGGTCGCGGCCACGGGAGAGCCGATACACAGCTGGCTGCACATCTCCGACAAGGGCGTGTCGATCCCGCGCGTCTTCCTGGCCGACGGCTTCTACCAGTGGATGGTCTTCGTCCTGATCGGCGCCGCGGCGGCCTGGTTCGTGATGCGGGCCCGGGTGCGCCTGCACGATGCAACGGGCCGTGACACCTACCCGGTGCTGAGCTTCGCGGCCGTTGTGGGCGGGTTCGGGCTCGTCGGCTGGTTCCTGCACCCGGTGTTCGGCTGGGTCGGCGGGATCTTCGACTTCGTCGCCGAAGCGATCGACTCGCTCACCCAGGGCATCGTGCAGGCGGTCGTCTCGGTGCTGGCCGTGGCTGCCGCCGTGCTGTGGATCCGGCGGTTCCTGGCCCGGCGCCGCACGCCCGCGGGGCTGATGAAGCTGAGCGACGACGACTACTTCCGCATCATCTTCGCGGCGGCGGGCGCGGCGATCGTGATCCTGTTCGTCACCGTGGGGTGGCCCGGACTGTCGAGTTGGCTGATCAACTCCGGGCGCGACCTCTTCGAGGTGCTCGCCGACAAATTCGGCGACGGCCGCACGGGTCAGCCCATCGACGCCAAGCGCCCCGACATCGAGCAGGTGGGCAACTTCCCCAACTACGGCCCGGCCGGACTCAACCTCACCCAAGGACTGGCCGCCGTCTACTTCGGAGTCGTCTTCTACACGGCAGCCTTCATCGCCGAGATCGTGCGGGGCGGCATCCTGGCCGTGCCCAAGGGGCAGACCGAGGCCGCCCAGGCGGTGGGCCTGCGCCGCGTGACCATGCTGCGGCGGGTGGTCCTGCCCCAAGCGTTCCGGGTGATCCTGCCTCCGCTGGGCAACCAGTACCTGAACCTCACCAAGAACACGTCGCTGGCCATCGCCATCGGCTACAGCGACGTCGTGCAGATCGGTCAGAGCATCTACAACCAGACTGGCAAGACCCTGGAAGTGGTCTCCATCTGGATGCTGTTCTACTTGGCGTGCTCGCTCACCATCTCGGTGGTTGTGAACTTCTTCAACGTCCGCCTCAAGATCGTGGAGCGCTGAGATGGGAGCGACCATGGGCCGTGGGGCCGCGCCGGCCGACGGCCCCGGGGAACTCTGGGCCGACGAGCCGGAGGCGGCGCTGAAGCCCGAGGAGCCGAGCCTCTCCGCGTGGAAGTGGGTTCGCAAGAACCTGTTCTCCAGCTTCTTCAACGGGGTGCTCACCGGGGTCTTCGGGCTGCTGATCCTGTTTGTGGCGCGGAGCCTGCTCAATTTCGCGTTCAGCGAGGAGCGCGAGTGGGACGCGGTGCGCACCAACCTGCGGTTGATATTCACCCACGCCTACCCCGAGGATCAGTACAACAGGGTTTGGGTCTGCGTTGGGGCCGTCGCGGTGCTGGCCGGCATCTCGCTGGGCTTGCTCGCCAGTCGCGGCCGCGGCGTGTCGATGAAGAAGATCTCGATGAACCTGACAGCCGTCGGGACAGCCGTAGCGCTCGGCGTGGTGCTGCGCGAGCCCTCCGTGCTCAAGGGCTCCGAGGGATCGGCACTGCGCGACGATCACGGCGTCGTCAGGGAGTCGTTCACCGAGGCGATGGCCGACCGCTGGGCGTGGTGGATGGCTGCTGTCGTGCTGGTCGCCGCGGGCGCGGCCCTGTGGCAGGGCTTGGGCGACGCGAGGCGCCGCAGCACCTTCGTGCCGTCGGTGGAGTTGGCCGTCGCGCTGGCCGGCCTGCTGGTGCTTTCCGCCTGGGTCTACCCCTGGGGCCACTACGCGTTCGTCGACGGCGAGTTCATCGCCGAGCCGGGCCGCACCGTCGCAATGTCGACCAAGCTGCCCTGGACGGTCGTCTGGCTGCTGCTCGCGGCCGCCCTCGCGGCCGGCCGCTGGCTTCGGGGCCGAGGCTTGATGGACCGCCTCAGGTTGACACTGAACATCGCGTGGCTGCTGTGCCCCTTCGTACTCTATTTCGTGGTGCTGCGAGACCCCGATCTCGACTGGGGGCGGGTCGCGTCGGTGGATGTCCCGTTGGCGCTCCTTTTCGCCGTCCTGGGAGGGGCTGTGGTTTGGGTTCTCACCGATCCCAGGATTGGCGAGATGGGCCGCATCATCGCCGTGGTACTGCTGGTAGTGGCGGTGTCCAACTGGATTGCGGCCTTCTTCGGCTGGTACGCGATGCTGCAGAAGGTGCGGCTCAGTTTCCTGCTCCTCGCGCTCGTGGCGCTACTGGCGCACAACTTCGCGGGGGAGAGGGCCAAGCGGATGCGCCTGCTGGCGGCCTGGGTGGTCGGCATCGGCGGGTTCCACTACCTGGTCACCATCATCAACACGCCGTCCACGGTGGAGACCCCGACGGAGGCACTGATCGGCGGTTTTGCGGTAACGCTCATCGTGGCGGTGTTCACCCTCATGTTCTCGTTCCCGCTGGGGGTGATACTGGCACTGGCCCGCACTTCGAAGCTCCCCATATTCAGGGTGCTCTCGACCAGCTACATCGAGGTGATCAGGGGCGTGCCGCTGATCACGATCCTGATCTTCTTCGCCGTCATTTTGCCGCTGTTCCTCCCCGACGGGATGGAGATCAGCCAACTCGCCGCGGCCACCACGGGCTATACGTTGTTCTCGGCCGCCTACCTGGCGGAGAACGTGCGGGGCGGGCTCCAGTCGATCCGGCGGGGACAGTACGAGGCTTCCGACGCAGTCGGCCTCAGCACCGTGCAGCGCACCGGTTTCATTGTGCTGCCCCAAGCATTGCGGGTTTCGATCCCGCCGCTGGTCGGGCAGGTGATAGCCACGTTCAAGGAAACATCGCTTCTGGCCATCATCGGGATCTTCGACATCCTGAGAATGGCCAACAACGTCATACCCGCACAGACGCAGTTCCTCGGCGTCAAGCGCGAGGGCCTGCTGTTCGTGTCGGCGGTCTACTGGATCTTCGCCTACAGCATGTCCAAGCACAGCCAGCGGTTGGAGAAGCGACTGGGGGTGGGGGAGCGCTAGCCGGCTCGCCGAAGAGGAACTATGTACTTCGTAACAGACAGGCCCGATTCGGGTGACCGCAGGGGGACAACGCCATGAGCGTCAGCGATGCCACTATCGCCTTGACCGAGGAGCTCGCCGCCCGCGACGACATGATCGTCTGCGAGGGGGTGAACAAGTGGTTCGGGGACTTCCAGGCCCTCGATCAGATCAGCGCCGTCATCAAAGAGCGCGAGGTGGTGGTGGTGCTCGGCCCGTCGGGCTCGGGCAAGTCCACCTGGATCCGCTGCATCAACCGCCTCGAGGCCCATCAGGAGGGGCGCATCGCCGTCGACGGGGTGGAGCTCACCAACGACGTGCGCAACATCGAGAGGATCCGCTCCGAGGTGGGCATGGTGTTCCAGCAGTTCAACCTGTTCCCCCACCTCACCGTGCTCGACAACATCACCCTGGCGCCGATCTGGGTCCGCAAGCGGCCCCGGGGGGAGGCTGAGGAACTGGCCCGCGCCCTGCTGGAGCGGGTCGGCATACCCGAGCAGGCCGACAAGTACCCGGGCCAGCTCTCCGGAGGCCAGCAGCAGCGGGTCGCCATCGCCCGGGCCCTGGCCATGGAGCCCAGGATCATGCTCTTCGACGAGCCCACCTCGGCGCTCGACCCTGAGATGATCTCTGAAGTGCTCGACGTGATGAAGGAACTGGCCCGTTCCGGTATGACCATGATGGTGGTGACCCATGAGATGGGCTTCGCCCGAGAAGTGGCCGACCGGATCATCTTCATGGAGGACGGCCAGATAGTCGAGACGGGCACGCCCGAGCACTTCTTCACAAACCCCAGCGAGGAGCGCACCAAGCTGTTCCTCTCGCAGATCTTGTAACCCCCACCCGCGGCGACACCGGGTAGCGTCCGGCTCCGTGGCTGTACCCAAGACGCTCGGCCTCGAGACCGAGTACGGCATCGTCCATCGGGGAGCCTCCGAGCCCAACCCGATCTCGGCGTCGTCGCTGCTGATCAACGCCTACCTGATCGCCCACGGGCAGGCGATCGAGCCGGGCCGGGCCGCGGTGGGCTGGGACTTCACCGACGAGACCCCGGGCAACGACGCCCGCGGCGGCGGGCCCGGGGGATCGCTCGCGCCGGAGATCGAGACCCATCTGGTGAACGCGGTGCTCACCAACGGCGCTCGCTACTACGTGGACCACGCCCACCCGGAGCTGTCCACCCCCGAGTGCGCCGACGCCCGCTCGGCGGTGCTCTATGACCGGGCCGCCGATCTGATTGCGGCCCGCTCGATGGAGGCGGTCCGGATGCTGCTGCCGCCGGGCGAGGAGATCGTCGTCTACAAGAACAACTCCGACGGCAAGGGCAACAGCTACGGCTGCCACGAGAACTACCTGGTGAGCCGGGCCGTGCCGTTCTCGCGCATCGTCACCCACGCCACCGCGCACTTCGTGACCCGCCAGATCTTCACCGGGGCCGGCAAGATGGGCGCCGAGACCTCGGGGATGCGCCTGGACGAGGCCGGTTACCAGCTGTCCCAGCGGGCCGACTTCATCGAGGAGGAGGTCGGCCTGGAGACCACCCTCAAGCGTCCCATCGTCAACACCCGCGACGAGCCCCACGCCGATGCGGCCAAGTACCGGCGCCTGCACGTGATCGTGGGCGACGCCAACATGTCGCAGGTCGCAACTTTTCTCAAGGTCGGCACGACCGCGCTGGTCATGGCCATGACCGAGGACGACGCCGTGCCCCGCGAGTTCCGGTTCGCGACGCCGGTGGCCGCGCTGCGCCAGGTGAGCCGCGACCTGTCGCTGCGCAAGTCTCTGGAGCTCGCCGACGGCACCACCATCACTGCGGTGGAAGTGCAGTGGGAGCTGCTGGCCGCGGCCCGCGCCTACATCGAGCAGCGGGGCACCGACGCAGTCGGCGGGGAGGTCGCGCACCAAGTGCTGGACCGCTGGGAGGAGGTGCTCGGCGGCCTGGAGCGCGATCCGGCCGGGCTGGCTGGCCAGATCGACTGGGTGGCCAAGCTGAGGCTGCTGGAGGGATTCAGAGACCGCCATCGCCTCGACTTCCAGGACGCCCGGCTGCGGGCTCTCGACATCCAGTATCACGACCTGCGCCCGGACCGGTCCCTGGCTGCCCGGGCGGGGCTCGAGACGCTGGTGGACGAGGACGCGGCCACCGCGGCCATGACCGAGCCCCCACCCGATACCCGGGCCTTCTTCAGGGGCCGCTGCCTTCAGAAGTTCGCGGCCGAGGTGGTGGCGGCCAACTGGGACTCGATCGTCTTCGACGTGGGCGAGGGCTCGCTGCGGCGGGTCTCGATGACCGAGCCGACGCGGGGAACCGTCGCCCATGTGGGCGCCATGTTCGACGAGTGCGGCTCCGCCATGGAGCTCCTGCGCCGCTTGGGGTCTGCGGGCGCCTAACCTCCTGTCAGACCACTTCAGTACAGCCGAACCGGGAGGAACCCAGTGGCCGAACGAGAGCAGATCCGCAAGCCGGCGCCGACACCTCGCGAGCAGTCGGTGGAGGAGTCGCCGCCCTCGTCCGAGCGGGGCTCCGATATCAAGGCCCAGCTCGACGACCTGCTCGACGAGATCGACGAGGTGCTGGAGACCAACGCGGAGGACTTCGTGAAGAGCTACATCCAAAAGGGCGGCGAGTGATCCTGCCCCGCTTCGGACCGAACGACGATCCCGGCCCGAACTTCGCCGCGCTGCTGCGCCGCACCAGCTCCGGATCCGAGGCTGCTCCGGTCGCCGCCGCCGAGCGCTTGGGGGCGGTGCCGGCGATGGAGATCCCCCACGGCACCACCTGCGTGGCTGTCCGCTACAACTCCGGCGTGGTGCTGGCCGGTGACCGGCGGGCCACCGCGGGGCATCTGATCAGCAACCACCGAATCGAGAAGGTGTTCCCGGCCGACCGCCACTCGGGGGTGGCCATCGCCGGCGCGGCCGGCCCCTCCACCGAGATGGTGCGACTGTTCCAGCTCCAGCTCGAGCACTACGAGAAGGTGGAGGGCACGCCGATAAGCCTCGAGGGCAAGGCCAACCAGCTGGGCCAGATGGTGAGGGCCAACCTGCCCGCGGCCATGCAGGGCCTAGTGGTGGTGCCCATATTCGCGGGCTTCGACACCGCGGCCTCCAAGGGCCGGATCTTCGAGTACGACGTCACCGGCGGACGCTACGAGGAGCGCGACCACGCGGCCACCGGCTCGGGCTCGCTGCACGCCGACACGGTGGTGAAGCTGGGGTTCCGTCCGTCGATGGCGAGAGCCGCGGCCACCGACCTGGTGCTGGACGCGCTGTACGTCGCCTCCGACGCCGATTCGGCCACTGCCGGCCCGGACCCGGTGCGCGACGTGTTCCCGGTGGTGGCGGTGATAAACGCCGACGGCTATGAGCGCCTCGACGACGCCGAGTTGCGGCGGCGCACCGAGCGGCTGCTACGCCGCCACCGCAGCCGGCGGGGCACCCAAGGGGGTGGTGATTCATGACCATGCCCTTCTACACGCCACCGGAGCAGGTGATGAAGGATCGGTCCGACTATGCCCGCAAGGGCATCGCCCGGGGCCGGAGCCTGGTCGCCTTCCTCTACCGCGGCGGCATCGCAATCGTGGCCGAGAACACCTCCAGCACGCTGCGCAAGGTGAGCGAGATCTACGACCGCATCGCCTTCGCAGGGGTGGGCCGCTACAACGAGTTCGACCAGCTCCGCATCGCCGGGGTGCGCCACGCCGACCTGAAGGGCTTCGCCTTCAGCCGCGAGGACGTGGACGCCCGCAGCCTGGCCAACGCCTACGCCCAGAGCCTCGGGCAGGTCTTCACCCATGAGATCAAGCCGATGGAGGTGGAGATCTTGGTGGCCGAGATCGGCCTGGACGCCGACGGCCGAAGCGACCAGCTGTTCCACATCCTCTATGACGGCACCGTGGCCGACGAGGACGACTGGGTGGTGCTCGGCGGCGAGACCGAGGAGATTTCGGAGCGCTTCGCCGCCGCGCTGCCCGACTCGCCGCGCTCGCTTGCCGACGGGGTGCGGGCCGCGGTGGCGACCCTCGCCGGCCCCGACCGGACCCTCAGCGCAGAGAGCCTCGAAGCCGCGGTGCTCGACCGGGCCAGCGGCCGCCGGGCCTTCCGCCGTCTCAGCGACGAAGAGGTAGCCACCATCCTGGAGGCCTAGCCAAGAGGCCGAGCGGAGAGACCGCAGTTCATGAAGAATCTCGCGGGGTGTTGAGCGAGGCCGTGGCCCGAGCGGCCCGTGAGCGAAGCGAACAAGAGCGGGAGAAACAACCGCGCACCGCGAGGCGCTCAACACCTATTCGCGCTAGCTGCGACCTGGGCCGATCCGCTGTGGCGGGGCGGTGAGCGGTACGGTGGCGGGGTGCAGCGGCGCATCTTCGGCATCGAGAATGAGTACGGCGTCACCTGCACGCTGCGGGGCCAGCGCCGCCTCAGCCCCGACGAGGTGGCCCGGTACCTGTTCCGCAAGGTCGTCTCCTGGGGCCGCAGCAGCAACGTGTTCCTCGGCAACGGCTCGCGGCTGTACCTCGACGTGGGCAGCCATCCCGAGTACGCCACCCCGGAGTGCGACTCGGCCCACGACCTAGTGGTGCACGACAAGGCAGGGGAGCGCATCGTCGAGAAGCTGCTGGGTGACGCCGAGGACCGCCTGGCCGAGGAGGGCATCAAAGGCGACGTCTTCCTGTTCAAGAACAACACCGACTCTGCGGGCAACAGCTACGGCTGCCACGAGAACTACCTCACCAGCCGCCGCGACGACCTCAGCGACTATGCCGAGGTGCTGATCCCGTTCCTGGTCAGCCGCCAGATATTCGCGGGGGCCGGCAAGGTGCTGCAGACCGCCCGGGGCGCCATGTACTGCATCAGCCAGCGGGCCGAGCACATCTGGGAGGGCGTGTCGTCGGCCACCACCCGGTCGCGCCCGATCATCAACACCCGCGACGAGCCCCACGCCGACGCGGAGCGCTTCCGCCGCCTGCACGTGATCGTGGGCGACTCCAACATGAGCGAGTACACGACGTTCCTCAAGGTCGGCACATGCGCGCTGATGCTGCGGATGCTGGAGGACCCCCGGGTCGTGCTGCGGGACATGACCCTGGAGAACCCGATCAGGGCCATCCGCGAGATCAGCCACGACACCACCTGCCGGCGGCGTGTGCGCCTCGCCACCGGGCGCGAGGTCAGCGCGCTCGAGATCCAGTCGGAGTACCTCAACCGGGCCATGCGCTACGCCGAGCACCACGACCTCTCCGACGAGGAGAAGAAGGCGCTCACCATGTGGGAGTACTGCCTGACCGCCATTGAGGAAGACCCGCTGCAACTCGACCGCGAGATCGACTGGGTCATCAAGCATCATCTGGTGGAGGCTTACCGCGCCCGCCACAGCCTGGACCTGGCCGACCCCCGGGTTGCGCTCGTCGACCTCCAGTACCACGACGTGAGCCGCAACCGCGGCCTCTACTACCACATGCAGCGGCGCAGGATGGTGGAGACCCTCGTTACCGACGCCGAGATCCAGCACGCCGTCGAGCACCCGCCCGCCACCACCCGGGCCCGCCTCCGGGGTGAGTTCATCCGCCGGGCCAAGGAGCGAAGGCGCGACTACACCGTCGACTGGGTGCACCTGAAACTCAACGACCAGTCCCAGCGCACCGTGCTGTGCAAGGATCCGTTCAAGTCCCACGACGAGCGGGTGGAGAAGCTGATCGCCTCCCTGTAGGCGCTGTCCCGGTAGCGTGGCCGCCTAGCCCACAGGTCGTGGCCATCTACAAGGCGAATGTCGGTGGTGTAGCCGCCCGCAAATGGACAAGCTCGAACGGCTCCTGAACCTCACCGCGGCGCTGCTGCACACGCCGCGGCCGCTGAGCGCGAGCGAGCTGCGCGCCCGGATGGCCGGCGCCTACTCGGAGGACTTGACCGCCTTCAGGCGCATGTTCGAGCGCGACAAGGCTGATTTGAGGACGATGGGCATGCCCATCGAGGTGACCACCCTCTACCGCTTGGACCCGCCCGTGGAGGGCTACCGCATCCCGGCCGCGGCGTACGCCGGGCGCGATGTGCGCTTCGATCCCGACGAGTTGGCCGCGCTCCATCTGGCCACCAACCTGGTGCGCCTCGAAGGCGGCGCGGGCACGGGGCTGGCCCGGCTCGGTGGTGCCCAAGGCGGCTCTGGGGGGGCGGTCGAGTCGATCGCGGCGGTGGCTGCGGTGGACGAAGTGCCCTTCCACGAGCCGCTGTCGAAGTTGGTGGTGGCCGCAATCGGACGCCGAGCGGTTCAGTTCGTGTACCGGAACGCCAAGCGCCACATCGAGCCTTGGCGCCTGTCGTTTCACCGGGGCCGCTGGTACCTGGCCGGTTGGGACTGCGGGCAGTCCACCGAGCGACTCTTCCGGGTGGACCGCATCGACGGGCCGGTCACCGAGCTGGGCCCGGCCGCCCACGCGGTGGGGGAGGGGCCCGATCCTCGAACCGTCAAGCCCTGGGAGTTCGGCGCGGGCGAACCGGTGCAGGTCCGGGTGCTGGTTGACCCCGACCAGGCCAGCTGGGCCTGCCACCGGGCCGGAGTCGACGGCGAACGCCGCTCCGACGGTTCGGTGGTTCTCACCCTGCAAGTGCGGGACACCGCCGCGCTGCGGACGTTCGTGTTGGACTTCCTCGATCATGCCGAGGTGCTTGAGCCCAAGTGGCTGCGCGACGATCTGGTCGACTGGCTGAAGACTCTTGCCTGAACCCTGATCGCTGGGCGCTGCCCATCCGCTCGGCCTCTAGGGTGGTGAAGTGACATCGGTGCCGGCTGCGAACGGGGTCAGGCTCTCGGTGGCCGAGCGGATGGCCCGGCTGCTTGGGGTGGTCCCCTGGGTGGTCAAGCAGGGCGGTGCCCACCTGGACGACATCGCGGCCCGGTTCGACTATCCCCGCGACCAATTGCTGGAGGACCTCACAAGGAGGCTGTTCTTCGTGGGGGTGCACCCGTTCACCCCCGACACCCTGGTCGACGTCTTCATCGAGGACGAGATCGTCGACATCCAGTACGCGGACTGGTTCTCGCAGCCCATGCGGCTCACCAGCGACGAGGCCACCCGGCTGCTGGCCGCGGGCCGCACCGTGCTCGACATGTCGGAGGGGCGGGTGCAAGAGGGGGCCGGCGACGAAGCCGAGGCGGTCCCGCTCACCCGGGCTCTGGCCAAGCTGAGCCTGTCGCTGGGATCGGAGGGCGCGGACGCGGCGGGGCACGTCGACGTGTGTCTGGGCCATGCCCCCGCGGCCACGCTCGGCGAGCTTCGCCGCGCCATCGCTGAACGGCGCCGGATCGAGATCGAGTACTACTCGCTGGGCCGCGACGTCATGACATCCCGGGCCGTCGACCCGGCCCGGCTGCTGAGCCACGACGGCGTGTGGTATCTGTTCGGCTGGTGCTACCGCGCCGGTGCCGAGCGCGTGTTCCGCGTCGAGCGGATCCGCACGCTCACAGTGACGGACACGGTGGCCGACGTGCAGTTGCCGGTGGGGTCGGAGCCGATCCTCGACCTGGACGGCATCGACCGGACGGCAACGATCCGGCTGGCGCCGGAGGCCGTGTGGGCCGCCGACTACCACGGGGCGCGAGAGCGCACAGAGCGGCCCGACGGCACAGTTGACGCCGTTTTCGCGGTGGCGAGCGAGTCATGGCTGGCCCGGGTTCTGGTGCAACTCGGCCCGCAGGCGGAGCTGGTGGCCTGCGACCAGGCCCTCGACCCGGACCTGCGGGCCACCACCGCAGCGCGGATGCTGCAGCGGTACCGGCGGTGACCGCCGATCTCGGGGCCCAGCCCACCGCCTCTGGGGGTGCCTCACCCGCAGAGGCGGGCCCGCCGGACGCACAGCTCCCGCTGGAGTGGAAGGCCCCGCCGGACGGAGGCGGTCGGCTGGACGCGGAACCCCCCCAAGACGGGGGGGATCCGGAGCGGCCGGGTGAGCCGCTCGACGACGAAGCCGGGCAGACGCCTCCGAGTGCAGCGCGGCGGGCCTGGGGCGTGGCGACCGAATGGCTGGTCGTGGGCGTGTGCGCGCTTGCATTGGCCCTGCTGCTCAAGGCCTTCCTGGTGGAGGTCTTCGAGATCCCCTCGGGTTCGATGGAGCCCACCCTGATGATCGACAACCGGGTCGTGGTCTACAAGCTCGGTTACCGCATGCACGACATCAACAGGGGCGATGTGGTCGTGTTCCACCAGCCGGGCCAGTCGGCTGACGCTGACGACTTGATCAAGCGGGTCGTCGGACTGGGCGGCGAGACCGTCGAGATCCGGGGCGGCCACGTGTACATCGACGGTACTCAGCTGGAGGAGCCATACCTGGCGCGGGCCGAGTCGACGTACCCCGCGGTGCCCATTCCCGGCTGTGCCAACCCGGCCGAACCGGATCGCTGCGAAGTGCCCGAAGGCAAGATCCTGGTGCTGGGCGACAATCGCCCGGCCAGCCGCGACGGCCGCTACTTCGGCCCGGTCGACGTCGATACCGTGGTGGGGCGGGCGTTCTTGAAGCTGTGGCCCCCGAACGACGTGGGTGGCATATAGCCGCCGTCTGCGGCTGGGCTGGGGAGTGATGCGCGCCTGATGGGTACCCGCATTGCGGCCTTGCTGGTGCCGCCCATCGCGTTCGCTCACCGCGGGGCCAGGGCCCATGCCCGCGAGAACACGCTCGAGGCGTTCTCTCTGGCCCGCGTCATGGGCGCCACCGGCATCGAGACCGACGCCTGGGTCACCGCCGACGGCCAGGTCGTCTTGGTCCACGACGGCGCGGTGGCCAGGCTGCCGGGGCTGCCCAACCGCGGGGTGCTCGGCCGCTCGATCTCGGGCTTGGCCCGGGCCAGTCTGCCGGCCCACATACCCACCCTCGTCGAGTACTACGAGCACTGCGGCACGGACCTGCCGCTCAGCGTCGACGTGAAGGACCGGGCCGCCTTCGAGGGCGTGGTCGAGGCCGCCCGGGCCCGCGGCGCGGTCGAGCGCCTGTGGGTCTGCCATCACGACGCCGGGGTGCTGAGCCGCTGGCGGGCGGCCGCGCCGGAGGTGAGGCTCGTCCACTCCACCCGCCTGGACCGGCTCCGTGCCCCGGGTCCCGAGCGCCATGCCGCCGACCTCGCCGAGGCCGGAATCGATGCGGTGAACATGCGGCGCGACGACTGGAACGGCGGCCTCACCACGCTGTACCACCGCTTCGGCGTGCTCGCCTTCGGTTGGGACGCGCAGCAGGTCCACCACATCGCCGAACTGGTCGACGCCGGCATCGACGCCGTCTACAGCGACCACGTCGACCGGATGATGGAGGTGCTGGCGCGGTTCGGATGCGACGCGGCTGGGTAGGCGACCGGCTACCCGCCGATCAGGGGCCTCTAGACGGCTCGCAGTAGCGTTGCATCCCATGTGGATGCTGGCACCGGCCGCGGCCACCGTGATCGCGCTGGCCGTGCTCGTGGCCGGTCTGCGCCGTGTGGCGCAGACCGCGGCGGGCCTCACCGAAGCGCTGAGGAGGTCGTCGGCGACCGCGGTGGCCGGCGACGAGCTGTCGCGCCTCGCCGCTCGTCTGGGCGACCACGCCGAGACAACGCGGGCCTCCGCCGACCGGGTGCGGGCGTCGCCGCCCGGCCGCAGCCGCCGTCGGCCGCGTAGCTAGGCTGCCAAGGTGGGAAACCTCGGCGGGGCAGAGATCCTCGTGATCCTGCTCGTTGCCCTGATCGTGCTCGGCCCCACCAGGCTGCCCCCCGCCGTCCGCCAGATCGGAAAGGTGGTCGGAGAGATCCGTCGCATCGGCCAGGGCTTCCAGCAGGAACTGCGCGAGGCGGCGGAGCCTCTCAAGGAAGCGACCAACACGCTGAAGGCGGCCGACAAGGACCTGCGCGAGGTCACCAACAAGCCCATCCAGGAGATGAAGGAGACATTGAAGGCCGCCGATCCCCGCAAGCTGGCCGAGCCGGCGGCGGCGGCATCGATCGTAGGCAGTTCGGCCGGTACGGGCTCCGCGACCGGCAAGGACTCTGCGGCAGACAAGGACTCGGCTGGGGGCTCTGACTCGGCGGTTGGCGAGGGTTCGGCTCCAGACGAGGACTCCGCTGGGGGCTCTGACTCGGCTGTAGACAAGGACGCCGCGGAGGCCTCTGGCTCCGTGGGGGCCTCTGAGTCGGCCGTAGAGGGGGCCTCGACTGAGGACATTGACTCCGAGGCCGAGACCGGATCCACCGAGCGCAAGGCCCTTGTGGCCGGCGAAGCGACCGATGCAACCTCCGCCACCCCCGAAGAGGGCGCGGCGTCGTCCCCGGATGAGGCGGGGCCCGGGTCGGCCCCGACGGTAGATGAGTCCGGTTCCGGCGTTGACACGGCCGCTTAAGTACGGCCCGGCGCAGCGATGACCAACACCGGCGACGACAACACCACCGCCAGCGGCACAGAGCGTTCCGACGCGGGCGGCCACATGACGCTCATGGAGCACTTGGCCGAGCTCCGCAACCGCCTGATCAAGGCGGCCGTGGCCGTGGGCGTGGGCGTGGTGGCCTGCTGGATCTTGTATCCCTTCATCCTCGACTTCCTGCTGGAGCCGTACTGCAAGACCTTCCCCGTCGAGGACCGGATCGATTCCGCCCTGTTCGGTCCCGACGGTGGCTGCAATTTGTATGTGAGCGATCCCTTGGAGCCCTTCAGAGTGCGCATGACCGTGTCCGGCTACGCGGGTTTGGCCCTGGCCATGCCCGTGCTGCTGTGGCAGGGGTGGCGGTTCATCGCGCCCGGCCTGTACCGCCACGAGAAGCGCTACGCAATCCCGTTCGTGGGCGCGGGTGTGCTGCTGTTCTTCCTGGGCGGGGCGCTGGCCTACTGGAGCCTGCCCCGGGCCCTCGACTTCCTGAAGGACATCGGCGGCACCGACCTGGTGTCGCTGTTCAGCCCGAAGCAGTACCTGGGCTTCGTCGTGAAGATGATGGTGGCCTTCGGCATCGCCTTCCAGTTCCCTATCTTCCTCATCGGGCTGCAGGCCATGGGCGTCGTCGAGAACCGCACCCTGCGCAAGGTCCGTTCCTACGCGATCGTCGGAATTGTGGCGCTCGTGGCGGTGATCACCCCGAGCGGCGACCCCTTCACGCTCATGGCGCTGTCGATTCCCATGTACGCCTTCTATGAGATCTCGATCCTGTGGGGCGTGCTCGCTCGGCGCCGCGAGCGCAAGCGCGAGGCGGCCAAGTCTTGAGCCGCGGGATAGATCGCGGCGCAGCCGGGCCGTGACAGGGAGGCCGGAGGCTGGCTTCGTCCTCGACGAGTTCCAGCGCCGCGCCATCGAGCATCTCGACTCCGGGCGGTCGGTGCTGGTGAGCGCGCCGACCGGCTCGGGCAAGACGGCGGTGGCCGACCACGCCGTCGACTCCGCCCTGGCCGCGGGCCGCAGAGCCTTCTACACGACGCCCATCAAGGCTCTGTCCAACCAGAAATACCGCGACCTGTGCCGCCGGCTGGGACCGGCGCGGGTGGGACTGCTGACCGGCGACAACGTCATCGCCGGCGATGCCGACGCGGTGGTGATGACCACCGAGGTGCTGCGCAACATGATCTATGCGGGAGCAGTGGACGCCAGGCTGGGCGCGGTCGTGCTCGACGAGGTGCACTACTTGGAGGACCCTTACCGCGGGCCGGTGTGGGAGGAGGTGATCCTGCACCTGCCCCCCACGGTCGTGCTGGTGTGCCTGTCGGCCACGGTCTCCAACCACCGGGAGGTGGGCGACTGGCTCAACCAGGTGCACGGCCCGACCGCGGTGGTGGCCGAGACCCGGCGGCCTGTGCCGCTCACCAACCTGTACGCCGTGAGCCGGCGCCGCTCAGAAGCGGTGGAACTCTTGCCCATCCTGGTCGACGGGGAGCCGAACCCGAAGGGAGGACGCTTCGACCTCCCTGTTGCCTCCCGCCAGCCTCGCCGTCGGGGCCGGTCCCGCCGGCCGGGCCGACCCGACACGTCCCGTGAATCCCGCCAGTCCCGGCACCGCCGCGAGCCGGGCCATTCCCGCCAGCCGGCCCATCGGGTGCACCGGGGTCATCAGCGGGGCCTGCCCTGGCGGCCGCCGCGACGCGTGGACCTGCTCGACGAGCTGTCCGAGCGCGGCCTGCTGCCGGTCATCTGGTTCGTGTTCAGCCGCAAGGGATGCGACCAGGCTGTGGCCCGCCTGGTCCGCGACGGAGTCCGCTACACCGACGACGCCGAGGCGGCCCGCATCGACGAGCTGGTTGAGGCCCGCACCGGCGGTCTCGATCCGGCCGATCTCGACGTGCTGGGTGCCCGCAGCTGGGCCGCTTGCCTGCGCCTGGGCATCGCGTCGCACCACGCCGGGATGGTCCCCGTCTTCAAGGAGGTGGTGGAGCGCTGCTTCGCCGAGGGACTGGTGCAGGTGGTGTTCGCCACCGAGACCCTGGCGCTGGGCGTGAACATGCCCGCCCGCAGCGTGGTGATCGACAAGCTCATGAAGTACGACGGCCAGCGCACCGCCCCGCTCAGCGCAGCCCAGTACACCCAGTTCACCGGCCGGGCCGGGCGCCGCGGCATCGACGAGGCCGGCTGGGCGGTAGCGCTGTGGTCGCCGGAACGTGCCTTCGAGGAGGTGGCCGAGTTGGCCTCAAGCCGGTCTTTCGAGCTGCGGTCGGCCTTCGGTCCCACCTACAACATGGTGGCCGGCCTGCTGGCCCGCATGCCCGCGGCGGAGGTCCGCGGCCTGCTGGCCCGCTCCTTCGCCCAGCACCGGGCCGACGCCGCGTCCTCGCCGGTGAGCCTCTCGCAGCAATTCGATGCTGTCGTGTCGGTGTTGCGCAAGCGGGGCCATCTCGACGGCTGGGTGCTCACCGATTCGGGAACTCTGGTGAGCCGCATCTTCCACGAGATGGACCTGTGCGTGGCCGAGGCGCTGTTCGGCCGGCTGCTCGACGGCCTGTCGGCGCCGGAGTTGGCCTCGGTTCTGTCGGCCTTCACCTACGAGCACCGCTCGCCGGGCCCGCGCCCGGAGGTGTGGATCCCCTCGGCCCTCGCCTACCGCCGCCTGAGCCGCATCGGAGCGGCCCTAGACGATCTGCGCACCGTCGAGCGGGGCTCCGCCGCGGGGTCCACCCGGCTCCTGGAGACCGGCTTCGCTCCCGCGGCCCACCGCTGGGCGTTGGGGGAGGCGCTGGAGGCCCTCATGGATGAGGGCTTCTCTGCCGGCGACTTCGTGCGCAACGTCAAGCAGTTGATCGACTTGGCGCGCCAGATCGCCGCGGTGGCGCCCAATACCGGCACCGCCAGGGTGGCCCGGCAGACGGTCGAGGCGCTGAACAGGGGAGTGGTGGCGCTGTCGGGCGCCGTGGACGAGGACGATCCGGCCCCGTCAGCGGCGATCACTCCGAATTCCTTGTAGTTGTGGGCGTGTGAGCACCCTTAGAGGCCGAGCGGGTTGGCGATGAGTTCACGAGGAATTCGCAGGGTGCAGAGCGAGGCCGTGGCCCGAGCGGCCCGTGAGCGCAGCGAACAAGAGCGGGAAACACGACGTCTCGCCGCGAGCGCTCGCCACCTACCCGCGCACGCTCTCAGCGCACCAATGTCGGCGCAGCGGCCCCAGGCCGGCCCGGAGACGGCGTGATTGGCGAGCGGGGTCCTGGCTGGGGCGCCGACTGGGGCGAGGCCGGCGAGATCCCTGCCGGTGCGCTGACGGCGGTGAACGACGCCGCCGCGGGCGAGATCGTGGCCGATGCCCGCCGGGCCAACCGTCCGATCCCTGCGGTGGTGCTGACGGGCGGCGACCTGGCCCGCACCCTCGGTGTGGCTCAAGCCGGCTCCGGCGAGGCTGCCGCGGCTTCGGCCGGCACCCGGGTGGTCGTCGACGTGGGCGCCGCACTGATCGATGGCCGACTCCACTGGTTCGTCGCCCATCTCGTCGCCCGCAGATCGTGGTGGCGGGGCCGGCTGCTGGTGGTAGCCAACGCCTCGTTCATCGACCGCTGGAACGCGGCGCCCCGATCACATCCCGGGGACGGGCGTCTCGACGTGTTCGACGCCAGCCCGAGGCTGTCGGTGCGCCTCGCGGCGCGCCGCCGCCTGCCCTCGGGCACCCACGTTCCTCATCCGGGCATCACCCAGCGCCGCACCGCGGCAGCCCAATACGACTTCGACCCGGCCCTGGACGTCTACCTGGACGGTCGCCGCCTGGCCCGGGCCCGAACCCTCAGCCTGCGGGTGGAGCCCGGCGCCCTGGAGGTCTGGATTCCTGCCGGAACCTAAGAGGCCGAGCGGATAGGCCACACTCTATGAAGAAGCTCGCAAGGTGTTGAGCGAGGCCGTGGCCCGAGCGGCCCGAGAGCGCAGCGAACAAGAGCGGGAATCACAACTCCTCACCGCGAGGCGTTGACCACCTATCCGCGCTGCCTCTAGGGCGGGCCGGCGCAGGCACCCTCGGTGGGGCCCTAGGATCACCGACATGGACATCGCTGAAGCCAAGCAGCGGGCGTGCGACGAGATCGACCGCCTGGCTCCCGAACTGCTCGACGTGTCGCACCGCATCCACGCCCGGCCCGAGCTGTGCTTCGAGGAGCACCATGCGCACGGTCTGCTCACCGAGGTGCTGTCCGACCACGGCCTGGCCGTGCAGCGCCGCGCCTACGGCCTCGACACCGCTTTCGAGGCCCGCGCCGGCGCTGGTGACGGACCGGTGGTGGCGGTGGTGTGCGAGTACGACGCCCTCCCCGGGATCGGCCACGCCTGCGGGCACAACATCATCGCCGCGTCGGGCCTGGGGGCAGGCCTCGCCCTGGCCGCTCTGGCCGGTGAGGCCGGCGGGCGGGTGGCGGTCATGGGAACCCCCGCCGAGGAGGGCGGGGGAGGCAAGGAGATCATGCTGCGGGCGGGTGCGTTCTCCGACGCCGACGCGGCCATGATGGTTCACCCCGCCAACCACGAGCTCAGGGTGTTCCACGCGGTGGCGGTGCAGCGGCTCAACGCCCGCTACACGGGCGCGGCGGCCCACGCCGCGGCCGCGCCCGAGAAGGGCCGCAACGCGCTCGACGCCGCTGTGCTCGGCTACAACGCCGTAGCCGCGCTGCGCCAGCACATCCGCTACGACGAGCGGATCCACGGCATATTCACCGACGGCGGAGCGAAGGCCAACATCGTTCCGGCCACGGCCGCGGCCGAGTGGTACGTGCGCTCGACCAACCTGTTGACCATCGAGCCGCTCAAGGAGCGGGTGGCGGCCTGCCTGAGGGCGGGCGCGGACGCGGCCGGCTGCGAGGTTGACATCGAATGGGCCGATCGGGCCTACGCCGACATGAACGACAACCCCGCGCTGCTGGACTGCTACCTGGCCAATCTCGGAGCGGTGGGCAGGACGACCGTGGCCGACCCGGAGACCCGCGTGGTGGGCAGCACCGACATGGGCAACGTGAGCTACACCGTTCCCGCCATACATCCCATGATCAAGGTTGCCCCCGATGACGTGGCTATCCACACCCCGGTCTTCGCCGAGTACGCCCGGGGCCCCGAGGGAGACTCGGCGGTCATCGACGGCGCCAAGGTGCTGGCCATGACCGCGCTGGACTGCTGGCTGGACCGATCCGTGATGACCGGCGCACGAGCCGCGTTCGCGACGTCCTGAACCCGCCCGGCGATCCGCGCCCGGGGCCGGCTGCGCCCCTGAGGCCGAGCGGGCAGCCGGCGATTCGTGGGAGCGATCGCGGGCGCTCAGCGAGGCCGTGGCCCGAGCGGCCCGTGAGCGCAGCGAACAAGAGCGGGAGACAGGACGCTGCACCGCAGGTCGCCAACACCTACCCGCGCGTGTTCTAAGGTCGCGCCTTGTGAACCTGTACGCCGCAGAGCCCTTCTCGTCCGAGGAGGCCGACATACTGCGCCGGTACTTCACCAACCTGGACCAGCCGGTTTTCGCTCTGGTGAACCTGCCCGAGGTCGTGAAGGGCGCCCTGTTCGCCCGCTACTCCCGGTCCATGTCGAGCCTGCGCCGGCTGTTCCTCGACGAGTTCGTCGACGACTTGGACATCGCAGGCGACATAACCATTGATGCCACCGTCGGCCTGCGCCGGGCCGAGGCGCTGTACGACCGGGTCTTCTTCGAGTACGGCGACGACTCCGTGGCCCAACTCGGCGGTGTCCACCTGGCCTGCGAGCAGGCCTCCAACCTCCTCACCAAGGTGCTGGAGTGGGGCCGCCTCATGGCGTACCTGGAGCAGAGCACCCGCTACATCGCGTACGACCAGCGCCTCGGCGGGCGCTACCGCTACTACCGGGACGCGCAGGTGCTGAACTCGTCGCTTGGCACCCGCTACGTCGGCGACATGGACCGCATGTTCTCGGCCTACTCGGAGCTCGTCCCGGTCATGCAGGACTTCTTCCGGGCCAATACGCCCAAGCAGCAGGGTGACTCCGACTTCGCCTACCGGCAGGCCATCAAGGCCCGAGCACTGGACTCTATTCGCGGCATGCTCCCGGCTGCGTCGCTTAGCAACGTGGGCATCTACGGAACCGGCCAGTCTTACGAGGCCCTGCTGCTTCGCATGAGGGCCCACCCCCTGCCCGAATCGCGCCTCTACGCCGACATGATGCTAAGCGAGCTGCGCAAGGTGATCCCCTCGTTCCTCAAGCGGGTGGACCTGCCCGACCGGGGCGGGCTCACCACGAGCTACATGGCGAACAACCGCGCCGCCATGGACGACCTCGCGGACCGCGTGTTCGGCGACGCCGTCGGAGGCCCGGTGTCGGACGACTCGGTGGAGCTCGTGGACTTCGACCCCGACGGGGAGACGAAGGTGATCACCGCGATGCTGTATCCGCACACGTCGCTGTCGGAGCGCGCCATCGAGGCCAGGGTGAGGGCCATGTCCCCGGTCGAGCGCATCGAGGTGGTGCGGGCCTATTGCGGCGAGCGCATGAACCGCCGCCATCGGCCGGGCCGCGCCCTGGAGCGGGTCTACTATCGGTTCGACGTCGTGTCGGACTACGGGGCGTTCCGCGACCTGCAGCGCCATCGGATGCTCACCATCGAATGGCAGCCGTTGTCCACCCGCCATGGTTTCGTGCGGCCCGAAGCGGTGAACGCCGCCGATGTGGACGAGCAGTTCGACGCGGTGATGGCCCGGTCGGCCCGGCTCTACGAGGCGCTCAGCACCGAGGTGCCGGATCAGGCCGCCTACGCGGTGGCTCTGGCCTACCGGGTGCGCTACACGATGCAGATGAACGCGCGGGAGGCCATGCACATGGTTGAGTTGCGCACCACCCTGCAGGGCCATCCGGCCTACCGCAGGGTTTGCCAGCGGATGCACCGCCTCATTGCCGAGGAGGCCGGGCACACGGCGGTCGCCGAACTCATGTCGTTCGTGAACCATGAAGAGGATCCGGGGCTGGGTCGGCTCGACGCGGAGAAGCGGGCCGAGCAGCTTCGGGCATCGAATTCGCACCCCTCGTCGAGCCTGTAGGCCGTCGGGCGCTCAAATGAGACGTGCGCCTGCTCGGGGCGTGGCCCTGGCCGCGTGCCGTCGACGGAATGCGGTTGCACCCCGCCGATCTGTGTCTATGATCCGCCGCACATCCTCTGGCCGCGATCCCTCCACAGGAGCGATGACCCAGCAACACCCACTTGACGACGCCGATCTTGTCGACTTCGGCGATGGGAACGACGTCGAAGGCGACCTGAGCGACGACTTCGCCGCTGACGACGACGAGGATTTTGCCGAAGACGACGATTTCGTCGCGGAGGACGACGATTTCGCCGAAGACAACGAGCATCTTGCCGAAGACAACGAGCATCTTGCCGAAGACGACGAGGGCCCTGCCGGCGACGACGACGCAGCCCTGAACGACGATGCCGCCGTAGCCCTTGAGGACAATGATGACGATGATGACGATGACGTCCCGCTCCCTGCCGACGATGACGACGACGAGGAAGCCCACCCCAGCGACGTGGAGGCCGACCTGGAGGAGATCCTTCGGGACCGCATCGCGGCGAGCGACGACGAGGAGGACGAGGAAGACAACACTTCCGGCCAGTCGAAGACCGTTTCGGTGGCTCCGCCGCGTTCGGACGAGTGGACCTGCAACCAGTGCTTCCTAATCGTGAGCGTGACCCAGTTCGGATCGCGCGCCCATCCCGTGTGCCCGTCGGGCGAGGAGCCCTGCGAGTCCGTCCAGAGGATCTTCAGCGGCTGAGCCCGAGCGATGCCATGGCAGTGACCGGCCCCGTCCGATGACCTCGATCGAAGAGGGGGCTAGACGGGCGGTCGAAGCCGACATCGCCGCGGTGGCCGAGTTGGCGGCCGGAGCGGCCGCCGAGATGACGCCGCGGCGGGGCGGTTCAGTGTGGTCGCGGCTCGAGGCGCGCTCCGGTCCGCTGGACGAGAGCCTGCGCAGAGACCTTCGAGCGGACGACGCGCTGATGGTGGTCGGCACCATCGACGAGGCCGTCGTCGGCTACGGGGCGATCCGTCTGGTTGTGCTGCACGACGGCGCCGTCCTTGGGCGCGTGAGCGACATCTACGTGGTGCCCGAGGCTCGCGGCGTAGGCGTCGGGGAGGTGATGATGGATCTGCTGCTCGACTGGGCCCGGCGGCGCGGCTGCATCGGAGTGGACAGCCTGGCGCTGCCCGGCGACCGCGGCACTAAGAACTTCTTCGAGACGCACGGTCTGGTAGCACGAGCAATAACCGTGCATCGCACGCTGGCGGAGGCGGCCGAGCCGCCGCTTCAATGATCGCGAGGGTGGAGGTGGCGGTGGGCGCGATCGTCCGCCGCGGTGACGAGCTGCTCCTGATCAGGCGGGCCCACGAGCCGGCCGCGGGGGAGTGGTCCGTCCCGGGAGGCCGGGTGGAGCCCGGCGAGATGCTGATGGAGGCGGTGACGCGCGAGCTGCACGAGGAGACCGGGCTGCACGGTGTCTGTGGCCCGTTGGTCGGCTGGGTCGAGCGCATCGGCCGCGATCGGCACTTCGTGATCCTCGACTTCGAGGCGACGGTGACCGGCGATCTCACCCCCAGCGCTGGCAGTGACGCATCCGAGGCCCGCTGGTGGCCTGTCTCTGAGGTGGCCAAGCTGCAGCTAGTGGAGGGGCTGGCGGAGTTCCTGCACGACCACGGAGTGATCCCGACGATCGTCTGAGTTCAGCGGCTCTTGGGGGCTCAGCGGCTTCCCGGCCCAGCGGCTCTTGGGGGCTCAGCGGCTCTTGGGGGCTCAGCGGCTCTTGGGGGCTCAGCGGCCCTTCCAGACGGGGGGCCGCTTCTCGATGAAGGCGAGAGGGCCCTCGCGGAAGTCCTCAGTGTCGCGTAGACCCATCTGGGCCGCGCCTGCTGCCGTGATCGACTCGACGTCGGTCTGAGTGAAACTCTCCAGTACGAGCCTGCGAGACTCCCTCACGGCGAGGGGGCCGTTGGCGTTGACCCGGTCCGCGAGGCGGCGGGCGGCGCCGAGCGCCTCGCCAGGCTCGCACAGCTCGTTGATCAGGCCGAGGGCTAGGGCCCTCTCGGCGCTGATCGGATCGCCGGTGAGCGCCATCTCCATGGCGATGGCCAGCGGGATGCTGCGGGGCAGGCGCGCCAGGCCGCCGGCCGCGGCGATGAGCGACCGCTTCACTTCGGGGAGCCCGAACCGAGCCGCGGTGGACGCCACCCGCAGGTCGCAGGTGAGCGCTATCTCGGTCCCACCAGCCAGGGCGGGGCCGTCGATGGCCGCGATCAGCGGCTTCGTCCTGGAGCGGAGGACGATGCCGCCGAAGCCGCCTCGGGTGGTGGACAACTCCCGGAAGCGCCCCTCCGAGATTGCCTTGAGATCCGCGCCGGCGGAGAACACCGGACCGGTGTGGGTGAGGATGCCGAGCCACAGCGAGTCGTCGTCCTCCAGCCGGTCTATGGCTTCTTCGAGCCCTCTGGCGATGTCGCCGTTGACCGCGTTGCGTGCCTCGGGGCGGTTCATGGTTATGAGGGCGACCTTGCCGTCAGCATCGAAGTCGATCACTGGGCATCCTTGCTGGCGACTGACGCCGGAGGCGGCGGGGGAGGGCGCAGGTTCCCAGGTCGAGCCGACTCCGGCTGGATGTCGAAGAGTGCGGCGATCTGCGGTACCCGGTCTGCCAGCCTTCGCATCGCGGCGAGCAGATCGTCGTCGGGCTTGGTGGGAATGCCGGCGGGGATCACCTGTGTGCGGACGGGGGAGAGGGCGATCGAGTCCACCACGGTGGCCCAGCGTTGCTGGTTGGCAGTGGGGTTTAGGTCTGCGGCGGCCATGGCGGCCAGCCGCTCGGCCATGTCGGGCGGCAACGGCGAGCCGGGTTTGGGCGGCCGGGAGCTGATGCGCAGCGCCCGGACGGTGCGGCCCTCGCCAATGGTGTTGGCCAGTTCGTCGAGCCATTTGCGGTGATCCACTTCCAGACGCTGGGCCAGGCCGGCGCGGAGGCTCTCCGCCAGGGCTCGGGTCTCGTCGTCGCGGGCGCCCCGGTCGGCGGCCGCGATCACAGAGCGGATGTCCCGCAGGTCAATCTTGGCGATCCCCGCGAGGGTGGCGTCGGCCCGGTCATGCCATTCGGCCGCCTTCAGCATGGGAGCGAGCTGTTCCGCAAGCGCCAGAACCGGCTCTGATTTGAACTGGGGGAGCTTCTCCTGAGCCGCCCTGGTGTTCATGCGCTCGATGGCCCGGCGCGCGCCGGGCACGCCGCCCCGCAGAACTTCGCGGGCCAAGGGTTTCTGCTCTTCGGGAAGGGCGGCAACCGCCGCCTGGCGATGGACCCGCTTAGCCTTGAGGCCGGGAGTCTTCGGGCGGGGCGGACGCGCGGGCCCCTTACCGTCCTTGGAGCGCGGCCTTCCCTCGGGCCGCCGGTCGTCGCGCCGGCGACCTTCACGGGCCGTCTCGCGCCCTCCGGTCCGCGAGGGGCTGGAGTCCTGCCCGTCGCGGGGCCCCCGCCGGGCCCGATCGGTGCGGCGGGGCTTGCGGCCGGGTCCGTCCCGACGGCCGTCCTCCGACTCGCGATCTCCCCGCGGCGCGTCGCGGTCGCGCCGCCGGTCACCCTGATCGTCGCCGCGCCGTCGATCGCGCGAGGGGCCTGCGCCCTCCCGTCGGGAGTCCCGGTCGGCGTTCCTGTTGCGGCGGGATCCGGAAACGAGCGCGGTGGTAACCAGCGGGCCGGCGCCGCCGCCGATTAGCTCGAGCCGTCCCGACGGCTCCGGACGAGCCCGGGGGGCGAACAGCGCGATTATCTCCAGCCCGTCCAGCCCGCCGTCCACCTCGGCTTTCAGAACCGAGCCGACTGCTGCGGCATCCGGGACCAGGTCGCCGGAGACCTCGCCGTTGGGTCGCCGCGCCCCGGCGGCCCGCCAGGTCCATGTGCCGTCGTCACGCTTGCTGGTGAGTTCTATCTCGATTCGTCGCGACACGGCCCACAAAGCTACACGCCCCGCCAGCCGCTAACGACCGCCGGAAATATGCATTATGTAAAGTTAAGGCGATCCGGCGGCGTCTCGCCGCTAGACCAGAGAGTGGGACACCGGGCCGGGTCCGTCAAGTTTCCAGCCGGCGGAGGCCCCGATGGCGGCGCGCACGAACCGACCGGCCGACTCCACCGCCGGCTCCAGGCCGGCGCCGAGGGCCAGGCAGACGGCCAGAGCGGCCGAGAAGGTGCAGCCGCTGCCGCGCACGTTGTCGGTCGCAATTCGTGAGCCACGGACCGCCCAGGCCCGGCGCTCGGTGATCACCACATCGTCGGGATCGCCGTCGAAACCCCCGCCGGTCACGACCACCGCCTCGGCACCCAACGCCCGGAACACCTCGGCATCGTCCAGCACCGCCTCGGCGCTCGGCAGCCGCCTGCCCGCCAGCACCTCGGCCTCGGCCCGGTTGGGCGTCACCACCCGGGCCAGCGGGAACAGCAGCTGCCGGTAGGCGTCCTCCACCTCGTCGGACACGAAGCGCGCTCCCCTGCCGTCCACCATCACCGGATCGACGACCGGGGCGGGCAGCACGCCGCGCTCGACCCGCTCGGCCACCAGCTCCACCACCTCCCGGCGGCGCAGCAGGCCGGTCTTGGCCCCGTCCAGGCCGAGATGGGCGGCCACCGCGTCTATCTGGGCGGCCACCAGGTCGGCCTCCACCGCGGCCGAGGCCGTGACCGCGGTCAGCGACTGGGCGGTCACGGCGGTGAGGGCGCTGGCACCGTGCACACCGAGGGCCGCGAACGTGGCCAGGTCGGCCTGCACGCCCGCGCCTCCCAGCGGGTCCGAAGCGGCTATCGTGAGCAGCACCGGCGGCATGGTCGACACCACGACCCTAGATCGTGCCACATAGACACCTCGTCATACCGCCATCGCTTCGGGTCGCCGGATCGCCACCGTGCCGCTGCTACCCGTCCGCTACCTGGAAGACCCCACGCATGGAATCGACCCGCGGGAAGCTCTTGGCGGCCGCCCCGAGCCTGGTTGATCCGAATTTCCGCCAGACCGTGCTGCTGATGCTCGAACACGGCTCTGAGGGCGCCCTCGGGGTGGTGCTGAACCGGCCCAGCGAGCTGCCGGTCAAGGGCGCCATCGACGAATGGGCTCCGGCGGCGAGCAAGCCGAGCGTTGTGTTCGTGGGCGGTCCTGTGAGCCAGTCCTCGGTGATCGCGCTGGCGTCGGTGGCCCTCGACGACGTCGATGACCACTGGTCCCAGGTCGTGGGCCGGATCGGCACCATCGACCTGGAGAAGGACCCGAGCGACATCGGCGGGCTCGACCAGGTGCGCATCTTCGCCGGCTACGCCGCGTGGGCGCCGGGCCAGCTCGAGGCCGAGCTGGCTGAGAATGCCTGGTTCGTGCTCGACCACGACGGTGCGGACCCGTTCGTGGAGGATCCCGACGAGCTGTGGTGGGAGGTGTTCGCCCGCCAGGACGGGGAGTTGAACCGCCTGCGGCTGTACCCGCGCAACCCCGCCGACAACTGACACCCCGCGCCAACGGTAAGCACGTTCTAGGGCTCGGGGGCGGGCCCCTCCGGGCTGATCTCGGCGATGATCCGCTCGATCTGGTCGTTGATCAGATCGACAACCCAGCGTGATCCGGTCTGGTTGAGGTGCACCCCGTCCTGATGGCGCACGTCCACCGGCCTGCCGTCGGGGTCGCCCGGCGGGGGAACCGCGTCGCGGTAGGGCTCATCGCCGCCGAAGATGTCCCAGATGTCGATCATGGTCACAAAATCCCGCTCGGCGACCGCCGCGGCCGCGAGCTGGTTCATGACCGCGTAGCCCTCCCGGAATTCGTCGCTACGGGTCGGCGGCAGGCCGACCCAGATCACCTGCCGGTGGGGAGCCTCCAGAACGTCGAAGGCGACACCGAGGCGTCGGCGCCACTCGGCTCGCCACTCGTCGCTGCCCCTGCTCAGGGTATGGCCCTCGGGCGCCGTCATGGATTGCCAGTCGTTGCTTCCAAGGGTCGCCACCACCACCTCGGGATCGAAGTGGGCCGCGACCGCGATGAAGTGGACGGGCCAGTTGAAATAGGAGGGCCGGGCCAGGCCGGTGGAGTGCAGTTGGTTGAGCGTTAACTCCAGCACGTCGCTGAGCCGGCTGTCCCGCAGCCTGTGGCCCAGGTAGAAGGCCTGGCTGTCGCCGGCCACGAAGGTGCGCAGCGGCGCCTCGGCCGACACCGGATCCGGGCGGCGGTAACCCTGCGGTTCGGGAGGCACGGTTGTGGTCGCGGTGGTCGTTGTCGTGGTGTCTGTGGCTGGCGTGTCTGTGGTCGTGGTGTCTGTGGCTGGCGTGTCTGTGGTCGTGGTGTCTGTGGCTGGCGTGTCTGTGGTCGTGGTGTCTGTGGCTGGCGTGTCTGTGGTCGTGGTGTCTGTGGCTGGCGTGTCTGTGGTCGTGGTGTCTGTGGCTGGCGTGTCTGTGGCGGGCGTCTCGGTCGTGGGGACAGTCGTGGTGGCCACCGCGGCGCTCTCGTCGGGTGTCACGGTGGTGGTCGGGGCCGACGGCCGCTCCGAGACTCCGTCGAGTTCTAGCTGGAGCAGATCCTCCACGTCGCCGATCACGTCGATCTGCTGGCCTGCGTCGTCGCCCGCGCCCCGCAGGTCGCGCAGCAGGTCGTAGGGGCGGTTCAGCGCCAGCCGGTTGGCCATGCGGTCGGTCTCGGTGGCCACCTCCAGCCAGCGGTCCCGGTCCGGTCCCAGAGGCATCCTGTCGGCGATCTCCACGATCTTGCCGCTCACGAGCAGAGCGGCCACACCCAGGCACAGGGTTGCCGAGAGCACTGAGGCCCGCACCGACTTGGTGGGGCTGTCGCTGGCCTCGGTGTCGGGAAGCGGTGGCCTGATGTTCGTCACCGCCCACTTGATTCGTTCCAGCAGGCGGCCGAGCGCCTCGTTGGCCTGTCTCGCCCGCTGGCGGGTCCGGGTGAACCGGAGCCGCTTGATTCGTTCCAGCAGGCGGCCGAGCGCCTCGTTGGCCTGTCTCGCCCGCTGGCGGGTCCGGGTGAACCGGAGCCGCTTGACTGGCCCGATTGCCAGCTTCTTCTCCTGGGCGCGCCCTCGTCTCGAACGCTTGGCCGTCGGCGCGCGCTCTCGGGTCCACTTGCGCATCAGAACTGGAAGTAGATGTAGTCGGCGACGCCCTCGGGGCCGAGCACCACCACGATCATCGTCCACACCGCGAAGCCGGCCGCGATAACGGCCGTGGGAGCCTCCGCGAACCTCGTCGACCATCGCCGGGCGAAGGCCAGCGGCACGTACTGGGCCAGGACGGATCCCACGATCACGGCTAGCACGGTCGGGGTGAGCAGCTCAGTGCCTATCCCCCACCCACCGAACAGGCGCTCGTAGACGTCGCCGGCGTGGGCCAGGGTCTCGCTGTTGAACAGCACCCAGCCCGCGCACACGAAGTGGAACACCGCCAGCACCCGCAGCCAGGCCCAGAGCGCGGATCCGGCGCCCGGCGTGGTCCGCGCCCGCCGGGATGTCGGGCTGTCGTCACCCTGTGCCTGCCGGGAGGCGGTCCTAGTCGACCACAGCCGGCCGGCCAGCCGCTCCGCGGCCAGCCCTGCGCCGTGGTACAGGCCCCAAACGATGAACACCCCGGCCGCCCCGTGCCACAGCCCGCCCAGCCCCATGGTTGCCAGCAGGTTGACGTAGGTGCGCACCCGGCCCCGCCGGTTGCCCCCCAGCGGGATGTACAGGTAGTCGCGCAGCCAGCGCGACAGCGTCATGTGCCAGCGCCGCCAGAAATCCTGGATCGACACCGCCGCGTAGGGCCGGTCGAAGTTCTGCGGGAAGTGGAATCCCATCAGCAGGGCCACTCCGATGGCCATGTCGGTGTAGCCCGAGAAGTCGGCGTAGATCTGGACCGCGTAGCCGTACACGCCGAAGAGCACGTCGAGGGCCCCGTAGCTGCTCGGGGAGGCGAACGCCTCATTGACGATCGCGCCGGCCAAGAAGTCGGCCACCACCACCTTCTTGAACATCCCCCGGGCGATCAGCTGGGCCGCCCGGCCGAGCTCGACGCGGCCGCCCAGGAGCCCCGGTTGGCTCCGGCCCGGCCACAGTTGCAGCTGCATCTCACCGCTGGTGGCTACGGTGCCCCGGCCCCTGGGCGGGAACCGCATCTGGGGGAGGAACTCGGTGGCTCGCACTATCGGCCCGGCCACCAGCTGCGGGAAGAACGACAGGTAGACGGCGAAGTCGAGCAGCGGCGCGGGCGAGGTGTCGCCCCGGTGGACGTCCACCACATAGCTGATGGCCTGGAAGGTGAAGAAGGAGATGCCGATGGGCAGCACGATGCTCAGCGCTGGGCTGGAGATCCCGAAGCTGCTCTCCAGGCTCTGGGTGAAGAAGCCGTAGTACTTGAAGAAGGCCAGCACCCCGAGGTCGAAGACCACACCCGCGGCCACCGTCGCCCGGCGGGCAGCGGGGCGAGTGAAGCGCCGGTTCATGCGGGCCGCGGCCGCGCTCACCAGGGTCATGGCCACCAGCAGCAGCACGAAGCGCCTGTCCCAGGCGGCGTAGAACCAGTACGAGGCGCCCAGCACGGACAGCTTCCAAGGCAGCGGTCGCCTCCGCAGGGCCCAGCTCACCGGCAGCACCACCGCGAAGAAGGCCGCGAAGGTGAAGGTGGGGAAGAGCACCGCCGCGAACGTTACTCCGCCTGCTCTGGGCTGCTGGTTGCTTGCCCTCTTGTAGGACGAACATCTGTTCGCTAGAGTGACGGCGTGAGGATCTCCAGGTCGGGCACTGCGGCCGATGTGGGTCCCCGCCAGGGCGACCTGTTCGCCCAGGGGCAGCCGGTTGTGAACGGGGCCGCCTCCGTGGAGCGTCTGGAGCTGGACGGCCGGAGCTGGATCGACATGGCGATGCGGTGGCTGCTGGGCGGCGACGAGTTCCTCGAGCAGCTCGCGGCGGGCTTGCGCTGGACCCGGGCCGAGCGCCCGATGTACGGGCAGATGGTGGAGGAGCCCCGCCTGGGCGCCCACCTCAGGCCCCGGTCGGCGGGCGCGCCGGCCGTGATCGACGAGATGGCTGCGGCTCTCGGCGGCCGCTACCGGGTGCGGTTCGACTCAGTGTGGGTCAACTACTACCGGGGCGGCCAGGACTCGGTGGCCTGGCACAGCGACCGGATCGGGATTGACCCCGCCGACGCCGTGGTGGCCATCGTTTCGCTGGGCGGGCCGCGCCGGTTCCTGCTGCGGCCCGCCGGCGGGGGCCGCAGCCGGTCCTTCACCCTGGCGTCGGGGGACTTGCTCGCGATGGGCGGAGCCTGCCAGCAGCACTGGGAGCACTCGGTGCCCAAGGTCGCGGCCGCCCCGCCCCGCATGAGCGTCACCTTCCGCTGCACCGCTCCACGAGACGGCCGGTAGTCTCCGCCGCTGGACAGGGCGCCAATCGGCAGAGGCAGGATTCCATGGGGCGATTTGACGGGAAGGTGGCGCTGATCACCGGCGCAGCCTCGGGCATGGGACGGGCAGTGTCGATCCGTCTCGCCGCCGAGGGGGCCGAGGTGTTCGCAGTGGATGTGAACGACAACGGGCTGGCCGAGACCGCTTCGCAGATCACCGGCTCGGGGGGCCGGATCGAGACGCAGCACTGCGATCTGGGGTCCGTCTCCGACTGCCGGGCAGCCGCGGCTTCCTGCGTTGACACTCTCGGGCGCATCGACGTGCTCGGCAACATCGCCGGGCTCTCGTGGCAGGACCGGGTGGCCGACGTCACCGAGGAGGGCTGGGACCGCATGTTCGACGTGAACGTGAAGGGCATGTTCTTCTTGACCCAGGCCGCGCTCCCCCACCTCCTGGAGTCGGGCGGCAACATCGTGAACATCGCCTCCAATGCCGGGCTTCAGGGGATGGCCTACACGGTCCCCTACTGCGCCACCAAGGGCGCGGTGGCGGTGATGACCAAGGCTCTGGCCATGGAGCTGGCCAAGACGCCGGTGCGGGTCAACGCCATCGCCCCCGGCGGCGTGGACACCCCAATGATCCGGAACTACAAGCAGGTCGCAGACGGCGACCGGCACCTGGTCCGCCGCACCATCGCCTTCAAGCCGATGAGCCAGCCCGAGCACATCGCCGCGCTGTTCGCCTTCGTGGCCTCCGCCGACTGCCCCGGCATCCACGGCGCCATCCTCAGCGCCGACGGGGGCCTCACCGCCGGCTAGGCGCGACGGGCTTGGCGGCCCTCGATCTCTCCGAAGAACTGGGCCGCGGCCTTCTGGACGCCGCCGGACCAGGTCGGGTAGGCGTGCGAGGCCTGGGCCAGGCGGCCGGCGAATGCCTTGGTGCGCATGGCCAGCACGATCTCCTGAATCATCTCGCCGGCGCGGGGCGCGACGATGGTGGCACCCAGGATGCGGCCCCCGCCCGCGTTGCGCAGCAGGCGGCGGGGCCCGGCCACGACGGCGATGAAGCCGTCGGTGCGCCCGTCGGTGATGGCCCGGTCCACCTCAGCCAGCGGCAGGTAGGCCACCCGGCTGCCCGGCGGAGCGTGCCAGGGGATCACTCCAACCGATGCCACCTCGGGGTCGGTGAAGACCACTCTCGGCACCATCCCGGCCCCGAACCGGCCCCGGAGGCCCTTGCCGAGCGCGTTCCCGGCCGCGATCCGGCCCATCTCATCGGCGGAGTGCGACAGCATCGCCCTCGGCCCGCCCGCTAGCAGGCGTCGGAGATCGGCACGGCGCGGCCTGCCCCGTCCGGGGGACAGTCTCACCCGTGCCCGGCGCTCCTCCCTGCGGAGCATTCGGGACGGCAATGTGGTGAACGCAGCCCCCTGGCGGTCCCGGCTGCGGTGTCGCAGGCGCCGAAAGTGGAAGTGCCACCGGTCGCGCTGCTCGAAGCGACGCCGCTTGTCGGCAAGGCGCCAGCGCAGGCCGAAGCGGACATCAGGGAGTACCAGCGTGCCGGTGCGGATGCCGAGGTCCGCGAGCGCGGCCTGCACCCGCTCACTGTCGGGACGCGCCCTGAGCCGTCCGGCGGCGTCTATCACTCCCCTCTCGACTAGGTGGTCCTTGAACCGGCGGCCTCCGGCTGGTGGTGGCGGCGGCCAGGCGGTCACGTCGCCCGCGGCGTACACGCCCTTGATGGAGGTGGCGAGGCGGGAGTCGGTGATGACGATTCCGTGCGGGCCGCGCTTGAATCCCATCTCCTCGAGCCCCAGATCCTGGGTTACGGGTGTTCGCCCGGCAGCCACCAGCAGCCGCTCAACCACCACGGGATTGGTCAAGCCTCCGGAGCGACGGTGCCTGCGAAGGACTCTGTAGGGGCCGGCGCCCCCGGCGCCCGCCGGACCTAGAGACTCCACTGCCGCCACCCTGACGCAGCGCAGCACCCGCACGCCGCAGTCCTGTAGGGCTGCCCTTACCGTCGCCGCGGCTTCGGGCTCCTCCGACGGCAGCAGCTGGGATCGCTGTTCAAACAGGGTGACCTCGGTGCCGAAGGCGGCGAGGGCCTGGGCCAGCTCGCAGCCGGTGGCGCCGCCGCCGATGATTCCTAGGGACTTGGGGGCCTCGGTCAGGTCGAACACCGTTTCGTTGGTGAGCGGCTGGGCCTCGGCCAGTCCCGGAGTGTCGGGCAGCGAGGGCCTTGAGCCGGTGGCCAGCACGATCCGGGGTGCGGTTATACGCCTGTCCCCCACCGCCACCGTGTCGTGGGTGACCAGGCGCGCCCGGCCTTCGATGACGGTGGCTCCCTCGGCCCGCAGCACCTCGGCCGACTCGGTGGCCGCGATGTGCTCGACGGTGGCTCGCACCCGAGCCATGGCCTCGACGAAGTCCAGCCCGTCGCGGGCTGCGGCCAGCAGTGTCTTGGACGGCACGCAGCCGGTGAAGGTGCATTCGCCGCCCGGCGCCGAGTCGGTGACCATGGCCACATCCGCGCCGGCCCAGAGCGCGGCCCGCACCGCGCCCAGCCCGGCCGCGCCCCCGCCCACCACGATCAGGTCGTGGTCCATCGTCCGCCCTCGCCGACCCATGGCCAGACCCTACGGTCGGGGCGGCTAGCTGTGGGCCGTGTCGAGGGCTGAGCGGAATTCGGCCACCAGCGCGGCCACGCCTTCTGGTCCGGCGCGCTCCAGCATGCGGGCTACGATGGCCGATCCGACGACCGCCCCGTCGGCTACCTCGCACACTTCGGCGGCCTGGGCCGGCGTGCTCACGCCCACTCCCACCAGCACAGGCCGGTCGGTGACCGCCTTGAGTCGGGCCGCGGTGCGGGTTGCGCTGGCGGCCAGCTCCGCGCGCACTCCGGTGATGCCCATCAGACCCACCCCGTACACGAAGCCCCGGGATCGGGCGCAGATGCGGGGCAGCCGCTCGTCGGGCGCAGTGGGCGCGGCCAGCAGCACCGTCTCCACCCCGGCCGCGTCCGCGCACTGCGCCCACTCCCCCACTTCCTCCAGGGGCAGGTCGGGCAGGATGCACCCGCTGATCCCGGCGGTGGCCAGCGACGAGGCGAATCGCTCGTATCCCATGTGGTGGGCGATGTTCACGTAGGTCATCACTGCGGTGGGCACGCCGATGTCGGCTGCGGCGCCCCGCACCGCGGCCAGGATGGACTGCGGTGTGGCGCCTTCGGCCAGGGCCCGGTCGTTGGCCCGCTGGATGACAGTTCCGTCCATCACCGGGTCAGAGAACGGCACCCCGATCTCGATGGCGTCGGCTCCGGCCCCGGCCACCGCGCAGATGGTCTCGAGCCAGTCGTCGCCGAGGCCGCCGGTGAGATAGGGCACCAGGCACTTGCCTCCCGAGTCTCGGCGGCCGCGCAGGGCGCTTTCCAGCGCACCCCAGCCGCCGGTGCTTGCCTCCGCCGCCTCGGGCCCGGCGCCGGTCACCCGACGAGGTCCATCATCTGATCGACATCCTTGTCGCCCCGGCCGCTGAGGTTCAACAACACGGTTAGACCGGCCAGCTCGGAGCGGGCCCGCGAAACCCAGGCCAGGGCGTGGGCACACTCCAACGCCGGGATGATGCCCTCGGTGCGAGACAGCAGGCTGAATGCCTCGATCACCTCAGCGTCGGTGACCTGCTCGTAGGTGGCCCGCCCGGTTGCGGCCAGATGGGAATGCTCCGGCCCGACGCCGGGATAGTCGAGGCCGGCCGAGATCGACTCGGCCTCCAGCACCTGGCCCCACTCGTCCTGCATCAGGTACGACCGCGAGCCATGGACGATGCCCGGCACGGCCCGGCCGATGGCCGCGCCCCCGGCCGGCTCCACCCCCACCAGGCGGGCAGATGTATTGGCGAACCCCGCGAAGATCCCGGCCGCGTTGGAGCCTCCCCCCACCGCGGCGGTGACCACGTCGGGCACGCCGCCGTCGAGGATCTCGGCGCACTGGCGACGGGCCTCCTCCCCGACGACCCGCTGGAACTCCCGCACCATCCACGGGTACGGGTGCGGGCCCATCACCGAGCCCAGGCAGTAGTGGGTGGTGTCGGCAACCGCCACCCAGTGGCGCATGGCCTCGTTGACGGCGTCCTTGAGGGTGCGCGACCCGGTCTCGGCTGCCCGCACCTCGGTGCCCAGCAGGCGCATGCGGAACACGTTCAGCTCCTGGCGGGCGATGTCGACGGTGCCCATGTACACCACGCAGTCCATGCCGAACAGCGCGGCCGCGGTGGCGGTGGCCACCCCGTGCTGGCCCGCGCCGGTCTCGGCCACCAGGCTGGTCTTGCCCATGCGCTGGGCCAGCAGGGTCTGGCCGAGCACGTTGTTGATCTTGTGGCTGCCGGTGTGGTTGAGGTCCTCGCGCTTCAACAGGAGGCGCAACCCGAGTTCCTCGGAGAGGTTGGGGCACTCGGTGAGCGGCGAGGGCCGGCCGGCGTAGTCGCGCAGCAGCCGGTCGAGCTCGCCCCGGAAGGCGGCATCGCCCCAGGCGGCGCGGAAGGCCCGGTCGAGCTCCTGGCAGGCCGGAACGAGCGCCTCGGGCACGAACATGCCGCCGAAGTCGCCGAAGCGACCATCGGCGCTGGGCTCGCCCATGAACCCGCCCGCGGGGGCGGTCACCGGTCCTGTTCCCAGTCGTACGGTCCGGAAGTGGCGGCTCGTCGAGGTTCGCTGCCTGCGTTCGGGTCGCCGTCGGCGCGCTGGGTCCGGGTCGACTTGGCCGCCTCGATGAAGGCTCGCAGCCGGGCCGGGTCCTTGCGGCCCGGGCGGCTCTCCACGCCGGTGGCCACATCCACTCCCCACGGCTGCACCCGGCGGATGGCTCCGGCCACGTTGTCGGCATCGAGGCCGCCCGCCAGGAGCAGCCGGTGCCCCGCCAGCGGGGCGCCCTCCGCCAGCGACCAGTCGAACACCTCGCCGGAGCCGGGCCGCTCGTTGTCGATCATCACCACGTCGGCGCCGTAGTCGCCCAGGTGCTGGAGGCCCTCATGGCCGGCGGGGAAGGCCTTTACGGTCACGGGCACCCTCTCGGCCACCCAAGCGGTGTCCTCGGGCGACTCGTGGCCGGACAGCTGGGCCGCTCCCAGGCGGGCGTCGGAGGTGATCTTCACGACCCGCGACGCCAGCTCGTTGCGGAACACACCCACGCTGAGCACGTCGCTGGGCAGGCGGCGGACGATGTCCCGCACCCTGTCCATCGACACCTGGCGGGGCGAGGGCGCGAAAATGAACCCCACCGCGTCGGCCCCCATGGCCACCGCCAGCAGCGCGTCGTCCTCGCTGGTAGTACCGCAGATCTTCACGAACACGCTTCGACGCTAGTGGCTGCGGGCCTGCCGCGGCCTGATTGCTGTCGTTGCGCCTAGCGCAGTGGGCCGCCCCGGCTGCGGATCAGCACCACGAACGGTGACAGCATGAATAGCAGCACCGACAGGCCCAGCGAGAGCAGCCCGAGCCGCACGAGCACGAACCCGCCGGCCAGCACCCCGAGGATCACCGCGAAGATGCCGATCACGAAAGCGGCCGGCGCGCCCAGGCGCATCCAGCTCGGAAGGTCACCCCCGGTGATGGGCCGGTCGTCGGCGTCGAAGTCGTCGTGGCCGAAGTCGACGTCGTCGACGAAGCTGTCGTCGCTGCGGCGGGGGGCGCGGGGCGGCTCGGCCCGCGGCTGCGGCTGCGGCTGGGGACTCAGGCGACGGTCGAGGGCGGCCCGTGAGTTCGCGTCGGACAGCATCTCCCAGGCCAGGTTGATGCGGCGCATCTGCTCATCCGCTGCGGGGTCGTCGCCCCGCACGTCGGGATGGGTGCGGCGAGCCAGGGCCACATAGGCCCGGCGGATGTCTTCGACGGGAGCGTCGCGGGCCACACCCAGCACCGCATACGGATCCACCCCGCCATGGTAGGCCCGCGCCGCGTTGCCCCGAAAATCTGCACGGGTTTTGCAGCTATACGACGGGTTTCTCTTCTGATTTCGGTTCAGGACGCACTGAGAGGCCACGCGGATAGGTGCCGCCGCCTCGCGCCGCAGCGTTGTGGTTCCCGCTCTTGCTCGCTGCGCTCACGGGCCGCTCGGGCGTGCTTCCCGCTCTTGCTCGCTGCGCTCACGGGCCGCTCGGGCGTGCTTCCCGCTCTTGCTCGCTGCGCTCACGGGCCGCTCGGGCGTGCTTCCCGCTCTTGCTCGCTGCGCTCACGGGCCGCTCGGGCGTGCTTCCCGCTCTTGCTCGCTGCGCTCACGGGCCGCTCGGGCGTGCTTCCCGCTCTTGCTCGCTGCGCTCACGGGCCGCTCGGGCGTGCTTCCCGCTCTTGCTCGCTGCGCTCACGGGCCGCTCGGCCCGGGGGCCTCGCTCAACGCCCCGCTGATTCGTACGTGAATCGCGGCCTATCCGCTCGGCCTCTAAGAGGCCTCGTGGGCCTGGCCCCTAGCGCTCGGGAGCGCTCGCCGGTGTGGCCAGCACGGTGGCCGGCATGCCGGCGACGGTCGCCGGGGCGGGAGGCTCCACCCGCCGATGAACGGATCCCAGCGCCACGGTCACGCCCGAGGCTGCGTCCGCCGCGGCCGACGTGACCTCCCCGACCGCCTTGCCGTCGACGGTTATCGCCGCGCCGGGCGACACCTCGCCGTCACGGCCGAGAATCTCCAGCAGCCGCAGCGGACGGGGCACGTTGCCGCCCCGGCTGTCGATGCGGGCCACCAGCTCCTGGCCCGTGTAGCAGCCCTTGGTGAAACTCACCGACGACTCCAACAGGCCCCCGACCTCGGCTGGGATGGTGCGCTCGGTCAGTTCGCAGCCCATGGCCGGCCAGCCGGCCCTGATGCGGGCCACCTCCCAGTCATCTGCGCCGGCGAGGGTCAGGCCCACCGGCGATCTCACGTCCGGTCCGAGCAGGTCGATGCCTGAGAAGCCCGGCCAGGTGACGGCCGCCCGCACCTCGGCATGCACGGCGTCCAGCCGGGGATCTTTGGCGGCATCGCCGCGCGCCGACAACATCCGCCAGCCCTTGAGGCTCTCGAACGACACGTCCACCCGCAGGCGGAAGCGCTCCAGGCGGGAAGTCAGCACTTCGCCGAACCCGGCGTCGACGTCGAGCACGAAGCTGCCGTCGTCGCGGCGGGTGAGCCGGAACCAGGCGTCCACCTTGCCCTGCGGCGCAAGCACCAGCGACCACGCGGAAGTCCCTGGGGCCACCGCTTCGACATCCTGCGAGATCTGGCCCTGCAGGTAGGGCGCTGCGTCGGTCCCGGTGACCAGCACAGCGTCCCTCGACGCCAGCGCTGCGACCGCCGTCACTGAAGGCGCGCCTTGTTGCGGGCCTTGTTGCGGGCCTCGGTCATGCGCCGGGCCGCACCGACCGCGGCCAGCAGGGCCTTGGCCTTGTTCTCGCACTCGGCGTGCTCCTCCGCGGCCACCGAGTCGGCCACGATGCCTGCGCCGGCCTGGACCGACGCCCGGCCGTCGCGCACGAGCATGGTGCGGATGGTGATGGCGGTGTCGATGTTGCCCGAGAAGTCGATGTAGCCGACCACGCCGGCGTACGGTCCGCGCTTGACCGGCTCCAGCTCGTCGATGATCTCCATGGCCCGCACCTTCGGCGCGCCCGACACCGTGCCCGCCGGCAGGGTGGCCCGCAGCACGTCGATGGGCGTGGCCCCCTGTGCCAGCCGCCCCGACACCTGTGAGGTCAGGTGCATCACGTGGCTGTAGCGCTCAAGGGTCATCATCTCATCTAGGTTGAGGGTTCCGAACTCCACCACCCGTCCCACGTCGTTGCGGGCCAGGTCTACGAGCATGACGTGCTCGGCCACCTCCTTGGGGTGCTCGGCCAGCTCGGCGCCCAGGCGGCGGTCCTCGGCGTCGGTGCGGCCCCGCCGCCTGGTGCCTGCGATGGGGCGGCTGATCACCTTGCCGTCGAGGAGCTGCACCATGGGCTCGGGCGATCCGCCCACCACCTCAAGGCCGTGGTGGCGAAGGAAGTACATGTAGGGGCTGGGGTTCACCTGGCGCAGCACCCGGTAGGCGTCGAAGGCGTCGGCGCCCAGATCGAAGTCGAAGCGCTGGGACAGGACCACCTGGAAAGCGTCGCCGGCGAAGATGTACTCGCGGGCGGTCTCCACCGCCAGGGAGTAGTGCTCGAGCCCCATGGTGGAGGTGGTGGCCACCGGTTCCGATGCTCCGGCGCCCGAGACGTCGGGCGGCGCCACCAGGGGCTCGTCCAGAGGCTTGGCGCCGTCGGCCGCGATCGCCTCCACCCGCAGCACGGCCTCGTAGTAGAGCCGGTCGATGAGCCGGTCGTCGGCGCCGGCGGGAACCAGCACGTTGGAGATCAGGGTGGCCCGCTGGCGCCAGTGGTCGTACACGGCCAGCTCGCCGATCAGCGACATCACCGCGTCGGGGTGGCCGGAGTCGTCAGGGGGCACATCGGGCAGGTGCTCCACCTCGCGCACGACGTCGTAGCCGAGGTATCCAACCAGGCCGCCGTGCAGCGGCGGGAGTCCCTCGATCGAGGGGGCCCGGTAGTGGTCCAGCAGCACCTCCAGCGCGGCGAGGATGCCCTCGTTCCTCGGAATATCCACGCCGAGGCTGCCGGTCACATCCACCTGGCGGCCCCGGACCACCAGCGTGGCGATGGGGTTGCGGCCCATGAACGACCACCGGCTCCAGCGCTCGCCGTGCTCCACCGACTCCAGCAGGAAGCCGTCGCCGGACCCGACCACCCGGGCGAAGGCGGCCACCGGCGTGGTCAGGTCGGCCAGAACCTCCCGCCATACCGGAACCACCCGGTAGGCGCGGGCCAGCTCCCGGAACGCTTCTTGGGTGGGCTGATGCATGGCGCGCCTGGGCCGTCAGCCGTTGTCAGCTGCAGCAGAGCCGTCGAAGGACCGGAAAAAGCACGAGTAGTTGCCGGTGTGGCAGGCGCCGCCGCCGTCCTGGTCGACCTCGAACAGCAGGGTGTCGCCGTCGCAGTCGTAGTACGCCTCTCGCACCCACTGCCTCTCGCCGGAGGTCTCGCCCTTGCGCCACACCTCCTGGCGGGAGCGGCTCCAGAACACGGTCCGGCCCTCGGCCAGGGTCAAAGCCAGAGTCTCGGCGCTCATCCACGCCATCGTCAGCACCGCCCTCGTGGAAGCGTCCTGCACGATGGCGGGCACCAGCCCGTCGGCGTCGTACTTGATAGCCGCGAGGGATTTGTCGCTGGCCATGATCGGCACTCCAGTCATACCTGCCAGCCTAAGAGGCAGAGCGATTAGGCGTGCGTGAACACCCTTGGAAGGAGCGAGGCTGGCGGCTGGTGATCGTGGTCTCGGCTCGGCCTACTGGCAGGAGGCGCCGCCGTTGATGGCGGAGCCATGTGCTTGCTGAGAGCACCGGGATGTCGCGGAGCGGCGCCCGCACACACCTGGTCGCACACGAGGCGAATGTTGTTTCATGATATTCTAGTTGCGCTATTATATTGGCATCTACAGCCAGTCCGTGAAGGAGGCGATCTACAATGGAGGCCATGCCGACGATCCAGATTCGCAACATTCCCGAGCCGGTGTACGCGGAGATCCGCCGCCGGGCACGGGCCCGGAATCAGTCGATCCAGCAGTTCATGCTGGCCGAGGTCCACCGCCTAGTGGATCGCGCCGACAAGGAGGAGCTGGTACAGAGGATCGAGAGACTCAAGGCCAGAGCGGGCATCGAGCTCGACGTCGAACAGATGCTCACCGACTTGGAGGCCGACCGTCGATGAGGACATCCGAGCTGGTCGCCGATGCCTCGGCGGTGGTGCTCGCTGTCACCGACCGAACCGGTCGCGGACAAGATGCGCTGGCCCGGCTTCGAGCGGTGACCGTGCACGCCCCTCATCTGGTTGATGTGGAGGTGGGATCGACATTGCGACGGCTGGTGTTGCGAGGCGAGCTCAGCTCCGATGACGCTGATGAGTGTCGGGGCGTCGCTGGCGACCTCGTCGATGCCCGGTATCCGCACCATCGGGGACTGTGCGACTGGGCCTGGGCCAACCGCGATCGGCTCACCTTCTACGACGCCCAGTACGCGGCGCTGGCGGAGGAGCTGGGCTGCGCCCTGTTGACGGCGGACGCCCGCATCGGGCGTGCCCCACTGCGAGGTCTGCAGATCGAGGTCTGTTGACCTGTGCGGCTTTCGGCCCGGTTGGCTACAGGTAGAGGCCGGTGCTGCCCTTGTCGAGGCGCTCGGCGGCCACCGCGTGGACGTCGCGCTCGCGAAGGATGAGGTAGTCGCGGCCCCGGACGTCCACCTCGTAGCGGTCCTCGGGGTTGAACAGCACCCGGTCGCCCTTCTCCATGTTGCGCACGTTGGGTCCGACCGCCACCACCTCGGCCCAGGAGAGACGCTTGCCCACCTCGGCGGTGGCCGGGATCAGGATGCCCCCAGTGGAGCGGCGCTCCCCCTCGGCCTCGCCCAACGCCACCAGGATCCGGTCGTTGAGCATCTTGACCGGCAGCCGGTCGTCGTCATGGGGGCCGGGCGCGGAGCTGTTGCGAGACACCGGGTCGGCGCGTGGCTCGGTCTTGGTCACGGATCCCAACGGTACCGCCCGCCGGCCCGAGCCGCGAGGTCGGGCCGGGCTCAGTCCGTGGGGGCCAGGGCGATCTCGCCGCCGGCGATGCTTATCAGCCAGCGCCGGTACTCGACGGTGCCCGCGTCGGCGCCCTTGACGTGCATTTCGGCAGTGAGATCGACCGGCAGTTCCTCGGGCCGTTGCGACTCTACGATGGGCTGGTCCTGGCCCAGGATCACGTACTGCATGTCGTGGAACTCCTGGTCCCGGTCGAAGGCGTAGTTGCGGCCGACGAAGGTGAAGCACCTGGTCCGTCTCCGGTTGACCGGCGCGACCGCCACGTACAGCACGAAGTCCTCGGTCTCTCCGGCCGAGCTGTTGAGCTTCATGGCGTTGGGCATGTACACCCGGTAGCGCTTCCAGGCCTCGTAGGTCAGGCTGCCGTGGTCAACCGCCGAGTTCTTGACGTTGTCGGTGTACTCGATGAACGGTCCCGCGGTGATCCTCAGCTCCGCGCCGTTCCGCACCACGTCGTAGTCGGCGATCTCGGGCTCGTCGCGGTCGCCGAGGATCCCGTGGTGCACGTGGGCGAAGTGGGAGAAGTCGAAGTAGTTCTCGAGGCGCCGGGCCACCGAGCAGTCCCACTCATACGGCGGGATGCGCAGGAACCGGTAGGAGGCATCGTCCAGCTCGGGGCACTCCGACGGCGGGAACAGCGGCGTCTCGCTCGACATGCACGTCCAGACCAGACCGCCCGCCTCGATCGTCGGGTAGGTCGGCAGCTGGGCAACCAGCTTGCCGTTGAGCTCGGGCCGGGCCGGGATGTCGACGACCGTGCCCTCAGAGTCGTAGGCCCAGCCGTGGTAGGCGCAGCGGAGCCGGCAGCCGTCGATCCGGCCCAGCGACAGGGCCGAGCCGCGGTGCCGGCAGATGTCGCTGAACACCTGGGCCCGGCCGTCGAGACGGGCCACGGCCAGACGGGTGTCGAACAGCGTGACCTGGTGCGGCGAGTCGGTCAGGTCATCGGAGAAGGCCACGGGCTGCCAGAAGCGCTTGAGCTGCTGGTAGAGCCGCTCCTCGCCGGCCATGTCGAGCTGGCTGTTCCCCTGTGCCTCGAATCCTCCGGCCAGTGCAGGGTCTTGGGTCATGGTCATGGCGTCGTCACCTTGATGGCTTCCACCGGGCAGCACTCCTCGGCGCTGCGGGCCTTGGCCACCAACTCGGCCGGCAGCGTCGGCTGCAGGACTTCGAGCTTGAGGCCGTCGTCGTCGATGTCGAAGATCTCAGGCGCCAGCGAGGCGCACATGCCCGAGACTATGCAGACATTGTGGTTCACTTCAACGGTCGCGTCAGCCATCGTCGGATCCTCCGCCTCCATGATACGCGCCCCACGCCTCTTGTACTGCGGTCACGATGTTCTGGTATCCGGTGCACCGGCAGAGGTTGCCTGAGAGGAGCTCGATCGTGCGCTCGGGCTCCCGCCATTCGTCGGGATCGACGCTCTCCAGAGTCATCAGGAACCCGGCGGTGCAGAAGCCGCACTGCAGGGCGTGGTTGTCGTGGAAGGCCTGCTGCATCGGCGACAGGGAGTCTGAGCCTGCATCAGCGAGACTCTCGACGGTGCGGACCTCGGCGCCGTCGGCCTGGACGGCCAGCATCAGGCACGACCGCATAGCGTCGCCGTCGACCATGACGGTGCAGGCCCCGCAGTAGCCGTGCTCGCAGCCGACGTGGGTGCCGGTGAGGCCGACGACATCGCGGATGTAGTCCGACAGCAGCAGCCGGGCCGGCACCCGGTGACGGTGGGATTGCCCGTTGATCTTGACCTCGACATCGACCTCGGACACCGGCTCGATGATGGTCATGGAGCCTCCTCGGCCAATGCGTTTCGTGCTGCTCTCGCGACCAGAGCTGCCACGGCCTCGCGGCGGTACCAGGCGGTGGCGTGGATGTCGTCGAAGGCGTCGGCGGTGTCGGCCATCACCGCCTCAGCGAGCGTGCCGGACGAGTGGTCCGGGGCCCAGCCCGCGAGGGCGGCCTCGGCTGCGAGCAGCCGGGTAGGCACGCCCCCCAGTCCGAAGCCGACGAGGCGGGCCGAACGCAGCGCACCATCGTCGGCTTCCACTACCGCGACCAGACCGGCCACCGCGAAGTCGCCGGCTCGCCGGGAGACCTCGTCCACGATGGTCACCGAGCCGGCCGGAGGTGCTGGAAAGCGAACGTCGGTGACCATTTCCGTGTCCTCGAGAGCTGTCCAGAACGGTCCGACGAAGAAGTCTCCGGCCTTGATCTGGCGTTCGCCGGCGGGGCTGGCGACGCTGATCACGGCGTCCGCGGCGACCGCTAGGGCGGGGAGCTCCGCGGCGGGATCGGCGTGGGCCAGGCTGCCGCAGACGGTGCCCCGGTTGCGGATCTGCAGATGCCCGACATGGCGCAACGCGGCGCGCAAGCCGGGAACGACACTGGCGGCGCCGTCGTCGTCCAGCACTCGGGTCTGGGTGGCGGCCGCACCCACGGTCACGCCGCCGGGGTCGCAGGTCACGGTGCCGAGACCCTCGATGCACCCGATGTCGACCAGCACGGACACGTCGGTGAGGCGGAAGTTCATGGCCGGGATGAGGCTCTGGCCGCCGGCCAGCACCCGCCCCGACTCGGCGGCATCGAGAGCCTCGACGGCCTCGGCCACGGTCGAGGGCCGGCAGTACTCGAACGGAGCGGGCTTCACGAGCCCTCTCCATCCCCGGCTCGGGCCGCCTCGGCTGCCCGGATGGCGGCTCGCACGGCGATGGGAGTCACGGGGCACTCGGTCAGGTCGACGTCCCATTCGGAGAGGGCGTCGGAGACGGCTCCGGCCACGACCGCGGGCGGTCCGACCGTGCCTCCCTCGCCACAGCCCTTGACCCCCAAGGCTTGTTCTGGAGCGGGCGACTCGAAGTGGTCGACCTTCATGTGGGGCACCTCCGCGCACGTGGGGACCAGGTAGTCCATGAACGACGCGAAGAGCGGGTTGGCGGTGTCGGGGTCGTACCGGAAGTGCTCGTACATCGCGCCCGCGATCCCCTGGGCGACGCCCCCGTGTATCTGTCCCTCCACAATGGCGGGGTTGATGACGGTCCCGCAGTCGTGGACCACGATGTAGTCCTCGATCCTCACCTCTCCGGTGCTGATCCGCACGCTGACGATCCCGATGTGCGCGCCGTTGGACCAGCTGGCCGCCGCGTTGATCTTGCCGGTGTCATCGAGCTGATGCTGCAGGTTCTCGGGGTGGTAGTACCCCGAGGTCTCCAGGCCAGCCTCCATGCCGTCGGGAAGGTCCACGTTGCGGACCCACGCCGCGGTGCCCACCTGGGCCCAGCTCACCGAGGGCTGGTCGCTGCCGGCCACATGGAACGCGCCGTCGGTGAGCACGACGTCGGCCTCGGCCGCCTCCAGCATGTGCGCGGCGATGGCACGGGCCTTGTCCATCAGCCGCTCCGAGGCCAGCAGCACCGATCCGGCGAGCATCATGGCGCCGCGGCTGCCCCATGAGCCCAATCCGTAGGGCGCCCGCTCGGTGTCGCCCAGCACGACGGTGACATCCTGCGGGGAGACTCCCAGCGCGTCGGCCGCGAGTTGCGCCGCGACGGTCTCGGCGCCCTGCCCGAAGGCGCTAACCCCGGCGGCGACCCGCACCGAGCCGTCGGGGTCGACCCGCACCGTGGCCGCGTCGCCGCCGCCCCAGTGACCGGTGGTGAGGTGGTAGCTCGGAGAGGTCGGTTCCACGTAGTTGGCGTAGCCGACGCCGACGCGCACGTCCGGGTCGCCGGCGTGGCGGGCGAGAGCGCGCTCGCGGACCGGCGCGGCCATCTCCAGGGCCCGCTTGAAGGACTCGGTGTGGGAGCCGGAGTCGAGGCGACCGCCGCCGTGCATCACATAGGGCGTCTGCCCGGGCCGCAGCAGCATGCGCCGTCGCAGCTCCGCTCGGTCGGTCCCGGTCAGGCGGGCCACCCGGTCGATTATCCGCTCCATGACGAACGCGCCCTCGGGAATCCCGAAGCCGCGGTAGGCGCCGGCCGGCGTCTTGTTGGTCACTGCGCCGATGGTGCGGGTCTGCATGTTCGGGAAGTCGTAGCCGCCGGTGATGCAAGCGTTGGTCACGAAAACCGGCGCGGTCCCAGGCATGAAGATCTCGCCCGAGCCCATGTCGAGCATGGAGGCGCAGCGCACCCCCCGTACCGTGCCGTCGTCGTCGTAGGCCACCTCGACGTCGTGGCGCTGCTCGCGGGCGTGCGCCGACGCCACGAGGTTCTCCATGCGGTCCTCGATCCAGCGAGCCGGCCGCCCGAGCATGCGGGCGATCCAGGGCACGACGATGTCCTCGGGATAGATGTGCGTCTTGGTGCCGAAGCCGCCGCCGATCGTCGGATGGATCACCCGAACCTGCGGCTCGGGCATGCCCAGCATCAGGGCGATGGTGGTGCGCACCATGTGGGGACTCTGTGTCGAGGACCACACGGTGAGCGTCCCGTCGACTGTGTCGGCCACCACTCCCCTGGTCTCCATCGGCAGCCCCGTCTGGCGCTGGCTGACGTAGGTCTCGGTGAAGCTGCGGTCGGCTTCCTCGAACGCGCGGTCGACTTCCGGCTTGTGCGGGGCTACATCGAACGAGAGGTTGCCGTCCCAGTGGTCGTACAGCTTGGGCGCGCCGTCCGCTATGGCCTGGTCGAGGTCGGCCACCGTGGGCAGCGGCTCGTAGACGGTGCCGACCGCAACGAGACCGGCCGCATCCTCTGCGACATATCGGTCCACCGCGACCACCGCCGCGTAGGGCGCGCCGACGTAGCGGACCCTGTCGTCGGCGAGGGGACGCTGCCTGACCGGGCCGATGTATCCGATGTAGTCGGGGAAAGTGTTGACGTCGGTGAGGTCGGCGGCGGTGAACACCGCCACCACGCCGTCGAGGGCCAGGGCCTCCGACGTGTCGATCGAGGTGATCCGGGCGTGGGCCTCGTTGCTGCGCACGAAGGCGACCTCGAGCATTCCGGCGATCTTGATGTCGGCCACATACCGCTCCCGGCCGGTGAGGGGGCCGCGGTCCTCCCGGCGCGGCACCGAGCGCCCGACGTGACGGGTGCTGTGGCGGATGTGGGGATCGATGTCCAGGCTCACCACGTCTCCTCGCGGGCCGCTCTCAGCGTTGAATCTCGCTTGCTGTTCTTACCGCACGCCGCGGTGGTACGGGATCGTGAGCGCCAGCGGAACTCTGGACCGGCTGCGGTTGAATACCAGCGCGGCGATGGTCAGCACGAACGGCAGGGCCAGCAGGAGCTGGTACGGCAAGTCGATGTCGCTGGCCTGAAGCGACAGTTGGGTCGCCTCCAAGAACCCGAACAGCAGCGAGCCGGCCAGGATCCACGATGCCCGCCAGTTTCCGAAGATCACGATGGCCAGCGCGATCCAGCCCCGCCCCGCGACGATGTCGGGGAAGAACTGGCCAGCCGAGGCCAACGACAGGAACGAGCCGCCCAGCCCGGCCATGGCGCCCCCGTAGATCACCGCGGTGTACTGGCGGGAGACGATCCCGACGCCGCGCATGTCGCACGCCTCGGGGTTGTGGCCGATGCTGCGCAACTCGAGGCCGTACTTCGTGCGGTACAGGAAGATGAAGGTCGCGGGCACCATCAGCACCGCGAAGTAGGTGAGCCAGTGCTGATCGAAGAGGATCTCCCCCACCGCGGGGATGTCCGCGAGCAATGGCACGGTGGCGGTCTCGAACCGGTCCACGGTGGGGAGGGCGACGGCGCCGCTCTCGTCGTAGACGGAGCGGTACCAGAAGAAGGCGCCCCCGAGCCCCAGGATGTTGAGTGCCAGACCGGCCACCACCTGGTTGACCTTGACCGTGGCTGTCATCAGCGCCATCAGCAGCCCCAGCGCGGCCCCGCCGGCGGCTGCTCCCACCAGCCCCAGCCAGAGGCTGCCGGTCTCGTTGGCGACCAGGAACCCCGTGAAGGCGCCGATCGTCATCGTCCCCTCGAGGCTCAGGTTCAGGATCCCGCTGCTCTCCGCGACCAATTCGCCGGTAGCCGCGATCAGGAGCGGCGTGGCGATCTTCACGGTGGCCACGAAGATCCCCAGGATCACCGAATAGGTGAAGAAGTCCTCCATGGCCGCTACCCCGGGCCCTCGCCGGAACCCTCGGCGTGAACGGCCGCCCTGCGCAGCCGGTAGCGGCAGGCGACCGCGGCCAGCAGCACGAGAACCAGCGCCACCCCCTCGATGACCGTCACCAGCGCGGCCGGGATGCCGGTGCCGACCTGCATCTGGGTCGAGCCGTTGAGCAGCCCCGCGAAGGCGATGGCCACCACGATCACGCCCGCGGGATGCAGCCGGGCCACTAGGGCGATGATGATCCCTGTGAAGCCGATCATCTGCTCGCCGAACTCGAAGTTGATCCGGTGATGAAGGCCCAGCAGCTCACCCGAGCCCGCCAGTCCTGCCAGTGCCCCCGAGACGGCCATCACCGCGATGGTCGCCGCCCCGACGCTGATGCCCTTGTACGAGGCCGCCTGCTTGTTCACGCCAATGGCCCGTAGTTCGAATCCCAAAGTGGTGCGGCGCACCAGGAAATGGACCACGGCCGCCATCGCCAGCGCGAGGGCGAAGCCCAGATGCAGCCGGCTGCCATCGAAGAACCGGGGCAGGAATGTGCTCTCGACCATCCGCTCGGTCTGGGAGTAGGGCGTGTCGTTCGCCTGCCAGGGCCCCGAGAGCAGCCATGACAGCATGTAGTCGATGACGAAGTTCAGCATCACCGTGGTGAGGATCTCGTTGGTTCCGTAGCGGACCAGCAGGACGCTGGCCACCGACGCCCACACCGCTCCGAAGACCGCGGCCCCTGCGAACATGGCCACGAACAGCAGCGGCGCGGGGAGGCCGGGCATCGTGGCGTAGACCCACCAGGTGCCGATGGCGCCCGCGATGAACTGGCCCTGGCCGCCGATGTTCCAGATCCCGGCCCGGAAGGCGATGGCCGCGGCCAGGCCGGTGAGGATGAGGGGTGTCGCCTGCACAAGCGTCTCCAAGGCCGACTCCCGGTCGCCGAAGGCGCCGTCGTACAGCGAGGAGAATGCATCCAGCGGGGACACACCCGCGATGGCCACCAGCAGGCCGATGATCACGGCAGTGATGGCCAGCGCGATGAGGGTGGCGTAGAGCTCGTGAACCTTACGGGTCTCCAGCCGTCGTTCGAGTCGCCATGCGCCCGGCTGGAACAGCAGCGACAGCGGATCGCGCTGGGCTAGGTCGTCGTTGGCGTCGTGGCGGTCTTCGGCTGCGTCGTCGACTTGGTCGCTCACTGCGTGTCTCCGGTTGCGCCGCTCGCGCCCGCCATGTGCATCCCGATCTCTTCGAGGGAGGTGGCTTCGGGCTCGGTGACCGCGACGATCCGGCCGTCGAATATCACCGCGATGCGGTCTGAGAGCTGGAAGATCTCATCGAGGTCCTCCGACATGAGCAGCACGCCCGCGCCGCGGTCGCGTTCTTGCACCAGCCGGCGCCGCACGTACTCGCTGGCTGCGATGTCGAGTCCCCTCGTCGGCTGGTGAGCCACGATGAGCGACGGCATCCCCGAGAGCTCTCTGGCCATGATGATCTTCTGCAGGTTTCCGCCCGACAGCGTCCTGGTGGTTTGGGACGCCGAGGGGGTCTTGATCTCGAAGCTCTCGATGGACTCGGCGGCGAAGGCGTCGATACTGGTCCGGTTGAGGACCCCGGACCGGGCGAACTGGCGGCTGCGGTGATTGCCGAGCACCAGGTTCTCCTTGACGCTGAAGTCCATCAGGAGCCCCTGTGCGATGCGGTCGGCCGGCACGGTGGCCACGCCGAGAGCGGCGACCTTGTAGGGCGACGTCTCGGTCGTGTCCACCCCCGCGATGCGAATGGTGCCGCTGGAGGGGTGGCGAACACCCACGAGCGCGTCGAACAGGGCGTTCTGGCCGTTTCCGGACACTCCGGCCACTCCTACGATCTCGCCCGATCCGACCGTGATCGACAGCCCGTCGAGCGAGCCCCTGCCGGTGTCGGACTCCAGGTGGACGGCCTCGGCCTCGAGCACTGGGGCGCCGGGCTTGGAGCGGGTCTTGTCGATCTGCAGCAGCACCTCGCGCCCCACCATCATCCGGGCCAGATCGAGTTGGTCGACGTCCGCGGTGTTCACCGTGCCCACGACCTGGCCCCGGCGCAGCACCGTCACCCGGTCCGACAGCGCCATGACCTCCCTCAGCTTGTGCGTGATCAGGATGATGGTGAGGCCCTCGTCTCTCATGGTGCGAAGGGTGCGGAACAGCTCCTCCACGCCCTGGGGGGTCAGGACTGCGGTGGGCTCGTCCAGAATGAGAATCTCGACGCCGAAGTAGAGCGTCTTGAAGATCTCCACCCACTGCTGCTCGCCCACGGAGAGTCTCCCCACCTCGGCGTCGGGATCGATGTGCACGTCGTAGCTCTCGAAGAACTCCTCGAGACGGCGCCTGGCCTCGCTCAGGTCGAGCCACTGCTTGGCCGGGGTGCCGATGACCACGTTCTCGATGACCGACAACGGAGGCACCAGCTCGAAGTGCTGGTGGACCATGCCTATTCCGGCCTCGATGGCGTCGCGGGGTGAGTGCAGGTCCAGCGGCCTGCCGTTGAGGAGCACCCGGCCCTCGTCGGGTTGGTAGACCCCGTAGAGGATGTCTGCCAGCGTCGTTTTGCCCGCGCCGTTCTCCCCGAGCAGGCAGTGGATCTCACCGCGCCGGATCTCAAGGTTGACGGAGTCGTTGGCGACCACGCCGGGGAAGATTTTCGTCACCTCCTCGACGACGAGGATGTGCTCCCCCGGCGTGGCCGCGCCGGACTGGACCGACTCGACCATCGGACCGTTGCGCTCCGTCGATCGCTTGCTGTGAAGTCTGGGCGCCCTCGACTACTCGAAGGCGTCGAACTTGAGCGGGACCACCAACTCGCCCGACAGGATCGCGACACGGGCCGCCTCGACGGCGGCCACCACATCGGCCGGCACGTCGTCGGCTATGGAGCCCAGCGCGGAGCCGTCGTCCACCATCGACTGGTAGACGATGCGCTGCGGCGGCGAGTTGTAGGGCACGCCGTGCACGTTGTGGTCGTACCAGGCGTCGAGCACGTCGGTGAAGGCGGTGTCCCACTGAGCGACCGCGCTCGTCAGCACGACCGGCGACAGGCTCAGCTGGTCGGTGAAGTGGCCGACGGCGCGCACGTTGCCGGCGTCCTCCGCCGCGGCGAACGGCCCGAAGCGCTCCGCATATATCACGTCGGAGCCGTTGGCGATCTGGGCGGATGCCGCGCTGGACGCGGTGGCCGGATCGAACCAGCTCTCGATGTAGGTCACTCCGGCCACCTCGATGTCGGGGTTGACCGACCGGGCACCGTCCACGAAGGCGTTGAGCGGGGCGTTGACGTTGGGGAACGGGAACGCGGCCACACCGCTGATCCTGTTGGTCTGGGTCGTCATGCCGGCGATGATCCCGGCCAGGTAGGCGGGCTCATGGATGAACACGTCGATCCAGTAGGCGTTGTCGCCGCCCTCGTGGTCGTCGTTGCCCGAACCCGAGTACACGAACAAGGTGTCGGGGAAGTCGTCCTTGTTGGCGGCGACGCCGTCTACGTAGGTGCTGTGGCCGACGATGATCTCGTAGGTGCCGGTCTGGGCGAGGTCGCGGACTACGCGTTCACCCTCGGCGAACGGGATTCCTTCAAGGATCTCGAGATTGACCTGGATGCCGTACTTGTTGGATGCTGAGACGCGCTCGACGCTGTCGATGAACGTGGCGTACCAGCCCTCCTCCTTGGTGCCGACGACGAGCATGGCCATATCGATCTCGTTGGGGGCGGCTGCTGCCTGCTCCGCGGCAGCCTCGTCCGCCGCGGCTGCGGCTGCTGCGGCTGCGGCTTCGGCTGCGGCTGCAGCCTCTTCGGCGGCGGCGAGCTCCGCCTCGAGTTCGGCGACCGCCGCTCCTTCGGCTTCGGCAGCCGCCAGCGCGGCCGCCGCGGCTGCGGCTTCGGCCTCTGCGATGGCGGCGGCATCAGCCGCGGCCTTGGCCTCGGCCTCGGCGGCATCAGCCGCGGCCTGCGCCTCAGCGGCTTCGGCCTGTGCGGCGGCGGCCTCGGCCTCGGCGGCCTGCACGGCCGCGTCGTCAGCCCCGCTTGTGGCCTGCGCCGGTTCGTCGTCGCTGCCGCACGCGGCGAGCGAGGCGATCACGGCTAAGGCCATCACGATACGGATAGCGGTCTTCAGCATTTGGTTTCCTTCTCTTGGGACTGTCACGCGATGCGCGGCACGGTTGCCGGGGAATGGGCCGCTGGGCCGCTCCCCCGAAGCCGTGCGACGGTCACACGTCGGCAACTGTATGGATTATTGATCTGAACGATATCTAACGGCTCCATTTGATTCCAGCGGACTCTACTCCCCCGGCGGTCCGGCGCCTGCAACCCGGCTCGGTCCGGGGTCGCTCCAGCACGACAAGGCTCTAGTGGAATCCCGAACCTCCGTTGACCCAGATGTTCTGGCCGGTCACGAAGTCCGACAGCGGGCTCATGAGGTAGATGAGGGTGCCCACCATGTCCTCGGGAACCTGGGTCCGCTTGAACGCCCGCCGGGACTGGATGACTGCATCCACCTCGGGCTGGTCGCTCGAGTAGTCCTCATCGTGGGGTATGTAGTCGGGCGTGATGGTGTTGACCGCGATCCCGGACCCGCCGAGCTCGCGGGCCATGGCCCGGGTCAGGCCCCAGATCGCCGACTTCGACGACACGTAGTGGAGGAACCCGGGAGTACCGTCGTTCACCGTCATAGAGGCGATGTTCACGATCCGGCCGCTGCCCTGGGCCTTCATGGTGGGCGACACTGCCCGCGAGCACAGCCAGGTCCCCTTCACGTTCACTGCGAAACACAGATCCCACTCATCAGGCGGGAGGTCCTCCATCGGAGCGCGGGTGGCGGCCATGTAGAAGGCGGCGTTGTTGACTAGGCCATCGATGCGGCCGTAGGCGTCGACGGTGGCCGAGGCCATCGCCTCGGTCTGGGCCACGTCGGACACGTCCACCTGCAGCGTCATCGCCTCGGCTCCCGAGGATTCGAGTTCGGCGACCACCTCGCTGCCGTCGCTGAGGTCGGCGACCACGACGGTCGCGCCCTCCGCGGCCAGCCCCCGGCAGTAGGCCAGGCCGATGCCCTTGGCCCCGCCGGTGACGATGATCACGCGCCCGTCCAGTATTCCCATCGCTGGTTCTCCCTTGTCGTCGGTTGTCGGTGAGGCCCGCGCTCTCAGCCCGGTTCCAGCTCCTCGGCCAGCTCGAACAGCCACTTGCGGTAGGCCAGGGTCACGTCGTCGGCCACCTTCACGTAGGTCTCGGCGCTGAGCCGGTCGGGCAGGTGCTCGGGCCATTGCGACTCGACCACGGGCCTGTCCTGGTCCAGCACCATGTACTCGAACTCGAGCAGGAAGTCCATGTCGTCGTCGGTGGACGCGAAGTCGGCACCGATGTGCCAGAAGTTGCGGCAGGTGGCCGGACCGGTGGGGGCGGTGACCATGTACAGGGCGTAGCGCTTGCCGTTGGGGAAGGTCCGCACCAGCGCGATCGAGCCGGGCACGGTGAGCTGGTACCAGTTGCGCACCGACATGGTGTCCTCGTCGATGCCCAGCATCTCCTTCATGCGGTCGACGTTGGGTTCCACGAACACCTTGTCGAACCGCAGGGTGTCGTCCTCCCGCCACACGTCGTGGCGCTCGATCTGGGCTTTGTCCCTGGTGCCGAGGATGTTCTCGTGCACGAAGGGGAAATGGGAGAAGTCCACGAAGTTCTCCAAGCGCCGGGGCGAGCTGGTGGCCCAGTCGTAGCTGGGCGGCGTGAGCCATCGCATGGTCGGGTCGTCCCACTCCGGTATGCCGGGCGGGTCGCCCCACGGCTCGTCGGTCAGGCTGACCCAGATCATGCCGGAGCTCTCCCGGCACAGGTAGCGGACCAGCCCCAGATGGAGCACCCCGTCGAGCTCGGGGCGGGACGGGATCGACACCAGGCTGCCCTCCATGTCGTAGGCCCAGCCGTGGTAGGGGCAGTTGATGCACCCGTTCTCGACCCATCCCAGCGACGGCGCGGCCCCCTTGTGGCGGCACACGTCCATGAAGGCTCGCACCCTGCCCTCGTGGCGCACGACCAGGATGCGCTCCCCCAGCAGACGACCGGAGACCATCTGGTCATCGGCCACCTCCCTGGAGTAGGCGACCGGATGCCAGAAGTGCCTCATCGCCCGGTACCACCTCGAATCCCGCTCGGGAACGAACGGATCGACAGCCTCGCGTGCCTCAAGAGTCGTCAACGGCCCTCCTTAGTCTTGTGGGTCTTGTGCGTGTCGTGCTGCTGTGCCGGCCAAGACGGCGGCCGCGCAACCCTACCCCGGTCGATCGACCCCCCAGAACAGCGAGCGGCAGCGTGTACCGCTACGTTGTCGAAGCGTTTCCCGGGCCGCCGCCGGCGGCACCCCGAACCCCGAGGAGTCTCACGACCATGCCCCTCACCACCTCCAACGCCGCCCATTTCTTCGTCGAGGGGGCGGCAGGCAACCGGCTTCACGGGCTCGACTTCACCGGCGACGGCCCGATGCTGGTCTGTCTTCATGGCGTGACCGGCAACGCTTGGAACTGGCACGCCGTTGCCCTCGGTGTCCGCGCCCACCGCCGCGTGCTGGCGCTCGACTTCCGCGGCTACGGCGAGAGCCAGTGGTCGCCCACCCAGAACTACACCACCGCCGACCACGCCGCCGATCTGGCTTGCGCAATCGAGGCCGTGTCCGGCGGCTCGCCCGTGGACCTCGCCGGCTCCTCGTGGGGGGCGCTGGTGGCCATCCAGTACGCCGCCGAGCATCCCGACCGGGTAGGGCGGCTCATCGTGGTCGATGTCGAGCCCTCCTTCGAGCAGGGCGAGACCGACCTGTTCCCCCGCCCCCGGGACCACACCGACCACGACGACGTGCGGGCCGCGGTACAGCGCGCCTACCCCAACGCCCCCGCCGAGATGGTCGAGGTGGTGGCGGCCACGTGCTATGGGCCTGTCGACGGCGGACGCCTGGCTCCCAAGCACGATCCGCACTTCTTCGAGCGCTGGCCGTTCCGCTCCGACGATCACTGGGACCGGCTTCGCCGGATTCAGGCGTCCACTCTTCACGTCCATGCCTCCGACAGCTTCGTCCGGGCCGACGTGATGGCCGAGATGGACCGCCTCACACCCGAGTCGCGCCTTGTCGAGATCGGCGGCAGCACCCATGTCGTGCCGGTGGACAACCCCTCGGCCCTGGTCGACTCCCTCGTGCCGTTCCTGGCTGGCGGCTGAGCGTCGTCTTCAGGACTAGACTCTGACGACAGAGCGATGGAGACACAACATAAAGAGGTAGAGGACAACAGCACCTCCGAGGCGACATCGGTCGCTCCGCAACTCGGGCCGACCCTCCGGCAACGTCGTAAGGCCGCCGGGATGACGATGCAGGAGCTGGCTGATCGATGCGGCCTGTCCCAGCCGTTTCTGTCCCAGATCGAGAACTCACGAGCCATGCCCAGCCTCTATGCCCTGCACCGCGTGGCTCAAGCCCTTGGAACGACGACGGTCGGTCTGCTCGACCCCGCATGTTCGGAGGTAACCCTGGTTCGCGCCGATGAGGGCGAGTCCTTCATGCTCTTCGAGGGTGCAAGAACCCGTTTCCTCACGCCGGGCGAGGGACATCGCCTTGAGGCCAACGAGACAGTGACGAAGGCTGGCATCGTCTCAGACGAGATCGTGCACGAGGGACAGGAACTGATCCGTGTGCTGGAGGGCTCACTGGAGGTTCGCCTGGTGGGCAGAGATCCAGTAGAGCTCCATCCCGGCGACACGATCTTGTATCCGTCGATGACGCCGCACCAGTGGATTTCTGGGGATGCTGGAGCGCGCTTCCTGATAGTCACCAGCCCTCCCTCGTTCTAGCGGCCTGCGGTCGCGACTTCAGCCGACCCTCCTGCGCTTCATCTCGACGAAGGGCAGGTCGACGACTCGGGCTGGGACCTGTCCATCGACCACCTCGCCGCGACCGTTGTGGATCTGCCATGTAAGCGCCACATCGGCGCCGACCTCGACTTCGGCGGACTCGAGGTGCGCGAACCCGATCATGGTCTCGAGCACTGGACTCCAGCACATCGAGGTCGCGAATCCTGCGTTCACCCCGTCGGCGAGGATCTCGGAGTTGAAGTGGCGATGCAGCCGCGGGCTTAGGAAGGGAGGCGACCCCGCGCTCTCGTAGAGGGCTGCAATGCCGGCAGGATCTATGTCGAGGCCGCGCATGACCTTGCCCGGACGGCTCCGCTCAGCTTCCGCCTCGAGTGCCCTTCGGCCCAAGAAGTCGGTATCGCGCCTGAAGTTGACCAGCCGTCCGAAGTTGAGCTCCGCGGGAGTGTGGAAGTAGCGATCGCCGTCCAAGTACGCGAACTGAACCTGGGCCAACGGACCGGCAGGACGGTAGTCGACGCCGATGATGAGCATGGCGGCCTCGACGCGGGTGGCCGCCTGCGCGGCGTTGCCGATCGGTACGGCCCCATGCGGACGTCCTCTCTCGACAAACACCGAGTACATGTCCCTCGCGGCGTCCGGCCCGACCCACAGCTCGAAGCCGATCTCCCCGGTGAACCCCGTGCGCCAGAGCCGTACTTCGTGACCGTCGATGGCGATCAAGCGGCCGCGAGAGAACGGCAAGTCCCGCTGCGAGCTGCCCGTCACAGCCTCCATGACTTCATGTGAGCGCGGACCCTGCACGCACAAGACGCTGTAGTCGCGATCAGTGTTCAGCGTGTCGCTGATCTCTACGTCGTAGCCGTCGGCGAATTCGCTGAACCACCCGACCATGGGTCCGCCCATGTGAATGAACTGGTCGGTTCCGGTGCGGAAGGTGATCCCTTCGTTCACCACATGGCCGTCGGCGTCGCAATAGAAGGTGTAGATGCCGTGGTCGACGTCCACCTTCGAGGCGTCGCGCACCTGCACGCGGTCGACGAACGCCTCGGCGTCGGGGCCCTCGATGATCGTCTTGACCAGGGGAGTCTTGTCTTCGATTCCGGCGCCAGTTCGTAGTGCCATCATCTCGGAGACCTCGTTGACGTAGTGATCAACGAGGTGGTATCCGCCCCACGCGATCCACAGTCCTGTCTGCGAATAGGGTGCTGCCCCGGGATTCAGGAACGTCCCGGCGAAGCTGCTCGGATCGTATTCATGATCACTGGTCATGGTCTGCTGGACCCTCCTGGTGTATCGGGTTGTTTCCGCTGGGGGCGCTCCGGCTCGTCCTGCCTAGACGGTGGACGCGGCGCGGTCGCAAATTGATCACATCAATAATGACGCGGACAGCCTCGCTCTGTCAACTGCCGGGGGCCCTGGCTTCCATCCGGACCGGAGTCGGCCGGGCACGATTCCTCACGCGGCTGACCGGCCGCGGATGCGGTCGGCTTCGTCCTGATCAAAGGTGAAGTGGGCCTCGGTCACGCTGTCCACGATGCCGGCGATTCGGCGGAAGGGCTTGGAGGTGTCCATGCGAAGCCCGGGGAGCCTCTGCAGGGCGTCCTGGAGCAGGATCTTGGTTTCCAGCCGCGCCAGTTCAGAGCCGAGGCAGTAGTGCGTGGCCCAGCCCAGGGCCAGATGACGGTTGGGCCAGCGCTCGGGATCGAAGGTGGATGGGTCGGACTGCCGTTGGCCGCCGTTGACGGCCTCGTCCCGGTTGGCCGCCGCGAACCACACGGCCAGCACGCTGCCCGCCGGCACCTCGAGATCCCCGAAGCGCACGTCGGTGCGCACGTACAGCGGCTTCATCGGGAACGGCGTGCCGAAGCGGAGCACCTCCTCGGTCGCCCGCCGCAGGGCCTCGTCGTCGTTGATTCTTTCGCGGGCCCAGTCGAGCTTGTCGAACTCGGCCAGGTAGGAGAAGGCGTTGGCCAGGCTGGCCCCGGTGGTGTCGGTTCCGGCCGCGGTGAACCCGAAGAGATAGCCGAGCAATTCCCGGTCGTTGATGGTGCCGTCCTTCCAGGCTGACACGAGGACGTCGAGCAACTCGTCGGAGGGGGCGGCGAGCCGTTTGGCCACCGTCTGCCAGAAGTACGACTGGACCTCCCACTGAGGCGGCATGTCGTCCCAGGGGGAGGTGTTGAAGATGTCCAGTTGGGCCCGCATCCAGTCCTCGCGGTCGATGTCGAGCCCGATGAGCCGGCAGATCACCCGCATCGACAGGCGAGACGACATCTCCGTGGCCACGTTCACCTCACCGGTGCCCTTGGCCACGACCTCGTTGACGGTGTCGATGGTGAGCTGGCGGATCACCGGCTCCATGGTCTTCACTGCGTTGTTCTTGAACCATGGCTCCACGACGCCTCGGAGCACGTTGTGGCGGCCGGCATTGCCGTCGAGGGTGAAGGGCTCGACCATCCACATGAACTCCATGGCCATGTGGATCGGGGCGCCCTCCGCCAGGTAGGGCTCCTGATCGCGCGAGAAGGCCTGATCCTTGTTCTGCAGCACCCGCATCACGTCGGCGTGGCTCAACACGTGGTACATGCCGCTCTCGTCGATGAATGGCGGGTTCGACGGGTCGTGGAATCTCGCATCCCGCGGGAAGTCCGATGGCTTCATGGGCTCTCCCTTCGGTTCGAGGCTCGACGCGGCGCGCGGTCTCGGAGTCGGCGGGCTTCGATAGTAGGTGGCCCGCGACGGCCGGTACTCAGCCGGTCTGACCGCCTGCGCTCGCCCCGGCCCCGGCGGGAGAGCCCGCCTCCCCGCCGGCCATCAGCAGCCCGAGTCCCGCGACGGTGCAGTCGGCGCGGGGCACCACGGCCACGATCCGACCCTCGTACATCACGGCCACGTCGTCGGAGAGGGCCATCACCTCGTCGAGGTCCTCGGAGATGACCATGATGGCCGTTCCCCTCTCCCGCTGAGCGACCAGGCGCTCGTGTATGTACTCCGCGGCGCCGATGTCGACGCCGCGGGTGGGCTGCGCGGCCAGCAGCACCGGCGGTTCGCCGTCAAGCTCCCGGGCCAGGATCAGCTTCTGGATGTTGCCCCCCGACAACGAGCTCGTGGCGGTGGACAGGTCGGGCGTCTTGACCGCGTACTCCTCCACCAGGCTCTCGCCGTGGGTCCGGATCGCGTTGGTCCGCAGCACCCCGCGCCGGGAGAACCGGGACTTGCTGTGGGCCAGCAGCATGAGATTCTCGGACACGCTGAAGCTGCCGATGGCGCCGTCGCGCATGCGCTCCTCGGGGATGAAGGCCAGCCCAGCGTCGCGCACCCGCCTCGGCTCGGCCCCGGTGACGTCGGTGCCGTCGATCGACACGCTGCCGGCGGTGACGGACCGAAGGCCGGAGATCGCCTCGGCCAGCTCGCGCTGGCCGTTGCCCGAGACGCCCGCGATGCCCAGGATGCGCCCGCCCCGCACGTCGACGTCCAAGTCCTTGACCGCCTCGGTGCCCCTGTCCCCTTCCACCCTGAGGCCCCGGATGCTGAGCCGCACTCCCCGGTCCTCGGTGTCGGCCATGTCCGGGGCCAGCTTCACGGGCCGGCCCACCATCATGTGGGCCAGCCCCTCCCGGTCGGTCTCGGCCGGAACGGTCGTGCCCACCACGCAGCCGTCGCGCAGCACGGTGATCCGGTCGGCCAGGGCCAGCACCTCGTGGAGCTTGTGGGAGATGAACACCAGGCCCCGGCCGTCGTTGGCCATCCGGCGCAGGGTTACGAACAGGTCGTCCACCTCACCGGGGGTCAGCACCGCAGTGGGCTCGTCGAGCACCAGCAGCCGGGCCTCCCGCAGCAGGGCCTTGATGATCTCCACCCGCTGGCGCTCGCCCACCGCGAGCTGCCAGAGATAGGCGTCGGGCGGCACGTCGAGCCCGTAGGCCTCCGACAGCTCCACGATGCGGGCGCGCACCCCTGCGAGGTCGGGCCGGCCCTGCCGGCCCGACGACAGCCCGAGCGCCACGTTCTCGGTGACGGTGAGCGTCGGCACCAGCATGAAGTGCTGATGGATCATGCCGATCCCAGCGGCGATGGCCGAGGCCGGCGACCGCACCCGCGAGCGCTCGCCGTCAAGAAAGATCTCGCCCCGGTCGGGCGCGTGGAGCCCGAACAGGATCTTCATGAGCGTGCTCTTGCCCGCACCGTTCTCGCCCAAGAGGGCGTGTATCTCCCCGGTCCGGACGTCGAGATCGATCGAGTCGTTGGCGAGCACCCCGGGGAAGCGCTTGGTGATGCCGCGCATTTCCAGCAGCGGCGTCTGGTCGCGCTCCCCCGAGGCGTTCGTCATGAGATGGTCTCAGCCGGTGTCCGGGAGCCGGCTCAGCCGACGCCGGTGGACAGCGAGCCGTCCTTGAAGCCCGCTACCGCGTCCTCGATGGCCGAGCGGGCCTCCGCCGACAGGTCGTAGGCGTCGTTGTACTCGATCACGAGTCCGCCGTTGGCGAAGTTGATCTCGTAGGAGTTCCCGCCGTAGGTGCCGGCCTGGATGTCGCGCACGAGGTCGTCGAGCACGACGTCCCACCTGTAGACCTGGTTGGCCACGACGATCTCGGGGCCGACGGTGGTCTGGTTGGACTGGGTGCCGAACCACGGTGTGCCGTTCTCGCGGGCGACGCCGATGGCGCCGACGGTCATCTGGGCGGTGCCGGTGAGCACGGCATGGCCGTTGTCGATGAACGACTGGGCGGCCTCCGCGGCCAACTGCACGTCGGCGAAGGAGTCGGTGTAGACGGAGTTGGCGGTGCCGCCTCCAGCCTCCACACCGGCCCGGAACCCGTCCACGTACAGCTTGGCGTCGCCGACCTCGATCGGGCCGATGATCCCCACCGGAGAACCGCCGGCGATCACCGCGGCGGCGAGTCCCATGGCGTAGGCGCCCTCGTCGGAGGAGGTGGTGTAGGCCGAGATGTTGGGCTGGCCGAATGTCTCCACCGAGGTGCCCCACGCGAAGGCGGTGTCGGGGAAGTCGGGGGCGATCGCCTCGAGGAGGCCTCCGTACTGGGAGCCGTGGGCGATGACCAGGTCGTAGCCCTCCTCGGCGTAGTCGCGCAGCGCTAGGCCGGCGTCCTCGACGATGAACAGGCCCGGTGACACCGCGACCTCGCTGAGCAGCCCGGCAGCCTCCATGCGGTGCAGGGCGTCGACGATGGACTGGCTGAAGGCCAGATCGTTCTCCGCGCTGGGAGTCACCACCGCAGCCCGCAGCGGCTCCACGTCCATGAAGTTAGCAACGGCCGCGTCGCCGATGGCCCGCACGTCGGCGGGCAGGTCGTAGGCGTCGTTGTACTCGATTACGAGTCCGCCGTTGGCGAAGTTGATCTCGTAGGAGTTGCCGCCGTAGGTGCCGGCTTGGATGTCGGCCACGAGGTCGTCGAGGACGACGTCCCACCTGTAGACCTGGTTGGCCACCACGATCTCGGGGCCGACGGCGGTCTGGTTGGACTGGGTGCCGAACCACGGTGTGCCGTTCTCGCGGGCGACGCCGATGGCGCCGACGGTCATCTGGGCGGTGCCGGTGAGCACGGCATGGCCGTTGTCGATGAACGACTGGGCGGCCTCCGCGGCCAACTGCACGTCGGCGAAGGAGTCGGTGTAGACGGAGTTGGCGGTGCCGCCTCCAGCCTCCACACCGGCCTGGAACCCGTCCACGTACAGCTTGGCGTCGCCGACCTCGATCGGGCCGATGATCCCCACCGGGGAGTCACCCGCCAGCTCGGCCGCCATCAGGCCCATCACGTAGGCGCCCTCGTCGGAGGAGGTGGTGTAGGCCGAGATGTTGGGCTGGCCGAATGTCTCCACCGAGGTGCCCCACGCGAAGGCGGTGTCGGGGAAGTCGGGGGCGATCGCCTCGAGGAGGCCTCCGTACTGGGAGCCGTGGGCGATGACCAGGTCGTAGCCCTCCTCGGCGTAGTCGCGCAGCGCTAGGCCGGCGTCCTCGACGATGAACAGGCCCGGTGACACCGCGACCTCGCTGAGCAGCCCGGCAGCCTCCATGCGGTGCAGGGCGTCGACGATGGACTGGCTGAAGGCCAGATCGTTCTCCGCGCTGGGAGTCACCACCGCAGCCCGCAGCGGCTGCACGTCCGTCATTTCGGTGTCGTCCGTCTCGGTGGCGGCGGCGGCCTCGGCGGCGGCGGCGGCAGCAGCAGCCTCCTCAGCCGCGGCGGCAGCCGCTTCGGCCTCGGCCTGAGCGTCGGCGGCTTCGTCGCGGGCCGCTTGCAGTTGCGCCTCAAGCTCGGCGACGACCTCGGGGTCTACCGCCCCCTCGGCCTCAGCCATGGCGGCCGCGAGGGCCGCCTCGGCCTCTGCAGCCTTTGCGGCAGCATCCTCGGCCCTGGTGGCGGCGGCATCGGCGTCGGCCTGAGCCTCGGCGGCAGCCGCTTCGGCCTCGGCCTGAGCGGCGGCGGCATCGGCACCAGTGTCCGTAACGTCGGCGGCCTCGTCGTCGCCGCATGAGGCTGCGATCAGCCCGAATACGGCGAACACGAGGACCAGCCATCGCAATCTCTTCGTCATGTCTATTTTCCTCCTAGGTGCGGTCCCGAATCATCGGGCCTCTCTTCATTGTGTGACTCTATGGCTTGGCTCCTGCGGGCGCCGGGGCTGCCGTCAGTGGCCTCTCACGAACGCGAGTGTGAGTGCTGCGGGCTGGTCGGCGGTGCGGCGGGCGATGACGACCAGAGCGATGATGGTGAGGGCGGCTGGCGCCATCGTTGTGAAGCTGGAAGCGGCGCCCGTGACCAACCCAGCGGTCTTCCACTGATTGACCGTCGCGGTGACCAGCCCGTACAACAGCGAGCCGGCCAGAACGCCGGCCGGCCGCCAAGCGCCGAAGTACACCAGCGCGATGGCGATGAAGCCGATCTGGTTGGTGAGGTTGTGCTGGAAGATCCCGATCTCGATGGCGAGAGCAGCCCCGGCCAAGCCGGCCAGCCCGTTGCCGGCGAGGATCGTGATGGCTCGCGTGCGAGCCACCGACACGCCCAGGCTGTCGGCCGCCTCGGGCGTCTCGCCCACGGCTCGGACGTTGAGCCCGAAGGTGGTTCGGTTCACGAGCAGGGTCAGCCCCGGCACGAGCAGCATCGACACATAGACCAGCAGGTTGTGGTTGAAGAACATGTCGCCGATCTTGGGGATGTCGGACAGCAGCGGGACGGCCAGCTTGTCGAAGCTCGAGATGGGCAGCGGCGTGCCGACCCACTCGAGGAACAGGAGCTCGCTGATGCCCAGCCCGAACAGGAAGATGCCGATGCCGCTGATTCCCTGCTCGGCCCGGAACACGATCGTGACCGTGGCGTAGACGACCCCCAGCAGCAATCCGACTCCGATCCCGACCAACAGGCCTACGACGATGCTGTCTGTCTTGAGCACGGCCCAGTACGAGAAGAATGCTCCCAGCAGCATCACACCGTCCACGCCGAGGTTCAGCACGCCACTGCGTTGGCTGAGCGTCTCGCCCAGGGCGGCCAACAGATAGGGGGTGGCCAACCGCACGCCCGACGCGAAAGTGGCCACGGTGAACGTGACGGTTATGAAGTCGGTCACGGCCCACTCTCCAAGTTGGCTCTGGCCGAGGAGTCGTCCCCGCCGATCGAGGCGTCGGCTGTGCCCGGATCGGACGGCACTGCTTCGTCGGTGGATGCTGCTTCATGTTCGGCCGCATCTCCGGCTATGGACATGAAGCGCGATATCCGCTCGCGCAGCGTGTTGCTGCTGACGACGAACACCACGATCAGGCCGTTGAGCCCGATCACCAGGGCCACCGGGATCTGGATGGCCCTCTGCATCGCGTTGGCCCCGACCAGCAGTCCCCCGAAGAGGAACGCCGACGGGATCGTGAAGAGCGGGTGCAGGCCGCCAAACAGCGCGGCCACGATGCCATTGAAGCCGGCCGAGCCGGTGAAGCCGGTGGCGAAGCCCTCGGTCTGCAGGCGGTGGGTCTCGCTGCCGAAGACCAGAGCGGCCCCGGCCAGACCGCACAGCGCGCCGCTGATGGTGAGCGCGAGCATGGTCATGCGCTTCACCGGCATCCCCGCGTAGCGGGCTGCGGGCGCGCTGGCGCCCACGGCGCGCACCCGGTAGCCGGTAGTGGTCCGCCACAGGAAGAACCAGGCGACGCCCGCCGCGAGCAGGGCCACGACCACGCCCAGGTGCAGGCGGGTGCCCGAGAGCAGTACGGGCAGGTCGGCGTTCTCCGACAGTCGCTTGGTCTGGGGGATCCTGGTGCCGAGCTCGATCTGCTTGGGATCCATCAGCGGGGCCCGCAGCAAGTAGTTGAACAACTGCACCGCTACGAGGTTGAGCATGATGGTGGACAGGATCTCGTTCACGCCCAGGTAGGCCTTGAGCGCGCCGGGAATGCCGCCCCAGATGGCTCCGCCGACCAGCCCCATCAGCAGCACCAGCGGGATCAGCACTACCGACGGCAGATCGGGCACGGCCAGCGCGGTCATGGTGGACAGCAGCCCGCCGGCGATTATCTGCCCCTCCCCGCCGATGTTGATCACCTTCGCCCGGAAGGCGACGCAAATGCCGGTTCCCACGAGCAGCAGGGGCATAGCCTTCGCCGCCGACTCAGCTAGCTCCTCAGTGCCGCCGAACGCGCCGATGAGCAGTTCCTTGTAGCCCTCAAGCGGGTTCGCGCCCAGGCCGATGATCATGGCCGCGCCGATCAGCAGGGCCATCATCACGGCCGAGCCGCCGACCACGATCCCGCTGAGGCGCGCCAGAGTGCCGCGGCGCGAACGCACCCGGGAGAGTTTGGGCATCCGTCTATGTTTGACCGTGCACTGGCCCGGTGTCAATCACACCGGTTCTCTTATTGACGTGCCCTATTTTCTGGTCGCCGGCGCTCATTCGGAGTCGGCGGATCCTTCCAGCAGATCGCCCGCGGTGGCCAGTACCTCAGCGAGCTTGGCGGTGTTGTCGTAGACGGCCCGCAGGTAGTACTCGCTCACCGCCTCGTGGCCCGAGAACGGCGGCCGTCCCAGCGACCTGACCACCGCGGATGGGTCGGTCGAGACCGTCACCTCCTCCACCGCGGGCAGCTTGGCGGCGGAGCCCCAGAAGTCGCCGGAGGTCTTCGCCGATCCCGGAGCGGTGCCCTTGCCCCTGCTCCGCCGGGAGCGCTTGCGGGCCGCGTCGGCGCCGTTGGCCGCGGTCACGAGACGGCTCCTTCCCTGGAGACGCCGTTGTCGCCGTTCTCATCGATGAGAAGCAGATCGGGGTCAATGCCCAGCGCGGCCCGCAGCTGGTCGCTGTCGAGGTCGCCCACCGAGGAGGACTTGGGCAGCACCATGTCGGCGATGCGGCGCTTGCCCGCCACCACCTCCTCGACCCGATCGTCCACGGTGCCGGGGCACACCAGCCGGTGGCACACGACCGTGTTGCGCTGCCCGATGCGCCAGGCCCGGTCGCGGGCCTGGTCCTCGACCGCCGGGTTCCACCAGCGGTCGTAGAGCACCACGTGGTTGGCGGCGGTCAGGTTCAGGCCGGTGCCGCCCGCCTTGAGCGAGAGCACCAGAGCCCCGGGCCCCCGACCCTTCTGGAACGACTGCACCAGGCGGTCGCGGGCGCCCCGGGCCATCCCGCCGTGATAGCAGCTGATCGGCACGCCGGTGCGCTCGGTCAGGTGCGTCGCCAGCCGCTCTCCCCATGTGGCGAAGTGGGTGAAGATCAGCATCCGCTCGGAGGCCGCGAACACCTGGCCCATGATCTGCTCCAGCCGGGCCAGCTTGCCCGAGCGCCCGTCGAGGGGTTCGCCGTCGTCCTCGTAGTTGACCGGATGGTTGCAGATCTGCTTGAGGGCGGTGATGGCGGCCAGCACCGCTCCCTTGCGCTCGGGTCCGCCTTCGGCGGTGCTCTCGGTGCGGGCCACCAGCTCGTCGAGCACCGCCTGGTAGAGCCCGATCTGCTCAGCGGTCATCGTGCAGTGGTCGAGTTCGTCGATGCGGTCGGGCAGCTCCGCGGCGATGGCGGGCTCGGCCTTGGTCCGGCGGAACACCAGGATGCCGTTGAGCGCGGCCAGAGCACTCTCGCCGGCTGCAGCCGCCTTGGGGGCCGCAGGTGCCTGCGAGGAGTTGGACGCCTTTGACCCGTTGGAGCCCGCGGCGTCCTCGGGCTCCGTCCCCGGCTTCTTGGACACCTTCGACAGCTCCGCGATGAAGGGGTTGCGGGCTCCCAGCAGGCCCGGGTTGCAGAAGTCCATGATGGCCCACAGGTCGCCCAGGCCGTTCTCTATCGGGGTGCCGGTCAGCGTGACCCGGCAGCGCGCATCGAGCCGGCGCAGCTGCTGGGCGGTCTCGCTGGCCGGGTTCTTGATGGCCTGGGCCTCGTCGAGCACCACCGTCGACCACTCGACCTTCTCCAGCACGTCCAGGTCACGCATGGCGGTGCCGTAGGTGGAGACCACCAGGTCGGCCCGCTCCACCATGGCCGGCACCCGCTCCGCGGGCGTGCGGTTGGGTCCGTGGTGGACCACCACCCGCAGGTCGGGCACGAAGCGGCGGGCCTCGCTGGCCCAGTTGCCCACCACCGCGGGCGGCGCGGCCACCAGCGACGGGCCGTTGCCGCGAGTGAGGTAGATGTGGGCCAGCATCGTGGGGGTCTTGCCCAGCCCCATATCCAGGGCCAGGCAGCCGCCCAGGCCGGTCTGCTCCAGGAAGCTCAGCCACAGCAGCGCGTCGGCCTGGTACGTGCGCAGCGTCCCGCTGAAGCCGTCGGGTTTGATGGGGAGCTCCGTCGGGAGGTTGCGGGCGCTGCGGATCAGCTCCGCAGCCCAGCCCTCCCCCGCGACCATCGTGCCCCCGGATAGGGGCGAGCCCTCCAGGCCGAGGGCATAGCGCAGCATGTCGGCGCCGGTCATGCGGGTCACGTCGGCTCGCTCGGCCAGCGCGGCTGCGGCCTCGTTGAGGTCAGCTCGGTCCAGCTCCACCCACCGTCCCCGGCTCTTCACCAGGGGCCGGGCCTGGGTGGCCAGCGCCCGGATCTCGGCCGCGGTCAGTTCCACGTCGTCGAAAGCGACCGACCAGCGCACGTCGGCCAGTTGGCGGGCTCCCACCACGGTCTCCTGGGCCTCGACCGACGTGAGGCGCAGGGACGGGGTGGGCCGTCGGCGCGACAGCGCTGGGACCCGCACCTCGTAGCCCACGACCTGCAGGACGTGGCCCGTCTCGGTCATCAGCTGCCACGCCTCGTCGGTGTCGAGGATCACCTCGCCCCGCCGGCGGCCTCCGAGCCGCACTAGCTCCGGGAACAGCCGCTCTAGGCGGGTCATCTGGTGTTTCACCGCCTGGCGCCGGGCCCGCGATGCGATCACCAGGGCCCGCTCGACCGGTTGGAGCTCGCCCGAGCTCGCCTCCGACAGGACCGACAGGTGCCAGGCGCCGATGTTGTCGGGTGGATCGAGCTGCACGATGAGTCGCAGGCGCGGGTCGTAGGGCTCCGTCACCGGGCGGGCCCACTGGTCGAGGCGGCGGGCCAGGTCGGAGGCGTGGCGGCTGGGGACGTCGAAGGGCGTGCCGTCCAGCCGGGCCAGTGCCGTCTCGGCCACGTCGGCGCGGGTGCGCGGCGCGGGCGGGGGCGCCGGTGCTTCGAGTCGCTCGGCCGCCTCGGTGGCGATGGCGTCGAATATGTCGGCCAGGGTCGCCTGGGTGAACGCGGGCGCGTCGCGCTGGTTCTCGAAGGCCGCGGCCGCGCCCGGCAGCGAGTCGGCCAGCGCAGCGACGATGTCGGACTCCACCAGCGCCGGGGCCCAGCGCACAGAGTAGGAGGCACTGCCGGCTCGTTCCGCGGCGGCTGATGCCGCGCCGTTGGCGCCATCGGCCTCGTCGTCGGGGCGGTACCGGCGGCGCACCTTCTTGAGCTGGGGCACCATGCGCCCCTGGGCGGCGAGCCGCACCGCCAGTGCGGCCACCAGACCCAGCCATGACACGCTGGCCCCGATTCCATCCTCCTCGGCTGCCTCGCCCAGCGCCACGAGCCACCCGAGGCAGCTCTCGATCGGTGCCGAGACGGCTTCGGCCCTGGCCCCGCCGCCGAGCGTCACCGGGCGGTGCTCGCTCCACTCGACGGTGCCGGCGCCCGCGCCCCGCAGCCGCTTGAGGACCTCCGGCGCGCGCTCGGCGGTCCGACCGGGCCCGGCGGCCCAGGCGATCATCCGCCCCGGCACCCACGACAGCTGCAGCTCGACGATCCCCGCGCTGCGAGGATCTCTTGAGGAGCCGTTCTCCAGGGGCGCCCGCGGCGGGCCCGCCAGCTTCGCCAGCACGGCGTCGATGGCTCGGTAGTCGTCCTCGATGTCGGCCACGATCAGGGCGCGCTGATGGCCCCTCACCGTGGCCCTGACGCCGTCGATCGATTCAGCGACGTCATCGAGCAGTCGGTAGAGGGCTCGAACCCACAGCCTGGTGTTGGCCTCGAGAAGCGCCAAGTCCGCGTCGCTGGCCAGGCCATCGACATGGCGGCGCACCGCTTGAGCGAAATCCGCTGACAACGCCAAGTGTGGGTCCAAGGTGGCGGTAGCAGTCGTCGTCACCATTGGGTTGGGAGCGAGCCTAACAGCCTGGGCCGCCTACTCCGACAACGTCGTCGGGGCTCGCCTTGCGGCGCGGTCAGTCTCGGTTCAGTTCCTCTCGAATCCGGTCGATGCCGGCGGTCTTGATGTGCTCGTAGCCGCGAACCTCCTCTGGCAGCGTGGCCCTCTGAAGCGCGGCGGAGTACCGCTGACCGCTCAGGTGCCTCAGGTCCGACTCGACCGCGGCGCGGTACTCGCCCGGCAGCGACCGCTCCGCCCGCCTCACCGCGGTGTGCCCGAACGGGTCGAGGACCGTGCCCCGCAGCCGGCGCATGGCGGCCAGGACGCGGATCAGCGGCGTGCACGACACCGGGACTGCGATCTTCGACCTCATGCCGAGGGCCCGCAGGATCGGCGGGTGCAGCTTCCAGGCCACCCGTCCCCCGCTGGCTGCTGCCAGCGCGCGGGCCTCAGCGATGGCCGCGGGATCGAGCATCAGCCTGGCCACCTCGTACTCGTCCTTGTAGGCGAGCAGCTTGAAGTAGCCCCGGGCCGCGGCAACCGTCAGCCGCCCCGAGCCGTCGCCCCGCTCGGCGTCGGCCGCCGCAACGGCCTCCACGAAGTCGAGGTGCTGGCGGGCCAGTTGCGGCGACTGGTAGGCGCAGAGCTCGCTGGCCATCAGCTCCAGGTCGAAACCGCCGCGGTAACCGGCGTCCTCGGGAGCACCCGCGCCGACCGCGCCGGTGATGGCACTGGCCCGCTGGGCGATGTCCGCGTCCCCTTCGACGAGCCTGCGGCCGGACGCCCGGCTTGACTCCACCACGGAGGCGACCTCGGCGGGCCGCTCCACCACCGCCCGGCCCCATCGGAATGCCTCGATGTTGCTTTGCACGGCCACGCCGTTGAGTTCGATGGCCTGCTCCACCGACCGGGGCGACAGCGGCAGCGCGCCGGCCTGCACTGCTATTCCCACCACCAGGATGTTGGCTGCAACCGCGTTCTGAAGGAGAGCCTCGCAGACGCGCTGGGCGTCGACCCAGTGGCGGCAGTCGGCCCGGGTCACCGCCGCGATGGCCGTCTCCAACTCGGCAGGGTCCGGCATGGCCCGCTCCGGGTGGGCGATCACCGCGCCGGTAGGAGTCTGCGACCTCGAGCCCACCACCACGGTGCGCTGCGGGTCGCACCGACTCATTCCCGCCGGTGACGCCGCGCCCAACTGGTCGAAGGCCAACAGGACATCGGCCTGACCCGAGCCGAGCCGGTTGCTGGCCGCTTGGCCGCCCCGGCCCATCCGCAGGTCGCTCACCACGGGACCCGCCTTCTGTGACAGGCCGATCTGGTCGAGGCCCCGGACCTCGTAGCCGTCGAACATCGCCGCGGTGCCGATCACCTGGCTGACGGTCACCACTCCGGTGCCTCCGATGCCGACGATGCGCACCGACAGGTCGTCGGTTCCAACGACGGGCACCGGGTCGTCCATGTCGGTTGGCGCGGCGGGCGCGCCCGAGCCCACCGGCCGGGGCGCGCTGCGGCCACGCCGCAACCACGACCGCAGCCGCCCCGGCTGAGTGACCGTCATGAACGACGGGCAGTCCCCCTCCAGGCACGAGAAGTCCAGGTTGCAGGTCGTCTGATCGATGCGGGTCTTGCGCCCGAAGGGCGTCTCGGTGGGCTGGACCGACAGGCAGTTGCTGACCTGGGCGCAGTCGCCGCAGCCCTCGCAAATCCGCTCGTTGATGAACACCCGCTGGCGCGGCACCGCCACCGTGCCCCGCTTGCGGCCCCGGCGCGCCTCGGCTGCGCATTGCTGGTCGTGGACAAGGACGGTGACGCCCTTGATCTGAGCCAGCGTCTCCTGGGCTTCCAGCAGCCGGCTGCGGGGCCAGACTTCCACCCCCTCGGGCACGTCGGCGCCCCGGTAGCGGGCCGTGTCGTCGGTGGTGATCAGGACGCGGGCCACTCCCTGGGCCAGCAGCACCCTGGCGACGTTGCCCACGGTGATCAGGCCTTGGGGGTCCTGGCCCCCGGTCATGGCCACGGCCCGGTTCCACAGCAGCTTGTAGGTGATGTCCACACCGGCCGCCACCGCCCCCTGCACCGCGAGCTGGCCGCTGTGGAAGAACGTGCCGTCGCCGATGTTCTGGAAGATGTGAGCCGTGTCCACGAATGGCGCCATGCCGATCCACTGGGTGCCCTCCTGGCCCATGCAGGTGAGCCCGATGATGTCGCCGAAGCCATCCGAGTCCATCAGCAGCGTCATCGTGTGGCAGCCGATGCCGGCCCCCACCGCGGCCCCTTCTGGCACCCGAGTGGAGCGGTTGTGGGGACAGCCCGAGCAGAAGTATGGGGTCCGGACCACCTTGGAGCTGAGCGGTATCAGCTCCCGCGTGGGCTGTTCGGGAGCGAGCCGGCTGCCAATGCGCTGGGCCAGGCGCCGCCGCAGCGGGCCGAGCAGGTCGTCGGCGCTCAGGCCGCCGTGGCCGGGGAGCAGCATGGCGTCGTGCTCGTCGTGCTTGCCGGTCACCCGGGGGCGCAGGGCCTCGTTGTAGAGCGCGTCCTTGATGAGCGACTCGATGTTGGGATGCTTCTCCTCCACCACGAACACCTCTTCGAGGCCGCGGGCGAAGTTGCGGGCCCGCTCGGGGCTGAACGGGATCGGCATGTGCATGCACATGAGCCGGATGCCGGCCGCGGCGATGGCGGTGTCGTCGGCCAGCCCCAGCCGCCGCAGCGCCTCGCGCAGTTCCCGGTAGGTGATCCCGGAGGCCACGATGCCGATCCAGGCATCGGCCGGGTTGACGGTGGCGTGGTTGAGGCGGTTGAGGGCGGCGTACTCGATGGCCAGTGGATGGCGCACCTCGTAGATCTCGCGCTCGGCGTCCACCGTGGCCGGGGTCAGGAGCCTGCCGTCGGGGGTGTGCGCGTAGGGCCTGCCGTCGATTGTCGGCACCTGCACCTCGACCCTGGCCGGGTCGAGGTGGACGGTCCCGCTGCCGTCGGCGACGTCGGCCACGATCTTCAGGCTGGTCCACAGCCCGGTGGCCCTCGACAGGTACACGGCGTGGCGGCCCAGGTCGAGCGCCTCGCCGGGCGTGCCCGGGTACAGCACCGGTATGTGCATGTCGGCGAGGGTCCCCGCCGACGACGACGGGATGGTCGAGCTCTTGGCCTCGGGGTCGTCGCCCGCCATCACCACCGCGCCGCCGCACGGGTCCGATCCGGCGAACACGCCGTGGCGCAGGGCGTCGCCGGCCCGGTCCACGCCGGGCCCCTTGCCGTAGAAGATGCCCAGGACGCCGTCGTAGCGGGAGTCGGGGCGCAGGGTCGCGAGCTGCGATCCCATCACCGCGGTGGCCGCCTGTTCCTCGTTGATGGCGGGCGCCACGACGATGGGGAGGTCGGGGGCCTCGGCGATCGCCTTGGCGAGGTCGCCGTCGTAGCCGCCCAGGGGCGATCCCGGATAGCCGCTGACGAAGGCGGCGGTGCGCAGCCCGGCCAGCCGGTCGGCCCGCAGCTGCTCGATCGGCAGCCGGGCCAGCGCCTGCAGGCCGGTCATGAAGACCGTGCCGGAGTCGTCGGTGTAGCGGGACGACAGGCGGTAGGTCTCGGCGACTGTCAAGGGCGACCTCCAAGCGTCAGCGGGCGGGGCGATGGCGCGGCAGCGACACTAGCGCCCCGCCTTCCGTGGCGGAAGAGGCGGCCTGCCCACGGCCCCGGCAGGCGGTGTGCCGGTTGCCGCCCGTGACCTGTCGGCAGCAGAGTCCTCAGGCGGGACGGACGGTGATTCCGGCCGCGGCCATGCGGGCCTTGGCTTCGGCGATGGTGTGCTCGCCGTAGTGGAAGATGCTGGCGGCCAGCACTGCATCAGCCCGGCCCTCGATGACTCCCTCCACCAGGTGGTCAAGTGTTCCCACTCCCCCGCTGGCTATTACCGGTATGCCCACAGTCTCGGAAACAATCGATGTCAAGTTCAGCTCGAAACCCTCCCGGGTGCCGTCGCGGTCCATTGAGGTGAGCAGGATCTCGCCCGCTCCGAGGCGCTCGGCCTCGGCGGCCCATACCAGAGCGTCGATGCCGGTTCGGGTGCGGCCGCCGTGGGTGAAGACTTCGTAGCCGCTCGGTGACCCGGCCGCGCTGCGGGCGTCGATGGCGACCACGCAGCATTGGGCGCCGAACTCTCGGCTGATCTCGCGGACCAGCTCAGGCCGGCGCACCGCGGCGGTATTGACGCTCACCTTGTCGGCGCCGGCCCGCAGCAGGCGGCGGGCGTCGTCGAGAGTGCGGATGCCGCCGCCGATGGTGAAGGGGATGAACACTTCGTCGGCCACCGCCCGGGCCATGGCCACGGTGGTGTCGCGGCGGTCCGACGAGGCGGTGATGTCGAGGAATATCAGTTCGTCGGCCCCCTCGGCGTCATAGCGGGCGGCCAGCTCCACCGGGTCGCCGGCGTCGCGGATGTCAACGAAGTTGACGCCCTTGACGACCCGCCCGGCGTCCACGTCGAGGCAGGGGATGACCCGGGCCACCCGCATCTCAGCCTCCCTCCGGGACCGCGGCCAACGCGGCGACCGCCTCGGCCACCGTGAAGCGGCGCTCGTAGAGGGCGGTCCCGACGATCGCTCCGCCGAGGCGGCGCCCGTCGCGGCCCTGGACTCCGGCGAGGGCCCGCAGGTCGTCGAGGCGGCCCACGCCGCCCGACGCGATCACATCGACGTCCACGGCGTCGAGCATCGAGGCCAGGCCCTGCAGGTCCGGTCCCCCCAGCGTCCCGTCCCGGTCGATGTCGGTGACCACGAAGGCGTCCACGCCGTCGGTGGCGAATCTTAGGGCCACATCCAGCACCGACTGTCCCGAGCCCCGCAGCCAGCCGTCGGTGGCGACGTCGCCGTCCCGGGCGTCGAGGCCGACTGCGATGCGGTGCGAGCCGGCCAGGTCCCGCACCAGGTCCGGGTCCCGCAGCGCAGCGGTGCCCAGCACCACCCGCTCCACGCCGGCCGCGAACCAGGCCTCGGCAGTGGAGGCGCTGCGCACCCCTCCCCCGGCCTGCACCGGCACCGGGACCGCACCGGCGATGGCCGCGACCACCCCGGCGTTGTCGGGGCGGCCCGAGCGGGCCCCGTCGAGGTCGACCACATGGATCCAGCGCGCGCCCTGGTCGGCCATCTGCACCGCCCGGGCCACCGGGTCGTCGTCGTAGACGGTCTCGGCGCCGTAGTCGCCCTGGCGCAGGCGCACGCAGCGGCCGCCGCGAACATCGACGGCGCAGTACAGGTCCACGTCGCTCAGGCGGCCTCGGAGCCCGCCGCAGCCGCGGCCACGAAGTTGGCCAGGATGCGCAGCCCCACCCTCGAGGACTTCTCGGGGTGGAACTGGGCGGCCCACACGTTGTCGCGGGCCACCGCGGCCACCACCGGCCCCCCGTAGTCGCAGGTGGCGACCACGTCTCTGCCGCCGTCCATCTCCGGGGCCAGCGAGTGCACGAAATAGGCCCAGACCGGGTCGTCCAGCCCGGCCAGCATCGGGTGGTCGCAGCGGCGGTGCAGGACGTTCCACTGCATCTGGGGGCGCTTTACCGGGCCCGGTATCCAGCGCACGCCGAGGTCGAAGACCCCGAGGCCCGACGTGCCCGGGGCCTCGTCGGAGCTGGTGAAGAGCACCTGCATCCCAACGCAGATCCCCATGAAGGGACGGCCCGAGCGCACTGCGTCGCAGGCCGCTGCGTCCAGGCCGGTGCGGCCCAGCGCAGCCATGCACGGCGCGAAGGCGCCCACACCCGGCAAAACCACGCCGTCGGCGTCGTCGATCAGGCCGCGGTCGGCGGTGAGGCGGGCGTCGGCGCCGGCATGCTCGAATCCCTTCTGGGCCGAGTGCAGGTTGCCGATGCCGTAGTCGAGGATGGCGATAACAGGCCCGGTGCGAGCACGAATGGGTTGTGAGCGGGTCGCGGTGCGATGGCGTGTTTCCCGCTCTTGTTCGCTGCGCTCACGGGCCGCTCGGGCATGTGCTCCGCTCTTGTTCGCTGCGCTCACGGGCCGCTCGGGCCCGGGGGCCTCGCTCAGCTCCATACCGGATCGCATGGTGGTTCGCGCCTATTCGCACGGCCTCTTGGCCGTCACAGCGTGCCCTTGGTGGAGGGCAGGGACGCGCCCTCCACGCGGACCGCGTCGCGGATGGCCCGGGCAACGCCCTTGAACGAGGCTTCCACGATGTGGTGAGTGTTGCGGCCCCGGCGCATCACGATGTGCAGCGTGACCGCGGCCGCGGTGGCGAAGGCCCGCCAAAACTCCTCGGCCAGCTGCGGGTCGAAGGGCGGATCCCCGAGGATCTTCTCTCCGGGGAAGTCCACGTCGTAGTGCAGGAAGGGCCGGCCCGAAAGGTCGAGAACAACCTCCACCGCGGCCTCGTCGAGAGGCACGGTGATGCTGGCGAAGCGGCGCACCCCGGCCTTGTCGCCCAGAGCCTCGCGGAACGCCTGGCCCAACACGATGCCGGTGTCCTCGACAGTGTGGTGAGCGTCCACCGCGAGGTCGCCAGTGGCCTGCAGAGACAGTCCGAATCCGCCGTGGCGGGCGAGCTGGTCGAGCATGTGGTCGAAGAAGGGCAGGCCGGTGGAGACCTCGGCGGTGCCGTCGCCGTCGAGGTCGAGGCTGAGCTCGATGCGGGTCTCCTTGGTGGAGCGGGAGCGGGCGGAGGTGCGGCTCATGTCCGGGTTTCCTTGGTGGAGCGGGTGCTGGTGGACGGACGGCTCATGCCGGGCTCCCTCTTGAGGGTAAAGCGGAGGGAAGGCAACGCTGCCGGCCCCACCTCAAGCTCTCCTTGAGGGTCAGGATGACGGCGCACCTCGGAGCGGCTCATGCCAGTATTTCCTCGAGGGCGTCCAGTAAGCAGTCGTCCTCCTCCGGCGTCCCGACCGTAGCCCGCAGGCAGCCGGCCAGGCGCGGCCAGGAAGCGCAGTTCCGTACCAGCACCGACCGGTCCACCAGCTGCTGCCACACTTCGGAGCCGTCGCGGGCGCGCGGCCGGAACAGCACGAAGTTGGCGCCCGAGGGCCACACGTCCACCGGCAACTCGCCCAACCGGTCCGTCAGTCGCGTGCGCTCGCTCACGATGGCGTCCACCCTGGCCTGCATGTCGTCGACGTAGTCGAGGGCCGCGATCCCGACGGCCTGCTTGAGGGCGTCGAGATGGTACGGCAGGGCCACCTTGTCCAGTTGCGCCACCAGCCACGTCGGGCCGACCAGGTAACCGAGCCGGGCCCCGGCCATGGCCCAGGTCTTGGAGTACGTGCGCGTGACCGCCAGCGGGGTCTCGTCGTTGACTAGCTCCAGCGCGCTGTGGGGGGAGAACTCCGCGTAGGCCTCGTCCACGCACAGCAGTCCGCCGGCCGAGCGGACCGCGTTGAGCAGCGAGGCGACCGTGGACCGGGCCGCCACCGTGCCCGAGGGATTGTTGGGGGAGCACAGGAACGTCACCGAGGGCCCCGCCGAGGCGATCAGCGCCGCGGCGGTTGCGGTGTCGAGCGTGAAGTCGTCGTCCCGCGCCCCCTCGACGACTGCGGTCCCGGTGACCCGGGCCAGGTGCGAGTGCAGCGCGTAGCTGGGCTCGAACACCGCCACGCTGCGCCCGGCGCCGCCATAGGCGAGCAGCAGGCACTGGAGCACCTCGTTGGAGCCGTTGGCCGCAAAGACCCGATCCGGCTCGGTGCCGTGGCGGGCCGCGATCCGGGACCTGAGCTCTTGGGCCCCGCGGTCCGGGTACCGGTTCCAGGCCACCGACCGGGCCGCGGCCGCCACCGCCTCGGCGAAGGCGGGCGGGGGCGGCAGCGGGCTCTCGTTGGTGTTGAGCCGCACAGCCACGTCGAGCTGTGGCGAGTGGTAGCCGGCCATCAGGGCGATGTCGTCGCGCGGCCGTGCCAGGCCGGTCGCCGCGCCTACCTCGGTCATGACGCCGGTTCCGGCGTCGACGGCGGCGGGGCCGCGTCGAGCCGCAGTCTCACCGAGTCGGCGTGGGCGGTGAGCCCCTCGGCCTCGGCCAGCGCGATGACATGGGGCGCCAGGCCCCGCAGCCCGGCCCGGTCGGTGCTGACGACGTGCATGCTCTTGAGGAAGTCGCGCACCCCCAGGGCGCCGGCGAAGCGGGCCGTGCCGTTGGTGGGCAGCACGTGGTTGGGCCCGGCCGCGTAGTCGCCCACCGACGCGGGCGCCCACGGCCCGCAGAACACGGCCCCGGCGTTGCGGACCTGTGGCAGCAGCGCCTCGGGGTCGGCCACCATCAGTTCGACGTGCTCGGGGGCGATCTCGTTGACCACTTCCAGCGCCTGCTCGACGCTGGAGCACAGCACGCTGTGGCCGGAGTTGCGCAGGGTCGCGGTGATCTCGGCCCGGCGGTCGGCGCGTGCCGCGAGCCGGCAGACCTCGGCCTCCACCGCATCGGCCGTCGCCTCGTCCCAGGTCACGAGCCAGGCCAGCCCGTCGGGGCCGTGCTCGGCCTGCAGGATCACGTCAGCCGCGGCGAACGTGGCGTCCGAGGTGGCGTCGGCCACCACCACTACCTCTGAGGGTCCCGCGAACGCGGCGGGCACACCCACGACCCCGGCCACCTCACGCTGGGCCAGCGCGACATAGGCGTTTCCCGGTCCGACGATCACGTCGACCGCAGGTATCGACTCGGTCCCGTAGGCCAGCGCGGCAACGGCCTGGGCCCCGCCCACGGGATGGACCTCGGTCACGCCCGCGGCGGCGGCTGCGGCCAGGGTCACGTCGGCGACGCGCCCGTCGGGTCCGGGGGGCACGCAGACCGCGATCTCGGCCACGCCGGCCACCTGGGCCGGGACCGCGGTCATGATCAACGTCGACGGGTAGGCGGCCCGACCTCCGGGCACGTAGCAGCCGGCCCGGCGCACCGGCAGGTGGCGCTCCCGGACCGTGACACCGCCCCGCTCGTGGACCACGTCATCGGGCAGTTGGTGCCGGTGGTAGGCCTCGACGTTGGCCACTGCGGCCGCGAGGGCGTCGCGCACCTCGGCAGGGGTGCGGGCCGCGGCCTGGGCGATCTCGTCCGGCTCCACGGTGAGGTTGGGCGGCTTGGAGCCGTCGAAGCGCGCAGTCAGTTCCCGCATAGCGGCGTCGCCCCGCTCCCGGACATCCGCGATGATGGCCCGCACTGCCTCCAGCTGGCCGGCGGCCGTGGACGCGCGCTCGGGCCGCGGCAGGCGGAAGGCGACGGGGCCGCCGTCGCCGCGCAGGTCGAGGCGGCTGAGCACTCCACAACGCTACCGGTCGGGATGGGGCTTCTCGGTCGGTGGCCAATGGGATCAGACGGTGCTTGACGGGCAGAAGTCGTTCAGTGCGCAGTCCTCGCAGCGGGGCCTGCGGGCCACGCACACGCGGCGGCCGTGGAGAATCATCCGCAGGCTGAAGTCGCCCCGCTCGGCCGCGGGGATCATCGGGTTCAGCTCCAGCTCGATCTTCACCGGGTCGGTCTCAGAGGTAAGTCCGAGCAGGTTCGACAGCCTGGTGACGTGGGTGTCCACGGGCAGGCCGGGCAGCCCGAGCGCCACGCTGCGGAGCACGTTGGCGGTCTTGCGCCCCACGCCGGGCAGGCGCACCAGGTCACGCATGGCGCCGGGGACCTCGCCGCCATAGTCGTCCACCAGCATCCGGGCCATCCCCACCAGGCTCTTGGACTTGTTGCGGAACAGCCCGATGGTGCTGATGTAGGCCTGGACCTCCTCCGGCTCGACCTCGGCCAGCGCCTCGGCGTCACCGAATCGGGCGAACAGAGCCGGCGTGGCTTTGTTGACGCCCACGTCGGTGGCTTGCGCCGAAAGGATGGTGGCCACCAGCAACTCGAAGGCGTTGCGGTGGTCGAGTTCGCATACCGCTTCGGGGTACTCGGAGGCCAGCCGCTCATGGGTGCGGCGGGCGCGGCCTTTGGGAGTGCGGGGACGGGCCATCGACGTGAAGCTAGCGGCATTTGGACGACTCGTTCGGGCGCCCAGCACACCTACGGGACCCTGCCGGCGGGAGCGGGCGGTCGAGGCCCGTCACGCCCTCACGGCGGGCGGTACCCTCGGCCGGGTGCACTTTGAGGTCACAGTCCCGCCGACCGCGGGCAGTGAGGCCCAGATTGTCGTGCTCGAAGGCCGGGCCCGCGGCGATACGGCGGACATCCTGACCGAGGCCCTGGCCGGACTGGACGACGATGTCGGGGTCCGGCTGTGGATCAGGGAAGTCGCCGAGGGCGATGACGCCGCGGCGCGGAGCTTCGGCTTCGAGCCCTACCGCGACCTGTGGCAGCTGCGCTGCCGCCTGCCGGCCGAGCCGTCGGGGCTGCCCACCAGGGCCTTCAGGATCGATGACATGGACGAGTTCGTGGCGGTCAACAACCGGGCCTTCCACTGGCACCCGGAGCAGGGCGGGCTCACCGCCGATGACGTGCGCCACCGCATGGCCGAGCCGTGGTTCGACGCCGACGGCTTCCGCCTGCACCACCGCGAGGGCCGCCTGGCCGGCTTCTGCTGGACCAAGGTCCACCCCGACCACACCCCGCCGCTGGGCGAGATCTATGTGATCGCCGTCGACCCCGACTTCGGGGGCCGGGGCCTGGGCCGACCCATGACCCTCGCTGGCCTGGAATGGCTCTCGGACCGCAGGCTGACCGTCGGCATGCTCTACGTGGAGTCCGACAACCACCCCGCCAACGCGGTCTACCGCCGGATCGGCTTCACGCACCACCAGGCCGACCGCGCCTATCGCCGCCCAGTGTCGTAGAGAACCTGCATACTGGGGGCATGGAGCCCCGCGTATGGGTCAACCCCAGCCAGCCGCAGACGCTGTACATCGCCCAGTTGCTGATGTACTTCCGGGGCGGCATAGCGCTCGTGTTCGGCCTTCTGTTCGTACGGTCCTTCACCCTGTTCTCGCTGCTGTTCGCGGTGGGCAACGTGGTGGCTGCGTTCGGCATCGCCAACGAGAGGCGATGGGGCTACAAGCTCGGCGTTTCCGTGGCATCGCTTACCCTGGTCATCGCGCTGCTCCTGCTGGTTCGCAGCTTCGGCCGGCTGTGGAGCGACCTGATCGGCCTGTTGTTCGACGTCGCATTGGTTGCGCTGCTGCTGCACCCCATTAGCCGCAGTTACCAGCGATACTGGCCCAAGAAGCAGCGCAGGTGAGCGAAGTGCCCTCCGGCGCGGACAAGCGCCGGAGAGGGAGCTGCCCTACGGCGCGGACAAGCGCCGGTGAAAGAGCTGCCCTACGGCGCGGACAAGCGCCGGTGAGGGAGCTGCCCTACGGCGCGGACAAGCGCCGGTGAAAGAGCTGCCCTACGGCGCGGACAAGCGCCGGTGAGGGAGCTGCCCTACGGCGCGGACAAGCGCCGGGCCGTGCGGGAGATGTTCGACGCCATCGCGCCCCGCTACGACCTGTTGAACCGGATCATGACACTGCGGCTCGACGTGGCCTGGCGGCGCCGGACCGTGCGCGAGCTGGATCTGCCCGCGGGATCGCTGGTGGCCGACCTGGCCTGCGGCACGGGCGACCTCTGCCGGGAGCTGGACCGCCGGGGCCACTTCGGTGTCGGCTTGGACTTCTCGATGGGAATGCTGCGAGCGGCCACCAGCGATACCGCCGGCGGTTCGCCGCTGGTCAACGCCGACGTGCTCGAGCTGCCCCTGCCAGATGGCGCGCTGGACGGCGCGACCTGCGGCTTCGCCCTGCGCAACCTCACCGCGGTGCCGCCGCTGCTGGCCGAGTTGGCCCGCGTGCTGCGACCCGGCGGGCGCATCGGCATTCTGGAGGTGGACCGGCCCCCCAACCCGATCCTGCGCTGGGGCCACGGCCTGTACTTCGGCCGGGTGGTTCCCCTCATCGGGGCTGCGCTGTCGGACCGGGACGCCTATCGCTACCTGCCCGAGTCGGTCGCCTACCTGCCCCCTTGGGACGATTTGCGGAAAGAGCTGCAGTCCTGCGGCTTCACCGATGTGCGTCGGCACCGCCTGAGTGCAGGCATCGCCCAGCTCGTCGCGGCCACACGACGCTGAGCGCCGCGCCGTCGGCGGGCGGACCGGCCCGACTGCCCCCGTCGGGCGGACCAGCGCTCCAATGCCGGCCATGCGGATGCGTTGGCACTACGACCGACCACTACGAGCGAAGGACAAGAACTCAGTAGAGCATTGGGAGTTGTCCCGATGGTCACTACACTCGCTGCACCTGTGACGGATTCAGTTCGGTGGTCTCTGCTGGCCGCGGTCGTTGTGATCGTTGCCGTCGCCTGTGGCGGCGACGGCACGGGCCAGATGGACATCAACAGCCTGTTGGAGGACTCCCCCGGCGAGCACGGGCACGACCATGCCTCGGAAAGCGTCGGCGGCCTTAGCGACGATGGCTCGGAGATGAGCCTCACCAACACCACCGGAGACGTTCCCGACCTCGACATGACCGACGTCTCCACCGGTGCCATCGTCAACCTCCGATCGCTGGTCGACAACAACATGCCGCTAATGTTCTGGTTCTGGGAGCCGCATTGACCGGTATGTCGGAGCGACGCTCCGATCGTCGAGCAGTTCGCTCGCGACAACGCCGACCGTCTCACCGTCGTCGGCATCGGCGGCGAGGGCGACCTGGCTCTGGCCAGGGACTTCGTAGAGTCGACCGGAACGACGTTCACGATGCTCTGGAGCGACTCCTCCGCGGTGTGGCGCTACTTCGCGGTGACGAGCAGCTCCGACGTCTGGCTGGTCGACAAGGACGGCAACCACATCGACAGCAGCCTGACCCCCTTCGAGGATTCCCACATAGAAGTCCACATCGCCAGGCTGAGCTGATCCCGGTGCGGGCGTGCGTCACGAGGGGAGCACGTCATCGAGACCGAACCAGTCGCTCTCGGCGCGCATGCAGCCCCATTCGTCCAGCAGGCAGTCCGGGTCGGCCCGCAGCACTCGGAAGCGGTTCGAGCCGTTGTGGTCGTCGGGGGCGAAGCTGATACGGGACCCGTGGGCGGTCTCATAGTCAGTCAGAGCGAGGGCGTCGATCAGCGCCTCGCGCGCCAGCGGCCCGGCGACGCGGGACATGGCCGCGAAGACCAGGTCCAAGGAGTCGCAGGTGGCAGTGATCAGGTTCCAGGCGTCGGTGTGGGCCCGGTGCGAGAAGGGAGGCGCCTCGGCAGACATGTTGCGGAGGCTTATGCACGCTCGGTCCAAGTCCGGAACGGGGTCACCGGCCGCCCGCCTCGAGCTGATCTGCACGAGCCTGCGGACTTGCTCTTTGGGCGCCCCCGTGAGAGAAAGCACGGCGGGCTGCGAATCATTGATAATCCACTGGGGGAACCAGTCGAGCCGGTCGGCGGCTCTCATCAGACGGCGCACATCGGCCGAAGTGGCCGACGACACCACAGTGGTAACGCCGGCGCCGCGGAAGTGCTCGACGGTGTCGAGGAAGTATTCCTCCATCCGGCGCAGCACCTCGGCCTGGTCTGGTGGCAGCCGCCGGAGGTTCCGCACCGCCTGCTCTGTCTCGGAGTCGGTGAGGCCGCCCTCCAGCAATCGGACCCGGCGCTCCGCCACCGACACCCCCACCGCCTCGAACTCGCTGGGAACCCTGGCCACAGAGATCAACTCGAGATCGAGGCGCTCCACGGCCGCTACGGCGCTCTCGACTTGCGCCGCTCCGCTGCCGCCGTCGGTCGCGAGCAGTCCTATGCGGTCGTTGCCGGTCAGCACGTCAGCGCGGGCGGCAACGTCGAGACTGGCCGACAGCAAGTACTCGACCGAGCCGTCGTTCAGGAAGAGCCTTCCCTCGGAGCGATCCAGCGACGAGGTGGGCAGGGACGTGAATACCCCCACGGTGGGGATCTGCGCCGCGACGGTGGCACATCTCCGCGTCGTGTCGTTCGTCCGCAGACTCAGCAGCAGCAGCGGCCGCCGTTCGGGCAGATCGGTGCAGATCTGGCGGAATGACGCTTCGGCGTCCGACAGGTTCCAGGCGTAGGCCACCGGCTCGAAGCAGTTCCCGTTGATCCCGCCGTTGGCGTTGACCTCGTTGATGTAGGCCTCGACGATCAGGGAGGGCCCGTCGAGGACCATCGTCTCTATGCCGACGGCGGCCAACTCGTCCTGGTCGGGACTGGTCCAGGCAATCGTGACCGTGCCCGACGCCTGCGGGCTGCCCGCCTCCGGGCACCGCGGCCCCGGTCGCGGCGCTCCCCCGGCTGCCGAGACTCCCATCGCCGTGCGCGTTGATCCGAAACCGGCGACCTGAGGGCCGTCGTCCTCGGGGAAGCCCGAGTGGTCGGTCAGGTCGGGCCGGCTGGCCCCTCCGCCGCAGGCACCAGCCAACAGGCACAGCGAGGCGAGCGCGAGCGTGGCCCGCGAGCGGCTCCTCACCACCACAGTGTGACGCCTCCGAGGCGGGGGTGACGCTGCGGTGGCACCACCTGTAGCAAAGCCAACGGGAGTCCTTCAGTTGGAACGGTCAGTTAGGAGGATGCATTGTGGGCGTGCATCCGTTGGTCAACGATAACCGAAGATGCAGCAAGGATCGAAGCGGGCGCAAACGTAGTGAGATAGGGGTCTAGCGCTGAGGTCAGGTTGCGGGCAGAGACGAGCCGCTCCGCCGAGCAGCTCGCCGGATCGCTAACCGAGCCCAGAGTTGACCCTTCCGACGGCTTCGCACATCACCGCCAGCTTGCGGCGGGCCAGGTCCCTGCCGAGAAAGCCGAGCCCGCAGTCGGGCGCGGCCACCAGACGCTCCGGCGGGAGGTGCTCCAGGGCTTGGATCAGCCGGTCCTCGACATCGTCGACCGCCTCCAGCCGGCTGCGGGCGACGGTGATCACGCCGAGGATCACCGTGGTGCGGGCGAACCGCCGCAGCAGCACGCTCAGATCGTTGGGCCGGTGGGCGTCCTCGATGCTCACGGCGTCGACGGCGGCCGCGTCGAGCGCCTCGGCCAACGCGAGGTACGCGCCGTGGTCGGCCTTGGGATAGTCGTCCTGGTCGAGGTGCTCGGGATAGCCGCAGCAGCAGTGCACCACCCGGACGACGCCCTCCGGCACCCCGGTGAAGCAGCGTTCGAGGTGCTCGATGCCGTAGGCCAGCGCAATGTCGGGTTTGCGGGCCATGACCGGCTCGTCGACCTGGATGTGGCGGCATCCCGCGTCGACCAGCTCCAGAGCTTGGGCGTTGACGGCGGTTGCGAGGTCGGCGCCCAGCGCGGCGTCGTCGTGGTAGCAGGCGTCCGCCGTGGTGTCGATGATCGTCATGGGGCCGGGTATGGTCACCTTCACGGGCCTGGGCGACAGCGACTGGGCCACCCGGTAGTCGTGGACCAGCGGAGAGGTTCCGAGGTGGCGCACCTCGCCTCTCACGGTGGGCAGCAAGGCTTCCGCAACGCCCCGGATCTTCTTCGGGCTGAGGTTGTCGAAGTCGAAGCCGGAGAAGTGGCGGCACTGGTAGTGCACATAGTTCTCCCGGCGCACCTCACCGTCGGTGACGATGGCGATTCCCGCCTCGACCTGGTCGCGTATGACCTCGGCCGCTGCTCGGCGGAACAGTGTCTCGCGGCCCGAGCCCGCTCGGGCCATCTCACGCGCGAACGCCGAGGTGTAGTCGGCGGCCCGGGCGCCGGGGGTCGCGTTGAACCAGTCGGAGATGGGCACATAGGCGGGCTTGGGGTAGGCGCCGATCGTGGTGGTGACGATCACGGCCGGGTCCCGGTGGGGGTGCCGCCCCCCGGGGCGCCACCCGCGGGGCGAGCCAGGTTCTCGACCACCTCGGCGCCCGCGACGGCCAGCAGCGAGGCGGGCGGGCACAGGATCTTGCAGTCGCGGGACCCGCCGCCCACGATCACCTGGTCGCATTCCATGACCTGGGCGTCGATCCACACCGGGAGGCTGGCGGGCAGGCCGAAGGGAGTGACGCCGCCGATCATCATGCCAGTGCGCTCGGTGGTGGTGGCCGCGTCGGCGAAGGAGGCCTTGCGGGTGCCGAGCCGGCGGCGCACCACCCCGTTCACGTCCAGCCTCATGGAGGCCAGCACCACACAGCACGCCATGGGCCTCTCGGCCGACTTGCCCACCACGCAGATGGCGTTGGCCGACGCCTCCATGGGGTAGCCGTAGCGCTCGCAGAATCGGGCGGTGTCGGCGAAGTCGGGGTCGCACTCCACCACCTCGTAGACCACGCCCAGCGCCTCGAGGTGGGCCACGACGGCTTGACGGCTCATGGCCGACAGTCTGCTCAGCCGGTCAGGGCGATGCCTGCCGCCATGGCCAGGCCCGAGGCGAGCTGGGCCTGGGCGGTGGCGCCCAGCACCGGAATCAGATCTGGCCCGGACGCTCCCCGCAGGACCTTGCGCACGGCCCGCACCGCAAACGGAGCGCCGGCCACAGCGGCGGCCGCAGCCCGGCCCGTCGCTGACGCGGCCAGCGCGGCTGCGTACGAGGCCTCCAGCACGGCCAAGTACAGGAAGCGGGTGCGCCGGTCTGTTAGGCGCACCGCCAGGGTGCGCTTGCCCGCGGCCGCGTCCCCGCCGATGTCGCGCAGGTTGTTGGCCACCAGCAGCGCCACCGCCCACAGGCCGACCGGCACGCCGCACACCACCGCGAACCAGTCCAGCCGCTCCAACAGCACGTAGGTGGTGCCCGCGGTGGCCACCAGGCCGAAGAACACGAACACGAACACCTCTCCCAGCCCCAGGTACCCGTACGGCTTGGGCCCGCCTGTGTAGGCCCAGCCCGCCGCGATGCACACCGCGCCCGCGGCGAGCAGCTCCCACCCCGCCACGGCAGCCAGTACCGCGCCGGCCGCCATCGCGGCGGCGAAGGCGCCGAGTGCGGCCCGCTTCACGCTGCGGGCCTCGACCAGGCCCGAGCCCACCAGACGCCGCGGACCCACGCGGGTGGAGTCGTCGGCGCCTCGCACGCCGTCGGAGTAGTCATTGGCGAAGTTGACGCCCACCTGCAGCGCCATCGCCACCGCCAGCGCGACGGCGGCCCGCCACCAAGCGGTCTGCGATCCCTCCCCCACCGCCACCGCTGTGCCCACCGCCACCGGGACCAGCGCCGCGCTCAGCGTGCGGGGACGAGCCCCGCCCGCCCACACCCCGATCGTGGTCACCTTCGCTGCCCTGCTGCCTGATGAGGCGCCGTCAGGGCACCACGTACTTGTAGCCGAGGCCCCGGATCGTGATTATCCGCTCAGGCTCGGCCGGGTCGCGCTCAATGCGCGATCGGAGCCGCTTGATGTGCACGTCGAGGGTCTTGGTGCTGCCCACGTAGTCGAACCCCCACACCCGGTCCATGAGCGTCGGGCGGGTCACGACGAACCCGGCGTTCTCCATGAGCAGCGCCAGCACCTCGAACTCCTTGAGCGGCATCCGCTCCAGCTCGTCGGCGATGGTCACCTCGTGACGGTCGCGGTCCACCGTCACGTCGCCGATGTTGAGGGTGGCCGCGCCGTTGGCGGAGTGGGCCAGGCGGGCCTGGCCGCGGCGCATGACGGTGCGCATCCGGGCCACCAGCTCGCGCACCCGGTAGGGCTTGGCCACGTAGTCGTCCGCGCCGACCTCCAGCCCGACCACGGTGTCGATCTCCTCTCGGCGGGCCGACACCATGATCACCGGAGTGTCGGCCAAGGAGCGGATCCGGCGGCACACGTCGATGCCCGACAGCCGGGGCAGCATCACGTCGAGCAGCACGATGTCGGGCTCCAGGGCCTCGAACATCACCAGAGCCTGCTCACCGTCGGAGGCCACGTCCACCATGAATCCCTCGGCGCCCAGCGCCACCTGCAGCCCGTCCCGATAGGAGGGCTCGTCGTCGACGACCAGTACCCGGACTCCGGCGCTCACAGCCGCCAGTCTGCCCCAGCACCGGGCCAGGCTGCTCATCGCGCCGGCTAGGCACCGTAGGATCGGTGGCGTGAACAGGCTCGGCGGTGAGACCAGCCCCTACCTGCGCCAGCATCGCGACAACCCGGTGGACTGGTACCCGTGGGGCTCCGAGGCCTTCGCGGCGGCGGCCGAGCGGGACCGGCCGGTCCTGCTGTCGGTCGGCTACTCGGCCTGCCACTGGTGCCATGTGATGGCCCATGAGTCCTTCGAGGACCCCGACACCGCGGCCGTCATGAACCGGCTGTTCGTCAACGTGAAGGTGGACCGCGAGGAGCGCCCCGACGTGGACGCCATCTATATGGACTCGGTGCAGGCCATGACCGGCCGGGGCGGCTGGCCCATGACCGTGTTCCTCACTCCCGACGGCCGTCCCTTCTTCGGCGGCACCTACTACCCGGACCGGCCCCGGGGTGACATGGCCTCGTTCCGCCAGGTGATGGCGGCCATCGACGAGGCCTGGACCAACCGCCGAGCCGACGTGCAGGCCCAGGCCGACCAGCTGGTAACGCTGATCGATCGGACTTCGCGTGCCGCCGTGTCGCTTAGTGCGGAGGCTGTTGCCGACTCCGTGGCCGACGGCCGGGCTCTGGACCAGGCCGGCGACGCCATCCTCGCCTCCTTCGACCCCCAGTGGGGAGGCTTCGGCGGCGCGCCCAAGTTCCCCGCGGCCATGACGCTGGCCTCGGCACTGCGCATCCACCACCGCAGCAACCGCCCGGAGCTGCTGCGGGCGGTGCGGACCAGCCTCGACGCCATGGCCTGCGGCGGCATCTACGACCATCTCGGGGGCGGGTTCGCCCGCTACTCGGTGGACCATCAGTGGCTGGTGCCCCACTTCGAGAAGATGTTGTACGACAACGCCCTGCTGACCCGGGCCTACCTGCATGCATGGCTGGTGACCGGCGAGGCTGCCTACCGGCAGGTGGTGGACGAGACCATCGGCTATGTGCTGCGGGACCTGCGCCACTCCGGCGGCGGCTTCTACTCGGCCGAGGACGCCGATTCCGAGGGCGTCGAGGGCAAGTTCTACGTGTGGTCCGAGCCGGAGCTGCGGGCGGTCGTGAGGGCCGCCGCGGGTGCCGGTGCGGACGATGACGCGGTGGCCTGGTGGGGGGTGACCGCGACCGGCAACTTCGAGGGGGCCAACATCTTGAACCGGCCGGTGCGGGGCGACCTGCTGCGGCCCGACACGGTTGAGGCCGCTCGCCAGGCGCTGTTCATCTGCCGGGAGAGCCGGGTGCGGCCCGGCCTCGACGACAAGGTCCTCACCGAGTGGAACGGCCTGATGCTGGCCGCGCTGGTTGAGGCCGCGGCCGCCACCGGCGACCCCGAGTGGCGGGCCGCCGCGCTGGCCAACGGCGAGTTCCTGGTGGGCAACCTGCGGCGAGACGACGGGCGCTGGCTGCGCTCCTGGCAGGCCGGCGACGCCGACCGGCCCGCCCAGGCCCGCCACCTGGCCTACGCCCACGACTACGCGGCCCTCATCGATGCCTTCACGAGGTTGGGCGAGCTCTCGGGCCAGGCCCGCTGGATCGACGAGGCCCGGGCCGCGGCCGACGGTTTGCTGGAGCTGTTCTGGGACGACGAGTCGGGCGGGGTGTTCACCACCGGCTCCGACGCAGAGGAGCTCGTGACCCGGCCCAAGGACCTCATGGACAATGCCACCCCGTCGGCCCAGTCGCTGGCCGCCTGCGGGCTGCTCCGGCTGGCCGCGCTCACCGGCGAGGTCCGATATGACGAGCACGCCCGCCGCATCGCCGCCCTGTTCAGCCCTGCGGCGGCCCAGCATCCCACCGCCTTCGGCCGGGCGCTGGAGGCCCTCGACATGGCCGCTCACGGCCTCGACGAGATCGCGGTGGTCGGAGACCGGGCTGACCTCGTGGCCGCAGTGCAGACCCGCTACCTGCCCGGCGCGGTCCTGGCCTGGGGCGAGCCCTACGACTCCCCGCTGTGGGCGGGCCGGGCCGAGGGCTTCGCCTACGTCTGCCGCAACTTCGCCTGCCAGTCCCCCACCGCCACCGCCGACGATCTAATCGCCCAACTCGAAGCCTGACCGGCGCCCTACCCGGGATGTTGCCACACATGTAGTGGGAGACCAGGGGAAGTTCGGCTGTCTGGTAGTTCGTGCCGGCCGGCAACACCGAGCGCTTGATGCGCGAGCTCGTCGTCTACCTCGGCGACGGCGAACGCATCAGATATCGCGTCGCATGAAGCCGATCCAGGCTGGAACCAGAACGAACGCCGCTATTAGAGCCAATGGCGCCACGGCAAATATGACGTTCTCAGCGGGTGCGATGCCGTCAGCGAAAGTGTAGGGATCGTTCGGATGAGTCCATGTCAAACCCGTAAGGCTAGCCTGTCCTGGAAGCCAGCGAGATCTCTCCGGACCTAGCCTGTCTGCCAAAAAAGGCTCACCGAGACCAAACACACCCAGAACGATGCTGACGCTCACGACTTGGCTCCGTACTAGTAGCGCCAACCCGGAGCCGATCAATGACCACAGCCAGATAAACAACAGCGAAAGGCCTGCCAATCGTGCTACATCTGCGCCGAGAACTGAGAAGTGTAGATCTCTGAATCCATAAACCGTGACCAAGAGCATCCAATTGATCGTCAGCACGATCAGTCCATAAGCAATTGCCGATACACCATTTACTACGAGTTTGCTTATAATGAAGCAGGACCTACTTCCCATCCAGTTGACCGTCTGTCCAGCGGTTCCAAACCGAAACTCCGATCCGACAGAAACTGCAGAGATCATAGCGACAAGTGGCGCACCGACTAGAGCCAAGGAGTTAGTAAACATGCTAGCAAATCTCCAAGTCATCAACGGTAGCTCCCCAGGATCAGACGTGAGATAGACAAGTGGAACCAGAAAGGCCATCAAGTGGAGCACTACCATACTAACCGTTCGGCGAGATCGAAGCTCGTAACGCAGCGAACGCCACCACTTGTTCACGTCAGGCGTGCTCATCAAGTTGATCTATCATCGAGATGTACATATCATGAAGGCTGCTTGACTTGTAGCGGATCGCTGAAATGCCGACCCTCACGTCAGTCAGACAGAGACACACTTCTTCGATCGTTGCTTCCGCAATGCTGACGGTGTTGCCACTGACCGAAAGACATTGACCGATACGAGCCATTGCCAACGCCTCAGCAGCCTTGTGAGGCAACTCGCAAGTTACTTCGACACTTCGCCCGGCAGATCCTGCGACCAAGTCCTTCAAGGCTGAGTCTGCCAGCATTCTGCCTTTCGACATTAGGACAACTCGATCAGCGATGCTCTCCACTACTTCAAGATCGTGTGTCGAGAGTAGGATCGCACAACCATCAGCGGCGAGACCATGCAACAGATCTCGAAACCAGACACGTCCCTCGGGATCCAATCCAATACTCGGCTCGTCCAATATTAAGTATCGTGGATTTCCAATCAGGGCGCAGGCTATACCGAGCCGTTGACGCATCCCTAGGGAAAGTCTATCTATTCGCCGTCTAGGCACGGACGCCAGACCAACCATTTCTAGCAACTCATCACAACGATCCCTACCCACGTCAGCGGTTGTAGCAGCGAGCCTCAAGTGATCCATGACCGAGCGGCAAAGATGAGCAGGCACACTATCAAACATCATCCCCACTACTTGCTGTGGGATGTTAAAATCCGAGTAATGGCTGCCGTCGAACAGCGTGGTTCCAGTTCCACGCAACAGTTCGACCATGCGGCAAAGAGTTGTGGTCTTGCCACTCCCATTGGGACCCAGCAGCCCGGTGATCGAACGTGGCTCAACAGTGAAGGTTAGAGGGCCGATTACAACTGGTCCATAGTCCTTCTCGACCTCGTGAAGTTCAATCATGACCCCTCAGTCTCGATCAGTGTCACCTTGGCGGTAGCTACGAAGTCGCCAACGACAGCGTAACCAACCGTACTCGATGCGGGGGAGAGCAATCCCAAGTCTGGGCTCGCGGCTCGGAGGTGGAATGGCTCGAACTGTCACATCAGGGCAGATCTTCAAGGTTGGGATTCAAGGGCTGGCGGCCTATTTGAGGCCGCGAAGCTGCGAGGGAACCCTCAGGCGGCGGCTTTTTCGAGGATGTGGACGCCGCAGGCTGAGGCCAGGCCGATCACGTGGGCCAGGCCGACGGTGGCCCCCTCCACCTGGCGGTCGCCGGCCTCTCCCCGCAGGTGGGTTGCCACTTCGAAGACGTTGGCCACGCCGGTGGCGCCGATCGGATGGCCCTTGGAGATCAGTCCGCCCGAGACGTTCACCGGGGTGGCGCCGTCGCGGAACGGCCCGCCGGAGTCGATGAACTCCCCCGCGCCGCCGGGCTCGCACAGGCCCAGGTTGTCGTAGTGGATGAGCTCCGCGGTGGCGAAGCAGTCGTGCAGCTCCACCAGGCCCAGGTCGTCGGCGCCGACCCCGGCCGCCTCGTAGGCCTGGGCCGCGGCGTTGCGGGTGAGCGTGTTTACGTCCGGCTGGACCTGGCAGTCCTCGGTGAACGGGTCCGAGGTCAGCACCGACGCCGAAACCTTCACCGCCCGCTTCTGGACGTGGGCCGGCATCGACGCCAGCCGCTCCCCCGACACCAGCACCACCGCGGCCGCGCCGTCGCCGGTCGGGCAGCACATCAGCAGCGTGTTGGGGTAGCTCATCATCGGGGACTCCATGACCTCGTCCATGGAGAACTCCTTCTGGTACTGCGCCAGCGGGTTGAGCGTCGAGTGGAGGTGGTTCTTGTAGGCCACCCGGGCGAACTGCTCGAAGCCCACCCCGTCGTGGTCGTGGGCGTAGGCCATGCCGGCCTGGGCGAACACGCCGGGCATGGTCTCGGTGCCTAGGTGGCCGTCCACGCCGGTGACCGCGCCGTAGCGCCCCGAAGGCTCGAAGACCTTCCGCTCCTTCTTGGTGGCGCCGCCGCCCAGCAGGCCCATCTTGCCCATCCTCTCAGCCCCCACGGCCAGGCCCATCTCAGCCTCGCCGGACTTGATGGCCATCATCACGGTGCGGATGGCGGTGGCGCCGGTGGCGCAGGCGTTGGCCACGTTGTAGACGGGCACACCGGTCTGGCCGATCTGCTTCTGGATGCGCTGACCCACTGCGCCCGAGGCTTGGAACAGCGACCCGCAGGCCAGCACGTCGATGTCGCCCACGGCAACCTCGCCGTCGGCCAGCGCGCCCATGGCGCTCTCGGAGGCCAGGTCGATCAGGTCCCGTTCCGGATAGCGGGCGAAGCGGGTCATGTGGGCGCCGAGCACCCACACGCTGTCTGGAGAGATCCGGGCTGCCATTGTCGTGCTGCCTTCCTTGGTGTCGATGTGGCTGCGGGCCGATGCCGTGCTCAGGCGGGCTCGTAGCCGAATGCGACGGCTTCGGTGCCGTCGTCGTCAGTGCCGATTGGATGGGTGGCTAGCCGCACCCGCATGCCGAGCTTGACCGCCTCGGGCGTCGGGTCGCAGTTCACCACGTTGGCGCGCACCCAGGTGCCGTCGTCGGTCTTGACGATGGCCGACACGTACGGCACCGGGATGCCGGGCGCGGCCCGGTGGACGATGGTGAAGGCCCTCAGCTCGCCCGAGCCGTCAACCGCGGCCGGCGCGAAGTCGGCAAGGCCGCAGCGGGCGCAGGCGTTGCGCCGGTCGAAGTACCGCGCCCCGCAGCTGGCGCACTCATGGGCCACCAGGTGCGGTTCGGGCTCGAGGTGCAGGTAGTCCACGAGCGGAACGCGAGCAGAGGCCATCGCCGCGAAGGCTAACAGCCATCCCTGCGGTATACCGCTGAGAGCGAGCGCAAATGGGTGAGCGCCCCTCGAGTGGAAACGGGGTGTTTCCCGCTCCTGTACGGAGAGCTTGTGGCCTATTCGCGGGACCGCTTACCAGCGGGACCGGTGGAGCACCTCGCCGAGTGCGGGCCGGCCGCGGCGCGCCGAGCTGCTCGGCCTGTCGTCGCCGGCGGGATGGCCGATGGCGACGGTGCCCACGCCCCGACGGTCGGGGGGCACGCCGAAGCGCCGGCGAACCGCCCGCTCGTGATCGAACATTCCGAAGAAGGCCGCGCCGAGGCCGCGGTCCTGCGCGGCCAGGAGCATGGTCATCGACGCGGCTCCGCCGTCGACGAACCAGTAGGGCACCGGCCAGGCCTTCGCGCCGGCGCCCAGCCCGGTGCCGCTCTTGTCGGGCTGGCGGTAGCGGCTCAGGTACCCGCCCAGGTTGGCCCAAACCACCACCAGCACCGGGGCGGCCAGCAGGCCGGGCCAGGCGAAGCCGTCGCGCCGCTCGGGCGGCAGGGTCACGTCCCAGTAGGCCGCAGCGTCGTCGCCCTCCAGCACCAGGAACTCCACCCCCACAGCGTTGCCCGCGGTCGGCGCTCTCCGGGCTAGGTCGCAGATCTCGTCGACCGTCCCCGGCGTTAGCGGTTCGCCCGTGAAGGAGCGCACCATCCGGCGCCGACGTACCGCGTGCTCGAACTCCATGGGTGGCTCCGCCGCGCCGGCAGACGGGCGCGACCGCCTCCCTACAGCAGCTTCTCGAGCTCCTCGGCCATCACCCAGCTGTGCACGATCAGGGTGTCGCCGTCGACTCCGGCCAGGCCGTCGAGCAGGGCCGCGGTGTCGGGTGGGATCTGGTCGGGCTTGAGGCTGGCGTGGTCGAGCACTACCGGAGGACCGCCCTTGCCCCGGGTGGTGAAGATGCGGTCCTCATAGCTGAGCGCTCCAATGCCGAAGCGCTTGGCGAGGCGGCGGCCCCAGGCCCGCTCCTCGCCTGTCGCCTTGTGGCCGGGCCGGGGGACGATGTCGTGGAGGCTCTTGAAGGCCTCGAAGGCGCCCGGATCGTTGATCTGCATCCCGACGAGCACGTCCTCGTCGGGGAAGGACAGGGCGGCCCGGCGCAACTGGTCGGTCACGATGCCGCGCAGAACCGTGTCGCGGCGGGTTGTGCGACAGGTGTGGCCGGCGCCGATGATCACGCACGGGGTTCCGCCGACGCGCTCCAGGGTGCAGAACGAGAAGCCCCGAAGCCTGCCGTTGTCGCGGGCCTCGGTCACCAGGACCCAGGCCTCGGCTTGCTTGGAGAGGGAGCCCACCTCGTAGGCGCTGGATGAGACGGCGCAGAGATCGGCCATCTCAGCGAGATCGGAATCCCCAAGTGCGGTGCAATCCCTGGTCTCGATCGCGATTGCCATGGCGGCTCCCACCCCTATCGATCGCCCGTGCCGTCCGCTCCAGTCTCAGGGGTGTGGGGCCGTTTCGCAACCCTCACAGCACCGTTTCGCACCCGGCGCGTGCGGGTTGAACCGTGCCGTCTGGGATCGGTCAGACCCCGGCGATGGCCTCGGCACCGAGCAGCTCGCGCAGCTCGGCCGGCAGACCGTTGGCGGTGTCCACCGCGAAGTCCTCGGCCAGGCGCGCCACCCGGCGCTCGCCCAGCAGCAGCTCGACCGGCGAGACGCCGGGATGGGCCCTCAGCAGCGACTTGAGCTCGTCCAACAGACGGTCGGTCTGGTGCTCGAGACCGACGTTGACCCGCAACGGCGCGTCCGGCTCGGTGCTGGTGACGGGATGCACCTCGTTGGCGAAGAACCTCAGGGTGTCCTCCCTGGAGTCGAGCCGCCCTCGAACGACGACCACGGCATCGTCGGCCAGCTTCGGGCCGTGTTCGGCCATCGCTCTCGGGAACACCAGCACCTCGATTCTGTGTTCGAGGTCCTCCAGCGCGAAGGTCGCCATCAGCTCGCCCTTGCGGGTCCAGCGCCGCTGCAGGCCGGTGACCACTCCTCCGACCGACCAGAAGCCGGGGTCGTTGCTGTGCCCCGCCCCAGCCGCGAGGTCGCTGATCGTGCAGTCGGCCAGGCGGCGCACCCGGGCCTCCATCCCTTGAAGCGGGTGGTCGGAGATGTAGAGGCCGAGCATCTCCTTCTCGTGGGCCAGCTTCTGCATGCGCTCGTACTCGACGTCGGGCACATCGGGCCTGTCGTCGAAGGACGGGCCGGCGGTCTGCTCGCCGAACAGCGACATCACGCCGGCCTCGTGCTCGCGCCGCTTGCGAACCGTCATGTCGATGATGGACTCGTGCACCTGCAGAACGCCCTTGCGTGGGTGGCCCAGCGAGTCGAAGGCCCCCGCCTTGATCAGCGACTCGACCGTGCGCTTGTTCAGCGCTTCGATGTGCACACGCTCCACGAAGTCGACGAACGAGGAGTACGGCCCGTTCGCGTCGCGCTCCGCGATCACCCGCTCGACGACGCCCTCCCCCACGTTGCGCACCGCGGAGAGGCCGTACACGATGCGTCCCGGGCCCGCCTCGCCGTCGGAGGGGACCGGCGTGAAGTCCGACGCGGACCGGTTGACGTCGGGGACCTGCACCTCGATGCCTTGCAAGCGGCACTCGTTGAGGTAGACCGAGGCGTTCTCCAGCTTGCCCTTGACGCTGGTGAGCAGCGCGGCCAGGTACTCCACCGGGTAGTTGGCCTTCAGGTAGGCGGTCTGGTAGGCGACCAGGCCGTAGCCGTAGCTGTGGCTCTTGTTGAAGGCGTAGTCGGCGAACTGCTCGATGATCTTGAACAGTTGGGCGCCGAGGCCCTCCTCGTAGCCGTGGGCGGCCACGCCCGCCACGAACTTCTCCTCCTCGGCTGCCATGGCGGAGCGGATCTTCTTGCCCATGGCCTTGCGCAGCGAGTCGGCCTCGGCCAGCGAGTATCCCGCGAAGCGCTGCGCCACCCGCATCACGCTCTCCTGGTAGATCATCAGCCCGTAGGTGTCGGCCAGGATGTCGGCAGCGTCGTCGTGGAAGTACTCGACCCGGCGCCGGCCGTTCTTGCGGTCGGCGTAGTCGTGGTGCATGTTGGCCGCCATCGGACCGGGCCGGTAGAGCGCCACCAACGCGCAGATGTCGTCGAAGGCGGTGGGCGCCAGGGAGCGGACCAACGAGCGCACCTGGGGGTTCTCAAGCTGGAACACCCCGATGGTGTCGCCCTCCTGCAGCATCTTGAAGGTGGCGTCGTCGTCCAGCGGGATGGAGTCGATGTCGACGACGACCCCGCGGGTGCGCTCGACCAGTTCGACGGTGTCGGTTATCACGTCGAGGTTGCGCAGGCCCAAGAAGTCCATCTTCAGCAGGCCGAGATCCTCCACGCCGTGCATCTCGTACTGGGTGACGATGGGTGCCTCCGACGCGTCCCGGCCCGGCTCCGGCTTGCGCTGTATGGGCATGTACTCGGTCAACGGCTCGGGCGTGATGACCACGGCGGCGGCGTGGATGCCGTCCTGGCGCCGCATGCCCTCGATGCCCTTGGCCACGTCTACCACCTTGGCCACGTCGGCTTCGGTGTCGTACATCTGGCGCAACTCGGCCGCGGCCACATAGCCGTCTCGGTGGATCTGCGATTCCTCGAAGCAGTACCGCAGCGGAGTGTCTCGGCCCAGGATCAGCGGAGGCATGGCCTTGGCGATCTTGTCGCCCAGTGAGTGGGGGTAGCCCAGCACGCGGGCTGCGTCGCGCACCGCGGCCCGGGCCTTGATCCTCCCGAAGGTGATGATCTGGGCCACATGGTCGCGCCCGTAGCGCTGGGCTGCGTAGTTGATCATCTCGTCGCGATGGCGCGAGTCGAAGTCCATGTCGATGTCAGGCATCGACACCCGCGACGGGTTGAGGAAGCGCTCGAACAGCAGGTCGTAGCGGATCGGGTCGAGGTCGGTGATGCGCAGGCTGAAGGCCACCGCGCAGCCCGCGGCCGAGCCGCGGCCCGGCCCCACCCGGATGCCCCTGCGCCGGGCGTAGGCGATCAGGTCCCAGGTGATGAGGAAGTAGGAGGCGAACCCCATGCTGTTGATGACCTCGAGCTCGTAGGCCAGCCGCTCGGCCACATCGGCGGGAAGGGGGTCGCCCCAGCGCTGGTGAGCGCCGGAGTATGTGAGGTGCTGAAGGTAGGCGCGGTCGCTGTCGAAGCCGTCGGGGACCTCGAAGTGCGGGAGGCGGGGCGTGCCGAACTCGATGTTCACGTCGGCGCGCTCCGCGATCAACAGCGTGTTGTCGCAGGACTCGGGGAGCTCGGCGAACAGGCTGCGCATCTCCGCCGCGGTCTTCATGTAGTGCTCGTCGCCGTGGAACTTGAGGCGGTCGGTGTCCTCCAGCAGCGACCCGGTCTGCACGCACAGCAGCGCGTCGTGGGCCGCGGCGTCGGCGCGGTGCGTGTAGTGGCTGTCGTTGGTGGCCAGCAGCGGGGCGTCGAGCTTGCGAGCGATCTCCAGCAGTTTGGGGTTGATCCGGCGCTGCTCCGGTATGCCGTGGTCCTGCAGTTCGATGAAGAAGCTGTCGCGGCCGAAGATGTCCTGGAAGCGGGATGCCTTGGCGAGGGCCTCGGCGGTGTTGTCCCTCAGCAGGGCCTGGGGCACCTGGCCCCCGAGGCAGCCGGTGGTGGCGATCAGGCCCGAGCTGTGGTCGTTGAGTGTCTCCCAGTCGCAGCGGGGCTTGTAGTAGTAGCCCTCCATGAAGGCCCGGCTGGCCAGTTTGATGAGGTTCTTGTAGCCGGTGTCGTCGGTGGCCAGCACCGTCAGGTGGTAATAGAGCTTGCCGCCGCCATCGATGTCGCCGCCGGAGTCGTCGACACGTCCCCGCCGTGGCGGCCTCTCGTGCCGGGAGTCATGGGCCATGTAGGCCTCGATGCCGATGACGGGCTTGATGTCGTGGTCCTTGCACTTCCGGTAGAAGTCCAGGACCCCGTACATGTTGCCGTGGTCGGTTATGCCCAGCGCGGGCTGGCGGTCGGCGGCCGCGGCCGCGATGAGGTCGTCGAGCCGGGAGGCGCCGTCCAGTATCGAGTATTCGGTGTGGGTGTGGAGGTGGACGAAGGAGTCAGCCACCGCGCCTCCTGTGGACAGGCTGGATGAGGTGTGGAACACCCTGGGGACAAAGCACAGCTGTGTGATTCGCACCCTAGCCGGGCGTGATGGACGGTGCGCAAGCATCGATTTCCAGGGCGCCGCGGGCGGCGTCGAGGGCCGTGCGCGGCCTATAGGTATGTGCCTGGGCGGGTCCCGACGTCGGCCGGTGCGGGGGTCTGGCGGTACGGGTCAGCGCCCGGCGGCAGCTCGCCTCGCATGGACTGCAGTTGCTGGTGGGCGGTCATCTGCTGGGCCAGCAGCATGGCCTTCATGCCCTGGATAAGGCCCTCGAGCCAGCCCACCAGCTGAGCCTTGGCGATCTGGAGCTCGATCGCGGAGGGGGCCTCGGGCTGGTCGAAGGGCGAGGCGAGCCGGGCCAGCTCCTCGCGCAGGTCCTGCGACAGCGCCGAGCCGACCTCCCGCAGCGACGTCTCGTAGATATCGCGCAGCCGCTGCCGGCTGGCCTCGTCGAGGTCGGTCGAGCGGACCTCGTCCAGCAGCTGCTTGAGCATCGTGCCGATGCGCATGATCTTGGCCGGATGGTCGATGGTCTCGCTGATCTCGTCGTCGTCCTCGCCATGGGCAACGTCGATCACCTCCGGTGCCAGCGCCTCGAACTCGTCGTCGCGCCTCTCGCTGCTCCGGTCGGGGTCCACGGGTCCAACCCTAGAGGCAGCGCGGATTGGTGTCACCGCCTCGCGGCGATAGATCTTGTCTACGACACGTGGACGAGGAGAGGCACCAGCATTTCGGCCGATGTGAGCGAGCCGTGCCGGCCGATGAGATTGGAGCCGCCGTCGTCGGGATGGGCGAAGGCCCAGCCGTCTCGGGCCACCAGGGCCACATCGCCCAACCGGGATCGGGCCGCGTCGGTGACGACCGGTCCCAGCCAGCCGCCGTCGACTATCTCGGAGGCGGTGTGGACCCACGCCTGCTTTCCGTGGGCGCTGGCTGCGGCCTCGTAGAGGTCGCGGTCCCGGCCTGGCCGGGCGTGCAGCCAGCGGAAGCGGGCCTCGCCCGACTCTGCCTGTGCGCAGTCGAGCACCGAGCGGTCGATCCTGACCAGGCCGCCGGAGCAGTCCACCAGACCGTGGTCGGATATGGCCACCGCCGCGACTCCCCTGGGGAGGACGGTGAGCAGGTCGGCCATCAGCCGGTCGCAGGCCCGCAGCTCGGCGTCGTAGTGCTCCCCGAAGGCGTGCTCGTGGGCCACGATGTCGAGGCCCTCGTAGTAGGCGTAGACGAAGGACTCCCCCGCTGCCAGCAGGCGCCTTACCTCCACCGCAAGGCTCGACAGCATCTTGTAGCCGAAGCGGCGGGCGTCGCGCAGGTAGGCGCGGCTGAACCCCGACTTGCGGTACTCGGCCTTCTGGAGCGCAGGCGGGTGCTGCCCGCCGAATGACGGGATCGGCTGGAACCGCTCGGGCGGATGGCGGTCGAGTCCGTCGCCCTGGGGCGTCCTCCACTTCAAGACGTTGAGATTGCCGTCGTGGGTTCGGATCCGGTATCCCACGATGCCGTGCTCGCCGACCCCGACGCCGGTGGCTATGGAGGTGAGCGCGGCGGCGGTGGTGCTCGGGGCGACGGTGGTGATGGTGGCGGCGTGCATCTCGTTGAGCGTGGGAGCGACGCGCCGCCGGGCTGCGAGCTGCTCGGCGCCCAGCCCGTCGAGGACCAGCACCACCACGGCCCGAGCGTCGAGCACCTCGGCGGGCAGTGGGCTCGCGGCCGCGCTCCGGCCGGGCTCCAGGATCGCGGGCACGATGTCGGCCACGCACCCGCCGCCGTATGCGGGCAGGACCGGCTCTCGGCGCGCGGGGATCGGTTCCGGGCGAGCCACGGCATCTAGGATGCCACCATGAAGGTGTCGACACGCGGGGACTGCGCCGCGCTGTCTGTCGCCGCGGCTCGACCATGAGGGTGTCCACACGCGGCGACTACGCGTCACGCGCCCTGCTGTCCCTCGCGTTGCACAGCGAGAACGCCCCGACCTCGGTGCGGGAGATCGCCGAGCGCACCGCGCTCCCCCAGCCGTACCTGGAGCAGATATTGCTGGCCCTCAAGGGAGCCGGGCTGGTGCGCTCGAAGCGGGGCGTGGGCGGCGGGTATGTGCTGGCCCGCGACCCCTCCGACATCAAGCTGTCGGACATCGTTCGGGCGGTGGACGGGCCCATCTCTGCCGGCGACTTCGGGGAGCCGCACACCGACGGAGCCTGCGACCACGAGGGTCAGTGCGTGCTGCTGGCCATCTGGTCGGCCTCGGGCTCGCACATGCGACGGTTTCTCGACTCTTTCAGCCTGGCCCAGATAACGACCATGGCCCAAGGCGAGTCCCCGTGGCCGGCCGAGGGCGAGCCCCTCTAACGCTTCGCGAGAACTGGGCCTGCACGGCTCGAAAGCGTGCCAGGCCCAGCTTCGCTTGGGGGTGATCTGATGGAGGGGCGTGTGGCGGGTCAGCCTCGGGCCGTCGCCAGCCAGATGTCGACCAGGGCTCGGTTTTCTGCGATCCATGCGGCCGCATCAGCACTGACCTGAGCCTCGGAGTAGTCGCCCGCGGCCATCTTCGCGTTCTGGGAGGCGATGTCGCCGAGCGGGATGGTCACCTCCTCGAGCAGGCGCCGGATGTCGGCGTTGTCGTCGAGGAAGTCGGTGTTGGCCACGGCTTGGATGCTGTTGACCGGCCAACCGAGGTTGCAGGGGTTGCCGGCACAGCCGGCAAGGCCCCGGACCTCGGTGGTGCCCACATCGTCCTCCAGTGCCTGCGACTCCAGCCACACGGCGTCGGTTCCTGGTGCAAGCGCCTCGTAGGTCCAGTTGGGCGTCCAGGCATAGAACAGCACCGGCTCACCGGCCGCCACTCTGTCCCGAACCCCCTGCATCAGCTCGCCGTATGTGCCTGACACCTGCTCCACATTGTCGCCCCAGTCGAGTTCGGCGATGTGGTCGTCGATGATGGTTGCGCAGCCCCAGCCCTCGTTGCATCCGATCAGGTCGGCGAGACCGTCGCCGTCCTGGTCGAACACCGCGGCGACCGACGAGTCCTCGAGCTGGCTCATTCGGGTGATGCCCATGCTGTCGGCGGTTGCCTTGTCGATCATGTACCCCTGGAGCGCGCCGGCAGCCGCCTGCTGTCCGACCGGTTCGATGTCGAGTTCGACAGACAGTCCGGAGACCAGCTCTCCCTCCAAGTAGATGTCATGGGTGGGGAACCAGCCGTTCACCCATAGATCGTACTGGCCAGTGGCCAGCGCCGGATAGAACGCGTTGGGACTGAGGGTGTGATCGGCAGGATCGGTCACCGTGTAGCCGAGCTCGCCGATGAGCTGGGCGTAGATGGCCGCCTGCATGTGGCCGCTGTTCCAGTCGGCACGGGCCATGGTCACCTCGCCGTCGTCGGCGTCTTCGCCTGTGAAGATCACAACGAGCGCCACGACAACCAGAGCGGCCAACAGTCCGGCCAGCATCAGGCCGCGGTTCTTGCGAATACTCATCTCGAGCCTCCTCGCTTCTCAAGTCTGCCCGTCACTGCTTTACCCCCTCTGTGAGCCGCTCCTTCACTTGGGCGATCAGGCCGCTGTGTTGCGTGCGGAAGATCTGCTCGTCGTAGTGGCTCTCGAGCAGGTCGAGCTCCTCGGTGAAGGCCTTCTTCATGCTCCAGCACATGACTAGGAGGATCACTGAGAACGGCAGCCCGATCGAGACCGCCGCGGTCTGCAGGGCGCTCAGTCCGCCGCCGATGAGCAGCGCGATCGCCACCAGACCCTCCATCACTGCCCAGAACACTCTCTGGAGCTTCGGCGAGTCGAGCTTGCCCCCGGAGGTGAGGTGGTCGACCACCAGCGAGCCGGAGTCCGAGGAGGTCACGAAGAACGAGATCAGCAGCAGGACGCCGACGAACGAGACGATCGAGGTGAGCGGGAACGCCTCCAGCATGTCGAACAGGGCCGTGGCCACGTTCTCGTTGACCGCGGTGGCAACGTCGCGCTCCCCGGTCATCTGCAGGTTTATGGCGGAGCCGCCGAAGACCGACATCCACAGGAAGCACAGGATCGACGGCAGGAAGATCACTCCGACGAGCAGCTCGCGCACCGACCGGCCCTTGGAGATCCGGGCGATGAACATTCCCACGAACGGCGACCACGAGATCCACCATCCCCAGTAGAAGATCGTCCACCACGCCTGCCATTGGGTCTCCGTGAAGGCCGCGTTCCAGAACGCGAACTCCGGCAGCACCTGGACGTAGTAGCCGAGGCTCTGGGTGAACAGCGACAGCACGAACAGCGTCGGGCCGACCAGCAGCACGAAGATCAGGAATGCTCCTGCCAGCCAGATGTTCAGCTCGCTGAGCCGCTTGACTCCGGCGTCGAGACCCGCGACCACCGAGATGGTGGCCAGTCCGGTTATGCCGAGTATCAGAATGATCTGGAATAAGAGGTTGTCGGGCGCTCCGAAGAGCTTGTTCAGGCCGGCCGCGGCCTGCTGGGCGCCGAAGCCCAGCGACGTGGCCAGCCCGAACAGGGTGGCGATGACGGTGAGGATGTCTATAGCGTGGCCCCAAGGACCGTAGATCCTCGGCCCGAGGATCGGGTAGAAGATCGAGCGGAACGTCAGCGGCAGTCCCCGGTTGTAGGCGAAGAAGCCCAGGGCCAGCGCCACCAGCCCGTAGAGGGCCCAGCCGTGAATCCCCCAATGCAGGTAGGTGGTGGCCAGTGCGGCCTTGCCGGCATCTGCGGTGCCGGGTTCCACGCCGGCGAACAGCGGCGGCGGGGACGTGAAGTGGAAGATCGGCTCTGCGACCCCCCAGAACATCAGCCCGATGCCGAGGCCGGCCGACAGCAGCATCGCATACCAGGAGGGAGTGGAGAACTCCGGCAGGGCGAAGGGACCGCCCAACTTGATCTTCCCGTACCGGCTGAAGGCGAAGTACATGGCCACGAGCACGAAGATGTTGAAGTCGAGGATGTAGAACCAGCCGAGCTTCCCGTTGATGAAGTCGAGAATCGTGCTGAACACCTCGGACGTCTGGTCGCTGAAGAAGACCGACAAGCTGATGAACACCACCAGGAACCCCGCCGACCAGAACGTCACCTGCGGGTGAATGTCGAACCCCGGGCGCACGATGTTGCGGTCCCCGGGCTCCCGGTCGGCCACCTCGGGGTAGAAATCGATATCGGGATCGATCTGCAGACCCTCGAATGACTGGCGGTTGCTGATCGCCTCCTCGCGGCGGCGCTCCTCCGCCTCCTCGAAGTCCTGCAGGGCCAGAGTGGCCTCGGTCAGATTGATGTCGGTGTCGTCAGGGCTTCGGTGGATCCGAGGATCCTGTTCCGCCCCGGTATCTTCGGCGTCCATGGCCGTCCTCCCGGTTGCTGTCCCCTGAACCTGGACACACATTCCGGTAATCGGCGCGCAGCCAAGTCAGCGATGACGGTAACACAAGGTCGCGTCAGCCGCCAGAGGAGTCGATCTCGGGAGGCCGGACGGTCATCCGGCTACTCTTGACCCACGTCTATCCGGATGCCGCTGATGCGCCGAGCCTCCATCGTTGTCCTAGCAGTCCTAGTCGTTCTGCTGGCGGTTCCGCTGGCGGCTGGCGCGGCTTCGGTCTCCGAGGACGGGCCCGTCGTCCGCATGGCTCGGCCCACATGGGACACGGGATGGTTCCAGGCCGAGGTGTACCGGCTCCTGCTCGAGCGGCTCGGCTACCGGGTGGAGGGCCCGGTGACGATGGGCAACGCCGAGTTCTACGCGGCCGTCGCCGCGGGCGAGGTCGACCTGTGGGCCAGCGGCTGGTTCCCGCTGCACGACTCCTTGATCGATGGGGTCGATTCGGTGGAGGCTGTCGGCACGCAGGTCGACGACGGCGCCCTCCAGGGCTACTTCGTCGACGCGGCAACCGCTGAGGCTCACGGCATCACGAGCCTCGGGGACCTAGCCGACCCCGCATTGGCCGCGCTGTTCGACCATGACGGCGACGGCCGGGCCGACCTGGTCGGCTGCGAGGTCGGATGGTCGTGCGCGCTGACCATCGACCACCATCTGCAGGCCTACGGGCTGTCGGACACGGTGGAGCAGGTGCAAGGCGAGTACTCGCCCCTGATCGCTGAGACGATCGCCCGTCATCGGGCCGGTCAGCCCGTCCTGTACTACACGTGGACCCCCAACTGGACAGTGGGCGAGTTGGCGCCCGGCTCCGAGGTCGTCTGGTTGGAGACCCCGTTCCCGTCCCTGCCCCCGGACCAGGCCTCCGCCCTCGACCGGACCCACATCTCCGGAATCCCCGGATGCGCCAACGACCCCTGCCAGACCGGCTGGCCTCCCAACGACATCCGTGCCGTGGCCAACTCGGACTTCCTGGACGCCAACCCGTCAGTGCGCCGGCTGTTGGAACAGGTGGTCATCCCCCTCGAGGACATCTCCGCACAGAACGTCCGCATGGTGGCTCGCGGCGGCGACCCGTCGGACATACGCGAACACGCCGAAGAGTGGATCCAGGCCAACCTCGCGTCAGTCATGCGATGGATCACCGCGGCTGACCCGGAGGCCGTCGGGTTGCAGGACGCCTCGCGCGACGACACCGCAGTCGAGGGCACGCTGACGGTTGCGGCGCGCCCGCTTGCGCCCTTCGTGATCTACGACGATCACACATACAGCGGCTTCGAGGTGGAGTTGGTGCGCCTGCTAGCGGCCAAGCTGGGCATGTCGGTGGAGATCCACGCGGTGGACACCGTCGCCAAACAGGTCGACGACATAGCCCGCGGCGTCGCCCGGGTGGGTCTGGGAGGGGTGGCGATTACCGAGTCGCGCGAGGAGATCGTCGACTTCTCGCTGCCGGTTCTCGACACGGGCTTGACCATCCTGGTTCCCAACGAGTCGTCGCGCCACGTCGTCGACCGGATGACGTCGTTCTTCAGGGCCGTCGGTTCGTCGGACCTGCCCTGGCTGCTGGTCGTCTTCGGTGTGGCTGTGCTGATAGCCGCCCACCTGGTCTGGTGGCTCGAGCGCCATCACAATCCAGACTTCGCGACTCCGTACCGTCGGGGCATCTGGGACTCGTTCTACTGGTCGGTGGTGACCATGAGCACCGTCGGATACGGCGACAAGGTGGCGCGAGGCACTCGGGGCCGCATGCTGGCGCTGGTATGGATAGGGGTGGGAACCCTCGTGTTCGCCAGCTTCACTGCAGCCATCGCCTCCTCGCTGGCGGTCAATGAGCTGCGCTCCGAGATCGCCGGGCCCAAGGACCTGGCCGGCCACCGGGTCGCCACGGTCACCCACTCGGCGGGCGAGACGTACCTGCCCTCGATCGGCGTGGGCCCGGTGCTGGTGGCCGACATCGAGGACGCCTATCCCCTCTTGTCAGAGGGCGATGTGGATGCGATCGTGTTCGACGCCCCGGTGCTGCAGTACCACTCTGCTCGCGACAGCGCGGGGGAGGTCACCACGGTGGGCGCGGACTTCGACAGGGTCCAGTACGGGTTGATGCTGAGCGAGGACGACGCCGACTTGAAGGAGAACCTCGACCGGGCCCTGCTCGACCTCATCGAGAGCGGTGTATACGGAAGGCTGCACGACGCGTGGTTCGGCGCGGCGCGCTGATGGGGCCTGAGAAGGCCGAGCGGATAGGCCGCGAATCGCGGGCCCAAAGACGACGCCGACAGCGAGAGACGACGCCGACAGCGAGGCCGTGGCCCGAGCGGCCCGTGAGCGTAGCGAACAAGAGCGGGAAACACAACGCTGCGCCGCGAGGCGGTGGCACCCATTCGCGCATGTTTCTGAGGCCGAGCGGATAGGAACTACGACAGCGAGTCGAGCACCGCGGCCAGGTCCTCGGGAAGAGGAGCCTCGGCCCGGACGGTCGCGCCGCTGACGGGGTGGCTGAACGCAAGGCTGCGGGCGTGCAGGAACGGGCGAGAAAGCCCGAAGACGTCGTCGGAGCGCCCCGGGCCGTAGGTGGGATCGCCGATTACCGGGTGGCCGATGGCCCGGAGATGGACCCTGATCTGGTGGGTGCGACCGGTCTCGAGCTGGCACTCCAGTAGCGCAACACGCGCCGGCTGGGCGTAGCGCCGCTCCACGGTGTAGCGGGTGCGGGCCGGTCGGCCCCGGTCCTTCAGCGTCATTCGCTGCGGATTGCGGCTCGACCGGCCGATCGGAGCGTCAATCAGGCCCGAAGGCGCTTCCGGGTGCCCTCGCACCAAGGCGCAGTACACCCGCTCCGGCTGGTGGGCGCGCATCTGCTCAACCAGCAGCTGATAGGCCCGCTCGGTGCGGGCCACCACCAGCAGCCCCGAGGTGCCCCGGTCGAGCCTGTGCACGATCCCGGGCCGGTAGGGGTCGCCGACTCCGGCGATGTCGGGATAGCGGGCCAGCAGGCCGTGAACCAGCGTGCGGCTGTCGTGCCCCGCACCGGGGTGGACAACCAAGCCGGCAGGCTTGTCCACCACGACGAGGTCCGGATCCTCATAGACCGTCCCGAAAACGACATCGGGGTCGGCCGCTGGCTGAGGTTCGTCCCGGAGGTCGATGTGAACGGCCAGCGACTCGCCCTCGGCGACCCGCCTGGTGCCCGAGGTGACCACTGCGCCGTCGAGGCGCACGCCGCCGGTGGCCACCAGCCGGGCTGCAACGGAGCGGCTCACATCGGCCACGAGAGCCACGGCGCGGTCAAGCCTCAGGCCGTCGAGAGCTGAGCCGACGATCTCGCCTGCGGGGCTCATCGGTCCCGGCGGTAGGCGTGCCACACCAGGGCTGCGCCGCCGAGCACGACGCCCATGTCGGCCACGTTCCACACCGGCCACCATTGCACGTCGATGAAGTCGACGACCGCTCCATTGAGGAAGCCGTCGTCGGACCGGAAGAGGCGGTCGGCCAGGTTGCCGAGCGCTCCCCCGGCTATGCATCCGGCCGCGATCCCAGACCACCGGCCGGACACCAGTCGCCGGTTGAGCAGCAACGCCGCGGCCACCGCCACGGCCGCCACTCCCAGCAGGGGTCCCAATCCCTGGAAGCTGCTGAAGGCCGCCCCGGTGTTGAACACCAGGCGCAGCCGCAGCGTCCACACCAAGTCGATGATGCGGTCGCCGTCGAGGGCCTCCAGCGCCCACCACTTGGTGAGTTGGTCGACGGCCACCACGGCTGCGGCCGACACCAGGGTCGCGGCGCCGTGCCGATGCGCCGGCCCGGTGGCCACCGCGTCGGTCACACTGGCGGCGTCTCTATCGGCGTCCGAGGCCGCCCGCCTTCACCTCAACACGCTCGGCGGCCCAAGGGATGGCCCGGAGGCGGGCGATGGGAATCGGCGCTCCCGAGGTGACGCAACAGCCGTAGGTGCCGTTGTCGATGCGCTCCAGCGCGGCGTCGATCTGGCTGACGGTATGGCGGGCCTGGCTGGAAAGGGCCAAGTCTCGCTCCCGCTCCACCGCGACGGTGGCGCCCTCGCCGCCCTCCTCGTCGAACTGGACGTCGCCGGGCTCCCGTGTGGCCAGCAGTGACTCCGCCTCGGCCTGGTACTCCTCGGCCGAATGCAGGTACTTGGCCCGCTCCTTGAGCAGCTTGCGTCGCATCTCCTCGAGGAACTTGTCGTCGAAGCGGGGCTTGAGAGCTTGCTTGCCCCCGGTCGTCTTCGCGCGTGACTTCCTGGTCGGCGTCTTGGCGCCGGTCGGCTTGGTGCTCGTGGTGTTGCCGGCTTGGGTCTTGTCGGCGTTGGCCATGTCAAGCTCCCGTCCTAACGTCAGACGAAGGACTACCGGTGGTGGCAGCGGTTCAGACGTGTGCGGCGGTCAAGCCCGCTGGCCGAGCCTACCGCTGCGGCCGGCGCCCTCGTCGTGGTCGAAGAAGGCGGCCATAGCAGCGTCGGTGTTGGGCAGGGGGGCGTCGCTACTGACGACCCTGCGGAGCTGCTCGATAAACTCGTCGTCATCCTCGGCGTCGCCATCGAAGAGTTCGGGGCCGTCGGCGTGCCCTGCATGCATGGTGGGCGCAGCGACAGTCTCGGGCTCGTTGCTGGGGTGAAGGTCCGCCGGCTCCCGGTGGACCGGGCCGCTCCCGCGGAACCCGGGCTCCAAGCCGCCCCGGTTCGATGCGGATTCGGGAAGCGATGCGGATTCGGGAAGCGATGCGGATTCGGGAAGCGATGCGGATTCGGGAAGCACGGTCGTGTCGGCGTCGCCCGAAGAGCCGTTGGCGGCCTCTTCGGGCTCATCGTGCCATCCGACCGCGGGAAGATCGGGCACCGTGTCCGCGGCCAGTGTGTCCGCGGCCAGCGTGTCCGCGAGAGCATCCTCGGCCGTTTGGGATATGCCGTCGTGGTCCTCTGCGGCCGTTTGGGATATGCCGTCGTGGTCTTCTGCGGACGCTTGGGACCTGTCGCCGGGGTCTGGAGGGAACTCGAGGACGGACTCGCCCGGCGAGTCTGCGTCGGCGAGGGCCTGTGGCTCTGCGGCCGGCTCTCCCGCTCCGGCCTCCGGCGCCTCGGTATCGGCGTCCTCCTCGACCGAGTCGTAGGCCCAAGCGGTCTCCTCACCGGGCTCAACGGGGTCGGCGACAGGCTCGAACTGTTCGACGAAGGACTGGAACGAAACCGAGAGACTGCGAAGCTGCGACCGCTCCTTATCGAGCCTGGCCCCGATGGCGGCAGTGGCCGCCTCGAGTTCGGCCCCGGTTGCCTCGAGGGCTTGGATCTCCGCTATCTTGCGGGCGCGTTCGGTGGCCAGCTCCGCGGCTGCTGTCCGCTTCGCCTCGGCGAGAATCAACTGGCAGTTCCCCTCGGCCTCCGCCAGGGTCTGGACAGCTCGCTCCTCTGATGAGCGCAGCCGCTCGTTGGCGGCCGCCTCGGCCTCAGCGACTGTCTTGGCCGCCCGCTCCTGAGCGAAGCCGGTGATCGATTTGGCCTCGGCCCGTGCCTCGGAGACGGCCGCGTCGGCGGTGCGCTGCGCCAGCACGAGGGTTCGCAGCAGCATCTCGCGGGTCTCGGGCACTCCCTCGGTGTTACCGCTGTGCGACTCGGTCTGCACCAGTCGCTGCTGCAGTTCAGAGACCTGTTCTGCGGCCTGGGCCGCCGCCCGGCTCACCGTCTTGACGTAGCTGTCCACCTCCTCAAAGTCGTAGCCGCGCATGCGCTCGCGAAACCGGACCTCGGTGGTGAGATCTTTGAGAGCATTCATGCGGGCGATCATGCCACGGGCATCGTCGCGGTTGGTGGATGCCCCGTGCGGCCGCGGTTCTGGCCCCCCGGTCTGCTCCCCGACTCTCGGCCGGGCTACGGGCAGATGATCTGCCGCAGGATGGTGATCCCGAAGATGACAATGACAGGAGAGAAGTCCAGCGCCATTCCTCCGAACCTCGCCGCGGGCACGACTCGGCTCACCCGCTTCATTACCGGGTCGGTGACCGTGTAGAGGAAGCCGGCGACGGTGGCCATGGCCCCGCTTGGGTTGAGAGGGAACCAGCTCAGGAGCACGCGACCAAAGATCGCGAACAGGTACAGCTGTAGCAGCAGGCAGACCCAGAACACTCGCGCTCGAGTTCAGCCGCGCTTGTTGCGGGCGGTCTCTCGCGACACCTCCACGTCGGCTGGGGTGAGTAGGTAGACCTGGTCGGCGACGCGGTCCATCTTCCCGCCGATGGCATAACAGAGGCCACTCGAGAAGTCCACCAGCCGCCGCCGCAGATCCCGGTCGGCCGCTTGAAGGTTGACGATCACGGGCTGACCCGACTTGAAGCGGTCGCCGATCTCTTGGGCGTCGTTGAACGCATCGGGAGACACGGCATGGGGCTTCATGCTCTTGGCCGACATCGGATGCACGACCCGCGCCGGGTTGTCGTGGTCCCGATCCCCCTCGCCCGCTCCGCCGTCGGGCGGCGTGAGCTGCACCGGCCGGACAGTCCGGCCCAGAACGGGGCTTCCGGGTGCTGAGCCCGACGCGACGGAAACCCCTGGCTGCGCCACGGTGGCCTCGGACCCGGACGAGTACCGGCCCGGCGCGGCGCGGTGGGACTGTGTGGGGCGGATCGGGTCGTCGTAGCTCTCGTAGTGCTCGTCAGGCCCGAGCCCCAGATAGATCATCGCCTTCTTCAGCATCGATATCGTCGCTCCTTGAGAGGACTTTAGCGCGTCGCGACCCTCACCGATCTTCCGCCGGCGCGTTCCATTGTGACATGCCCCGCAAACCCCGGCGGGGACGCTCCCCGAAGAGGCTCCGCCCGACTCGGACCATCGTCGCGCCCTCGGCCACGGCCACCTCGAGGTCGTCGGTCATGCCCATCGAGCAGTGCGGCAATCCGAAGGAGTCGACCAGCCGGCGCAGATCCCTGAACCTGCTGCGCACCTCCTCGGGAGGCCCTAGGGGGCCGATGCCCATAAGGCCGACCAGACGGAGTCCGGCGTCGGCAGCAGCCGAGGCCAACAGCTCGGCGTCGGAGAACGCGCAGCCCCCCTTGGAATCGTCACCCGAGATGTTCACCTGGATCATCACCTCCGACCCGGGGGCGCGCCGGCCGATCTCGCGGGCCAACTCGACCCGGTCGACGGTCTGCCAGACGTCGATGCAGCCAGCCAGCAGCTTGACCTTGTTCCGCTGCAGCCGGCCGACGAAGTGGACCCGGGGCCTCGGCAACGCCGAAACCTCGGCGATCTTGGCCACGCATTCCTGGGCGTAGTTCTCGCCGATGTCGCCGATGCCGCACGCGGCGGCCGCATCAATGGCCCACGCCCCGAGTGCCTTGGTGACCGCAATCACGGTGACGCTTTGGTCGCCGGCGCCGGCGATTCGCGCCCGCAGTGCCTCGTAGCGCCCGGCGAGAGCGGCGGCGGCCGCCGCCGACGGCGCGCTCATCGTTTCTCCAACCGGGCCGCGGTCGCTTGGCGGCTTCGGTCGCCGCGGGCCCTGTGAGAGAAGAAGCCGTCCCGGGCGGTGTCGAGTCCTAGATCCTCCACATCGCTGACGCCGGCTGCACCCAGCGCGCCGCGCACCGCGGCCCACAGGTCAAGGGCCGGCGCGCCCCACGAGGTGACCCCGGCCACGTCACAGCGGGCGGCCGCGGCCACCGCAGCCAGATCGTCCGCGCCGAACTCATAGCTTGAGGGCCTGATGATCGGGCCGACCACGGCCCGTAGGTCCGTCGCTGCCGCGGGGGGCGCGGCGCGGCGCACGCCATCGACGACCCCGCCGATCACTCCGGCCACGATGCCGCGCCAGCCGGCGTGGGCCATGCCCAGCGCACCGTCGCCGACGACGACGACCGGGGCGCAGTCGGCGGTGTGGAGGGCGAGGACGGCCTCCGGCACGGCTGTGACCGCACCGTCGGCCACCGCCCCGGCGCAGCCGCCCGGCTCGGTGACGACCACGACGTCGGCGCCATGCACCTGCCTGAGCCAAGTCCATCGACCGCTCATGAGGGTCTGGCGCCGACGCTCGAGGGACTCTCCGCGGCCGGGGCCGGCCTGGCCGCGGTAGCAGCGAAAGTCGCCCTCGGAGATCTGCGAGCAGCGGACCCTGACCAACCATCCGTCTCCGGCCGGCACGAGCCGCTCGATCACGCAGCTACCACCCCCCGGGCCGGGACCGGCGGCGCGGTCATCTCAGGAAGTCGGGAACATCGAACTCGTCGTTGAGGTCGAGGCCGCTAGGAGCGCCCGAGTGCTCGGCCGTGGCGAACACGTCGGCGATCTGCAGGTCCTCCTCGCCGGTCCCAGCGGTCTGCCTGCGATCCCGCCGGTTGCGGCGGTCCCGCCCGGTGCCGCCGTAGATCTGCCGGTCGCTCTCGAACCCCGCGGCTATCACGGTGACCCGGACTTCGTCTCCGAAAGCGTCGTCGATCACGGTTCCGAAGATGATGTTGGCATCCTGGTGCGCGACCGAGTGCACCACTTCGGCCGCCTCGTTCACCTCCATCAGACCCAGGCTCGACGAGCCCGAGATGTTGAGCAGGATGCCCTGGGAGCGATCGATGGAGGACTCGAGCAGCGGGCTGGAGATCGCGCCGCGGGCCGCGGCCACGGCCCGCCCCTCCCCGCTGGCGGACCCGACGCCCATGAGGGCGCTGCCGGCCTCGGTCAGCACCGTGCGCACGTCGGCAAAGTCGACATTTATCAGCCCCGGCGTGGTGATGAGGTTGGTGATGCCGCCGACGCCCTGCATCAGTACTTCGTCGGCCATGCGGAAGGCGTTGAGCATCGAGGTCTTCTCGTCGGCGATGGCTATGAGCCGGTCGTTGGGGATGACGATCAGGGTGTCGACCTTCTCCTTGAGGCGCTGGATCCCCTCCTCGGCCTGCACGGAGCGCCGCGACCCCTCGAAGCTGAAGGGCCGGGTGACCACTCCTATCGTGAGCGCGCCGGAGCTCTTGGCCACCTCGGCCACCACCGGAGCGGCGCCGGTGCCAGTGCCCCCGCCCTTGCCCGCAGTGATGAACACCATGTCGGATCCGTTGAGGGCTTCGCGGATCTCGTCGATGTGCTCCTCGGCCGCCTGTTTCCCGATCTCGGGATCGCTGCCGGCACCCAGGCCGCGGGTCAGGTTCCGGCCGATGTCGATCCGCAGGTCGGCGTCGCTCAAGCTGAGGGCCTGAGCGTCGGTGTTGGCCGCAATGAACTCCACGCCCCGCAGGCCCGCGTCGATCATCCGGTTCACGGCGTTGACGCCGCCGCCTCCGACGCCGACCACCCTGATGACGGCGATGTAGTTGTGAGAGTCGGCCATCACCGCGTCAACCTCCCTGACTTGCGATCACTGCATCTTAGAGGCCGAGCGGATAGGCCGCGATCTAGGTACGAATGAGCGGGGCGTTGAGCGAGGCCGTGGCCCGAGCGGCCCGTGAGCGCAGCGAACAAGAGCGGGAGACACCACGCTGCACCGCGAGGCGTCATCACCTACCCGCGCATGTTCTTAGAGCCCGCAGCGGAGATGACGGGTCACGGCGGCGAAGTCGGGGCACAAGAGGCCGAGCGGGTAGGTCGCGATTCCATGAGAATTCCGCGGGGCCCTTAGCGAGGCCGTGGCCCGAGCGGCCCGTGAGCGCAGCGAACAAGAGCGGGAATCACAACCCTTCACCGTGGGGCATGCGACCTATCCGCGCTCGTTCCGAGCCTCACTCGCCGGGCTGGCAATGATCATGACGGGTCACGGTGGCAATGTCGGGCATTGTCACGTCGATTTCTGTGATGCACTCGAGTTCGGTGCCTGCCAGCACGGCACGAACCGCGTTCATCTTGTCTTCCAACAGGACCGGCTCGCCCAGGACCACCGCGGCTCCGCCGCGCAATTTCAGGCCGAGCCGCTCGCCGCCGGCGTCGAGGGTGACGGTTGTCAACCAGGCGCGCAGGTCGTCGGGCATGGCGGCGACGACGGCCAGCGGACCGTCCGCCGCGGTGTGTATGTCGCCGAGCCGACCCGCGAATGGCACGGAAACGCGTGTCACCTCGAGCGGCTCGGCCGCGGACGGCGCCCAGTCGATCGCGTACCCGTGGGCGTCAATCAGTGCGGTGCGGCCCCCGGAGGCGGGGACCGCGGCCACCGGCACGCGGGGCTCGACTGCGATGCGCACCGTGGCCGGCCAGTCCCGCCACACCCGCGCCGACCTAACCCACGGCAGCGAAGCAACTGACCTCTCGGCCGCCTCGAGGTCCACCGAGAGCATCGGCATTCCGGTGGACAAGCCCGCTTGCTCGAGGATCTCGTCGCTTCGGTCGGCGGCGGCGTGGCCGATGTCGACCCGGTCGACGTCCATCAGCGGCGTGCGGCTGATGCCGAACGCGGCCGCGGCCGCCAGCGCGACGCATGCCAGGGTGGCCAGGATGTGCAGGCGCCGGCGACCCTGCTCCCGCAGCACCGCGGTTCGTCGAGCCCTCATGCGCGGGTCCACGGCTACGGCCGCATCGCTCACGGCATCTCCCAGGCCTCGAAGCCCACGAGATGGGTCTCCATGGCGAGTTCCACGCCGTGGTCCGCCTCAACCCTGCGGCGCACTTCGCGCATGACCTCGACGATGTCGGCGGCGCAGCCTCCCTCGTCGGACTGGACGAAGTTCGCGTGCTTGGACGAGACCTGCGCCGAGCCGATCCGGAGGCCCTTGGCGCCTGCGGACTCTATGAGGGCGCCCGCCGCGGCGTGCTCGGGGTTCGTGAACACCGACCCCGCGTTGCGGCCGCCAGGCTGGTTGGCTCGTCGCCACTGAACTATCTCGGACAGCTCTCGCCGGGCCGCCGACCGGTCCCCATATCTCAACTGGAGCTTTATGGACGCCACCACCTGGTGATTGGCGATGCTGCTGGAGCGGTAGCCGAGATGGAGGTCTGCGGCGGCGCGCACAGCCGCACCCCCCCGATGAAGGTCGACCACGAAGGCGTCGACCAGCGACTCCGACATGTCCGAGCCGTGGCCGCCCGCGTTCATGCGGACCGCTCCGCCGACGGTCCCGGGAACGCCCACGGCCCATTCGAAGCCGGTCAGGCCCACATCGGCCGAGGCCCGGGCCAGGACCGGCAGCAGGGCCCCGCCGGACGCGGTGACCGTCGTGCGATCTATCTCGAATCCCGCCAGTCCGCTGCCGAGTGCGACCGCTAGGCCGTCGAAGCCCCGGTCGGCGACCAGCAGGTTGGACCCACGCCCGACCACGAGCACGGGCGTGGGTCCGGTGGCGGCGGTCGAGGCGGAGACGATGGAGGACAGCGTGTCGAGTTCGGCCCGGTTGTTCACGGTGACGAAGAGCTGCGCCGGCCCTCCGACTCGGTAAGTGGTGTGGGGAGCCAGACCGTAGTGCCGCCTCAGCGACGGACCGAGCGGCGAGTCGGCCAGCCGGCGGTCCAGATCGGCCAGCAGATGCCGCACGGCGGCGGTCATCGGTCCGCCTTCGCCGGCTCAGGCCGCTGGCGGGGCGGATGGGCCCCGAGGCGCTCGATCACCATGTCCGGCACCGACGTGAGGTCGCCGGCGCCGAGCGTCAGGCAGAGGTCGCCGGGGCGCAGCCGGCCTACCAGCCAGTCGGCGACCTCGTCGAGCCGGGGCAGCCACGTCACCGACGACCACGGATGGGCGTCGAGCACCGCGTCGAGCACGATCTTGGATGTCACCCCGGGCCGGGGGGCCTCGCCCGACGGGTAGATCCCGGTGAGCACTAGGTGGTTGGCGTCGGTGAAGGAGTGCGCGAAGTCAGCGCCGATGGATGCGATGCGGCTGTAGCGGTGCGGCTGGAAGACGCACACCACTCTGCGCCAGTCACCGGTGCGGGCCGCGGCGAGCGCGGCGGCGACCTCGCTGGGAAGGTGGGCGTAGTCGTCCACGAACGTGACGCCCGCGACGTCGCCGCGGAACTCGAAGCGGCGCGCCACGCCCCCGAATCGGGCCAACGCTCGGGCCGCGTCGTCGAATGAAGCGCCCGCGGCCATTGCCGTCACTGCTGCAGCGGCCGCGTTGCGGGCGTTGTGCAGGCCCGGGGTCGGCAGGGTGATGCGTCCCAGTCTGGCCTGCCCGTTGTACAGGTCGAAGGCGGACACGGGCATCTGTAGCGAGACGTCGCTCATGCGGAAGTCGGCGTCGGGGCCGGTTCCGTAGGTCACGGCGCCGGCGGCGGAGCCGAGCCGGGCCGCAACCGGGTCGTCCGCGCACACGACTTGGTGGCGGGCTGAGGCCAGGAAGCTGCCGAAGGCGTCGACGAGGGCGGCCGGTGTGCCGTGGTAGGTGTCCAAGTGATCGGGCTCGACGCTGGTCACCACGGCCACCTCAGCGTCTATCGACAGGAAGGTCCGGTCGCTCTCGTCGGCCTCCACCACGAACCATTCGCCGGTGTCCCACATCGCTCCGGTGCCGATCTCGTTGACGTCGCCGCCGATGATGAACGAGGGGTTGAGTCCCGCCTCCCGCAGCGCCAGGGCCAGCATCGAGCTGGTCGTGGTCTTGCCGTGCGTGCCTGCCACCGCGATGGTCCTGCGGCGGGAGGCGATCGCGGGCAGGATCTCGCTGCGACGCACGACGGGGACGCCGCGGTCCACCGCCGCCCGGACCTCGGGGTTGCTGTCACGTATGGCCGAGGAAATGGCGACCAAGGTGGCGTTGGTGACGTTGGCGGGATCGTGGCCGATGGTGATCGGCACTCCCTCGGCCCGGAGCCGGGCCACCACCGGACCGTCGCGCAGATCCGACCCCGACACCCGGTGGCCCATCGAGCGAAGCACCGACGCGATGGCGCCCATGCCTGCCCCGCCCGCACCCACCACATGGATCGCCTGGGGCACCGAGAGGTCGATGGGACTCACGCGGTCGCCTCCCGCTCGCGCGGGCGCGGCCGGGTCGCGCACCTCTCGGCTAGATCCACCACCGCGCGGGCCGCATCGGGCCGGGCCAGCGTTCCGGCGGCTCCGGCCATGGAGGCGAGGCGATCCCGATCCGCCAGCAGGGCGTCGACCTCCGCGGCGAGGCGGGCCCCGTCGAGTTCGGCGTCGCTGACGATGACTGCCCCGCCGGCCGCGTCAAGCCGGCGCGCGTTGGCGGTCTGGTGATCGCCGGGCGCTCCCGGCAGCGGCACGAGCACCGCCGGCACGCCCACCGCGGCCAGTTCGGCCACCGTGGTGGCGCCGGCTCGGCTTACCACCAAGTCGGCTGCCGCGTAAACGGCCGCCATGTTCTCCTCGTAGGCGACCAGGTCGTATGCCAGCGCGCCCTCTCGGTCTGGGGACTCGCGGCGTGACAGGTCGTCGTAGTCGCGACGCCCCGCGATGTGGCGGATGTGGAGATCGCCTCGGGCCCCCCACAGCTCCACCGCCCCGGCTACGGCCTCGTTGATTCTCCGAGAGCCGAGGGAGCCTCCGAACACGGCCACGAGACGGCGCTCGGCGTCCACGCCCAGCGCGGTCCTGGCAGCGGCTCTCCCCGCGGCGCGGTCCGCGGCCAGCACCTCTGTCCGCACCGGGTTGCCGGTCCAGGTGGCGCCGGGCAGGTCGGTGGCCTCGAAGGCGGTGGCTGCGCCCGCCGCGAACCGGCCGAGCAGCCGGTTGGCCAGGCCCGGCACGGCGTTCTGCTCGGTTATCACCAGCGGCACGCGCAGCAGGGCCGCGGCCGCTCCGCAGGCCGCGGAGGCGTAGCCGCCCAACCCCAGTACCACCGCGGGCCGGCGGCGTCCCAGGACGAACAGGGCCTGCACGAAGGCCCGGGCGAGTCCGGCCGCGGCGGCCACGTTGGACAGGGCGAGCCTGCGCTGCAAACCCCGCCCCGGCAGCGCGGTGAGTCCGAATCCCGCCTCGACAACCAGCCGGGTCTCGACGCCCCGAGAGCTGCCGACGAAGTGCACGGCCTCGCGGGGAGCGCCCCGTTCGACGATCTCGCGGCCGATGCTGATTCCCGGCAGCACGTGGCCCGCCGTACCGCCGCCGGCGATCACGGCCCAGGTGGCGCCGGAGTGTCCGCCTGCCCGCGACCGCCGTCGGGACGGCGACACCCTCATCGGATCTGCCTCGCCACGTTGAGCAGCACGCCCATCGCGGCCATGGTCGTCACCAGGGAACTTCCGCCGAACGACAGCAGCGGAAGGGTGATACCGACAACCGGGAACACCGCAACGACGGCGCCGATGTTCAGCGCTGCCTGGAGGATGATCCACGATGTGATGCCCACCGCGAGCAGCATTCCGAAGCGGTCCGGAGCCCTCAGCGCCACGCCCAGGCCCGTGGCCCCGATAACCACGAACAGCAGCACCACGAAAAGCGAGCCGACCATGCCGAGCTCTTCGCCTATTACCGCGAAGATGAAGTCGGTGTGCGCATACGGAAGGAAGCCCCACTTTGCCCGCCCGGAGCCGAGCCCCAATCCCTCGATGCCGCCCGAAGCCATGGCGTGCAGCGACTGGAGTGTCTGGTAGCCGTTGCCGAAGGGATCTTCCCACGGGTTGATGAAGCCCAGCATGCGCGCCCTGCGCCAGGGAGAGTAGGCGATCAGCAGTGCGGACAAGCAGGCTCCGACCGTGCAGGCCAAGGCCAGGTGGGACAGCCGCGCGCCCGCGAAGTACAGCATCGCTACGGCCACGCCGGCAATCAGGAGGCTCGCTCCAAGATGGGGTTGCATCATCAGAAGCGAAGCCATGAGCCCTGTCAGCGCGAGGACAGGCTGGAGGGTGGACCGAGTGTCCTCCATGGGGCGCTCGGGCCGAGAAAGCAGATCAGCCACGAAGAGCACGAAAGCGAGCTTGGCCACCTCCGACGGCTGGAAGACGATCGAGCCCACCCCGAGCCAGCGCCGGGCGCCGTTGGCGCTGAGACCCACGCTGGGCACGGCAGTGAGTGCCAGCAGCAGCAGGGACGCGCCCATGCCCAGAGCTGCGGGTCGCCGCCATCGGTGGTAGTCCACCCGCAGCAGCGCAAGCACCGCGACCGCGCCGACGGCGAACCACGTGGCCTGGCTCTTGAACAGAGACCACGCCGAGTCTGTGCCGGACAAGCTGGGAGCGGCCGTGGCCGACAGCGCCATGACCAAACCCAGCAGAACTAGCGCGGCCACGGCCAAGAAGAGCACTAGGAACAGGCCGGTGCGCCGGCCCATCGGGGGCCGCGGGCCGCTGCCGTCGGGCTGCGCTCTGGCCGTCGCGTGCCGGGATCGCGCCTCGAGTCGCGCCTGCTGGCGACCCCGGGAGTGCCTGGTCGCGATCATGACGGCATCGCCGGGCAGCCGGCTCGCAGCGCGAGCTCCCTCACTAGGCGGGCGAAGTCCTCGCCACGCGCCGCGTATCCCGAGTAGCGGTCGAAGGAGGCGCAGGCGGGCGAGAGCAGCACGGCCGAGCCCGGCGCCGCCGCGGAGGCGGCCAGCTCCACGGCTTCGCCCATGTCGCCCGCGACGAGCACCGGCCGCTCGGCCGCGAAGACCTCGGCCACCTCGGCGGCTGCCTCGCCGAAGGCCACCACGCAGCTCACCGTGTCGACGGCGTCGAGCAACTTGCTGAGATCGAGGCCCTTGTTGCGGCCGCCCGCGATCAGCACGGCCGCCTCGAAGCCCCGCAGGGCAGCGACCGTGGCGTGGGGAGTGGTTGCCTTGGAGTCGTCGTAGTAGGCGACACCGCCGATAAGGGCCACCATCTGCACTCGATGGGCGCCCGGCTCGAACGAGGAGAGGGCCTGGCCCAGCCCCTCCACCGTTGCGCCCACTGCGGTCGAGGTGGCCGCGGCCGCCAGAGCGTTGGCGATGTCGTGGGGCATGGTCCGGCGCAGATCCCGCACCGGTACCACGGGCCCCAGGGGGCCGGTCAGCATCTCGGTGTGGCGGTGCCAGTCGGCTGGGCCCTCCTGCGCGAACGTCCAAGTGTCGCGGCCGTCGGGAAGGTGGGCCATGACCGTCGGATCCAGACGGTTGGCGATCGCGGTCGCGCCCGTCGGAAGGCATTGCCACAGCCGGGCCTTGGCCGCCTCGTACGAGGCCAGGTTGCGGTGGACGTCAAGATGGTCGGGAGCGAAGTTCAGCCAGCATGCGGCCTGAGGCTCGAAGCAGCGGCTGTGGGCGAGGCGGAACGACGACGCCTCGACCACGAACACCTCGACGTCGGTCCGCTCGATCGCGGTCACGAGGGGGAGGTCGGTGTTGCCCGCAGCCACCGAGGGCACGCCCGAGAACCTCAGCGCGGCCACTGCCATCTCGGTGACGGTGGTCTTGCCGCTGGTTCCGGTCACGGCCGCCATGGGCCGCGAATCCCACGCTCTGGCCAGGTCGAACTCGCTGGCTGTGGGCACGCAGCGTGCGGAAGCCGCAGCCAGCGCCCGGTGGTGCTCGGGCAGGCCCGGGGTTGGGATCATTGCGTCGGCGGACCTCACCAGTTGATCGAGGCGGCTGTTGCCCGGGGCGATCTCCAGTTCCAGGCCGAGTGCGTCCGCCTCGGCGGTCGCGGTTGTGTCGGGGCCGTCGTCGAAGGCTGTCACCGTGTGACCCCTGGACACGAGCGCCCTGGCCACCGCCCGGTTGGTTGCGCCAAATCCGGCGAGCAGGATCGATGTGGGCACCTCAGCCCATGCGGTGGTGGCTGTGGGGCTCACGGGGTGAGTCTCGAGATCGAGTCCACGATGCCGGAGTTGACCGCGTCTGCGTAGAACAGTCCCAGTCCCAGGCCGGTGCACAGGCCCGACAGGATCCACAGGCGGATGATGACAGTGGTCTCCGGCCAGCCCCGCAGCTCGAAGTGGTGGTGCAGGGGGGCCATGCGGAACAGCCGGCGGCCGAAGCCACGGAACGAGACGATCTGCATGATCACCGACAGCGTCTCGATGACGAAGAGCCCGCCGATGATGGGCAGCAAGAGCGCGGTGTTGGTGGCCAAGGCCAGCGCAGCCAGGCCGCTGCCGAGCGCCAGCGAGCCGGTGTCGCCCATGAATATGCGTGCCGGTGCGGCGTTCCACCACAGGAACCCGATGATCGCCCCCACCATGGCCGCGCTAACGATGGCGAGGTCGAGGGCGTGGGCCACTTGGTATGACTGGTAGTGGTCGAACTGCCAGAAGCCGATGATCATGAACGCGCCGTAGCCGACCCCGCTGGCCCCGGCCGCCAGACCGTCGAGTCCGTCTGTCAGGTTCACCGCATTGGTGGTGGCGATGATGAGAAGGATGGCCCATATCGACCAGCCCGCCCTTCCCAGCTCCAGGCCGGGGCTGTCGAAGCGGGTGAAGGAGACGGTGGTGTGGGCCGACGTGAACTCGGTCATGGCCCAGGCGAACCCGATGCCGACGGCCAGCAGGCCGATGATCTTGGTCTTCTTGTTCAGACCGAGGTTGCGCGCCGCCACGACCTTGATCCAGTCGTCGAGCAGGCCCACCAGCCCGGCCGCGATGATGGTGAGCATCACGATGATGCCGGTCCGGGTGTAGATGCCGCCGACGACGTCGCTGACCACGTATCCGGCGGTGGCGGCGAAGACCACGGCTATGCCGCCCATCGTGGGCGTGCCCGACTTGACCCGGTGCTCCTGGGGGCCGTCGTCACGGATGGGCTGGCCTATTCCGTAGTGCACGAGCAGGCGGATGAGGATCCAGCACCCCAGCAGGGACACGAACATGGCGATACTGGCCGCGAGCAGCAGGCGGATCATCGCTCGGCCTCCGGGGGGGCGCAGGCCGCCAGGCGCGCGATCTCCTCGCTGACCACATCCCGGTCGTCGAATGGCAGCCGGTCGCTCCCGACGGTCTGGCTGGTCTCGTGACCCTTGCCTGCGATCAGCACCGTGTCGCCCCGGCGGGCCGTGGACACCGCGTACCGCAGCGCGAGGCGCCGATCGGCGTCGCGCCGGTCGGGAGTCCGGCTCATGCCGGCGACGATCTCGGCGATGATCTGCTCGGGGTTCTCCGAGCGGGGGTTGTCGCTCGTGACTATCACTCGGTCCGCCAGTCTGTCCGCGGCGGCGCCCATCTCCGGGCGTTTGCGGCGGTCCCGGTCGCCTCCGGCCCCGAACACCACGGTGAGGCTGCGCTCGGTCAGGCTCCGAGCAGCCTGCAGCACGGCCGCGAGGCCGTCCGGGGTGTGGGCGAAGTCGATGATGACCGCGAAGTCCTGCCCGGCCTGCACCGACTCGAACCGGCCGGGCACCGGCGCGGCCTCCGCCAGGCCCGTCGCGGCCACGGCCGGATCCACACCGAGCGCGGCGGCCACCTCCGCGGCCAGCACGGCATTGGCCCGGTTGAACGCTCCCCCCAACGGCAGCGTCACCGCCTGGCCGCGCCAGCGGAAGGTGCTTGAGCGGGCGTCGGCATCGACGACCTCGATCTTGCGCTGATCCACCTCGATCACGGGCACCTCGGACGCCGCCACCGCCGCGAGGCGGCGTCCCCAATCGCTGGTGACATCCACGACGGCCGTCTCGGTGAGGCCGCTCGTGAACAGCCCGGCCTTGGCGGCGAAGTAATCATCCATCGATCCGTGGTAGTCGAGGTGGTCGTGGCCGAGGTTGGTGAACGCGGCCACCCGGAACCGGCATCCGTCCACGCGGTGCTGCACGAGCCCGTGGGAGGAGACCTCGATGACGGCCGCGCTCGCGCCCCGGCGCAGGGCATGGGCCAGAGCGCGCTGCAGGTCGGTGGCCTCGGGAGTGGTCAGGGTGCCCGTGAGCGTGCCGATCTCGGCCGCGTCGCGCCCTGCGGCCCCCAGCAGTCCGGCGACCAGGCGGACCGTCGTCGTCTTGCCGTTGGTGCCGGTGACGCCGGCCAAGTCGAGCCGCCGGCCGGGATGGCCGTGAACCGCCGCCGCGGCTGGTCCCACCGCGCGGCGCACCGACTCCACCACCAGGCAGGGTACGGCCGCAGGCACGGGGCGCTCCACGAGCAGCCCGACCGCCCCTGCGGAGACAGCCTCGCCTGCGAACCGGTGGCCGTCGTCGACCGCGCCGGGGATGCACGCGAACAGCACGCCGGGTTCCACGAGCCGGCTGTCGTGCTCGACGTCACGCACTTGGGGCGAGGCCATCGATGCCGGGTCCTCGGAGCGGTTCGCGCCGTCGGGCGTGACGATGTCGGCTCCCAGCGCGCCTGCCAGCTTGTCGAGGCTGATCATGTCTGGGCCTCGTCGTGGCCGCCCGCACCGCCGTCTCCGCCCGGTTCCGGCTGGGCTCCGGTCGTCGTGGGCGGCACCGTCGCGGGCTCGGCTCGGCGACGCTCCCCGGGCTCGGTGTCGAGCTCCGCGGAGATGCGCAGCTGGCGCAGCGCGTACTCTGCGATCTTGCTCACGGTGGGCGCGGCCAGCCGTCCCCCCGATATCCGGTCGCCCTTGGGCTGGTCGATCACGACGAGCACGACGAGAGCCGGGCCGTCGTCGTTGCTCACGATCCCCGCGAAAGTGGCGGTGTGGTGACGGCCGACCAGCTCGTCCCTCTCGTTCAGGCACTCGTAGCCCACGTCGCACGGCTGCCACGCCGTGCCCGTCTTGCCGGCCACCGAGAAGCCCTCCACGCCGGCCTCCCGGCCGGTTCCGGACCGCACCACCGACTCAAGAATCCGCATCAGCGTCGACGCCACCTCCGAACTGAGGATGCGCACCGGCGCCGGTTCGGCCGCACCGGAGAAATCAGCACCGTGGGCGATGAGCCGCAGCGGCACCAGCACCCCGTCGTTGGCGATGGCGTTGTACACCTGCAGCATCTGCAGCGGCGTCACTGCCAGCCCCTGGCCGATCGCCATGTTGGGCAGGCTGAGTCCGTTCCAGCGGCTCAGCGGAGGCACGATTCCCTTCGATTCGCCCTTGAAGTCGAGCGCGGTGAGGGCACCGAAGCCGAAGGTCCGGATCGTCTCGTGCAGCCGATCCTCTCCGGCCAATTGCGCCATTCTGATCGTTCCGATGTTCGACGACCGGGTCACTATCTCCGTGGGAGTCAACCTCACGTCCCCATGGGTCGGTGTGTCCTCGAAGCGATGCTCCCAGATGGTGAGGTGCGACGGCACGTCTATCGCAACGTGCTCCGACACTGCCCCGCTCGACAGCGCCGCGGCTGTGGTCACCGGCTTGAAGACCGAGCCGGGCTCGTAGGTCCAGGTAGCGGCCAGATTGTGCCGGGTGCAGTTGACGATGCCGTCGGATCCCCGGGACACGTTGGCCATCGCGACTATCTCCCCGGTGGCGGGAAGCGAGACTAGGGCCACCCCGGAGGCCGCGCCGGCCACGGCCACGATGTCGAGCAGCATCGACTCTGCCTGGAACTGGATGTTGCGGTCCAGGGTCACGGTGATGTCTTGTCCCACTGTCGGCGCGGTCACCTCCTGGAGGCCGCCGGGAATGGTGGTTCCGTCCACTCCCACTTCCTTCATCATGCGGCCGGGAATGCCCGACAGGTGGTCGTCGTGGGTCTCCTCGATGCCGCTCATCCCCACATGGTCGATGTTGACGCGCCCGACCGCGGCCAGCGCGGAGCATTCGCCGTTGGGATGCTCGCGCCGGGGCTCGGAGATGACCCTGACGCCGTCGATTCCCAGGTCGCTCACCTGTGCTCCGACCTCTGGATCGATCTGCCGGACGACGTAGCGGAACGCGCCCTCGCCCTGCAACTTCCCAAGCAGTACGGAGGATTCGATCCCCAGAATCTCGGAAAGGGCCTCGGCGGCTCCGCGCGGGTCCTCGACGATGCGGGGATCGGAAACGACGGTGGCGGCCGGCAGCGACAGGGCGATGGTCCGGCCGTTGCGGTCGACCACCGTGCCGCGGGGCGCGGGCACCCTGATCTCGCCGAGAGGGATGGCCACCTCCTCCAGGATCCGCTGGTCGGGAGTGGCCTGAACGTCGACGATGCGGTAGACGAGTCCCCCCAGCGCGAGCAGCAGCAACACCAGCACCGTCACGACCCGGCCTCGGCCCACGAGCGGGCGCCCCGTGATGGAGTTGACTGCGCCCGCGGAGCCCCAGCGGCTCGGATGCCGTGCCGACGCGTCGGAGCGTGGCCCCGCTGGTGTCACTCGGCGGACTTCCCGGTGGCAGGGACTCCTGGGGCCTGGATCGAGCCAGCCGGATTGTCGGGATCAGCGTGAGAGAGCGGCTGGAAGCCCGATGACTCCAGACTGAAGGGGTCGGCGGCCGGCCGCGGGAGGAGATCGGGCCCGACCGGGGTGAGGACGACTAGCTCTGCCGCCGGGACGAGACCGACGGAGCGCGCGTGGTCAGCCAGGCCCTCCGGGGAGTCGAGGTAGGCGATCTCCGCCTGCAGTTGGTCGATCCGCTGCCGGCGCTCCTGGTTGTGCTCGATGAGATCGTCGAGGGAGGCCTGGTTCTCTACTAGCACCGCGTGCAGCGCTGCGAGGGACAGGCACACCGCAAACATGCCCAGGGCCAGCAGGGTGCCGACGTCGGAGATGGACCGCCGTGCGGCCGCGGGCGCCTCGGCGACTTTGAACTCTCGCGGCTTCCGTTCGGGCCTCGCCGCGGGCGTGCCTGTCGCCCGCTGCGTCGCGCGCCCTTGAGAATGGGGTGCCATCAGACATCCTTGATGAGGCGTTCCACAGCCCGCAGTCGTGCCGCGCCCGCCCGGTGGTTGGCGGTCTTCTCCGACTCCGTCGGTGTGAGGGCCCGTCGTCCCAGGAGCCGGACGGTGGCCTCGGGGCCTGGCGCCGGCGGCAGCCCCGGCCGCGGCGGCGGGAATTCGCCGGCGGCGCGTCTGAAGGCCGACTTGACGATCCGGTCCTCGCCGGAATGGTACGACAGCACGGCGCAGCGCCCGGCACCGACCAGACGCTCGATGGCGCCGGTGAGGCCTCCTTCGAGCATCTCCAGCTCGCCGTTCACCTCGATTCTCAGGGCCTGGAAGGTGCGCCGGGCGGGATGGGACCGCCGGCGCGCCGGCGCGGGGACGGCCCCTGCCACGACTCTGGCTAGTTCAGCGGTGGTGGCGAGGGGCCGCTGGGCGACGATGGCGGCCGCGATGCGGCGGGCGTACCGCTCGTCGGCGTTGCGGCGAAGGATGGCGGCGAGGGCTCGCTCATCGGTGCCGTTGACAATGTCGGCGGCGGTGACACCAGTAGCGGGGTCCATACGCATGTCGAGGGGGCCGTCGAGCCGGTAGCTGAAGCCGCGTCCGGGTCGGTCGAGCTGGGCCGAGCTGACCCCGAGGTCGAACAGGCAGGCGGAGATCTCGGCCTCTCCGATGTCGTCCAGAACCGCTCCGAGCGCATCGAAGCGCCCATGGCGCAGCGTCACTCGGTGGCTGTGGCCGGCGAGGCGCTCACGTGCGGCCCGCAGGGCCTCGGGGTCCCGGTCGAGGCCTACCAAGCGAATATTCGGGAGGTGGTCCAGGAGCGCCGCCGCGTGGCCTCCACCTCCGACCGTGGCGTCGACGACAGTGCCCTCGGGCACCGCGCCGAGCACCTCGACGACCTCGCGGCACATCACCGGCTCGTGGTAGGGGGCGGACCGGCAGGTTCCGGTCCCGCCACTCATGGCCGGCAGGGCCACAGTATGCTCGGCGGGCCGGTTGGCAACCCGCCCCAGGGCACGCGGGCCCGGCCGCGCCCGGTCATCTGCAGTTCCCCGACCGACGGCGCACGTCGGGATTTCTCCCCCGATCGAGCTAATGGCAAGCGGGCGGAGTACGGGTCTTCCATCTGCCAATCGGGGAACTGCACATGACCGGGCGAGTCTTCGATGACTGCCGCGGCCTTGGTCTTTGTGGTTGGTGTGGTCTTGGTGGTTGGGGTGGATTCGGAGGGGCGGGGCCGTGTGGGACGCGGGTCTTTGCGGGTGTGGCGCTGCCGGGTCGGTCCGGCCGTCGACGAGTCTCGGAGGGTTGCCGTCAGCCACTGGCGATCCCCCGCCCGTGGGTTATGGCCTCGGCGAGTCGCTCGGTTCCTACGGACTGCACCTCGGTCCATCGATCGGGATTCCAGATCTCGATGCGCTGGATCATTCCCGTGACGATCACCTTGCGTTCGAGTCCTGCCCCGGCTCGCAGATGGGGCAGGATCCGCATGCGCCCCTGCGCGTCGGGAACAACAAAGTCGGCCTGGGCCGCGAAGCTTCGCAGCGCGTTGATGTCCACCTGCTCCTTGCCCACCTGCGACCGGAGTTCCTTGGCGGTGTGCGCGAACTCGTCGAGCGGCAGGATGCCCACGCAGGAGTCGAGCGCCGTTATGTAGGCACCGTCGGCCAGGTGGCTGCGGAACGCCGAGGGTAGGATCAGCCTGCCCTTGCCGTCGAGCGTGTGCTCGTGGACGCCGACGAACAACGTGCGATGAGTGGCCATGGTCGGCGCTCACGCCCTTGGTCCGAAGCGGGTTCCGGAGCGGCGCGACGGTGGTGGGACCGCCCATCCACATTGAGCCGATGCCCTCACCGGTGCACCAATAGTTACTCCCGTGTGCTCCACAGTGAACCACAATACTCCTTTTCCCACCACTTGGCAAGTCCAAGGAGCAGGAACCCCCAGCCTCGGGGGCCGACCGGCACCCGCAACTGGGTCCTTAGGATCGGCGATGCCTTCTGGGGGGCCGGCCGCGCGCCGCGCGGCGGGGGTCAGCGCGGACCCTGTAGCACTTGGACTAGGGCTCCGGTCAGATCAGCCTCGGCCGTCCGGACGGCGCCGCAGCGGCTCGCCAGGACCGCCCGACCCGCGGACCGTTCGGCGGGTGTGAGGTCCAGCAGCCCCAACTCGTCGAGCCCGTCGCCGGCGACTGTCGCTCTGGGGTCCCCATCACCGGACTGGAGCCGAGCCGCAGTCTGGATGCGCACCCGGTTCCGGCTACGGCGCTGGCTGACGCCCACCACCTTGCGACCGCCCATAAACACCTCGCCGGGACCTGCGCCCGCGAAGCACACCAGCCTCCCCCACCGGTCGGCGATGAGCCCGCCGGTGTGGACCGAGCCGGGCGCTGCGACGAGCTCCGCCACGACCGACGCCCACAGCCGGCCCGCCCAGCGCGCTGCCACAGCCACATCATCATTCCAGAGCGGGTCCCCGGCGGCCACGAAGAAGTCCACCCAGATCTGGCGCCCGGGCCACAGCAGCACCGCCCCGCCGCCGCTGCGCCTTCGCAGCACCTCGACGCCCTCGATGGCGGCCCGGTGCTGGTCGACCGCATCGGCCTTCTGAGTACTGCCCAGCACGAGGCCCGGCCCGTCCACGCGGTGGATCCTGGCCAGCCGCAGCGTGTCCGGCGGGGGCTCACCCGATTCAAGAAGGTCGGAGACCGAGCCGTGCAAGTGCTCGACGGTCCAGGCAGGAGGCCTAGCGGATTGGCAGCAGTTCACGAGGATCTTCGTGAGGCGCCGAGCGAGGCCCCGTGAGCACAGCGAACCGGAGCGGGAGACACGGCCCGAGCGGCCCGTGAGCGCAGCGAACAAGAGCGGGAAACACCATGCTTGACCGCGAGGCGTTGACACCTCTCCGCGGGGCCTCTACCGGTGCCGCGCCATGGCGCCTCGACTCCGGCCGGGGCGCGACCAGCCGGCCCGCGGCGCGGGCTCACGCGGTGCGGAGGTCGCTTGTGGGTCTCAAGTACAGCGTCCACACTTCGGGAACCCTTCCCGCGGCGATCTCGACCCAGGTCGACGGCCGCGGTGGCTCGGGCCGCCGGCGCAGCATCATCCCGCTCTCGCTGGGAAGGCGGTCCCGCTTCTTGGCATTGCACCGGCGGCAGGCTGCCACCACGTTCTCCCAGGTGTGCTGCCCGCCGCGGCTGCGGGGCATGATGTGATCCATCGTCTCGGCCCGCGCACCGCAGTACTGGCAGGCGTCGCGGTCCCGCGCGAACACGGCTCGCCGGTTCGGCGAGCGGTGCCGGGGGCGGGGCACATTCACATAGCGGCTGAGCCGCACCACCGAGGGCACCTCCACCGATCTCCGCTCGGACCGGAAGGCGCGTCCGGTGGCATGCAGCATCTCGACCTTCTCGGCCAGCACCAGGCACACGGCGCGGCGCGCGCTCACCACTGCGAGCGGCTCGAAGGTCGCGTTGAGAACCAGCACCCCGGACATCGGGGGCAGACTAGCCGTCCGCCGTTGACTTGATCAGAGGCCGAGCCGCTGGCGCGGTCTCGGCGACGCGGCGCTAGCGGGATCGTCGTGGTCTGCTCAGGCGGTCCTGGGCCCTGCACCACTCCAGCCACACCACAACGTCGGCGGGCGACGGGGCCTGGTCGGGGTCCCCGTACATCGTCTCGGACCTGAAGCGCACGAGGTCCGGCTGCGGCAGGGGCACGAACGGAGGCCGGCGCCACCAGCGGTCGGGGGCGAAGCGGACCAACTGAGCCACCGCGGTCGGCCACAGTCGGGGCCTTGCCGCCACCGCCCGGGCGGACTGCAGCGCCAACCTGCCTGCCAGCACCGTGCCCACGGCGGCAGCGTAGCCGGGCCCGGCGCGGCGCCCCGGGGGGCGGCGTGCCGCCAGCCATAGCGGAGAATCCGGAGCGGTACGCTTGCCCGGCGATGGCTCAATTCGACGAGCAGTTCAAGCTGATCCTCCAGAACATGGAACTCGCCGTCAAGGGCAAGCCCGAGGTCATCGGGCATCTAATCCTGGCCTTGGTGAGCGGTGGGCACGTGCTCATCGAGGACGTGCCGGGGGTGGGTAAGACCAGCCTGGGCAAGGCGTTGGCCCGCAGCATCGACGTCAGCTTCGGCCGGATCCAGTTCACTCCGGACCTGCTGCCCGTCGACATTACGGGAACGTCGGTGTTCGACCGCGCCACCGGATCGTTCGAGTTCCGGCCCGGGCCGGTGTTCTCGAACATCGTCCTGGCCGACGAGATCAACCGTGCCTCGCCCAAGGCCCAGTCGGCCCTGCTGGAGGCCATGGGCGAGCAGCAGGTCACGATCGACGGCGTGACCAGGATCCTGGAGTCTCCGTTCACGGTGATAGCCACCCAGAATCCGCTCGAGTACGAGGGCACGTACCCCCTCCCCGAGAGCCAGATGGATCGCTTCCTCATGCGCCTGAACGTTGGCTACCCGGATCCCGTGTCCGAGGACTCGATCCTGGTCTCGAGGGGCGCCCAAGAACCGGTAGACCTCATCTGGCCGGTCGCGGACGCGGCCGTGGTGCGGTGGATGTCCGACCGGCTCGATGAGGTGCATGTCTCGGGGCCCCTGCGTGCCTACCTGCTCGATGTGGCCGGCGCCACGCGGCGCCATCCCGGCCTGTCGCTAGGTCTGTCACCCCGGGGCGTGCTGGCCATGCTGAGGGTGGCACGCGCCAGGGCCGCCTCGTTGAGCCGCGACTTCGTGACCCCCGACGACATCAAGGCGCTCGCGCCCGTCATGCTGCCGCACCGGCTCCTGGCCAAGCCCGACAGCCGTGTCCGGGGCCTGCGCTCCGCCGACATCGTCACCGAGATCATCGACTCTGTGCCCGTGCCCCGCATGGGGCGGTGACGTGCCCACGGGGACCGGCTGGCGGCTGCTGGCATCGGGCATCGTCGCAGTCGTCGGGGGCAGAGCCTTCGGGGTCCTCGAGTTCTACGTGATCGGGGCCACCGCCGTGTCGGCAGTGGTGATCGCGCTGGCGGTGCGGCTGGCCCACCCGTCCCGCCTGTCGTTCAGCCGTCGAGTGTCGTCCGAGATGGTGGCGGTCTCCGAGCCGGTTGAGGTGACGCTGGAGGTCTCGAACCTGGCCAGGCTGCCGTCCCCGACGGTTCGTGTCGGCGAGCAGGTGAGCGGCGCGGCCGGCATGCGCTTCAGCATGGCCCCGGTGCCTGGCGGCTCGGCCGCGGCCACGAGCTACCGCCTGCAGCCCGCGCGCCGGGGCGTGCTGGAGATCGGCCCGACAGTCTTCAGCGACATCGACGGCCTCGGACTGGCGAAGCGGCGACACATCTTCGGTAGGCGCACGCGCGTCATCGTGCATCCGCCGATCGAGATGCTGGTGTCGCCTCGCCTGCCCGTCGGTGGAGCCCTGTCGCTGCCTAGCGACTATCGTCGCCGGTCGCTCGGGCTCGAGAGCGAGGAGTTCGACGTCTTGCGCCCGTATGTGGAGGGCGACGACCTTCGTCACATCCACTGGCGCTCGACGGCGCGACTCGACGAGTTCATGGTGCGGCGGTTCCAGCCGGCCCGCCCCGGTCGCCTGACGGTGATCATCGACACCCGTCCCCCGGGAGATCTCTCGACCGTGCAGGATCGCACCACGTCGGTAGCTGCGTCCATCGCCTGCGCCGTGCTCCGCTCCGGCGACGAGGCGCAGATCCTCACGACCGACGGGCGAGGGACCCGGCTGCTGACCCACTACTCCGAGACCGGAGCGGCGCTCGAGTTCCTGGCCCTGCTAGAGGGCGGGCGGCCTGAGATCGACGTCGAGCCAGTCGAGGGGGGATCAGTCGTCGTAGCCGTCTCGGCCTTGCCTGACGCCATCGACGACGACAGCGCCCGCCATGACCTGGCCCAGCGATTGGGGGCCTCGCTGATCATCACCTACGGCACCGGACATCGACGGGTCGCAGCCCCGGCCGTCGATCGCGAGGGCGGCTGGATCCACCTGACCGGCCCCGGCCAGCTACCGGGCTTGTGGCGGGTGCCCGCACTGGCTGGCCGCGGGGTCGCAGCATTGGCATGAGCACGGCTGGCGGGCCGGCCGCGGTACTGCGGGTCGGCGTCCCCGCAACAAGCCCGGCAGCTGGACGTGGCGGCAGCTACGACTGGCTGGCGGAGGCGGCGCTGGCGTCGGTCACCGTGGTCGTCGCGGCGGGGATGTCGCGGTTGTTCACCGACTCATCGTTTCTGCGCGACGTGCTGGCACTGGCTCTAGCGGCTCACGTGGTCGCGGTGGCGGCACGCCGAGTGGGGCTGCCCACCGTTGGTGCCGCGCTGCTCAGCGTCGCCTGTTTCGCCATCACGGCCACAGTGCTGCTCTACACCGAGACGGCCTGGTTCGTTCTGCCCACCGCCGACACCGTCTCGTTGGTCCTCGATCACCTGGTGGACGGCTGGGACGTGGTGAACGCCAGCCCTGCGCCGGTGGCGCCCGTGCCGGGCCTGGTCCTGTCCGCGGGCGCTGCGCTGGGGTTGTGCGCGTTCTTGGCGGACGCGGCCGCCTTCCGGTTGCGTTCTGCAGTGTGGGCGGTGGCACCCGCGGCCAGCATCTATGGGTTCACGGCCGCGGTCGGGACCGGCGACGCCGCGATCCTTCATGGGATGCTCTGCTGCGTCGCCATCGGAGTGACGATGGTCGCCCTGTGGCTCCGCAACCGGCGGGCCGAGGCGTGGGTCGAGTCCGTGCCGGGCCGCGGCACCCAGGCCATGGCCCGCGCTGCGGGCGCCGCTCTGCTGCTGGCGGTAGCGGCCGGCGCGGTCGCCGGTCCGTCGCTGCCCGGTGCGCGGGCTGAGCCGTGGGTCGATCTCGAGAGGTTCGAAGTCACGGACGCCGCGCCCTGGGTCGACATCCCGCCCCCCGATCCGGAGCCGTGGGCCGATCTCGGTTCGCTCGAGGGAGCCGGGTCCGCGTCGCTGTTGGGGTCCGTTGAGGGTGCACGGATTCTTGTCAGTCCTCTGGTCCAGGTTCGGAGCCGTCTCATCGAGCTGCCCGAGGAGGAGCTCTTCACTGTGGCCGTGCCCGAGGATCAGCGCCAGTACTGGAGGCTGACGTCCCTCGACGAATTCGACGGCGACGCGTGGAGGGCGCGCTCACAGTACGAGGACGCCTCCGGACCGCTCGCAGCCACCCTCGACCCGTCGGCGGGGGCCTCGCTCCAGCAGACCGTGATGCTCACAGGGCTCGGCAACTCCTACCTGCCGGTCGCCTACGAACTTCGCCGGGTCATCGACGACGGCGGGGTGGCCATGGAGTACGAGGCTTACTCGGGCTCGCTCATAAAGGGCCGCCGTGCCGCGCTCGCAGGACCTGGTCGATTCTCCTATGTGGTGGACTCGGCCGTGCCCGCAATCGGAGACCCCGACCGGCTTCGCCGGTCTGAGACGGCGATGCTGGTGGAGGACTTTCTGGCCGCCAACACGCAGTTGCCCGACGATGTGCGAGATCTGGTTCGGGCCGAGACGGAGCGGATCACATCGGACGCCCGTTCCGACTACCACCGGGCCCTGCAGCTGCAAGACTACTTTCGGCTCGACGGCGGCTTCCGCTACGACCTGCAGGTTCATGCTGCTGGCGGCGTCGAGAGCCTCGAGGAGTTCTTGTTCGAGGTGCGGGCCGGCTATTGCCAGCAGTTCGCGTCGGCCTACGCGGCCATGGCTCGCAGCATCGGCCTCCCGACCCGGGTCGCGGTCGGGTTCACTTGGGGCGATTGGGACTCAGGGCGCGGTGTCGACGGGGCCTATGTCGTGCGGGGCAAGCACGCCCACGCCTGGCCCGAGGTGTTCTTCGCGGGCACGGGCTGGGTCCGGTTCGAGCCGACGCCGGGCAGGGGCGCTCCCGGGGACTTCGCCGTCACCGGCCATGTCGCCGATCAGGCGGGCCGGGGTTCGGGTGCGGCCGCGGGCAGCCCGGATGAGGGTCTCGATCTCTCGGAGACGCCCGGGCAGTCCGGCTCAGCGGCACCGGATACGCCGGGCCTTGGTGGGGACGACTCCGACGAGAGCTCGGGACTTGCCCGCCGATCGGAGCCTTCCGCCGATGCGGGGCCCGCAGACTCCGCAAGGTCGGGCCGACCGAGCCTGGTGTTGCTGGCCGTCCTCGCGCTGGCCGCTCTGGGGTCGGCTGCCGGGATGGTGCCGGTGCTTCGGCGGCTGCGATGGCGCAGGCACAGAGATCGGCTCGCCCACGATCCTGCCGGTCTGATCGATTTCTGGTGGACCAACACGCTCGACGCTCTGGCGTTGGTCCGGCTCGGTCCCCGGCCCTTCGAGACGCCGCTGGAGTTTGCCCGGCGGGTGGTGTCGGTCCGTCCCGCGGTGGGGCCCCTACAGGAGTTGGCCGTTCTCGCCACGCACGGGCGCTACGCCCGTGAGACGCCTCCGCCGATGGCGATCCGGGCCGGCGTGGCGGCGTCGCTGGTTGCTGGCGCCTGCCGTCGCCAGGCGAGCCCCCTCAGCCGGCTCGCGGCGGCGGTCGATCCATCGACGTGCTTCACCCGGCGCCGACGCGGGTAGCACTGCAGCCGGGCAGCCGGCGCTGGATCGCGGTAAGCGCGGGCCGCGGGGCTCAGTTGCCGTTGCGATTGTCGCGGTCGAAGCGTTCCCGCATGCGGGAACCGGCCCCGCCGACGACGTCGCGGAATCCACCGCCCCGCGTCGACTGCGTCATCTGACCCAGACCGGCCCGGCCCACTCGGCGCGCGTTGCGCTCCAGGAACAGCAGCGAGACGAGCATCACCAGGAATCCGGCGAACGACAGCAGGTACGACACCGACAGCAGCCAGACCATGATCACGATGCCGACCAGAAGTCCGAGCCCAGCCCACTTGATGTTGCGGAACGCGTGGCTGTAAACGGTGGTCTCGGCCACCTCGCGGGCCAAGTCCGGATCGCTCTCGTAGAGGTGCGACTCGATCTCGCTGAGAATGCGCTGTTCGTCCTCCGACAACGGCACGTCATCACCTCCGGCACCCTTGGCTCTGCAGCTGCGCGTGTCCACTCCGACGATAGCCGGAATTGGGAGCAACTGCGCCGGATAAGCGCCTTATTGGCCCGATCCGGCGTCGCCGGCATCGGGACCCCAGCGCTGGTCAGCGTCGGAGGGAGTCCGCAGGCCCCTGCCGCTGCGGATGGCAGCCGCTGGGCCTATGGCCGACGCGCCGAAACGGTCCCTTATCTGGTCGGCCACGCGTTCGGCCGCGTCGTGGTCCTGAGGGCTGTCCTCGAAGGAGAGCTGCCGGGCGGCGGCGTCGACCAGGCCCGACGCTCCCACTCCCAGTAGCCGCACGCCCGGCGCGGTGTCGACCTGGAAGAGCAGATCGCGGGCCGCGGCCACCATGTCGTGGGACCCGTCGGTGGGATTGGGCAGCGTCACCGACCGGGTGATGGTCCTGAAGTCGCCGTAGCGCAGCTTCAGCGTGACGGTGCGGGCCTGGACGCTCGAGGCTCTCAGCCGCCGGGCCACGGCATCGGCCAGCCGAGTCGCCTCGGCTTCGAGCTCGGTCGGTGTGTGCAGGTCCCGGGCGAAAGTCTCCTCGTGGCTGATCGAGCGGGGCAGACGGTTCACCTCTACCGGCCGGTCGTCGATGCCGTTGGCCAGACGGTGCAGGTGGCGACCGGCGGCTGCGCCCAGCGCGGCGACCGCGGCCGGCTCGGGCAGCGAGGCCAGGTCGCCGACCGTCTCGATCCCGAGGCGGACAAGGCGGCGGGAGGTGGCCGGGCCGACGCCGAAGAGCGCGGTGACCGGCAACCGATGCAGGAAGTCGAGCTCGGTGCCCGCCTCGACGACGTGGATTCCCGAACCGTAGGCGGGCCCGGTGGGCTCGACGCGGGGTTTGGCCCGCTCGGTGGCCAGCTTGGCCATGAATTTGGTGGAGGCCACTCCCACCGAGCAGGTGAGCTGCTCCTGCTCCAGGATCCGGGCGCGGATCTGCGCGGCCAGCTCGGGGGCCGGGCCGAGCAGGCGGGCCACGCCCCGCACGTCCAGGAAGGCCTCGTCCAGCGAGAGGGGCTCCACCAGCGGAGTGACGTGGCGCAGGATGGCCATCACCCGCTCTGAGACCTCGCCGTAGTGGGAGTGGTCGCCAGGCAGGAACACCGCGTGGGGACAGAGTCGGCGAGCCCGGGTCGAGGGCATGGCCGATCCGATGCCGAAGGCGCGGGCCTCGTAACTGGCCGCGGCCACCACGCCCCGGCTGCCGGTGCCGCCGACCACCACCGGCATGCCCCGCAACTCGGGCCGGCGCCGGATCTCGACCGCGGCGTAGAACGCGTCCATGTCCACATGAAGGAACCCGACCGTCCCGTCCGGCGGCCGCCCCCGGATCTCGGTGGTCACAAGTCGGCCCGCGCCTTGCCGCTCATCACCCCAGTGTGCCAGCCCGCGGCAGCCCGCCGGGGTCCCGCGGGCCGTGGGACCGGCAAGCCGGCGAGGTGCGGCCGGTGCTCGGTTAGGCTGCGGTGTGGTGCTGGACCAACGCGACCTAGTGCCGCTCGATTCCTCGCCCTCGCTGCTGGCCCGGGTGCTGGCATTCTCGGCCATCATCGTGGCCGGGGCGTGCGGCGGTCTGATCGGGTTCGCGGTGATGGACCTGAGCTGTGACGGCGGTTGCACCACCACTGCGGGACTAGTCGGACTCGGCACCGCCATTGGCGCCGCGATCGGGACGGGAATCGTAGCCGTGCTGACTCTGAGGGCGGCCGCCGAGTGGCGGGCCCAGCAGCCGCCCGGCTCGGCTGGGCCGGAGTCCGGCGGCCATCGCTCCTGGAGGCGTCGCGGACTGTGACCACCCGCATCCTCACCGTGGAGGACGACGAGCGAATCCGCACCGCTCTGCGGCTCGCGCTCGAGGACGAGGGCTGGGAGGTGGACGAGGTCGCCTCGGGCGAGGAGGCGCTGATCGCGTTCAACCGCGTGCCCGCCGACGTGGTCCTCGTGGACATCATGCTGCCGGGGATCGACGGCTTCGACATTTGCCGGGCCCTCCGCAAGTCGAGCGACGTGCCCATCGTGATGATCACCGCCCGCTCGGACACTCACGACGTGGTCGCCGGACTAGAGGCCGGGGCCGACGACTACCTGACCAAACCGTTCGCGCCCAAGGAGCTCTCGGCCCGCATCAGGGCCCTTTTGCGGCGCACACGCGCCTCCGACGCCGGCGGCGACCAACTCGTCTTCAACGACCTAGAGATCCTCCCCGACGAGGGCATCGTGCGGGTGTCGGGCATCGAGGCCCACCTCACCAAGACCGAGTTCCGGCTGCTGGTCGAACTGGCCTCCAACCCGGGACGGATTTGCAGCCGCGAGGTTCTGCTGGAGCGGGTGTGGGGCCTCGGCTACTTCGGGGACGGGCGGCTGGTCGACGTGCACGTGCGGCGCCTCCGAACCAAGATCGAGCCTGATCCGGCCAACCCCCGCCATGTGGTGACGGTGCGCGGGCTCGGCTACAAGCTCCAGCCCTAAGGCGGTCATCGCCAGTGCGCCGCCTAAACATCGTGCCCTTCTTCGTCCGTCGGGGACTCCGCCGGCGCATCACCTCCGCCTTCGCGGTCGGCGGGCTGCTGCTGGCATCCACGATCTCTTTCACCACCCTGGCCCTGACGCGCCAGAACCTCTTGGCGGAGCGCGACGAGACCGCGTTCTCGGTGTTCGCCAACAACGGCCGGCGGGTCCGCAACGAGCTCACCTCCGAGACCGACGACGAGGGTCGGCGGGCCATCGTCGAGCGGCTCAGGCAGACCTCGGGCACGTTCCCGCTGCTGCGGGTCGGCGATGAGTGGACCTCGGCCGACCCGCTCGTGTTCAACCAACAGACGGTGCCCGCCTCGCTGCTGGAGCTGGTCGAGTCGGGGGTGCCGGCGCGGATGCGCACCACGATCGGCGCCAGCACCGCCATCGTCTCCGCCGTCCCCATACCGGGCACCTCCACCGACGCGATCTACTTCGAGGCCGCGCCCCTCGACGACATCGAGGAGACCCTGGACACGCTGGCCTTCATCCTCTTCGGTGTGGCCGCCGTCACCACCCTGTTCGCGGCGGCCTTCGGCTGGTGGGCCGCGGGCCGGCTGCTCAACCCGCTGTTCAAGGTGCGGACTGCGGCCGAGGCGCTGGCCGCTGGCGCGCTGGATACCCGCCTGACCCCGCCCGACGACGCCGACCTGGCCTCGCTGACCGCCTCGTTCAACGAGATGGCCCGGGCCCTTGAGGAGAGGATCGCCCGCGACGCTCGATTCGCGTCCGAGGTCAGCCACGAGCTGAGGTCCCCGCTGATGACCCTCACCGCCTCGGTGGAGGTGCTCTACAACATCGCCGACGAACTGGGTGAGCGGGGCCGCACCGCGCTGGACCTGCTCAGCGACGACATCTCCCGCTTCCGGCGGCTGGTGGAGGACCTGCTGGAGATCAATCGCTACGACGTGGGCACCGCCGATCTTCAGGCCGAGGAGGTGCACATCGTCGAGTTCGTGCAGCACGCCATCTTCGAGTTCGGGCTGGACTCGACCGCGGTGGTTGACTTCGAGGCGGCATCCGGCATGGAGGACACGGTGCTGATGGCAGACAAGCGGCGCCTCGGACGGGTGGTGTCGAACCTGGTGGAGAACGCCTCGAAGTACGGCGACGGCGAGGTCCGCATCAGCCTTGAGCGGGTGGACGGCCTGGTGCATCTGGGCGTTGAGGACAACGGACCGGGGGTGATCCTCGCTGAGCGCAAGCTGATCTTCGACCGGTTCCACCGCGGCCGGGCCGGAGGACGGCGCGGCCGAGACTCGGGATCGGGCCTCGGCTTGGCCCTGGTGGCCGAGCACGTGGGCCTGCACGGCGGCCGGGTCTGGGTGGAGGACCGCCCGAGCTCGACTCCAGGCGCTCGTTTCGTGGTCGAGTTGCCGGTGGTGGAGCCGGACCACGAGATGGAGCAGGCTCGGGCGCTGTGAGGCTGTCGCTCCCCCCCGGTCGCTGGCGCGGCGTCGCTTGTCGCCTGGCGGCTCTGGCGCTGGCCGCGGCCGCGGCCTACGGCTGTGGCCTGCCCACCGATGAGAGCGCTCAGGCCATTGATCCCGATGAGCTGCCCGAGAGCCTAAGGCCCGGGTTCACGGCGTCGACCACCACCACCGTTCCCGCTCCGCTGACTGAAGCTCGGTCCGTCTACCTTCTGACCAACCCGCAGGACATCGAGCGCACCATCGTGGTGGAGGTGGAGCGCCAGGTGAGTCGCAGTGCCACCCTCGGCGATGTGCTGGCCACACTGTTCGGACAGGCCACCTCGGCTGAGGAGTCCGACGCCGGCTACTTCAACACCCTGGAGCTGTTCGAGATCCTGAGCGCCACGGTGATCGACGGTGTGGCCACCGTCAACATTGTGCACCTGTCGCCGGAGGGCGAGGATCAGCCGCCGTCCGCCGACGAGTTACGGTTCGCGGCAGCCCAGCTGGTGTTCACCGTTGCGGCGACCGAGGGGGTCGACGGGGTCCGGATCCTGCTCGATGGCCAAGAGGTGTCGGTCCCCACCAGCGACGCCGACGCCGAGCCCGGGTCGGTGCTGCGAACCAGCGCTTACGAGCAGTTCCAGCCCGACTTCGCCCCGGCGACCACCACTACCTCGCCCGCAGACGACGAGGGCTGAGCGGCCCCGCCGGTCTTCTTGCTCAGGCGGAGGGTTGGGCCGGTCTGGCTCAGGAGAAGAACGTGTGGGCCACGTCGAGCAGGTTGCGGCTCACAGGCTTGAGCCTCGCCGTCGCGTCCCGAAGGGACACCCTCTCGATGGTGCCGTCGCGCAGGGCTACCATCTGCCCGAAGGCGCCGTCGTGGACCGCGTCTATGGCCGCCACCCCGAATCGGGTGGCCAGCACCCGGTCCGACGCCGTGGGCGAGCCGCCCCGCTGGACATGTCCCAGGATCGTGACACGGGTCTCGAGGCCGGTGCGGGCCTCGACCTCGGCCGCTATGACGGTCGCGATCCCGCCGAGGCGTTTGTGCCCGTAGGCGTCTGTCGGGGGCTCGGCCACCTCCATGGTTCCGGGCCGGGGCCTGGCGCCCTCGGCCACCACCACTATCGAGGCGTAGCGGCCCCGGGCTTGGCGCCGGAGCAGGGCCGCGCACAGATCGTCGAGGTCGAATGGCTCCTCGGGCACGAGAATGTAGGACGCGCCCCCCGCGATCCCTGCCCAGGTGGCGATGTGGCCCACATTGCGGCCCATCACCTCCACGAATATGACCCGGTCATGGCTCTCAGCGGTCGTGTGGAGCCTGTCGATGGCCTCGGTGGCGACGGACATGGCGGTGTCGAAGCCGAAGGTCCGTTCGGTCATGGCCACATCGTTGTCGATCGTCTTGGGCACGCCCACCACATCGAAACCGCGATCCGACATCTCGCAGGCGCACGACAGCGTGCCCTCGCCGCCGATGGCGATCAGCGCGTCCAGCGCCAGAGCGCGCATGGTCTCGGTGGCGCGGGACATGCCGTCGGGGAGGCTGAACGGCGTGTGGCGCGAGGTTCCGAGCACCGTGCCTCCCCTCGGCAGCAGGCCCCGGCACGACTCCACGTCGAGCGGCGTCCAATCGTCCTCCACCACCCCCCGCCAGCCGTCGCGGAATCCGATGACCTCGTCGCCGTAGTGCCTCTCGCCCTTACGTACCACCGCTCTGATGACCGCATTGAGCCCGGGGCAGTCGCCGCCGCCGGTGAGAATCCCGACCCGCATCACGCCGCCCCCGAGGCGAGCATGGCCGCACCGATGGCGCCGGCCTCGCTGCCGAGTTGCGCCGGCACGACCCGTACCTGCCGCCGCTGGTTGCCGCCGAGCACCAGGCGGTGTGTCCACTCCTCTACGCCCCGAACCAGCGGCTCGCCGATGTCGACCAGTCCCCCGGCGATGACGACCACCTCCGGGTCGAGCAAGTGCACGAGGCTTGCCACGCCGACCGCGACGTGGCGGCAGAACTCGTCGAGAATGGCCAGGGCGTCGGGATCTCCCTTGGCGACCAGGGCGTGGACATGCTCGCCCCGGATGGCGCTCACGCAGCCGGCCTCGTTGATGGCGCCGTCGAGGTCGCCCCTCGCCGCGGCCTGGCGGGCCAAGCGGCCCAAGCCGGTTCCGGATGCGTAGTACTCCCAGGGGCCGGGGGCTCCGGTTACGTGCTCGGGACCCGACATCTCGATCGTCATGTGGCCCGACTCGCCCGCGAAGCCGTTCCAGCCCCGGTACAGCTGCCCGTCGAACACGAACCCGGTGCCCAGCCCGGTGCCCAGCGCCACTAGGGCAACATGGCGGGCGCCGCGGGCCGCTCCGTGAAGAGATTCCGCCCAGGCCGCGGCGGTTGCCTCGTTCTCGACCACCACCGGCCGTCGCCACTCGGCGCGCAGGCGGCGGCGAATGTCGAGGTCCAGCACGCCGTCGATGTTGGGCGAGTACTTGAGCACTCCGTCGGAGTCGACGAGCCCCGCGATGCCCACGCCGACCGCGGAGAAGGCGGCGTCGCACTCGGCTTCGAGGTCGGCGACCATCTTGGTGATGGTCTCGATCAGAGCGTCGCCGTCGGCTGTGGTCGCGTCGCGCCGCACCGCGACGGGCGCAGCGAGGTCGCCAGGGCGGACGGCTACGCCCAGAACCTTGGTTCCGCCTATGTCCAGGCCGCAGTACATGGTGCTCCGGGCGTCCCCGCTCAGGCTCGGGTGCCCGCCTCCACGTAGGCCTTCAGCTCGTCTAGCGCAGTGTGCATGATGCGCGACTCGGCCCGACGCTTCACGAACCCGGGCAGGGGGACGGCCAGCTCGACCGCGAGCTGGTACGTCACCTCGGTTGTGTCTGTCTCGCCGGGAACCGGAACGAACTCGTATTCGCCGTCGAGCCTGGTGGTGGCGTCCCCCCGCTGGAGCCTCCAAGCGAGACGCAGTGGGTCCGATCCGTAGAAGTATCTGAGCGTGTAGGTCGTGGATCGGCCCATCGCTGTGACGCGGTATTCAACATCGACGGCGCGGCCGTCGCTGTCTCGGGCGACGATCTTGGCCTCCTTGATGTCGTGCGCCCATCGGGGGTATTGCTCGAAGTCGGTGGCCGCGCCGTAGCAGCGCTCGGGCGAGGCCATGATCGTGGTGCGCTCGGTTGCCTGGTCGACCACGGCGGGTACCGCCCCTTCGGAATCCTTCGCAATGGCCGCGGCCGCATCGCGTGCCGCGTGCCGATGACCTTAACAATGTCGCCTCGGATTGCGATGGGGCGCGGACATCTCCTCGATGGCGCGGCGGAGCCGGTCGGCCAGCAGATCGTAGGAGAAGGAGGTCGCAGCCCGCTGCCGCGCGGCCGCACCCATCGCTGAGCGGCGCTCGCCGTCGTCGAGCAGGGCGCCGATGGCCTCGGCCGCGGCGCCTGGGGTGGCCGGGTCGAGCACCAGGCCGGTTTCGCCGTCCCCCACGGCCTCGTGGGCTCCGCCGCTGCGGCCTGCGATCTGGGGCACGCCAGCGGCCGCGGCCTCCAGGTACACGATCCCGAACCCCTCCTGCTCCAAGCCCCGCCATCGGGTGCGGCACAGCATGGCGAACACGTCAGCGCACCCGAGCAGAGCCGCGACATCGTCATCGCCGAGTCGCCCCAGGAGCCTGACGGGCGCTCCGGTCCGGGCGGCCAGCCGTGCCAGGCGGCGCCGGTCCCGGCCGTCGCCGGCGATGACCACCTGAAGGTCGCGGCCGCGGGCGGCCAGCAGTGCGGCCGCCCGCACCAGGGTGTCCATTCCCTTGCGCGGCACCAGCCGCGACACACTCACGACAGTCGGGGCCTCGGGCCGCAGCCCGAGTCGATCACGCAACAGGATCCGTTCGTGGTGGCTTGCCGGGCGGAACCGCTCGATGTCCACTCCCGGCGGGATCACGAACGCAGGCAAACGCCGGCCGAGCGTCCGCTCGCATTCGAGGGCGGGGTAGCCTCCCGCCGCGATCACGCCCGCGGCAGAGTCGAGGACGCCGCGAAGCAGCCGCCGCACTCCGGGGAGCCGACCGGGTATGGCCACTTCGGCTCCGTGCACTACTACCGCGTAAGGCAGATCGAGGCGCTGGCCGATCAATCCCGCGGGAAGCGCTGGATCAATCACAACGAGGTCCACATCGTGGCGCTCAGCCAAGCGGCTCACCCTGCGGGCCAGGTGGGGCCCGGGCAACAGCCACGGCTCCCGGGAGCGGATCACGGTGAAGGGCTGCTGTGAGTCGAAGGTGGCCGAACCCTCGTGGGGCGTGGTGTGGACCACAACGTCGTCGGGGGGCAGGCGCCTCCACAGCTCCCACAGGTAGTTCTGGATGCCCCCCACCTTCGGCGGGAAGTCGTTGGTCACCAGCAGGTGGCGGGTCATCCCGCAGCCCGTCGAGCGAGCGCCAGTAGGGCGTGCCGTCTCGCGGTTCGGCGTTGTGTTTGCCGCTCTTGTTCGCTGCGCTCACGGGCCGCTCGGGCCACGGCCTCGCTCGGCGCCTCGCGGATTCCTAGCATTGGTGCCGCCTGTCCGCTCGGCCTCTAGGCGGCACCGGCCGCTCCAGCTCAGCCCTGACCAGCGGATCGTCATGCCCGCGCAGGGCCTCCAGTCCGAGCCCTATGCGTCGGGCGCACCACACGGCGTGGGCCCGTATGAGCGGATCGGCGTCGCCGAGGGCGCGGTCGACCGCGGCTCGCAGCCGGGGGTCGGAGGGATCGCCCACGTTGGCCAGCACCACTAGGGCGTTGCGGCGCAGATAGCGGGGCTCGCGCCTCGGTATGTACCAGCGTCCGAAGTCGGCCATCAAGGCGTCGTCGGTGGCGTCGAGCATGTCGAGGACTGAGACCCACGCCCCGCGGCCCGGCTCGGGGGGCGACTTCTGAGATGGCTCGGCCCCCGAGTCGTGAACAGACCGGGCCCGGCGCGTCAGCCGGACCCGGGCGCGGTTGGGCGGGCATACCTCCGAGCAGTCGTCGCACCCGTAGATCCGGTCGCCGAGGGCCACCCGGTAGCCGGGGTCGAACACGCCGTCGGTCTGGACGAGCCATGCCAGGCACCGGCGGGCGTCCACCGTTCCCGGAGCGATGATGGCCCCCGTCGGGCAGCCGTCGAGGCACTGACGGCATGATCCGCAGCCGTCCGCGACGCCCGCGCTCGGGTCTTTCACCGCTATCGGGGCGTCTGTGACGACGGCTCCCAGCACCACCAGACTGCCCACTCCGGGCACCAGGATGTTCGAGTTCTTGCCCCACCAGCCGATGGCCGCTCGATGCGCGGCCGCCCGGTCGACGAGCCCGTTCCCGTCGGCTGACACCACGGCGGAGTGTCCCGCGGCCCGCAGGGGCTGGGCCATGGCCTCCAGAGCGGCCCTCAGCGCCGCGTAATAGTCGGCGCGCGCGTAGGCCGCCACCCGGGCGTGGGGGCCTCCGTCGCTCGGCGGGTCGCGCGTGTCGGCCTCGAACTCGAGCGCGCCGACGATCAGCGCGGCCGCGCCCGGCACCAGGCGCGTCGGGTCGGTGGAGCGGTCCGGATTGCGGTAGGTGAACTGCATTCCGCCGTGAAGCCCGGCCTGCTTGCGCTCATGCAGCACCGTCGCGACCTTTGCGAACGGCTCGGCCTGGCAGACCCCCACCGCGCACAGCCCGGCGGCGCGGCCGATCGCGGCCAGCGTTTCTGCGGCGATGGTCACGGTCAAATGGTGGCACGCCTCTGGCCGGTGGTGGCGAGCCTTCGCGTGTGGGAGCGGCTCGCCATCGGATCAGCCGGCCGGTGCCGCGGTCACCTCGTCGAGCTTCTTGGCGGCCCGCCCGTCGTCGATAGCGGCCGCAGCCGCCTCCACGCCTTGGGCGAGGTCGTCGGCGACCCCGGCCACCACCAGACCCGCGGCTGCGTTGAGGACCACGATGTCACGCTTTGGCCCGGGCTCGCCCGCCAGCACCCCCGCGAGGATCCGGGCGTTGGCCGCCGTGTCGCCGCCCCGCAGCTCATCGGGCCTCGCCGCGGCCAGTCCGACGGTGGCGGCATCCACCCGGTACTCGGTCATCTTGCCCTCGTTGAGGTCGACCACCAGGCTTGGCCCGGTGGTGGTGAGCTCGTCGAAGCCGCCGTCGCCGTGCACCACCAACGATCGCACGGACCCCGTGGCCTGCAGCACCGCGGCCATGGTCGGGGCCAGCGACTGCTCGAGCACGCCGAGGACCTGGCGTTGCGCGTGGCCCGGATGGGACAGGGGCCCGAGCAGATTGAAGACCGTGGATATGCCGACCTGGGACCGCACGCCGGCCACGTGGCGCATGGCTGGATGGAACGTCTTGGCGAAGGCGAACCCGAGCCCCGTCGAGCGCACCATGTTCGCCACCTGCTGCGGCGACGCGCCGATGGGCACGCCGACCGCTTCCAGCAGGTCGAAGCTGCCCGAGGTGGACGATGCCTTGACGCTGCCGTGCTTGCACACTGTCGCTCCCGCGCCGGCAGCCACGAAGCAGGCCATGGTCGAGACGTTCAGCGCGTGAGCCTTGCGGCCCGCGGTCCCGCCCGTGCCCACGATGTCGATGGCGCCCACGGGAAGGTCCAGGGGCGTGGCCGCGTCGCGCATGGCGCCGACCAAGCCGAGGAGCTCCCCCACCGAAGGTCCCTTGAGCCGCAGGGCCACGATGAACGCGGCCACCTGGGCATCAGTCGCCTCTCCGGCGAGGATCGACCCGAGCGCGGCCCGGGCCTCGCCGGGTCCGATGTCCCGGCCGGCGGCGAGCGTTCCCAGCACGCCGGGCCATCCGCCGTAGGTGTCGAGCGTTGTCATCGATTCCCTCCGCCAGGAGCATCCGCGCCTTCGGGTGTCGGCGTCGCTTCAGGCTAACTAGCCTTGCAGCGGTGGCGGGGAGCCGGCCGGATGGCCGCGGTCCGTTGAGGCGGATCGAGGAAGGTCGGGACTCCGCAGGGCAGGGTGCTGGCTAACGGCCAGTCGAAGCGACTCGCAGGAAAGTGCCACAGAGAACAGACCGCCGGCCTTCGGGTCGGCAAGGGTGAAACGGTGCGGTAAGAGCGCACCAGCGCTCCGGGCGACCGGAGCGGCTAGGCAAACCCCACCCGGAGCAAGATCGAGCAGGGAGAGGGCGGCCCGCCCGCAGACACTCCCGGGTAGATCGCAAAGATGGATGGTCATCCAAGGAGGCCCCGGCAACGGGCTCCCGGACAGAATCCCGCCTACAGGCCGACTCCCCGCCACCTCCATTCCCATGTTGCAGGGCGCGCCTGCGCTGGCGGCGGCTCCTAGTTCTCGGCCTCGGGACTGATTGAGCGGCCAGCGGGCGGGACAGACCTAGTTGAGCTTGAACCACGTTGGCTGGTGGTCCGACCCGACCGCGTCGACGTCGATCCACGCTGACTCGACCCTTGGTGCTAGGCCCGGCGTCACGAATCCGTAGTCGAGCCTCAAACCGACCTCGAATCCTCGACTCTCGTCGTACCAGGTGATTCCCTCGTCGAGGGAGTTGCCGGCCGCAGTCCACGTGTCCACGAGCCGGTCACCGGCGAGAGTATGGCCGTAGTAGTAGTCAGCCTCGCCGACGATGAGTGGATACTCGGGTGACGTTGGAGTCAGGTTGAAGTCGCCCATCACCACGAACTCGGTTGGCGCAGGGCTCTCGCCGATGCCCATCCATTCGATTCCGGTGACCGACGCCCCATTGAAGGGGACCCCAAACATGAGCGGCAGCAGATACTCGATCTCTGTTCTCCGTAGCCGGGAGTTGACAGAATCGAGATGGACTGAGTAGCACCGAAGAGGCCCAGACGGAGCATCTATGATTGCTTCGAGCGCGCCACGCTGTCCGCCGTGGGCATCGATGACCCGTACTCTCGGCAAGAGCAGGTTCCGACACGAGAGGATCGGCCAGCGGGAAAGGACCATATTGCCGAACTGAAGTCGACGATTCTCGATTGACCCGTCGGGGGTTCTCGTGCTCGCGTCAAGATCGACGTTGGGTCCGTATACCCAGTGATGCTGAGCGAGCAGCTCGCCTATCCGGGCTGGTTGATCCTTGTCAGGAGGCGCCTCGACATTGCGTACGACTTCCTGTAGTGCGATCACGTCGGCGCTACGTACCGCGTCGGCGATCCTCTCGAGGTCGTAGCAACCGTCCTTGCCCTTTGAGTACTGGATGTTGTACGACACGAACCTCATCAGGGGTCCGTCGGGAAAGTGGACTGCGCTGGAAGGGTCAGGTGATGGCCCTGGGCTGTGGGCGACGCGGTGAGGTCGCCGTCGTGACCCGCCAATCTTCCGCGAGGCTCGCCGACGATCGACGAACCTTCCCGATCAGCGAGATGACACGCAACCCAGTGGTTGGGGGTGATCTCACGGAACTCGGGCACCTCAGCACGACAGCGGTCGACAGCCAAGGGGCAGCGGGTCGAGAACACACAACCGGGTGGTGGTGCCGCAGGACTCGGAACCTCCCCGACGAGAGAAACACGGGTCCGACTGGCCTCGGCCACGGGATCGGGTATCGGAACTGCCGACAGCAAGGCCTGCGTGTACGGGTGAAGCGTCGCCTCGAACAGAGTCTCGGTCTGGGCGAGTTCGACGATGTGTCCGAGATACATCACCGCGACTCGGTCGGAGATGTGCTCCACCATCGAGAGGTCGTGGGCCACGAATAGGTAGGCGATTCCGAACTCGTCTTGAAGATCAGCGAAGAGGTTGATCGTCTGCGCCTGGATCGACACATCGAGCGCGGAGATGGGCTCGTCGCATACGATCAGGTCGGGGCTGAGGCTGAGCGCCCGGGCGATGTTGATGCGCTGGCGCTGACCACCGGAGAACTCGTGGGGGTAGCGGGTGCGGTGGGCAGCACGCAGGCCGACCAAGTCGAGAAGCTCAACCACCCGGTCGTTGACCTGTTGCGTTGTCATCTCCGTGTGGACCCTCATCGGCTCGCCGATGATTCGGCCGACAGTATGCCGGGGATTGAGCGACGCATACGAGTCCTGGAAGATCATCTGCATCCGCGGTCGGAGCTTGCGCAGCTCCTTTTCGCCGAGGCTCGTTAGCTCGATGTCGTCCAGCCAGACCCGCCCGGAAGAAGGGCGGTGGAGCTGGAGCACGGCCCGTCCGGTGGTGGACTTGCCGCACCCGCTCTCGCCGACCAGCCCGAGCGTCTCGCCGGCGAAGAGCTCGAAGCTCACGCCATCGACCGCCTTTAGCGGCTTGTCGCTCGACTTTCCCGGGAAGTACTTTCGCATGTTCACGACCCTGAGCACGGGCTCAGCAGAGTCCCTGGCCGTGGCTGGCGCCGCCGTCTTGGCGACGGGCCGGTCCACCTCAGCCGAGCCGCGCCTAGCCATGTCGTGGCGTCCCCGCCTCGATGTCGTAGAAGCACGCGACGTGTCGGCCATGGACCGGCTCGATCAGTGTCGGCACCTCGCTTCTGCAGCGGTCGAACACATGGGGGCAGCGGTCCGCGAACGGGCAACGAGTCGGCTCTTCGGCGAGATCGGGCGGCAGACCGGGGATGCTGGTCAACCGGTCGGCTCGGTCGCCCATCTTGGGCAGAGCGTCTAGGAGCCCGATGGTGTACGGGTGTAGTGGCCGCGTGTACAGGCTGCCCACATTGGAGATCTCTACGAGCTTCCCGGCATACATGACTGCTACCCGGTCGGCCAAACCGGCAACCACGCCGAGGTCGTGGGTGATCCAGATCAAGGCCAGCCCGAGCTCGTCACGTAGGTCGTGCATAAGCTCCACGATCTGGGCCTGGATCGTCACGTCGAGTGCCGTGGTTGGCTCATCGGCGATCACTAGCTGGGGGTTGCATGCCACTGCGATAGCGATCATGACGCGCTGTCGCATGCCTCCCGAGAACTCGTGAGGATAGGCGTTGATGCGGCCCGGGGCGTCGGGTATCCCGACTCTCTCCAGCAGATGGATGGCGCGGTTGCGAGCCTGTCGCCTCGACAGACCGAGATGGGTGCGGATCACGTCGATGAGCTGGGTGGAGATTCGCATCGTTGGATTGAGGGAACTCATGGGATCCTGGGCAACGAACCCGATCTCGGCCCCTCGAACCCGTCGCAGCCGGCGCTGAGACTCTTGAAGGAGGTCGACCGTTCCGTCGCTTGTCTCGAGCGTCGCTGTGCCGTTGGATATTCGTGCCGGCGGCTCGGCGAGTAGCCGCAGCAGGGCGAGCATCGTCACGGATTTCCCGCTTCCGCTCTCGCCCACGATGGCCAGAGTCTCACCCCCGGCGACGGAGAAAGTCACGCCGTTCACCGCATGCACAGTGCCTTCCGGGATGTCGAACCGGACCTCAAGGTTCTTCACGTCGATCAGTGCTGACGCGGTCATTGCTTCACTCGCTGAGATCGAGGGTCGAGCACGTCGCGCAACCAATCGCCGAGCAAGTTGAGCCCGAGCCCGGCAAAGACGATGGCGACCCCCGGTGTGAGCGAGATCCACGGACGAATCGTGAGCACGCCTCGACCGGCGTTGATCATGTTGCCCCAACTCGGAGTGCTAGGCGGCACCGAAAGACCGAGGAATCCGAGGCCGGCCTCGTAGAGGATCATGGCCGACATCTCGAACGTGGCCAGCGTGGCCAGTGGGCCGATGAGGTTGGGCAACAGGTGCAGCCGCAGGATCTGGCCCTCCGGTACTCCGACGTTTCTTGCTGCCTCGATGAACATGCTCTCCCGTAGCTTCAAGACCTCGCCCCGCGTCACACGGGCAAACACGGGAATCGACGTGAAGCCGAAGATGAGAATCACGTTGATTAGGCTTCGCCCGACGACCGCGGCAAAGAACACCACGAACAATAGGTAGGGCAGCGACAGGATCAGGTTGATGAAACCGACGATGACGGCGTCGATCGTGCCGCCTCGGTAGCCGGCGATCAGACCGATTGCCATTCCCAGAAAGATGGCGATTCCGACGCCACCGAGAGCCACACCAAGCGAGACTCGGGTTCCGAAGATGATGCGGCTGAGAATGTCGCGTCCCAAGGTGTCGGTGCCGATCAGGTAGTCGTTGGAGCCCCCATCGGACCAAAGCGGCGGAGTATTGGCATCACTCAGTGTCTGCTGGAGAGGATCGTGAGGAGCGATCCATGGAGCGAACGTCGCGAGGATGAGCAACGTGACGAATACGAAGGCACCGAACATGCCGCCCTTGGACCGGCCAAGCAGCCGCAGGGCCTCACGAATCCGAGCCCGGAACCGCAAATCCCTTTCGATGTCGATTTCATGGCCGGTTTCAGTCTCGCCAGCATGGAAATCGGCGCCACTGGGAGCAGCATGATCAGTCATGTGATCCCCTCTCCGTGTGGCTTCGGTATCGTCGCCGACGCACCGTCCGCAGATGATCTAGGCCGAGGGGTCCGCGTCTGGCGCAACGTCCCCACTCTGATCCGCGGGTCGGCGACTGTGTACAGCACGTCAGCAAGAAGCGAGAAGAGAATAACGATGAGCGCGCCGAAGAACGCTATTCCCTGAACGAGTTGGAAGTCACGATTGCTCACCGCTTCGGCCAACAACCCTCCCGCGCCCGGCCAGGCAAAGACAGCTTCGATGTACAACGATCCACCCAGCAGCGCCCCGATCTGCAGGCTCATTACGCTGATGAGTGGAATGAGCGCGTTGCGCAATATGTAACGACCGTAGATGACTGGCGCTCTGAGGCCCTTACTGCGAGCGATGCGCACGTACTCCTCATTGACGATCTCCAGCACCGACGATCGCGTGAAACGCAGAAGCTGAGCCATTGGAAACAAGCCGAGAGCAACCGCCGGCAAGACTATCGAATCGTCAGGAATGGTGAGGAACCACATCGAAGTCGTGCTGCGCCCGAACGACGGGAACCATCCTAACTCGACCGCGAACACCACGATGAAGACCAAGGACAGCCAGAAATTCGGGATCGTCTGGCCGAGCAGGCCGAACCCGCGCGCCGCGCCATCCCAGCGGCCGCCCGCCTTGACGCCCGCCAAAATCCCGAGCGGTACTCCGACTGCAACCGCGAAGGCCATCGCCGCGATGCCAAGCTCGATCGTCGCTGGCAAACGGTCCAAGATCACTTCTCGAACCGGAATCTTGTACCGAAGAGAATTACCGAAGTCGAGGCGGGCCGAATGGCCCACGAAGCCGACAAACTGTTCGGCAACAGTCTTGTCCAAGCCGTGGGCCTCTCGTGCCGCTTCTCTTTGCTCCTGGGTTGCCTCCCTGGGAACGAGCAGGTTGGTCGGGTCCCCTGACACCCGCAGCATCGCAAAGACGATGACCATCACGCCGAGCACGAGCAGTAGCGACTGACCTATGCGCCCAACCAAGTACCTCGTCACCGGCGTTCCTCTCTGCTCGCTCTCCTTCCGTTAACTACCGGTGGGCCGAGGCGTAGTGCCTCGGCCCACCGATCGACCATTGGCTTACGAGCCGGCGTTTGTCAGCCAGCCACCGCTAGGTCCCAGAGCCAATATTCCTCGGCCGAGCGCGGCTTGTAGTTGGAGACTCGATCGCTGATTGCTTCGAACGAGAACGGCACGTAGAGATAGATGAATGGTGGGTCATCGTACATCCGCTGTTGCAGCTGTCGGTACAGATCCGCACGCTCGTCGTCGTCGGGGGTCGCGAGTATCTGAACGAGGAGATCGTCAACCACGGGGTCAGACCATGCTGAGTAGCTTGCAGCGTTGCCGCCCATGGACCCCTGCAGGCGGTCCCATCCCTCAGGATTGGCGTTCGACCAGCTATCGCCGAATAGCGGCGGTAGCTGCTTCTTCCCCTCCAGGTCCCAGTAGGCCCCGGACTCGATGATCTCGAGTGACGCGTTGACTCCTACGTCGCCGAGCTGGGCCGCGACGGCTTCGCACACCTGCTCGAAGTTGGTGTAGGCAGCCGACGGGCACGCGAATCCAATGTCGAACCCATCGGCGAACCCGGCTTCGGCCAACAACTCCCGCGCCCGATCAGGGTCGTAGGAATACGGTATGAGCTCGCCGTTGTAACCGAAGTCGGCCCGCGTCATCATCCCGGTGGCTTGGCCGCCCTTGCCGTTGAACAGAGCGCCGATGATGCCTTCGACGTCGACCGCATAGTTGAGGGCCTGGCGCACGAGGGGATCTTCGGTTGGTTCGCCCACACCAGATGTGAGGTTGTTGAACGCGATGTAGTACACCCGGTTGGTTGGGTACTCGATGACGTTGACCCCGTCGATGCCCTCTAGCGATGCGGCTTCGTCGGGGCTGAGGCGGCTCACGATGTCGACCTCGCCCGTCTGGATCGCTGCGGCCCGGGTGGAGGACTCGGTGATCGGCCGGAATATGAGCCGGTCAAGTTTGGGGAAGCCCTCACGCCAGTAGTTCGGGTTCCGGTCCAACACGATGCGGTCGCCCTGGACCCACTCGGTCAGCATGAACGGACCGGTGCCTATCGGCGCTTGGCTGAACCCCGTGAGCCCGACCTCAGCGTAGTATTCAGGAGGAACAAAGAACCATATACCAGCCGTGAGACCGAGGAGTAGTGCATTGGGTTCCGGTGCGACGAGTTCGACAGTGAATTCGTCGATCTTGTTAACCTCGGACGCTCGTTCGTAGTAGTTGAAGTACTGATTCTCCGGGGTCTTTTGTACCTCCCACGAGAATACGACGGAGTCCGCGTTGAACGGTTCGCCGTTATGGAACACCACATCCTCACGTAATTTGAAAGTGTACGCTAGACCGTCGTCTGATACTGTCCACGACTCGGCGAGAGCTGGCTCGAACTCCAAGTCGTCATTGATCCACACCAACGGATCGAATATCTGGTTGGCCACATTGCCTGCGTTGCGTTCGGCTGCGTTCGCGCCGTCGATCGCGTTGGGCTGCGTCGTGAGCGCGATGATCAACTCGCCGCCCCCGGCTGCGGGCTCGTCTGCTGCGGGCTCGTCTGCTGCGGGCTCGTCTGCTGCGGGCTCGTCTGCTGCGGGCTCGTCTGCTGCGGGCTCGTCTGCTGCGGGCTCGTCGGCTGCGGCGTCGTCGGCTGCGGGCTCGTCTGCTGCGGGCTCGTCTGCTGCGGGCACGTCTGCTGCGGGCACGTCGGCACCGCCGCCGTCGTCACCACAGGCCGCCGCGATCAAAGCGAACGCACCTAGCAGCAACCACAATGGCCTCATCTTGGATTTGCGTAGATGTGTCACGGATTTCCCTCCCTCAGGCAATTGCTATGCCTATATCTGGCCCCTGTGCCGGGTTTCCTCTCCAGGCTTGGGTGGCGAGACCGTAACACAAGACACAATGGGCACACAATGGGCAGTGTCCCACCGAGTGGTGGGGATTGAGGTAGCCGGGAGGGTCCACCACTAGGGGGGCCATCGGCGTGATCCTCGGCGAGAAGACTCACCCACTCATCGAGGAGGACACACCGATTACCCCTTCTGATATTGCCACAGCACAGCTGTGGGAGACCTTTCTCGGCCACCGTCATCTCACCAGTGAGCACCTGCACGAACGCCTCATACTTCTGCACAGGCGACAACAACCGCCTCCTGCGGCGGCCGCCACGCTCCCGGGACTTCGACGGATCGGTCATCTGACGCTCCTCTCACAGCGCCATGCTCGCACCCCGATGTTGCGTAATCAGCGACCCAAAACCGGACACAATCCCAGAACCACTACAGGGTGAGTCAGGTGGTTGGGCGGGTGAGGCGGCCGGTGGTTAGGAATGCTCGGCGGCGCTGGGGGTCGGACAGGTTGAATCGGCGGGCGGTCCAGACCAGCGCCGCGATGCCGGCGAGCTCGAAGGCGATCAGGAGAGCGAGGGGTCGGTCATATTCCGGGGGAAGTCCCTGTCCCACTCCCCCGCTGCCTCCAAACGGCCACCAGAACAAGGCCGTGCGCGACCAGGCTCCGCTGGCCACCAGGAACACCAAGGTGCCGATGGGCAGGCCGATCCAGCGCCGCCGCCGCAGCCGTCGGCCCCGGCCCGCGGTGAGGGCCATCACCGCAGTCAGCAGCACGGCGCTGCCCACGAGGGTGTGCAGCACCCAGGGCGATGCGGTCAGGTTCTCGGCCAGAGGCAGTACAGAGCCCAGCGCCACGATCCGGTGGTCGACGCCGCTGCTGCCGAACACCAGCGCCACGAGCACCACCCCGCACGCCGCGAACCAGAGGAACATGCGCGTCAGCACCGGGGCCGGAAGTTCCGGCGGGCGCGGCCTCTCAGCGCAGCACTAGCCGGCCGCATTCGGCGCAGTCCAGCATCTCCCCTTGGGCGCAGCGCTTGATGCGGGCCACCTCGACGGCCGGCATGTGGTCAGGGCATCCGCAGCCGGACGACGGATCGAAGGACACGGCCGTGCTCGGCCCGAACGTCTGGCGCAAGGCCTCGTACTTGGCCAGAGCAGCACTCTCGGCTCTGCCCGAGGCCTCTGCCCGAGCCGCTGTGAGCGCCCCAAGCAGCTGGTCGATGGCCGCTTCCGCCGCGGCCACCTCAGCTTCCAGCACCGTCACCCGCTCATCGCATGCGGTCCGCTGCGCCTCCAGCGAGTCGGCTTGCCCACTGAGGTCCTCAGCCTCCATCAGAGCCTCGATGGCCCGCTCCTCCAGCGTCCCCTGCCTCGAGCGCAGCCCTGCTATCTCGGCCTGCAGGGCCTGCAGGTCCCTCAACGCCGTGATCTCACCCGAATAGAGGCGGTTGTCGTCGAGGTCGGCTTTGGCCTGGATGGTGGCGGCCTCGTCCTCTAGGCGCTTCTGGCGGGTGAGCACCTCGATGCGCTTCAACGCCACCGCGTTGATCTGGCGCTGTAGCTCGCCCTGCTCGACCCGGGCCGCGCTGAGGTCCTGGCGCTGGGGGAGGAAGATCCTCCTGTGCTGGAGTTGCTCGACCTCGGTGTCGAGCTGCTGGACCGCCACCAGCGGATGAACACCCTCCTCGCCGTCCCGGGGGCTGTCGAGGGCTTCGTCGTGGCGGGATGCGGCATCGGGCACGGCGAGACACTAACGGCTCGGAGTCCTAGTCGTTGGCGGGCACCGACGAGCTATAGCTGCGCTTCTTGTGGGGAGGTTCTTCGTGCCGCCGGAGGTTGTGCGACCATTCACCGGTGACGTCAGTGGGCATCGTCGGAGCCGGCCGGGCTGCCACCCTCCACGCCGAGGCTGTCCGTGCAGCCCGGGGTGTGGCCTTGGCGGGGGTGAGCGCGTTTTCGCCCGTCTCGCCGAGGGCCGCGGCTCTCGCCGGTGCACTGGACTCTCCCGTGCTGACACTGGCCGAATTGGCCCGCGCCAGCGACTGCGCCGTGATCGCCACTCCCCCGGCCTCCCGCGCCGAGGTGCTGGTCGAGCTGGCTTCTTCCCGCCGGTTGCGGGCGGTGCTGGTCGAGTCGCCCGCGGCCACCACCGTTGACGGCATAGCGAAGCTCGGCTCAGCGCTCGCGGGTCGACCGGTCATGGCCTCGGTGAACCTGCTGCACGCCCCGGCTGTGCGCCGAATGCTGGAGGCGGTCGCGGCCATGGACCCGCATCATCTGGAGTTGAGGCTGGCCGTGCCCGATCCGGGTCGGGGTCCAGAGGCGGGCCGGGCCTTCGGGGGCGGCGTGACGGTGGACCCGGCGGCAGGATTCTGGCCCGTCGTGCTGGCGGCGATAGGAGCCGCGGTGGAGTCCGTCGCCGCGCCGCGATTCGAGGTCGTCGACGGGCTCGACCGCGCCGCAGAGGTGGTGATTCGGGCTGCCAGCGGGCGCAGAGCCCGAGCGGAGCTGCGATGGGGCGCGCCGGTGGCAGAAGCGGCGGTCGAGGCAGCCGACTCGGCCCACGTGGCGCGGGTGGACGTTTGGCCGGTGCCCGTCGCCGAAGTCGACGGCGTGCCCGTCGGCCCGCCCGCGGGTTCGACGCACCCTCTTGCCGCTCTCGGTTTCGTGGCCCAGATCGAGCGGCTGGCCCGAGTCTGTGACGGTGAGGCCCAGCCCTGGCCCGACCTGGCCGTCGCCTCCTCGGCTCTGACGATCGCGGCTGCAGCCTCGCTCTCGGCCCGAAACGGCGGGACTCCCGTCAAAGTCGTGGACGTGCCGCGCGACGTCTCGCCGTTCGAGATCCTCGGCGGCTGAGCCGGCTCTAGCCGTCCTCGTCAGGGGGGCGGTAAGAGGCCGAGCGGATAGGCCGCGATTCACGCACGAATCAGCGAACAAGAGCGGGATACACCACTGCTCACCGCGATGCGCTCACCACCTATCCGCGCTCGCGGGAAGCGGTTCCTGCTGACCGTCGCTCGGCCAGACGGTCCTTGCCGGCGTCGATGCCGGGAAGCTGCGGCTGCACCCCCGCCGTGCCTCTCCATGCGGTGAACCGGTCCATGACCAACTGCTCGACGTCCTTCCAGGTCCGGGCCCGCGGATCGGCCTCGTCACGGTTGTAGGGCTGATCGAACACGATCACGTCGTTCCCGCCGGCTCGAAGCGCAGCGATGTTGTGGGGCGCGTCGTCCACGTAGCAGTCGGCCTCCACCTCGGGCTTGTTCCCCAGAAAGCAGATGTCGCGATAGGGGATGCCCTCGGAGTCCAGCCACAGCACGGTGTCGGCGACCGCCTCGGCGTGGCCCCAGTTGACGTAGAGGCGGTGGGTGATCACCCGGATCCAGACGCCCGCGTCCGACAGCCGCCACAGCGCCTCGGCCGCACCCTCGATGGCGGGCAGCTTCGCCAGGAACCGGTGCTCGGTGACCGCGGAGCCGTGATATTGCTCGAATTCGCCCGGGGCGAGACCCCACTCCCGGAAGTTGTAGGACCGCTCCTCGGGCAGCGATGCCGGGTCTATGCCTCTGCGGGCGGCGACGACTTCGGCAAACCCCGCGGTGTAGTCGGCGACGACGCCGTCGAGGTCGACACCGAAGACGAACCGCGCGGTCACGGACCCTCGAACTCTAGATGCTGGGCGCTGTGCCGGCCGACGCTAGGTGCGCTGGCCCCATCAGTCGGAGTGTTGCGGCCTCTAGGGCAACGCCGCGTCGAGTGCCGCCACCGACGGCGCGAAGTAGAAGGAGCCCGACGCCGGGGTCGAATAGTCGGTGAGGAAGTCCGGCTCCTGGCCGTTGATGCCGTATATCGCGTTCATGCGCTCGCGCAGCGGGGCCTGGGTCTTGCAGAAGCCCATGAAGTACAGGCCGACGGTGCCATCGTGGAAGGCGTACGGCGTGGAGCGCCGCACCATCTCCCCCCGCTTCGGGGTGGACTCGTCGGCGGTCGCGCCCTCACGCAGTTCCACATGCGAGAGGTGCGACCTCGGCACCTGCACCTCAAGCTTGGTCGAGTCGCCCTTGGTGCGGCCGAAGGTGTTCTCCTCCTGCTCCAGCGACAGCGTTGCCCAGTAGTCCAGGTCGTGGACCCAGCGCTGGGCGATGCAGAACGTGCCGCCCTCGCCCGGGTCGCCGTCGTCGATGATGGCCCGGTCGGGCTCGTCCTCGGGCTCGGGGTTGCCGGTGCCGTCGATGTGGCCGGTGAGGTCGAGGCTGTTCTTGTAGATGAACGTCGGCGTCTCGCGGGCCACCGCCATGTGGCCGGCCACGGCGCGCCGGAACGTGTGCTGCACCTCCCAGCACAGATCCTTCTCCGCGTGGTGGACCCAGATCAGCAGTTCCTCCTGGGTGCCCTTGGCCACCCGGGAGCCGTCGGGGGACGCGTAGCCGGGATAGGGCTGGAAGTCGTCGCCGGTCTCGATTCCGAGGTCCGCGGCCAGCGTCGGGCCCAGCAGGATGCCGAGGTTCACGCCCTGGGCCGTGGCGTCGGCGCGGCAGTCGCTCAGCGCCTGGCGGATCACGTCGAGGTCGGCGCCGTCGACGCGGCTCATGTGCGTGTACCACTGGTATTTCTGCAAATCGGTGAGAATCGCCGCCTGCGGTGTTGCCATCGGTTGTCCTCTCAAGTGGTCGGGGCCGGCCCGTGACCGGCTTCTGACATCGAGCTAGAACCCTAGACGAACGGCGCGGCAACCACGCATGCCGGGGTCGGATTCTTCGACCGCCGCCGGGCTCGCCGGCGGCATGTCGCGAGCAGCCTCAGCGGTCGCGCAGCTCGCGCCGCAGGATCTTCCCGGAGGCGCTCTTGGGGATGGCCTCCAGCACCTCGAAGGCCCGCACCTGCTTGTAGGCGGCGAGGTGCTCCGCCACGTGGGACTGGAGGTCCTCCAGGGTCGGGGTACCGGCGCCGGGAGCCAGGGTGATGAACGCCTTGGGCAGCTCCCCCGCCTCGTCGTCGGGCACGCCGATCACGGCTGCGTCGGCCACCGCCGGGTGGGTGACCAGCACGGCCTCCAGCTCCGCGGGCGGCACCTGGAATCCCTTGTACTTGATCAGCTCCTTGATGCGGTCGACTATCGACACGTGGCCCTCGCCGTCGAGCACGGCCACGTCGCCGGTGTGCAGCCACCCGCCGGCGTCGAGGGTCTCGGCGGTGGCGTCGGGATTGTTGAGATAGCCCTTCATCACCTGCGGGCCCCGCACCAGCAGCTCGCCGCGCCCGCCCACATCGAGGTCGGCGCCGGTCTCGGGGTCGACGATGCGGATCTCGGTGTTGGAGATCGTCACGCCGCTCGTTCCCGGCCGGAACTGGCCCTCGGGCGTGCAGTGGCTCACCGGACTGAGCTCGGTCATCCCGTAGCCCTGAACCACCTCGCAGCCCACCCGAGCCGCGGCTGCTGCGGCCAGGTCGGCGCCGAGGGGGGCCGCGCCCGAGAAGATCTGCTTGATCGACGAGAGGTCGAAGCCGTCCACCGCCGGGTGCTTGGCCAATCCCAGCACCATCGGCGGCACCGCGAAGAAGCGGGTGATCCGCTGGTCCTGCACCAGTTCCAGGGCGCGCACCATGTCGAAGCGGGGCATCGTCACCACCCGCACGCCGAATGCGATCAGCATGTTCATGAGCACCTGCATGCCGTAAATGTGGAAGAACGGCAGAACCGCCAGCGCCACTTCGCCCTCGGACGGGGTGAATACGTGTTCCATCTGGGCGATGTTGGCAACCAGGTTGCGGTGGGTGAGCATCACGCCCTTGGGCAGCCCGGTCGTGCCCGAGGAGTACGGCAGGACCACCACGTGCTCCGCGCAGTCCACCGGCACCTGATCGATCGGCTCGCCGAAGAGCGACGCCAGCGGGGTGGCCCCGTCGGCCTGGCCCATCACCACGATCTCGTCCACGCCGGTGCCCTCGGCGGCGGCCTTCGCTGTATCGAGGAACATGGGGCTCGTCACCAGTGACGACGCCGAGGCGTCGATGAGCTGGAAGCGAACTTCCTCGGGGCTGTAGGTGGGGTTGATGGTGGTGACAGTGCCGCCCGCCAGAGCGACGCCGTGGAAGACGATGGCGTACTCGGGGACGTTCGGGGCGAGGATGGCGACGGTGGTGCCGGGGCCCACCCCTCGCGAGCTCAACCCGCCGCCGAGGCTCCGCACCGCCGAGTGCAACTCGGAGAAGGTGTAAGACGAGGCGGCCCCGTCGGTGATGGCCACCTCATCGGCGTGGTCGGCGGCCGAGGCGAACACGCAATCGGTGATGGACTGGTCGGGAATGTCCACATTGGGCAATGGGCTGGTGTGGATGATGGTGCTCACGGTGACCTCGCAGGGGACGGACAGAAGCCGGACGATTTGAGACTAGGACCGCGCGGGACCGGGGGCGAGATCGAGTGGGCGCGGATAGCCTCTACATTTCGTGCGCCTGGGATTGCTGTGTGAGTCCTCACCGCAGGAGAAGCGGGTAGCGCTTGTTCCCGACGGCGTGGAAGCTCTGGTGCGGGGCGGTGCCGATGTGCTCGTCGAGCGCGGCGCCGGATCGGGCTACGACCTCGGTGACGACGCCTACGTGGCAGTGGGCGCCACCATCGTCGAACCAGGCGAGGCCGCGGCCGCCGAAGTCGTCGTCTCGGTGCGGGACCTTCCGGGAGACTTCTCAACCGGCCGCGGCCCGGCCGACGCTCCAATGGTGTTCGTCGGCGTGTTCGATCCGCTGTGGATGCCCCAGAGGGCACAGCGCCACGCCTCCGAGCGGACGACCGCGTTCTCGATGGATCTCGTTCCTCGCATCACGCGGGCGCAGACGATGGACGTGCTGTCCGCTATGGGCACCATCGCGGGCTACGAAGCGGTGCTGACGGCCGCCAGCCGGCTTCCCCAGATGTTCCCGTTGATGATGACCGCAGCCGGAACGCTGGCACCGGCGAGGGTGCTGGTGCTGGGCGCGGGCGTGGCCGGGCTTCAGGCTATTGCCACCTCCCGGCGGCTCGGGGCCGTCGTCGAGGGGTACGACGTCCGCCCGGCTGCAGTCGAGCAGATCCTCTCGATGGGGGCCCGAGCGGTGGAGCTCGACCTGTCCGAGACCGGCCCCGACGGCTCCGACACCGAGGACAACGGCGGCTACGCACGGGCACAGACCGACGATGCGGCCGATCGCCAGCGCGAGCTGCTCGCCCCCCATGTCGCCGGGGCCGACGTGGTCATCACCACCGCAGCCATACCGGGCAGAGCCTCTCCGCTGCTTGTCACAGCCGAGATGGTCGACGCCATGGCGCCCGGTTCCATCGTCGTCGACCTGGCGTCGGAGCGCGGCGGCAATTGCGCGCTGACCCGTCAGGACGAAGAGATCACCCGCAACGGTGTCACGGTGCTCGGACCCACCGACCTGGCGTCGCGCTGTGCCCGCCACGCCAGCCAGATGTTCTCTCGCAACCTTGTCACCTTCCTGCGCCATCTCGCGCCAGACGGCGAGATCGACGTCCGCCCCGATGACGAGATCATCTCGGCCATGCTCGTCTCATACGGCGGCGCCGTCGTTCACCCGGGCGTGGCTGCCGCCCTCACAGACCGCGCGGACAGGCACGCCGCGGAGACGGTCGGGGCGGGCTGAAGACATGGACTTGCTGGTAGGGGTCACCCTTTTCGCGCTCGCGGTCTTCCTCGGCGTGGAGTTGATCTCCAAGGTCCCACCCACGCTGCACACGCCCCTCATGTCGGGATCCAACGCCATCTCGGGAATCACCGTCGTCGGCGCTCTGGTGGCGGCGGGCACCGACCACCGCGTGTTCACCACGGTGCTCGGCTTCGTGGCGGTGACGATGGCGATGATCAACGTGGTGGGAGGTTTCCTCGTCACCCATCGGATGCTGGGCATGTTCGGCCCGAGGCGTCGGCGCGATGACTCCTCGGGCCGCGCTCCATCGCCATCGCGCCACGACCGCGACGGTTCGTGATGGACGACGGTCCGTGATGGACGGCGGTTCGTGATGGACGACTGGACCACGCTGGGCTACCTCGCCTCCGCGGTGCTGTTCATACTCGGCCTCAAGCGGCTGAGCCGGCCCCGCACCGCGGTACGGGGCAACCACTTCGGTGCAGCCGGAATGCTCATCGCCGTGGTGGTGACCCTCACCGACAACGCCATCTTGGGCTTCGAGTGGATCGTCGGCGGTCTGGTGCTGGGCGCCGCGCTGGGGGCGCTGCTAGCGGTGCGGGTCCAGATGACAGCCATGCCCGAACTGGTGGCGCTGTTCAACGGCTTCGGGGGCGGCGCGTCGGTGCTGGTGGCGGCCGCGTCCTACATCGAAGCGACCGATCTGGCGACGGAGTCGGCCCGCCTGTCGGCCGCGTCGGCGGTGGCCTCGCTGATCGGAGCGGTCACCTTCACGGGCAGCCTCATCGCCTTCGGCAAGCTCCAGGAGACGCTGCGCTGGTCGGGATTCCCGGGGATGCGGATCGTGAGCGTGGCCGGCGCAGGAGCCGCGGCGGTGTTCGGGACACTGATGGTGGTGGACGCCGGCAATCCTCTTTGGCTCTGGTTGCTGGTGGCGGTCGGGGCTGTGCTCGGGGTGCTGGTGGTGTCGCCCATCGGCGGCGCCGACATGCCGGTGGTGATCGCGCTGTTGAATTCGCTGTCGGGCATGGCCGCGGTGGCGGCCGGGTTCGTGCTCGACAACTCGCTGCTGATAATCGCCGGCTCGCTGGTGGGCGCCAGCGGGCTGGTCCTCACCAAGATCATGTGCGTGGCCATGAACCGCTCCCTGCTGGCGGTCATGTTCCAGCCGGCCCCGTCCGGAGCGGGCGGGCCCAGCGCCGACGACGTGTATGCGGGAAAGGTCCGGTCCACGTCGCCCGACGACGTGGCCATGCTCCTCGAGTCGGCCGAGAGGGTCGCCATAGTGCCCGGTTACGGGCTGGCGGTGGCCCAAGCTCAGCACGCGGTGCGCGACCTGTCGCGGCGCCTTCAGGACCGGGGCACCGAGGTCGTGTTCGGCATCCACCCGGTGGCGGGGCGGATGCCCGGCCACATGAACGTGCTGCTGGCCGAGGCCGAGGTCAGCTACGAGCGCCTGGTTGAGATGGACGACATCAACCCCACTTTCGAGCAGACCGACGTAACGCTGGTGATCGGCGCCAACGACGTGGTCAACCCGGTGGCCCGCACCGACCCGTCCAGCCCGATCGCGGGAATGCCGATCCTCGACGTCGACAAGAGCGACGTGGTGGTGGTCATCAAGCGCAGCCTCAGCCCCGGCTTCGCGGGCATCCCCAATCCCCTGTTCGCGGCCGACAACGCCCTAATGCTCTTCGGCGACGGCCGCGAGGCCGTGGTCAGCATCACCAAGGCCCTCCAGCAGATCTGACCCGGGCCAACGCCCAAAAACATGTAGAGCTTCGGGTCGTATGGATACAAGACCCGTGCGGATCTTGGCCGGGCGCGGGGTGCCGAAGGAGCCGGGCGCCGCTGACTACCGGAGGCGATTCCTCAGCCGAGTGCGGGGACCGACTGGATCGAGGCGGCCAGGGCCTCGGCTGACAGGTCGAAATCGGCGATGGCGCCCGCGATGTAGTCCTCGTAGGCGGCCAGGTCGAGGTGGCCGTGGCCGCACAGCGCGGTGAGGATGGTCTTGGACTCCCCCGACTCCTTGCAGTCCAGCGCCTCGCGGATGGTCGCGGCGAGGGCGTGGGTGGGCTCCGGCGCAGGCACGGTCCCCTCGGTGCGGGCGAATTGCAAAGCCGCCGCGAAGCACTCCATCTGGTCGATGGCCACCGCCTCGGTCAGGCCCAGCTCGTAGATGTGGGAGATGAGCGGCGACATGCCGTGGTAGCGCAGGCCGCCCGCGTGGATCGGCTCGGGGATGAACCCGTGTCCCAGGGTGTGCATCTTCAGCAGCGGCGTGGTGCAGGCCGTGTCACCGAAGTCGTAGCGGTACTCGCCCCGGGTCAGCGACGGGCACGCGGCGGGCTCCACGCAGCGGATCACCGGCGACATGTTGCCGGCCAGCTTCTCGCGCAGGAACGGCAGGGCCAGCCCGCCGAAGTTGGAACCGCCGCCGGTGCAGCCCACCAGCAGGTCGGGGGTCTCCCCCACCATGGCCATCTGGCGAAGTGTCTCCTCCCCGATGATGGTCTGGTGCAGGATCACGTGGTTGAGCACGCTGCCCAGCGAGTAGCGCACGGCAGGGTCGGCGGCCGCCACTGAGATCGCCTCTGAAATTGCGATTCCCAGCGAGCCGGGATGGTCGGGGTCCTCCGCCAGGAGGCTGCGGCCGTAGTCGGTGACCGGCGAGGGGCTGGGATGCACCGTGGCCCCCCAGATCTCCATCATCGTCTTGCGGTAGGGCTTCTGGCGGTAGGAGGCGGCCACCTGCCACACCTCGCACTCCATGTTGTACTGGGCGCAGGCGAAGGCCAGGGCGCTGCCCCACTGGCCCGCGCCGGTCTCGGTGGTGAGCTTGGTGACCCCCTCGGCGTGGTTGTAGAACGCCTGCGGGACCGCGGTGTTGGGCTTGTGGGAGCCGGCCGGGCTCGCGCCCTCGTACTTGTAGAAGATCTTGGCTGGGGTGTCGAGGGCCTTCTCCAGGCGGCGGGCCCTGAACAGCGGGCTCGGTCGCCACAGGCGCAGCACGTCGATGACGCCGCCGGGGATGTCGACGTAGGAGTCGCCGGTCACCTCCTGCAGGATCAGTCCCATCGGGAACAGCGGGGCCAGGTCGTCGGGCCCGGCCGGCTCCAGGGTGCCGGGATGCAGCGGCGGGGGCGGCGGCGCGGGCAGGTCGGGGATCACGTTGTACCACTGGGTCGGCATCTCCGACTCCGGAAGCGTCACGCGGTAGTAGTCGTCGGCCATCGCCAGGGTCCTTTCGTCGCGGTTTCGGGCGGGGGCGCTGACATTAGCGCCCGCCATCAGATCAGGTGTCGGCCCGCGAATCGAAGTCCGGCTCGCGACCCTCGGCGAAGGCGTTGCGGGCCTCGGCGGAGTCGCTCATCAGGTAGGCCTCGAAGGTGAAGCCCTGCTCCCAGCGGTACTTGTCCTCAAGGCTTCCGTCCTCGGTGCCGTTGAGCGACCGCTTGGCGATGCGGATCATCTGGGGCGACTTGGCGGCGATCCGCAGAGCGATCTCCCTGGCCGCGGGCCGAAGCTCCGCCCGTTGAACGACCCGCTCCACCGCTCCGAGCCGGTACGCCTCGGCCGCGTCGATGCTCTCGCCGGTGAGGTACATGTAGCGGACCTTCTGGATGCTGAACATGCGCTGCAGGTGGGCGCCCATGCCCATACCGCCCCGGTCGATCTCGGGTACACCGAAGTAGGCGTCGTCGGCGGCCACCACCACATCGGCCGAGCCCGCGATGCCGATGCCGCCTCCCAGCACGTAGCCGTGCACCGCCGCGATGACCGGCTTCGGGTTGAGGTGGATGGCGGCGAAAGTGTCGTAGTTGGCTCGATTGGCACCGACAATGAGGCTCGGATCGGCAGCCATCTCCTTGATGTCGAGCCCGGCGAAGAAGCCCTTGCCCACCGCCGCGATGATGATGACCCTCACGTCGTCGCGCCGCCCGAGCGCCTCGATCTCCGCGGCTAGGGCGAACTGGGCGTCCACGCCGAACGCGTTCACCGGCGGGTTGCAAAGCTCAAGCTCGGCGATGCCGTCGCTCATTTCGACCCGGTACGGCTCAGACACGGTCGATCACCTCGGTTCGATGGGGCCTGTTCACGGTGGGCGCGGAGGGACTCGAACCCCCGGCCTCTTCCTTGTAAGGGAAGCGCTCTGAACCACCTGAGCTACGCGCCCGTCAGACGAGCCTAACGGCTGGCCGTCAGCGCTCTCTGCCGGGTTGACGAGTCTCCGGGGACTCGCGGCATTGATGGTCTATCGTCTCGGACATGACCTACCCAGCAACAGTCCAAATCACCACGCCCGACCGCGTGGCCAACTGGCGTCCTCTGGTGCAGTGGATCCTGGCCATCCCCCACTACGTCGTGGGGGTCGTCCTCGCCATTGTGGGCGCTGTCGTTGGCACCGTCGGATGGCTGGCGGTCCTGCTCACCGGCAAGCTGCCCGCAGGCGTGGCCGGCTACCAGGCCATGTACATCCGTTACTACACGCGGGTGCATGCGTACGCCTGGTTCCTGACCACGGAGTACCCGCCGTTCGACTTCTCGATGTCGCCGGCCGACCCTGGCGGCTCCGCCACGTCGGTGGACATCTCCCCCGCGCTAGAAGGCAAGAACCGGCTCGTGGTGCTGTTCCGGTTCATCGTCCCGATTTCCGTCGTGAGCAATATGTCCAACCAGTCCACCGGCATCGAGGTCGCTGGGTGGATTTGGCTGGTGGCGCTCGTCTTGGCCGCCGTACTCATTCCGGCCTACGTCTACACCGTGATCATCGGGATCGTCGGGGTGGTGTGCGTGTTCCTGGCTTTCTTTGCGGTGCTGTTCACGGGCCGCTGGCCCGCGGGCCTGCGCAGGCTCGTTACCGCCCCGATAAGGGTCGGAGCCCGCTTCAGCGCCTACGGGCTGCTGCTGACCGACGAGTACCCGCCCTTCTCTCTCGATTGACCGGAACCAGGGCGGCCGCTGAGCGCCGTCAGCCCGTGGCCGGGTTCCCTGCGTGTCTTGCAGTCGGGGAGTAGGGTTTCGAGCCATGAGCTACCCCACGACCGTTGAGATCCAAAGGCCCGAGCGGATAGCCAACTGGCGCCCCATCGGGCAATTGATCCTCGTGATCCCGCACCACGTCATTCTGCACACCGTGCTGAATCTCGTGGCCAGCCTCACGGCGATCGTCGCATGGGTCACCGTGCTCGCCACCGGCAAGCTGCCGCCTGGCATCGCCGCGTTCCATGCGACCTACGTGCGCTACCGGGCCAGGACTTTCTCCTACATGCAGTGTCTCACCGACAAGTATCCCCCGTTCGACTACGCGCCCTCGACGGATGATCCGGGCGGCGCGGGGATCTCTGTGAGCACGTCGCCCCGGCTCGAGGGCCGGAACCGGCTCACGGTGCTGTTCCGGTTCATCGTGCCCTTCGCATGGCTGACCCTGTTCGGCATGCTGGGGCTCATGTTCGGGTTTGTGTCCTTCCCGGCGTGGCTATGGATCCTGCAACTCGTGCTGGCAGCCGTCCTGATCCCGGGCGCCATCTTCTCCACCGTTGCCTATGTCATGACTTTCGTCGCGACATTCTTCGGCTGGCTGGCGGTCATCTTCACGGGTCGCTGGCCCGACGCGCTGTTCCGGTTCTCGGCGGGCTGGGTGCGCGTCGACGCGCGGCTGTGGGCCTATTCGATGCTGCTGACCGACGAGTACCCGCCGTTCTCGATCGACTGAGTGTCGCCGAGACCTGAGCCCGGTCCCGGCGCAGCCGTCAGCCGGCGGCCGCGCCGCCGGTGAGCGAAGCACGAACCGCCAGCAGTTTGGCCGCCAGCGGCGCGGGCGCAGCCACCGGAGCCCGCCGGCTCTGATGGTCGAGCATCACCAGGTCGCGGCCCAGCCCGTCGTGAACCTCGACGCCTGTCTCGCTGCACACCAGCAGGGCGCCCAGGTAGTCCCACGAGCCCAAGCCGCTGAGCGAGAAATCGATGTAGCCGTCCAGGCGTCCGGCCGCCACCGCGCACAACTCCAGCGCGGCCGCGCCCAACGTGCGGAACTGGGCCCAGCCGCCCCGCCCGGGAGGCCAGCCGTTCACGCCCACCACACACTCAGGCAGGGGCCTTGGCGCGGGCGGTCGCAGCGTCTCGCCGTCGCAGCGAGCCCCGCCGCCCCGCATCGCCTCGAACCGCTCGCCGCTGCCATGGTCGTGAACCACCGCGGCCACGGGACCTGCTCCGTCCACGACGCACACGCTGGTGGCGAAGTAGCGGATCCCTCGCGATGCGTTGGTGGATCCGTCCACAGGGTCGAGCACGGCCACGGGACCGTCTCCAGGCTCCAGCCCGCTCTCCTCGCTGAGGACCTGCAGCCCTCCGTCTCTCAGCACCTCGATGGCGGCCGCGTCCGCGGCCAGATCGAAGCCGAACTGGCCGTGCTTCAGACCTGTGGGTCCCCAGTCGCGACAGCTGGCCAGAGCCGCGACCACGGCATCGACGGCGGCGTTCAGAACGTCGAGCGATTCTGTGTCCATCCCCGCCAGTGAACCAGGACACTCGACTGAGTGCGAGCGCGATGGGTTTGCGAGCGCCTCGCGGTGCAGCGTTGCGTTTCCCGCTCTTGTGCGCTGCGCTCACGGGCCGCTCGGGCCGCGGCCTCGCTCAGTGTCTTGCGAAGTCGCCCAGTGGTTCGCGACTAATCGCTCAACCTCTAGGTCACACCCTTGAACCTTCGGATACAGTGCAGCAACGCGCCGCCCCTCGGATCGTGTATACACGACCGGAGCGGGAAGTAGTTTCGCCATGTCCGACGGTCGTGGCACGCTGTAGCTGGAACAGGTCCGAAGCAAGGGGTATCCGCGTGTCGTTGATCGATCTGCACGGGTTCGTCGCCAACCTCAAGGACCACGTGTCCGAGCACGGCTTCCACGTCCACGGTGACCGGCACTTCGTGGAGACTTACTCCAACCGCCAGACATGGGAGGTCGACCTGCACCCGGACCACGCGTGCGGCGGGCCGCTCGACATAGTGCTGTGCGTCGAGGCCGAGCCGCGCACTCTGCTGACATTCGAGGACGACGTGAACAGCCGCCCGGAGGACGAGGACCCCGACGACGCCATCACCGTGCCGATGATCCTCAGCTTCGTGCTCCCGCCGCTGCACTTGGGTCCCGACCTTCTTGTGCTGGCCACCGATCTCGCCGCCATCGGGGGTCCCGAGCTGCCGCTGCAGGTGTCCTCGGTCGACAGGGTGGCGGCTGTCACCGACGCCGCGGAGCGGACTGTCAACATCGAGGGCCGAGTCGAGCTGGCTTTGAGCCGGATCTATCTGGGCCAGGACCTCGAGGTGCTCTGCGACATGCTCGACCGGGCCCGCCACGTCTGCGAGTTCCTGCTCGACCGGGCCCCTGCCTGGCTGGGCGAGGTGTAGGACCGGCCCGCTGTCAGTCCGGGACCTTGCTTCCAACCTTCACGTCCACGTCGATTCTCCTCCCGCCGATGTCGGAACAATTATGGCCGGTGCGTCAAATCCCGATCGAAGCGGCGACCCGGTCGGCGTGGAAGTCGGACCCGCCCCAGCCGCGGGCCAGTGCCCATGAGCGTTTGAGGTGGAGGTGCAGGTCGTATTCGGTGGTGTAGCCGACGGCGCCGTGGCACTGCAGGGCGGCACGGCCGGTGACGGCGGCTGCAGTTCCGGCTAGCCACTTGGCCTGAGACACGCTGCGGCTGGCGTCGGGGCGCCCGTGGGCGATTGCGTAAGCGGCGTGCAGCACCGCCGGAGCGGCGAACTCGATCTCGAGCCGGGCGTTCGCCAGATGGTGCTTCACCGCCTGGAAGCTCCCGATCGGCTTGCCGAACTGGTGGCGCTGCGCCGCGTAGTCCACGGTGAGTTCCAGCATGGCCCGACTCAATCCGAGGAGCTCTGCCGCGGCGCCGAGTACTCCCCGATCGAAGGCCGCGGCCACAGCTTCGGGATCCTCGGTGACGGACTGGCCCGCGACTTGGGGCTTCACCCGCCCGCAGTGCCTGGAGGCATCGACGGTCTCCACCGGCTCGACGTTCACCTCGTGCGCCTCGTAGAGCCGCAGCCCGCGGCCCGAGACCAGCAGGAAGGCCTCGGCGAATGTCGCCGAGGCAACCACAGAGCCGGCCGCGCCCAGGTCGGTGGCCACCATAGGCCCCACTACGCCGAGTGGCGCGGCCACCAGCGCGGTCTCCGTCAGAGGATGAGGCAGGGCCACCCTGCCGGCCTCCTCCAGCACCGGCACCAGGTAGGTCTCGTCGAGCCCCAGGCCTCCGTCGGCGTGAGTCACGAGCACGGCCAGCGCGCCCGCGCCGGCCAATGCCTGCCACGGCGCCGGGTCCGGCCGCTGCGTCCAGGCGTCCCGTACGGCCGCGGGCGGGCACAGCTCGGTGAGCAGATCCCGCGCCGTCGAACGCAACGCTTCACGGTCGTCGTCGAGGGCGAACCTCATCGCGGCCCCGTCGTTGGTGGCCGTCGCCGGCCCGCGGCTTGGCCCCTGGCAGCCAGTGCGAACCTCATCGCGGCAGGCCGAGGACGCGCTCGGCCACGATGTTGCGCTGCACCTCGTTGGTCCCCGCGTAGATCGGGCCGGCCAGCGAGAACTGGTGGCCCTTGCTCCAGGATCCTGCCAGCTCAGCGTCGGGGCCCAGCAGGTCGAGAGCGATCTCGTGCAGCTCGATGTCCAGCTCCGACCACCAGATCTTGGCCAGGCTCGCCTCCGATCCCATGTCGCGGCCGCCGAGGAGCGCGGTGACTGTTTGCAGGGTCTGGAGCCGGTAGGCGTCGGCGCGCATCCACGCCGCGGCGATGCGGCGCCGCATGGCTGCGTCCGCGCCGCGCTCGGCGCACAGCGCGAGCAGGCTCGCCACGGTGGCCTGGTACCGGCCGGGCGAGCGCAGCAGCCCCCGCTCGGTGCTGGCCGCCGACACGGCCACTTGCCAGCCCTGGTCCACCTCTCCGAGGACCACGCCGGTGCCGACGGCTTCGTCGGGCAGGAACGTTTCGGTGAAGAAGACCTCGGCGAAACCCTCGTCGCCGTCGAGGCGGCTGAACCCTCGCACCGTGATCCCGTCCAGATCGAGTGGCACCAGCAGGTATGTCAACCCGCGGTGGCGCTGCGAGGCGGGGTCCGAGCGGAACAGTCCGAAGAGGTGGGTGCAGAACGCGCCGCGGGTTGTCCAGGTCTTCTGCCCGTCGAGCACCCAACCGCCAGCGGTGCGGCGAGCCCGGCTGGACACCCCGGCGAGGTCGCTGCCCGCGTTGGGCTCGGACCAGCCCTGGCACCACAGGTCCGTTGCGGCGGCGATGCGGGGCAGCAGGTGGTCCTGCTGGGACTGCGTGCCGTGCTCGAAGACGGACGGCGCCAGGATCTGGATCCCGTTCTGGGTGACTCTCTGCGGGGCGCCGGCCCGCCAATACTCCTCTTCGAAGATGAGCCAGTCCCAGAGCGTGCCGTCGCGGCCTCCGTAGGCCCGGGGCCACGACACCGTCGACCAGCCCGCGTCGTAGAGGCGCGCCTCCCAGAGCAGCTGCTGTTCGAAGCCTTCGCGGGTGTCGCCGGAGCGCTCCGCTCCGATCTCGGCCCGCCATGCGGCCAGGTTGCGGTCCAGCCATCGGCGCAGCTCAAGGCGGGTCTCGGTCTGGGCTGCGCTCCAGTTCAGATCCACCGCAGCTTCCGATCTTCGCCTGCACCTGCGTCGCCGGTGGGCTCGGTGGGGATCGAACCCACGACCAAGGGATTATGAGTCCCCTGCTCTGACCACTGAGCTACGAGCCCGTACCGACGCTACCGTCGCGCCGGTCGCAAGCCATCGGCGGGTGGGTGCACTCGTCCGCAGACCCGGCTCCGAATGGGTCATCCAATACTGAGGGTTCCCCTGCTGGCTCGACACTTCGATGCGGATCTCGTGCGCCGCGACTTCGTGCCGGGCGCCCCCGAAATGCTGTCTCGCCACATCAGGCGGAACCCAGTTCAGGTTCTGCTTCATCGCCGGGGTTATTCGCGCCTGCATACCAGTTGATCCGCCGTGTCACAAACATGATTGTCGCGAGGGCTGCAAACAGACCTATCGAACCAAAAAGGAGAGCGTTCTCCTCGTTCGTCAGCAGCACAAACAGGTAGGCATACAGGAACGTGACGCTTGAGGCCCCCCACGCCGCACGTCGCCAGCTACCGAAGATAGTCCTGCCATAAGAGGCCACCATTCCAATGACCGATAGAGAAGCAATCGCGTAGGCCGGGCGAAATCCAATATGTTCGGCTAGCGCAAGCTCAAGCACATAGAAAACACAGATCGCCGCGCCCAGCATTAGGTACTGAATCGGGTGGACACGAGTTCTCGCCAACACTTCCGTCAACCAAACAACCGCGAAGGTGAGAAGCACAAACAGACCAGCGTACTTAACGCTGCGTTCGGCCATCCGGTATAGGTCAACAGGACTACTCAGTTCTACACCGAAGCGCGAAGCCTCGATCGCCTGCTCAACATCTGTACCGGATGTCCAGGACTGTGGATAGTTTCGTCCGAGGTAGGACACACGCCACAAGGCATCGAATCCGTTGGCGGAGATTGTTCGTTCCGTCGGCAACCAGTTTCCTTGAAAGCTCGGGTACCGAGAGTTCGACGCCAGCTGGATCGAGGTCTCTTCCGCAAACGGTACCCAGTAGACAGCATGGCTACCGTTCAGCGAGAGAAGAAATGAGAACGTCAGGTCGTCACTCACGTCGCTTACAGGAACAAGAGCGTGAATACCGGGGGTTCCGTCGAAACCTGTCGTGCCAGGCACAAATTCAACCTCGCCATCGCTCCAGGACAGCATTGGCTGATCGACGATCGCCCGAACGTCCGAAATCCCAACTACGAAGCTGGCGAGACCCCAATCGACAGTGGCGGGATTGATGCCTAACTCGTCCAGATTCGGTATCTCGAACCTCCCCGAGACTGATGAAGACATCTTAAACACGGGCACCGAAAAAAGGCCGCGTTCCCTCGATTCCGTCTTGATCTGACCGGTCACGCGAAGCTCTGCCGGAAGAAACACGGCATAACGAGTGCGGTCCACCGCCGGTGTCTGGTCGGACTCCGGTTGTTCGTCGAGGGTTGTGTAGGGTAGAACAAGCGCAGGTCCGGTCACGCTTTGGGTGTTGCCCCACTTGTCGGATACTTCGACAACAGCGGTCTGATGCCTTTCCTGACGCTCAGAGACCAGTCCGCCAATCCTAGCGATCGGAAGAAGCAGCACTAGTGTCAATGCTCCCACCAAGAAGACGCGCAGCATCTGGGAACTTCGGCCAGCAGCAATCAGACGTTCAACGGCAGACATCACACTCTTTCTCCGTATCCTCGATAGCCTCTCGGGAAATTGGCGTGGAGTGGAAGACGCTGTGAATGGTACCTGGTATCGAGCATTTTTATTGATCCGACTGTCGTGCGGAAGCGATCAGGGCTTCCATGTGAGTTACATAGCGCTCAAGCGCGCGGCGTCCTTTCGCAGTCAGCCTATAGGTAGTCTTGGGTACGCGCCGATCAAAGCCCTTCTTGCAATCAAGATAGTGCGCATCCTCCAGCTTGCGGCAATGGACACTCAGATTCCCGTCTGTCAGTTCAAGAAGCTTCTTGAGTTCCGTGAAAGAGAGTTCGGCGGTGACGGCCAGCGCGCTAACAATCGCCAGGCGAGTGCGCTCATGAATCAGGCGGTCCAGACCTAGGGCTCTTCGTCCGCCGAGCGGCTGCGCGCGCCGCGTCCCATGCGTTTCCGCGTGCGCGTCAACTGTCTGATGCTTTCGAACCGCCCCCGAGCTAACCACCGTACCTCCGGGTAATGATCACTCCAAACACGATGTGTAACCCGCCGAATCCGAAGGCCAGCAGAGTGTCGTGCAGAGTCGAGGGTACAAACAAGGCCAACGTACCCAGGAGCATGAAGCAACAGCCCATTACCGGCACTATCCGGACGGAAAACGCACCACCCGTGGCGATGCCGCATCCGTACAGGAGCAACCATGCGCCCGGAATCATCCAATGGAGCTGCTCGGCTCGCGCTAGTGCAACGGTAAGCACGCCAGCGGCCAAGAACGGCGGCGCCATCCCGAATGCAAAATTGCGGATCGGGCGCGTAAGAGCTGGTGTCTCCGACCGTCGGACCTTTAGAAGCGTTGTAGTGGCCGCGATCAGAACGGCCACCGCGGCTCCGGCCAGCCATATGCCAAGCCAGCCGGCGAACTCTGCTTGACGCGAAGCCGTCCAGGAGGCACCAACCGCAGTTACCCCGGTCAGAATCGCTCCGCGGCCGGAGAGAGACGTGAACACGGAGGAGCGTTCCATCGCTTGCCGGATGAAGCGCAGGTTGGCTTCCGCGCGGGCGTCCAAACCCACGGGCACCCCTGCGCCGGGCGGACCCAAGTACGATGCTGCCATAGTCTCAACGCTAGAGCAGGGACTTCCTAATGTCAAGTACTTTGTCTAGTAAAGTATCGCAGCGGTTAGTAGAGGGAGCGATCAGGGAGCTGTCAACCGCTGCTCGGGCCCCGCGGCCAGACGACGACTCTGCGCCGGGCATGCCCACCGGCCCCGAGCCCGAACCCTCCCAGGAGTTCGTGACGAACGGCGACCACAGAGGCCTTCTCCTTTACGTCTTGGCGTTGGGCAAAGGCCAGCGCAGAAGCCTGAAACAGAATGGCTCCGGGGGTGGGAGTGTTCAAGGTTCACAGCGTTTCTCAGCGTTTCACCATGTAACAAACCCGCAGGTCAGACTGCCATTTGCTTGTGCACGGCGTTTCGCTTCGTTACCCTCTGTTTCGTCCGAGTGTTGGACACGAAGATGGACAAAAACGAGGTGGGAGTCGAACCCTGATGAAGCTGACAGCGACAAGAGTCCGGTCGATCAGCGAGCCCGGCAAGTACATCGATCAGCACGGTCTCATCTTACGCGTCGCCCCCGGAGGATCGAAGCAATGGGTCTGGCGCGGCACCATCCACGGCAGGCGCCGGGACATCGGCCTGGGGGCGGTGGCCTACACGCCGCTGGCCGAGGCCCGCGAGATCGCCTTCGAGTACCGCCGCATCTCCCGCCGCGGGGGCGACCCCAGAAGTACGCGGACCAACTCCGGCGTGCCGACCTTCGATGAGGCCGTGGAGGCCGTCATCGACGCCCACCGCGGAGGCTGGAAGAACGGCCGCTCCGAGACGAACTGGCGACGACCCCCCACCTACGCCGTATCGCTCGGCTGGGTGCCGGTCGATCAGATCACCACCAGCGACCTAGCTCGCGTGTTGCGCCCGGTCTGGCACGACAAGCCCGAAACCGCTCGCAAGCTCCGTATCCGGCTCGGCATGGTCATGCGCTGGGCCATCGCCGAGGGCCACCGCACCGCCGACCCCGCCGGCCCAGCGCTCACCGCAGCGCTCCCCAAGCACACCGCCCTGTGGGTGCCGGAAACTCGGCCGTGGTCGTTGACGTGCCGCGATGCGGGCCGATGCTGAGTCCTCGTGTACCGAATCTCGTACCGATTCCTGGTCCCAGGATGGAGCGCGAAACCCCTGGTCAGCGCCCACGACCGAATTATGGGCACCCACACGCTGGCCACGGCGAAGCATGAGCCTCACCACAGCCTGCATAGATCCGGCGAGCCTGGAGCTGCCGCCGGAGACGCCCGCCCGCCAGGCGGTAGCGTTGCGGACATGGTGTCTGCCCCGACCATCGACGACGCCCGCACAGCCGGCCGGGCCCTGACAGGTGCCGGCGCCCGAGAGGTGCTGGCGTTCGGGTCCGTCGCGAGGGGCGACGCCGACCCCCACAGCGACATCGACCTGGTGGTCATCCTCGACGACCTCGAATACCGCCGCCGCCGCGACGCCGCGCAGGCCCTCGAGAAGCTCGCCGCCGGCGCGACCGGGCAGCGCGTGGACGTGTGGCTCACCGACGCACCCGAATGGGCTGCGCAGAACCGGCGAGCCGCGTCGTTCGCCGCCGCCATCAAAGGCGACCTGGTGGTAGTCGCCGCCCGCAACGGAGATGACAGCGCCATCCGCTGGGACAAGGAGCAAGTCATGGCCACCTCCGACACCGAGGAAGCGTGGAGGCGCCTCGATGAGGTCCGCACCCACCTGCAGCGCCTCATCCGCCGACACCATCCCGACCACATAGAACGCTCAGCGTCAGCCGCGGGCGAGGACGACAGCCGCTACGACCATCAGTCCGACCGGCTCGTCGAGGCGTGCACCGCCGCGGCCATGGCCATCGAGACGGCATTCAAGGCCCTCGGCACCGACGCACAGATCGACGCCAAGCTGCTGCACTACAACCACCTCGTCGGTCCCATCGTCGAGCAGCTCCCCGCGGAGGATCAGACCGCCGCCCAGCTGATCCTCAGCAGCCCGATCACCGCGCACTCCGTCAGCCAATGGCGCACCCTGGGCGACTACCAGCCCGCCCCCGGACAGCCCCACCCCTACGAGGTGGCCACCCCCGCGTATACCACCGCCATCGCCGCCGCCGCGGCAGCCTCAGCCGGTTACGCCGCCGACAAGATGGCTCGTCGCCACGGCCGCAGGAGCGTCAACAACACCATCGACCGGCTCACCGCCGAGCTTCGCCAGCTCGCCGCCTCCACCGACATCAGCACCGGCGAGCGGCTTTCACCAGACCCTGGCGACGACCTCGCACGCGGGCTCTAGGTACTATCCGCACCCGTTAGATTTGTCAGTCATGGGCACTGACACACGCCGCCTTCGTCAGCCCGTCGAGGCGGACAGCTGCATCGCTGCCAACCGCCTCGCCTGCTATGTCTCCGCCCTTCGACCACCCCGCGCTCAAAGTCATTGCCGCGACAACGGAGCACATGCTCGCCATGAAGGCCAAGGCCGCACGGCCCTCCGACCGTAGCGACGTTGAACTGCTGCTGCGCCACCGGCGCGAAACGTCTCCCACAGCTGCGCTGTGTCAGTATCAGAAAGGGTCATCGGTGTGTCCTCCTCGATGAGTTGGTGATTTCTCTCACCGAGGATCACGCCGATGACCCCCCTAGTGGTGGACCCCAGCGGCTACCTCAAACCCCACCACTCGGTGGGACACTGCCATGGCCTGAGGATTCTAGCCCGGCGGCGCTGAGCGCTGCGCTCCGACCCTGCGCCGGTGCCGGGGCCCGTTTTAGGCGCGCCGGTGCGGTCCAGTGCCCCTCTTGGGCACCCCGGGGGCTAGCAGCAGCCATGTCTTGGCGCTAGGGCCGGCGCCCCCAGCACTGCACCATCCGCGGCGTTCCCATCACTGTCTTGGGGTCCTCGATCAGGGCCATCATGTCCTGCCGCAGACGATGGACTTCGGCTTCGTCGGCCAATTCGAGAGCGGCCATCCATGCCGCCCGCTCGTCCGTTACCGCTGACAAGACCCAACGCTTGTAGCGACCCTCAAGCTGAACATGCTGGAAGATGGTCGTCTCGACGTTGGTGAACCCCGCCTCCAGAAGCAGCACGGGCAGCATGGCGCCAGCGTTCGCGTCCCCTCCCGTGCGCGCCCTCTGCTCGGTTACAAGTTCCACAATCCGCTCGAAGCCGGCGCTGCGGGGGTAGGTGTACCAGCCCGAATAGTCGCCGCATTCCACGCAGATGATGCCACCCGGCTTCAGCATTGCCTTCATGTTGGCTAGCGCGTCCAAAGGCCGCGCTAGGTGGTCAAGCACAAACCTCGCGTTGACAAAGTCAAACTCCGGGTCTGTCTTGATTGTTCTGATGTCCCCCACACGCAGTTCTACGTTCGTGGGCGCGTCCTCGCGCACCCGGTCAAGAATGGTCTCGTCAATGTCGATACCGACGACGCGGCCCTCGTCCCCCACCCGCCGAGCCAGCTCGAATGTTGTGTCGGCAATGCCGCAGCCAACGTCTAGGCAAACCATTCCCGGGCCGATGTCGATCCTGTCTAGCAGTGCCCGAGTGGTCGGCCCGAACCAGTCCGCCAGGATCTTGAACCGATCCAGATCCGCAGCGCCATCCGGATTGGAGTACACATCGAGAGTCAGTAGATCTTGGTTCACAGGCCTGCGCTACATCCCACGAGGTGGCGAGAATTCGAGGTTGACCCTCGGTGGTTGGCCGCCGGCGGTGAGCTGTCGCAGCGCTTTCTTGGCCTCGTCACGGTGGTCGAGAAGTTCAGCGGGATACGTCGACGGGATGGGCCGCAGCTCGGGCGTCTGGCTGGTCATGGCGCAAGTGTAGATGGCCGACACCGGTTAGCACCCATAGGCCTGTGGCCAAGCGGTTCACCCGCAGCCATCGATAGGTGCCGCCAAGCGTCAGACGGCGACTCTCCGGTAGAGCAGGCGAGATTGGCCGACGAAGTCGTTGACGGGATAGTGGAGTGTAAGACGGTTGTCCCAGAGAACGAGCTGGCCCGGAGCCCACCGGACGCGGCACGAGAACTCAGGCTGGGTGGGGTGTTCAAGATGGCTTTCCAGCCGTTGGTCTTGCCGGTGAGGTTCTCGCGGTTCTTGCTTTTGGTGGTGGCGACAAGGTAGAGGACCTTCATGGCGGCCTGCTCGTTGGGGAAGTGCCCTCGATGCCGGACTGCTCTTCGGAATCTGGCGTTGAGGCTCTCGACGGCGTTGGTGGTGTAGACGACGCGTCGCAGCTCTGGGGGGAACTCCAGGAACGGCACGAATCCCCGACTCCGCGCCCAACGCGGCCACCAGATCGTCCACCGATCCACAGCGCCAGCCCGCAGGACCTCATGACCGAACTGGCCGAGCGCGCGGGCCGACATTGGAACGCCTTGGCCGGTCTGTTCGTGTCAGAAGCGGTCAAAGAGGTCTGGCTGGCGCTCCTCGCACTGGATGACCAGGGCGCGTTGGACTCGGCGGGCGCACACGCTGAGTTGTGGGGGCTCCTCGAACGGGCCGCGGCTGACCGCGTGGAGGAAATCAGGCGATGACGGCTCTCGACGACACCACCAGCGTGCCGTGGTGGAGGCCACCGAGACGCGGGACAGGCTGATCGGCGTCGCCCTGCAAGCGGCGCACACGTCCCGGATCGAGTAGGGGCTATGGAGTTGGACAGACTGTGGGACACGCCCCGAGAGGATCGGCCCAGAAATAGCCTCTGACCTTGGTATTTGTCGGCATCGGCTGGCTCCGGGGGTGGGACTCGAACCCACAACCTAGCGGTTAACAGCCGCTCGCTCTGCCAGTTGAGCTACCCCGGATCGGCCCGTGAGGCTACCAGCGACCCGGATACGGCCCCCTCCGTGGTGAGTCCGTGCTCGATCAGCCAGGGAAGCAGGACCGCTAGCGCCTCCGTGCGAGTGGTCCGCTCGTCGAGCCGCTCCGATTGCGACTTGAGCCAGGCCACGCTCAGGCTGCACTGCTGGCGCAGGGCGGCATCGTCGGCGGAGGCCGCGGTCCGGCGCAGGTCGTTCATCGCTCGGCGGGCCGACAGGCGCGCCACACGAGCGAGCACATCGTCGACCGTCGCGGTGCCCGCGTCCACGGCCAGCCGATGCAGCAGCCTCGCCGCCTGCGGCGACACCCGGTCGGACGCGGCCACCACTCCCCCCTCGTCCATGAGCGCCTTGAAGGCCTCGCGGTGCACAGGATCTCCGAACAGGGTCGCGTGCAGGCTGTTCGTCACCTCCGCGGAATGATGGATCGCGAGCTGCAAGGCTTCGTCCTCGGGCGTGAGGCGGTCAACCGCGGCGGTCGCGTTGCCACCGTCGTCAAGCCGGGGAGCCATGCTCGGACCCCCGGCCGCGAAGCGGCGCAGATGGTCGGGGTCCACACGGCATTGGCCGGCGATCTTCATCACGTGCGGGTCGCGCACCATCGGGTCGGGATGCTCGTTGACCACTGTGACCGCTCGTTCTGCAGACCGGGCACGGCTCTCGATGGTGGACAGGTCGGCGCCGGCCAAGGCCCGGTCCACCCGGAACTGCAGCAACGGCACAGCCTTCTCCACTGCCCGATGGAGTGCGTCCGGGTCGGTGCGGGCCAGATCGCCCGGATCCTGGCCGGCCGGCAGGTCCGCCACCAGCACCTCCAACTCGAACTTGCGCTCCCAGGCGTACACCCGGCCCGCGGCGGCGGCGCCCGCGGCATCGGCGTCGAAGGCCAACGCGAGCCGGTCGGCCGAGAAGCGCTTCAACAGCCGCACATGCTCCTCGGTCAGGGCGGTGCCGCAGGTGGCCACGGCCAACTCGATACCGGCCTCGGCGCAGCCGATCACATCGGTGTAGCCCTCGCACACCACCGCCTGGCCCGCCTTGACGATCTGCTTGCGGTGCTCGTACAGCCCGTACAGGACCCGGCTCTTGTCGTAGGTCGTGGCGTCGGTGGAGGTGTTCAGGTACTTGGGGCCGTCGGCACCCGGCATCACCCGGCCACCGAAGCCGACCACGTCGCCGCGCTCATCGACGATGGGGAACAGGACCCGTGACCGGAAGAAGTCGTACTGGCCACCGCGGCTGTTGACGAGGCCGAGGCCCGAGTCGCGCAGATCCTCGTCGGAGAGTCCGAGATGGCGGGCCAGGCGGTCCCAGCCGTCGGGCGCCCATCCCAGCTTCCAGCGACGCACGAGGTCGCCGTCGTAGCCGCGCGACCTGAGGTAGTTGCGCGCCGGACCGGCGTCGCGGCCGTCGAGAAGGCGCTGGTGGTAGAAGTCCCTGGCCTTCGCCACCGCCTCCAGCAGCCGGCTGCGCCTGCTGCGGGCCGCGCTCTCGTCGGCGCTGGTGTAGCGCAGGTGGATCCCGGCCCGGCCGGCCAGCATCTCGACCGCGCCCGCGAAGTCGAGGCCCTCGATCTCCTGAACGAAGGTGATCACATCGCCGCTGCGCTGGCAGCCGAAGCAGTAGTACACGCCCTTCTCGGGCGCGACCGACAGCGACGGCGTGCGCTCGCCGTGCAGCGGGCAGCGGGCCATCCACTGCCGCCCTGACCGCTTGATCTCGGTGTGCTCGGCGATTATGGCGACTATGTCGGTGGCGGCCCGGACCTTGGCTATGTCGTCGGCGACGATCCCCATCGCGGCCGAACATACCAGCCCTGCGAGACGCCCATTCAGCGAGCTTCGATGCCGCCCTGCGGTGGCGCGCCTGTCAGGCCAACCGGTCCGCGAAGTAGCCCACTAGGCGGTCGATGGCGACGCGGTCCTGGACCATGGTGTCGCGGTCTCGCACCGTCACTGCGTCGTCGTCGAGGGTGTCGAAGTCGACGGTCACGCACAGCGGCGTGCCGATCTCGTCCTGGCGTCGGTAGCGGCGGCCGATGGCCTGGGTCTCGTCGTAGTCGCAGCTCCAGCTGCCTTTGAGCAGGTCGAACACCCGGTTGGCCACCGGCACCAGCACGTCCTTGCGTGATAGCGGCAGCACCGCCACCTGGTAGGGCGCCAGCCGGTGGTCGAGGCGCAGCACGGCGCGCTCCGCGTTGTTGACCTCCTCGGTGTCGTAGGCCGACATCAGGAAGGCCATGGCGGCCCGGGTCGCGCCCGCGGCCGGCTCGATCACGTGGGGCACGTAGTGCTCGCCGGTGGCCGGGTCGAAGTACTCGAGACGCTCGCCCGATCGCTCGGAGTGGCAGCGCAGGTCGTAGTCGCCCCGGTTGGCGATCCCCTCGAGCTCGTCCCAGCCCCACGGGAACAGGAACTCCACGTCGGAGGTGGCCGATGAGTAGTGGCTCAACTCGTTGGCCCCGTGGGCCCGAAGCCGCACCATCTCAGGCTTGATGCCCAAGTCCAGGTACCACCCCAGGCGGGCCTCGCACCAATGCTCGAACCAATCGTCTGCGGAGGCCGGCGGGACGAAGTACTCCATCTCCATCTGCTCGAACTCGCGGGTGCGGAACACGAAGTTGCCCGGCGTGATCTCGTTGCGGAACGACTTGCCGACCTGGGCGATGCCGAAGGGTGGGCTCTTGCGGCTGGAGCGCTGCACGTTGGCGAAGTTGATGAACATGCCTTGAGCGGTCTCGGGCCGCAGGTAGACCTGCGCCGCAGTGTCGGCCACCGGCCCGGCGTGGGTGGAGAACATGAGGTTGAACTGCCGCGGCTCGGTGAGCTGGCCCCGCTCCCCGCAGTCTGGGCAGGCCTCGGGGTCCTCCAGCTTGTCGGAGCGGTGGCGCGTCCCGCAGGAGCGGCAGTCCACCAGCGGATCGGTGAAGTTCTCGAGATGGCCCGAGGCCTCCCACACCGCCGGCGGCGACAGGATCGACGCGTCGAGGCCGACCACGTCGTGGCGCAGCTGCACCATGGACCGCCACCACTGCTCCTTGACGTTGCGCAGCAGCAGCACCCCGAGCGGTCCGTAGTCGTACGCGGAGCGGAAGCCGCCGTAGATCTCCGCAGAGCGGAACGCGAAGCCGCGCCGCACGCAGAGGTTGACGATCTTGTCGAACAGATCGGGATCGGGCGACGGCTCGGCCATGGCAGGCAAGGCTAAGAGGCCGAGCGGACAAGCCGCACTTGACGAGGATTCAAGTGTTATCCGTGGTCCAGCACCGTGGCCGACCGCAGCCGCCGCTCCAGGTGGGCCTCGATGGCGGCGGTGGCCACTGCCGAGACCTCCTCGGCGGCATGTCCGAAAGGCTGGCGCAAGACCGCCGCGAGCTGGCCGCCGAGCATCCGGCGCAGCATGTCGAGCGCCTCCGGGCTGATCGGCCGGCCCTGGCGGCAGTCGCGGCACAGCACCCCGCCGAGGTGCACCTCGATCGCCTCGAGCGGCCCACCGGCTCCGCAGGCCACGCAACTGTCGAGCTCGGGCTGCACTCCCTCCAGGGCCAGCAGCTTCAGGAAGAACCCGGCCACCACCAGCGGACTGTCGGCTAGGTCCAGGGTGGCGAGGGCCCGCACCAGCATCAGATGGCGGTCGGGGTCGCCGCCGCCCTCGGGCGCGAGCTGGTCGACGGCTTCCAGCATCGCCGAGGCCCGCGCGAACCGCTCGGGATCGGCCCTGAGACTCCCGAACCGGTCGATGGTCTCGGCCTGGGTGACGGTGTCGAGCTCGCCCCGGCCCCGGTAGAGCTGCACGGCGATGTGGCAGGCCGGCTCCAGGCGGGCGCCGAACTTCGAGCGGGTGCGGCGCACTCCCTTGGCCACGCCGCGAACCTTGCCGTGGCCCAGGGTGTGAAGGCTCACGATGCGGTCGGCCTCGCCCAGCTTCCAGGTGCGCAGCACCACCGCCTCATCGCGGTAGAGGCCCATGGCCCCTAGCCGTCGCCGTTGGTGGTGTTCGCCTGGGCTGCTCCGTTGGTGGTGTTCGCCTGGGCTGCTCCGTTGGGCGACACCCGGCCGAATCGCCGCTCGCGCTCCTGGTAGGCCCTTATTGCCTCGTAGAGGTCGCCTCGGCGGAAGTCGGGCCACGCGGTGTCGGTGAAGTACAGCTCGCTGTAGGCCAGTTCCCAGAGCAAGAAGTTGGAGGTGCGGAACTCCCCGGAGGTGCGGATCATCAGGTCGGGCTCGGGCATCTCGGGGTCGTACAGGCGGCGGGCGATGGTTCGCTCGGTGATCCTGTCGGCCGAGATCCCCGCGTCGACAACGGCCCTGACCGCGTCGACGATCTCGGCTCGGCCCCCGTAGTTGAAGGCGATGGTGAACGTCATGCGGCTGTTGTGCTTGGTCAGCTCGACGGCATCGTCCATGAGAGCGAGCAGCCGCTTGGGGACGCGGCGGTCTCGGCGGCCCACGAAGCGGACCCGCACCCCCCGCTCGTGCAGCTCGTCGCGGCGCCGCAGCAGGATGTCCTCGTTGAAGCCGAGCAGGAAGCGGACCTCGTCGGCGGGCCGGCGCCAGTTCTCGGTGCTGAAGGCGTACACGGTGAGCCACTCCACGCCGATGTCGAGAGCGCCCTCCACCACGTCGAACAGCGCCTCCTCGCCGGCCCGGTGGCCCTCGGTGCGGGGCAGGCCGCGAGACTGGGCCCAGCGCCCGTTGCCGTCCATCACGCAGGCGACATGAGCCGGCACGCGGTCCAAGTCCAGTTCGGCGGTGACCATCACCGTGAAGCTACCGCGTGACCCGCTCCCGCGGCGCGCTTATCACAGGCTCCGCGCCTATGAGCCATGGACTGGTGTCCGGCTATTGCTGCGAGTGGTCGTGGCGACGCGGGGCGTGGGGGCGGCGCTGCCAGTTCTTGTCCACTCGCACCGCGAGCTGCAGGTAGGCGCCGTCGGGGAGCTGGGAACGCACCGCGATGCCCACGGACTTGAGCGTGGCGCCGCCCTTGCCGATCACGATGGCCTTCTGGGAGGGGCGCTCCACCAGCACCTCGCAGCGGATCAGCGGCCACTCGTAGTCCGTGACCCGGGTGGCGATCGCGTGGGGCAGCTCCTGGCGGGTCGCCTTCAGGAGCTGCTCACGCACCAGCTCAGCCACCCAGAACGCCTCCGAAGCGTCCGAGACGGTGCCGGGCGGGTACAGCGCCGGACCTTCGGGCAGGCGGCCCACCAGGTGATCGACGAGGGCGTCGACGCCCTCCCCGGTGCGGCCGCTGACCGGGAAGTAGGACTCGAAGTCCAGCTCTGACGTGGTGGCGAGCTGCGCCAGCATCGCCTCGGGCCCGACGAGGTCGGATTTGGTCACTACTACCACGGAGTCCGGCGGCAGCGAGCAGGCGATGAAGGCGTCGCCGCGCCCATAGGGGGCCGACGCATCGATCACCAGGCACGCCACGTCGGTGCCGTGCAGCGCCTCCGACGCGACCGCGTTCAGACTCCTGCCGTGGGCGGTGCGGGGCTTGTGGATGCCCGGGGTGTCCACGAACACGACTTGGGCGTCGGGGCGGGTCAGCACTCCCCGCACCGGCGTGCGGGTGGTCTGGGGTTTGTTGGACGTGATCGACACTTTCTGTCCGACGATCCGGTTGATCAGCGTTGATTTGCCCGAGTTGGGACGGCCCGCCAGCGCCACGAACCCGCAGCGATATGAGCCGGATCCGGATTCGTGGGCCGTCATGTGCGGGTGAGCCTGACCCGGGTGATGCGGCGGCCCTGCATGTGTTCCACCCGCAGCTTCAGGCTGTCGACCTCCACTGTCTCGCCCACCTCGGGCACATGGCCCAGGGTGCCGAATATCAGACCGCCCACCGTGTCCCAGTCGTCGTCGGGCAGGGCGGCCCCCACGAGGGTGTTGAGCTGGTCCACCGGCATGCGCCCGTGGACCAGGGCCTCCCCGCCCGCCAGCGGCTCCAACAGCGGCTCGGGCCGGTCGAACTCGTCGACAATCTCGCCGACCAACTCCTCGACGAGGTCTTCGAGCGTCACGAGCCCGGCCGTGCCTCCGTACTCGTCGATCACCACGGCCAGGTGGCCGCCGGCGGTGCGCATCTCCTTGAGCAGCTGGTCGACTCTCTTCGTCTCGGGGACGAACATCGCCCGGCGCATCGATTCGCGCACGGGGCGCTCGCCGCCGCCGGAGCGCTCGGTACGGGCCAGATCCTTCAACAGCACCACGCCGACGACGTCGTCGATGTCGTTGCGGCAAACCGGGAGCCTGCTGAGTCCGCGTGCGATGGCAACTTCCAGCGCGGCGGTCACGGTCGCCTCGGCGTCCACGGTCACCATGTCGGCTCGGGGTGCCATGACCTCGCGCACGACGGTGCGGTCCAGGGCCAGGGCAGACGCGATCATGTCGCGCTCGGCGTCCTCGATGGTGTCTGCCTCGGCCGCGGCGTCGGTCAGGGCGATCAACTCGTCTTCGCTTACGGGCGGAGCGTCGGTGCGGCCCCGCACCGGCAGGAAGCGCCGGCGCCAACGCTCGGCCGCTCCCGGTCGCCGCGTGCCCTCGGCCGCGGTCGAGTCGGTTGCTGCGCCGCCGTTTCGGGCCGCCCGCTGGCTCGGCCGCCCGTCGGGGGCCTGCGGGCTGTTCACGGTTGCTGGTGGTGCGCGGCCAGCAGTTGCCGCTCCCGGGCCTGCATGGCCGCGGCATCCGTGCCGGACTGGTGGTCGTACCCCAGCACGTGCAGAACGCCGTGCACGACCAGCAGGGCCAGCTCGTTGCCGAGGCTGCCGTCATGTCCGTCGCCCGCATGGTCCGGGGCCTGCGCGGCGGCGTACGCGGGGCACACCACCACGTCGCCCAGCAGCGGGACCTGCTCCGGCAGGTGGACGCGGCCGGATCTGCCGTCGATCGGAAAGGCGAGAACGTCGGTTGGCTCCGGCGAGCCCATGTGGCTCAGGTTGAGTTCGGCCATCGTGGTTGGATCTACGAAGCGCAGGCCCATCTCGCCGTGGGCCACCCCCTCATCGCGCAGCACCGCTATGGCCAGCGCGGCCCACTGCTCGGTCTGCAGCCCGTCGGGCCCCGCGCTCGGCTCGGACCGCTCGTCGGAGGTATGGACAACCGCGCCGGAAAGGGCTGCGGTCATCTAGCCGGAGCCTCCGGGCGTCGTCCGGCGCGGTCGTACGCGGTGACGATGTCGGCGACGATGCGGTGGCGCACGACGTCCCGGCTGGTGAGGTGCACGAACTCGATGCCGTCGACGCCTCCCAGAATCTTCTCCACGCCGGTCAGGCCGCTGCGCCCACCCTCGACGTCCACCTGGGTCACGTCGCCGGTGACGACCGCCCGGGATCCGAAGCCGATGCGGGTCAGGAACATCTTCATCTGTTCGGGCGTGGTGTTCTGGGCCTCGTCGAGGATGATGAAGCTCGAGTTGAGCGTGCGGCCCCGCATGAAGGCCAGCGGCGCCACCTCCACTGCGCCCCGCTCCTGCAGACGATCCATGCCCTCGCTTCCGACCATGTCGTACAGGGCGTCGTAGAGGGGGCGCAGATAGGGGTCGACCTTGGCCATGAGGTCCCCGGGCAGGAACCCGAGCCTCTCCCCCGCCTCCACCGCGGGCCGGGTGAGGATGATCCGGCTGACCTCGTCGTTGTGTAGCGCCCTGACCGCCATCGCCACCGCCAGCCAGCTCTTGCCCGTTCCTGCCGGTCCGATGCTGAACGTGATCACGCCCTGGCCCATCATGTCCACATAGCGCTTCTGCCCCGCCGACTTCGGGCGGACGACGCGGCCGCCGGCGGTGCGCAGCACGTCGTGGGTCAGCACTTCGGAGGCTCGGACGTTGCTGCGCACCATGTCGATTGTTCGGTCGATGGTGCGCACGTCGAGCCGCTGGCCGTGCTCCAGGATCAGGATCAGCTCCTCGAAGAGCCGGGCGACGGTCTCTGCCTCGTCTCCGAGGACGCTCACCTCGTTGCCCCGCAGATGGATCCGGCTGCCGGGGAAGGCGCTCTCGAGCTGTCGCAGGTTCGCGTCGTGCTCGCCCACCAAGGGTCCGAGCAAGTGGTTGGCGGGGACGCGGATGGTGGCGGCGGTCTCGGACATGCGGTGTGTTTCGACGGGAGGCTACACGAAGGGCTTGCCCCCACAGCAATCGCGCCGCTCCACCGCGAGACGGCGCCACCTGCCCGCTCGGCCTCTATGGAACCGGCCGCTGCCGTCGCTTGCGGCGGTCGAGGAAGCGGTAAACGTCGAGCAGGTCGATTCCCGGGAAGGGCAGGAAGGACCGCTGTGAGGGCGGCAGGGCCGACAGCACGTGGCTGCGCTCCGCAGCCGAGGGCCAGGCCACTCCCTCCCAGTCGCGCGCCAGCCGCGGGTCGGGCTCTATGTCCTTGGAGCGGGCGTGCTCGCGCCGCAGCGTCTCCGAGCCGCGGAAGTGGCGGGCGTGCTGGGCTGTGGTGCCCAGCGTGATGGCATAGGGGTTGCGGTCGTTCTCGGTCTCGATGTAGGTGATGCAGAAGTACTCCCCCTCATCGAGCACGGTGTACTGCTCGTGCAACAGGAAGTGCCCGTGAGCCCCCCAGGCTTGCCGGGCTCCCCATTGGCGGGGGACGCGCTCGCCCTCGAGCCCGCCGTCGGAGGCGACCGGGAACGCCAGCCCGTCGTTCTCGTACGCCTTCGAGATCACGCCCTCGGCGTCGGTGCGCAGGAAGTGGACGGGCAGGCCGAGGTGGACGGTGGCCAGGTTGGTGAAGCGGTGAGCGGCCATCTCGTAGGAGATGTAGAACGTCTCCTTGAGGTCCTCGACGCTGATGTCGTCCTGCCGCTTCGCCTCGCTCAGCAGCTCCACTGCCGGCGCCTCGGGCGCGAGCACCGCGGCGGAGAAGTAGTTCGACTCGATCCGCTGCCGCAGGTAGTGGCCGAAATCCGAGGTGTCCGAATGCTCCAGCGCGAAGCGCCCGAGCGTCTGGAGCACCACCGACCTCGCCTGGCGGACCTTCAGGTCGTCCTGGTCGCCGATGTAGATCACCCTGTCGCGGGTGTCGGTGATCGAGCGGGCCGTGCGGGGAAGGCCGGCGACACGCTGGATGCGGAAGCCGTAGCTGCTCACCAGCTCGGTGAGGACGCGCTCGCTGATCGGACCCGAGCCGGGGTACCCGGCCAGGGCCAGCCCCTCGGCCGCGATCTTCTCGATGTCGACGAAGTAGTTGTGCCGGTCGCGCATCTGGTGGCGCAGCTCCGAGTTGGCTCTCCGGGCGCTCTCGGTGGCGTCAGCCGGGTCGGCGGCGCGCTCGCAGACGGCCCGGCCCAGGCCTACGAGGTGCTCCAGAACCTCGTCGCCGAGGCGCGCCGACGGCTTGAGGACCGGCAGGCCGAGTTCCCGGTAAGCCGGATGGTCCTGGGCCCGCAGCAGCTCCAGCTCGAGTTCTGCGCGGCGGTCGGGCGGGGAGTTGGTGAGCAGATCGGTGGTGGTGGTGCCAAGAGCCTCGGCGAGGTCGCTCAGCACGCCGAGGCGGGGCTCGACCCTCCCGTTCTCGAGCCGCGACAGGTAGGCTGGCGGTCGGCCTGTCCTTTCGGCCAGGTCCGCTAGGGTGAGGCCGCGGCTGCGTCGGGTGTGGCGCAGGCGGCGACCGAGCACGAGAAGGTCGGGTTCGGCGGGCATGAACGAAAGATTGGCAGATCTTGCTCGGAGCAACAACTTTGATCCTTGTCTGCCGAGCAGAACGCTGACATTCGTCGCTTCTGAACGGCGATGCTTGGCCAGCAGGTGGCATCGGCGACTTGTCCGTGCCGCACCGCTCGAGCAGGAGGGCGACCGATGGTGAGCACGACGAATGCCGGTCCGAGCTTCGCGGAGCAGGTTGAGGCCTTGGAGGCCGAATGGGCCAGCAGCCCGCGTTGGAGGGGCGTGCGGCGCGACTACTCCGCGACGGACGTGGTGCGCCTTCGCGGCTCGGTGACGCCGGAGTGCACGCTGGCGCGCGCCGGCGCGGCGAAGCTGTGGCAGTGCCTGCACGACATGGACTACGTGCACGCCCTAGGAGCCATGACCGGCGGCCAGGCCATCCAGTTCGCCAAGGCGGGGCTGCCGGCGCTGTACCTGTCGGGCTGGCAGGTGGCCGGCGACGCCAACCTGGCCGGGCAGGTGTACCCGGACCAGTCGCTGTATCCCGTCAACTCGGTGCCGTCGGTGGTGGCCCGCCTCAACAACGCGCTGCGACGGGCCGACCAGATCGAGTGGAGCGAGACCGCCGGGGACCCGAGCCGCGACTACATGGTGCCCATCGTGGCCGATGCCGAGGCAGGCTTCGGCGGGCCGCTCAACGCGTTCGAGCTCATGAAGGCCATGATCGAGGCCGGCGCGGCCGGGGTCCATTTCGAGGACCAGCTCAGCTCGGCCAAGAAGTGTGGCCACATGGGAGGCAAGGTGCTGGTGCCCACCTCCCAGCACCTGTCAACGCTCAGGGCGGCCAGGCTGGCCGCAGACGTCATGGGCGCCGAGACCATACTGATCGCCCGTACCGACGCCTTGAGCGCCGGGCTCGTCACGAGCGATGTGGACGAGCGGGACCGTGCCAGGCTGACCGGTGAGCGAACCGCGGAGGGATTCTTCGTGACCGCGCCGGGGCTGGAGGCGCCCATCCAGCGCAGCCTCGCCTACGCGCCCTACTGCGATCTGCTGTGGTGCGAGACGTCCACCCCCGATCTCGACGAGGCGAGGACGTTCGCGGAGGCCGTGCACGATGTGTATCCGGACAAGATGCTGGCCTACAACTGCTCGCCCTCGTTCAACTGGCGGGCACACCTCGACGACGCCGAGGTCGCCGTGTTCCAGAAGGAACTGGGCGCCATGGGCTACGCGTTCCAGTTCATCACGCTGGCCGGGTGGCACGCGCTCAACGCGTCGGCGTTCGATCTGGCGCGCGCCTACCAGGGCGACGACATGACGGCCTACGTCGCTCTCCAGCAGCGCGAGATGGAGATGGAGGCCCTGGGCTACACCGCGACTCGCCACCAGCGCGAGGTTGGGGCCGGATACTTCGACCAGGTGGCCACGGTCATCTCCGGCGGCACCGCCTCAACTCTGGCACTCGAGGGCAGCACCGAGCAGGCCCAGTTCTAGCCAAGAACGTGCGCGGATAGGTGGTGAGCGCCTCGCGGTGAACGGCTGTGTCTCCCGCTCCTGTTCGCTGCGCTCACGGGCCGCTCGGGCCACGGCCTCGCTCGACGTTCCGTTGATTGGTACGTGAGCTGCGGCCTAACCGCTCGGCCTCTAGGGCGGGCTGCCGGTGCGGTGCCTCAGTCCGGCCGGTGGTACACCTCTGAGCGGCGACGGCTGCGCGTGAACACGACCTGCCAGAGCTGCAGGGCCCGGGCACGGAACGATCCGGCCGAGCTGAGCAGGTAGTAGTCCCAGGTGCGGCGGAAGCGCTCGTCGTAGGCGGGCAGGTCCTTCCAGGCCTCGGTCACGTTGCGGTGCCACGCCATGAGCGTGCGGTCGTAGTACGGGCCGAAGTTCTGCACGTCCTCGATGATCCAGTCCCGCTCTGAGGCCGACGAGATCTGGCCCAGCGACGGAACCACCCCTCCGGGGAAGATGTGCTTGTCGAACCACGGGTCGGTGTGGTTCTTCGACTCCAGCGACCCGATGGTGTGGTGCAGCATCACGCCGTCGCCGGACAGCAGGTCGTTGCAGCGCTCAAAAAAGGTCTTGAGGTTGCGCGGACCGACGTGCTCCATCATCCCGATCGACACAATCCGGTCGAAGCGGCCCTGCACGTCGCGGTAGTCGCACTCTTGGATCTCGACGGGCAGGCCCGCGCAGACGTCCCGGGCCAAACGGGCCTGCTCGCGGGCCGGCGTGACACCTGTGACCGTCACACCGTGCTCGGAGGCCGCGAACCGGGCGAAGCCTCCCCAGCCGCAGCCGATGTCGAGCAGCGTCATGCCCGGCTCTAGGCGCAGCTTGCGGCAGATCAGGTCGAGCTTGTCCTCCTGGGCCTGGTCCAGGTCATCGGCGCGTCGCCAGTAGCCGCATGAGTAGATCATGCGCTTGTCGAGCATCCGCTCGTAGAGGTCGTTTCCGATGTTGTAGTGGGCGCCCGCGTTCCTGCGAGCCCGCCGGACGGTCTGGTGGTTCATTGCGTGTGTCTTGGCGATGTGCAGCGCCAACCCGGGCCGGGGCCGAACCAGCGAGCGCACGTCGAGAGCCTGCACCTCGGCGATGAACTCGTCGAGCTGGTTGGCGTCCCACCAGCCGTCCTGGTACGACTCACCGAGCCCGAGCTCGCGATCGGCGAGCACCCGCGCCCAGAAGCGGTCGTCGTGCACGGCTATGTCGCGGGGCTGATCGCCGTCGACCTCGATACCGGCATTGTGCAGGATCTCGAGACCCAGGCTCCTGGCTTTGTCGAGGTCGGCCACGGCGCGTCTCGCCTCCGATGTCCGCTTGCTGTTGTCACCAGCGCCCGCACCCCCGACAGGACTCGAACCCGCAACCTGAGGGGTAGAAACCCTCCGCTCTATCCAGTTGAGCTACGGGGGCGTGTCAAGACTACCCCCGCGTTCAGCCGCGGCCCGCGGTCGGTAGGCTGTGGAGCGCCCGCTTCGGCGGTCGTGGTGGCCGTAGCTCAGTCGGTTAGAGCGCCGGGTTGTGGTCCCGGAGGTCGGGGGTTCGAGTCCCCTCGGTCACCCGCTCCCGTCCTGTCCTGCCTTCCGTAGGCGGGGTGGGATCGTCGGGGGTGCGCTATCCTTGCCGGTCGCGCGAGCGCCTCTAGCTCAATTTGGCAGAGCAACGGACTCTTAATCCGCAGGTTCTGGGTTCGAGTCCCAGGGGGCGTACCACGCTGAGTACATGAGGAGAGCCGCGCGCAGCTAGGCTGGGGAGACCCAAGCCGCACTCCGTCGCGGCGCGCGGGGTCAGCCGGACTTCCGCCCCGCATGGGGGGTGACGCCGCTAATGGACCGCTACGCAATTTTTGTCGACGCCGAGTACCTCTACGCAGAGGGCGGCATGCTTTGCTGCAACAGCCCCGAGCGCCAGGAGATACTGCTCTACGGGCTGGGCGCCAACGACTTTCTGGTCGGCCTCGCCACCGATGTCTGCGATATCCAGCCCCTGCGCACCTACTGGTACGACACATCCACGGACGGCGTGCCGACCTCGGCCCAGCAGCTCGTGGCGACCCTGCCGAACATGAAGCTTCGGCTCGAGCGCAGCGGCCCCCGGGAGACTCAGACGCCCCTGAGCGCGGCGATCGGGCACGACCTCACAACGCTGGCCAGCCAGCGGGCCATCTGTGACGCTTTCCTTCTGTCCGCGGACGAGGATCTCATCGCCAGCGTGAGGGACGTCCAAGACCTGGGACTGCGAGTGACCCTTATCAATGTCGCATCCCGCGACGAGCGCAAGGAACCGACGGCCAGCCTGGCAATCGAGGCTGACGAGGTGATCAGGCTGACCAAGGACGACCTGTCCAGGTTCATTCGGCGCCGTCGGGCTCCCGACGATGCCGCCTCCGACGCCTACGACCCGGTCGACTCGGTGGCCGCGGCCGCGACGGAGTTCGCCGAGAGCTGGCTCTACCGGGCCAGCGACGACGAGTTCGACGCCCTGCTCGACCAGCGGCCCCGCATACCGGAGTCGTTGGACGGGGATCTGCTCTACGCGGTCGAGAACGTGATCGGGGGGAGCCTGCGCGGCCAGGACCGGCTCAGGAGGGCCGTCCGCCAGGCGTTCTGGAACCGCATCGACCAGGAGGTCCAGGACTGGCCGGCGGACTCGGAGGGTCGGTGACGGTTGCCGCCCGTCAACCGGCGAAGCTGCCGGTCACGATCCTGACCGGCTTTCTCGGGTCGGGCAAGACGACGTTGCTCAACTACATCCTGCGCGAGAACCACGGCAAGCGGATCGCCATCATCGAGAACGAGTTCGGCGAGATCAGCATCGACTCCGACCTGGTGGTCTCCTCCGAGGAGGAGATCTACGAGATGAGCAACGGGTGCATCTGCTGCGTCGCGTCGGTCCGGGGCGACCTGCTGGAGGTCATTCGCAAGCTGATCAGCCGCAGTGACCGCATCGACTACATCCTCATCGAGACCAGCGGCCTCGCCGATCCGATGCCCGTCGCCCAAGCCTTCTTCGTGGATGACGCGGTGCTCGAGGATGTTGCCCTGGACGCCGTCGTCACGCTGATCGACTCGAAGCACATCGAGCAGCACCTGGACGACGTCCGCTACGACGGCATCAATAGCCAAGCGGTCGACCAGATCGTCAGCGCGGACCGCATCATCGTGAACAAGGTCGACCTGGTCGATGAAGACACGGTCGAGCGGATCGAACGTCGTATCAGGAAGCTGAACCAGCGGTCGGAGATCGAGCGATCGAGCTATGCGGAAGTGAACCTGGACGCCATCTTGGGCATCCAGGCGTTCGAACTCTCACAGCGTGCCGCTTCGGAGCCCTCGTTCCTGGAGAACCACTACGTTCACAGCCATCACTCCGACGTGGAGACCTGCTCCGTCAGGATCGGCGGGGAACTCGACCAGCTCATGGTGGAGGCGGCCGCCCGGGAGATCGCGGCTGACTACGGTGCCGACCTGCTGCGCTGGAAGGGAGTGCTCGCCATCGCGGGGAACGATCGGCGGGTCGCGTTGCAGGGCGTGCATCGGATCTTCGAGATCCACGATCTCGACCGCTGGGAGAGTCCGCACCGCGACAGCAGGGCGGTCTTCATCGGCACGAACTTGAATCGCGATCAGCTGGCTCGACGCCTCCAGCGCTGTGTCGTAGATTCTCGGCACGAGGTCCACGTGTCATGACGATGACCGACTGGCCCAGGCGCCGAGCACCCGTTGGATCATCAGATCTCATCACCAAGGAGCCATCCGCATGATCATCGACACGCACTTGCACCCCACCAACATCGTCGACGAGGCTTGGCGCCACACCGGAGAGCCGTTCACGGGCGAACGCATGCTCAAGATGATGGATGGGCCCTACTGGATCAACGGCAAGCCGCGTCGCATCGACATGGGCTTCATCCAGCCCCCTCCAGGCAACACGGCGTGGCGAGACGGCGGGCGCTCGGGCCGCGAGGGCATACGCGATTACATGGCCTATGTGGCCGAGTTGACCCAGCGCTACCCCGACCGCTTCATCGGCAACTTCAACTACAACCCGCGTTTCGGTCCTGAGAACGGAGCAGCCGAGCTGGAGTTCCACGTGAAGGAGTTCGGCTTCAAGATGCTCAAGCTTCACGCCAACATGCACGCCTACCGCCCCGACCGGGCGCTGGACTGGCTGCGCCCGGTCATGCGCAAGTGCGACGAGCTGGGTGTCATCGTCCTGATTCACACCGGTGACGGCCCGTACTCGATCCCGACGCAGTTCTACCCCATCATCCGCGAGTTCCCGAACGTGAAGTTCATCATCGGGCACTTCGGGGTTCAGACCGGGGGTGTCTACTGCTTCGAGGCCTTCTGGATGATCATGGACTCCCCCAACGTGTACGGCGAGTCGGGCTGGCTGCTGCAGTCCCGCATCGTCGAGTTCGCCAAGGAGATGCCACGGGACCGCCTCGTCTTCGGCACCGACTCGCCGCCCAACGACCCGGGCATGTGGCTGACCCATCTCGAGGTGCTGTGCCACGACGCCCCTCAGGGCATCAACGCCAGCGAGGATCAGCTGGAGGACTACATGGGCAACAACATCGCCCGACTGGTCGGCGTCACTCCGACTGCGCCTCCCTCCTCGGTCGAAGACGCCAGGAAGCAGCTCGCCGACGGCAGCTACGGCGCACCGACCGTCTAGGCCTCGCTCTTGTAGTTGTGACCGGCCAGGGCCTGCAAGACTTTCTCCGCGACTACGAGGTCGCGCATCCGGCCGATGTCCACACCGTCGATCGCAGAGTGTCGCTGGACCAGGACATCACCGCGGTCGTGTGGGAGCTGGCCGAGCGAGGTCAACATCCGCTGCTGCGCTTCCCGTGCGTGGAGGGCGCCGACCGGGAAGTCGTCACCAACCTCTTTGCGTCTCGCGTGCGCATCGAGCGGATGCTGGGCGCCCGCCCGGGAGAGCTCCATGACCGCTACCAGCATCTGGCCGCGGGCGCGGTGGAGATGGCCGAGCTCGACGACGGACCGATCACCGATCGAGTCGACGTGGGCGACAGCATCGACCTGTATGAGCTGCCGCTGCTGACCCATTTCGCGACCGACCGCGGCCCCTACATAACCAGCGGCATCGTGGTGGCCGAGGATGCCGAAGGTGGCTGCGGCAACCTCAGCTACCATCGTTCGATCGTGGCCTCGCCGACCTCGCTCGGCACCAGCCTGCACTCCCGGGGCGATCTCTGGCGCCTCCTGCAGGATGCTGCTGCGTCCGGCAGGCGGCTTCCGGTGGCGATGGTCATCGGAGCGCATCCACTGTTCATGCTGGCCGCGTCGGCACGGGCTCCCTTCGACGTTGACGAGCGCGCGATTGCGGGAGGGCTCTTCGGCGCGCCCCTCGAGGTCGTGCGCACACCGAAGCACGGCCTCCGCGTCCCCGCGTCGGCCGAGGTCGTTCTCGAGGGTGAGATCGATCCCGCCGCCGACGAGGACGAAGGTCCATTCGGAGAGTTCTCCGGGTATTCGTCGGATCGCTCGACCCGCAACCGCATCGACGTATGCACGGTGATGCAGCGCAACGGCGCGGTCTGGGTCGATGTGGTCGGCGGGAACTCCCACGAGCACCTCAACCTCGGGCGTGTGCCCCGCGAGGCAGAGATGATCGCGAAGCTCAAGGATCGCTTCCCCTCAGTGGTGGCGGTTCACTATCCCCGCTCGGGAACCCACTTCCACTGCTACGTGGCGGTCGACCAGCGCCGGCCAGGGGAGGCCCGCCAGGCGCTGCTGGGCCTTCTCGGCTGGGACCCGTATCTCAAGACCGCGGTTGCCGTCGACGCGGATGTCGACGTCACTAGGGACGAGGACGTGCTGTGGGCGCTGGCCACGCACTTTCAGCCCGACCAAGACATGATCGTGATCGCGGGGCTGCCCGGCAGCGCCCTCGACCCATCCGCCGACAAGCGGGGAACGACATCGCGGCTGGCGCTCGACGCGACGCGGGGGGAGAACTTCGACGCCCAGCGCATCGAGATATCAGATTCTGCACGCACGATCGGCCGCGGGATCGCCCTAGATCGCGGCGGCGAACCCAGCGACTAGCACACGGATACGGACCGCTCCCCGCCCATCGCGGCGAGCCCGGGGCGGGGCGGTCAGGAGCCCGCCACGGCCGCATGCGAGTGCCCGCGACGCGAGCCGATTTCTTGCAGCAGCGCCTTGATGGTCAGCACTCCCAGGAACACGATGACGGTGGCCAGGGCCATGGTGGCACCGGCCGCGGTGTCGTGGTGGTAGCTGACCAGCAGTCCGATGACCGCAGAGGCGGTCCCTAGGGCCGCAGCAGTGACCATGATGCGGGGCACCCGGCGCACCAGCAGCACGGCGGTGGCCGGCGGGGCGATCAGGAAGGCGAACACCAGCAGGTTCCCCACCGCCTCGAACGATGCGATGATCGAGATGGCCAGCAGGACGAGCAGAACGCCGTGGGCCAGGCGGGGGCGAAGGCCGAGCACCTGGGCCTGGGCGTGGTCGAAGGTCATGACCAGGAACGCCCGGTAGAACACGGCCACCCCGCCCAGCGATATCGCCGCCGCGATCGCCTGGCGGCGGAGATCGCCCTCGTCGACGCCGGTGATGGAGCCGAACAGGAAGCGGTTGAGGTCCCCGGTGTACGCCCCCGACGAGCTGGACATGATGGCCACGGCCAGCGCCAGGAATCCGACGAACAGCACGCCTATGGAGGTGTCTTCGGGAAGCGGCGAGTGGCTGCGAATGACGTTGATGCCCCACACCATGGCGATGGCCGCGACGAAGGCGCCGATGGTGGTGTCCACCCCGATGATGAACGCCACCGCGATGCCGGGCAGCACCCCGTGGGCCAGAGCGTCGCCGAGGAAGCTCATGCCTCTCAGCACCACCCACGTGCCCACGACCGACGTGGTGAGCACGACAAGCAGCCCCGCGTAGAGAGCTCGCTGCATGAACACGTTGGACGTGAACGGGTCGATCCACCACGCCACCGGGTCGGTCAGGAACTCCATGGCCGGACGTTCTAGTGCGAATCAGCCCAAGGCGTCGACAATGAGATCGGCGTTGGTGCGCAGGAACCCGACGTAGGTCTCGGCGCCGCTGCCCGGAGGGCCGAGGCTGCCGGTGTAGAGCGTGACCACATCGACGTCGCCTACCCGGTCCGCCACAGCCTCCACGTCGTCGACTGAGTGCAGGGTCTCGGCGAAGATTGCCTTGATTGCCTCGTGCTCGATGATCTCGGCCAGTTCCTCGAGTTGGGCCGGGCTGGCCTGCGCCAGGCTCGCCGGCGTTGGGATCACCGTGCCGATCACCTCGAATCCGTAGCGATCAGCGAAGTATCCGAGCGCCTCATGGTTGGTGACCAGCTTGCGGTTCTCGGCCGGGAGCTGCTCGACCTTGGCAGCGATCTCGGCGTCGACGGCCTCCAGCTCCGCCAGATAGCTGGCCTGGCACGCCTCGATCGCGGCTGCATCGAGACCAACTTCTGTGGTCAGCACGCGAGCGAGCCCGGGCAGTGCCTCCGACACACGGTGGGGATCGAACCACACGTGGGGGTCGCCCCCGCTGCCGTGACCTTCCTCTTCTTCCTCGTCTTCGTCCCCGTCTTCGTCGTGGCCTTCTTTCTCGTCTTCGTCCCCGTCTTCGTCGTGGCCTTCTTTCTCGTCTTCGTCCCCGTTTTCGTCGTGGCCTTCCTTCTCGTCTTCGTCCCCGTCTTCGTCGTGGCCTTCTTCCTCGTCCTCGCCGTGGTGCCCGCCCTCGAATGCGAATGGGATCGGTTCCGTGCCTTCGGCGAACTCGAAGACCGGAGTGCCGGAACCCCGGACCTGTTCAAGCGGGTCCTCAAGGCCCTTTTCGAGTTCGAGACCGTTGGCCACTACGAGCGCGGCAATCTCCATGCGGGCCCGGTCCTGTAGAGATGGCTCGTAGCCGTGCGGGTCGCTGCCGACCGGGATCATCGTCTCGATGTCGGCCAGGCCGCCACAGGCCACGTTCGAGACGACGTCGGCCCAGATGCCCGTCGTGACGAGGATGGTGGGAGTGGCCGGCGCGGCCGGAGGCGAGTCCTCGCCCTCCGGATCCCCTCCGCACGAGGAGGCACAGAGCGCCACAGCGGCGAGAGCTGCAAGCGCGACCGGTCTTCGGGATTGCTGGGAGCGGCCGTCTCGGTCAACGGTACTGGAACTGTCGAAACCGGGGAGGAGCTTCACGGGTAGACTCCTTAGTCAGAAGGGTGCGGCTCGCCGCTACCACACTATAATGAGAATAGTTCTCAATCACGATGGCTTGCGTCATGCCCGAGACAACAGGCGAACCTGACCTGACCCCCGCCCTCCGAGATCTTCACGCCATGGTACGCGTGCGTCTGGCGCGACATGACAATCGCTACACCCCCGGGCGTCGGCGGCTGATCGACGCACTAGCGAACGCGGGACACCCGGTCACGCTGCCCGAGATCGCGTCGACCGCCCCCGATCTGCCCGTCAGCTCGACCTACCGCAACCTCGAAGTGCTCGAGCGCTCGGGAGTGGTCAACCGGATCTCGATCCGGGGCGATCGTGCCTACTTCGAGCTGGCCGAGCCGCTGTTGTCGCATCACCACCACCTCGTGTGTGTGGCCTGCGGCACCATCGAGGACATACACCTGGACGAAGAGCTAGAGGACTTGGTCGACCGCAACCTTGCGGAGGCGGCGCGACGGGCGGCCTTCACCCCCCTGCGTCATCTGCTCGACCTGCACGGGCACTGCTCTTCCTGCGAGCCACCGGGGGGTCATTTATCTGACGACACTTGGAGCGGTAACAATGACTCCCAACGCTCGGCTGCGCATGCCGACGACACAACCAATGGGGAGTGTGTAAGGGCCCATGCCCACTCCGACGCGTGCTATGACCATCCGCAACATACGCACGCCGACCATGCCGACCACTGCGGCATGGAGGAGCACAATCACGCTGATCACTGCGATGACGATCACGACCACGGCGACCACTGTGACGTCCCGGAGCATTCGCACGCCGACCACGCCGACCACTGCGACATGGAAGAGCACATTCACACCGAAGAGTGCTGTAACGCCGCGTAGTGGCCACCGCTGAGGCTGGCTCTCGCCAGGGCCACGACCACGACCGTCCTGAGGATTGCGAGCACGCGGGGCACGATCACGCGCACGGCGAGGACTGCGGCCACGATCACGGCCACCACCATCACGACCTGAGAGAGAGCTCCCGGCGCGTCCTCATCGGTGCGCTCATCATGACCGCCACCTTCATGGTGGTCGAGGTCATAGGCGGGTTCCTGTCGGGAAGCCTGGCCCTGGTGGCCGATGCCGGGCACATGCTGACCGACAGCGCCTCGATCGGCCTGGCCCTGTTCGCGGTATGGCTTGCCAAGCGACCGGTTTCGGCCGAGCGAACCTACGGCTACAACCGAGCCGAGATCCTCGCCGCCGCGGTCAACGCGCTGTCGTTGTGGCTCATATCGGCGTGGATCATCTGGGAGGCCATCCACCGGTTCATCAACCCCAAGGACATCGAGGGCGGCACGGTCCTGATCGTCGGCGGCATCGGCCTTCTCGTGAACCTGGTTGCGGCCTACATGCTGCACGGTGCGTCGGAGCGCAGCCTCAACGTCGAGGGAGCCCTCCAGCACGTGATTGCCGACCTGATGGGCTCGGTGGCTCTCATCGTCTCCGCAGTCGTCGTCATCTTCTTCGGATGGAGCATCGTCGATCCCATCCTCAGCTTGCTGATCGCACTGTTGATCTTGATTAGCTCCTGGCATCTGGTCACCTCGGTGCTGCAAGTCTTGGTCGAGGGCACCCCAAGGCACCTTGACCTGTACAAGCTGTGCTCGGACATGGAAGATGTGCCCGGCGTGACCGTCATTCACGACGTGCACGCCTGGACGGTGACCTCCGGGTACGTGTCACTCACGGTGCATGTGCTGGCCGACCCGGATCATGTGGGCGACTACGACGACATGCTGCGGGAGCTGCGGCGAATCGCCAACCAAGAGCATGCGATAGCGCACACCACGATCCAGCTGGAGACCTCCGGAGGGGGTGCAGCCGCGAGGACCACCATGTGGACCACCTGCTGCAGCGCCAGATGGCCCGTAAGAAGCGCAGGCTTGTCTTCGGCCACCACCACTGAGGGGTCGACCGCTTGCTGAAGCGCCAGATGGCCGCAAGAAGCACAGGTTTTCTTCCGACACTACGACTATGACCCACTCGATTCAGCATTCCCATCACGACCACCACGAGGTGCGCGAGGCATCGCGGCGCAGCCTTCTCGCAGCGCTGGCGTTGACGCCTGCTGGTGCTGATCGAGGGCACTCCCAAGAACCTCGACCTGTACCGGCTCTGCCACGACATAGAGGAGGTACCCGGCGTGACCGTCGTGCACGACATCCACGTGTGGACGGTTACTTCCGGCTACGTCTCGCTCACCGCGCACGTGCTGGCCGATCCCGACTACGAGGGCGACCACAACGCCTTGCTGCGCGAGCTTCGGCGCATAGCCCGCGAGGGCCATGGCATCGCGCACTCCACCATCCAGCTGGAGACCTCGGTCGATGACTGCGACGAGGATCACCACGTCGACCACTTGCTGCAGCGCGAGAAGACCCGGCTCAAGCGCCGCTGGGTCTTCTCGGGGAAATCTAGCTAGCCGCCTCGCGGGTCTCGGCGGGCTGCTCCGTCGCGGAGCTAGCCGTCGGCTAGCCGCCCGCGCTCATCATGGGGGCAACGGGCACCGCGATCTCGCTGCTGCGGAACCAGACTCCCTCTGGAGCGTCGGCTGGAAGGTAGGCGATGTCGGGTGTGATCTCCCTGCCGTCCGCGCTAAGGAACCCCATCTCGACGCGGCCGTCGGCCAGGCGCCGGGCTTGGATCTTCCCGATCGGTACCGGCCACACCCTGACCTCCCCGCTCAGCTTCCACGTCCCCGCGGGGGCGTCGGCGGGCAGGAACCGCTCCGGCGGCAGGATGCGCCTGCCGCCGGTCAACTCCACGCCGTGCTCGACGCGTCCGTTGTCGCCAACCCGGGCGATGATCCGTAGCCGGTGCGGCTCGGGCGCCGGTGCTGTAGTCGTCTGGGGCGCGAGCAGCTTGCGAAGCTCGAAGCTGCTACCAATCGACAGGCGCCGCAGGAATCGCGAGTTGGCCTGGTCGGCTTCGGTGGCCGCGCAGAGCGCTCCGTCGATAGCCAGGCCGTGGACCGGGCGAACGAAGCGCATCTCCGCGCCGAGTGCCAGCAGTTCGTCAATGTTCGCTACTCCGGCTGCCTCGAGGGCGTCGCGCAGCGCGGCCGGTCCCGGACGGCAACTCGCATGTTCGGCCATCATCGCTCGGACCGCCGGATCGTCCCAGCCTCCGCTGGCGGCTCGGGCCGCGGCGACGAGCTCTCCAGCGGTCACTGCCGGGGAGATGAGACGCTCGGCGTAGGTGAGCTGGGAGTGGACTGTCAGGGCCTCGTCGAACGACAATGCCCCTCCGGCGCCCGTCCGCTCGACCAGAGAACTCCAGGAGTCGGCCATCGAGGCGTACTGCGACAACGCCGTTCGAGACGTCGCCAGCACTGACTCTTCGACCGTGACGGGGTTGATCGCCTCGCCGCGAGCGAGAGCCCTCTGTAGCTTCGCTACACCGTCCGCACTCGCAAACCGCTGTCCGAGCGCCTTCAGAAGGGTGCTCGATGCGGGGTCTGACACGCTGACCGGATCCGGCTCAGCCGTTCGGGACAGTTCGGTGATCTCGGGCCGTTCGAAGATGCCGTCCAGCAGCTGCGTGCGCACGCCCGCCGCGTAGATCGCCTTCGCCCGGACAGTTCGGTCTACTTCGGCCTCCGAGTCTGTGACTGCGCTCACCGTCGTCGTCACGTCCCCGTCGGTGTCGGCCTCGGCCGACACCGTGTAGACCGTGCCGTCGACGTCGACCTTGACGGAATCGAAGGTCGGTCCGCTCAGCACCAACAGGTTGTGCCAGAGTCCGTGGAACCCGATCTCGTTGCCGTCGGCGTCGTCGGTGACCACCCCGACGAAAACCCACGAGGGGCCGTGCTGGCTGATCGCGGCCTCGAAGGGCCCTATGTCCTCGATCGCGGTGCTCGACGCGCTCGCGACCTCGTCGCTGGTGTGGTAGGCGACGCCGGCATCCCATATTCCCGAGAAACGGCCGAGATGATCGGATACGCCGCTCCCGACCACCCAGAGCCGGGCGTGGCTGCCGTCGTCGGGCAGATTTCCCCCGCCGACGTTCCCGACCCGGAATTGGACTGGGAACGGATCGCCTGCCACCACCTCAGTGGGAGTGCGGACTGCCTCGATCTTTAGCAGGGCGCTCTGCTGGCGGGCCGACTCGTCGACGAGGTGGACGGTGAGGGTGAAATCAGCCTGTAGCGGCTGGTAGTCGCGCGCGTAGTAGGTCGTTCCTTCGACAAAGTAGAGGCCAGCCTGCAGGTACTGCTCGATGCGAGAATTGCTGCGCTCGCCTCCGTCGTCGTTGGCTCCGACGACGCCGTGCTGCAATGACGCCAGTGACAGGACTGGGTCGCCGTTCTCGGACTCGAGGTCGATGCGCACGCGAGCGGCTTCGGTCAGATTGAAGGAGTAGGCGTGGGCGGGATGGCTCGACACGAAGCGCGAGCCGCACGTGTCGAGCGACCAGGTTCCCGATGCCGTCAGGTCGACGCCCGGTTCCAGCGTGCCGAGATGGACGAAATCGCAGCCGCCGACTCGACTCACGGTGAGCGTGAAGTCGGCCGGGCCCCGATCGCGCCCGCCGACGGTGGTGGCCTCGACCATGTAGGTACCGGCCGCGACGTCGCGCTCGATACGGGCATCGAGGCGCGCCCCGTTGTCGTCGTTGTCGGTGATGCGGCTCCCGTCTTCTGCGAGCAGGTAGAGGTAGGAGTCGGCCTCGCCGGACGTCAGGCCGATCCTGATCCGTCCTGCCTCCGCGATGTGGAACCGGTAGATGTGGGCGTCGCTGCCGGCTAGGAAACGCGAGTCGCAGTCCTCGGTCGTCCAGCGTCCCTCCGCAACCAGCACGCTGTCCACCGAGTTGCCCAGGGTGCCCAGGTCGGTGACCTCGCAGTCCTCGGTGGCCTGGCCCAGCGCGGTGCCTGTGCCGGCCAGAGCTAGCGCAGTGGCGACCAGGGCTACGGTTCCGCCCGCTACGACCAGCGCTCGGGCCGACTTGAGGAACCGGGATCCGTGCATGATGAACCTCCCTGTCTGACCTCCCGCACGAGCGGGCGATCCTCGTCCATGATCACGACGGCGGGCGGATGCTACGCGAGCCGCCCCGCTTGTCCAATCGACTTCTTCGGTCGCTGTGCCGTCAGGGGTCGAATGGGCCGCGGCCCATCTGGTCTCGCACGGTGACCACCGGGGGGCTGGTCATTGAGCGGCGCAGCCAGTTGGCCCCGTCCACCACCAGCGTGTGCCCCGAGATGAACCGTCCGTAGGGCGACGCCAGGAACGTGGCCGCCCACCCCAGCTCCTGGCGCTCCCCCACTCGCAACGCGGGCTGGCAGATGTCCTTGTCGCCGGTGCGGTCGAGGCTGGAGCGGATGTCGGTGGTCATGTCCTCATGGGGGAACAGCCCGGGCACCAGGCAGTTCACCTGGATCCCGTAGGGTCCCCATTCCACCGCCAGCGACTCGGTGAGGCTTTTGACGCCCGCCTTGGCTGCGGCCGAGTGGGCAAAGCCCGGCCCCCCCGTCCAGGCGTAGGAGGCGCCGATGTTGATCACCGAGCCGGGCGTGCCCGCGGCCAGGTGTCGGCGCCCCATCTCGCGGGTGCAGTTGAACGTGCCGTTGAGGGTGATGTCCACCACGGCGCGCCAGGCGTTGGGCGACATGTCCTCGGCCGGCACCGGGAAATTGGCCGCTGCGTTGTTGACCAGCACGTCGGGCAGCCCGAGAGTGGTCTCGGCCACGTCGAAGGCGGCTGCGACGGATGCCGGATCGCGGATGTCGCACGCCGCGGTGGCCACACTGGCTCCGAGTTCCTCCATCGCGGTCCGGCCCGCCTCGAGGTGCTCGGCCGAGCGGCTCGCAATCACGATGGCAGCTCCGAGCCGCGCGAACTCCGCCGCGATGGCCTTGCCGAGGCCGGTGCCCCCGCCGGTGACGAGCACGGTGCTGCCGTCGAAGGTTCCCGGCCGCAAGGCGGTCTCGCCTACAGCCGGCGGGGACGGCAGTCCGGCAGGCTCGGCCATCGTCACCCAGCGAACTTCAAGGAGTTGACCACCGCAGATGGGGCAAAGCGGATTGAACTTCGCCGCGACACGTCAGCTCCCGGTGTAGCGCGGCGACCGGCCCTCGGCTCTGGCCGCCTTCATCTCGGTGAAGTCGTCGCTGCGGTTGAGGAACGTCTGGAAGATCAGCTCGTCGGCCATGGAGGCCCGCTGCTGGGGCCGGGCCAGCTGCGAGATGACCCGCCGGGCCAGCTTCACAGCGACCGCAGGCGCTGCCGCGATGGCCTCGGCCATGGCCCGGGCCTCGGCGTCGAGGTCGTGGGGCGGCACCACCCGCGACACGATGCCGTGGGCCAGCGCTTCCTCCGCGGTCAGCGTGCGCCCGGTGAGCACCATGTCGCCAACCAGGCCGTGGCCACACATCTCGTACAGCACGCTCACGCCGCCGGTGTCGGGGATGACGCCGTGGCCCACTTCGGGCAGCCTGAAGCGGGCATCGTGGGCCGCGATGCGGATGTCGCACAGCAGGGCCCGCTGGAACGACCCGCCCATAGCCCAGCCACCGATGGCTGCGATCACCGGAGCGTCCAGCTCCCACAACCGCTGGATGCCCCTGTGTCCCCGGACCATCAGCTCGTGGTGGGTCAGCTCGGTGACGTTGGTGCCGATGGCGGACACGTCGCGGCCCGACGACCAGCTGGGGCCCTCGGCCCGCCACACAACGGCTCGCACCTCCGGCCGTCCGGCGAGCTCTTCGAGGATCTCGAAGAGCCGGACGTCCATCTCGTCGTCGAAGGCGTTGTGCTTGGCCGGGTTGTTGTTGATGATGGTGGCGACGGCGCCGTCAACCTCGAGGCGCACCCGGTCGGTCACGAAGCTGCCCGGACGCCCAGCCCTACCGTGTCCTCGGCTTCCATCCGGAGGTTGACCGCATCGCCCACCGCGATCTCGCCGCCGGATATCACCCGGCACGCAACTCCGGCGCGGCCCTTGAGGCTCTCCTGGGCGCCACTGCCGAAGATCTCTTCCATCAGCGTGCAGGGAGCCGCGTCGCGGGTCACTTCCAGCTCGACTGCGCCTATGGACCAGCGATGGCCGGGCGTGCGGGGCACGGTGTCGGCGGAGATGGTGATGTTGCGCCGGGTGCGGCCCGGGTCGATCGGGCGCCCGGCCTGGGCGGCAGCCTCGGCCAGCTCGCCGGCCGCCTGCACCGTGACCTGGCGCAGGGTCGCGCCGTGGTAGCGATCCCCGACCAGCCCCTTGCCGATCTCGGCCAGAACCAGCGGCACGGGCTTCATGGGAAGATGGCTTGCGGCTGCGAGATGGATGGATTCGACGACGGGCCGGCTCATAGGTGCTCCTGCTGGTGGTGGTTCGGGCGCCCAGTCGTGCTCTCGGGCGGGCGAGGGCGCTAGTTCTTGGGCAGTTGGCTGAACGGAGTGTCGCGGGGCGGGCCGGGCTCCCTGGGCAGCCCGAGCACGCGCTCGCCGATGATGTTGCGCTGCACCTGGTCGGTGCCGCCGTAGATGGAGGGCGCGGGCGAGAACAGCGCCACCTCGCCGATGCGGCCACCGCTCTGGCTGTCGGAGTCGCCCATGAGCATCCCGTCGGCGCCGACGACCCGCAGGCCGATGTCGCGGAACGACCGGGTCAGCTCGCTCATGGTGAGCTTGGCGATGTTGGGCGCAGCCGCGCTCGCGGGGTCGCCCGCTCCTTGTTCGCTGCGCTCACCGGCCGCTCGGGCCCGGCCGCCGGCCTTGGCCCGCTGGATAGACAGCCGGTTGATCTCGATGAGCCCGTACAGGCGCATCAGATCGTCGCGCAGCACCCTGCCGGCGACGGTGCCGTTCTTGCGGGCCAGGTCGACCAGCCACCACCAGAGGTCGATGCCCAGCGACGGTACGCCGTCGAGGGCCTCCATCGATCGGCCGACGAAGTCTCCGGCCCGCCGGCCCAGCACGCCGCCCTTGGGGCCGGGTATGAGCTCCGGCGGCTTGCGGCCCGACGCTCCCAGCGATGCCCGCTCCACCATCAGAGTGGTGTTGCCCACCCGCCAGCCGTTGTTGAGCCCGCCGATCAGGGCACTGTCGGCCACCCGGGCCTCGTCGATGAACACCTCGTTGAACAGGGCCCGCCCCGTCATCTCGGTCAGGGGCCGGACCTCCACGCCGGGCTGATCCATGTCGAACGCGAACCACGAGATGCCCCCATGTTTGGGCAGGTCCGTATCGGTGCGGGCCAGCAGCATGCCCTTGTCGGCGACCTGGCCCCCGGAGGTCCACACCTTCTGTCCTGAAATCACCCACTCGTCGCCGTCGCGCTCGGCCCGGCACTGCAGGCTGGCCAGGTCGGAGCCGGCGTTGGGCTCGCTGAAGAGCTGGCACCATCCGACCCGGCCGTCGAGGATCTCGGGAACGAACCGCTCGATCTGCTCCGGCGTGCCGTGGATGGCGATGGTTGGGGCGGCCAGCATCCGCCCCAAGCCTCCGGGTGGGCCCAGGACACCGCGCTCGACCAGCACCAGCGACACCACCGCGGCCTGGTCCTGGCCGTAGCCGCGGCCGCCCGCGGGCACGGGCAGCATCGGGTGGGAGTAGCCGACCCCAGCCAGCAGGCGCCACCACTGCTCCACGGTCAGGTCTGGATCCCAGTTCTGGTCGCAGAAAGTCTCGACCTCGGCCCGCACGGCGCCCGCGTCGAGGCCGGTAGCGGGCGGGGCGGAGGCGGTCTCGGTCATGGTCCTCAGGTGGCTCAGGTGGGCTGGGGCTCGTTCAGGTAACAGACGTTGTCGAGCATGATGGCACGGCGGTCGGCGTCGGAGAAGCCCTTGAGCTCGGCCAGGTAGTCGAGGGGCTCCGGCATCCCCTCGATGTGGGGCCAGTCCGAGCCGAAGATCACCCGGTCGGCGCCCATCAGCTCGGTCACCTCGTTCACGTCGTCCTCCCAGAACGGGTTCACCCATACATGGGCCCTGAACGTGTCGATGGGGTGGTCGTCGAACCACCAGTAGTTCTTCTTGGCGATCTGGGAGAACTTGCGGAACATGGGGGCCAGGAAGTCCGAGCCGTTCTCCACCGAGGCCACCCGCAGGTTCGGGAAGCGGTCGTAGAGCTTCTCGAACACCGACTGCATCAGCCAGTCCTGAGCGGCCCGCTCGATGGCGAAGGCCCGAAGGTTGGGGGCTCCGGCCATGCCGCCGCCCAGCCCGGCCGAGGAGAACCCGTCGTCGGCGTAGCCCTGCGAGGAGTAGCCCGAGTCCGAGGCGTGGATCACCAACGTCACGCCGGCGTCGTTGATGAGCTGCCACACCGGGTCGAACGTCGTATGGAAGGGCGAGAGTTGGCCGCCGCGGGTGGTTACCGCGGCGGGGCGCATGACCAGGATGCGGGCTCCGAGGCCGAGAACCCGGTCCACCTCGGTGGCCGCGGCGGCGGGGTCGCCGAGGGCGATGTAGGGAGCGCCGAATATCCGGTCCTCGCAGTTGTAGCCCCAGTCGTCATGCAGCCAGCGGTTGAAGCCGCGCATCATGGCCACCGCCGCGTCGACGTCGTGGCGGAGCAGTTCCTCGTAGAGCACGCCGAGGGTGGGGAACAGCCAAACGGCCTGCAGGCCCTGGGCGTCCACAACCTTCAGCCGGGCCTGCGGGTTCATGTAGTGGTCGGGCAGCGGCTCCCGGTCGCGCAGCATGTCGGCCGGGTTGCGGCCCTCTGGGTTGCCCTTGAAATAGTCGCGCAGGGCTCCGGGCTTGGCGATGGGGTTCCACGTGGGATTGGCCACCGCCCGGGCCAGCCTGCCCCCCACGAGGTGGTGTTTGCGGCCGCCGATGTCCACCCACTGCACGACCCGGGGTTGCATGCGGGGATCGACGTGGCGGGTGAACGCGTCGAGGGCCTCGTAGTAGTGGTTGTCGGCGTCGAACGGCCGGTAGCCGAGGTCGTCGGCGTTCAGCGGGACTGCGCCGTCGCAGGGGTCGGTTGGGTCGCCGGCCACAAGTGGCGTCGCACTCTCGGACTGACCCGGGAGGTCGTCGGGTGCCATGGCGTCACGCTACCGTGTCGGTCGATGCCGCCCAAGAGCTACACCACCGTCGCGCTCCAGGCCCGCACTCTCAAGCGGGGCGAGCGGGTCCGGCTTGTGGCGGACCTGCCCGGCGTTCCATCCGGCACGGAGGGCAAGGTGGCCATGGCCAACGGCTTCACCTGGAATCGCTATTGGGTGAGATTCGTCGACGGCCCGGTGGTGGGCCACGTCGATCACGGCGACCTGGTTCGCACCAAGGACTACGAGCGCTACCTGGTGGCCCGCCACCGGGAGGCCGAGGAGGCCGAGCGGGCCGCACAGCAGGCCGCCGAGGGGGCCGCGTCGCCAGCGGACGACGGACCCGTGGAGCCGAGCACGGCCGATGGCGCAGCCAGCGAGGCGGTTGTCAACGGCGTTGCCGTCCCCGCCTTCCTCCTGGAGCGCTCTGCCGAGGCCCGGACCCGACTCGGCGCCTGAGCCGCAGGCATCCGTCGCGGCAGTTCGAGCCTGTCAGGGCGTCCAGCCGCGGAGGCGTCGCATCGCTTCGACCGTGTCGTCGGTGGCGCCCGCGTAGGAGAACCGGGCGTAGCGGTGGCCCTCGGCCGGGTCGAAGTCGATCCCGGGCGTGACCGCTACTCCGAGCTCGTCGAGCCAGCGGCGGCACAGCGCCTGGCTGTCGGCCGCGAGGTGGTCGACGGCCGCGTACACGTAGAAGGCACCGTCGCTGGGAGCCAGCCGGTCGATGCCGGCTGCGGGTAGCCCGTCGAGCAGCACTTCCCGGTTGACGGCGTAGCGGGCCACGTTGGCCTGCAGTTCGTCGTGGCAGTCGAAGGCGGCCACCGCGGCCACCTGCGACAGGGTGGGCGCGGCCACGAAGAAGTTCTGGGCCAGCCGGCGGATCGGCTCGACAAGGTCGCCGGGAGCCACCACCCAGCCCAGGCGCCAGCCAGTCATGGAAAAGTACTTGGAGAAGCTGTTGACCACCAGCGCGTCACCGTTGAGGCTCAGCGCGGTGGGCGCCGGGTCGCCGTAGGTGATCCCGTGGTAGATCTCGTCGGCCACCAGGCGGACGCCGTGGGCCGCACACCAGTCCGACACCGCGGCCAGCGACGGGCCGCCGAGCATGGTCCCCGAGGGGTTGGACGGCGAGGCCAGCACCAGCCCGTCGACGGATCCGGTACGCCGACACAGGTCCTCCATCAGCTCCGGCGACGGCTGGAAGCGGGTCTCGGCCGAAGTGGGCAGGGTCACCACCTCGGCGTTGAGCGCCTGCAGGGCGTTGCGGTAGCAGGGATAGCCGGGGGTGGGCACCACCACCCGGTCACCGGCGTCGAAGGCGGCCAGGAAGGCCAGCACGAACGCCCCCGAAGCGCCGAAGGTCACGATGATGCGGCCGGGGTCGACATCGGCGCCGTACCAGGACCGGTAGTGCTCGCTGATCCGCTTCCTGAGCGCCTCGAGGCCCGCCGCGGTGGTGTATCCGAGCACGTTCGAGTCGAGGGCGGCGTGGGCGGCCCGGATCACCCCTGCGGGCGCGGGCGTGGACGGCTGGCCCACCTCCAGGTGCAGCACGTCGCCGCCGGCTGAAGCCCGCTCCTCGGCAGCCCGCATCACCTCCATCACGTAGAACGGGCTGATTCCCGATCGCCGGGACTGCGGCAGCGCCACGACCGCAATGATGCCACCGGCCCGGCACCGGTATGGTGTCGGCCCGTGGACGTGTTTGCCTTCGGGATCTGCGGCGGCTCCGGCGCGGGCAAGACGACCCTCACCAAGCGGTTGATCGAGCGCCTGGGCGAAGACGAAGCGAGCGTCCTGGCTTTCGACGCCTACTACCGCGACCTTTCACACATGCCCTTCGCCGATCGGCGCCGCCGCAACTTCGACCACCCCGACTCGCTGGACAGCGAGTTGTTCCTCCAGCACCTCGACGCACTGAAGCAGGGCATCGATGTGGACGTGCCCGTGTACGACTTCGCGACCCACACCCTCAGCGGCCGCTTCGAGCGGGTGGCGGCCGCTCCCCTACTGCTGGTGGAGGGCATCCTGCTGCTGGCCTTCGAAGAGGTCGCGGCGCGACTGGACCACTCGATCTTCTTGGATGTGCCCGAGGAGGTGCGCCTTCAGCGCCGCGTCATGCGGGACATGTCCGAACGGGGCCGGCCGGAGGACCATGTGCGCAGGCAGTTCGCGGCGACGGTCGCGCCGATGCACGACGCCTACGTGCAGCCGAGCCGCCACCGGGCCGACCGGATCGTGGCCCCTCTCGACTCCGACTCGCTGGCCGATGAGCTTGTTGCGATGCTGGCGCCCGCCGCGGTGGCCGCGGGCCCCCGCTAGCGGGCTAGAGAACGACGCCCTCGCCGGCGAGCAGCTTGGCCTTCAGGTTGCTGCCGAAGCCGTAGTTGCCCACTCCCCCGCTGCTGGGCACCACCCGGTGGCAGGGAACCAGCAGCGCAACGGGGTTGCGGGCCATGGCCGTGCCCACGGCGCGGGCGGCCCTGGGCCGGCCCACGATCGCGGCCAACTCCCCATAGGTGCGCACCTCGCCCCGGGGAATGCGGGCGGTGGCCCTAAGAACCTCTTGATGGAAGTCCGAGCGCGACGACAGGTCGACCGGCACATCGGTGCGACCGGTGGCGAGGGCCTCGCCCACCCGGGCCACGAGCTTGGGGTCGGGGTCGGGATCGGGCTCGACGTCCTCGCCCACCTCGTCGCGCATGTAGTCGACGAAACGCCCTGGATCGGGCTCGCGGCCGTCCGGCGTGATCTGAAGACCCGACACCCACCCGTTCGAGTGCGCCACGAACACCGGGCCCGCGGGACTGTCGGCCCTGAACCAGAGGTGGGTTTGGCCGGCCCGGTCGGGCATGTCGGTGTCCATGTGGGCCGGAGCGGGCTCGTTGAGGCCGGCGCCGGCGTTCTCTGCGCTGTCGAGATCTGCTCTCATGGGGAGAATCTCCGTTCTCTCGTGCTCGAATTACATCGATGAAGGTTCGGCTCCGACCGTAACGGGAACGCCTCCGCTGCGCAAGTGCCTGTCTGGATCTGCGCGCTGGCCCGCGCAAGACCGGGTCCCCTGTTACGAGAGCTCTGGGATGGCCCAATCCACGGGCTCGCGCCCCGCCGCGACGAGGGCCTCGTTGGCCCGGCTGAAGGGCCGGCTGCCGAAGAAACCGCCCGAAGCGGACAGCGGCGACGGGTGGGCCGACTCGATCACGACATGGCGGCTGGTGTCCACGAGGGACCCCTTGCGGCGAGCCGAGCCGCCCCACAGGACGAACACCACCCGCTCTTCCTTGTCGTTGACCACCCTGATCACCTCGTCGGTGAACGTCTCCCAGCCCTTGCGCTGGTGGCTGGCCGCCTGGCGGGCCCGGACCGTGAGCGTGGCGTTGAGCAGCAGAACGCCCTGGCGGGCCCAGTGCTCCAGCGAGCCGTGGCTGGGCACTACAGCGCCGATGTCGTGGTGCAACTCGTCGAGGATGTTGACCAGCGATGGCGGCTTGGCCACGCCGAGCCGCACCGAGAAGCACAGCCCGTGGGCCTGCCGGGGACCGTGGTAGGGGTCCTGGCCCAGGATCAGGACCTTCACCGAGGCGTACGGCGTGAGATGCAGGGCCGCGAACACCTCGTCGTGGGGCGGAAACACTTGGTGTCGGTCCCGCTCGGCCCGAACGAAGCCCTGCAACTCACGCCAGTAGGGCTTGTCGAACTCGCCCCGCAGCATCGGGTTCCAGTCGGTCTTGGGCGCCATCGGCGCCACAGTAGAACGAAGCTGGGAGGGGTGTGTGCGATCCCGGAAGGGACCAGGTCAAGCCGGGCGGGTGCCCATGATGCTGGCCCGCTCCATGACCCGCACGTCCGGGTAGTAGTCGCTGGCCGCGTAGTGCTGGACGGAGCGATTGTCCCAGAACACGACGGTGTCGGGCGCCCAGCGGACCCTGAACTGGTACTCGACCACGTTGGCCTGGCCGGCGAGATGCCTGATGAGTTTCACGCCCTCGGCCTCGTCCATCCCGTCAATGTGGGAGGTGAAGTAGCAGTTCACGAAGATCAGCTTGCGGCCCGTCTCTGGATGGGTGCACACGACTGGGTGGCGGGCCTGGGGGTACCGGGCCCGGAACTCCTCCCGCTTGCCCTCGAGGACTTGGTGCTTGAAGGCGAGCATGAAGTCGTGCACCGCGACGAGGCCGTCGATCTGCTCCTTGACCGCGCCGGCTAGGCCGTCGTAGGCCGCGCCCATGTCGCTGAACAGGGTGTCGCCGCCGGTGGTCGGGACCTGGACGGCGTGCAGGATGGCCCCCATCGAGGGCACCTCCCGCCAGGTGACATCGTGGTGCCAGCCGTTCTCGAAGCCGCCGGTGTCGACTCCCTTCTCGAAGCGCACCAACTCGGGATGGTCGGAGTTGCCGGTTATGAACGGGTGGATCTCCAGCTCGCCGAAAAGGCGGGCGAAGGCCACGTGCTGGGCCGGAGTGATCGGCTGGTCTCGGAACACCAGCACCTTGTAGTCGAGCAGCGCCTGGCGGATCTCGGCGACCGCGCCGTCGTCGAGGTCGGAGCCCAGATCGATGCCGCCCACCTCTGCGCCGAGCGTGGCCCCCTGGGGCGTGACCTCGATGTGCCGGAAAGAGGGGCGGGCCAGCCGGGCCCGCTCGTCGGCGAGATGCAGCCACGGCCCGAGGTCGAGTTCGTAGCGGTCGATGCGGACCCTTCCGGGGGCTATCCGGGACGCAGGGTCGGACGTACCGGCCTGCACGGCGCCCGCCGTGGGGGCGTCCGGGCCTCTCTCCGCGATCAGACCGGAAGCAGCGCCCAAGCCCCCGCCCATCGCCGCGGGGGTGGTGGCGGATGGCATGGGGGGAATATACCGTTGGGTCATGGTGAACGCCGTCGACTTGGAGGACCTCACCGTAAGGTTCGACCATGTCACCGCCCTCGAAGGGGTGACCCACACGTTCGAGCCGGGCACGGCCACGGCGGTGATGGGCATCAACGGATCGGGCAAGACGACCATGCTGGAGTGCCTGGCCGGCTTGGAGAAGCCGACCTCGGGCCGCATCAGCGGCATGTCCGAGAACCTGGCCTACGTGTGCCAGCACCTTCCCGCCTGCTGGATGCCGATCACCGCGGGCGAGGTGATGGCCATGGGCCGCTACCGCAAGCGCGGGCTGCTCGGGCGGCTGAGGGGCGACGACCGGGCCGCCATGCGAGAGGCGGGCGAGCAGCTCCACGTTAACCAGTTCTCGAACCGGAGCTTCGGCGAACTCAGCGGAGGGCAGCAGCAAAGGGTGAGAATCGCCCAGGTGCTGGCCGGTGAGCCCGACGTCATCATGCTCGACGAGCCTGTGACCGGCTTGGACATCCCCAGCCAGGAACGGATCCTCGATGTGATCGAGGATTACTCGTCGCGGGGCGCCATCGTGATCATCACCACCCACCACCTCGACGAGGCCCGGCATTGCGACTCGGTGATGCTGATGGCCAACCGTCTGGTGGCCTGCGGGACCCCCGATGAGATGCTCACCGAGGAACGGCTGCGGGAGGCGTTCGGGGACCGGCTGCTCGGCGACCACGCCGACCACGACCACGACCAGGACATGATGGTGCTCGATGATCACGGCCATCACGGCCACAGCCAGGACCAGCACGGCCTCAGTCACAGCCACGGCGACGGCCACAGCCACGGCCATAGCCACGACCACGACCACGACCACCGCGGCCACGGCCATGATCACGGCCATCACGGCCATCACGGCCACGGCCCCCACGCCCACTAGCGGGCGGGCAGAGCCGTCTGGGCTCGGAACGACGCCATGACGCCGACTCCACGCGACATGGTCGTGATCGGGGCCGGGCCGGCCGGCGCGGCCACGGCCATACGGGCCGCCCGGGGCGGTGCCCGGGTGACTGTTTTCGAGAAGGCCTCGCCCGGCCGTGACAAGGTGTGCGGCGACGGGCTCACCCCGAGGGCCGTGGCCGCTCTCTACGAGCTCGGCATAGACCTCGACGGCGCCCATCGCATCGACGGGCTGCGCATGATCGCGGGAAACACACGGCGAGAGCTGTCATGGCCCGCCAACAACCGGTTCGGCCCCCATGGAGCGGTGTGGCCCCGCCGGGCGCTTGACAAGCACCTCGTCGAGGCGGCCGAGGCGGCCGGCGCCGAGATCGTATGGGACACCGAGGTCATGCCCGCCCTCGCGGACGACGGCACGGTCGTCGGCGTGGAGGGCGCCCAGGGGGGCGGGCGCTGGCCGGCCGACTTGGTGGTGCTGGCTACCGGCGCGCCCGGCGCGGCGGCCCGCATGCTGGGAGCGGAGCGGGTCGACTCCGAGCCCTTCGGCCTCGCCATCCGGACCTATGCGCCGAGCCCCCGCCACGCCGACCGGCACCTGGAGGCCTGCCTCACCCTGCGGGGAGCCGAGGGCGGATGGGTTCCCGGCTACGGGTGGATGTTCCCGGCCGGTGACGGCACGGTGAACATCGGAGCGGGATCGATGTCCACCATGAAGGGCTTCCGAAGGCTCAACCTCAACCGACTGTTGAACGACTATCGCGATCAGGTGGCTGACGAGTGGGAGCTCGGCGACTACCTGGAGCGGCCCCGGGCCTGGAGGCTGCCCATGAGCGCGGTCCGCCGCCACGGGCCCGGGTGGGCCGCGGTCGGGGACGCGGCCGGGCTGATCAATCCCATGAACGGCGAGGGCATCGACTACGGCCTGGAGTCGGGGATGCTCCTGGCCGACCTGTTCCTCGACGACCCGGCGGGCGCGCCCCGCGCCTACAACCGGATCATCGGCGAGCGCTTCGACGGGTTCCTGCGCACCGGCCGGCGGTTCAGCTTTCTCATCGGCCATCCCTGGATACTTCGCAACGGCCTGCGCCTGGCCGTGGGCACCCAGGCAGTGGCCAACATCACCCTCCAGGTGATGGGCAACCTGATCGACGGAGACACTCCGGGCGTGGCGTCACGGGTGCTGGGGGTGGCCGACCGGGGGCTCAAGCTGGCCGACCCGCTGCTGCGTCGCACCCGGGCTGCGGCCTAGAGGCCGAGCGGATAGGCAGCAGTTGATGACGATCTTCACGAAATGCCGAGCGAGGCCGTGGCCCGAGCGGCCCGTGAGCGCAGCGAACAAGAGCGGGAATCAACACGCCGCGCTGCGATGCGCTGGCACCTATCGGCGGGGCTGCTAAGTGAGCGGCATGGGCAAGGGGTCGGTCTACCGTGAGGCGGGACTCACGCTCGACGGCGCGCTGGAAGAGCTCGATTCGGCCCTTCGCCGCGATATCCGCCGCCTCGGCGGCCAACTCGGCGACGCACTGGTCCGACAGCACGGCCCCGATCTGCTCGAGCGGGTCGAGCAGGTCCGCCGTTTGGCCCGCGGCCTGCGTCGCAGCGACGAGGACAGCACAGCCCTGGCCGAGCTGCTGGCCGATGTGGACGTGGCCGACGCCGGGCTCCTGGCCCGGGCCTTCACCGTCTACTTCTACCTGGCCAACACGTCCGAGCAAGTGCACCGCATCGACGACCTCACCGAGAAGCAGGCGGCCGGCGCCAACCGCTTCGGCGAGATGGTGGCCCGACTCCGCCACATGGGCTTCGCCGACGACGAGATTGTCTCCATGGTCAACTCCGCCGAGCTGCGCCCCGTGTTCACCGCCCACCCCACCGAGGCAAATCGCCGTTCGATCCTCGACAAGCTGGCCGAGGTGTCCAGTCTTATCGAACAGCGGGCCCATGCCGGAGCCGACGACACGGCCCGGCGCCGGGTGGACCGCCGGGTGGACGAGCTGATCGACGCCATCTGGCAGACCGACGAACTGCGTCGGCAGCGGCCCGACCCGGTGGACGAGGCTCGGTCAATCCTCTACTTCCTCACCGAGATCGCAGTGCAGGGCGTCCCCGAGCTGCTCGACGACATCGACGCCGTGCTGGCCTCTCTGGGCGGCGGGCTCGATCCGGACCGGTCGCCCATCCGCTTCGGCTCGTGGGTGGGCGGCGACCGGGATGGCAACCCCAACGTAACGCCGGTCACCACAGTGGAGGTGCTGGAATTTCAGCGTCACCGGGCACTGCGCGTTCTGGTGGGCGAGATCGAGGGGCTGTCGTCGGAGCTGAGCGTGGGCCTGGCCGTGAGAGGGGTCTCTGACGAGCTGGCCGGGCGGCTCGTGGCCGATCATCAGGAGTTCCCGGATGTGACGGCCCGGTTCGACACGCTCAGTGCGGGCGAGCCCTACCGGCAGAGGCTGGCAGTGATCCACCGGCGCCTGGTCGAGGCGGCGAGGCGGACGCCGGGCCCGGCGGCCTACGACTCGGCTGGCGAGCTGGCCCATGACCTGGCCGTGATTGCCCGGTCGCTGGAGGCCAACCGCGGCCGCCTCCTGGCCCGAGGCCGGCTGGCCCGGGTCCGGCGCGTCGTGGCCATGATCGGATTCGACCTCGCGACCCTGGACATTCGAGAGCACGCCGAGCGCCACCACCGGGCGCTGTCGCGCCTGTTCGCGCCGCTGGGGATCGACTATGCGGGGCTCTCGGGCGCCGAGCGGGCTGCGTTGCTCGCCGAGGAGCTGGCCGGCCCCCGGCCGCTGGCGCTGCCCGGTCGGTCCCTGGGGGACGACGCCGAGGACGTGTTGGAGCTGTTCCGGGTGCTGCGCCAGCAGATGGACGCCAGGGGCGACCAGATCGTGCAGAGCTACATCGTGTCGATGACCCGCGGGGTCGACGACGTACTGGCGCCGGCCGTGCTGGCCCGTGAGGCAGGGCTCGTGGACCTGGGAGCGGGTGTGGCCCGGCTCGGGTTCGTGCCTCTATTCGAGACGATCGACGACCTGCGCTCGGTCGGGCCGGTGCTGCGGGAGCTGCTGGCGGTGGAGCCCTACCGGCGCCTCGTCGAGCTGCGGGGCGGCACGCAGGAGGTGATGGTCGGCTACTCCGACTCCAACAAGGACGGCGGCATCACCACCTCGCAGTGGGAGATCCATAAGGCGCTGAGGGCCATTGCCGAGGTCTCAGCGGCCACCGGCGTGCGGGTGACGGTGTTCCATGGGCGGGGAGGCACCGTTGGCCGGGGCGGCGGACCCACCCACGCGTCGATTCTGGGCCAGCCGCCCGGCGCGGTGAGCGGCTCGGTCAAGATCACCGAGCAGGGCGAGGTGGTTGCCGACAAGTACGGGCTGCCCCGGCTGGCCCACCGCAACCTCGACTTGGCCTTCGCGGCCGTAGTCGAGGCTTCGATGGCGCACCGGTCGCCCCGCAACGACCCAGCGGCCACCAGTCGATGGGACCAGGTGATGGAGATCGCCTCGAACGCCGCCTACGACGCCTATCGGGGCTTCCTGCAGGCCCCCGGCCTAGTCGAGTACTTCAAGACCTCCACCCCGGTGGAGGAACTGGCCGAGATGAACATCGGCTCCCGCCCGGCCCGGCGCAGCCGCGCCGACGAGGGGCTCGAGGGGCTGCGGGCCATCCCCTGGGTGTTCGGCTGGACGCAGTCGCGCCAGATCGTGCCGGGCTGGTTCGGCGTCGGCACCGGGCTGGCCGCGGTCCGATCCGCCGGCAGGGGGTCCGACCTGGACGACATGTACGGGCTGTGGCAGTTCTTCCGCACGTTCGTGTCGAACGTGGAGATGACGCTTCTGAAGACCGATCTGGCTATCGCCCGCCATTACGTGGCCACACTGGTCGATCCGTCCCTGCACTGCCACTTCGATGCGGTATGCGACGAGTATGACCGGACCGTGGCCGAGGTGGCCGCGCTCACCGGAAGGGGCCTGCTTGAGGACCTGCCGATCCTGCGCCGGACGTTGGCGGTGCGCGACGCCTATCTCGACCCGATCAACGTGCTGCAGGTCGAACTTCTGGCCCGGCACCGCCGCGGGCTCGCCGGCAGCCCCGACGAGGACGATCTGCTGCTGCGAACGCTGCTGCTCACGGTCAACGGGGTGGCCGCCGGCATGCGCAACACCGGCTGAGCCAGGAGCGGGCGCAAGACGGTTGCGAGCGCCTCGCGATGCGGCGTTGTGCTTCCCGCTCTTGTTCGCTGCGCTCACGGGCCGCTCGGGCCACGGCCTCGCTCGGCGCCTTGCTACGTTGCCTAGTGATTCGCGTCTATTCGCTCGGCCTCTAGGCCTGCAGGAGCTCGAAGTCGGCGGGGTTGGGGCGGCGGGTCTGGCGCCAGTAGTCGACAAGCGGCAGGGGCCAGTTCTGGGCCACCCGGCCGCTGGGGCTCTTGTACCAGCTGTTCACCGGCGAGATGCCCCAGGCCATCTGCGAGTTGTGCTCATCCATCAGCTCCCCGTATCGCTCGTAGGCGTCGGGCTGGCAGTCCATGGCCGCCGCGCCGCGGTCCGCCAGCAGCCGCAGGCACTCGACCACATAGTGGGCGGCGCACTCCGCGAAGTAGATGATGCTGCCGTTGACGACGATGTTGGTGTTCGGGCCGTAGAGGAAGAACAGGTTGGGGAAGCCGGGCACGCACACGCCGTTGTAGGCCCGGGCGTCGCCGGCCCAGGTCGCGTGCAGGTCGGCGCCTCTCCGCCCGGCCACCCGCATCGGCATCAGGAACTCAGAGGCCCGGAACCCGGTTCCGTACACGATCACGTCGGCGCGGTGCAGTCGCCCGTCGGCTCCCCGCACCCCTGATGGCTCGATCCGCTCGATCCCGTCGCTGACCAGCTCCACGCTGGGCCGCTTGAGCGTGCTGGCCCAGATGCCGTTGTCGAGCACCACCCGCTTGGCGCCGACCGGGTACCGGGGCAGGACCTTGGCCAGCAGGTCGGGCCGGTCGCCGAACTGCGACTCCAGGTACAGGGTCAGCAGGCTCCGAGCCTCGTCGTTGCGGGCGCTGACGGACTGTTCAAGGGGTCCGTCCCACGCGGGGTCGCGCCGCAGGGCGCCGACTGTGCCCTCGTGGGTGCACCAGAACAACCGCAGCCGGAACCAGTGGGCGTAGCCGGGCACGATCTCGAAGAGCCTCAGCAGGCTCTCAGCGAGCGGCTCGTGGTACACGGGTCGGGGAATCAGCCACGGCGGGGTGCGCTGGAAGACCGTGACGTGGTCCGCCTGCTGGGCGAGATGGGGGATGAACTGCAGGGCGCTGGCCCCGGTGCCGATCACGGCCACCCTCAAGTCCCGCCAGTCGATGTCGTGGCGCCAGGCCGAGCTGTGGAAGTGGGGGCCGGCGAAGTCGTCCATGCCGTCGATGTCCGGAATCAGGGGCCGGTTGAGCTGGCCGACGGCCGACACCACCGCGGAGACTGAGATCGTCTCGGTGGCTGCGCCCGCACCGTCGCCGGTGGTCTTCTCGACACGCAGGTTCCAGCGGCGGGCCTGGTCGTCCCAGGTGAGGGACTCGACCCTGGACCCGAAGCGGATCCGGTCGCCTATCCCCCACCGTCGGGCGCAGTCGCGGAAGTAGTCGAGCAGGACCGGCTGGCTGGAGTGGTATTCGGGCCAGTCGGGGCGCTGCTCGCCGGAGTAGCTGTACACGTGGTTGAAGACGTCCACCCGGCAGCCCGGATAGGTGTTCTCCAGCCAGGTGCCGCCCACATCGTCGTTCTTGTCGAGCACCACGCAGTCGATGCCGGCCTGCTTGAGGCGGTGGGCGGCCAGGATGCCCGACATCCCAGCTCCGATGACGGCCACCGGGTGATGGGCGGCGCCCTCCGTCGGCCAGGTGCCGCCGGTGATCGGCTCTGGCACCCGCAGGTCTCCAGTGACCGCGAGCTCCTCGGCGAGCATCCTTCGGTAGCCGTCGTCGAGGTCGGTGCCGGTCAGCCAGTCGATGAGGGATGGTACGAGTGCGTCATCGGGGCCCCGATGGCTTCCGGCGGCAGAGGCTGTCAGGCGTCCGAGGCCGGAGACGGCCAACTCGCGGGCCCGGGCCAGTTGATCGTCGTCCCATCCCCCGTCGGGTTCCAGGGCTCGGTTCGGGTCCAGCCACAACTCATCGGGCGCGAGGGCCGCATCGCCGGTGGCGTGGGCCAGCGCGGCCAGCAGGCTGGGAAGGTCGGACGCACCGATGAGCCGCTTGATGTGCTCGGAGTCCACGGCCGGATCCTGCCGGCTCTAGAGACAGTGCGGACAGGTGACGCCGCCTCGCCGTAGGTCACTGTGTTTCCCGCTCTTGTTCGCTGCGCTCACGGGCCGCTCGGGCCACGGCCTCGCTGACCACCTCGCGAAGATCCACATGAGATGCTGCCTACCCGCTCGGCCTCTTACGAGCGGTCGAACTCGATGACCTCGCCCCGGTTGATGCTCACCCAGTCGCGGGCCTCGATGTAGGGGCGGAAGACCTCGGCGATGACCTGCTCGTCGCTGCGGGACTTGGGTCGCTGGATCTCGTAGAGGTGCGGGAACTCGTGCCAGGCCGTCAACGCTTCCCACAGGCGCATCGCCTCGGCCCCAGTCGGCGGATCGATCAGCACCGGTCCGAACAGGGCCTGGTCGCCGAAGAACAGCGTCGGCACCCCGAAGCCGCCCGCGGCCACCGCCCGGTCGTGCTCGGCCCGCACCTCGTCGTGGGTGGTGGGATCGTCCAGGGCGGCGTCCACGGTGGCCGGGTCGAGGCCGATCTCGCCCAGCAGGGCCCGGGCAACATCGGGCTCGTGCACTCGCAGGCCCTCCTCGTGCAGGGCCCGGCCCGAGCGCTCGTACCAGGCATCGAGCTGGTCCATGCTCGTCCGGCGCAGCACCGCCCCGATGCGCATCAGCGACCAGCCGTAGGACCAGGGCCGCTCCCACGGGTGCTTCTTGCCCTCGAAGCGGTTGATCTCCTCCAGGCTGAAGAAGCGCCAGTTGATCTCCAGCCCGTTCTGGGCGCGCACGTCCCGGATCCATTTTGACGTCTGGTAGGCCCACGGGCACAGCACGTCGAAGTGGAAGTCCACAGTGCTCGTGTCGACGTTGTCGGTCATGGCGCCCATCATGGCACGCACCCGGCTCTGCCCCACCCAGGAGTATTGGCCGTATAATGGCCGTACAACCTGGATTTTGGGGGAGCAGCCTGATGCCTGGCACCGAGAATCGCACTCGAAGCGAGCGGCTTGAGGTTCGCGTGACCCCGCAGGACCGCAAGCTCATCAACGATGCGGTCGCGGCCTGCGGCACCGGCCTCACCGAGTTCGTGGTCTCCAGCCTCAGGACGGCCGCGCACGATGCGCTCGCCGACCGCACCGTGTTCGTTCTGGACGCCGACGCTCAGCAGGAATGGGAGGATCTGAACAGCCGACCAGCGCGCGACCTTGTCGGGCTGGGCCGGCTCCTGTCCCGTCCGTCGCCGTTCGTCGACGAGTGAAGGTCCAGTACCGGTCGCCTCGCCTTCTCGAGCCGGGCGACGATCTTTCGGACTTCGACTGCCGGTCCGAACAACAGACTCGGTGGCTCAGGCGCCACGCTCGCCAAGCCCATGCCGCGGGCACCAGCAAGGTGCTGGTGATAACACCCGTCGACAGTTCCGAGGTGGTCGCCTACTACGCGTGGTGCATGGCGAGCATCGCGGCCGCGGACGCCCCAGAGCGGCTGCGCAAGGGCGCGGGCCGGTATCCGCAGCCCGTCGCCCTGCTCGCCCGCCTCGGTGTGTCGGTGCTTCACGAGGGAAGCGGCCTCGGTGCGGGGCTGCTGGCCGACATTCTGCGCCGCACGGCCCGGGCGGGTCGTGCCATCGGCTGCCGGGGTCTGGTGGTGCACGCCGAGACCGACGATGCTCGGGGCTTCTACCTGCACCTAGTGCCCGAGTTCGAGCCGTCGCCCACCGATCCGCTCCACCTCGTGCTGATGATGAAGGACATCCTCAGACAGCTCTGACGCGCCCGCGGAGCCGCTTGCGCCACCGGTTCTGAGACTAGGGGCCGGGGGCTTGGCCGATCGGTTCCAGGGGACGGATGCCGGAGACGTCGCCCGCCATGGCCGCGTCAACTTCGGCGGTCTTGTTCAGCGCGGCGATCAGCGCAGTCAGCTTGCGGTCGATCTCGGCCACGCTGTGCTCCAGGGCTGTGAACCTGCCGTCCATCTTGTCTTCAATCCGGTCGAGGCGCTGGTTGGTGTCGTCGATGCGCATGTTGGTGGTGGTAAGGGTGAACCCCAGCAACACGATGATGATGGCGCCGAAGAAGGTCAGCAGCGGGTTCTCGGCGATCTGGTCCCCGAGGCCTGGTCGGGCGCGCCGGTGAGCCGCGGCATCGGCAGAGGCCTCACCGAAGTTCGGCCGCCGATCCCCCTCCCTCAGGCGTTTCCGGCAGGGGTGCCCGCGAACGCGTGGCCGGTCCGAGTCGCGGGCGGCGGTAGTTTTGCTGCGGTGAATATCCACGGGGGCGCATCCATCGGGCTGCCGCGGCTGCTGGCGCCCGCGCTGCCGACGGCGGTGAACGCGGGCAGCGAGGCGTTCCGCCAGAACCGCGACGACATGCTGGAGCAGCTCGCGGAGATCGAGGAGCTGCTCGACGAGGCCGATGCCGGCGGCGGGCCGGCCGCGATGCAGCGGCTGCGGAGCCGGGGCAAGCTGCCGATCCGGGAGCGCATCGCCAACGTGATCGATCCCAACAGCCCGTTCCTGGAGATCAGCGCGCTGGCCGCCTACCGGTCCGACTACACCATGGGCGGGGGGATGGTGGTCGGCGTCGGGTTGATCGGCGGCACCGAGTGCGTGATCATGGGCAACGACCCCAGCGTGCTGGCCGGAGCCCTCACCCCGTACGCCAGCAAGAAGTGGATGCGGGCCCTCGAGATCGCCCGCGACAACCACATCCCCTATGTGAGCTTCGTGGAGTCCGCTGGCGCCGATCTGCGGCTGGGCGGCAGTGACGGCGGCGGCTCGGAGTTCACCGGAGGGGGCCGCAGCCGGGCCCAGCTGATCCACTTCGCGGAGACGGGCCGGTTCTTCTACGAGATGATCGAGCTGTCCAAGATGCGCATACCCACGGTGTGCGTGGTGTTCGGGTCGTCCACCGCGGGCGGCGCCTACCAGCCGGGGCTGTCCGACTACAACATCGTGGTGGCCGACCAGTCCAAGATCTTCCTGGCCGGGCCGCCGCTGGTGAAGATGGCCACCGGCGAGGAGTCCGACGACGAGACCCTCGGCGGCGCCCGGCTGCACGCCGAGACTTCCGGGCTGGGCGACTACTTCGCGGTGGACGAGATGGACGCCATCCGCATGTGCCGCGAGGCGGTCTCGCACCTCAACCGGCAGAAGCCCCATCCCGGTCCCACCATGGCCGCGGATGCGCCGGTGCACGACCCAGAGGAGCTTCTCGGGCTGGTGAGCCGGGACCTGCGCCAGCCCTTCGACATGCGCGAGGTGATCGCCCGGGTGGCGGACGGTTCCCGCTTCGAGGAGTACAAGGCTCGCTACGGCACGACCCTCGTCTGCGGCTGGGCGTCGATCTGCGGCTACCCGGTGGGGATCCTGGCCAACAATGGCGTGCTCTATCCCGACTCGGCCCAGAAGGGCGCCACCTTCATCCAGCTGTGCAACCAGTCCGACGTGCCGCTGGTGTTCCTGCAGAACATCACCGGCTTCATGGTGGGCCGCGACTACGAGGCCGACGGCATGGTCAAGAAGGGATCGCAGATGATCAACGCGGTGGCCAACTCCACGGTCCCGCATCTCACCGTGATCATCGGCTCGTCCTACGGGGCGGGCACCTACGGCATGTCGGGACGGGCCTTCGGCAACCGCTTCACCTGGCTGTGGCCCACGGCCAAGATCGCGGTGATGGGCCCCAAGCAGATCGCCGGGGTGATGTCGCAGGTGCGCCGGGCCCGGGCGGCCCGCAAGGGCGAGCCCTTCGACGAGGAAGAGGATGCCCGGATCGTGGCTCAGGCCGAGGCCATCCAGGAGCAGGGCTCGCTGGCGCTGCGAGCCACCGGCGCCATCAGCGACGACGGCATCATCGATCCCCGCGACACCCGGACCGTTCTCGGCATGTGCCTGTCGGTGGTCGGCAACCGGCCGATCACCGGCGCCGAGGGTTATGGGGTGTTCCGGCTGTGAGCGCGATCGGCACGCTACTGGTGGCCAACCGGGGCGAGATCGCCCGCCGGGTGTTCCGCACGGCGAGGGCCATGGGCATGCGCTGCGCGGCCGTGTTCTCCGACGCCGACGCCGGCGCGCCGTTCGTGGCCGAGGCCGATGTGGCCGTGCGGCTGCCCGGCGGGTACCTCGATGCCGCGGCGATCGTGGCCGCGGCGGCGGAGGCCGGTGCGGACGCCGTCCATCCCGGATACGGCTTCCTGGCTGAGAACGCTGGCTTTGCCCGGGCTGTGACCGGCGCGGGCCTGGTGTGGGTCGGCCCGGGTCCGGAGGCGATCGAGGCGATGGGCGACAAGCTGGCCGCCAAGGCCGCAGCCGCAGCCGCAGGCGTGCCCACTCTGCCCTCTTCGGAGGATCCGGCCGTCGCCGGCGACGTCGGCTTCCCGCTCATGGTCAAGGCGGCCGCGGGCGGAGGCGGCAAGGGGATGCGGCTGGTGTCCGATCCCGCCGACCTGGACGAGGCCGTGGCTGCGGCCCGGCGAGAGGCTCTCGGCGGCTTCGGCGACGACACCGTGTTCCTTGAGCGCTATCTGCGGAGGTGCCGCCACATCGAGGTCCAGATCCTGGGCGACACTCACGGCAACGTCGTCCATCTGGGCGAGCGGGAGTGCTCGATCCAGCGCCGCCACCAGAAGATCATCGAGGAGTCTCCGTCCACCGCCGTGGACGAGGCTCTGAGGGCTGCTATGGGCAGGGCCGCGGTGGGGTTGGCCCAGTCGATCGGCTACTGCTCGGCGGGCACGGTGGAGCTGTTGCTCGACGACGACAGCGGAGAGTTCTTCTTCCTGGAGGTGAACACCCGCCTGCAGGTGGAGCATCCCGTCACCGAGGAGGTCACCGGTATCGACCTGGTCCGCGAGCAGCTGCGGGTGGCCATGGGCGAGCTGCTGGGCTACGGCCAGTCCGAAATCCGTCTTGAGGGTCACGCCGTCGAGGCCCGGCTCTACGCCGAGGACGCCGCGGCCGGCTTCCTGCCCGCGGTGGGCACCCTGGCCGCCTTCGCTCCGGTGGCCGAACCGGCCGTTCGGTGGGACAGCGGTGTCGAGGCGGGCAGCACGGTCGGCCTCGGCTTCGACCCGATGCTGGCCAAGGTCATCGCCCACGCTCCCACCCGATCCGAAGCGGCCGGGCGATTGGCCTTGGCTCTGGAGCGCCTGCACATCGGCGGCGTGACCACCAACCGCCACTTTCTGGTGGCCGCTCTGCGGTCGGAGGCCTTCCTGGCCGGCGACACCACCACCGACTTCATCGAGCGGGCCGATCCGAGCCGGGCCGCGATCCTGTCGGTTGCCGAGTGCCGGCAGGCGGCGGTGGCGGCGGCCATGTGGCTCCAGGCCGCGGAGAGGCGCGAGGCCCGAACACTGGGGTGGATCCCCAGCGGGTGGCGCCATGGCCGCCTCCCGCCCGAGCGGGTGGAACTGTCGGTCGACACCGCCGCGGGCGGAGTCGAGGTGATGGTCGCATACCGGCCCCAGCGCGACGGCTCTTTCGTCGTCCGGGCCGAGTGCTCCGATGACGCCGCTGAGGCTCCGGCGAGGATCGCGTCCTGGTCGCCGGAGGCGCTCGACATCGAGTGGGACCGGCGCCGGGTCCGGTACGCGGTCACCGCCGACGGCGAGCGGGTCTACCTGACCGGCGACTCCGAGACGGTGACGGTGACGGTGCTGCCCCGCTTCGGCGCCCCCGAACGCGGCCTGGGCGCAGGCGGGTTCGCGGCGCCCATGCCGGGCGTGATCGTGGAGGTGCGGGTCGAGGCGGGCGAGCAAGTGGCCGCGGGCCGCACCCTGGTGGTGATGGAGGGCATGAAGATGGAGCACCACGTGACCGCCCCGTGCGACGGCACGGTGACCGAGGTGCTGGTCGCCCCCGGAGACCAGGTCGACAACGGCTCGCCCCTGCTGACCTTCGAGGCGGCCGACGCCGCGGTGGAAGAGGATCCGGCCGGTGGCTGAGCCGATCCGGATCGCCAACTGCTCCGGCTTCTATGGCGACCGTCTGTCGGCCGCGGCCGAGATGGTGAACGACGGGCGCATCGACGTCCTCACCGGCGACTGGCTGGCCGAGCTGACCATGCTGATACTGGCCCGCACCCGCTCCAGGCGCCCCGGCGGCGGGTATGCCCGCAGCTTCGTCACGCAGATGGAGCAGGTGATGGCGACCTGCCTCGACGAGGGCATCAAGGTGGTGTCCAACGCGGGCGGGCTCGATCCCCGGGGCTGCGCGGAGGCGGTCGCGGCGGTGGCCGAGCGCCTGGGCCGCGCCCCGCGGATCGCCTTCGTGGACGGCGACGATCTCATGGCGCGGTTGGATCCCTCCTCTGCGGACGCCGTGACATTGCGCTCCTTCGCCGACGACGAGGCCATGACCGACACGACAAGGATGATCACGGCCAACGCCTACCTGGGAGGCTGGGGCATCGCGGAGGCTCTGCGGCGCGGCGCCGACATCGTGGTGACCGGGCGGGTGACCGACGCCGCGGTGGTCTGCGGTCCAGCGGCGTGGCACCACGGCTGGGTGATCGACGACTGGGACGCGCTGGCCGGCGCGGTGGTGGCCGGGCACGTGATCGAGTGCGGCACCCAGGCCACGGGCGGCAACTACTCGTTCTTCACCGAGGTCGGCGGCATGGCCCGCACGGGCTTCCCGTGGGCCGAGATTGCTGCCGACGGCTCCTCGGTGATCGGCAAGCACGACGGCACCGGCGGCGCAGTCACCGTGGGGACAGTCACCGCGCAGCTTCTCTACGAGATAGACGCCCCCGGCTATCTGGGACCCGACGTCATCAGCCGCTTCGACACCATCCGGCTCGCCCAGGCCGGCCCCGACCGCGTGCGGGTCGACTCGGTGCGGGGCGAGCCGCCCCCGCCCACACTCAAGGTGGCCACCAACGAGCTGGGCGGCTACCGCAGCGAGATCACCGTCGCGCTCACCGGGCTCGACGTCGAGGCCAAGGCTGCCCTGGTGCACGACGCCTTCTGGCGGGCCTGCCCCCACGACCGGGGCGACTACGCCAAAGTCTCCGAGCGGGTGGTGCGCACCGACAAGGCCGACCCGGCCACCAACGAGGAGGCCACCGCGGTGTGGCGGCTCACCGTCTTCGACCACGACGAGGACCGGCTCGGGCGCACCCTGTCCGACGCCATGAACGAGCTGGCCTTGGCCACCATCCCGGGCATGTTCTCTCCCGGCTCGGCGGCCCGCCCTCGGGCCTTCGGCGTCTACCGGCCGGCCACCGTGCCCGCCGAGGCGGTGCCCCAGTACGTGACCTTCCTCGACGGCGAGCGCACCGTTGTCGCTCCGGTGCCGATCCCGGCCGCGCCGGGATCGCCGGTCCCCTCCCCCGCCCCGAGCGTCAACGGCCGTGACTGGGGACCCACGACTCCATCGCCGCTGGGCCGGGTCGTGGGCACCCGCTCCGGGGACAAGGGCGGCAACGCCAACCTGGGAGTGTTCGCCCGCTCCGCCGATGCGTTCGAGTGGATCGACGGCTTCTTGAGCATTCAGCGCCTGGGCGACCTGCTGCCGGAGGCCGCCCCGCTGCGGGTGGACCGGCATCGCCTCCCCAACATCTGGTCGCTCAACTTTGTGATCCACGGCCTGCTCGGCGACGGGGTGGCCGCCTCGGACCGCCAGGACCCGCAGGCCAAGAGCCTCGGCGAGTGGCTCCGGGCCCGGGTAGTGGAAGTTCCCGAAGAGTTGCTCAGAGGCTGAGCGGGCAGGTGGGAGTCAATATGTGTCAGCGCGATTGCGTTGACATGAGGTACCTTCCCAGGAAGGTAACTTCCTAGGAAGATAAGGGAGCCAGGATGCGTCGCCGCGATGCGTTTACACCGAGCTGCGGGGTCTGTCGCGTGAAACGGCCCCCCTGCGAGGCATCACCGCGGCGCGAGACTGGCGGACTGTGAATCTGGCCGACGTGCTGGAGGACCTGCTCGACGAGCAGGCAAGCCTCGACGAGATCGTGGCCCCGCTCAACGACCGGGATTGGGACCTGCCCACCCCTAGCCCCCGCTGGTCGGTGACCGACCAGATCGGCCACTTGTGCTACTTCGACGGCGCGGCGGCACACGCCATCCGCGACCCCGAGTCATTCTCGGTGGAGGCTCGGCGGATGATGGAGGCGTCGCTTGTGAGTGAGACCTCCGGGGACGACTTCACCTTGGGCGAGTTCCGGATGCTCTCGGTTGGAGACCGCTTGGAGCGCTGGCGCAGCGACCGCCGAAGGCTGGCCGAAGCCGCCGGCACGCTCGGCGAGCGCGACCGGGTGAGCTGGTACGGGCCCTCGATGGGGGCCAAGTCCTTCGTCACCGCCCGGCTCATGGAGATGTGGGCCCACGGCACCGACGTGTGCGACACCGTGGGCGCGCCGCGCGAGCCCACCCACCGGCTCCGCCATGTGGCCCAACTCGGCTACATCACCCGGGACTGGACCTACATCAACCGGGGCCAGCCCGCTCCCGAGGCGGACGTGTCGGTCGAACTCACCGCCCCGGCGGGAGACATCTGGACCTGGGGCGACGCTGACGCGGCCGGAGACAACGCGGTGAGGGGACCGGCACTCGACTTCTGCCTGGTGGTGACCCAGCGCCGCCATGTGGCCGACACCGGCCTGGAGGTGACCGGCGAGCACGCTGCCGACTGGCTGTCGAAGGCCCAGGCCTTCGCCGGTCCGCCCACCGCCCGGGCCCGAGCGGCCCGTGAGCGCAGCGAACAAGAGCGGGAAGCTAGAAGCAGGAGCGAGTCGTGAGCCTGGTCGAGACGGCCCGCGACGGCCGTGGCGTGGTCACGGTCACCCTGGCCGACGAGTCCAACCGCAACGCGTTGAGCCGCCGCCTGCTGGCCGAGCTCACCGCCGCACTCGACGACGCCGACGCCGACCCGGCGGTGCGGGTGGTCGTGCTCACCAACTCGGGACGGGTGTTCTGCGCGGGGGCGGACCTGCGAGAGAGCTCTGGCCGGCAGGCCGACGACAACCTCGTGGTGGTCAAGGCCAGCGATCTGTTCGGGCGGTTCCGGCGGTCCCCCAAACCCTACGTGGGACGCATCGCGGGACATTGCGTGGCCGGCGGGATGGGCCTGGCCGCGGCCATGGACATCTCCATCGCCCGCGACGACGCCAAGTTCGGGTTCACCGAGGTACGGGTGGGGGTGGCTCCGGCCATGATCTCGGTTCTGTGCCTGCCCAAGATGCGCCGAGCCGATGCGACCGCCGCCTTCCTGCGCGGCAACCGGTTCGGTGCCGCGGAGGCGGTGCGCCTGGGCCTGATCAACGCCGCGGTCCCCGCCGGGAGCCTCGACGCCGAGGTGGAAGCGGTGGTGGTCGACCTGCTGGCCGGTGCGCCGTCGGGACTGGCCGCGTGCAAGCAGCTCGTGGACCGGGTACCCGAGATGAGTTTCGACGAGGCGCTCGCCTGGACCGAGCGGCTCTCGGCCGAGATGTTCGCGGGCGACGAGGCCGTCGAGGGCATGGACGCCTTCCTCAACAAGCGCGCCCCGCGGTGGGTGCCGGACCCCGGAGAGGACCGATGACCGAAATTCTCAAGACTCTGTTGACCATGACGCCTGCCTGGCTCGAGGAGGCGCTCACTGAAGCCGGGCACAGCCCCCCGCCGGTCAAGTCGGTGCAGGTGCGGCCGATGGACGGCTTCGTGGGCGCCATGGGCGAGGTCGGGATCGTGTCGGTCACCTACGCCGGCAGCACCGACCTGCCGGTCGAGTTCGTGGCCAAGTGCCCGCTCGACGACGACATCGCCCGCATGTACGCCTCGGTGATGCTGTCCTACCAGCGGGAGGCGGGCTTCTACGCCGACTTGGCGTCGCCGGTGGCCGACCGCTCAGGCATGACGCTCCCCCGATGCTTCGTCAACCGGTTCGATCCTGAGACCCACGGTGCCACCCTGCTCATCGAGCGGGTCTATCCGGCGCAGAAGGGCGACATATTGGAGGGCACCACCTTCGAGCGGATGCAGACCCTCGTGGGCGGTCTGGCCCGGCTGCACGGCGCGTTCTGGATGGACGAGAGCCTGACCTCCTACGACTGGCTGATTGACTGGATGTCCCCGTCGCTGCGCATCGGCATCCCATTCACGCTCGACAGCTGGGCCAACATCCGCGAGCATCTCCCCCAGTACCACTCCGACGACATCGCCGAGATGGTGTCCGACGTTTGGCTTCCCGACATCGAGGGCTGGCTCCAGCGATTCGACCAGCGGCCGTGGACTCTCATCCACCAGGACTACGAGCTGGACAACATGCTGTTCCGTTCGGACGGGCCGGTGATCGTGGATTGGCAGACGGTCATGCGGTCGTTCCCGGGCCTGGACCTGGGTTGGCTGCTGATGGCCAGCCACAACGACGAGACCCTGGCCCGCGAGCCGGAGCTCCTGGAGCATTACCGGCGCGAGCTGGCTGCGGCGGGCGGCCCCGCCTGGAGTGCCGAGGACCTGGCCGAGGACTTGGCCTGGACCGGCTTCTACTGGGTGGGCGTGTCGCACGTGCCGTTCGTGCACTCGTTGCCCGCCGGCGATCAGGACCGCGCCCATCGGCGATTCAAGGCGATGATGCTCGGCACCATCTCCGCGGCTCAGCGGTGGAACACCGTCGAGCGCATGCGGGCCCACATCTAACCCGGCGGCCGCCGAACGGCCCGAGCAGCAACGAGACAGAGGAGACAGCGCCGTGCAGGGACTGATTCTGGAGGGCACCACCGAGGACAGCGTCCGGCTGTCCGACGACCTGGAGCTGGTCGGGTCGCTCGACCCTCGACAGGTGCGGGTCGAGGTCCGGGCCGCCGGGGTCTGCGGCAGCGACTTGAGCTGCGTGCTCGGCAAGTACTACATGCCCACCCCGCTCGTGCCGGGCCACGAGGCCGCCGGAGTGGTGCTGGAGGTGGGCTCAGCCGTCACCTACTGCGAGGTGGGCGACCACGTGATCCTGTCCACGTTCGGCAACTGCGGCCACTGTGGAGACTGCGAGGGCGGCGATCCGGGCAACTGCACCAACGTCGCGCTGGGCGCGCTCAGCCAGCCCTATGCGGAGAACGGGCGGCCCGTCTACAACTTCGCCAATATCGGTGCGTTCACCCAGCAGACCTTCGTCAGCGAGAACCAGTGCATCCCGGTCCCCGCGCAGATGCCTTTGGCCGCGGCCGCGCTGATCGGCTGCGGGGTGGTGACCGGCACCGGCGCGGTCTTCAACCGGGCCAGGGTGCAGATCGGTGACACCGTGGCCGTGATCGGCGCGGGCGGTGTGGGCCTCAACGTGATCCAGGCCGCCAGGCTGGTGGGGGCCTCCGCGATCATCGCCATCGACCGGGTGGCGGCCAAGGAGGCCCTCGCGCTGGAGTTCGGCGCCACCGACTTCGTGTTGGCCGAAGGCGACGACTTCGATCCCGTCGCCGCGGTCAAGTCGCTGTGCCCCGAGGGGGTGCACCACGCCTTCGAGGTGGTGGGCAGCACCGCCCTGCTGGCCCAGGCCATCTCAATGACCCGCCCCGGCGGCAACGTGTGCGGGGTCGGGGTGCCCGATCTGGGGGCCAAGGTAACCTACTCGTTCCTGGACTTGCACCAGAACAAGAGCCTGCTCGGCATCCGGGCCGGCGGCGCCCGGCCCCGCAAGGACTTTCCCATGCTGGCCGACCTCTACCTGCGGGGCCGCCTCAAGCTCGACGAGATGATCTCCCGCACCGCTGGCCTAGATGGTCTCCAAGGCGCCTTCGACGCCCTGAAGGCCGGCGCCGAGGCCCGCACCGTCCTGCTCCCCAACGGCTGAACTGTCCGCGGCCCGCCCTCAGAGGTTGCGCGCGCTGTTCGGTTCAGTTGCTCAGGCTGAGCGCAGCGGGGCCATCACCTGCTCTACGAAACGCATGACCGGCTCGGTGGACTGCGGATGGCCGAAGTCCATGACGAAGTGCTCGACCCCGAGGCTCTGGAGGCGGGCCAGGTGCTCCAGCGTGGACTCGGATTCGGCGTCGGTATCGGGAAGGGGCCGCTCCACGGTGAGCGACGTCTCGATCTCGTCGGGGTCCCGGCCCGCCTCCTCCGCTGAGGCTCGCACGATGTCGCGCTTGCGCGAGAAGCCAGTCTCGTCGCTTTCGCTCACCATGGCGTTCCACATGTCGGCCAGGCGTCCCGCCAGGGGCAGACCGACCCGTTCTCCCCCGGCGCCGATGCAGATCTGCGGCGGGATGTCGGGCTTGGGCGGGGCGGCGGCACCGTCGATGCGGAAGAAGCGCCCCTCGAAGCTGGGATCGTCCTCGGTCCACATGCGGCGGCAGATCTCGATGGTCTCCTCCAGCTGGGCGAAACGCACAGACGGCTTGGGGAAGTCGTAGCCGTAGGCCTCGTATTCGTCTTGGCGCCAGCCTGCGCCGATGCCGAGCACGAACCGGCCGCCGGAGAGCACCTGCAGCGTGGCGGCCATCTTGGCGGTGAGGGCGGGTGGACGGTAGCCGCAGCCCAGCACGTGATGGCACAGCGCCACGTTGTCGAATCGGGCCGCCAGCCAGGTGAGGACCGTCCATGCCTCCATGAACGGGTCGGTGCGCGCGTCGAAGCCGTAGAAATGGTCGGCGATCCACAGCGAGTCGAAGTGGGGCAGGGCCTCCGGCAGGATGTGGTCCTGCTGGTACATCACGATGGGCTGGTAGTCGCTCCAGCGGTTGCCGATGACCGGCGACAGCCACCCGAACTTCAATTCAGTCACCTGAGAACCCTAGCCCTGCGCAGCCCTTGCGGTACGGCGGCTCCGGGAGTCGGGAACCACTCAGGCGGCGAAGTCGTCCGGTTGGGTGGTCAACTGCTCCATCTCGGCCACCAGGCAGGCCGAGGCGGCCGCCCTGGCCGCAGCCTCGACGAAGGCGGTCCTGGCAACGTCGAAGGGGCTCATCACCACGAGTGTCACACCGAGGCCGTCATCCCGCACGAGGCTCACGCACATCGTCACTCCGTCATCACAGTCACCGGAAGCGTCGGCGCTGCAACCGCTGAGCCCGCTGTCGAGGCGCGACAGGAGGTTGTCCACCTGGCCTGCGGGCAGCGGAGTGGTGAAGGCGTACGACGTGAACTCGCAGCCCACCACCCGATACAGGCCAGCGCCGAGGTGATTCATGTCGACGCCGGAGGAGGTCAGGGTCAGCGTCGGCTCGTCCACCAGCGCGAATCCCAGCAGGGTGCCGAGCAGCTCGCAGTTCCCTGCGGCCAGGACCAGCTCGCGGAACTCGGCGGGGTGCAGTGTGCAGCGAGGATCGGTCATCGGCCCTATCGAGCAGCGATGGCCGTTGGCGCTGCTCAACTCGAGCCGCGCGCCGGGCAGGTGAAATACGAGCGCGGCCGCTATCTGGAGGGCTCCGGCCATGGGGGCAGACGAAGTCATGCGCGAGTTCCTTTCGCGTTGAGGGGAATGCCGCAGCGGGAGCTGGCGGCAACGAAGGGAGCGAGGTCTCATCCGGGCGCTCCAACCCGGTGGCCGAGCCCGCCGCGTTCGGGCGATGGATCGGCGATAGCCCGCTGACTCTAGCCACGAACCGGCGAGTGCCCGCAAGCCGACTGGCTGTCTAGCCGGAGTCGGCGCACATCCAGCCCATGGGCTGGATGTCTTGGGTGCGCCCGGATGGCGTGCGTTGCGCTGCCAGTCAGGCAACGTCCAGAGGGCGCATGGCGATGACGTTGCGGATGGCCTCGCCCTGCTTGACCGCCTTGATGGCCTCGTTGATCTCCTCCAGCGGGTAGACGCCCGAGACGAGCTCGTCCAGCTTGAGCGCGCCTCGGCGGTGCAGGGCGACGATCCGCTCGATGTCGCGGCGGGCTGGGGTTGCTGCGACTCCTGCCCGACGCCACGAATATATGACGCGTTGGTGCGTAGTACTAGACATGAGCGCGGTGATGACTGGGAATGCCCCAAGCGATGACCGTGCGTTGGTGACCGCGGCTCGCGACGGCGACCGGCCGGCTCGTGAGGCGCTGGGACGGCGGGTCGGTCGTTCTGCCTATGTGTTCGCACTCCAGATGACCGGCGATCGCGACGCAGCTCTGGACATCGCCCAGGATGGTGTCGTCCGGTTCTTCCGGCGCCTAGATCGGTTCGATGTCGACCGACCGATCGAGCCATGGCTGTATCAGATCGTGCGTAACCGAGTCCGGGATCTGGCTCGTCGAGATCGGCTCGGTCGCTTCGACTCATTGGAGGCGTTGCTCGAGAAGGGACAGATCGTCGGACCGGAGACAACCGATGACCCAGCGATACGTGTCGAGCGGGCGGAGTTGCAGCGCCGGGTCTGGAACTCGGTGTCGCAGCTTTCGGACGCACACCGGGAGATCCTCGTTCTCCGGGACTTCCACGGGCTCACCTACCGTGAGGTCGCCGAGGCGCTCTCGATTCCGCAGGGGACGGTGATGTCCCGCCTCCACGCAGCCCGTACGAGCCTGCGGGGTTTGCTTGCCGCCGAACGATGCGACGATCGCGGAGCTAACGACGACAGGAGCAGCCCATGAACGGCCCAGGGCACGGATTCGACGAGGCCTTGATCTCCGGCTTTCTCGATGAAGAACTCACCCAACGTGACGAACAGCGGGTACGACTCCACCTTGAGGGTTGCACCGCCTGCAGCCAGGTCGCCGATGAGCTGCGACGAACAAGGGAGGCCACGATGACGACCGAATTCCGGGTGCCGGATGATACTCAATGGGACGAGACGCCCCGCAACACCCTCTCGCGGATACTCCAGCGTCTCGGCTGGCTGCTGGCCATTGTCTGGGCCGCCGGCCTGGTCGCCTTCCTCATCTGGCAGGCCGCTACCGAGGGCGAATCGATTCGGTTCGACGCTCTGCTCGGCATCGCCCCTCTGGTGGCCGTCGGCCTGATTGTCCTCTCGGCCCTCATCGACCGCCTGCAGACACGCAAGACCGATCCCTACCGGAAGGTTCAGAAATGATCATCTCGACAACCCCGCACGTCGCCGGTCATCGCATCACGCGAACACTCGGCCTGGTTCGTGGCAACACGATCCGCGCCCGCCATCTCGGCAAAGACTTGAAGGCCGTCGGGCGATCCATTGTCGGCGGTGAGATCTCGGAGTACACCAAGCTCTTGGCCGAGGCCCGCGAGCAGGCTTTGGATCGCATGGTCGACGAGGCCAAGGAACTCGGCGCCGACGCCATCGTCGGAACTCGGTTCGCCACCTCCATGGTCCTGAGCGGCGGAGCTGAGCTACTCGCGTTCGGCACCGCCGTCATCATCGAACCCGAGACAGCAGAGGATACATGAGCAGCGGGGGCCGCTACCGTTCCGGCAGGCTTCGCGGAGGCAGGTGACCGGCCATGCGACGGATGCACATCGGACTGCAGGTCGACGACCTCGAAAGGTCGATCGAGTTCTACACCCGGCTGTTCGGTGTGGAGCCCACCCTGCGACGCCCCGACTACGCCAAGTGGATGCTGGACGACCCGCGGGTGAACTTCTCGCTAGACACCCACGGTTGTGAGGGCGCCGGTGGCTCAGCCCACTACGGCATCCAGGTCGAGTCGCACCCTGAACTCGAGCAGCTTCGGGACCACATCGACTCGGCGGGGATCGCCCGCGCCGACCAGGACGACCTGGTGTGCGGCTACCAGCTCCAGCACAAGTCCTGGGTAACCGACCCCGACGGCCTCATGTGGGAGGCGTTCTTCACCGAGGGAGTGGTCGACACCGGCTACGGCACCGCCGAGATGCCCGACCCCGCCTGAGGGTCCCCAAACCCGGTGTCGCCTAGTTGAGGGCAGGGCCGGTGGTGTGGGTGCCTGAGCGCAGCAGGGTGCCGGGGCGGGCGCCGGTGAACCGGCCGCCGCGCACGATCTCGGTACCGTTGCAGACCACATGCTCGATGCCGGTGGCCCCTGCGTACAGGCGGGAGGCTCCTGCGGGCAGGTCCGAGCGGAACGTCGTCGGGGACGAGCCGACCGTGGCCTCGTCGAGCACGACAACATCGGCAAAGGCACCCTCGGCCAGTACACCCCTGTCGACCAGGCCGTACAGGCCGGCCTGCACCTCGGTTAGCAGGTGCACGGCCTCCTCCAGCGGGATCAGGCCCCGCTTGACGACGGCCTCGTTCAGCATGGTGGTGGCGTAGTTGGCGGTGAGGAACAGGTCGAGGTGGGCGCCGGCATCGGAGGCTCCGATCACCGCCCGAGGATCGCGCCAGATCTCGACCCGGGCCTCCCAGTCGGCGGTGGGCTCGGAGGTGGCCGGGTTCCCGAACGACGTCTCCAAGTCGTCGGCCAGGGCCATGTCGCAAAGCGTGTCCCAAGGCTCCTGGCCCCGCTGCTCTGCGATCTCGCCGACGGTGCGGCCCGCGCAGCCCTCGTTCTCCGGCGCCGGCGAGTGGAACACCACCTTGCGCGCCCAGTGGGCCAGCGCCCGCAGCGGATGGTCGCCCTGGGCCAGTTCGTTGAGGCGCTGCCGCTCCGCCGGGTCGGCCAGGACGCGGCGCTTGTCCTCCTTGGGCAGCAGCATCACCTCCTCCCAGCCGGGCAGGGCGTCGAGCACGAACCCGCTGTTGAAGTTCAGGTGCAGCGACAGCATCTGCGGAACGGTCAGGGCCACCACCTTGCCGCCCCGGGCCGCGGCGTGGTCCCCGGCGGCAAGCTTGGCCCGGTTCATCTCCATCGACCGGGCCGTGACCGTCATCACGTTCCAGTTGAGCGGGCTGCGGGCCGCGGCCGACATGTCGGACATGAGTTCCAGAGCCCAGTCCTCGAACGGCCCCAGCGCGGGGATGAACTCCACTGACGTGCCGTCGAAGTCGGCCAGCACCGAGCACAGCGCCACCAACTCGTCGCGCTCGGCATAGCGGCTGGGCACCATGTTGCCCATCGGGTCGTTGTGGGTGCGCGACCACGACGACGAGAACCCGAGCGCCCCAGCCTCCAGGCCGTCGCGCAGCAGCGCCTTCATGGCGTCCAGCTCGGGTTCGGTGCAGGCCCGGCGCACGCTGTTGTCGCCCATCACCACCCGGCGCAGCGCGGAGTGGCCCACCTTGAAGCCTGCGTTGACAGCCACGTTGCCGTCGATGGCGTCGAAGTACTCGGCTGTGGTCTGCCAGCTCCAGGGCACGCCCCGCTGGAGCGCCTCCAGGGGTATGCCCTCGACCCGGGCCAGCATCCGCATCAGGTAGTCGCCGTGGGCCGGGTCGTCGCCGAGGGGGGCGATGGTGAAGCCGCAGTTGCCGCCGATGACGGTGGTCACGCCGTGAAGCGGCGAAGGCGACAGGTTCGGATCCCAGAACACCTGGGCGTCGAGGTGGGTATGCACATCGATGAACCCCGGGGTCACCGCCAGGCCGGTGGCGTCGATGGTGGCCGCCGCCCCGGCCCCATCGTTCACCAAGTTCCCGATGGCTGAGATCCGGTCCCCGGCTATCCCGACGTCGGCCCGCCGCCGGGTCTCGCCCCGGCCGTCGATCACCTCGCCGCCGCTGATGAGCAGATCAAACATGGCCCCGACGCTAGCTGAGGTGTGCCCGACGGTTAGTCAGGAGATCTCAAGTTGCAGCAGCAGGCGGCCCGAGCCCTCGAACTCCACCTCGAACACGCCGGGGATCTCGGCGGTGAACGCGAAGTGGGCCGGGTGGCCGTCGGAGACCGCTCGCAGGATGTCGTAGCCGTGGACGTGCACTTCCTCGGCGGTATCGGAGGTGACCATCATCGCCACCACCGAGCCCAGATCGACCTCGACGCGCTGGTTGCCGCCCACGGGTTCGCCCCCTACAACCTCCACCGTGATGGTCTGGGCCGCGTCGGAGAGGTCTGCGTCGTACTGAGTGGGCGCGTCCGTCGACCCGTGATGGCCGCCGCCGGAGTCCGTGGCGCCCGTCTCGTCGCCGTCGCCGGCTTGCATGGTCGCCTCGTCCTCGGACACCTCCAACGTCGTGGTGGCAGCCACAGGCCACCCATCGATTACCACGGCGCGGTAGTCGTTGGTCGACAAGCCGACGCTGATCTCGTGCGTTCCCGCTGGCAGCGGCGGCATCTGATTCCAGATCTCATAGAGCCGCCCCGCCCCCAAGCCGTTGATGTAGAGGTACATGTGGCCCTCGCCGTCGACGTGCTCGCCCGATGCGTGCTCGGGCGCCAAGCGGAAGTTGGCGGGTCTGGCGCGGAGGCTCCAGCCGCCGGCGGGGTCGTCCACCAGCTCCACGCTCACAGACGGGTACGGCTCCACCGCCGGTTGCATGAGTTCATGGTCACCTTCATGCTCGCCTGCCTCGCTCGCGACGATGGTGGCGGTGGCGTCGACAGGGTCACCGTCAACGACCAGCGTCGAGTGATTGTTGGAGGACAGCTCGACTCGCACATCGTGCTCGCCGGGTTCGAGCACACCGATGTGGTGCCATTCGCCGTAGATGCGGCTGATCTTGACGCCGTCGATGTAGAGGTGCATGTGGCCCTCGCCGTCGACGTGGGTGGTGGACACGTTCTCGGGCACAATCCGGAAGTTGGTGGTGTGGATCCGGAGGTTCCATCCCTCCAGCGGGTCCTCGGCAATGTCGATTTCGATGGTGGGGACCAGTGCGCCCTCGGCGACCTCTTGTACGCCGCCGTGGCCGCTGTCGCCGTGATGGCCGTTGTCTCCACCTTCGACCTCGCCGGCAGTGTCGTCCATCCCGGCGGTTTCGTGGCTGTCGCTCTCCGCCAGTAGTTCGTGGGTCGGCGGCGCCGCGGGGTCCGAGGAACTGGCAGGAGTGTCATCGCTGGGATCAGATCCCCCGCAGGCAGCCGCAAGCAGCGTCAGGGCCAGAGCTGCCAACCGAAGCCTTCGGAGAGTGGACGTCATGGGACTCTTCAACTCATGTCTCGGGGCTGGGGGCAGCTTGAGACGACACGCTAACGACATCGGCCTAGATTGGGCCCCGTGACAGACGCCGACACCCGCGTATCGGACCTCGACGCGTCCTCCAACGGCGACACAGCCCCCGAGGCGTCGATCGCGGCGGGATACGACCCCGATCCGACCAGGTCGATGTCGCTGCACGCCGACGCCTACACCGAACTCCGCTGGCACGAGATCGAGCAGCGCGAGGTCTTCGCCCGGACCTGGCAGTGGGTGTGCCACGTGGAGTCGCTGCGCTCCCCCGGCTCCTACATGGCCCTGGAGGTCGCCGGCATGCCGGTTGCTCTGGTGCGGGGCCACGACGGCGAGCTGCGGGCCTTCTACAACGTCTGCCAGCACCGGGCCCACGAGTTGCTGTCGGGATCGGGCCGCACCGACAGCATCGTGTGCGGGTACCACGGCTGGACCTACGAGCTGACCGGCCGGCTGTCCCGGGCCAGGCGCACCGCGGAGGTGGCCGGATTCGACCCGTCGAGCATCTGCCTCAGCGAGGTGCAGGCCACCGAGTTCGGCGGCTTCGTCTATGTCAACCTCGACCCCGGCGCCGCTCCCCTCTCCGAGCAGTCCGGGGGCCTCGGCGAGGAGATCGCCCGCTGGGCTCCCGACGTGGAGGACCTCACCCACGTGCGGCGCATCCGCTACGACATCGCCTCCAACTGGAAGAACGTGATCGACAACTTCCTGGAGTGCTACCACTGCCACGTCGCCCACCCCGACTTCGTGACGCTGGTGGAGATGGACACCTACCGGGTGGCCACCCACGGCATCTACTCCAGCCACATGGCCCGGGCCGGCTACTCGGCCAACTCGGCCTACGACGTCGAAGGATCAAGCGTCAAGGACCTCGCAATCTGGTGGCTGTGGCCCAACACCTGCCTGATGCGCTACCCCGGCCGGGGCAACTTCAGCGTCATGCAGATGGTGCCGGCCGGGCCGGAGCGCACGCTTGAGACCATCGACTTCTACCTGGAGATGGCCGAGCTGTCCGAGGCCGACGAGGAGTCGATCCGCTACATCGACGAGGTGCTTCAACCCGAGGACATAGCCATCGTGGAGAGCGTGCAGCGGGGCATGCGCACCCCGGCGTTCACCCAGGGCCGCATCGTGTGCGACCCCTACGGCTCCGGCCTGTCCGAGCACGGCGTGCACCACTTCCACGGCCTGGTGCTCGACGCCTACCGCCGCGCCGGCGCGGTCTAGCGACCGGTGTGCTCTCGTCCAAATTGACGTAGTTAGCCACATATATTGGGGACAACTACGTCAATTTCGCCCTGGTGCCGGCGCGGCCTAGCGGGCGGTCCAGCCGCCGTCGATGACGATGGTCTGGCCGGTGATGTAGCTGCCGGCGCCTGAGACCAGCAGCAGCAGGGCGCCGTCGAACTCGTCGACCTCGCCGGCCCGGCGCATGAGGGTGTTGCGCTGGATGTGGCGCAGGCCGGGTGCGTCCTCGGGGGCGAACATCTCCTCGGTCAGCCCGCTGCGGAAGTAGCCGGGGCCGATGGCGTTGACCCTGATCCCGGCGGAGGCCCACTGCTTGGCCAGCTCGCGGGTGAGCCCGATCAGACCGGTCTTCGAGGCCACGTAGCCGGCCTGGTGGTTGCCGCCGGAGGCCACGATCCCCAGCATCGAGGCCACGTTGACGATGCTGCCGCCCCGGCCGTGGCTGATCATCTTGCGGGCTGCGGCCGCCGACAGCACGAACGCCGAGGTCAGGTTGACCTCCAGCACCCGCCTGAACTGAGCCGGGTCCTGCTCGTGGGCCCGGACCACCGCGTCGCTGGTCCCCGCGTTGTTGACCACGATGTCGGGGCCACCGTGCTCGGCCGCCACCTCGACCAGGCGCTGGAGCTGCGAGTCGTCGGTCACGTCGCAGCCCACCGGCACGACCCCAGCGACCTCGCCGGCCAATGCCTCCAGCCGGTCCAGCCTGCGGGCCGCGGCCACTACGGTGGCTCCCAGCGCGGCCAGCACCCGGCAGTACCGCTCCCCCAGCGTCCCGTTGGCCCCTGCGCTACGACACCCCGGTGATGACGGTGGCCTACTACGCCGGCGAGGGCGCCGCAGTCGCGGGCCGGCCGCTCGAGCCCGGTTCGCTGTGCACCGTCATCCTCGGCGCGGCCAACCACGACTCCGGGGCGTTCGACGCCTCTTCTTCGCCTCCGACGAGTCGCGGTACGTCAGCGGCGCTTGCCTGCCGGTGGACGGGGCGGTGCTGGCGGCGCGCTGACCCGCGACCGCCCCGCCAGGGGCCGCCGAGCTCAACAGGTGGCGTTGATGGCCGCCGTCTAGCCGTGCAGGAAGCCGGTGGCGCTGGTCGGGGTGAAGTGCGCCATTAGTCGGCGTTCGTCGATCATGGCCTGGCGGTACTCGTCCCAGTCGGGGTGCGGTGAGCCGGCCACCCGCTCGAAGTAGTCGACGAGGGCGTCGCTGGTGGCGTCGTCGGGGCTCGTCGTGGCGGGCGTCAACTCGACGGTGCCGTCGAGGGAAACGTACGACCACGCCTTCTCGTCCGAGACGTGCAGCACAGCCCTGGGATCGCGCCGCAGGTTGGCGGTCTTGGCCCGGTCTGCGGTTATCGAGATCGAGAAGGTGCCGCTGTCGACGTAGTACACGATGTCGGAGGACTGGGGCCGGCCGTCGGCGCGGATGGTGATGAGCACCCCGAGCCGGCGCTCGGCTGCCCAGTCGATTGCGTCTGAGAGTTCCATGCCAGTGTTCCTAGTGCGCGACCTGCCGCGGTGCTCAGCCGGGGCGCTCAGCGAACCGTGCGATCCGAACTACCTGTCACCCTTTCACCTCTGTGGTGGAGTGCCGACAGAAGTGCGGCCGAGCCTCAGCCCGGTCCCGGCAGGCCGGGTCCGTCGACGTGCGGGCCGGTCGTGCCGCCGACCTCGGTCGGCCCTAGGCCCAGCTTGCGGTGGTCCCAGCTGCGGATGCGCTCCACCTCCAGGCGCACCGCCACCCGCTTGTGCAGCATGGCCTCCACGAACGGCTTGAACTCCTCGGAGTAGGCGCCCTGGTAGCGCTCCCACACGCTGACCCCGACCGGCCAGATCTCGTCGGGGTCTTCCACGATCAGGCCGCGACCCTCCAGGGTCACGCCTCGCAGGGTCTCGTAGGTGTTGCCGGCCTCGACCATCACCGAGAGCCGGTCGTCGCGGCGCAGGTTGACGATCTTCTGCGCCTTGGCCTTGGACTCCAGCCACACCCGGCCATCGAGCCAGGCGTACCACATGGCCACCAGATGGGGCATCCCGGCGGGGCTGACCGTGGCCATGGTGCAGGTGCGGGACTGCTCCAGGAGCCGGGTCACCTCCTCGTCGGTCATCTCTATCTGCGAGCGCTGCTTCTGTCCCACCCCGGCTCCTCTCACCGTCTCGCCTCGCTGATGGATCGCTCCGTTGCCAGCGGCCGAGTGCCGGCGAACGACTCTAACCGTGCGACCCGGTAGCGTCTCGAAGCGGTGCCTCAAGACGGTGCCGCGCCGCCGCAAGGGGCTCACCACTCCAGGGAAGATGGATATGTCGAAGGTTTCAGTGTTCGCGAAGTTCTCGTGCAAGGAGGGCAAGGGCGAGGAGATGGACGCGGCGCTGCGGGCCATTGTCGCCGCCAGCGAGTCGGTGGACGGGGTGGAGTCGTACTCCTACCACCGCGGCGAGGGCGGCACGTACTGGTTCTTCGCCATCATGTCGAGCATGGAGGCCGCCCAGCGCCACGGCGACAACGAGGCGATGCAGGCGGCCATGCCCGCGCTGATGGAGCTGATGGCCGGCCCGCCCGATATGGCCATGACCACCCCGGTCGCGGCCAACGGCTTCGGCCTCTGAGAACGCTCAGTTCGCGGGGACGCCGCGATCAGGCGACGTCTGGATCCGGCCGGGCTGTCTCAATCCGTTCGGATGTTGCCCGCCTCGGACGTCAGGCCGAGCTTGTCGAGGATCTCCTCGAGCTTTGCTGCGGGCTTGGGACTCCGGGATGAGGGAAGTTCTTCGGCGTCCACGGGGTTGGCCTGGCGAAGCTCGTTGAGCACTCCCTCGCCCAGTCCTGTAATTTCACAGATCATTTTGCCCCCTTAGTGTTTGGAAATTACGGTGTGATTCCTGTCATTGGTTGTTGTTTCCATTCTCTGTGAGATCTGTTCCGAGAAACTCCTTCACCTGCTCCGCCAGGCGTTTGCGAGCCCGGTGAACCCTTATGCCCACCGCGTTGGCGGAGATGTCGAGCACCCGTCCGATGTCGGCGTAGGACAGCTCCTCCCAGGTGACCAGCATGAGGATCTCCCGGTCGTCCTCGGACAGCCCGTACAGGGCCGATCGCATCACCTCGGCCTGCTCGTCGACAGGCTGCGGGTCGTAGGGCTTCCCCTTGGCCAGGCCGCGAAGCGTCTCGTGGAAGGCCTGCTGGCGGCGGGCCGATCGAGCCGAGTTGCGGATCACGTTGCGGGCGATGCCGTAGAGCCACGGCCGCTCGTGCCCCGAGGGGGCCGCGTCCCGGCGCCTCCAGGCCACCAGCATGGTTTCGGCCACGACGTCGTCCGCGGTGGCCGGATCCACCCGCCGGCGTGCGTAGGCGAGCATGGGGCGGTAGTTCTCGTGGAAGAGGGAGCGGAACCACTCCCGGTCGGTCTCGGTCGGCGGGGCCGGCGGATTGGCGCTCATTCCCATTGTCCTGTCCGCGGGCGGCCGTTTCTTTCGCCGGGCCGCGGCGGCGGAGCCCAGAACCGGGCTGACAGCGCGCCGGTCTCAAGCTCGGCGCAGGATGCTCAGGTCTAGATCCAGACGGTTGATGAGGCGCTCGGCGCTCGCCGCGGCCTCGGCCGTTACCTCGCTCTCGTCGACCCTCGTGCACGCCCCGTTCTCGTAGACGACCTCACCGCCGACGATCGTCATCTGCACGTCGGAGCTGCGGGCCGAGTACGCCACCGCGGCGACGGGGGCGGGGCGCGGGACCATGTGGGCGCCCTGAATGCTGACCACGGCGATGTCGGCGAGCTTGCCAGGCGCCAGTATCCCCGCGTCGATCCCCATGAAGCGGGCGCCCTCGCGGGTGGCCAGCTCCAGGGCTTCGGCCGGGCCCGACAGGGTGGGGTCCATGGCCTGGAGCCGCTGGATCATCACGGCCATCTTCATCTGCTCGAACATGTCGTTGCGGAATCCGGCCACGGCGCCGTCGTAGCCCAGGCCGATGATCGCGCCCGCGGCGCGCAGCTCGGCCAGGCGCATGGTTCCGAGGCCGAAGACGCCGTGGGAGACGGGGCAGTAGGAGATGGCAGTGCTGCTCTCCCCCGCCCTCTCGATCTCCTCGTCGTCGAGGAAGATCATGTGGGCGAAATGCCCGTCGGGTCCGAGCAGCCCCGCCTGGTGCAGCCACAGCACCGGCCGGATGCCGTGCTCGGCCAGATACACGTCGGGGTCGGTCTTGTACTGGGAGCAGTGGGTGTGCCAGCCGACGCCCTTGTCGCGGGCCAGTTGAACCGAGGCGCCCACAAAGTCCTGGTCGTTGTAGATGATGTCGCCGGGGGCGGGCCAGACTTCGACCTTGCTGCCCGCGGGCCGGGCGTCGATGGCTGCCGCCATCATGTCGAGCTGCTCGGACTCCGGGTAGGGCTGCTCGCGGCCCAATCCCCTGCCGATGGCGCCCCGCATTCCCACCCGCTCGACCGCTTCGGCCACCGCCAGGGTGGTCTCGACGTCGGTTCCCGCGTAGTGATGGTCCAGCACCGCGGTGGTGCCGGTGCGCACCTGCTCGACGATGGTCATGGTGACCGCCGCGACCGCCTCATCGCGGGTCATGTTGAGGGCCAGGGGGAACATGAAGTCCGGCAGCCACACCCGGAAGTCCACTCCCTCGCCCAAACCCCGGGCCGCGTTCTGGAACAGGTGGTCGTGGGCCGAGACGAACCCCGGGATCACTGCGGACCCCTTGCAGTCGATCGTCCTGGCCGCTTCGAGGTGGGCTAGCTCTGTGGGAGATCCGACCGCGCTGATCCGGTCCCCGGTTATGGCCACCGCCCCCGGTTCGAGGACCCGGCGCTCATCGTCCATCGTGATGACCGCGCCGCCGCTGAGGAGCAGATCGCAGCGAGTCGGCGACGAGTCCGAGGGATGCTGGCCCGTGGTTGCAGCTGTCGCCCGCTCCGCCATGTCGTCTCTATGGTGTCAGAGGGTCCTCACAGGTGCAGAACTGTGGGCGGGTACACCGACCGAATCGGCCTTCCGGATTATGCGGTCGCAGTTAACCCTTCTCGGTCGTTGGATCGATGATCTTGCCGATCTCGGTGACCACTGTCGCCGGAAACCCGCTGCGCTCGGCGTGCTCGTCGATCAGCTCCGGGCCGTCGGAGACATAGATGCAGAAGGTCTTGTCGCCGGCCACGTAGCTGTGCTCCCACTGGATGGGCTTTCCCTCGGACTGCATCGCCTGCAGCACGGCGTTGGATTGTCCGGCTGCGGCCCGCAGCTGCTCGCGCTCGGCAGAGCCGATGTCAGGTATGTCCCGTTCGATGACGAAGCGCTGCATAGTCCCTCCCTTTGGAACTTCTCGCCTCCGACTCTAAGGGGCCACGCGGATAGGTGCCACCGCCTCGCGCCGCAGCGTTGTGGTTCCCGCTCTTGTTCGCTTGCGCTCACGGGCCGCTCGGGCCACGGCCTCACTCAACGCCCTGCTGATTCGTACGTGAATCGCGGCCTATCCGCTCGGCCTCCAACCCTCCGGGGTATCATCGCGAGACTCGACGAGCACGCCTGACGAGCGAGCCCAGCCGCTCTGACCTGAGTCATGATGTGTGGTGTCGGAGGGGGGACTTGAACCCCCACGCCCCGGAGGGCACTAGCCCCTCAAGCTAGCGCGTCTGCCAATTCCGCCACTCCGACGTGGGCGTCTGATGTTACCGGGGGGCGTGCGCGCCACCACGGGCCGGACTCAGCCGCAGCAGGTGTCGGCCAGGGAGTCGGCCCGCCACACCGACACCGTCTCGTAGGCGGCCAGCGAGGCAATGAACAGCCCGGCCAGCGGGTCGGCCCACCACCAGCCCAGAGCGGCGTTGGCGCCCAGCCCGATGAGCAGCCCGCCCGACATCAGCGCGCAAAGCACGGTCTGGGCGGCCTCGGCCTCCACGGCCCGCGATCCGATCAGCGGTGCGAGGCGCCGCTTTGCTCGGGCCAGCAGCGGCATGACAGCCAGCGACAGGGCGGCCAACACGATGCCGACCAGCGACTCCTCGGGCCGGTCGGTCAGCGCGAGGTCGCGCGCCGACTCCACTCCGACGTAGACGGCTAGAACGGCGAAGCTCACCGCGATGAGGCGCTGAGCCAGCCGGTCGGCTTCCTGCTTGCAGCCGGTGCGGCGCTCCTGGGCCAGCCGCCAGGCCAGGATCAGCGCGGCCGACACCTCGATGCCGGAATCCAACCCGAAACCGATCAGGCTCACCGACCCCGCGGCGATGCCCGCGGCGATGGCGATCACGCCCTCGACACTGTTCCAGCCAATGGTCGCAGCGGTGAGCCACTTCTGGCGGGTGACGGCCTGGTCCCTAGTTGTGGGCGTCGTCAGAGCCATCGAGTCGCTGCCTCCCGTGTGTTCTCCGCTGCGAACCGTGGCCTACCGTCCACTATTCCACCGTTGCGGTCTCGCCCGCTGGATCGGGGATGACCCTGCGAGTCGAGATTCTGCTGCGCCAGGTGCCGCTTCGATGTCGGGCGAGCACCGCTACCGACCCGGGCGTCCGACCAGGCCAGCCGAGCCGCGCTTGCAGCGGGCTAGCCTGTCGGCACTGTTCAATCATCGACAATGGATGTTGTGCATTCAATGAGTAGTGTGGTATATTGAAGGCTATGGCATCAGATGATGTAGTCATGAATGTCACGTTCAATGATTCGGTGCCCGCGGGCGGCACCTATGCCAACGGCGCGCTCGTATGGAACACCCCTCATGAGTTCACGATCGACTTCACCTCTCATCGCTCGCCCACCCGCGACGACGACGCCCACGACGTGCTGGTGGTGGCGCGCATGAAGATCCCGACCAGCGCCATGTTCCGGATCGTTCAGGCCATATCGGCCAACATCGACCGCTACGAGCAACAGCACGGGCGCATAACTCCGAGACCACCCAAGGAGGCACCATGAGAAACAACGGCAGCGACCCGGTCTTCGCCAGCGCCGGTCGCTTCGACTTCAAGGTCAGAACCGACGACGCCAACGTCTCGATCTCGCGGCCGGTCAGCCGCGAGGACGTCGACAGAGTGAGGCGCCAGCTCGCCGAGTGGGAGAGCCGCCTCCGGCCCTCGCAGCCCGCCTAACCGCCATTCGAACTCGGAGGACTTGGCGCCCCAGGCTGCGGGCGTTCTCTGAGACTGTGCGGCGGGTGCCCAGCATCTATGGATGTATGCATCACTCGCAGTGCGCGGCGACATGGGATCGCCGATGACGACATCCTCCACGCGTTCCGAAACGCAATCCGGATGGAGCCGGTGGACGATGTGTCAATGCTCGTTGGGCCCGACCGCAGCGGTCGCTTGCTGGAGGTCGGAGCCGTGAGTCGGGCCGAGCGCACTACGATCATCCATGCGATGCCCGCAAGAGTTAAGTATCTGAGGTGAGCCGCATGCCCGATACTCTTCGAGAGCTCATCGACAGCGCAGAGGCGAGCGGCGACTGGGACGCGGTGGCGGACTGGTGCGAGCAGTTTGACTGGGCGCAGGCCGAAGGGATCCCCGCCGCGGAGTTCTACCTCGAGTTCGCCGCGGCTGCGACCGGCGCCAGTGGGCAACAGCCCGCAGTGACTCGCCCGCAGCTCCTTGAAGCGGTCGCAGCCGCGCGCAGCAACGGTGTGTCCTGGGGGCGTATCGGCGAGATTCTCGGCGTCACGAGCGAGGAAGCCCAGCAGCACTACGCAGTCTCGACCGACGCTCACGCGGCCGCAGCCCCATAGCGCCTGTCGAGTTCGTCGTGCGCCCCGCCGCGAACGCCCGTCGGCATTCCCGGGATCGAGATCCCTGCGTGAGGAGACCTCGGATGGACGTCACCCTCTTCTACAACGCGGGTTGCCCCGACTGCGCTCGTCAAGCCAAGCGGACCGCCCGGCTGGACTGGCGGTGACGGGTGTCCCGGGAGGCGGCTCGGCGGACCACGGTGGGCTGGGAGGTAGCTTCAAGCCGCATGACCGATGAGCTCGTGTCCGACCAGAGCAACAAGCCGATCGGGCTTAAGGAGGCGTACTCGGTTGAGAGCCCGGACGACAATCGGGCCTTGTACGCGAAATGGGCCGACACCTACGAGTCCGAGTTCACCGTCCCCAGGCGGTATGTGTACGACCGGAATGCGGCCGAGCTCCTCTGCAAGGGCTTCTCGGGCTCGGGGCCGGTGCTCGACGTGGGCTGCGGCACCGGGCTCGTGGGCGAGCAGCTTCGACGTCGCGGCATCGCCGTGGTTGACGGCCTCGACCTCTCATCGCAGATGCTGGCCAAGGCCCGCAGCAAGACCGCCGCCGACGGCAGCCCCGTCTACCGACACCTCATCGAGGCTGACCTCACCGGCCCCATCGACATCGCCAGCGACACCTACGCGGGGATCGTCAGCGCCGGCACCTTCACGCACGGTCATGTCGGGCCCGACGGCATCGCTGAGCTCCTCCGGGCAGGCCGCCCCGGAGCCCGCTGCGCGATCGGCGTCAACTTCTCGATCTTCGAAACCAACGGCTTCAAGGATCGCTTCGAGCGCTACGCAGCGGACGGCGTCATCGACGGCCTGGAGGTGATGCTGCGCCAGGTGTACGAGGGAGCCGACGGCAGCGAGCCCAATCACATGGCGCAGGTCGCCGTCTTCACCGTCGCCTGACAGGTCGCTGGCGGCTCTCGGCGGGCCCTGCCAGCCTCAGCCGCGATGGCGGTGCTGCCCCTAAGAGGCTGAGCGGATAGGCCGCGATTCGTGGTCGGCGATACGATCTCGACAGCGAGGCCGTGGCCCGAGCGGCCCGTGAGCGCAGCGAACAAGAGCGGGAAACACAACGCCGCACCGAGACGCGCTTGCTACCTATTCGCGCTCGCTCTAAGCGACGAGAGAGTAGGAGACCGACGCGAAGGCGAAGACCAGCGCGGCGACGACGGTGATGCGGTCCAGGTTGCGCTCCACCACCGTGGATCCGGCCGCCTGGGCACCGAGCCCGCCGCCGAACATGTCAGACAGTCCCCCGCCCTTGCCGCTGTGCAGCAGCACCAGGAACACCAGTGTCAGCGCGGAGAGCACATGCATCGGAGCGATGAACCAGATCACGGTGCCGAGGCTACCAGCGCCCCGCCACCTCGCCGCGGCGCCGGTGCCCGCTCAGGCCGTGTACAGGCGATAGTTGACTATCCGGGCGAAGTCGGCCGCGTCGAGGCTGGCTCCGCCCACCAGGGCGCCGTCGATGTCGGGCTGCTCCATGAGGTCGGGGGCGTTGGACGGTTTCACCGACCCGCCGTACTGGATTCGCAGCGACGCCGCCGCCGCGCTCCCCCACCGGTCCGCCACCAGCGACCGCACGTGGTTGCACATGTCCTGGGCGTCGGCGGGTGTGGCCGTCTCGCCGGTGCCGATGGCCCAGACCGGCTCATAGGCCACCACCAGCTTGCCGACCACCTCGGCGTCGAGCCCGTCGAGGCTGCCGGCCACCTGGCCGGCCACAACGTCGTGGGCGTGCCCGGCCCGGCGCTGCTCGACGGTCTCGCCCACGCACACGATGGGCACCATGTTGTGGCGCAGCACCGCTCGGGCCTTGGCGTTGACCAGTTCGTCGGTCTCGCCGAGCAATCCCCGGCGCTCGCTGTGGCCCACGATCACGAAGGCCACGTCCAGCTTGGCCAGCATGGCGGTCGACACCTCGCCGGTGTAGGCGCCCTTGTCCTCGGGGTGGCAGTCCTGGGCGCCCAAAGCGATCGGGATGTCGTCGGCCTGCAGCACCGTCTGCACCGAACGCAGGTCGGTGAACGGCGGGTGCACCGACACATCCACATGCCCGTAGTCGTCGCGGTTGAGCGCGTAGGCCAGCTTCTGGATCGTCTGGATCGCCTCGAAGTGGTTGTGGTTCATCTTCCAGTTGCCGCTGATCAGCGGCACGCGGCCCGCCGCCCGGCGTCCTCCGGCCGCCGGTTCGCGGCCCGCCGACTTGCGTCTACCCCGCATTGGATGCTCCTCTCAGCGCCGCCAGCCCCGGCAGGTCGCCCTTCTCTATCAGCTCCAGCGACGCTCCCCCGCCGGTTGAGACATGGTCCATGTCGCGGTCCACGCCGAAGCGACGGGCCGCGGCCGCGCTGTCGCCCCCGCCGACCACGGTGAAGGCCCGGGTCTCGGCCATGGCCGCGGCCACCGCGCCGGTGCCTCCGCCGAAGCGGGGATCCTCGAACACCCCCATCGGGCCGTTCCACAGCACGGTTCCCGCCTCGTGGATCACATCGCCGAAGGCGGCCGCGCTCCCGGGGCCGATGTCGACGCCCATCCAGCCGTCAGGGACGTTCGCTCCGATCTGGCGCACCTCCCCGCCCGCGCCGGGGTCGCCGGGCACACCGCCGGGACCGAGCGCGGTGAGGTCGTAGGGCAGATGGATCGGGGTTGCGCCGTCGAGCAGTTCCCGGCAGCGGTCCACCATCGAGGCCTCGCACAGCGAGGCGCCAACGCCATGTCCCCGGGCCGCCAGGAACGTAAAGCACATGGCCCCGCCGATCACCAGGGAGTCGACCAGCTCCAATAGCGCGTCGATCACGCCGAGCTTGTCCGACACCTTGGCTCCGCCCAGCACGGCCACGAACGGCCGCCGGGGCGATTCCCTCAGTCCGCCCAGCACCTCCACCTCGCGGGCCAGCAGCCTGCCCGCCGCAGACGGCAGCCGCTGGGGCGGGCCGACAATCGAGGCGTGGGTCCGGTGCGACGCCCCGAAAGCGTCGTTCACGTAGGCCTGATGGCCCTCGATGAGGCGGTCGCCGAAGGCCGGATCGTTGGCGGTCTCGCCCGCCTCGAAACGCAGGTTCTCCAGCAGCTCCACCCCAGGCGCCAGTTCCGCCAGCCGGCGGCGCACCGGCTCGACCGAGTAGCGGGGATCGGGGCGGCGGCCCTGGGGGCGTCCCAGGTGGGTGCAGGCCGTGACCGCGGCCCCCTGCTGCTGCAGCCAGCGCAGCGTGGGCACCGCGGCCCGGATGCGCAGGTCGTCGGCGATCTCCGAGACGGCGGCTCCACCGCCGCCGGCGAGCGGCACATTGAAGTCGACCCGCACCAGCACGGAGCGGCCCTCCAGCGGGCCGAGATCCTCCAGGCGGGGAACGGGTAGCACAACCGGTGGGCGCGGCCGGCGCTCAGCGGTTGGCGCCGCCGACGACGATGGCCATGTCCACCAGCCGGTTCGAGTAACCCCATTCGTTGTCGTACCAGCCGTTCACCTTCACCAGGTCGCCCATGGCCATGGTCAGCCCGGAGTCGAACACGCACGAGGCGGGCGAGCCGATGATGTCGGCCGATACCAGCGGCGCCTCGCTGTAGTCGAGCACGCCGGCCAGCGGGCCGCCGGCCGCGGCCTTGGCGAAGGCCTCGTTCACCTCGGCGACTTTCGCCTCGACGGCCAGCTTGGCGGTGAAGTCGGTGATCGATCCGTCGGGGATGGGCACCCGCAGGGAGATCCCGTCGAGGCGGCCCTGCATGGCTTGCAGCACCAGTCCGGTGGCCCGGGCCGCCCCGGTGGAGGTGGGCACGATGTTGATGGCCGCTCCCCTGGCCCGGCGCAGGTCGGAGTGGGGGCCGTCCACCAGCGACTGGTCGCCGGTGTAGGCGTGCACGGTCGTCATCAGGCCCTTCTCCACGCCGAAGGCCTCGTCGAGGACCTTCACCATCGGCACGAAGCAGTTGGTGGTGCACGAGGCGTTCGACACCACCGTGTGGGCCGCCGGGTTGAACTCGTCGTCGTTGACGCCGACCACGAACGTGGCGTCGGCCCCCGAGCACGGCGCGGAGACCAGCACCCGGGGCGCGCCGCCGTCGAGGTGGCGGGCTGCGGCGTCGCGCTTCGTGAAGATGCCGGTTGACTCCACCACCACATCCACTCCGAGGTCGCCCCAGGGGAGGTCCTCGGGGTTGCGCACCGACAGGACCTTGATGGCGTCCTCGCCCACCCGCAGCACGTGGCCGTCGACTGACACGTCGGCGCCGAGGCGGCCGTGGACCGAGTCGCAGCTCAGCAGATGGGCCATGGTGCCGACCGACCCGAGATCGTTGACGGCCACCACGTCGAGGCCCGCTCCCTGGACCCGGGCGGCCCGGTAGAAGTTCCGTCCGATGCGGCCGAAGCCGTTGATTCCTACCCGAATGCTCATGGGCCAGAGGCTAGGCCGAGCCGGGCGCCGACCGGGGGGATGTCCGGGGCCAGAGGCCGGGGCGCAGCAGGCACCGAGTGAAATCCCTGTGGTTGTGGGAAATGGTTCCCGCAAACCGCAGGGATTTGCCGGATCTAGCGCCTACTTGTCGATGTCGCGGTGCACCACCGCGGGCTCGTGGCCCATGGCGGCCAATACCTTGGCGAAGTGCTCGGTCACCGCCACCGAGCGGTGGCGGCCGCCGGTGCAGCCGAAGGCCACCGTTAGGTACGACTTGCCCTCGGCCACGTACTGGGGCACCAGCAGGGCCAGCAGCGACTCCAGGCGGTCCAGGAACTCCGCGGTCACCGGCTGGGACATCACGAAATCGGCCACCGCGGCGTCGAGCCCGCTGAGAGGCCGCAGCTCGTCCACATAGTGGGGATTGGGCAGGAACCGGCAGTCGATCACCATGTCGACGTCGAGGGGGATGCCGTGCGTGTAGCCGAACGACACCACCGAGGCCCGCATGGTCTGGTCCTCCCCGGCGTCGAACAGCTCCGCCATGCGGTCGCGCAGCTGATGGACGTTGAGCTCGGTGGTGTCGACGACCACATCCGCGGTGGCCCGCACCGGCTCCAGCGCGGCCCTCTCGGCCTCGATCGCGTCGGCTAGAGCGGTCGCCTCCGAGAACGGGTGGCGGCGCCGGGTGGACTCGTACCGGCGGACCAGCACATCGGTGGCCGCGTCGAGGAACAGGATCCGCAGACCCGGTATCCCGGCCCTCAGATCGTCGATCATGCCCACGATCTCGTCGTGGTACCGGCCGGTGCCCACCACCAGCGCCAACCGGTCGATGCCGGTGCCCGGCGGCCCGGCCAACTCGGCCACCTTCGGGATCAGCGACGGCGGCAGGTTGTCCATCACGAACCAGCCAAGGTCCTCGAGGTTGTTGGCGGCGTGGCTGCGGCCCGCTCCAGACATCCCCGCGATGACAACGAAGGAACTCACGCGCCGTCCATGGTAGTGAACCCCAGCCGGGCGCTCGGCTCGCCCGCTCCCACACCGGCCCGCTCGGCCACCAGCACCAGGAGCCGGGGCATGGCCGACACGATCTCGTGCTCGTTCTCGGGGGCCTTGGCCACGAAGCCGGGCGGCGGGGCCGGCTCTTCGGCGTGCACGATGCTGAGGCCCGCCCCCACGAGCGCCCGCAGGTAGCGGCTGACGGGCCGGTGGACGAAACGCACGAACTCTCCGGGGGCGACCTGTTCGCGCACCGACGTCTCGGGGAGGTAGGGGCCCGTGCGCCAGTAGGTCTCGGGCGGCTCGACCATGTGGTCAACCACCAGGACGCTGCCCGGTATCTGGATCAGCGGATGGTTGAGCAGCAGCACGAGCCGACCACCGGGGCGCAGCACCCGGGCGATCTCGGCGAGCGACTCGTCCAGGGCGTCGACATGCTCTAGCACCAGGCACACGACCACGGCGTCGGCCACCGCCGACGCCAGGGGCAATGCGTGACTCGGCGCCCGAACGCACACCGCCCCGCCCCGGGTCTGAGCGGTTCTGATCTGGGCCTCCGCCGGGTCGATGCCCACCACCGTCGCCCCGGTGTGCGCCCGCACGGTCCTGGACACCTGGCCCTCGCCGCAGCCGACGTCGACCATCAGCCGCAGTGGCGCCACCGGGGCCAGGCAGCTGATCACGATGGGCAACATCTGCTCGACATACTCGGGGTCGGCGCCGTCGGTGAACTCCCGCTGCCACCACGCGGCGTGCTGCTCCCAGTCGCCGGTCGAGGCCTCGGCTGCGGTCATCGCCGGGCCCCGCCGTGCAGGGCGGCGTGGATGTTCTCGGCCACCTTGTCGGGCAGCCAGCCCAGGGCCTTCAGCTCGTGCAGCTCGGCCCGCTGCACCGCTCTGACCCCTCCGAGCTCCTTGGTGAGGCGGACCTTGCGGACCGGGCCGAGGCCGGCGATGCCGTCGAGGGCCGATCCGGTCATGCGCCTGCCCCGCAGCGTGCGGTGATATGCGATCGCGAAGCGGTGGCTCTCGTCGCGGATGCGCTGCAGCATGTACAGGGCCTCGGACTGGCGCGGGATCCGCACCGGCTCGGCCCGGCCGGGCACGAACACCTCCTCGAACTGCTTGGCCAGCGCCGCGGCCGGGATCTCTTCGGTAAGGCCCAACTCCTCGAGCACCCGCACGGCCACCCCAAGCTGTCCCTTGCCGCCGTCCACCAGCAGCAACTGCGGCGGGTACGAGAAGCGGCCGTCGCGCTCCGTCACGGGGCGGGCCCGCTGCTCCAGGTAACCGCTGAGGCGCCTGGTCAGCACCTCGTGCATGGCTGCGAAGTCGTCGTTGCCGGGCACCGAGCGCAGCCGGAAGCGCCGGTAGTCGGCCTTCTTGGGCAGGCCGTCCTCCAGCACCACCATCGACCCCACGTAGTCCTGCCCCGACAGGTGGCTCATGTCGTAGCACTCGATGCGCAGCGGGGCCTCGGCCAGCTGTAGATGCTTCTGGAGCTCGTTGAGGGCCCGGGCTCGGCTGTTGTGGTCGGTGCTGCGCTTGAGCCGGTGCCGGGCGAACGACTCCTCGGCGTTGCGGGTCACGGTGGCTTGCAGGGCCCGCTTCGGGCCGCGTTGCGGCACCCTGATGTGGACCCGGGAGCCGCGCATCTCCGTCAGCCACTCGGTGTAGAGGCCGGTCTCGGCGGGCGGATCGGGCACCAGCACCAGCTTGGGCCAGCCCAGCGGGTTGTCGTCGAAGTAGAGGCGCTCCAGCGCTCGGCTCACCAGCTCGGCCCGATCCAGCTCCTCGGCCTTGTCGATTATGAAGCCCCGCCGCCCCATCACCCGGCCCCGGCGCACGAAGAACACCTGAACGGCCGCCTCCAGAGTGTCCTCCACCAAGCCGATCACGTCAAAGTCCTCGTTGCGGGAGCCGACCATCTGCTGGGTCTCGACCGCCTTGCGTACTGAGTCGAGCCGGTCCCGCAGCCGGGCGGCCCGCTCGTACTCCAGCTCGTTGGCCGCGTCGGCCATCTCGGCGCTGAGCCGGTCGATCACCGGGTCGGTGTCTCCCTCCAGGAACTCCAGCAGCTCGGTCACCATCCCGGCGTAGTCGTCGGCGGACACGTCGCCCACGCACGGCCCCGAGCACTTCTCGATGTGATAGAGCAGGCAGGGCTTGCCCAGCTGTGCATAGCGGCGGAACTTGCCGTCGGTGCATGTGCGGATCGGGAATGTGCGCAGCAGCAGGTCGAGGGTCTCGCGGATCGCGTAGGCGTGGCCGTAGGGGCCGAAATAGCGGTTGCCCTTGCGGCGCCGGCCCCGCATCACCATGGCCCGGGGCCATTCGTCGAGCATGGTCACGCACAGGAACGGGTACGACTTGTCGTCGGTGTAGCGCACGTTGAACCGGGGCCGGTGGCGCTGGATCAGCGAGAACTCGAGCATCAGGGCCTCGACCTCGTTGGCCACCTGGATCCACTCCAGCGAGGCGGCCGCGTCCATCATCTGGCGGGTGCGCAGCGGCAGGTGCGAGCCGAAGTAGTTGTTCAGGCGCGACCGCAGGCTCTTGGCCTTGCCGACGTAGATGACCCTGCCGCCGACGTCGAGGAACTGGTACGACCCGGGCGCGTCGGGGATCGACCCCGCCGCCGGCCGAGTCAGCACAGCGCCCCGCCCAAACCCTGCTCCCGGAAAAGAATCGTCGTGCTTTTCTGGGAATATCCTAGAAAATGACGCATTTTGCGGCGGAGGGTCAGCACAGCATCGGGCGGAGATAGCGGCCGGTGTGACTCTCGGGGACCTCGGCCACTTGCTCGGGGGTGCCCTCGGCCACGATCCGGCCCCCGCCGGAGCCGCCCTCGGGCCCGAGGTCGATGATCCAGTCGGCTGTCTTGACCACGTCCAGGTTGTGCTCGATCACCACCACGGTGTTGCCCTGGTCCACCAGCCGGCCCAGCACGCCCAGCAGCTTGCGCACATCCTCGAAGTGCAGCCCGGTGGTGGGCTCGTCGAGGATGTACATGGTGTGGCCGGTGGAGCGCTTGGCCAGCTCGCTCGAAAGCTTCACCCGCTGGGCCTCCCCGCCTGACAGGGTGGGGGCGGGCTGGCCGAGGCGAACGTAACCGAGCCCGACGTCGGTCAGGGTGCCCATGTGGCGGGCGATGGCCGGCTGGTTGGCGAAGAACTCCTGCGCGTCGGCGCACGGCATGTCGAGCACCTCGGCGATGTTGTGGCCCTTGAAGGTCACCTCCAGGGTGTCGCGGTTGTAGCGCTTGCCCTTGCACAACTCGCAGGGCACGTACACGTCGGGCAGGAAGTGCATCTCGATGCGGATGGTGCCGTCGCCCCGGCAGGCCTCGCAGCGCCCGCCCTTGACGTTGAACGAGAACCGCCCCGGCATGTAGCCGCGGACCCGGGACTCGGCGGTGTTGGCGAACAGCTTGCGGACGTGGTTGAACACCCCGGTGTAGGTGGCCGGGTTGGACCGGGGGGTGCGGCCGATGGGTGACTGGTCGATGGCGATCACCTTGTCGAGGTGGCCGGCGCCGTCGATGCGGGTATGGCGCCCGGGCGGGGCCTTGGACCGGTAGATGTGCTGCATCAGCGCCCGGTGCAGGATCTCACTGACCAGCGACGACTTGCCCGACCCCGACACCCCGGTGACGCACACGAAGCGCTGCAGCGGGAAGGCCACGTCGATGTCGGCCAGGTTGTTCTCCCGGGCGCCCCTCACGACCAGGCGGGTGCCGTCGCCGAGCCGGCGCATTTGCGGCACCTCGATGCGGCGCCGGCCCGACAGGTACTGGCCGGTGATCGACTCGTGCGCCTCCAGCAGGCCCTGCAGCGACCCGGAGTGCACGATGGTCCCGCCGTGCTCACCCGCGCCCGGCCCGATGTCGACCACATGGTCGGCGATCCGGATGGTCTCCTCGTCGTGCTCGACCACCATGACGGTGTTACCCAGGTCGCGCATGCGCACAAGCGTCTCGATCAGGCGCCGGTTGTCGCGCTGGTGCAACCCGATGGACGGCTCGTCGAGCACGTACAGCACCCCGACCAGGCCCGAGCCGACCTGGCTGGCCAGGCGTATGCGCTGGGCCTCGCCGCCGGCGAGGGTGGCCGCGCTGCGCGACAGGTTGAGGTAGTCGAGGCCCACGTCGAGCAGGAAGCCGAGCCGGGAGCGGATCTCCTTGAGGATCTGCTCGGCGATCATGGTGTCGCGGTCGTCGAGGCGCAACTCGGCCAGGGTCTTGACCGCGTCCGCGATCGACATGGCGCACAGCTCGTGGATGTTGCGGCCGTCGACGGTGACGGCCAGCGCCAGAGGGTTGAGCCGGGCGCCGCCGCAGTCGGGGCACGGCACCTGGCGCATGTAGCCCTCGATGTTCTCCCGGGAGGCGTCGCTGTCGGTCTCGTCGTGGCGGCGCATCAGGTGCGGGACGATCCCCTCGAAGCGGGCCTGGTAGACCCGGCGGCGCCCGAAGCGGTTCTGGTAGCGGACTTGCACCCGGCCCTTGACTCCCTTGGCGTACAGCAGCAGGTCCTGCTGGCGGGGGCTGAGCGACCGCCACGGCACGTCGCGGGAGATACCGTGCTCCTCGCACACGGCCTGCAGCAGCCGCGGGTAGTAGCGGGACCGGTTCTCGGCCCACGGGGTGATCGCGCCGCCGGCGAGGGTGGCGTCGGGGTCGGGTACGACCAGCTGGGGGTCGACCTCGAACACGGTGCCCAGGCCGTCACAGTGGGTGCAGGCCCCGTAGGGAGAGTTGAACGAGAAGTTGCGGGGGGCCAGCTCCTCGAAGGACTTGCCGTCGGATGGCCGGGCCAGATGCTGGCTGAAAACGATCCGCCGGGGCTCTTCCACGGCGTCGCCGCGGTCGTCATGGTGGTCGGAGCGGGGCCGGGCCACGATCTCGATCTCGGCGATGCCCCCGGCCAGGCGCAGCGCGGTCTCCACCGAGTCGGTCAGCCGGCGCTCGACGCCGTCGCGCAGCACCAGCCGGTCCACCACCACCGCGATGTCATGCATCTCGTAACGGGCCAGTTCCAGGCCGTCGGCCCCGCCGGAGAGACCGGTGGCGCCGGCCATGTCGGCCAACTCCACCATCTCGCCGTCGACGATGGCCCTGGCGTATCCCTGTCCGGCCAGGTCGGTCAGCAGGGTGTCGTAGGTGCCCTTGCGGCCCCGCACCACCGGGGCCAGCACCTGGAAGCGGGTGCCGGGCTCCATCTCCAGGATGCGGTCGACGATCTGCTGGGGTGTCTGGCGGCTGAGGCGCTCGCCGGTCTCGGGGTCGTGAGGCACGCCGATGCGGGCGTACAGCAGCCGCAGGTAGTCGTAGACCTCGGTGACGGTGCCGACGGTGGAGCGGGGGTTGCGCGACGCGCTCTTCTGGTCGATGGAGATGGCCGGGGACAGGCCCTCGATGAAATCGACGTCGGGCTTGTCCATCTGGCCCAGGAACTGCCGGGCGTAGGCCGACAGCGACTCCACGTAGCGGCGCTGGCCCTCGGCGTAGATGGTGTCGAAGGCCAGCGAGCTCTTGCCGGAGCCCGAGAGCCCGGTGATCACGATGAGCCGGTCGCGGGGCAGATCCAGGTGAACGTCCCGGAGGTTGTGCTCGCGCGCCCCCGAGATCACCAGCCGCTCAGCCACGTTCAGACTCTACCCGCTGGGCCTCCTCATGCGGCGAACAGGTGTTCGTAATCCGGCCATGGGGCCGGTCAGTGCCAGAGTGCGACGGCGATGGTGGCGTTGTCGTTGAGGCCTAGACGGACGGCCTCGGTCAGGGCGTGATCGGCCACGTCTTGGGCCGTATCGGCGCTGGCTCCACACGCCGCGCCGATGCCGCCGCTCACCGAGTCGTCCGACAACCATTCAGCGCCGTGCGCGTACACGAAGGGCTCCCAAGCGCCGTCGCTGGCCAGAATCACGGCGTCGGGCCGCGATCCAGCTCCGGACTCCCCGACTATCTCCACCTCGACCAGCCCGGCGCCTTCACCTCCGTGCATGGGCGGCATTCCCAGGCAGATGTCAATGCTGCCGTCGGGACTGCGGTGGGGGCGCCCGCAGCAGTATCCGCCGAACCCGTCCGGGCTGGCCGTGGCCACGAAGGGCAGGGTGTCGCCCATCCAGCCGATCAAGAGGCCACCCTCGGGCGTCCAGGCGGCCACGGTCAGGGTGCTCATCGGGAACATGAACAGGGGCAGGCGCCGCTGCCACCCCTCCGGGCCTGTCAGGGCGAGTACCCGCTCATTGGCCTCCCCGAAGGCCACGGCCATCTCGTCCGGGCTGGCGATCCGCCGGGGCAGCCCCCCTACCGCCGCCTGCGCGGCCTCGTCGCCGCGGGTGTGCCCGCCCAGCCCGTCGGCCACCGCGATCACCCAACTCCCGTCGTCCGGGGCGAGGGCCGCCATCGCCCGGTCCTCGTTCACCCGCCGAGGCCCTATATCGCTGACCGCCGCCACCGACGCCCCAGTTCGAGCAGTATGCGAATCGGCCGAATCAGAGCCAGTCACGCCCGTGATCATGCCACCGCAGCGTCATCCTCGCCTTGATGCTCGATCGCGGCGAGGATGGCTTCCGCTCTCTCCTCAAACTCCGTCAACTTGGCCGAGAACGCTTCGCACGTCCTCATGATCTCGCGGAGTTCCTCCGTGGGAGTCCGTTCGATGTCGACGAGGGCGACCATCTCCGCCATATCGGCTGCCGCCTGCTTGGCTGCCTTGAGCGCCTCTGCGGTGGTGACACTCCCGTCCGTGACGCACACCAGCATCGTCGCGATTCCGGCGTCAATCCTCTCAGCGGCGTCCCTCCACATCATGATGGCGCTATGCGACCGCGAAGAGCCGGTCATTCGCGTACGACGTCGAATGTGCGTCAGTCTGCTCACAGGGACTCGCCAGGGGCTGGGCCGTTCGGATGGGCGCCTGCCGTCGGTCGGATGAGCTGCCCGGCCCTTGTGGGTGGGGTGGCCCGTGAATGGGCGGAGGGTCGGGCGCGTGGGCCGGGCCGTAGCGGATGCGCTCTGGGGGCGCGAGGGTGTGCAGGTTGCCGCTGGGTACCACTTGCCAGTCGTAGGAGTGGACCTTGTCGTGGCATCCCCAGCACAGCGGTATCAAGTTGTCGATGTCGGTGGGACCGCCCTGAGACCTCGGCCGGATGTGATGGGCCTGGCACATGGCGGAGTGCTCGCCGCAGCCTCCGCATCCGCCGTAACGGGCGATTAGAGCGTCCATCTGGGCTTTGGTGGGCCGCGGCAGCGCGGGTCCCCGCCACAGAGGCAGGCCCTTGCTGCTGAACACGACTCCCACGATCCTGGCGTTGCAGAACTGCTCCTCGAGCATGCTCTGGGGGATCACACCGCCGTCGGCGATCTCGGCGAAGGATCTATCGCCCTCGGGGCTCAGGTGCTGAACGATAGTGATGTCAGCCGAAGGCCTGCTTCCGTGGCTGTCGGCCGAGCCGCTGGGCGCCGTCAGTGTTTCGAGGGCGTCGACAAGCCGCTGAGGAAGGGTGCGCTGCTCGCCGCCGGGATTGCCAACATCGCATCGCCGCAGCCGCTCGGCCTCCTTGAGCAGCCGCGTGCGCATCTTGGCGCCCGCCACCGGGTCGAGGTCGCCGCGGAGATGAACCATGCCGTTGTCGCCGTTCCAGATGTTCAGCCGTCGTCGGGTCCGCTGCCGCCGGTACTCGCCCTCACCGCCATCGTCTTGGCGCCGCACAACCCATCGGCCCGCTTCCCGGGAGAACTGCTCTGGAGACAGCGAGGCAGCCTTCTCCAACAAGTCGCCGTCCCGCTCGACCTGAGCGGCACTGATCTTCTCCGAAGCCTGAGCGAGCGTCTTGGCATTGGCCAAGGAGATCTCCCCGTCTGTCACCGCATCGCGCACGTCAGGCATCGACTGCAACTGCTCGACCGCCTTGACCTGCCCGGCAGCATCCCGCCTGGACAGCCCCACCGCCTGGGCCAGCACCCCAGCACCGCCGTCGCCGTGACGCTCACCAGCCGCGACCAGCGCGGCCGCGTCAGCCTGCAACACCGCCACCTGCGCCGCGAACGCCTTCGACTCCGACAGCACCCGCCGCGCATCCATCGTTGAAGCGCCCCCGCATTTGACCAAGCGGATCAACTCCGCCAGACCGTCCCGCACCTGTTGCGCCGCCGTCAGCATCATGATCACATCATGCCATAGGGGTGTGACATCTGTCAAGCATTGTTAAGCCTTATCAATCTGTATCATGGTACAATCGTCATCGGATCGAACACACCTGCGGGCTCCTGACGTTGTCGGGGCCGGCGCTGGTAGGAATGCGGTATTACTATGGGACGTGTGGCCGTGAAGAAGTTGTCGGTGGCTCTCGACGAGATGGTGGCCAGGGAAGCCGCGCTCGCCGCGGAGAAGAAGGGGTTGAGCCTGTCGGCGTGGTTGAACGCAGCTGCCGAGCGAGCGCTCCTCATCGAGGGCTGCCTGGCAGCCATGGCCGAGTGGGAGGCCGAGGTCGGCCCACCGACCGCGGAGGACGTCGCCTGGGCGGACTCGGTGTTGAAGCGGGCCGGCGTCGCGACGCGGGATCGACCGTGAACGGTGTGACCTACGACGCGGGTGCCCTGCTTGCGGCCGACAGCGGCAGTCAGCGGATGCAGGCGCTTCACCACCAGGCCTTGGAGAGCGGCATAGCCCCGGTCGTCCCCGCCGGAGTGCTGGCGCAGGCGTGGAGGGGTGGCCCGCAGCCAATGCTGTCGAGGCTGCTCGCCGGATGCCAGGTCGAGGCACTCGACGAGCCGAAAGCCCGCTCTGCCGGCGCTGCCTGAGTTCTGGCCAAGACTTCCGATGTGGTCGAGGCCTCGGTAGCGGTGGGCGGCGGAGTCCGCGGCGATGTAGTCATCACCAGTGATGCGGACGACATACAGCATCTCGCCAGTGCCATTGGTCTGCACATCGAGACCGCGACAATCTGACACTTGGACATTCGGTAGGCAGAAGGCCTATAAATGGGGGTATAGCTACCCCATTTACAGGGTATTTATCCTAGACTGGTGCGATGCGCTGGAATCGCCCGCCTGAGGCGGCAAGCCATGCGATCGGCGGGTCAGCCCCGAAGGGGTACCTGCCGCGAGTGGTGGACGCCGAGATGAGCGAAGCGTTGCGGGCCTCCCCGGCTGTGCTGATCGAGGGGCCAAGGGCTTGCGGCAAGACATGGACGGGTCGCCGGTTCGCGGCCGACGAGGTGCTGATTGACGCCTCGATGCAGGCTCAGCTCGCGGCAAACCTCGATCCGGCGGTGCTGCTGGACGCGCCTCCCCCGCTCTTGATCGACGAGTGGCAGCTGGCGCCCGACATATGGAACCCGATGCGACGCGCCTGCGACGACCGCGGGCAGTCTGGCCAGTTCATCCTGACGGGATCCGCAGATCCGCCGGACGACATCACCCGGCACTCCGGAGCGGGAAGGGTGCTGAGAGTCCGCATGCGCCCGATGAGCCTGTTCGAGTCGGGCGAGTCCGACGGCAGCGTGTCTCTGGCCGGGCTGTTCGAGCCGGGCCGGCGCTCGGCCCGCGACTCGCGCCGTCACCTGGGCGAGATCATGGCCATGGCCTGCCGGGGCGGATGGCCGGCCCTGGTCAGCAGCGGAGCCGAACCATCTGCCGCGCTCCGCCTGCTGAGGGGCTATCTGGACGAGATCAGCCGCACCGACGTGTCCCGAGTGGACGGTGTAGCTCGCAATCCGGCTGGCGTGCGCCGGCTGCTGGAGTCCGTGGCCCGCAACATCGCTAGCGAAGCAAGCTTCGCCACTCTCGCGGCCGACACCGCGGGCGACGATCCCGGGATCGACCGCAAGACGGTGTCGTCGTACATGGCAGCTCTCGCCCGCGTCTTCGTGGTGGAGGACCTCCCGGCTTGGAGGCCTCACATCACTTCGCGGTCGGCGCTGCGCAACGCACCCAAGCGCCACTTCACAGACCCGTCGCTCGCCGTCGCCGCCCTGGCGTCCACGCCCGACGCAGTCACCTCCGACCTCAAGTACGCGGGACTGCTGTTCGAGTCTCTGGTCGTGCGCGACCTGCGGGTGTACGGCCAGGCTGCTGACTGCGAGATCTCGCACTATCGCGACAGCGACGGCTTGGAAGTGGATGCCATCGTAAGGCGCGCCGATGGACGTTGGATCGCCGTCGAGGTCAAGCTAGGAGGCGCGGCGGCTATCCAGAAGGCTGTTCGCTCTCTCAGGCGCTTGCATAAGCGAGTTGACGCGAGCCGGACAGGCGAGCCCGCTCGGTTGGTCGTGGTCACTGCGGGGGGCTACGGCTACGAGCACCCCGAAGGCGTGACGGTGGTGCCGATTACCGCTCTCGGTCCGTAGCCACTGGGCGGCGCCGCGGGTCAATTGCGTATCTCCACCAGCTTCTCGGCGGAGGTCCTTGATCTCGTCCCGAAGGCGAGCGGCACACTCGAAGCGCCGGTCGGCGGCGGCCTCGCGCATCTCCTCATCGAGGGTGCACCACCTGCGCCCGAGCCGGAACGTCCGATATGGATGACGCCGCAGTCGCGGTCGGCACCGCCGCCTGGCGCGATCTTATGGTGACCAGCGACCCACGCGGCATCGTGCGCCTCGCCACCGCCAACGGCCTGCGCAACAAGACCGAGACGAACTGATCGCCTTGCTACGGTTGAGGACCGTGGTAGATGATCATTCGACGCATCCGGCTCGTGTGCCGTGGGAGCAGCGGTCCAAGGGCGTGCTCCCGATGCCCGGCGGATATGACGGCTACCTCGAGTCGCTCACATGGACGGCCGAGTGCGTCCGAGAAGCCCCTCCGACTGAGAAAGAACTCATGATCCGCATGGCCGCTCGATTCGGTCTGACGAATGGTGCTGCGGCTCACCGAGTCAGTTTCCTCCGCAAGATCGGATTCCTGCTCACCGATTCAGGTGTTCTGGTTCTGCCTGAGTTCATGAAGGCTTGGTTGTTGGACCGCGACCCGACGCCGCTCATCGTGAGACTTCACCATGAGGTCCAGTTCATTGGTGAGATGCTGAAGGGCCTTGAGCAACCTGTGACGACGGCAGACTTGCACCGTTGGGCCTGTGAGCAGTACCAGGTCGGGTGGGAGACCAGTACACAAGTCGACAACCGAAGGGGCTGGCTTCAGTCGGCAGCACTCATGGGCTGCAAGGACAGGAGACTCCTCTACCGCACCGATGCTGGGAGCGCATTCTTGGAGCTTGTAGTCGTCGAGCCGCCGCTCGACGGTCTCCAGGTCAGTCCGCCGACTCCGGCCGCGGCGGTAGCGCGGACCTTGCCCACATCAAGAAGAGGTCAGAAGAGGCCGGACGGCGCATGGAGCTTGCCAAGTGGCTATTAGATGCCATTGGAGAAGAGGCGGAATACCTTGGCCCGAGGACCGCTCGCGACCTCCACGGCAGGCTCTATCGCGACGAGGGTGCAAACGTCGCGGCCGAGCCTGAGATACAAGACATGCTCCAATCACTCGCCTCCCCCCTGCTAGGAGCGATCGCAGGCGACTCTGACCGCGGCTACGTCCTGGCATGTTCACCGGCCGTTACGGCCGAGCGGCTCCGCCTTCTGGGCGAAGCGTTGACAACCGGTTCGACTGCATCGGCTGTAGACGAGGATCGCGAGTCCCCCGTCACAGCAGTGGCAGGGGTGAGACTCGCTCGTGAGGTGGGACCTGGCCGTTCTGATCGGCCTGCTGTCTTTGGCAGTGCTGGTCTACGGATCCCGGTGCGTCAAGGTCGCATACGCTGAGGCCAGCAAGCCAGCGCGCCGGCTGGGTCGGTCGGTACTGGCAGTACTGCTCGTCGGGGGCGGGATCTCGTTGATCTGGAACTTGGACGAACTCTTCGTCGTGCCCCTGGTCCTCGTGGGGGCGACCGTTTGGAGCACCATCTCAATGTGGGCCTGGGACCGGTTCATGCCGACTGGCAAGTCACGCTGAAACCAGCGCCTTCGACGCCCGGCTCTTCGACGCGGCCGGAGAGCGGTCGGCCCGATTCGGCTGAGGCGCTCGGCCTGCGAGAAGACTCCCGGCAGGGCGGTCAGGGTGACGGGCGATCAGTGATCGGAGCGGACCACCGCAGCCCGGTAGCCGCTGGTCGATTCAGCCACGAGCGCAATCATAGCTCATAATTCTGACCTAACGACCCACTTCAGCCGCGGATCTCGGCCAGCTCTCGGCGTAGGTCCTTGATCTCGTCGCGCAGCCGGGCCGCGTACTCGAAGCGCAGGTCGGCGGCGGCGCCGCGCATCTCCTCGTCGAGGGTGCGGATCAGGCGCTCCAGCTCGGCGTCGGGCAGTTCGCCCAGATCCGGGCCCTCCCGGCGGCGGCGGGCCGCGGCCAGTCCCCCGCCCGCCTCGCCGCCCACGTCGCCGTCCGGCACTGGCGCCCCGCCGCGCTCCGGCCGGATCATGGCCAGGATGTTGGTTACCGCCTTGCGGATGGTGGTCGGGTCGATGCCGTGGAGGTCGTTGTGGGCCTGCTGCAGGCCCCGGCGGCGCATCGTCTCCGATATGGCCCGCCGCATCGAGTCGGTCACCGCGTCGGCGTACATGATCACCTGGCCGTCGACGTTGCGAGCCGCCCGCCCCATGGTCTGGATCAGCGACGTCTCGCTGCGCAGGAAGCCCTCCTTGTCGGCGTCGAGGATCGCCACCAGAGACACCTCAGGCAGATCCAGGCCCTCCCGCAGCAGGTTGATCCCCACCAGCACGTCGAACTCCCCCAGCCGCAGGTCGCGCAGGATCTCGATGCGCTGGATGGTGTCGACTTCGCTGTGCAGGTACCGCACCCGCAGGCCCCGCTCCAGCAGGTACTCGGCCAGGTCCTCGGCCATCTTCTTGGTGAGGGTGGTCACCAGCACCCGCTGGTCGCGGCCGGTGGTCACCGCGATCTCCTCCAGCAGGTCGTCGATCTGGCCCTTGGTCGGCTTGACCACCACCTCGGGATCCACCAGCCCGGTGGGCCGCACGATCTGCTCCACGACCTGGTCCGACACGCTCAACTCGTAGGCGCTGGGCGTGGCCGACATGAAGATCACCTGGTTGAGCCGGCTCATCACCTCGTCGAAGCGCAGCGGCCGGTTGTCGGCTGCCGACGGCAGCCGGAAGCCGTGCTCGATAAGGGTCTCCTTGCGACTGCGGTCGCCCTCGTACTGGCCATGCAGCTGGGGCACGGCCACGTGCGACTCGTCGATCACCATCAAGAAGTCCGCGGGGAAGTAGTCGATCAGCGTGTAAGGCGACTCGCCCGGGCCCCGGCCGTCGATGGGCGCCGAGTAGTTCTCGATACCGTTGCAGTAGCCGAGCTCGGCCATCATCTCGAGGTCGTAGCTGGTGCGCATCTGCAGGCGCTGGGCCTCCAGCAGCTTGCCCTCGGCCTCGAAGTGCGCCAGACGTTCGGCCAGTTCCTTCTCGATGCGCCCGACGGCGACCTGCATCCGCTCCGCGCTGGTGGCGTAGTGGGTGGCCGGGAACACCACCAGGTCCTCCAGGGTCTCCAGCCGCTCGCCGGTGAGCGGATCGACCACCGTGATGCGCTCCACCTCGTCGCCGAAGAGCTCCACCCGCACCGCGGTCTCGTCGTAGGCGGGATGGATCTCGATGGTGTCGCCCCGCACCCGGAACTTGCCCCGCACCAGGTTCATGTCGTTGCGCTCGTACTGCATGTCCACCAGGCGGCGAAGGATGGAACGCTGGTCGTACTCCCCGCCGGCGTGCAGCACGAGGAGCTGGGTCTCGTACTCCTCGGGCGAGCCGAGCCCGTAGATGGCCGACACCGAGGCCACCACGATCGTGTCGCGCCGGGTGAGCAGGGCCGAGGTGGCCGAGTGGCGCAGCCGGTCGATCTCGTCGTTGACCGATGAGTCCTTCTCGATGTAGGTGTCGCTGGCCGCCATGTACGCCTCGGGCTGGTAGTAGTCGTAGTAGCTGACGAAGTACTCCACCCGGTTGTGGGGGAACAGCTCGCGCAGCTCGTTGGCCAGCTGGGCGGCCAGCGACTTGTTGGGGGCCAGCACCAGCGTGGGCCGCTGAGCCCGCTCGATGGTCCAGGCGATGGTGGCGCTCTTGCCCGAGCCGGTGATTCCCAGCAGCGTCTGGAAGCGGTGCCCGGCGGCAACGCCCGCGGCGAGGTCCTTGATGGCCTTGGGCTGGTCGCCGGCGGGCTCGAACGGGGCCACCACCTCGAAGGCCCGCCGATCGCTGGGCACGGTCACCGGCGGCATCTCTCTCCCGCTCTTGTTCGCTTCGCTCACGGGCCGCTCGGGCCCTTGCCGCCGATGGTACCGGCGCGGCGGCGAGTCAGCCGAGGGCTGCCGCCCAGCGGTAGCAGGCGTCGATCTGGGGCTCCAGCTCGTCGAGGGTGCCGTTGTTGTCGATCAGGAAGTCGGCCACCTCCAGGCGTGACTGGCGGCTGGCCTGGTTGGCGATGCGGGCTCTAGCGTCGTCCTCGGACAGGCCCCGCTGGGCCACGAGGCGCTGCACGGCAATCTCAGGGTCGGCGTCCACCACCACGATGCTGGACAGGTCGCGGTAGCGCTTCGCGATCGGCGCCCCATCGGGGCGGACCAGCAGCGGGATGTCGAGCACCACCACCGCGTCGGGCGCATGCTCGGCCGCCGCAGCCCTGCGCGTGCCCATCTCGGTGCCCACCGCCGGATGGACGATCGCGTTGAGGGCTGCCAGCTCGTCGGCGTCGTTGAACACAACCGCGGCCACCGCGGCCCGATCGAGGGTGCCGTCGGCCGCCACCACCAGCGGTCCCCATCGCGCCACGATGGCCTCGAAGACCGGCTGGCCTGGCCGCTGGAGGTCGTGCACGATCTCATCGGCGTCGATCAGGATCGCGCCCCGCTCGACCAGCCCGGCGCCCACGGTCGACTTGCCGGCGCCGATCCCCCCTGTCAGTGCGATCTCGGGCAGAGGTCAGGTCTCGGTGGTGAGCTCTTCGGCCGTTTGCTGGATCTCGTCGCCGGCCGAGCCTGGATCGGCGTGCTCGCCCTCGTCGCCGGCGTTGCCGGCATCGCCGGGGCTGGCGTCGTCGGAGAAGTAATCCTCCCAGGCCTGCTGGCCCTCCGAACCCGCGGTGCCGATGTAGTTGCCTTCCTCGTCGTAGGCGTGGTCGCCGAAGTGCTCCTGGTATTCGGCGGCAACAATCCCGCCCTCGGCGGCCTGCTTGATCGACAGGCTGATGCGCCGGCGCTGCAGGTCGAGGTCGATGATCTTGACCCACAGCTCCTCGCCCGGGGTGACGACCTGCTCGGGGAGCTCCACGTGGTGCGCCGACATCTCCGAGATGTGCACCAGGCCCTCGATGCCGTCGCCCACCTGCACGAACGACCCGAACGGCACCAGCTTCGTGATACGCCCGTACACCAGCTCCCCCACCCGGTGGCTGGCCGCGAACTCCTGCCAGGGATCTTGCTGGGTGGCCTTGAGCGACAGGCTGATCCGCTCCCGGTCCAGGTCCACCTCCAGCACCTGCACGTCGATGCGGTCGCCGGCCGACACCACTGCGCTCGGGTGGTCGACGTGCTTCCAGGACAGTTCCGACACGTGGACTAGGCCGTCCATGCCGCCGAGATCGACGAACGCGCCGAAGTTGACGACCGACGACACCACGCCGCTGCGGACCTCTCCCGGCCGCAGGTTGTCGAGAAACTCTTCCCGCTGCTCGCGCTGGGTCTCCTCCAGCCACGCTCGGCGGCTCAGCACCACGTTGTTGCGGTTCTTGTCGAGCTCGATGATCTTGGCGTCCAGCTCGGTGCCCACGTACGGCTGCAGGTCGCGCACCCGGCGCAACTCCACCAGCGATGCCGGCAGGAAACCGCGCAGGCCGATGTCCACAATCAGACCGCCCTTGACTACCTCGATCACCATGCCCTTGACCGCGGTGTTGGACTCTCGCTGCTCCTCGATCCGCCCCCAGGCCCGCTCGTACTGGGCCCGCTTCTTGGACAGGATCAGCCGGCCCTCCTTGTCCTCCCGGGTGATGACCAGGGCCTCGAGCGCCTCGCCCATGGAGACCACGTCGCCGGGATCGACATCGTGGCGGATGCTCAGCTCGCGGGCCGGTATCACGCCCTCGGACTTGTAGCCGATGTCGAGCAGGACCTCTTCTTTGTCGATGCGGACGACCGTTCCCTCCACCATCTGGCCGTCCTCGACCACCACCATGGTGGAGGCGTAGGCGTCGTCGAGGCTGATGTCGCCGAGGTCGTCCTCGACGATCTGGCGCGGGATATAGGTGCCGTCCTCGGCGAAGGTGCCCATATCGGCGGGCGGGGCTGGCTCGAGGATGGCGGTGGCAGTGTCGGTCACGGTGTCTTTCCGGGCTGGATGGATAGGCGGATGGGACCCAGCGAGGCTACCGGCGCAGTGCCCGAGTTGTTCCCCCGGCCGGTCGCCGCGATGGCTCGGGCAGTGGTTCCCGCGGCCGGTCGCCGCAACCCGCTCAGCCCTTGGCCCCGGCCCACGTAACGGCCACCTTGAGGTCAACCTCCAGAGGCACCCGCAGCTCGAACGCGCCCCGCATGACGTCGCGGGTCAGCTCCGACGCCGGCTCCACCTCGGCGTCGGGCGCCTCCACGATGATCTCGTCGTGGACCTGCAGCACGATGCGCGACGCCAGCTCGCCCGCGTCCAGAGCCCGGTCGAGGCGCACCAGCGCGACTTTGAAGATGTCGGCCGCCAGTCCCTGAATCCCGGCGTTCATGGCTTGGCGCTCCCCAGCTTGGCGCAGCCGCGCGTTGGGGCTGGCCAGCTCCGGGATCTGCCTGCGCCGGCCGAACAGGGTCTCGGTGTAGCCCTTGCTGCGAGCCTCGGCCACGGTGCGGTCCATGTAGGCGCGTACTGCGGGGAACGCCTCGAAGTAGGCGTCGAGGATCTCGGTCGCCTCCCTGGTCGGGATGTTGAGGCGCTGGGCCAGGCCGTAGGCTTCCATCCCGTAGGCCAATCCGTACGACACCATCTTGGCCGTGGATCGCTCCTCCACCCCCACCTGCGACGGGTCGATGCCGAACACCCGGGATGCGGTGGCGGTGTGGATGTCGTCGCCTGCCTCGAAGGCGGCGATCAGGCCCGGATCCTCGGCCAGGTGGGCTATGCAGCGAAGTTCGATCTGGTCGTAGTCGGCGACCAGAAGCTTGCGTCCAGCAGGAGCGAGGAACGCGGTGCGGAACACCCGTCCCCGCTCTGACCGCACCGGGATGTTGTGCAGGTTGGGCGCGTCGGAGCTGAGCCGGCCGGTGCGGGCCACCGTTTGGTTGAAGGTGGCCCGGATGCGTTCGTCGGAGCCGATCTCGGCGAGCAGGCCCACGCCGTAGGTGGAGCGCAGCTTCTCCACCTCGCGGTAGCCGAGCAGGTGGTCCACGATGGGATGCTCGCCACGGAGCTTCTCCAGCGACTGTGCGTCGGTGGAGAAGCCGGTCTTGGTGCGCTTGGTGGGGGTGAGCCCGAGGTCGTCGAAGAGGACCTCGGCAATTTGCTTGGGCGAGTTGACGTTGATGTCCCGCCCCGCGTCGGCGAGCACCTCGCGGCGCAGTTCCTCGGTTTCGGTGTCGAGCTCGTCGCGGATCGCTTCCAGAACCGACCGGTCCACTCCGATCCCGATGTGCTCCATGCTGGCCAGCACCCTGACCAGCGGCACCTCCACCTCGTTGTTGAGGCGGTCCAGGCCCTGCGCGGCCAGTGCCTCGCGCAGCGGCAGGACCAGGCGGTCGATGGCCAGCGCGGCCCATCCCGCCTGCTCGGGGGGCTCGACGGCGTCGCCGCCGAGGTCCAGGCGCCCCTCCTGTGGGGCGTGGGAGGGCGGGTCTATCCCGGCGTAGCGGCCAGCCAGGTCGCTCAGGTCGTAGCGGGCGTCGGCCGGGTCGAGGAGGTAGGCGGCCAGCATGGTGTCGATCAGCGGGTCGCGCATCTCGATGCCGCGGTCCAGCAGCGGGCGCATCAGGGCCTTGGCGCCGTGCGCAGCGAGCGGCCGGGCCGGGCCGCGGTCGATTCCATCGGCGGGGCCGGCCACGAGACCGGCGAGCGCGGCCGAGACGGCGCCGTCGTGCAGCAGGTGGCCGGGCACGAAGGCCACCCGGCCAGCGGCCGCGTCGACCACCCACGCCAGACCGCCCTCGAGCCCCTCGGCCGGGGCTGCTAGCGCCAGGGGCCCGCCCGCCGCCCCTTGCGCTCCAGCGTCTCGGAGGGCTTCCACCGCCTCGGCCGGGGTCTCGAGCACCACAGACTCGGGTACCAGCGCCCTCGTTGCCGGGCCGTCACCGCTGGCGTCCTCGCCGAGCGCGTCGCTGCGGGCTTCGACCAGGCGGGCGTGCAGCGAGCGGAACTCAAGGAAGTCGAACAGCTTGCGGACCGCCTGGGCGTCGACCTCTCCGAGGGCGAGGTCGTCGAGCCCGGCGTCCAGCGGCACGTCGCGCACGAGCAGCATCACCTCGGCGTTGGTGCGGACCTGCTCCTCGGTGGCCGCGAGGTTCTCCCTGAGCTTGGGCGTCAGGTCGTCCAGGGAGTCGAAGATCCCGTCCAGCCCTCCCCTTTCGTTGATCAGCTTGGCCGCGGTCTTCTCGCCCACTCCGGGCACTCCGGGCAGGTTGTCGCTGGGGTCGCCCCGCAGGGCCGCATATTGCACGTAGTCGGCGGGCCTCACGCCGGTGCGGTCCAAGATGCCGGCCTCGTCATACAGCTTGTAGTCGGACACGCCCCGCACGTTGTAGAGCACCTTCACCCAGGGGTCTTCCACCAGCTGGTAGGCGTCGCGGTCGCCGGTTACGACGATCACGTCATCGTCGGCGTCGCGGCCCTCAGTGGCCAGGGTGGCGATCACGTCGTCGGCCTCGTAGCCCGGCACGTCCACGGTGGGCACAGCCAGGGCCTCAAGAACTTCCCGCACCAGGCCCATCTGCTGGCGCAGGATGTCGGGGGCAGCCTCGCGGGTTCCCTTGTAGGTGGGAACCACGGCGTGCCTGAAGGTCGGCTCGGGCCGGTCGAAGGCGACCACGACCTTGTCGGGCTGATGGTCGCGCCACAGATTGATGAGCATCGACGTGAAGCCGAACACTGCATTGGTGATCTGGCCCGACGCGGTGGCCATGTCGGTGGGCAGGGCGAAGAAGGCGCGATAGGCCAGCGAGTTGCCGTCGATCAGCATCACCTTGGCCATGGCGGAGAATCTACGGCAACCGGGCCCGGCGCCGGGCAGTCACCGCGCCGTGAGGCCGTCGAGAGGCCGCGGCCGGAATATCATCGCGTGATGCGGCCGCCGGGAGGTCACGGCGCGATGCGGCCCTCGAGCACGTCGCCGGTGACTTCTCGCATCGTGCGGCGCTGCGACATGGCGGTGCGCTGGATGAACACGTAGGCGTCCTGCTCGCTCATGTCGTGGCCGTCGATGAGCCGCCCCTTGGCCCGGTCGAGGAGCTTGCGCACTTCCAACCGGTCCTCCAGATCGCCGATCTGGCCTTCGAGCGCCTCCATCTCGCGGTACCGGGCCAGAGCCAACTCGACGGCGGGCACTAGAGCGTTGCGCCGGTACGGCTTCACGAGGTAGGTCATCGCCCCAGCCTCGCGGGCCTGCTCGATCAGGTCCCGCTGGCTGAACGCGGTGAGGATCACGACCGCCGTCCCCCGCTGGGGCGCGATCCGGCGGGCGGCCTCGATCCCGTCGAGACCGGGCATCTTCACGTCGAGGATGGCCACGTCTGGACGGTGCTCGGCCACCAGCTCGACCGCCTCGTCGCCCCGGCCCGTGTCGGCCACGACGTCGAAGCCCTCCTCGCGCAGGGTCTCGACCAGGTCGAGCCGGATGATGGCCTCGTCCTCCGCCACCACCACCCGAACTGCGTCGGGGGCGCTCACGACGCGCTGAACCGATCCAGCAGGGCGTCCTGGTCGGCTTCCAGGCGGGCGATGCGCTCCGCGATCTCGTCGCGGTGGTGCCGGAGCCTTTCGGCGTGCCGCCGCGCCTCCCGGTACTCGCGTTCAGCGATCGGAGTCTCCGACACCAGCGCCCGCAGCCGGTACTCGTCAGTCTCGTCGCTGACCTGCACCAGCTGCTCCTCGCACACGCGAAGATCAGCCCGAAGGGCGCTCAACTGCCGTCCGATTCCCCGCAGACGACGCTCGATCCGGTCGCGGGACATGTGTTCCAGTCTAGAAGGCGCCCCTGCCGCCTCCGGCCGTCCCATGCCCGCGCGGACAAGGGTGCCCGGAGAGGGAATCACACCCTACTGTGACAGCCCGTGCCACGGGGTGCCGTATCGGGCCACAAATCCGAGGTCAAAGCGTACTTCATAGTAGGTAAACGCCAGCCCGCTTGTGTCGGCGTGTGCCACGCTGTATCGTGCGTTGCCAGACAATAAGTGGTAACAGGACAGGTATGCAAATGGCAGCTCCCGGACCGTTCGGTTCGAGTCTCGGCGGGCATCAAGCCACTCGAACCCACTCCTGTTACCACCCGACCGAGAAGGGAATCGAACGTTGCAGCGGCCTCGAACACTGACAGCGGCCTTCGTGCGCACGATCAACCGGCCCGGACGTTACGGCGACGGCAGAGGCGGCCACGGGCTGAGCCTACTGGTGAAGCCCACCGCGAACGGCAGATGGTCCAAGACCTGGGCCCAGCGACTGCGTGTCGGCGGGCGTGGCGTAAGTCTCGGTTTGGGCTCCTATCCGGCGGTGTCGCTGGCGCTGGCGCGTGAGCGGGCGCTCGCCAATCGCCAGGCTGTGGAGGAGGGCCGTGACCCGCGGCGACGCCACGCGGTGACCTTCGCCGACGCCATGGCTGCTGTGATCGACCTGCACCGCCGGAACTGGAAACCGACCAGCAACACTGAACAGCAGTGGCGGTCGCTTCTCGCGAACCACATCGGCGCGACGATCGGTGCGATGCCGGTCGCGGATGTGGCAGCCGCGGATGTGGTGGCGGTGCTTGACCGGGTGTGGGATCGCCCCGAGCTGGCCCGCAGAGCAGCACTACGGATCTCCACCACGATGAAATGGGCGATGGGCCGCGGGCTGCGCGAAACCGACCCCACCGCCGCGGCGGTCGCCGCCATGCCCAAGCACCGTCATCGCCCCAACCACCACCGGGCGCTGCACCACAGCGACCTCCCCGACGCCCTAGCGAAGACCCGGGCCTCACAGGCAGCCACCGCAACCAAATTTGCCCTGGAACTGGTGGTGTTGACCGCGACCAGACCAGGCGAAGTCCGCCACGCCCACTGGGCCGAGTTCGACCTCAACGCCGCAGTGTGGACCATCCCAGCGACCCGCTACAAGACCGGCACCGAGTTCAAGGTGCCCCTCAGCGGCCGCGCCGTGGAACTGCTCACCGAAGCACGCGGCCTCACCGACGGCACAGGACTGGTGTTCACGAGCCCGACAACGGGGCGGCCGCTGTCACAGAACACCTTCGTCAAGCTCCTGCGAGACCTCGACATCGCCACCACCGCCCACGGACTGCGAGCCACATTCCGATCCTGGTGCTCAGACCAAGCCATCCCAAGAGACCTCGCAGAAATGGCACTCGGCCACGCCGTAACAGGCGTCGAAGGCGCCTACGCAAGATCCGACATGATCCACCGCCGCCGCCCCCTCATGCAACAATGGGCCGACCACATCACCTAACTCGGATGCTCGCAGTTGCTCGCGGCACATATGCACTTGCTGGCGCAACCGCCAACAGGTAGGGGCGCCCTCGACAGCAGAGCTGCACAAGTCCCCGACCATGAGGGAGTCAAGATCTTGACGCCGCGCTCGGCGCGGTCCTTGCGGATCCAGTTGCCCGACGTGCCCGCGCCGATCCCCAGCTCGCGGGCCGCCTGAGCGACCGGTCTGCGAGTCTCCAGGACCATCCCCACAGCACCAGCCCCTGAACTCCGGGTCATACTGTCGTCGCATCTCAGGCACAGCATCTCCCCTTAGACGATGCCTCCAAGATTAGGGGGGATGCGCACTCGCGCCCCCTCCTCCGGCGGAGTTCGTCCGCAAGACCGAGCCCATAGGCCGCGCTGAGTTCGAGGCCATCTGACAGCGCTTGCGCGGCGATGGCACGTAGCGTCGTCCATGACGCCGGGGGGGTGTCCCTGTCTTGTTGTCAAGCCGCTTGGGGCAGGTTCTGGGGGTGGGGTGGCTGGTAGGGGGTTTGGGTCTTGAGCATGGCGAGGATGATGTTGCAGCGGCGTCGGGCGACGCAGATGACGGCGGCGTTGTGGCGTTTGCCTTCTGAGCGTTTGCGCTGGTAGTAGGCGCGTGCGTCGGGGTCGTGTTGGGCGGCGACGAAGGCTGCGGTGAAGAGGGCGTTCTTGAGTCGGTGGTTGCCGCCTCGGGGTTTGCGCGCTGTGGCGCTGCGCCCTGACTGCCAGTCGACGGGGGCGAGCCCGGCGTAGGAGGCGAGGCGGCTGCCGTCGGCGAATCGGTGGGGGTCGCCGATCTCAGCGAGGGTTCTGGCTCCGGTCCGCGGGCCGAACCCGCACAGGCTGTTGAGGACTTTTCCCAGCGGGTGCGCCATGAACGCTTCCTCGATGTGGCCGGTGAGCTGGTCGCGGCGCTCGCAGATCCGGTCCAGGTCGGCGGCGAGCTCTGAGATGGTGGCGCCCCAGGCGGCCTCGGCGGTGACGATGATGCTCTGCGCGTCGAGCGCGGCCCAGATCGCGTCGGTTAGCCGGCTGGCTGTGCGGGGCGAGCGTTTGGCGATGCGGGCCCGCACCCGGGCCCTGCCCGCTGCTCGAAGCGCTGTGGGGGTGCCCCAGCGGGCCAGGGCGTCGCGTGCGCCGCCGCTGGTGGCCACCTTGTCGCCGAGGGCCCGCTCCAGGGCGGGCGACACCGCCAGCAGGGCGTCTCTGAGGCGGTTGGCGGCCCTGGTGGCGTCGGCGGCGAGGTCGGCGTCTCTGCCGTTGAGGATCCGCAGCCGCGCCAGCAGCTCATCGCTGGGAGCGGTCCAGGTCAGGCGGTCGGCGTTGCGCCGGGCGTAGTCGGCGAGCACCGCGGCGTCTTTGGGGTCGGTCTTGGCCGCCCCGGCGTAGAGGTCCGCAGCCCGGCGCATCGCCAGCCCCGTCACATAGGCCACCGGAACCTCCCGGCGCGTGGCCGTCTCCAACAGCAGCGACGCCGCCGAGCTGGTCGTGTCGATCACCAAAGCGACCGTGCCGTGCACAGCGGCGTCGTCGATCAGTTGGCCGATCGCCGCCTCGTCGTTGCGCACGCCCCGCGCCAGCACCTCGGCGCCGGCTGAGGTCACAGCGCAGGCGTAGTGGTCGCCTTTGGCGACATCGACGCCGACGAACACCTCGATGTCGACGCAGTCGGGTTCTTGCATGGCGGGACTCCTTGGGTCCGGGGGCATTCCTGGTCGGATGCTCCCGGTGCCTGCGCCTCAACCACTTTACGATCAGCCCCGAGGGCATGTCCCTGTCAGAGATCGAAGACACCCGACCGCGGCGGGCGACAACACCCCCCGGGCCATCAATGTGACAGGGGGCTACAGCCCTACCCGCCGCGGCGAGCAACCAGCCCCGACACTGCCACACCGGGACCACTCAACAACGTAAAGGGGATGCTCGTCGTGTCGGGAGCCCTCGAGAGGACTGCTCCGCTTGGCGCCGAGATTCTGGCTCTTGACTGGTCGGCTGTGACGATCGAACGCTTCATGACCGCCCGTTACGTGGGGACGCCCAAATGTGATCGAGGAGGAGGTCGGATGGGCGCTCTCAGCCGTCGACGAATGGTTCTCCGTCAGGATGATGCTCGTTGCCGAGACACTGACCCGAGCGGGTTCGGACGCAGTCGGTACCCCTGAGTTGTGGTTGGCACTCGTTCTGGCGGAGTACCTGGACGTGCCCCCTGTTCACGGCCTCCGACGACGTGTACAGCGACTGGATCGAGGTACTGAGGTTCTGGTTACCTAGAGCATCCAGACATCGCCGACTTCGCGTTTACTCGGTGTGCCGAGCACGGTCTTGCAGGCTGAGAGCAGCCGCCCGAAGTTGTAGATGTGGACGCAATCCCGCTGGGCATCGATGATGGCCTCTAGCTCACCGACTAGCGCCGCGTATCGGGCGGGCGTTAGGCGGAACTCAAAGACGGAGAGCTGCACCCGAGTTCCGTAGGCGCAGCACAGGTCATGTACATCCCGGAGGCGCTTTGCGCCAGATCCCTGCGTGTCGGCGATGTCGTAGGCGACGAGCAGGTCCATGATCGCTCTACGCTACGGTGATACGAAGGGCGGATAGTGACGCAGGTCGCCGCGTAGGTGTCTGGCCATGAGAGTCGCCTGCACGGTCGGCAGCGCCCAGCGCTCCACTGGCCGGCGCAGGATCCGGTGGGGGATGGACTTCTCCTTGTGCGCTTCCCACGACTGAATCGCGATATCGCGGCCGTCATCAGCTAGGTACACAGCGCCGCCCGGAGTGCTGACGAAGTGGCTGGCACCCAGTTGGCGTCGTGTCAGCAGCGCTACCGCGAAACGATCTGTGAGCGGACGCATCTCTTCGGCCAGGTCCAGAGCTAAGGACGGCCGTCCTGCTCGCGGCCGATGTAGGAACCCGAGTTGATGATCGAGTCCCAAGGCGTTGAGCGCGCCCACGAGTTCGGTAGTGAGCAGGCCGTAGCAGAAACTCATCAGCCCGTTGACAGGATCCCTGGGCGGCCGGCGCGTGCGAGCGCTGAATCGGAGGCCGACATCTGCAAGATGCTGGTCAAGTCCCCCAAAGTAGATCCTGGCCGCGTCGCCTTCTAGGCCTCGGAGGTGGTCGGGAGACCCGGCGTCCGGCACTCTGGCAATCCGCTCGGCGACCATCTCGGCGCGTATGTGCAGCCTCTGTCGATACGAAGGCTTCTCGGCATCTCGCGACCACCGCAATAGCATCGTGCGACTGCTCTGGGGAGCGTCCCATCAAGTGGTGGGCTTTGGGGTTGAGCCTCGGTGATGGTGGCCGGCTGTGAGCTCGGCTGTGGCGAGACTATCGCGCTGGGGGTAGAGCTGGCTCATGGAGTCCTCTGAGAGGTAGCGGCGGTCGGTGGCCTGCCATTCGTCGTGGAGGTCGGCCAAGATGGCGCCAACCAACCGGATGGCGGAGGCCTCGTTGGGGAAGATGCCCACGACGCGTGATCGGCGCTTGATTTCCTTGTTGATGCGCTCGAGAGGGTTGGTGGACCAGATCGTCTGCCAGTGAGCTTTGGGGAACGCGGCGAACGCGAGCACGTCGTCTTTGGCGCTGTCCATCAGCGGGCCCGCTTTGGGGAAGCTGGCGGCGAGCTGGTCTCGGACCTGGTCCCACGCTTCGGTCACAGCGTCGGCGTCGGGCTGCGCGAAGACGGTCCGGAACAGCGCGGCGGCCATGTGCTGGTGGCTGCGGGGCACCACCGCGAGCAGATTCCGCACGAAATGCACCCGACATCGCTGTTTGGCGGCGCCCTGGAACCAGCGCCGGCGGCGGCGCCGAGCCCGCGGTGAGCGTCGGAGATCACCAGGCGCGCCCCAGCCAGGCCCCGGTCGCGCAAAGACCCCAGGAACTGCTGCCAGAACCCCTCGCTCTCGCTGTCGCCGACATCGCAGCCCAGGATCTCCCGGTTGCCGTCTGCGGTGACGCCGGTGGCCACCACGGTGGCCATCGACGCCGGCTGGCAGACGCTGTTGCGCACGTTCAGGTAGGTGGCGTCCAAGTAGACGTAGGGGAACTCGATGTGGTCCAACCGCCGGCTCCTGAACGCCTCCACACCCTCGTCGAGGCCCGCACAGATCCGCGACACCTCCGATTTGGAGATGCCGGACTCCGCGCCCAGCGCGGCCACCGGATCGTCCACCGACCGCGTCGACACCCCGGCCACATAGGCCTCCATGATCACCGCGTACAGGGCCTTGTCGATGCGCCGGCGCGGCTCGAGCACCGACGGAAAGAAGCTGCCCTTTCTCAGCTTGGGGATCTTCAGTTCCACGTCCCCGGCCTGGGTGGCCAACAAGCGGCCGCGGTGCCCGTTGCGCTCGGTGCGGCGCTGCTCGCTGCGCTCATAGCGGCCCGCGCCGATCGCCTCAGCAGCCTCGGCCTCGATCAGCTCCTGGAGCACCAGCTCCACCGCCTCACGGATCAAGCCCGCGCCGCCACCGGCGCGAAAGGTCTCCAACAACTGCGCTGTGGCAGTATCAGACAGCGTCATCGGTGTGTCCTCCTCGATGAGTCGGTGACTTCTTCTCACCGAGGATCACGCCGATGGCCCCCCTAATGGTGGACCCTCCCAGCTACCTCAAACCCCACCACCTGGCGGGACGCTGCCCTGCTCTGCAACTTCGCTGCGACCACCGACTGGGCAATTGCTAACGAGTGCTCCTCGCTCAAGACGGCCTCGTGCTGAGCAATCCGCAAGTGCACGTTGCCCGACAGGGGGCCGCCGACAACGAAGCGCATTGCGCCGCTGCGCCGTAGCGACGCAACACGGATCTCCCTCTTGACGCACGCGGCGAGGGCGTCGGTGCTAATCTGGCCCGAGCCGAGCAGCACCACGGCGTCTATGCTGGCTAGCGGTATGCGGGTGGTTCCTGACTCATGCTTGATCATCAGCGAACCCCGCCTGTGCCCGATTCTTGCCCTGTGGTCTCGGACGTAGACAGTGCTCAGGTAGCGCACCCGAAGACATCCTTCCGCATGAAGCGTGTGACTCGGTCTCGTCCGTCGCTGATCTCCGGCAGGCAGTAGTGCAGCAGTTGGCACTCGCGACACCGGGCATCGTTGGGTGCCACCGGTAGCTTGCCCGACGTCAGGAGTCCGCGGATCGACTGGACCACGGCCAGAACCTCGGATCGGAGCATTGTGGTATCGACCGCGACGCCGAGACGTGGACCATCCCCGGCGAGCGCACCAAGACTCAGCGGCCCCACATCGTGCCACTGTCGAAGATGGCGCTGGCGGCGCTTGCCGAGGCCCACAGCTACGCCGACGGCAGCGGACACGTCTTCCTCGCCCCGACCGGCCGCGGGCGCGCACTCTCGGACTCGGGCCTGTCGAAGCTCCTGCGCGAGAACGACATCCCCGGCACCGTCCACAGGATGCGGGCGAGCTTCCGAAGCTGGGCAGCCGAGCAGGGCATCCCCCGCGAGGTCGCCGAAGCTCAACTCGGGCATGTCGCCGGGAAGATCGAGCGGGCCTACCAGCGGTCGGATCTGCTTGATGCCCGCCGCAAGGTCATGGATGACTGGTCGGAGTATCTTTCGTCCAAGTAAGTCAGTCCGTCAGGTCCACACCAACCCACGCAACGTCGAAGCCAGAGGCATCCTGATAACATGACCCTCAACCGGTGCTAGCAACCCTCAATCCCACGTCTACGCGAAGGGCCCCAACACGCTCTAGGAGATGCGCATGAGAAGGTTCAATAGCCCGCGACACCGAGATGATCGTCGATGGTTCAGTCCAGTTGTCTGGCTGCTCGTCGCCGCGGCGCTCACTTCCTGTGGCGATACCTCGGAGTCTGAGGACGCGCCGACAAGTCAGACCGCCACGACTCTCGCCGCCGGCGCCGACACGCCCGAGCCGGAGCCAACGCCGACCGCCGCCACGCAGCCGGAGCCAACGCCGACCGCCGCCACGCAGCCGGAGCCAACGCCGACCGCCGCCACGCAGCCGGAGCCAACGCCGACCGCCGCCACGCAGCCCGAGGAATTGTCAGCTGAGGAGGTCTACTCGCGGGTAGCCCCTTCAGTGCCACTGATTGAAACAGTTTCGGGTGCCACGGGCAGCGGCATCCTGATCGAGGGTGGGTACGTGGTGACGAACTACCACGTTGTGTGGCCCCACGAGGAGGTTTGGGTCGTGTTCGCGGACGGGACGGAGTTTCAGGATGTGCCGGTGGTGGGATGGGATCCCTTCGCTGATCTGGCGGTGTTGGGCCCGCTGAATGCGTCAGCTCCGCTGCTTAGGCTCGGCGACGGGGAGGCGCTGGCACCGGGTAGTGAGTTGTTCCTAGTGGGCTATCCAGCCGAGAGCGACCTGTTTCCAGAGCCCACCATTACCCGAGGAATCCTGTCTCGTGTCCGCCAGTGGGATCTCTATGACCTGACGCTCTTTCAGACCGATGCCGCCATAGCGGGCGGCCAAAGCGGTGGGGCGCTCGTAGACACCCGCGGCGAGGTCATCGGCATCTCTACGTGGGGTTTCAGCGACGCAGGATTCGCAGTGGCAACCTCCGCGGCCGACGACGCCGAGATCGTCGATTCGCTGATCGAGGACTTCGAGGCCAATCAGTGGACTGAGCGTCGGCTTGCATCTGGAAGCGGCGAATTCGATCACTACGCAGAGCTGCTGCCCTACGACACTCAGACCTATGTCTTCACCGGATCAGCAGACACGCTCTTTGTTGTGAGCGTTGAAGGACCCGGAGACGCTCTGCTTCGAGTGTCGGATGAATACGGTGTCATCGCAGAAGTCGATGACACCTACGATGGCCAGGAGTTTCTGGAGGTAGAACTCGGCCCAGGAACCTACTTCTTGGACATCGAGCTCCTGTCAGATGAACCCTCCCCCTTCAGTGTCTCCAGCACGACAAGACTTACACCGTTTCACGATGTAGACGATGGTCTATTCCTCGCCGAGGAGGAGGATTCTGATGTGATCGCTGGCGTCTTCGATCATTATTCCGATCTTGACTTCTATGTGATTCAACTCGATGAGGGAGAGATCGTGCTTCTCTATACCGATTCCATAATCGCCGATCCGACTTTGACTATCGTAGATCCTTTCTTAGTGGAAGTTGCCTTCGATGACGACAGCGGCAGCTCGGTATTCGGGTTTTCAACCAATTCCGAGATCGTCTATACAGCTGAGACCGGCGGCGAGCACATCGTGTTGGTGGAGAATCCCTACAGGCTAGAGAGCGGCGACGCATACTTCCTGGTAGTCGAGCGTCTCCAATAGGTGATCACAACGTATTGGACAGCACCTCCAACGATCGAGACAGCAGTACAGCAGTCTGGATCTGCGAGTTCGTAGCCGGCGCCCAGTGACCCATACGGGGCTGGTCGAGTTGTCATAGTAGGACAAGGTGGGAGGCTCACAACGAGTGAGAGCGGTTCTGAGGGGGACCCGCTTGTGAGTCCAGGCGTGTCAGCAAGACCGGGCCATACCAACAGAAGTGGTGCCAGAACTCATCGGGCACCGGTCCTTGGGGGCCTCGATGCTGGGCGGGGTCGGGTCGGGGCACATGTGCCATGAGCGCGGCGGTGGCCGAGGCGTCGGCGAGGCGCCAGAAACGATGCGCTGGTGATGGCGCCGCACCGGCGGGGTCTCCTCGCTGGACACGACGAACCCGGCATCGAGTAGCCGACGCAGCACCGACGAGATCGCTCTCTCGCAGGGCTCCAGTGCCTCCGTTGGCGAAGCGGCGGGGGCGGTGATCGCCGTCATGGCGGTGGGGCTGGCCACAGCGTCGAGAGTAGTTGCCGCGGATGATGGCGGCGATGGTGGTTCCCACACCGGATGTCGGGTCTAGAGGCGAGGCTCTCACGGTACGCAACTCCGATCGGACTAAGGACCGGATCACGCGCGACTACAAGAACTGACCCGGACCTTCGGCGAAGCAGCAAGCCGAATGCGCGACGAAGCACCCGAGTCCGAGAACTGGACCTCAGCGCGCATCAAGTGCAGCTAGCGCAACGCGTGCAGGTTGCCCATGGGTAATGCGCTGGGCGTCTCTTCGGCTCACAGATCGATGGCGACATCGAAGATGCTGAGGCAACTCTTGTCGGCGGCCATGAGATCCTGCCCGGTGGCGGCCATGGAGCTGCCCGCTGGCGGCCAACAGTTCTGCCCAGCGGCGGCCAACAGGACTGCCCGCGTTGAAGTCCATCTCCCGTCGGGGTCCACCGCGGCGGGGTGCTCCTCCTACTCGAATGGCCGGTCACCACAACCGTGGCCATCGAGCAGGAGGAGCGAATGAAGTCTCGCGAGGAAATCATGAACATGTTGGAAGCGTTCGACCTGACTGGGTCGTTGCGGGATGCCGGCGAGCTGGCCGGGGTGTCTCATCACACCGTGGCCCGCTATGTCGCTGAGCGCGACGCCGGCGAGTTGGCCGGCGACGGACCACAGCGCAGGGAGCGGATCATCGATCCGTTCTTGCCGAAGATCGAGGAGTGGGTCGAGCGGTCGCACGCCAAGATCCGCGCCGACCGGGCCTTCGACAAGCTGAAAGCGTTGGGGTTCACCGGCTCAGAACGCACGGTGCGCCGGGCGGTGGCGGAGGTGAAGGCCAACCATCGCCGTGGCCGGCGGCGGGTGTATCGGCCGTGGATTCCCGAGCCTGGGATGTGGGCGCAGTGGGACTGGGGCACCGGTCCGGTGATCTGTGGGAAGGCGACGGTGTTGTTCTGCGCGTGGTTGGCGTGGTCGCGGTTCCGGGTCGTGGTGCCGTGCTGGGATCGCAGGTTGGCGACGGTGATCGCCTGTGTGGATCGGGCGATGCGAGCCTTCGGTGGCGCGCCGACGTATTGGTTGACCGACAACGAGCGCACGGTCACGATCGATCACGTCGCTGGGATCGCTGTGCGCCATCCGGAGATCGTCGCGGTCGGCGGCCACTACGGGATCACGGTGGCGACGTGTGTGCCGGCGGACCCGGAGTCCAAAGGCGGCAGCGAGGCGACGGTGCGGGTCGCCAAGGCCGACTTGGTGCCCACCGACGCGAACCTGCGCGGCGGCTACGCCAGCTGGGCCGAGCTGGGCGATGCGTGCGACGCGTGGATGGCCGAGGTCAACGGTCGTGAGCATCGGGTGACCCGGCGGGCGCCGGTCGAGATGCTCATCGAGGAACGGCATCGGCTGCACGCGCTGCCCGAGGCTCCTTACACGGCGGCGCTGGGGGAGACCCGGAAAGTCTCCTGGAGCTCGACGATCAGCTTCGGCGGGGTGACCTACTCGGTCCCGCACACCCTGGTCGATGAGACGGTGTGGGTGCGTGTCGACGGCGACGAGGTCGTCGTGACGCACTGCGCATCGTCAGGCCCGATCGATGTCGCCCGCCACCAGCGTTCGACGCCTGGGCACCCCATGATCGACGACGCCCACTACCCGCCACGTCCGGCTGGGCCGCTCGGGCGGCGTCCGAAGCCGACGAGCGCGGCCGAGGCCGAGTTCTTGGCGCTCGGCGAGGGCGCCCGGCTGTGGCTGGTCGAGGCCGCCTCCGCGGGCACGTCACGGATCAAAACCAAGATGGCCCAAGCCGTCACCCTTGCCCGCCTCCACGGCCAGATGCGCGTTGATTGGGCGCTCGGTCACGCCGCGACATATGCCCGTTTCGCCGACGGCGACCTCGCGTCGATCCTCGCCGCGCATCCTGTCGGTGAGCGCCACACCGCCGGCGAGGACCACTCGCTGCAGTCCGGCACACGCGCCTGGGAAGGCTTCGGAGGCGACCGATGAGCCCAGCGCCGATAGACGAGGTCGTCGACCTGTTGCGCACTCTGCGCCTGCCCCACATGCGCGCCGCAGCACCGGAGTTGTTGGCCACCGCCAAAGCTCAGCGATGGGACCCAGCCGAAGCAGTCAAGGCCTTGCTCGCCGAGGAGCTCGCCGGCCGTCAAGCGTCCTCAATCCGGGCCCGGCGCAAAGCGGCCGGGTTCCCCACCGGCAAGACCTTCGACGCATGGGACGAAACCGTCAGCTCGATCCCGGCGCCGACCCAGCGGGCGCTGCGCACCCTGGAGTGGATCCACCGCCACGAGAACCTCCTCGTGTGCGGACCATCAGGCACAGGCAAGACCCACTTCTGCGAAGCGCTCGGCCACGACGCCGTCGACGCCGGCCACAAGGTCGCCTGGTTCAGTCTCGAGCACCTCGGCGCGCTCGTGCGCCGCCACAGCGCCGACGACACCGCAGCCAAAGCCATCAAGCGGATCATGCGCGCCGACGTCATCGTGATCGACGACATAGGCCTGCTTCCGGTCGCAGCCGAGACCGCCGAGGCGCTCTACCGCGTCGTCGACGCCGCCTACGAGAAACGCTCCATCGCCTTGTCGAGCAATCTTCGCCCCGCCAAAGCGCACAGGTTCGGTCGAACGTGTGCAAGGTCGCGCCTTATGTTCATAGGTTCGAGCTGTGGAGGCGTTCGGCGTCGACGTCGTCGGCTAGGTAGTCGAGGAGCCCGTCACCGTTCATGGCGAGGGCCTCGGCGACGAGTTTGACGTCGAGGCTGTGGAGCAGCTCGACGAGCCGGGTTGCCCGCAGTTTCTTGATCCTCACGGCGGCGTCGTCGAGGACGTGGGTCATGTATGCCGGCGATGGAGGGGTCTGTCGCGGCCGGGTCGTCTTGGTCACGATCAGATGCGGGTTGCGGGTCCTTTGCGAGTGGTGGTGTTGCAGGCATCGTTGGATCGCTGTGTAGGTGACGGGATCGAGGCTGAGCGGGTGTGGTCGCTGGGCCACGCGGATCGTGCGGTGGTGGTGGTCGATGTCGCTGACGAGCAGCTGGCGGAGTTCGGTGAGGCTGAGCGCGTGGAGCAGGGCGAGCAGCCCGACGAGGGCCTCGTGGGGATGCACGGCGGCATCGGTGGTCCAACGGCGGAACAGGCGGCGCTGCTCTGCGATGGTGAGCGTCTCGCCGGTGAAGCCTCGTTGGGGTGACAGACCCAGGCCTGTGGTCGGGTCGACGAGCACGATGCGGTTCTTGCGTGCGAAGGCGAAGAACTGCCGCAGCGAGCTCAGCCGCCGACGCCGGTTGGTCGGCTGGGTGTTCAAGAACGCGTCGATGTCGGCTGGCTGCACGGTGGACCAGTCCGTCTTGGAGCGTTCGTCGACGAGGAATCTGGCGAAGTCACGGACGTTGGCCAGGTTGCCCTCGATGGTTGAGTCGGTGCGTGGGCGGGTGCCGGCTCGGATCGCTCGTTGCCGGGACCCGACGAGGCGCTCGCAGAACAGCTCGACTCCACCTCGGAGCGGCTCGGGGGTGGCGTCGACGCGTCGTTGGCGGCGCCCGGCGGCGAGACGGGCCGGCTGATCGAGTCCGAATGCGAGCTGATGCTCGACGAAGAAGTCCTCCAGGGTCCGCGCGAGCGGACCGGCAGAGCGGCCCGGGGTGCGTGCTCGTTCCAGCACCGCTTGTGGATGCGGTGACTCGCCGTCGGTGAGCAGTCGCCCGAGGCCGGTGACCAAGACGCTGACCCGACCGATGGACATGCGTTCGGACGCATAGGCAGCGAAGGGCACGATCCACCACGGCGGATCGTCGAGGGCAGAGGCGAGGTTCTCGGCTTGGTTGACGGCCCGGTCCGGGTGGCGTTGCCAGCAGCGGCTGCAGAGCCCGTTGCTCAACCGCCGCGTCAGCCGGGCGCACTCGGCGCAGGGCCGCGGCGGTTGAGGCTCGGGCTTGGGCCGCGAGCAGGTGCCGCACCAGCCGGTGTGTTCTCGGATCAGGCCCAGGCGGCCACAGCGGCCGCAGGTTTGTGTGGCAAGAGCGGCGTCGCGTCGTCGACGGCAGTGCCGGCACCTGGTGTCGGCGTGGCGGCGCACGATGCCGTCGCAATCGATGCAAGTTCTAGAACAGGTGACGCAGCGGGCGGTGTCGGCTCGCAGGCGTAGGACCCTGCCGCAACGCGGGCACGGGCTGCGACGGCTCGCTTCGCGGTCCGCGGCCCGGCAACGATGACACAGGTCGGTGCCGCGCCGGCCGATCCCGCCGCCGCATCGAACGCAGTCGCCGATCCTCACAACGGCGGCATCGACCGACCGCGGATCGCTTGGGGCTGTGGTGTCGTGGCCTTCTCAGCCGGCTTGGCCGCACGACAGACCGGTGTGGTGTCGATCTCGAACAGATCATTGGGCGTGCACTCCAACGCGGTGCACAACGCCGCCAGCGTGGTCAGTTTCACCTGGGAGGGCTGTTTGGTCAGCAACGTCGACACCGACGCAGCCGACATCGACAATCCGGCCCTCTCGGCCAGCAGCCGGCGCAGCTCGGCGCCGGTCCACACGTCTCGTTGCGCGGCCGCCATGCGCAGCTTCCATTGCACGTTCACGACTCGTCCTCCTCGCTCAACGTTGCCAGCGTCACCGATGTCGCTCGTCGATACGCGTCCTCGATGAAGGTTGCCGACGGGGTCACGTAACGCATGGTCGTTCCCACATGCCAGTGTCCCAGCATCTGTTGTATGGCCACCAGGTCGACGCCGCGTTCGTAGTTGTGGGTCGCGCACGCGTGGCGCAGACCATGAGGCGTGAACCGTTCAGTGTCGGGCCGGTCCTCGAGTTCGAGCAGGCGGCGCAACCGGTTGCGGATCGTGCCCCGATGCAACCCGCCGCCGCCCTCGTCACAAGACAGCGCCTTCGAGTCGGCCGTCCGCGACCGGACATCGTCGAGATACCAGCGCAGCACTAAGCCTGGATCCACCGGTGGGGTTGGTGTGGGGGCCGGTGTCGGGTTGGTTGGTGGCGGGCTGGTGGCTCAGGCGGGGCGGGCGGCTGTTGGGGCGTGTTGGTTCAGGGGCGGGGGCGCTGGGCGGGTTGGTGGCGTTTTGGGGTGATTGTGCGCGGCGCCGGGCGCGGGGCGGCGGGTCAGATGAGCTGGGGGAGGTTGCGGATGTGTCTTAGGGCGCGTGTGAAGGCGTTCTGCCAGGGCCAGTTCGCGGGCAGGCGCAGCCTGTGTCGGCGGCTGTGGTTGACGATGCGGCCGGGGATGTTGAGGAGCCGGTTGCGCACGCCGGCGGCGGCGGTGAGCTGTCGGGGGTGCTGGGCGCGTCCGATGCGGGCTGTCCAGCGGGCGATGTTGTGCGCGAGGGCGGCGCAGGCCAGCCAGGCGGCGTTGGCGGTGAATTGTCCCGACGGGCAGTGTCTGAGGCCGTTGTTCTTGAGGTCTTTGATGGCGAGCTCGACTCGGGCGTGGGCTCGGTGGTAGGCGTCGGCGGCACAGGTGTCGAGGTCGGCTCTGTCAGTTGTGAAGCAGTGGTGTCTCCAGTCGGGCCACAGCTTCGCCTGGGTGCCTTCGAGGCGGGTGCGGCGCACGACCAGGCGCAGGCGGCGGGGGCCCTTGTCGTCGCGGCGGCCGGTGTCGATGGTGCACTCAGCGACCTGTGCCGCCCCGCCCGCGGTGTAGGCGATCGGCTTCCAGGCCTTCTCCTCGATGGCTTCGATGGCTGCTTTGACCTTGGCGTTGTGGGGGATCGTGATCGAGTAGGACGCGCCGCGGGCCTCGACGGCGTCGATGATGTCGTAGCTGAAGAACCCCGCGTCGGCGCGCACCGTGAGCGCCGCGCCCGGCGCCAGGCGGCCCAGGCGCGCCAGCGTCTCGACGATGAAGCGCTCCGAGCCGCGCTGGGAGGATCCCGACCGCATCCGGGTGTGGATGATCTCGCCGGTGTCGTCTCTGACCGCGGCCAGCGGGTGATAGCCCAGCACGGCTGTGTGGCCGTAGGCGGCGCCGCCTTTGCTGTGGCCGTGCACCTCACAGATTGTGGAGTCCACGTCCACCGTCATCTCCGCTGCGGCCGGGGCCGCGCCCACAGACCACGCCCGCTGAAGCGCCAGCTCCTGCGCGCGGTCGAGCTGGCGCACATGGCCCCACGCGAACGACCGCAGCCAAGTCCCCAAAGTGGACGGCGCCAACACACGAAACGGCAGCACCGCCTGCGCCGAGCCCGCCCGCAGCCGCTCCGCGTCGTCGATGAACGAACCGCCCACAAGCATCGACGCCACCACGCTCAGCGCCTTGGCCCCCGAGCCGCGGCCCGCCCCCGGCGGGCGCACCGCCTCGTCGATGAGCGCCTCCAGCCCCAGCCGCGACATCAGCGTGCCCGCCACCAACAGCCCCGCATCGGCCACCAAAGACCCGTCGTCAAAGACCGCCCCCAACCCGTCGATCCCACCAGATATGCTCCTCACAGGAAGTGCCTCCTCACGTGGCCGGAATAACTGTCGTTATCAACAGCATTCTCCCACGTCAGGAGGCCTTTCTGGTGGACGCGCCAACCCCACAGGCCCCACTGCGCCGGTGGATCCGGGCTAAGTCGAGTTGGTCCAGCATCGGCACCCACCGCGGTCTCGGGCCCGACCCGCGAGCGCCCTTGCCGAACCGAACGTGGATCTTGCCGAACGGCCCCCGATCAAAATGCAGATCGGCCCGCTGCAGCGACGCTGCCTCATCAGCACGCAGCCCGCAGTGATACAGGGTCCGGAACAACGCGTAGTCCCGGCCCGCGGGCGCGTACTTGCGGGCGGTCGCGACGCGTTCCCGCAAGAACGCAAAGAACTCGTCCATCCTCTCCGGGGTCGGCGGCGGCCGCGTCGACGCCGAGTCGTTGCCGACATGTCGGGCTGCGTTGAACTCATCGACGGGGTCCTCCAGCACCACCCCGAAGGTCGCCTCGATCTCCGCAGCCTTGCGAGCCACCAAGAACCGATGGAAGTCCTTGAACGCCTGCACATACCCCCGCCGAGTCGACGCCGCCGCACCCCGGGCCACCAACTCTCCAACAACACGGTCGACGTCGTCGGGCCCGGCCTCCCACGCCGGCACCGCCAACAGATCCAAGAACCGCTCCAACACACCCACGCCGTTCTCGATCGTCACCGGGCTGAACCCCCGCGCTGCCCACGACGCCACGAAACCATCCACGCACACCGCCTGGAATGACTCCTCGTCCAGTTCGCTCGGCGACGCTGTCGTCGCCCCGCTGATGACCCGCAGACCAACCCTGCCCACTGCACACCCTCTTCCCGCCACACAAATGAAGGTGGCACCTAACCATCGCACGTCACGCCTTGAAGATCACGGACCCCCCACAATCATGCAAAAACCCAGCTAGCAGGCAGTTTCCACGCGATTGAACGTATGCCAGTTCCAAGTGGGTTCGACGAGCTGATGCCCAAGACCATCGCCAACGCCACCGTCGACCGGCTGCTGCACCACGCCCACGTCGTCATGACCGCCGGCGACAGCATCCGCCTCACCCAAGCCACCGCCGGAAAGGGGGTGACGCCACTGACCAACTGAACTGCGGGCAGAACACCTGGCCGCCACCGGGCAGTTCTGTTGGCCGCCACTGGGCAGATCCCACTGGCCGTTGACAACTCTCGCGCAACGAAGGACGTCCCAGCAGCCCTACAGCACTGACGGCGGCGAGGACCCGACGACCGCCGAGCCGCGGTCGAAGCTGCGCACGCGCGGGCTGCTGGGCTCTGCAGTTCGAGTACAAGATCCGGTCGCCCAAGACGAACCGGCGCGACGTGCCGCGTGGTTCGAGGATCAGGGCGGTTGTCAGGTCAGTAGACGTGGCTTTACACGCTGGACACGCTGTGAGCCTCAGCGGGCATTGCGCAGGCTGTGCTTCCAATCACGCCCCGGGGCGCGTTGCCAGCCATTCGTCGATGACGTGGGCGGGCCAGCCGACGGCGTTAGCGCTGAGTCGGATGGGCTGGGGGAACTCGCCCGCTCGCCGGAGGCGCCAGATGGTTGTTCTTGACAGCCCTAGCTGGGCTTGGAGGTCGGCGGCCCGCAGAATCTGGCGTTCGGGTCGTGCGGTCGCGAGCATGGGCGGCCTCCGGTGGGAGCGTTAGTCACTCGGGAGGGGTGCCCGAGAGCGGATTACGTAGAATCCTCCCGGGCTGCCCAAGACGTGGAGTTCCCCAGGGTTGCCCTGTAGGGATACGCGATGGTCTTGAGCACTCCAGCGAGTGTCTGGGGGTCTGTTTTAGGGGTGATCTCAGCCGGTTGGCTACCGCGACGATCTGGCGCCTCGACACACTGCTGTCTGTACGGCTCACTGCCTCCGGCCGCGCCGTGGCGTCGCGCTCCTCACGGTTGATCCCTCGCCACCAACCAGAATTGCGCAACCGTTCCGCCGCGGACTCTGCGGTCCGCCGCTCGTCACCGGCGCAGGTCATCGGGCGGATCGCCGTCGTCGACCCACGCCAGATCAACACCACAACCGCCCAGACCCGCTGCAGTCGCCGCGCAGCCGTTGGCGCCTCGACGTCAGCTGCGAGCCCGCCCGTTGTGTGTGTAAGGCAGTGCCAAGCCATGCCCGCAACCTAGAGACGAGACACGAACGCTCGCGAACGCTCGCGAACGCACCCCTGCTGACCTGCCTAAACGCGACCCCACAGCCATGCCCGCAGGCACCGTTCAGGCGAGGTGCCCGCGACCTGCGGGGCCGCTATAGCAGCCGACACAGCCGAGGGCAAGCTGCAAGTCCCTTCGAGCTGACAACCCTGAGTCAACCACCGACGAGGGGCTCCAGACCGCGGATTGCCCACACCGCGGTCCCGGCGGCTCGGCGGGGCGACGATGCTCGTGTCCGGGTTCGGGTTCGGCGCCACCGGTGCCATCTCCGGCAGCATCGACGCCGGCGCCAGGCGGATGGCCATCTGGCGGGGAACCGGCGCGCTGGTCTAGGTGTGGGTGCGGAGCCGAGTCGGCAGCCCGCCGCCCGGTCTGCGGATCCGTGCGACCCTCGGCCCGCAGGATCTGCTGCTGCTCGTGCCGGCCGCGGTGTCGATGATCCTCTACATCGACGCCCTGTAGAGGATCGAGGTGGCCAACGTCACCGTGATCTCGGCCACCGTGCCGCTCCTGGCCGCCGGCCTGGCGTGGCTGATCCTGCGGAAGCGTGTACGGCGCTCGACGGTGATGGCAGCCGCGGTGGCAATAGCCAGCGTGACCCTTACCGTGGCCGGGAACCTGGGGCCGGGCGACTTCGACGGCAACCTGCGGGCCGTTGTGCTGGCGTTCCTGCTCGCCCTGCTGATCGTGCTGCTCCGCCGATTCGAAGGCGCCGACGCGGTGCTGGCTCTGTGCTCGGCCGGGGTGCTGGTGTTCGTAGTGGCGCTGGTGGTGGCCGACCCGCTCAGTGGCCGCCGACCAGTTCCGGCTCATTGTGTTCTTCAGGCTCGTGTTCGCGTGCCGTCCCCGTGGCCATCCAGTAGCCAACGCGCGTTGCAGCCGAGCAACTACAACAGGCCACGGCGATGCCATCGGCCGCTACAAGCGACGAGCTTCCCGAGAAGGCCCTGGGTGCTGGGGCCCGTGGTGTTCCGGAGGTATAGCTGGCGTCGTTTCGAGGGGTGCGTTCGCTTTGGGCGTTCGGGGGCGGCCTTGGTGCTACACGTTTGCACTAAAGAGCCCGCCCAGGCCAAAAGGGGTGCGCGTCCACCACTTTGGCGGGCTCAAGTGGGTCGCTGCGGCAGGGTGAACGCTAGCGAACGCAGGGGGTGAACGCTAGCGAACGCTGCGGCGACAACGGTCTATCTCGCAGCCTTTTGCTCCTGGGTCTCTCCCTGTCGTCCTTCGCGGGATGGGCGGGGAGCAGCAAGGGGTTGAACGCATACGAACGCGACCGATGAACGCAGACTCAAGACAGTCGAACCCATGCGCCCTACGAGGCGAAGGCCCGGGCCCGGCTCACAGCATGATGGCGTCGTCGAGAATGCCGCGAGGTATGGCTTGAGCCCACCAGCCGAGATCACCTCGACGTCGCTGTGGAGCAGGTACTCCAACTCGTGTATGAGCCCCGCCTGGTCAAACAGTGACGCGCCCTCGGCGAAGCGGACCACGAAGTCGTAGTCGCTTTCTTCAGTGTCGTCGCCACGGGCAACCGAACCGACTAGGGCTATCGAGTCGGCGTTGTTGTAGGCCGCGGCGCAGCGGATGGCCTCTCGGTGCTCCAAGAACGTCATCGCCGCGGCGGCTGCTGACATCTCCCACGCTGAGGGTCGTGGCGGTTATCAAGGCACCGCGCAGCTCCGGGATCCCCAACCGCGTCTGGACTCAGGCCCCGGTCCCTTCGGGCCCGCACCACTCGCAGCAGTACACTCAAGGCATGAGCAACAGGCCACGGTCCTCGGGGCCCGTCTCGCTCCCCAAGGATTCAACGCGCCCGGCGCACTCCGAAGGCGTTGCGTCAAAGATCGAGCCTTCGAGGGGGTTGTTGCGGGCCTGTGAGTTGCCTGAGTGGATGGCGCGCGACGACGGCCGGGGCAGGGTCGTGGCGGTGCGCCAGTTCGTCAAGGACTGGGCGGCCTCTGATGCGCTGCGGCGCGAGCAGATGATCGCTGACGCGCCCCGGCGGTGGCGGTGGTGGCATCGTGTCGGGCCGCGGCGCTTCGACATCGCCAAGATCTCCGCGGTGGTGCACAGCCTGTGTGACCGCGACGGCATTGAGATGCCGGCGTGGGCGCGGCGCCATCGCGCCAGCCGGCCGGTCCCATTGACCGACGGGCGCCTGAAGGCGACACCGTGGACAACACAGCTGATGGCCCAGGCGCCGCCGGCCTGCGCGGCCCACAATGTCTGGTTCGACGCTCGCAGCCTGGACGACTACCGGGTGCATGGCTTCCGCTGAGCCCGATACCCCAGCTGCTTTCGACGCGGCGCAAATGCTCGGCTATCTCGCTGAGGTCGATGAATTGCTGGTCAAAGCAGGAACACCCCACGAGTTGCATCTGTATGTCGCCGGCGGTGCGGTGATCGCTAACAAGACGGACTCGAGGCTCACCGGCGACGTCGACGTCGTCTCAGAGGGGATGACGCCACAGCTGCGGGCCGCGGTCAAAGAAGTAAGCCAACGCCATCGCGGCCTGAGGCCCGACTGGCTCAACGACGGCGCCAAGCTCAAACGCGTCAACATCGCATTGGAGCCCGAGCGCATCTTCACCGGTCGCCGCCTCATCGTGGACTCCGCCGGAGACCGCTATGTGCTCGCCATGAAGCTCGTCAGCCACCGCCAGGTAGACGAGGCCGACTGCGAGATGCTCATCCGTGCGCTCGGCATCCGCAACCTGGCCGAATTGCTGGACCTGATCGAACAGGCCACGCCCGCGCAACACCGAAGCCCCGCTGCGGCCTATTTCGCCGCCGACCGGCTCGACAACGCGTACCGCTCCAGGCGAGGACCCCGACGATCCGGCGGAGGCCTTTCCCTGTAGACGAGTCCACCGCGCCGCGGGGCTCAGCAGGCCGCCGGCCTCGCCGGGCGCCAGGCGTCACTGGGTGACGGCGTCAGGTGTGTGTCAGGCGGCGTGCGTTCGCCAGCGTTCACGTGCGTTCGCCAGCGTTCGCGTGCTCTTGGGATTGTTGTGGTGGCGACGGTACCCAAAAGGGGGCACAGCACAGATGACCGATCTCGCCGGCACCAGCCCACACAGCTGTGCACGGCCCGTGGCTTCGGCGCCGATGCCCGCGGCTTTGGTGCACCGGGTGGAGCTGGGGGCCTTCGGGTTGTTGGACCAGCCCGCCTCGCGCAGCTGTGTCTGCACCCTCGACGAGCCCCGTTCGGGCTCACTGACAATTCCTCAAGGATCGGTCCAACAGCGTGCGGAGGCTGGTGCGATTCACAGCAGCGTCACCGCGTCGAACCCAGACACAGAACAAGACAGCAGTGCTCCAGCGCACTGCGATGTGCCCCGCTGGCACAACAAGGCGCCGGGGTGCACCGCCGCTCACCGAAGCCCTATGGGCTCCGACTGTGAGGGGAGTTGAGATGTCAGCGAAGGTTTCCAGCGATGCCATGTTGCGCGTGCCCGACGTGCTCGACCGCGTCGGCGTCAGCCGCCGAACGCTGTGTCGTTGGCGCGCAGACGGAACGTTCCCCCAAGCCCTAAGGCTGGGCGAGAACTCGATCGGCTGGCCCCGTCATGTCGTCGACGAGTGGCTCGCCAACCGGCCCGCCGCTGCATGACCCGCCCCCCGCATGACCTGCCCCCGAGGTACCCCGGCGTGTGCAACGACCGAGGCCCCGAGAATGCCCGACGCTGCCGACGGACTCCATGCGCCTGGGTCGTTCGCTCATCCGTGCGTCCCCTTCCAATTGGGATCGGCGTCGAGCCTCCACCGGGAGAAACGTCGATACGTTACCAGAAGAAACGTCGATTTGTTGCCGGGAGAAACGTCGACTCAAGCCGGTATGTTGGACCCTCAATCAGCGCGCTCTGCCCGACGGCCTGATACTGGCTCCGTGCATCTGCCCGGGCCAGGTACTTCTCGACGCCTTCACCCTCCGACACTTCGCGAGGCTCCTCTCGAGGTTTGTCAGAGCGCCCCGCACGCCATAGGGCTACCTGGAAGGCATCGAATGCGCCGAGGGCCGCATCTGTCCCTCACAACCGTTCACGCGCTGGGAGATGGCCGTGTGGCTCGGACGCGCGCTCAGCTTCGGCGAGCCCGAGTCCATCTGTGAGTCCCGATTCGCCGATGTCGACGCCGACGAGTGGTGGGCACCGCATGTCCCCGGGAAGCAAGCTGTACCTGATCGAGGACCCAGATGATGGTCAACAGCTTGAAGTCGGAACCCACACGGCAGGTGTCATCGACTACCACGGAGACTCTGACTGGTTCGTTCTGACACTTGCCGAGGGCGAGACCGTGGTTCTCTATACCGATGCAATAGCCACTGACACAGCCATCGCGATCGGTCCTCGCGGGACCGGCTTCGAGGACCTAGCATTCGATGACGACAGCGGATCTGCTTTGTGCGCGCAGCCTCACAGGATCGCCTTGGGGGTTGTTTACCGTTCGGGGTTTATGAGGGTCATGTAGTCTGACCAGTCTGATAGGCCTGACGCGTTGCCGGCTCGCACTGAGAAGTAGAGGTAGCCGCCGTTGGGCAGATTGCTCACTACCGCCGCTGAGCCGTCGAAGACGATGCTGATCTCTTCGGATGGGGCCACTATCCATTTGGTGCTGATCCAAGTCCTGAGCTGGTAGTACGTGGCGCCCTCCACGTCGTTCCAGTCCACTTGTGCCTGTCCCCTTGCGGTCACCTCGCCGGTCGGGACGTCGGGTGTGTCGGGCGCAACGCCCGGCGCTTCGGCCCTGGTGACGGCGACGGTGTAGGTCTTGGTCGTCTCGCCGTCCTCGGCGGTGACCTCCACCTCGATCCTGTTGACGCCCACGACCAGCCCCAGACCCTTACCGTCGCTCTGGGCCGCGTCGTTGAGTTTGAACGCCACCGAGGCCCTCGGGTCAGACGCCGCCGCCGTCACCGTGACCTCGGCCACATCGTTGCCGACCGACACCTCATAGTTGGGTATCGACGGCGAGAAGGCGACCGAGCCCAGCGAGACGCCCAGCGCCGCCAGCGACGCGTCCGACGACGCCGCGGTGGCGTTGTCGGCCGCGGCGGGCCCGAACGCCGCGACGCGGTTGCCGAACCGGTCCCGCAGCCGGCCCGGGCCCGGCTCATAGCCCACCGTCACCGCATCACCATGGCGCACCGCCGCGCCCAGTCCCAGCACCACCGTCGCCTCCGACACCGAAGACACCGACACCGAAGCCACCGGCACCGCCACACCGTCGGCGGCCACCGCGAACGCCGAACCCGCGGGAACCGACGACGCGTCGAGCGCCTCGTCGAACACCAGCACCAGCTCCGAGCCCCGCACCGACGCCGACTCCAGCGCCGGGGCGGCCACGTCCACCGCGAAGGACCCGACGGCGGCGACGCTGGGGTTGTTCGCCGCGTCGACGGCGGCGCCCGCAGCCACCGACACCGCCACCATGCCGTCCCAGCCGGCCCCCGGCGTCACCAGCGCCGTCCACGCCCGCCCAGCCGACTGCACCGCCAATGCGCCCAGCGACCCGCCCACCACCGACACGTCACCGGCGCCGAACCCCGACACGGCCTCGCTGAACTCGAACCGCACCACAAACGGCGCCGACTGCACCCCGGAAGGACCGCCCACAGTCACCAACGGCGCCACCTCGTCCGCGGCGCGCGTCACCCTCAGCACATAAACCCGCACCGAGCCGTCCTCGGCGGTGACCTCCACCTCGATCCTGTTGACGCCCACGACCAGCCCCAGACCCCTACCGTCGCTGTGGGCCGCGTCGTTGAGCCTGAACGCCACCGAGGCCCCCGGATCAGACGCCACCGCCCTCACCGTCACCTCGGCCACATCGTTGCCGACCGACACCTCATAGTCCTGCTTCTCCGCATCAAACAGCACCGACCCCGGATACACACCCAAACCGCTCAACGTGCTGTCCCCCGACAACGCCCGAGCAACAAACACCGCCTCCCGGCCCGAGAACCCCAGCGCCGGATGGCCGTCAGCGTCGCGCAGCGCGCCCGACGCCGGCAGCGCATAACCCACCGACACCGCAGCACCCGGCGCCGGCGCCGACGCCAACGTCAAAGCCACCTCCGGACCCGACACCGACACCGACAACACCGACACCGGCACGCCCCCGGCAACCACCTCGAACGCCGACCCCGCAGGAACCGGCGACGCCTCCAACACCTCATCAAACGTCAACGTCAACACACTCCCCGACACCGACGCATCAACCACAACCGGCCACAACGGCAACCTGAACGCATGCACGACGCTGTCGTGGCCAGGTTTCAAATAAGGAGTCCGATAGTGCGAGACCCATAGTGTGGAGCCGTCAGACCACAGTGCAGTCGGCTCCATATCGCCGGCAGCCTGCCGCAAGTCAACATCCTTCGACGCGACACGCTCGCTGCTAGCCAAGTCGTACGCGTACACTATGAGGTCTCTATTGTTTGCGAGCCACATCGTGGAGCCGTCAGACCACAAACCGGCCTGATAACGCACCCGCGAATAACCGGGACGATAAAAGCCCTCTAACCACATGGACCCGGTGGGCGCCCCGCTCTCCAAATCATACGTGAACACCCGTGGGCCGTTTGCGACCCACATCGTGGTGCCGTCAGACCACAGCGAGCCCGCAGCCGTGTTGCCGGCAGCCCTCAGCGTGTCGATGTGTTTCGATGCGTCGCGCTGCTTGCTCGCCATATCGAACGCGAACAGCGTGTCAGGACCGCCATCCGTGACCCACATGGTGGTGCCGTCAGACCACAAACCGAACGCCCAGGATATTCCGATATAGAAGCCCTCGTGCGCGACGCGCAGCTTGCTCTCCATGTCGTACGCGAACAGTTTCTCATCGCCGAGGGCGTCGGTGAGCCACATCGTGGTGCCGTCAGACCACATCCCCCACGGTCGGAAGTGGCCGGCATCATGCAGCGTGTCAATGCCTGACTCAGGAATATGCTGCGCCGGACGGTGGTTCGCCACCTCATGGCCGGAGAAGGCCGCCACCCCGTGGCTGTCGGGGTCGCGCAGTTCGCCGTCCGACGCGGGCGGCGTGTAGCCCACCGTCACCGCGCCGCCCGGCTCCACAGGCGACGCCAGCGCCAAGACGACCTCCCGGCCCGACACCGACACCGACGACACCGACACCGCCACACCGCCGGCGACCACCGCGAACGCCGACGGTGCGGGAACCGACGACGCGTCGAGCGCCTCGTCGAATTTGAGCGTCAACTCCCAGCCGATGACCGAAGCGCGGACCACACCAGGCGCCGACTGCATCCGATACGCATACACGGCGTCATCGCCGAAGTCTGAGATCCACATCGTGGAACCGTCAGACCACAGCCCGTGCGCGGCGGTGTTGCCGACATCGAGCAGCATGTCGAGATTCCTCGACGCGGTGTGAGCCTTGGCCTTGCTCGCCAGATCATACGCGTACACCGCGTCATCCTTGGCATCCGCGATCCACATGGTGGAGCCGTCAGACCACAACCCCCGCGGATCGTCGTTGCCCGCGACCAGCAGCGAGTCGAAGTCCTGCGACGCGTCGCGGGCCTTGCTCGCCAAACTGTACCCATACACCCTCGAGTCGCGGTGGTCTGTTACCCACATCGTGGTGCCGTCAGACCACAACCCGACCGGATCGTCGTTGCCGGCCGCGTCCAGCGAGTCGAAATCCTGCGACGCGTCGCGGGCCTTGCTCGCCAAACTGTACCCATACACCTTGGCGTCGTCCCGGTCTGTGACCCACATCGTGGTGCCGTCAGACCACAACCCGACCGGAGCGTCGTTGCCCGCGGCCAGCAGCGAGTCGAAGTCCTGCGACGCGTCGCGGGCCTTGCTCGCCAAACTGTACCCATACACCTTGGCGTCGCCGCGGTCTGTGACCCACATCGTGGCGCCGTCAGACCACAACCCGCCCACACCATTGTTGCCCGCGGCCGACAGCGCACCGAAGTCCGACCCCGCCATGCGCTCCGCGCGCCGCGCCTCAGGCTGCGCCGAGCCCGCACCGCCCACCGCATGGGCCTGTAATGACACAGCCGCCGCGCCGCTGTGCCGCTCAGCCTCCCCCACCGACACAGCACCCGCCGCGGGCGACAGCACCAACCCCGCCACCACCAACACCGCCACCACACACCCCCAACCCACGACAACCTTCCCAGCAGTCATGACAACCTCCCCAACAGTCCCGCGAATAAGGCCAAAGAAGGCTAGCCCAAATCGTTCAGCAAGTGCTGCGGCGGACCCCGACCGCCCCCATCGCCAAACTCGAAGTCAAGCTACGCAGACGACTATGGGGCAAGACCACTACAGACGTGTTCTCCGATGTGGCCGATGCGGGCGTGCACGAGGCGTCGGTGCGGGCGCTGGCCGATAACGGCGTGCTGGGGGGAACCGGCTTCGTGTTCCTCGGGATCCTGGTGCACACCCGGATGCTGGGCGCTGGCCGATAACGGCGTGCTGGGGGGAACCGGCTGCGGGGATGGCCGGTTGTGTCCGGACGAGCCGATCCTGCGGTGGGAGATGGCGGTGTGGCTCATCCGGGTCCTCGACGGCGCCGATCCCCGCGGCCGGCGGCTCGCTCTGAGACCGCGTCTCCATCGGCATCCTCCTCAAGCTCGGCGCCAGTCCCGCGCGGGAACCTTCATTGGGGCGATGTCGTGGGAGTCACGCCCAGAGCGTCGACAGCGGAGCTGACCAAATGCAGCCTCCAGCCCCGTCGTCGAGCCGCCGGGGCCTCCTGCGGCCCGTGTGCAGGAGCACCCCGCCAACGAGGGAGTCCCCCAGCAGATCGCGCAGCCAGAACAGGTGGCGCGCCTCTTTGCGCCCGCCGTGCAGGCCGGCCTTCACCTCCACCGCGGCTACGCCGCGTATTCCGCCGTCGAGCACGAAGTCCACCTCTCGGTCGTTGCGCCGAAGGTGCTCGAGCCTGTAGCGGACGGTGGACGCCGATGCCTGCGCCCTCAACTGGGCAGCCACGAAAGTCTCGATCAGCCGGCCGCGCAGATCCGCGCTTTGTCGGATCAATGCCGAGTCCGCGTCCCACGCCGCGGCGAGGAGGCCCGCGTCCACCAGCAGGCGCTTGGGCGCTCGCCGCAGATGGCTGATCCGGTTGGTGTGGTACGACGGGGCGTCGGCCACGAGATAGGTGCGAGTCAGCAGGCGCAGGTACGCGTCCCCGGTGTTGCGGGAGATGCCTATCTCGTCGCAGAGCCGCTGAAGAGGCACCACACCGCCCGAGTGCAGCGCATAGCAGGACAGGAAGTCGGCCAGCTTCGACCGGTCATGGGACGCTCCCCGCTGCGGCGGTTCGGTGCCAGCACATGTCCCCGTCGCTCGTGGGCGACAACCCGATAGTGAGGAGCTGGAAACGCGTAGTGGAGTAGATCGCCTTCGCGCAGCGACTCAACATTGGTGGTCTCGGTTGTAATCGTCAGTGTCGGCTTGGTGTCAACAGACATTCATTCGCTCCTTGAACCGCCGTGGGTCTAGCTGGAGGGTCGGTCTAGCGGCTTCCAACTGCTTGCTGGTCGGGCCTTCGGGCAGCGTAGGTCGCCTCGAGCTCTGTGGGTGGTACGTCTTCGAGGTGGCTGTGTAGTCGCTGGCAGCTGTGCCAGTGGACCCATCCCAGCATCGCCAGTTCGAGGTCGGTGACACTATTCCCGGGGCCCGTGGTGGGGCGCGAATCAGTCGGGTCCGGTAGAGGCCGATAACGGTCTCGGCCAGGGCGTTGTCAGTCGCCCACTACTCCCACTGGGGCTGCGGCGCCGACCGAGAGACGCTCGGAGTAGCGGATGGAGGTGGACTGGCTGCCGGCGTTCGCCCGTGATCTGCGATGTGCGGCCATGGCCCGGTACCCGCTTACAGAGCCAACAGCTCGTTGCCCGCTGACCATCAGCTGGCTGACGATCGGTCGATGAAGTGGCCCCAGTCCGTCATGACGGCGGTCCGTTGTGTGAGCAGGTCGCTGCGGCGGTACGCGGCTTCCACGCCGCCGACGGTGTGCGCCAAGCAGGCCTCTGCGACCTCGCGGGAGACGCCTGTTTCGGCGCACCAGTCGCGGAAGCTCGATCTCAGCCCGTGGGGCCGCATGGTGAGGCCCAGTTCCCCACACAGCTTCGACAGCGCTGCCGAGGTCAACTCGCGGCCGGTGGAGGCCGGAAGCACCAGAGGCCCACCGTCGGCGTCGGCTCGTGCTTGTTCGATCACGCGCAGCGCCGCGTCGGACAGCGGCACGATGTGCTCGCGATTGGACTTGGTTCTCTCCGGCGGCAGGGTCCAGGTGCGGGTTTGGAGGTCCAGTTCGCTCCAGGTCATGCCGCGCACCTCGGCGCTGCGGGTGGCCGTCAACGCGAGCAGCCGCAGTGCTCGCTTCGTGGAGGGGTGAGCGCGGCTGGCGTCGATGGCGGCCAGCGCATCGGCGAGCTTGGAGTGATGCTCTGCGGGGATGTGGCGGCGGTCGCCGTTCGATCTTGGCAGCGCGGCGAGCACGGCCTCGGCCGCGGGATCATCGCTGCGGAACCCAGCGGCGACGGCCCAGCGCATTGTGATGCTGAGACGGCGGCGGACCTTGCGACCGGTGGCGGGAAGCTCGCGCCACACCGGGCCGACAGCGGCGAGCACATCGGCGGAGGTCACCTGGTCGACGCGCATCGCCATTACGGTGGCGGCGTGGCGTTGAAGAGAAGAGCGCCAGATCTCAGCGGTGCGGCCACCGTCCTTCCAGGTCGCCTGTCGCTGCGCGATGACTTGCTCCACTGCGTCCGCGACGGTGGGCGCGCCCGACGCTCGCGGGTCGATGCCCTCTGTGACCGCGCAGGCATTGGCGATGGCCTTGGCACGGGCCGCGGCCAGGCCGACCTCGGGCCAGCGGCCGAGGCCGAGGTTGGTGAGCTGGCCGCCGATGCGCAGCCGCTAGGTCCAGGTCTTGCTCGTTCGGCCGTTTGCGGTGCGCTTGACCCGCAACGCCAGGCCCCGCGAGCCGTAGCCATCGCCGTAGCTGCCAGGGCGGCCGACCTTCGCAACGAACGTGCTCGACAGTGGTCGTCCGCTCCTAACGTTCATGTTTCCCCCTCTACGGGTGGTATCCACAGTGTCACTTCTGTCCTGAGCTTGGACGATACCGCATGAGGACGGCTGAGACAAGATTCTATGCCTGACCTCGATCAATGCGAGGAAAGCTGACAAGGATTGAGGACGACTGATACGCCAAGGTTGTGTTCCCCGACGACGCGACGGCTGAGGCATGGTTCGTCGCTCAGCGCTGGCCCGACGGGGTGTGCTGCCCGCACTGTGACTGTGATCGGGTGCAGGACGGCGCGAAGCATCCGAGCCAGCGGTTCCGGTGCCGGGGCTGCGGTAAGCGGTTTTCGACTCGCACGGGCACGGTGATGGCTGATTCGAACTTGGGGTTTCAGGATTGGGCGGTTGCGGTGTATGCGGTGCTGACGCACCTGAAGGGCGTGTCATCGATGAAGCTGCATCGCGATCTTGGGATCACCCAGTCCTCGGCGTGGTTCTTGCTGCATCGCATCCGTGAAGCGCCACCCGCCGGCGACGGACCCGTGTGGCGTCTCTCCTCAGCCAAACGTACAGTGCGGTCCTGCGGGTGCCGGAAGCGCCATCTGGAGTCCGGTTGATTGGCGTGGCGGATGACGCCTCGGGGCCCTCGCATCCTGGGGCCCACCCCCTGCTCACAAACCCAAACCACCGTCGTAGCCGCGCCAGTGAGCTTCGCTCCATTCCAGCTGCTGCACGAGCACCGCCAAGTCCTCACGGTCCTTGAACCGATCCGCCGTCTCTTTGGAGCGCACGATGTCGGCCAGGTCCGCGCAACGGACGGGCACAGTTTCTCCGTCTACTTCGATGGCCACGGTGTGCGCAGCGTCGGCCAACTCGCCGTAGCCGCCCTCAATACCAGAGGGCTCAAAGCAGACGTCGAAGTCGCCATGGTGGCACGACAGGTTCCACACCGCCGCCCGGGCCAACGACTCAGCGTCGTGAGAGAACGGCAGGGTCTCATCTCCAAAGCGGACCTCCGCCCCCAACTCGTCGAGCGCCTCTGACAGCCGCTGGAGGTTCTCGCGGCTGCGTTCGGGGGTCACGTCCACGTCGTAGGTGACCCGTCCGAGGTCATATCGTTGCGCCCGCACCGCCCAGCCTCCGATGGCGATGAAGTCCACCTCGTGACGCACCAACGCTACAACGATCCGGTCGAGGGGGTCTTGCTCCCCGCCCGACGGCGGCGCTGCTACCACGCCGGCCGGGCGCTGGCGAAGATCTCCTCCGCTCGTGCCTTGATCCGGCGATGGCGCTCCGGGTCGGCCAGGGCACTGAGATGCAGGCCGTCGTCGTGGTCGTCATAGACCTCCAGGCGCACCCCCAACCCGGTGCCGGCCCGCTCCAGCAGTCCCGCCAGCTCTCCCACTGTCGGGCGGTGGGCGCCCGAACAGATGCGGTCCAGCGTCTGGGCGTCAACGCCCGCAGCCCCGGCGAAGGCCTCTGCGCCGCCGGGTGCCTCAGCTATGGCCGAGCGCACCAGCACGGCCGCCCAGCCTCCGGCGTCTTGGCGGCCCTCGGCTGCTCCGATGTGTCGGGCCGGGGCCGGGTCCCCGCCCCCCCAGTCCGGCTGCGCTCCAACCGGCGGCCCCGCAGGCGGCGCTCCCAGATCCTCGCGAAGCGCTCGCTCTGCTTCGATGGCGGCCCGCACGCGGGCGATCTCGCCGGGGTCCGGCGCGGCGCCGGTGTAGCGGCCGTCGGGAGGTGCCGGGCCGGCCCTGACCTCCAGCCCCGAGGCGTTCAGTATCCGCTCAACCGTGTCCAGGGTCGGGTCCAGCTCGCCCGACTCGATACGCCGCACCAGACCTTCCGCGCACCCGGCCACCTCAGCCAACTCCCCCACCCCACAACCCAGCGCCTCACGGGCCGTGCGCAACAAAATCCCGGCCAGCATCGCACCGGCACCCGGAGTCGGCGTGGGGTCAAGCCGCACACGTCAAGGCTACCGGGCCCGGCCGCCCGCTCGCTGAGAACGGTCTTTGTCGAAGGTTGGCGACGTGGGGCCGCGATTGCCGTTTAGCGTGCAGGGTCTCGCGTCGCAAGCGGTTCGGTCGAACCGCCTCCCAGACCCGGTGGTCACCCCCGAAGGTGTGGAACTGCGAGCACCGCCAGGCTGGCTACCGGCCCCAACTGCACGCCAGGCTCGGCAGCACCTCTACGGATGACCGCCACCAGATCGTGACAATTCGTCGCCGAGTTGGGCGTTTGACGTTGCACCCCAGTCCAGAGCACACCCCCACTGCGCCACAGGACGCCCTCGCCTGCCGTGGCGATGCCGCAGCTGCGCGGCAGACCCCGCCGGTCCCACCGCCGGTCCCAACGCGTTGCCTCGACCGACATACACAAAGTGGTAACAGTCTCGAACTGATCACACATAATTCCATGTCAAAGCCTTTTTCTGCTGCAAGAAAAAGTGCCCGGAGAGGGATTCGAACCCTCACACCCTCGCGGGCGGCGGATTTTGAGTCCGCTGCGTCTGCCTGTTCCGCCATCCGGGCCGGATTCCGGGAAGCCTATAGGCGACCTCGTGGGCCGGTCGCGGGGCGGGCTCACGGGTCGAACACTGCGCCGCGCCGCCTAGCCTGTGGGGTCTTGCGGCCCGGGTGGCGGCCAGTCGATGAATCGAGCCCACACTGCCATGAGCAACTGCCCTGAAACGCGAACGGGTCGCAGAGAGTCTGAACAAGAGCCGACCCGGAGCATCGGCACGTCCAGTATCGCGATCAGGGGGATCCACCGGTGATCGTCTTCATGTATCCGGGCCAAGGCTCGCAACGGCCCGGCATGGGCGAGGCCTGGATCGATCATCCCTCGTGGGAGCTGGTGGCGGAGGCGTCCGAGGTCACCGACCGCGATGTGGCCCGACTGCTGCTCACCGCCGACGCCGAGGAGCTGACCGAGACCCGCAACAGCCAACTGTCCACGTTCGTCATGTCGATGGTGACGCTCGACGCGGTGACCCGGCTCGGAACCGAGGCCGCCGGCCACGCCGGCCACAGCCTCGGCGAATACTCGGCGCTGACCGCGTCGGGTGTGCTCGACTTCGGCGACGCGGTGGCGCTGGTGGCCGAGCGGGGCGACGCCATGCAGGCCGCGGCCGACGAGCGCGAGGGCACGATGGCGGCCGTCCTCGGCCTCGACGACGACGACGCGCAGATCGCCTGCAGCCGCGCCCCCGGGGAGGTGTGGCTGGCCAACCACAACGCCCCCGGCCAGGCCGTGATCGCGGGCACGCCCGAAGCCATCGACAAAGCCGCGGCCATAGCCCGCGAGCTCGGCGCCAAGCGGGTCATGCTCCTGCAAGTGGGCGGCGCGTTCCACACACCGTTCATGGCGCCGGCAAGGGACCGGCTCGCCAAAGCCATCGACCGCACCGAGTTCCGCGACCCGCAGGGCACTGTCGTGGCCAACGTCGACGGGGCCATCCACAGCCGCGGCCCCGACTGGCCGGACCTGCTCAAGGCCCAGCTCACGAGCCCTGTCAGGTGGCGCCAGACGCTCATGACGCTCAGCGACGCCGGGTTCGCCACCTATGTGGAGCTGGGTCCCGGCGATGTCCTGGGACGCCTCGTCAAGCGCACGCTCAAGGGAACCCGGCCCCTGTCGGTGGCTGTCCCCGAGGATCTCGACAACCTGCTCGAAGCACTGGCCGACACCCCGGCCCGCTCGGCCGCCACCATCGAGGGCGAGTACCTCTTCGCCACCGAGAGGCTGGTTGTGAGCCCCGCCAACGGCGTCTTCGAGACCGGCGAGGGCATCGGTGTCGGCGCCCCGGTCGGTGTCGGCCATCTGATCGGCCGGGTGGGCGACCACGACGTCCGCAGCCCCTTCGCGGGCGAGCTGATGGGAATCCTCGCGCTGGAAGGCGAGCGGGTGACGGCCAGCCAGCCGATCGCCTGGCTGAGAACGAACTGATGGGATCGACCAAGAGCTCTGTAGGGGGGATCTGATGGGCGCAACAGTCATCGGCATCGGCACGTCGCTGCCCGAGAAGGTACTCACGAACGACGACCTAGCCGCGATGATGGACACCAGTGACGAGTGGATCTGGGAGCGCACCGGGGTGCGCGAGCGCCGCATCGGCCTGCCCACCTCCACGATGAGCATCGAGTCCGGCCGGGCCGCCATGGAAATGGCCGGCGTGGAACCCGAGGACATCGGTCTGCTCATACTGGCCACGACCACCCCCGATCAGAGGGTGCCGGGGACCTCGGCGGTGGTCCACGCCGAGCTCGGGCTCGGCTGCGGGGCGTTCGACCTGAACGCGGCCTGCGCCGGCTTCACCTATGGCTTCGTGACGGCGCACTCGTTGATCGACGCGCCCGGCGGTCCCGAGCGGGTCCTGCTCATCGGCGCCGATTCGCTGTCGCCCCTCACCGACTGGACTGACCGAGGGACAGCGATCCTCTTCGCTGACGGCGCCGGGGCTGTGGTTCTGGAACGCACCGACTATCCCACCCTGCTGGGCTGGGACCTCGGCGCCGACGGGAACCAGCGCCGGCTGCTGATGGGCGACCACGACTCCACCATCACGATGGAGGGTCGCGAGGTGTTCAAGGTGGCGGTCAGGGCAGTGACCGAATCGGTGCTCACCGCCATGGACCGGGCCGGCATCAGCCCCGACGACGTCGACGTGCTGCTCCCCCATCAGGCCAACATCAGGATCATCGAGGCCATCTGCAAGCGCAGCGGCATCGACTTCGCTAAGAGCCACAACGTCATCGACTACACCGGCAACACCTGCGCGGCCACGATTCCGCTCACGATGGCCAAGGCCCACGCCGACGGTGCGCTCAAGCCTGGCGCGATCGTGGTGATGACCGGCTTCGGGGCGGGAATGAGCTGGGCGTCCACGGTGGTCCGCTGGTGAGGGCCCGCCGGTGAGCGACGGGGCCGACGGGGGCGACGGATCCAGTCCGCGGGTGGCTCTGGTCACCGGCGGCAATCGCGGCATAGGGCTGGCCACCGCCCGGCGGCTTAGCCGGGCGGGGCACCGAGTGGCGGTGACGTACCGCAGTGAGCCGCCGCCGGATGCTGACGCCTACGGCCTCACCTGCGTCCGCTGCGATGTGACCGACCCTGAATCGGTTGCAAGCGCGCTCAAGGAGACGACCCAGCGGCTAGGCCCACCGGAGATCCTGGTGTGCAATGCCGGCATCACCCGCGACGGGCTCGTGCTGCGCATGTCCGAGGCTGACTTCGCCGCGGTGATCGACGCCAATCTCACCGGCGCCTTCCGCGTGGCCAAGCGGGCGGTCCGGGCCATGGTAAGGGCGCACTGGGGACGCATCGTGTTCATCTCGTCGGTGTCGGGCATCGGTGGGCAGGCCGGCCAGGCCAACTACGCGGCCTCCAAGGCCGGGCTGATCGGCCTGGCCCGGTCGCTGGCCAAGGAGATCGCCTCCCGCAACGTGACGGTCAACGTGATCGCCCCGGGGCCCATCGGCACCGACATGCTCGCCGCGCTCGACGACGCCCAGCTTGGCGCCATAACCGAGCGCGTGCCGCTGGGGCGGGTCGGCAATCCCGACGAACTGGCCGCCGCGGTTGAGTTCCTCGCCTCGGAGGACGCGAGCTACGTGACGGGTATCGTTCTTGCCGTGGACGGCGGCCTCTCGATGGGCTGAGGCACCGCCCGTGGGAGCGACACCGGCCCGACCAGCACCCCGACCGCAAGCCAGGAATGGAAGGACAGAGCCGTGGATGAGAACTTCGAGCGCTTCAAGCAGTGCACCGTGGAAGTGCTGTCGGTGGGCGAGGCCGACGTGGTGCCCGAGGCGAACTTCGCAGACGACCTGGACGCTGACAGCCTCGACATCGTTGAGTTGGTGATGGCCCTCGAGGAGGAGTTCGACGTGAACGTCGACGAGGAAGAGCTCGAGGGCGTGACCACCGTCTCCGAGGCCTTCGAACTGATCACGTCGAAGCTCTGAGGAGTTTGCAGCTCTGATGGGCAGGCCCGACCGCAGGCGGGTGGCGATCACCGGCCTCGGCGTGGTGTCGGCGGCCGGCATCGGCGCGGACGCGTACTTCGAGGGCCTGTGCAGCCCGGCGCCCGTAGGCGACCGGCGCGTCACCGGCTTCGACCCGAACGCCCACTTCGAGAGCCCCAAGGAAGCGCGCCGGGCCGATCCCTACACGCAGTTCCTGGTGGCGGCCGCGGACCAGGCCCTCGATCAGGCCGGCGAGATAGAAGCCGACCCGACCCGGTGCGGCACCATGATCGGCACCGGCGTGGGCGGGATCACCACGCTCGAGCACCAGATCAGCGTGCTCAAGGAGAAGGGCGCCCGCCGGGTGTCACCGTTCCTGGTTCCGATGATGATGGCCAACGCGGGGGGAGCGACCCTCGCGATGCGCTACGGATGGATGGGTCCCTCCGAGAACGTGGTCACCGCATGCGCGGCCGGCACCCACGCCGTGGGCAACGCGGCCCGCCTCATAGCCGACGGCCGCTGCGACGCCGTGATCGCTGGAGGTTCCGAGGCGCCGTTCACGCCCACCGCAGTGGCCGGATTCACCAACATGACCGCGCTGTCGTCAAGCGGCGTGAGCCGACCCTTCGACATCGAGCGGGACGGGTTCGTGATGGCCGAGGGCGCGGCGGCACTGGTTCTGGAGGATTGGGAAATGGCCCAGGCCCGAGGCGCGGCAATCCTCGCGGAGGTGCTCGGCTCGGCATCCACCGCCGACGCCCACCACATCACCGCGCCGGCACCGGGCGGCAGCGGAGCGGTTCACTGCATGCAGCTCGCGCTCGACGACGCGGACGTGCGTCCTGCCGATGTGGTCCACGTCAACGCGCACGGCACATCCACAGACCTCAACGACGCGGCCGAGGCCGAGGCCCTGTCGAAGGTGTTCGGAACCTCGCCCGGCCCGCTGGTCACATCGACAAAGGGCGTGACCGGCCACGGCCTGGGAGCCGCGGGCGCCCTGGAGGCGCTAGCGGTAGTGCTGGCCATGCAGACGCGGCTTATCCCGCCCACCGCCGGGCTCACCGTTCTCGACCCCGAGCTGCCTCCGATCAGGATGGTCATGGGCGAGCCGGCGCCGTGGGATCCGGGCGTGTCGATCTCGAATTCGTTCGGCTTCGGAGGCCACAACGGCACGCTGGTGATCGCCCCGGCCGAATAGCGCTCCCCGACTAACGCCCCCGGCGGCTTTCTTCGTACTTTGCTGGGATTGTCCCAGGTTTCTACGACGAAAGACGGTGGTGGAACCGGTCAGGCGTCGGCGATCACGAACATGAGGTCACACTCCGCGGCGACCTTCCCGTCGAGCAGAGCGCGACCCGAACCCCGGCCGGCCCGGCTCGACAGGCGGGTCAGCTCGACCTCGAGCTCGAGGGTGTCGCCGGGGCCTACCTGGCGCCGGAAGCGGGCCCGGTCCAGTCCTCCGAACAGCGGGAGCCGCCCTGCGTAACGATCGTCCGAGAGCAGCGCCACCGCTCCGAGCTGGGCTATCGCCTCGCACATGAGCACCCCAGGCACGGTGGGCAGGCCCGGGAAATGGCCCTCGAAGAAGGGCTCGTCCCCGCGCAGGTGCCAGCGGCCGCGGGCACGCTCTCCGACGACCAACTCCGTCACCTCGTCCACGAAGAGGAACGGCTCGCGGTGAGCGATGACCTCCTCAGGACGGGGCAGGCCCATGAATCAGGCCGGGTGGCGGGGCCGGTCAGCCCCTGGCCGCAGACTTGAGCCTGGCGCCGGGCTGGATCTTCACCCCGGTCGATGCTGGGACGGCCACGGACTCGCCGGTCTGCGGGTTGCGCCCCATGCGGGCGGCGCGCTGCACCGTCGAGATCTTCATGTAGCCGGACAGGTTGACCTCGCCTCCGGCGGCGACCTGGTCGCAGGCGAGCTCAAGTAGAGCGTCGATGCACTTTGCGGCATCTGTCTGGGATACGCCCGCTCGGAGGGCCACAGCACCAACAACATCACGCTTGTTCATTTGTTTCTCCTTTGCGAGGACGGCGCCAATCGCCGCACCCGTAGCGAGCCGCGACTATACGTGAGGCCATCTCGCGCATTGGGGATGGTCTCTGTTACGCGGGCCCTGACACTGCTGTCGGATCGCGGGATCAGCGCCGGACGATCACCGAAGAGCCATGGCCGAAGAGGCCCTGGTTGACGGTGATGCCAACCTTGGCGCCCTCCACCTGGCGGGCGCCGGCTGCGCTCCGGAGTTGCCACGTGAGTTCGCAGACCTGGGCTATGGCTTGGGCGGGCACGGCTTCGCCGAAGGCGCCCAGGCCGCCGCTGGGGTTGACGGGCAGCCGCCCGCCGACGGCGGTGTCGCCGTCTCTCAGCAGCCTCTCGGCCTCGCCGGGCGCGCAAAACCCGAGCTGCTCGTACCAGTCCAGCTCCATGGCTGAGGACAGGTCGTACACCTCGGCAACATCCACGTCGTCGGGACCCAGCCCGGCCTCGGCGTAGGCCCGGGCGCTGATCGACTCCTTGAAGCCCACCGTCACCTCAGGCGAGCCGGCCAGCGAGTCGGCGGCCAGGTACGGCAGGTCGATCACCGGGTCGGGGTACGTGGGCGACACTGTGGAGATGCCGGCCACCCGCACGGGGTTGCGGTGGCCGTGGTCGCGGGCCCAGTCCATGGAGGAAACCACCAGCGCCGCTCCCCCGTCGGAGGTGGCGCAGATGTCGAGCAGGCGCAGCGGATCGGACACCACCGGTGAGTTGCGCACGTCGTCGAGGCCGTACTCCTTGGTAAAGCGGGCGTTGGGATTGTGGGCGCCATGGCGCGAGTTCTTGACCTTTACCAGGGCGAAGTCGTCGGTGGTGGCACCGTAGAGATCCATGCGGCGCCGGGCGTGCAGCCCGAAGTAGACGGGGTTGGTGGCGCCCACCAGATGGAAGCGCAGCCAGTCGATGTCGTCGGGGCGGTCTCCTGCGTTGGGGGCGAGGAAGCCCTTGGGTGTGGTGTCGGCCCCCACCACCAGGGCCACATCGCAGGCGCCGGAGAGGATCTGTCCTCGGGCGACCTGCAGCGCGGTCGCCCCCGAGGCGCACGCCGAGTAGCTGCTGGCGAGCTGGGCTCCGGTGAAGCCGAGCGCGCGGGCGAAGGTCGAGCCAGCCACGTAGCCCGGGTATCCGCAGCGCACCGTCACCGCGCCCGACACGAAGCCGACGTCCGCGTAGTCGACGCCCGCGTCGGCGAGGGCGTCGCTGGCCGCGGCCACCCCGTATTTGGCGAAGTTGCGGCCCCACTTGCCCCAGGGGTGCATGCCCACGCCGAGGACAGCGATCTCGTCCATGGCTCAGTCCTCCAGTTCCGCCACGGCCGCGGGGCGCCACTTCCACACGAGATAGTCGCAGTCGTCGTCGCTGTAGAGGGTGTCGACAGTCAGCTCCATCTCCATGCCCACCTCCAGGTCGCCGGGCCCGACCCCGGCGATGCACTGGCCCAGCACAACCATCTTCTCGGCCTCCAGCTCCACGGCTGCGACGGTGATCGGCTCGTACGGCTCGGACGCGACCACGAAAGGCGGCGGGGGCGGATAGTGGCTGGTGGTGTAGGACCACACCCGGCCCCGGCGGCTGAGCAGCACCTCTTCGAGCTCGACGGGACCGACGCGAGGGTCGGCGCCGCCGAGGTGTTTGGGAAAGAAGTACGACTCGGTGCCCGGCACTCGCCCGCCGATCAGTTGCGGCTCGTCATCGTCGAGCGTGAACAGCCCTTCCACCGCCGGCACTCGGGTCTTGCTCATGGCCGGCGATGGTACTGCGAAGACGCATGCGGTCGTTCCCATCGCCGGAATCTGATCAACCGGGCTGGACTACCGTGAAACCCGAATCATGCTGCGTCGAAGACGCCCGGCTCGTGGCGACGCCGCAATGGCGCGCTATCGGCGCTGCCCATTCGAGGCGCTCGCGCTCCTGATGGTCTTGGCCGTCGCGACGACGGTTCTGGGTGCTGTCCCTGACTTCGCGGACGCGCAGTCGGCGGGTGCTGGCCATTTCAGTGACGATGACGGCAGCGTGCATGAGCCGGCTCTTGATGCGCTGGCCTCGCAGGGTGTGCTGGCCGGCATCGAGTGCGGCGACGGGCTGATCGGGCGAGGACACACTTACGAGTCACCGATCCTCACGGTGGGCGAGAGTGTGACCGTGCGGGGCTACACGATCACTGTGATCGCCGACGACGGCGACACCCACACCGTCATCATCAGCAAGACTGACGACGGCTAGCGCGGGCGGCCGGCGGTCGGGGCGCAGCTAGCGTGACGGCCATGAGTTCTTATCGATCCATCTCTTCCTGGGACGATTTCCCGGTCCACCAGACCTCGGAGTACGTGCGCCATCCGGCGACCTCGGACCGCAACTTCTACGACCGCTACTACTTCAACCTGCACCCGTCGGGCGGCGACTATTTCGCCATCTTCGGGCTGGGCCAGTACCCCAACCTGGGCACCACCGATGCCTACTGCGCCGTCACGTGCGGCGACGACCACCACGTGGTCCGGGCCAGCAAGCCCCTCACCGACCGGGCCGACATCTCGGTAGGGCCGGTGCGCATCGAGGTGATCGAGCCGCTGCACAAGCTGAGGGTGATCGTGGAGCCGGGACGGCCCGCCGACTCGCAGCTGGCCATGGACGTCACGTGGACGTCCCCCGTAGACCCCTTCGAGGAGCCCCGCCAGTTTCTGCGGGCCCGGGGCACCGTCGTGTTCGACACGCAGCGTTTCGCTCAGCTCGGCCGCTGGGAGGGCACCCTCACGGTGGACGGAACCGACATCGCGGTAACCCCCGAGCGCTGCGGCGGGGCCCGGGACCGGTCCTGGGGAGTGCGCCCCGTGGGCGAGAAGCAGCCCGACGGGATCCGCCAGACCTTCTCGACGCTGGCCGGCATGTGGAACTACATGCCGGCCGACTACGGCGACCACTGGGTCATCTACCTGTGCCACGAGGAGCCCGACGGCAACAGGACCATGCAGACCGGCATGCGCGTGTGGACCGACCCCGCCCGGCCACGCGACAACCTCGGGCGCCCGGAATGGTCCCACGACACCATCAGCGGCACCCGCCTGCTGGCAGGGTCTCACATCACGTTCCCCGAAGCGCCCGGCGGGCCCATCACCGTGCACGTCGAGCCGCTGGCCACCAACTTCATCTCCATCGGCGCGGGCTACGGCGGCGAGCCGGACTGGCGCCACGGCATGTGGCAGGGCGAGGATCTGGTGGAGCAGGCCCTGTCGTACAAGGTCAGCGAGTTCCGGGGCCTGGGCCAGTACGGGGTGGTGGACTCGGTGGCCCGCTTCACCTACAACGACGGCGACCGCGGCCCCCAGGAGGGCTACGGCCTCTACGAGCACGGCTTCTTCGGCCCCTTCCCCAAGCTGGGACTCACCGACCGGGGCGACCTGTTTCCGTAGGCTTCCGCGGCCTGTCCGGCGGACTGGTCGCGCTTACCGGCCACTGCGGCTAATTTCCTCACACATTTTGCTGCGGGGTGGCTGGCGGCTGGCCGGGCTGCGGGCCGGCTGAGCGCTCCCAGTAGATTTCCACAACGATGACAGACACCAAATCCCCCAGGCTCAGCTACGACGACCTCCGGGACCGGCGAGCCTTCCAGAGCCGCCACATCGGTCCAACCCCCACGGAGGTCACCGAGATGCTCGCCGCCGTCGGCGTCGCCGACATGGACGAGCTCATCGACCGCACCGTCCCCCACGACGTGCGCCAGCGGGAGCCGATGAAGCTGCCCAAGCTCGGCCCCCGCCAGACCGACTACGACGAGCTGCGGGAGATGGCCCGCGCCAACCGCAAGGTGGTGTCGATGCTCGGCATGGGCTACCACCAGACCATCACCCCGGCCGTCATCAGGCGCAACGTGTTCGAGAATCCCGGCTGGTACACGGCCTACACCCCCTACCAGCCGGAGATATCCCAGGGCCGCCTGGAGGCGCTGCTCAACTTCCAGACCATGGTCTGCGAGCTGAGCGCCATGGATCTCGCCAACGCCTCGCTGCTGGACGAGTCCACCGCCGCGGCCGAGGCCATGACCCTGCTGCACCGGGTGGGCCGGGGCCGCAGGGGCGACCGCTTCGTGGTGGACGAGGCCTGCCACCCCCAGACCGTCGCGGTGGTGGCTGCCCGAGCCGAGCCGATAGGCCTCGAGGTCGTGGTCGGAGATCCGGCCACGGTGGATCTCGACGGTGTGTACGGGCTGCTGGTCCAGTATCCGGGCACCACGGGAGCGATCCCGGACCTGCGATCCATCATCGAGCGGGCCCACGCCTCCGACACCCTCGTGTCGGTGGCTGCGGACCCGCTGGCGCTGTGCGTGCTCACACCGCCGGGAGAGATGGGCGCCGACGTGGTGCTGGGATCGACCCAGCGCTTCGGCGTGCCGATCGGCTTCGGCGGCCCCCACGCCGCCTACATGGCGGTGCGTGAGGAATTCCAGCGGTCCCTTCCGGGGCGTCTTGTGGGCGTGTCACGGGACTCAGCCGGGCGTCAAGCGCTGCGGCTGGCGCTTCAGACACGCGAGCAGCACATCCGCCGCGAGAAGGCGACCTCCAACATCTGCACCTCGCAGGTGCTGCTGGCGGTGATGGCGTCGATGTACGCCATCCACCACGGGCCTGAGGGGCTGGCCCGGATCGCGCTGCGGGTCAACCGGGTGGCCGCCATCCTGGCCGAGGGGCTGCGGGAGAACGGCGTCGAGATCGTCCACGACGAGTTCTTCGACACGGTTTGCATCCGCGTGCCCGGCCGGGCCGACAAGGTCATCGCGGTCGCGCTGGCCGGAGGTGTGAACCTGCGCCGGGTCGATGCCGACACCGTGGCGGCCAGCGTGGACGAGGCCACCACAGCCGCCGACCTGGCGGCGGTGTGGAGAGCATTCGGCTTCGAGGCCGACTTCCGCATCCTGGACCGCATGGTTCGAGACCCGAGGCCGGCCGACTACCGGCGCATCACTCCGGTGCTGGCGCACCCGATCTTCTCGGCCTTCCGCAGCGAGACCGAGCTGGTGCGCTACATGCGCCGCCTCGTCAACCGCGACATCGCTCTGGACCGGTCGATGATCCCGCTGGGCTCGTGCACGATGAAGCTCAACGCGGCCATCGAGATGGAGCCGGTGAGCTGGCCGGAGCTGGCCGACATCCACCCGTTCGCACCCCTGGAGCAGACTGTCGGCTACCAGCTCCTGATCGACCAGCTCGAGCACTGGCTGGCCGAGATCACCGGCTACGCCGCGGTGTCGCTGCAGCCCAACAGCGGCGCGCAGGGCGAACTGGCCGGGCTGCTGTCCATCCGGGCCTACCACCACAGCCGGGGCGACACCGGCCGCGACGTCTGCCTCATCCCCTCGTCGGCCCACGGCACCAACGCGGCCAGCGCGGTCATGGCCGGGATGCGGGTGGTGGTCGTCGACTGCGACGACATGGGCAACGTCGATGTGGACGACCTCAAGCGCAAAGCGGTCGACCACAGCGACACCCTGGCTGCCCTCATGATCACCTACCCGTCCACCCACGGCGTGTTCGAGACCGCGGTGCGCCACATCTGCGAAGTAGTCCACGAGCACGGCGGGCAGGTCTACCTCGACGGCGCCAACCTCAATGCCATGGTGGGCCTGGCCCGGCCGGGCCTGTTCGGAGCGGACGTGGGCCACATCAACCTGCACAAGACGTTCTGCATCCCCCACGGAGGCGGCGGGCCCGGCATCGGCCCCATCGGTGTGGTCGAGCACCTGATCCCGTTCATGCCCAACCATCCCCTCGCGCCGGTGGCCGGGCCGCCGACGGGCCCGGGCCCGATCGCAGCCGCGCCCTGGGGCTCGGCGGGCATCCTGGCCATCCCGTGGATGTACATCCACATGATGGGCTCCGAAGGCCTGCGCCGGGCCACCGAGGTGGCCATCCTCAACGCCAACTACGTGGCGGCCAGGCTCGGCGAGGCCTACCCGATCCTGTACACCGGCTCGGAGGGGTTCGTGGCCCACGAGTGCATCATCGACACCCGCGTGCTGCGCGACACGTGCGGCATCACCGTCGACGACATCGCCAAGCGGCTCATCGACTACGGCTTCCATGCCCCCACCATGAGCTTCCCGGTGGCGGGGACGCTGATGATCGAGCCCACCGAGTCGGAGGGCAAGGCCGAGTTGGACCGGTTCTGCGGCGCCATGCTGGCCATCGCGGAGGAGGCGCAGCGGGTGGGCCGGGGCGAATGGCCCGCGGACGACAACCCGCTGGTGAACGCTCCCCACACCTGCGAGGACGTCACTGCCGACGACTGGACCCACCCCTACAGCCGCGCGGAGGCCGCCTACCCGGAGGCCCACCACCGCGTCAACAAGTACTGGTCGCCGGTGGGCCGCATCGACGGGGCCTACGGCGATCGCAACATCATGTGCAGCTGCCCGCCGCTGGAGGACCTCGCCGAGGTTCTCGACAGCTGAGCCGGTCAGTCCGGGGGAATCTCGGGTGGATTGTGTGCCGTATGCGCACGATACCGGCACCTAGATTCTGACGAGAACGCCGCAACCCGAGGGAGAAGGCCCATGCCCGACGCCGTAGTCGAACGCGACGGTCACGTGATGATCATCACGATGAACCGGCCCCAGCGGATGAACGCCATCAGCGGGGCGATGCTGATCCGCATGTACGACGCCTACGAGGAGGCCTCGGCCGACCCCGACGTGCGCTGCGTCGTGGTGACCGGCGCGGGGGGCAACTTCTGCTCGGGCGCGGATCTGCGAGCCATGGCCGGTGACGCCGCTGACAGCGATCCCCTCGACACCCGGGCCCGCATGGCCACCGACCCCGACATCGTCTACAAGGCCCTGTTCCGCCACTACCGACCCACCAAGCCCATCGTGGCCGCAGTGGAGGGCGTGGCCATCGCGGGCGGCACCGAGATCCTCCAGGCCATGGAGATCAGGGTGGCCGGCGAGTCGGCCCGCTTCGGTGTCAGCGAGGCCCGGTGGTCGCTGTACCCGATGGCGGGCTCCGCGGCGCGCCTGCCCCGCCAGATTCCCTACACCCATGCGGCGGAGATCCTGCTGACCGGCAAGCACCTCAGCGCGGCCGAGGCCCTCCAGATCGGCCTGATCGGCCATGTGGTGCCTGATGGGCAGGCCCTGGACGAGGCTCTGGAGCTTGCCAGGGTGGTGGCGGCCAACGGTCCATTGGCTACCGCGGCCATCACCCGCACGCTGCACGAGTGCGACGGCATGGAGCTCGACGACGCCCTGCGCCACGAGTGGGACTACGGGCAGGCGGTGTTCCGCTCCAACGACGCCAAGGAGGGCCCGAGGGCCTTCGCCGAGAAGCGGCCCCCGAACTTCACCGGCACCTGAACCGCGAACTGGCAGCAACATGCACGCCATCCGTGCAAAGCGCTGCCAATTCCAGAGGCCGTAGCGGGTAGGGTGCCGCGCTCGATGCGGCGCTTCGACCTGCTGATCATCGGCGCGGGCTCGGGCAACTCGGTGATCGGGCCCGAGCACGACGACTGGGACATCGCCATCGCCGAGCACGGCCTGTTCGGCGGCACCTGCCTCAACGTCGGATGCATCCCGTCCAAGATGTTCGTGTACGCCGCCGAGGTGGCCTCGTTGGCTGCCGACTCCGAGCGCCTGGGCGTTCACACCCGCTTCGACGGCGCCGACTGGCCCGCGGTGCGCGACCGGGTCTTCGGTCGGATCGACCCGATCGCCGAGAGCGGTCTCACCTACCGGCAGGGTCTGCCCAACGTGACCGTCTACACCGACACCGCCCGCTTCGTCGGGCCTCGCACGGTGACGGTGGGAGACGAGACCATCACTGCCGAGCGAGTCGTGATCGCGGCCGGAGCCCGACCCGCCATTCCCGACGTGGAAGGCCTGGCCGGCTGCGGATACCACACCTCCGACACGATCATGCGCCTCGATGACCTTCCCGGGCGCCTGCTGGTGCTTGGCGGGGGCTACATCGCGGCTGAGATGGGCTCGGTCATGGGCGCGTTCGGCACGCACGTGACATTCGTTCTGCGGGGCGACACTTTCCTGCGCCGGGAGGACGACGAGATCCGCAGGCGTTTCACCTCGACCTACAGTCGCCGCTTCGATGTGCGCCTCAACACGCGGGTGCTGGCTGCCCGCCGGGAGGGCCCAGAAGTGGTGCTCGACGTGCAGGACGGCGAGGGCGGCCGCACCGAGCTGCGAGCCGACGAGCTGCTGGTGGCCACCGGCCGGGTGCCCAACGGCGACCGGCTGAACGTGGCCGCCGCGGGCATCGCCACCGACCCTGCCGGCTATGTGGTCACTGACGACCAGCGCCGGACCACTGCCGAGGGCGTGTGGGCGCTGGGCGACGTCGCCAACCCGGTGCAGCTCAAGCACGTTGCCAACCACGAGGCCCGGGTGGTGCGCCACAACCTGTCGCGTCCCGACGACCCGGCCCGCGTCGATGACCGCTTCGTCCCCCACGCGGTGTTCGGCCATCCCCAGGTGGCCAGCGTCGGCCTAACCGAACGAGAGTGCCGGCAGCGCGGCCTCCCCTACCGCAGCCACGTCCAGCCCTTCAGCTCGGCCGCCTACGGCTGGGCCATGGAGGACACCGAGAGCGCAGTCAAGGTGATCGCCCACTCCGATACCCGACGCCTGCTGGGATCCCACATCATCGGCCCCCAGGCCTCCACCCTCATCCAGCAGCTCATCCAGGGGATGCACTTCGACCTGACCGTCGACCAGATGGCCGGCCAGCAGTACTACATCCACCCGGCCCTGCCCGAAGTAGTCGAGCAGGCCCTCCTCGAGCTGTAGAATTGTGTATTGGTTCCACCCGATTCTGAGCTCCCCGTGAGTGTCCAAACCGCACCGCCGCTTCGAGCCCGCGGTGTGACTGTGAAGTACGGCGATGTCTACGGTGTCCGCGATGTCGATGTCGATCTCGACTTCGGTGAGATCCTCGGGATCATCGGACCCAACGGTGCGGGCAAGACATCACTGATCGAGTGCATCGAAGGGCTGCGGAAACGGTCCGCCGGCGAGATCAGTGTGCTTGGACTCGACCCGGTCAGATCCCGTGCCAAGGTGGCCTCTCGTATTGGTGTGCAGCTTCAGGACACGTCGTACCCGTCACGAGCCCGGGTGGGCGAGTTGTGCGTGCTGTTCTCAAGCTTCTACGACTCTCCACGTCCCTTCGATGAGCTGCTCAGCCAGTTCGGGCTCACTGACCAGCGCAAGAAATACGTAGACAGACTGTCGGGCGGCCAGCGCCAGAAGCTATCCATCGTGCTGGCCTTGATCGGCAAGCCCGAGGTGCTGTTTCTCGACGAGCTCACGACCGGCCTCGATCCGGCGGCACGCCGTTCCACCTGGAACTTGCTGAGGGCGCTGAACGAGGCCGGCACGGCAATCGTGCTGAGCTCCCACTACATGGACGAGATCGAGGTCCTATGCGACCGGGTCATGTTGCTGCTCGACGGCACCGTGCGTGAGAGCGGGACCGTCAGGCATTTCATCGATCAGTGCTCGGAGTATCACCACTTCGTCCTGGACGAGGATGTCGCCGACAGCCTCGATCTCGACACCCTTGTGGCGCTCGACGCCATAGTGTCAGGTGAGCGGCAGGGTCGGCGGGTCGTGCTGCGGGGATCGTACCCGGCCGGCAGCGAGGCGCTAGCCGCCGCCCTGCGGGCCCACGGGCGCGATCCGAGCCGTGTCCGGCACCGACCTCCGAATATGGAGGACGCATTCATCCATCTCGCCGGCCTATCACCGGAGGAGGCCGCAGATGCTCGCTGAGGCGGTCCGGTTCGAGTGGAGGAGGGTCTTGCGCTTCTTTCCTACCGTCTTCTTCGCGTTGGCATTCCCGGTGATGCTGCTGGCGGTCTTTGGTTCGGTCTTCGGCAACGAACCGACCGACTTCTTCGACGGGCTGGGCACCGTTGATGTCACCGTGCCCGCCTATATGGCACTGGTCATTGCGGTAACTGGGTTGACGAGCTTCCCGTTGACCATGGCCGAGTACCGCGACAAAGGAGTGCTACGGCGCCTGCTGGTGACCCCGGCCAGCCCGCTGACGCTGCTGCTGGCCCAGTTTGTGGTGAACGTCGTGCTCACCATCATGGGTTTGGCCCTGCTAGTGCTGGTGGGAGTCATTTTCTTCGATCTTCACATGGCGGCCAGTTGGGCCGCGTTCGTACCAACATTGCTTCTCGTGTTGGTCTCGACCTTCTCGATCGGATTCTTGATTGCATCGTGGGCACCGAACGAGCGCACCGCCACCATGGTCGCCATGCTGGTGTACTTCCCTCTGATCTTCCTGTCGGGGGCGGCCTTACCCGTGGAAATGATGCCCGCGGGCATGCAGACCGCAGTCAAGGTGCTGCCATTGACATGGGGGGTCGACCTCCTGCAAGGCGCTTGGATCGAGGCCGCCGATGCGAACTGGACACTCGGAATCGCCATCCTGGTAGGAACCACCGGCGTGTGCTCGTCACTGTCGGTCCGGTTCTTCCGGTGGGACTGAACACCACCCGTCTATGAGAACAAAGATAGGAAGGCAGCACGCTTCCCATTGAGCTGCGCTCCTTCTGCTGCCTCTTCTGACTGAAGGGAATCGAAGCCACGATTACCTAGTGGCCGCGACGCTCCATCAGCGCCGCTCGGGCGGTCCGTATGCTGGACTGCATGGCCAGCACGTTCGGCACCCTGTTCCGGGTCACCACCTTCGGCGAGTCGCACGGCGGCGCCGTGGGCGTGGTGGTCGACGGCTGCCCGCCCAGGCTGGCCCTCGACCCCGCGGACGTTCAGGCTGACCTGGACCGGCGCCGCCCGGGCCAGAGCCGGCTGGTCACCCAGCGGGGCGAGACCGACACGGCCGAGATCCTGTCCGGGACCTTCGGCGGCTACACCACCGGCACTCCCCTAGCGGTGCTGGTGCGCAACTCCGACGCCCGCCCCGAGGCCTACGAGCACTTGCGAGAGGTGTACCGACCCTCCCACGCCGACTACACCTACGACGTCAAGTACGGCTTCCGGGACTGGACCGGCGGAGGGCGGGCGTCGGCCCGCGAGACCGTCGGACGGGTGGCGGCAGCTGCCATCGCCCGCAAGCTGCTCCAGGCTGCGGCCGGCGTCGAGGTACTGGGATGGGTGCAATCGGTGCACGACATCGAAGCGGCCGCCGATCCGGCCGCAGTGACCCGCGACGATGTGGAGGCGGGCCCGACCCGCTGCCCCGACCCGGCCGCGGCGAACCTGATGGTGGAGGCCATCGAGGCGGCCCGGCGCGACGGCGACTCTCTGGGCGGCGTGGTGGAGTGCGTGTGCCGCGGCGTGCCTGCCGGGCTCGGCGAGCCGGTGTTCGACAAGCTCGAGGCGGCCCTGGCCGGTGCCATGCTGTCGCTGCCGGCGGCCAAGGGCTTCGAGATCGGCAGCGGCTTCGCGGGCACCCACCTGACCGGCCTGGCTCACAACGATCCGTTCAGGCCTGACGTGGACGACGGGATCCGCACCGCCTCCAACCGCTCCGGCGGCGTGCAGGGCGGCATCTCCAACGGCGAGGACATCGTGGTGCGGGTGGCTTTCAAGCCCACGTCGACGATCGCGTCCGAGCAGCAGACGGTCACCCGCGGCGGGGAGGCCACGACGCTGGCCGCCCGCGGCCGTCACGATCCGTGCGTGCTGCCCCGCGCTGTGCCCATGGTCGAGGCCATGGCCCTGCTGGTGCTGGCCGACCACTGGCTGCGCCAGCAGGCCGTCGACGTCCTTCCGCCCCTGCCCGAGCTTCCCTGACCGGCTCCGCCGCGATCAGCGGTGGAAGGGAGGCTTGACCACCTCAGCCGGAAGGTCCCGGCCGCGCACATCGATGACCACGTCGTCGCCGACACCGACCTCGGGCGTCAGGAACGCCAGCGCGATGCCCTGGCCCAGCACCGGCGAGAAGTTGCCGCTGGTGACGACTCCGACTTCGTCGCCGCCGCGGCGGACCGGACAGCCGTCACGGGGCGGGCGCCCCTTCTCGGCCAGCAGGCCCCGCAACCGTCGGTGCGGCCCGGCCTCGCGCTCAGCCGTCAGCGCCTCCCGGCCCCTGAAATCGCCCTTGTCCCAGCGCACGACCCAGCCCAAGCCAGCCTGGAGCGGAGTGATGCCGGAACCCAACTCGTGACCATGAAGGGGCAGCCCGGCCTCAAGGCGCAGGGTGTCGCGCGCCCCCAATCCGGCCGGTGAGACCCCTGCGTGTACCAGCCGCTGCCACACGGTCGCGGCGTCCTCGACGCCGACGGCCATCTCGACGCCGTCCTCGCCGGTGTAGCCGGTGCCGGCCACCGTTACCGGGATCTCGCCGAAGTGGCTGGTCGCCACCTTGAACCGCCCCACCGAGGCGACATCGGCGCCGCCCGCCGCAGCGAGGCGGGCTCGGGCCTCGGGACCCTGCACCGCGATGACCGCCCTCTCCGCGGTCACATCCGCGACCTCCAGGTCGCCCGACTTCTCCGTCAGGGCGCCGACGACACGGTCTGTGTTGGAGGCGTTGGGCATCACGTCGAACCGGTCGCCGCCGACCCACCACACGATGATGTCGTCGAGCACCGAGGCGTCGGAGGGGTCGAGCAGGTGGGTGTACTGGGCCGCCCCGACCCCGACGCGGTCCAAGTCGTTGGTCAGCGCCCACTGCAGGGCGCGGTGCGCGCCGGAACCCTGCACTCTCACCGTCCCCAGATGCGACACGTCGAAGAGGGCTGCGCCCGTTCGGCAGGCCATGTGCTCGGCCACAGTGCCGGTCTCGTATTGCAGCGGCATCTCCCAGCCCCCGAACGGCACCAGCTTTGCTCCAGACCGCGCGTGCACATCGTGCAGCGGAGAGCGTCGCAGATCTGCCATCAGGATGGTCTGGCTCAGGCGGCGACGGCGAGCCCGTACTTGCGGCCGATCCACTCCATGTCGCGGCGGTTCAGGAACTTCACCTGAACGTCCGGGTAAGTCTCGGCGAGGAGCCTCAGTTTCTGCTTCTTGCGGTTGACCAGCCGCTGCTGAAGCGTGGTGAGCTCCACGTACATTTCGAAGTCGGGCAGGTAGAAGTCCGGTGTGAACCCGCAGGCCGTGTTCCCGTTGGAGTCCCGCTCGAGCACGAACATGCGCGGCTCGTACTCCCAGCGGACGCCATAGGAGTCGAGCAGGTCGGCGAACGACTGCTCGGAGGGGTGGGCAAACTTCATAGAGTCAGGACTCGCCCATCGCGGCCTGAACATCGTCCTCGCCAGCCTCATCGTCCTTGCCAGCCTCATCGTCCTCGGCGGCGACGGACGGGCGCAACTCGATGATGGCCGCGTCCACCTCGCGTCCGATGTTCGACAGCGGCAGCACCCCCTGCCCCCTCTGCAGGGCGTCGATCAGGTCGTCCTGGGTCCGCACGATGGCGGCGTTGGGGCCATCGATCACAAGATTGGCCGAGGAGATGTCCACTCCGAGCTCGTTGCGGATGTAGTCGAAGATGGCGCGCACTTTCTCAAGCTTGATCCCGTTGTCGAGGAGCCGTTTGATGACCTTGAGCTTGACTAGGTCGTCGTAGCTGTACTGCCGCCTGCTTCCGCTGCCCGCGGCCTCCGCCAGGGAGGGAACGATGAGGTCGGTGCGGGCCCAGTAGTCGAGCTGTCGGTAGGTGATGCCGACAACATCGGCGGTGAGCTTGGCGTTGTACCCCTGGTTGGGCACTGCTTCGGTGTCTCGTGCCATGAGTCGCTCCTCGTGTAGTTGGGCGACTGCCGCGGGAGGCAACCGCAATGACAGCGCCGGAATTACGGCGCTGTCACCTGTGGAAACTCTACGGTGGGCGCGGGCGTGAGTCAAACACCGACCCGGGAATGCTCATCGGCGCGGTTCAACTCCGGCCCAGAAACTCGTGCCGGCGCGAGGCAACCGCGCCCGGGGCTACTGGTTGCCGAAGTCCTCGGGGGAGACCGAGTCGATGAACTCCTTGAACTGTTCGACGACCTCGTCGGCCTGCTGCTGGCCTGCGACCGCGCTGCCGTCGGCGGTGTAGCCGGCCTCCTCGATGACTGACTCCTCGGCGAAGATCGGCGTGCCGGTGCGGGCCGCCAGGGCGATGGCGTCAGACGGGCGGCTCGACAGCACGAACTGGCCGCCGTCGCGCAGCAGGTGCAGTTCGGCGTAGAAGGTCTTGTCCCGAAGCTCGGTGACCACGACCCGCTCGACGTCGGCGGAAAGCTCCTCGAGCACGTTGCGCAGCAGGTCGTGGGTCATGGGCCGCGGAGTGGTCCGGCCGTCGAGGGCCATAGCGATGGCGGTCGCCTCGGGCGCGCCGATGAAAATGGGAAGGAGCCGCGCCGAATCGGACATCTCCCGGAGCAACACGATCGGCGCGTTGGACGGCAGCTCCACCCGTACTCCGAGCAGTTCCATCTGCTGCACGTCGGCATCCTACTCCAGCCCGGAGGCCGAGCGGATAGGCCGCAGTCTCACGAAGATGTTGCGAGGCGCTGAGCGAGGCCGTGGCCCGCGCGGCCCGCGAGCGCAGCGAACAAGAGCGGGAGACACAACCCTGCACCGCGAGGCGGTACCTCTATCCAAGGGGCCTCTTGCTGCCCGTCGATCCGTAGAAGACCGGAACGTACACGTCCGGGTCGACGTCCAGCAATTGCATGTCAGCGGCCGCGACCAGCCGGAGGTTGCGGTACCGGCCCTCGTGGTCGAGGCCGTAGCCGATCACGAAGGAATCGGAGACCTCCACCCCCGCGAAGTCGATCTCCACCGGCACCACTCGCCGGACCCGCCGATCCAGCAGAGCGCACACCCCCACCGACCGGGGCCTGCGACGTTCCAGCTGCGACCGCAGGAACGCCGTGCTCAGACCGGTGTCGACGATGTCCTCGACGATCACGGCGTGTCGGCCTGCGATGTCGAGGTCGAGGTCCTTGAGCAGGCGAACCCGGCCCGAGCCGGGCGTGTAGGGGGTGATGGCCATGAAGTCCACGCTCACGGGAACGGTCATGGCCCGCACCAGGTCGGCCAGGAACGGAACGCTGCCTCGCAGCACCCCGATGAGAATCGCGCCGTCGGGGTAGCGGGCCGACATCTCGGCGGCCAGGCGGACGATGGTCGCTTGGATCTGCTTTGCGGTGAGCAGCACGCGCGGCTCCGGAACCCCCGCGGCGCTAGGGATTGCGCGCATAGGTGCGGCCGCCTCGCGATCAGGCATCGTGATTCCCGCTCTTGTTCGCTTCGCTCACGGGCCGCTCGGGCCACGGCCTCGCTCGACGTTTCGTGGAGCCTCGCATGATTCGCGGCCTATCCGCTCGGCCTCTTGGGCGGCACTCTCGTCAGTCCAGGTGTGTCCGCAGCAGCCGCCGCAGCATTAGGCGGCGCAGGGACTCGGTCAGCTCCACGATCTGGGTGAACTCCGCGCGCAGCTTCAGCGTGTCGTTGCGCGCTATGAGCGCTCCCAGCACCTGCTCGTAGACGCCGGCTTCCCGGTCGGCGGCGACCTTGAACATCCGCAGGTTCCGCGCCGGTATGCCGTGCGCCGCCAGAGCCGCGGCCGTTCTCGCGGTGAGCAGCGCGTCGTGGTCGAACACCGCCTCGCTGCCGGGGCCGGAGGTCCCGGGGACCGGGGCGATGATGCCGAGGCGCTGGAGCTCCGCGATCTCGTCGGGGTCCGTGCCGACGGCGTGGGCCAGCTCGCCCGCGGTGAGGCTCACCGAGCCCTCCACTGATCCTGTTGCCGACTCCTCCGCCACCTCCGAGTCCGCGTCCTCTCCCTCGTCGCGGTGGCGTGGCGCGAACAGCGACGGCGTCCCCGGCGAGGGGTCGCCCGCCGTGACTGCGCTCCGCAGGGCGGACGGGGGCACCTCCCCCGCGGCGAGGCGGCGCTTGATCTCCTTGAGGGGCAGGAAGTGGTCGCGCTGCTCAACCAGGATCCAGTTGAGCTGCTCGACGTCGGCGTCGAAGAATTTGCGGTAGCCCGAAGGGGTGCGCTGCGGGGAGATCAGACCCTGGCTCTCCAGGAAGCGGATCTTCGAGATCGTCAGGTCGGGATGCTCCTGCGCCAATAGCGAGAGCACCTCGCCGATGGACCGGTGACCGCGGCTCACTGCGGCGAGGTCCCGTGCACGAAGACGAGCTTGAACTTCCCGACCTGCACCTCGTCTCCCTCGCTCAGCTCGCCTTGCTCGACCAGGTCGCGGTTGACGTAAGTGCCGTTGAGCGAGCCCACGTCCCGTATCGAGTAGCGGGCGCCGCGGCGCTCCACCTCGGCGTGGCGGCGCGACACCGTGACATCGTCGAGGAAGATGTCGCTGTTGGGGTCGCGGCCCAGCGACACCACGTCGGCGTCGAGCGCGTAGCGAGCGCCCGCCTTGGCCCCCTGGTTGACGACGAACAGGCCCTGATGGCGCCCGAAAGCGGACCGGTCGACGAACACCGAGCCGGGCGAGGCATCGAGTTCGACGAGGCGGTGCTCGGTGGTGGCGTCCTCGGTGGTGGCGTCATCGGGCCGCAGCGGCGAGCCGCACGACGCGCAGGTCTCTGCTCGGCGGCGGTTGCTGTGACCGCACTCCGGGCACGGCGCCGATCCCACTTCCCTACCCCGCTATGAGGTCCCTGTAGCCGTCCGCGTCGAGCAGGCTGTCGAGCTGGGAGGCGTCGTCGAACGTGACCGTGCAGATCCAGCCGTCGCCGTAGGGGTCCTCGTTGAGCCGCTGCGGCGCCCCGGCCAGCTCGTCGTTCACCTCGGTCACCACCCCGTTCACCGGAGCGAACAGCTCCGACACCGACTTGGTCGACTCGACCTCGCCGAAGGGCTCGCCCTGCCCGACCCGGTCGCCGACCTGGGGCAGCTCCACGTAGACGACATCGCCCAGCGCGTCCTGCGCGTAGTCGGTGATGCCGATGCGGACGGTGTCGCCCTCGACCAGAGCCCACTCGTGGTCGCTCGAGTAGCGCAAGTGTTCAGGAATGCTCATGACTCGAAACTACCCCATGGATGCGACGAACTCGCGACTGCGGGCCCAGAGGCCGAGCGGATAAGCGGCCGTTCACAAGAACTCTCCAAGGCGCCGAGCAAGGCCGTGGCCCGAGCGGCCCGTGAGCGCAGCGAACAGGAGCGGGAACACTACGCTGCACCGCGAAGACGGTCACACCTGTCCGCGTTGCCGGACCAGCCGGGCGGCGGCCCCGGTGCGCTTCCCGCATATCATCGAATCAAGGCGGTGCTATTGTGCCGCTGCAACCGTTTACGAAGAGTCGGAGGGGGTCCGGTGGCCGACGTCGTCCTAGAGGGCTTGAACAAGGAGTACGACAACGGGTTCAGGGCGGTGACCGACCTGAACCTCGAGATCAACGAGGCCGAGTTCCTGGTAATGGTGGGCCCGTCGGGCTGCGGCAAGTCCACCACCCTGCGGATGATCGCGGGGCTCGAGGACATCACCGCGGGCACGCTCAAGATCGGCGACCGGGTGGTGAACGACCTGCCGCCCAAGGACCGCGACATCGCCATGGTCTTCCAGAACTACGCCCTGTACCCGCACATGAGCGTCTACGACAACATTGCCTTCTCCCTCAAGCTGGCTCGACGCCCCAAGGCCGAGATCAAGGAGAGGGTCACCGAGGCCGCCCGCATCCTCGAGTTGGAGAGCCAGCTCGACAAGCGCCCTGCTCAGCTTTCCGGCGGCCAGCGCCAGCGGGTCGCCATGGGGCGGGCCATCGTTCGCCGGCCCCGCGTCTTCCTGCTGGACGAGCCCCTGTCGAATCTCGACGCCAAGCTGAGGGTTCAGATGCGCGCGGAGATCACCGGCCTTCAGCGGGAGGTGGGCGTCACCACGTTCTACGTGACCCACGACCAGGTGGAGGCTATGACCATGGCCGACCGGGTGGCCGTGATCAGCCAGGGCGTTCTGCAGCAGGTGGACAGCCCGATGACGCTGTTCAACGAGCCCGACAACATCTTTGTGGCCGCCTTCATCGGATCGCCGTCGATGAACATCATGGAAGGGGTGCTGGCCCGCAACGGCCAGGGCCTGAAGATGACGCTGGGAAGCCAGTCGCTCGCGGTGCCCGAAGAGGTCCTGGGGCGCAGACCCGCCCTGGAGGGCTATCTCGGCCGGAAGGTGGCCGTAGGTCTTCGCCCCAAGGACTTCGAGGACGCCGCGATCACGTCGGACCATCCCGCCGACCAGCGGCTCCGGGCCACGGTGCTGCACACCGAGGCGCTCGGCTTCGAGATCATCGCCTACTTCGATGCGGACGCGAAGCCGGTCATCTCCAAGGAAGCTCTCGAGCTCAGCGACGAGGAGATCAGCGCGGCCGAGAGCTCCGCGACGAGGGTGCACGCCCGGTTCAACCCCAGCACCACAGTGCGCTCCAACGACACCATCGATGTGGCCGTCACCGTCGGCAACGCCCACTTCTTCGACCTGGAGACAGGCCTGGCCATCCGGGATTGACCCCCAGCCCGATCCCCCTCAAGCGCGAGTCTCAGCAGCGGTTCGGGCCTTGATCGGGTGACTACCCTCGAGCTACCCGAGCACGCAGGCGAGGTGACGATGACCGCGGAGCACTACACGCTGATGTCCGCGGACTGCCACGCGGGCGACGACATCGACGACTCCCGCCCCTACCTCCCATCGAGGCTGCACGCCGAGTTCGACGCCTGGAAGCAGGACTACATCAACCCCTTCGCCGACCTCCAGGACTCGAAGCGGGTCCGGAACTGGGACACCGCCGTACGCCAGCCCTCGGTCACAGCACTCGCCACCACGGAACGGCCAGCACGTCGGGCGCGAGCCGCTGCGTGTCCGCGCCGCCGTGCAGCAGCAGGCCCGATCTGGCCCTCGGGGCCTCGGGGCCTCGAGGAGTAGTTGAGGCTCGCGCTGTACTCCATCGATTGTCACCGGCGTGCTGCCGCCCACCAGGACCTCGGGATCACGGCGAGCCGTGTCAACCACATCGAGGTCGTCGAGCGAGAAGTAGCGTCTCGGCGAGGGGGTCAGCTCTTTGGCCAGGGTGCTCTTGCCCGTCTAGCGCGCCCCGGTGACCACCACTGCGGGGATGACGCCCAGGCGCTCGGTGAGGCTCGGCTCTACCAGCCTCGACCGGATGGCGCTATCCACAGTCTGGATGATATCCATTCAGACCGTAGATGATTCACACAACAGCGGTGCTGGTGGAACTCACGGATCCATGCGGACGATGTAGTCCTCGTCGTCAACGAGGCTCGCTATGCGCGTGACCAGATTGATGGGTGATGCTGATGCCTTCGCCCCGGCGGAATGCGATCTTGCCTTCGATGATGGTGGCTACCGGTCGAAGCTGCGTGTCCACGATCACGATATCGGCCCGCCGGCCCGGTGAGAGCCGTCCGCGGTCGGTGTCGTCGAGCAGTTCGGCCGGGTTCGCAGAAGTGATCGCGGCCAGCTCGTCCCACGTGGCGCCGGTTACTTCCTGCATTCGCCGGGCCGCCTCCGGCATGGTGAGCAGCGAGCCGGCCAGGTTTCCGTCGCCGTTGCGGGCGGACTCGCCGCACTCGACGACCTGGCTGCCGATGCGGTAGGTCCCGGCGGGGGCGCTCATGCCGGCCATCGCGTCGGTGACCAAGCAAATGCGGTTGGGCCCGGCTAGGCGCCACGCAATCCGGATCGCCTCCGCGCTGAGGTGGTGATCATCGGCGATCAGCGAGATGAAGGCCTTGGGATGCAGGAGCCCGGCGCCGGCGGCGCCGACCTCGCGGTGATGGATCGGGCTCATGCCGTTGAATACGTGAGTCAGCGCCGAAGCCCCTGCGTCGAGTGCTGCGACGGTTTACGCCGCCGTCGCGGCGGTGTGTCCGAGCGAGACCGCGATCCCGGCCGCCACTAGCCGCTCGATCGACTTCGAGGCGCTCTTCACCTCTGGAGCGATGGTTACGAGAGAGACAGCGTCGGCCTCGCGCAGCAACTCGTCCGCCAACCCTCCGGGCCGCTCGCCAATTCGGCGCGCGGGTGGGTCCCTGCGTAGTCCGGCGCAAGCTCGGGACCCTCGACGTGCAAGCCGAGAGGCACCGCACCCTCGTAGCCGCGAGGTTGAGTCCTGATCGCACGGTAGGCGGCGTATCGCTGCTGCGTGGGAGAGGTGATGACGGTGGGGAGGAACGCGGTCACACCATGGCTCAAGAGCCGGTCACCGATAGGCCACATTGTCGACGGATCGGTGGTGATGTCATGGCCGAAGGCACCGTTGAGCTGCAGATCGATGAACCCAGGCAAGGCCACATGGGGCGTGAGGTCTAGGTCTGCTTCGATCCCGGCGGCCGTGACTGGCGCAGGGGCGATCCCGACGATGCGACCGGACGCCACAGAGATGCACCCGCGGTAGAGGCCACCCCTGCCGTTTGGCAGCATGGAGACGACTCGCATAGTCTTCGGCCCCCGACTCGCTCTCTCTAGCTTCGTAGTGCACGCTCATGAGCGCGGACTCGAAGGGGACCTGATGGAGCACCTGCTCGGCGGTCGGACCGATGAGCGATGTGTCCCTTCATGGGCGGCTCCGTTCTTGGTCGGGTTCGGTGGGCGGACCTTTGGCCGGCACCGGGCCCGGGTCGGGCAGGTTGCCGGGATCGACGACCTGGCCGCGCCGGCGGGCCTCCTCGATAGCGAAGGTCACCCGGTGAGTGCGCAGCGCCTCCTCAAACGATGCCCTCCCGGATTCGGTGGGGTTGTCGATCTCGCTCAGGTAGTGATCCACGAGCCCGCTGTCGCCGCCGCCGTGGCTGTCGCCGCCGCCGTGGCTGCCGCCGCCGTGGCTGTCGCTGAGGCCGTGGCTGTCGCTGAGGCCGGAGCTGCCACGCCCGTCGGCGTACCAGTACCGTCGGCGGCGTTGCGCGAATGAATAGAGCTCCACCCCGGCCGCGGTCACGGTGGCTTCGGCCCGGGTGCCGGAAATGACCGAGTGCCGGCTGCGCAGTTCAGTGAACGCGCTGATGGTGATCGTGGCGGTCTGGCCGCCCGCGAACAGTAGCGATGCCACTTGGGTGTCGGGCACGTCGTTGTCACCGGTGTAGACGCATCGACCGAAGCGGCTGTGCTCGAGAGCATCGGCGACCGCGGCCGCGGTGTGCTCCACGACGATGGCATCGACGGGCCACGAGAAGTCGCCGCCGCGGGCTGCATCGAGGTAGATCGACCGGGCGTCGTAGACGCAGTCGACGGAGCAGTCCACGCAGCGTTCGGCGGCGCCGTCGGGCCGGGACTCGGGTCTGAAGTGGCTCAAGCTGGCAAAGGACGAGACTGCCACGCACTCCGAGTCGATGAGATGCATGATCCAGTCCACATCATGGCAGGCCTTGGCCACCATGAAGTCAGCAGCGGCGGCCGTCGAGTGCCAGTTTCCCCGAACGTAGGAGTGGGCGAAGTGCCAGAACCCGAGCGGCTCAAGATGGTGGACGTTGACGATCTCGCCGAGGGCTCCGTCGGCGATGAGCGATCGCAGCAGTCGCGTGTAGGGCGCGTAGCGCAGGACGTGGGCAACAAGTACGGGAGGAGCGTCGTCGCCCAGCCCGACCCGAAGCCGGCAGCAGTCACCCCAAGACCGGGCGATCGGCTTCTCTAGCAGTATGGGTACTCCCAGCGGCGCGAACCGTAGAACGGGCCCCACGTGCATGTCGTCCATCGTCGCGATGATCACGCCATCGATGTCACCGCCGTCCAATTCCAGGGCTTCCCAGCTGGACGCTTGCTGGGCCGTCGGTGAACCGCAGTGCTCGAGGAGGCGTCGCCGCCGACGGTCGTCGGGCTCGGCCACGGCCACGACCGTGGCGCCGGACGCGGTCGCCTGCCGGGCGTAGCCGTAGCCGCGCGTGCCAGCGCCGATCACGGCCAGCCTCGGTCCGCGGCTAGGCGAAATCATCGGTGGAGCCGTATCTGACAAACCACGTCAACCTGGGCGGACGATCAAGTCCGCACGATTGCGGGTTGTCTTGACCAACTGAGCGTTCTTCTCGTCGGAGTTGCGGACAAAGCGTTCGGCCTCGGTGCGAGCCTTTCCGTATCGCACGTGCCGTTCGACGAGGCGGCTCCTTCGAGTTGCGTCTTCGAGTTCCAAGTAGACGCAGAGATCGAGCGTCGGCCGTATCTCAGCCCACGGAGAATCGCCCAACAACAGATAGTTCCCTTCGACGATCACCAAGCCATCGGCAGGTCTGACCGGGATGGCTCCAGTGATCGGTTCTTCGATGCTGCGGTCGAACTTCGGCGCATACACCACGGCCTCGTCAGCCGGGCTCGCTATGCGAGTGACCAGGTTGACGAAGCCCCAGGCGTCGAAGGTCTCAGGCGAGCCCTTTCGGTCCCCCAGTCCCTTCGCATCGATCACTGCCTGCGCCAAGTGGAATCCGTCCACGGGCACGACGGGTGGGGACGGGCACAGCGATCTGGCCAGATGCGCGGCCAGAGTCGACTTCCTCGAGCCGGGCGGGCCGGTCAACCCGACCAGGCACCGCCGCCCGGCGGCCTGAAGCCCGATGGCGAGATCAAGGAGTTCTGCCAGGGCGATGCAGCCGGGTTGATCGTGGCTCATCCCTTAACGGCGCCCTCGAGCAGCGCTGCGACGAACTGTCGCTGGAATACGACGAAGACGATGAGGGTCGGGGTGAGGATGACCAGGGAGCCAGCGGACAGCAGCACCACATCGATCCCCCATTGGCCCTGGAAGTAACCCAGTGCGCCTGCCATCGTTCGCCGCTCAGGGTCATTCACCATGACTAGGGCCAGAATGAACTGGTTCCATGTCCACACGAAATACAGGATGCCCAGCGTCGCCATGGCCGGTCTTGCCAGCGGGAGGTGGACATGGCGGAACGCTTGCCATGTGCTCGCCCCATCCACTAGGGCTGCATCGGAGAACTCAGATGGCAGGTTCAGGAAATGCGATCGCATCCAGAAGACCCCAAAGGACATGAACAGGGCGATCAGCGGCAGGATGATCGCCCATCTGGTGTTGAGAAGACCGACGTCGCGCATCTCATAGTAGAGCGGTGTGATCACGACTTCGAAGGGCATCGTCAAGCCCAACAGCATGATCACGAACACGGCCCTGTGGCCTCGGATGCGGAGCTGCCCCAACGCGAAGCCGGCCATCGTCGCGATCAGAACCGAGATCGGAACCACAGCGGCCTCGATGATGAGGCTCGACTTGAGGAGAGCAGCCATATTGGCAGTATTGAAGGCGTCTCGGAAGTTCCCCCACTGCGGATCGGTGGGCCACTCGAATCCTCTGGGAATCGTCCCCTGAGGCTGCAGGGCAGCTGAGAGCATGCTCAACAGAGGAATAAGCGTGTAGGCGATGGCCACCAGCACTATCAGCCTGCCAACAAGCATTTCGCGCCTGCTCGCGATCATCAGTCGCTCGTCCGTGAGAGTCGCTGTATGGGAAGGATCAGAACCATCACCAGGAGCATGAGAATGAGCCCATAGGCCGACGCGAGTCCGACCTCGCGGTGGGCGAACGCGCGCCGGTAGATCTGCACACCAGGAACCATCGTCTGGGTCCCTGGTCCGCCCCCGGTCGACACAAATATGATGTCGAAGCTCGCCATTGAGAGGATGACAGTCACCGTCAGGCATACTGCGATCTGGTTGCGTATCGAGGGAAGCGTCACAGCAAGGAACTCGCGAACCGGCCCGGCTCCGTCGATTCTGGCTGCCTCATAAAGCGTCGGGTCGATCTTGGTCATGCCGGTCAGCAGCAGCACGGTGCAGAATCCCACTAGGACCCAGACACCGATCAGGCCCACCGCAGGCAGCGCGGTGTTGAAGTCAGCCAGCCAAGCTCTCGTGATCGAGCCGAGACCTATAGCGCTCAGGAATTGGTTGATGGCACCAGTCGTCGCGTACATCCATTTCCACGCGATGCCGGCAGCGACCAGTGGAACCAGCTGCGGGATGAAGAGGATCGTGCGGGCCAGGGTGCCGACGGAGCGCTGCCGGCCGCCGTGGATCACGGCGGCCATCGCGAGCCCGCAGGTCACAGGAATCACGCTGTAGAAGCCGATGAGCACAAAGGAGTGGACGATCGCTCCGACAAGCTCATCGTTGCGGAAGACCTCGATGTAGTTGTCGAGACCAGCCCATCGTGATTCACCGATCCCGTCCCAGTGGTACAGCGAGTACTGGAACGCGGTGCCCAGCGAACCAAGCACCAACCACCCATACATGGCCAGCGCTGGCAGTACGTACACCCATCCTCCGAGGCCGGCGCGTCGTGTCTTGAGTCGCAGGGCCGCGCACAAACGTGTAAGCAGCAGCATCGTTTCACGCACCGGTGGGCGCACATGTCCGGATCTCGACACGCTAGCCACGCACACCCACCGAGTCGTTCAGGGGACGAGACTCGCTCGCCTTCAGGCGGTGCTATCTATCAAGATGGTCCTCGTATCCTTCTTGAATCTCGTCGATGAGTCCTTGAGGGGTCTGCCTGCCCGCGAACAGCTTCTGCAGCTCCGGGGTCAACACCTCTGACAGAATGGCGCCAGTGGCACTAGCGATGAAGCTGATTGCTCCGTCGTCTGCGCCCAACACGGCCCCCGCGGCGATCGTCTCCGCTGCAAGTGTTCCCTCCACAACTGGAACTGGCAGACCAGCTGGGCCACCAGGATTCTTCCCATCTATCTCGATGATTATGCGACGGGCCTTAGGGTCGGTATGTGCCCAGTTGAGGAAGAACGCCGCAGCATCAGTGTTTGAGGAGGCTGCAGCCATGCCGAAAGTAGCCGGCGCAGACATCGCGACGTGATCGCCACCGGCCTCCAGCGGGGGAACGAGAAAGAAGCCGACATTGTTACCCATCTGTGCGTCGAGATTGGCAGACTCCCAGTCACCAATGAAGAGGAAGAGCCCTTCGCCATCGACGAACTGGCCCACGTGCGTCGTGTAGTCGATGGCATTCACGTCGGATTGAAAGTAGCCAGCTTCGACCCAGTCATTGAAGTGCTCGGATGCAGCGAGTGCCTCCGGTGTATTGAAGACGGCACCGGGTTCTTGGAGAATCCAGCCGAGCAGGTCATCCTTGTCGACGTATTGGTTTAGCACCATCTGATACGGCAGAGCTGTACCTGCCACGGGGGCGTTGGTCGCGACGATCGGCTGAATGCCGGCTTGCTTCGCTGCAGCCAGATGCATGTCGAGCTCCGCCAGAGTCTCAGGGGGCGTCGTCATGCCAATCTGTTCGGCCAGGCCCTTGTTGTAGAAGATTCCGGTGACGGAGTATCCTAGGCCCAGACCATAAAGTGATCCTGAACCCCTCAAGCCGCTGTCGTCCATGCGGACCTGGGCCAGGATCGACTGTGGCCATGTGTCCCAGCCGAAGGCGTCGGCATACGGGTCGAGGTTGAGCACCAGGCCATTTGCGACGAGATCCAAGAGGAGCGGCGCATACAGGAGGTCGGGTGGATCGTCACTAGCCAGCACACGGGGAGAGTTCTCCAGCAGGGCGGCGAATTGGTCCTTGCGGTACTCGATCTCAACATTTGGGTATTGCCTCATGAACTCAGCCCCGAGCGCCTCGATGTAGGGGAAGTTCGGCTCGATATAGAACACGAGCGACACCGGATCAGCCGTGAGCTCGGTGCTCGCCCCCGCAGCAGTCGGTTCGGTCGGCTCCGCCGGTTCGGTCGACTCGGCCGGCTCGCTCGGCTCGGCAGGTCCGCTCGACTCGGCAGGTTCGGTCGGCTCGGCAGGTTCGGTCGGCTCGGCTTCTTCGTCCTCAGCCGGCGACTCGACCGTGGTGGGAGTCGACGACTCTGATGCTCGATCCGATCCGGGAGAACTGCAGGCGGCGGCAATCACAGCGAGTACGGACAGCAGCCATAGGCATGAGTGCTTCTTCATTGGCTTCCTCCTAGGATGTAAGCGCTTACATATCGCACCGTAGCGTACCCGCAACACGGAGTCAAGCCGAGTCAGTGTGGTGCTGCGGTGGTCGCGCGCACTACCAGGGGGACCTCCCAGGTGATATGCCTCGGGGCCTCCTGGCCGTCGATCAGCGCCAGCACCTCCTCCGCGGCCCTCACTCCCATCTCAGCCACGGACTGCCGCATGGTGGTGAGCCCCAGCGCATCGGCCAGATCGTGGTCGTCGAAGCCGATGACGGAGAGATCGCCGGGCACGGCCATCCCGGCGCTTCTGGCCGCATGCAGAGCACCGAATGCCATCTCGTCCGACATGCAGAACACTGCGGTCGGAGGGTCGGAGCGGGTGATGAGGGTCGACAGCGCCCGCGCTCCACCGCCGGCTGACCCGTCGCCATGGGCCACCAGACCCGGATCGATCCTCAGGCTGGCGTCTCGGAGGGCGTCCTCGTAGCCGAGGCGGCGCTGTTCGGGTTCCGGCGTCGGCAGGCCCGGCGGTACGGGTCCGGTAATGAGGCCTATTCGCTCGTGTCCCAGTTCGATCAGGTGCTCGACGGCGCGGCGCGACGCCAGCCGGTTGTCTATGGCGATCGACGTGGCGCCCTCGAGATACTCGCCGACGGCCACCACAGGGCGGTTGAAGAACAAGTCGGCGGAGCCCCCGTCGGCGCTGACAAAAGTGCCGATGAGGACTATCCCGTCGACTCGCCGACCGAAGGATCGAGCTCCCTGCAGGAAGCGCTGCCGGTCCTCTGGAGCGGTCATCATGGAGATGAGCAGGTCGTAGCCGGCCTTGGCGAACACCGAGTTGATACCGCCCAGGGCCCGCGATGAGAACCAGGTCCCGAACAGCGGTGCGGCCACACCGACGGTCCAGGTCCGCCCGGAGGCCAGGCGCGACGCCTGGGGATGGAGCTCGTACTGGAACTCGGCCGCGACCTCGACCACTCTCGTGCGGGTCGCTGCCGCGACGTTGGGGAGGTTGCGCAGAGCGCGGCTGACGGTGGCCACGGAGACTCCCGCCGCCCGGGCGATGTCGTTGATGGTAGGTTGGCTCTCCGCCACGGCTGCTCGTTCCCCTTCGGCTACGGCTGTCCGCTCACTAGCACAGCGGCGGACTCCGCGGGGACCGACACGCTCTCACCGGCCGAGCTGTCGACATGGCAGCCGTCGCCACTGGTGAACACGGCCTCCCACCCGGGCGAGTCCAGGCGGGCGCTCACCCGACGGTTGGACAGGTTGGCGACCACCGCGGTCGAGCCTCGCCGAAGGGCCGCCACCCGCGGGTCGTGTGTTTCGATCCACTCCACCGGCGCCTGCCAGAGGTCGGGATGCCGCCGACGCACGGCAAGCAGGCTGCGGTAGCGGTGCACTGGCGCGTCCTGGTCGGCCCGCTGTCCAGCGACCGTCTGATGCGATGGGCGAGGCTCGGCGTCGATCCACGGATCGCTGGTGGAGAAGCCGTTGTGGGCGCTGCTGTCCCAGGGCATGGGCGTGCGGCACCCGTCCCGGCCATGCGTCGCGCTTGAGTTCCTCACCGACACCGGATCGTACGGATCGCTGCGCAGCACTCCATCGCATAGCCCGAGCTCCTCGCCCTGATACAGGAAGGGCGTGCCGCCCAGCGCCATGAACAGAGCAGTCACGGCCAAGGATCGCCGAACACCGGCCTCGCCGCCGCCGAAACGGCTGGCCACTCGGGACCGATCATGGTTGCTCAACACCCAGGAGATTCCCTGCGGCGCGGCGTCGTGCATGGCCCGCACCATGCTCAAGAGAGCCTCGGGCACCCAATCGGTGTGGGCAGCCCGCAAGAAGAAGGCTTGATCGAGCACTCCAGGCGCGACATAGCGGGACATGCGGCCGGGCCAGGGCGCGTTCACCTCCCCCAGCAGCATCACCTGACGCGGGGCACAGATCTGGTTCCATCGGCGGAAGACGTCGACGTTCTCGGATTGGTCCATGTCGTAGCGGTGCTCGAATGCGTCGAACGCGTCGAAGGGGTCCATGTCTTCCGCGATCGGCGCGAGCTGGGGGTTGTCGCGCAGCCCGGCGTCCTTGACGAGACCGTGGGCAACGTCGACGCGGAAGCCGTCCACCCCGCGATCCATCCACCACCGAAGGATCGAGTCGAAGTCGTCCCTTACTGCTGGATCTCGCCAGTTGAGGTCGGGCTGTTCAGGAAGGAAGAGGTGGCACCAGTACTGGCCCGACACCTCGTCGAAGGTCCAGGCCGGTCCTCCGAAGTGGCTTCGCCAGTTGTTGGGAGGGCCCCCGTCGGGGGCCGGATCGGCCCAGAGGTAGCGGTCCCGGTCGGGTCCGTCCGGATGGCGCCGGGCACGCGTGAACCACTGGTGCTCGATCGATGTGTGGTTGGGCACGATGTCGACCATCACCCGCAGGCCTCGGCGGTGGGCCTCGCTCACGAGGACGTCGAAGTCTTGGAGCGTTCCGTGGCGAGGCGAGACGGCGCAATAGTCGCTGACGTCATAGCCGTGGTCGTGGCCGGGCGACGGATAGAATGGGGTGAGCCATACCGCGTCGACTCCCAGCCAGCTGAGATAGTCGAGTCGGCTGATGATCCCTGCCAGGTCACCAAGGCCGTCGCCGTTCGAGTCAGCGAAGGAGCGCACGTAGATCTCGTAGCCGACGGCTCCGCGCCACCAGGCCTCGGCTCCGTCAGGGCGAGAGGTGCCCTGTTCTGACGTGCTGGCCTTCACGCGCACTCCTCCGTAAGCGCTTACAGGACCGCGACTCTACCGATCGTGCTCACACTCGCGGCGGAGGGAATTGCTTCGGGCTGCGGCTAGCCCATCCACTGGCCGCCGTTGACGTCGATGGTCGCGCCGGTGATGTAGCCGGCGTGGGGCCCGCACAGGAACTCCACGATCGCGGCCAGATCGGCGGGGTCCCCGGGAGCGTCGCCGGGGACGGTGGCCAGGATGCGCTCGCGCCATGCGGGGTCGAGCGCGTGCCACATGGGCGTGTCGTGAGGTCCGGGGGCCACCGCGTTGACGGTGATCTTGTCGGCGGCGTGGTGCAGGGCCAGGAAGCGGCTGAGGGTGACCAGCCCGCCCTTGCTGGCGGCGTACGCAGGCCCCGAGAGCGCCGAGCCGCCGAATCGGGCGTTCACGGAGGCGATATTCACGATCCTGCCCCCGCCAGCCTCTCTCATTCCGGCAACCACCTGGCGGGCGCACAGGTAGGCGCCTGTCAGGTTCACGTCGATGATGCGGCGCCAGTCCGCGGGGCTCTCGTCCTCCACTCCCCCGGCACCGGTCACGCCCGCGTTGTTGACGAGCACCGTCGGGTGCCCGTGGCGGCTGCGGATCGCATCGAACGCCGCGGCCACCGACTCGTCATCCGCGATGTCGCAGGCGATCGCCTCGACCACGCTCATCGCAGCGACGGCGATCGCGTCGGCCACGGCGTCGAGGCCGATCACCGTGTCCCCCGTCGCGCTGAGGCGCTCGCACACCGCGGATCCAATGGCACCGGCCGCTCCGGTGACGACCGCGACGCGGCTCACTGCTCCGCTCCTCGCAGGCTGCGCTCGATCGTCCGTCTCATGGTGTTGCCCAATTCTTGCTGCGCTCGACCGCACGTCGCCAGTCCGCGTAGGCGGCGTCGGCCGAGGCTCGGTCCGGGTTCGGGACTGTCTCCAGGTCGAGTTGCCAGTGCTGGGCGATCGCTTCTAGCGACGGCCACACGCCCGCGGCAAGCCCGGCGAGGTAGGCCGCGCCCGCGGCGGTCGCCTCCTGCAGCGTCGGGCGCTGCACCGGCACCTGTAGGTGGTCGGCCTGCAGCTGCAGCATGGAGTCCATCACCGACGCGCCCCCGTCCACGCGCAGGCTGCGCACCGGCGTGCCGGTCGCGGCCGCCATCGCCTCGACGACGTCTCGCGTCTGGTACGCCATCGCCTCCACGGCGGCACGCGCCATCTCGGGCCGGCCCGTGCCCCGCGTCAGCCCCACGATGAGGCCGCGCGCATACGGATCCCAGTGCGGGCTGCCGAGGCCCGCAAAGGCAGGAACGAAGAACACCCCTCCGGTTGAGGAGCACTGCAGGGCCAGTTGCTCGATCTCGGAGGCGGCGTCGATCATTCCGAGGCCGTCTCGGAGCCACTGGACCGCCGCTCCGGTCGCGAAGATCGATCCCTCGAGCGCGTACGTCGGCATCGGGCCCGCGGGAGTGTCCAATAACCAGGCGACGGTGGTGAGCAGGCCCTCCGCGGGGGGCGGCACCTCGGCGCCCACGTTCATCAGCACGAACGAGCCGGTGCCGTAGGTGTTCTTCGCGTCGCCCGGCGCGAAGGCGGCCTGCCCGAACAGGGCCGCGTGCTGGTCGCCGGCGACGCCGCTCACGGGTATTCCCGGGCCGGACGCCACGCCGGGGGCCGTCGTGCCGAAGTCGCCGTTCGACGCCCGCACCTGCGGCAGGCACTCTGGGGGAACCCCGAACACCGAGCACAGCTCGGGATCCCATTGCAGCGAGGCGATGTCGAACAGCATGGTCCTGCTGGCGTTCGTGGCGTCGGTGGCGTGGACCGCGCCGCCGGTGAGGTTCCACACGATCCAGCTGTCGATCGTCCCGATCGCCAGGTCGGGACCGGCGGCCACGCCGCCGTTGCGGAGCAGCCATTCGATCTTGGAGGCGGAGAAGTACGGGTCGAGCACCAGGCCCGTGCGCTCGCGCACCAGCGGCAACAGGCCGTCTCGGTCCAGCTCGTCGCAACGCTGAGCGGTGCGGCGGTCCTGCCAGACGATGGCCGCATGGACCGGCTCAGAGCTGCGGCGGCTCCAGGCCACGACCGTCTCGCGCTGGTTGGTGACCCCTATCGCCGCGGGCGTACCGTCGATGCTGCGGGCCACCTCACCCAGCGTGGACTGGACCGCGGCCCAGATCTCCGAGGCGTCGTGCTCGACGCACCCGGGCAGAGGGAAGTGCTGCGTGAACTCCTGCTGGGCCGATGCCACGACGCGGCCGGCGTCGTCGAACGCGATCGTGCGCACACTGGTGGTGCCCGCGTCGATGGCCAGCACAACCGTCATGCAGCCGATCCGAACAGGAGACTCGCGGCCCGCTCCACGCCAGGATCGCGGCGCAGCGTCTCGGCCGTCTCGACCATCGCCAGCATGGTACGACGCCTAAGGAAGTCCTCCATGGCCAGGATGTGCTCGTGGCGGCCCATGACCATGACCTCCGCCGCTGAGCATTCGACGCGGTCGCTGAGGGGCACTCCCAGCTCCCGGGACTCGCCGACGAGGTCGGCCACCTCCAGTGCCCGGCGGCCGTGGCGGCGCCACAGCCTCGCCGCGGCCGGCTCGTCGATCCCCGCCCGGGAGGCGGTCCGGTGAAAGCGGGCTCGAACACCCGCGGGGGGCTCACCGAACCAGGCCCGGTCCGGGGACACGGGTTCGAGCCCGCAGTCGCGGGCAGCCGCCACAACCTCCTCACCCACGTTGAGGCAGTCGCTGAGCTTGCCGCCGAGTATGGAGATCGTCCCGCGCCCCAGATCGGCCTCCACCGCGTGGCGGCGCGACAGTTCGGTCCAGTCGCGGTCGGTGTCCTCGCCCGCGCTGACCACCAGCGGACGCACGCCGCAGCGGTACGCGATCACATCGTCGTCCCGCAGCGGCCGGGACAGCTGGAGCCGGGCGTTGGCCTGCTCGAGCAGGAAGTTGCGGTCGTCGAGGGTGACCGACACTTCCGCGCCGTCCACACGGGTGTCGGTTGTGCCTATCAGGGAGCGATGGCCCATCGGGATGACGTAGAACAGCCTCTGCTCATCGTCGAAGAACGCCAGGACCCGCCCCGACTCGGTCACTCGTGGCACCACAATGTGCGCTCCCTTCGAGAAGCACAGAGCCTGGCGCAGCGTGGTGCCGGCAAGCCGGGCAAGTTCTGCGGCCCGGGGGCCGGCGGCATTGACCAGCACGGTCGCCGAGACGGTGTGGCGGCTGCCTGTCAGCCGGTCGGTCACGTCGGCCCGCCAGCCGCGGCCGGCGCGCTCGGCGCTGTCGAGGCGCAGCCGCGACACGGCTACCGCTCCGTTCTCGATGGCGTCAAGCAGGATCTGCAGCACGAAGCGAGCGTCGTTGTCGACGAGGAGATAGTCGGAGTACTCGACTGCTCCTCGGATGCCGTCGGAGTCGACGGAGGGCTCCGCGGTCGCCAACGCACGCGCCGACAGTCGCCGGGGGCGCCCCGTGGCGAACCTCCCCAGCACCCAGTAGGCGTGCGCGCCGAGAGCGGCGTACGTCGGCGAGTACGGTGACGTGGGGCCGAGTGCGGCGAGGAACCGGACCTCCTGGACCCGGCTGGCGCAAGAGCGGGCCAGAAGGTTGCGCGAGCGGCACAGCCCCGCAACCAGTCCGAGTTCGTAGGTCTGCAGGTACTTGAAGCCGCCCCAGACGAGGTTGGACGACTCCTGGCTCACGCCCGATCCGAAGTCCTCGGACTCGATGAGCGCCACGCTCAGTCCGTGGGTGGCCAGCGCCAGCGCCGAGATCGCGCCGTTGATCCCGCCACCGACGACAAGAGCATCGTGGTCCTGATCGGTCACTCGTTCAAGATGCTGGTCCCTGACCGCGGCCGACGCTACCGCGCCGCGGGCGGCGGTCGATCCGGTCGGGGCAGTCCCGGTCGCCTCCATCCTGGCAGACGGCCTACGGTGCCCGTTGCAGCAGCGCGGCCCGCACCGTCTGGGGCGGCCGGCCGACCGGGTCCTCTACGCGGACGACCGATCCGGTCTGGGCCGATCGCTGCGCCGCGAGGGCGCCCGCGAGGATGTCGCGGCCCTCGGCCAGGGTGAGAATCGGGTCGCGGCCCGCCGATATCACGTCGAGCAGGTTACGGGTGGCGCCGATGAAGGAGTGCTCCCAGCCGGTCTCGCATTCGTAGGTCTCGAAGTGGCCGTCCGTGTAGCTGGCCACCGGCGGTGGATCTCCGATCTGGCCGTGGCCGCGGTTCACCCAGATCACTCCCTTGGTGCCGGTGATCTCCATCCGGTCGTCCTGGGCGTAGTGGGAGGTGCCCTCGATGAGCAGCTCCTGCGAGTAGACGACCTCCAGGTTGGCGACCGCGCCGGAGAAGTAGCGCATCGACACCAGCGACGGGGAGTCGAGCTTGAAAGACAGCACGTATGTGGAGCCGATCCAGGCGTGCACTTCCGACGGCTGGCCGAGCACGATCCACGCCAGCGAGAACTTGTGGTGACCGTCATCGAACACCAGCGGCCCGCCGCCGCACTCTTCGGAATTGCTGCGCCACAGCAGAGCCTCGAAGGGGATGTCCCAGGCACTCGGGCTGTAGCCAGCGTTGCTCTTGAGCCGCACCGACAGGGGCTCGCCGATCAGCCCGTCCTCGATCAGCTCGAGCGCCTTCAGGACGGGCGGATAGAACAGGAAGTTCTCATAGAGGCGGACCACTTTCGACGACTCGCTCGCGGCGCTCAGCAGCCGGTCGGCGTCGTCGAGGCTCAACGACAGGGGCTTCTGCAGCGACACGTGCAGATCGCAGCCGATGGCGAACGCGGCCAACTCGTAGTGCAGGCGGTGCGGGACGATTATCTCGACCAGGTCCACCAGCCCGGACTGGCACAGATCGCGGTAGTCCTCGAAGATGGCCGCTTCGCGCAGCCCCCACTGCTCGGCCCGCGACGCGGCGTTGGTCCGGTCGACGTCGCAGAGCGCGACGATCCCCGCGTCGTCGCGGTCCCGGTAGCCGAGGGCATGCAGGTCCGAGATCCGGCCGCAGCCGATGATTCCCACGCGGAGCATCGCTACTCCTTGAGCGCCCCCGCGGTGGCCGTCGCCTGCACCGCGCCCGCGTCGACGGCGGATCTCAGCGAACCGTCGGCCGCGATGGCTGCGGCTCTGGCGCTCTGCTCCTCAACGGCTGGCGTGCACGAGTCCACGGCCGGTGATGCTAGCGCCCGCCCACCGGCCACTATTCTGTGACCGCCCGCGACGCTCCCGTCGCACACGGTCAGCTAGGGGGCGCGGCGTCCAGGGCTTTGGGTGCCTCCGGGTCGGTGATCCACTCGGTCCAGGACCCGTCGTACACGGCTACATCGTCGTGGCCGGCGATGGCGTAGGCCAGCGCGGTGCCGCAGGCGCCCACGCCGCCGCGGCAGTAGGCGATGGTCGGCTCCGGCGCGCAGGCGCCGGCCTCCGCGAGGCGCCGGCGGGCCTCTTCCGGCGCCGCCCAGGTGCCGTCGGCGGCGGTGAAGGTGATGCCGGGCGCGGTGATGCTGCCGGGGATGGCGCCGCCGTCGGCCTCGCGGGCGCCGGCCATGCGCCCGTCCACCAGGCGGGTTCGGGTGCCCAGCGCGGCCAGAACATCTTCGTGAGTCGCGTAGAGGCCCGGATCGAAGCGGGGCGTGAAGCGGGCCCGCGGATAGCGGGGCACGACGTCGTCGGTTGGGCGTCCCTCGGCCTGCCACTTGGCAATCCCGCCGTCGAGCACGGCCACGCCGGTGTGGCCGTACACCCGCAGCGCCCACCACAGCCGGGCCGCCACCGTCACATGCTGGTCGTCATAGGCCACCACGAACGTGTCGTCGCCGATGCCGCGGGAGGCCATGGCGCCGGCGAAGCGCTCCGGTCCGGCCAGCATCCACAGATCGGGCCGGTCGGGGTCGGCCAGCTCGGTGTCCCAACGGGCATGGACCGCTCCGGGTATGTGGGCCTTGGCGTACTCGTCGTCGCCGTTGCGCCAGTCGAAGGGTCGCAGGTACCAGCGGCAGTCCACCACTCTGGTGCCGGGGTCGTCGAGACGCTCGGCCAGCCACTGCGTCGATACCACCGGACCCTCAGTCATCGGGTCCAGCATCGCAGATTGCGGGCGCCCTCGCACCACCCACGAACCTCGCACCATCGAGAATCTTGGCGATTCTCTGGGATTGTCCCAGAGAAGTACGAAGATTCGGCCGTGCTATGCCCTAGTGGGCCTGCCGTGCCGCCACCACCTCGGGGCGAACCTGCTCGGCCAGCAGGCGTATTCCGACTTCCCGGTCGGGACCGAACGTGTACCAGGCCAGCGGCAGGTCGAGGCCGGCATCCCCGAAGGCCCTCAGTCCCTCGATCACGTCGTCCGGCGTTCCAGTCACTGCGAACACGTCCACCAGGCTGTCGCTGAGCACGGCTGCGCCGGCCTGCTCGCCGCCTTCGGCCACCGCGGCCCGCACCGCGGCCACCGCCTCACCGTCGGCGCCGGCCTCGTCCACCACCACTCCCTCCACCCGGGCCAGGTAGTAGGCCAGCACCTCCTTGACGGCGTGACGGGCCTCGGCCCGGTCGGGGCCGACGCTGGTGAGCACGTTGGCGCTCAGCAGCAGTTCGTCCACGCGGCGACCGGCCCGCTCCGCCCCGGCGGCCAGGCGCTGGCGGGCCCAGCGGGTGTAGCCCACGCTGGTGATGGCACCGAGCTGGACGCCGTCGGCGAACTCGCCCGAGACCTCCATCATCCGCCGGCTGACCGCGCCCACGTCCACGGGCACCGGCGCGGCCGGCGGGCGGTCCAAGCGCAGGCCGGGCACGACCGAGAACGTGGTCGGTTCGAAGTCGAGGGCCTCGCCCGCGGTGAGCCGCCGCACCGCCCGCACAGCCTCGACGGTGTTGGTGAGCGGTCGCCACCCCGGCGGGTCCATGCCGAAGCGCCTGACCGTCCACTCCGCCGCGCCCAGCCCGTAGCGGAGCCGCCCCGGGCCGATGTCGGCCAGCGTGGCGGCCTCGAGAGCCAGCAGGACGGGGTGGTGGAACACCGGGTTGGCCACGCCGATGCGCACGGTGACGCGCTCGGTGGAGTGCAGCGCCGCGGCCGCCACCGCCATGACCGAGTTGAACAGCCGGCTCTCGGGCAGCGACACCTCCTCGAAGCCGAGGCAGTCCGCCGCGGCCACCACCGCTAGCGTGTCGGCCACGGGGTCCTCGTTCGACAGCGACAGGCCTAGGCCTCGGAACCCGATCATCTTCCTCACGATCGTCACGGCGACAGGAGCAGCGAATGTGGATCTCCACGATTCCATACGAAGAGGCCGAGGGCGAGTTGAGGGCTCACTACGACCGGCAGGCCCGAGCGCTGGGCGAGCCGACGGAGATGACTCTGGCCGGGTCGCTGCACCCGGCGCTGGTGGCGGCCCGCCTCGACCTGTACGCGGCCACCGAGAAATGCCCGTCGGGGCTTACGCCCCACCAGCGTAACCTGATCAGCTTCGTGACGTCGGCCATCAACGGCACCGTGCACTGCATGAGCCAGGTGACGATCAAGCTGCGCCAGACCGGCCTCGACGACGAGGCCATCGCCAAGCTGGCCGCCGACCCCGGCTGCTTCGAATCACTGGGTCTGGAACCGGCCGACGCCGCGGTGGTGCGCTACGCGCTGAAGCTCACCCGCTCGCCGGGCTCGGTCACTGAGGCCGACGTCGAGGAGCTGCGAGCGGCCGGCTTCGACGACCTGGACATCGTGGACACCAACGCCCAGTGCGCCCACCTCAACTACGTGAACCGGGTGGCGATGGGGCTGGGCATCCACTCGGTGGTGGACCCCGACTTCCCCGCCTATTCCGCCATCCCCCAGTCCTAGCGTCGAGAGTCACTCCCTGTTGTCACACTTCTGTGCGCAACTATGCCGCCTCAGTCGGCACTGCTGCTCACAGAAACCGCCGGAGGTCGCTAGGCGGCGTTGAAGATCTTGGCGCTTTGGCGGATGTGGTCGGCTGCGGTGGGCTCGTCGTTCATGGGCAGCATGAAGATGTCGAAGCAGCCGCTCAGCTCGCCGATCACCGCTGAGATCTCGGCGGGGGTGCCGGCCAGGCCGTAGCGGTCCACGAGGGCGTCGGGCAGCAGCTTGGCCGCTTCGTCCATCCGGCCGGCCAGCATCAGGCGGCGCACCTCCTCGGTGGCGGCGTCGTCGAGGCCGTCGGCAGCGCGCACTTCCGGCGGTGCGTCCACGGCCATGTAGGAGAAGTGCGGCAGCACCCGGCGCCGCTCGGTGGCGTTGTAGGCCAGATAGGCCGACCAGGCGATCTGGGCCGAACCCGAGGCGCGGATCCGCTCAGTCACCGCGGGAAGGTCCGCGGGCGGAGCGGCCGACAGGATCACGCAGTCGGAGTGCTCTGCCGCTAGCCGTTGCACCCGCGGCCCCCTGCCGGCCACCGCGATGGGCACGGGCGCCTCCGGTCGGAACCAGGGCAGCGACGCCTCCCCCACCGTCTCGCCGGCCAGTAGGCGCCGGTTGAGCTCGAACGTCTCGCGCAGCGCGGTGTAGGGGCGCTCGGGGTCCATTCCGAGAGGCTTGAGCACCCGGCTGCCGCCCACGCCCAGGCCGTGCATCACCCGGCCCGGGGCCAGCTCGGCCAGGGTGGCGATGGCGGCTGCGGTGGCCACCGGGTGGCGGCTGAACGGGTTGGTGATGGCGGGCGCGACCGTCAGGCCGGTGGCCTCGACGATGGCGGTCAGCGCCACATAAGTGTCCCGCTCGGTGCCCTCGTCGGCCACGTAGCACGCCTCCGCGCCGAGCGACTCCCCCAGGCGGGCCAGCTCGACCAGGCGCCGGACCGGCTGGGTCGGCTCGAACCAGACTCCCCATCTCACGCTCACGGAGCTGCCTCCCGCCGGGATCTCTTCCCTGTGCTCACTGTGCCTTCTCCCGTTCCGCTCGTCCCTGGCGCAGGGACTCGCGTCCCAACGGTATGTACTGCACCGCGGAGAGGTAGCTGTAAGCCAGCGAGGGCACCGCGCACACCCACCCGGCGATGCGGAAGCCGTCGGCCACCCCGATGTCGGAGGCGCCGATCAGCAGCAGCGGGAAGCAGAAGTAGAGCCCGAAGGTGGCGCACTTGCCCCACCAAGTCACGTCGATGGGCTTGGCCCCCAGCGACAGCAGCACCAGACCCACGATGGCGACGATGCCCTCCCGGGCCAGGGTCAGCACCACCAGCCACCAGGGAACGGACCCGTCGAAGCCGACCGCGAAGACTCCGGTCAGCAGCACAGCCCGGTCGGTGATCGGGTCGAGCAGCTTGCCGACCTTGCTGACCGAGTTGAAGCGGCGGGCCCACCAGCCGTCCACCCAGTCGGTGGCGCCCAGCGCGCCCCATAGCAGGGCCGCTCCCCAGCGGTTCTCCGAGGCGAACAGCAGCCACAGGAACCACGGGATGCAGGCCAGCCGGGACGCGGAGATCAGGTTCGGGACGGTGAGGATGCGATCCTCGCCGGTGCTAGGCGACTCGGGGGCGGGCTCGGCGTCCATAGCCGTTCAGCCTACGATCAGCTGATGCCCTCAATCTTCACCCGGATCATCGACGGAGAAATTCCCGGCCGGTTCGTGTGGCGCGACGACGTCTGCGTTGCCTTCATGGACGTGCGGCCCCTCAACCGGGGCCATGTGCTGGTGGTGCCCATAGCCGAGGTCGACCACTGGGTGGACCTCGACTCCGAGACGGTTGCTCATCTGATGGCGGTGGCCCACCGGGTGGCCGCGGCCCAGCAGGCGGCGGGTCTGGCGCCCGACCGGGTGGGGCTGATGATCGCCGGCTTCGAGGTGCCCCACGTGCACGTGCATGTGGTGCCCGTCTCGACCATGGCGCATCTCGACTTCACACAGGCCGACACCAGCCCCGACCCCGACGACCTCGACGCGGTGGCGGACCTGCTGCGCGAGCACCTCACCGAGTCGGGCTGATCCCACCCCAAATTGATGTCAGCAGTGGCCCTCAGCGGTCAACAACTGCATCAATTTCGAATCGGGTCGGCTCGCTCGATGAGGTGGGCGCCGTTGTTGCGGGCATTGTTCACCTCGGTCGACACCGGGTGCATCCGGATCAGACTCGAAGGCGCCGGCATCAGCAGGCCGGCCGCCGCCCCGGCGTCGGTGTTGGCGGGATCTAGCCAGAAGTCCCAGGCGCCGGGCGGCAGCATCACCGGCATCCGGTCGTGGATCTCGGTCATGGCGTCGTTGGCCTCGCAGGTGATGATGGTGCACGAGTGCAGTTCCAGCGGCTCGCCGTCGGCGTCGAGGCTGTTCTGGTCGCGCCACTGCTCCCACAGGCCCGCGAACGCGAACGGTTCGCCGTCGGGGCGGCTGATGAACATGGGCTGCTTGCGCTTGGAGCCCTCGAGGCGCTGCCACTCGTAGAAGCCGTCGGCGGGTATGATGCAGCGCCGCCGGGTGAAGGGCACCCGGAAGGCGTTCTTGTGGGCCACGGTCTCGGCCCGGGCGTTGATCATCCGGTTGCCGATCTTGGGGTCTTTGGCCCAGAACGGCACCAGTCCCCAGTGCAGAGTGTCGAGGCTGCGGGCGCCAGACCGCTCCCTCACGGCGTACACGGTCTGGGTCGGGGCCACATTGTGGTTGGGTGAAAGGGCGTGCGCGGGCGGTGGCGCCAGAGCGCCGAAGTACTTGGCCATCTCGTCGGGCGGGGTGGCCGACACGTAGCGACCGCACATGGGCTGCGAAGCTACTGGGAACAAGCGCGGGTGGTTCGTTATCGCCTCGCGGTGGGGCGCCGTGTTTCCCGCTCTTGTTCGCTGCGCTCACGGGCCGCTCGGGCCACGGCCTCGCTCAGTGTCCCGCGGGATCCTCTCGAGCTTCGGTCTTGCCGCTCGGCCTCTGGCGCGGCGGCGGAGCGACCCGATCGAGGGCCGCCACCGCGTCGGCCACGATGCGCTCGGTCAGCTCGGCGCAGGTGGGCAGGTCGTCCACCACTCCAACGCACTGGCCGGTGGGCAGGATCCCGGCGTCGATGTCGCCGCCGACCATCGTCGCTCGGGTGAGCATGGGGGCGTTGGCCGCCATGGCCATCTGGCTGAATGTGAGCCCCTGGCTGCGCCTCATGGCCAGCCCCTCTCGCAGCAGGGCCGACATGCTCATGCCGGTGAGGCCCCGGAAGCGCCAGGCGTTGGCGGCGGCGCGGGCCAGGCGGGTCAGCCGGGCCGACTCGAGTGAGTCGACGAGGCCGGTGCGGATCACTCTCTGAGGCTTGCCGTCGATGCTGCTCGACACGACGGTGCCGGTGACGGGCGTACCCAGGTACACGGCCTTCACTGCGTCGGGCACCTTCGAGTCGGCGGTGAGCAGGAAGCGAGTGCCCATGGCCACGCCGTCGGCGCCCCAGGCCAGGGCCGCGGCCAAGCCCCGGCCATCATGAAAGCCGCCCGCGGCGATGACCGGGATGTCCACAGCGTCGATCACCTGGGGCAGCAGCAGCGACGTCGGAATGATGCCGGTATGCCCGCCGCCCTCGCCGCCTTGGCACAGCACGGCGTCCACTCCCAGCTCGGCCATCTTCTCGGCGTGGCGGCGGGCGCCCACGGTGGGCATCACCAGCACTCCGCCGTCTCGCAGCCGCTTCACCACCCCCGCGGGGGGCGGGCCGGCGAAGCTGGCCACCCGCACGCCGGCGTCCACCAGCCGGTCGGCCCGGTCGGCCAGATCGGGAGCATCGGGGCGCAGGTTCACCCCGAAAGGCCGCTCGGTGCGAGACCGGACCTCCGCAATCGCGGTGTCCATCTCGTCGATGGTCATGGTGGCCGAGGCCAGTATCCCGAGCCCGCCCGCCTCCGCGGTGCCGGTCACCAGCGACGGACCGGCCACCCAGCCCATGCCGGTCTGCACGATGGGATAGGAGACGCCGAACAGTTCCGTGGCCCGGGTCTGGAGCCGGGGATCGACGCTCACGGCTGCACCCTACCGGCCGCTCCCATGCCCCTTCGACGGCCGGAGCCACCGTCCCCCGGCGCTGCAGAGCGGGTCGCGCTGGCCGCTCGCTGGCCCGAGCCCTGGCCGAAGGGGGCGCACAGTCCGCGGGCGCTGCACAGCGGTGCGCGTATCCTGCGGATGTCCAGTCCTGTCCGGGCTCCTGCCCCGCGGGACGCCGCCACCCGTGCGCGAGAGGGGGTGACTGCGATGGCCCGACGGCTCACAGAGTTCAGCCACGGCGCTGGTTGAGGCTGCAAGATCGCCCCCGGCGATCTCGCGCACGTCGTGCGCGGCCTCACCCCTGATCCGCCGCCGGAGCTGCTCGTCGGCTTGGCCACCGGCGACGACGCCGCCGTGTGGCGCATCGGCCGCGGGCGCGCCCTGGTGCTGACCGCCGACTTCATCACCCCGGTGGTGGACGACGCCCGCACTTGGGGCCGCATCGCGGCCACCAACTCGGTGTCTGACGTCTACGCCATGGGCGGTCGACCCCTGCTGGCGCTGAACCTGGTGGCGTGGAACTTCGAGGAGCTGTCCAACGACCTGCTGGCCGAGGTGCTCGCCGGCGGCGAGGACGCGGCCCGAGCCGGCGGCTTCGTGGTGGGCGGGGGCCACACGGTGGACGACCCAGAGCCGAAGTACGGGATGGCGGTGCTGGGCGAGGTTGACCCGTCGCGCATGCTCACCAACTCCGGGCTGCGGCCCGGCAACGCGCTGGTGCTGACCAAGCCGCTGGGCACCGGGGTGGTCTCCACGGCCGTCAAGCGGGGCGAGGCTCCCGCTCAGGTGGTGGAGAGGGCCGTTCGGGAGATGATCCGAGCCAACGACGCCGCGGCGGCGGCCGCTCTGCGCCACGGCGCCACCGCGGCCACCGACGTCACCGGGTTCGGCCTGCTGGGCCACGGCCTGCGCATGGCCCAGGAATCGGGCGTCGACCTCGAGATCTCCGCCGGAGAGGTGCCGTTCATGGAGGGTGCCCGCCAGCTTGCCGCGCTGGGCATGGTGCCCGGCGGCACCGGCCGGAACCTCGACTGGGTGTCGCCGCATCTCGATGCCGGCGACGTTAGCGATGTGTCGGTGACCCTGCTGGCCGACGCTCAGACCTCGGGTGGGCTGCTGCTCGGCATGGTCAGCCGCGACGCGGGCCTTGCGGTGGTGACCGAGCTGCGGGCCTCCGGCCATGACGCAGCGGTCATCGGCGACGTCACCGAGGGCTCCGGCCAAATCCGCCTGCATCCCTGACGGAAGGGTCAGTCCAGAAGGTCGGGCTGCTCCCTGACTATCTCGGTGTAGAGGGACTGGAAGGTGAACCACATGGCCAAGCTGCTGCCGACCATTGCGTAGGTGTGGCGGGCAACATCGTCACCGATGTCGATCGGGTCACCAGCGGCCTCGGCCAGCAGCTGGGACTGGCAGGCCCGGTCCATGGCCACGAAGGCGCCGGCCGCGGCGTCCACTGAGGCGCCCACCGTGAGCAGGCCGTGGTTCTGCAGGATGGCGGCCTTGCAGTCGCCCAGGGCGGCCGCGATGCGCTTGCCCTCGTCGAGCTCCACCACCACCCCGCTGTAGCCGTCGAAGACCACGTGGTCGTCGTAGAAGGCGCAGGCGTCCTGGGTGATAGGGCGCAGGGGCCGTCCCAGCGCCGAGAACGACTTGCCGTGCATCGAGTGGGAGTGGGCCGCGGCTACGACGTCAAGCCGGGCCGCATGGATCTGGGAGTGGATGGCGAACGCCGCGCCGTTGAGCAGTGCGCCCTCGCCGTCGATGATGGCGCCCTGGGAGTCCACCCGGATGAGGCTCGACGCGGTGATGTGGGAGAACGGCACTCCCCACGGGTTGACCCAGAACGTCTCGGGATCCTCGGGGTCGCGCACGGTGACGTGACCAGCCGCGCCCACCGCGCCGTCCTCAAAACCGAGCTTGGCGAAGATCCGGTAGGTGGCGGCCAGGCGCTGCTTGCGGTGCTGGCGCTCCTCCTGCACCGTGTCGAAGGTGGGCAGGTACCACTCCGGCTCCAGCCTTGATACGTCGCCGGTCTCATGCTCAGTGGTCATGGCCGGATGGTAGCGCCGCCCCTGTCAGCGGTGCTCTAGGGGTTGGGCGACGGTTCGCGGCAAAGACGCCTATGGCGGCGGCGAGCATCAATGCGCTGCCAACTATTCCCAGGACGGTGGCTCCGGCACTGTCGATGAGCAGGCCCCCGAGCAGCGGACCGCCGGCGCGGCCCGCGGCCATGAACGCCTGGGCATCCCCCACCCGTTCCTCGGGATAGTGCGAGCGGCCGGCCAGCACCTCGAACACGCCCGGGATTGCGGCCCAGAAGAAGAACCCCCACACCACTAGGGCACCCAGGAACAGCCATTGCCAGTCGGTGGCGGCAACCACGATCGCGCAGACCGCGGTCGCGGCCATCCACGGGCCCGGGATGCTGCGGATGGACTTCAGACCGGCGCCGGGGATGGCCACGACCGCGTTGAGGCTGAATCCGATCGCGATCAACGTGACGGACAGCCCAGGGTCGCCCGTTCCCAGCACCACGGCGTAGATGAACACCGCCGACCCGCCCAGGGTGAACAGTCCAAGGCAGACCAGCAGCACACGGGCCACAGGAACCGCCCGGTGGCGGACCCGGTGCCTCGGGAGCTCCCTCACCGCGCTGCGGTACCCGAACGCCAGCGGGACCAGCGACACGCCGGCCAGTACCCCGAACACCAGCCGCATTCCGCCCGCCGCAAGCAGCATCGCCACCAGCGGCGCGGCGGCCACACCGACGACGGGACCGGCCACGGCCACATCGCCCATGCGGCGATCATCGCCGAAGGCCTGCACCCAGCCGTACCAGGCCAGCAGGCCCAGGGCCACTCCGTTGACTAGGCGCAGCGGTACCAGCACCGCGAAAACTGGCAGGGCCGCGGAGGCGAGGTTGGCGATCGCAGAGGCCACCAACGCCAGCACGAAGACCCGATCACGAGGCTGAAGGAAGCGTCCCGCGCCCCAGGATCCGATCACGAACCCGCCCAGCTGGAACACGCCGATCATCGATGCCAACCCGAGGCTGATGCCGTAGTGGTCGGCGATCTCGGGCAGCAGAAACGGCGTCGAAACGAACGCCAGCACGCTGAAGCCGACCGCGAGAAGGATGCCGACCTTGACGGTGGGCCTCAGCAGGTAGACGAGACGTACTGGACTCTGCACCAGCCGACGCTACCGGTTCCGCCCGCGCGGCAAGTGCGCATGGGCGGAACCCGCGACGTGACACTTGGCACACTCGTCGGTCCGTGCGCCGGTATCGCCCGGAGGCTGCCGGATCGGCCGCGGATGTGCCATCCTCAACAGCGAGTCGAATCCGAGGCTCCAGGTGAAGGAGGAACCATGAGGCTCGAGGGGATGGTCGCGCTCATCACCGGCACCGCCAGCGGCATCGGGCGGGCCACCGCGCTGCGCTTCGCCGAGGAGGGCGCCCGGATCGTGGCGGCCGACATCGCGGAGGCAAACCACGAGACCGTCGAGCTGATCCGAGCGGCCGGGGGCGAGGCCACCGCGGTGCGCTCCGACGTGTCCGACGACACACAGGTCGCGCTGGCGGTGAAGACCGCTGAGGCCAACTACGGGCGCCTCGACATCGCCTTCAACAACGCCGGCATCATGCTCGCCGATGACGCCGACGCCGTCGCAACCACCACCGAGACCATCGACAAGACCCTGGCCGTGAACCTCAAGGGCGTGCTGTACTGCTGCCGGCATCAGATCCCGGCCATGCGGAGGGCCGGAGGCGGCTCCATCATCAACACTGCGTCCTTCGTGGCGTCCGTGGGCGCGGCCACGCCCCAGATCGCCTACACCGCGTCGAAGGGCGCGGTGCTGTCGCTGACCCGCGAGCTGGCCGTGATACACGCCCGCGAGAACATCCGCGTCAACGCCCTGTCCCCGGGGCCGCTGCGCACCGAGCTGCTGATGTCCTACCTAGACACCGAGGAGAAGCGCCAGCGCCGCCTGGTGCACGTGCCCATGGGCCGCTTCGGCGAGGCCGCCGAGATGGCAGCCGCCGCGTTGTTCCTGGCGTCGGACGACTCCTCGTATATGACTGGTGCCAACTTACTGGTCGACGGAGGACTCACCGCCGCGTACGTCACTCCGGAGTGAACAACATCTCATGTCTGGATGCCGCAACAGCCAAGACGCTGACGCTCAACCTCTCGCTATTAGTTGCCATTCTCGTTTTCTAGCCTGTGAAAGTTGGCGTCGCAGGCTAGACAGGTGTATGCCGTCAATCTTCCTGGCCGGAGCGCTCGGCTTGGGCGCTCAACTCAGCCGCGATGGAACGACGTTCGGACTCATCGAGGTCCTTGAATGCCTTGACGTCGGCGAGCAGGATCCTGCGTCGATTGCCGACACGGCGGAATGGGATTCTGCGCTCGTCCAAGAGCTTGACCAGATATGGACGAGACACGTTGAGCAAGTCGGCCGTCTGCTGGGTCGTCAACTCGGCCTCCACCGGCGAAAGTGCCACCGCGTTGCCGCTAGCGGTCTCGGCCAGCATATGGGCGAGCAGCCTGAGGGCGTCAACAGGCACGTCAAGCACTGTTTCGTCGTCTCCCGAGACCACTGACAACGACGCAGCACACGCCTCGGGATTCCGGTCCAGGAACTGCGCAAGGGCATCCGCCGCGTGGGCTGCCTGACCCGAGAGGGCCTCGTCGGGAACCGCCAGACGATGTTTCGAGGGCACGGTACTGGTCACAAGCCTCCTCTCCTAGCGAGACATTAGCACGGCAATCACCGCGTCCGTGTCACTTGAACTAACAGCATTCATGTCCATCACAGTTTCAATCATTTCATCCTTATCGGAGACTTGCATAATGCTACTGGTGCCAGCAATCGTCGCTACGATACTAACTATACTGGCGCACAGTTGCCATCATTCTTTACTATAGTGTAAGCGCTTCTGTCTTAGTGTGATGGATCGATAATGTTAGACTGGGTAGCGGGCCGTCGATATAGCTGCCTCAAAGAGTCTGTAAGAATGATTCGAAATAAATCTTGACGAGTCTCTACTGGTCTCTTCTAAACCTAGCATTCCTGCATCGCCAATCACGCCGTTTGAATCAGACGACCTGAGCTTTGCCCAAAGCAGGCGTGGAGAATGCTGGGACCACCGGAATGGCCGGCTCGACGCCCTAGCGCACGCTGAGGCGCTCAACCGGGCACACCGCGGGCCGGGGCGACGTGCGGAAACTGCAACTGATCCGAAAGGTGCATCCGGCCTTCTTGGTCGAATCTTGGACTCCCCCTCTTACGAGACGACATGTTGGCTAGGAATTATAGTTTGGCCGCACGACCATTACAAGTGCTAATCGTCATCGGGGAGAGCCGGAGCAAGACGCGGCCAGAATGTCACCTGCCGCCGATGACCGAACGCGTCGGCGGTGCCGCCCAGAATCCTATAAGGCGGGTGACGTCAGGATCTCGGAGAGATGGCCCTCCAACGCGCCGACCAGCTCGTCTCCGTCTGCGTCGGCCCGCGATCGCAGAACGAACACCACCCGAGGCAGGTCGACGGGGGCGATGCCCCTCCAGGGCCTCATTCTGTCGGTGACGGAGGAGGTGTTGAGCATCCCCACCCCCAGCCCAGCTTCGATGGCCTCCCGCACTCCCCTGATGCTGGGCCACTGCACCGCCATCCTGTAGGTGCGCCCAGACGCCTCCACAGCGGCTGTCAAATACAGGTAGTACAGGCTGCGCCGCCCGTATGAGACCAGCGGTATCGGGTCCTCGTGGGTGAAGTCCACATCGGGCCCATGAACGATATGAAGCTCTTCGCGCCGCCAGAGCAGGTCGGTGGGGCGCAGGGCGTCGCCGACGTCGATGAGTTGAACCAGCGCGACATCGATCTCGCCGTCATCGAGCATCTCGCTGATGTCGGCGGACGTGCCCGCTCGGATGGCTAGGTCGATGTCTGGGTGGGTCCGCCTGAAGCGGCTTACGACCTCGGATATCTCGTTCGCCGTAACCGCTCCGCCGCAGCCGAAGCGCAGCGCCCCACTCAGTTCGCTGCGCCGCATGTCATCCACAGCCCGGTCATGTGCCTCGACGATCCCATCAGCGTGTGCGAGCAGATTGCGTCCATGCGCCGTGAGTGTGAACGAGTGGCCCTCGCGTAAGATCAGGCTCATTCCGATCCGCTCCTCAAGCCGGCGAATCTTGAGGCTCACAGCAGGCTGAGTGATGCCGAGCTTCTTTGACGCGGCGGTGAATCCACCCTGGGCCACCAGTTCGCGGAAGACTCGCAACGACTCGACATCGAGGTGGAGGGCGCGCCCCCTAGAAGACCTTGTCATCGCCGAGTCACGACACGCCTGGGTCAGTGGTTGTGCCGGGGAATGCCGTGCGTGCGGGCCGTGTCGCGGTACTTCAACGCGGGACGCAACACCATTCCCTCATCCATCTGGGTGACCATCGATCGCTGAATCTCCTGCCAGGGGGTCTGCGACTCGGGCACCGGGTAGCCGCCTGAGGCCTCCAGTTCGGCCCTGCGCCGCTCGAGCTCGGTGTCGTCGACGATTATGTTGGCGCGGCCGCGGCGCAAGTCGATGCGGATCCGGTCGCCGGTCTGCAGCAGCGCCAGCCCGCCGCCGGTCGCGGCCTCTGGGGAGGCGTTGAGGATCGACGGCGAGCCGGAAGTACCCGACTGGCGCCCGTCGCCGATGCACGGCAGCGAATGGACGCCCCGAACAAGCAGCGCCGCGGGGGGCTGCATGTTCACCACTTCGGCCGCGCCCGGGTATCCCACCGGGCCGGCGCCGCGCACGATCAGCATGCAGTCCTCGTCGATGTCGAGATCGGGGTCTTCGATGCGGGCACGGTAGTCCTCGGGTCCGTCGAAGACGATGGCGCGGCCCTCGAACGCGTCGGGGTCGTCGGGGTCTGACAGGTAGCGCTGGCGGAACTCCTCGGAGATGACGCTGGTCTTCATGATGGCGCTGTCGAAGAGGTTGCCCGACAGGTGCACGAAGCCGGCGTCGGCCATGAGCGGCTCGTTGACACTGCGGATCACGTCGGCGTCCGCGATGCGCGCCGCAGCGCAGTTCTCCCCGATGTTGCGCCCGTTGGCGGTGAGGGCGTCGGGGTGGGGCAGCAGCCCGGCCCGCATCAGCTCGCCCACCACCGCGGGAACCCCTCCCGCGTGGTGGTAGTCCTCCCCCAGATACTCCCCCGCGGGCATCAGGTTGACCAGCAGCGGCACGGTCAGGCCGTACTTCTGCCAGTCGTCGTTGTCGAGGGGGACGCCGAGGTGGGCGGCGATGGCGTTGAGGTGGATCGGCGCGTTGGTGGACCCCCCGATGGCGGAGTTCACCACGATGGCGTTCTCGAACGCCTGCCGGGTCATGATGTCGGAGGGGCGCAGGTCCTCGCGCACCATGTCGACGATGCGCAGCCCAGTGCGGTACGCCATCTGGGCCCGCTCCCGGTACGGCGCCGGGATGGCCGCCGATCCGGGCAGTTGCATGCCCAGCGCCTCGGCCAGGGAGTTCATGGTGGTGGCGGTGCCCATCGTCGAGCAGTAGCCCGTCGACGGCGCTGACGAGGCGACGAGGTCGATGAAGCCGGCGTCGTCGATCTCGCCCGCGGCGTAGAGCTTGCGGGCCTCCCACACGATGGTGCCCGAGCCGGTGCGGCGGCCCTGGTGCCAGCCGTTGAGCATCGGGCCCACCGACAGTGCGATGGCGGGCAGGTTCACGGTGGCCGCGGCCATCAGGCACGCCGGGGTGGTCTTGTCGCAGCCGATGGTGAGCACCACCCCGTCGAGCGGGTAGCCCTGCAGCACCTCGACCAGGCCGAGGTAGGCCAGGTTGCGGTCGAGCGCAGCGGTGGGCCGTTTGCCGGTCTCCTGGATGGGATGGACGCCGAACTCGAACGCGACCCCGCCTGCTTCGTGGATGCCCTCGCGCACCCGCTTGGCCAGCTCCAGGTGGTGCCGGTTGCAGGGCGACAGGTCCGAGCCGGTCTGGGCGATCCCGATCTTGGGCTTGTCGGACTGCAGCTCCTCGCGGGTCAGCCCGTAGTTCACGTAGCGCTCGAGGTACAGCGCCGACAGGTCCGGTTGACCCTTGACGTCGAACCAGGCCGCCGACCGCAGCCCCTGCCGCCCGGCGCCTGGGTCAGAACCGTCGGTGAGGTGCGGTTGGCGGGCTTCGCTGGGGTCGAGTGAAGCAACCATCACGTCCACACTACGCGTTCCACCCTGGGACGTGACGCGCGGTCCGAGCGGCGGCACGATGTCCAGCGGCTCCTCAAGAGTGGCCGCCCGGCATCTGTACACATTCTGGTGCGAGCGCAGCGTCAGGGATGAGGGATCTCGACGTCACAGCGGGCATCCTTGAGCGTCGCGGCTCTCGTTCGGAAGGACCTCAAATCGATGGTGTCGTCTCTCGGCCCCAGGGGCCATCTGGGCCTGACCTACCGGGACAGCGAGCCGGTCTACCCCGCCAGGAGGAGCGCGACGGGCCCCAACGTCGTCGTGGTCCTGTTCGACGACCTGGGGTTCGCCGACCTGGGCTGCTACGGCGCGGAGGTGCGTACCCCGAACATCGACGCGCTCGCGGCGGCCGGCCATCGCTACAACAACTTCCACACCACCACCCTGTGCTCCCCGTCGCGGGCCTGCCTGCTGACCGGGCGCAACCATCACTCCGTCGGGATGCGCATGCTGTCCAACGTCGACTCGGGATGGCCCAACGGCCGGGGGCGGATCACTCGCAGTGCGGCGCTCGTGTCCGAGGTGCTCCGAGACGCCGGCTACAACACCTTCGCGGCCGGCAAGTGGCACGTGGCCCCCATGAGGGAGACCTCTCCCGCGGGGCCGTTCGACGAGTGGCCCCTGGGGCGGGGCTTCAACCAGTTCTACGGATTCATGAACGGGGCCACCGACCACTACTTCCCGGAGCTCGTCCAGGACAACCACTGGGTGTTGCCGCCGGCTACGCCCGAGGAGGGCTATCACCTGACGACCGACCTGATCGACCGGTCCGTCGGCTACATCGCCGACCACATCGCCCACGCCCCCGCCGACCCGTTCTTCCTATACCTGCCCCTCGGTGCGGCCCACGCCCCGCACCACGCGCCCGCGGAGTGGATGGAGGCGGTTAGGGGGCGCTACGACACAGGCTGGGACGCCATCCGCCGCAATCGCTACGAGCGCCAGCTCGAGCTGGGAGTCATCCCCGCAGGCACGGAGTTGCCGCCGAGCAACCCCGACGCACCGCCCTGGGACTCGCTCAGAGATGACGAGCAGCGCGTTGCGGCCCGTCTCCAGGAGGCTTATGCCGCCTTCGTGGAGCACACTGACGAGCAGCTGGGCCGGCTGTTCGACTTTCTGGGGCACAGCGGCCGGCTCGACGACACCGTGGTCGTCGTCACTTCCGACAACGGGGCTGCCATGGAGGGCGGGCGCCTCGGCGCCGTCAGCCGGATCCGCTTCTTCAACGACATGCAGGAGGACGTCGACCAGGTCCTGGGCGCCCTCGACGACGTGGGCGGCCCCCGCGCCGACAGCCACTACGCGACGGGATGGGCCCAGGCCTCCAACACCCCGCTGCGCTGGTACAAGTTCCACACCCACGGCGGCGGCATCCGCGACCCCCTGATCATTCATTGGCCCGGCAGACTGGCCCAGCCGGGCGAGATCCTCGACCAGTTCCACCACATCATCGACATCGCCCCGACGATCTACGAGGTGGCTGGGATCGAGCCGCCCCCGCAGTACGGCTGTGTCCCCCAGATGCCTATGCACGGTGAGAGCCTCGCCTACACGTTCGACAGTCCCGCGGCTCCGACGGTGCGCCGGGTGCAGTACTTCGAGATGTTCGGCAACCGGGGGCTGTGGGCCGACGGATGGAAGGCGGTGACCCGGCACTTCAAGGGCACCGAATACCTAGACCACGAGTGGGAGCTGTACCACCTCGACGAGGACTTCTCCGAAGCCCGCAACCTGGCCTCGACCCACCCCGACAAGCTCCGCAGCCTCGTCGACCGGTGGTGGCAGGAGGCCGGCAAGCACGACGTGCTGCCCCTCGACGACCGCGTCGTGGAGTTGTTCAGCGCGCCGCCACCACCGGACTCCCCGCTGCTGCGCAGCCGCTTCGACTATTTCCCTCCGCTGTCCCACATCGAGCCGAGCTCCGCTCCGCCCCTCGGGAGCGCCACCGCGTACCGGGTCGAGGCCGTCGTGTCGGGCCAGAAGTCAGGCGTGATCATCGCCTACGGCAACTCCGCCTCGGGGTTCGTGATGTACGTCGACCGCGGCACCCTGCACTACGAGTACAACGCGGCCTCCAGTGTCACCGCGGCCGCCCTGCCGCTACCCGATCCTCCGAAGGGCAGGCTGCTCGTGGCCCTCGATTTCGAGAGGATCCACGACGGTGGGGCCAGAGTGCAGCTCCAGGTGGGTGACGCGAGAGGCGAGCCAGTTCGCCTCGAACGCTCCCTCGACTTCCTGACCCTCTCCGGAATCGACATCGGCCACAACCCCCTGAGCCCGGTGTCATCCGCATACCGAGCGCCGTTCCCATTCCAGGGCACCATCGAGCGCATCAGCGTCACCGTCGAGCGCGACCATCACGCCGAGCCGCCCCCACTCGACGACTGACAGAGGCGACGGGACCAGCGGTCCGGCCCGTCTCGATCCAGCCCCTCACGTATAGTGAGCCGTCGTGGCCAAAGCGCTCGAAGCACTGCCCCTCTACGAAGCCGTAGCCGATCAGACCAGTCCCGATGATCGGTTCTCGGCCGAGGACGTGGCCTTCGCCGAGGATCCGATCGGCTATCACCTGGACGCCTACCGGAAACATGGGCCCATCTACCGCACCCAGTTCCGCAACCAGGAGTGGGTGGCGGTCGCTGGCCTCGAGGCGAACGACTTCTGTTGGACGAACCACGACGTCTGGAGCTACCAGAAGGCCATGGCAGGGTTCGGCGAGGAGCTGGGCTTCGTCCACGTGACCACGCTCGACGGTGTCCCCCATCGTCGCAAGCGTCGGGCGCTCAGCGCCGGGTTTCGAGCCGCGACGGTGTTCCGGCACCTGCCGGCGATGAGCGCCGCTATCGCCGAACGGTTCGACATGTCTGCCGGCCAGGACCTCGACATCTACGACTTCTGCCGCCGGGCCATCATCTACGCCTCATCGCGGACGATGGTCCAGACATCGCTGAGCGAAGAGCTGCTGGGCCACATGGCCGACTTCGAGGACAAGTTCATGCGCGGCCTCAACCTCGGCGAGTTCCGTCAGGAGTACTTTGCCCAGGACCACTACCTCTCAGTCAAGCGGACCATGTTCGACCATCTCGCCGAGGTCGTCGCGGCCAGAGACACCCAAGACTCCGCGGCTCGCGACGACAATCTGGATCGGGTGCTGCAGCAGAGGGTCGACGACGGCGAGCAGTACTCAATCGACGAGAAGCTCTATGACGCCTACCTGCTGCTCGTCGCCGGCGCTGAGAACAACACGAAGCTGATCACGTGGATCATGCAGTACCTCTCTGAGGCACCGGAATGGGAGGCCGAGCTGCGCGAGGAGCTCGACGGCTGGACACCGGACGCATTCCTGACCGGACTGGGCGACTACCCGAAGCTCCAAGCGACCATCATGGAAGGCGAGAGATTGAAGCCGGGCGCGTTGTTCCACCCCCGATGCACCGAGACCGACCTCGACGTCCTCGGATATGAGGTGCCCGCCGACACGCAGGTGCTGCAGATTCAGGCATTGCCCCACTACTTCGAAGAGATTTACGCATCCCCCTTTGAATTCAGGCCCCGGCGCTGGCTCGAGAACGACTACCCGAAGAAGGCGCACGGCACCTTCGGGGGCGGTACCCACGTCTGCCTCGGAAAGAGCATCACGCGGGTGCACGCGCCGGTCGTCCTCGCCAACCTGATCAAGAACCACCGGATGGAGCTCGAGTTCACGCCCGACTTCCACTACCGCGTCGATCTGGGCGGCGCCTCGCACCGCGAGCCGATGCCAGCCCGGTTCATCCCCCGGAGCTGATCATTTTCCGGAGCTAGTCATCTCCCAGGGGAGCTAGTCAGCCCCTCGGTGCTAGTCCTCCCCCGGAGCTGATCCACCGATCGATCGCGGCGATCCCCGCCTCCTTGACCGGCTGGGGCGCGGCGCTGAACTCGAACGACGACCGCGCGACGGCAGCGAGCTGATCGTCGCTCAACCCCATTTCGCGGCGGCACAGCTCGTACTCGTCGAGCAGGCTCGGACCGAACAGCAGAGGGTCGTCACTCGCTAGCGAGCACGGAACGCCCGCTTCGAGCAGCGCCGGGAGCGGATGCTCGTGCACCGAACCGAACACCCTCAGAAGCAGATTGGATGAGGGGCACACGTCGAGGCAGACTCGCTCGGCCGCGAGCCGCCTGACCAGCTCCGGGTCCTCGATGCACAGCACCCCGTGCTGGATGCGGTCGGCGCCCAGCACATCGACGGCGCCCTCCACCGAGGCTGGACCGCCCCCGGGGAACGGCGCTATCTCGCCGGCGTGCGGGGTCGCCAGCAGGCCCGTGCCCGTCGTGGCCACGCGGAACGCCTCGGCGAAGGGCTCGGGCGGGCAGCCCTCCTCATTGGCATGCAGTCCGAACGACGCGATCGCCGAGTGCTGGCCGTCGAAGCACTCCATCCCGCTCTTGATCATGTGTTGGCGTGAACTCACCAGTTTGTTGACGATCTCGGCCCGATCCAGGGCCCGCTCGACGGGCTGGGTGCGATCGGCGGCGGCCACGAACGCCACCCCGACGCCGGTTGCCCTCTCGGCCGCCTCGGCCACCTCGAAGCTGAAGCGCCAGCAGTCCTCCTGCGTCTCGAACATCTGGTAGGGGCCCCCGGCGCGCTCGATGCTGTACCGGGCCGGGTCGAATGCGGGCTCGTGCCACCAGGCCCCGTGCTCGGCAGCGTCCTCGGTCACCTCGGTGATGAGCCTGGCCAGGTCGTCGGGGGTCCGGATGCAGTGGCAGGCCGCCCAGTAGGTGGCATTGAACCCCATGAAGTTGTCGAAACGCTGTCCCCTGGTGTCAGGCGGGTGCTCTATCCCGTAGCGATCGGCGAGCTCGTCGAGCGTGGATCGACGCATAGCGCCCTCCATGTGGACGTGGAGGTGCGCCTTGGGCAGTTGGCGGAGATCTCTGATGTCGCCGTGAGTTGCCATTCGCTTGTGTCTCGCAGTCACCGGTCGGCCAAGATGAGGCTCGACGCTAACCGACGACGGAGAACCCATGACGATGCAGTACAGACGCCTCGGCCGCGCCGGAGTGAAGGTCAGCGTGTTGTCGCTGGGCTCCTCGTTGGCGACGTTCGCCACCGAGGTCGACTACGACGCCACCCTCGAACTCATGTCGCTGGCCCGGGACGCCGGGGTCAATTACTTCGACAACGCCCAGTCGTACGGTCTCGGCGAGGGCGAGCGGGCCATGGGTCACGCGCTGGCCGAGCTCGGCTGGCCCCGCGACTCCTACCTGGTGTCCACCAAGTTCTTCTGGGGCCTGTCCGACACCGTCAACGCGTCCCGCACCCTCAACCGCAAGTTCCTCATGGAGTCGATGGACAAGGCGCTGGAGCGCTACGGCCTCGACACCATCGACATCGCTTTCTGCCACCGCTCCGACCCGGAGACGCCGATGGAGGAGACGGTTCGGGCGATGTCGGACATCATCGAGTCGGGCCGGGCCCACTATTGGGGAACCTCCGAGTGGCCGGCGGAGAAGATCTGCGACGCCATCGACGTCGCGGAGCGCCACCATCTCCGCAAGCCGGTGACCGAGCAGCCCCAATACAGCATGCTGCACCGCAGCCGGGTCGAGCACGAGTACGCGCCGCTGTTCGCGGACCACGGTTACGGCACGGCGATCTACAGCCCGCTGGCAGGGGGACTCCTCACCGGCAAGTACCTGGAGGGCATCCCCGAGGGAACCCGCGGCACGCGCGCCGGCTATGAGTGGCTGCGAGAGAGCCTCCTCGACGAGCGGTTCCTCGAGCCGGTCTCAAACCTCGTCCCCATCGCGGACGACCTAGGGTGCTCGCTCGCCCAGCTGGCAATCGCGTGGTGCGCGTCGAACCCGAACGTGTCGACGGTCATCACCGGAGCGACACGACTCTCCCAGGTCGCCGACAACATGGGCGCCCTCGAGTTGATCGACCGGCTCACCCCGGACGTCCTGGGAGCCATCGGACAGGCAGTAGACCTCGGTCATCCCGAGTTCAGGGGCAACCCGTAGATCACAGGCCTGATCGACCCCTCTCGCGCAGCATCGGGGCGTACTCGTCGTACAGCCCCAGCTCCTCGTACATATCCCCGCCGGCGCTCGAGCCAGTCGTGACACCAGCGTCGACGACGAGTGTGTGGCCGCTGACGTAGCCGGCGTTGTCCGATGCCAGCCACAGGGCCGCTTCCGCGATGTCCTCGGCCAGCCCGGAACGCCCGAGCGGCGAGTCCTTGGCGAGGACATCCTTCAGCCCCTCAATGTCGTCCGGATCACCCACCAGCATGCCTGCGGGCATCGATGTGGCCATGGTGGCCGGTGCGATGGCGTTGACCCGGATGCCGAAGTGGCACAGCTCAGCGGCGACGTTCTTCGTCATGCCGATCACTGCGCACTTGGCCGCGCTGTACGCGTGGGGCCCGATCCCGCCCGTGACTCCTGCGATGCTCGATGTCGAGATGATCACGCCGGATTTCTGGGGTTTCATCACCCTCGCCGCATGTTTGAGGCCGAGGAATGTTCCGTTCAGGAGGACATCGAGCGTCGCCGTCCACTCGGCGTAGGGCGTGGTGTCGATCGGGCCGAGCGCGCCGGGGATACCGGCGTTGTTGTACATCACGTCGAGCCGACCGAAGTCGTTGACGGCCTTGTCGACGAGAGCCGCGACGTCGTCTTCCTTGGTCACGTCGCAATGGATGAAACGAGCGGCGTCGCCGAGGGAGTCGGCTTGGTCGAACCCTCGCTCGTCCTGGATGTCGCCGAGCACGACCTTGGCGCCCTCGGCCACGAACAGCTCCGCCGAGGCCGCGCCCAACCCGCTCGAGCCGCCGGTGATGGCTGCGACCCTTCCCTCCAAGCGTCCAGTCACGGGTACTCCCCCTTCTCGGGCCTAGAGGCCAAGCACGTGGTGAATCGCCTCGTCGTCACCGCCCGGCTTCCTCATGGTCAGTTCTGTCAGCTGGTCGGCGGAGAGTGTGGAGACCGGGTGGTCGGCGATCCGGGCGCCGCCAACCAGCACGACGATCCGGTCGCAGATCTCGACCAACTCTTCGGACTCCGTCGACGCGACGATGACGGCCGTGCCCTCTCGAGCTGCACCGCGCACGATTTCATGAATCGCAGCCTTGGCCCCCACATCGACGCCCTGGGTTGGCTCATCGAGCACGAGCACTCGAGGCTCGAGCCGCAACACCCGGGCGAGCACAACCTTCTGCTGGTTGCCGCCGCTCAGCGACATGAGGCGCGCCTCGGGAGCCTTGGGGACGACATCCAACTTGTCGAGCCAATCTCGAGCTTGACGGCGCTCCACGCCCTTGCGGACTCCGAAAGGGCCATAGACGGGCTCCAGCTTCGAGATCGTGAGATTCACACGCAGAGTCATGTCGAGGAATGCGGCCTTGCTCAGCCGGTCCGCTGGAACGAACGCCATACCCCGTCGCAAGCTCTCCACTGGTCGAGAGCTCGGGAGTTCGGCGCCGTCCAAGGTGATCGTTCCTCCTCTCGGAACCGCGCCGCGATGTCAGGTTCCTGGCCTGCCCTGCGACCCCGGCCGAGGTCGACGAGGCGCTGCGCAGCCTCCGGTCGTGGCCGGTGCTCGCTGGGCTGAGAGGGGCGAAACCCGATGCCCAGAGCCTCGCGGAGGTCGTGTCAGCGGTCGGCTCCTTCATCGACGCTGGCCGCGATTGGCTGGTTGCGTTGGATCTGAATCCGGTCGTCGTCGACGAGTCGGGGGCCGTCGCTGTCGACGCCACGGTGGTCGTCCACAAGGGAAGGGGCTTGTGAAGCCGTACCGGTCGATGCTGTTCATGCCGGGACATCGCCCCGAGCTGGTGGCCAAGGGCATCGCCTCAGGAGCGGACGCCATCGTGCTCGACCTGGAGGACGCGGTGCCCGACGCCGACAAGGCCGCGGCCCGCAGCGTCGTCGCGGAGTCGATCGACCGGGTGCGGGCCGACGGTCACGATGTCGGCCTGTTCGTGAGGCCCAACGGCCTGGCCACCAAGACCGCCGGCTCCGACCTGGCCGCAGTCGTCAGGCCTGGCCTCGACGGCATCTTCCCGCCCAAGGTCGACTCTGCCGCCGATGTCCACCGCTTCGAGGCGCTGCTTGAGCACGCCGAGCATGTGGGCGGGGCCGAGGGCCTCGAGATGATCGTGCCGATCGAGACCGCTCTGGCCTTCCAGAACGCGCCGGAGATCGCGGCCGCGTCTCCCCGCATCGCAGCGATGATCGGCGCCACCGCCCGCCACGCCGACGTGGCCCGAGCGGTTGGGTTCGAATGGTCGTCCGAAGGCTTCGAGAGCCTCTATATCCGCAGCCGGGTCCTGATCGCGTGCCGGGCCAGCGGCGTCCATCCGCTGACCGGGCTGTGGGAGGACGTGCGGGACCTCGAAGGGCTCGGCGCCTTCGCCGCTCAGGGCCGGGCCCTGGGGTTCAGGGGAATGATCGTCATCCATCCCAGCCACGTCGGTGTCGTGAACGAGGCTTTCACCCCGACCGCGGCCGAGGTCGGCTTCTACCGGGGGTTGATAGCGGCCTTCGAGGACGCCGAGGCCGAGGGCCGGGCCGCCCTCGTCTACGAGCGGCGCCACATCGACATCGCTCACGTGACCACGGCGAGACAGTGGCTGGCCATAGCCGACGCCCTCGGCATCCACGACTGACGGAGAGCCGGCACGACCCCCGCGATGCAGTCGCGGTTGGGGGGCGGTGACAGTCAGATGACCGAGATCGCTCTGGTCGGGCAGGACTCGACGGCCTTGTGGACCCTGTCCTCGGGATCGGAGCCGGCGTCGGTAACGAGGACTTGGCAGAGTCCGGCGTCGGAGACCTCGAACACGTCGGGAGCAAGCATCTCGCACGAGCCGCTGCCGATGCACTGGTCGAGGTCCACTTTGATCTTCACGGGCGCTCATCTCTGATATCGGGGTACGGCGGCGGTGGCGCACCCGCCGTCACGCTGCGAGGATACGGCAATGCAGGACCACAAGATCGCGATGGTGACTGGAGCCGGCACTGGACTCGGGAAAGCCGCGGCGTTGGCTCTGGCCCGCGAGGGCTGGCATGTCGTGGCTGTTGGGAGGCGGGCACATCTCCTGGCCGAAACGGCCGAGGAGTGCGACCGTCTGGGTGGGTCCGGCTCGGCCATCGCCGCCGACGTGAGCGACCCGGCTTCGGTCGCGGCGCTCTTCGAGCAGGTGCGCGCCGATCACGGCCGCCTCGATCTGCTGTTCAACAATGCGGGCACGGTCGCGCCGCCGGTACCGATCGACGAGCTCGAGGTCGAGCATTGGCAGAGCGTGGTGGACGTGAACCTCACCGGTTCGTTCCTCTGTGCCCGGCACGCGTTCCGGTTGATGAAGGCGCAGGACCCCGCGGGTGGGCGGATCATCAACAACGGGTCGATCTCGGCCTATGTGCCCAGGCCCAACAGCGCCCCGTACACGGCCACGAAACATGCGATCACCGGGTTGACCAAGTCACTGTCGCTCGACGGCAGGCACTTCGGCATCACCTGTGGCCAGATCGACATCGGCAACGCCCTGACCCCTCTGACAGCCCGCTTCCACGAGGGTGTGCCCCAGCCCGACGGCAGCATCAAGCCCGAACCCACCATGGACGCGGCCGATGCCGGCCGCGCCGTGGCCTACATGGCCGGCCTGCCTGCGGACACGAACGTGCTGACGATGACCGTGATGGCCAACGGCATGCCCCTAGTAGGCCGCGGCTGACGATGACCGTGATGGCCAACGGCATGTTCCTAGTAGGCCGCGGCTGACGATGACCGTCATGGCCAACGGCATGCTCCTAGTGGGCCGCGGCTGACGCCGATGCGCGTTCTCATCACCGGCGGCGCGGGCATGCTCGGCCGCAAGCTGACCCGGCGGCTCCTCGACCGGGGCCATCTCCGCGGTGAGAGGGTCGACGCCATCGATCTCGTCGACCTCGTCGAGACCCCGGTCGACTCCGCGGTGTGCGCAGCCCATGCGGCCGACCTCTCCCGCCCCGGCGCGGCCGAGGCCTTCGTCTCGCTCGGACCCGATGTGGTGTTCCACCTCGCGGGCGTGGTCTCCGGAGAGGCAGAAGCCGACTTCGACAAGGGCATGCGGGTCAATCTCGACGGCACCCGGCGGCTGTTCGATGCCATCCGGTTCGAGCCAGGCGCGCCTCGGGTGGTCTACACCTCGTCCATCGCAGTCTTCGGCGCACCGTTCCCCGATTCGATCCCTGACGACTTCCATCCCACACCGCTCACCTCCTACGGCACGCAGAAGCTGATCGGCGAGGCGTTGCTGGCCGACTACAGCCGCCGCGGGTTCTTCGACGGCGTGGGGGTCCGGCTCCCGACCGTGAGCGTGCGCCCCGGCGCGCCCAATGCAGCCGCCTCGAGCTTCTTCTCGGGCATCATTCGCGAGCCGCTCGCTGGCCAGGAGGCGACGCTGCCCGTCTCGCGTGACGTGCGCCACCCCCACGCAAGCCCCCGCGCCGCCATCGGGTTCCTGGTTCATGGCGCCGAGCTGGGCACGTCGCGGCTGGGACCCCGCCGGAATCTCACGATGCCGGGCGTGTCGGTAACGGTGGGCGAGCAGATCGAGGCGCTCCGGCGCGTGGCCGGCTCCGACGTCGTGGGGCTGATCACCGAAGCGGCCGATCCCGTGGTCGCCGCGATCGTTGCCGGATGGCCCCAGCGTTTCGAGGCTGCCCGTGCGATCGACCTCGGGTTCAAGGCGGACGGCAGCTACGACGACATCATCCGCGCCTACATCGAGGACGACCTACCCAGACCGCCGTGAGCGCCGCGAACAGCCCGCCCGCACCCCCTGGAGCGCCTCCCGGGTCCGGGACGGCCCGACAGATCCGCGCGAACGGCTGCGGAGGCAGTGCTAACGTCCGCGCCCGCGAGCCGGACGCCCGCCGGTGGGCGCGATTGAACGGAGTAGCACGATGTCATCGGTGATTGAGGTCCACGACGACGCGCTGTTGGCCGTCGTCGATCCCGCGGCCGAGCTCGAACGGCTCGGCGGGGGCTGCATCTGGACGGAGGGACCGGTGTACCTGCCGGACTCAGAGATGGTGCTGTGCAGCGACATCCCCAACAATCGCATCATGTGCTGGTCGGCCGCGGGCGGTTTCTCGGTGTACCGCACGGGCGTCGAGTTCACGAACGGCCACACGCTCGACCTCGAGGGCCGCCTCGTGTCGTGCTCGCACGGCAACCGGCGGATCGAGCGCACCGAGCACGACGGATCGATCGTCACCGTCGTCGACCGATACCAGGGCCGGCGCCTCAACTCCCCCAACGACCTCGTGGTGAAGTCCGACGGCACCATCTGGTTCACCGATCCTCCGTATGGGATCGCCAGCGACCATGAGGGCCACAAAGCCGATAGTGAGATGCGCCATTGCTACGTGTTCCGCTTCGATCCGGCCGACGGCAGCCTCGTCGCGGTCACCGACGTGATCGAGGAGCCCAACGGCCTCGCCTTCTCCCCCGACGAGTCGCTGCTCTACGTGAGCGACACGTCGGCTGCCTTCCGCGAGGACGGCTCGGGCAACCACCACATCATGTGCTTCGAGGTGATCGGCGGCCGGGCCCTGGACAACCCCCGCCTGTTCGTCGAGGTCTCACCCGGTCTGTCAGACGGGTTCCGGGTGACCACCGAGGGGCACGTGCTCACCAGCGCCGAGGACGGCATCCACGTCTATGCGCCCGACGCGACCCTGCTCGGGAGGATCCTGACACCCGAGAAGGTGTCCAACTGCGCCTTCGGCGGGCCCACTGGCACGCGGCTGTTCATCACCGCATCGTCCTCGCTGCACGCGATCGACGTGAAGCTCGGTTGCGCCGAGAGGGGTGCCGCGCTCAGCTGACCGCCCGGCCCAGCTCACAGCCGGACCTAGTCGAGCGCCGGTTCTCGCTGAGCGCCGGACCTAGTCGAGCGCCGGACCTAGTCGACAGCCGGTCCTAGCCGAGCGCCGGGCTCAGGCGACCTTGGCCCGGGCGTTGCGACTGTCGGAGTGCAACAACCCGTCCGGGAGGCCGAAGGCGGAGTCCTCGGTCCACACCCAGACACGCCACATGTTGCGGTCGATGTCGGCGTAGGCCTCGCGTCCGTGGAACAGCCGATAGTTGTCGACGACGTACGCCTCGCCGGGATACAGCTTGAAGTGCGGGATGTGGTCGGTGGCCTCGTAGATGGTCTCCCGCCACTTCACGAGCATCTCTTGATCGCGGGCCGGGTCGGTGCTGTCGTCGTGGGGCCGCTGGTCTATCTCGTTGGCCATCAACAGCATCTTGCGGCCCTTGGGGCTGGTCTTGACGATCGTGCTGGTGGAGGGCTGCATGCCGGCCTCGGTCTGGTTGATGGGCACCGTACTCAGCGCCTGCGGTATCCAACCCACCTCGGGATCCTCAGCCATCAGTTCGAGCATCTTGTAGCCGTCAACCAGGAACGACTCGCCGCCCTCCTCGCTGTGCTTGTTGCACAGCAGCAGGATGTAGTCGGGGTACTTGTCGCCGTAGGCGTACCCGTCGCTGTGGCACTTCGAGCGGGTCTCGTAGGTCAGGCCCCTCGGCCGCCGGTCCTTGTCGCCTCCCTCGTTCACGATGGCCGCCGGGGGTACGGCCAGGAGCTTGTCCCCGAACACGGCCATCGCCGCCTGACGGCCATCCTCGGCTTCGCGGCCCAGCCCGGTCAGGATCGCGGCGCCGTCCTGCTGGGCCAGACGCAGCGCCTCCTTCGGATCGGCAGTGCGCTTCGGGACCACTCCCACTTGGTCCAATCTCATGTTGTCCCCCTAGTTGCGTTGATTTTCTGTCGCCCAAGCGGCGATCGCGGCAGCCGAGGCCGCCTTGAATCCGTCGGGCGCTCCACTCGCCGTCACCGAGGCACCGGCGATCGAAGCCATGCGCTCGTCGTCGAAACCGAAGACGTCGCGGCACATCTGGTACTCGTCGAGCAGGCTGGACCCGAAGAGCAGCGAGTCATCCGCGTTCACGCTACACGGTACTCCTGCGTCGAGCAGTGCTCCGAGCGGGTGGTCGTCGTGGGACTCGGCCACCGACAGCAGCAGGTTCGATGTCGGGCAGACATCGAGGCAGACGCCGTCGGATGCGAGCCGGTCGACCAGCGCCGGATCCTCGATCGCCCGGACGCCGTGCAAGATGCGGTCTGCTCCCAGCGCGTCGAGAGCGCCGCGGACGCTTTGGGGCCCGACCAGCTCTCCGGCATGGGGCGTGGAGAGCAGGCCGCCGTCGCGGGCGATGGCGAACGCTTCCTCGAACCACTCGGGCGGTCCGAGGGTCTCGTCGTTGTCAAGGCCGAACGACACCACCCCGGAGCCGGCGAACCTCACGGCCGCCCTGGCCGATTCGGTGGCGTTGGCAGGGTCGGCGGTTCGGTCGCAGGCGACCATGAATCCCATACCGATGCCGGTCGCCCGGGAGGCCTCCTCCCCCGCGCTGACGGCGATCTCGATAACAGCCTCGACACTGCCGAAGGTCGCGACGTGCACGTGCGGCTCGAACGACGGCTCGACCCAGACGGCGCCGTCGCTGGCCGCGTCCTCGACCACTTCGTGAACGACCCGCGCCAGATCCTCGGGCCGGCGCAGGACAGCGCACGCGGCGATATACATCGCCGAGAACGCGGTGAAGTCGCCGTACCCGCTGGTCGACGGCACCTCCATGCCGTGCTGTCGCGCGAGATCTGCGAGCGTCGCCGGGCGCATGCACCCCTCAAGATGCACATGCAGGTGTGCTTTGGGCAGATCCCGAAGGGAGCGCACAGCGCTACCGCATGGTGGTCTTACCGTCGAATGCGTCCTCGAGGATCGACAGGTCTATCAGGCCCTCGAATGGCGGCATCGGGTCGATGCCGATGGCCTGGAGCGCCGGATACATCTGAGACTCGACCAGATCGGGATCGATCCAGAACAGGCCCTTCTCGTCGGTCACCGGCCCATGGTGGAGCGGGATCTGCGTCTCGTTCTCCCTGGTCTGCTGGTTGAGGTTGAGGCCGAGATCGACGCCGTACTTGTCCACCGCGAGGCCGGCCGCGTAGGCAGGGTCGTCCTCGTTCACTTCCCATCCCTTGATGAGCGCCCGCATGAACCGCACGAGGATGTCACGGGTCGTCTCGTCATTCACATAGGAGCGGGGCGCGAACATGACGTTGGAGTACAGCGGCAGACCGAGATCATCCCATGTCGCCGTCACGAAGTCTTCGCCGTTGACGTATCCCTGCTCCTCGAGGATGAGCGGCTGGTTGGTGAGGAACGCCGAGTACGCCTCGCCCTGCCGCTCCATGAGGGGCTCGGGCGTGAACCCGGCCGGAATGAACTCGTAGTCGGTGTCGTCGAACCCGCCGAGCTTCAGGGCCGCCTTCACCAGCGCCTCGGCGCCCGGCTGGCCCAGGAACTTGATTCCGACGAGGTCTTCGGCGGTAAGTACGGGCTTGTCGGGCAAGGAGATGACGCCCTGCGGGGTCACCTGGAACTGCGTGCCGAACAGCACCCAGTCGTGTCCGCCCTCGGCCATGGCCTGGAAGATGCGGATCATGCTCGGGTCCTGGCCTATGTGCGCCTCGCCGGACGCAACAACGACCGGTGGCGATGGCGCGTTCGGCCCGCCCTGGAGGAACGTCGCCTCGATGCCCTGCTCCGTGAAATAGCCGTTCTCGAGTGCTACCCAGATCCCGCCGAACTCGACGTTGTTGATCCATCCGTTGGCCTGAATGATCTGGTCGAGCTGCGCTGGCGCGTCCGACTCAGACGTGCCGCTGCAGGCAGCCAAGAACGACGGTGCGAGAACGAGCCCAGTAGCACCGTAGCCCGTGTTTCGTAGGAATGTCCGTCTTGAGCTTGTAGTAGACATTAGGTCTATTTCTCCCATTATCTTATATTTGAATGTTTCTATCTTTTCTAATATTGATCCAATGTTTCAGATTAACCAGCGTTCATTCCCGGTGCGCTCCACGCGCTTGGCGAAGACGAAAAAGGCGACGCTGAGGATGGTGGCCACAATAGCCGCGCTCCACGCGGTGAGCATGTCTAGGTCGCCGACGGTGTCCTGGAAGACGTGCCCGAGCCCCTGGGTGCCCATGAGGAACTCGGCGATGAGCGCGGCCAGCACACAATCGGCAGCCGACAGCCGGAATGCGATGAGTCCGTTCGGGACGGCTGACGGCAGGGCCAGCCGGCGAAATACGGTCATCCGGCTCGCTCCGAGGGCCGCGAAGACGTCCGCGCTGCCCGGCGGTGTTGCTCGCAGGCCGGATGTGACGAAGACGAACGTCGGGAAGAACGAGATGGCGATGGTGATCACCAGGATGGTGCGCTGCTGGTAGCCGAACACCCGGGCGAGGACGGGGATCATGGCCACGATCGGCACGGAGCGGATGATTACCGCGATCGGGGTGAAGATGCCGCTGAGCGCTCGCGCGAACCACGACAGTGAGGCGAGCATCACTCCCATCAGCGTGCCGCCCACGACGCCCACGGCGGCCACCGTCAGCGTCGAGATCGTCGGGTCGATATAGCGACCGGTGTTCGTGGCCAGCTCGCCGAACACCAAGCCCGGGCTCGGAATCACGAGGACGTTGACGTCGAACAGCGTGACGTAGAGGTGCCACACGAGTACGAGAATGACCACGCCCCAGTACCGAGTGGCGAGGAACCTGATTCCATGAAGGACAGCCCTGCCCGGGTCCCGCCCTGCGTCGGGCCCCAGTTCCCCGACCGTCGGTTGCTCCGACATCGACGACTCCTGGGTCGTCGAGCGGGTTGTCATGGCTGCCTCACCGGAACCTGGCCACGACGAAGCGCTCGAGGGCGCCGAACAATGCGAAGGCGACCATACTGACGAGCGCCGCGAGCAGGGCGGCGGCCCAGAGTTGCCTGATCTGGAAGTTCTGCATCGAGCTGACGATCAGGATCCCGATGCCCCGCGGGGCTCCGAACCATTCGCCGAGGATCGCGCCGAGCACGGCCGCAGGCGCGGCAAGCCGCAGCCCGTCGGAGAACGCGGGCAGGGCGGCCGGCATCTGGAGGCGGCGGAAGCGGGTCCTGCGATCGGCCCCGAGCACTGCGAACACGTCGAGGTGCGCCCGGGAGGCTGCCTCGAATCCGGATACGCATGCGACGTACACCGGGAAGTAGGTGGCCAGCGCGGCGATCGCGGTCGGGGTGTTGGCGCGGCTCATAGCCACGATGAACAGCGGACCCAGCGCGATCAACGGGATCGCATGGACGGAGGCGGCGAAGCGATCGATCCCCTCCTTCAGCAGGGGTATCAACGCGCCGATGCCCGCCATCGCCACGGAGAACACCAAGCCGATGACGAAGCCCCGCCACGCCGACTGGAACGTGGCTCCTATTGCTCGCTGGAAAAGCGACCGGCGGGAGGGATCGATGCCATACTCGATGACGTCACTGATGGGCGGGAACGTGCGACCGCCGACGCCGGTCTGGCCGACAATCTCCCACGCGGCCATCAACACGCCGACGCCCACCGCGCCGAGCAGCAAGTTGCGGGCCCGCTCAGTCACCTGTCCTCGGGCTCTCTGTCCTCGGGTTCGGCGTCGAGCGATGCGGTCAGCTCGTCGACGAGTGCATGAAACTCATGTGAGCGAAGCAGATCCGGCCCGCGGGGGCGCGGGAAGTCGACTTCTCGGACCATCTGCACCCGGCCGGGCCGGGCGCTCATCACCACGACCCGGTCGGCGAGGAACACCGCCTCGTCGACGGCGTGGGTCACAAGCATTGTGCTGATCTGGTCTCGGGTCCAGATGCGCTGCAGCTCGATGTTCAGGCGGCGCCTGGTGACCGCATCGAGTGCGCCGAACGGTTCGTCGAGCAGCAGTATCTCCGGCTCGAGGACCAGCGCCCGGGCGATCGATGTCCGCTGGCGCATGCCTCCGGAGAGCTGACGGGGCCGGGCCTTGGCGAAGTCGGCGAGGCCGACGAGCTCGAGGAGCTCCTGGATCCGCTCGTTGTCGACGGGCCTTCTGGCCACGTGGAACGGGATCGCGATGTTGGCGTGGACGGTGGCCCAGGGCAACAGCGCGTGGTCCTGGAAGGCCACGCCGAGGCCCTGCCGGTTGGCCACTGCCAGAGGGCTCCCGCCTCCGAGGGTGACCGTGCCCGATGTTGGCTCCTCCAGGCCGGCCGCGAGGCGCAGGACGGTGCTCTTGCCGCAACCAGAGGGTCCCAGCAAGGCCACAAACTCACCCTGCCCGACGTGGAAGCTCATCTTGTCGAGGGCTCGCAGCGTCTCGCGGCGCAGCGGGAAGTCCTTGACGACGTCAGTGAGAACCAGTTCGGAGCCAGCAGGTCCATGATGTCCACCGTGCGCCGTGGCTGACTGCTCCGCCGGCTGGTCCCCAATCGTCATGAAGCCGCGCCCTCTGAACTCCCCTCTGATTGGTCCAATATGCCCCCTGAACCAAATGATGTGCCAGCCCCAACGCCGAGCACCGTCCACCGACGCTACTGCCGCGGTCGATCACGATCAAATGACCCCTCGGCGCGAGATCTACAGCCGCATCCCAAGCTCTCACCCTTCAGGCGAGGTCGTGCATCAGGCCCCGGACGCGCTGAACGGACCCGTACTGTCCTCGATTCAGCCTAGAACCAGATAAGATCTAAGTTTGGATATAATCCAGAATAAGTGCTATGGTGGCTGCGCAATTCAGGACGCCGAGTGATCGAGGACGCCGAGTGATCGAGGACGCCGAGCAGCTGTTGAGAGAGCTCGAGATCAGGGTGACTGCTCAGCGGCTGGCCGTGTTGAACGCCGTGTCCGCCCGTCCGCATGCCGCCGCCGATGACCTGGTCAACGATGTGCGCGCCAGCATCGGGGCGGTGTCTCGACAAGCGGTTTTCGACGCCTTGGGCGTGCTGGCCGAGAAGGGTCTGGTCCGGCGTATTCAGCCGGCCCGGTCGGCGGCCCGATACGAGGACCGCGTCGACGACAACCATCACCATCTGGTGTGTCGCGACTGTGGCCGCATGGTCGATGTCGACTGCGCGGCGGGCTACCGGCCGTGCCTGGAAGTCGACGACGACTTCGGCTTCGCCATCGACGAGGCCGAGGTCATCTACTGGGGCATCTGCGGTGCCTGCCAGAAAGCGTCCGCCCCTGCCGGCCACGATCAATTGAGATCGACACCATCACTCCCCTAACAGCCAAGGAGCAGTCATGACCACCCAAGACACCAACCCTGCCGAAGCAGCGCCGTCCGCCAGGTGCCCCGTGTTGCATGAGGCGCCCGCCGCCATGGGCTCGCTGGCCAACCAGCACTGGTGGCCCGAGCAGCTGAACCTGAGGCCTCTCAACAAGAACTCGCCGCTGACCGACCCCATGGGCGGCTCCTTCGACTACGCGGAGGAGTTCAACAGCCTCGACCTCGCCGCGGTGAAGGCCGACATCGAGGAGGTGCTGACCACCTCACAGGACTGGTGGCCGGCCGACTACGGCCATTACGGGCCGCTGATGATCCGCATGGCGTGGCACAGCGCCGGCACCTACCGCATCCATGACGGGCGGGGCGGGGGCGGCTCGGGCACGCACCGCTTCGCGCCGCTCAACAGCTGGCCCGACAACGCCAACCTCGACAAGTCCCGCCGGGTGCTGTGGCCGGTCAAGCAGAAGTACGGCCGCAAGATCTCATGGGCCGATCTGATGATCCTCGCCGGGAACGTGGCGCTGGAGTCGATGGGCTTGGAGACGTTCGGTTTCGGCGGCGGCCGTACCGACGTGTGGGAGCCCGAGGAGGACATCTACTGGGGCCCCGAGACCGGGTGGCTCGACGATGAGCGCTACAGCGGCGACCGGGAGCTCGCCGACCCGCTGGGCGCAGTCCAGATGGGCCTGATCTATGTGAACCCCGAGGGGCCCAACGGGCGGCCCGACCCGGTGGCGGCGGCACGCGACATCCGCGAGACGTTCGCCCGCATGGCCATGGACGACACCGAGACGGTGGCGCTGATCGCCGGGGGCCACACCTTCGGCAAGACGCACGGCGCGGCCGACGGCGACCAGTACGTCGGCCCCGAGCCCGAGGGCGCCAGCTTGGAGGAGCAGGGCCTCGGTTGGACGAGCACCTTCGGCAGCGGCAAGGCGGGCGACGCCATCACGAGCGGGCTCGAGGGCGCATGGACACCCACCCCGGTGACCTGGGACAACACGTTCTTCGAGACCCTGTTCGGCTACGAGTGGGAGCTGTCGAAGAGCCCTGCGGGTGCGTGGCAGTGGATTCCCACCGATCCCGCCGCGGCCGGCACCGTGCCCGATCCTCACGATCCGTCGAAGCGGCACACTCCCGTGATGTTGACCACGGACCTCTCGCTTCGCATGGACCCCGTCTACGAGCCGATCTCGCGGCGCTTCCTGGAGAACCCCGACGAGTTCGCCGACGCCTTCGCCAGGGCATGGTTCAAGCTTGTCCATCGCGATATGGGGCCGGTGGCCCGGTATCTGGGTCCGGAGGTCCCCGACGAGCAGCTGATCTGGCAGGATCCCGTGCCCGCCGTCGACCATGAACTGGTCGACGACTCCGACGTTGCTGCTCTCAAGGCCAGGATCCTCGACTCCGGGCTCTCTGCTTCCGGGCTGGTCTCGGCCGCCTGGGCCTCGGCGTCGACGTTCCGCGACAGCGACATGCGCGGCGGGGCCAACGGCGCCCGCATCCGGCTCGCCCCCCAGATCCACTGGGAGGCCAACGACCCCTCTGCGCTGTCGGCCGTGCTGGCGGCCCTCGAACAGGTCCAGGCCGAGTTCAACCGCTCCCAGGGTGGTGCAAAGAGGGTGTCGCTCGCGGATCTGATCGTTCTGGGCGGGTGCGCCGCCGTCGAGGAGGCGGCCCGCAACGCCGGCTGCGATGTTGCGGTTCCGTTCTCGCCGGGACGCACCGACGCCTCGCTGGAGCAGACCGACGTCGAGTCGTTCGCGGTGCTCGAACCGACCGCCGACGGGTTCCGCAACTACTGGCGGGCCGGTGACAAGCGCCGCCCCGAGACGGTGCTGGTGGACCGGGCGAGCCTGCTGTCGTTGACGGCGCCGGAGATGACGGTGCTCACCGGCGGACTTCGTGTGCTGGGTGCCAACTCCGCAGGATCGTCGCTCGGTGTGCTCACCGACCGTGCCGGGACGCTGACCAACGACTTCTTCGTGAACCTGCTCGACATGGGCACGCAGTGGCGGGTGTCGGAGACCGAGCACGTCTACGAGGGCCGCGACCGCGAGACCGGCGCCCTCAAGTGGACAGCCACCGCAGCCGACCTCGTGTTCGGCTCGAACTCCCAGCTGCGGGCCATCGCCGAGGTCTACGGAGCAGACGACGCCCAGGAGAAGTTCGTGCAGGACTTCGTGGCGGCGTGGCACAAGGTCATGAACCTCGATCGGTTCGACCTGGCCTGAGCAGGAGCGGCCAGGGCTGTCAGCGCCGATACGTACTCAGCCGGATCGTGTCGAACGAATCGATGTAGAAGTGCCTGTCCCCTGCCACCTGTTACCTCAAAATGCCGGGTGAGCGGAGCGCTGAGGGTAGCTGCGCACCTCCGGATTGCGGGGCCTAGCCCGCCCTTGGGCTGGTTCGCTCCGTGCCGGGTCCTGGGTGGAACCGGTTGGGGCTTAGTTCGGTTACGAGATCGGCGGGGAGCCCCCGGGGAGTCTGGCCACTGATCAGGTCGGCCGTGAGCCCGGCGATGGCCGGGGACGTCTGGATGCCGGTGCCGCCCTGCCCGGCGCACCAGAAGAACCCGGCCGCGTCTGGATCGAAGCCGACGACCGGCACCCGGTCCGGAGCGAACGTGCGCAGACCGGCCCAGGCTGAGCGAACGGAGCGAACGTCGAGGAGCGTGGCCCGGTTGACGGCCTCGATCCCGGCCGCGACATCGATCTCGCGGGGCTTGACATCACAGGGTTCGATGGGTTGCTCATCGGCAGGCGAAGCCAGGAACTGGTCGACGCCCTCAGGCTTGAAGTAGAAGCTCTCGTCGGCCCCGACGACCAGGGGCCAATCGGCCGATTCGTAGCGGCTGGCGAACGTGAAGACGGTGCGCCGGTACGGCTGCAGCCCGACTGGGCGCACCCCGGCCATGCGGGCCACCTCGTCAGCCCAGGCGCCGGCTGCATCGACGACAGCGGCGCAGCTCAGGACCCGCTCACCAACATCCACCTGCCAGCAGCCGCCGCGACGGGCGAGCGCTCTCACGCCGTGCTCTCGCAGCACCGTCGCCCGCTCTGCCCGGGCGCCGCGCAGGAAAGCCTGATGCAACTCCGCGACGTCGACGTCGAAGCCGCCGTACTCGATCACGCCGGCCTCTAGCCACTTCGGGTCTAGGACGGCGCACAGCCCGATGGCGTCGGTCGCGTCGAGACGCTCGCAGGGGGTGCTCGTGGTTTGGTTGGCTGAGATTCTGGCCGCCAGTTGCTGCTCGAAGCCGAGGGGCGCGACCCACAGCACGTTGCGGGGCAGCAGCAACTCGCTGTGGGCCAGGCCGTCGGCGCCGGCTTCCAGGAGCGGCCGGGACGCGGCGCTCAGGATGCGGTGGACCGGGCTGCCGTACGAGGCCAGGAACTGGGCCGCTGAGCGGCCTGTGCTGTGCGCGGCGAGCGATGCCTCACGTTCGACGACGGCCACGCGGTGTCCCCGTCGGGCCAGTGCCCAGGCCACCGACACCCCGGCGATACCCCCGCCGACGACCACCGCATCGAAGGAGCGGGACGCAGCGTCACTCATGGCGCCCCGAACTGTATGAGCCCGACAATCGCAAGGCGTGCGCAGTGGGCTGCCTCCGGGATGCGACTGCCAGCATGGTGCCCCCGACGCAGCGCGATTCGGATGTCGTGACGTTTGTTGCTGCTTCCTCTAGCGGATCGCGCTGGTTCGCTCCTTGTCGGGTGGGGGCATGTAGGTGCGGCGGCTGGGCTTGAGGCCCATCGAGTGCATGGACAGCAACATTCCTAGGGCGGCGCCTGTGGGATCTACGACCGGTACGCGCGCTTGCTGCGACTCCAGCCGGTCTTGGAGAGCGGCCGCGACCCCGAGCATGCCGGTGCATCCCAGCACCAGTGCGTCGGCACCGGCGTCGAGGGCTCGGCATGAGGCCTCGAAGAGGTTCTTGAGCAGAATGTCGCCGTCGTGCAGCTCTAGGACTGGAGTGTCGATCACCTCTATGGATGCCATCCGGCTCCTCACCCCCATCCGGGTGGCCAGTCCGGAGATCATGGGCACGACGTTCTCCAACACGGTGACAACAGAGAAGCGCTCCCCGACGTTGAGGGCCGTGCTTACTGCGGGCTCGAACCCGCCAATGACCGGTATGTCAACCAGTTCCCGGGCCGCGGGGACTGCCGGATCGCCGAAGCAGGAGATGAAGACCGCGTCCGCCCCCTGGGCCTCAGCCTGCATGACCTCTGAGACGATGGCAGGGCCGGCGAGGACCTCGTCGTAGAACGACTCGATCGAGGCGGGGCCGTAGGGAAGGCACCCGACCTCCAGGCTGATGTCGTCTCTAAGGAAGCCGCGGGCCTCCTGAGCGATCGGGTCGTTGAATGAGTCCGATGAGATCGGAACAACGATGTGGATTTTCATTGTGATTCCCTTCTGGTTGTTGGGTTGATGTTGGGGCTGAGTCGGTCCGAGCTAGGTGCGCCGGGCTCTCGACCAGGCGTCAGTGGCTACGGCTACGAGGATCACAAGGCCTTGGATGATCCGCTGCCAGATCGGGTCGATCTGATGCAGGTTGAACCCGTTGACCATGAAGGCGATGAAGAAGGCGCCGAGCAGCGTCCTCCACACCGCGCCCGTGCCGCCGGCGATCGAGGTGCCGCCCACGACGATGGCCGCGATGACCCCGAACACGAAGCTGAAGTCGTCGGACGGCGTGGCGCTGATCGTCCTCGACGCAGCTACCACGCCGGCCAGGCCGGCGGCGAGCCCCGACAGTGCGAACACGGTCACCACAACCTGCCGTGTGCGCACGCCGGAGAGCCTGGCCGCCTCGGCGTTGCCGCCCGTGGCGTAGACGTGGCGACCGAAGCGTGTGCCAGCCAGCGCGGCCCAGGCCAGCGCCACCACTCCCAGCGATATCCAGGTAGCGGTGGTGAGCTCCATGAAGCGTGTGCGGGCGATGCTGCGGAAGGTGTCGCCGGAGGGTCGCAGGATGCTGCGCTCGCTGACGACGTATCCGATGCCGAACACGATGAACGACGTGGCGAGCGTCGTGATGAAGGAGTTGATGCGGGCGAACGCCACGATCGTGCCGTTGGCTGCGCCGACGGCCAGGCCGAGCGCGCACCCTGCCAGTAGAGCCAGCGCGACCGAGCCGGTGGCGTTCTCCACCCTCAGCGCCACCAGCGGAGCCGCTACCGCAACCGCTGAGACCGACACGTCGAAACCGCCTGCGATCATGGTGAGGGTGGCGACCGAGGCCGCGATGAGGAGCGTCGCCTGCTGGTCGAGCACGTTCCGGAGGTTCGGGCCGGTGAGGAAGCCGTCGGTGGTGGCGGCCAGCGCACGAACAGCGCGAGCGTCACCCAGACGATGCCATAGCGAGCCAGCCCGCCGAGATACCGGCCCGCTCCCGGGGGACGAAGCGGCGCGGCGGCGTCGGTCATGGGGCTTGCCGGTCGGCGGCCCTCTCGCCGAAGGCGTGCCGCAGGATCTGCGCCTCGTCCAGGTCGGGGTGAGCGAACTCGGCCACGAAGCGGCCGTCGCGCATCACGATCACCCGATGGCACAGACCGACCAGCTCCTCCAGCTCCGAGGAGACCAGCAGTACGGCGAGGCCGTCGCAGGCCGCGGAGGCGATCAGGTCGTATATGGAGCGCTTGGAGCCCACGTCGACGCCCCGTGTGGGCTCGTCCGCGATGAGCACCCTCAGGCCCGGGGTCATCCAGCGCGCGAAGAGGCTCTTCTGCTGGTTGCCTCCCGACAGCAGCCTGACCGGGGTTTCCAGGTCGCCGCCTCGCACCCCGGCGCTCGACGCCGCGGCCGACACGAGGTCGCGTTCGGAGCGGGGCGACATCAGCCCTGCCCTCCTGACGCGGCGCAGGTGCGGGAGGCTCACGTTCTCGCGGAGGCTGCGGTCCATCAGCAGCCCCTGCTCCTTGCGGGTTTCGGGAATGAGGCCCATGCCGAGGTTGATCGCTTGGCGGGGCTTGGACCGGTCGACGCGCTGGCCCAGGACCTCTACCGTGCCGGCGGGGGCTTTGTCGGCTCCGTAGACGGATCTGATGAGCTCGGTGCGGCCGGATCCGACGAGCCCCGCGATGCCGACTATCTCGCCGGGGAGCACATCGAGGTCGATTCCTCTCGGCGCCATTGCTAGCTCCGTTGCGGCGCGCCGGGAGCCTTCGGGGGTCGATCCCGCAAGGCCGGCGTGCATGAGACCTCTGACCCTGAGCACAGGACTGAGAGCCGGGTCCGGGCGCGGAGGCTTGGGCGGGAAGTTCCCTTCGAGCTTGCGCCCGATCATCGCTTCGACGAGGGAGCCGGCCGTCTGCGACGACGGTTCGGAGGTTCTCACCACGCGGCCGTCGCGCATGACTGTGATGGCATCGGCGAGCTCTAGGACTTCGTCGAGGAAGTGCGAGATGAACAGGACCGTGATGTTCTGGTCGCGCAGGGAGCGCACGAGGCGGTGCAGTTGGCCGCGCTCCTCTGCGGAGAGCCGGGCCGAGGGCTCGTCCAGGATCACGAACTCGGCTCGGCGCGCTGCCGCCCGCAGGATCTCGGCGCGCTGCTGGTCAGCGACGCTGAGGCTCCTGACGCTCACCGCCGGATCGATCGAGATGCCCGTTTGCTCGACGAGAGCCCGGAACCGCTTCGTCGTGTCGCGGCGAGCTACGAATCCCCAGCGTGTCGACTCGACTCCCAGGAACACGTTGTCGGCCACGCTGCGATCCGGTACGAGCGCCAGCTCCTGGGAGATCGTGGTGATGCCCGCCGCGAAGGCCTGCCTGGGCGAGCGGAACCTGCATTGGCGGCCGTTGACGAGCACCGATCCGCTGTCGGCGGCGTGCACGCCGGAGATGATCTTGCCGACCGTGGACTTGCCCGCGCCGTTCTCTCCTACGAGGGCATGGATGCAGCCGCGCCGGATGGAGATGTCGGCGCAATCGACGGCCTGGGTGGAGCCGAACCGCTTGGATACTCCGCGCAGCTCGATATGAGCGGGCCCGTTGTTGTGAGCGGGCTCGCCTTGAACGGGCGCGTTCTGGTGAGCGGGCTCGTCGGGCTGAGGGTCAGCCATCCCACTCCGGGGTGAACTGGTCGACGTTGGCCGAGGTGACCATGCCTTCATCGACGAAGCCGCCGTTGGGGTCCACGCCGCCCGTGTAGGTGCCGTCGGCGAGCGCCGCGATCATGGCCTCCATGGCCAGACGGCCTTCGCTGGCCGGTGCGTAGAACACGGTCGCGAACCACCGTCCGTCCCGGATTCCCTCGATGGCGGGCGACGAACCTCCGAGGCCGATCAGCGCGACGTCGTCGAGCTTCCCCTCGTCGGTGAGCACCAGCTCGATGCCTTGAAGCGGCTGGTCGGCGCCGACCACCACGTCGAAGTCCGGCTGGGCCTGCAGGATGTCCTGGATGGCGTTGATCCCGCCCTCTGGGCCCAGGTACTGGCCCTCGCCCTCGGCGACGATCTCGATGTTGGGCTCGCCGGCCACCACGCTGTCGAACCCCTGGCGCAGAGCCACGTCCAGTGGAATGCCGCGGATGCCGAAGATGTACACGACCCGGCACGGATCGAGTCCCGCGCAGGCCTGAATGGTGAGCCGCCCGGCCCGCTCGCCGGTGACGACGGGCGGGGCCAGAACGGATGCCGCTATCCCTTCCACTTGGGGCTCGTTGGTGGACAGGTCGTCGCCGACGATCTGGTTGAACAGCACCACCTCGAGCCCGGCATCGAGGGCCGTCTCCACGTCGGGGACGAGTCCGGGCCCGTTCAGCGCGACGAGGATGACCCCGTCGTACTGGCCGCTGGCCACCGCGTCCTGGAACTGCGTTGTCTGCAGGTCGGCGTTGAACTGGGCGTCGAACTCGAACAGCTCGATGTTGTTCTCATCGGCGAGGCGCTGCATCTCCCCCACCGACGCCAGCAGGAACGTGTTGGCCGAGCTGGCCGAGAGGTAGGCGATTCGGGTCGGCTCGGCGGGCTCTTCCGTCTCGGACGGTTCCTCGTCCGGCGCCTCGGCGGTCGTGGTGGTGGCTTCCTGTTCCGCGGGTGCCTCCACGGACGTGCCATCGTCGTCTGTCGTCTCCGGGGTGTCGGCGGGCGTCGCGGCGGCGTCGTCCGGCGACTCGTCATCGGCGGGAGTCGCCCCCTCGCCGCTGCCGTCGACACTCGCGCCGGCGGGCTCGCTGGGAGCCTCGTCGTCGCCGCACGCCGCGGCCAGCAGAGCGAGCGCCAGGACGGCGCCTAGGAGCCTCACTGCATGTCGTACCTTCATCGGATCCCCCTCGCGATGGGTTGTGTGAGCCTGATAGGCACGGTACGGAACCCCGAAGAGGGGTCTCAATGGGCAGATCGCTGCCAAAGCAGTGCGAAGTAGTGCACTTCTCGCACCGGGCTGGGGGACGGCTGGACGCGAGATGCGTCGGGGTCAGCTTGGCTGATCGAGGCGGTGCATCCGGACCACGAGTTGGAGCGCGAGCCGCTGATCCGGGTCGTGGAGGTTGACGTTGAGCGTGGACGCGATGCGGTCGATCCGTTTCATCACCGTGTTGCGGTGCACACCGAGCGCAGCCGCGGCGCTCGTCGAGGAGGATTGGCAGTCCAGGTACACCTGCAGCGTGCGCAGGAGCACGCCGTCGGCGTCCGCGCTGACCAGCGGTTCGAGGAAGGCGGCCACCACGCGGCCGAAGTCGGCCGACCCGTACCAACCCAACATGATGCGTTGGATGCCGAGCTCGTCGATGTGGCGAACCGTCACCCGCCTTCCGCCCGCGCCGGCCAGGGCCGCGGCCTGCCGGGCTTCGGTGAGGCCCGCTCTCAGCCCCTGGAGCCCAGTCGCGGGCCGGCCCACCCCCGCGTGCGCACCCACGCCGGGCGAGTCGGCCACCAGGGTCGACAGCGCATCGCGCAGGCTTCTCGCCAGTTGCTGGTAGTCGCCCACCGGGGGTTCGGTCACTGCGCATACCCAGCCCGACCAGCCGTCGGTCCTCTCGATGAGCGGACCGTCGATGCCCACTGCTTGCAGCGTCTCGGCGAGGACATCGGTGTTGACGAGCACCCAGTTGGAGTCCGCCGGGCCGGAGAGCTGGACATGGAAGGCGCTGATCCATCCCGCGGCCGACCACCCGAAGGTGGCCATCTGGGCGAGGATCGCCTCGTCGGGCAGTTCGCCGCTGCCGACCACTTCGTTGAGCAGGGCGAGGCGGTGCCGGGCGTCGTGCTCCATGACGAGGCGGTCGCGCACCAGGTTGGCTCCCACCGCCCAGGAGGCCACCCCGAGCAGGTCCAGGCCCGCCCGCTGCAGCACGTCGTCGGCGTCGCCCAGAAGGCACACGAGCCAGAATCGGACGGACTCGCCGGGCACGACGACGACGGGGCATACCATTCCGGGCTCGCCCCCGGCGCCGACTTCCGGGGAGTGATACGAGTGCTGTCTCAGAGCCTGGGGCTCTACTGACATTCGGGGTCCCGCGATGACCGCGCCGCTGGCCTCGACCAGTGAGCACGGGCGCCCGAGGATGTCCGAGACGAGCGTCAGGGTGTCCGGCACTGTGGTTGCTCTGGCGAGGCCGCGCAGCAGCCTGGCCATCATTGCCGCCTGGTGCACGGCGGGCTGCATCACGAGCTCGCGCGCTGCCGCGGCCGCGGCCAGCATGTCGGGCACTTCCGTCTCGACGAGAACCGTGCCGAAGCGGTCGGCCAGCCGCCGGGTGGCGATGCCGGTGGCCGACACCGCGTTCACGGCGACGAGACCGGCACCCTCGCCGTCTCTGACGCTTCGCAGGGCGACGTCGAGCGCATAGGAGTTGGGGCGCAGTCCCCTGGCGTCCAGAAGAACCAGTAGGCCCGGCGAGATCGGGGTGGCCGAGTCGCAGCGGTCCGTCACCAGCACGTCTTCCACGATCCGCTCCAGGCCGGTGTCCCCCGCGACGACTCGGCTCTCGCCCAGCGCCCCGGCCGCCAGCAGCTGTCTCAGGGTGACGGGTCTGGGCCGCAGGCCGGAATCAGGCACCGACGAGTTTCTACTACCCGCGGCGGGCAGCAGGGCTCTCAGATGGGAGCATCCGCCCCATGAGCTCTATCCAGTTGTCTCCTGCCACCCGCCGGGCGGCCTCGGCGCCCAGCATGCGCTCCAGACGAGCGGTGAAGGGTCCCAGGTCCGACGGGTCCCGCATGCCGGCGACGAAGGGCATTTCTGCAGGATCGACGAGGCCGGCGCCCAGGATCGGATCGAGCACCTCCATCAGGTCCTCCATGAAGTCGCAGCCCAGCCCGACTGCCACCGGGCCGGCCACCCCGACCGCGTGCTCGATGTGGGCCAGGTAGTGGTTCAGGGTTGGGGTGCCGGTTGAGAGGAAACCGCCGAAGGAGTTGATTCCCACCACGCCGCCGGAGTCGGCCACGTCGCGGAGCTGGTCGTCGGTGAGGTTGCGCGGATGGGGGCGCAGCGAATGGCACGACGAGTGGGTCGCCACGAACGGGCGGGTGGCGATGCCGGCCACATGGTCGAAGCCGGCCTTCGACAGGTGGCTCACGTCCACGATCATCCCGAGGCGCTCCATCTCGGCCACAGCCTGTGCACCGAGCGCGGTCAGCCCTGCGCCGGTGGCCGTCTCGCCTGCGCCGTCGGCGAGCATCGTGCGGCGGTTCCATGTCAGCGACATGCACCTCACGCCCAGGCGCCAGAAGGTCTCGAGCACGCCGAGGCTGTGGCCGACCGGTTCTGAGCCCTCGATCGCGAGCAGGAGCGCTATCCGGCCCGAGGCGAGCACCCGTTCCAGATCCTGGCGAGTCTCGACGATGGCCACGTCGGCGCCATGGGTGTCGGCGATGCGTCTAGCCTCCTCGATCAGGAGCAGCGCACGGCGGAGCGCGCCCTCGCCCACATGCTGGTCCTCGGTGAAGACGGCGAGGAATTGCAGGGCCACGCCGCCGGCCCGCAGTCGTGGCAGCCAGAAGTCCCCGAAAGGATCGCTCAGCCCGCGCTCCCGTTGGTGCAGTACGGCGAGGAGCAGGTCGTTGTGGGCGTCGGCTACCCGCATCCCCGTTCGTCCCAGGGTGCTGGGGCCGGATGTTCGCATCTCGGTCCGGGCGAGTCCGGCCTAGGAGGCGAGCGGCCCGACGGCCTTCACTATGACCCGGCAGCCGCCCCCGGGAACATAGGTCATGGGTATCTCCACGATCCTGGTGATGCGCACGTTGTGGGGGTCGGCTCCGGCTCGGATGGCTGCGTCCTCGGCCTCCTCCCGGGCGCTGCTCAGGCATTCCTCCCGGCCGGCTGAGTCGTAGCTGTAGACCTTGTCGATCGATCCGGCCGCCTCGGCGATGGCCGCGCCGAACGCGTTGGCCACGGAGTGGTGCGGTGGCCAGAGCACCTCGCTGACGCCTCGCAGCGTCTCGGGCACCAGATGGGCGCCGCCACCGACGGCGATCAGGGGAAGCGGCGTGCTCGAAGCCTTCATCCGCTCGCACAGGACGCCAATCCGCTCGTCCACCCAGCCCATCGCGGCCGCCGTCAGCGAAGCGTCGAGACCGTCCAGCAGGGCAGGGTCGCCGAAGCCCTCGAGGCGGCCCGATGCCAATGAGATGTCCGAGAGGGTCAGCGTCGAGCCGCCCGTGCAGACGGCCTCGGTGATCACGTCATAGCCGACGGAGTCGGGCCCGACCGTGAGGCCGTCGCCGTTTCGTACGATGCTGCCGCCTCCGAGCCCGACCGAGATCAGGTCGGGCATTCGGAAGTTGGTTCGCACTCCGCCCACTTCCACAGCGGCGGTCGACTCGCGGGGGAACCCGTCGACGAGGATCCCGACGTCCGCCGACGTTCCTCCCACGTCGATGACGAGGGCGTCGGCGAGCCCGGCCAGGGCGCTGGCGCCCCGCATCGAGTTGGTGGGGCCCGAGCCGACGGTGAGGACCGGGTACTTGTCGGCCTCATCGACGGCCATGAGGGTGCCGTCGTTCTGGGTCAGGAAGCTCTCCACCTCCAGCCCGGCCTCGGCCAGCGTGTTGCGGAACCCCTCGACGACCCGTCTGGCCACCGTCAGCAGGGAGGCGTTGAGGATGGTGGCGTTCTCGCGTTCGAGCAGGCCCAGCGATCCCACCGTGTGGCTCAGCGACACCGGGAGGTCGGGGCCGCACTCCTCGGCGAGCAGCTCCGCGGCGCGCAGCTCGTGATCGATCGAGGCTGGACTGAAGGCGCATGAGACTGCGATGGCCGTCACCTCCCGAGCGCAGGCCGCTCCGAAGCGCCTCACCGCGTCCTCGTCGAGGTCCGCGATGGGGGTGCCGTCGTACTCGAAGCCTCCGCGCACGATCTCGCTGCGGGCGATGACTATGTCTCGCAGGTCCTCGGGCCACGCCGCGCTGGGACGCACCCCCAGCGACGACGGCGCGGCCAGACGCAGCACCCCCACCCGGTCGAGGTCCTGGCGCCGGATGATGGCGTTGGTCGGGTGGGTGGTGCCCAGCATGGCCTTGCCCAGCGCCGACGGGTCGTCGACCTGGGCCAGCACGGCCGCGACCGCCGACTTGATGCCGTCTATCGGCTCGGGCGTGGTCGCGGTCTTGGCGGCCGCGACCACGCCGCCGGACGGGTCGACCACCACCGCGTCGGTGTTGGTTCCTCCGACGTCGACCCCGATCCTCAGTTCCTTCATCGTCTCTCTCATCGTCGCGGCTCCCGGAAGTCGACGTAGTCGATGTCGTATCCGAAGGCCCGCGGGCCGACGAGTTCGAGCATCCCGTCGCGGTGCCACTCGGGAGCGCACGGCATGGCCAGCACGTTGAGGCGCTGCCCGTAGGCAAGACTCTCAGTGGTCATCGGATCGGCCGACTCGTGGTCGAGCAGGCACAGCAGGTCGGGCACCGTAACGACTGCTTCGCCCTCCTCGAACGCGATGAGGTTCTCGTTCTGGATCTCGACCCGCATGGTGCGACTGGCGTCCTGCAGGTGTTCGAGCACGACCGTGCCCCTAGCGAAGCCCTCGGTGGTGCGGCGGTCTATGTCGATCACCTTGCCGTTGAACACCAGCGCGGCGTCGGTGTAGGCCAACAGTTCCTCCCAGGCGCCGTCCGCGCCCTGCTTCACCCTCGCCAGGCGCTTGCCCACTTCGGTGCAGTACGTGAGCGAGCCGCGGATGCCGGCCCGGCGCACGTCGGCCACCGTCATCGGGTAGCAGCTGAGCGCGTTGGCCAGGCCGAGCTGCACCACCGCGGCGCGGGCGAGTGATTCCGCGGTCTGGTTGGTGTTGGCCTCGAAGACGCACATGTTGCCCTTCTCGTCGGCGATCGACATCGGTGCCGCCATCAGCCCGTGCAGCGTGAAGACGGTCATCTCGATCTGCGGGAATGCCCGCCTCATGCCGTCGGCGTCGATGATCGGGATCCCCATCTCCACCGCGGTCGCGATCGGGACGAGCGTGTTGACTCCCCCGACCTCGATCGGCATCAGCGCGACCGGGTCCTCGCCCATGTAGGCCGCGAGGGCGCCGATGCCGGCTCGGAACTCGGTGCCTGCGGGGATCTTCTCCAGGATCACCGTCGGCGCGCCGATGATGGCCGTGGTCAGCACGCGGCCGTCGTCGGGCAGATCTTCTGGATCCACCACCACGGCCGGGCCGTGATCGGCGATCGCCTGCTTGACCAGGAGCTTCCCCACATACGGGTCGCCGCCGCCCCCGGTTCCCAGCAGCGTCGCGCCCAGCGCGAGGTCGTCGATGTCGTCAATCGTCAACTCTCTCACGGTGCGCCTTCCGATCGGCTGGAGGGTCGTGGTCCCGGACCGGCAAACCTAGAGGGCGCGCAGCTACGCAGCCGATGGGCACTTCGCGACCGCCGAAGGTCAGCAGTACGCGATCTGCCCTTCACTGAGCTCCCGGTTTCTAGAGCCACGGCCGGAGTGCTTGGAGGCAGCGCAAGTGTGCCCGCAATTGCAGATCACGTGGCGCAAGCGGCCGTTCCTATACGCCGAGCGGTCGGGTTATACCATTGCACCGCCCGGAGGAGAGCACCCATGACCCGCAAGCCCGATCCGTTCACTGTGCCCTTCGGGACCATCCTGTGCGACTGGACGACCACGGCCCAGGCCGACGGCGGCCCGTTCGTCTACGACGGCTCGCCCGAGCCCTACGGCGACTTCACGATCAGCCCCGCCGCGCACGTGCTGCACTACGGAAGCGCCATCTTCGAGGGGCTGAAGGCTCACCGCCAAACCGACGGATCGCTGGCCATCTTCCGCCTCGACAGCCATGTCGCTCGCATGGCCACCAGCGCCGCCCTTCTGCGGCTGCCCGAGATCGACCCCGTCACGCTGCGCCAGATGATCATCGACGCAGTCGAGGCCAACGCCGGGGAGGTTCCCGACCCGCCCGGGTCGCTGTACATCCGCCCGACGCTGATCGGCACAGAGGCCGACATCGGCGCGGCGGCCCGCCCAACCCGCTCCGCGCTGCTGTATGTCGTGAACTCCCCCGTGGGCGACTACTTCAAAGGCGGGATACGGCCGCTCACGCTGCTGGTGGAGACGTCGCTGCCACGTACCGTGCCCCAGTTCGGGATGGTGAAGTGCGGCGCGAACTACGCGATGGCCCTGGGCGCCACGCTGGACGCGATGGCCGCCTACGAGGCAGTCGATCAGATGCTGTTCGCCACCGGCGGCGACATCACCGAAACCGGAGCCTCGAACTTCTTCCTCGCCGACGACGAACGCGTCGTCACCCGCCATCTCGACGAAACGTTCCTCCACGGCATCACCCGCGACTCGGTGATTCAACTTGCCCGGCGACTCGGCTACGAAGTGCAGGAACGCTCAATTCACCCCGACGAGCTTCTCGACTGGTCCGAGCGAGGCGAGGCGTTCCTGTCGGGCACCGGAGCCGGTCTGGCACCGGTGGGCACCGTCCTCTACGCAGGCAACACACTCACGCTCGGTGACGGGCAACCGGGCCCCAACACCATGCGGCTACGCCAAGCGCTCACCGACATCCAACTGGGCGCGGCACCAGACCCCTTCGGCTGGCGCACACCGGTGCGCAGCTAGACCGACACCATCGGGCGATGTGAATTCGGCCCGCAGGGGCCGTCACATGGAGGACCGATGAACGACGAAGTGCCGCTGAACCCAGCGGAGCTCGCTACACGGTCAGCGAGTAGGCGAGCAGGGTGCGGGTGTAGGGGTGCTCGGGGTTGGCGAACAGCGCCTCGGTCGGCTGCTGCTCCACAATCTCGCCCGCGCGCATGACCGCGATGCGGTCCGCGAGGTGCCGGGCGACGCTCAGGTCGTGGGTGATGAACAGGAAGGTGAGGCCGTGGTCGGCCTTGAGCTGCCGCAGGAGGTTCAGCACGCCGGCCTGCACCGAAACGTCGAGGGCCGACGTGGGTTCGTCGAAGATGACCATCGACGGTTCCAGCACCAGCGCCCGGGCCAGCACCACCCGCTGGGCCTGGCCGCCGCTCAGCTCGTGCGGGAGCCGGTTGCGCATGGCCGGGCTGAGGTCGAGGGTGGCAATCAACTCGTCGGCGCGCCGGCGACACTGGTCCCGGCTGAGGCTGGTGTGGACCCGCAGCGGCTCCTCGATCTGGGCTCCGACCGGTTGGCGGGGACTGAGCGCGAGCAGCGGGTTCTGGGCCACCATCTGGATCCGGACGCGGACCTTGCGGCCGGCCCGTCCTCGCAGGCCCACCAGTTCGGTGCCGTCGTAGTTGATGCTGCCGCCGCTGGGGCGCACCAGGCCGACTATGGCCTCGGCGAGAGTCGACTTGCCGGCGCCCGACTCCCCCACCACGGCCAGCGTCTCGCCCCCGGCGACATCGAGGTCGAGGCTGTCGATCACCGTGAGCGGATGCCGCCGGCCCGCGCCGCGGGCGGGGTACTCGACCCGCAGGCCTCGAACGGAGAGCAGGGCGGTCATCGCTGCGGCCCGGCCAGGTCGCGGACCGTTGAGGGCCTGGGCTCCACCAGGATGCAGGCCGCAGTGTGGCCGGGCTGCACGGGGCGTGCGTCGGGCTGGCCGCCGCGGCAGGCGTCGACGGCTCTGGGGCAGCGGGGGACGTAGGCGCACCCGGAGATCGGGGTCCGGCCGTCGGGGACGAGCCCGGGGATCAAGGCCAGCTTCCGCCCGGCGGTCTCGGGACGGGGGATGGACTGGAGCAGAGCCTGCGTGTAGGGGTGGCTGGGCGCTTCGAGCACCTGGTCGGCGCCGCCGTCCTCAGCGGTCTGGCCGGCGTAGAGCACCACGATGCGCTCGCACACCCGCCGGAGCACGGCCAGGTCGTGGCTGATGAGCACCACCGCCAGTTCGGAGCGGTCCCGGAGCTCTTCGATGAGGTCGAGAACCTGGGCCTGGGTGGTCACGTCGAGGGCGGTGGTGGGCTCATCGGCGATGAGGAGCCGGGGCGACTGCGCCAGCGCCAGCGCGATCACGGCCCTCTGGCTCATCCCCCCGGACAGCTCGTGGGGGTACGAGTCGAGGAGCCGGGGCGGATCGGGCAGGCCGACCTGATCGAGCAGCTCCCCCAGCACCGCGGGATCGTCGGTCCCGGTGACCAGCCTCAACTGCTGGCCGATGGTGAACACCGGGTTCAGCGAGGCGCCCGGGTTCTGGTAGATGAACGACGCCGAGGCCTGCAGCGAGCCGTCCATGCCCATGGGCTCGCCGCCGAATCGCAGGCTGCCCTCGACGAGGGCGGTGTCGGGCAGCAGCCCCAGCAGGGCCCGGAACAGCACCGTCTTGCCGCATCCCGATTCGCCGGCCACCCCTACGATCTCGCCGGGACGCACCTGCAGCGACACGCCCCTGACGGCGTGGACCGGCCCGGTCGGGGGATTGAACGTGACATGCAGTCGCTCGACCTCCATCAGGCGGTTCATGACGGGCCGCCGCCGGTGTCGGCGCCGGTCACGGCGCGCGGGCCCCTCATGGTTGGTCTTCTCGTGTGCGCGGGTCGGTGACGTCGCGGATGACGTCTCCCATGAGGTTGAAGGCCACCGCCGCGATCACTATGGCCGCGCCGGCGCAACCGGCGATCCACCACTGTCCGGAGAGCACGTACTGGCGGCCCTCGGCGATCATCACGCCCCAGTCGGCGGTCGGCGGGCGCGGGCCGAGCCCGACGAAGCTCAAGCCTGCCGCGGTCAGCACGGCCGCACCCAAGTCCGCGGTGGCCTGCACCCACACAGGCGCCATCGCGTTGGGGATGACGTGCACCGCGATGATGCGCCGGTGGGGCACGCCGATGGCCCGCACCGCCTTGATGAAGGGCCGTTCGCGCAGGCTCAGAACCTGAGAGCGAACCAGGCGCGCGTACCACGGCCACCACGACACCGCGATGGCGATGACGGTGTTGCGAACGCTGGCGCCCAGCGCGGCCGCCACCAGCACCGCCAGCAGCAGCGGCGGGAAGGCCAGGAACATGTCGGTTATCCGCATGAGGACCTCGTCGACCCAGCGCCCGAAGTAGCCCGCCACCGCGCCCAGCAGCACCCCGACCACCACCGAGAGCGCCACCACCCCCAACGCCACCACCAGGGCGGTCCGCGCCCCGAAGAGCAGCCGGGCCAGCACGTCACGGCCCAGGTCGTCGGTCCCCAGCCAGTGCGACCAGCTGGGGCCCTGCAGCCGGATCGTGAGGTCGGGCACGCCCCGACCGGCGTCGGCGTAGGGCGTGAGCCACGGGGCGAACAGCGCGGCCACCGCGAACAGCACAGCCACCACCGCGGCGGCCATCCCCAGCCAGCTCCGCCGGTAGTACCAGAGCGCGCTGCCCGGCGCCCCGAAGCGCCCCGGTCTGCGGGCCGTGCCGGAGAGGCCGAAGCGCCGGGCTGCCGAGGGCGCGCCGCCGGCCGTCACCTGAGAGCCACCCGGGGATCGAGCCGGGCCTGCAGCAGGTCCAGGAACAGGTTGACCAGCACGTAGATCACGGTGACGGCCAGCGCGGCGGCGGTGACGACCGGGAAGTCCAGCCGCACGACGGCGTCGGTGAGGTACTTGCCGAGCCCCGGCCATGCGAACACCGCCTCCACCAGGAACGCGCTCGACACCGAGTAGGCGAACGTGAGGCCGAGGACGGTGAGCGTGGGCAGCAGGGCGTTCTTCAGCGCCAGGCGGCCGAGCACGGTGCGCCTGGGTATCTGGGCCACGGTGGCCGCCTCGATGTAGTCGCTGCCGAGGACCTCCAGCATCGACCCCCGGATCAGCCGGACAGTCAGCCCCAGCGGGTAGGCGGCCATCACCGCCACCGGCAGGGCGAGATGGACGACGACGTCGGCCAAGTTCGACCAGCTCCCCGACAGCGCCGAGTCAATCAGGAAGAACCCGGTCGGCTCGTTGAAGCTGGTCGACGAGTCGGTGCGCCCCGCGAGGGGTAGCCACCCCAGCCGGGAGGCGAACAGCAGCTGCAGCAGCAGCGCCGACCAGAACACCGGCAGCGACACGCCGGTCACCGCGAACAGGCGGATGGCAGTGTCGCCCAGCCGGTGCCGGCGGGCCGCGGCAGCCACCCCGGCGGGGACGCCCACCACCATGGCCAGCGCGGTCGCGGCCAGGGCGAGCTCGAGGGTGGCCGGCAGGAATCGGCGCAGGTCCTCGGCGATCGGGCGCTTGGTGGCGAACGACACGCCCAGATCGCCCTGAACGAGCTGCTGGAGGTACGACCCGTACTGCGACAGCACCGGGGCGTCGAGGTTCAGGTCCCGGCGCACCTGCTCCACCTGCGCGGGACGGGCCCGCGCCCCGGCGTACAGCGCGGCGGGATCCGACGGCACCAGCCTCGCCACCACGAAGGTGATGGTGACCACGCCCAGGATCACCAGCAGGCTGGTGGCCACCCGGCGAAGCAGGTATCTGGACCTGAGCAGTCCGGCCCGGCCGGCGGCGCCGGGCGGTGCCGGCCCGGTCCGCCGGGAGGATCGGCGCATGCCGGGCCGGGGTTCTGTCAAGCGTTGGCCTGGATCAGCTTCCACAATGCTTCGATATGGGCCCGGGTCGTCCAGATCGAGCCCACCGCGACGCGAACGTAGCGGCGACCGTCGATTTCCGATCCGGTGACGTAGAAGCGACCGTCGGAGTTGATGGCGGCGATCAGGGCGTCGGTGGCCGCGTTGTCGCCGCGGTGGGCGAACGGCACCATGGCGAAGGGCACGGGAGCCATCAGCTCCAGACTGGGATGGCTGTCGATCTGCGCCGCCAAAGTCTGGGCCCACGCCACATGGGACCGGATCATGGTGCGCAGCCCCTCCGCGCCGAAGGATCTGAGCACGAACCACAGCTTCAGCGACCTGAAGGGGCGGCTCAGCGGCAGGTGCCAGTCCCGGTAGTCGATGACCGCGCCGGAGGCGGACGCCTCGTTGCGCAGGTAGGGCGGTAGCACGCTCAGCGTGTCGATCAGCGGGCGACGGTCGGCCACCCACATCACCGAGCAGCCCACGTTGGTGGCCAGCCACTTGTGGGGGTTGAAGGTGTAGCTGTCCGGTCCCGGTGCCCGGACCCTACGCCCGTCCAAGACGCGAGAGGTTCATAGCTTGGAGCTAGACGACCTAGACCTAGAGATCGTTCGGATCCTCAGCGACGACGGCAGGGCCAGCTACAGCGAGATGTCCAAGACTCTCGGGGTCAGCGTCGGCACGGTCAGGAACCGGGTCAACCACATGCGGGCCACCGGCATGCTCTACTTCAACGTCTGGCTGGATCCGCACCGTTCCGCCATCGGGGTGATCGCCACGCTGCTGTTGAAGGTGCACGCAGCGTGCCTCCCCGCGGTCACCTCGGCGTTGATCGACCTAGACGAGACCGGGTACGTCGCCACCCTGGCGGGCGAGCATGACCTGATCACCGACGCCTTCTGCCGCGACGTCGCACACCTCAGCCGGCTCATCCACGACGAGATCCAGACCATCGAAGGCGTCATCGAGGTCCGCTCCCACATAGTGACCGACATCAAGTACGAGTCCAGCCTCAACATCCGAGGCGTCATCAACAAGTCGAACGAGTCCGCCAGCGACACTGCCGATCCCTGAGCACCCGCGCCGACCGAAACCCCTTGCCGCGGCGTGAATCCGCCGTTAGCAGCCGTTCAACGCCCGGTCGAGCGCGGCCATCTCGTCGCGGTGCCAGCGCCGGGAGATGTCGGAGTGCGGGACCAGGCTCAACGAGCCGTGGAACGCGCCCGGGTACACGTGCAGCTCGCAGGGCACCTCGGCCCCGAGCAACGCCTGGGCGTAGGCGATGTCCTCGTCGAGGAACATGTCGAGGCTGCCGACGGTGATGATGGCCGGTGGGAGCCCGCCGCGATCGGTGGCCCTGGCCGGAGCGGCATAGAACGCGACGTCGTCGGCGCCGTTGTTGCCGTCGAGATAGGCGGACCACCCCGCCATGTTGGCGTCCCGGTTCCATAGCCGGCTGTCGTCGATCATGAAGCTGGAGGGCGTCTCGTTGCGGTCGTCGAGCATCGGGAACCTCAGCAGCTGGAAGCAGGGGCTGACCTGCTTGCGATCGCGGGCCAGCAGGGCGAGTCCCGCCGCGAGGCCACCGCCTGCACTGGCACCGCCGACGGCGATGCGGGCCGTGTCCAGGCCGAATGCCTCGGCTTGATCGAAGAACCACAACAGACCGCAGTAGCAGTCCTCCAGCGGGGTCGGATACGGGAACTCGGGCGCCAGGCGGTAGTCGACCGACGCCACCACCACGTCGAGGTCGGAGGCGATCGCCGCGCAACCGGCGTCGTCCATGTCGACGCTTCCCAGGACCATGCCGCCGCCGTGGATCCAGTAAAGGCCGGGGCTGCGGTCTCGTCGCTGCTTGGGCCGGTAGACACGCACAAGCACCTCGTGGCCGTCGGCGGCCTCGGCGTGATGGTCGGCGATCTCGATCGAGTCGGGGACTTCGGGGGCGGGTAGGTGAGCCATGAGCTCGTCGAGCGTTGCTCGCGCCGCGGGCAAGTCTGAGAGGTCGAGCAGATCGCCGGGCAGCATCTCCAGAACCGCGAGGTGGTCGGCGTCGAGGTGCTCTTCGAATTTGATGCCCATGTCCCTACCTTCTCACCGACGCCGGCGTCACGCTCGGAGCGGATCCGCTTCGACGATCGCGGTGACTGTCTTGCGGCCGAGTCCGGACGCCTCCGCGATCTGTCGCAGCGACGCACCGACGCGGTGGGCGGTGCGGATCATGTCGTCGCGGATGGCGATCTCCTTGTGGGCCCGCTCGGAGCTGAGGCCGACCACCGCGAGCGCGGCCCCGACCTCATAGTGGAAGCCGGACCGAGATGCTCGAACGGGTCAAGGCGGCTGCCGCTGCCGACGACCGTTCGGTGTCGTCTTGGGTCCGCCGAGCCGTCGACCGCACCCTCCAAGTCGAGCAGCCCTGACGCCAGGGCAATCCCCTACATCGGGAGAGTCCTCATGGCTGAAGCGGCGCTAGCGGTTCTTGGGCATCCAAGCTAGAATGTAGGATATGAGCGAAGATCATCTGAGATTCCGTCTCGACGGCGAGGTGACGATCCAGACGCTCTCTGACGCGTTCGCCCACTTCTCGCAAGTGCTCGACGCGTTGAGGGAGAGCCATAACGCGGAAGTCCGCTGGGTGCTCGCCGGGCTCGACTACGGAAGCGCCTCCGCGACGGCTCGGGCCGTCCCGTTGGACGAAGAGGCCGAACCGCGGATCCCAGCCATGTACGACAACTACATCGATGCAGCCCAGCGGGTGCAGGACGGCGACGCCGACCGCGAGTTTCCCCTGCATCGGCAGATGTACGAGCTGATGGCCCTCGCTGACGAGAGCCATCCGATCACGATCCAAACCGACGGGAAGCAGGTGGTCGTCAGGGCTCCCATCGCTCCCTTGACGCCCTCGGCAGCCGAACGCCCGCAGGAGGATCCGACGTCGCTCGGAACAGTGCGGGGACGCGTCGAGACGCTGTCTCGACGCAAGAGCCTCAGCTTCAACCTCTACGAACTCACCAGCGACACCGCTGTCAACTGCTACATGGACTGGGACCTCGAGGACAAGATGCGCGACGTGTGGGGACACATTGCCGATGTGACCGGCACCGTGCGCCGAGACGCCAAGACTGACAGGCCGGTATGGATCCGGCGAGTCACGAAGGTGGATCCCGTCGGCGAGGGAGACCCCGACGGCTACCTCCGGGCCCGAGGAGTGCTCCAGAGCACGGCGCCGGCTGAGGTGCTGGTCAGACGCATGAGAGATGAGGGCTAGACCGATTCGGGTCTACCTCGACTCCAACGTCCTCATCGCCTATGTCGCCGATGAGAGGGCTGCGCCGGTGTCGTCCAGTCGGTGCTAGAGGATGCCCGGGGCAAGAAGATCGAGTTGATCACCTCCGTCCTGTCGATCACGGAGGTTGCCTATATTTCCACTGGTCAGGCGGGCGGCGACCCAGTGGGCAGCCAAGATGCCATCGACCAGCTCTGGGTCCCCGCATCACCGATCAATGTCGTGGACGTCTCGGCCAGGGTCGCTCTGGAGGCACGGGCAATCATCCGTCAGTCGAAGACGCTCGGCACGAGGGTGGTCAAACCCGCCGACGCAATCCACTTGGCGTCTGCATCGATCCAGCAGTGTGACCGCCTCTTCACATATGAGAGCGAGTCAACGCGCAGCAAGTGGGAGGAACTGATCCACGTGAGGGTCGCTGAACCTTTCCTCGACGAGCCCCGACTCGACATCGGGGGGACTTGAACTCCCGAATCTCCCGTCCTCCAGCGGCACTCACGTACTGCGCCAACGGAATGACCCCCGAAGAGGAGCACGAGTTCTACGGCAGGCCCGAGAACCAGGTACCCCAAGGACCGGGACGGCGCCGCAAGCAGCGAATGACCGATCCCGTGCCGGTGCGGTTTCCGCCCGAAATGCTCGAACGGGCCAAGGTAGCCGCTGACGCCCACGACCGCACTCTCGGGGCCGAGCAGGCCTGATCCACGTCGATCAGGCCGCTCATCGAGGACATGACCTAGGCCTTCAGCGTCCGTTTGAGGAGGGCCAGGACGCTCTGGCGGGTGTGTTCGGCGGCGAACCGGTCGTAGGCGAGGCCCGGTATCTCACGCCCCTCGAGGGTGGCGTTGGTGAAGCTGTGGCGGACCCCGCCGTAGACGTGCATCTGCCATCGGACGCCCGCATCGGACATTTCGGCTTCGAACGCCGTGCGCTGCTCGGGCGGAGCGAAGCGATCGTCGCCGCCGACGTGGACGAGCACCTCGCCCTTGATCCGTGGCGTGTCGGCCGGTGTGATCGCATGCAGCGACGGATGGACCCCGGCAACCGCCTTCAGGTCGGCCCCGGTGCGGGCGAGTTCGAGCACGAGCGCGCCTCCGAGGCAGTAGCCGATGGCGGCGAGCCGTGAGGCATCGACCGCGTGGTGCGACGACAACACGTCGAGGGCGGCGCCGGTGAGGGCACGGACCTGGTCGGCGTCGCCGAGGAGGTCGTTGCGTCTCGCCACCATCGCGCCGACCGACGCAAAGGGTGCATGGGCACCGTGATAGTCCAAGGCGAACGCCACGAAGCCCTCGCGTGCGAACTCGAGGGCACGGCCGCGTTGGTAGCTGTCCAGCCCGCCAGCCTCGTGCGCGATCAGCAGACCGGGCAACGGGCCATCGGCCGGGTCGGGAAAGACGATCGTTCCCACCAACTCCAGACCAGCGGCGGTGTACGCCACCTCTGCTGTCTCCACTAGGCGTCCCTCTCATCGCCGGTCCTGCGCGCCGCAGCCTTCATCCGGGGCGCCCGCGGCAACGGGTGCCGGTCGCAACGAACCGTACCGGCGCACTGGCAGCGGAGGGCCAACAGCCGTGAAAGGCACGAGCTCCATAGTCGACTCCAACGTCCTCATCGGCTATGTCGCCGATGAGGAGGGCCGCGCTGGCGTCGTCCAGTCGGTGCTGGAGGATGCCCGGGAAAAAGATCGATCTGATCACCTTCGTCCTGTCGATCACGGAGGTGATCAGATCGATCCCCACAACCTGTGGCTACCGGTTCCTCTACATCATGACCCGAATATTTCGATAAGGCCAGACAAAGCCAGCATCACGCCTGTTTCGGATCACTTGGACGCAGCTAGCATCCCGGCCGCAACGTTGATGGATGGCTCAGGAGAGCAGCAGACATGGAACAGCCGGATCACGACATCGAAGCCCAGATGGCCGACACCGGCCCGGATGAGGGCGCACACGACGAGGTGCGGCCCCCGCCCGACGAAGACGGGTCGGGTCGGGGCTCGCTGGCCGCCGAGGCTGCCGCGGGAACCGTGGGCGGCGTGGTTGCGGGCTCGCTCGTGGGCTGGGGAAGCGCAGGCATAGCCGCTGACGTGTTCCTCAACCGGACGCCGTGGGGCCAGCACGTCTACGCGTTCGGAGTGAACAGCGAGGCGGCCCGTCTGGCCGGGATCTCCACCCGGGTGCTCCCGTTCATGGGTCTGGTTCGATCAGGGTCGCACTTCGATGAATCCGGCTGCGCTGAAGTCGCCGTCGAAGGCGAGGGCCTCGGTGATCCGTTCGCGGCGCATGATCTCGAAGCTGGTGGCGTCCACGTAGGAGTACTGCCGCTCGTCATGGCGCTCGAGCCACCGCCACGCCCGTTCGTCGACAGTCGAGTCGACGACCACGATCGACACTCTCGGCGAGCTGCGCAGCATGGTCACGAAGTTGAGCGCCTGGGCGTGCCCAGCGCGCCGGCCCAGCCACGTCCAGGTCTCGCCGACGACGAGATTGGATGTGCGGATCGGCCCGCGGTCGCCATGCCAGAGATGTGCGGCATCGGTGTGTCGGCGATCTGCGGGGACGAGCAGTCCGATCCAGAAGGACGTGTCGGCGAACTTCACGTCCCAGTTCCGTAGATGACCGCGTCGAGGTCGTCGTCGGGCTCGACGTCCACACCTCCGACCAGGCTGTCGAGGGGATCGGCGAGCTCTTCGCTCTCAGAGGCGAGCGCAACCCGCACGGCGTCGCGCATGAGCGCCGAGCGCGAGATCCCCCGTCGGGCAGCCGCGCCCGACAGCGCTTCGTCGATGTCGTCCTCCAGATAAAGCTGTATACGCCGCATAGAGGGAGTATACACCACCAGTTCGGCCATGCCCCATGTCACAGGACGATGCGGCGGGCGCGAAGAGTCGCCAGATGATTGGCCGGGGCTAGCTCCAGAGCGTGCAGATGGGCCCGGCGCCGCAGCGGCGCTCAAGGTCACACCGGCCGGCATCGGCTGCTCCACTGGGACGTTCTAGGCGAGGCGGGCGGCGAGCCTTCGACGGGCCGAGTATCCGAGGGCGGGCACGGCGTACAGGCGTCGAGCCCCGGCGAGGTCCCCGCGGTCGGTGTTGAGGATCCGGCCAGCCTCAGCGACTGTCATGTCGTGCTGGTCGTCGCGGCGCAGCATCCGCAGGGCGTCGCCTGCGCCTATGTCTCCGCACACCAGCACGCGGCACAGGAACCCAGTGAAGCCGGTGTCTTGCACCATGGCTGCCATGTCGGTGCGGCCGAAGCGTGCCGCGAGCTTGCGGCACGGGCTGCGGGGCTCGGTCACTTGGATGACGCTGGTCCCGGCCTGGAGCACGTCGCCGATGCGCACCTCGGTCTCGACGAGGCCGACGGTTGTGAGGTTCTCGCCCATCGCGCCGGCGTCTGGAAGTTCGAGGCCGAGTCCGCCCCAGTGGGGGTAGTGCTCCTTGGGGTAGGCGAGCAGAGCGAAGTCCGGCCCGCCGTGGTCCTTGTAGACGTGCTCGTCGCCCGGCAGGCCGAGCGGGCTGACGGCGACGCGGCCCAGCACCGGGGTCTTGATGAACGCGCTCACGATCTTGCGGCTGCCTGAGCCGATCTCTCCGACAGAGCCGACGCACACCGCTTCGACGGTTCCTGCGATGTCGGGCACGGTCCCTGCGGGCGTCGCAGCAGAAGAGGTCAATCGATCACCACGAGCGAGAGGCTACCGGGGGCAGTGCGCGGCGATGAGACAGCCCAAGCCGGAGCGTCCGTGACCAGCTGCCGAACGCCGCTGGCCAGGGTCTGGCCGTCTCGTAGGTGCGAGGGCGCGTCTGGGTGCCGGCAGGCGCCATTGGTGTCACGCTGTCAGCTCGAGTCGGCGAGGAATTCGGTGAGGGCGTGGCGGTAGGCGATGCCGGGCCGGTCGTGCTTGGTGTGGGCCTGGAGTCTCGGGTCGAGGGGGAAGGCCGCGGGAAGGGTTTCGAGGACGGCTTTGTCCTCGAGCTCCACGGCCAGCTCGAAGTCGATGATGGATTGCCGGTCGATCGTGTCGGCGAGGTCGTTGCGCAGCACCGTCAGGTGGACGTCGGTGACGCCGTCCTGCACCGGGCAGCACCCTTTGACCAGGATGTGGGTGCTGCCGTCGGAGTAGTGCATCCGCCCCACCTGCACGAAGGGCAGCCACATCTCGGTCACCGAATGCCTGGTGCCCGGTCGCTGCGAGGTGGGTGTGCGGGCGACTGGCATCTCCCCGTAGCTGATCGTGATGCCGAAGGAGGTTCGTTGAACGGACCCGACCGGCACGCGCGGGTCTTGATCCGCGCCGAAGGAGCCCGAGTGGACGAATGCGACGTGGGTGGAGTCGGTGTTGTTGTCGATGATTGCGGCGGCGCTGGCGTGGTAGCGGATCACCCCGATCTCGATGCGGTCGAACCGGGAGTCGTCGAACTCGGGGATGGTGGGGATCGGGGCCGGCGGCTGCGGCTCCAGGGAGATCCAGGCCATGCCGTGCGCCTCGACCGTGGGCAGCACCTGCAGGCACGCCGACGGGGGCAGCGGCGCCCCGGCCTCCAGTTGGGGGATCTCGACCACGGCGCCGTCGGGTCCGAACTGCCAGCCGTGGTACGGGCACACGAGCCGGCCGTTGCTGACGGTGCCCTTGGAGAGCTGAGCCCAGCGATGCGGGCATCGATCCACAGCCGAACGCAGCCGCCCGTCCGGCGTGCGCCACAACACGACTTGCGTGCCCAGCAGCGTCCGGGCCGCGGGTGCCGTACCAACCTGCCCGGAGAAAGCCACGGGATGCCAGCACCGCCGCAGCCGGGAGGATCGGCAGACCAGCAACACACCGTCGAGGGGCTCGATCGCAGGATCCGACGAAGTCGTCACGAATCCGCATAGTGGCACGGGCGGGGCGCCCGCAGCCAGCTCATTCAACCAAACGGCCTGGGACGGCTCAGAGCCTCCGACGTCGGGGCTGACCTCGGGCCTCGTGGCCAGCGGTCACAGCCTGGCCACGATCTTCTTGATTGTGTTCCAGTTGCGGGCCGTGGCGACGACACCGAACCGCTTCTCGAGGTGCGCGTACGAGAGGGTCATCCCGTAGACGCCGTCGGGAGTCCAGACGTATGCCTCGGTGCCTTCGATCGCGATGGCCTCGGGGCTGTGGTCCTCCCCCACCAGCGCCTCCACCGCTTCGGGGTCGGGCTCCTGGGAGAGGAAGATCACGAGGTAGCGCGACGGGTCGGAGACGACTTCCTGCAACGGATTGCGCTCAAGCACCCGCCGAACCTGGTTCGCCGTCCGCGCGACGCAGGCAACGTCGACGCCGAACTCGTCGCTGAGCAACCGCTGTATGGCGCCAGCGACTTCGTCGGGATCATCCTCCTCGGCGGAGACGATCACGTTGCCGCTCTGCAGGACGGTGGCCACGTCGCAGTAGCCAGCGCCGGTCAACTTCGACCTGAGCTCCGCCATCGGCACGCGATTGCGGGTCCCGACGTTGATGCCCCGAGGCATCACGAGGTAGCGCTCGGTCATCGATGCTGGCCCTTCCCCACTAGACCGCGGCCGGTGACCTCCGCGCTGTCGGGAATCTCGAGGTCGGGCAGATGAGCCATGCGCTCGTCGACGGTTGCTCGCGCCGCGGGCAGGTCGGAGGGGTCAAGCAGATCACCGGGAAGCATCTCCAGCGCCGCCAGGTGCTCGGCGTCGAGGTGGTCTTCGAGGTTGATGCCCATGTCCCTACTTTGTCACGGGGCTGGCGTCACGCTCACGATGTCCCCGGTCGTCGCTGGTCTTGCTCCGATGGACCCGGCAGCGACTGGTTGGTCGTTGATCGGGCCAGCGGGGTTCATCAGGGGTTTCTATGCTGCGAGCGTGGCTGGGCACGCGGTTATGGCTCGTCAGGGTGACTGGTGACTGTGCCGACCGTGCAGGTCCGGCTGGCGACGCCCGGTGACGAGGCGGAGGTTGCGGCGTGCATGGCCGCCTTCCGGAACCTTCGGGGTCAGGACGAGCCCGGAGACGAGGCGTTGGCTCGCGACGTTCGCCTCATGCTGGACCGCGGACTGGCTGAGTTCCTCCTTGTCGGTCGGCCGGCGCATTCCTACGTGCAGCTTCACTATCTCTACTCAGCGTGGCTGCACGGCGCCATCTGCTGGGTCGAGGACGTGTACGTGGGTGAGGAGCACCGTGGGCTCGGCGTCGGGCGGGCATTGATGAGGGCAGTCGAGTCGCACGCCCGCGAACTGGGCTGCGTGCAGCTGCAGTTGGACGCGAACGAGCGCAACGAGATCGCGGTCGCGTTGTACGAGTCCGAGGGCTACAGCACCACCGGCGCGACCTGGGACGAAGGGCGATATCTCTTCTTTCGCCGCGAGCTCTCGGCTGCCGACACGACACCGGTCAGCGACGTTCCGCCGACCTGAACCGCACAGCTCCGCTCACCCGTCAGGCTCCGCTCGGCGGGTTGCGAGGATGATCCCGGAGGCGACTTGCGAAGGAGTCGCCATCAACCTGCCGTGGTGCGTTCGAGGAAGCGTTCGAGGTGGTCGGCGAGGACCTCGGACTGGTCGATCGGGATGAGCGTCCGGCTGTCGTCAACCCACACCAGTTCGGCGTTCTCGAAGTGCTCGGCTAGGCGTTCTGCGTGCTCGGGCGGCATGAGCTTGTCCTCGCGGGCCCACACGACGAGCACGGGGCCCGTGAAGGCCCGCTGCTGTTCGGCCCATTCGAGCAACTGCTCCTTCCTCGGGACGCTGCGTAGGTACTTGTCGAGATCGCGGCGGATCCTGCGGTCGTGGCGCAGCGGCTCGATCCAGCTCATGAACTGCTCGTTGGGGACCCGCTTCTTCGACATCCCGCCGAAGGTGATCGGCAGGTGCCGGATCAGCCGGGGACGCAGGAGCTGCGACGTCAGGAAGGTGCCTCCCGGCACAGACCCGTTGAGGCACAGCAGCCGCCCGGGAAGGCCCGGCGGATAGTTATCGAAGGCCTCGCACGACACGAGAACGAGGCTGGCGACCCGGTCCGAACCGCCCGGGCTGATCACGAGCTGGGCGCCGCCCCAGTCGTTGCACACAAGCGTGGCGTCGTAGAGGTCGAGTTCATCGAGGAAGCCAGCGACCATCCTGGCCAACGACCCGAGATCCAAATCGGCGTCGTCGGGCATCGGCGTGCGGTGAGCACCGAAGGGAAGCTCAGGCACAATGCACCGGTACCGGCCGCGCAGCCTGTCAACGACACCGCCCCAAAGTGTGCCGTTCATCAGCACCCCATGAAGAAAGACCACCACCGGCCCGTCACCCCCGGTATCGGAGTACATGAGCCCAGCCGACGACGGTCCGTGGAGTTGCACGGTCACCTCCTGGGCTGTCGAGTCACGTGGGGTTAAGGGGGTCGACGGGATCATCCGGCGTGTTGACCTGCGGGAACATCTCGCGAGGCACCAAGCCGTGTCAAGCCTTCGTGTCGGCTAGGCGGCGATCCGCATGAGTCGGTCGCCTGTCTTGGTGTCGACGTATGCGAAACTCTGCGGAGGCCTGAAGCTCGGTGGCCTTGCCTGAAGGTCTTGGAGGGGAACCGGTCGGTCGAGCGGCCGAGGCTGTGTCAGCGTCAGAGCCGTTCCCATTTCCACGCCCTCGAAGTACTGCTGGAACTCTTCGTAGAGCAAGGCAGTTCTGGAGCCGTACTCCCTCCATAGGACTGCCAGGTCGGCTGACTCGACGCTTGCAATGACGCACGTGCCGAGCAGTGCCCGTACCGGCGTCGTTGCATACAGCAGCGCTCGCGTTGGAACAACGATCTTCGGTTCGGTGCGGCGGAGTTCGACCGTCTTGTCGCCCGCGAGGATGGCTTCCGCGAATCTGGGCTTCAGCGACAGAACGACCATCCGGTCCGGATCGAGTTCTCGCGTGTCATCAATCATCCCGTCTGATCCCCTCCTCGTAGAATCTGCGGACCGTGTGTTCATCCTCTATTCGAACTCGGAGGACTGGGCGCCGAGGCTGCGGGCGTTCTCTGAGACCGTGCGGCGGGTGGACTCGTCGAAGCCCTCATCGCTCTTGGCACGGACCTCCACTACCAGTTCCACGTCGTCTCCGAGTTTGCTGCTGACGTGGTCGGCGATCTCGCCTAGCTGTTTGATGCAGCGCACCGGGTCGAGGTTGAACTGGGCGTAGAACCGGGTGAGCTTGCTCGACTCCGGCTCGGGTGGCTCAACTGGCGGAGTGGTTCGACCGTCCGGGCCGTCGGTTCCGGCCGGAGGCTCGCCTGTACCAGTCTTCGGCTGCGCCTGAGGCTGGGGAACCCGGTCGGGGTGGATCAGCAGGCCGCTGGGGGCGGGCGGGACTGCTCTGTCGGTGTTCAGCCCCACCCATCGCTCGTTGTCGTGGGCCTCGGCATAGGCGAAGGTGTCTTGAAGCCATGTGATCGTCGAATCGCGGTTCGCGATCGCGCTGTACAGCACGTCCCGGCTGGCGAGGCGGGGCATGTACGGGAACCGGGCGTAGGTCTCCCACAGCTTGTGGACGGCTATGTCGCCGCGCTCTGACCAGAGTTCTCGCCGGTCGAGGTCCATGCGAATGCGTACGCCGCTGTAGGTGCCGATCAGCTTCTCCTCGCTCACCAGCTTGCGGCTGGTCCGCTCGGCCAGATCCCCGATCGCGCTCACCCGGGTGGTTTGCCAATCAATGTTGCGTTCGCCGGGCTGCTTCGACGGCGTGATCGCCAGCGTGAATGTCTCGGAGACCAGGCTGTCGACCTGCTTTGAGGTCTCTTGAAGCTTGCTGTCGGCCTGGCGCTGCTGGTGGGCGGTGAGGTTCATCGACCCGTCGTTCACGATCGACTTCCAGGCCATGTACATACGGGTCGCGGCGCGCAGCTCGGCGAGGCGGTTGGCCGCCGCGGCGAGGAACACCACCAGGTTCGGGTTGACCCTGGGGCCGGCTTCGCGCTGGGCGAGGATCCGCTCTGCGAGCGTCACGGCCGGGGAGTTGTCGTCGTTGGGCGAGTGGGTGGCGTCGGGCTCGAGGATGACGAGGCGCACCCCGTCGTCGTTGTCGGGCACATCGCCTGGACCCTCCGCGAAGACTTGCACCGCCGCGAAGTCGCCTCGGTTGCGCTGGTTGGCGATCCGTCGTCGTACCTCGTCGTCGGCGTCGCGGTCGTCGTAGTTGGAGCTCGCCCGGTCGGCGGCGATGCGCGTGACGTTGGGGATCAGCGAGTACCAGTACTGTGCACCGTCGACGTACAGGTGGGTGGCCTCCCCCGACAGTCGTCGCAGCGCGTCGGCGAACTGGCCGGGTGACTCTCCGGGCTGCGCGCAGCCGAGCACCACCGACTTGAGGTCCACTCCCCTGCGGCCGTCGGGGCGGGGCGCTGAGCCCATGTAGACGGCGCGGGCGGCCCGACGGGTCGCGGACAGCCTCCCGAAGTGGCTGTTGTTCTGGTCGATTCGTAGCGGCAGCGAGTTGGCCCCATCGACGTCGGCTTTGATGACCGGGTCCCAGCCGTCCTCTAAGTACTTCTTCATCTCGCTGACCAGTAGCCCGTAGTCCATGGGCAGGTTGCCGGGCATGATCAGCAGCGATCGGTCGTCGCGCTGCCAGAGCTGGGAGATGGCCAGGGCCATGAGCCGCAGCACGCCTCGGGTGCGCTGGAACTTATCGAGCGCGGACCAGTCGTCGAAGAGACGGTCGAACAGTTCGGGGTGGATCGGGTAGCACAGCTCCATGCGGCGGCGGTACTCGCCCTCGCCCACCCCCGCCGGGAACTTGTCGCCCTGTCTGCGGTACATGTCGCAGAACGCCCGGATGACCCCGTCGCGCACCCTTGCCTTCTCTGCGGGAATGGGGTCGAACAGCCGACGGCGCACGATCTCGAAGGACTCGTCGGGCGACGCCGGCTGCCACTGGGCCGCCTTGCGGGCCACGACGTTCTTGAGCTTCTCCAGCGCGGTGCGCCCCTTGGGGCCGCCCACCTCCACGTCGGAGGCGGGGATGGAGATGAGCACCACCACGTTGGGGACGGCGGCGGCGGCCTCGGTGAGGGCCTGGGCGAACGTGAACTGGGTGTCGAAGTCTCCTCCGGCAAGGCGCTCGCCGCCGGGGCCATCGTCCTCGCTGCCGTCGCGCAGCTGGCGGGCGTAGGCGACCCACTCGTCGATGAGCACCACCGCGGGGCCGAAGCGCTCAAGAAGCGTCGTCAGGGCAGCGCCGGGACTAGTGCCGGCTAGGTCGTCGGCCCGCACGATGTCGTAGCCGTCCTTGCCGCCGAGTTGGTAGGCGAGGTGGCCCCACAGGGTATGCAGGCGGATGCCGCCCCCGACCGATTTCGGCGCCGATGCCGAGATCATCTGGCCCACCAGCGCCGCCCGGTTAACCCTGGCCGGCAGTGTCAGGTCCTCCTCGGCGAGGATCTCGGCCAGTCCGGGCAGCTTGGCGGCGTCGGCTCCGGAGGCCAGGTGGTAGAGCGCGATCAGAGAGTGCGTCTTGCCGCCGCCGAAGTTGGTCTGCAGCTCGATGACGGGGTCGCCGCCCTTGCCGGACAGGCGCCGGGCCGCGCCGGCCAGCAGGGCGCGCAGGCCCTGGGTGATGTAGGTGCGGGCGTAGAACGGGTGCGGGTCCTGGTACTCAGGCTCGGCGCCGCCGTCCGCTACCAGCGCCAGGTCGGCCGCGTACTCGGCCTGCTCGAAGCGCCCCGCGGCCACATCGGCGTGGGGCGTGATGATTTCGCGCCACGGGGTGAGCCCGGCCTGCGGGGTGCCCTCGGTGGGCTTGGCCGCGGTGCGTCGGCGCTCGGTGCGGGATTCCTCGTCGAACATCTGACGCATCAGGTCCCGGCGCAAGCCACGGATCGGGTCGCGCAGCTCGCTGTTGCCGAAGGCCTCTAGCACCCGCTCCATGGAGTCGAGCGCCCGAGCGGTGTCGTCGCTGGTCAGGGACTGCTGATGGGCCCAGCGGTTGCGCACGTCGGCTACCTCGAACACCAGTGAGCGCACTGACGGGCCCAGCGCATGTCCGAACACCTCGTTCCAAGTGGCCTTGATGCCCTTGAACAAGAAGGCGGAGTCGCCGGTGGAGGGGTCCTGGTTGGGACGATGAAGCCTCGAATTGACCTGCTGCAGCCAGCTGTCGCCGTAGAACCCCCGCCACGTGTCCTCACACGCCGGGCCGAGCCCGTCGCGCAACAGGTCCAGCGCCTTGGCGACCCGCTCGGTGTTGGCCATCACCATGGTTGCGGCCCTCGGTCGAAAGGGTCTACGGCTGTGTGCACGGCGCACACAATGCCACGGACTTGCGACATCGCGTCATTCGAGCCCGCCACGACCGGGGGCAGCCTGAGGCCACCGCCGCCGAGATCGGAGTGGCAGGTTGTTGTCTTCATGATGATCTGATATATCTGATTCCATGCTGGATCGCACGAGACCCGATGGCGATGGCCGGGCCGCGGGTGGCACCAGCACCGATGCCGATGGCTACCTCTCCGACGACTACTCGGAGTGGGACGACTACGTTCCAGACGGCATCCACATCTCCGAGGCTGAGAGGGAGAGGCTTCGCCGGGAGCACGAGAAGTACGTAGCCGAACTCATCAAGGAGGTCGGCGAGCCCACCCCCGAGGAGATGGCGCGTGCCGAGGCCTGGTGGCGCCCGATAAAGGAGCACCTGAGCAAGGGCACTGGCGGATGAATGCCCCGATCCTCGACTCCGGTGGTGGTAGCGATGGCCGAGCCAGGCGGAGCAGTGCTAACCCACGACATCAAGGACCTGCAAGCGCTGGCTGCCCACGCCCGAGACGTGACCGTATTCGCGGCCTAACCGAGTCCAGCCTCGGTCGTTGCCTCCTGGTACAGCGCCTTGGCGACCCGCTCGGTGTTGGCCATTCATCAGCGGGCCCTGATTGGCGCCTCCCAACTCGGCCGCTTCGCTGGCGGCTGTGGGTGCGGTCATCGTGCGGGTGCCCACGCGGGCTGGGGCACCCGGGTCGTGTCGTCGAGATCGGGTATCTGGTTCTGGTGCTCCCATCGGGATTGGGGAAAGTTGTCGCTGTGGGGCATCGGCGTTCCGCAGACGAGCTGCCAGTACCATCGCTCGGCCCTCTGTGCGCACACGGTGGCGGGGGCACGGTAGGGCGAGCCGCCCGCCTCGAGCCATCCCTCTGTGTCGCCCGACAGCCGCACTCCCCATTCTCTGGTGCCGCTGTCCCTGACGACGCTCGCGGCATGCCATTGGCTGCCGGACAGCACCAGCAGCGTCGAGTGGAACTCCGATGTCTGGCCCCGGTCCGGACAGGGGCTCACGCCGATGTGGGCGACACCGCCGGATCGGCTCAACGGATCGTCGGCCGCGGGTATCCCGCTGGTCCGCTCGAACTCCGACTGTGGATGGCCGGGCCCGTAGTTCAGGCCCCACCCGAGTGCCGCCTTCCAGTACCAGCGCTCGGCGCGGTGGATGCTGGCCTCGAGCGGAACGCTGTAGGGTTCGCCGCCGGCGTGAAGGAGGTAGGCGCGGTCGTAGGCTCCGTAGTGCGGCGGGGTCTGTAGCGCGCAGTAGATCCGGACGTTCCACCGCTCGTCGGACTGTGGTTCCTCCTGGACCACGCACGCTCGCCAGTAGGCGTCGCTCACCCGCACCCATCCGGTGCTCGATCGGCAATAGCGCATGGCAGCCCCTTGAGATTTCAATCACTTTCAAGCATACCTCTTCTCAATGACGATGCCACTCGCGCATGCAGGAGCGCGGCTCGAGTTGACCGTTTAGACGCTGACGCCGCTCGCTCTCTAGGTCTCGGCGAGTCGCTGGCGGTCCTAGGGCCGCCAGAGTCCCCGGTTCTGCTCGTCAAGCGGTTCGAAGAGCATCGCCGCAGCGCTGAGACCGGTCTCCCGGGCCGATTCAGCGCCCGTTGCCGCCGACGGCTCCCCCACGCCGGTGCCAGAACCGCGGGCTGCCGGTGGAAGCGATCACAGCAGGGTCTGCTGGGCGGGGCCGATGGCTGCGGCTGCGACGGTGGCGGCGCCGGTGCGCAGGTTGGGCCAGGCGGTGATGAGCCCGTTGTAGGCACCGGCCTCTGAGGCCCAGCCGCGGTCGTTGGCTTTCTGATACAGCAGATAGGCAAGCTGGCGGGCCCGGTCGCCATAGCCGCCGAGGACGTGAAGGAACTCGGCCGCCTCGGACTCGGAGCGTTCCAGCGCTGCGGCCAAGTGCTGGGTTGCCTCCCACACGGTGCGCCGCTCGTCGTCCACCGGGGAGTAGTTCCGAGGGAGCTCGCTGCGCTCATACAGGCGAAACTTGCCGGCGCGAGCCTCGCCAATGCCGGATTCCTCGATGCCGGCCAGTGAAGTGTTCTTGGCCCGGGCCACACTGTCCGCATCGCCTGAGGGTCCGGGGCTGTAGCCGTGCTCGGAGAACCAGGTGAGCGCGAAGCGGGTGTCGGCATCAAGCTCGGCCTCCTCGCCGTCGAGCACTTCACCCAACACGTCGTTGATGATGGCCAAAGCAGCAGACACCGACATCGACGACCCGTCGGCTTCCACCACCCGGGCGTACCGGGAGAACACCTTGATACCTGGCCCGATGGTGGACTGAGCCATGTCCACAGGAGCAATGTTGCCCGACTGCAATACCCGCACCGCCTCTGGAAGCTCCCGCCGCAACGCCGCCATGAACTCTCCACGCGTGGCGAGTACCGCGGATGCAGGCCGCTGTCGACAAGCGAGGACGATTGACGAGGCAAGGGCGTTGGTACCCTGAGCCACGAGGCGACTCTTGGTCTCCGTCCGAAGCGGCCACGTTGCAGCCACCTGAAGGCCTGCATCGATCACAGCTTGCAGGAAAGTGTCCCAGCCCGTCGCGCGAACCGCCCCTTCCTTGGTCTCGGTCGCCTTGTAGGCGTAGTAGATCGTGGCGGGGACATCGGCCATGTGGCTCCTTGCCACGGTTGCCATGAACTCGGCCATTCCCGATTCGAAGTGCTTCTCTGCCTCCTCCTTCGAGCCCACTCGGTAGCGGTTAGCAATCAATTCTTCAGCTTTGGGCGTCGACAGAGTGGAGCACTCGGTCGGCCATACGTCAAAGAGGTTTCTACGCAGCCACACGTAAAAGAAGTCCGAAAGGTCTGCGTATGAAATGTTGTCATAATACGGAGGATCGGTAGACAGAGCTGCACCGTTAGCAGTTGCGACATTCGGCGTCGCATTGCACTGCTGGACAACAGCCTTACTGCCGAGAACGACCCCAAGACTTGCAAGACCCCTCAGTGTGCCCTCTAGACAAGTCAAGAAGGATCCAGAGCTAGAACTGAGCGGATTAGCCTCAGCGACGTCCCATACCATGGGGATGGACTGACGACCAAACAGCTGCCTTGGGCACTGTGCGACCGGCTCCCAACGCACGAGCGAGTTATTGAGATCGGCCAGTTTGTCAATGGCGAAGGCCAGGTAGGTGACGACCGCGTCCGTATACGCAGCAGCACCTCTGCCACCGTCCCGCAGTCGCACGTCATCCAATGGCAGCCCTGCTCGCGAAGCGTCCATCCGCACCCGGCCCGCCACATCCCGGAGAAGATCCGAGAATGTCGTCAGCACCCTCAGTTGCCTTGGTGTGAACATCTTCCACCACTCGTCCATGCCGTACACGTAGACGGTTCCGCCAGTTAGCTTCCTGGGATTCCGGCCTTCAGGCTTCCAGACTGGCTCCTCGCAGGTCGCCGCCGCGGCGTCTTCGGGGGTCGCTAGGACGTATACCCGGCCGAGTTCCCCTTCCGCTACGACAGCCATCAACTGCTTGCCCATGCGTCCGGCTCGGCTCTCGGACTTGATGTAGTCACCGGGAATGGCGGCGCCCGTGGCGATGCAGATGCCGTTACCCCGGTTCACGGTCCGATCATGGGACGGCTCGCCGCCATCGCGGACCACATAGTTGATGGCCATCGCCTCGCGGTCGATCATCGGCTCGATCCAGACCTTGGGCTTGCCCGGCCGCTTGGCGAGCGTCCACGATGTCACGAGCGGCACGTGCCCTGACCAGCTCGGGTCGGGCGATTCCACAGTGCGGGCCCAGATCCAGGCGATGGGCGTGAGCTTCTCGCCGTTGGGGCTGGTGACGTCGGGGTACAGATGCCCAATGCGGCGCTGAGCCTCCTCGCGCATCCAGCGGCCGTAGGCCTCCACGTCAGCGGCTAGCCCTTGGGCCCGCTCCCATGTGGTGAGGGTCTTGTCGATGTCGGGATGCACCGGCGGCATTCCGGCGAAGCGGGGCGGGATCTCGATCATGGCCTTGTTGATGAGCACCGCCACGGGGTTCAGGTCCCCGGCGAGCGCGGTGAGCCCGAGCCGCTGGGCCTCCAGCGGGATGGCCCCTCCCCCGGCGAAGGGATCCAGGATCGGCGGCGGCCCGTCGGGGAAGCACCTATCGATCTCAGCCCTGGCCTCGGCCAGCACGTCGGGGTTGCTGGAGTTCTCCCACTTGACGAGCCGCTCCAAGATCCCGAACAGCCGCTGCCGCTCCGCCTCCTGCCCCTCGGACGACAAGGACGGGTCACCAGAGGGGTCGTCCACCAGCGACGCCCAGATCACCGCCCGAGCCGCAGTCAGCGGCCGCCGAGCCCACCAAAGATGCAGCGTCGACGGATGCCCATGCCGAATCGACTTCTCCCGCGCCGCCTCCCTGTTGATCGCCGCCAACGGCAAAGCCACCTCAATCAACTTCGGTCTCTGACTCTCGGGCGTCACGGCCGATAACGCTACACGCCTTCCTCACTACCCTCGCGAGGCAGCACGTTCCCTCAGGTGCCGTGTGACGCAGTGAGATTTCCCGAGCCATTCGCACTCCGTTGAGCCAAAGTTAGCCTCACCAGTACTGTCGGACTACAATCGATTCGTGGAAGACTCGTTCCGTGCGTCGCGCCAAGCACTCCATTTGACGCTCGCCGCGTCTTCTCGCCGCTTTGTCGAGCGAGCTTTCGCCTCCCATGAGCACAGTGATTGGGAGGGCTTTATTGTGAACGCGGGAATCGCGCTAGAACTGCTTGCCAAATCTGTTCTAGCGAACATCAACCCCATATTGATAGCGGATCCGAGGAACGAGCAATCACTCCTATTGTTGGCACAAGGAGAACCACGAGGAAACACGTTGCCATCTCTAAGGACGATAAGCGCTGACACTGCCATTGACCGCCTAAAGCGGTTAGGTGTATCCTTTGATCAGTTCGGAGATGACCTACAGGCTCTTAGGATCGCACGAAATGCCATTGTTCACGCTGGCGTATTTGAGCAGACAGATGTAGACTTAGCATTTGATGCATGGGTACGGTCTATGGTCGAGTTATGCCGCCGGGCTGACTACAAGATGTCGACGATATTCGGTGAAGGCAAGAGTCTTGTCAAAGTCCAGCTCAAGCAGTATGCAACGGCGACGGATGCCCTCTGGCAACAAAGACGGGCTGCTGCCAAGAAGCGATGGCAGGCTCTCAGATCCGAGCTGAGTTCGGCCGACATCGACCGTCGATCTGAGTCGTTTGAAGCAGAAATGGTCTCTGCAAATGCTGTCGATCCAAGTGTTCAATGGGTTAGATGTGAAGTCTGTGACCTTCCTGCGCGCCTGTACGGGGATCTTGAACTTGAAGCAGACTTTGATGTCGGAGATGGTCAGGTATATGTTAGCGGCGTCTACTTTGAGTTTGTTCCGAAAGGACTGAACTGTCCGACCTGTCAGTTGAATCTAGACTCTCGTAAGCTGGTTGAACGATCAGGTCTGCTGAAAGACTGGGAGCTTAGTGACTGGGATCGTATGCGCTGGGAGGAAGAACTCACGGAAGACTGGGATAGTGGTACTTGGCCGGATGATTGGTGACATGACAGATTGAGCCGAGATGAGCGCATGGGCTTGTGGCGCAAGTTCCAAGTGGAAGATCGCGGTCGTGACTGCAGGACGATGAATCATCGTCACATGAACATGCGATATGGATACACGCTTCGAGGGAGGGCAGGTACGTTGGCGATCGTTCGAGCGAGGCGTTGAGAGTATTTGATTGTTACTGGAACTGGATCGTAGAGCGCATCGTTGTTCCAATCCATCTTTGTGAGGGCGAGAATCTCCGTAGCAATGAGTTCCAGCGGGCCGCGGCCCATGTATCTTGTCATGAGCAATGGCGATGGGATGCTCTTTCCGCCTTGGTAGTAGCTGTCTCCACGTTGAGCCACGGATGGCGCGTTGCCAGCGACCCAGACGAGGGCAGCAGTACCCGATAGTGGAACCATCGTTCCTCGGTGCACCGGGTAAGCGTCCGGTTCGCTCCTGCTTCCCTCCCTACGGGGAGCCTTCAGCCACACGCCACGCCATGCGACGCCGTTCGTCACCTGCACACACTCGATCTCCTTCACCGCGGCAAGCGCATCAGAAACTCCGGCAAGTTCGTCATCTCTGAACAATGTCGTCTTATGAACGACAACCCGCTGTGGAGTCGAGCCGCCATTTCTCCGCCGGTACAAACCCAGGCTCCTCGCGAGGACAGCTCGCATGTCGGCACGGCTGAGATACGGGTTCCGTCGGGCATCGTCGGAACCATCAAGAGGATCGCGAGCGTCGTAAGCAACGAATTGCATTCCTCCCCCATCGGCATCGAAGACCTGGGAACAACAGGTCACGAACCTGGCGTCGGTTGGGTCGCCTCGCAGAGCGTAGGCAAGGCCGATGTAGGCGCTGTCAGGAGGCAGCCCGGTAAGGGGAGCCAGTCGCCAGGGCGTACCGCCGGCCTTCACGTACAAGGCGATTGCTAGTCGCCACGAGACAGAGGCCAAGTACGGAAAGTCGAATGTGCGGTCATTGATGACTTGGGTCGGAATAGCCAGCTCGGCACCGACGGCCTTGACTTCGTCGTGAGCGTTGAACGTCTCGGTCATCAGTCCTGGACCCCACCCATCGGGAAAATGCACGACAGCTGCGTCGAACGTGTCGCGCGCGGCAGCGAGTTGATGCATGCGCTGGGTAATCGCTCGTCGGATCCGTTCGGCGGGCGAACCTCCTTCGAGTTCGTGGAGCCCGGCAGGCCAGGTCAGGTGTGCCTGCTCGACTGCTGGGAGCAGTGGGATGCCAAAGAGCCGTCCAAAGCCGGGATAAGGCGGTACGTAGTCCCTCCGATCTGACGGGTCATGGGGGTTCTGTACATTCCGCAGGACGCGTCGTCGACCGTCCCGGCCAGAATCCGGGCCGATTATGGCCACGCGCACCTTGTCGGTGCCCGCAACCAGGGAGTTCTTGCTGTATGGCCCATGCCTGACGAGGCCGCTCAACGGGTGAGGATCGACCATCCATGGATCCGCAGACGAGAATGCGAGGAGCGGCTCATCAAGCGGCGTGTATGGTGCCAGCCAGCCGGGGCGCACACCGGCAGTCACCGCGGTACTCCTGATCGAACGGCGGCCGGGCGACTCCATGCAGTCGTCTTGGACAGCCGAAACTCGGCGTTGATTCCCGGTCCCTTGAAGTAGTAAGCCGACAGATCAGTCTCACGCTGCGGCGCGATGAGCTTCGCCCAACCCGCGATGATTGCATGCCATGTCGGGTTGTAACGCCGTGCCCAGCGCTCTCGTCGCCAGTCAGCAGCCACTACTTTGGGGCTTGCAGAATCCCAGCCGCGGCCTGAGTAACTGTGGGCCCCCTCTGGAAGCGACCCCATGTCATCGTCCTCTGGTAGATCAACCCACGTCCAAGGCTCGTAGACGAGCCACCATCGGCCATCCCACTCCTCGATGCGCACGCGTATGCCCTCCGCAAAGGGGCACCGCAATCCTTGAACGCTCCCCGTGAGCTGCGCCTGATAAGCCCGCTGTAACTCCTTGAGGGACTCGCGGTGCCTTCGCGCGACTTCATCACGCCGCGTCCTTTCTGGCGGGCGAACAAGCACTGCGTGGCCTCGGTGTCGGAGCACCGGTCGTAGTGGTCGATGTCGAGTGATCGCCCTAACCAGGGAGTCATAGACAAGTCCGAGATCCGTAGATCGGCCAGCTGGGTCTAGGTGTGCCTCCCCGGTCAGCGTTCCGCCTACGGGTGCAAAGACCCGCTCGATTTCATCATCTGCGCCGAAGATGGCCAATCGACGCCCGTAGGAGGTCACTGTGGCCCAGACCTCTGCGTCTTTGATGAGTTGACGAGCTTCCGCGGTGGTGACCGGCCTGTCAAGCGTCACCTCTCTGGCCACGCTTGGCAGGCTGAGCAACTCGAGCGCGGAGCATCGCACCGCAGGGAGTTGCGCCGCTGCAGACTGTGGCAGCGCCACTGGTTCGACGAGTGGACGAGGCCGGATGGCTTGAATGTGCGGACGAAGTGGGCCACTCAGATCGACTTCGCGCTCGAGATCGCCCGCCAACTCGTCGAACGTCTCGGAGTCGACGCGATGGACCTCGATATCCGAAGCAGTGGCTCGCTCTAGCAGCGAGGCAACTCTCGGCAGTAGCGTGGCGCCGGGCCGAGCAACCCACCAGAGGCCAGAGGGGAACGCCCCCTCGCGCGTGATCGCCTCGTCCAAGGCATCCATGATCGAGTCATCACGGCCGCTATAGCCGACCACCACGAGTCCGAATCTGCCTACTGCCTTGATCAGGACCTCTCGGAGCCGTTCGTCTTGGTTCTGCAGTTCCTGGGCGGTGTTCTTGAGGTGCTCCGACTTGTAGTCGCCGTGGAGCTTCACGAGCAGGGGCCAAGCGTCCTCGCGAAGGCACCGTTCGCCTCGCTCCACGGAGTCGAGGGCGCTCACAGCCAGATGCGCTTGGCGATCAGGGGGCAGAAGATCATCTGTCACATCGGTGGCCCGCTCGACGAGCGCATCGAAGTTGGTGGTGAACAAGCAACGGATCAAGCCTTCAGAAATGAACGAAGCGAGGACGCGGTGCCCGAAGGAAGGGGTGGCCCGCCTGACCGCATTCTCGATGTATGAGCGCCGATCGGCCGCTTCGGGATACGCAATCTCGAATGCAGTTGAGTACTCACCGGGGTCTCCCGCGGGCGGAAAGCCATGAGCGCCATCAAAGTAGGAAGTGATGCGCTCTTCCCAAAGCGGGTCGCTCACATCGACTTCGTTCCGGGGGATGTTCGTATGGGCGCAGAACAGGCGGGCCTTGAAGTCGGCAATCATGTCTCCGGCGGTTGGCACTCCTGCCGCCGCCGAAGCGCCAGCACCAAGCAGCCAAGCAAGCCGGTGCGTCCGCTGCCCGTAAGACCGGGCGAACGCGTCGCTCGTCACGTGCTCAACCACGGCTTGACTCCTTGCCAGCGACCAACCTCCGGTCGATACTCCAGGAGTGCGCCGTCATGCAGTGCCCGAAGCATGTGGCAGGCGCGAGGCCCCAAACCGGTGACCAGTTGGAGTGGCGCGGCCCTGGCACCCCTCCCCGTGCGGCTAGCGGCATGGCAGCAGTGTCGGGCGTGTGTTGATCATGGTTGCCGAGGTGATGATGGGAGGCCGTGAACGGAGCCGTCATGCCTCCGCTGTGGATCGTGCGAGACGGCAACTACGGGTGGGCGGCTTCGACGACTTCGACGGCGCGGACTCCGTGGCAAGAGTTCCTTGATGTGTTGCGCAAAGTCGGGGAAGGCATAGCGTCGAAGCTCGACGGCATGTCCGACGAGAGGTCGCGGGAGGCGGTCCAAGCATGGGAGGCGCGGGGTGACCACAACCGGCTCAGGATCATTGAAGCAGCCACCGGTTATCCACCGGAACTCGTGGAAGAGGTTGAGCCAGCCTTCTACTCCGAGGAGGAGCGCGACTGGAGCACGATACGATCCGATGAACTCCTGGCTGCGGCCAGAATGGTGGGTCCCCAGCCGTCCGCAACGCTGCGCCCGATCCTTGAAGCTCTAAGGGGAGTTCAGTCGACCGACTGCTCGGAACTCGATCGGATCTCTCAGAATGCAGTTGCATTTGTTTCTGCCATGCAGGATGAGCCGCCCTTCGCTCAGGGCCACGAGTTGGCCGCTTGGCTGCGGTCCGAACAGGGTGCCACCCAACTCAACAGACGCGTGAATCCCGACGCAATACTTGAATCATGGGGTGTGCCCCTCATCGAGGTCGGACTCGGACTGAGAGACATCGACGCGATCGGATGCTGGGGTCCGCGACACGGTCCGGCCGTTCTGCTGAACTCAGATGCTCGGCACGGCGCAAGTCGAGCGAGACGGAGGGCGACGCTGGCGCACGAGATCTGTCACCTTCTCGTGGATCGCGCCAGTTCTCTGCCGCTGGTAGAGGTATTCGGAGGCCGGACTGCCAGGCAGCCCGAGCAACGCGCCCGCGCCTTCGCTGCCGAATTGCTACTGCCCCGCGAGATCGCCGGGCAGGAGTTCTCGGACTGCGAAGGGAATGAGGCCTGGGTTGTCCGATCCCTACGGGCGCGATTCGGTATCAGTTCAGAACTGCTCGCGTGGCAGGCCAGGAACTCCGGCTACCCACTAGCGCCCAATACGCGGCGATACCTGTCAAACCTCGTACAGAATCCTTCCGAATTTGGCTGGATTTGACGCCTGAACCAGGTCACTGCGTCAAGTCACGAACCCGTTCTCTGGCAGCTTCATTGGATTCTGGAGGTCGTTCTCGTCGAGCCTAGCGATGACAGCGTGCACTGGACAGGGCCGTCCCGCGGCGAGTCATTGGGGCGGGCCAGCGCCGGTAAGGAGTTCGGCGACGTTGAGTGGGATGCTCGTCTGGGCCGGGTGCAGGGACACGTTCTTGAACGGTTCGATCAGGTAGCGGACCTCGGGCTCGGCTTGGGAATCCTCCAGGACCGAGACCACAGCGAGACGCCAGCGCTCGCGGTTGTTGTGAGCTTTGCCTACCTGGCGGCGGCTGACGCTGATCTGCTCGGTTTGGGGTAGGTGGCCCTTTACCTCGATGAAGTAGCAGACCCCGGTCACTGGGTCGGTTGACAGCACGTCGTAGCCGGGGTTGCTGTGGGGCTGCTCCTCGGGCACCCGTCCCAGTGCCCGCTCGGCCCTCATCACCGCAGCCACCGCACGGCGGTCGGTCTCGGCCTTCTTGGCCGGATCGACCGAGGTGTCCGGGCGGCCCGCCAACTGGCCGAGCAATCCCTGGGGGACGACTACCGCGGCCGCGACGATCGTGGGCGGGCTGTTGTGCAGGTCGTCCTCCTGGGTCAGCTCTGCTCGGCGGCGGGCCAGGCGGGTCTCCAACTCGTCGGCTCGGGCCCGGGCTCGGCCCGAGTTGAGGCGAGGCTTGCGGCCGGCGATCTCCTGGGCCTTGATCTCCTCCGTGCGCCGGTCCCAGTAGCGGATCTCCGACTCCAAGCGCTCCCGCACCGCGTCCCACACCTTCGCCACCCGGGCGTGGGTCACCGCCGCGACCTCGTCGAAGTGGGGTCCGGCCAGGTTCTCAATGGCCCATGAGCGGGCGGTCTCCTCGGCGGCACGACCGGCCCAGTCGAGGTCGAGGTGCCCGTCCAACAGAGTCTGCTGGCCCTCCGACAGGGCCGCGTAGTTGAGGTAGGGCTCGTCACCGGGGTCGCGGGCGTCGCCTTGCCGGTCGATCTCCACGTAGTGGAACCGCCGGGACACCACCTGGCGGGCTCCGTGGACCTCGCGCCCGTCGGTGATGGCGTGGTCGAGATAAACCAGCAGCCGAGGATCACTGGACAAGTCGCTCTCGTCCACCAAGACCGCCCCATGCTGAAGGGTGCTGCCGAAGTCGACCAGCACCTTGGACGCCACCGCGGCCAGCAGCGGCGTACCCGGCGAGATCAGATCGGCCCGCACCGAGGCGCCCGGCGGGCCCTCACCCGCACGGACCGGCCGGATGTGGTCCTTGTCGAAAGTCACCCGCTCGTAGCGGTCGTGCACGGGCCCCGAGTCGGCGCGGGCATGGACCCGGACCGCGGCTGGCACCCGGGTGATCTCGAAGCGGCTCCGCTCCCGCCTTGTGATCCGCCCGCCGTAGAGGCGCAGCGCCTCGGTGAAGAATGACTCCACGAACCACGGCTGTAGCCGCCGGGCCCGGGCGATCTCCATGTCGCGGCGGATCTTGTCGTTGGCGGCGGGGTCGGCCAACCCGGCCACCAGGGCCCGCTCGTTCAGAACGTCCTCCATCTGGCGTCCGATATCGGCGTCGATCACCTCGTCCATCCAGGCGGCGTGGGCCGGGTCGGTGTCGGCGACGATGGCCTGCATCAACAAGTCGCGCAGCGACGTGTTGATCTGGGCGTCGCCGAGCACGTCGTACACCTGGTCCCCGTAGACGCCTCGCTGTTCCTCGATCTTGGCGAACAGCCTCTCGAACACCTGACCCTCGCGGGTCTCGTGGGCGACGAGGTTCCACAGATGGCAGGGCCTCTGCTGGCCGATGCGGTGAACCCGCCCGAAGCGCTGCTCGATGCGGTTCGGGTTCCAGGGCAGGTCGTAGTTGACCACCATGTTGGCCACCTGGAGGTTGACGCCCTCGCCGGCCGCGTCGGTGGCCACCAGCACCCGCACCGTGGGATCCACCCGGAACCGGTCCTGGATGGAGCGGCGGTCGTGGCGCTTGATGCCGCCATGGATCCTGACCACCGCCTCCGGCCGTCCCAGCTCGGCCTCGATCCGCTCGGCCACGTAGTCGAGGGTGTCCTTGTGCTCGGAGAACACGATCAGCTTGCGGACCGGCTCCGCGCCGCCATCCGCGTGTAGGCCGGGGTCGAGCGAGTCCGAGGGTGCGGGCGCCGCGAAGCGGTCGGAGCGCAACAGGTCGCGCAATTCGAGCCACTTCGTGTCGATCCCGTTGCGGCGCACATCGTCAGCCAGCCGCACCAACTCCTTCAGTTCCGCGACCTCTGCCTCCAGTTCCTCGGCGGTGCCGGCCGCGGTGGATGCGTCGATCACGATGTCCTCGAGCTCCTCGCGCTCGGAGTCGCCATAGTCGTCGAAGTCGAAGTCCTCCAGATCCGCGATCCTCACGCCCTTGGGCAGGTCGATCACCGGTACCGGCCGGCCGGAGGCGGCCAGGCGACGCAGCTCCGCGGCCTGCTCGTCCAGGCGGTCTCTCCGGCGGCGCAGCGAGTGGAAGATGGCAGCCGGTGACGAGGCCAGCCGGCGCTGGAGACCGGCCAGCGCGAAGCCGACAATGATCCCGCGGCTCTTGTCGCCCTCCTCGCGCATCCGAGCGGCCCGGTTCATGCCGTTTCGCACGTAGTCGGTGACCGCCTCGTACAGCTCCCCCTCCGGTTCGGAGAGCTCGAAGTTGAGACTGTGGGCGTCGCGCTGCGGGAACAGGCGCTTGCCCTCGAACGTGCGCAGGTTCTCCTTCACCAGCCGCCGCATCACGTCGCTGACATCGGGCATGGCCGCACTGTCACCATCGCCGTCGCGCAGCCGGCCCGCAAAGCGCTCGGGATCGATCAGGGTCATGAACGCGAGGAAGTCCTCGTTCTTGCCGTTGTGGGGTGTGGCTGTGAGCAGCAGCAGGTGGCGGGTGCACTCCCGCAGCGTCTCCCCCAGCACGAACCGCTTGGTGCGGCGCAGCTCGTCGCCGTAGCGGTGCGCCGACATCTTGTGGGCCTCGTCCACGATCACCAGGTCCCAGTCGGACGCTTGGACCTTGGCCATCAACTCCTCGGACCTCGACAGCTGGTCCACCCGGGCGATGAGCAGGCTCTTCTCGGCAAACGGGTTGCCGGTGCGGGACGCCTCCACCGCCGCTCTCGACATGAGTTCGAACGACAGGCCGAACTTGTCCCACAGCTCGTCCTGCCACTGCTCCACCAGGCTGCCCGGAGCCACGATCAGGCAGCGAGCCACGTCGCCGCGCAACACCAACTCCCGGACCAGCAGCCCCGACATGATGGTCTTGCCCGCGCCGGGATCGTCGGCGAGAAGGAACCGCAGCGGCCTCTGAGCGAGCAGCCGGTTGTAGACGGCTTCGATCTGATGCGGGTAGGGATCGATGTTCGACGTGTCCACCGCCGCGAACGGATCGGCCAGATGGGCCTGCTGCATGCGGCGGGCCTCCGAGGCGAGCCGGAACATCGCGCCGTCGGCATCGAAGCTCCACTGCCGCTCGGAGACCTCGGTCAGACCGGCCAGGTCGTCCACCAGGACGATCCGCTCACCGAGCCGTCCATCAGAGGTTCGATACGTGAGGATCGCCGAGCCGGTGCCGTGCATCTCAACGGCCACCACCGTCACATCCCCGTCGGCCACCACCCCCGACAGCCGCATCCCCGAGGCAAGATCACCGAATCCCAGCGTCACGACGCTGATCCCCCGATCTGAGTCCGACTGTGCATGGCTGTCCGCTCCCGGCCGCCGAAGCAGCGATTCGATCAGACAGCAGGGTACGCGCCCCTGCGACACCGCCGTGCTTCATCCGAGGTCAGAGTCGGCGCAGTCCATTAAATCGGCCTGTAGGCCCGACCGCCGAGCCAACACAACCACGCAAACCTCGGTGGCGATCTCGCTTCAGGACTTTAGAGCGAGCAACGTCGCGGCTACCCGCACGACACAATCCCCGTCGCGGCGCACTGCTCCGCACATGCATCACGCATCGCAGTCATTCCGATCCGAGAGGACTCAGCAAGCTACGCCTGCTCACAGAAGTCCCGTGGTAGCGCCCATCGCTTGGTGGGATCTTGTGGTGGTAGGGCTGTGGGACAGGGACTGACTGAACGTCCCTGGGTTCGGTGCGGTGCGTCTAACGCTTGGCAGTCCACAGCGTTTCGAGTGTTAGCGCGCTGAGCGAGCCTTCGACTCCTGGGGCAGCACGAGGGCTCCTCCATCTTCGGTGTCCGCGACGGTGAGCGGGGGCATGGCCGGGTGCCGCCACTTGTCGACGTCAGGGGTGTTGCCCTTTCGCTTGTTGCAGTAGGTGTGGGCGGCTTGGAGGTTGTCGATCTTGTGCAGGCGGCTCTTGTATCGGGTGCCCGGCTCGGCCTTGCGGTCCTTGCCGACGTCGAACAGCACGAACACCTTCGGCACCACGTGCTCGATCTGGGCGCCCTTGATCTTCATCTCCGCCGTGCAGAGCCCGCAACGCCCGCCGTCGCGGTCATAGACGTAGCGGAGCATGCTGCGCCGATGATCGTCGTCCCAGCGGCCGGCGGCATCAGGCTCGTCTCGTTCCAGATACCAGCGATGGCCTTTGTCAATGGTCCGAGCAACTTTCCTGAGGAACCCGTCGGGCTTGCCGTCGGCGTCTGAGTCTGTGGCCTCCCCGGATGCGTCCTGAGTCCCATCGGCAAGAGTGACAACCGGGGATTCCTCCTCCGCTGGAACCTCCGCACCCGGCAGGTCCCGAACGATGCCGCGACATCGAGGGAACTCAGAGCACCCCCAGAACTCGGTGCCCGCGTTCGGTCCGCGCCGTGCGGTGCGCCTCACCATGGGGCGCTCACACTTCGAACAATTCGGGGTCTGATCCGACGCCGGTATTGAAGTTGCGCTCACCAGTCTTTCCCCTCGGGGCTAGCGATTACACGTCCGCTGGCTGAGCCTGGTCTGTGGTCCATGCGCCTCACCACAACACCTCTCGCGGGTGGTGCAACGTATCTGGCAGAGGCGGCCCGTGGAATTGGTGCCTCTGGACCGCTCCGCGGGCCCTAGCCGCCAGCAACTCAAGCATCTCGGCAGAGTGGTCGATCCCGATGTTTCGATAGTGCTCGGCATGGGCTCCAAGGACGGTGTACAGGTCCGACCAGACTCTCGCCCCTCCCTTCGCGGGGACAAACTCGAATCGCTCGATCAGCGCTGCGGCCCGCTCGAAGCGTGTGCCCGGCTGCCACTCGGTCGGCGACGGTGTCGAGTCCGGATCGAACAGCTGGCCCATGCGGCCCTCCCTTGGCTTGAAATGGGTAGCCGGGCGGCCCCGGCAACCCGATCGACTTACAAGGGTGAAACTACATGTGTGCAAGAGCCGCTGCAACTGGCACAAGACTCCGGATCGGGCACTCGAAGCCCATACTCAGGGCGATCACATCATGACTGTCACACCCTCGTAGCATCATGTGTGACAGCATCTGCAACGAACAGGGCACCGCGGCCGAGCCATGGCTCCCGGGTGGACACAAGGGGTCACAATGACCAGCGACGAGGACCGCTACGCGGACATCGAGGTCGACGTATTGGACGACGCGGGCGTCCGCGCTGTCATCGACAACGCCCTCGCCCGGGCAGGATGCACCTGGGAGGAGCTTCAGGAGCAGGCCAAGGCTGGAAGCTTCTCCAGCGAGATCGCTCGGCGGGCCTGGTTCGTCGTGTCGTCCTTTGAGCCTTCGACAGCCTGACCTCGAGCGTCAGGCCAGGAAGTTCGCGGGCGACCTCACAGAGCTTCTCAATGGCACCGTCACCCATGGCGTCCGCATGCGGTCGTACATGGACCGCCGCGGGCGCGCCGTGGTCGGCTACAAAGTGAGCGAGGCCAACCCAGTTGGCGACTGCGTCCCCCTGACTGTCTCGCAGGCGTCGGCGCGCCTCTACGTCAGTGTCCTGCACACGCTCGAACTCGACGATTCCGGCGCCTTCCTGACCACCAGCAAGAGCAGCTACACGCTCCAGGAGCATGACGACACGACTTCGATCCTCACCTACGACTTTGTGAGGGAGCCGCCCAACAAGTTCCCCGAGGCGCACATCCACATCCACGGCGAATCCGACGTCCTCTCCAGGATGCTGCATGCCAGCGGGCGCGACAAGAGCAAACCGGCCGACCTCCACCTGCCCGTCGGGGGTCGGCGGTTCCGGCCGTGCCTGGAGGACATCATCGAGTTCTGCATCCTGGAACGCCTCGTCACTCCGCGCGACGGATGGAAGCAAGCGCTGAACAAGTCCAGAGACGAATACCTTCACTTGCAGCTCCGGGCAGCGGTGCACCGCAACCCCGAAGCAGCCGCCGACGCACTCAAGCGCGACGGCTGGCACGTGACCGAGCCAGCCGCCTGAACGGCGCGTCAGCGCTCATCGAGACTCGCGTTCTGCGCTAACCAAGATTCGCGTTGGGTTCCGGGGGCGAGGTGGGGCAGTGCCGTTGACGTGTCGTCAGTCAACTGGCTGGGCTGAAGGCGGAACGAGCCACCGCCGACCATGTCGTCGATCAGCTCGAACGACCCGGGCCGCTTGAACTCGAGCGTGGTGCCGAGCGCATCGCCCGCGGCCAGTCCCAGCAGGCAGCCCCGGAACCGGTCCCGCTGAGCGGCTTCGCTCACACGGCGCCTCCCGGTGACGGTTCGGCCCAGTCGCGGACGTAGGCCCGCTGCTTTGCTGTCTGTGGCGAGCGGGGGTGTCGGTACCGCTTTTCCGTTCCCTGCCACCGCTCCACGATCTCCGCCAGGGCCTCTCCGACGGGCGGCCGAGATCAAACCTGGTGCGGTGGTCGCTGAGAAGCTGAGCGCGGGCGGCCGGACGGCGCTGGACGCGACGGCGGAGCGCACGGCGCAGGTGATGGCAGCGGCGCAGGCCCTGTTGGCGAGTGACCTGTCCTCAGACCTCAACAACCTGGTCGCGGCCGGCCCGTAGATGGTGTCAGCGCGGCGTCCTTGCTGGCTCGCCGAGTCCGGTGGATCCAAGCCGCCGCGATATCATGTTTGATGTCATGTGGTCGGTGGAGGTAGAGTCGGAAGTTGAGAAATGGATCGATTCCCTGCCGGTGAAGGAGTTCGCGACCGTGCTCGCAGCCGTCGAGCGGCTCTCAGAACGCGGCAGCCAACTGCGGGTGCCAGCGTCGCGGTCGCTGGGCGAGGGCCTCTTCGAACTACGCATCGATGTCGGCCGAACACAGCGGCGCATCACCTACTACTTCGCGGACGGCCGCCGAGTCGTGCTGCTGACCGCGTCCCGCAAACAACGACAGACCGAGCGGGTCGAGATCCGGCGCGCTCGCCAAGCCATGCGGCGCTGCATCGCTGAAGGACACACGGCCGAGGAGGACGACTAATGGGTCGCACGACTATCGAGGAACTGCGCAACCGGCGGGTCAACGCCATGACCAGCGCCGAGCGGGCCGAATTCGACGAGGCGCTCACCACGGCCCGCCTGGCCATCGACGTCGGCGAGAAGGTCCGAGAAGCCCGCGAGGCGGCCGGACTCAGCCAACGAGAGCTAGCTGTGCGAATGTCCACCAGCCAAGCAGCGGTGGCTCGCCTCGAGGCCGGCGGCACCAGCGCCACACTCACGACGCTGCAAAAGGCCGCTGCCGCGCTGGGCCTCGAACTCACCATCGACCTCGCTCCCGCACACTGACAACGCTGTCCGTCAGCTGCCCAGTGGTTGGCCTGATACTCGAACGTGCCGTTGGAACTTCAGGAGCAGGCCAAGGCTGGGAGCTTCTCCAGCGAGATCGCTCGGCGGGCCTGGTTCGTCGTGTCGTCCTTTGAGCCTTCGGCAGCCTGACCTGGAGCGTCAGGCCAGGAAGTTTGCGGGCGTCAGAGCGCTGAGAGCAGGTCCGACACCAAAGCAGTGAGCGATGCTGCGATCGTGTCCGGAGCGGCGTTGGGCCCTGCGGCGCGGACCCGCCAGGGCTTCGGGCACCATGAGATCGACGTAGATGCCGTCGGGACTGACCCATCTGCCGGGGGACTCACGCAGTGTGAAGCCGCGTCGGATCAGCAGTTCGTCCAGCAGAGGCGAGTCTGCGAGATCGGCTGGTCCGATGGCGAGGTCGGCGTCGGTGGCATAGGGGGCTGCGGCATCGAACAGCTCGGCCTCGCCGGTGTGGAGGTAGACCGCTTGGGCGCCGACGAGCACGACTGAGTCGAGATGTGCGGCAAGGGCGTCGGCCGCATCCAGCAAGACGCGACGAGCGCGGACGTACTGAGGGTCAGGCTCGCCAGGCATTCTCGTTGTCCTGCATCCAGCGGAGCAGTTCCTCGCCTTGTGGCGGTTCGCGTCCCGGTCCCGTGAGCAGATCCACAGCAAGCTGGCTGGGGGCGACGCATCGAAGCCCACCGCGGGTGACGGTCCGGTCAAACACGACAGGGTCGAACGGCTCCAGCAGCACGACGTTGGCGCCGGCGTCGGCCTCACGGAGCCCGAGCCGGTCGGCGGCCTCGTAGGCATCGTCCACGTAGAGGGCGGCGGCTCTGGCTGGCGCGATCGGATCGAAGCGCTGCGCCGCGAACGCCCCCGTCGCGGCATAGCGGAGCCCGGTCCCCGCGAGCGCCTTCTCAAGCGCAGGCATTCCGCGGGGTTCAAGGTAGGTCGTCGCGGTGTTGGAGGCTGTCTGGTCGTAGTCCTGGGCCCATCTTCGGATCGCGGCCTGCCAGTCCACGCCCAGCACCGGGCCCCGCCTCTCACGGGCAATGATGTCCTCTCGCTCCAGCAGCTCCAGCACACGCGAGAGCGTCGCCGCGGAAGTGCCCGTGGCCGTAGCGAGGTCTCGAACCCCGAACGGTGGCGCGCTGTCGATGATCGCTCTGACGGCGCGCGCTGCCCCCCGGCCTCGAAGCGACTGCAGCTCGTCGTCCTGGGGCCACGGGTCCCGGTCGGCGCCCGACGTGGAGATGAAGAGCCCGGGTTCGGACACCTCGATCCGAGCGTTGCCAGTGATGTCCATGTACCCGACGCCGAGACTCTCCAACAGCTCCCGTGAGCGGGGCGACAGATAGGACGAAGCCACCACCGGGACCGCAGCCGGTGCTCTCTGGCTGGCCATTGCCAAGACCTGCTGGGCAGCCCGGCCCACATTGCGGGGCTCCATCTTACGCTTGACTTCCACCGCGAGAACGGCGTTCTCGCCGCTCGGGGAAGTGATGCCCGCAAGCAGGTCGAGCCGGGAGCGTCCAACGCGCACATCGTGCTCGGCGCGCAGCGACCAGCCCGCGGGCAGACGCTCGGCTAGGAACCGTTCGACGCGGCGAACGATGAGGATCTCACGAGGCGGAAGGTTGCTTGACACTGATGAACCCCACGATCCATATCTATGATTCGGAAACCATACTGTTTCAATACTAGCGAAACAATCTACCTTCTGAAACTCAATGCGGCGGCGCAGCGACGACGCGGGCCCTGATTTGAGTCCAGACAGCGGTGCGCAGACCACGGGCTTGGCAACGTTCCACCCGGCGCTGTGTGTAGTCGTTCGTAATACACTATGATGGCAACGACTCCGTTCGACACAGACCTCCTTGATGACCATGACCCATTTGAGATCACCGGCCAGGCTCCGCATCTCTTCAAGCACGGTCCGCTCGGGATTGCCGACATCTTCGATGTGGGGCACAGCGGTACGCTCTTCTACCCCTCAAGGCCGCCAGCCCACTGGCTGATGGTTTCGCAGGTCGGCGGACTAGTGCTGGTGGTCCCCCTCGCGCCGGGCCGGTCCGGTGACCCGAGCAAGTGCCGCCCAATCGGCTGTTTCGTCGCCTCGGGGCACCTAGCCGCCCGCTACCGGGAGGACCGATGAACGTCGGAGACATGACCCCCGAAGAGGAGTACGAGTTCAACGGCAAGCCCGAGAATCAGGTGCCCCAGGGACCGGCGCGGCGCCGGAAGCAGCGCATGACCGATCCCGTGCCCGTGCGTTTCCCACCCGAGATGCTCGATCGGGTCAAGGCGGCCGCTGACGCCGACGACCGCTCCGTTTCGTCCTGGATTCGCCGAGCCGTCGACCGCACTCTCCAGGCCGAGCAGTCCTGAACCACGTCACGCACGACCTGTAGCCGCCGGCTCTGCTAGTACCATGCGTCGGCTATTTCGTTGCCAGCCGAAACAGTCAGCATCACTCCTGTTTCGGATCAGTGGGAGGCCGTTAGCATCCCGCCCGCAACGTTGGTCGATGGTTGAGGAGAGCAGCAGACATGGAACAGCCGGATCACGACATCGAGTCCCCGATGGCCAACACCGGTCTGGGTGAGGGCGGACACGACGGCGTACCGCCCGATTCCGACGGGGGCGCGCCTGGTCGCGGCTCTCTGGTCACCGAGGCGGCTGCGGGAACCGTGGGCGGCGTGGTTGCGGGCTCGCTCCTGGGCTGGGGTAGCGCAGGCATTGCAGCTGCCGGTGCAGCGGTCGCCCTGCCCCTCGCTGGAGCTGTGGCGGCTGGCGGTCTCATCGCCGTGGGTGGGGTCACTGTGGCCCGTCGTCTTGGAGTTCCCGTTGACCAGGCCGCGCACGGAGCCAGCCGCGCTGCCGTTACCGCGGCACGGGCGGTGGGCCCGGCCGCTACGACGGCAGCCAAGGTCTCCAAGTCCGCGGCCACCGGCGCGGCACGGGCGGTGGGCCCGGCTGCTACGACGGCAGCGAAGGTCTCCAAGTCCGCGGCCACCGGCGCGGCACGGGCGGTGGGCCCGGCCGCTACGACGGCAGCGAAGGTCTCCAAGTCCGCGGCCACCGGCGCGGCACGGGCGGTGGGCCCGGCCGCTACGGCAGCAGCGAAGGTCTCCAAGTCCGCGGCTACCGGCGCGGCACGGCGCCTGAAGTCGCTTGTGGACAAGTTCGAGTCGCCCTGACTCGAGTTCGCAGCGACCATTCCGAGGTCAGGTCACCGATCAGGGTCGTACTGAAGTCGCCGTCGAACGCGAGGGTCTCGGTGATGCGTTCACGGCGCATGATCTCGAAGCTGGTGGCGTCCACGCGGTCACCGTTCGGCTGCTGTGGCGCGTGCGAGGAAGCGTTCGAGGTGGCCGACGAGAGTTTCGGGCTGGTCGATCGGGATGAGCGTGCCGCTGTCGTCGATCCAGATGAGCTCGGCATTCTCGAAGTGCGCGGCTAGACGCTCAGCGTGCTCGGGTGGCATCAGCTTGTCCTCGCGGGCCCACACCACCAGGACGGATCCCGTGAAGGCGCGCTGCTGCTCGGCCCATTCGAGCAACTGTGTCTTCTTCGGCACGTTGCAGAGGTACTTGTCGAGATCCCGGCGTGCCCTCGGATCGTGGCGCAGCGGCTCGATCCAGCTCATGAACTGCTCGTTCGGCACCCGCTTCTTCGACAGGCCGCCGAAGGTGATCGGCAGGTGCCGCAGCAGGCGCGGACGCAAGAGCTGCGACGTCATGAAGGTGCCGCCCGGCAACGACGCGTTGAGGCACAGCAGCCGCCCGGGCAGGCCGGGCGGATAGTTGTCGAACGCCTCGCAGGACACGAGAACGAGGTTGGCGACGCGATCCGAGCCGCCCGGGCTGATCACAAGCTGGGCGCCGCCCCAGTCGTTGCACACGAGCGTGACGTCGTGGAGATCGAGCTCGGCGACAAAGCCGGCGATCATCTTGGCGATCGATTGGAGCGTCAGATCCGCGTCGGCAGGCATCGGCGTGCGGTGCGCGCCGAAGGGAAGCTCAGGCACGATGCAGCGGTAGCGGCCGCGCAGCCTGTCGACGACGTCGTCCCACAAGGTGCCGTTCATCAGCACCCCGTGCAGGAAGACCACGACAGGCCCGTCACCGCCGGTGTCGGAGTACACGAAGCCAGAAGACGACGTTTCCATTGCTCGCATCGAGAAGATCGCCCCCCGTCTGGTGCCCCGTCATTCAAACAGCCCCAATCTGCATTGCACTCCCTTCCCGTGCAGCCGCGGCCAAGACCCCTTGCTCACCTGTCTGTCCCGTCTGAGGTGCTTCTGAGTAAATGTCCGCTTTTGGGGGTTTGATTACGCCGCATTGGGCGGGCGGGTTCATGGCTGGTTTTGGTTGTTGTTGCGATGGTAGGCGATGCGGTCGAGGCGGGCCTGGTTGAGTCCGTCTCGTCGGGCCTGGCGGATGCGCTCTCCTCGTCCTTGGTGCTCGTCGTCGGGGGTTACGTAGCCGAGGGAGGCGTGCAGGCGGCGGGTGTTGTAGTCGTCTCGGGCTACTTCCAGCTCGGCTCGCAGCTCGCCGGGGTCGGTGATCTTCTCGAGGTGGGGCCACTCGGTCTTGACGTGCCCGAAGAGGGTCTCGATCCAGGCCTGGTCAGTCGGGGTGCCGGGCCGGCCGAAGCGGGACGCGATGGAGCAGAGGGCCAGGAACTCTCTGGTGGTGCCTGCTCTCATCTGGGGGCCGTTGTCTGACAGGGCCAACAGGATCGGTTCTTCGTCGCCGTCGTCGGCTTGGCGGGCCTCGACGGCGGGCCACAGGCCCTCGGCGTCGAGGGCGTCGCAGAACACGACCTCTACTTGGGTGGCGGTCTCCTCGGCGGTGACGAGGGTGGCGAGCCATTTTCGGGTTACGACATCGAGGATGGCGTAGGCGACGCGTCCGGCTCTGGGGAAGTGGGTGATGTCATAGATCCAGATCTGGTGGCGCTCCCAGCTCACCCAGTCGGGCATGGGCCGCGCCACAGCCGGTGAGCGCTGGGGCCGGGCGGGCAGAACTAGCCCCTGGGCTGCGAGAACGCGATACAGCGTCGACGGTGACACCCACACCAGCCCCTCATAGGACCCGCGGTGAGCGAGCTTGCGGTAGCCGCCGTCGATTTCGCCCCAGCGCTCGAAGAGCTCCAGGATCGCGTGTCTCTCCGACGGGGTGATGGCATGCACCACGACGCCGCCCGCCGCGGCGTCATCGAGGCGGCCGGCCTCGCGGCGGCGCCGCCAGCGGCGGCACCGGCGGCCGTCGAGCTCCAGCACCGAACAGGCCCGAGCCGTCGTCCATCCCGCCCCCACGGCGTGATCGACGAGCTCCAACAGGCCGGCTTTGACGCCGGCTTCGACACGCGGGGGCACACAGGCGGTCACCCCCAACGCTCTTTTCCCTCCAACAAGGTCACCTTGACAGCCATCTCCTTGAGCGCCTCGCCCAGCCGGGCCGCCTCGTCTCGGGCCATCACCAACTCGGGATCCACCCCGTCGGCTCGCACCCCGGGCCGAGACGACGCCAACGCGTCCAGCGCGCCGCGCTTGGCGACCTCGCGGGCCCGCATGATCGTGGAGCGGTTCACCCCCCAGTGGTCCGCGCACTCGGCCACTGTCATCTCACCGGTGAGCACCTGCACGAACGCCTCATACTTCTGCTGAGGCGACAACAACCGCCTCCTGCGGCGGCCGCTGCGCTCCCGGGACTTCGACGGATCGGTCATCTGACGCTCCTCTCACAGCGCCATGCTCGCACCCCGATGTTGCGTAATCAGCGACCCCAAACCGGACACGATCCCAGAACCACTACACGTCTGCGTCGAACCTGGGTTGTGCCTCGCAGTACTGTGCCGCGCTGTTGCTTCAGCGTCTGGAGATACAGCAGGAAGGAGGAAGTGGCATGGCAAGTGAATCGTCGCCGCCGGGGCGGGGCTCGGACCCGGGGCGTCTGGGAAGCTACTCGAGGCGGGCAGAGCCGGTGATGCTGGTGCTGGCGATAGCCAGCGTGCCGCTGTTCTTGTTGGAGCATCGGCATTGGCTGGCCGCTGCGGCGGGATGGGTCGTGGTGGCGGTGTTCTTTGCTGACCTCATCACCCGTGTTGTTCTGGTGGACGGATCAAGGCGCAGCTACTTGGTTCGCCACTGGTACGACGTAGCTATCGTCGTGCTGTCCGTGTTGCCGGTCGCACGTCCCCTCAGAGCGCTGCGAGCCCTTCAGTTGCTGCGCGGTGTGCGTGCATTCATCGCCGCCCACAAGGCAGCCACAACCATGACGCGGGCCTGGAAGAGTCTGCACGGCAAGGCACTCATAGTGTCGTGCGCAGCACTATCCGCGGTGGCGGTGCTAGCGGTGTATGAGGCAGAGCACGCTGCCGGCGGCAGCATCGACTCCCTGGAGGACACGCTGTGGTGGGCAGCCGCAACGGTCACGACCGTCGGCTACGGAGATCTCAGTCCCGGCACAACCGCGGCGCGTGCGGCCGCGGTGGTCCTCATGGTCTGCGGGGTCTCGTTGTTTGGCCTGCTGACAGCGAACGTGTCAGCGAGGTTCCTCAAGAACGATGCGCTCCTGGCTTACGAGCAAATGGCAGAACTCCTTGGCGCGAGTCGGTCGTGCCCAAATTGCGGCCACACGCCGTCTCTACGCGCCAGTGCTACGGCCACGGCGGCAGAAGGAAACGAATCGGGAACTACTGCACACGAGCGATCAGCAACGCATCCGGCGTAGCGGCCAAATCGCGAACTGTCGAGGCCACGATCGACACCGACATTCGGTTCCGGACCGACATCGCCGCGGATGCCGAACGGGCCAACCTCCAACCGATTCAGCACCCAAGACGCCGCTCCAACGGGTTCCCGCTGATCCGCCCGGGAGACGATCCCCAAGCTCCAAGCCGGCTGGCATCGAGAGCGTGATTCCACAGACGCCGACCCGGACCTTCATCCGGCGGTGCGGGTGCTCCGGACTCCACCACATCGCCGTCTCGACCCGCTTGCCGGCGTCTAGCGCAACCTCAATCGCTGGGGCAAGGTCGGTGTCGGCAGACACCACCACGGCCACGTCGTAGGCGTCGTCGCGGGCACCGATCGCGATGTCGAGGGCCATCATGACGTCGATGCCCTTCTCCTCGGCGCGCCACGCCGCAGGCCGGCCCATCGACCATGCCGTCGGCTGGTAGCGCAGCGGCCGGCTTCTAACCGTCACGAGCGACTGAGACTTCCAGGCAGCGAACTGTCGGGCGGATCCGGCTTGCGCCGCCATTCCCGGCGATACCGGGAAGGCGGGGAGCAGTGCACGAACTGTAGCAGGCCCCACCAAGAAGCCGAAGCCCTTTTGGCTGTTGAAGAACTTGACGGTTCCTCGCATTGGAGTCGGATCCGAGGACAGGCCAGCTCCGGTCTGTACGCAAGAGTGCATCCATGCGTATGATGAAGGTATGCACAAGCAGCGGGTGACGGTCACCGTGGACGAGGCACTGCTAGACGCGGCCAACGCTGCGGTGAGCGAGGGACGCGCCCGATCGGTCAGCGAGTGGATCGGTGAGGCGATGACCCAACGACACGACAGAGACCTAAGGCTTGCGGTGCTCAGCCGGCTTGTCGCCGACTATGAAGCCGAGCACGGCTTCATCACCGATGACGAGATCGCCGAGCAAGCCCATCAGGATCGCGACACGGCCGCGTCGCTCAGAGCCGCTGCCCGGCGAGCCGGATGACCGAGATCTTGGACTCGGGCGCGCTCATCGCGCTCGAGGGCGACGACCGCCGGATGTGGCGGCGCTTCAAGGGCTCCCTTCAGGCCCAGAGCCCGCCGAGGACCCACGGGGGCGTGGTCGCCCAGGTATGGCGGGGTGGAACAGGCCGCCAAGCGCGCCTCGCCGCGGCGCTGCAGGCCGTCGAGATCGTGCCCCTCGACGCCGCTCTCGGACGACGCGCCGGGGTCCTGCTCGCCCGCTGCGGCCTCGCCGACGCAATCGATGCGGCACTGGTCGCCCTAGCCGACCACGGCGACCAGATCATCACGTCAGATCCCGGCGACATCGCCGTCCTCGCCGCCGCCACCAATCGGCGCGTCGACGTAGTTCCCGTCTGAAACCCCGGGTAGCACAGTGTCGATGACACCCTCGTCGAGCACCTCGCGCTCGTCCTCGCCGGGGCGACGCACGATCATCAGGATCTCTCCATCGTGTGACTGAGGGTTCCGCAAGGTGCATCCTGCCGTGACCCGGCATCGCCGTGGTAGCACCATTCGCTCCGACGCGGCCGCGGTGGCCGCAGCCAGCGCGTTGCTGGCCGCGGGGGCCACGCCGCAGATCATCTCGGGTCCGCTGGCGCCCTACCTGCGGCTCGACTTGGGGATCAGCTCGTCCGAGTTGGGGCTGGGCTTGTCACTGTCAGCCGTTCCCGCGGTCGTGCTGGCAGTGTGGCTCGGACGGGTGACCGACCGCGTCGGCGGCATCAACGTGGGCCGGCTCACCTGCGTCGGTGGCTGCTTGTTCATGGTGGCGCTGTCGCAGGCGCCCAGCACGGCGTGGTTCGTGGCGTTGCTGGCCGCAGCCGGGATCCTGCGGGTGCTGTCTGAGCCGAGCTCTTCGAGGATCCTGGTGGACTTCTTGGCTCGCACGCCGCGGGTTCTCGCTTTCGGCATTCGTGAGGCGGCGATGCCGCTGCTGGTGCTGGTGTCCACCGCGGTGCTGCCGGTGTTCGGCGACCGGCTGGGTTGGCGCACCGTGTTCGCCGCGTGCTCGGTGTTCGCGTTGACGGGCTTGGCGCTGCTGATGGGACCGGCACGGCCCCGGAGACAGTCGCTGCCGGTGGGAGCACGGTCCGGTCCTGCGGCACCGGTCACAGCCGGGCCGCCCCGGAGCGCCCGCGATGATGTGGCCTCTCTGGGGTTGGGCTTTCTTGGCGGCGCCGCGCTGCTGTTCATCAACCTGGTGGTGTTCAACGCCTTCGCGTCGCTGTCGTTCGTGGACGCCGGAGCCAGTGCCGACACTGCGGCGGCTCTGGTGGCGGCCTCGGCGGGGGGAAGCGTGCTCATGCGGATCGGCTGCGCTCACGCGGTGACCCGCCGGGATCTGGACGCTCCCAGGACCATCGCGGCCATGGCCGCGGTGGCGGTTGCCGGCTATGCGGCGATGGCCACGGGCGCCACGGCGGTGATGTTCGTCGGCATTCCGGTGGGGTACGTGGCCGGCTGGGGGTGGACGCCGCTGCTCTTCGCCCACATAACTGTCGGGCGCGAGCGGTCCACGGGGATGATCACTGGGGTCGTGTCGACCATGTTCGCGGTGGCCGCGCTGGTGAGCCCGGTCGCGGCCGGATGGGCAGCCGAGAAGCTCGGCTGGCTGGCGGTGTGGGCCCCGGTAGCGCTGTTCTCAGCGCTTGCAGCCACCCTCATGTGGCACCGGCCCACCGGGAGCACCAAGGCCGATTGAACCAGCGGCCAGGCACAGGGCCATCGAGGTGTCGTCGGTCCACTGGCCCGGCTGCAGCCGATGCGGCCCGCCGCCGACCATGTCGTCGATCGGCTCGAACGAGCCGGGCGGCTTGAACTCCAGCGTGGTGCCCAGCGCATCGCCCGCCGCCAGTCCCAGCAGGCAGCCCCGGAACCGGTCCCGGTTGGCGGCTGCGCTCACGCGGCGGCCCCCGGAGACGGTTCGGTCCAGCTCCGGACGTACCTACGCTGCTGTGGTGTTTGTGGCGAGCGGGGGTGGCGGTACCTCTTTTCCATTCCCTGCCACCACTGCGCGATCTGGGCCAGAGCCTCGTCTCCGGTCATGCCGTGGCGCACGAGCCAGCAGCCGACCACGGTGCCGGTCCTGCCGATGCCGCCCCAACAGTGCACGTAGACGTTCTTGCCGTCGTCCAACGCCTTGTCGATGGCGTCGAGGATGCGGGCTGTCTGCTGTTGACTGCGAGGCACGTCCATATCGACGATGGAATGCCGCTCATGCACGCACTCCGTGCCGAGCCGGCCGGCTTCCTGCGCCGCGATCCCGGCATAGGGTGCCAACCCCTCGTGCGGCTGGGTCAGGTCGATGAAGCAGTCGATGCCGGCCCCCAGCAGGGTTCGCAACCTGGTGGCGGCTTCCTTCCGACGCCTCGCGCCCGGATACTCGCCCGCCGCGAAACGGCCCGGATCAACCCAGTAGCTGTTCGCCATCGGCCGATCGTCTCTACCAGATGCACTCATGTCCGGAACCGTCCCTTCCCGAAATTCACACGGCTCGCAACCTCTGACCTCACGGCTCGCACCGTAGTGCCGTGCGGGCTGGTGTCAGGTGTGACGTCCGGGCCGCGACCAGCAGGTCGACTGCCGGCAGCGAATGTCCCGCGGACTCGCAGCCCGTCGCCGACGTCTCGCCACGAGCGAGCCATCACCGCCCTGAGACGTGGCAGTAGTGTGAAACTGTGGGTGCGTGGTTGCTGGCAATCGCGATAGCGCTCGCGCACGGGCTGCTGGCGGTGTTCATCATCGTGGGCGCTCCAATGGCCGCACTCAAGCCCCGGTTGATGAAGTGGTACCTAGCCATGCTGGTGCCGGTCGCGGCGGTGAACCTGCCCAGGCTGCCGTGCCCGCTGACGGTCTGGGAGAAGCACTTCTGGCGCCTCGCGGGCGAGACGCCGTACCGGGGAGGCTTCATCTCCCAGTACTTCGTGAAGCCGTTCTACGCTCCCGGTCTGAGCCCCGGCGGCGGCAACGTGCTGCTGGTCGTCGTGGTGGTCTGGTGCCTGTCGTGGCTGCTGTACGCCGCCGTCGGCAAGGGTTCAGGACGCGAAGAGCTGCCGCTCGGAACGCGTCGATAGCGGCCCGCAGACTGTCGACGAGGCCGTCCCACAAGGTGCCGTTCATCAGCACCCCGTGCAGCAACACCACCGCCGGCCCGTCACCACCAGTGTCGGACTCTTCGTGCTCGGTCACAGCATCGCTCCCCTGCTCGTACGCGTTTGAACTAGGCGGCTGCGGGTGAAATGCAGGGTCTCGATGTGTGATCTAATTCGCGGGGATGAATCCGAATGCTTGGGCGCCGCCGACGGCGACCGTAGTAGAGGAACTGCACTACCGGGAGTGACATGGCCTCGAGCATGCAATCGACGTACCCGGCTGCTCCTGAGCTGGCGACCGCCCGCTGGTTCAACACCGCCGCCACCCCGACCCTGGCCGATCTACAGGGCGAGGTGGTGGTGATCGAGGCGTTCCAGATGCTGTGCCCGGGCTGCGTCTCCCACGGGCTGCCCCAGGCCCAGCGCATCCAGCACGCCTTCGGCGACGCGGTCACCGTGCTGGGGCTGCACACCGTGTTCGAGCACCACGACGCCATGACTCCAACCTCGCTCGAAGCCTTCCTGTATGAGTACCGCATCACCTTCCCCGTCGGCGTCGACGCCCACGACCCCGGCGTCGGCCTGCCCATCACCATGGGCCGCTACCAGCTGCGGGGCACCCCCAGCCTGGTCGTCATCGACCGCGCCGGGCGCATCCGCCTCAACGCGTTCGGCCAGATAGACGACCCAACCGTGGGCGCCACCCTCGCCCGCCTCATCGACGAACCCCGCCCCCAGCCGGAGAATTGACGCCGTGGCGGTGGGCGGCACTCTCAGAATCGCAGATTCGCCGAGTCGCCGACTGGTGTGAAACGCTGCACCATGGCACGCATCAAGGTCATCCCCGACGACTCCTGGGACGGCGCGCTCGGTGAGCTCCATCCCCAAGTAGTCGATCGCACATACGGCCGGGTCGACAACATCCTCGCCGTGCACTCGCTCAACCCGCGCTCCATGGCGGCACACCAGGGTCTGTACGAATCGGCCATGGCCGGCACCGCGACGCTGCGCAAGGTGGAGCGCGAGCTCATCGGCCTGGTCGTCAGCCTCGAGAACGGCTGTCACTATTGAGTCGTCCACCACCGGCGCGGTCTGCGCCGGTTGATCAACGACGACGAACTGGTCGCGGCGATCGAACAAGACTGGACAACTGCAGCGCTGTCGCCGAACCGGGTGGCGATGCTGAGATTCGTGACCAAGCTGACCACGACGCCGGGCGCGATGAACGACGCCGATGTCGACTCCCTGCGATCGGCCGGCTTCTCTGACCGCGACATCCTCGACATAGTCGAGGTTGTCGGCTACTACGCGTACGCGAACCGGGTCGCCGACGGTCTCGGCATCGAGACCGAACCTTGGATCCCCGACTGATCCACAACGGGTGGCCGCGAAGGCTTCATCCCCCAGTATTCCGGGAGCCGTTCTGGTTCTCGGTTCGCCCTACGCTCGCGCAGTGATGCGCGAAACGTCGAGCGCCGCCGGTCAATCTAGCCGGCGGCGCACAGCGAACCTGTGGGATCAGGCCGGCTTGACGTTCCTAGCTTCGTCTCCCTTGCGACCGGGCCCGATGTCGAATTCGACTATCTGCCCCTCGTCAAGGGATCTGTGATTTTCGCCGACGATGTTGGAGTAGTGAACGAACACGTCGTCCCCGCCATCGCGCGAGATGAAGCCGAAGCCCTTCTCGCTATTAAAAAACTTGACAGTTCCTCGCATTGATTCTCTCTCTTACTGACCGGACCTGGTGACCGGCATGAAATGCGAGTGTACGCCGTGCCGACGCCGAACCGGCGCGCCCGATCTTCACGATGGGCTGCGACCAGCTGCGGGGCACCCTCAACCTGGTCGCAATCGACCAGGCCGGACGCATCTGCCTCGACGCCTTCGGCCAGATCGCAGACGTCGATCAAACACGTCGAGCGACGCCCGCAGCGCCGCCATGGAAAGGATGGGCGGGTTCGAGACCTGCCACGACTCGGCGGTACCGATGGGATCGCGGACAGTGCCCATCTCGAAGCGGACGTCGGGGCGCTGCCCCACCATCCCAGCAGCTTGGGAAGCGAACGGTCACCGACGTGGCGCTCGTGCACGAAGACGCCACCCACGCCGCCCGGGCCACCGTTCAGCACGAGGCCCGAACCACCGACACCGATCTGCGGGCGTTGAGATCCCGGTCGAACCATAATACTTGAGGGGATGATGGCTGAGGAGACGCAGGCGAGGCCCACGCGAGAGTCGCTCACCGACGACGACCTGTATGAGGCGCTGCGGGGGTACTGGCACCCGGTGGCCTACGTGTCCGAGCTCATCGACGGCGGGCCGCTCGCGGTGACGCTGCTGGACGAGCCCCTGGTCTTGGCTCGCATCGACGGCCAGGTGTCGGCCTTCCGCGACATCTGCGTGCACCGGGGCACCGCACTGTCGCTGGGCTCTGTCGGCGAATACGGGCTGCGCTGCGGCTATCACGGATGGTGCTACGACGGCGAGGGCCGCTGCACCAAGATCCCCGCACGGCCCGATCTCAAGATCCCGTCGCGGGCCCGTCTCACCGCCTATCCCGCCGCTGAGCACCTGGGACTGATCTGGGTGTGCCTCAGCGGCGAACCCGTCTACCCGCTGCCGGAGAATCCCTACTTCGGCGACGAGTCGTTCCGGCTCATCGAGGTCGAGCCGTACAACTGGAACTGCGCGCTCCCCCGCCGCATCGAGAACTACGTCGACTTCGGCCATTTCGCCTGGGTCCATGACGGGGTGCTGGGCGACTCGGCGCATCCCGAGGTGCCCGACCACTCCATCGGCCGCCACCGCAACGAGCTGCGCTTCGAGCACCCCCACATGGCCGAGCCCCCCGACTCGGGCAAGAACAAGAGCCTCGAAATCGAAGGAGCCGTCGAAGTCAAGCTCGACTACCGGCTGTTCATGCCCAACACCATCTTGTTGGACCAGTACATCGAATCCGTCGACCAGCGCTACCTGCTGTTCTTCAGCGTCTGCCCCACCGGCCGCAAGACCTGCCGGTGCTTCACGTTCATGGGCCGCGACTACTCCTTCGACGAGTCCACCGACAAGCAGATGCTGGACTTCAACGCGCTCGTCATCGGCCAGGACCTCAAGTTCGTCGAGTCCCAGCGCCCCGAGGAGCTGCCCGTCGACCTCAGCGCCGAGCTGCAGATCGCAGGCGTCGACCGAGTCGCCATCGAATACCGGCGCTGGCTGCGCGAGATCGCCAGGGGCCGCGACGCCGCCCGCCAAGCAGCCGGGCAATGACCGTTCCGGCAGGCGCCCCGGGCGCAGGGGGAGGAGGCGCGGTGATCAATGACGACGCCTTCTACGACGACGGCTTCTGTTTGGGCAACGGTCTGGGGGGCGAAGCGCTGACGATTCCGTCGGCGAATCCCAAGAACTTCCATCAGGCGATCTCTGACACCGATGCGATGCCGCGCCAGGACCTTTGGGGCAAGCTCTTCCTGCCCGACGGGCCCGGACCGTTCCCGGTCGTGATCATCGCCCCGGGAAGCCTCGGACTCCAACAGCACCACTGCGAAATCGCGGCGGCGATCACCGACGCCGCCATCGCGGCATGCGCCATCGATCCGTTCGGCACGCGCAGCGTCGTCAGCACAGTGGCCAATCAGGTCCAGTTCTCCTTCGCGGCCAGCGCCTGGGACGTTCTCGCCACCGCCGAGGCCCTCGCGGCCCGCCCCGACATCGACCCGGCACGCATCGGCGCCCAAGGCCACAGCCGGGGCGGCTCGGCGGTGCTGAACGCCGCGTCGGTACATCTCGCGGCAGCCTCCAACGCCCCGAAACTCGTCGGGGTGTACGCCGCCTACCCCTGGTCGGGCCAGCAGTTCCTAGACCCCGCCGTCGGCAGCACCCGTATCCGGGCGATCATCGGCGATCGCGACGACTGGTGCCCACCGGTGCAGGTCCAAGCCCACATCCACGCCATGCGGATCGCGGGCGGCGATGCGACCCTGCGGATCGTGCCGGGCGCAAACCACAGCTTCGACCGTACGACCCCCCTGGAGCACATACCCGAGGCCTCCGTGACGCCCGGCGCGCCCACCTTCTACATCGCAGATGACGGCGGCTTCATCCTGCCTACCTCCGATGAGCCAGACCCGGAGCTGATCGACCTCGACGGCTTCCTCTACTCCATCGAGGCCGGCTTCGGAGTCCGCGGCGCCCACATCTCCGGCAACCCCGATCTCGTGCCGCTCTTCTACGACGACATGAACACGTTCTGGACCGAAGTCATGGTGGCGACCGCGAAACAGGTATCGGGTTCCGGCCCGGCCAGGGATCCGGAGCCGTTAGCTTGAGCCCGATGAGCGGCACCGACCCGGCCGGGCGGCAGCATCCTGAACAGGCGGGTCCCGTTCTGGACAGGCTGCCGGAGGACTGGGGCCGGGGCCTGGCGGTGGTGGCCCATCCCGATGACCTCGAGTACGGCGCGTCGGCGGCCGTGGCCCGCTGGACTGCAATGGGCAAGGACGTCCGCTACGTGCTGGCCACCCGGGGCGAGGCCGGCATCGACTCCATGGCTCCTGACCGCGCCGGTCCGCTGCGCTCGGACGAGCAGGTGGCTGCCGCGGCCGCGGTGGGTGTCTCAGTGGTCGAGTTCCTCGATCACGCCGACGGGCTGGTCGTCAACGGCATCGAACTGCGGAGGGATCTGGCCGCGGCCATCCGCCGTCACCGGCCCGAGGTGATCATCGGGTCGAACTACCGCGACCGGTGGGGTGACTCGGGGCCCTGGAACCACGTCGATCACCGGGAGGTGGGCCGGGCCCTGCCCGATGCCGTGCGCGACGCCGCCAACCGCTGGCTGTTCACCGGCGCGGGCGAGCCGTGGAGCGGCGTGCGCTGGATCGCCTACGCATCCTCGCCGGCACCCACCCACGCAGTGGACGTGACCGACCACCTCGCGCGGGGTGTGGCCTCGTTGGACTGTCACCGCATCTACATCGACAGCCTCGGCGACCCGGACTTCAACCCCGACTCGTTCCTGCGCGACAGCTGCCAGCAGGTCGGCCAGACGCTGGGCGTCCAGTTCGCAGTCGCCTTCGAACTGATCCCAATGTGATCACCCCCGAGAGGACTCCGCTTCTGAACTGGCGCCGAGTTCACCAGGGCCGGCCTGCTAGAAGCCCCCGACGAGTTGGCTGGCATCATGGAGAGCCGCGGCGAGTACTGACGTGATGCGCCACATCCACTCGCTGGCCGAGTTCGACGCCCACCTGCGCCGCCACGGCACCCTCGCCGATGCGGTGGTGCAGGGGATCGACCTGCGCGGTCGCGCCGACGAGCTCCGGGCGGCGGCCTGCGCCGGCGCTGCCTTCCTCGGCGCGGCGATGGGCGACGAGACGCTCCGCCACGTGCTCGCGAGCGGCGCGGTGGTGCTTCCACCCTTGCGAGACCTGCCCTTCAACCCCTACCGGCCTCGGCTCTACTCCCAGGCGGAGCTGACTGCTGAGATCGACCTCGCCATCTACCGGTGGGCCAGCCGCCATCCGCGGGGGTCGCACCTGCCCGTCATGGACGCCCTGGCCCGGCGCCTGCACGACCACGCCATCGACGACGCCCTGCACGGCCACCTCGCGGCTCGCGAGGTGGTTGCCGTGATGGGCGGCCACACCCTGGAGCGCTGGGACGCCGGTTACCGCTCGGTAGCGGCGCTGGGACGGGAACTGGCCCGGGCGGGTTGGCACGTGACCACCGGCGGCGGGCCCGGAGCCATGGAGGCAGCCAACCTCGGTGCGTGGCTGTCCCCTTACACCGACGACGCCGCCGACACCGCTATCGCCCTGCTCGCCCGCGCCCCCGACTACCGCCGCAGCGAGCCCTACCGGGCCGCAGGACAGGCCGTGCTGGACGCCTTCGGCGAGGGCGGGGAGTCACTGGCCGTTCCCACCTGGTTCTACGGCCATGAGCCGACCAACCAGTTCGCCAGCCATATCGCCAAGTACTTCGCCAACTCGATACGCGAGGACGGCCTGCTCGCCATCGCCACCCGCGGTGTGGTGTTCACACCCGGTTCGGCCGGAACCGTCGGCGAGGTCTTCCTGGACGCCACCCAGAATCACTACGAGGTGTTCGGCGCGGTGAGCCCGATGGTCTTCCTGGGCCGCAGGTACTTCACCGAGACGCTGCCCGCGGTCCCACTGCTGCGCCGGCTCGCAGGCGACCGCCGCTACGCGGCCATGATCGGCGTGGTCGACACCGCCGCCGAAGCCTTGGACTTCCTGCGCACCCACCCACCGGTGACCGCAACCTGACCCTCGCTCTCGCAACCGATGACGGGGGCGGAGATCGTTCCTGTGCGGGTCTCCGGGTCCTAGCCGGTGTACACCGCTCTGGATGGATACTCGCGAACACTTGACGACCGCCTAGCACCAGCCGCCACGAGTTCGAACTCACCCAAGATCCAACCCGGCACGAACCACCACCCGCCCGCGGCGCACAGCAACCGGGCCGCGGCTGAAGCCGGCGACTTCGACCCTCCACGCAGTCACGGAAGGTCGACACGCTCGACTACCAGGAATCTACATAACCTGATGCTGTCACGGCATCTCTCTGGCTGTTTGCTCAGCGGGCGATCAAAGTGCTATGTTGTCTGGTCTAATTTTCCAGTTGCCATCAGTCTAGGGATGGCCCAAACAAGGAGGTCGTTTAGCGTTGCGTGTCAACATATATTCACGCGTTCTATTTCTGTCGGTTGCGGTAAGCGTCGTATTTCTAATACTGTCCCAACCCATCCTCGCCCAGAGCGGCGACGAGTCCCCGGCGGCCTCACCAACTGCGGCGATTCACGACTCGGTCGCCCTGATTCACACGGAATGGCTAGCAATCCAAGGCGATCTGGTGTGGGAAGCATCCATGACGGTAGGAAGCAATGGAGGCTTCCTGGAGAATGGCGATCCTCTTGATGGCTCGATCACCGACAACGAATTTACATGGCGAGGGACGGACTACACAGTAAGAGACATCTTCTTCATCCATCCGGAGTCGGACCCGGAGTCAACAACTGTCAGCATTGATTTTGTGCCCGAACTCCCGGATGAGTCCAGTCGTCTGCGGCTAGTGGTTGAGGGGTTAGGGCTGAATCTTGCGGACGGAAGTGGTGACAATGGGCATTTCATATGGCACCATGTCGATCTTGATTGGAATATCAACGAGCCGATTTCTATGAGCCTCAATGAGTTTCCTCAGCATCTTGAGCCTCGGTCAATAGATGGTCGAACAAACAACCTCGACCATCTCACATGGGGCATGGCGGGCACAAGCCTTCTCAGGAAGGCTCCTCTTTCTTACACGGACGGCGTATCAGCACCTACGAACTCGAGACCAAACCCGCGCACCGTCAGCAACCTCGTGTTCTCCCAGGACGAATCGGTGCCAAACTCCTCACAGGCGAGCGACATAACATGGCAGTGGGGCCAGTTCATAGATCACGACATAACTCTTAGCCCAGACAACCTGGATGAGCCGTTTCCAGTCCCCGTTCCTCGATGGGATCCGGTTTTTGATCCTCGCGGGACCGGCCAAGCCACCATCCATGTCAATCGTTCGGCATTCGACCCTGACACTGGGACAGATATACACAACCCTCGCAGGCAGATCAACGTTGTCACCGCGTTCATTGATGCCTCACAGGTGTATGGCTCAGAGAGGACCCGAGCCCACGCTCTTCGCGCCAACGACGATACGGGAAGGCTCAAGACCTCACACCAGGGACGATTCTTGCCCTACAACGAGCAAGGACTCGAGAACGAAGGGGGCAGCAACCTCCGGAATCTGTTCGTGGCGGGCGATGTCCGAGTCAACGAACAGATCGGACTCACCTCCATGCATACTCTGTTCGTTCGCGAGCACAACCGCCTCGCGGAGATCATAGCCGACCTGAATCCTGGGCTGAGCGGCGATGAGATCTACCAACTGGCCCGCAAAGTCGTCGGTGCTCAGATACAAGCGATCACGTTCAACGAATTCTTGCCCTTGCTGTTGGGTCCCGACGCAATAGGCCCGTATTCCGGCTACGACCCAAGCGTTGACCCGACCATCGCAAGCGAGTTCTCAGCGGCGGCCTATCGGGTCGGCCACACCCTGCTCTCCCCCAAACTCCTCCTCCTCGGCGCCGATGGAGAGACCAGCCAGATAAGCCTTGCACAAGCGTTCTTCAATCCTTCGTTTGTCGCGGATCATGGCATCTCCGTAGTCCTACGGGGCCTAGCCGCTCAACAGGCCCAAGACGTTGACTCGTTGGTAATCAACGAAGTCCGGAACCTTCTCCTGCGAGAACCGCACGGACCCACCTTCGATCTGGCGGCCCTCAACATTCAGCGGGCCCGCGATCACGGTGTGGGGGATTACAACACCGTGCGCAGTGCCTACGGCTTGCCACCGGTGGAGAGCTTCGCCGACATATCATCCAAGCCGAGCGTTCAGCTGGCTCTGGAACTCGCTTACGGAAACGTCGACAACTTGGACCTCTGGCCGGCTGGCCTGGCAGAAGACCATGTGCTCGGAGTGGCGGTCGGCGAAACCCTCCAGGCCATAATCTCCGACCAGTTCCGCCGCCTCCGCGACGGCGACCGCTACTGGTTCGAGAACGACCCCTATTTCCTGGCCAACCCTGTGCTTCTGGACCAGGTACGCGGTACGGCCCTAGCGAATATCATCCGCCGGAACAGCCCCATTGACAATGAGATCGATGACAACGCATTTGTCGTCGGAGGCACCCCTGAGTCGCAGCGTGCCTCTCATCTGTTCGATGACGTTCCTCCCGAGGCATGGTACGAGCCCGCAGTCACTTGGATGGCCAATCACAACATCACCAAAGGCTGCGCCGTGCGACAGTTCTGCCCGGACCGGGACCTAACCCGCCAACAATTCGTCACCTTCCTGTGGAGAGCAGCTGGCGAACCCCCCGCCACCCACTTGGGCTCGGAAGCCTTCGCCGATGTTCACCAAGGTGTCTACTCGGACGAAGCGATCGGATGGGCCATCTCCGGAGAAGTGATCGAAGGATGCACACCAGGCACACTCGGCGACCAAGACTGGAACTTCTGCCCCCAGCAACCGGTGACCCGAGGGCACCTGGCCACCCTGCTATACCGACACGTAGAAGCCGACTACATCGGACAAACTGCTCCCTACACGGACGTGGCACCCGACAGCGACCACGCAAACAGCGTGGCCTGGATACACGACTTGGAAATCGCCGCCGGATGCGACACCGATCTCTTCTGCCCCGACCGCAACGCCACCCGCGCCGAAGCAGCAGCCTTCATAAACGGAGTAGCCGCCCGACCCCGGGCCTGGGGACCGGGAAACAACTCCTTTCCACCCACCGCAGAATAGAGGACCTGAGCGATTGAACCTCAACTGCCGGTGGGGTCAGCGGGAACTCAGACGTTGAGCAGGCCAAATCAGAAGGCCCTGCGTGACTGCGAGAGTCTGACGCCCCAGCAGCACGACAGATTCGACAGCAAACGCGTCTACTCGGTGGCCTGCGCGCTGGGCGGTTAGGCTCACCGCTGGTCTTGCACGATGACTGTGTCGGTGCGGGAGCGGCCGAATACTTCGGGGGCGTAGATTTCTTCGGCTTTGGCTGGGGGCACGACGAAGGTGCCCGGGGTGGTGGCCCGGACGACGTAGCTGTATTCGTGGGTGCCGGCCCGCAGGTACGACGAGAAGGCCTCGGCACGGTCGTCGCGGAGGTTCTGGTGCTCGTACCAAGTCCACCACCACCATGAATCGGTGGCCCCGCCGCGGCGGGCGTCGATCTCGCCGGTCACCGCCAGTGCCGGGTTGAGCGACTCGAAGCCTGCGGGCATGGGATCGACCAGCGCCATGTTGGTGCGTCGGCTGTCGTTGACCATGGTCACGTTGACCCGCACCTGGGCCCCGGCCAGCACATGCCAGACATCGCCGTCGTCGAGCCACACATCGCCGGGATCGTCGACTGCCTCGTAGCTGCGCTGCACCACGAAGCCTCGGTCCAGAGGATCCAGGTTGAGGTCGTCGGGGGCGTAGCGAAGACCTAGGCGGTAGTAGAGGCGGCCCTCTCCGTCCTTCTCGACGATGAGATCGGAGTCGCCCGCTGCCAGCAGCTCCGCCATCGGGACCAGCGTCAGGGCGCGATCGGTGCTGCGCCCGGAGAACTGGTGCTGCGCGGCGTAGAGGTCGCCGAGCCACACCCGGGCGACAAAGTCGGGATCGGTCGCCTCGAAGGCGGCGAAGTAACGGTTCAGGGCCAGCAGGATGAACGAGTTCTCCTGGACGTTGTTCCAGCGTCCCCTGACCCGGTTGGCCAACAGTCCAGCCACGACCTTGGCAACGAGATCCGACTCGGGAGCCATCGTGATCAGAGCATCGAGCACGATGGCGTCGGTGCGGCGGCTGGAATGCAGCAGCAGATAGGCGTCTTCGCCGTAGTCCGTGACGAATGCGGCTGCCCCAGCGGTCTCCACTACCCGGTTGTTAAGGACCCGCTCGATACTGGCTTCGACGGCGTCGTCGTCGACTACCGGCCAAATCCAGGCGAGGGCATCCGACTCCAGATCCGTGCCCCGGCGTTCCCAAAGGGCGAGGGCGGCGCGGCCGTCTCGATCTCCGCCCAGCGATCGGACCCCCCGATGATGGTGGCGACCAGATCGGCGAGACTCTTGCGTTCCTCCCCTGGCGATGTCTCTTGGCCGTTAGGCGAAGTCGTCGATGCCGTCGATCAGAACGTGGTGGCTGATCGAACCAGCCTGGCGGGCTTTGGGGTGGGGCGCATAGGCGGGATCGTTCATGAACGCGAGCGCGGCCTCTTTGGAGGGCCACTCGAGGATGATCCGAAGTGCCGGATCCTCCCCTTCAGGAGTCGATGCGGGCCAGCGAGTCGCCTTGGGTAATGGGGACACCCTCGGGTACGAACTGGTACATGACGCCCGCTACCGGGGCTTCGACGTCTTGGGATGCTTTGTCGACCTGGACTTCGGCGATGACCTGGCCGGCGACCACCTGCTCGCCATGGTTGACGAACCAGGTTCCGACGACGCCTTCGGCGGTGGGGTCCTGTTCCGACATGATCGGGAACGGGACCTCGGTGATCACGACATCAGGTCCTTGACCGCAGCGGCGATCCTTTCGCGCGTGGGCAGGATCCCGTACTCGAGCGAGCGAGCATACGGAATGGGGACATCGGGCACGGCAAGACGGGACACCGGCTTGGTCAGCATCGTCGGGTCGGTCTCGGCCACGATGGCTGCGATCTCGCCCGTAAGCCCGAAGCTCTTGTAGTCCTCGTCGACGACTAGCAACTTGCCGGTCTTCGCCACCGATTCCAACACGGTCTGGCGATCGAGAGGTACGAGGCTTCGCAGATCGACGACCTCCAGGCTGATGCCCTCGCCTTCGAGCTCCTCGGCAACGTCGAGGCTGTGCTGCACCGACAGCGAGATCGTGACGAGGGTGACATCGCTGCCTTCGCGTGCGATGGCGGCCTCACCGATCGGGACGGTGAACGCTTCTTCGGGGACGTGGGCGACCGAGCGCGGGTTCTTCTCCATCCACACCAGGCCCTGAGCGCCCTTGTGGAAGAGGTAGACGACCGGGTTGTCGTCGCGGATGGCCGAGGTCATCAGACCCTTGGCGTCGTAGGGATTGGAAGGCACGACCACCTTCATCCCCGGGAGATGGGCGAACATCCCCCAGAGGCACTGGGAGTGTTGCGCGGCGTCGGAGTAGCCGGCGCCCGTGGCGGACATGAGCACCATCGGCACGTTCACTGCGCCACCGGACTCGTAGTGGATCTTCGCCATGTGGTTGCTGATCTGGTCCATGCAGACGCCGTAGAAGTCGACGAACATGAGCTCGACGACGGGGCGGAGCCCTTCCACTGCGGCGCCGATGCCGGCACCGATGAAGCCGGTCTCCGAGATCGGGGTGTCCATCACCCGCTCGGGTCCGAATTCGCCGAACAGGTCGGTGGTGGATCCGAAGATCCCGCCATAGGCGCCGACGTCTTCGCCCATGACGAACACGTCGGGGTCGGCACGCATCTCGAGACCGATGGCTTCCGCCATTGCCTTGGCCGTGGTGATCCGGCGGGTGGGTGTCTCAGTCGTGGTCATTGCGTTGTTCTCCTGTCGGTCTGGTTGCTCAGGCGAAGACGTGCAGCAGGGCGTCTTCGGGGGCGGGAATGGGGCTGGCGACCGCGAATTGGATCGCGGCGTCGGCGTCGGCGTCGGCGGCTCCTTTGATGTCGTCGATCTGCGCCTCGGCCAGGTCGCCCGACTCGACGAGTGCGGCGGCGTAGCGGGGAATGGGGTCGCGTTCGTCGACGGTGTCGAGATCGGCTCCTCGGTAGGCCTGCGCGTCGCCCTCGAAGTGCCCCCAGAGCCGCAGGGTGTGGATCTCGATCAAGCTCGGACCCTCTCCGGCCCGGGCCCGGTCGATGGCGGCACCGGCGGCCTCGAAGACTGCTTCGACATCGTTGTCCTCGACCCGCACGCCGGGGATGCCATAGCCCGCCGCCCGATCGGCGTTGGAGTTGATGGCGGTCGACGCGGCGCGGGGAACCGAGATCGCCCAGTCGTTGTCCTCGATGACGAAGATGACCGGCAGGTTCCAAACCGCAGCAAGGTTGAGCGACTCGTGGAACGCTCCCTGGTTGGCCGCCCCTTCGCCGGCGACGGCGACGGCGACATTGTCGGTGCCGTTTCGCTTCATGGCGAGCGCTTGGCCACAGGCCACGGGGTAGCCCTGGGCGATGATCCCTGAGCAGGAGAAGTGGTTCTCCGGATCAAACAGGTGCATGTGACCGCCCTTGCCCTTGCACAGGCCGGTGGTGCGGCCGTAGATCTCAGCCGTCATGGCATTCATGTCGACGCCGTGAGCCAGCGCGAAGTGGTGAGGCCGGTGCGGCGCGGTGATGGCGTCCCCCTTCTTCAAGTGAGCGCAAACGCCGACGGCGGCCGGTTCCTGGCCAGCCGAGAGATGCATTTCCCCCGGGATCAGACCGGCCCCGATGTCCCAGGCCGGCGCCTTGTCAGCGTGGTACTCCTGCAGGATTCGGGACTCGTATTGCCTGACGCGGACCATCTCGGTGTAGAGGTCGAGTCGGTTCAGTGTTTTCACGTTGATACCTCCTTGGGTTCGGCTTGGTTGCGCCTTCGGGCGTCGGGGGCGCCTCGTCACCGGGGCGAATTCCGCGGCCGACGACGCCAGCTGCCGCCAGGTAACCGTGGGTGGCGGCGTGTTCGAGGGTTGTGGTCACATCGACGACGACGGGGCCGTCCGCACGCAGCGTGATCGCCGGACGATTGGCCGGTCCGAAGCGGAACATGCGTTCACCATCGATGGCGACGACACCGCCAGCGGCCCGCGCGACGACGGTCGAGTCGGGCTCGAGAACTGAGACAGAGCTGACGCCGACGGGCTCGACGAGTCCCGGCGCGATCGGTGCTCGCACGATGGTGGCGACCGGCTCTCCGAGGACGAGCGCCAACCCCGTCGCGGAACGGCGCGGTGTCGGTTGCACGTGGCCGCCGATCGCCGACAGTCCGATGGCGTCGGGCTCAGCGAAACACACGAACAGCTCCGAGATCGACGTCGCATCCCACAGCGCACCGGCGCCGACACCGTCGGTGTCGGTGATGGCGACGTCGACCAGGGCTTCTTCGACACGATCGCCGCAGTGGACGATGAGCTTCTTCGCTCGGTAGGTGCCAGCCTGACGGCTGTGCGGGTTGGTGGCGACGAGCCCCGCCGCCAGCCCGGCGACGGTCGGTTCCACAGGTCGCGGGAAGGCGTTGTTGGTTCCGGTCGAGATCGAGACCAGCGGGACGTCCGCCGATGCGGCCGCCACGACCCGGTTGGTTCCGTCGCCCCCGAGGACGACGATCGAGCCGACTCCCGCGTCGACGATGGCTCTCGTGGCGGCGGTGGTATCGGCACTGGTCTGGGCGATGTCCTGGTCGACGAACTCCAGCGCAGGCCAACCCCCGGCGGATGCCCGTTCGGCGAGACGACCGAGGCCGTCCATGATGCCAGCCTGGTCGGCCATCGAGATGACCCGTTCCACACCGGTAGCGGCGAGACCGGCCAGCACTCGCTGGAGCCGGTTCAGCTTGTCGTGGGTGGTCACCGCGCCTCCGTGGGCGACGAGGCGGCGGATATCGCGTGCCGAGGCAGGATTGGCGATCAACCCGACTGTCGTCGTGGCTGTCTTCACCCCGACCGCACCTCCCCCGGTGTACCGAAACCGATGTCGAGCCGCCCGAACGCTCCCCAGAGGTTCGAGCACCACGTCAAGGGTACATCACCTCGCGGCGGCCCTGTGTCTCAACATGAGACAGCCCTGAGACAGCCGCTGATCCACGATCGGACCGCGGTGGCTGATCGTGACCAGCCCGGCATCCACAGACACCTCCACGGTCTCACCCGTGAGCCACACACCAACGGGATACGGCTGGGCTGCGAAGCTGATCTTGCCTACCGCGGAGACCTTGCGTGTCGTCGCCGCCTGCGTGGGGGTCTGTTTGGACTCAGCGGGACGGTCCTCGATGGCCAGGCGGAACCTCTCCCACGGCACGACGTCGCCGATCCCCTGGTGACGGCGTTCGAAGATCCCGTTCTCTCGACAGATCCGATCAAACAGCACCTCACCGCCCGCGCTGGGCCCGAACCGGCCCGTGAACACCTTCGCATTGTCAGTGAGGACCTGATCAGGCACTCCCCACGCCCGCATCGCCTTGCTCAGCGCGTCACACGTCGGGCGCGACGTCGCCCGCTCCACCACATGAGCCGACACTCCGAACCGCGAATGGTCGTCGATCCCCTCACGATCGACGCCTTGGAGCCGCCAACCAGCATCACCCCGCCGACCACGTCCATCTGCCACAGCTCCATCGCCCTGCTGCGCTCCCAGCGCTTGTAATCGGATCTCTTCCGCCTCCTCGCCTCAGGCTGGATCAGCCCGTGACGCACCAGGCAGCGATACACCGAGGACCGCCCCGGCAACGGCTGAACACCCCGGGCCTCGAGCCCGAACAACAGCGTGCGCGGCCCCCACCCCGGATTCTCCCGCCGCAGCTGAACCACCAAAGCCTCCACCTCAGCTGGCATCTGATGCGGACACCCATCAGGGCGCGGCGACTGATCCGCCAACCCCGCCAGACCCCTCGACGCATACCGCCTGAGCCACCGATGCACCGTCTGGCGCGTCACCCCGAACCGCAACGCCGTCGCGCAACACCTCCAACACCGCCCCATGCCGCTGCTCCACCACACCGAGCTCCACCAACACGACGACCCCCTCCCAACAGGTGACGACCAGGCCGCCACACACTGAAGAGGGCTCAGCACCGCCAAACGCGGACCATCCCGTATAACACAGCTACCAGAGCCAGTCTCGCCCAGCTACCGGAACCGCGTCCCAAAGGTGTAACACACCCACCGGAGCCAACGCGTCAAACATGTACCGGGACAGCATATCAACCGCTCAAATCGCTCCAGACCGCGTGACAATCACGGCGGCGGCCGCTGTGCGGCGTCGGCGGCGTGGGCTCGGTGGTACGCGGTCCAGACCTCGGGACGGAGTCGCCCCCGCTGGGGCGCGTCGAGCCCGCCGGCGCGGGCCCAGGCTCGAACCTCGGCCGTGGTCGGTTCCAACTCGGGGAATTCGTGGCCCGGCGCCGGAAATCGATCGGCGAACGCGTCGGCGCCGGCGGTGCGGCGGTGCTCGGCCACCGCGGCGCCCAAGAACCGGTAGGTCCACTCCTGGGCCAGCGAGCGGGTCTCGCAGAACGCGACCGGCACGCCCGGATAGCGCACCGCGGCCTCGCCGAGAGTGTCGGCAATGACGGATGGGCGGACCCGGTCGAGTTTGAACAACTTCGAGTACCGGTCCTCCACGACGACCGCGGCCCGCTCCAGCGAGGCCAGACCGGCCAGCAGATACCAGAGCTTCCCCCCGGTGACGGTGGCCACCAGGTCGGCGAGACTCTTGCGTTCCACCCCGGCGAGAATCCGGCCGTCGTGCTCGACGGCGTAGTCACCGGCATGCAGGGCGCGCCGCACGGTGGTGGCCTGCTGGTGGGAGAACTTCCAGGCGTACCGCTCGTGGCTGTCGACGATGATCTCCAGGCCCTCCACGCCCGAAGCCCGAGCGGTCGGCAGCGACACGTTGGGACGGGCCTGGCTGCGGGTGCGCGCCGACTGCCAGAACACCACCTGGCGGTTCCTGGCCGTGGCGAACACGAACTGGGAACGGTTCTCCCTTCCCCGATCAAGCACCAGATCGATGGTCGCGCCCCTGCGCACACAGGACCGCACCGGCACCCGCTCGATGATCGAGGGATCAGCCGGCCAGTCCTGTGAGGGATGACAGTACACCTTCGAGGTCCGGGGCCAGGTCTCGCGCACTTTCAGCACGACCGGCCCGGACCGCAACGGCAGCCGCACCAAGAACGGCAACGACGACGCACCGTCAGGGTTGCGGGCAACAACGAAGTCCTCCACACCAAGACACTAGCTGTGCCCCAAACCCACGATCCGGTCACCGGTCTCGGCGACAACGAGTCGCTGTCGGGCGCAGCGAATTCCCTTCCGAACACGCGCTCCCATTCGTAGGTCGGCACGATGGTGACCGTCGACGGTGCGAGCGGCAATCAGCGCGACGTGCTGTCGCCGGCCCCGCCGGTGGCAGCCGCCTCACGCAGCGCAGCCAGGAACGTGCCACATCGCCGCGCAGCACCAATCCCGGCCACCGAAGCAGCGATTCAATCAGACAGCAGGGTACGCGTCCCGTGTGATACCGCCGTGCTTCATCCGAGGCCAGAGTCGGTGCAGGCCTGCCTCACCCTCAACGCCTGTGCCACGATCGACCACTTTGGCGAAGATCTCGCCTTCGCCTACCTGGACTGGCTGTGGGATGGAGGCCTCAGGGCCGCTCCACGGCGACGCCTAGCGCGTGGGCTGCGAGCGCGCCGAGATCCTCGGGGTCGGTGCTCAGCACTATGCCATCGGGCTCAGCCATGGCGATGACAACGGCGTCCACTGCCGAGATCTCTGAGGCTCGGCCTGTGCGGTCCCGGAGCCTGCCGGCGTTCCTCGCGATCTGCTCGGGCAGTTGCTCTTCGATGTCGCAGCCCTTGAGGAAACGGTTCGTGACGGCATCGATGCTCTGGCGTCCCGTCAGGCATTCCGAGAGTACGACGGAGGGCACCACCGGCGGCCAGATGCCTCGGCGCTTCAACCATTCGATGCGAGCCGCCGAGAGGCGATCTCGGCTCGCGAGTCGGGTGACCGCCCCCGAGTCGAGAACGACCGCTCTCATCAGGTGCCGGGCGCCTTCTTGAGGTGGCGCTCGATGCGGTCGCACCAGGCTTCGGCCTCGGCCACCTCCTCCGGTGACGGCTCGCCGACTTCCTCGATCAGTTCGGCAAGATAGCAGTCTGTCTCGTTCAGAAGCTCACTGCGGCGTGCGGGCGCGGGGCTTCGAACGCGCTGGCCGTTGTGTGCCGCGCTTCGAGCCCCTCCGACCGTCGCCATACATGAAATAATACAGCATTGATGAAGAATGTCAACCCGACGAGTCGTCACAGATCAGCTTGGCCAGCCAGCCCACGCGTCCGGCAGCCGGCCTAAAGCCGATGTCAGTGGCCGGACGAGCCAGGAAACGCCGGACCGACATGAGCGGACCCCGTTCGCGGGCTGTCCAGTCTCGTGCTAGTAGCGCTCGTGCCGGCGCCCAGAGGACGAATCTCGCGGCAGTTGGTGGCAAAATATTGCATTAGCACAGATGAAATTCTTGTACTGCATAGGGCGGATGTCTGCATCAGTGCTTCCTCGGCACGTCTCGGGCGAGATCGACGCCGCGCTGGGCGGAGCACGGGTGATTCTGATTCACGGCGCCCGGCAGACGGGCAAGACCACGCTCGCCCGGCAGATATGCGACCGATTGGGAGGCACATTCGCCACGCTCGACGATCCGGCTCTGCTGGAGGCGGCCCGAGGCGACCCGGTCGGATTCGTCGAGCAGCCGGGACCGCTGGTGGTCGACGAGATCCAGCGGGCCGGCGATCCGCTGGTGGCCGCAATCAAGATGGCCGTCGACCGCGATCCGTCACCGGGTCGGTTCGTCATCACGGGTTCGACGAACTTTCTGACCGTGCCCACGGTGTCGGAATCGCTGGCCGGGCGGCTGGCCATCATCGATCTATGGCCGTTCTCGGCGGGCGAACTTGCCCGCGGGCCCGCTGAGAACTTCGTCAGCGTGGCGCAATGTGCCTGTCGCCGACACCGGTCTCGACGCTGTCGACTGGAGCATTCCTGCGTGACTGCGAGAGTCTGACGCCCCAGCAGCACGACAGATTCGACAGCAAACGCGTCCACTCGGTGGCCTGCGCGCTGGGCGGTTAGGCTCACCGCTGGTCTTGCACGATGACTGTGTCGGTGCGGGAGCGGCCGAATACTTCGGGGGCGTAGATTTCTTCGGCTTTGGCTGGGGGCACGACGAAGGTGCCCGGGGTGGTGGCCCGGACGACGTAGCTGTATTCGTGGGTGCCGGCCCGCAGGTACGACGAGAAGGCCTCGGCACGGTCGTCGCGGAGGTTCTGGTGCTCGTACCAAGTCCACCACCACCATGAATCGGTGGCCCCGCCGCGGCGGGCGTCGATCTCGCCGGTCACCGCCAGTGCCGGGTTGAGCGACTCGAAGCCTGCGGGCATGGGATCGACCAGCGCCATGTTGGTGCGTCGGCTGTCGTTGACCATGGTCACGTTGACCCGCACCTGGGCCCCGGCCAGCACATGCCAGACACCGTCGTCGTCGAGCCACACATCGCCGGGATCGTCGACTGCCTCGTAGCTGCGCTGCACCACGAAGCCTCGGTCCAGAGGATCCAGGTTGAGGTCGTCGGGGGCGTAGCGAAGACCTAGGCGGTAGTAGAGGCGGCCCTCTCCGTCCTTCTCGACGATGAGATCGGAGTCGCCCGCTGCCAGCAGCTCCGCCATCGGGACCAGCGTCAGGGCGCGATCGGTGCTGCGCCCGGAGAACTGGTGCTGCGCGGCGTAGAGGTCGCCGAGCCACACCCGGGCGACAAAGTCGGGATCGGTCGCCTCGAAGGCGGCGAAGTAACGGTTCAGGGCCAGCAGGATGAACGAGTTCTCCTGGACGTTGTTCCAGCGTCCCCTGACCCGGTTGGCCAACAGTCCAGCCACGACCTTGGCAACGAGATCCGACTCGGGAGCCATCGTGATCAGAGCATCGAGCACGATGGCGTCGGTGCGGCGGCTGGAATGCAGCAGCAGATAGGCGTCTTCGCCGTAGTCCGTGACGAATGCGGCTGCCCCAGCGGTCTCCACTACCCGGTTGTTAAAGACCCGCTCGATACTGGCTTCGACGGCGTCGTCGTCTACCACCGGCCAAATCCAGGCGAGGGCATCCGACTCCAGATCCGTGCCCCGGCGTTCCCAAAGGGCGAGGGCGGCGCGGCCGTCTCGATCTCCGCCCAGCGATCGGACATGAAGCGCGTAGGCCAACAGCATGTCCCTGCTTCGCTGGCTGTAGTGGGCCGGGATCCGGTCTTCGATGCTCTGCAGATACCAGTGCCCGCTGGACATGACGCCGTCGGACACGGTGAAGCCCTCGTTCTGGGCAACTGTCAGAGCATGCATCGCCTGAATCGACTGGTATGGGCTCGAAGGACGGTTGCGCGACCACCACCCGAAGCCGCCGTCGCTGTTCTGGAGGGCCGACAGTTCGGCGATGTCGCGGCGCACGGTGGCGTCGAGTTCGCCGGGGCTGGCGAGACCCTCGGCCTCGAAGGCCCCGAGCACGTCGCGCAGTGCGGAGATGGCCAGGATGCGGCTGGCGTAGGCATCGGAGCTGGCGTACCGGTAGTCGGAGAGGTACAGCACGGCGTCGGTCAGGGCCTGGAGCGCGGTCGATGAGGTGTTGATCTCGAGCCCGCCGAACTGAGGAATCACGTCTCGCAGCGCGGCTATCGACTGGACGACCGCGCCCTCGTCGACCACCCCGTAGGTGGCGAATGCCTCGCTGGTGGCCGGGGTGTACACAGGCAGCGCTACGATCTGGGCGTCGGCGTGGTCGCCCGACACCGCCACCGCCCGGAAGCGGGCTGTGCCCGGTGAGTTCGTTCGCGCCGGGAACCGAACCTCGACCCGATCGTTGGCGGGCACCGTCACCCGCCGTCCCGGCGACCCGACCAGCTCGAGGTTGGAGGTCTGCACGACCAGGTCCACCTCCATGTCGGAGTTGGTCTGGTTCTGGACGACGATCGGCAGCTCGAACTCGTCGCCATAGTTCAGGAACCGGGGGGCCGAGGGCCGGACCTGGAGGGGCAGTCGCGCGGTGATGGCAGACTCGGCCGTACCGAAGCGCTCGGCGCCGTCGACCGCGACCGCCATCACCCGGTAGCGGGTGAGGTTGTCGGGCAGATCGAACCCGACCGTGATCCGGCCCGCGGCATCGGTGGCTGCCTCGGGGTCGAACAGTGCCAGAGCGTCGAGGTTCTCGCGGACATCAACCTGGAGTCCCGCCGAGCCAGACCGGCCGCCCCCGTCGGAATCCGCAGCCGCCTCCGCCACGGCCTCTTCCTCGGCCATGGGTTCCGCGAAGTCCTCCTCGATCAGGCGCAGGAGCTCCTGCGGGCTCTCGAGCAGGATGGTGCCCCTGCCTCGCGCGGTGTGCAGGCGCGCCGTCCAGGGGCGGTAGAAGACATCGATGGGATCTCTCAACTGGTAGCCCGACACGGCCAGCACCGCCTCGTCCACAACGATGAGAAGCACGTTGGCCCCCTCGACCGCAGCACCGCCGGCGTCGTTGACCTCCACCGCGATGCTCGTGGCCGCGCCCGGCTTGACCACGGTCGACGCGGGCTCGGCGGTGACGTCGAGAGTCCGCAGCAACGGCGGGACCCGCAGCAGGGCCTGCCCGGACGCATAGGCGGGACGATGGGGCGCACCTTCCAAGCTGGTTCCGTCATCGGCGGTTCGCTCGGTGGTGGAGACAAGCTCGACCTGCACCGCGAGCTCGGGAACATGATCGTCGGTGATCGGCACTTCGAGAACGGCGGCATGGTTAGCGATCTCGAAAGTGCGGAGCTCGATGATCTGATTGTGGGCGATCGTCAGGAGGCCGGTCGCCGACACGAAGGGCGAGTCGACGAGAATCTCCGCGGTGTCTCCCGCGGCGTAGCTCTCGGCATCGGGAATCACGTTGGCGGCTTCGAGATCGATCCTGCGGCTCGGCGGGCCGCTTCTCGCGCCGGCGACCCAGCGGGTCAACTCGCTGCGGCTGGTCCGCCCCGCATCATCGACGACGTTCGCAGAAATGCGGTAGCGGCCTCCGATGTCGGCCGCGAACTCGCATTCGAGCGGCGTCTGCTCCGAAACGGCCTCGCAGGTCTGTGCGTCCATCGGGACCTCAGTCCACTGGCCGTCGACATACTGGTTGACGATGCGGGCTGCGGTGATCTCGAAGGATCGGCCAGGAACCGGGTTGCCGTCGATGTCGGTCACCACGGCGCCGATGTCGAGCCCGTCTCCGGCCCTCACGAAAATACGGGCGGAGCGAACACCGACATAGAGGCCGGCGGAATGGACCAGGATGTCGGTTGCCGATGCCCATTGCTGGCGGTTCACGTCGAGCACTCGAGCTTCAGCGGTCACCGTGGAGGGGAGATGGTCGCCATCGCCCTCGAAGTCCATGCGCAGGTAATGGCTGCCGCTGGAGTCGGTCTGGCCCGAGAAGGTCTTGCGCTGCGGCTCGGACCACGGCTCGTCGAAGTCACCGAAGTACCACCATGGGCGCCATACGCCGAACGTGAACTCGCTCCAGTTGGGCGGGGAGTACGAGCCCTGCCGGGTGGTGACCGTCCAGGTGACCTCAGCGTCGGGGAGGGGGCCGCCGGAGAAGTACGCCGCGTCGACCGCGGCCACCGCCGGCTCGTCGACCAGATGGGGACCGGCTGATTCGAGGCGTGTCTCCACTTCGAACTCGGGGCGGCGGAACTCCTGGACCTGGAACGAGTGATAGTGCCAGCCATCCCCGGGGCTGCCCGGACGCTGGAACAGGATGCTGCTCCAGCCGAGGTTTGCCCCTTCCGGCAATTCGACGGTGAGATCAAAGCCGCCGTGGTCGTCCAGACGGACCTCACCCTTGCCGAGATCGTTGCCGAACGGGCCGGAGACGGTGTAGGTGACGAGTTCTCCGCGGGGAAGGAACTCGAGGTCGCCATCGCCGCTCAGATCGAGGTTTCGAACCCAGCCCTTCAGGTGCAGCGTCTCGCCGGGGCGGTATATGCCGCGATCATCCGCGGTGTACCAGATGGTCTGGTCGTCCTGCGGCCACGCCGCGACGCTCACAGGCAGGAGGGCCCGGTCGGCGCCGAGCGAGGCGACAACCCACCCATGTCCGCCGAAATCGAGCGAGGCGCGGGCGAGGCCGTCGTCATCGGTGGTGAGCGTCGAGTCCCGGCCCTCCAACTCGATCTCCACGCCGGACAGCGGATCGCCGGAGCGCAGGTCGGTGGTCCACACCGCCACATCGCGATAGTCGGTGATCATGTCGACGCCGATGTCGGTGTCCTGCACCCAGGCCATCGTCGAGTGGCCGGTCTCGGTCTCGGCGAGCCGGCCGGCCCCGTCGACGATCATGACGACATGACCGTGCTCGCCGTTGAGGACGCCGGAGAGATCTATGGGAACCTCGGTGAGGGCGTCATGGTCGATACCGGTGTCGATTACCTCGTCGATGGCCGCAGGCCACGGCACAGCCACCGCACTCCTGTTCCGGCTCCGTCGCCAGCGAGACGCAAAATCCAGGAACGACCCGTAGTCGCTCGGCTCCACTGGATGGAGGCGCACACGTAGCTGCTCCCATTGGCGCACCAGGACAGGAATCGTCTGCTGCGCGCCGAGCGGATCAACGGTGGCGAGTCGCCCTCCCATGAAGCTGAGGTGAGGGAGCGCTTCGTCGATGCTGAACTCGACGGTCTCGGGCTCTCCCAAGGTCTGACCGAACACGTCGCCCAGCCCTCCGGGGATCACCACCTCATAGGTGGTGCCGCCGGCGGTGGGCCCGGCGATGGTGATGGTGCTGCCGTGTACCGAGACAGTGGCGCCGGGGAGCTCTGGCGCTATGGAGACGTCGGCCGCATCGAGCGTCTCCGCATCCAGCGTGTTGTTGAACCAGACGGTGAGCGCACGCCCCGGCCGGCACCCCTGATATGAGCAACCTGTGTGCTCCACCCGCAGCGGCGCGTAGGTGCGGGCCTCCACAACAGAAGAGTTGCCGCTGGTGTTCGGGCCCTCGGCCGACGGCACATGCGGGCCGACCTCGATCCTGATCGATGAGTCGGGCTCGAGCGGTGCCGCCGGGCGGAAGGCGACCCATGTGTCGTCGAGTGCATACCCGAGCAGGGAGCTGAGGTACTCGTCGGCTTCGATCTCGGCATCACTGGCGAGGCGGATCTGATGCTGGTCGCCACCGGCGGAGAACGTGATGGCCTCGAGGGCGGCGGCAGGCTCGATCCGTTGATCGAAGGCGACGAGGAAGACCGGTTGGAGATCGAGCGAGTCGTGCTGGGGGACGAGCCACACCATGTTGGGCGTCGGGGTCTCGAACTCGAAGCGAACGGCCTCGGCCAGCTCGCCGCCGGACTGCGACGTCGTCGGTGCGGGGACCTCGACCACATAGGAGGTCGCCATCGGCAAGCGGTCGAATATCTCCGGGTCGTGTTCGAAGCGGAGTGTGCGAGTGCCGATCCATTGCCAGCGCCCCGGCAGCGACGGGGTGATCGTGGCTGGAATGTCGAGATCGTCGAGTTGGCTGATGGTGGCGAGCGGCACCATCAGCTGGTTGAAGGTGATGCTGACGAAGGGAGCGATCCCCACATCACCCTCGGGCTGCACCCGCAGCACCGCCAGGGGTCCGGGATCGACATCGGGTGCGTCGATGTCCGGCCCGGCCGGGAACGGCCGATCAATGGTCTCGCCGGTGCGGGGCGGCGGCAGCGTCTCGGGCGGGCGGTTGAAGTCGGCTGCGTCGCTCTCGTCGTCGTCCCATGGCGGCAGCCGGTCGGTCACCGAGCGGATTTCCGCAGCATCGAGCGGACGGCCGTCCACTCGGCTCACGGCGGGCGAACTCAGACCGCCGATTGCATCGCCCTCGCTCAGCCGAACGGTCAACAATGTTCCCCGCCCCGAACCGCCCAAACCGCGGGCCGAAGCTATGGGAGCAAGCGTCGGAGCATTGCCGGACCGGTCGCCCTCGCCGCCAGGAGCAGGTGCGGGAGCATTGCCGTCGCCCTCGCCGCCCTCGCCGCCAGGAGCAAGTGTGGGAGCGTCGCCGGACCGGTCGCCCGCGCCCGCGTCAGGATCGCCATCGCCTGAGCAAGCGCTGGCCAGCAGCACAACAACGATTCCTACGATTAGGCAACGCCTCAACTGTTCCGGCATGGATTGGCAACCCTCCTAGTGCAGTCGGAAGGTTATGACGACACAGGGCACGGATCAGTTCCCAGGATCCATGGGCATATCCGAACAGTACTGACTGGCTTGGACCAGGTCCGTCGCCTCGCCTATGTCGCCAACATGATCTTGCGCTTTCTGGATTGGGCCATTCGCAAGAACAGACCGAGTGAGATCGTCTTCTGGCTCGATCACGCCGACTGGCTCTTCGGCGAGAGCTGACCGCGCCGACCGATCGATCGTCGGACACGCTGATGCCAGCGTGCGCCGCTCGGGTCGGCCGACATGCGACAGATCACGGTTCCCTCCTCAGTGGAAATGCTGCTCGAGATGGGCTTCGAAGTCGTCGCGGAGCGGCCGAGGCGACCCGAAGTTCCGCCAGCTCTTGGGACGGTCCGGATGGCGGTCTGCGTAGAAGGAGAGAATGCCGAGCATGTTCCACAGCTCGTAGTGAGGAACGAGATCGAGTCGAGCCTCGGGTATGCGGCGGGCGACCTCGTTGAAGAACAGGTCTCGCTCGGGGTGATGGCGAAGATTGACGCTGAGCGCACCAACGGCGTGCGCGATCGAGGACAGACCGGCGATCGGGACGTTCAGAACCACGAAGGATCCGTCGGTGGTCACGATGAAGTTCTTCAGGTTCGCATCGATTGCCACCACACCGAAGGCCTGATCGTCGACCGTCGCAGCGGCGAACCCGCCGTCGATCCACCGGGCGACCGTGCGCTGGACACGATCGTCGAAGAATGGCCGTGATCGGTTCCAGTAGCGGCGGGCGTAGTGCTCGATGAACTCCCGTTGGGTCGCGAATGTCTGCGCCTTGCGCTTGTAGAGCCCGAATCCGGGACGCAGCGGCGGCACGTCCAGCATGACCTCGAGGAAGTCGGCCAGGAACGAGGCAATGGCCGCTCGATCAAATGAGCACGCAGCATCGCCACCCAGCACCGCGGCCAGATCGACACCGTCGATGTACTCGGCGACGACCACAGCGAACGGCTCCGCATCGCAGGCCTCGTGGATCTCGCGCACCGCTTGCGTCGGGAGTCGCCGGGCGACGACCCGATTCACCTCGACGAGATAGTCGAGTGGGATGTCGCCGTCGGTGACCAGCTTCACAACAACTAAGCCATCACTGTCGGTGACGCGGTAGACGTCGTTGTTCGTTCTACTGAGCGGAACGACTCGACTCTGGGGGAATCGCTCAGCCACGAAGGCCTCGAAGGAGCTAGCCATGGACCCGAACTCAGCGCCTCAGGTCAGTGTCCGAAAGATCAAGCTCATCACGTTGCCCGCATCTGTGAATCGGCAGTTATCCACAGGCAACGCCCTGTGACTCGTCCGCCTGCGAGCGCCGCACATCCCAGTAGTCGGCAACGGCCGCCTCACGCAGCGCAGCCAGGAACTCATCCCCGGAGGCGAACACCGGGCCGCGTTTGCCCGCGGCTCGGTCCTCTACGATCTGCTGCTCGCCAGCCTGCCACTCGTCGGTCCAGTACCACGACTGGTCCTGGTCTCGTTGAGAGCACGGACGAAGAAGAATGCCGTCGCTGGTCATCTCGGCATCCAACTCGTCGCCCTCGCTAAGGCGCGCCTGGCGTCTGATGTTCTTGGGAATCGTCACCCGGCCATCGGACCTCAGCGTCACCACACCACGATCCTACCCATCTGGTCGACGCCGAAGCCACGAACACCACCAAGGCAAGGGGCGTCGCGGGCCCGGCGTCGACGAAGGACCACTCGGAAGACCTGGCGCCCAACAAGGTCGGTCGCGACGTACGGCAGCTTCCCGTCGACTCGCTGCCTCAACTCGGGCGATTCCGGCTCCTAACGAGCCAGCAGTCACTAGCGAAGCACCGCTACGGATCTGCGCCGCCACCGGCGACGTCACCTGGAACAGCATGCAGCCATCCGGCACTCACAATGATGCAGCGGGTCCCGGAGCCCGCCGACCATGGGCGTCGGCGCGGGTAGCGTGACAAGGTGGATTCCGATGCAAATGCGTCTGTGTGCGCCGACTTACGGGCGCGGTGAGACTGAGCGCAGCCGATATTGATGCCTACCTGCTCCGCAATCGTACGAGCCGCTGCTCCGCTGACTAGCGAGTTGGCCGGACAACACCCGAGTGATCTCTCCGGCCAACCTGCGCGAACGAGCGTCTGACGTGTCCGCCGTCTCCCGCAACTCCCACCGGGGACAGCCACGAAGCGCTGCGGCCGAGCATCCGAGGTCCTGTGATCGGTGCGATGTCGATCGCGAATTCCTGGTTTCGAAGAATCGCCCCGACTATGAGGGCTCGCCAAGTCCATTCCAGCTAGTTGACCTCTTTGCTGGCGGCGGTGGTCTCACGGTTGGGGTCGCGGAAGCAGCGCATCGGCTGGGACGTGGAACGGAGGTCGCTCTCGCAATCGAGAACGACGGTCATGCTGCAGATGTCTACGGGCTCAACTTCCCGCATGCGAACCTGGTGCGCGCCAGCGTCGAGGCATTGTTCGACGGTGAGTTGGGAACCCCGGGCACAGCGTCGGAGAGGAGCATTGCCCGTGCGGTAGGTGAGGTCGACGTTCTTGTGGCTGGGCCACCATGTCAGGGGCATTCGGACCTCAACAACCGCACCCGGCGACAGGACCCCCGCAACGCTCTGTACTTGCGGGCGGTGCGCGCCGCAGAGGTGTTCCGGCCAGTTCTCGTAGTCATCGAGAACGTCCCCACAGTGCGACATGACAGGGGCGGTGTCGTGGACCGCTCGACTCAAGCCCTCAAGGCCGCCGGGTACTCGGTCGCTAGCGACGTGCTTCACCTTGTGAAGTTCGGTGTGCCTCAGAGGCGCCGACGCCACATCCTTCTGGCGGCGATCGAAGACCGAATCGACCCGTCCGTCATGGGATGCTTAGGTTCGGCGTGTGATGACCACGCCGAACGGTCCGTGCGTTGGGCAATCGAGGATCTCGTCGATCAGACAGCGAAGACGGGGCCCGACTCTGCCTCAAGATCGACGCCCGTCAACCTTAAGCGGATGCAGTGGCTCATCGGTCAGGACAAGTACGACCTTCCGAACGAGAGGCGCCCCGAGTGCCATCACGGCTCGCACAGCTACAACTCGATGTACGGGCGGCTGGCGTGGGATGCGCCCGCACAGACGATCACGACCGGGTTCGGGTGCATGGGCCAGGGCAGGTTCGTGCATCCGGAGCACCCTCGCACGCTTACGCCCCATGAGGCTGCACGCCTGCAGACGCTGCCTGATTTCTTCGACCTCGACACTCGCAAGGGTCGAGGCGTTTGGGCAAGAGTGATCGGCAACGCAGTGCCGCCTCTTTTCGTCGTGCATCTGCTGGCGCCGCTGCTCGGCGCGCTTCCCGACTGTGCTGTCGAAGAGACCCGACTGGTTGATTTGACGGCGCGCGAGTCTGTAGCGCCGCTCGCGCTCATCGGCGATTCGGCGAGTTAACGGTGGCCCCACTCCGTTCCGCCGATGCGGAGGCCTTCGTCGCTTGGATGCTCGAGGAGGTCGTCGCTGACGCACGCGGCGACCGCGTGCACGAGCTGGCAGTGGCGCCGGCTGGAAGGCTGTGGCTGGGTCGCCTCGCTCCCGAAATCGTCGTACAACAGAGCCGCCTCGGGGAACGCAGCGAACGCCTTGAGCCATGCGAGACTGGATTGCGCCTGCGTCTGAGCGAGTTCGACGGCCGCACAGTGCGATGCACTGCCCGCTTCGTCGTTTGGCATGAGATCGACAGCAACGGCGAAGCAGACTCGCCGAAGCGGCGCAAGCGCGGCCCCATCGAGGTGGCGGCCGATCTCCCAACGCCCCGCTCCACAGGCGCCATCGAGTCCGCAGGTCGCGACGACTTCGCTGACGCGCTAGGAGCTGTCGGCGCCGACGGCATTATCTGTGAATTCCACGCCGAACTTGAGACCGGCAAGGACGGCCACGAACTCGTCGTCACGCTGGTGAACCTCTCCCCGGAGGAGCTACCGCGATGGGACACGAACGTCTACGAGGCAAGCCTCGTCGTCGACGCCGGCGAGACGCTGCCCTTCACGCTTGACAACCTTCCGGACTCGTTCCGCTACGACCGCAGGGTCAGCGCCTACGGAGTGAACGGCAGCGTCGAGCAGGTCAACGAGACGACCTTCTGCACCACTGATGTCGCCGTATGCGACCAACCCAGGCCCACATACTGGGACGACGACCTCGGTCCTCCTCCCGACATCACCTTCACCAACCTCGCGGCAGACCCCATCCCCACTCTTCGCGACCTTGTCACCGCTTGCGAGAGGTGGGGGGCTGATCACTGGGCACCGGTAGTCCTCACTCGCCGCGGCGACGAGGAGGACTGGGACGACGGCATGCGGAGCGAGGCTTGCGCCGAGGCAGCGAAGTTCTACGAGGAACTTGCGCGGCTTCAACGCGGATTGAACCTTCTAGAGGCCAACGAGAGCCTTCGCCGCAGTTTCAAGCTGGCCAACAGAGCCTTCGCTCGGTCACCCCTCATGTCGCACGCTCAATGGCGGCCGTTCCAACTCGGCTTCCTGCTCGCCAACGTCGCATCCCTGCTCGATGACACCTCTGACGGAGATCGCGGCATCGTCGACACCTTGTGGTTCGCAACCGGAGGCGGAAAGACCGAGACCTATCTGCTGTACGTCCTCACAGCCGCCTTCTTCGATCGGCTGCGGGGCAAGCGAGAGGGCGTCACGTCCTGGGGGCGGTTCCCGCTCCGCATGCTCTCGCTGCAACAGACCCAGCGCTTCGCCGATGTCCTCGCCGCCGCGGAGCTCACACGCCGCGATGAGGAGATCCCTGGACGCGAGTTCTCCCTGGGATTCCTCGTGGGGTCCGCCGGTACGCCCAACAAGATCAGGCGAGGGACGGACCAACGCCCAGGCGACCCCGACCCCAGCGATCCCCACATGCCGGAGCGCTACAAAGTGCTGCTGCGCTGCCCCTTCTGCGGCAACGATGATCTCCAGATGCGTTTTGACCAGGAGCGCTGGGCTCTAGATCACGTCTGCACTGATCAGAACTGCCCGCAGGAAGGGGTTCAGCTCCCGTTCCGCATCGTCGACGATGAGATCTATCGCTCACTGCCGACCGTCGTCCTCGGGACCATCGACAAGGCTGCAAGCGTCTCAATGCAGGCAGCGATGCGCGGCCTCTACGGCACGCCCTCTGGTCGCTGCTCGGTCCGAAGGCACGGCTTCACCTACGCCCCCCGCCACGCGTCGCCCGGAGGCTGCCTCTTCCCCGGCTGCCGAGCGGAGTCGGCGCCCCTTAACCAGGACTCCCACCTGTACGCGCCCACGATCCGCATGCAAGACGAACTCCACCTCTTGCGTGACAGCCTCGGCGCCGTCGACTCCCACTACGAAGCACTCCTCGACACTTTGCAGTACCACTACGGCTCGGCGCCAAAGATCATCGCGTCGTCGGCGACACTGGCAGGACACGACGAGCAGGTCGCCGCCCTCTACCAACGCGAGGGCCGAACATTCCCCCGTCCCGGACCGCAGGCGGGCAGGTCCTTCTGGTCACAAGACACGGAGGCTCTGGCCCGCCGGTTCGCGGGACTAGCGCCACGTGGTGTGACTCTGGAATACGCCACCGACCAGTTGACCGAGTCGCTCCAACGCGTGATCCGGCGAGCTGTCGAAGACCCCGCGACAGTGGCAGACGACATTGGCATCGACGTCGCAGCCCTCCCCGAACTGGTGCTCAACTACGGCGTCGATGTCGTCTACGGCTCCAACCTCAAGGACGTCGAAGCCGTCGCAAGGTCCTTCGACTCACAGATCCAGCTGGACCAGCCGGTCAACGCCGCGACCCTCACTGGCCGCACCCCGCTGGACGAGGTACGCACGACCCTGGCTCGCCTAGTCGACCCCGAGCAGGACTTCTACGAGCGCATCCATCTCGTCGCGGCCTCCTCGATGCTGTCGCACGGCGTCGACGTGACCCGCCTCAACGTGCTCGTCATGCTCGGTCTGCCCCTCGCGACCGCGGAGTTCATCCAGACGACCTCGCGGGTCGGGCGATCCCACCCGGGCCTTGTCATCGTGCTGCACAAGATCGGGCGAGAGCGCGATGCGGCCGTGTACCGAACCTTCCCGTCCTTCGTCGCCCACGCCGATCGCCTCATCGACCCCGTGCCCATCACCGCAAAGAGCCGCCGCGTCCTCGAGTTGACCTTCGCGGGTCTAGTTCAGGCCCGCTTATACGGCATCCACGAACCAGCCGCACTCGCAGCTGAACTGACCCAACTGACGACGCCCGCGACGGTCAAGCGCGCCTTCGCGAAGCTGCCAGTGCACGAATCCAGAGAGCTTGAGGCCTTGATCGATATGCTCGGCTTCGACGGACCGCTCGACGAGAATCTGCGCAACGACATCACCGCGTATCTGCGAGAGTTCTACCGGGCGCTCAACGACCCGGCCAGCACCGCAACTTGGGTCAGCGAGTTGTTCTCAACCGGCACGCCGATGCGCTCGCTGCGAGACGTCGAAGAGCAAGCACCGGTGATCACAAGGGGAAGCAGGTAGTGAGAGTCGAGCGCGGAGCCTCGCAGGTCCTCTTCGGCATGCTTCCCGGTCAGACCGCTGATCTCGAAGGCCGCATCTGGAGGGTCATGCGCTGGCTCGACCCGGTGCCTATTCCACTCGACCAAGATGCGGTGCGCGCCGCTCTACTGCACGCCATCGCGCCGTGGATAGCGACGGGGCAGGACGATGAGCTAGGACGCAATCTGCATGCCCGTGCGACCGTGGAGGTCGTCAGCCTCAACATGGACCGCGGTGTCCTCGTGGAGCCGTTCCCCCAGCAGTGGCGCTGCAAGAAGTGTGGAAGCATCGCCTCCAAGCGCGAAGAGCGATGCTCCTGCGATGGACGCTCTCGAGCCCAGATGCAGTTCGTCACCTATCACGACTGCGGCGCATCGGGGGCTCCGATGCTGCCGCGCTGCCGCACGCACAACGCTGTCGCCGTCCGGCTGCCCGGCACAGCGACTGCACGAGAGCTTCGCTTCTTCTGCCCTCAATGCCGGACAAGCTTGACATCGGGAGGATTCCCGTTCCAGCCATGCTCCTGCGGCAACGGCGGGAAGAACCTGACGGTGCATCGGGCAGCGGTTGTCTTCTCTCCCCGCTTCGCAGTGCTCGTCAACCCGCCCGATCCTTCCGATGCCGCCCATCTGCGCGCCGCTGGAGGAGGAGCGCGAGCCCTTGAGTGGATACTCAACGGGATGGATGCCGACGACCCGGCGTCAGGAAGACAGACGTTCGCGGGCCTCATGGACACCCTTCGACGGTCAGGCCTGTCCGACCCAGCCGCACGCGACCTCGCTCAAACCGCGGTCGACAAGGGCGAGGCAGAAGCCGGAGACGGCACCGCCGACATGGGACTCCCCGACTCCGTTCGCGAGAAGGCGCACGAGGAGGCCTTGAGTCTCGCCTCAGCAGTGCGTGGCGGCCGCACACGCGTCAGCGACATGGTGGACGGGACGACACCGCCGCTGCGCACCCTGTATGAGGGGGCCTACCACGACGCAATGCGCCGTGCACACCTTGCGGACGTGGAGTTGCTCGACAACTTCCCCGTCGCGACCCTCGCCTTCGCCTACACCCGTGGTGATCTAGCGCCGGGCGCGGCGCGGCTTGTCCCGTTCCGTGAGCGCGGCGGACTCCGCGCCTACGGATCGCTGACGCGCACAGAGGCACTGCTCTTCCGTCTTGACCCCCTGCACGTCTACCAACACCTCAAGCAAGCAGGGCACCGACTGCCAGAGGTAGACGACCAGCAGGGCGCGCGACTGGCGCTGCTCGAGCGCATCGGAATCCCCCATCCCGCCCAGGAGGACCCCCAAGCGCTCGGCGGTGATCTGCTAACGCTCGTCCACTCCTATGCACACCGAACCGTCCGCCGCTTGGCATCATTCGCCGGAATCGAACGAGATGGACTAGCTGAGTACCTCCTCCCCCACCATCTCGCCTTCGTCATCTACGCAGCATCGCGCGGCAACTTCGTGCTCGGCGGCCTTCAAGCAGTCTTCGAGACAAACCTGCATCGGTTCCTCCAAGACCTAGTCGAGGGCGAGTCGCGATGCGCACTCGATCCGGGGTGCAGAAGCGGCGGCGGCGCATGCATGGCTTGCCTCCACCTCGGCGAACCGTCCTGCCGCTGGTTCAACCGCTTTCTTGACCGCTCAGAAATCTTCGGGCCACAGGGATTCCTCAAGGAGCACACCTGATATGGACGACGCCGAGCTAGTCGGCGGAGTCCTCGACGCCGCACCCGACCCCCGCGACGCTGCGGACCAACTAACCGGCCTGCTACTCGCGCCCCGACCCGATCCCGGCGCAGCTGCTCAAGCCGGCTTAGCCCCCGAACTAGTAGAGGTTCTGTGTGCCCGCCTCGGCGACGACCCGGACCGAGTCGTCACCGCGTGTCAACAGGGAGCGGCATGGGTCCTCGGACGAAGATCCGTAACTGCGCAAGAACCATGGGACCTGGTCGCGTCCCTGCCCGCGGGAACGGACCTGCCCTCTGGCCTCAACCGAACAACCGGCGAGACCATGGTCCAACTCGTCGTTGAGGCCACAACAACTCTGAGGCTCGCCACCCCGTTCATCAACCGCCCAGGGCTATCGTTTCTCTGCGAACCCCTTGCGACGGCAACTGCGCGAGGGGTGATACTTGAGATCTTGCTGCCTACTCGCTCCCCTGATGCCAACGACGCACTTGACGATCTTGAGAAAGCGATCATCCGTGACGGATCCATCGATCATCTCCGGATGTCGCGATTCCGTTCTGATGCACCGTGGGCACACCTGAAGGTCCTGACGGCCGACGCGTCGGTCGCCTACATCGGCAGCGCGAACATCACACGAGCGGGCCTCGCCGGACACAATCTCGAACTCGGCGTCCTGGTTCGCGGTCCCGGTATCCAGGTGGTGGAGCAAGTTCTAGACATCTATCGCGAGATCGGAACTTCGACGTCCTTGCCGAGGCTGATCTGAGCCCTTGGCATGTGTCTCGTCTGGATAGGATTCGCTATCTTGTCACAGGAATCGGGAACGCTCGTGGGTGGGAACCCCGGCTCACGGACCGCGCGTTTGCCGAGTCGACTCGCGATGCTGGAACTACCGCCGTTGCGAAGAGGCGGAGCGGCACGAGGTGATGACCGTGGCTAGTAAGTATCGCGAGCGCTTCAGTGTCGACTCGGCGCTGCTCCAGGAGCTCGGTGAGAGGTTAGTAGGAGCTCCGTACATCGCCTTGGCAGAGCTCATAAAGAACAGTTACGACGCCGACGCGAGCCATGTCGACATCAAGTTCGAGGAGGACCGGATCGACGTCTTAGACGACGGTCACGGTATGGACTACGGGGAATTCCGGGACCGCTGGATGCGCGTCGGCTCGCAGCACAAGGCCGGAGAGGAGTTCTCTCGCGGCCTGCGACGCCCCCTCACGGGGTCGAAGGGCGTAGGGCGTCTTGCAGTCCAGTTCCTTGGGAATCGACTTGAGATGCGCACTACTTCGGCGAGCAAGCCTCTGGAGCAACTCACCGCAACGGTCGACTGGAGGGACGCGGTTCAGGCCGGCGATCTGACAAGTGCAACCGCGCTCTACGAGATGGGGGCACCCACAGCTAGCTATCCCGGCGGGTCGCCTTCGGGAACCACCATCTCGATTGAAGGCCTGAATCAGACATGGGAGCGCACTGACTTCGAGAAGCTCGCACGCGAGATCTGGTTTCTTCGGCCACCCTTCTCAGACGCATTGGTCCGACAAGCCAAGCCCGAGGATTCGTTCGACGTGCGCTTGGAAGCCGACCGACCAGCCCAAGAGGCCTTCGAGACTCAGCTTCGACGTGTTCTTGACCTCTGGATGGCTCGAATTCAGGGCGTGGTGACGACTGTTGGCGAAGAACCTCGACGCAGTTTGACCCGTCTTGTGATCGAGTTCCAGGGCAGTCGGACATCCAGAGAGGAGTACGACCTGCCTCCCAGCACCGAAGAGGCGAGCCGACTCTCCGGCGAGACGGGTATTGACTTGGGAAGCGAGTCTCTCATAGACGGTTGCCAGTTCGAGATCCGTATCTTCGACCTGAGAAACAAACAGCGCTTCGGCATCAAGGTTAAGGAAGCTCGCGACTACCTCCAAGAACATGGGGGAGTCCACGTGTATGACGGGGGCTTTCGCATTCCATTCTCCGGCCCGGAGGCCGACTGGCTGGGACTGGAGATTGCTCACTCACATCGTCTCGACACTACTAGGTGGCTTCCCCCCGCGCTGCGTGTGAGCGCGGCTGCGACGTATCTACCGACCAACTCTCGGGTCTTCGGCGCTGTGCACGTTGACACGTCCAGAGAAAGAAGGGCCGCGCGCCGCTCGGATCCGTCTGTCGGTGCCGCTGAATACTCGGACCACCTCCAACTGCAGGTCTCGCGTGATCGCCTCGTGCGGAACCGAGCGTTCGAGCAACTGCGATACGTCGTCGTCCGGGCACTTGAGCACTACGCAACCGAGCAGGCAAGGCATCGCTTCGAAGACATATCGCGATTACGGGATGTCCAGTCGCCAAGCGAAGCCGTCGATTCGGCACTTGAGATTTTGGCGCACTACGAAGCTGAAATACCGCCGGAGGCCTACTCAGAACTAGAGGTGGCCATTGGTGGCGCGGTCCAGGATGCGCGGCGGCAAGCGCAACTGCAGCAGGATCTTGCTAGTCAGCTTGCAGCCTTCGCGTCCGCCGGGAGCGTGACGCTTGTATATGACCATGAGGTATCGAAACAGATTGCCGGGGTGGAGCGTATTGCCAAGAGGCTCCGCCGAATAGCAACAGAGTCTCCGCAAGCCTCGGCCGAGCTAGAACAGATCGCCGCCGACATCGACCAGTGGGTCATCCGTGCGCGTGGAATCCGTTCACTGGTGAGGCACCTCTCGGAGGCGGAACCACACGGCGAAACGTCGCGGTACAAGCTTGTGAGTGTCTTGCGCGATGCCGGTGAGGGAGCCCGCTATCTGACACGCGGCATCCCGTTGGAGTTCTCAGCCATTCCTGACGTGGCTCGTCTCCCTCGGGGCATGTACGCCGGCTGGATTGCACTCTTTCAGAATCTCTTCGTGAACGCCGCAAATGCCATCATCGCAAAGGGCGAACCGGGGCGCATCGCGGTGGACTATTCCGCTCATGGTAACCGAAGCGTCGTCCGCATTCAGGACACGGGAGTCGGCGTCGATTTTGCAAAGGCTGAGTCCCTGTTCGAACCCTTCACGAGGCATCTTGAGATTCCTGCATCGCGTCGTGCCCTCGCTGCAGGCGGGACAGGGCTAGGCCTCACGATCGTCAGGATGATTGCCAACGACGCCAACGCGGATGTTCGGTTCGCCGAACCCGACCCACCGTTTGCCACTGCCGTGAAACTGCAATGGAAGGAGAGTTTGTGAGCCAGGAGAAACTCAAGATCGTCGTCTGCGACGACGACATCGACGCAGCTTCCGAGTGGGCAAGCGTCATTAGAGACCTCCTCGGAGAAGACGCCGAGGTAAAGGCACCGTCGCCAGCTGAACTGAGCACCGCGCTGGAGGTGCTCACCCGGAGGCAACGAACCCTACGAGAGCCGGGCACGCCTTCGATGGATGATCGCTCCATCTTCTTCGACGAAGCCGACATCGTCTTTCTCGACTACGACTTGCTCGACGTGGCTACGAACAGCTACACCACGGGACAGGAACTTGCCTACCTAGGAGACTGTTGAGCAAGTGGGGTTGCCGGCCGCGGTGTGGCGGTCGTGTGGCTGCGCGGTGTTGGCTGCCGGGTTCCTTTTGGTGCGGGGTGTGCGCGTTGGGCAGGGTCGGGTTGCGGTGGGGGTGTCAGGCGGGGGTTGGCGGGGCGAGTCGGGCTCCGGTGGGGGTGTCAGGCGGGGGTTGGCAGGGCGAATCCGGTTCCGTTGTGGGTGAGGCCGAGGTTGGTGAGACGCGCGAGGTTGACTGCGGCGGCTCTGGTGGTGAGCCAGAGGTTGTTGGCGGCGACGCCGCGGTAGGGGACGCGTCTGGCTTTGCCTCGGGTGAGCCAGGCGATGCTTCGCTCGGCCATGGGCCGGTGCCGGCGGTACGCGGCCTGGGTGCCGGCGCGCCTCCAGCGGCCCCTGTTGGCCTCGCGGTGGGCGTGGTGGGCGTCGACGGTGACGCTGCGACCCCGCTCAGAGGTGGTGCAGCGCGCCCGCAGCGGGCACGCCGCGCACAGCTTGCCGAAGCGCGCCGCGCCCGAGGTGACGGGCCTGGTGTGTCCTGCGGGGCAGGTCACGGTCTGTGCGCCGGCGTCGATGTCGAAGTCGTCTCGGGTCAAGCCCCCGGCGATGCGCGCGGTGGGTTCGATGGGCTTGATCGCGGTGTCCCATCCGGCGCCGGTGAAGGCCTCGAGCGCCTCGCCCGACGCGTACGCGGAGTCCGCCAGCACCAGCCTGCCCCCAGGCTCGGCGCCGTCGTCGGTGTCGGTGGTGTCGGTGTCGTCGGTGTCGGTGTCGGTGGTGTCGGTGTCGTCGTCGGTGTCGGTGTCGTCGTCGGTGTCGTCGGTGGCGGTGTCGTCGGTGGCGGTGGTGGCGGTGGTGTCGGTGGTGAGGAGCCGGGCGCCGACTTTGGCGTCTGAGGCGTCTGCTGGGGTGAGTTCTGCGGCGGTGATGATGCCGGTTTCGGGCTCTGCGACGATGTGGGCCTTGTAGCCGTCGCGGCGCACAGAGCGGGTCTTGCGGGCGTGGCGGGCCTCGGGGTCTGCTGTTGAGATGATGCGGCCCTCAGCGACGCGGCGCGCGATGCGCCAGCGTCCCGGCACCTTCGGGTCCGGCTCGACGTCTTGGCCGGCCACCGCGGCCAAGAGCGCCGCCGCGTCGGCTTGTTCGCCTGTGAGCTCGAGGCCCTCCACTGCTTTGAGAACCGCCTGGGCGTCGGTGACCAACTCGTCGACGAGCCAGGCCCGCTCATCGCGATCAGACCACACACACGACGGCTTGGCCCCAACGCGGTAGTCGCGCATCAGCTCCAGATCAGCGGCCTCGCCGATGAGTCGGCGGCAGCGCCTGATCGCAGCCGCGATCATCGTGTAGGTGTCCTGGGTCGCCACCGCGTCAAACAGCACCGTGGAGTCAAGCGCCCGGCGGCGGCTCTTCGACAGCGCCCCGCAGGCCGCGGCCAGCTCGCGCACCGCGTCGAAGACCCGCTCCGGGCGCCCGCTCGCGCGCAGCCGCTGGCGCCACAGCGCCAGCACGCTGTAGTGGAACCCCTCATCGTCCACGGCCAGACCCGCCGCGGCCTTCCAGCGCAGATCACACCGCAGCCGCTCGGCCGCCTCACGGTCAGAGCACCCCTCCAAGGCCTGCAGGACCATCACCGTCGCCACCACCGAACCCGGCACCGACGGCCGGCCCCGAGGCCCGAAGAGATCCGCGAACATCTCATCAGGGAACAGCCGCAGCCGGTTCTCGGCCAAGAACCGATACAGCGACCCCTCACGCACCAGACCCCCACACAGGCCCAACGCGTCCAACAGCACCCGATCCGGTCCCTCAGTTCCCTGCATGACCCCCATTCTCCCACCCCACCACCACAAACGCGAGCACCCCGGACCGAATTACTCAACAGTCTCCTAGTCCGCTGCTACTCACCGTGTGGGCTGATTGTGGTCATGAATGAAGGGGAAGTCGTCGGGAGTCCCACCTTCGAACTTCGCTTGGAAACACCTATAGACCACTTTGCGGATCTACGAATATCGTCGACGCACCTCGGTAACCCTGGTTTGTGGAGCGACAACTTCATCGGGTACCGGCCTTGGGCATGGCCCATCTTGCCGCGCGAGGTCGCATCCTTCCATGCTCGGGTTGAGATTGTCAGAGAGCGCCTAGACGAGCCGGTGCTTGAGACTCTCAAACTCAACGACCTTGGCGATTGGCTCTCACAGCGAGCGGTTGAGGCCCTCGTGAACAAGGGCTCTCTGGAGAAACTGCAAGCAGTTACGTTTCGTGAGGCTGTCACGTCTGGGAGTACCTTAGGGATACGGCCAAAGGACTCTCTCGATGACTCGCAGATTCCTCGAGTGGGTGCGGCCCGCATCAGCCGATGGCTGAAGAGTCTTGTGCTTCCTGCACAAGAGCCCTTCATCGATGCGCCTCATCTCGTTTCGCGTTTCTCAAGCCTGGTAACGAGAGAGAATGACATTGCAGGCTGGAATAGGACGGCCAAGCTCACGTCTGAACTCACCGAGATCGGCCTCGACTTCACACGCGTTTCCGACTCGATGATTGACTTGGGTCCCTGGAGCGACCGTGCCCTCTGGTCGTGGTCAAGTGTCAGCAAGAACCCAGGCATCCCGGAGGTGAGTGACCCTTGGGGGCACGACCCTCCGCCAGTGGTGTTCCTTGAGGATCTCTCTCGATTCATCGAGAGAGACGCGGCCCTAGCATTCGCATCCCAAGTTCCGTCCATGCAGGACGTCAGATTCGTGCTTGCAACCGAAGAGCCACCAGTCACGAGCCTGCTTCGGGATGAGAGAGAACGCGCTGAGGCTAACGGCGTGGAATGGGAACCGTGTGATCCCACTCGCGTCGTACGGTCTCCGAGAACCCTGTTGGCCGAATAGTCGATGTCGTCCGATGGACACCTGATCGGGCAACTCCTACTCAAACTTGCCGAAGACGGCGAGAAGGACGGGACACAAAAGGAGTTAACCGTCCGCACCCGGCTCCGAGCCCGTTTGGAGAAGGACGGCTGGACTCCCATTCCCTACGACGCCAAGAGACAAAAGCTCCAAGATAGATTCGGAAAGTCACCCGTGAATCTCTTTGAGGAGAACAACGCCAGCACATTCATCCCACTCAAGCCTGCTGTTAAGGGAAACCCCATCTTGCCCTATCTCTCGGTTGTAGCTAACGAGACTCTCGAAGTATTTCGACTCTTGCTGCTGGTCTTTGTAGAAGAAGAACGGAATGAGCCACTGAGATCCGTTGGATTTCGCTTCGAGTCTCCGGAGGGCGAGGGCGGAAGGCACGACTACTGGCACGTGCAACTCGCGTCGAGTTTCGAGCAGAACGGAGGACAACAGCACCCATCCACCCCTGCGTGGCTGCCAAGCAGTACGCCAGCAATCCCACTCGACGCCAGCAGCGCTCCATCGTGCGTCGTAGCCCTCGCAGTTGCACTCTATGGCGGCGGCGCGGCGGCCACGCTCGTTCACAATCTGGGCGTCTCCCCTGTAGCTGTGAAGCGCCTCAAGAGCGAGGTCAGGGCAATCAGCTAGGAATTGGGGCGACTAGGAATGACAGACGACCCGGCTTACCATCGTTTGGCTGAGGTCGGCGAGTTGAGCTGTGCCAGTGCCCGACTTCCCTGAGCACGATCCGGGTTGCCCTCCGGCCGGATCCGCTCCCTGTTGCAGTCCACACTTCGTCTCCTCGACACTCAGCCACCGACGGGCGAAGGGCACCCTATGGGATGGCCGTCGCCCACTCATCCGATGGGCAATCGTGGAGGGCCTCCTCCCGCCACAATGACTGGGCCCAAGATGCGATTGAGCGTCGTCGGTGGATGGGCTCGTCGCCTAGGAACCAGTTGCGACACAAGTGATTCCTCCGTTCGTCTCGTTTCGGAACGCGACGCAAACCGATTCCTGCACACAATCGGCCACTAACTCGGGATCCTTGTGCTCCCAGTGCCTCTGCATCGGGCATGCAAATGGCCCCGACGCCGCCCGGACCTCATCCGATACGAAACCAAAGTGGCTCTTCGGAAATGAGGGGGCAGTAGGGGGTGTGAGGGTCCGCGGCTGAACGCGAGGGATCCCCCAGAATCGGCGCTGCTTGGACAGCCGAATCGGGAGGATCCCTGTGGAGTGTGACCCTACGCGCGTCTGCGAGTTGCTGGTGGGACTAGGCGACGTGGAGGTGCTCGGCGTCGATGATGCCGCTGGAGGGCCGTTGCGGGTGCACATCCGGTGTCGACAGCGTCGGCCGTGCTGTGGGGGCTGTGGCGGGCCGGTGTGGTCCAAGGGCGAACGCGGCGTCGAAATGGTAGACCTGCCGGCGTTCGGGCGGCCGGTGCGGCTGGTGTGGCACAAGCGCCGCTGGCGATGCCCGCGCTCGGGGTGCGCGGCGGGCTCGTTCAGTGAGCAGGACCCTGCCATCGCGCCGCAGCGGGCGCTGTTGACTGCCCGCGCTGGCCGTTGGGCGACTCGCCGCGCCGGTCGTGGCGAAGCGATAGCGGACACCGCGGCGGTGCTGGGCTGTGACTGGCACACCGTCAACGCGTCGGTGAGGCGCTGGGGTCAGGCCCTATTGGACGCGGATGCCGACAGGATCGCCGCGGTGGTGGCGCTGGGCCTCGATGAGACCCTGTTCTGTCGCCGGGGCCGCTTCGCTCAGCGGGCCTGGAGCACCAGCATCGTCGACGTCGCGCGGGGCCAGCTTCTCGACGTGGTCCCAGGCCGCACCGCTGATGGGCCTGCGCGCTGGCTGCTGCGGCGACCACAGAGCTGGCTGGCAGCGGTGCGCTGGGCGGTGTTGGACCTCTCGGGCCCGTATCGGGCCGCGTTCGACACCGCGCTGCCCGCCGCGAAGCAGGTCGCGGACCCGTTCCACGTCGTGAGATTGGGCAACGACGCCCTCGACGAGGTCCGCCGCCGAGTCCAGAACCAGACCCTGGGCCATCGCGGTCACAAGCACGACCCGCTGTACCGCGCCCGCAAGCTGCTCGTCGCCGCGCACGAACGCGTCACCGAATCAGGCGACACCCGCCTGCGCGGCCTGCTCGCAGCCGGAGACCCCTACGGCGAGGTCAAAGACGCATGGCACGCCAAAGAGACCCTGCGCGGCATCTATGACATCGATGACGCCGACCTGGGCGCCGCCACCGTCAACCAACTCGCCCAAGACCTCCAAGACCCCGCCATGCCCCCCGAGATCAACAGGCTGGGACGCACCATCTCGAACTGGAGACACCAGATCGCCAACTGGCACGCCGCCAGGGTCACCAACGCAGCCACCGAGGCCACCATTCTCTGGAGCGTGTCGGGGGGTGTCGTCGATGTCGCTGATGGGCATGTGGCGGGCGGTGGTGGACGCGTTCTCTGGATCGTGTCGTTGGAGTCCGCGATGTTGCTGGCGGCGTGAGCTAGACAGCGCTTCCTTCGGCCTGCGGTCGCCGGTCGAGATGCGGTGGAGGTGGCCTGTGAGGGTTCAGCGTGTGGTGATGCCGGTGACCGGCGCCGAGTCTTGGACGGTCGTCGACGACGAATGGGCTCTGGTGGAGCCGGTGGAGCGCTACCTGGCGCACCTGGCAGGCATCGAGCGTTCACCGAACACGGTGAGGGCCTACGCGCACGGTCTGCGGCTTTGGTTTGAGTTCCTCGGGGCCCGTCGCCTGGTCTGGGACAGCGTTGGGATCGAGGATGTCTCGCGGTTCGTGGCATGGCTGCGGGCTCCGGCCGACAACGTGATCGTGTTCGATGACACGGCGGCGGTTCGCAGCGCGGCGACGGTGAACCGTCACCTGGCCGCGCTGTTTGGGTTCTACGACTTCCACGCTCGCAGCGGCGGCGTGGGCGTGGCGGCGGAGTTGGTGGCGTGGCGGCGCGGGTCTCGGGGTTCCTACAAGCCGTTCTTGCACGGCATCGCGAGTGACGGGCCGGTTCGCACGCGGCCGGTGGGGCTGCGTGTGCCGCGGCGGCTGCCGGCTGTGCTCGGCGTCGAGGAGGTCGCTGTGATCTTGGCGGCGTGCACCCGGCTGCGGGACCGGTTCTTGTTCGCCTTGTTGGCCGAGACGGGCATGCGGGTCGGCCAGGCGCTTGGTTTGCGACACGAGGACTTCGTGAGCCGCCGGCGGCAGGTGCGCATCGTGGCCCGGGCCGACAACGCGAATGGGGCCCGGGCCAAGTGCTCGTCGCCGGCGACGGTGCCGGTGTCGGCGCCGCTGGTGCGGCTCTACAGCGATTACATGCACACCGAGTACGGCGAGCTGGACTCTGACTACGTGTTCGTGAACCTGTGGTCGGCGCCGGTGGGCAGGCCGCTGCGCTATGACACGGTCGCGAAGCTGGTGCGGCGGCTGCGAGCCCGCACGGGCATCGAGTTCACCCCGCACACGCTGCGCCACAGCCGCGCCACCGAGCTGATCCGCGCCGGTGTGCCGATCGAGGTCGTGTCCAAGCTGTTGACGCACCGGTCGGTGACCACGACCAGCGAAGCGTATGTGCACCTCGATGTCGAGGACCTGCGGTCCGAGCTGGTGCGTGCGGGCGCCTGGGACGGCGTCTCATGCTGAGCGCCGTCGCCGCCCGCAGCGGCCGCGGCGACCATTTGGGCGGGCTCGTGGCGGCTGTGCGCCCGGAGTTCTGCGGCGAGGTGATCCGGGTGTCGCCCGAGGACCCGGTGTTCGGTCGGGGCCGCTGCGGGGTGGCGGGATGCGGGCGCAGCGCCTGGGCGCGGGATCTGTGCGGGGCTCACCACCAACGGTGGGCCAGCCACGGCAAGCCCGACCTCGGGGAGTTCAAGGCGGGCGCCGCTGCGGTCGCGGTCCGGGCCGGCTCAGAGAACGTGGATGGCTTCGATCTGTCGGCGTTGGCCGTCGGGGCCCGCTTGGAGGTCGCGTACGTGCTGCAGTGCCGCCACGACGACCGCACTGTGAGGGTGCCGCCCTCGACGGTGAGGCATTTGGTCGCTCTGGTGGCCGACAGCGGCGCCGGCTCGCTGCTGGACCGGCCGCTGGAGGACTGGCTAGATGAGGTGAGGTCCCGGGGCCGCAGGGACCCGAGCCCTGTGATTGGGCTCATCCGCTACGCCTACCGGTGCCTCAGCGACCTCGGCGGCATCGACATCGAAGCCGAGTACGCGTCGGACGTCTGGGTCGCCTCGCGGCTGGGGATCAAGATGACCCGGTCGCCGGCTCAGACCCGTTTTGACACCATCGACCAGCCGTGGCTGCGCGCCGCGGTGAAGCGCTGGGCGAGGCTTCGGCTGGGGTCGGGCAAGACCTTCGGCAGCGTGCATGTCGATGTGCGGGCGATGCTGTGGTTCAGCCGGTTCCTCGCCCGACGCGATCCCCGGGCCTGCGACGAGGCTGTCGTCACCCGCGACGCGCTGGAGTCCTATCTGGTGTGGGTCGCCGCCTCACATCTCGCTGCTCACACCTCCAGCACCTACATCACGTGTCTACGGGTCTTTCTCGATGCCTGCCGACGCCACGGCTGGCTGCCGCGACTGCCCGCGACGGCAGCGATCTATCACGACGACCTGCCCAGCCGACCCCGGCCCCTGCCCCGGTTCATCCCCGAGTTCGTCATGGCCCAGCTCGAAGACCCCGAACGCCTCGCAATGCTGCCCGACGCCACGACCCGGGCGCTGGTCATCGTGATCATGGAGACCGGCCTGCGGGCCAACGACGCCTGCTCGCTGCCGTTCAACCCGATCATCGAAGACAGCGCCGGGTGGCCCTGCCTTCGCTACTTCAACACCAAGATGGCCGCCGAGCAGCTCGTGCCCCTCAGCGCCGCCGCCGCCGAAGCCATCCGCGCCCAACAGACGCATCTACTCCACCGCTGGCCCGGCGCCTCGCCGGTGCTGTTCCCCGCCCCGCGATCCAACCCCGACGCGACCCGGCCGTTCAGCTACGCCACGCTGCGGGGGCGTCTGGCCCGCTGGCAACACGACATCGACCTGCGCGACGACACCGGGCGGCCCGTGCGGGTCACCGCCCACCAGTTTCGCCACACCTTCGGCACCCGGCTGATCAACACGGGCGTCCCCCAACACGTCATCCAGCGGCTCCTCGGCCATGCCAGCCCCCAGATGACCGCCCGCTACGCCGCGCTCCATGACACCACCGTCCGCGCAGCCTTCGACGACTACTGCCAGCAGCGGGTCAACCTCGCCGGAGAACGCATCGCCCACGACCCCGGCGCACTCACCGCCGAAGCCGAGTGGACCAAGCACAACATGGCCCGCGTCCAGGCCAGCCTGCCCAACGGCTACTGCGGACGCCCACCACAACAGGACTGCCCCCACCCCAACGCCTGCCTCACCTGCCCCGACTTCCAGACAACCCCGGCGTTCCTCGACATCCACCGCCGCCAACGCGACGAGACCCGGCTGCTCGTCGCCACCGCCGAAGCCGACGGCCGGTTCCGGCTCGCCGACAACCATCGCCAAGTCCACGACAACCTCGACCGGCTCATCGCCGCGCTCGAAGACATTGGAGACACCACCCCGTGACCGCCGCCCTCGCCGCTGCCGCCCGACAACGCTCCGACCAGACCCGCCAACGCGCCACCGAAGCGCTACAGCGCCTCCACGCCACCGCGCAACCGATCACGTTCGCACACGTCGCCCGCACAGCAGGCGTGTCCCGGTCCTGGCTCTACCGCCAGCCCGATCTGCGAGCCGACATCGACCGGCTCCGCCGAGTTGCCACAGCCCAGGCTGTCCCCGTTCCATCACCTGAACGAGGATCAGCCGAATCGCTGCGACAACGCCTCGAGGCCGCCCTCGACGAGATCACCAGGCTCAAGGCCGACAACCACCAACTCCGAGAACACCTCGCCCAGCACCTCGGCCACCGGCGCCAAAGCCGCATCCCCGCCCCGTCAGCGACATGTCTCCCACATGAAACCCAAGCTCCGAACCACCACAGCGTCCAGCCCCCCAGATAACAGCCAACAACCTGATCAAACGCGTCAAACGCGCCGCCTTCGGATTCACCAACTTCGACAACTACCGCATCCGGGCCCTGCTCTACGCCGGCAAACCCAACTGGGCCCTCCTCGACACCCTCACTCCACCCTGAAATCCGAAGAGCCGCCACAGTACGTTCGACAGAATTCCCAGGGCAGAAGGTCCAGCCAGCATGCTCGCAACCAGCTTCTCTTGATCAGACGCGACGGGGAGTTCGACGAATTCAACGAGTTCGTGACCTTCTGGCTCCCGGAAGTCGAGAAACTCTCGGTCACGACGCGTCGAGAGCTCGCCGATTTAGAACTTGACGTGCTCGTGCAAGAGCGTGGCGACAGGACGCCGAAGGAGCTCTTCTGGGTTGGCGACGGCGTACAGATCTTCGTACAGATCCTGACCCATCTCTGGCGCCTTCGGCCCGCAGATGTAGTGATCCTCGATGAGCCCGACCTCTATCTACACGCTGACCTCCAACGACGTCTAGTGAGACCGGCCCCGCAGCGACGAACACGGCGCCAGCCCCCATATCTACACGCTGACCTCCAACGACGTCTAGTGAGACTGCTCGACTCAACCGCAGCACAGACGATCACCGCAACCCACTCATCCGAGATGCTCGCGGAGGCATCTTCAGAGTCGGTTGTGTGGGTCGACAAGACCCGCAGCAGAGCCATTCGCCGACCCAAGCCCGCATCGCTCGAGGATCTCTCGACCCAGATCGGCTCAAGCTTCAACCTGCGGCTCGCAACGGCCCTCCGTGCCCGAACCGTGGTCTTTGTAGAAGGCGACGACATGTCCATCATCCGAGAATTGGCGAAGACCATCGGAGCCGATCACCTAGCTGGCGAGCGCAACTGCGCCGTCATCGAGATCAAGGGCTTCAGCAACTGGGTCCAAGTCGAACCCTTCAAGTGGTTCGTCTCAAACTTCCTCGATGGCTCCGTTGAGGTATTTGTGCTACTCGATCGCGACTATCGACCCGATGAGGAAGTCGTCAAGGTGCGCTCGACTCTCGAAGCAATCGCCATCCACGCCCACATCTGGAAGCGGAAGGAGCTTGAGAACTATCTGCTTGACCCGGAGGCACTAGCCCGTGCGTCAAACACAACGCCGACCTACATCTCGTCCCATCTGGCATCGATCACAGACAACATGACCGACGACATCCTGGGCCAGTTCGCCGAGAAGCGCCATTTCTCCAGCCCACCCGGCAGCAAGAACCTGGCTCGCACCTTCAGTGATACGAGCAGAGAACTCAGGCCACAAGCCGAGGACCCCGAATGGCGCCTCCACCAGTATCCGGCCAAGAGGATACTGAACGCGCTGAACAGGACCCTGCAGCAAGCCGGTCATACGACCGTGTCGACCAAGAACCTCGCTCGCCAACTGCGCCCACCCGAAATACCCGAAGAGATGCGCAACTGGCTCAACGAGGTTGACTCCAACATTCGCCGGTAGACCGACTCAACCATCATCGCTCGGCCACCACACGCGCTGGGGCCGATCGCGCGTGGTGGGGATCTCCCCCAACGAGGCCTCAGCCATCCGGTTGGTCAGAGCCATCCTCACCGACCTCCGCGACGATTGGCAGGCCACCGCACGCCGCTACCTCTCCGAAGACTCCATGGAGACCGCTATGCCAGATCCGTGTGGCCCGACGGTGACCATGTAGTACTTCGAAGAACTTCTCGGCGTCGACATCGACGGAGACCAGATCATTGGAGAGGTCGAGCAAGACGAAGGCCCCGACGGTGAACCGCAGACCGCAGAACCTGGCCTGTGTGCTGGACGATCCGCCGTGGTGGATCGTGCCCTTCGCTGCCTATGCGTCCGAACGCATGTCCATCGGTCGGGTCAGCGTCTTGCCGCAGATGATCGCCAACGAAGGCGGCTATCTGCTCAACACGGCCAGCGCGGCCGGCCTGCTGACCCAGATCGGCTCACTCGCATACTCGGTGACCAAAAGTGCCGCAGTGTCGCTCGCAGAGTTTCTGGCCATAGCCCATCACCACCAGGGCATTCGGGTCTCTGTGCTTTGCCCGCAGGCCGTACGCACCAACATCTTGGCCAACAGCCCCGATGCCGTCGGTGATGGGAGCGAAGATTGGGAGAGCAATCTGGCGAGCGGCGACGGAGTGCTCGAAGCTGCTGACGTCGCTCAGGCGTGCCTGGACGCCATCGACGAGGAACGTTTCTGGGTATTGCCCCACCAAGAGGTCGGGAAGTACGCCCGCCTGAAAGCCACCGATATCGATCGCTGGCTCAACGGCAGGCGGCGTTTCCAAGATGCGCTGTTCCCCGACGGCCCACTTCCGGGCGACGCCATGGCACCGATGTAACGATAAGGGCGAACGTTGCAGCACCTCGAACGTCGTCACGAATTCATCGTCGGATACGTGAGCATGCGAGCGCTGATTCCTGAGACGACGCTCACAACTACATAGAGCGTCCGGTTACATAGAGCACCCGGTCCATGACACGAACCGTCAAGCTCGCGTGATGCGGCTCGGCGGCCGTGTCATGGGCCTCAGCGCGCGGATCAGAATCCGAAGTCGTTGACGTTGTTGATGTCGAATACGAGCGCCGGTCCCTGAATCGCTTCGTAAGAACCCGGCTTGCCCGCGATCTCCTTGATCGGGATCGATCGAGTCACACCTCGTGCCACCCCCAACTCCTGACCATCGACGAGATCGCGCCCGTTTACGAGCTCGAAAGCGATCGCCACGGTGAGATAGCCGGTCTCGGCGGGGTCCCAGAGCACGAACTTGGGCACCGTGCCCGACTCGACGAATTGAACCATCTGGCTCGGAGTCGATAGGCCGGTCGTCACAACCTCGCCCACGAGGTCGAGCTCTTCGGTAGCTTGCGCGATTCCTACGGTGCCGCCTGCGTCGACCGACACTAGGCCGACGATGTCGGGATTGGCCTGAATGATCGCCTTAGCCTTCTCGTTTCCGATGGTCTGATTGCCCTCGGCCGATTCAGTTGCGATCAGGGTCATCTCTGGGAATGCCTCTAGCTGGTATTCCTCCATGGCGTCGAGCCAGCCTGCGTGCGTCGTGGAGGTCAGGGCGGTGGTGATGAATGCGTATTCACCGCGTGTATCACCGAGCAGCTCCATGAACGTGTCCCAGAGCACTCGGGGCCCTTCCACTGGATCCCAGTAGTTGACGTAGATGCTCCTTTGCGAATCCGGAGCATCGACATCCCAGGACACGACCACGATTCCATCATCGACCGCCTTGTTGATCGTGGGTGTCATTGCGGACGGGTCCGTGCTGGACACCGCGATCACGTCGAAGCCCTGCGTGATCCAGGTCTCTACCGTTCCGACCTGAAGCGCCGAATCGACTCCGGCCGGGCCGGTCATCAGCACATCTCCAATGCCCAGGTCCTCGCCCGCGGCGACGATTCCTTCGTTCACTCGCTGGTAAAAGGGGACACCGTCGATTTGGTTCATGAACCGGAACACCAGGTCTTCGGGAGCCTTGTCCGTCGCAGCGGGCGCAGTCACCACCAGACCAGCGGGAGCCTCCTCAGCGGCGGGTTCCTCAGCGGGAGCCTCCTCAGCCGCGGGTTCCTCAGCGGCAGGTTCCTCAGCGGCAGCCTCCTCAGCGGGAGCCTCCTCAACGGCAGGCGCTTCCGCGGGCTCAGGGGTAGACGCATCATCGTCCCCACACGCCGCCGCCATTACGGCGAATACCGCCATGACTGCCAGGTACTTCCTCATAACCCCTCCTAGGACACTGCCATTGGCGTCCATCTGCCAGCGCATTGCCCGGACCCTTCGGTCCTGCTGGCCAACCAGTCGGTCTAGACGAAGACCATAGTGCATTGGAATTATGCACCCCAAGTTGTGTTCGGACTTCGTCCGCGACGACACGCCGATCGAGCCTGTAACCCCGGTTCCTCGCCCGAGCATGCCACCATCTACGGTCGCTAGCGATGCTTAGCCTCAGGAACATCTCCAAGGCCTATCCGGGTGTCCGGGCCCTTGACGGCATCTCGATCGAGCTTCGCGACGGCGAGATTCACGGCGTCGTTGGGGAGAACGGAGCCGGGAAGTCGACCCTCGTCGGGATCGTCGGCGGCGCGATTACACCGGAGCGGGGAGAGATGGTCTTAGACGGCTCTGTTGTGACGTTCTCAGAGCCCTCGGAGGCCCGAGCACGCGGGATCGCGGTTGTTCACCAGCACTTCCAGTCGGCTCTCGGCCTGTCTGTGACCGAGAATGTCCTCCTCGGGTCGCCGCCGGTCAGTAAGGGCCTTGTCAATTGGCGAGACGCGCACAAGCAGGCCGAGGCGGTGTTCGCGGAGCTCGGCGTGGACCTCGACGTCCGCTTGCCGATGCGAGCGCTGAAACCAACTCAACGGAAGTTCGTAGAGATCGGCCGCGCCATCTATGGCGCTGCTTCCGTGATTCTCCTCGACGAGCCGACGGCGGCCCTGGACAGCGAAGATGCGGATCGTTTGTTCGCGGCAATGCGCCTGCTCAGTCAGCGCGGCCTGGCGGTCGCATACGTCAGCCATCGCCTAGAGGAGGTACTGACCGTGACGGATCGCGTCTCGGTCCTACGCGACGGCCACCACGTTGGTACTTGGCCCACCGAGCAACTGGGCCTCGACACTCTCATCGCCCATATGGTCGGGCGCGAGCTGTCCGGCTTCTTCTCAGACCACCCCGAACCCCGGCCCACAACCGTGCTCGACGTGCGCGGCGCCACCATCGCGGACCGGGTGTACCAGGTTGACTTGCAAGTTCGGGAAGGCCAGATCATCGGCCTGGCAGGACTCCTCGGTAGCGGCAGGAGCGATCTCGCCAAGGCCATATTCGGAGCGGTGCGCTTGAGCGAGGGGACTATCTTCATCGATGGACAACAGGTTCGATTGAGGTCGCCGGTCGACGCGGTGCGGGCAGGAATCGCCTACGTGCCCGGTAACCGACAGGAGGAGGGGTTGGTGCCGACCATGAACCTCGGCGAGAACCTCACCCTGGCATCACTGCGTGACCTTCGCGGGCGTTTCCTGGTGGATCGGGCCCGAGAGGCCCAGATCAGCAGGTCTTTCGTGGAGCGGCTTCGGGTCGTGGCTACGAGCATCGCCCAACCGATCGAAACGCTCAGTGGCGGCAATCAGCAAAAGGTCCTGGTGGCGCGCTGGCTGGCAACGCGGCCACGAGTCGTCATTCTCGACGAGCCCACCCAGGGTGTCGATGTAGGCGCAAAGGCAGAGATCCACCAGCTGATCAGCGAGTTGGCTGAAGCCGGGCTGGCCATCCTGCTGATCTCTTCGGATCTCCCTGAACTCCTCGCAATGTCCGATCACATCCTCGTCATGCATGAGGGGCGAGTCGAGGCGACTATGCCCCGGGCTGAGGCCACCCAGGAGAGGGTGATCGAGGCAGCCGCCGGACAGACCGCCGCGTCTGAGGTTGGAGCATGAGCGACGGACCGATGAGATGGCTCAAACGCGTGGTCGCCAATCGTGAGGTGTTGCTGACATTCGTGCTGCTTGCGGTGTTCATTGGTGTCGGGATTCGTGTTCCGAGATTCGTCAGCCGGGGGAGCATCACAAACCTGCTGTTCGACGCCTCAACCGTCGGGATCGTCGCCATCGGGTTGACCATCGTGATTATCGGGGGCGGCATCGATATCTCGATCGGCTCGATCCTCGTTGCCTCGGCGATCATGGCCGGTTTGGTCGCTCAGGAAGAGGTGAGCCCGTGGATAGCGGTGGGAGTTGGAGTAGTCGGCGGCGCAGCTCTCGGTGCCGTCAATGCGGTGCTGATCACCAAGGTCAAAATACCTCCGATAGTGGCCACTCTGGCCACATTGAGCATCTTCAGAGGTGTGCTCACCGAACTCACCAAGAGCAAACTCATCGGAGGTCTGCCGTCCTCTTTCACGGTCATCGGCCAGGGCCGTGTCGGCGGGGTTCCCTATCCAGTCTGGATCATGCTCGGCTTGTTCGTCCTCGCCGGCCTGGGCATGCGCTTCAGCGGCTTCGGCCGGGTCGTGTATGCCATTGGCAGCAACGAGGCTGCGGCACGCCTGAGCGGCATTGTGGTGACCAGGTACCAGGCGTTGACCTATGTGATGTCAGGAAGTCTCGCTGGGCTGGCCGGGGTCGTGTTCGTCGCTCGCAACGGGACGGTGCTCCCAACTAGTGGGAGGGGCCTGGAGCTCCTCGTCATCGCCGCGGTGGTGGTCGGCGGTACGAACATCTTCGGTGGCGAGGGATCGATTGCCGGCACCGCGTTGGCTGCGGTGCTACTCCAGACGATCACCGCCGCCATGGTTGTCTTGGGCATCAGCACCGCCTGGCAGGGGGCCGTCATAGGAGCCACGATCCTGATCGGGGTCACCATCTTCGTATTCGGCCAGCGCCGAAGAGAAAGGGAGTTCCTTGCCTAGCTATACGACGGGCGCTCTAGCCAGGCGCGGGGTCAGTCGAATTACCGGAGCTCGCGACATCGCCACGGTGTTGGTGCTGGTTGCCGCGATTGCCGGCTTCGCTCTCATCGAGCCGGTCTTCTTGTCGACCCGTAATTGGGTCGACATCGGCCGCGTCTACTACACGGAGCTGGCCTTGATGGCACTCGCCGCCACGATCGTCCTCATCATCCGGGGCATCGACCTCTCGGTGGCCGCCATCCTCGCCCTCACTGCGGTGACGATCGGCGTCTTGGTCGTCGACCACGGTGTGAACATCTGGGTGGCGGCGATCATCGGACTGCTGGTCGGAGCGGCTGCGGGCCTCCTCAACGGTGCTTTGATCGCGTACGTCGGCATAAGCCCGATCGTCACCACACTTGGGACGCTGACTCTTTACCGCGGCATATCCCTCGGCATCACACACGGCAGGAATCTGGGCGGTTTCCCGGCCTCATTCAACGAGCTGGGTCAAGGGACGGTATTGGGAATCCCGACCCAGGCGTGGGGCTTCGGCGTCACCCTTATCATCGTGGCCGTCGTGTTGGGCCGAACGATGGTCGGCAGGTGGATGTACGCCATGGGCGGCAACCCGGAGGCGGCGCGTCTGTCGGGTATCCCGGTTCGGCGCATGACGCTGCTCGTCTACTCCTCGGCGGGACTCCTTGCCGCTATGGGTGGCGTGGTCGCTGCGGCGCGCTTCGATACCTCACGCTCGGACTTCGCGACGGCAGGTGAATTCGATGCCATCACGGCCGCCATCCTGGGCGGAGTCAGTATCGCCGGGGGCCGTGGCAAGGCGACCGGTGCCGCGGTGGGTGCGATGATCATCGCCGTCCTACGCAACGGTCTCACGCTGCGGGGCTTCTCTGGTTTCGTGCAGATTGTTGCCATCGGTCTCATCCTGCTGGGGGCTGTGATCGTGGATAGGGCCCTCATCGCCCGCCGGATCACGCAAGAAGTCACAACGCAACTCGAAGACGCCGACGACGCGGAGGGGAGCGAGCCCACCTCGCCCTCGACCGATTCGAAGATCCCCGCACGAGAACCCGGGGAGCGCTCCGGCCTGCTGTAGTAGGGTCCGCCGAGATGTGAGAGCCAGCGCGCTGCCAGGGAGGTAGGAAAGTGGATCTAGCCGAACTCGGAAAGAACTATTCCCAGCCCATTGGACCGGGAAACGCCTACGCACCGCCTCCATATCTCTACCGGGGGGTCGAAGACATCTTCGTGACGTTCACGGCTGACCCTGCCGCGGTCGCTTCACTCTTGCCTCCCGGGGTCGAGGCGGCAGAAGATCCTCCCATCTGTATCGCCTGGGCACGCTGGACCGCCTGGTCATCGTTCGGGCCCTACCACGAGTCCTACATCATGGTGCGCGCCAACTTCGAGGGTGAGACCTACATCTACCAGCCGTTCATCTTCACCGACAACGAGATCCCTCTGGTGGCTGGCCGCGAGATCTGGGGATACGCCAAGAAGCTCGCCGTCATGGAGAGAAGCTACGGGGGCTCTGGTACCCCGTTCGGGGAACAGGCCGTCTTCACGGTCGATAGGCCCAAGGGCAAGCGGATAATGACCGTCTCGATCGCGTGCGACGAACTTCAGGATCCCGCTGAGCTGGAGGACCTTCCCGTCCTCTCTACGCGGATCATCCCGAACTCCACCGCCGGCAAGGCACCCTCGGTCGCCGAGTTGGTGCGACTGGACGTCGAGGCGCACATCCACGAGAGCGCCAACGGCACTCCCAAGCTGTGGAGAGGCCGCGGCTCGGTCACAATGGACTCTCCATCGCAAGTCGATCCCTGGTACCTGCTCGCACCAGTCGAGATCCTCGACGGCCACTTCGGCATCTTTGACTTCGACCTCTATCACGGCAGGGTCGTGCGCGACTACCTCAGCGAGGACATCGACTGGGTCTAGGGATCACGGGCGACTCCTCGCAAGACCATCGCGCTCGTTGACCTCGAAGAGCTTGACCGCCTCGTCCGCGATGCTGAGCTAGCGCCTGTCGCGCCTGGTCACCAAGGCTATCGGAGAATGCCGGGGGCCTGGAGATGGACGCCGTTGTGGATGAGGAAGGACCGCACGTAGTTCGCCCTCCGCTGATCACCGATATCGCGCTGGAACTGGTCCACGGCGGCAGCGACTTCGCGGCGGCCCTGGTAGCGGATCTTGAACTTGCCGTTCTCGACCTCCCTGAGGCAGGAAACGACCAGCTCGTCAGGGTCGCGGCCCACGGACTGGCAGAACTCGGCCAACACAGCGAGGCGATCGTCACCGTTCGCTATGCCAGCGGACTCCATCCACACCTGGACCGACTGCTGACCCTCCAGGAGACTCACTCGGGGAGCCCTAGCGCCCGGGCAAGGAACCGGAGCTCTTCTTGTCGCCACGGATAGGGCGCTTCGGGCTGGAGCAACTTGCGTTGCCGCAGGATCTCGGTGACCTCCTCGGTCGTCTCGAACGGTGTCTCGCAATCGCCCCAGAAGTAGTCCTGCTGCAGGGGTGGCCTGGGACGCTGACCGCCAGCCTGGGGATCCTCGGCCGGGTACCCGACCAATAGCAGCCACAGGGGATGCCAGTCAGGTGGCACCTTTAGGACCTCAGCGGCGAGTTCGGGGGTGAAAGACTTGCAGCAAATCCCGAGGCCGAGATCCACGGCAGCGAGGAGCATGTGAGCGATCGCTTGCGAGGCCTCCACCGAGGCGATCCAGCGAGCCTCGGGTTCGTCCTTCACCAGCGGTCCGAGGATCGTGGCTCCAATGACATCGTCGATGAACTTATGTGACCACCCGAGCGCCGGGGAGAAGGCCCCCCGGTTGAAGAGTTCCTTGAGGCGCTCGGGGCCACCGTCGGGGGCCCTCGGGTCGGCATAGGTGAAGATGAAAAGCGGCGCCATGTCGAGATCGGCGGTTGTCGTCGGGGTCTTGAGCTGGTCGCGCTGCTCCTGGTTCAGGGAGTCTCGCTCGACCGCCACCGCCTTGATGAACGACGCGTTCACCGCACGCGAGGAACGGTGCGCCGCCTGGAACATCATCTCGACCTTCCAGCGCTCGACAGGCTGGTATGGCTTGAAGTACCGGATCGACCGCCGGCTTCCGATCGCCTCGAACAGCTCCATTTTCTCCTCCTCGTCGATCAGTCGCGAGCCAGGATAGTCACAGACATGGCCGCGCTGTCCTCGTCGAGCCAGCCGCCACCGTTCTCAGCGAGAGCGATCCGGGCGCCGCCAACCTGACGATCCCCGGCCCGTTCGAGCAGTTGCTCGTTGAGCTCCGCGAGCTGGGCGATGCCGGTGGCGCCGATTGGGTGTCCCTTGCAGAGGAGCCCGCCGCTGGGATTCACGGGCAGGTCACCACGTAGATGCGTACGCCCTGTTGCGAGCAGCTTGGGACCGTCGCCGGGGGGGCAGAAGCTGAGGTCTTCGTACAGCGTCAGCTCCGCGACCGCGGTTGCGTCATGGATCTCGGCGACGTCGACATCCTCGGGCCCGACGCCGCTCGCGTCATAGGCCGCCTGGCCAGCGGCGCGGGCTGACTTCGGACCATGGCCAGGCATCGTTCCCGAGCGGACGACCGAGGCAAGCACCCGCACGTAGGGCCGATCGGCCTCACGCTCTAGGCGCTCGAGGCCTTCTCGCGACGCCACAACGACGGCGGCCGCTCCATCACCGATCGGTGAGCACATGAGCAGCGTCAACGGCCAGGCGATCTCCCTGGCTCCCAGCACCTGTTCCATCGTCACGATGTTGCGGTACTGCGCTTTCGGGTTGAGCGCGGCGTGGTCATGAGCCTTGACGACCACGCGCGCGAGGTCGTCCTGCGTCGCACCGGAGGCGGCGAAGTAGTCCTTTGTCATGCCGGCGTAGATGTCCATGAAGAAGGATCGACCCGAGCCGCTGCCGAGAGCGGCCTCCATCTCCGCCATCTGCTCGAGATCGACTGCGGTGGCGATGGCATCGAAAGACCGTTGCTTGTCTTCGTGGGTGAGCTTCTCCGCCCCGACCGCGAGGGCCACGTCATACGCGCCGGACGCCACCGCCTGATGCGCTAGATGGAAGGCCGATGACGCCGATGCGCAGGCGTTCTCAACGTTGAAGACAGGGATCCCGCCGAACCCGAGCGGACGCAGCATCACCTGGCCGCGAATCATCTCCTGGCCAGTAATCAGGCCAGCGACGGCGTTCCCTACGAACGCCGCCTCGATCCCATCGACGCGGGCTCCGGCATCGGCCAGCGCATCCGTCACGGCGACCGCGGCCAGGTCCTTGAGCGTTGTGTCGTGGAACTTCCCGAAGTCGGTGAGGCCGGATCCGGCTATGTATACGTCACGCATTGGCGTTCCCCCGATCGTAGACGCCCGCTGGGATTCCCTTTTCCCTGAGGACCTGATAGCGAATCCTATGTGTCTCGGTCTTCGGTAGTTCGGAGCGGAACTCGACGTAGCGTGGCACGGCATAGTCGGCCATTCGCCCCTGACAGAAGCGGACGATGCTCTCCGGGTCGATGACCTGACCCGGCTGCGGGACTACGACGACCTTCACGTCGTCCTCGCCGAGTTCGGATGCGACCGCATGGGCTGCCGACTCCCGAACGCTCGGATGCTGGTTGACGACGGTCTCTACCTCCCAGGCCGAGATGTTCTCGCCTCGTCGCCGAATGGACTCCTTCAGCCGACCGCAGTAGGTGAAGTAGCCGTCGGCGTCGCGTGTGGCGAGGTCGCCCGAGTGGAACCAGCCACCCCGGTAGGCCCGTGCCGAGGCCTCCAGATCACGGTGATAGTGCGTCAGCGGACCGCGGGGATGGCGGAACACCAGCTCACCCACCGTGTTGTCGGGGACCGGCTGTTCGTCGGCGACGACCCGAAACTCCACACCGGTGACCGCGCGACCCATGGCGCCGACTCGCCCCTCAGCGTTTATCAGGAGCCCCGGCGAGTCGACCATGCCGTAGAACTCCACTATGCGCACGCCGAACCGTTCCTCGAACTCCCGCCAAGCCCAGGCCGGGCATGCTGCCGACATGACAGTTCGCACATGATGATCGCGGTCAGTGTCCGAAGGCGCCGCCTTCAAGAGGATAGGGATCATGGCGCCGAGCGCCGTGAACGAGACTGCCCTGCTGTCACGGACCTCGTCCCAGAACCGGCTCGCCGAGAACCTGCGGCCGAGTCGCAGAGTCCAATCGTTCTGGATCGACCCCATGGCCGACAACATCAACGCGTTCCCGTGAAAGAGCGGGAGGCAGGTGTAGACGGTCTCTCCAGGCTCTGCGCCGACATGACCAAGCAGTATGCGCGCTGGCTCCAAGTCGTAGCCGTCGGCGACCACACCCTTCGGCGGGCCAGTCGTGCCGGATGTGTAGAGGATCCCGACCGGCTCACGGTCACCGACCGGAATCTCGGGGGGAGCGGTCGACCCTGCCGCTAGCTCGGCGAAGGGGACAGCTCCGGGCGGGGGGTCGTCCCCGACGACGACCATCCTCAGGCGATGATCGGGCCACGCCTCATTGACGGCGCCAGCGAGCCCCTGATCGATCACGACGACCTGGCTCTCGGAGTGCTGGAGGATATGACGCAGCGTCTCGCCCCGCTGCGCGATGTTCACCGGCACCGCCGCCCCCGAGATCGCCGCCAGCCCGAAGTACGTGTCGAGGAACTCGAGACCGTTGGGCAGCATGATCGCCACCCGATCGGCGGCTTGGACTCCCATCGCAGCCAGCGCGTTCCCGGCGGCGAATGCTCGCTCGACGGCCTCGCCGCACGTGACGACCTTCTGTTCGAAGCGGACGGCAGGCGTGTCGGCATGACGGTCCGCTCGGTCGATCATCGCTTGGATGATCGCGGCTCGCTTCACGGTTTGTCGCAGCTGTCCAGGATCCGGCGAACTTCGACTGCCATCGCGGCTCGTGTCTTCACGAGTCCCAACTGCCTCTCCTCTTGCCCGCATGGTCATCGAGCAGGTCGCAGCACGAATCGATGAGGCACTCCAGTGATCGGCTCCCAGCTGGCATCCTCGGCTGCCCGCAGGCTACCGCTCGTCACCGTCGAGCGTCGACCGACCAGTCAGTAAGCTCCCCGCCTATGCGACCCACAGTGACGTTGCTGTGCGGAGGCTTCGGCGCCGCCAGGTACGTGCGAGGCTGGTCGCCGTCGTCGTCCGCGCTGACGTGCGTGGTCAATACCGGCGACGATCATATGCATGCGGGCCTGCTCGTGAGCCCGGACGTGGATTCGGTGATCTATGGGCTAAGTGGGCACTTCGACGAACTGACGGGCTGGGGACGACTCGACGACACTTTCCTTTGCTCGGATCAGCTCGCGAGGTTCGGCCACGGCTGGTTCCGCGTAGGCGATGCCGACCTCGCTATCAGCCTCGAGCGAACCCGGCTCATCGGCGCAGGAGCATCGATGGTCTCGCTCACGGCCAGGATCGCCTCGGGGTTCGGCGTTACCGCCACGGTGCTGCCTATGAGCGAGCGACGGGTGCCCACGACAGTGCTGACCCGCGACGGGGCGCAGCTGTCGTTGCAGGAGTTTCTCGTGCGCGAACGTGCCCAGCCAAGTGTCGCACAAGTCGATGTCGGGTCTCGCGTTGCGACCCCGGCATCGGGGGTCACCGAAGCGATTGCCGAGGCCGATCTGGTCGTGATCGCACCGAGCAACCCCGTCAGCAGTATCAGCCCGATCCTCGAGCTTGAGGGCGTGCGCGAACTCCTGGCCAACCGCGAGCGACCGACGATCGCGATCTCACCGGTCGTGTGCTCGGCGTCGCCGCGGACTCCCCCCGAGCGGGGTCACTATCACGTGCGCGAAGTGTTCCTGAGGTCCGTCGGCGTCGCTCACACGCCCGAGGGGGTGGCAGAGCTCTATCGAGGTCTCATCGACGGTTTCGTCGTCGACTCTCAGGATGTGGAGCACCTCCCCGCCGTCGAAGCGTGCGTCAGCCGAACTATGACGGCGGACACGCTCGCGTCGTCCCGCGATCGACAGCGACTGTGGGACCGCGTTCTCGGGTTCGGCTTGGGGCTCGGGTAGCCCCTCCCGACCGGCCGTCCCAGCCGTTCCACCTCTTGTCGCCGGGGCGCTTCTCAACCCCACTCTGGTTCGTAGACGTTGTGCGGCTCCAACGCTGGCTTGTCCGCGTGGCGACGTAGCTCCAACCGGCCCAACTGGTTGCGATGGACCTCATCCGGGCCGTCGGCGACGCGCAGGAGTCGTGCCGTCGCGTAGGCGGCCGCCAGCCCGAAGTCGTTGTTCATGCCCGCCGCGCCGAACGCTTGCATGGCCCAGTCGATCACCTTGCATGCCATGTTGGGCGCGGCAACCTTGATCATCGCAATTTCCTTGCGCGCCTCCTTGTTGCCGACTGTGTCCATCATGTGTGCGGTCTTCAGCGTGAGTAGACGCACCTGTTCGATGGCGATTCGGGCTTCGGCGATCCGTTCGAGCGTGACCGTCTGGTCAGCGATCGGGCGACCAAATGTCACTCGGTGTTGGGTCCGTCGGCACATCATCTCGAGTGTGCGTTCGGTCAGGCCGATCAGGCGCATGCAGTGATGGATTCGGCCCGGGCCGAGCCGGCCTTGCGCGATCTCAAATCCTCGGCCCTCGCCCAGGAGGATGTTTGAGGCCGGTACCCGCACATTGTCGAACTGGACCTCCGCGGCACGGTCGGGCATGCCGTAGAAGTTGAACACCGGGAGGGGTCGGATCACCTTGACCCCAGGTGTGTCCTTGGGCACCAGCACCATGGATTGCTGCTTGTGACGGTCGGGGTTGTCTGCGTCGGTCTTGCCCATGAAGATGATGATCTTGCAGCGTGGGTCGGTGGCATTGGTCGTGTACCACTTGCGTCCGTTGATCAAGTAGTCGCCACCGACTGGCTGGATCGAGCTCTCGATATTGGTTGCGTCGCTGGATGCAACAGCTGGCTCGGTCATGGCAAACGCAGACCGGATGTCGCCAGCCAGGAGCGGCCGGAGCCATGCTTCTTGTTGATCCGGAGTTCCGTACCGTGCCAGCACCTCCATGTTGCCGGTGTCGGGTGCTGAGCAGTTGAACACCTCGGGCGCGAGGTGAGATCGCCCCATGATCTCGCAGAGCGGCGCGTATTCGAGGTTGCTTAGCCCGGCGCCGTGCTTGGTGCCGGGCAAGAACAGGTTCCAGAGTCCAGCCTCCCTGGCTAAGGGCTTGAGCTCCTGCACAACTGGCCACGCTTTCCAGGGACCGAGTTCCATCGATTGGCGGAAGTACTGCGCCTCGTTGGGGTAGATGTGTTCGTCCATGAAGGCTTCGAGGCGGGCCATGAAGGCCAGCGTCTGCGGCGGATAGTCAAAGTTCATCGTCAGGAGGCGAGGGGGCGTCCGAAGGGGAGCTCGTCCTGCCAGGTCGACAGGAACGCCTCGGCGGCGTAGCAGGCGCCCAGGAAGGGGCCGTCGTCGGAGTTGAGGGCGCCGGCCATCAGCGCGGCGACCGCGCCTGCGATCTCACTTCGGACCTCGTCGTCGCTGTCGGTGCTGCTCCATGCCGCGACGCTGGACCCGGCCAGGGCCACGAAGTCGGGCACCGCGGCTATGCCGCGCCGACGGCATACCGCCAGCGCTTTGGAGGTGTACGCCAGACGTCCGCTGGGCACTAGGTGTTCTGGACATAGAGGTTGGTAGCTCCGCGATGGGTTGAGCCTCCGGTGGCAGTGTGGGAGTTGTGAGACACCCACCAATGCAACCGGAGGCTCGATGTCGCACGCTAACGCACGTTTACCCCTGCTGGGCGCCTGTTGATCGTTCAGCGGATCGAGGCGGGCATGCCGCAGGCCCATGTGGCTCGCCAGACGGGTCTGTCTCGGGGCACGGTCGCGAAGTGGTGGCACCGCTGGCTTGCCGAGGGCGAGGCTGGTCTGGTGGACCGGTCCTCTCGGCCGCGGCGCTGTCCGCGGCGTACCGACGCCAGGCTGGAGGAGCGGGTGTGCCGGCTGCGGCGCAGCACCCGGCGCGGGCCGGTGTATCTGGGGGCGCGCACGGGGCTGCCGGCGTCGACGGTGTGGCGGATCCTCAAGCGCAACGGGCTGAACCGCCTGTCATGGATCGACCGGCCCACCGGGCGCGTGATCCGCCGCTACGAGCGCTGCGCTGCTGGCGAGCTGGTGCACCTCGACATCAAGAACGTCGGCAAGATCCCACCTGGGGGCGGCTGGCGCGTGCATGGACGCGGCTCAGACCGCGCCAAGCGAGCCAATCGCTCCAAGAGGCGCCCGGTGGGCTACACGTACCTGCACGTCGCCATCGACGACTACTCCCGAGTCGCCTACGTCGAGGCCCATGACAACGAGACCGCCGCCACCCTCGTCGGATTCTGGCGGCGGGCCCAGGACTGGTTCTGGTCCAACGACATGGCGGTGGATGAGGTGATGACCGATAACGGGCCCAACTTCGTCTCTGACGCGTTCGCCGAGCTGCTGGCCGAGCGGCGCATCCTGCACCGCCGGACCCGGCCGTACCGGCCCCAGACGAACGGCAAAGCCGAGCGCTTCAACCGCACCCTCGCCGACGAGTTCCTCTACAACTACAAGTTCAGATCCGAGAACGAGCGCCGCATCCGCCTCAAACGCTGGATCCACGACTACAACTGTCACCGACAACACACCGCCGTCGGCGGCCCGCCCGCATCACGTGCTAACAACCTCACGCGAACTGACAGCAGGTCCGCCGGGCCTAGCGTGGTATCAGGCTTCGTGGTGTGCTTTGCCTGGATTACGAACTCACCTGAAGATTGGGCGATCGCAGAGTTATCCACAGGAGGGCCCGGATCAGAAATGTACTCTGACCTCTGCTTTTGTTTGTCGGGCTGGGGAGATTTGAACTCCCGACCTTCGGTCCCCCAGACCGACGCGCTAACCAAGCTGCGCCACAGCCCGAATGAGCCGAGGTTAGCGGCTAGGCCAGGGCGGCGACACCCGGCAGGGCGAGCAGCAGGGCCACGCCTTGCACGGCACGCCAGCCCAGGTAGACGGCGGCTGCGCCTAGCAGCAGCCAGAAATGCCACGGGATCCGCTCGCCGGCGGCCTCGGCGGGGAGGTCGGCCCCGGCTGAGCCTCCCTGCGACATCGGAAGCTTCTCGGGGTGCTGGACCTCTGAGCCACAAGAGGGACAGGCGCCCTCAGATGTGAGAGTGGCTGGCGTCAGATATCGCTCGCACGCTTGGCACCATGCCATCGGCTCAGTCGCGGCGGATGGCCATGATGGCGGTGTCGTCGCCTATCGAGCCGCCCGCAAAGTCCTTGGCCGCGTCCAGCAGCGACTTGCACAGCACGTCGGGGGCGGCGTTGAGGTCGCGCTCCACCGACTTGATGATGCGGCTCTCCCCGAACATGTGCCGGCCGGCGCGGGCCTCGGCCAGGCCGTCGGTGTACATCACCACCAAGTCCCCCGACACCATCGGTATCTCCCGCGAGAAGTAGGTCGCCTTGGGGTCGAGCATCAGCAGCGGCCCTGTGGACCGCAGCGGCGCCACTCCGTCCGCCTTGAACAGGAACGCGGCCGGGTGCCCGGCCGACGAGTAGCGCAGCGTCCCCGCCTCGGTGTCGAACACCACCACGCACGCCGAGATGAACTCCTCGTTTCGGTCCCCCGTGGCCAACTGCGCGTTGATCTCCTCGAAGGCCTGGGCCGGGTCGCGGAACTGCCGCAGGAACACCCTCAGCAGGTACTTGGCCTGGAACGCGGTGATGGACGACTCGATGCCGTGGCCGGCCACATCGCCGATCACCGCGGCCACCCGGTGGCGCCCCACCCGGTGCACGTCGAAGAAGTCGCCCGCCATGAGCCCCGAGCCCGACTGGTAGACCCGGCCGATCTCGAATCCGCTGAAGTCGGGCACCTCCTCGGGCGCCAGGCGGGTCGCCCACGCCTTCGGCGCGAGATGCTCCTGCTCCAGAGCCTGCTCGGCCCGCAGCTCGAGCGCGTAGCGGTTGCGGGCCATGCGGGACTCTTCCACCGCGGTGCGGGCCCACCACACCGACATCACGGCCGGCACGCCCAGCAGCCCCAGCACCGCGGTGATGTTGGAACCATCCACCCGGCCCACCAGCAGCGCCGACAAGACCAGCAGGCCGTACACGACCGCGCCGTGGACTTCCTTGCGGAACGAGGCCTCCGCCAGCGCCAGCGCCTCGGGGTGGTGGCCGGCGTCGGTCTCGATCAGGCGCCGGACCCGCAGCCGGTAGCGGGCTGACCGGATGTAGAACACCGTCGCCAGCGCGCAGCTGAGAGCCAGAAGATCGAGAACGATCGTTGCCACGCGTACCCCTCCCCGCACTTCGACGGCCCGCTGCCCCCTCATCGTACCGTCTTGATCAGCCTCCCAAGAGACCAGATCTCCAGCGGGCGGGCACGGAGGACCGCTCGCCCCGGCGGCGGGCACGCCCCCACACTCAGGGCTGCTCGTCGCGGCGGGCGGCACGCCCACCGGCTGGGCTACTCGTCGCGGCGACGGACCCTGATCTTCATGGCGGTGGCGCCGAGATCGAACTGCTCGCGCAGCTTGCGCTCGATGTAGCGGAGGTACGTGCGGGGCAGCGTGCGGTTGGCGAACAGCGTGAAGGTGGGCGGGTCGGTGGCCACCTGCGTCGCGTACAGGATGCGGGCGCCGCCGGGCGCGGCCTGGGCGCTCTGGGCCTCCCGCACCGCCTCGTTCACCCGCCGGGTGGGGATGCGGGTGCGGTACTCGGCCACCGCCGTGCTCAGCGAAGGCCACAGCCGGGTCACGCCCTTGCCGCTGTGGGCGCTGATGCGCAGCACCGGCGGGTCTCCCAAGAAGCCCAGCCTGTCCTTGACCGCGGCCCCGAGGTCGAGCCTGGACTCAGTACCGACGAGGTCCCACTTGTTGAGCAGTATCACGATCGGGCAGCCCGCGGCGTCAACCCGCTCCGCGAGACGCTGGTCCTGATGGGTCACCCCCACCGAGCAGTCGATCACCAGCAGGGCCACGTCGGCGGAGTCCACCGCCCGCAGCGCCCGGACCAGCGAGTAGTACTCCGTGCCCGAGTCGATGCGGGCCCGGCGGCGCATCCCGGCGGTGTCGATGAACCGCACCGGTCCCTCTTCGGTCTCGATGAGGGTGTCGATGGCGTCGCGGGTGGTGCCGGGAAGGTCGTGCACGATGGCTCGTTCCTCCCCTATCAACCGGTTGAACAGCGTCGACTTGCCCGCGTTGGGCCGGCCCACCAGCACCACCGAGTACGCGGCCGCGGCCGCGGCCGCCAGGCCCTGGCCGGGCTGCTCGGGCGCGATCTCTTCCGGCCCGTCCCCGGCTGGGGGGCCAGCGCGACCCGACTCGTCGCCGGCCTCCTCGAGACGGGCGACTACCTCCTCGAGCAGGTCGCCGGTGCCGCGGCCGTGCAGTGCGCTCACCTGGTGGGGGGCGCCGAGACCGAGCCCCAGCAGCTCCCAGACCGAGTCGGCCTGGTTCGGGTGGTCGACCTTGTTGGCCACCACCAGCACGGGCACGTCGGCGGAGTAGAGCACCCTGGCCACCTGCTCGTCGTCTGAGGTCACCCCCACCGTGGCGTCCACCACGAACAGCACCGCGTCGGCCTCGCGCACGGCCCGCTCCGCCTGGGCGCTGACCTTGGCGTCGAGCTCGTCGGCGCTGGTGCTCCAGCCGCCGGTGTCGAGCAGCGTGAAGCTCCGTCCCTGCCACTCGGCGTCCACCGCCTTGCGGTCGCGGGTGACGCCGGGGCGCTCCTCCACGATCGTCTCCCGGCGACCGAGGATGCGGTTCACCAGCGTCGACTTGCCGACGTTGGGACGGCCGACCACGGCCACCACCGGGTTCATGGCGACTCCAGCGCCAGTCGCAGCGCCCGCCCGTGGGTGGCGACCACCTCCACCTCGCGGGGCAGGTCCTGCGTGGCCATCCCGTCGAGGAAGCGGCCACGGCTGAGACACACGTCGGGCAGCAGGTAGCGGTCGCCCTCGGGCTCGGCCTCAAGAGCGCGGGCCACATCCTCGCCCACCATCAGGCCGGTCACACCGATGTTGCCGCCGAAGAAGCGGTTCTCGACCGGCAGCACGCGCGCGCCTTGGCGCCCCAGCGACGCGACCAGCGGCGACACGACGGCTGCGCCCAGGGTGCCGGTGAGCACCGCGACAGCGCCGTCGCGGCGGGGACGCCGCCGCCCCAGCGACACCGCCACCGGCGAGGCGCCCGGCCCCGGAGCCACCACCTCGGCCGCGGAGCCCTGGCGGGGCGCCCGGTACCCGTCGGCGGGCGCGCCGTCCACCCAGGCGAAAAAGCCCGACCTCGGCGGGGTCGGCTGGTGGCCGTCCTCGAGGAACTCGGCCTCGAAGGCCCGGGCCATGCCGATGCCGTCCTCGTGCATCTCGAAGCCCTCGTAGTCCTCCGCGGCAGGGAAGCCGCGGCCGCACATCAGGTAGTACTCGTCGGCGACGAACGCCACGCGGCGCCCGAGCACTCGCAAGAACACCGACTGCCATCGCGCCACGATGTCTACGACCGCGCCCGCCTCGGAGCGGGTGTGCAACCGCATCCTGGGCTGGCGGTTGTATCTCGACAGCCCCAGGGGCACCACGCACAGCGTGCGCAGCTCCGCGAAGCGGTCGAGCACCCCGGCCAGCGTGTCGTCCAGCACGTCGCCGTCGTTCACGCCGGGGCACACGACGACCTGCCCGTGCACCTCGATGCCCGCATCGAGCAGCAGGCGCAGCCAGCGGAGCGACACCGCGCCACGCCGATTCTGGAGGATCGCGGCCCGCACGTCGGGGTCGGTGGAGTGGATGGACACGTACAGCGGCGACAGCCGCTCGGTGACGACCCGCTCGAAGTCCAGCTCGGTGAAGCGGGTGAGCGTCGTGAAGTTCCCGTAGAGGAACGACAGCCGGTAGTCGTCGTCCTTGAGGTACAGCGACCGGCGCATCCCCCGCGGGAGCTGGTGCACGAAGCAGAACTCGCAGTGGTTGTCGCAGGTCTGCACGCCGTCGAACACGGCCGCGTCGACCTCCGCGCCGAGCGGCTCGCCGTCGCGCTTGTTCACCACCACCGCGAACCGGTCCCCGGCCCGCTCCACCTCCAACCGAACTTCTGGCCCGTCGCTGAGCAGCTGCCAGCGGATCACGTCGCGGGGCGCCTCTCCGGCGATGGCCGCGACCTCGTCCCCGGGCCGAAGCCCCGCCCGCTCGGCCGGCGACCCGGACGCGACAGCCACGATCTGAGGACCGACCATCGCCCAAGGCTACCGGCCGGGCACCGCCGGACAGGCCAGCGAGCAGGACTCGCAGCCCTAATATTGCATTGTCAAGCTGTTTCATGTATTTTGTTGCTATGTGCATGGTGTCAGGCCTACCAGCGTCCTGTGACAGCAGGGGCCGAAGCGCGGCAAGCGAGCCGTGGCGGCGGTGACGGTCAGCCGGTCGGCGGACCGGTTGATTGCGGTCAAGCAGGTGCCGGCCGAGCGCGCCGGCGACATCGAGCGGGAGGCCGAGATGCTCAAGAGCCTCGACCATCCCGGGGTGGTGCGATTCGTCGACGTCGTCGATACGCCCGACGGCGGCCGCGCCATGCACACCGAGTTCGTGAGCTCCGACACCTGGGCAACCCGACCTCTGACCGACCCGGCCGAGCGGGCCGCGGGAGTGGCCGCGCTGGCGGCGGTGGTTGCCGACCTCCACGATCTGGGCATCGCCCACTGCCAGCTCGGCACGGCGCACGTGCTCCACGGCGAGGGCGACCGGCCCGTGCTGTGCGGGCTGAGGCTGGCCTCGGAGGCCAGCCTCAGCAACCGCCATGCCGACCTTGTGGCCCTCGCCTACCTGTGCCACGACCCCAGTCTCGAGGGAGGGCCTCTCATTGCGAAGCTGTCGTCGCTGGCGGACGCCACCCGGGCCGGGAGGCTCAGCGCCCGCGAGCTGGCCAGAAGGCTCGACCTGCTCCTGGCCAAGCGGTCGACCGTCGCCGAGCCGATCCGGACCGCCGGCGGCGGCAGCGGCGGACGGCGCAAGAATCGGTCCAGGCGCAGGTCGCTCATGGTGGCTGGAACTCTGCTGGCTGCATGCGTCGCCGCCCTGGCCGTAGGCATCTGGAGCCGCGGCGGCCAGGCGGTCAGCACACCAGCCACGATCACCGATGGGACCGAGCCCGCAGATGGGACCGAGCCCACAGATGGATCCAGTAGCCAGGCGGGCAGCATCGACGCGCCCGAAGCAGCCGAGGCATCAGACCCGATGGGCGCGGTGACAGCTGCCTCCGGGGACACAGCCAACTCCGGGGACACAGCCCCAGCCGCAGCCACAGCTGCCTCCGAGGACACAGCCGACGCCACAGCCAACGCCGGGGACACAGCCAACGCCGCAGCCGGGGGCCTCGCCGCCTCCCCCGCGCCGATGGTCCCCGGAATCCTCGACCGAGGCTCCGGAACCGGATCGGACCAGGTCGGGGGAAGCGTCGGCGGCGACGCCATTGCGGCCCCGAGCGGCTCGCCGCTGGCCCCGACCGCGGACTCCGTCAACCTAGGGCGGCCCGAAGACCCCGCCGGCCAGGAGACCGGGGCGGTTCTCGAGCACGGCGGGCACCGCTACGGCGTCGGCGCGCCCGGCGACTTCGTGCAGACGGGAGACTGGGACTGCGACGGCCAGGCCACCCCGGCGATCGTTCGTCCCAGCACCGGTCACGTGGTGCTGTTCGATATCTGGCCGGCACCGGACCAGAGCATCTCGATGCCGGTGCGCTGGCAGGTGGAGGCCCCGACAGGCGCCGAGGCGGTCTCCCACGGCTCCTGTGACCTGCTCAGGGTCTACACCACAACCGGCTCGAAGCTCTTCGACCCCTCAGAGGGCCAGTGAGCAGACCGAGCGACCCGGCCTCTCACGCTGGTCAGACGCTGGCCAGATCGCCGAGTTAGCCGCCATCGCCCCCGAAGCGTCCAGCCGGTTCCCGTCGCAGCCCATCCTCTCAGACCGCGGCCGAGCGGGAATCTCCGACCGCCGGCAGGTGGCCGCTGCGCCTGGCTCCCAGCACCGACGCCGCAGCGATCGTCGCCGTCTCGGCTCGCAGCACATGGGGTCCCAGCCCCACATGGCGCGTGGCTGCGGCCAACTCGGTGCCGGTCCATCCCCCCTCGGGACCGATCAGCACGAAGTTCTCCCCCGGCGCCAGCGCCCGGCCCCCCGGCACAGCCAGCGCAGCACCCGACAGGTCGAGATCACCAAAGGCGCGCACCGGTTCCAGGTGGGGCAGCCACAGCCGCCGGCACTGCATCACCGCCTCGCGGGCCACCCGGCGCCAGCGCTCGGCCTGCCGGGCCGCCTTGGCCGCGTCCCAGCGCACCACCGACCGCTCAGCCGCGAACGGCACGATGCGGTCGACGCCCAACTCGGTGAGCTTCTGCACGATGTGCTCGGAGCGTCCGCCTTTGAGCACCGCGAACCCCACCGCCACCTCGGGGTGGGGCGCCTCGACCGCGACCGCGGCCGCCACCGGATCGATCCGGTCGCCGAAGCGGCACGGCCGCCACCGTCCGGCGCCGTCGCCGACAGTGAGGTGGTCGCCGGGCCGCAGTCGCAGCACCCGCTCCAGGTGGTGACGGTCGTCGTCGAAGAGTTCGGGCGCGTCCACATCCAGCACCAGGACATGGGGCCCCAGATCATTCGATCCCAGAACACTCGATCCCGAGAGGTTCGATCCCAGGACATGCGGTCCGGGCCCACCGGGGCCCGCCGCCCGCGGCGGGCCGCTCACCGGAACGCGGTGCGGATCCGTCCGAACAGTCCCTCGCTCGCCTCGGCGACCTCCTCGCCCCGCAGCTCGGCCAGCCGGCGCACCAGCTCCTCCTGCTCGTCGGTTAGATCGTCGGGAACGTCGACCACCACACGGATCAACAGATCGCCGCGGCCCCGCCCCCGCACGTGGGGCACCCCGCGGCCCCGCAACTGCAGCACCGTGCCCGTCTCGGTGCCCCTTGCGATGGTGATGCTCTCGGTGCCGTCGAGCGTCTCGTAGTCGAGCCGCACACCCAGCGCGGCCTGCGTGAACGGCACGTGCAGCTCGTGCACCAGGTCGCCGCCCTCACGGTGGAAGCGCGGATGGGGACGGGCCCTGGTGTGGACGTACAGGTCGCCGTGGGGCCCGCCCCGGGGTCCGGCCGCCCCCCTGCCGCTGAGGCGCAGCGTGGTGCCGTCGTCCACCCCCGCCGGCACCTGAACGCTGTAGGTGCGGCGCTCGAGCTTGCGTCCATGGCCCTCGCACTCACCGCACGGCTGTTCGATCATCTCGCCCAGGCCGCCGCAATGGTCGCACGCCGCGGCCGTCACCATCTGGCCCAGCATCGACTGGCGCACCTTGCGCACCTGGCCGGAGCCGCCGCATTGCGAGCAACGCACCGGCGAAGTCCCCGCCGCGGCGCCGCTGCCGTCGCAGGACTCGCAGTGCACGGCGGTGCGCACGCTCACTTCCCGCTCGGCGCCGAACACCACGTCGCTCAAGTCGAGGTCGACATGGGCCTCAAGGTCCTCGCCGGGGGGCGGTCCCTGGCGGCGCGGCGAGGAGCCGAAGCCCCCGAAGGGCGAGTCGGCGCCGAAGAAGGCGTCAAAAAGGCTGCCCAGCCCTCCGCCGAAGGGATCGGCCATGCGGGCCGCGTTGGGATCGTCGGTGCCGAATCGGTCGTACCGGGAGCGCCGCTCGGGATCCGACAGCACCTCGTAGGCCGCGCTCAACTCCTTGAACCGGGCCTCGGCGTCGGGATCGCCGGGGTTGGCGTCCGGGTGGAACTGGCGCGCCAGTTTCCGGTAGGCCCGCTTGAGCTCCTCCTCGGTGGCGTCGCGCTCCACACCGAGGGTCTCGTAGTGGTCGGCCATCTACGATTCGCCCAGAGGCCGAGCGGGTTGGCCACAGTTCATGAGGACCTCGCAAAGGCGTTGAGCGAGGCCGTGGCCCGAGCGGCCCGTGAGCGCAGCGAACACGAGCGGGAAACACAGCGCTTCACCGCGAGGCAGCGACATTCCGTCCGCGCCCACTCGAAGTGCCGGCATCGCCTCGCCGCGACCGGCCATCTCAGGTGTCGCTGAGGGCGGGCCCCAGCCGGCGGCTGACCGCGGCCACCGCCGATAGCGCCTGCGGATAGTCCATCCTGGTGGGCCCTATGACTCCGATGGTGCCGCCGTCGCTGCCCTCGGTGCTGTACGGGGCGAGCACCAACGAGCAGTCCGCCAGCGAGGGCACGCCGGTCTCCTCCCCGATGGCCACCCGCAGGCCCCGGTCGATCACCCTGCGCATCAGTGTGACCACCACGAGCTGCTTCTCCAGCAGACCCAAGACCTCGCTCAGCTGCTCCACGGCGTCGAAGGCGGCGGCCAGCTTGGACGTGCCTCCGACGAACACCTCGTGGTGGGCCCGGGCCTCCCGCAGCGCGGCGAGAGCCGCTGACAGGAGCTTGTCGTCGGGCTCGTCGCAGTCCTCGACGTCGGCCAGGGTCCGCCCGACCACGCGCCGCGCCAGACGCTGCGACGCGTCGGCCACCACCTGCGGGGCGATGTCGACGGGCACGTCGATCGTTCGCTTCTCGATCGCGCCGTTGGACATGACCGCAACCACCATCACCGTTCCTACGGCCAGCTCCACGAGCTGAGCCGAGCGCACGGTGGCCGCGGCCGGGCTCGGCGCCACCACCACCGCCGTCCAGTCGGTCAGGTCAGACAGCAGTCCGGTGGTGTCGCTGAGGATCGACTCGAAGCCGCCGTGGGGGACGGCAAAGAAGTCGTTGACCTGCCGGCGGTCGGCGGGGTCGAGGGTGGGCGACGGCGAACTCCGCCGCCACTGGTTCACGAAGAAGCGGTAGCCCTTGGCGGTGGGCACCCGGCCCGCGCTGGTGTGGGGCTGGATCAGGAACTGCTGCTCGGCAAGCGCGGCCATCTCGCTGCGCACCGTGGCCGACGACGCGTCGACCCCGGGCGAGCGCGCCACGCGGGTAGAGCCCACCGGCTGGGCGGTGCGGATGTACTCCTGAACGACGGCGTAGACGATGGCGGCCTTGCGGTCGTCGAGCATGGCTCGATGCTACCCGTCCAACGTCAGCGCTGAGATGAAGGCCTCCTGGGGAATATCGACCCGACCGATGCTCTTCATGCGCTTCTTGCCGTGCTTCTGCTTCTCAAGGAGCTTGCGCTTGCGGGTGACGTCGCCGCCGTAGAGCTTCGCCGTGACGTCCTTGCGGTACGCCTTGACGGTCTCGCGGGCGATGATGCGCCCGCCGATGGCGGCCTGGATGGGCACCTCGAACTGCTGGCGGGGAATCAGCTCCCGCAGGCGTGCCACCATGGCCCGGCCGTAGCCGTAGGCCCTGTCGCGGTGCACAACGGTGGAGAAGGCGTCCACCGGCACCCCCTGCAGCAGCACGTCCACCCTCACCAGGTCGGCCACGTCGTAGCCGTCGGGCTCGTAGTCGAGGCTGGCGTAGCCCTGGGTGCGGCTCTTGAGCTGGTCGAAGAAGTCGATCACGACCTCGGCCAGCGGCAGCCGGTAGCGCAGCTCGACCCGCTCCGGGGACAGGTACTCCATGCGGACCAGGTGGCCGCGCCGCGACTGGCACAGCTCCATCAGCGTGCCCGTGTAGCCGGTCGGCGTTATCAGCGCCACCTGCAGGTAGGGCTCGGAGATGGACTCGACATGGCCGGCGGGGGGCATGTCGGACGGGTTGGACACCGCGGCCGTCTCGCCGCCGGTCTTGGTGACCCGATACTCCACCGACGGGGCCGTCGAGATCAGCGACAGGTCGAACTCGCGCTCGAGCCGCTCCCGGACGATCTCCATGTGCAGCAGGCCCAGGAAGCCGCAGCGGAAGCCGAAGCCGAGCGCGCCGGAGGTCTCGGGCTCGTAGGTGAACCCGGCGTCGTTGAGGCGCAGCTTCGACAGGGCGGCCCGCAGGTTGGTGAAGTCGTCGCCGTCGGTCGGGAACAGGCCCGAGAACACCATCGGCTTCGGTTCCGAGTACCCCTCCAGGGGCTCCGGCGCCGGCCGGCGGTCCTCGGTCACGGTCTCGCCCGAGCGGGCCTCGCCCACGTCCTTGATCCCGGCGATCAGGTACCCGGTCTCGCCGGGGCCGAGCCGCTCGACAACCTCGTTGCCCGGCGTGCGCACGCCCACCTCGTCGGCGCTGTGGACCGTTCCGGCCTGCATGAAGCGCAGCCGCGAGTCCGCGGCGAGTACTCCGTTGACCACCCGCACCGACGAGACCACCCCGCGGTACTGGTCGAAGTGCGAGTCGAATATGAGCGCTTGCAGGGGCGCCTCCGCAGATCCCTTCGGCGGCGCCGTGCGCTCCAGGACCGCGTCCAGCAGTTCGGCCACGCCCTCGCCGGTCTTGGCGGAGATGTGCAGCACCTCGGACGCATCAATCCCGAGGATGCTCTCAATCTCCTCCGCGCAGCGCTCAGGCTCGGCCGCGGGCAGGTCGATCTTGTTGACCACGGCGACCACGTCGAGGTCGCCCTCCATCGCCTGGTAGCAGTTGGCCAAGGTCTGGGCCTCGATGCCCTGGGCCGCGTCCACCACCAGGATCACCGACTCGCAGGCGGCCAGCGAGCGGCTCACCTCGTAGCTGAAGTCGACATGGCCCGGCGTGTCGATCAGGTTGACGACGTGGTCTCGCCAGTTGAGCCGGACCGACTGGAGCTTGATGGTGATGCCGCGCTCGCGCTCGAGGTCCATCGAGTCGAGGTACTGCTCGCGCATTTCCCGAGCGTCCACCGCGCCGGTCAGCTCCAGCATCCGGTCCGCCAGGGTGGACTTGCCGTGATCGATGTGGGCGATGATCGACGTGTTGCGGATGCGGTGCAGGTCCATGGGGCTCTCGATCGGGCGGCGCCGGCGGCTTCCGGTGCAGGTCCACAGGGCTCTGTTCGGCTCGGATCCGGCGCCTGAGGGGCCCGCCAAGACTACCCAGACGCTGCCGCGGTGTCGCGGCGGCTCGGCGCAGCGCGCGTCGGCTTCCGCGGTGGGACGAACCGGCAGCAGCGGTAGCCTCGACGGTCGGCCGAGGCCCCGAGACGACTGGCAGGTGACTGTGGCCAACATCAAGTCCCAGATCAAGCGCAACCGGCAGAACGAGAAGCGCCGGCTGCGCAACCGGACCGTCCGTTCGGAGATCAGCACCCGGACCAAGGCCGCGCAGGCAACCGCCGCGGACGATGACGGGGAAGAGGCGGCCGAGACGCTGCGGGCCGCAGTGAAGCGAATCGACAAGGCCGCTGCGAAGGGCGTCATCCACAAGAACACCGCCGCCCGGCGCAAGGGCCGCCTCGCCCGGCAGATGCACCGCCGCCAGTCCGAGGCGAAGGACGCCTAGAGCTGAGACTCGCCCCGTCGCTGCCGCTCGATCAGCGCGACGACAGGGCCAGTTCGCGGAGGCCTGGAGCTAGATCTCGCCGCGTCGCTGCCGCTCGATCAGCGCGACGACAGGGCGGCCAGCCGGGCCACGAGCACCTCCAGCACCAGCTCGTCGGGCCAGTCGACCGTTCCCCGCAGCGCCAGGTCCGCGTCGGCCAGCAGCCGGATGGCCCGAGCGACCTTCTCCGAGCCCAGCCTGCGGGTCTGGCCCAGGATCTTCTTCGCTGGGTAGGTCGATCCCTTCATTCCCAGCATCGCCGCGGCCTGATGCTCGTCGGCCGCCCCGGCGCCGTCGAGGCGCAGCATCCGCTGGTACCGGCCGTGCAGTGCGGCCAGCAGTTGGAGGGGATGGCGCGACGGCAGCAGGCGGTGCAGCACCTTGAGGGCGGCCGCGATGTCGCCACGGTCGATGGCGTCGTCGAGCTCCCACGGCACGACCGAGCCGGCGTCGCCGCCATAGAGGGCCACATCGCGGGCGGTGACGGTGCTGCCGGCTCCCAGCGCGCCCTCCAGGGTCCGCAGCAGCCCGACGACGTTGCCCCGGTCGGCGCCCACCAGGTCCTCCACCGCCGCGGCCGCGGCCGGTTCGAAGCTGAGGCCGGACCGGCCGAGCTGGTCGCGCAGCCACTGACTGGCCTCGGCCTTGCGGGTGGGCGGGGTCACATCCAGCTTGGTGCCCCCAGCGGCCTTCACCGCGGCGGTGAGGGCCTTGGGTACCGCCGGCAGGCGGCCGCCCATCGCGGGGTCCGCTCCCCTCTCCCACACCAGGATCAGGTCGGTGGTGGCCGGCAGGCCCTCCAACAGGCGCACAAGGTCGTCGTGCTGGCCGGACCGGGAGAACCGAGCCAGGTGGCGCCCGACCACCACCCGGCGAGAGGTCAGGAAGGGCTCCGTCTGGGCCGCGTCCACCAGCGCGGCGAGGCTCCATCCCCCGTCGGGGTCCCGCAGGCTGGTCTCGTCGAGCTGCTCCAGCGCCAGGCTGCGGTCCTCGCCGGCCAGCGTCTCCTTCACGATCCGGGCCACCGCCTCAGCGAGCAGCACAGGGTCGTCGCCGGTGACGATCCGGACGCTCACTGGCGCGCCCTGGATTTCGAGCGCTCAGCGCGGGAATGCTCCGACAACGCCATAGCGGCCCGGATGTTACGGCCACCAGCGCGCGGGCGCTGGCAAGGCACCCGCCGGCTCAAGTTTCTTGCCGTCATGGGCTTGTGACGCGGTCCGCTACGAGGATCTTGCTGTGATGACGGCGACGACGAGCGCGGGAGCGTCATCGACGATCTCCACGGACACCGCGCCGACGTGCACCACTGAACCGGCGCGCACCGTGCGGGCATGCGGCACCCGATGCATCGGCGGCGCCACCACCGTCGCGCCCCGATAGCGGTCTCGCAGCGCCAGCACGGCGTGGGCGTCGGACGCGCCGCCGCGGGAGGCCACCACCAGGTCGGCGCGGCGCACCCCGGCCAGCCGCAGCGACTCAAGCAGCCTCTCGGGCCGCACCGCCTCGTCGAGCACCACCACCGTGGCCGACTCGTGGTGGAACACCCGCGCCCCGGTCGTCTCCGACCAGCCCCACGGGGGTGACGCCGCCGACAGCACGCTGTGTCCGAAAGCGGCCACAACCACCGCTGCGCCCACCGCGGCCAGCGCCCTGAGCCGCGGCGGCCTTCGAGAGGCCGGCACGAGGGCCGCTCCAGTCCCTGCCTCGGCCTCAGCCGCCGACGCTCCGTTCCGACCCACCCTTCGGGCCGCCAGCACCAGGACCACGCCGCCGCCCACCACAGCAGCACCGGCCGCGCCCAGCACCGCGGGGGGCGCGGCAGCCGCGGCTTCAGCCACGCCTCGGACCCACCACAGCAGCACCGCGGTGGGCCGATGGACCAGCCACGCCACCCGTCCGCCAGCCAGGCCCGCGCCGAGGCCGCCAGTCAGGCCCCACATCATCACCGGAGCCGACGCGGGGCCAGCGGCCACGTTGGCGGGAAGCGACGCCAGCGGAACGGTGCCGAAGACGGCCACAAGCAGCGGCATCACCGCCAGCTGGGCGCCCGCGGTCGTGGCGGCCGCCAGTCGCAGCGGGCGCGGGCCGGGCATCATCTCGGCCAGCGCAGGAGTGATCCACAGCAGGCCGCAGGTGGCGCACACCGAGAGCTGGAAGGCGAGCACCCGCACCAGGAACGGATCGGCCAGCAGCACCCCGGCCACGGCCCAGGCCAGGGTCCGGCGCCCGGTCTCGGGCCGTCCGAGGGCCGCGCTGGTGACGGCCACGCCGGCCATGGCCGCGGCCCGCAGCACCGACGGCTCGAAGCGGGTCAGCAGCGCGAACACGCCCAGCAGGGCCAGCAACACCACCAGGCGGACCCCGGGGCGGGCTCGAGTCATCAGGGGCGAGGCCAGGGCGAGCACGAAGGCCACGTTCTGGCCCGACACGACCAGCAGGTGGCCGAGCCCCGCGGCCCGGAAGTCGTCGAACAGCCGGGGCGACTGGCCGCGGTCGTCGCCGTAGACCATCCCGGCGAACATGGCCCGGCTGTCGTCGGGCAGGCTGCGGGCCCCGGACTCGAGCAGCCGCCTGATGTAGTTGGCGAAGGCGGCCACCGGCGCGGCCCCGGCCCGGCCGTCGACGGCGTCGACCGTGAGGGTGGCGGCGACATGGCGCCACCGGTGCCAGTCGCTGGTGGCGGGGCGGGCCGTCCCCGAGAGGTGCACCCGCTCGCCGGCCAGGGCGTCGCCGAGGCGTCCGGCCACCGCTCCGTACGCCCGGGCCTCCAGCCGGGCTCCTCCGTGGCGGACGGTGACCCGGATGCCGTGCGTGCCCAGGGGCCGGGGATCGTCGAGAAGGGTCACCCAGCCGTCGACACGGCCCTGGGGCGGGTCGGCCAGCCCGTCGACGGCCCTGGCACCCAAGAACCCCGCGAAAGCGGCGAACACCGCGAAGGCGAGCAGCGGGTTGGGCCTCCACGCGCACGCCGCGGCGAGCGCCAGCGCCAGCGCGAGCGGCACGCCGACCAGCAGCCACGACCCCAGCACCGCGCCGGCCGCGGCCGCGTACGGCATCACCGCCGGGCTCCCAAACCACGGGCGCTCAGCGGTCGTCGCCGGCCGGACCCCCAACCAGGTGTGCCCGCCGGCCGTCACCGGCCGCCCGCCGTGGCCGACGGGCGAATCTGCTCGAGTTTCACCGGCCCGATGCCGGAGACCGCGATCAGCTCATCGACGCTCGCGAAGGGCCCGGTGCGCCGGCGGTGCTCGACGATGGCCGCAGCCAACGACGGGCCGATGCCGGGCAGCGCCTCCAGCGCGGCCGCGTCCGCGGTGTTGATGTCCACGGCCTGGGATCCGCCCCCGCGGCCTCCCCCCGCCGCGGTGCCGCTGCCCGAAGCCGTGACGACGGGCACGAGCTCGGGCGCCGACGACTCCCCGACCGCCGGCACCCAGACCCGCGATCCATCGGTCAGCGGCTCGGCCAGATTCAGCCGGATGCGGTCCGCGTCGGCCGTGAACCCGCCCGCGGCGTCCACGGCGTCCGCTACCCGGCTGGAGGCGGGGAATTCGTGGACGCCGGGACGGACCACGGCCCCGACCACGTCCACCACGATCCGAGCCGGCTCCGGCACGGCCGCCGAGGGCGGGGCCGGGGTTGGGATCGGAACCGTGCCGGCCATCGGAAGGATCTCCGCGGGGTCTGGCCCGGCAGGAGGGCGAAGGGCCCACCAGCCTCCGGCCGCGGCCGCGACCACCCCGAGCGCACCGAGGACAACCGTCGCCGCCGACACCCCGAGCCGGTCGGCCACCGCGCCCGGAGACAGGATTGAGGGTTTCCGTCCCTCGTGGCGATCCGGTGCTGTTCGCACCCCGTGTCTCCCGCGCCGCTTGCAATGAGACCGACACGGGAGGCGGCCGGCTAGCCGCCCGTGAGACTAGCGGTCCTCAGCAGACAAGTGCGCGGCTCGAAGCCGCTCGGCGCGCCGCCCCGAGGCGCACACTGCGCCGCCGTCTAGAACAGCGCTACAGAAAGGCGCTTGCGCCAGGCCGACGTGCGCGGATCGTCGGGGCCGAGCACCTCCAGCAGGTCCACAAACCGCTGGCGGGCGTCCTCGTCGGACTTCACCGTCGCCAGGAGCCCAGCGAGTTCGGCCTCAATGTCCGGCGCGGTGTCGCCGGCAGCGGAGTCGGAGCCCTGCACCCGGGCCAGAGCGGTCAGGCGGCGGGTCTCCGGCGTGTCGGGAACCCGCTCCAGCAGGGTTGTCGCCTCATCGCCGCGGCCGTCGGCGATCAGCAGCTCCGCGAGCGCGGCCACCGCGGCCGGGTTGTCGGATTCGATCTCCAGGGCGGCGAGCAACGACGCCTCGTCGCCGGCCTCTATCAGCCCCTCAAGCTCCGTCATCTCCGGCGTGGGCACGAGCCGCTGCACGAACTCTCGCACCTCGGCCTCGCCCTGGGCCCCGAGGAAGCCGTCGGCGACCTGGCCGTCCACCATCGCGTAGACCGCGGGGATGGACTGCACCCGGAAGGCCTGGGCGATCTGGGGGTTCTTCTCGATGTCCACCTTGGCCAGCTCGACGGCTCCGTTGGTCTCCGCGATCACCTTCTCCAGGATGGGGCCGAGCTGGCGGCACGGGTCGCACCAGGAGGCCCACAGGTCCACGACCACGGGCACGGTCCGGGACCGGTCCACCACCTGGGCCTGGAAGGTCGCTTCGCTAACGTCAGCCATGGCCACAGCAAGGTAGCCGGGCCGCGGCCGGAATCACCCACCCGCCGCCCGAACGGCGGGGCGTCCGGGCATCCTGTTAGGCCCGCGACGCAGTGCGCCGAGACGGCGCAGCCCAAGGAGGAACCGCATGAAGATCGATGCGTGGATCGGCCTGCCCGAGGCGTCCAGCAGTCACGAGTTGGCCGGCATCGGCGCCCGAGCCCGGACCATGGAGCAGGACGGCTACAGCGGCCTGCTGTCGGCCGAGACCAGCCACGACCCCTTCCTTCCCCTGGCACTGGCGGCCCAGCACACCGAGAGCATCGAGTTGATGACCGCCATCGCGGTGGGCTTCGCCCGCAATCCGATGGTGCTGGCCCACACCGCCTGGGACCTGCAGGCCCTGTCGGGGGGCCGGTTCCTGCTGGGGCTGGGCAGCCAGATCCAACCCCACATCACCAAGCGGTTCTCCATGCCCTGGTCGAAGCCCGCAGCCCGCATGGAGGAGATGATCGCCGCCATCCGGGCCATCTGGGAGGCCTGGCAGACCGGCGGGCGCCTCAATTTCCGGGGTGACTTCTACCGCCACACGCTGATGACGCCCATGTTCAGCCCCGGCCCGATCGACGTGCCGGCCCCGCCGATTCTGATCTCGGCGGTGGGGCCGCTGATGACCAAGGTGGCGGGCCGGGCCGCGGACGGGCTGGTGTGCCACGCCTTCCAGACCGCCGAGTATCTGCGGGACGTGACGCTGCCCAACGTGTACGCCGGGCTGGCCGAGTCGGGCCGGGACCGGTCCGACTTTCAGATCTCCATGCCGGTGTTCGTAGTGTCCGGCTTCCGCGACGACGACATCGCCGCGCAGGCGACCAGGACCCGCACCCAGATTGCCTTCTACGGGTCCACGCCCGCCTACCGGGGGGTGCTGGACCACCACGGCTGGGGCGACGCCCAGACCGACCTCAACCGCCTATCGAAGCGGGGGATGTGGAACGAGATGGGCAACGTGATCGATGACGAGATGCTTGAGGCCTTCGCCATCGTGGCCGAACCCCACGAGGTGCCGGCCCGCATCGCCGAGCGCTTCGGAGGATCACTCGACCGGCTGCAGTTCTACGCCGGCGTGCGAGACGCCGAGCGCTGGGGCCCCATCATCGAGGAGATCAAGGCCGCCTGATCGTCCGGTCGTTGGGTTCGCCGGCGGCCAGCCGGTAGCCTGTCGCCATCCTCGGGGCTATAGCTCAGTTGGTAGAGCGCTTCCATGGCATGGAAGAGGTCAGGGGTTCAATTCCCCTTAGCTCCACGAGCCCAGGAGTCCCAGGAGTTCGCATATCCACGAGCTGACTCGCTAGGAGTTCTCAGGCGATCTCAACCCCGCCGGTCGGAGGCACACTAGGCCGCGAATCGCCTGCTGCCTGCTCGCCGGGCCGCCGAGCGGATGGCGTCGATGTCGATGTAGCAGCCCTGCAGGTGCCGTCGTTCGGTCGACCGGAACGCCCGCCGCCCGTGCAACACCCTGCGGTTGTCGAACGCGACTAGCTCGCCGGGCTCGAGGGTGAGCTCGATGGCTAGATCATCGCGATCCAGCAGAGCAACGAAGGCGCGGTACGCGCCGTAGAAGATCGCGGCATCGGTTCTGCCGGCCGGGAGCGGCTCCATGGAACGGTTGTTGACGCTCACCGCCTGCACCACCCCGTCGCGGTCGAGTTCGATGATGGGGCGGCGGGCCTGCAGATCCACGTGCGCGCTGTGGTAGCGGAATGTGACATCGGTTGTCGTGAGCATCCGGAAGGCCGCGGGGTCGTCCACCCGGAGGCGGGCCGCAGCAGCGAAGCCGTCGACGAACCGGCTGGCACCACCGTCGCTCGCCGCGGCCAGGCAGTGCAGCAGCTGCACCGTCGGGCATGGCTCCCGGTAGGGGTTGTCGGTGTGGGCGGGCAGGCCGAGCGGCGTGTAGGCGAGGTTGACGGGGTCGGGTTCGGCGATGACGTCGAAGAGGGCGCCGTAGTTGGTCGCCCGCACGAACCCGACCGTGTTGCCGATGTCAAGGACCGTTCCCGGCTCGACCCCGCAGTCGTGAAGCAGAGCGATACCTCGCCGGGCCAACTGGTCTACGAACGCGGCATGATCACCGGTCCAACTCGTACTGTCGGCGCGGAGTTGCTCTGCGAACGCCGCCGTCCACGGCTCTACACGCTCGTCTCCGGGTTCTATGGTGGGAATGTGGCAGACATGCCGCTCACCCGAACAGCGGTGCAGGGTGACGGTCAGGACGATGTCGGTCCGGTCGGTGCGGACAACCGTCCACCCGTCGAGCACGGAGGCATCGATCAGGTGTTGATCGTTGCCCGGGTCGCGGCACTCGGCACACCGGCATGCATCGCGTGCCCACGACGGGTCGATCGGACGCTCTGGCGCGAGCGCGGCGGTAATCAGACCCCGATAGTTCTCGAGCGGGGGAACGACGAGGCCGTCGACCTTGCCGTTGTCGTCGTAAGAGCGGAGCCGAACCGACTCGGCTGCGAAGGCGCTCGCCCCGAACGCCTTGGCGTCATCGGGAGACAGCGGGCCTCCCTGTTCGACCAGCGACATTCGCGAGGCGAGGCTGAGTTGGTCGTGATAGGCCGGCTCGACCGCCACCCGGTACCGCTTCGCTTCGACATGGGCCCGGATGGGCCCCACGATCGCCGCGGAGCAGAGGCTGGAGGGCCCGGGCCGCGACTTCGGCATGGTTGGGCAGACCCCATTCGCCGGCGCGTCCCAGGATGTGGCCGAGATCGTGCAAGAGGCAGGCGAGCACCATCTCGTCGCCAGCATCGTCGGCTGCGGCAAGGGCGGCGGACTGGAGCGCGTGATCGAGCATCGTCACCCGCTCGCGGTACGACACGTGGGCCCCAGCGGCAATCAGGTCCAACAAGACCTCGACGAGCGGTAGCTCCCGCCCCAGCAGCGAGGCTCCCTCCCAACGGGTGTCAGCCGCGAATCCGCAGAGGTCAGCCACCGTCCGGGCTACATCGAGGGGCGAGGCGGTCGGCCAGCCCGACGCAGCCAGGATCCGGCCCGGGGCCCGCACCACGACGAACGTCTCCAGCACCTCGAGGACCTCGTCGCGGTGGCTGTTGCCGAGACCCCCGTGGTCGGTGGTTACCAGCACGGACGCATCCGGGCCTGCGGCGTCGACCATCCGGCCCAATTCCGCATCCGAACGGGTGGCCGCGGCCAGGTACTCTGCGCTTTCCCAGCCATGGGTGTGACCGTCGACGTCGGGCTGCGAGAGATAGACGAACACGATGTCGTGGTAATCATCGGACAGGACCGCGAGCGCGGCGTCGACCGCACGGCGGTCGTCATCGGGGCCATAGCCGCCGTCGACAACGAACCGCTGCGCGGCCGCATCCCGCTCGATCACGGTGTCCAGCGGCAGCCAGTTGACGAACATCGCGATGGAGCGGCCGGCCTCTCGGGCCGCCTTCAGGAACGAGGGCGCGTCGGTGCGCAGCAGTGCCGGTGTGTTGTCGGACAACCCATGGATGGCCGGAGCGACGCCACGGAACATCGACGTGTGGATCGGAAGAGTCCATGACGGCGTCACGGTGCGGGCCGTGAAGCAGGACGCACCCTCGAGGGCGAGGGCGGTAAGGGCGGGCATGGTGGCGCGGGTGATATGGCGCGGGGCCAATCCGTCGATCGATACCACCAGCACGGGAGAACGCGGAGCCGTCGTGCCCGCACGATACGGCCACGGAACTGCGTCGTGTGGGATCTGCGGCTCGGGGCGCAGGACGCCTCGGATGCGGTGGCTAGGCTTTCCGAAGTGCCGGCCAGACTTGCCCGATGCGTGCTCTGAAGCCAAGCCATCGTGGTCGCGCGATCCGACTAGTGCTCATGGCCACGCTGTTGTACGCGTCTGTGCCGCCTCTGCTCCATGTCACTGCTTCAGACGTCAACCCGTTTTACTTCAACTTCCTCATCACAGTCATGCAGGTAACGATACCTAGCCTGTTCCTTCTCTACTCTAAGAACACTTACGTCAACGAGCGGCTGAGTTCGGGCCAGCGTCGACAATTGAGACAGCCCAGAATTCACTTCATCCACCTTCAGCGATTACGCCGATCCACGGAAGACAAGAGCACTGTCATTTTGAAGCAATCGGATAGCAGCAATGTGCTCAGCTGGATAAGACTACCTATCGTATGGGCGCTGATCTCCAGTCTGCACTACGGTTTCCTGGCATGGTCTGCCACAATTCTTGAAACTGCGATAGCAACGACGATCTTCGAATTGTGGCCAGTATTCCTAGTGTTTTCCCTGGCGCGTCATGAAGACAGCGATAGACAATTCCGCCGTGTTCGAGCGGCGACAGGGCATGCGCGCCGTGCGATCTCGAGAGAACGTATGGTCCTCACCGCGCTAGCGGGACTAGGCCTGGCCTTGATGTTGGGCAGCCAGGCAGGGGGACAGGTCCCCTAGGTTGTCGACTTCGTGTCCTACAAGGCGGTCGTCGGGATGGTGATCGCGGTAGTGGCTACGCTGCTGGCCGCATTGAGTGTTCTGAGCAATCTCGCGTACGGAAAGATCCTCTACTACGTGCTAGTAGCCACACCAACGACCAAGCTATCTGAGGTATGCGAGAGTCCCGATGCGCCACCTATCGAGCAGCGAGGTGATCCTGATCGACGTTTGCTCGTGTGGCTGACGCTGTTGGGATATGTTCTGTCTCGTTTGGTGGCTCTGCCCATCAACATTATCATCGGATTGCTCGGACCACAGGTTCAAGGATCGTTGACGTCTAGAGCGGTGATGGGTGCACTAGTGATTGGCACAGCGGTATCCGTGGCCGGCATGCTTCTACGAGTCGGAAACATCAGATCTGAGGACGCCGCTGTCAATTCGCTGTTATGTTTTGGTCCGGCCGTGTCTCTCTTGTCCCTAATGGCGCTCGGGATTACTTTGCCTAGGTTCGACCTGTTTGTTGTCGGCGCAGTTCTAATACTGTCGATCAACGTACTGATACAGTTGAGGCCTGACGCGGGTAGTGGGACCTAACAGACGCTGTCGACTACGGTGCCTGCACCAATACTCGGTCTCAGAAGCAGGACACGACGCCGGAGGAGCGACATTGGCTGACCGCAAGTCGTTCTGGGCCTGGTGCATGGAGTCGGAGGAGCCCTCCGATGCGGACCGGGCTGCGCTGGCGGCCAAGCTGTCGAAACGCTACGGCGTCGAGATCACCGCGAGACCGGTGCCCTCGCTGGACGACGCCGAGCTGCGGGCGTCCCGGATCGCGGTGCCAGACTCGGTGGCCGGCTGGTGCTCGACGACCGTCTACGACCGGGCCCGCTACGCCTACGGCGCCCACTTCACCGAGCGGGTCCGGGCCTTCAACCTTGATTTTCCCAATCCGCCCGACGTGGTGGCCCACCCCCGCGACGAGACCGAGGTGGAGGCCACCCTCGACTGGTGCGACTCCAACGGCTATGTGACCGTCCCCTACGGCGGAGGATCATCGGTGGTGTGGGGCGTGACCCCTCACGACGACCTCGGCCCGACTGTCGTGATCTCGCTCGACCGGCTCGACCGGGTGCTGGAGATCGACGACGTCTCGCGGGCGGCCCGTATCCAGGCCGGCGTCTTCGGCCCGCACCTCGAGGACCAACTGCGGCCCAGCGGCCACACCCTGCGGCACTTCCCGCAGTCGTTCCGGTTCTCCACCGTCGGCGGCTGGATCGCCACCCGCTCCGGTGGCCACTACGCCACCAACCACACCCGCATCGACGACTTCGTCGAGTCGGTGCGCATGATCACCCCCGCCGGCTGGTGGGAATCGCGCCGCCTGCCCGGCTCCGGCGCAGGCCCCAGCCCCGACCGGATGGTGATCGGCTCCGAGGGCGTCTACGGGATCATCACCGAGGCCTGGATGCGGATCCAGCGACGGCCGGTGTTCCGGGCCACCGCCGGAGTCACGTTCCCGTCCTGGCAGGCCGGTTGCGAGGCCGTCCGCAACGTGGTGCAGGCCAAGCTGTGGCCGGCCAACCTGCGCATCCTCGACCCTGTCGAGGCCCGCCGGGCCGCGGGCCTCGACGCCGGGCATGCGCTGGTGATCGTGTCGTTCGAATCAGCCGAGCTGACCCAGCGCCACAACATCGTCCAAGCCGTCGAGATCGCCCGGGACAGCGGCGGCCGCATCTCCGACGACGACATTCGCGTCGACGACGGCACCGGCACCCCAACCGGGAGAGGAGGAGCCGTCGGGGCATGGCGCGAGAGGTTCATCGGGATCGGAAGCGGTGTGGAGACCTCGCTGGGCCTGATCAACGACACCTTCGAGACGGCCATCACCTGGGACCGCTGGCCCGACTTCGACGCGGAGATCCGCACTCGCGTGGGCGCCGCCCTCGCCGACACGTTCGGACCGCACCACTCGCTGTCGTGCCGGTTCACCCACGTCTACTCCGACGGCCCCGCGCCCTACTACACCTGGTCGGGCATGGGCTCCCAAGGCAGCGAGATCGCCCAGTGGCAAGCCATCAAGGACGCAGCAATCGAGGCCGTGGTCGGCGCGGGCGGCACCGTCACCCACCACCACGCGGTGGGCCGCATGCACCGGCCCGACGGCTACGACCGCCAGCGGCCCGAGCTGTTCGCCCAGGCGGTGCGGGCCGTCAAGAAGCGCCTCGACCCCAACGGTATCCTCAACCCAGGAGTCCTCATCGACCCCTGAGCGGGCCGGACCGAGCTTCCCGAGTGCCCATTCACCCTTGAGCGAGCCGCGACGCGTACGGCGCGGGCCGCCTTCCCCTCTCACGGGCACGCCGGAAGCCGTCCTTACACTGACCAGCGTGAGCGACGAGGAACCGGCGGGCACCGAGGTGGGCCCAGACGTCCGAGGCCTGCTGGCCGGGGTGCGGGTGATCGAGTCGAGCCTGCTCGGACCGGGACATGCCGGCACGTTCCTGGCCGACCTGGGCGCAGAGGTGATCAAGGTCGAGTCCCCCGCGGGCGACTACATCCGCCAGATGACCTGGCCCATCGTCGAGGGCGTGTCGCTGTTGCACCTGCACACCCACCGGGGCAAGCTCAGCGTCACCCTCGACCTCAAGAATCCCGCCGGCCGCCAGCTGTACATCGACCTGACGGCCACCGCCGACGTGGTGGTGGAGGCCATGCGCCCGGGAACCCTGGCCCGCCTCGGGCTGGGCTACGACGTGCTGTCGGCAGCCAACCCTCGCCTGGTGTTCGCCACGCTGTCGGGCTACGGCGCCACCGGCCCCTTCAAGGACATGCCCAGCCACGGCATCGCCTACGACACCTGGTCGGGCATCGTGCAGCCCGTCGTCGACGACGAGGGATTCACCCGCATCCCCCCGAACATGCCCAACGTGGGCATCAACGTCGGGCCGATGCTGGCCGCCATGGCGGTGCTGGCCGCAGTGATCAAGGCCCGCGCCAGCGGCGAGGGCTGCGAGATCGAGGTGGCCCAGTCCGACGCCTCGGCCTATATGGACTGGTACCGCATCGAGACCGAGCGGGCCTACCTGCGCCCCGCCGACGAGGTGACCGGCAACCCGTCGGACGACTACGAGCGGCGCCCCGCAGGGCTGGCAGGCATGTGGGAGGGCGTGCGCTACCAGGCCTACGCCGCGGCCGACGGCCATGTGCTGTTCATGGCCTCCGAGCAGGCCTTCTGGCGCAACTTCTGCGAGGGCGTGGACCGCATGGACCTGTTCCAGCGCTGGCCGGGGTCCACTTACGCCGACCACGCCCGGGCCAACACCGAGCTGCAGCGAGAGCTGAAGACGATCTTCGCCACTAGGACCTGCGCCGAATGGCTCGCCTTCAGCAACGAGGCCAACACCCCCATCGCGCCGTTCAACACGCCGGCCAACATCGGCGACGACCCCCAGTTCCAGGCCCGCATCGGGTTCCTGCCCGTCGAGGACGTCGGCTGCGAGCAACTCCCCCTGCCGGTCTACGTGGACGGCGAGAAGCCGCCGACCCCGTCGATGGCCCCCACCGTCGGTCAGCACACCGACGAGGTGATGCAGGAGGTACTCGGCCGGACCGTCGCCCAAGTGGAGGCACTGAGAGCCCAGGGCGCCTTCGGCTAGCCGAGGGTGACGATCACCTCGTGGCCGGGGGTCTCGGGCTCGTCGTCGATCATCTGAGCGGGGAAGCCCGGCGCGAGCACCGAGACGCCGGTGGCCTCCTCCAGGCGGCGGACCACGTTGGGCGACCACTCCCGAGCGCCGTAGCGGGCCGCGGCGTCATCGAAGATGTCGACCAGTACCGGCGACAACTCCAACCCGACCCCCGCCCGCTCGGCCACCGCCGCGAACAGCGACAGGTCCTTCTGCACCAGGTGCATGGTGAAGTTGATGTCGCGGCTGCCGTTGAGGATCACCTGGCTCTCGGTCTCGTGCACGAACGAGTTGCCCGACGAGATGCGGATGGCCTCGAAGGCGGTGTTGAGGTCGATCCCGGCCAGCTTGGAGGTGACCAGCGCTTCGCACAGCGACACCAGATTGGCGGTGGCCAGGTAGTTGGTCACCACCTTGAGGATCGACGCCGACCCGATGCCGCCGGTGTGCAGGATGTTGCGTCCCATGGCGGCGAGCACGGGCAGGGCCCGCTCGAAGGTGGCCCGGTCACACCCCGCGAAGATCGAGATGTTGCCGGTAGCGGCCCGGTGGCAGCCGCCCGAGACCGGGCAGTCCAACGCCGCGCCGCCCGCTTCGGCCACAAGGGCAGCCAGACGGCGCACCTCGGCCTCGTCGGTGGTGCTCATCTCTGCCCACATCGGTGCCTCAGCGTCGTTGCCGCTATCCGCCCGGGCGGCCAGTCCGGCCAGGATGCCGTCGCTGGCCTCCATCACCGCGGCGCTGGCCGCGGGGCTGGGCAGGCAGGTGATCGCCATGTCAACCTCGGCGGCCATCTCTGCGGGGCTGTCGGCCCAGCCCGCCCCCCCGGCCTCCAGCGCAGCGGCCACCGAGCGGTCCAGGTCGCGCACGACCAGATCGAAACCGTTGCGCAGCAGGCTCCCGGCCAGCTTCGACCCGACGTTGCCCAATCCGATGAAGCCCACCCTCATGGATGTCCTCCTCCCCTACCGGTGTCCGATCCGCCCGGCGGTGCCTCTGCTTGCAATCGACGTGCGGCGCGGCGACGCTAGCGCCGTGGCCCGAGCACCAAAGGGAATCGACGCCGAGCCTGTGACGGCATGGCTTACCGCCGAGGTGGGGACCGTCCCGCCGCTCGACTTCGAGCCGATCGCGGGCGGCGCTTCCAACCTCACCTTCGTCGTTACCGACGGTGCCGGACGCCGGGTGGTGCTGAGGCGCCCCCCCACCGGCCATGTGCTGGCCAGCGCTCACGACATGGCCCGCGAGCACCGGGTGATCTCGGCTCTCGCCCCCACATCAGTGCCGGTGCCGCCCGCGCTGGGCCTGTGCACCGACACCGACGTGAACGGCGCCGACTTCTATGTCATGGACTACGTGGAGGGCTCGGTGGTGTTCGACCGGGCCGACGCCATGGCGGTCGACGAGGCGGCGCGCCCGGTGATGGCCCGCTCGATCATCGACACCCTCGGCGACCTGCACTCGCTGGATCCCGACGAGGTGGGACTGGGCGACCTCGGCCGCCGAGAGGGCTACTGCGGGCGCCAGCTGCGCCGCTGGCAGCGCCAGGTGGACGAGGGATCCGACCGCGAGCTGCCCCTGCTGCGGAAGCTGCACGACCGGCTGGTGGCGTCGATCCCCGAGCAGCAGGGAGTGGGGATCGTGCACGGCGACTACCGCCTCGACAACTGCATCATGGCCGCCGACGGCTCGGTGGCCGCGGTGTTGGACTGGGAGCTCTGCACCCTCGGAGACGTGCTGATAGATGTGGCCGGGCTGGCGGTCTGGTGGGGCGACGCCCAGGCCGGCACGGGGCGGCTGGCCGACATGCCCACGATCGTTGAGGGCTTCGGCACCGCCTCCGACGTGCTGGCCCGCTACGCCCAGCGCTCTGAGCGCGACCTGTCGGCATTGGACTGGTACGCGGCCCTGCAGTGCTGGCGGGTGGCCTGCATCATCGAAGGAGTGCGGGTGCGCCATACCGCGGGGGCCATGGGCGACAACCAGCACTACGACGACGCCGGGGCCCGCAAGTTCATCGACTATGCGCTGGACCGCTGCGCCCAAGTCCTCGACGCAGCCGACTGACACGGATGCGAGACGCGAAGTGCGACGTGCTGTCTGAGCCGGTTCGCATCGGCCTCGCGCCGGGCACGATCGCCGCAGCCGTGTGGGAGGGCCGCCGCTATGCAGCGGAACTACAAGCCCCCACCGACGCCTCCGACATCACCCCCTACCGTCGTGAGGTGACCGCCCTGGCGCCATGAATCGGCGGGGTCAGCCCAGCGAGGCGATGGCTGCGTCGTAGTCGGGCTCGGCGGTGATCTCGGGCACCATCTGGGAATGCAGCACGGTGCCGTCTGAGCCGATGACCACCACGGCCCGGGCGCACAGCCCCCCGAGCGGGCCGCCGACGAGGCCGACCCCGTAGTCCTCGAGGAACTCGGGGTTGCGGAAGGTGGAGCCTGTGGTCACGTTCTCGATGCCCTCGGCGCCACAGAACCGGCCCGCGGCGAATGGCAGATCGGCCGACACGCACACAACGGTGGTGTCCTCTAGGCCGGCGGCGCGCTCGTTGAACGTGCGCACACTCTGGGCGCAGACCGGAGTGTCGACCGACGGGAAGACGTTCAGCACCACACGACCGCCGGCCAGGCCCTCCGACGTCACCGGCCCGAGGTCGCCTCCAGTGAGGGTGAAGGCGGGTGCCGCTGCGCCCACCGCCGGCAGGTCGCCGCTCGTATCTACCGGACTGCCCTTGAATGCGGTTGTGGCCATGGTTCTCTCCTTGGAATCTGCCGATGGCACGCGCGTGACACTTCGCCGCGCCGCCGGGGACTAGCTGACCATCTTGCACAGCGAGGCTACCGGCTGGTGCCATTACCATCGCCAGCGTGTCGACACCAGCATCCTCCTCGACCGACCCTCTCGACCTGGGAGCATTCCGGCGCAACGCCTACGCCCTCGTGGACTGGATCGCCGACTACCTAGCCGGTCTGGACGACCGACCGGTGCGCGAGCCCGCAGGGCCCGGCGATGTGCGGGCCAAGCTGCCGGATCTCGCCCCGGAGCAACCGGAGTCCTTCCAAGCCGTTCTCGCGGACCTCGACGGTGTGGTCGTGCCGGGGCTGACCCACTGGCAGCACCCGGGCTGGTTCGCCTACTTCCCGGCCCAGTCGTCGCCTCCGGCGGTGCTGGGCGAACTGGCGGCAGCCGGCCTCGGGATCCAGGGAATGCTGTGGTCAACCTCTCCGGCCGCCACCGAGATCGAGTCCCACGTGCTCGACTGGCTCGTCGACCTCCTCGACGTTCCCCAGGAATGGAAGACGACCGGACCGGGCGGCGGGGTGCTGCAGTCCGGGGCGTCGGCGTCGACGCACACCGCGCTGGTGGTGGCCCGCGAGCAGTGTCTGGAACGGACTGGGGCAGGCCCCAAGGACATGGTCGCCTACACGTCGAGCCACGCCCACTCCTCGATCGAGAAAGGCGCCCGCATGGCCGGCTTCGGCCATATCAGGCTGCTGGAGACCGACCACGAGTTCGCGGCCCGGCCCGAGGCGCTGACGGCGGCGATCGCCCAGGACCGCCATGCAGGGCTCGCCCCGGCCTTCGTGTGCTCCGCGGTGGGCACCACCGGCACCACCGGCGTCGATCCCGTGCGGCGGTTCGGCGCGATCGCCCGGGCCGAGCAGATGTGGCACCACGTGGACGCGGCCTACGCCGGCTCGGCCATGATCTGCGAGGAGTTCCGCCACCATCAAGACGGACTGGAACTGGTGGACAGCTACACGTTCAACCCGCACAAGTGGCTGGCCACCAACCTTGACTGCTCGGTGATGTGGGTGGCCGACCGCCGGCCGCTGATCGCAGCGCTGAGCGTGCTGCCGCCGTACCTGCGCAACGCGGCCTCCGAATCCGGGCAGGTGATCGACTACCGCGACTGGCACGGACCGTTGGGCCGGCCGTTCAGGGCGCTCAAGCTGTGGTTCGTGCTGCGCTGCTTCGGAGCGCAGGGCTTGCGCCGGATGATCCGCACCCACGTCGGCTGGGCCCGAGAGCTGGCCGAGCGCATCGATGCCCACCCGAGGCTGGCAACCATCGCACCGACACCGTTCGCTCTGGTCTCCTTCGCTCATGCCGACGGCAACGAGGCCACCGACGATCTGGTGAAGCGGATCAACGGCGACGGCCGCTTCTACATCACCGCCTCGGAGGCCGACGAGCAGCGCTATGCCCGCATCTCTGTCGGCTCGACCTGGACGACCCGGGCCCACGTCGACGCCCTCTGGGACCTCATCGCCGCCAGCGCCTGACCGAAGAAGGCCGGATGCGCCCCGCGCCGCGGAACCACCGGCAGCCGCTGCACCGTGTGGGTGCAAGCGTCGCAGGCCGCTCGGATACCGGCTCGCGGGCTCAGCGGCCCAGCGACTCCAGATAGCGGCGGGCCAGCTCGCGCGACTCGGGATCGCGGCGGGCCGCGGCCAGCGAGTCGGCGTCGTTCCAGGCGCCACCGGTGGGCACGAGCGCCTCCGCTGCTGCGTCCACGGCCCGCAGGGTGGCCCGCAGCGTGAACGCCGACTTGGCGGCCAGCTGGCGGGCCAGGTCTTCCACGGCGTCGTCGAGCTCGGAAGCTGGCACCACCCGGTTGACGAAGCCCAAAGCCTGAGCCTCAACCGCACTGAACGGTCGGCATGTCATGACCAGATCGCGTGTCGCGGCCGGACCGATCTCTCGGACCAGTCTGGGGATGCCGCCCCACGCCAGCGGGATGCCCAAGTCGACCTCGGGGATCACGAAGCGCACATCCTCGGAGGCCACCCGCAGATCGCATGCCGCCGCCAGAACTAGGCCCCCGCCAACGCAGTGACCGTGGATGGCCGCGACGGTTGCTGCCTGCATGGCGGTCAGGGCCTCGGCCATCAGCCGCCCCGCGTCGGTGCCGGCCCGGTCCGCTCCCCCGCCAGTGAAGGCGGCCAGATCCGCACCCGCGGTGAAGGCCCGCCCGTTGCCCCGCACGATCACCGCCTTCACCTCGTCGTGGCCGTCGAACCAGCGGGCCGCGTCGGCCAGTTCCCGCAGGCACGCCACCGACAGCGGATTGAGCTTGGCCGGATTGTCCAGCGCCAGGGTGCCCACCGCGCCCTCCACGCCGACTGTGATCGTCTCGTAGTCCATCAGTCCTTCCCTTGGTGTCGCGGCCGATTCGGCTGGGACCCTCGCTGGTCCCCATCATGACGACGCCGTGGCAGGATGCATCGGTTGCCCGCCTCGGGTCAAACACCTGATAGAAGTCATCGCTATGCGAAGCAATCCCATGAGAGATCGTTGGGCTGCGGGCGAAGCCGCAATCGGAGCCTGGCTGACCATCCCCAATGCGTTCTCGGCGGAGATCGTGGCCCGCTGCGACCTCGACTACGTCTGCGTCGACACCCAGCACGGCTTCAACGACCACGACGAGAACTGGAAGATGCTGCAGGCCATCAACCTGGGATCGGCCACACCGCTGGTGCGGGTGCTACAGAACGAGACCGGCCTGATCGGCAAGAGCCTCGACGCCGGCGCCCGGGGAATCGTCGTGCCCATGGTCAACACCCGCGCCCAGGCCGAGGCGGCCGTGCGGGGCTGCCGGTACGCGCCCGACGGCGAGCGCAGCTACGGCCCGGCGCGGGTGCTGCGCCAGGAGGGTCCCGACTACTACGCCCACGCCAACACCGACGTCGCGGTGATCCCGATGATCGAGACGGTCGAGGCCGTCGAGAACATCGACGACATCCTCTCGGTGCCCGGAGTGGACGCGGCCTACGTGGGACCCTCGGACCTGTCGTTGACCCTGGGTCTGCCGCCGGGCAACAACGACGGCAAGGCCGCCTTCGACGAGGCCTTGGCGACCATCGTCGAAGGCTGTGCTCGCCACGGCGTGATCGCGGGCTGCCACACGTCAGCCGAGCTGTGCCAGCGGCGCATCCAGCAGGGATTCAGGATGATCACCATCACCTCCGACGTGGTGTCTCTCACCAGAGCGCTGGACGACGAGCTGCGGCGGGCCTGGGGACAGGATCCGGTGGTGCGCTCCGGCTCCCTCTACTAGCGGCGTCGCTCTCGCGGGACGCCGAGCAGGGCGCGGATACGCTGGCCCGGACGCGAGCTGACCCACGGGCAGCCGGTGCGAGCAGGGAGCACCCGGTGGATTTCGAGTTCTCAGAGGAGCAGCGGACATTCGCAGCCGAGGTGGAGACCTTCCTAGACGCCAACGACGACCCCGACGTATTCGACCTGACACGGGAGAACATGGCCCAGCTCGTGGACACGCCCAAGCGCCGGGCCTTCATGAAACAGATGGGCCGCAAGGGATGGCTGGGCATCACCTGGCCGGCCGAGTACGGCGGCAGCGAGGGCGAGGGCGTCTACGAGTACCTGCTGAACGAGGCGCTAGCCGCCCGGGGAGGACCCCAGATCGGCAAGGGCGTCGGCATCGTCGGCAAGACGATCATCGCCCACGGCTCCGAGCGCCTGAAGGCCGAGTTCCTGCCCATGATCCTGGAGAACGACGTGGAGTTCGCGGTGGGCTACTCCGAGCCCGACGCCGGCTCCGACGCGGCCTCGATGCGCCTGAAGGCCGAGCGCCACACCGCGGAGGATGGCACCGAGGGCTGGATGCTCAACGGCGAGAAGACCTGGACCACCTCGGCCCACTTCGCCGAGTGGTACTGGCTGGGCACCCGCACCGATCCCGGCCACAAGCACATGGGAATCACCCTGATGCTGGTGCCCCTAGACCAGCCCGGCATCACCATCGACGCCATCTGGACCATGGGCGACGAGCGCACCAACTCGGTGTTCCTCGACAACGTGTTCGTGCCCGACGACTACGTGGTGGGCGAGGTCAACCACGGGTTCCGCTACATCAGTCAGGCTCTCGACCTCGAGCGCTTCACGATGTTCACGTTCTCCCCCATCAAGCAGCGCCTCGACCTGCTCACCGAATGGGTCCAGGACGCCGAGCGCGACGGCGAGGCCCTGCGGGAGGATCCCAGGGTGCGGGCCCGGCTCGCCACCCTGCACACCGAGGCCGAGGTGGCCCGAGTGCTCGGGCTGAAGTTCGTGGCCGAAGCGGTGAAGGTCGAGCAGGCGATGCGAGAGGGCAAGGAGGGGTTTCAGCCACCGACGGTGGCCGCGTCGGAGTACAAGCTCTACGCCACTGAACTGTCCAAGCGCCTGGCCGACGCGTCCATGGACATCGCCGGGCCCGGATCGCAGCTGCGGGTGCACACCACCGATGCGCCCATGGCCGGCCGCGCCGAGTCGACCTACCGCTTCACGGTGATCGACACCATCGGCGGGGGCGCTTCGGAGATCCAGAAGAACATCATCGCCCGGCGGGGTCTGGGGCTCCCCAAGAACTTCTGAGTGGATGCCCATGGCACCGGAGCCTTACTCTCTCCAAGAGCCACCGAGCCTTGACCCGTGGCGACTGAACCCGTGACCGCTCCATGCCTGGGAGCCCTCGAAGGGGTCAGGGTGCTCGACCTGGCGTCGGTCGGACCGGCGGCCCGGGCTACTCGGCTGCTGGCCGACTACGGCGCGGAGGTCGTGAAGCTGGGACCCGTGCCTCGGCGAGCCGGGGTTGCCACCGTGCCCCCCGCCTACGCCTACAGCGGGCACCGGGGCATGAGGCGGGCCCTGCTCGACCTCAAGCACGACGACGGGCGCGGCGCCTTCCTGGACCTGGCCCGAACCGCCGACGTGGTGGTGGAGAGCTTCCGCCCCGGTGTGGTCGATCGCCTCGGCATCGGGTACGAGGCGGTGCGGGCGATCAACGAGGGCGTCGTCTACTGCTCCACCAGCGGCTACGGCCAGACCGGCCCCCGCCGGGACTGGGCCGGCCACGACCTCAACTACCTGGCCGTGTCGGGCTATCTGCACTGCAGCGGACGCGACGCCGACGGCGCCCCCGCGCTGCCCGGAGCGACGGTGGCCGACATCGCCGCGGGCGGGATGCACGCCGCGCTGGCGGTGATGGCCGCGCTGCTGCGCCGGGAGCGCACCGGGCACGGCGAGCACCTCGACGTGTCGGTGGCCGACGGGGCGCTGGGAATGATGTCGCTGTACGCCGACGAGCACCTCGCCACCGGAGCCGAGCCCGGTCCCGGCCACTACATTCTCACCGGCCGCTATGCCTGCTACGGCATCTACGCCTGCGCCGATGGCAAGTACCTGTCGGTGGCCGCCATCGAGCCGGCGTTCTGGGCGAACCTCTGCCGGGCGCTGGGCCTCGACCGCTTCATCGACGCCCAAACCGACGATGCCCGCCAGGACGAGGTCCGAGCCGCGCTGGCGGCCGTCCTTGCGTCCGCGGACCGTGACGAGTGGGTGCGGCAACTCGGTCCCGCCGACTGCTGCGTGGCCCCCGTCAACCGCGTGCCGGAAGCGGTGGCCGACGAGCAGTACCGGGCTCGGGGCTCAGTGGTCAAGGCCGAACATCCCACCGACGGCACGATGGAGCAGATCGGTGCGGTGTGGGCCGGCGCGGCCGCGGCGGACTCGCCCCACCGGCTGCCCGATTTCGCCGAGACTCACACCGACGAACTGCTGGCCGAGGCGGGCTACGACGAGGCCCGCATCGCCAGGCTCGCCCGAGCCGGAGTCATCGCGTGACGACCGAAATTGATGCGGCGGTTGGCCCCGGGAGGCGCAAAATGTCCCCAATTTCGGTCTGGGCCGAGGGCGTGGAGCACGCAGGCGGCGAAGACCGATGACGAACCCGGAGCTGCCCGAAGACATCGCCGAGCTGCTCGGGCGCCCGCTGTACCCGGACACCGCGGACTTCCCCGCTGAGATGGCCTACGGCTGGAACACGCTGGCCTCCACCGAGAACGGCAACCCGCTGTACTGGGACACGGCCGTGGCCGAGATGCTCGCCGGGGGCAGCATCCTGCCTCTCAGCACGCTGTCGCTTTGGATGCGCCCGCACCGCTGGGCGCCCGGCGCGGTCAAGGAACAAGTCGCTCTCAGGGTTCACTTCGACCTCAAGGACCGCCTGGGTCTCCCCGAGGCGATCATGAGCGACAACACAATCGTGTTCCACGACCCCGTGCGCCCGGGCGACGTGATCAGCCATCGCCAAGTGCTGCGGTCCGTTAGCGGCCCCAAGACGACCTGGCTGGGCTCGGGGCGCTTCTGGGTGATCGACGTCGAGTACCACAACCAGCACGGTGACCTCGTGGGCGTCGAGTCCTACACCGGCTTCGGCTACCGCCGCGCCGGCCCGGCCGCGAGCCCGCCGGCTAGGACTCCGGGCAAGGCGGTGTCGAGCCCCGAGTCCGGCGCATCCCGCCCCCAGGCCAAGCCGGACCCATCCCACGACCAGGTTCGCGTGGGCGACGCCCTGCCCGAAGTCACCCACGAAGTCACGCCCACCACCGTCGTGCTGGGTGCTCTGGCCAGCCGAGACTGGCGGCCCATGCACCACGACTACCGCTTCGCCACCGAACGCAACGGCACCCGCGACATCTTCCTGAACACACCCAACCAACTGGCATGGATGGAACGGGCCATCACCGACTGGACAGGCCCGAAGGGCCGACTGGGACGGATCTCGTTCCGCATGCAGGAACCGGTCTTCCCCGGCGACACCATGACCATCTCGGCCACGGTCGCGGCGGTTCCCACCGACGACACCGGCTGCGGCTGGGCCGAACTGGACCTGGTGCTGCGGGGCGATGACAGCGTCTGTTCCACCGGAACGGCCCGGGTGGCCCTGCCGATGTCAGCGAACGACAATCCGTGGCAGCGTCGAGGCGAGGACTGGAAACCGTGATGGTCCCCCGGCTGATCCGCTTCCACGGTCCTGGGAGGCTTTGATGCTGGACCTCGAGTTCACCCACGAGCAGGACATGCTGCGCGACATGGTGCGGGGCCTGTGCGGCGAGTTCTCGCCGCTGGAGCGGGTGCGCGAGATGGAGGACGACCCCGACGGCATCGCCCGCGACCTGTGGCAGCGCTTCGGCGAGCTGGGCCTGTGCGGGCTGATGGCGCCTGAGAGCGCGGGCGGCTCGGGCATGAGCCTGATCGACGGCGTGGTGCTCTACGAAGAGCTCGGGCGCTCGCTGGCGCCGCTCCCCCACTTCGTGAGCTGCGTGCTAGCGGCAGGCGCCATCATGGAGGCTGGCACGCCCGCGCAGCAGGACGAACTGCTCGGTGGCATCGCGTCGGGCACCACCATCGCCACGGTGGGGTGGCTGGAGCCGGACGGGGGCTACAAGCCGCGCGGCGTGCAGCTAGCGGCCCGCGCCGACGGTGGAAGCTTCGTGCTGGACGGCGCAAAGGCACACGTGCAATTCGCGGCGGCGGCCAACCTGTTCGTCGTGCTGGCCCGCACTGGGGGCGCCGACGCCGACATCGACCTGTTCATGGTCCCCAGCGACGCCTCGGGCCTGAGCATCGAGCAGCGGATGTCGATCTCCTCCGACACCCAGTTCCTGGTGACATTCGACCGCGTGGCGGTGCCGGGCGCCGCCCGCCTGGGAGCTTCCGACTCCGAGGCCGGCACGGGTTGGTCGGCGTGGCATCGGGCGATGCACGCCGGCGCCATCCTGGCGGCGGCCCAGGCCGTCGGCGGCGCCGCCTACGCCTTGGAGATCACCGTCGAGTACGCCAAGACGAGACGCCAGTTCGACAAGGCCCTCGCCGAGTTCCAAGCCATCTCGCACTACTTGTCCGACGCCCGCACCGCCCTCGACGGCGCCCGGCTGCTGGTGTGCGAGGCGGCCTGGGCCTACAGCACCGGACGCTCCACCGAGCGCCTGGCTCCCATGGCCAAGCTGTTCGCCTGCCGCACCTACCGAGACATCACCGCCATGTGCCAGCAGGTGTTCGGCGGAATCGGCTTCACTCTGGAGTACGACATCCAGCTCTACTTCCGACGGGCCAAGCAGCTCCAGCTCTCGTGGTGGGACCAGGCCACTTGCGAGGACCGGGTCGCCGACGCCGTGCTGGGATCCTGCTAACCGGCGGCCGCAGCGCCCTCGAGCGCGGCTATCCGCTCGCCATGACCCATCATGTGGGCGAGGAGGCGGCCGTGCTCAGCCTGCGTGGCCTCGATCCTGGCCAAACGCTCCTTCACTTCGCCCAGATCCGTCTTCATCCGCTCCCAAGCTGTCTCCAAGGACCCGGCGCGGGCCGACAGCCGCTCCTCGCCCTCCTCAATGCGGGCCGACAGCCGCTCCTCGCCCTCCTCAATGCGGGCCAGCAGCCGCTCCTCGCCCTGCTGAATGCGGGCCAGCAGCCGAGTCTCACTCTCTTCGAAACGAAGGTCCATTCGCTCGCCGAGGGCGCGAATATCGGATCGGATCGCCTGCAGAAAGACGCCGAGCAACCCCAACAGGCCCGCGCCCAAGACTCCGATGATCGCAGCTTCCATCGTGATACCTCTCCCAAGCCTAGCATGTTCAACCGTCGAGGCCATCAGGCGATAGTTATATAGATCAGCATAGCATGACATTCAACAAACTGCTAACTTCTCGCCGGGTAGATGTGCTGCTGGCTGTCGCGGTGACGGTGGCCGCTGCAACCGGACTGGCCTCCTGGGCGGTGGGCACCGGCTGGGCCCGCTGGGTGACGATCGTCCATGCCCTGGCCGGGCTGAGCCTGCTGGCCCTGGCGCCGGCCAAGCTCCGGGGCTCGGTCCGAACCGGGATCAAACGGCGGCGGGCCACCCGATGGCTGTCGATGCTCCTGGGCTTGCTGGTCGTGTCCACCGTGGTGCTCGGTGTCTTGCACGCCACCGGGCTATGGCACGGAGTGGGCTACTGGTCGGCGCTGTGGACTCACGTGCTGCTGGCCGCGCTGCTGGCCCCGATGGTGATCTGGCACATCGTGAGTCGGCCGGGCCGTCCCCGCATGACCGATCTCGACCGCCGTGCGCTGGCGGGAGGCGGCGTCGCGCTGGCGGCCGCGGGCGCCGTGTACGGGATCCAGCAGCTCGTCGTCGGCGACAACCGGCGCTTCACCGGCTCTCACGAGATCGCCTCGTTCAATCCGTCGGAGATGCCTACGACCATGTGGCTCAACGACAGCGCCCCGCGGGTGCCCGCCTCGGACTGGAGCTTGACCGTGGCGGGCCAACCGGTGACGCTGGACGATCTACACGACAGGGCAAGACCCATGGAGGCCGACCTCGACTGCACCGGAGGATGGTGGAGCCGCCAGTCCTGGGACGCGGTGCCGCTGTCGGAGTTGATGCCCGACACGGACGCTCCCACCCTGGAGGTCACGTCGCTGACCGACTACAGCCGCTTGTTCCCCGCTCGTGACGCGGCCAGCCTGTATCTGGCCGTCGGCTACGGAGGCGAGCCGCTGCGCCGGGGCCACGGCGCGCCGGTGCGACTGGTGGCGCCCGGGCGCCGGGGCTTCTGGTGGGTCAAGTGGGTGAGCCGCATCGACCCCGTCGACCACCCGTGGTGGCTCCAGCTCCCGTTCCCGCTGGAGTAGTTCCAGACAGCGCCGTCCACCAGGACCTGATCGCGACGTGCGCCCAGATAGGTGGCCGCGCCGGCCATGTAGCGGGATGCCAGAACAGCCGGGCCGTGCCCCATGGCAGCCGCACCCTCTGTCAAGAACTCAGCCACGGCGCGATACTAGGACCGTCCACCGAAGCGACCCGAGGGGACGCCGGTGCTCACCCCGCAACAGGCGCGTCACCGAATCGACGTCGTTGGGCATGCCAGATGAGGTCAACTACATCAAGATTAGATTCGCGGCTGGGGCGACGTGGGGCCGAGGCCCTCCTGGTGCTCGCGCTGGCGGCGGCGGGTTGCTCCGGGTCGACCGGCGTCGAAGAAGAAGCAGCCGGCGGCGAGTCGGAGGCCCAAGCCGAGGCGGCTCCCCTGTCACCCGCTCCCCTGCCGGCCGAGGGGCCGTTCCGGGCGGTGGCCGCAGGACGCCTGCATACCTGCGCTATCCGCGCCGACAGCACGATCGTGTGCTGGGGCGACAACCGGCACGGCCAGATCGAGGCGCCCGACGGTCGCTATGTCGCAGTCGCTTCCGGCCACAGCCACAACTGCGCTATTGGCGGCGACGGCACCATCGAATGCTGGGGCGACGCCCAGCACGGGCTGCTCGACGCTCCTGAAGGCGAGTACGTGGCCCTGTCGGTCGGGTCCGGGCACAACTGCGCACTGCGAGGGGACGGCGACATCCAGTGCTGGGGCGGCGAGAACGCTGAGGCGCTGACCCCGCCAGGCGGGCATTTCACCGCGGTCGCCACTAGCGGGCTGCATGCCTGTGCGCTGCGCGGCAGTGGCACAGTCCAGTGCTGGGGCGCCAACCACTCGGGTGAGGCCGACGCGCCGGATGGTCGGTTCGCATCGATCGCGGTCCGGGATTGGATCTCCTGCGGCGTGCGACTCGACGCCCGTATCGAATGCTGGGGCAATGCGAGACTCAGAACCATCGCGTCCGAGCCTCCGGATGGGCAGTTCGGCGCCGTGTCCGTCGGCTTCTGGCACTTCTGCGGACTGCGGACCGACGGTGTCATCGAATGCTGGGGGGCCTGGCCGTTCCCTAACACAGACCATGCGAACCCGGCGAGAGGGCAATTCGCCGCGGTGACCGCCAGTATTGAGCACTCCTGCGGGCTACGGGTCGAGGGCACCATCGAATGCTGGGGCAGGCCGCTCGGAGCGGAGGTGCTGTCGCCGGACGGCGCGTTCAGTGCTGTCTCCATCGGCTCCGATCACTCGTGTGGTCTGCGCCGCAACGGTCGTATCGAATGCTGGGGCAGCAACACCTCTTCGCAGACCGACGTCCCGGAGGGACGGTTCGCCGCCGTTGCGGCGGGCGGCGACCAGACTTGCGGACTTCGACTGGACGGCTCCATCGAGTGCTGGGGAGCCGACTACGGCCTGCAGTCGGTCGAGGGGTTCTGGCAGTGGGATCCTCCTCCCCCTCAGCTCGAGCACACCGCCGTGACCGCGGGCTGGAGTCACGCCTGCGCGTTGACCGTGCAGAGCTACATCAACTGCTGGCCCGCGGAGTGGGACGAACGCTACAGCTCGGTCCTCCAGTGGCCCGGACTCGATCCCTTCAGGGCCGTGTCGGTCGGTCGCGCCCATGGCTGCGCGCTGAGGATCGACAGGACCATCGAATGCTGGGGCCTCGCAGGCAACGCCAGTCCGCCCGCCGGACGATTCATTGCTGTCTCCGCCGGTCGGAACCACACGTGTGCCGTGCGAGACGACCACACCGTCGCCTGCTGGGGCTCGGACCCCGCCAGCATGACGGAGGCACCCGACGGCGAGTTCGCCGCCGTCAGCGCCGGCAGCAGCAATTCATGCGGGCTGCGCACCGACGGGACGGTGGCGTGCTGGGGCTCGGACGACCCCAAGGGACGCCTCGATGCGCCCGAGGGACAGTTCGCGGCGGTGGCTGCGGGCGGGCAACACAGCTGCGGTCTGCGCACCGACGGCACGATCGAATGCTGGGGAGTCATGCGGGCACCACCAGACGGCGTATTCTTCTCACACTGAGATGCCGATGCAGCAGGCCGCCCGTGCGCTCCTTGTACTGGTACTGATCGCGGCGGCGTGCTCGGACGGTCCGTCCGGCGCCGAGCAGGGGGATCGTCCCGGCGATCAGGATCCAGAGCTGCCCGCGTCGACTGCCAGTTCGCCCGCCGCCGACTTCTCGCCACCTTCCGAACCAGAGCCGGCCGAGGGGACATTCACCGCGGTGGCGGCCGGGTTCTGGCACACCTGCGCGATCCGTGCCGACGGCACCATCGAGTGCTGGGGGGTCAACGACAGCGGCCTGGGCTTGCTGGATGCGCCCGCAGGGCAGTTCAAGGCGATTACGGCCGGGTTCCGCCACAACTGTGCCATACGGACCGGCGGCACAATCGAATGCTGGGGCTGGGACCGCCATGGGTGGCGCGACATTCCTGACGGCAGTTTCACGGCCGTCTCCGCCGGCGGCAACCAGACGTGCGCGCTGCGAGACGACGGCGACGTTGAGTGCTGGGGCGGCGACAACCCCGAACCGCTCACACCCCCGGGAGGGCACTTCGCGGCGGTGGTCGCCGGTCGCGACCATGCCTGCGTCCTGCGCGACAGCGGCACCGTGCAGTGCTGGGGCGCCAACGAGGCCGGACAGGCCGAACAGCCCGCGGGACGTTTCCGCGCGGTCGCCGCAGGCGCCGACCACACATGCGGGATCCGCACCGACGGCGCAGTCGACTGCTGGGGCTCCGACTTTCTGAGCAAGACGGACGCACCCGACGGGAGCTTCACCGCGCTCGCGTCCGGGGTGGACCACACCTGCGGGGTTCGCGACGACGGAACAGCACAATGTTGGGGCTCGAACGCCCACGGCGCCGTGACCGCGCCGGACGGCCAGTTCCAGACGATGTCCACCGGCGCCGACCACACTTGCGGGCTGACCACCGGCGGGTCCATACAGTGCTGGGGCCGGCGCTTCGGCGCGGGCGCAGATCCGCCCGGCCGGCAATTCGATTCGCTGGCCGCGGGCGGCAATCACACCTGCGGGCTACGTACCGACGGGTCGGTCGAATGCTGGGGCTCCGACCTGGTGGGACAGATGGAGGCTCCGAGCGAGCACTTCAGCACGGTGGCGACGGGGAACTACTTCGCCTGCGGGCTGCGCACCGACGGCACCGTCGAATGCTGGGGCTTCGACCGCTTCGGCGTGCTCGACGCACCGAACGGGCGGTTCGATGCGATTGCTGCGAGCATCGGGCACGGCTGCGGTCTGCGGGCCGACAGCACCGTGGCGTGCTGGGGATCCAACTCGCACGGGCAGGCCGACGCGCCGGACGGCACCTTCACGGCTGTCTCCTCAGGCAGTACGCACAACTGCGGCATCCTTGGTACCGGCGCCGTCGAATGCTGGGGAAACCCCTACGCAGGGAAGCTCAACCCCCCGGAAGGCTTCTTCAGCACTGTCGCAGCCGGCGACAGCCACACCTGCGGGCTGCGCGCCGACGGCAGCGCCGAATGCTGGGGCTCCAACTCGCACCGACAGCTCAACGTCCCCGACGGGACCTTCTCGGCCATCTCGTCCGGCGTGCACTCATGCGGACTGCGAACTGACGGCACCGTCGAGTGCTGGGGCTGGAACGAAGCTGCCCCCGCCGGGCCGTTCACCGCGATCGAGGTCGGCCAGGGCTACACCTGCGGGTTGCGCGCTGACGGCACCATCGAGTGCTGGGGAACGCTTCGGGCACCCCCTGACGGCGTGACCTACACCGACTGACGCACGCCCGGCGCGCTGCCCGCCGGGCATACTGGGGCGTGTCCCGGTGGCGGAGGCTCGACGCGGGTCGCATCGCGATCCTGGCTGTGCTCGTGATCGGCACGACTGCGTTCCTGACCCGGGGCCAGTGGCTCGGGACCGTCGAGACCGCCGTCGATGTTGCCGTCGATGTGGCCGCAGACGTGGCCGTCAACGGAGCGGTCAACGGTTCGGTCGACGGCGACGCCGATCATTCCGAACTGGTGACCCGCGGCGAGGTGGTCGCGCCGCCGGTGGTGGACGTCGACGACCCCGAGGACTTCGACGCCGAGACCGAGCGGTTGTACCGCATAGAGCCCGGGTCCGGCTCGAGGGCCAGCTACCACATCGAGGAGCGCCTCGGTGGGCTGTCGAGGACCACGGTGGGAACCACAACGGTGATGGCCGGCGAGATCGCGGTGAATCTTGTCGATCTGGCCGCGAGTCGCGTCGGCGAGATCGTTGTGAACGTGGAGATGTTCCAGTCGGACTCGGCCCTGCGGGACAAGCGCATCCGCCACGACTACCTGCGGTCGAGCCACTGGCCCTTCGTGAGGTTCAGGCCCACCTCGGTGGAAGGCCTCGACGCCGAGTTCGCCGACGGCGCCGGCTACGACATCTCCATCACCGGCGAGCTGACCGTCAAGGAGACCACCCGCACCGAGACCTTCATCGGCACCGTCACCGTCACCCCGGACTCCGTCACCGCAGTGATGTCGGCCACCGTGTTGACCAGCGACTACGACGTCGGGCCGATCAACATCGCCCGGCTCGTGCACACCTCCGACGAGGTGACCCTCGCGTTCGAATTGATCGCCGACCGGGTCGAGCTCGGCTCGGAGCCGACCGGCGACCTGCGCCGCGAGATCCCCGCCCGCAGCATCGCCGTGGGCCAGTTCGCGGCCACGGTGCAGCCGATCCTGGAGACACGCTGCGTGAGCTGCCACACCACCGGCGGCCCGGCCTGGAGCACCCTCGCTCTCGACACCGCCGGAGACGCGGCCGCCATCGCCGACGACATCGCCTTCGTCACCGGCGTCGGCTTCATGCCGCCGTGGCTGCCGTCTGACCTGAGCCCCGCCTTCGTGCACGACTGGTCCCTCAGCGAGGAGGAGAAGGCCGCCATCAAGGCTTGGGCCGATGACGGCGGCGGCATCGACGTGCGGCCCAGCACGCCGCTGGTGGCCCGCGTCCAGGCCATCATCCCGGTGGACGAGGACCAGAAGATCGGCCCCCGTGACGGCCTGTACACGGGCTACTCCCGCCCCGACGGCTGGCCGGTCAAGAACGACGACTACCGCTGCCAGGTGCACGAGGTGGCCGACCCCGAGGGCGACGGCAACTGGGTGAAGGGATTCGAGTTCCGGCCCGACCAGGTGTCGGTCGTGCACCACGCCATCGTCTACCGGGTGCCGGCCGCGGCGGCGGAGGAAGTCGCGGCCAGGATCGCGCGCGAGGACGGTATCGAGGCAGCCGAAGGCTTCTCCGACGAGCCCGGCTGGACGTGCTTCGGGCTGTCGGGGCTCAACAGCAACGGCGTGTACTCGATCCAGGGCTGGGCGCCGGGCCAGTCGCCCACCATCTACCCCGACGGGTACGGGCTCTACCTGGCGCCCGGCGACATGATCGTCAACCAGATCCACTACCACTACGACCACGACACCCCGCCCGACGGTTCCTGGATCATCCTCGACACCGCCACAGCCGACGAGGTGGCTGCGGGCATGGTCCATATCAGGGGCAACAGCTACCTCACGCCCGCCGAGGTTCCATGCACCCCCGAGGAGGCTGCAGTCGCCGCCGAGCGGACCGCCACCATCGACGGCTACGTCAACCTTTGCGTGCGCTCCAACGTGCTGATCGAGATCGGCGAGAAGTACGACGACTTCGCCCCGCTCATCCCCGACCTTCTGTTGGCGCAATGCCGCGGCACCGTCGACGGCTACGACGACCTCGAAGGGAGCGTCGGCCACAGTTCCTGCGACCTGCCGGCCCGCAGCACCGGCACGATCCACACCGTGCTGGGCCACATGCACGAGTTCGGCGCGGCCTACCGCATGACGCTTCACCCCGACACCCCCGAAGAGCGGATCCTGCTCGACATACCGGTGTGGGACTTCGAGTGGCAGCTCAACTACGAGCCGGTGGAGGACATCCGCATCGAGCGGGGCGACATGGTGCGCTTCGAGTGCTGGTGGGACCGCACCCTGCTGTACATGCCCGAGCCCCGCTACATCACCTGGAACGAGGGAACCGTCGACGAGATGTGCTTCTCCAGCATCTCGGTGCTTCCCGACTGACAATCCGCTGAGCGATCCCCGACTGACCGCGCCGGCGCCTCCGGCTACGGTCCACATGTGAAGCTGCGGAGAGCAGCGTGCATTGCGGCGGTGCTCGTGCTGACAGCGGCCGCGTGCTCGGGAACCAGCACCGAGGAGCAGGATCCAGACGGCCTCGAAGCAGGCGGAGAGGCTGGGCCGGTCGACGGCGCAAGCGGTTCCGTCGACGAGGAGTTGGAGACGCTGGAGTACGCTGGCCGCGGTCGGTTCTCCGCAGTGGCCGCAGGCAGCCGCCACACCTGCGCTCTGCGCACCGACGGCACGGTCGTGTGCTGGGGCGCCAGCAACAGCGACCAGATCGACGCTCTCGGAGGCACATTCACGGCCCTCTCCGCGGGCCGAAGGCACACCTGCGGCTTGCGGGCCGACAGCACCATCGAGTGCTGGGGCTTGGACTTCCTGGACTTGCTGCGCGCCCCCAGCGGCCAGTACGTCGACATCACCGTGGGCGACAGCCACTCGTGCGCAGTGCGCGTCGACGGCGATATCCAGTGCTGGGGCAGCGCCAGGACCGAAACGACAACTGCGCCCGGCGGGCACTTCTTCGCGGTCGCGGCCGGCTTCGGGCACACCTGCGTATTGCGCGACGGCGGCGGGGTTCGATGCTGGGGCGACAACCACTGGGGCCAGACCGACGCCCCCGCCGGGCAGTTCGTGTCGATCTCGGCGGGCGGCGACCAGTCGTGCGGCCTGCGCGCCGACGGCGCCGTGGAGTGCTGGGGCCGCAGCTTCACCGGAGGGGAAGTCCCCGACGGTCGATTCAGCACGATCGACACCGGTGGCCGCCACTCGTGCGGGGTGCGCACCGACGGCACGCTCGATTGCTGGGGTGCCAACCATTGGGGGCAGACGGACCAGCCCGAGGGCCCTTTCTTGTCGGTGTCCACCGGCTGGGACCACTCCTGCGCGGTGCGGGTCGATGGCGACATCGAATGCTGGGGTCGGCGCTTCGCCACCCGGCTGGATGCACCCGCCGGCGCGTTCAGTGCAGTAGCGACCGGCGAGGAGCACAGCTGCGGGATCCGGGTCGAAGGCACCGTCGAATGCTGGGGTGCCGACGACCGCGGCCAGGCCGACGCCCCGGGCGGGCAGTTCGCCGGGCTCGCGGCGGGCAACCGCTTCTCCTGCGGCTTGCGCAGCGATGGCGCGGTCGAGTGCTGGGGCGTCGACCCTCCGCTCGCATCGCAGCACATGCAGACCTTCCTCAAGCGGGTCCTCGCCTCGTTCGAGGGGCCAGGGGAGGCGGCTTCCGGCGGCTTCAGATCCGTCCGGGCCGGAGGGAGCCAAGCCTGCGTCCTGGACTTCAACGGCATGGCCTTGTGCTGGAACAACGACCCGGTTGCAGGTGACGGCTCCGGCGTCTTCGCCATCGGCGGAGTCAGTGAGCCCCTCACGTCCGTGGCCGTCGGCAACGGACGGACATGCGGGCTGCGCACCGACGGCACCATCAAATGCTGGGGCTCCAGGGAGGGCTCCCGAGCCAGCACGCCCAACGGGCAGTTCAGGTCCGTCTCCACCGGCACGAGCCACTCCTGCGGGGTTCGCACCAACGGCACGCTCGGCTGCTGGGGCCTCGACCACGCGGGACTGCTCGACGCCCCCAGCGGCATGTTCAGCTCCGTCTCGTCCGCTCGCAACCACTCGTGCGCTGTGCGCACCGACGGCACCGTCGAGTGCTGGGGCCTGGACTACGCGGGACTGCTCGACGCTCCCGACGGGCACTTCACGGCAGTCTCTGCAAGCCCAAGCCACTCCTGTGCCATCCGCATCGACGGCGCCGTCGAATGCTGGGGCACGTTCAGGCCCCCGCCGGAGGGCGTGACCTTCGTCGAGCGCGCCGCTGCACGCGACACGCTCGGCCCCGCGATCTCCAGCCCGGAGGAGACACTGATCGTCAACCCACCGGAGAAGGCCGGGATGTCGCCCGTACAAGGAGATCGCCCCTACGCCGCCATCGACACCTCCGGCCAGCACAGCTGCGGGCTGCGAGCCGGCGGCCTCCTCGACTGCTGGGGCTGGAGCAGCCACGGGCAGGCCGACCCCGATCCCGACAAGCAATACACGGCCGTGGCCGTGGGCCAGCATCACTCGTGCGGATTGCGACTGGATCGCACCATCGACTGCTGGGGTGCTTCTTCCAACGGTCAATCCGAGCATCCAGACGGAGAGTTCTTCGGCCTGTCCGCGTGGGGCGACCGAACCTGCGCCCTCGACCTCGATGGCGAGCCGCAGTGCTGGGGAGGCGTCGCTCCGGGCCAGCGCGCACCTGAAGGGCCGTTCGTCGCTGTCGCGGTCGGCAACTCTCACGCATGCGGGCTGCGTCCCGACTTCGAAGTCCGCTGCCGGGGAGGCATCGGACCCAACCTGACCCGGGTGACCGGCAAATTCCTCGCTATAACAGCGGGCGGGGACCATTCCTGCGGTGTGCGCCTCGACGGGACCGTCCATTGCTGGGGAAATCCCGTTTCCGGAGTCCTCCAGGCTCCTGAGGGGCAGTTCAGCGCGGTAGCGGCCGGTTTCACTCACTCCTGCGGGGTGCACACCGACGGAACCCTCGAATGCTGGGGCAGCGACTTTCCGAGGCCGTCCACGATCCCCGAAGGGCGGTTCGTCGCAGTGACGGCAGGCGACTGGAACACCTGCGGCCTGCGTGCCGACGGCGCGGTCGAATGCTGGGGCGGTAACAGCGGCTTCCAGGTGGAAGCTCCAGACGGGCTCTTCCACGCCGTGACTGCCGGTGGCAACCATTCATGCGGCCTCGGCCCCGACGGCGCCGTCCAATGCTGGGGCGCTAATCGCGTCGGCCAGACCGACGCGCCCGACGGACAGTTCACCGCCATCAGTGCGAGCTACAGCAGCACCTGCGGCCTGCGCCCCGACGGCACCGTCGAATGCTGGGGCGGAGACGGCACCGCCCGGGAGGTCCCACCCGCGGGCCGCTTCACCTCCATCGCACGCGGTGGAGACCACACCTGCGGGCTGCGACCCGACGGCACCGTCGAATGCTGGTACCACGGCACCGCCACACGCCTAGACGTCCCCAGCGAGCGGTTCACTTCCGTCACTGCGGGCGACAGGCACTCCTGCGGCCTGCGCCTCGACAGCACCATCGAGTGCTGGGGCAACAACGACTACGGCCAAGCAATTCCGCCCGAGGGCGAGTTCGAGACCATCGATGCGGGCAGCGTCCACACCTGCGGCCTGCGACCCGACCACACCGTCGAATGCTGGGGAGTCGATGACTTCGGCGCGACGGACGCGCCCGACGGACGATTCACCGCCATCGCGGCGGGACAGGACTATTCGTGCGCCGTGAGCCTCGACGGCAGCATCGAGTGCTGGGGGGAAGCAGGAGCCGCACTGGAGACCCCGCCCGAAGGCCCCTTCACGGCCATCGCCGCCGGCGCTACCCACGCGTGCGCGGTCCGCACCGACGGCACCGCGGCATGCTGGAGCCCCATCCGCCCGCCGCCGCCCGAAGTCACGTTCCGCTGACCTGCACATTCCCGCCGGTTCGTTGATGCCGACACCGCTGTGCCCTCTGCTTGAACCCTGTCCCCGGTTGACGGGATTCTCCCATCAATTTGATTCCCGGTAGGTTTCATCTCGTGAGTCGATCTCGACAGCGACCGGCCGAAGAGATGATCAGACGGCTGCGATTCGGCCTACGGGTACGAGAGGAGTACGCCGCTCTGCGAAGCGACCCCGACGAATGGGCTGACTACCTGGCCGAGGCAGAGTCGTCCCACACCACCGACGGCATCGATTGACGAACCTGGCTTGTCGAGAGCGAAGGACGGGGCGGTGACGCGCGAGCCAGTGGGGGCGGTGGAGGCGGGCGGGACGAAGTTCCGGTGCGCGGTCGTGTCCTCGGACATGGTCGTTGTCGAGTCCGTTTCCGTGCCGACGACCGACCCGGACACGACGCTGACGGCCGTTGCCGACTTCTTTGGCCGGGCCCAGCCGGTGGCGGGGCTGGGGATCGCGTCGTTCGGCCCCGTCGATCTTGATCCTGACTCGCCCGGTTACGGGTCGATGTTGGACACTCCCAAACCGGGATGGTCGGGTGCCCCGATTCTGGGCCGGCTGTCGGAGGCGCTCGGGGTGCCAGCCGGGATCCAGACCGACGTGGAGGCGGCCGCGGTGGCCGAGCAGACCCTGGGGCCAGAGCCCCGGCCGAGGCGGCTCGCATACGTGACCGTCGGCACCGGGATTGGCGCGGCCGTGGCGGTGGACGGCACCCCCTGGCGGGGACGGCACCACAGCGAGTTGGGGCACATCGGTGTGCGCCGGGTCGCTGGCGACGACTATCCGGGGCATTGCCCGTTCCACCGCGACTGCCTGGAAGGGATGGCCTGCGGACCCGCCATGGCCGAGCGTTGGGGCGTCGATCCCGCCGAGACCGGCGACCGCGACGATGTCTGGGCGCTTGAAGCCGCCTATCTCGCCCAGCTCGTGCGGGTGCTCGCCTACTCCTTCGCCCCCGACAGGATCGTGTTCGGCGGCGGCATCGGCAGCCGTCCCGGCCTGGCTGAGATGATCCGGGCGGCCAGCCACACAGACCTCGGCGGCTACGCCGACTACAGCACCAACGAGAACACGTACGTAGCGGCCCCCGCATTGGGCGACGCCTCCGGCCTGCTGGGAGCAGCCCTCATCGCCCGATCACTGCTCGACAGCTGACGCGCTAGGGGACGGCGATCTGGCGGCCCAGGTCGGCCAGTTGCTCCTCGGCGTGGCCCAGAGTGAGCTCGATGTGGCGGGCGGCCAGGAAGTGGCGGTGCAGGGGGTAGTCGCGGTCGACGCCCACGCCGCCGTGCACGTGGACCGCGGCGTGGACGACCCGGTAGCCGCCCTCTGAGGCCCAGTACTTGGCGATGGCGATCTCGCTGTCGGCGGGCAGGCCGGCCGACAGGCGCCAGGCGGCCTGGTAGGCGGTGAGCGAGATGGCCTCGGCGTCGATGTAGGAGTCGCCGGCGCGCTGGCTGACCGCCTGGAAGGTCGCGATGGGCCGATCGAACTGGTGGCGCTGTTTGGTGTAGTCGGCGGCCAGCTCTATGGCAGTCTGAGCCGAGCCGGCCATCATCATGCACAGCCCGACATTGGCGTGCCGCTCGATGAAGCGGACAATCTCCGCACCGTCGGATGCGCCGCCTCCGAGCAGGGCGTCGGGTCCGACCCGCAAACCCGACAACTCGAAGCGGGCCTCCGGGCGACCGGTTGTGACCTCGACTGGCCGCACCTCCAGCCCCTCGGCGTCGGTCGGCACGAGGAACACGCCGACTGCCCCGTCGTCGAGACGGGCAGGCACTAGGGCGACATCGGCGTCGAGGCCACCCGCGACCAGCACCTTGGTGCCGTTGAGCACGTATCCGCGGCCGTCGTGGCCCAAACCCCCGCGACCCGGCGCTGAACCGTCGCCGCTCGGTGTTGGGCCATTGCGGTCCGTGGCGATCCGGGCCGTCGTTGTCGGCTCGGCGGCGATGGTGCCGTCCTCGGCCAGGGCCCCGCAAGCCAGAATGGAGCCGTCGGCGATGCCGGGCAGCCATGCAGCCCGTTGCGACTCGGTGCCGAAGGCGGCTATCGGCATTGCTCCCATCACTGCCGTTGTGAGCAGCGGCACCGGCGAGGCCCTCCGGCCTACCTCCTCCAGCGCGACCGCGGTGGCCAGGAAGCTGAGTCCCAGACCGCCATGGGCCTCGGGCACCGACGCGCCCACCACTCCGGTGGCGGCCAGAGCGGCCCAGGCCTTGCGGTCCACGTGGTCGCCGTCGGCGGCCAGGGTCTTCAAGCGCTCGTGCGAGGACATGTCGTCGAGCACCTGCGCAGTCAGGTCCCGGATGGCCTGCTCCTCCGCGCCCAGCTCGAAGTCCATCAGACCTGTTCCTCCCCGACACTCTCATCGCGATTTTGGGCGCCTACCGCCACAAGTCGCGATGAGAGCCTGTAGGAGGGACGCACGGCTAGCGGGAGGCTCGGGGGTAGCCGAGGCCGAACTGCGAGATCATGTCGCGCTGCATCTCGTTGGTGCCGCCGCCGAAGGTCAGGATGATGGTGGAGCGGTACATCATCTCCAGGCGGGTCAGAAAGCCGGGCGAGCCCTCCACCACATAGGAGCGCTGGCCGTACACCTGCATCAGCTTGCGGTAGGCGTCCACGAAGAACTCGGTGCCCGACACCTTCACCGCCGAGGAGTCGGCCACGAACCCGGCGACGGTGGCCATGTCGGGCTCGGCGCCGTCGATCTTGGTGGCCACCGTCCATGCCACCTTCCAGTTGGCCAGGCGCAGGAACTCCAGCCGGGCGGCCACCTCGGCCAGGTTGCGCTGCACCCACGGCTCGTCGATCACGTAGGAGCCGTCGGCCCGCTTGGCCGACTTGGCCCACTCCACGCACTCCTCGTAGCGCTTGGTGACCATCCCCGACGAGCAGATCGTGACCCGCTCCCGGTTCAGCTGGCTCGTGATCAGCCCCCAGCCCCGGTTCTCCTCGCCGATCAGCGTGGACGCCGGCACCCGGCAGTCGTCGAAGAAGGTGTGGTTGATGTTGTGGCTCGACAGCAGGTCGAGGGGCTCGATGCTGATGCCGGGCGTGTCCATGGGCACGCAGAACAGCGAGATGCCCTTGTGCTTGGGCACGTCGGGGTCGGTTCGGGCCGCCAGCCAGATGTAGTCGGCGTCCTTGGCGAGAGAGGTCCAAGTCTTCTGGCCGTTGACCACGTAAGTGTCGCCGTCGCGCGCAGCCCGGGTGGTGAGCGAGGCCAGGTCGGTGCCGGCGTCGGGCTCGGAGTAGCCGATGCAGAACGTGAGCCCGCCGCCGGCGATGCGGGGCAGAAAGAAGTCCTTCTGCTCGTCGGTGCCGTACTGCATGATCGTGGGCCCGACGGTGTTGATGGTGAGCATCGGGATGGGCGCCCCCAGCGCCACCGACTCGTCGAAAACGATGAACTGCTCGACCGCCGACAGCCCCCGACCGCCATACTCCTTGGGCCAGCCGACGGCCAACCAGCCGTCGGATCCCATCTGGCGCACCAGCCGCCGGTGCACCGGGCCGGTGCCGTCCTCAGCACCCAGCGCGGCCCGCACATCGTCGGTGAGCAACTCGGCGTAGTAGGCCCGCAACTCGTCCCGCAGCGCCTCCTGCTCAGCCGTGTACGCGATGTGCATTGCCCTCCCGCCCTATTCGTAGCGGGTTCCGTTGGCCCTTATGTAGTCGAGCCATAGGGGGCCGGCGTCGGGGGCTAGCTCTCCCGGACGATAAGTCACTGACTTCAATTCACCCTTGTACGGGAAGGGGCCGTGGCGTTCGTAGATGTCCCAACTGACCGGCGAGCGGCGGTCGACGCCGACATCGATGCCCTCGAAGGGTGCCATCGCCATGAGCGGCACCAGCTTGAGCGCCTCCCCCACTGCCTCGCCGTCGACGCTGATACTGGCGTTCCAGGTGAGGCTCCCGGGGTTCTCCATCGCCAGACGCACGCTGGACGCGCCCTCCGCGAGCACGCCGCAGTCGAGCGCCGTCATGTCGCCGTAGGCGTTGTGGGCGAAGAGCAGCCGGTCGTCCTCCACGTACAGCATGTAGCCGCCGCCCTGGTCACCGTGGGCCACGAGCACTCCCGAGTCGCCCGGCTGCCAGCGCAGTGCCACGTCGATGTCGAAACTCTTCTGGAAGATCAGCTGCTGGGAGCGCCAGCGCTCCAGCGTCGGGGTGCCGGGCCTCAGCGTCGTTTCGGCAGCCAGCTCGTCGTGCCACGGCGGGCGCAGCACTCTGGCCATCTGGTTGCCCTCGTCGAGGGGGTACACCTGGTTGGCCCATGCGGCCCGATCCCACGCCTGCTGCATCTCCTCCAGCTTGTCCAGGTGCTCCGCGGCGAGATCTTGGCTCTCGGTGGGATCCTCGACCAGGTTGTGCAGCTCCCAGCGGTCCTGGCTGAAGGGGCGGCGGGGCCGGTGGCAGGTGACCACCGACCAACCGTCGCGGTAGAAGCCGCGGTGTCCGAGCATCTCGTAGTACTGCTCGGGATGGGTGGACGGCGTCGACGGGTCCTCCAGCGTGGCCGCGAAGCTGGCCCCGGCCGGGTCGGGCACGGGCACGCCGTGGCGGGTGGTGGGCACCTGCAGGCCGCACAGCTCGGCCAGGGTCGGGAACACGTCGGTGACGTGCTGGTACTGGGTGCGTACGCCCCCGGCCAGCACCCCGTCCGCTGACTCGAACCCGGCCGGCCAGTTGACGATGAACGGCACGCTGTGGCCGCCGCGGTGGGTGTTGATCTTGTAGAGCCGGAACGGGGTGCACGACACCATGGCCCAACCCATCGGATAATGGGCCAACGTGCGCGGCCCCCCGAGCAGGTCGATGCGCTGGTAGTCGGTCTCCACCTGCTCCAGCTCGGTGTCCCACACCTGGGTGAGCAGCGTGCGGAAGTAGGCCGACGTGCCGGTGTACTGGCCCTCCCGGGAGCCGCCGTTGTCGCTGGTGAACAGCACGATGGTGTTGTCCCACTCGCCGATGGCCTCCAGGTGGCGGCGCAGGCGCCCGAAGTTGCGGTCCACGTTGTGGACCATGCCCGCGTACACCTCCATGTAGCGGGCGAACAGCTCCCTGGATCGGTCGTCGAGCCCGTCCCAGGGGCCGACCTCATGGAGCTCCTCGGTGTTGCGCGGCGGCAGGACCGCGTCGGGCGGCACCACGCCCAACTCCCGCTGGCGCTCGAAGCGCTCGGCCCGCAGCACGTCCCATCCCGCGGCGAAGCGGCCCCTGAACCGCTCGATGTCGGCCTCCGGCGCCTGCAGCGGGGCGTGCACCGCACCGTGGGCGAAGTACATGAGGAACGGACGGGTGGGATGCGACGACCGAAGCTCGTCCACCATGCGCAGCGCCTGATCGGTCAAGTCGTCGGTGAAGTAGTAGCCGTCGGGATAGTCGTCGACGTCGATGTGGTGGTTGTCCGCGCACAGCCGGTGGGGCTGGTGGAAGTTGGTGAACGCGTCGAGGATCCCGTAGAAGCGGTCGAAGCCCCGCTGCAGGGGCCAGCTCGCCTTGGGGGCACCGTCGCTGAGGTGGGCGTCCTTGGTCAGGTGCCACTTGCCGACCATGAACGTGGCCCAGCCCGCGCCGCGGAAGGCCTCGGCGACGGTCACCGCGTTGTCGCGCAGCTCGTGGGCGTAGCCGGGGAAGCCGGGATCCGTGTGGGGGACGGTGGCCATGCCGGCCATGTGGTGGTTGAGCCCGGTCAGCAGCGAGGCCCGCGTCGGCGAGCACATCGGGTTGACGTGGAAGTCGGTGTAGCGCAGACCCTCGGCGGCCAGGCGGTCGAGCTCGGGGGTGTCGATCTCCGAGCCGTAACAGCCCAGATCGGAGTAGCCCAGGTCGTCGGCCATCATCACGATCACGTTGGGCGCCCCCGCCGGCGGGATCGACGGCTCCGGCCAGTGGGGCTCGGAGGTGGAGAAGATCTTGCCGACGGTGCCCTCGAAGCCCGCGTACGGCGCGGTCGGATCGGGGGCGGCGCAGCCCTCGCCCCCGGCTTCCGGGTTCTGTGCGCGGTTTCCGGTCTCTGCGCCGGGTTTGTGCACACAGAACGCGCGGAGCGCACGACGGGCTGGCGCCGGGGCCGCGGTCACGGCTTGAAGAAGGCGGGGCTGGTGGCCTTGGCCGGGACCTCCGCCAGCGGGGTGGCCACCTGCTCCACGGTGGGCCCGTGCTCTGCGGCCAGCGGGGAGAGCCGCTCGAGGTCGAAGCCGTACAGCGCGGCCGCGTTGGTGCCGAGCACGGCCCGCATGTCGGCCTCGCTCCAGTCGCTGAAGGCCCGCTGGAGGCTCTCCAGCGAGTACGGGTAGGTGCCCTCGTGATGGGGATAGTCGCTGCCCCACATCACCTTGTGCACTCCGACGGTGCGCATGGCGGCCGCCTCTCCCGGCGACGGGAAGCTGGCCCCGATCCACACGTTGCGGTCGAAGTACTCCGTCGGCTTCAGCGGCAGCACGACGTCGGCCGCGAAGCCCAGCTCGCCGACCCGCCCGGCGCGCATCTGGCGGTGATAGCCGTCCATGCGGCGCAGCTCCTCCACCAACCAGGCCACGCCCTGCTCGGTCATCACGTAGCGCAGTTTCGGGAAGCGCTCGAACACCCCCGACATGATCAGGTGGGCGAGGTTGCGGTGCGAATAGAACGGCACCTCGATCAAGAAGATCACCCCCGCCGCGGGGGCCTTGCCGTAGTCGGGGCCGCCGTTGCCGCCGTGCTGGGTCATGATCAGGTCGAGGTCGGCGGCCGCGGCCCACAGCCGGTCCCAGCGCGGATCCCAGTAGCCGGGCAGATCGCTGTCGGGCGGGACATGGGGCAGCAGGAAGCTGCGGAACCCCTCCGCCGCGACCCATTCGAGGGTGGCGACCGCGTCGTCTATGTCCTCGGCGAAGATCTGGGGCAGGCCGCGGCGCTGGTCGGGGTAGCGGGCGCACCAGTCGCGCAGCCAGCGGTTGTGGGCGGTGATCCCTGCGAAGCGCCGCTCGTAGTCGGCCCTATCCGACGGCGGGCGGGCCACCAGCGCTCCGGTGGGATAGAAGGGCGGAACCGTGTTGGGGAAGGTGATCTCGGCCACGACGCCGTCGGCGTACTGTTCGCCAAGGCGCCGCTCGTCGTCCCAGTTGCGGGAGCGACCGTCGTCCTGAAGATCCCGGTAGGGGTTGCGGTAGGCGCCCCGCCAGGCCTGGAACTCGTCGCGCCAGGCCTGGTCGAGGTACTCCTCGTAGGCGGCCATGTTCCCGCCCGCATGGCAGTCCGACGAGATGATCGTGTAGCGCTCCGGCGAGCCCTCTCGTGTCTCGCTCATGGGTTGATGCTCCTCATCTCGGCCCATCTCGGCGCCCCTGCAGGCAGGCGCTCAATCGCCTGCTATACGCCGACTGCCCCGCTTCGTCATCGCACTCGGTTGTAGCTCGAAGTGTACGCTGACAGCCCCGCAGATAGTTCGGAGCGACCATGGTCTCGGTTGACATGCGCACCCGGCTCGACGCCGACGTGATCCTCATCCATCCTGCGACGTTCGTGGCCGTGCATTTGAGCTGCGCCGCCCGCCAGCACTGAGGCGTGACGATGATCAATGCCGAAGTCGTGCACGCCGCCGAGGCCGCTCTGGGCGAGGGATGCGTGTGGTCGCCGGTGGAGGACCTGCTCGTCTGGGTGGACATCAACGGTCAGGCCGTGCATCGCTTCGACCACGCCTCAGGCCAGCCGGTCGGGGTGTGGCGATACACCGAGTCCGTGGGCAACGCCGAACCTCGCACCGGCGGGGGTCTCGCCCTGGGTCTGGGCAACACGGTGACACTCACGGACCGGGTGGGGGCCATCGAGACCGTCATCGCACTTCCGGGCGAGCCCGAGTCGAACCGGGCCAACGACGGTGCAGTCGACCCGCGAGGGCGGCTGTTCCAGGGCACGATGAGCAATACCGAGCCCGGAGCCCCGGTGGCGGCGCTGCACCGGGTGGACGGCGACGGGACGGCCCGGCGGGTTCTCGGCGACGTGATGATCTCCAACGGCATGGGCTGGAGCCCGGACCTGTCCACGATGTACTACATCGACACGCTGACGTTCCGGGTGGACCGCTTCGACTACGACCCCGGCACCGGCGAGATCGAGGGGCGGCGCCCGTTCCTCACCTTCGACGGCAGCACCGGCGGGCCCGACGGGATGACGATGGACGCCGAGGGCTGCCTGTGGGTTGCGATGTTCGGCGGCTACCACGTGCAGCGCTTCTCGCCCGAGGGCGAGAAGCTCGAGGCGGTGGTCACTCCGGGCGCGCCCCAGACAACCTGTTGCTGCTTCGGCGGCCCCGACCTCGACACCCTCTACATCACCACCGCACGGGACTCGATCGCAGGCGTCGACACCGAAGGCGAGCCCAACTCGGGGGCGTTGTTCGCAGCCGACGTCGACGCGGTGGGCCTGCCCACCAATCTGTTCGCCGGTTGATCGCCGGCCCTGCGTATATTCGGGTTGTCCCCCCGCTACCCCGCTTGGAAAGAACGCGCCCGCGATGACGATCGAGCATGCCCCTCTCCCCTACCCGCTCGACGGGCTGGCGCCCCACATCTCCGAGCGCACCATGAGCTTCCACTACGGCCGCCACCACGCCGGCTACGTGGCCAACCTCAACGGCATGATCGCGGGCACCGCCCACGAGGACGCCTCCCTGGAGGACATCGTGACCGGATGCGACATGCCGTCGGCGCTGTTCAACAACGCGGCCCAGGCTTGGAACCACGCCTTCTACTGGGACTCGATGAGCCCGGGCGGCTTCGAGGCGCCTTCAGGCGAGCTGCTTGCCTCGCTGGAACGGAGCTTCGGCTCTCTCGATGCTTTCAACACTCAGTTTGCGGCGGCCGCGGTGGGGAACTTCGCTTCGGGCTGGACGTGGCTCGTCGCAGGCGACGACGGCTTGAGCATTGTGAGCACCGACGACGCCGTCACGCCCCTGCGGCACGGACAGCGGGCTCTGCTGACCATCGACGTGTGGGAGCACGCCTACTATCTCGACTACCAGAACGCCCGGGCCGCCTACGTCGAGGCCTTCATCGAGTATCTCATCAACTGGGAGTTCGCCTCAGCCAACTTCGCCCTTCTCGCCGGCTAGAGGCCCGCTGGAGCTGCGGCAACGGATGCCCAGCTAGCCAGCGGCTCGGATGCGTCGGCGAAGGACTGTGCCTGCGCCCATGTAGGCCGCAACAACTGCCCACCCCCAGGTGTAGAACAGCTGCACGACGAGGTCCCCAACTACGAGACCCGTCGCCGGTGCGAATTCGAACCTCAGTGGGTAGGTGCCATGCCAGCCGCCGATGATCCAGGAAGCTCCGGCGACGGCCAGCAGGACCGAGCAAGGGAGGAGAAACACCGCAGAAATGGCGGTGGCCGCAGCGACCGGACGGTCGGGTGACAGACAGCCCGCCACAAACAACAAGGCCAGCAGCACAAAGAAATCGAAAGGCCCTGGCACCACCAGGACACCGACCACCACGGCGACTCCGACCGGCAGCAGCCGGAAGCCCCGGACCATGATCCGACTCAGTCGCTCACCGGGCGCCCGCACCGGAGACGGGTGCCGCGGCTGCCTGCACCGCTCGCCCCAGCGCGGCAGCTCATCCGTCCAACAACAGCTCGATGAGCGAGCTGGTGTCCCAGCGGCCGTGGCCCTGGCGCTGGAGGCGGGCGTAGAACTGGTCGATCACCGCGGTGAGCGGCAGGGTGGCGCCGATCCGCTCGGCCTCCGCGAAGCAGATGGCTAAATCCTTGCGCATCCAGTCGAGGGCGAAACCGAAATCGAACTCTCGCCGAGCCATGGTCACTCCCCGGTTGGCCATCTGCCACGACCCCGCCGCTCCCTGCGAGATGGTGTCGATGACCTGGTCCACGTCGAGCCCGGCCCGGCGGGCGAAGTCGATCCCCTCGGCCAGACCCTGGACCAGCCCCGCGATGCAGATCTGGTTGACCATCTTGGTGCGCTGGCCGCTGCCGGGCCCGCCCAGCAGCGTCACGGCCTTGGCATAGGCCGAGATCACCGGCTCGGCCCGGTCGAAGTCGACTGGGTCGCCGCCGCACATCACTGTGAGCGCGCCGTTCTCCGCGCCAGCCTGGCCACCCGAGATGGGCGCATCCACGAACCCGACGCCCCGTTCGCCGGCGGCCGCGTGCAGCTCCTGGGCAAGATCGGCCGACGCAGTGGTGTGGTCGACCAGGACCGACCCGGGAGCCATCGCCTCCAGCACCCCCGCGACGTCGGTGGTCACCGAGCGGACATCGTCGTCGTTGCCTACGCACACGAACACGAACTCGGCCCCAGCGGCCGCGCCGGCGGGAGTCGGAGCAGCTCTGCCTCTGTGCTCTCCCACCCAGGCCTCGGCCCTTGACGCGGTGCGGTTGTAGATCGTGACCTGGTGGCCGGCCGAGACCAGGTGGCCCGCCATCGGATAGCCCATCACCCCCAGCCCGACGAATGCGCAATCGGCCATCAGGCCCTCCTTGAAGCTTGAAGAATACGAACGATGTGTGCCGTGCCCGGGGTGGGACTCGAACCCACACGCCCGTTAGGACAGCCCGTTTTAAGCGGGCCGCGTCTGCCAGTTGCGCCACCCGGGCACTGCTGCCACGGTACCGCCATCGGGCTCGCCGAACCTCCCGACAGCACTCGAAGCCGTGACGGCCAGACAGGAGCCCAGCTGACTACTGCTGACCGTCGACATGTTTGCCTGCGCGGCCTAATGCAAGGTGGCGCAGGCCTTTCACAGCTACCCCGCGAGGGGCGTGCTCGGCGGTTCCTTAGTCTCGCTGATTGCCTCCGCGCCGTCGTCAAACTTGTCGACGATCTCCTGCGAACGATCGGCGACTCTCAACTCGCTGGGTTGCACGCGGTCCGCCCACCTCTCAAACGCCTCTAGTCGCTCGGCCCTGGACTTGCTCATTGGCTACGCCTCCAAGAACTCCTTCGTGCGACCATTGCGTGAATGATAGCCGTGCCGTCTTCGTCGCAAAGAACGACGATCTCCAGCGGCTCGTAGTCGAGGGACCGATGTACATGGTCACGTCCACATCGTCGGTCTCAATGCGACGCCAGTGGTACCGGAAGGCATGCCGCATGTCAGCGTCCCGAATGCCGTGCTTGCGAGCGCTGGGCTCAATGATCACTCATCTATTACATATTGTTGCAGTAGTTTTCAGTATACTCTGTTTAGATCATCAGCTACGCTGCAGCCGCATCGGTCCGGGCAGGCGCAGTTGGGACAGAGGTGGCGGGCTCGGTCCGGGCAGTGAGTTCGCCAGCGTCCGCGGCGTCGGCGTCGACCGCCAGCCACAGGGCGGAGCGGGCAAGGTCCGCTCGGGCGCCCGTGAGGTAGTTGGTCACGACTATCCCCTCGACCATGTCGGCCAGCACCGCCCCCCGGGGCCGACGCTGCAGGCGGACCGACACCACCGGCGATCCGTTGCGGCGGCGGATGGACCGGTCGAGGTCGGGGCGGGACGGCGGGCTGGCGAACACCGGCACGACCAGGCCGCGCAGGCGGGCGGCCCGGCCCAGCGAGCGAGCCGCCAAGCCGAAGTCGAGCGATGTGATTCCCATGGGAGCTATCGTCGCGCCGGGGTGTGACACGAGCCCCTCCCCACTCGCAGGAGCCGGCCCCGAGCCCCATGCACGCCGACGACTACAACCCGGCCCAGCAGGAGGTGGTGAGCCTGCTCGGGGCCCCGAAGGGGACTCGTCCCGAGTTCGAACCCGCCCTGCGCGACGAACTGCGCGCCGGGCTTGAGGACCGTCTGGAGCCGCTGGTGGAGCGCATCGAATCCGACGCATTCGACGACGACATCCTCTTCTTGAGCAAGTTCATGCTGACGCAGGTGCTCGGATGCGAGCGGAAGTTCATGGCCGAGCGCTCCGAGCCGTTCGAGTGGTCGCCGCCCACCGCCCGGGGCACGGTCATGCACAAGGCGATCGAGCTGTCGGTGCACTGGCGAGGCGAGTCCGCCCCGCTGGCGCTGGTGGACGAGGCCCTGGCCAGCCTCCAGAATGCCGACAAGAGCATCGGCGACTACCTGAAAGCCTGCGGCGAGACCGAGCGGACCGAGTTGCGAGCCGGGGCCGGCGCGGCCATGACCCAGTTCCTGGAGTGCTTCCCGCGGCTCAAGCCAGCGTGGAGGCCGACGACCGAGAGCCCGATACGGGCCTCGCTGCACGGCGGGCTGATCGTGCTGTCGGGAAAGCCGGACCTCGCGCTGGGCCAGCCCGACGGGACCGTGGCCGGCAAGGTGATCGTCGACTTCAAGACGGGCGGGTTCTCTCCCGCCCACCGAGAGGACCTCCGCTTCTACGCCCTGCTCGAGGCCCTGCGGATCCTGCCGCCCCGCCTGCTGGCCACCTACTACCTCGACCAGGGCCGCATCCATTCCGAGGAGGTCAACCGGGAGCTGCTGCTCTCGGCCGCCGAGCGGGTGGTCGACGGCGCCCATCGCTACGTCGAGCTGGTCTCACACCAGCGCCCGGCGACCGTGGCGCCCGGTCCGGCCTGCGGCTGGTGCCCGGTCCAGCCCGACTGCGACGAGGGCAGGGCCTACCTCGACCAAGCCTCGGACGACGATCCTGACGCCTGGTGAGCTAAGCGGCCGAGCGGATAGGCCGCGATTCATGGACGAATTCAGCGGGCGTTGAGCGAGGCCGTGTCCCGAGCGGCTCGTGAGCGCAGCGAACAAGAGCGGGAAATACAACGTCTCTCCGCGACACGCTCACCACCTATCCGCGCACGTTCTACGACGCCTCTCGGTGGTGGCGGGGAGGCGACGGGGTGGTGGGATGGACCTCGGGCACCACCTCCGGGGAGTACTCCCCAACCTCGACGTCCAGATGACGCAGCCAGCCCGAGAGGTAGAGCAAAGCCGTTCCGCCCAGCAGCACCGCGCCGTATGCGCCGAAGGCGGGCCGGGCCCCGATCCGCTCGATCAGCTGGCCCAACGCGAGCTGTCCGAGCGGGTTCGACGACATGAGCACCATGAAATACAGCGACAGCACCTGCGCGCGACGCTGCTCGTCCACCTGGAGTTGGACCGCAGTGTTGAGCGCGCTGGCCGATGTGAGGTGGGCCGCCCCGATGAACACCAGCGACGCCAGGCTGGAAAGGAACGTGGGCGCCACAGCCAGGCCCACGGTGGCCGCGCCGTACATGACGAGCGCCGCCCCCTGGATCCGAGACCGCGGCACTCGCCCTCCGAGCGACGCCACCACCGGTGTGGCCGCGACCGCGCCCACGCCACACATGGTGAGCATCATCCCGAATCCGCCCGGTCCGCGATCGAACACGTCCTCGGCGAAGACGACGCTCAGCATCTGGATCGGCAGCCCGACCGACCCGATCAGCGCCGCGGCGGCGAAGGCCACCACTAGGCCGCGGTGAGCGCGCACATACCGGGCCACGGCCATCGTGTTGCGAATCAGCCGCATGTTCAGAGCCCCAACCGTCGCGGCCGTCTTGCGGGACTCGATGCGCGCCAGCGCGGCTATAACCCCCAGGCATCCGGCCGCGCTTACCCAGAACGCGACGGCCGGACCAGCCGTAGCCACGGTGATGCCTCCCAGCATCGGACCAACCAGGCGAGAGCTGTTGAACTGAGCGGAGTTCAAGGTGACCGCGTTGAGAAGGAGATCCTTGGGCACCAGCTCGCTGACGAAGGCCTGCCAGGCGGGCAGGTTGAGGCCCCCAGTCAGCCCCGACGCCGCGGCCAGAGCCACATAGGCGGCGGGCGACCGCACTCCCTGCATCCAGGCCAGCGCCATGACTGCCCCCACCAAGCCCATTAGGGACTGAGAGACCATCAGCAGCTTGCGCCTCGGGTAATGGTCGGCCAGCACGCCTGATAACGGAGCGACCAGGGCCATGGACGCAAATTGCGCGAACCCAGCGAAGCCGACCCAGCCCGGGCTGTGGGTCAGGTCCCAAATCACCACGGGCAGGGCCACATACTGGAAGAAGCGGGCCGCACTGGACACAAACCCGCCGAACCAGAAGTAGCGGAAGCTGCGATGCCCGAACGAGGCGAATGCCGTCGATGGCATCGGAGCACCGTATCTCCCCCGCCGCGCCATACTGCGGACCATGGCTTACGTGATGATCGATACCTCCGACGGTGTGGCCCGTCTTACTCTCAACGATCCCGGCAAGCGCAACGCCGTCAACCAGACCATGAACGACGAGATCTGCGCAGCTCTCGACGAGCTCGAGCCCGACCCCGCTATCGGAGCTCTGGTCGTGACCGGCGCCGGGAAGGGATTCTGCGCGGGCGCCGACCTCGACGACCTGCTCGCCGCGGAGTCCACCGGCATAACCCGGATCTACGAGGGGTTCCTGCGAGTGGCCCACTCGCCGCTGGCCACCATCGCCGCGGTCAACGGCGCCGCGGTGGGGGCCGGCATGAACATGGTGCTCGCTTGCGACATCGTGCTGGCTGGACGCCGCTGGGCCCGCTTCGACTCCCGCTTCCTGCAGATCGGCCTGCATCCCGGCGGAGGCCACACGTGGCGCCTGAAACACGCGACTGATCGCAGCACCACCATGGCGATGGTGATCTTCGGGGAGGTGCTGTCGGCTGAGGACGCCCACCGCACCGGGCTGGCCTGGCAGGTCGTCGACGACGAAGCCCTGCTCGACCGGGCCCACGAGCTGGCCGCCCGGGCCGCGGCGCAGCCGAAGGATCTGGTGGCCCGGACCAAGGCGACGATCCTGTCGCTGGACGAGGTGACCGACTCCGCGGCGGCCATCGACCGCGAGCTGCACCCCCAGCTGTGGTCCATGGGACAGCCCCCCTTCAAAGACCTAGTTCGCAGGCTGCAGTCGCAGATCACCTCCAAGCCCGCTTGACGGGCATGTAACAGGCAACCGCGCGCGGAACCCATGTAGTCTCGGTGGCCCCGCTGGGAGGTCCGGCGCCCCCGGCGGAACCGGAGCCCGGCTGAGGGGAGGTTGTGGAGAAGCTCCTGGTGGCCAACCAGGGCGAGAGCGCGATCCGAGCGCTCGTGCCCTTCAGGCGCCCCGGGGCCAGCTCCGCGATTGGGAGCTGGGCTCGGCCACCGGCAGAGCCGCGATCCATTCGGTGATCAAGTCCGGGGCGCGGGCTCTCCATTCCTCCTCGGTGATCGCGAAGCGGCGGTGGTCCTCCCAGACGCCGTTGATCTCCACGTAGCGCTCGGCCAGACCCTCGCATCTGAGCCCGAGCTTCTCCACCACCCGCAGACTGGCCGAGTTGCGGGGCACGATGGCCACTTGCAGCCGGTGCAGCCGCAGCTCCTCGAACGCGAAACGGGCCGCCACGACGAGAGCCTCCGGGGTGTAGCCGTTGCCGGAGACGGCCTCGTCGATCCAGTAGCCGACGTAGCAAGACTGGAAGGGCCCGCGCTGGATCGAAGACAGGTTCATCTCGCCCCGGAAGCAACCGTTCACGAACACGCCGAACCCGTAGCCGGTCCCCTGCTGGCGCTCGCGCCGGCGGGCCGCACAACGGTCGGCGAACGCCCGGGGATCCTCCGCGGTATCGGGCCGTCCCGGCAGGGCCTGGGGCTCCCACTTCTTCAGGCGGGCGCGGTTGCGGCGACGAACCTCGCGCCACGCGCCGAAGTCGTTGCGTGTCAGTGGCCGCAGCAGCACTCGCCGCCCCAGCAGGGTGCTCACGGCCGCGCACTCTAGCCTTCCACGAGCAGCGACAGGGCCAGGCCGTCGAGCAGGTCCGACTCCGAGACCAGGCACTCGTCGACGTCGAAGTACCTCATGATCCTCACCAGGATGCACACTCCGGCCACGATCACGTCGGCCCGTCCGGGGTGCAGCCCGGGGTTGTGGACCCGATCGGCCAGCGCTTCGGTGGCCAGCGTGCGGAAGACGTCCTCGGCCGCCTCCTTCGACAGCCTGAAATGGTGTACCCGGTCCCGGTCGTAGGCAGCCAGGCCCAGCTCCACCGCGGCGACCGTGGTGATGGTCCCGGCCACGCCCACCAGCCGGCAGTCGCCGCCGAGGGCCGGGATGGCCCGCACCGCGTCGTCGAGGTGCAACTCGGTGACTGTCAGGCACGCCGACAGCTCCTCGGGCCGTGGCGGGTCGTGATGGATGTACTTCTCGGTGAGGCGCACGCTGCCGATGTCGAGCGACAGGGCGTCGGTGCAGTGCTGCGCCCCGAAGGACAGCTCCGTGGAGCCCCCACCGATGTCGACCACCAGGAAGGGTCCCTCGGCCGGGTCCAGCTCGCTGACCGCGCCCCGGAAGGACAGGTTGGCCTCCTGGTGCCCCGACAGGACCTCCGGCACGGCTCCCAGGATCGACTCGGCCGGCTGGAGGAACTCCAACCGGTTGGCGGCGTCGCGCACCGCGGAGGTGGCGATGAACCTCACCGCCGACGGGTTGTGGCGGTCGATGGCCTCCCGGTAGTCCCGCAGGCACTCGAGGGTGCGCTCGACCGCCGCAGGGTCGAGACGGCCGGTGGCGTCCACGCCCCGGCCGAGGCGCGTGATCACCGAGCGTCTCTCGACGGCCGGGCCCCTACCGTCGGCAATAAGGAGCCGCGTGGTGTTGGTGCCGCAATCCACGACAGCCACCGGGCCGGCGGTCATCCCACTCTCCGCAACGACGCGGCCGCGGCTGGCCCGAGGCGCTCGGCAACCCAGCGCCCGACCGGGTCGTCGCCGCCGGCCAAATGCCAGGCGTAATGGGCGTGGAGGCACTTCACCCCACGGCGAGTGCCCCCCACTCCAGCCGAGGGTGTCGGACCCCGGTGGCCCTCGGGGACGGCCGCGTTGCGCTCGGCTGCGTAGCGGGCGTGCGCCGCGGCCAGCTCGTCGGCGTCCACATCCTCCTCGGCGGCGCGCACGCCACCCTCGGACTCCAGGCGTCCGACCAGCCGGCGCAGCCGCTCCTCGACCAGCCAGTATCGGGTGGGCATGGGCCGCCCGTCGCGAAGGATGGGGGCGTTGCGGATGACCGCAGGCGTGCCTGAGCCGTCGCGCACGACAACCTCGAAGTCTCCCGCCGGCTCGCGGCCCAACAGCAGCCTGACCTGGGCGAAGTCGTCGTCGTTACAGCCCGACTCCACCACTTGAGGAGCCGATGCCTGGTCCGCCGGCTGATCGGAACGGCCCGCCACCGCCTCTAGTTGTTTCCCGTCCTCGTTCGCTGCGCTCACGGGCCGCTCAGGCCACGGCTCACCGAAATATGTAGAGAAACCCGTCATATAGGAGGAATACCCGTGCAGATTTGAGCTTCCGCACGAATTGCCGTCTACCCGCTCGCCTCTAGGCGGCGAGGGCGATTATGACCACGATCACCACGACGACGACGGCCACGATCACCGGCACGAGGCGCTTCAGCACCGGGGCCCCGGCCACTTCCAGGAGGTCCACGGCCTCAACCTCGGCGTCAGGAGCGGGGGCCTGGGCCTCGGCCGAACCGGCTCCGTCGGACTCATCGGCCTCGGCCGGCGAGTCCGCTGCCGCCGGGGACTCGCCGGAGACGGCGTCGGCCGCGACCAGCGCGGCCAGGTTGTCAGCGAACTGCCCCATCAGCTTGCGGCTGATGTCGGCCAGCACCCCCCGGCCGAACTGTGCGACCTTGCCCGTGATGGTCAAGTCGGTATGGACGCTGACCATCGTGGCGTCGTCGCTCACAGCCTCGAGCGCCACTGTGATCTCGGCCGACGCGTTGCCGGCGCCGCGGGTGTCGCGGCCGCTGGCCGACATCAGCAGCCGGTGGGCGTCATCGTCGCGCTCGGTGAACGAGGCCTTGCCCTTGTACTGGGAGGTGATGGGCCCGACCTTGACTTTGACCAGACCTTCGAAGGCGTCGCCGTCGCGGCCGGTGAGCTGCGCTCCGGGCAGGCACGGCGCGATCCGCTCCACGTCGGTGAGGACATCCCACACCGCGTCGATCCCGTGGGCCACCTCGAATGAGTCGTTCAGTTCCATTTGTGCAGGTCCTCCAGGGTGTCGATGTCGTCCGGGTTCCCCTCGCAGGGTATCGCCCGCACCAGCTCCGGTCGGCGGCGCATCAGCAGCCGCCCGCCCTCGTCGCCGGTGAGGGGCAGGTAGCTCCACAGCGCCGCGCCGATCCGGACCGGTGGACGGCGGGCGCCGCCGAAGTCGGCCACCGCGAGATCGCAGTCGGCGCTGGCCACCGCGGCCCAGGCCGAGGCGGGCACCCCGGGCTGGTCGCCGCATCCGAACACGACGGCCCGGTGCCCCCGCGAGCCCGCATAGCTCACCGCCGCGGCCAGCGATGTGGCCTGGCCCTCCTCCCAGGCCTCGTTGTGCAGCACCGTCACCTCTTCGGGCAGCACTCCCAGCAGGTCGACCGCTCCCATCACCACGATGGTCTCGTCGAGGTCGGCGGCCAGGGCCGCGTCCACGGCCCGGCGCACCAGTGGCACGCCCCCCACCTCGCAGAGCAGCTTGTGCCGGTCGCCGGAGAAGCGGACGCCAGCCCCCGCGGCCAGCACCACCGCGGCCACCCCCAGCCGAGGGCCCTCGTCGTGCTGCTCCATCACGGCCCCAGTCTGCCCGCCACCAGCACCACCAACACCGATCGCAACGCTCTGGAGGACTGCATTTCCCGCGAAATCTCCCGAGTCCAAGCCGGCGACACCACCGCCGATTGCGCGGCGTAGCCCGGTCAAGTTAGGCTGCAGGTCACGCAAGTGCCGGAGCACCACCCCCACCGGTCTCCAACGGCGTGGGGGGTGGCACTCCGGCGCTTCGCATCATTCCATGCATTCTTGTGCAGCCAACATGAGCCGGGCCGCAGCTCGCCGGGTCAGTCGTGGATGGGGCCGGTGGTGGCGGACAGGGCTTGGGCCTGGCGTCCGGTGCGCAGCGAGATGATCTCCGACACTATGGAGACGGCCGTCTCCTCGGGGGTGGCCGCGCCGATGTCGAGCCCGATGGGCGAGCGCAGGCGGGTCATCTGCTCGTCCGTGACTCCGGCCTCTAGCAGCCGGGCAATGCGGTCGTCGTGGGTGCGGCGGCTGCCCATCACCCCGATGTAGCCGACGTCGGTGGCCAGCGCCGAGGTGATGGCGGGCACGTCGAACTTGGCGTCGTGGGTGAGCACGCACACCGCGTCGCGGGGGCCGAGGCAGCCGCCGATCTCGTCGAGCAGGCGGTCGGGCCACGAGACCACCACCTCGTCAGCCATCGGGAACCGCTTCGAGGTGGCGAACACTGACCGGGCGTCGCACACGGTCACCCGGTAGCCGAGCACCTTGGCCACCCTGGCCAGCGCCGCGGTGAAGTCGACCGCGCCGAAGATCAGCATCCGGGGCGGCGGGGCGAACGACTCCACGAACACCGCCACCTCCTGGCCGCTGATCTCGCCCTGCTCTGAGTACTCGCCCGCCTCGGAATAGCGCCGCAGGCCCGAGCGGCCGGCCACCAGCTCGCCCCGGGCATCCCGCTGCACGGCCCGGTCGAGGCCCGCAGTGCCCAGCGAGCCGACCGTCGACACTCCCTCGGGACGGACCAGCATTTTGGCGCCCGTGTTGGGGCCCTCCACCACCGTGGCCAACGCCGCGGGGGACTCCTCGGCGAGGTCGGAGCTGAGCGCGTCATGGGCCGGACCCCACTCCAGGGGCTCCACAAAGAGATGTATGGTCCCGCCGCAGGTGAGCCCGACCGCGAAGGCCTCGTCGTCGCTGAATCCGAAAGTGACGATGCGCCGACCGCCGGCAGCGATCACCTCCAACGACTCGGTCACCACCGCGCCCTCCACGCAGCCGCCCGACACTGAGCCGACCACCTCGGCCTCCGCGGTCACGGCCATCGCCGCGCCCGGCGAGCGCGGCCCCGAACCCTCGAGGTCGACGACGCGGGCCACCGCGGCCCGCTCCCCGGCGCGCCGCCAGCGGTCGAGGTCGGCGAGGATCTCCTTCACTGCCGCGCTCCGGCGGGCACCGGATCCGCGACGCGGGTCCCGGACCGCGGCAACGAGCCCCGAGGTCTCTCGGTGAGTACCAGCTCGGCCAGTCGCTCCAGCGACTCAAGGTTGTGCCCCTCCACGAAGTCGTCGACATAAGGCAGAGCGGCCGCCATGCCCCGCGCCAGGGGCGCATAACCGGGCGAGGCCTTCAGCGGGTTGACCCACACCACCCGGTTGGCCACCCTCCGCAGGCGCTGCATCTGCTCGGACATCTCCGCGGGGTCGCCCCGGTCCCAGCCGTCGGAGAGGATCACCACTATTGACCCCCTAGCCATCCCCCGGCATCCCCACTCGTCGTTGAAGGCTTGTAGGCCGGCACCGAGGCGGGTCCCACCGCTCCAGTCGGGAACCGCATCCGACGCGGCCCTCATGGCCCGGTCCGGGTCGCGCGACGACAGCTCCCGGGTGAGCCGGGTGAGCCGGGTGCCCAAAGCGAAGGCCTCCACCCGGCTGCGGCCCGCCACCGCGGCGTGCACCAGGCGCAGCAGAGCCCGGGCGTAGCGCTCCATCGACCCCGACACGTCCAGCAGCATGACTAGGCGCCGGGGTCTGCGACCGCTCACCCGGCGGTGCATCCTCATCGGCTCGCCCCCCGAGCGCATGGCGGCCCTGACGGTTCGGCGCACGTCGAGGCGGCCCCGGCACGACCGCGCCGGCTCGGGGCGGCGGCTGGGACGGGTCGGGCCGGAGAAGCGCAGCCGCTCCATGAGCCGGCGCGCCTCCTCGAGCTCGGCGTCGGTGTAGTCGGCGAAGTCCTTGGCGGTCAGCGTCTCCGTGGCGCTGTAGCGAAGGGTGATGGCGTCTCCGTCGCTCTGTGACTCCTCGTCGGGGTCACCGGCAGCGTCTGCGTCGTCGACCTGCAGGATCACCGGGACACTCACCGCGGCCACCGGGGCCGCGCCCAGCGACTCGCCCAGCCAGTAGGCGCCGAAAACGGCGTCGTAGACGCTCACATCCTCGAAGCGGTGCACCAGCGCGGCCCTTCCGGCCCAGTACAGCGACGTGCTGCTGCCCACGTCGCACACCGACAGCGCCTCGGCGTAGAGCAGGGCCGACGTGAGCGAGACCTCCAGACCGGCCCGGCGCAGCGCGCACGCGAACCCGACCGCGACGTCGACCGGATCAGTTTCCAGGCGCGGGCCGGCCGCCGACGGCGAGCCGGATCGCGCCGGTGCGGACGCGGCGTCGCCTGCCTCCCCAGTCATGGGCTGTGGGCGGATGCGGCGTCGGCCACGATGGCGGCCAGATCATGCTCGATGACCCGGTCCCGGTCCTCGCGGTACTTCAACAGAGCGCCCAGGGTGGCCGAGGCGTTGGCGAGATCGAGAGTGGCGCCGCCGAGCAGGCTCAGAGCCCTGGCCCAGTCGATGGTCTCGGCCACGCCCGGCGGCTTGTACAGCCCGACCTCGCGCATGGCGGACGCGGCGTGGGCCACCTGGCAGGCCAGCCGGTCGGCTACCTCCGGCGCCCGCAGGCGGATGATCTCCGCCTCCCGCTGCTGGCCGGGATGGGCCACCCAGTGGTACAGGCAGCGCCGCTTGAGGGCGTCGTGCACGTCTCGGGTGCGGTTGGAGGTGATGATCACCACGGGCGGTTCGACCGCGGCGAACGTGCCGATCTCGGGGATGGTTATCGAGTAGTCCGACAGGACCTCCAGCAGGAAGGCCTCGAACTCGTCGTCGGAGCGGTCCACCTCGTCGACGAGCAGCACCGGCGGGGGCCCGTCGGCGGCCTCGATCGCCTCGAGCAGGGGCCGGCGCACCAGGAAGCGCTCGCTGTAGAGCTCGTCTGCGATGCGCTCGGTGTCCGCGCCCCGCGCCTGCCCGGTGGCCTCCATGGTCCGCAGGTGCATGAGCTGGCGGGCGTAGTCCCATTCGTAGACGGCCTGGGCGGCGTCGATGCCCTCGTAGCACTGCAGGCGGATGAGCTGCCCCCCGCCCCAGTCGGCGACCACCTTGGCCACCTCGGTCTTGCCCACACCGGGCTCGCCCTCCAGCAGCAGCGGCCGGCGCAAGCGCAGGGCCAGGTACACCGCGGTGGCGAGCGCCTCGTCGGGCAGGTAGGCGTGGTCTCGAAGTCCCTGCAACACCTCTTCCACGCTGGAGACGGAGCGCAGGTCGGCGGCTGCCATCCGACCGAGCCTAGAGCGTGCGCGGGTGGACGCTCACACGAAGTAGGGGGCCAGTGCCTCGGTCACGTCGGTGGGGACTCTCACTGGCCTGCCGCCGATGTTGGTGATGGCGGCCCGCACCTCCTGTCGGGCCACCACCTCGCCGCCTCGCAGCAGGCGCTGGCGCCACACCGAGGAGGCCCGCCGGAACTCGACCACCCCGGTCTCGACGGTGATCGTCTCACCGCCTTGCACCGGGCGATCGAACGACGTCTCGATGCGGTTGACCACGAACCGGTATCCCCGGGCTGCGAAGGACTCCAGATCCAGCCCGACCTCCTCCAGCAACTCCACCCTTCCCGTTTCGAAGAACTGCACATAGGCCGAGTGGTTCAGGTGCCCGTAGGGGTCGAGCTCGTAGAAGCGGACCTTCAGATCGAACCGGTGCGCGGGCAACAGACTCTCCAACTAGGGGGCTTGCGGCTGGCCCACACAGCCGTTGAGCCCCATCACCGCGTAGACCTCGGTCCCGGGCTCCACGTAGGGCCCGAAGCAGAGCGCCTCGCGCCGCACTCCCTCATCGCTCGTGCGCCGCTCGATCTCGTCGGTGAGCTCGCCGATGCGACCGTCGAGTTCGACCGCGGCGTGCTCTGCGTCAGCCAGCTGGGCGTTCTGGTCGAACCACGTACCAACCGACGACGCCCCGAACATCGTGGCCGCGATCAGCGTGCCCGCGAACAGCGAGACAAGCAGCAGGCGATGCCACCACGCCCGCTTCACGGCTGGCCCGATCCGCGCCGGGCGCCCGACGCCAGCGCGGCCCGACCCCTGAATGCCGCGGCCTCGCCGAGTTGCTCCTCGATGCGCAGCAGCTGGTTGTACTTGGCCACCCGGTCGCTGCGAGCCGGGGCACCGGTCTTGATCTGCCCGCAGTTCGTGGCCACCGCGAGATCGGCGATGAAGGTGTCCTCGGTCTCGCCGCTGCGGTGCGACATCACGGCCCCGTACCCGCTGCCCACGGCCAGTTCCACACACTCCAGCGTCTCGGTGAGGGTCCCGATCTGGTTGACCTTGACCAGGATGGCATTGGCCGCGCCGATCTCGATGCCGCGGGACAAGCGTTCGGTGTTGGTGACGAACAGGTCGTCGCCCACCAGCTGCAGGCGCGATCCCAGCGAGGCGGTGAGCTCCGACCAGCCGTCCCAGTCCTCCTCGGCCATGCCGTCCTCCACCGACACGATGGGGTAGTCGCCGCAGAGCCCGCCGAGTTCGGCGACCATCTCGCTCGAGTCGAGGGTGCGGTCCTCGCTGGCGAGCACGTATCGGCCGTCGGCGAAGAACTCCGTCGACGCCACGTCCAGGGCGAACTCGATGTCGTCGCCCAGCGTCAGGCCGGTCCGCTCGGTGGCCTCGGCCAGCAGCGCGACCGCCTCGGAGTTGGACCGAAGGTCGGGGGCGAAGCCCCCCTCGTCGCCCAGTCCGGTGGACAGGCCCCGGGATCGCAGGACCGCGGCCAACTCGTGATAGATCTCGACGCCCCAAACCAGCGCCTCGGAGTACGAGGCGGCCCCCACGGGGACCACCATGAACTCCTGGAAGTCGACGTTGTTGTCGGCGTGGGCTCCCCCGTTGATCACGTTCAACATGGGCACGGGGAGCACATGCGCGTTGGCTCCTCCAACGTGGCGCCAAAGCGGGATTTCGAGTTCGGCCGCGGCTGCCCGGGCGGTGGCCAGCGACACTCCGAGGATGGCGTTAGCGCCCAGGCGACCCTTGCCGTCGGTGCCGTCCGCGTCGATGAGCGCCCCATCGACGGCGCGCTGGTCGATGGCGTCGAGGCCCCGCACCGCCTCGGCCAGTTCGCCGGAGGCGTTGGCGACCGCTCCAAGGACGCCCCGGCCCCTCAGCCGGGCGCCGCCGTCGCGCAACTCGGCCGCCTCGAATGCCCCCGTCGATGCACCCGACGGCACCATCGCCCGGCCGCTCGCGCCCGAGTCCAGTTCGACATCCACTTCCACGGTTGGATTGCCCCGCGAGTCGAACACCTCGCGTGCACGGACTGTCTCGATGAGTCCCACCGGCGAACCTCCGGGTTGTGATGGACGCCGCACTGCGCACAACACGGCCTCACGGTCGGGCGCCGCTCCGTCCAGTCCCTCGGCGTCCGTCGGTGTGGACGAAAAGGATAGCGCCCTCCGACCTCTGCTGGCGTCACCCAAGCTACCGCGCCGCCGGCGCAGGTTGTCCAGATGCGTCTCGAACTGCTCGTCGCCGCCGACAGACGCCCATCACAGGCTATGAGGCTGGAACGGTACAGTTGGCAGAATGATGCCTAATATTGACAGTTGACAACATCGTGGATATGCTGTATAACTTACTCATGCTCAATTTAGGCAGCAACGATCAAGGAGATCCGCTGGATGTCCCCCAGTGGGTGGCACCGCCTGAGAAGGGCATGCCCCCACGCCGCCGACTCGGGATGGGCAGAGTCGATGTTCACCGGTTCGTTACGTACACCGACCTCACTGGCCCGCTGACCGCTGGTCTCGTGGTCAACCTGCGGGATGTCGACGGTCGGCTGATCCGCGATCACATCACGATGGTGCTCCGATGGATGCTCCAATGGCTCACGCCGGACAGCTGCCACACGGGCCCGGATCGCCACCCGTCAGGGCTCCCGGCGGTCAGCGGAAAAGTCGTCATCCGACTTCGGGTTGCGGGCCAATGGATTGTTGTCGTCTACCAAGTTGTTCCCGGCATCGGCGCGACCTGCGTCCATTGCCACAATGGCCTCAACGGAGCCCTGGTCGCGATGATGCTCAGCGGTGATGGCGAGCCGGTCGTCCAGGTGTGCGGTCCTGCTGGTCCGTTCAAGCTGATAGAGGCAGTAGCGATCCCCGCTCGACGAGACGGGATCAAAGCCATGCTCCGGGTCCAGTCAAGCGTGAGCGATCTTCTTGGACACTTCCAAGTCTGCGAGCGCCCCATCGGTCGGAAGACTGCCACTGTCTTCCAATCCTCGATCCTGAACCCCTACGAGGTCATAGAGTCCGAGGCCGACCTCAAGGAACTCGAGAAGACACCGACGCCGGTGCGGGGCGCCAAGGACATCTTGATCTCCGAGGGGCTCGTAGCCTTTCGCAACGACGCCGGAAAACGTCGCCACGGCGCCCTCACCGGGCTCGAGATCATGGCCCTGGTGCAGTGCTTCGCCGAGCACGACCTGCGTTGTGGCGATCCCATTCGATTCTGGGACAAGACGCAATCCGCACTTCCTCAGGTCCATGAATGCGACTCGACCACGACGATCGTCCTACCCGAACGCCGCGTGAGGCTCGACGGGATTGCAGCATGACCACGGGCAAGGGCCACCCCCATGTCGACCGGGACGGTCCCTTGGCTGTCCTCCGCTACCTCCTGGCGCCGGAGCGAGGAACCACCGCAGATCTGGGCGGTTGGGCAAGGCGACTTGGCGGCCCCGTCGGTGAGCCTCCGGCCACGTATCCCGGGCTGGGTGACAGCGGTGAGAGCTTCATCGTCGATGTCTCGGAATGGCGTCATCAAGCAAGGAGCAAGCAGAGATGAGTCAGCAATCTGGATCGGCAGGAATCCATCTGGAGCTCGTCCGTGACGGTCACCGCCCACGGCCGCGCCGCCCCGACCGGGATCTCATTCCCCGGGCGCTGAATCTCGGCATCTTTCGCAGGCGCCGGATCAACGGCGCGACCAAGACCGTGGTGGACGCCCGAGGCAGCGGCATCAAGCCGGAGCTCCACGAGCTGATCGTGGACGGTCTGGAGATGAACATCGCGGAACTCGGCGGCAACCTCCTCGCCGGTGTCGCCAACAGCGGCACGCAGTGGGCCGCCGTCGCCGGCTACACCTTGCGCCGGGGCTTCTGCACCGTCCTCGTCGACGGACCGCGAACGAGTGGGATCCGTCGGGAGGTCGAGCCGGATGACATCGCGGGCCGGAGCGCCGTGCTCGTGGACAACTGGCTCCGGACCGGCACGTCGCTCGATCGCGCTGCAGAGATCCTGATGCGCCACGACGCCAACGTGGTGGGCATCGTCGTGATCTCAGCCCCTACCGACTACGTGTCGCTCACTTCGCCACACCTCCATCGCTGTCCGGTGAACGTCATGTGGCCCAAGGACATGTTGCTGCGAGAGGAGGCCGGAATAGGAGCGGACTGACAACTGAATCCAACACGCCCAGCTACTAACAGACCCAATCCATCACCAAGCAGAAAGCAAGGAAACCAATGAGAATCACCAAGCAAGCAGTATCGGGGCTCATAGTCGAGTCCCGCCATGGAACCAGAGCGGCGATCGACTTCGGTCGGGACGTTCCGGGGCACATAGTGGAGAGCTGTGAGGTGGACGCACTGGTGTGCAGCCACTCTCACCCCGACCACTTGCATGTGCCCCATGCCGAGCGGCTCGGCGTGCCGACGTTTGCTGCTGCGGAAGCGGCCCAGGCCTTCGAGGCAGCCGGCCTCGTAGGCGAGTCGCTGCAAGCAGGAAGCAAGTTCAGCATCTCGGGAATGGACTTCGAAGCGTTCACGGTCGATCACGGGCACATCTCGGCGCCGATCGTGAACCTCGGCTTCCACGTCGTGGTCGACGGCCGTTCACTCTGGTACACCGGCGACATCGCCCTGGACACGCTCCCGAGACCGGAAGGACCCTTCGACGTGGTGCTCCTGCCGGTCGGCGGAAGGAAGGTCTTCGATGCGCGCCGCGCCATCGACTACCTCGTGGCCCTCGATCACCGAGGACTGGCGGTCCCGCTTCACTTCGACACCGGGCCGGCGCAGCTGGTCGAGTTCGTCGAGCTGAGCCGCGGCCATCAGTTCGAGGTTGCGGTGATCGGCCACAACCAGTCCTTCGAGCTCGAGAGCTAGGCCTCGATGAGTTCGCCCGAACCCATCGGGCACACTCGAGTGGCCTTCGACCAGGTAGTCTTCGACGCTGACGGCGTCATCGTGGACACACTGGGTGCGGCCATGGAGGTGCAGCGTCGGATACTTCAACTCTTCGGGGTTGACGCTGACATCCGGAGGCGCGCCGACATGAGGCGGGAGTTCAGTCCGGGCGCACTCGAGGAACGGCTCGGTCGGCGGGCGGCAGCGGTGGCAGGTGAACTTCACCCGCTGGTCATGAGGATGCGACTCCTCAAGGGCAGCGTCCCGAAGTTCATCGACGTCATCGAGGTCGCCCGCCGACTCCCGGAGCCTCCAAGGATCATCACTGCGTCCTTTGCCGACGGAGTGGCGGCCGCGCTGGGGACCTTCCGGGACGTCTTCGGACCGATCATGGGACGGGAGCACGGAAAGAAGCTCGAACTCATGCGACAGCTCAGCGAAGAGACCGGCCGCTACAGCTATGTCTGCGACACCGCCCGCGACGTCGAGCGATGCGCCCGGCTGGGGCTCAGGGCCATCGGGGTCTCCTGGGGTTACGACCCGGCCGCCGTCCTCCTCGAGGCGGGCTGCCACCAGGTCGTCGCTCATCCGTCAGAGTTGGGTCGCCTGGTGAAACTGGACCATCCATCGGCCCGGACCCATGGGCCATAGGCTCTCCGCAGTGAGGGGCCCACGGCTGCTGGTGTCACTCGTCGGCGAGCGCTGCTCGGACGAGCTGCGACGGTTCGGGGGGGTCGGGCTGGTGCGGGGCGAGTTCTTCCAGCGCCGGATGCGCAAGTCGATCGTCCTGGACGAGGTCCGCGAGCACATCCGCTCCTACCTGGAGGAGCTGTGTGCGTTCATGGAGCCGGCCGAGGTGTGGTACCGGCTCGCTGACCTGTGCTCGGACGAGGCCAACCCGCTCGAGGGCGTCCCCGTCGAGATCCGCGAGACCAACCCGCTCATCGGCGTCCGCGGAGCTCGGCGCCTCCTGCGGGTGACCAGCGAGCTGCGCGCCGAGTGCGAGATGCTTGCCAGCGTCGCGGTGCGGAACGCGAACCTCGGCGTGATTGTTCCGTACGTCACCGATGACGAACAGTTCGGGCAAGTTGTCAAGGCCCTCAGAGGATGCAGCTTCCACGGCCCGATTGCGTCGATGATCGAGACGCCGGCGTCGGTGTTGCTCGCAGGTCGGATTGTTGACGCCGGCGCGGACCGGCTGCTGATCGGCGTCAACGACCTGTCGTGCCTGGCCACCGGGACCTCGCGGGCAGTCGACGACGACGCCAGGCTGCATCCGGCAGTGCGACGACTCGTGGACACGGCCGTCAGCGCTGCCGCCGAGGGCAGTGTCGAGTGCGGCCTCGCCGGTGCCGTGAGCCCGGCCGTGCTCGACATGGCTGCCGAGGCGGGGGTCGACTACGTGTCCGTGCCCTACTGGCGAGCCAGGGCGCTACTCGACCCCTCGGGCTCGCGATGGACCGACGAGGATCTGGAAAGACAGATCAAGGACGAGAAGCGCCGAGCCTCGACCGAACGGACACCGTAGGACGCCACCCACTGGAACTCCGGTCCGGGTCTTGCTCGATCACGGTCTCGGTTCGCGCAGTCTTGGGAGTCGTCCGCCGGCCTCTTCGGTCACGCTTGCTAGTCCTTTGAGCGAGAGTTCATCGGGAGAATGGGGCCCATTGCCTGTGACTCGTCGCTTGTAGTGCTCGCAGAACATCTCCAGCTCGTACGGATCGTCATACGCCTCGCAGACGACTGCCGCAGCATCTGGATCAACCACGCTGAAATTGTCACGGACCATCAGCGCTCGAGCCTCTTGTTCCAGCGGCGCCAGCCCTATGCGTTGGCAGACTCCCGATTCCGAGTAGGCGGTCAACAGGTTGGTCAGCCGCTCGTTTCGGGGCACAGCCGTTGGGCGTGCGGTGGAAACGACCAGACACGGGCCTCTCCCACTCAGAGAGCCATCGACTCCCTCGAGCATCAGAGGGTCTGCGTAGTGGATGTCCTCGACCAGGAGCACGACAGGCGTACCGGCGGCTGCTACTGAAGACGTAGTCGCGAAGAAATGCTCGACTCGTACCCCGACCCCTTGGGACTCCAGCCAACGGTCTCCAACGCCGCTCTCGTATCGCCGGAGGAACTCACCGTGCTCTTGGAGCAGTCTCAACATTTCCTCACTCAACAGCGAGGCAGACTCATTCTCACGAGGGCACCTCAAGCCGAACCATACGAAGGATGGAACTGCGTCAGGTGCCGGCACAGCGTGAAGCGGATTCGTCGCCTTGCGTCCCAACGACGGGTCGACGATTTCGTCGGGCCAATACCTGGGGTCCCGCTGCCGAGCAGCCAACCGCCGGTAGAGGTCTCGCGCGATCGCCGTCTTGCCCCAGCCCGAGGGCGCCTCCAGTGAGATCCACCGCGAGGAGTTGGCCAAGCGAACCTCCTCGTAGGTTCGCTCCACCTGGCAGGCCACCTCGATGCGAGACCCTCCGTAGAGTTGGTCCACGAGCGATGCCTGCCGCGACGACGCTCCCCAGGATCCCGCCTTCTCGAACTACACGGCCTTCCGCAGGGCGCCGGCCGGTCCGGTTGATACAGGCGACAGGCCTGTCGCCTGCCTTGCGCCGCTGCTCAATACTCCGGCCTTCTCGAGCATCAGCATGGTGGTCTCGACACAGAGTCCGCGAATACACATCTCAATGCTTGCCAGCGGATCAACGTCCAATCCCAATGCGAAGATGTCCTTGTTCCGCACTGCGTGCTCGAAGTGCTCGACGCGCACCCAAGCCAGCGGGTCATAGCTCACTGTCTGCGCCGGGAAGAGTTCGCTGCCATGTTCCACATAGGCCAGCGCGTTGAACATGGTCAACGGCTCTGTGACATCGCAGCCCTGGTCATAGTCAATCAGGCTCAGTCCCTGCCACACGCCCAGGTCGGCGAGATCGATCTTAAGCTCGCCCTGTTCCATCGCGTCCGAGACGCCGAGCTTGAGCATTAGCAGATACTCGACCCAGAACTGCAGCCGCATCCGTGCTGCATGCGGGTCCGGGCATTGGAAGAGATCTGAGCGAACATCCTGTGAGCCCGCTCCCGGTCCTCTGGCATCCAACCACAGTCCGGGGCAATCGGGGTCTGCTACGCGCTTCGTTGGCACGCTCACAACGTCTTGGTGCGTGAGATTCGTCGCCTTTGATCGCACGCCCGCAAGTATCTCTAGTCCGGCAGGCGCTCGTCGTAACAGAGTCAAGGCCAGCACGGGCGGATAGCTCGCGAGGGGATACGACACCCCGCGAGTGAGATTCGTCAGACATTCTGCCCGAACAGTGCTCGAACTCTCCATGTTTCCCCTTCTCTCTCTGTTGGTCATCACCACTTCCTCGCCTCATCCATCTATTCTGTTACCTCCGTTACCGGAAAGAAGCCTTTGCTTTCAGCATCATCCAGTTGAGACGCCAGATAAGAATAGAACTCTGGATCTGTGTCTTGAATGAATCCGATCATCTTGCCACGCACATACGCTGCTGGCACATCATTTCGAATCCACACGTCCCCACCATTCGCGATATTCATCAGAACCGGATGGGCACGATCCAGCGAATGAGCTCGAACTGCTTCGAGTGTCTCCTTCTGCCTGAACTCAGCCAAGAGTTTCTGCAACGTCTGACCAGCCTTCTTCGGTGCAAGCTCGAGCAACTCTTCTGATGCGCTGACGTCTCTCCCGTGCAACTGTGACCTCGTGTGCTCGAACGGAATCAGATCTCCTGAAATAATCTCCGCTAGGTCATGAACAAGGAGCATCCGAATGATCCTCCCCACATCTAGGCCATCCTTCTCCAGCCGGTCCTCCATTAGCAGCGCCAGCATGGCAACGTGCCACGAATGCTCAGCCACTGTCTCACGACGTGTCGATTCCCCATCGCCATTTGGTATCAGCGATGATTGTCGCGACACTCGCTTAAGCTTGTCAATATACCTAAAGAAATCGATGATATCCTCAAGGGAATCGTCATCAACCAATTGCGTCTCCACAGTCGTCATACAACTTGCTCCTTCATGGATAGGTTACCGTTGCATCTTGAAAGGATATAGGCTTTCAAATAGTCATTTACACCTTCAAGATCTATCCTTCCAGACATTAGGTCATCTTCTTCGATTTCTACTAATGTCCAATCGTCCTTCTCCGCTGACCTGGCGTGGAGTTTGTCGACCTCTGTCGGAGCAAGTTCGATAAATATTGAGCGCGTCAACAGTCTATTGCCATCACTCTTGGTCAGAAGCTTCCACGGGAACTCTTCTGATTCGAGGTCGCCATCGATGAGATTCTTTAGATCATCCTGTTCGATACCGTACGAAACCCGAAGCTCTTCCTCTGTAGCACGACGAAACGATTCTCGTATTGTCGCATCGACGAGACTACCATGACCATCCTGGATAAGCTGATCTATCCAAATCGCCAATTCTTCCGATTGTACCGCTACATCATCAGCCAAGTGACCGTTCACCCTAGGTTTGATATGATCCCGAATCACAACCAGGGAGACGTCATCCTCGGACTTGCGTTTCAGTGCCTCGTATAGACAACCATATAGATGACTCGAAGTCACATGTGCGTTAAATAGAGACAACTTTCGACTAACTCCGCCATCATTCCCGGATCCCACTCTTGAGTTCTGTGAGCCGATCTCTGACGCGCCATCAATCTTCTGGGAATCGCTCAAAGCACCACTCTCACCGTACTCAGAGCCTACCTCGATGCTATCATCAGCCAGCTCTGATCCACGCTCTCGCGCCTGCAACACACAGTAACGAGCCACCTTGCCGTGCCTAATACGCCTACATCTCAACCATATGATCGCGATGGCCATAGCTTCCTCATCGGACAAATTGTAGATATGAGAATCCGCGTTGATCCTCGGGCTAAGATTGCTGAACCTCGCGAGTTCGACTGACTCGAGTCTAGGACGAGGTTTTGCGACCTCGTCGACCCGAAGTCCTTCACCCAAGACATTTCTGTTCTCATTATCATGCAACGAAGGAATCAAGAACACATCACCATAATGATACATCAGCGAAATGTCTCTTCCAGATATCATCTCATCGATGCACCGTCGGTACCAGTTTGCGACATCCGGTCCGCCCTCCGCTCCAGGTAGTTCCTCTTTCAGCGACTCATCGCGTACGGGGCTACAAGGCCAATAGAGGCACCCTGACCTGTCAGGTCGTATCGCCACAACAACCGGATTCCATACTCCGTCGGACTCATAGATGCTCAACTTGATCCTTCTATGGTCGGCCAACCGCTGTAGGTGAGTGATCTGTGCATGCAAATGCTTTGCTAAGCGCTGCCGATAATCCTGGTAGAGCCCGCCATCGCCTTGATTTACGCCCGCAACACCCTCTTCATCAGACTTGGATGGCACCTGGAACAATTGCTTTTGACGTCTGACTTTAGGTATGACTACGGTAACCCGAAACGGTGTAGCGCTTCCCGCACGAATTCCTAGGGCAACGCTAGAGGCTACATCGGTCATATCGCACAACACAATATACAGCTGCTCTAACCCAGGAGCACTGACCAATCTTGTGATATCGACACCCTGCTGCCGTTCAATAGCATGAGCTCTCCGTTCAGCCGCTAGAGACCTGAATAATACCTTGGGAACTTCACTTCTTACCAGATTACTACTGTAGGGCTCCGTCCTGCGGAGCCATTTCGCTAGTGCATCTACATATTCTGCCAACTCCGCAGAAATCTCCTTGTGTCCGTTTTCTATTCGATTAATGTCCCAACGATTCACACTTCCAATTCTATCTGCGCCATTCCGATTTAGTTCATTTGCAAATTCTTCCTGGGTCAGCTTGGCCCCTCTTCGTAGATTCCTCATGAGGAGGGGAAGGCCCGACTGCGGACGTCTTTCCTGATTGGTCATTCCCGTTCGTTCCCAAGGTCGTCAGCCGCTTGCTCAGCCCAAGCAATCGCAGCATCAAGCACAGGACGGCCATAACGGTCATAATCTCCACCCAGTCGGTTCCAAAGTTCAGTTGGCGGGAGCAGATAATCTGTTGTCGGCGCTCGGCCACTGAGATTCGACTTCAGTGCGTCCGGATTGTAGGGATGCGCATCACTGTATGAAGCTGGACAGATGCGAGCGATTACAGGGACAGCGCTTATCTCTCTAGGAGACACCAGTACTTCAACCCGCAAGTCCCAAAGATGCACACTCCCCGAAATACTCGAGGAATGAGAGATCGGCTTCGCCTTGACCCATTCGAAAGCGCGGAGAGGAAAGGCGGTCAACTCGGCGTTGTTGCCGTAACTCTCGAGCAACGCATTGATTTGGGCTCCTACCTTCGCCACAACAGAGTCCCCTTGGCCTACGAAGTCGACGCCAATGCCTTGGCTACCGACGGAGGGCTTGATCACAACAAGTTTGCGTGTATCTAACATTCGTTCTACCCTTGTGATAAAGTCATCAAATTCATCAGCTTCTGTCCAGTCGAGACTCATGAAACCAGTGCCATGACACAACTCCTGCTGTCTACCCTTGTCGTTGGCATGCAATACTCCTTGCGTCTCATGAAATGATGTCAGATCCAAGTCACCTAGATTCCTCAACCGTCCCTGTCTCATCAGTTCAGGCAGTATGTTGCCATTTTGGATGAAGCAAACTGGAGCGTTGTGATAGGTGAGTTGCCGATGGCAATACAGGTTCCTAGCCACTGTCGGAAGGTCACCGATGGCCACATTGAGGCAATGGCTCTTGGGAGCCTCTCCCAACTCGAGAAGCTCTGTATCAACCACCTTCTCGCGAAGAGCGGCTACTAACTGCAACGCTCGGGTCATGAACTCGGGGATGTGGTGGAACCGCTGCCCGTGAGGGAGAACTGCCACCGTGCCCTCCAAGCCGATCGATCGACGCGACTTGATCTTGTCGACGATGTGGTTAACCCTTCCGATACCGCCGTTGACGAGGGAGTTGAGCGCTCCATTGCTTCCGTTCGCTTCAATCAGCGCTATAGAACCATCCTCGGTGATCGTGACGTCGAGAAGCCAGTACCCCCATCCGCCCGGCGAGTCTGGCTCGCGAGCGTCTGTCTCTCGAACAATGCCCTCGTCCGGCCCTCGCATGAGTCCGCTGAGGTCGATCGCAGGCGATCCCCCACTCTTGTCGATCGCGGCGGCAAGCGCTCGAGTCAGATCGCGAGCGGCTCTCCAGTCGGTCAGAGGGCTCACCGCAGGCTCCACATGCCTGATCGGCCGGACAGTGCAGACCAGCCTCCTGCCAGCCACCCCTCCCGCCGGCACCGGAGAGCGGATCCCTTAGTTGCAGAGAGGTTCATGTCATCTCATGCTGTGACCTGTCGACGGGGCCGATCGCCCTCCGTTGAGACGCTGCTTCCGGGCTGCGTCGACACATGTGGCCACAGCTAGTCGTTGTGCAGGATGTTTTGCACACGTGCGTCACTATACAACACTCGCGCGTCGATGGGGTTGGATGCGCCTCCGCGAGTGTTGCGACAGGATTGAGCAGCAGATGATCAAGAGTCGATGCCGGTGCGCGCCGCCCTCTGGCGGCCCGCTTCCTCGACCGCTCGATAGTGATCCTCTGCGTCGCACGTCTTGGCCCGCAGGGCTGCCTCGGGATCGATTCCGTGCTGGCGGCCCATCTCAACCACCGCCAGCAGGAGATCACCGAGAGACCGCTCGGTGGGCCCCGACCGGAACTGGGACAGGCTTGTCTCGGGATCTCCGAGGATCGATCGCTCCTGCGCATCGCCCGCGGCCAGTGGCCGCGCGAGACCTGCCCTCGCGGCCCGGTCGAGGACCTTGTCCGCACGCAACAGCGCGGGCAGCACGTGGGGGATCCCGTCCATCCTCGACTGGCGTCCCTTCTCCTGCTGCTTGATGGCGTCCCAGTCGACCGCAGCCACGCCAGCCCCTCCGTCCCCCGTGTCGCCGAATACGTGCGGATGGCGGCTGACAAGCTTGTCGTGGATCCGATTCGCCACGTCAGCAATATCGAACGCACCGCGCTCGGAGGCGAGGTGAGCCTGGAACCACACTTGGTACAGCAGGTCGCCCAACTCCTCGCACAGATGCCCGTCCGACTCTTCGCTCGCATCGTTGTCGTCGAGACCGGCCCGAGCGTCGAGGGCCTCAAGCGTCTCGTAGACCTCCTCGAGCAAGTGCCGCCGCAGACTGGCGTGGGTCTGCTCCCGATCCCAGGGGCATTGCTCGCGCAGGGTCCGCACCAGCTCGTCGAAGCGGAGCATGGCTGTGTTCAAGTCGCCGTCAGCGCGGCCCACCGCACTGCTGCCGTCGGGTTCACCGCTGCCTGCCACTGGTCCGCCCCGGTCAGCCGGTCTGCTCCAGGACCACCCGGAACTCGTCGGGATCCCAGCGCCCGTAGCGATCGTCGACGAGCACCTTATGGCCGTAGTTCTCGAAGACGCTGTCCTGCAGATCGACCAGCAGCTGCTGGCGCTGGGCCTGCACCTCGCTGTCGTCGACCCGTAGAGCGGCCAGCTCAGCGTCCTCGGCCATGTCGGCCAGCGTTTCTGCGTCGATCTGGGGATGGTTCTGTGCGGTCGCGGGCCCGGAGCTGAGCACCTCGATCACATGGAAGCCGAACTGCGACTCGGCCACCACCGCCTCGCCGGGTTCGGCGGCGTAGGCGGCCTCCTCGAAGGGCGGCACTAAGGAGCCCTCCGGATAGCACCCCAGTTCGCCGCCCAACGATCCGCTTCCCGGGTCTTGCGAGAGGTCGAAGGCCAAGAGCCCGAACTCCTCCCCAGCGCCGAGCAGGGCCAGCACCTCGTCGGCCTCCGCCTGCGAGCCCACGAGGATGTGCCTGGAGCACAGATGGCGTAGCGGTTCGCCGCCGACCGCGTCGGCCGCCTCGCGCTCGATCCACTCGAACGCGGCCAGAACCACGGCGCGCTGGCGGATCACAATGCGGCCTCCGGCGGCGCCGGGCACGAACGACGGGTCTGCCTGGGTGACCTCGGCTACGGCCTGATCCTCGTGCTCGTCGCTGACCACCATTCCCCGCTGAGCCAGCTCCTGCTCGAGGGCGGTGAAGAACACCCAGTTGGTCAACCACGCGGCCGCTTGCTCGCGTGACGCCCTGGCCTCGTTGTCGGGGTCTGTGGTCGCGAGGTAGGCCGCCAGGTCGTCGGCGGCGTACTCCACGCCGGCCACCTCCGCGGCCAGCTCCGGTGAGGTTCCGCACCCAGACAGTAGGAGCAGGGCCGCGGCCGCAACGGCGCAGGCGGCTGCGATGGGACGGATCCGGCTCACGAGGTCCGAACCCTATCGGCGGCCACGCAGACAGGCTGTCACCTCCTCGCGGCGCAGCGTTCCATTTCCCGCTCTTGTTCGCTGCGCTCACGGGCCGCTCGGACCACGGCCTCGCTCAGCGCCAGGCGAAGATCCTCGGCCGCTGCGGTCTAGCCGCTCGACCTCTGGGCGTCGGAAGGCGCCTCGGCTGCGACCACGCCGGCCAGCAGGGACACAAGCTGGTCGATCACTGGGCCTGCATCGGCCCGCAGCGGGACGTGCAGCTCCCGAGCCTCGTCCTTGAGGAGTGCTCGGTCGCCATACAGGCGTCGAAGCCGCACCCGGCGGCTGGCCGGCAGCTCCACTGGCGAGAGGCGGGCCGCGTAGCGCGCCGCCGACAGCGGGCCGCCGCCGCGGCGGGTGACAACCACTTCGGACACGCCATGGCGCAGACACTCGACCCGGAGCCTCCCGATGGACAGCAGCGCCTCGGCCGCCTCGGGCACGGGGCCGAACCGGTCGATCCACTCGGCCCTGATGTCGGCCAGCTCGGACAGCTCCATGACCGCGGCGAGGCGGCGGTAGGCCTCGAGGCGGGCCGCCTCCCGCCCGATGTAGTCGGCGGGGATGTGCGCGTCGACCGGGACCTCGATGCTCACCTCGGGCGGTTCGGGGACGGCCTCGCCGCGAAGCTCGGCCACCGCCTCGTTCACGAGGCGGCAGTACAGGTCGTATCCAACTGCGGCGATGTGCCCCGACTGGGCCTCGCCCAGCAGGTTGCCCGCGCCCCGGATCTCGAGGTCGCGCATGGCGATCCGGTATCCCGACCCCAGCTGGGTCGCCTCCCCGATGGTTTTGAGCCGCTCGTAGGCCTCCTCGCTGAGGACGGTGTCGACGGGATGGAACAGGTAGGCGTACGCCCTCCGGCCGGACCGGCCCACCCGGCCGCGGATCTGGTGGAGCTGGCCGAGGCCGAGGCGGTCGGCGCGGTCCACGACCAGAGTGTTGACGGTGGGCATGTCGATGCCCGACTCGATGATGGTCGTGCACACCAGGACGTCGTAGCGGTAATCGGCGAAGTCGAGAACGACTCGCTCCAGCGTGCCCTCGTCCATCTGGCCGTGGGCCACCGCCACGCGGGCCTCGGGCACCAACCGGCGCACCCGGTCGGCGACATGCTCGATGTCGGCCACCCGGTTGTGGACGTAGAAGACCTGTCCCTCGCGCAGCAGCTCGCGCCGGATGGCCTCCGCCGCGGGGCGGTCGGCCTGCTCGCCGACATAGGTGAGGATCGGCTGGCGGTCAGCTGGAGGGGTGTCGAGAGGCGACATGTCACGGATGCCGGTGAGGCTCATCTCCAGGGTGCGCGGCACGGGTGTGGCCGTCAGCGTGAGCACGTCCACGTCGGCCCTCATCGACTTGATGGCCTCCTTGTGCCGGACCCCGAAGCGCTGCTCCTCGTCGACGATCAGCAGCCCGAGGCTCTTGAAGCGCACGTCGGGCGACAGCATCCGATGGGTGCCCACAACCACGTCCACCTCGCCCGCCTCGAGTCCCCGCACCACCTCCCGGGTCTGGCCTCCAGTGAGGAACCGGCTGAGAGTCTCCACCCGTACAGGGAAGGGTCCGTAGCGATCGCGGAACGTCTGGGTGTGCTGCTGGGCCAGCAGCGTCGTGGGCACCAGCACCGCCACCTGGCGGCCGGCCTGCACCGCCTTGAAGGCGGCCCGCACCGCGATCTCGGTCTTGCCGAAGCCCACGTCCCCCACCAGGAGGCGGTCCATCGGCACCGGCCGCTCCATGTCGCGTTTCACCTCGTCGATGGCCAGCTGCTGGTCGCGGGTCTCCTGAAACTCGAAGGACTCCTCAAGCTCGCGCTGCCAGGGGGTGTCGGGGTCGAAGGCGTGCCCCGGGGTGGTCATGCGCCTCTGGTACAGCACCACCAACTCCTGCGCGATCTCGGCCACGGCCCGCCTCACCCGGCTCTTGGCGGCCGCCCAGTCCGAGCCCCCCATCCGCGACAGCGCCGGGGCCTCGCCGCCGGTGTAGTGGCGGATCGAGGCGATCTGGTCGGAGGGCACGTAGAGCCGGTCTCCCCCCCTGTAGGCCAGGAGCAGGTACTCGCGCTCATGTCCGCCGATGGCGCGGCTCACCATTCCCTCGAAGCGGGCCACGCCGTGGTGCTGATGCACCACGAACGCCCCGGGCTCGAGATCGTCGAGGAAGCGGCGCTGGTCGCGGGACCGGGTCCGCTGCGGCCGGTGGGCGCGCCGCCGGCCGGTCACGTCGGTCTCGGCGAGCAGGGCCAGCTTGATCTCGCTCAGGACCGCGCCCCGGCCGAGAGTCGCCTCCAGGGACTCGACGCTGGCACCCTCTTCGGCCAACAGGCCGCTCAGGCGAGCAACCGAACTTCCGGGCGCCCCCAGCACCACTCGGTAGCCCTCAGCGGCCAGGTCGCGAAGGCGCGCCGCCAACGGCTCGATGCTGCCGTGCACCCGGTCCCAGCCCGAGGCGGCCAGAGCGGGCACGCCCGGCCCGTCCGGCGCCGCTGGCAGCCTCCACACCGGCGCGTCGGCTGCCGCTACCAGTTGGTCGAAGGCGGCGTGCAGTCTGGGCATCCCGAGGGCGTCGGCGTTCCAAGTCTTGGCCAGGCCGGCGGCGAGGTCCTCCTCCTCGGCCAGGATCTCCGCGACCCTGTCGGCGAGGCGCCGGGGCTCGACCAGGATCAGAGCACCGCCGGAGGGCAGCAGGTCGGGCACCACCGCAGGCCGCTCGACCAGCCACGGCCACCACGACTCCATCCCTTCGAAGAGCTCGCCCTCGGCCAGCCGGTCCCATTGCTCGCGGCCCCAGGGCTGGCTCGCCACCAGCGATGCGGCCCGCCGCCGCATGGCCCCGTCGGGTCGCAGCTCCCGGGCCGGGTACACCTCGACCTGTTCCATGGAAATCGTGGACCGCTGATCGCCCACCGAGAACTCAGCGACCCGGTCGATGTCGTCGCCCCAGAAGTCGATGCGCACCGGCGCCGACGCCGTCGACGGGTAGACGTCGACGATGGAGCCTCGAACGGCCATCTCCCCCCGGTGCTCCACCTGATGCTCTCTGCGGTACCCGAATCCCGACAGGCGCTGCACCAGCCCCGGCTGGTCGACGGAGTCGCCGACGCTCAGGGTGATCGGGCCGGCAGCCGCCTCCGCGGCCACAAACTGGGCCAGCGCCCGAGCCGAGGCCACGACCACTGCCGGCATTCTCGCCTCGTTGGCCATCCGGTGCAGGACGCGGCAGCGCCGACCCATGGTTTGGATCGACGGGCTGACCCGCTCGAAGGGCAGAGTCTCCCAGGCGGGCAGCTCCTCGACCTCGTCGCTTCCCAAGAATGCGCCCAGATCGGCGGCGAGGGACTCTGCCTCGACCCGAGCCGGCACCGCGACCAGCAGCGGCCGGCGATCCGACGCTCCGCTCAGCCCGGCCACGGCCGGAGCCCGGGCCGCCTCGGGCACCGCCAGCGTGGCGGTACGCCGTCCCAGAAGCTCAGCCAACCCAGGATGCTCCGCCAGCAGCGGCAGCAGCCGGCGCAGGCCGTCCCGGCGGTCAGAGGGTGGGGCCACGGCGCTGCTCAGACCGCGTTGAAGCGGTTCATGGTGGCCTCGAGGCCGTGCTCGAGGAAGCACTCCACCGCGTCGGCCGCCCGGGCCACGGCCCCCTCCAACTCGGCCCGCTCGGCCCGTCCCGGACGCTTGAGCACGTACTCGGCTCCCCTACCGCTGGCATGGGGCCGGCCCACGCCGACCCTCACCCGGGTGAAGGCATCACTGCGCAGGTGCGCACGGATCGACACCAGGCCCTTGTGGCCGGCGAGCCCGCCGCCCATCTTGACCTTGACACGGCCCACCGGAAGGTCCAACTCGTCGTGCACAACGACCAGGCAGGTCAAGTCCCTGATTCCGAAGCGGCGCACCAGCGGCCCGACCGCCCGTCCCGACTCGTTCATCCAGGTGACCGGCGCAGCCGCAGCCAGCCGTCGACCCTCGACGCGGAGCTCGCACACCATCGCCTGCTGGCGCCGGATCCGGCGCAGCCGTCCGCCGTGACGGTGCACCAGCTCGTCCACCACCCACCGGCCCGCGTTGTGGCGGGTCCGGGCGTACTCCTCGCCGGGGTTGCCCAGCCCTACCACCAGTAGATCAGCCGCAGAACCGGAGCGCGCGCCGATGCCCATAGAGACGGCCCGGCCGGCGGGATTCAGGACTCGTCGGCCGCGTCCGCCTCTTCGGCGTCTTCGGCTTCGCCCATGATGATGAGCGCCTCCGCCGCCTCTTCCAGCTCCCTCTGCTGGCGCAGGTACTCCTTGGTGGAGCGGGTGATGACGCCCACAGCGAAGGGGGCGTCGGGGTCGCCGGCCACCTTGACCCCGGCGGGGAGGTCGATATCGCTTACCCTCAGCGACGAGCCGACCTCCAGCCCGCTCACATCCGCGGTCACATCGGCGGGGATGTCGGACGGCTTGGCCCACACCGGCACCCGGTGCATCACCTGGTCGACCATCCCGCTGGCCTGCGTGACGTTCTTGGCGTCGCCGATGAGCACGAGGGGCACCTCCACCTCCACTTCGTGGTCGGGGTTGATGCGCAGGAAGTCCACATGAAGCACGTCGCGGCGGACCGGGTGGCGCTGGAGGTCCTTGACGATGGAGTGCTGCCGGTCACCGTCGATGTCGAGCGTGATGAGGGCGTTGAGCCCGGCCACGGTGCTCAGCGCGCCCCTCAGGTCGGCCTGGTCCACCGACACCGTGACGGCGTGCTCCCCCATGCCGTAGACCACGGCGGGGATGCGGCCGCTCCGGCGCAGGCGCCGGCTCGGCCGGGTGCCGCGCGGCCGACCCATCTCGACCGTCAACAGGTTCATCGCCATCCGCTTGAGGCTACTGCCGGACCGGGCCGGCGCCACGCCTTGGCGGTGTCCCCCGCTCTTGTTCGCTGCGCTCACGGGCCGCTCGGGCCACAACGCCCGCTCTTGTTCGCTGCGCTCACGGGCCGCTCGGGCCCGGGGTTGTCAGACCAGGTGGTTCCCGCCGAAGATCTCGCTGACCGACGTGTCCTCGAAAACCGCCGAGATGGCCCGGGCCACGATGGGCGCCACCGATACGACGTGCAGCTTCGGGAACTGTTTGCGCGGTGTCAGCGGCAGCGTGTCGGTGCACACGACCAGATCGATGACTGAGTCCCTCAGCCGCTGCACGGCCGGTCCGGAGAACACCGCGTGGGTGGTGGCCACGATCACCCGGCTGGCGCCGTTGGCCGCCAGCAGCTCGGCCGCAGCCACGATGGTGCCGCCGGTGTCGATCATGTCGTCGACGATGACGCAGGTGCGGCCCGCGACGTCGCCCACGATCTCCTTGGCCGACACCTCGTTCTTGCCGCCGTGGCGCCGCTTGTGGACGATGGCCAAGTCGGCGTGCAGCAGGTTGGTGTAACGCTCGGCCACCTTCACCCGTCCCGCGTCGGGCGACACGATCACCAGATCCTCGACCTGCAGCGACCGCAGGTAGTCGAGGAGCACCGGCATGGCGGTGAGGTGGTCGACCGGGCCGTCGAAGAATCCCTGTATCTGGCCGGAGTGCAGATCGATCGAAAGCAGCCGCTTGGCCCCCGCGGCCAGGAACAGGTCGGCCAGCAGGCGCGCTGAGATGGGCTCACGCCCGGAGGCCTTGCGGTCCTGGCGGGCGTACCCGTAGAAGGGTGCCACCACGGTGATGCGCTTGGCGGAGGCCCGCTTGGCCGCGTCGACCATGACGAGCTGCTCCACGATGGCGTCGTTGATGGAGCCGCCCTCCCACTCGGCGTGGGTGCCGACGATGAAGGCGTCGCAGCCCCTGATCGACTCGCCGTAGCGGACATGGATCTCGCCGTTGGCGAAGTTCTCGATGTGGGCCGTGCCCAAGGCGACGCCGAGCTCGGAGCACACACGGCCGGCGAAGTCCTGGCTGGACCGCCCCGACACCACCCGGAGCTCTTTGTGAGTCTGCTGCTTCATAGCGACCGGCATTGTAGGACGACGACGCGACAAGAAGCAGAGGCGTCGCGAGGCGGGCAGCGATGAGGGACGCGCCCGCGGCTTCGATCACTTCGCCCGCGGCCGGTCAGCGGGCCGTTGTCGATGCAGGCAGCGTCGCTCCTGATTGGTCTCATCGGGGCCGATAGACATCGCGACGATGCCCAACACGCACCACCTGAATGACCAGCCTGGCGTCGATGACCTCGTACAGGATCCGGTAGTCGCCGACGCGCACCCGGTAGACCGACTCCTCACCTGCGAGAGCGACGCAGCCGGGGGGCCGCGGCTCCTCGGCGAGGAGATCAATCGCTGCCCGGATCCGCTGCTGGTCCTTGCGAGACAGCCGGGCGATCGACCTGATCGCCCGGCGGGCAACCACGACGCTGTACCGGCTCACTCGAGTCCCAGCGCAGCCTTGACCTCATCCCAGGGCACGTAGTCGTCGTCAGCTCGCGCTCGGTCGAGCTCACGGCGATCCTCGACGTCATCGGCGCTGTCGACAAGCTGATCGAAGGCCTCAGAATCCAGAATGACGGCAATCCGGCGGCCGTGCCGCGTCACCGAGATCGGCTCGCCCGACCGGCGAGATTCCTCGATCACTTCAGCCAGCCGGTTTCGTGCCTCGCTCACAGCCACCTCTCCCATGTACAAATCGTACATTCCGATGGGTGGCGCTGCAAGCTTCGCTTCCGCGGGCACTCGGCACAGCGAGCGCGTGAGGATGGGAGTGCTGGCCGGGCAGGACTCGAACCTGCAACATCCGGAGCCAAAGTCCGACGTTCTGCCTGTTGAACTACCGGCCACTGGCGCCCGCCTGCGAGGCGAGCGGCCCGACTCACACTAGCTGCCGCTCAGCCGACGTAGACGACCCGTCTGTACGGCATTGGAAGCATTCATGTTCAACTTCACAACCCGATGCAGAAAGGCCATGATCACAGCAGCGCTTGCAATCGTGATTTCCACGGTCGCTAGCACCAATGTAGCCATGGCGCGCCCTGTGGTTGAAGAATCGTCAGCACCTATCGTCCAACAGCGCGGCCGAGATGCGCCGGTCCCACGCGTTCCGCCGTGTGGAATGGCCTGTCAGGGCAACGAGACTCTCGAGACGCTGCACCGCTACGGATGGATAACTGAGCGAGTCTTGGAGTACGTGTGCACGACGCAAAGGGTCCTTCGCTCCATTCCAGGCGCGATAATTGGACTCCTTACGGGCCGACCCAATTTGTCACTCTACGTGATCACATTGTGTTCATGGCAGTGGGTAACGAGAACGCGGTGGGGCCGGATAAACTAGGGTGAGGTCGATCGACATCAGGAGGAGCTGATGCGCAGACCCAAACGAGCACTCCGACGTCTCAGGGATTGGCGACGCAGCAATTCCCATAAGACTTGGCGCCTTGACGACAGCAAGGGCGACGCCTTTAGTTTCGGCGCCGATCTAGTCTTGCTGGCATCCTTCATCGTGCCTGCGTTGGGAGTCCTCGGGGCCGTTGTCTTCGGGTGGCCGTTCTAGCCAAGCGCCCGCTGGGTTACTGCTGGAGCCCGTCCCGACGTGGTCCTCGCCCAAGCAGGGACACGGCACCGCTGCGAGTAGCCGCGGTCTGAGCAACTGGCTTCCCGGTGTGGGGTTCTGCACACTAACACTGATACATGACGATGCTGCCCTAGCCGAGGATACCGGGTCCGCAGCGGCAGTCGCGGCTCATGAGGAGTCGGGCGGGCTGCTGCTCGGGGCCCGTCTCGGCGTGATCCTCGCCGAAGCCGAGACTCGGCACCGCTGCGGCTAGCCGTGTCTCAGCGGAGATCGGCAAGTCGGTTCTCGGCTAGGCGAGCTGCGACGACGGCCTCGTTGTCAAGACGCTGGCTCTCCAGCAGCCCCCGGACCGTGCTGCGCCACCATTGGCCGCCCTGCGCGGTCGAAATTCCCGCATCGGTCAGCGCGTTCGCGATCTGTGCCAGCGTTGCGCCCCGCTGACGCATGTTCACGGCTATATGGCGCGCCGCCGGACTCTGCTGCACGGGGCGTCCCAGCCTCTGCCCGCGTGCCTTCGCAGCCGCCATGGCCTCCTGTGTCCGGGAACTGACTAGGCGCCGCTCGAACTGGGCCGCGGCGGCCAACATGCCCGCCACCATCTCTCCGGATGCCGAGGCGAGGTCGATGCCCTCGGCGACGGCCACGATGGCCCAGCCCCGTCGCCGCGACCGCTCCACCAGCAGCGCCCAATCCGCGAGGCTGCGGGTAATCCGGTCCAGACGCTGGACCACCAGCACGTCAGCCCGCCCCCTGTCGAGCCGACTCAGCGCCGGTGCCAGTTGGGGACGACGGTCCGGAGGCGTCACACCGCTCACGCCCCGATCCACGAAGATGCCCGCAAGCTCCCAGCCCCGCTGAGCCACAGCGACTCGTGCAACGCTCATCTGAGCATCGATGCCGAGGCCCTGGTCCGATGTGGACACTCTGCCGTACACTAGAACTCGCATGTCACGCCAACAACACGCGCCGATGATATAGATACAGCAATGGTTCCTTTCTAAAACATGAATTCAGTAAGCAGAATACGCTATTCGTTCAGAATTGTCAAGCAGGACCCGCCCACCGGAACTTGGGGACGCGGAGAACTCACGGCGTCGCGCGCCGGGCACCGCGTCGCACAGCGCCTCCTCCTGCCCCACCACATCCGGCGGTTGGCGCATCAACCCTGAGGACAGCCGATGCCTTGTCGATCATGATGCGTGTTCGGGTGTCGGGGCCGGTAGCGTTCACCCCTCGTGGGATCGCTCATAAAGAAGCGCCGCAAGCGCATGCGCAAGAAGAAGCACAAGAAGATGCTTCGGCGCACCCGGCACCAGCGGCGCAAGTAGCCGCCGGACCCGACGCCGGCACCCTCCCACCAACGCCCTCACGCCAACGGAGCGGCCGCCTGTGTAGTGGTGACCACCACACGGTGCGGGCCGGGGTGGGCGCCGGCGACGAACCAGGTGCTGCCGCTTCCCGCCAGCCGGGGGGTCTGCCCGGTGGCGTCGCCCAGCTCGTGGCGCCACGCGGCCAGCTCCGGGGCCACCCGCAGCGCGGCGTCCTCCAGATCGTTGCCGTTGCGCCCGGCCGGACCACCGAGCTCGTCCCAGGCCGCGTACACGGCCGCGGTGCTGCATGACAGCGGCACCAGCAGCAGGGTGTACTGCTCGCGGACGTAGGGCAGCGGCTCGACGATCTCCCCGATGCCCCGCACCCGGGCCCGGCCACCGGACAGGCAGAAAGCCACATCCGCGCCAATCGATGCCGCCCGCGCGGTGTCGGTGAACCCGGCCCAGCGCAGCACCGCGGCCGCGTCGGCCGAACCGCCGCCCAGCCCGGCGCCCGCCGGGATCCGCTTGTGCACCGTCACCCCGGCGCTGCGCCCGGCCAGAGCCAGAGCGCGCGCGACAAGGTTGTCGGCCGCGGGCACGCCAGCCGCGAAGTCGTGCCCGGCGGCGTCGAGCATCCGGACCTCGACGGCGCCGTCGGGGCTCGGGAAGATCTCCAGCCGATCAGAGAAGTCCAGCGTCGCCATCTCAGCGTCGATCTCGTGGTAGCCGTCGCCGCGGACTCCGGTGATCCGCAGACTCAACGTCAGCTTGGCCGGCGCGAACACCTCGATCACCGCGCCGCCCCGATCAGCCCAGCCTCGATCACACCGCGAAGCTACTGCCGGGCCGGGCATTGCCGCTGCGGCCCCACCGACCGGTTCTGCGCCGGTCCGGGACCAGGGCACGGTGCGCCGGTACAGTCCACAAGTCTGGTAGCCGAACGGGGGTTAGCCATGCCGACAGGCTCAGCAATGCCATCGGGCTCGTTCATGGGCAACGCGGTGCTCAGGCGGGAGGATCCCGATCTGCTCACCGGCACCGCTCGCTATGTGGGCGACATGTCACCGGAGGGCACGCTGCACCTGGCCTTCGTGAGATCGGTCATGGCCCACGCCGACATCGTTTCCGTCGACTCCGAGGCCGCCCGGGCCGTGCCCGGCGTCGTGGACGTGTTGACGGCCGCGGACCTCCCCATCACCCCCCAGCACCTGTTCATCATGCTGCCGCCGGAACTCAGCCGGCTGCCTCTGGCCGACAAGGCCCGCTACGTGGGCGACCCCATCGCGGTGGTGGTGGCCGAGTCCCGGGCCGCCGCCATCGACGCCTCCGAACTGGTGGAGGTGGACTACGGCCCGCTAGATGCGGTGATCGACCCGTTCGAAGCCCTCGAGCCCGGCGCCCCGGTGGTGATCGAGGCCCACGGATCGAACCTGGCGGCGCAGTTCTCCACGCCCGCCGATCCCGACGCCATGGTTGGCCACGACCTGACGGTGAAGGAACGGATCGTCAATCACCGCATGTCGGGAGCACCGATCGAGTCCTCCGCCGCTTTGGCCGCGCCCGGTATCGGCGACAGCCCGGACGGGGTGACGCTGTGGTGCACCACCCAGCGGCCCCACGAGGTGCGCGACGGGGTGGCCGCGGCCCTCGACACGCCGCCGGAGGGTGTGCGGGTCGTCGCCCCGGCCGTCGGCGGCGGATTCGGCCCCAAGGCCGTCACCTACCCGGAGTTCATGATCACGGCGTGGCTGGCCCGGCGCCTGCGCCGACCCGTCAAGTGGGTCGAGACCCGCAGCGAGAACCTGGTCAACATGACCCAGGGACGCGACTACGTCAACGACGTCGAACTGGGCTTGAGCACCGACGGCACGTTCCGCTGGATCAACATCAAGGCCACCTCAAGTGCGGGCGCCTATCCGGGCATAGGGGCGTTCCTGCCCTTCTTCACGATGCTGATGGCGTCGGGGCCCTACCGCATAGGTGCCGTCCACTATGAGGCCGTCGCGGCGGTCACCAACACCACGCCGGTGGCCGCCTTCCGGGGGGCGGGGCGGCCCGAGGCGACGGTGTGCCTCGAGCGGATCATCGACCTGGCCGCGGCCGAGTTGGGCATAGACCCCGCCGAGCTGCGACGCCGCAACCTGCTGGCGCCCGGCGACTTCCCCCTGACCACGCCCACCGGCGCCAACATGGACTGCGGCGACTACGCCCGCGCCCTGGACCTGGCCCTGGAGACAGCCGGATACAGCGAATTGAGGGCCGAGCAGGCCCGCCGCCGGGCCGGAGGTGACCGGAGGCTGCTCGGCATCGGCGTGTCGACCTACGTGGAAGTGACCGCGGTCGGGCTGTTCCAGGAGTACGGGTCGGTCACCGTCGAGCTCGACGGCACGGTCACCGCCCGGGTGGGCACCGCCTCGCACGGCCAGGGACACGCCACCGCCTTCTCCCAGATCCTGGGCGAAGTGCTGGGGGTGCCCGCAGAGCAGGTCCGGATCATCCACAGCGACACCGCCGAGGTGCCCCGGGGCACCGGCACGGTGGCGTCGCGGTCGCTGCAGATCGGCGGCAGCGCGGTGTGGACCGCGGCCAACGAGGTCCTCGACACGGCGCGGCGCCTGGCCGCGAACCTGCTCGAAGCCGACATCGGCGACATCGTCGTGGCTCCGGGCGGGCTGGCCCCCGCGGGCGTGCCGGCGCGGACGGTGTCGTGGGCCGAGCTGGCCGCGGCCGCGGCCGCCGACGACCTGCCCGCCGGCGTCGAGCCGGGCGGCCTGGCCGCAGAGACCGACTTCGACCAGGGCGAGTCCAGCTACCCGTTCGGCGCCCACGTGTCGGTGGTGGAGGTCGACTCCGGCACCGGTGAGGCCAGAGCCCTGCGCCACATCGCGGTAGACGACTGCGGCCGCATCCTCAACCCGGTGCTCGTGGAGGGGCAGGTGCACGGCGGCGTCGCCACGGGCATCTCGCAGGCCCTGTACGAGGAGACGACCTACGACGCCGACGGCAACCCCCGCAACACGAACTTCGCCGACTACGCCATCCCGGCCGCCTCCGAGCTGCCCCGCTTCGAGACGGCCCACACCGAGACGCCGACTCCGCTCAACCCCCTCGGCGCCAAGGGCGTCGGCGAGTCGGGAACGATCGGATCCATTCCCGCGGTGCAGTCCGCCGTGCTCGACGCGCTGGCGCCTCTCGGGGTGTCGCACCTGGACATGCCTTACACACCCCAGAGAGTGTGGAAGGCCATCGCGGCCGCGGAGGCAGCGGCTGGATCCTGAGAGCTGCGCCTCGCCGGGTTGGCCTGATCCTGAGAGTTACGGCTCGGACCGGGCCAGGCCGATCCACTGTTGCAGGGTCAGTGCCTCGGGCCGGGCCGACGGGTCCACGCCGGCGGCCGCGAAACCCTCGGAGCCGACGCGCCCGGCCAGCGAGCGGCGCAGCATCTTGCGCCGCTGGCCGAAGCCGGCCCGCACGAGAGCCTCGAAGCGGGCGTCGGTCTCCGACGTCAGCGACGGCGCGTCCAAGCCCGCATGGCGCTCGATGCGAACCACCACCGACTCGACCTTCGGCCGGGGACGGAACACCGAGGCCGCGACCCTGGCCGCCACCCGCGCCGTGCCCCGCCGCTCCACCAGCACGCTGGGAATGCCCCGGGCCCTCGACCCGGGCGGCGCCGCCAGCCTCTCCCCCACCTCGCGCTGCACCATCACGACCATCGCCTCGATGGCACCGACGTCGCGCAGCAGGTCCAGCACCAGCGGCGTAGCGATGTTGTAAGGCAGGTTGGCCACCAGCATCCATCGGTCCGAGCCCCGCAGGACCTGACCGAAGTCCAGGGTCGAAGCGTCCCCCTCCAACACCTCCACGCCTCGCGCCCCCGCCTCGGCTACCACCTCGCGCAGCGCGGCCGCAAGGCCGGAGTCGACCTCCACGGCCCGCACCGACGCACCCGTCTCGGCCAGGGCGAGAGTGAGCGAGCCCAGGCCGGCACCGATCTCCAGCACGTGGTCCGCCGGGCCCGCTCCGCTGAGCCGGGCGATGCGCCGCACGGTGTTGGGATCTGTCACGAAGTGCTGCCCGAGGGATCGGCGCGGCGACACGTCGAAGCGGTCCATGAGCGCCTGAAGCTCGGACTGCGTGTGAGTCAGTAGGGCAGCCTCTTCTTGCATGTGGGCCAGGGGTCCCAGCCGTTTATCTCGTAGAGCTTGTAGGCCATCTTGTCCTGGTCGGAGGGCGAAGCGTCTATGGGGTCGACCCCGACCAGGTCCGGGTAGTGCTTTCCGGCCACCCAGTCCCACGTCCGGATCGAGAACTGGTAGGCGCCGCGGTACCGGCCGCTGACGCTGATGGCCCGGTAGTTCTGAGTCGACTCGCACTGTCGCAGAGCGTGCCACTGCTCCTCAGTGGTGCCTGCCGGTATCGGGTGCTCGATGACCTCGGTCTCGGTGGTCGTAGTCGGCGCCTCGGTGGTCGTGGTCGGCGCTGCGGTCGTTGTCGGCGCCGCAGTGGTCGTGGGGGCCGCAGTCGTGGTCGTAGTGCTGCTTCGGGCCGCGACAGCCAGTTCCTCGGCCCTGCGCATTGCCTCCTCGCGGGCTCGCCGGCGAGCCTCGCTCCACTGCCGGGCCCGGTCCGCGAGGTTGTCCACGTCCACGACTTCTTCCGGCTCCACATCGGGGGGCGGCGACGTCTGGGCCAGAGCGGGGGTGCCTGCGACAGCCAGCACAACGAAAGCCGCCGCCCCGATCAGGGCCAGCCGGGTGCGACGGTCAGGCGCGCCCATCTGAACCAACCTCTCGATCGAGTCCGTAGAAGGCCCGGGTCGTTGCCCAGGTCGCCTCCTCCACCTCCGAGACGTCAAGACCCTTGGCGCCGGCCACCGCCGCGCCCACAACCCCCACCAGCGCGGGGCGGTTCTTCCTGCCGCGGTGGGGCACCGGAGCCAGGTACGGGCTGTCGGTCTCGACCAGCAGGCGATCGAGCGGGCACGCCCGGGCCGCGTCGCGCACGTCGTCGGCCTTGGGGAAGGTAACAATCCCCGAGAATGACAGCACCGCGCCGCGGCGCAGGCACTCCTCAGCCTCTTCGGGTCCGCCCGTGAAGCAGTGCATCACCGTCCGGGACGGCACGCCCTCGCGGTCGAGCACCGAGAGGGTGTCGTCCCAGGCGGACCGGGTGTGGACCACCAGCGGCAGGCCGCGCCGGTTGGCCATCTCCACCTGCGCCGCGAAGACCTGCCGCTGCACCGGTCGCGGCGAGTGGTCGTAGTGGTAGTCGAGGCCCGTCTCGCCCACGGCCACCACTTCAGTATGCCGCACCAAGGCCTCCAGCCCGTCCATGCCACTGGACGCCTCATGGGGGTGCACGCCTGCAGTGGCCCACACCCCGTCGTGGGCCTCGGCCACCGAGATCGCTCGCCGGGAGTCCTCCACATCGGTGCCAACGTTGATCAGCACCTCGACGCCCGCGGAACGCGCGTCGGAGATCACCGCGCCCGCCGCGTCGCCGGCCGGAAGGTGGCAGTGGTGATCGGCCCAGGCCACGGCAGCCACGCCTCCTCAGGCCTGTCCCTCGCCCGGATCGGCGAGATCGATGGCGTCGAGGTCGACTTTGGCGAACAGGGGCGTCGGCTTGGGCACCGCCGTGCCTGGCGGCACGGTCGGGCGCTCCCAGCACTGGACGGGGCCGAAGATGCCATCGAGCGCCGCCGTCGAGAACGGAAGGTACGGAGCCAGTCCGGTCCGCACGCCGGCCACGGCCTCCAGCGCGGTCACCAGCACCGCCGCGGCCCGGTCCGGCTCCACCGAGGCCAGCTTCCAGGGCTCGGTGGAGTTGAGGTAGGCGTTCACCTTGGCAGCCGCCCCCATGGCGGCCCGCAGGCCGGCCCGCAGCTCAACCCGCTCGATGCAGTCGGCTCCCTCACTCAGGGCGTCGTCGACCGCGGCCAGCACAGCAGTGTCGGAGGATCGGCGATCGCCGACTTCGGGGATTGTTCCAGCCAGCGCGGTCTGAGCCATCGACAGCACCCGGTGGACGAGGTTCCCCCAGGTGGCGACCAGCTCGTCGTTGATCCGCCGGGCGATCTCCTCGATTGAGACCTCGGTGTCGGCGTGCTCGGGCAAGGCCGCGGCGAGGGCGTAGCGCAAGGCGTCGGGCTCGAAAATCCTTAGGCCTTCCCCGATGGTGAGGCCGACGCCCCGGCCCGCGGCCATCTTGGCCCCCGAGAAGGTCACGTACTGGTTCGCGGGCACGTTGTCGGGCAGGTGCAGGCCGCCGTAGCCCATCAGCTGGGCGGGCCACAGCAGGGCGTGGAACGGGATGTTGTCCTTTCCCACGAAGTACAGGTGGCGGGCGTCGTCGTTGTGCCACCAGCGCCTCCAGGCGTCGGGGTCACCGTTGCGGACCGACCATTCCTTGGAAGCCGACAGGTAGCCGATCACCGCGTCGTACCAGACGTAAATGCGCTTGCCCTCGCCCAAGTCGTCGACGGGAAGCTCTACTCCCCAGTCGAGATCCCGGGTGATTGCCCGGTCCTGGAGGCCCTCGTTGGTCCAACCGGTGGCCGAGTTCAGCACATGGGGCCGCCAACCTCGCCGTGTCTTGAGCCAGGCTCCGACCTTCTCGGTGAAGTCCGAGTAGCGAAAGTAGAAGTGCTCGGTAAGGCGCAGCTCCGGCACTGTGCCGCTGATCTTGGACCGAGGCTCGATCAGGTCGGTGGCGTCCAGGGTGGTGCCGCAGTGCTCGCACTGATCTCCGCGGGCCGCTTCAAAGCCGCAACGCGGGCATGTGCCCTCGATGTAGCGATCGGGCAGGAAGCGCTCGCCGACGGGGTCGTAGAACTGCTCGGAGACTCTCCTGTCGATGTGGCCGTTCTGGAGCTGCACCAGGAACATGTCCTGGGTGACGGCCGCGTGGTTGGGGGTGCCGGTGGTGGTGTAGAGGTCCCAGGAGATGCCGAGCGTCTCCCATTGACGGCAGAACTCGGCGTGGTAGCGCCCGACGATCTCCGAGGGCGTCACGCCCTCGGCATCGGCCCGCACGGTGATCGGCGTGCCGTGGACGTCGGATCCGCTCACCATCAGAACGTCGTTGCCGGCCAGCCTCTGGTAGCGGGCGTAGATGTCGGCAGGCAGGTAGGCCCCGGCGAGATGACCGAGATGGCGACTACCCGACGCGTAGGGCCACGCAACCGCGACCAGTACCGGCACCCCCATGGCGGGCCACATTATCCCCAGATGCCAAGGTCTTCCCCAGCCAAGCTGACAGTTTTAGGAATCAACTCGGAAAGCTGGACGTTTTCCTACTTCGAGGTCAGTCTCTTGAGTGTCAGCCACGAGGTTGTAGACGCGGCGGCGCGACACTCCGTAAGCCGCCGCGGTCGATGCGGCCGCGTCCCTGCGGCTCACGCCATCGGCCACGAGAGCCTCGACCGCGGCCCGAAGCTCGTCGTCCGTGGCTTCGGTGGCCGACTCCGGAGCGCCCTCGACTACCACCACGACTTCGCCCTTGACCGGACCCTCGGACCACTCGGACAGCTCGGCCAGGCTGCCCCTCACCACCTCCTCATGCAGCTTGGTGAGCTCGCGGGCCACCACGGCCCGCCTCAGCGGGCCGCACGCCTCGGCCAGATCCGCAAGGCACGAGCGCAGGCGATGCGGCGACTCGTACAGGACGGTGGTGCGGTGCTCCGTTGCGATCTGCTCCAAACGCACGGCGCGAGCCCTGCCCTTGCGGGGCAAGAAACCCTCGAAACAGAATCGCGTTGTTGGCAGGCCGCTGACCGCCAATGCCGCCAAGCCAGCCGACGGACCGGGCACCACCGTGACCGTGTGGCCGGCCGCCGCGGCCGCAGCCACGAGCCGAACCCCCGGATCGGTCAGCGCGGGCATACCGGCGTCGGTCACCACCGCCACCGTCGCCCCAGCGGTGAGCAGCTCACACACCGCGTCGCAGGCCTCGGCCTCGGTGTGCTCGTCCACGCGGCGCAGCCGGGCGCCGCTCACCCCGGCGTGCGCGAGCAGACGCCCCGTGCGCCGGGTGTCCTCGCAGCACACCAGGTCCGCAGAGGCCAGAGCCTCCACGGCCCTGCCGCTCAGATCGCCCAGGTTGCCGATCGGCGTGCCCACCAGTATCAGCGAGCCACTCACCGCCGGATCTCCAGCTCCACGCCCGGAGCCACTCCCCAGCGCTTGAAGCTGCCAGCCTCGGCCTCAATGACCGCCTTGGCCCGCGGCACGATGCATCCGACCCGGTTGGCCCGCATCACCGTCACCCTCAGAACCCGCATGTCGGCGTCGCAGTGAGCCACGTCAATGGGAAAGCGCATACCGAGCGAGTGCACGGAGCGGGTCCGTTCCAGCAGCAGCGCGCCCTCAATCCCGTCGCGTCCAGACAAGCCCTTGCGCCGTTCACGCCGGCTGGAGGCGATCTCCAGCGACGCGATGACCCTGTCGCCGCAGACCAGCCACGCCATGGGCGCGAATCTAGTGCGTCCGCGCTCCCGCCTTGACGGCGCGACCCATGGTCCAGCGCTCGGCGCGGCGCTCGACCATGAGCCTGCCCACCCTCCCGATCCTGTCGATGAGCTTCATGAGCCGTTCGCGAGCCGCCTCCGCCACGCCGGAGAGGCCCGTGATGGAGGGAAGCTTCCAGTCGCGCAGCAGCACGGGCCGCAGTATCTGGTCGTGGTGGATGGCCAAGTCGTAGATCCCCGCCTCGGCGATAGTCCGGGCATGGGCGTCAAAATCGGTGATCCCGATGCCTGGCATGGTGAAGCTCTTCACCTGGTTGGTGATGGCGACAACCGAGCCGGACGGGTCCATCTCGATGGCGGCGCCCATTGCGTCTCGATAGAACAGGAAGTGGAGGTTCTCGTCGAAGGCGACCCGCCGCATGATGGCCTTGCCGGCGGGATCCTCGATGTGCTGCCCGGTGTTGAAGTGCGAGATGCGTGTGGCCAGTTCTTGGAGCGTCACGTAAGCGAGGCCCTCAAGCGCGTTGGGCGGCTCGGGTGCCAGGCCGCCCTGCACCTGGGCCATGCGCGCCCGCTCGAGGCTCACGGGATCGACCGAGCGGGTGACGGCCAGGTAGTCGTGGATCACCTGGCCGTGGCGACCCTCCTCAGCCGTCCAGCGCCGGATCCAATGGCCCCAAGCGCCGTCGCGGCCGAACATGCGCTCGATGTCCCGGAAGTAGTAGGGCAGGTTGTCCTCTGTCAGGACATTGACGAACAGCGCGCTGCGGGCCTCGGCGCTGAGCCCGGCCTCTTCGGGCGCCCATTCGTAGTCGGCTGGGAAGTCCTTGCCCCGGCTCCAAGGCACGAGCGCGTGGGGATGCCACTCTTTGGTCTGTCGAAGGTGGCGCTCGTAGAGCCGCTCGACGCTCGGCTCCAGTTCGACGAGCAGCGCGGCGTCAGCGGCTACAGGCATGGCTCCCGAGTCTAGCCAACTGTCGCGCAACGGAGGCGGGGCGAGCTGATGTGCCCGCGGACCCTCCGGCGGCGCGTCGCACGCCGCCGGCTCAGCCGCCGGGTTCAGACGTTGAACTTGAAGTCCATCACGTCGCCGTCAGCTACCCGGTAGTCCCTGCCCTCGGACCGCATCCGGCCCTGCTCGCGGGCCGCTACCCACGAGCCGGCAGCCAACAGCTCATCCCATCGGATTGTTTCCGCACGGATGAAGCCTCGCTGGATGTCGGAATGAACCGCTCCGGCGCACTCGGCCGCCGACGCGCCCGCCCGGAACGTCCAAGCCCTGCTCTCCTTGGGCCCGGTGGTGAGGAAGGTCCGCAGGCCCAGCAGGTGGTAGGCGCTGGCCAGGAACCGGTCGAGGGCGCCGCTGCCCAAGCCCAGGGCGGCCAGCAACTCGGGGCGCTCCGACTCGTCGAGTTGCGCGGCCTCAGCCTCCAACTGCACGCACAGCGCCACCACTTCGGCCTCGCCTAACTCCGAACGCACCAGTCCCTCCAACTCTTCGGCGTCGGCGATCTGGTCCTCTCCGATGTTCACCACCGCGAGCACGGGCTTGTTGGTGAGCAGGAAGAACGGCCGCAGGCCGGTCCGGGCGGCGTCGTCGAGACCGGCGCGGTACAGGGGCACACCGTCCTCGAGAACCCCGACCGCCTGGGCCAGCAGGTTCTTGCTGGGCCGCAATGACAGGTCGCCCTTGGCGGCCCGGGCGAGCTTGTCGAGCTGACGGTCGGCACTGTCGAGGTCGGCCAGCGCCAGCTCGGTCTCGAGCACCCGGAGACTGTCCAGAGGGTCATCGGCACCGGGCACGTCGGGGTCGGCAAATGACCGCACCACATACACGATCGCATCGGTGTCGCGGACATGGCCGAGGAAGGCGTTGCCCAGGCCCTCGCCCCGGCTGGATCCAGACACCAGGCCACCGATGTCGGTGAACTGCACCGAGGCTTGAACCGTACGGCGGCTGGCGCTCATCTCCGCGAGCTGGCTCAGCCGATCGTCGGGAATCCTGGCCACCCCCACGTTGGCCGACTTGGTGGAGAACGCGTGCCGGGCCGCGACCGCGTCACCGCCCGCCAGAGCGTTGTGCAACGAGGTCTTCCCGGAGTTGGGAAGGCCGACAAATCCGAATCGCTCCAAGGAGGTCTCCGAGCTCTACAGCCGACCGCTGCCGGCTGAATCTAGAGTGCCGTGCGGGTGACGGCACCAATTTGCGGCGAAGCGTTTGGTGTTCCGCTCTTGTTCGCTGCGCTCACGGGCCGCTCGGGCCACGGCCTCGCTCAGCACCCTGCGAGATCCACATGAACTGCGACCTGTCCGCTCGGCCTCTGGGTCAGCTGTTGCGGCCCGCGTTGGGCTTGCGGCCGTGGTTCGCCTTCGAACGGCGAGCCTTGGCTCGGCGCTTGCTGGTGCGCTTGGACATGGCCCCCAACGCTACCGCGGGACCTCGCGGAACCCGCCCCGGGTGGGCGGTGGCACACTGGCTCGGTGCTACTCGTCTACGACGGCCACTGCGGGTTCTGCATCCGGTCGGCCCGCTGGATCGAGGCCCGCCTGCCCGCCGACGCCCGTGTGGAGCCATGGCAGTCGCTCGAGTTGGAGAAGCTCGGGCTATCCCAGTCGGACGCGGAGACCGCGGTGTGGTGGATTGACGAACGCGGTTCGCGCCCGCGGCGCTGTCGCGGCGCCGACGCCATCGGCTGGTCCCTGGTTGCGGCGGGCGGAGCCTGGGGAATTGTCGGGCGCCTGATCGCCCACCCGCCGCTGCTCTGGCTGGCCCGCCCCACCTATTCCCTGGTGGCCGCCAACCGCCACCGCCTCCCCGGACCCCGCGCCGCCGGGCCGTGACCGCCGCGGCCGGCGACGGATAGGTTCGGTGGTCATGCGGCCTTCGGTGGCGCTGTCGCTCGCCATTCATTACCTCGACCGGGAGCTCGCTCCCAGCCCCAAGGTGCGAGCCTTTCAGCGGGCGTTGGAGGTGGCTGAAGCCCTCGGTGACGCCGAACTTGCCGCGAGAGCCGCCGCGGGCACGCTCACCGAACTCGACGGCGTGGGCCCCAGCACGGCACGGGTGATCGCCGAGGCCATCTCGGGCCTCGACGACGGGTACCTCGCCGAGCTCGAGCAGCGCAGCCGGGTGCCGGTCGGGGCCGGCGGCCCAGTGCTGGAGCGGCTGCGGGGCGACTGCCACTGCCACACCACCTGGTCCGACGGCGGGGCCCCGCTGCGGGCCATGGCCGAGACCGCGGCGGCGCTGGGCCACGAGTGGGTGGCGATCACCGACCACTCGGCCCGCCTGACGGTGGCCCACGGCCTCGACGAGGGTCGCCTGAGTCGGCAGATGGAGGAGATCGCTCGACTCAACTCCGAGATGGCTCCGTTCAAGATCCTGACCGGGATGGAAGTGGACATCCTCACGGACGGCTCCCTTGACCTGTCGGACGAACTGCTGGCCGAACTGGACGTCGTAGTCGCCTCGGTCCATTCGAAGCTGAGAATGCCCTCAGCGGAGATGACGCCGCGAATGGTGGCCGCCGTCGCCAACCCGCACACCGACATCCTGGGCCACTGCACGAACCGCAAGGTCGTCGGCGGCGGGCGGCCACCGTCGACCTTCGACGCCGACATCGTGTTCGCGGCCTGCGCCCAGTTCGACAAGGCGGTGGAGATCAACTGCCGCCCCGAGCGCCAGGACCCTCCCGAGGAACTCCTCTCCCTCGCCGTGGAGTGGGGCTGCAAGGTCACGGTCGACACCGACGCCCACGCCACCGGACAGCTCGAGTGGCAGGCCTACGGAGCCGACAAGGCGGTGCGCTGCGGGGTTCCCACGGACGACATCGTCAACGCCTGGCCCGCCGAAGCCGTGCTGGCCTGGACGTCCGCGCACCAGCCGAGCTGAGCCCATCATCGATGGTGCCGCGGCCTCATCGAGGCCACCAACGAGCGGGCGTCGCGCCCGTTAGCATGCGCGGTGCGTAACGCCCACAGATCCATGGAGGGAAGCCTTATGCGTAAGCGTGCAACACTAATTCTCGCGGTGCTGCTGTCGTTCGCCCTGCTGGCAGCAGCCTGCGGGGATGACGACGGCACCGAGACCGTCGCCGAGCCCGAGCCGGCAGCTACCGAGCCAGCGGCCCCTGAGCCCGAGCCAGAGCCGGAGCCCGAGGCCCCTGAGACCACGGAGGCTCCAGCCCCCGAGCCCGAGACCACCGAGGCTCCAGCCCCCGAGCCCGAGCCCGAGCCCGAGATGACCGACATCTCGGTGGGCCTGGTGTTCGACATCGGCGGGCGGGGCGACCAGTCCTTCAACGACTCGGCTGCCGCCGGCATCGAGCGGGCCGAGGCCGAGCTGGGCATCACCTACACCGAGGCCTCGCCCAACGACGACGGGTCCAACCGGGGCGAGCTCCTCCAGCTCGCCGCCAGCGTCCATGACGTGGTTGTGGCCGTCGGCTTCCTGTTCGAGCGCGACGCGGCCGCGGTCGGCGCCGAGAACCCCGACACCGTCTTCGGCGTCGTCGACTCGGGCATGATCAACTTCGGCGCCGATCCCCCCGCTCCCTACGGCGACAACATCGCTGGCTTGGTCTTCGCGGAGGAGCAGGGCTCCTTCCTGGTGGGCGCGGCCGCCGCGCTCAAGACCGAGACCGGCACCATCGGCTTCATCGGCGGCGTGGCCAACGTGGGCGGGCTCATCGAGCGATTCGAGGCCGGCTACCAAGCCGGGGCCCGAGCCGTGAATCCCGATATCGAGATCATCTCCGCCTATGTGACCCAGGCCCCCGACTTCGACGGCTTCAACGCCCCGGACCGGGGCAAGGAGATCGCGCTCGCCATGTACGAGGACGGCGCCGACATCGTGTACCACGCCGCAGGCGGCACCGGTGCCGGCCTGTTCCTGGCCGCCCAGGAGCAGAGCGAGGCGTCCGGGTCGAAGGTGTGGGCCATCGGCGTCGACTCCGACCAGTACCACACCGCCGGCGCCGGGGTGCAGGACTACATCCTCACCTCGATGCTCAAGCGGGTCGACGTATCCATCTTCGAGATGGTCAGGTCCGCCATCGAAGGCAACGTGACCGCGGGGCCGACCGTCTACGACCTGTCCGTGGACGGCGTGGGCTACAGCACCTCGGGAGGATTCGTGGACGACATCGTCGATCAACTCGAGGACTTCAAGGCCCAGATCGTGTCTGGCGCCATCGTGGTGCCCAAGGAGCCCTCCTAGGCACCGGATGCCGACGGCCGTTTTGAGGCGGTCGTCGGCAGCCAGCAGATGTGACATCACGACCGGGTCGGGCTAGCGTCCGGCCCGGTCGTCGTTGTAGGGGAGGTTGCGTGGCGCTGGCCATCGAGCTCATAGGGATCACCAAGAGGTTCCCGGGGGTCGTGGCCAACGACGACATAAACCTCGCCGTGGCCGAGGGCGAGATCCACGCCATCTGCGGCGAGAACGGGGCCGGCAAGTCGACCCTCATGAAGATCCTCTACGGCATGCAGCCGCCCGACTCCGGAAGGATCAAGATCAGGGGCGAGGCCGTCGAGCTGGGCTCGCCGGCTCAAGCCATCGAGCTCGGGATCGGCATGGTCCACCAGCACTTCATGCTGGCCGACCAGCTCACCGTGCTCGAGAACGTGATACTCGGCGCCGAGCCCATGCGCTCGTTCGGCCGGATCGACTTCGAGGCAGGCCGCACGCATCTCGACGAGGTGGGCCGGGCCTACGGCCTCGACATCAACGCCGACGACCTGGTGGAGACGCTCGAGATCGGCGAGCGGCAGCGGGTCGAGATCATCAAGGTGCTGTACCGGGGGGCCCAGATCCTCATCCTCGACGAGCCGACGGCGGTGCTGGTGCCCCAAGAGGTGGACGAGCTGTTCCGCAACATCCGCGAGCTCAAGGCCAACGGCGCCACCATCCTGTTCATCGACCACAAGCTCGACGAGGTCCTCGCCATCGCCGACACCATCACGGTGCTGCGCCAGGGCCGAACCGTGGGCACCGCCAAGCCCGACGAGGTGACGGCCGCCGACCTGGCCGAGATGATGATCGGCTCGGAGCTGCCCACCCCCGACGCCGGCGCCTCCACCGTCACCGACGAGGCCGCCCTGGTGATCGCCGGCCTCACCGTCAACGACGACGAGCGGCCGGTGGTCCACGACGTGAGCCTGAGCGTCCACCAGGGCGAGATAGTCGGCATCGCCGGAGTAGAGGGCAACGGCCAGGCCGAGCTGGTCAACGCCATCATCGGCATCGAGTCCCCCGCGGCAGGCACTGTCACGATGCTGGGCCACGACGTGACCCACCAGTCGGTGCGCCAGCGCCGCGAGATGGGCCTGGGCTACGTCCCCCAGGACCGCCAACGCGACGGCCTGCTGCTGGCTGCGGCCCTGTGGGAGAACACGGCCCTCGGCCACCAGACCAAGGCCCCCTACTCCCGGGGCCCATGGCTCAACCGATCGGGCATGAGGGATCGGGCCGACCAGATCCAGGCCGACTTCGATGTTCGCACCCCCAGCATCGACGTGGCCGCCCACGCCCTGTCGGGGGGGAACCAGCAGAAGCTGATCCTTGGTCGGGAGATGGTGGCCGGGCCGGCCGTGCTCATCGCCAACCATCCCACCCGGGGCATCGATGTCGGCGCCCAGGCCGCGGTGTGGGACGACATACGCGAGGCTCGAGCCCAGGGTTTGGCCACCCTGCTGGTCTCGGCCGACCTCGAAGAGCTGATCGGCCTTTCCGACACCATCGTGGTGATGCTGCGGGGCCGGCTGGTGGCCCGCCTCGACCCCAACGACATCACCCCCCGCGACCTGGGCGCCTACATGACCGGCGCCGCGCTGGGCACGGTCGCCCCGTGACCGCCGGCCGGCCTGTCGCCCGCTGCGGGCCATGGAGTCGCCACCCGGCGGCCTCCGCGAGAGCGTCGCCGTGACCGCCAGCCTGTCCCGCCGAATCCTGCTGGCGGTGGCCGCGCCGCTGGCGGCGGTGGTCATTGCGGTGGTGCTGTCGTCGATCGTGCTGCTGGTCTCGGGCAGCAACCCGATCGAGGCCTACGCCGACATGCTCGGCCACGCCAGCAAACTGGAGACGCAGGTCGACATATTCAACCGGGCCACCCCGCTGTACCTGTCGGGTGTGGCTGCAGCCATCGGCTTCCGGATGAACCTGTTCAACATCGGCGTGGAGGGCCAGTACCTGCTGGCCTTCCTCGTCGCCGCCCACCTCGGGGCTCAGGTCGAGCTTCCGGCCGTGGTGAACATCGTGTTCATCATGGTCGTGGCCATGGCTGTGGGCGGGGCCTACTCCGGCGCGGCGGGGGTGCTGAAGGTGACCCGCGGCGTCAACGAGGTGATCTCCACCATCATGTTGAACGCGGTGGCCATCTCGGGGCTGGCCGCCTGGTGGATCGTGGCGTGGCAGGCCGGCGGCGAGATATCGGCCACCGGCGGGCGGGTGGGGACCGAGCCCATCGCCGAGAGCGGCCTGCTGCCCGATATCAACAGCTGGCTGGAGGTCTTCACCCGCGAGGTCACCCAGGGCAAGAAGCTGACCGGGGTCCTGTTGATCGCCATCGGAGTCGGGATCCTCTACCACATGACTCTGAACCGCACCGTCTTCGGCTTCGACCTGAGGGCCAGCGGGGCCAACCCGTCCGCCTCCCATGTGGGAGGCGTCTCGCCCAAGCGGATGGTGGTGATGGCCATGACGCTCTCGGGGGCGGTGGCCGGCCTGGTCGGCATGACCGAGCTGATGAACACCGGCTTCTATCCGTCCAATCCGATCGCCGGACTCGGCTTCGCCGGCATCGCCGTGGCCCTGCTCGGACGCAACCACCCGTTGGGGGTGGCCCTGGCCGCGCTGATCTTCGCCTTCCTGGACGTCTCCTCGGGAATCCTCCAGATCTCGGGAGCGGCCTCCCGCGAGATCGTCGTGATCATGGGAGGCGTCATCATCCTGACCGCGGTGATCGCCTACGAGGTGGTGCGCCGGGTCCGTGAACGCGAGGAGGCCGCGGCCGCCGCCCAGGCCATGGCCCCCGCCCCGGTGTCAACGCCATGAACCCCGTCACAGCCTTCATGGGACGGCTGCCGGCGTGGGCCCGGTGGATGATCTACGCGGCCGTCGGCGTGGCCGTGCTCACCGTGGTGCAGAGCTTCGACGACACCGAGCGGCTCACCGCGGTGACGTCGTCGCAGGCCATGCTGCGCTGGGCGGTGCCCATCATGCTGGCCGGGCTCGGAGGCCTGTTCTCGGAACGGGCCGGCGTCGTCAACATCGGGCTCGAAGGCATGCTGATACTGGGAACCTGGTTCGGGGCATGGGGAGCCATCAACTACGGCGCCTGGCCCGGCCTGCTCATAGGCATGCTGGGCGGGGCCATGGGCGGTCTGGTCCATGCTGTCGCCACCGTCTCGTTCGGCGTCGACCACATCATCTCCGGGGTGGCCATCAACGTGACGGCGCCGGGCGTGACCCGCTTCCTGTCATCGGAGATCCTGTCCAACTACGACGGGGGCTCGATCACCCAATCCCCCCGCACCCCGGGCGTGGGCCGGTTCACCTTCCCGTTCCTGGCGGGCGGCGACCTCTTCGGTTGGACCACGCCCGACACCCTGGGCTGGCTCACCGACAAGGACTGGTTCTTCGTCTCCGACTTCACCGGACTGGCCCGGGGGCTCGTCAGCCAGCTCTCGCTGGCCACGATGATCGCCTTCGCCCTGGTCCCGACGAGCGCCTGGCTGATCTGGCGGACCCGCTTCGGGCTGCGGCTCCGCATCTGCGGCGAGCACCCCGTCGGCGGCGAGACCCAGGGCATCAACATCTACCTGTACAAGTACTACGGCGTTGTGATCAGCGGAGCTCTGGCCGGGTTGGGCGGAGCCTTCATTGCCAGCCCCGAGTTGGGGGGCCTCTACAAGGAGGGCCAGACCACCGGGAGAGGATTCATCGGCTTGGCCGCCCTCATATTCGGCAACTGGCGTCCCGGCGGGGTGATGGCCGGCTCCCTGCTCTTCGGCTACCCGTTCGGGGTCGGTCTGCGCGACCTGGACGGATCGGCATCGCATTCGCTCCTGCTGGTCAACACCATCGCTCTGGGCGCGGTGGTGGCGTGGGCCTTGAGCCGGCACCGCCGCATCGATGCCGGGCTGGCCGCGGCACTGGGTCTGGGCGCCGCGGTCTGGTACTTCCTGTCGTCGACGGTCCCTGACTGGTGGACCGAGATCCTGCCTTTCGTGGTGGTGCTGGTGGTGCTGGTGTTCTTCTCGCAGCGGCTGCGGATGCCTCGGGCCGACGGCCTGCCCTACCGCAAGGGCGAGACCTAGGACCGGCCGCCGATGCTCGACGGCGGACAGCCGCGCAGCGTTCCCCGTGCTTGCGGCACGCCCCGGAATCCGGGCCTGTAGGCGATGCTCGACGGCGCGCAGCTCCGAGATTGGGAGCGCGACGGGTTTCTTGTGCTGCCCGGCTTCGTGCCCCGCGAGCGCTGCGACGCGCTCAAGGACCACGTCAACTCGATGCTGGCCGACATCGACGCCGAGCGCGACGGCGGCATCACGGTGTTCTCCACCACCGAGCAGAGCCATGCCGAGGACGAATGGTTCCTCGGGTCGGGGGACACCGTGCGCTGGTTCTTCGAGGACGGGGCCATCTCCGGCGGGCGACTGACGAGGCCGATGCCGCTGGCGGTCAACAAGATCGGCCACGCCATGCATGACCTCGACCCGGTCTTCGACGCCTTCTCCCGCACGCCGGAGCTGGCCGCGGTAGCGTCCGACCTCGGGTTCGGTGACCCGCGGCTGCTGCAGTCCATGTACATCTTCAAGCAGCCCGGCATCGGCGGCGAGGTGATCTGCCACTGCGACCACACGTTCCTGTGGACCGAGCCCCAGAGCGTGATCGGGCTGTGGTTCGCCGTCGAGGACGCCACCGTGGCCAACGGCTGCATGTGGGCCGTGCCCGGCGGCCACCGGATCCCGGTTAAGACCCGATTCCGCCTGGTCGATCCCTCCGACCGCAGCCGCGGCGCCGTCACCGACGTGCTCGACGAGACTCCCTATCCGGTCGAAGACCTCGTGCCGCTGGAGGCCACCGCCGGCACGCTGATCACCCTGCACGGCACGCTGCCGCACTGGAGTGCGGCCAACACGTCGGACCGCAGCCGCCACGCGTACACGATGCATCTGACCGACGGCACCGCCGACTATCTGGCCGACAACTGGCTGCAGCGACGCCCAGAGCTTCCTCTGCGCGGCTTCAACTGATCCGGCCCGACCGCTGGCCTAGGCGGCCGCTCAGATGGGCAACACCGGGCGCCTGGGCCCGCGAGAGCGGCGACGGAGCCCCGCCAGGTAGGCCACCGAGCCCACAATGAGGACGAGGCTCATCCAGATGTTGACCCGCACACCCAAGATCAGGCTGGCAGGGTCGATGCGCACCGCCTCGATCCACAGCCGTCCGAGTCCATAGCCGAGGGCATAGACGGCCAGCAGCGAGCCCGGTCGGCTCACCCGGCGCGGGTTGGTTACCAGCGTCGGGACGTCGAGCAGCCTCCGCCGACGGTCGAGGATCAGCAGCAGTCCGCACAGCAGCAGGTTCCACACCGCCTCGTACAGGAAGGTCGGATGGAAGGTCTCCACGCCCAGGTACTGCGCCGGGCGGTGCGCCTCGTCGATCTCCAATCCCCAGGGCAGGTCGGTGGGCCGGCCGAACAGCTCCTGGTTGAACCAATTGCCGAGACGCCCGATGGCCTGGGCCAGCGGCAGCGTCGGCACCATCGCCGCGATGGCCTCGCCCCGGTTCATCTGCAGGCGCCGGATCATCCACAGTCCGACCAGGATGCCGGCTGTCATGCCCCCCGGTACGCCCAGTCCGCCCTTCCAGATGGCCAGGGATTCCAGCCAACCGTCAGACTGGAACCGCCTCCAGTCGGTAATCACGTGGTACAGGCGGGCGCCGATCAGGCCTGCGATCACAGCCCAGACGGCCACCCGGCTGATCTCGTCGGGATTGCCGCCCCGCGCCTGCCAGCGCTGCCGGGACAGCGACACCGCGGCGATCACGCCCAGCGCGATCATCACCCCGTAGGCCCGCAGCTCCAACGGCCCGAGCTCGATGCCGTTGCGAGGGGGGCTGGGGATCGAAGCGATCAGGAGTCCGGACGCGACGCCCACGGGGCCCACACCTCCTAGCTGGCCAGGATCCGCGGTGCGGCCGCGGCCAGGTCGTCGGCGGGCTCGATGACCGCAGCCAGAAGGCCCGGCACCGCCGACAGCCGGCTGGACGCGAAGAAGCGGGCCAGGACCGCCCGATCGGCGGCCATCTCGGGATCCTCCAGGCGGGCCGCGGCCAGCGCTCCGTCGGCCAGGGCCGCACCCCCGGTCGTCGTGGCCAGCATCCTCAGATAGGCGTCGGCGCCCGCGAGCCGCTCGAAGGGCTCGGCCCCGAGCAGCCACTCGCTGGCCTCCCCCGACGCCTCGACCGCAGCCTCAAGGTGCTGGCGCACCGACTTCAGACCCGCGGCGCCGTCGAGCGCTCCCGCGGTGGCCCGGATCTCGCCCAGGTGGTCGCGCACCGCACCGCCGCCCCGCATGGACAGCTTGCGGCCGACCAGATCGGCCGACTGGATGCCGTTGGTGCCCTCGTAGATGGGGGCGATCCGGGCGTCGCGGTAGTGCTGGGCCGAGCCGGTCTCCTCTATGAATCCCATGCCTCCGTGCACCTGCAGTCCGACGCTGGCCAGCTCGCACCCCAGATCGGTGGCCCACGCCTTGGTGAGCGGCGTCAGCAGCGCGGCCCGCTCCGTGCCCGCCTGGCGCTGCTCGTCGTCGTCTCCGTGCGAGGCGCGGTCGATGGCCTCGGCGTTGCGGTAGGCAAGGCCCCGCATTGCGCTGATGGTGGAGCGCATGTCGAGCAGCATCCGCCGCACGTCGGGATGGTCGATGATGGCCGAAGGCGCCCCGGCGGGCGCGCCCGGCGCCCGGCCCTGGCGGCGCTCGTGGGCATAGGCGAGGGCCTGCTGGTAGGACCGCTCGGCGATGGCCACGCCCTCCAGCCCGACGCTGAGACGGGCGTGGTTCATCATCGTGAACATGGCCCGCATCCCGCCGTTCTCCTCCCCGACCAGGAATCCCACCGCGCCGTCGGTGTCGCCGTAGGCCATCACGCAGGTGGGGCTGGCGTGGATCCCGAGCTTGTGCTCGATCGACACGCAGCGCACATCGTTGCGCGCTCCGGGCGAACCGTCGGCTGCGGGCAGGTGCTTGGGCACCAGGAAACAGCTGATACCCCTCGTCCCGGGCGGGGCGTCCGGAGTGCGGGCCAGAACCAGGTGCACGATGTTGTCGGCGAGGTCGTGCTCGCCATAGGTGATGAAGATCTTGGTGCCATAGAGGCGGTACGAGCCGTCGGGCTGGGGCACGGCGCGGGCTGTCACCGCTCCGAGGTCGGACCCGGCCTGGGGCTCGGTGAGGTTCATGGTGCCGGTCCAGGCGCCGGTGGCCATCTGCGGCAGGTAGAGGGCCCTCTGCTCGTCGGTGCCGTGCGCTCCCAGCATGTTGATGGCGCCCTGGGTGAGCAGCGGGCACAGCGACCAAGACAGGCACGCGGCGGTGAACATCTCCTCGACCGCCAGCCCCACCAGGTGCGGGAAGCCCCCTCCGCCGTAGTCGGGATCCATCGACACGGCGCCCCAGCCGGCCTGAACATAGGCGCGGTAGGCCTCTCGGAAGCCGGTGGGCGTCACCACCGAGCCGTCGTCGAGGCGGCGGGCGCCCTCAGTGTCACCGACGCGGTTGAGCGGCGCGATCACCTCCTCCGCGAACCGGGCTGCCTCGGCGAGAAGTTGGTCCACCACCTCGGGCTCCACGTGCTCGAACCCGTCGAGAGCGGCAAGCCCGTCGAGATCGGCCACGTGGTGCAGGTTGAAGGCAATCTCGTCAAGATCGACCCGGAACTCGCTCATCGTTGCGAGAGTATCCCCAAAGAGCCTCCGCGGGTACCTGATCGCCTCGCGATGACCCGTATCGTTGCCCGCTCTTGTTCGCTGCGCTCACGGACCGCTCGGGCCCAGTTGCCCGCTCTTGTTCGCTGCGCTCACGGACCGCTCGGGCCCAGTTGCCCGCTCTTGTTCGCTGCGCTCACGGACCGCTCGGGTCCAGTTGCCCGCTCTTGTTCGCTGCGCTCACGGACCGCTCGGGTCCAGTTGCCCGCTCTTGTTCGCTGCGCTCACGGACCGCTCGGGTCCAGTTGCCCGCTCTTGTTCGCTGCGCTCACGGACCGCTCGGGTCCGGGGCCTCGTTCAGAGCCTCGCAGAATCCCCTGAACTGCGGCTATCCGCTCGGCCTCTTAGAAGGAGTATCCGTCGTGGTGTGCAGATCGCGGCGGTCGCTGAGAACGCGATTGATCTCGGCCCCGACAAGCAGGCCCATCGCCAGTAAGTAGAGCCAGATGAGCAGGCTCAGGGCGCCGCCGAGGAGGCCGACCACCGCATTCATGCCGCTGGAGGCCGCGTCGAGGTAGACGCGGAAGCCCAGCGACACCGCCAGCCACCAAACGGTTCCCACCACGGCGCCGGGAAGATCGGTCCGCCACGGGGTCCGGCGGCGGGGAGCCAAATGGTAGAGGGAGGCGGCCCAGCAGACCACCACCACGAACACCACCGGCCAGCGGAACCACACCCACGCGGTGGTGAACGCCGAGCCGGCGCCCAGGCGCTCGGCTATCTCCTCTCCGCCGCCGAGCAGGGGCCCCACCACCACCATGGCGGCCACCAGCGCGGCCACGACCAGAGTGAAGAGGGTGAGCACGAAGCCCATCACCCGGGTGGAGATCCAGTTCCTGCGATCCTCGTGGCCGTAGGTGACGTCCAGGGCTCCGACCACCGCGGTGAAGCCCCGCGACGAGGCGTAGACAGTGATCACGATGCCGGCGGTGATCAGCCCGGCGTTCGACCGATCGAACAGCTCCTCGATCGTGGCCCCCAGGGTGTTGTCGCTGCCGAAGGTCTCGACCACGCGGTCCAGCAGCCACTCCTCGGTGTCGGCGGCTGCGCCCGCCCCTATCACCACGTCGAGCGAGCCGAGCGCGGCCGCGAACACGATCACGGCCGGGAACAGGCCGAGGAGGCCGAAGAAGGCGATCTCGGCCGACAGCCCTCCGACCCGGGCCCGGGACCACTCGTTACGCAGGTCGTCGACAAATCTGAGGATGCCGCGCCACAGCACGGTCGGTGGGGGCAGCGAGAGGCGCGCCATGCCCGTCCGATACTACGGTCCGATGCAATGCACCCGGACGGAACCACCGCGCCCGACGGCACCACGACCCTCGACGAAACCACGGCCCCCGACGACGCCACCGCAATCGCCAACGAGCTGTACCGCTACGCGGAGCTCATCGACGCGGGCCTATTCCCGGAACTCGGTGAGCTCATGGAACACTGCACGTTCCGCTACGGCGAGCAGGCTGTTGCCGGGCCGTCAGGCGCGGCCGCCATTGCCGAGAGCTACCGGGCCACGGTGATCATCTACGCCGACGGCACCCCCCGCACCCGGCATGTCACCACCAACCCGATAATCGAGATCGACAGCAACACTGCCCGGGTCCGATCAACCTACACAGTGCTCCAGCAGGCCCCGGACTCTCCCATCGAGACCATCATCGCCGGCCGCTACGACGACACTCTCAGACGGATCGACGGACGTTGGCGCTTCACTGAGCGCTGCTTCCTCGTAGACCTGGTCGGCGACCTCAGCCGCCACCTGCACATTGACATCCCCGCCGACATCTGAAACCCGATCCTTCTAGCGACCAGAATCATCGAGACCCCATCCACAAGGAGCATCAGCCATGAGCCGTTGGAGCCGAGCCGAGATCGAGGAGGCATTCGTTCGTTACCAGGAGACGGCCCTTCGGGCAGGAACCACAGGAGACTGGCGAGAGTGGGCCAACCTGTTCACCGAGGACGCCACGGCCCTTCGGGCAGGAACCACAGGAGACTGGCGAGAGTGGGCCAACCTGTTCACCGAGGACGCCACCTACATGGAGCACCACTTCGGAACCATGGGCGGGCGCGAGGCCATCTACAGCTGGATCCAGTCCACCATGAGCCAGTGGCCCAACAACGAGATGATCCATTACCCGATCGAGTGGTACATCATCGACGAGGAGCGGGGCTGGCTGGTGTGCCAAGTGTGGAACCGGATGGCCGATCCCGGAGACGGATCACTCCATCAGGAGTACAACTTCACCCTGCTCAAGTACGCCGGCAACGGGCTCTGGAGCTACGAGGAGGACGTCTACAACCCGGCCCGGTTCGGTGAGATGGTCAAGAACTACCTGCGCCACAAGAAGGCCCTCGCCGCCGACACGGGCGAAGCCGACGGGTCTTAGAGGCCGAGCGGATAAGCCGCGGCCCACGGACGAAATCCGCGGGCGTCGAGCGAGGCCGTGGCCCGAGCGGCCCGTGAGCGCAGCGAACAAGAGCGGGAAACACAACGCCTCACAGCGAGACGCTCACCACCTATCCGCGCTCGCTCTTAGCCGAGCCGGACCCGCCGCGGCGTCAGCTGCAGCCGCTGGTGGCGCCGCAGTCGGCGCACACGAAGCACGACCCGGCACGGCGCATCGGGACGCCGCAAGTCATGCAGAAGGGTGCGTCCAGCGCGCCCGTCCGGACCGACGCGGCCGGCTCCGAGGGTGCCGTCGCCGCGGAGAAATCGAGCTGGGCCATCAGCTGCGCCGGTGAGGGGATCGACGGCGGGTCGGGGGGAAGGTCGTGGCCCTGCTCGGTCTCGGCGACCTGCTCCTCGACGCCGGGCAGGGTGGGCTGGGTCCGCTCGCCGGTGGTGTAGACGCCCAGCGCGGCCCGCTCGGTGGGGGTCAGGTACATCACCGCCAGCTTGCGGAACAGGTAGTCCATGAGGCTGGTCGCGATGCGGATGTCGGGATCGTCGGTGATGCCGGCGGGCTCGAAGCGCACGCCCACGAACGTCTCGACGAAGGCGGCCAGCGGCACCCCGTACTGCAGTCCGTGGCTCAGCGAGATCGCGAAGGCGTCCATGATGCCGGCCAGCGTCGAGCCCTGTTTGGAGACCTTCACGAAGATCTCGCCCGGCCGCCCGTCGGGGTACTCCCCCACCGTCACGAACCCCTTGCAGTCGGCCACCCGGAACTCGAGCGTGCGCGACCGGCGCAACTTCGGCAGCCGCCGACGCACCGGCTCGTCGGGCGGGAACGCTCCGACCGGTGGGCCGCCCGCAGCCGATTGGGCCGCTCCGACCGGCGGGCCGCCCGCAGCCGATTGGGCCGCGCCAGCGGGCTCGCGGGAGTCCTCGGCCGCGCCGACGGTCAGGGGCTGGGCGACCTTGGAGCTGTCGCGGTAGATGGCCACCGACTTGAGGCCGAGGCCCCAAGCGTCGATGAACAGCTGCTCCACATCGTCGATGGTCGCGTCCGCGGGCATGTTCACGGTCTTGGAGATGGCCCCGGACAGGAAAGGCTGCACCGCGGCCATCATCTGGATGTGCCCTGAGGTTCTGATGGCGTCGTCGCCCAGCGAGCAGGCGAACACCTGGCGGTGCTCAGCCCGGAAGGGCGCTCCGGCCACGCCGTGGTGCTCTGCGACGTGGTCGGTGATCCGCTCGATTTGCTCGTCGTCGTAGCCGAGGCGGCGAAGCGCCCTCGGCACCGTCGTGTTGACGATGTGCATCGTTCCGCCGCCGACGAGGCGCTTCGACTTCACGAGGCCGAGGTCGGGCTCGATGCCGGTCGTGTCGCAGTCCATCAGCAGCCCGATGGTGCCGGTCGGAGCGAGCACGGTCGCCTGGCTGTTGCGCACGCCGTGGCGGTCCGCCCGCTCGCAGGCATCGTCCCAGGCCATCTGCGCGGCCTCGAGCAGCTCTGCGGGCACCAGGTCCTCGTCGATGGAGGCGGTTGCCGTCCGGTGCTGGTCGAGGACGCGCAGCATGGGCTCGCGGTTGGCGTGGAAGCCGGCGAAGGGGCCCATGCGCTCGGCCAGCCGGGTAGACGCTAGGTAGGCCTCGCCGGTCATTAGCGCGGTTATGGCCGCAGCTACGGCCCGGCCCTCGTCGGAGTCATAGGGCAGGCCCATGGCCATGAGCAGCGCGCCGAGGTTGGCGTAGCCCAGGCCGATCTGGCGGAAGGCCCTGGTGGTGTCGGCAACGGTCTGGGTGGGATAGTCGGCGTGGCCCACCAGGATCTCCTGGGCCGCGAACACCACCTGCACCGCCCGGCAGAAACCGTCGACGTCGAAGGTGCCGTCGTCGTCGAGGAAGCTCAACAGGTTGATCGAGGCCAGGTTGCAGGCGCTGTCGTCGAGGTGGACATACTCCGAGCACGGGTTGCTGGCAGTGATCGGGCCGGTGACCGAGGCCGTGTGCCAGCGGTTGATGGTGGTCGCGAACTGCACGCCGGGGTCGGCGCACTCCCAGGCGGCCTCGGCCATCTGGCGCAGAATCGAGCGGGCCGCCACCCGCTGGAGCACCGTGCCGTCGGTGCGGGCCGTCAGGTCCCAGTCGCGGCCCTCGGTGGCAGCCCTCATGAACTCGTCGGTCACCCGCACGGAGTTGTTGGCGTTCTGGTACTGCACCGAGTTGGAGTCGGCGCCGTCCACGCTCATGTCGAACCCGGCCGCGGCCAGCGCCCTCGACTTTCGCTCCTCGCGGGCCTTGCACCAGATGAAGTCCTCAATGTCGGGATGGTCGGCGTCGAGCACCACCATCTTGGCCGCCCTCCGGGTCTTGCCGCCCGACTTGATGGTGCCGGCCGAGGCGTCCGCGCCCCGCATGAAGCTCACCGGGCCCGACGCGGTCCCCCCGCCACTGAGCGGTTCGGAACTGGCCCGGATGCGCGACAGGTTGACCCCCGCTCCGGAGCCGCCTTTGAAGATCCTGCCCTCCTCGGCGTACCACTCCAGGATCGACTCCATCGTGTCGTCCACCGACAGGATGAAGCAGGCGGACGCCTGCTGGGGAACCCCGGCCACGCCGATGTTGAACCACACCGGCGAGTTGAAGGCGGCCCGCTGCGCGTACAGCAGGTAAGACAGCTCGGCCCGGAACAGCGACGCCTCGGACTCGTCCGCGAAGTATCCGTCGCCGTCGCCCCACTCGGTGATCGCGCCCACGACGCGGCCCACCACCTGCCTCAGCGACCACTCCCTCTCGGGCGTTCCCAGCGGCCCGCGGAAGTACTTCTGGGCCAGGATGTTGGTGGCGTTCTGCGACCACGCGGCCGGCACCTCCACACCGATCTGCTCGAAGGCGACCGAGTCGTCGCGGTGGTTCACCAGGCGCGCGTCGCGCCGCACCCAGGCGATCCCGTCGGCCGGGTCATCCGCAGCGTCCGGCGGTAGGTGAGTGCCGGCGAGGAGGCTGTTCTGCTCGGCGGCCAGAGTCATACGGATTACCCCCTTGCAATTCTACCGGGCACGCTGGCGCGAACTCGCACGCCCCCGGCGCGACTCTACGACTCTCGTCTGTTGACCCGCCTCGTGATTGCTTCGGGATTTCTCGTGATGGCCAGGGGATTTCTCGGCTCTGTCTGGGGATTTCTCGCGGCTGCCTTGGGATTTCCTGTGCATGGTCCCCGGCATCCTGCAGACGGCCGATCTGTTGCCCAGAGATGTGCCCGGAACCTGTAGAGAACCGCCCGAGACACTCACAGCGGCCACGCATGGACGACAGACTGCCCTGCCGCAACCGCGGAGAACCGCCCCGAGCCCATGACGCTCCGCACGCCCGTCGCCGGACTGCCGCACCCGCCGAGAACCGCGCCGAGCCCATGACGCTCCGCACGCCCGTCGCCGGACTGCCGCGTCTGCGGAGAACCGCCAGCCTCGGTCCGAACGGTCGAGGCGGTACCTTCGCGGGTGTGCGCAGACTGTTGCCGGGCCCGGAGGCCGACGTCGACCCGATGGAGATCTATCCGGCGCTGGCGCGGCCCAAGCCGGCGGGGCGGCCCTGGCTCATAATCAACATGATCGCCTCCGCGGACGGGGCCGTCGCGGTCGACGGCACCAGCGGCGCGCTCGGCAACCCCGACGACGAGGCCGTGTTCTCGGCCGTGCGGGCCTGCGCCGACTGGATCGTGGCCGCGGCGGGGACGGTGCGGGTTGAGCGCTACGGCCTGCCCCGGCCCTCCGAGGCCTCCCGGCGGGCCCGGCGAGCCGCTGGGCGCGCCGAACGGCCCCGATTGGCGGTCGTCAGCTCGAGCCTGGACCTCGACCTGAACCTCCCCCTGTTCGCCGACCAGCACCCGGGCGACAATCCGCCGGTGATCCTCACCGGCAGCGCCGCGGCACCGGAGGCCGTCGAGCGGCTTCAGCCGGTGTCCGAGGTGGTGCAACTGCCGTCGAAGCGGCCCCAACCCGCGGAGATCCTGGCCGAGTTGGACCGCCGCGGCGCCAGGGTGGTGCTGTCGGAGGGCGGGCCGTCGTTCAACGGGCAACTGGCCGACGCCGGGCTGATCGACGAGCTGTGCCTCTCGGTCGCGCCGCTCGTAGCCGGCGGCGGCAGCCCCAGGATCGTGCACGGATCGCTGCGAACTGTGCCGTTGAAGATGTCCATGGACCATTTGCTCGAAGCCTCCGACACGCTCTTCGTCCGCTACCTCTCGGCGCCGGCTGGCTCGGCGGCAGCCCGCTGGCCAGACCCCTGATGGGAATCCCGATCCCAGTCGCTCCCGGTGGCCAGGCCCGGAACCTCGTCGATGACGATCCTCTGGCCCGGCTCCAGCGCGGCCCCGCCCGCCGTGTCGGCTAGTTCGTGGACCACAGCACGAGGATCGCGGCCGGGCGCGAGGGCACGGGCGATGTCCCAGAGAGTGTCGCCCGGCTGCACCACGTAGACGCCCGGTAGATCCGTCGACAGCGAGACACCCCCCGTCGACGGCCACGGGTTGGTCTCGCCCACCGGAACCCGGTCGGGCCGGCCCACCGCCAGCACCAGCGTCAAGATCGCGGCCGCCACTGCCGCTGCGGCCACCCGGCGGCGGCGGTACACGGCCTCGGGCAGGCGGACGGCCCGAACCACCGACGGCGGGGCCGCGCAGCCCGGAGCAGCGACTGAGGCGAGGACAGGCGTTGGAACTGGGGGCATGCCTCGATCCTCCCGCGGGGGTGTGACAAGGCGGGCCACACGCAGGGAGGGAGCAAGATGCTTGACATCGAACGCGTGTTCCGCAAACATGTGTACGGGTAGCCTCCTGAATTGAACATCTGTTCGCCTATACTATAGCGAACAGATGTTCGGGGAAACAACCCGACTCCCCCGTAGATCGGAGACAGCCATGACGCCGCCGGCCAACCGCAACCCGCTCACCGCCCGCCGCCGCCAGATCCTCGACGTGATAGTCGAGCACCAGCGGTCCCGGGGTTACCCGCCGTCGATCCGGGAGATCGCGGCCGAGGTGGGCCTGCGGTCACCGGCCTCGGTGAAGGCCCATCTCGACGTGCTTGACTCCGCCGGCTACCTGCGCGTCGATCCGACCCGCCCCCGGGCCATCGAGGTCCGCTACGACGAGAACTCGGGCGCGGCCCTCGAGCGCCGCCCGGTGCGCCACGTGCCCCTAGTGGGCGACGTGGCCGCGGGCTCCGGCGTGCTCGCCTCCGAGAACGTCGAGGAGCTGGTGCCCATGCCCGCCGACCTCACCGGCGAGGGTGACCTCTTCATGCTGCGGGTTCGGGGCGATTCCATGGTCGAGGCCGGGATCCTCGACGGCGACTACGTGGTGTGCCGGGCGCAGAGCACAGCGGAGAACGGCGAGGTCGTAGTGGCTGGCATTCCCGGCGACGAGGCCACCGTCAAGACGCTGCGCCGCCGCAACGGCGCGATCGTGCTGGAGCCGGCCAACGAGCACATGGAGCCGATGGAGTTCGGGCCGGACGAGGTGACCGTCTACGGCAAGGTGGTCACCATGATGCGCCGGTACTAAGACGCTGAGCGGATAGGCCGCTAGTTACCGTCGAAATCAGCGGGCGTTGAGCGAGGCCGTGGCCCGAGCGGCCCGTGAGCGCAGCGAACAAGAGCGGGAGTCGCAACGTCTCACCGCGACACGCTCACAACCTATGCGCGCCGGTACTAGTCCTCGCCGCCCACCGCGGCGCCCGCTCAGGCGCCGTTGACGAGCAGGTCCTCAAGGGCGGCATGCACCGAGATGAGGTCGTCGCGGTGCAGGCGCTCGCCGGCCGTGTGGGCCAGCGACGGATCGCCGGGACCGAAATTTGAGGCCGGTACCCCGCGCGCCGCGAAGAATGCGGCGTCGGTCCAGCCCAGCTTGGCCCGCACCGGCGCGCCGCTGCGCCGAACCAGCGCGGCCAGCAAGGGGTCGCCGAGACCGGGAGCCGCGGGCGGGGCCATGTCGGTCAACTCGACGGTGTCGCCTGCATCAAGCACGCTCCCGAGAATCGACCGCACGTGCTCCTCGGCCCGCTCGGGGGTGCGGTCGGGAGCGAACCGGTGGTTCAGCGTCAGCGTCGCCAAGTCGGGCACGACGTTGCCGGCCACCCCGCCGCCCACTGCCACCGCCTGCAGCGCCTCGCGGTACTCGCATCCCTCCACCACCGGCCGGCGAGCCTCGTACGCCGACACCGCGGCCAGCACCTCCGCAAGCCTGTGTATGGCGTTGCGGCCCATCCAGGCTCGGGCCGTGTGGGCCCTCTCCCCCGCCAGCGTCACCCGCAGCCGCATGGTGCCCTGGCAACCGGCCTCCACCGCGCCTCCCGTCGGCTCTCCCAGAAGGGCCACGTCGGCCTGAAGAAGGTCGGGACGGGCCGCGGCCAGCTCCAGCAGGCCGCTGTCGGCCGCGTCCACCTCCTCGCGGGCATAGAACACGTAGGTGATGTCGGTGGCCGCCGCTTCGACGGTTCGGGCCAACGCCAGCATCACGGCCAGGCCGCCCTTCATGTCAGTCGCGCCCAATCCCCACAGCACGTCGCCGTCGATGCGGGCGCCTGCGTTGTTGTTGGCCGGCACGGTGTCGGTGTGTCCGGCCAAGACGATGCGGCGGGCGCGGCCGAGGTGCGTCCGGGCCACAACATTGTCGCCAACTCGATCCACGGTCAGATGGGTGGCCCCGCGTAGCTCGGCCTCGATCGCATCCGCGATCGGCCCTTCGGCGCAGCTCTCGGAGGGCACGTCCACCAGCGCGGCCGCAAGAGCCAGCAGGTCGCCCGCTGGCAATGCCCCGGCGGACATGTCAGGTGGTGGCGCCGTGATCGCGCAGGATTTGATTGAGAGCCGACTTGTTGTGGCGCTCGCCCTCTTCGAGGCGCTTGATCACCAGCACCGCGGGAAGGCCGAACTCGCCTCCCGGGAACTTCCGGGATCGGGTGCCGAGCACGGCCACCGACCAGGCCGGCACCTCGCCCCGTCCGAGCTCCTCCCCCGTGGAGGCATCGATCACCGGTATGGACCCGGTGAGGATCGCTCCTGCTCCGAGCACCGTCCCACGCCCGACGCGAGCACCGTCGGCCACGATGCAGCGGCTGCCGATCAGGCAGTCGTCCTCCACGATCACCGGCTGGGCGACGGGAGGCTCGAGCACTCCCCCGATCCCGACCCCGCCTGAGAGGTGCACGTTGGCGCCAATCTGGGCACAAGACCCCACGGTGGCCCAAGTGTCCACCATGGTGTTGGCCCCGACATGGGCGCCGATGTTGGTGTAACTCGGCATCATGATCACGCCCGGCGCCTGGTAGCTGCCCCAGCGGGCCGACGCCCCCGGCACCACCCTCACGCCCCGGGCCGCGTAGTCGGTCTTGAGCGGGATCTTGTCGGCGAACTCGAAGGGGCCGAGCTCGATGGTGCTCATCTTGGCCGTCGAGAACAGCAGCAGGATGGCCTGTTTGCACCACTGATTGACCCGCACGGTGCCGTCGTCGAGCACCTCGGCCACCCTGGCCTGGCCAGTGTCGAGGGCGTCGATGGCCTCGTGCACGGTGGCGATCACCTCTGGATCGTCGGCGTCGAGGTCGAGACGGGCTTCCCAGAGCTGGCCGATGCGGGACTCAAGCGTGGACATGGGCTGAGAGGCTACTTGCCGGTGTTACCCGCGAGCCGTTGCCGACCTCATGGAATCAGCAACAGCAACGATGCAGTGCTTCGTTCGTACCTGCCGCCCGCGTTGGGAGCCCTATACCGCTTGGGCCTTGACCGCGTCGGCAAGCCGTTCGAGGACCAGATCAAGGCGTTCCACGGGCTGCACCGCGGCCACGCGCACCCAGCCGCGAGGATCGTGTGGTCCTGCGGCCTTTGGCTGGTCGCAGTAGAACTCGCCGGGGCTGACGATCAACCCCGCGATGCGAGCCAGCACATCGGCGCAGTTCCAGGCGTCGCCGCCCGGCACGCGGCCCCAGACGTAGAAGCCGCCGGCCGGGAGCGCGGGAGGGGAGCCAGCAAAGCCCTCGAGGGTGGGGCGGTCAGACCCGAACGGGCCGAGGTGCCGTCCGGCCAGGTGCCAGATCGCGGACAGCTTCTCCAGACGGGTCCGATACTCGTCACGCTGCTCGTCCACATGATCTTGGTCGCTCCAGGCGACCACCGCGGCGGCTTGCACGGGGCCGGGGACCATGCAGCCCGCGTGCTTGCGGCACTCGCGCAAGTAGTCGACGATCTCGGCGTCGCCGGCGTAGAACCCGGCCCGCACGCCAGCCATGTTCGAGCGCTTGGACAGTGAGTGCACGGCCAGCACGCCTCGGGAGCCCTGCTCCAGGATCGTGCGCGGCGGGCCTTCCCACGTGAACTCGGCGTAGCACTCATCGCTGGCCACCAGCACATCGTTGTCGCGGCCCCAGGCCGCGGCGGCACGGAGGTCATCGAGGCCTCCGGCCGGGTTCCCGGGCGAGTTCACCCACAAGCACAGCGCTCGTCTGGCGTCACGCGATGCGATCGAGCTGACGTCGATGCGGAACTCCTGGTCCACCGCGACCGGGACGGCCCGGCAGCCGGCCAGAGCCGCTCCCATCGCGTATGAGGGGTACGAGACTGACGGGTACAGCACCGTGTCGCGGTCGGGGTAGCGGAGCCGAAGGTAGAGGGGCAGCGAGGCCACGAACTCCTTGGTGCCTATGCACGCCGCGACCTGGGCGTCGGGATCGACGCCCACTCCAAAGCGGCGCTGCACCCAGGCTGCGGCGGCTTGCCGGTAGGCCACCGAGCCGATCGACGCTGGGTAGCCGCGCTCGGTGCCTGAGCGCGCCAGCGCCTCTACCACCTGCGGGGGCGGCGGGTCGCACGGTGTCCCCACCGAGCAGTCCACCGCGCCACCGGGCAGAGCCGAGGCCGCGGCGCGCAGCGAGTCGAGCTTGTCGTAGGGGTAGGTGGGTGGCACGAAGCCCGCCGTCACCGGTCTCCCCTTCCGCCGACCAGGCCGTTCACATCACCGCAGGACCGGGCTGCACGGCGGCGTCGACTCACCGGTTGTCCTTCCCGTCGACGATGCTGTTCACATCACCGCAGGACCGGGCTGCACGGCGATCTGGGCTCACTCTTGCTCCCGGCTGTTGACCACATAGCGGCTCAGGGCTCCCACCGAGGCCGGCTCCAGGCGGGCCCTGACCCTCATACCCTGCTCGGTTGCAGTGGACTCGAGCACCTGGCCCTCGCGGTGCACCCCGGCGAGCACATCGCCCCGGTCCCATGGCACCACCAGCTCGACCTCGCGGGAGACGCGTCGCATCCGGTCGCCGATCGCGCCCAGCAGTTCATCGACCCCCTCGCCGGTCGCGGCCGACACGGCCACCGAGCCTTCGGCGCGCTCGGCCAGGCGGGCCGCGGCCGGACCCAGGTCGCTCTTGTTGTACACCACCAGTTCCGGGACCTGGTCCGCCTCGATCTCGACCAGCACGCCGCGCACCGCCGCCATCGACCCGTCGGGGTCGCCGTCGGCGCTGTCCACGACGTGGATCAGCAGATCAGCGTCGCGCACCACGTCGAGAGTCGTCTTGAACGCCTCCACCAGCTGGTGGGGCAGCTTTCGCACGAAACCCACCGTGTCGGTGAGGAACACCGTCTCACCGCCCGGCAGTCCCAGCCGCCGGGTAGTGGGGTCCACCGTGGCGAACAAGCGGTCCTCCACCGCGACGGTGGCCGACGTGAGGCGATTGAGCAAAGACGACTTGCCCGCGTTGGTGTAGCCGACGATGGCCACCGCGCGGTTGCGGGTGCGGGCGCGGGCCTTGGACTGGGTGCGGCGGTGGCCGGCGATGCGGCGCAGGTCGACCTCAAGCTTGTGTATGCGCCGCTCGAGGCGCCGGCGGTCGACCTCGAGCTGGGTCTCGCCGGGGCCCCGCGTGCCGATGCCGCCGGCCTGCTGGGACAGCCGCCGGCCCGCGCCGCGCAGGCGGGGCAGCCGATACCGGAGCTGGGCCAGCTCCACCTGGGCCTTGCCCTCAGGGGTGCTGGCGTTCTGGGCGAAGATGTCGAGGATCACCGCGGTGCGGTCCAGGGCGGTGCGCCCCAGCAGCCTCTCCAGATTGAACTGCTGCGCCGGGCTGAGCTCGTCGTCGAACACCACCGTGTCGCAGTCCACCTCCTCGGCCAAGGTCCTGATCTCGTGAGCCTTGCCCTTGCCCACGAAGGTGGCCGGGTCGGGGGCGGTCCGGCGTTGGCAGACCCTCTCGACGGCATCGGCTCCGGCGGTGTCTACCAGCAGGCTCAATTCGTCGAGGGACGCTTCGGTGGCCGAGGCGTCCCGACCCGAGCGGGTCACGCCGACCAGCACGATCCGCTCACGGAAGGCCCGATCGATGAGCCCGGGGCCGTCGCCGCCGAACTCGCCGAACCCGCCCCGGTGCGTGTCGGTCTCGCTGGTGCCGGTGCTCTCGACGTTGCTTGCGTGAGCGGTGCCGTCGGTGCTCGCGGTCTCGCGGCTGGCCTCGAGCTTGCGCGCCTCCTCGGCTTCGCCGGTGCTCTCGGTTCCGTGGTCTGCTCCGTCGCGGCGCTCGCCAGCCGGGTCGTAACGCGGCGGCGACCCAGCCGCGTCAGTCATTGACTATGTCCACCGCGGCCACGTAACTCGACTCACCAGTCAGGATGACCGGCCCCGACAGGTCGACCTGGGCATCTCCACCGGCCATTCGCACGGTCACATTGTGGCCCACATCGCCCCATCGGTGAAAGGCGGCCGCGGCGGCCACCGCCCCGGTTCCGCATGCCGCGGTCTCCCCTGCGCCCCGTTCCCAGACGCCCAGAGTCAGCTCGTCGGGGCCGGTGACCGCCCCGAAATGAACGTTGATGCCGCCGCTGAACAGGGCTTCCACTGCCGGACCGGCTTCCTGCAGGGGCACCGCGCCAGGATCGGCCACGGCCAGGACGACATGGGGGTTGCCCACATCCATCGTGTCCCACCGCTCGACTGCGCCCGGCCCGAGGATGCCCTCGACCGCGGTGGCGAGGCTGGCGCCGGGTGTTTCCGGACCGGGGCCGGGCGAGCCCATCTCGGTGGTCCCAATGGCGGTGCCGGGCGTCTGCGTCAGACGGATCGAGCACCGCCGGGGGCCGGCCACCGTGTGCACCACAATGCCGAGCTCAGCTGTTCCGAGGGTGCGGGCCACCGCGTGGGCCAGGCAACGCAGTCCGTTGCCGGACACCTCGGCCGGGGAACCGTCGGAATTCCAGAGTCGCATTGCCGCAGACCGGTCCCCGCCTGCACCCGCGGAGTCCAGCACGGCATAGATCAGCCCGTCCGCGCCGATGCCGCAACGCCGGTCGCACAGCGCGGCGGCCGTCCGGGCGGCATCAGCGTCGGCCGGCAGCTCGTCGACGAGCGCGACTAGGAAGTCGTTGCCCAGCCCATGGAGCTTGTGGAGTCGGAGCCCAGCGCTCATCGCTGCATTCTCGCCCGCTCGAAGCGCATCAGAAACGCCGGACTCACGGTCCGCGGCCAATGGACCATCGGAAACAGGGCGTTACGGCTCCTAGGACACGGCTGCGTGCCAGGCGCACACAACGTCGGACGGGGTCGTGGGGGCGTCGAGCCAGCGGATGCGGGGGTCCCGGCGGAACCAGCGGTCTTGGCGGCGGGCGAATCGGCGAGTCCGCACCACGGCTAGATCTAGAGCCTCGTCGAGGGTCATCTCCCCCCGCAGATGGGCGAGCAGTTCCTTGTAGCCGAGAGCCTGGGGCGCGGTGCGCGACATCGGACGCACCGACAGCGCTCTCACCTCGTCGAGGAACCCCGCGGCGAGCTGGCGCTGGTAGCGGGCCGCGATGCGGTCGTCGAGGCGGTCCCGATCCCAGCGAAGGCCCACCTGCACGAACCGTGTGGGCGGGTAGTGGCCCAGGCCCGGTCCATACGACGAGAACGGCTGGCCGCTGCCGACGGCCACTTCGAGGGCCCGGATGATCCTGCGCCGGTTGGTCGGCTCCATGCGCTCGGCGGCGACCGGATCGAGATCGACCAGGCGGCGATGCAGGGCCCGGGTGTCGGGTTCGACTTCGAGGTCGGCCCTGACCTCCGGGTAGCGGCCGGGGATCAGGAGCTCGTCGATCACGGCTCGCACGTACAGGCCGGTACCACCCACCAGCACTGGCACAGCGCCGCGGTCGCGGATGTCATTGAGCACGGTGCGGACCCGGGCTTGGAACTCAGCCACTGCGAACTCCTCGGACACATCAACCAGGTCGATCAGGTGGTGAGGAACCTCGGCCTGCTCCGCCGCGGTGGGGGTGGCCGTGCCGATGTCCATGCCTCGATACACCTGCATCGAGTCCAGCGTCACGATCTCCGCGCCGCCGATCAGCCGGGCCACACCCATGGCGAGGTCCGACTTGCCCGAGGCGGTGGGGCCGACGATCACCAGCGGCCGTGCCGCGAATCTCGTGCGATCTCCGCCATCGGGTGCTCGCCGCTTCGAGATCACCGCCTCGGCTAGCTCGCGGCGACGGCCACGGGGATGCGGCGACGGCCTGAGACCGCGTCCGCCGCTACCGCCGGGGTTGCCGCGGGCGGCATCTCGAGATCGACCAAGGCGCCCTGCAGGAAGTTGGCTGCGGCCGCGGTGACCTCGACCCGGGCATAGGTGCCGGGTTGAGGCGCTCCGCCGGATCCCGACGGGAAGTGAACCAGGGTGTTGCGCCGGCTGCGCCCGGTGGTCACCGTCGGATCCCTCTTACTGGGCCCCTCCACGACGACCTCCTCGACTCTGCCGATGCGGGCGTGGTTGGCGAGGCGGCTGGAGCGCTCGATCACCCGCCGCAACCGCTCGTAGCGGTCCACGGACACATCGTGGGGCACGAACCGGTCGCCCATCTCCGCGGCCACGGTGCCGGGCCGGGACGAGAAGATGAACGTGAACGCGCTGTCGTAGCGGGCCTCGGCCGCCACCTCCAGGGTCCGCTCGAAGTCCCTCTCGGTCTCGCCGGGGAACCCGACGATGATGTCGGTGGACACGGCCAGACCGTCTACCGCGGCGCGAGCCGCTCGCAGCCGCTCCAGGTAGCGCTCGGCGGTGTAGCCCCGGCGCATAGCCCGAAGCACCGCATCGCTGCCGGACTGCAGCGGCAGGTGCAGATGCTCGCACACCGCCGGAACCTCCGCCATGGCCGCGATCGTCTCGGGCCGCAGATCCTTGGGATGCGGGCTGGTGAAGCGGACTCGCCGGATGCCGTCGATCTCCCCCACTTCACGGAGCAGGTCGGCGAACAGGGGCCGGGCCCGACGGTCCGACGGCCAGAGCGGCCCGCACCACCACGCATCGTCTCCAATGGCGCTCCCGCCGCGGCCATTGCCATCACCAGCCGCGCTCCCGCCGCGGCCATTGCCAATGGCGTTCCCCCGGCGTGACAGCGCCAGATCTCGGCCGTAGCTGTTGACGTTCTGGCCCAGCAGGGTGACCTCGCTGACGCCGCCCGCAGCCAGTGCCCTCACTTCGTCGACCAGTTCGCCGAAGGGGCGGCTGATCTCGGGGCCGCGAACTGCGGGCACGATGCAGAACGTGCAGCTGTTGTCGCATCCGATCTGGATCGTCACCCAGGCGGAGTGCTCCGCCTTCCGCCGCGCGGGCAGGGCCGACGGGAACGCCTCTGCGTCCTCGCGGACCGTCTCGGTGAGGATCTCCACCACCGGCCCGTGACGGCGGGCGTGGTCGATGAGTTCGGCGGCCCGATGCACGTTGTGCGTGCCGAACACCACGTCGACATGGCCGGCCCGCTCCCGGACCAGCTCCCGATCCTTCTGGGCGAGGCACCCGGCCACCGCGATGAGCGCGTCGGGTCGCTGAGCCTTCACCGCCTTGAGCTGGCCCAAGGCGCCGTACAGCTTGTTGTCGGCGTTCTCGCGGATGCAGCAGGTGTTGAGCACCATGACGTCGGCGTCCTCCAGGATGGAGGCGCGCTGGTACCCGTCGCCCTCGAGCAGGCCCGCGATCCGCTCGGAGTCGTGCTCGTTCATCTGGCACCCGAAGGTGCGGATGGCGTAGGTCCGAGCCACAACCAAAGGCTACGGCCTCAGGCCAGGCGACCTGCGGGCAACCGATGCCCGAGACGCGGTATCCATCCGCATCGGCCCCGACTGAGGTGCCTTCCTGCGCTAGGCAGCCGCGGCGACCTCCACCACAGCCGCAGTGCACAGAGGATCCGGAATCGGCTCGCCGTGGTCGCGCAGGCTCTCGATATGGAACTCTATGGCCGCTCGGATCTCCTCCAGCAGCTCCTCAAGGTTGCCGCCCGTCGCCACGCAGCCGGGCAGGTCCGGCACATAAGCTGCAAGGTTGCCGGGTGCTCTCTCGATGACAACTGTGTACCTCATCGCGACCCTCACTCCTTCAACCCGGACTGCCTCATGATACTCGCCCAGGTGCGCGGCGGCAGATCGTCACCTGCCCTGCCCGCAATCGTGACAGTGCCCGGCTTGGAGGGATGGCGGTATTGGCGATGACTGCCCCTGGTCCGGACACGCTGCCAGCCGTCAGCTTCAACCAGCTGGATGGCATCCCGCACCTTGGGCACAGCTTCCCCGACCCGTGTCGGCCGTGCCCCACAGCTCGGGCTGTCAGGCGGCTGATCGGGCGCTGTCGCCTGGACCGTCGTAGACAGAAGCGGCAGCTACGGCCGCAACCGCATCAGTCTCCTCCGGCTCGGGCTCGGGCATCACTGCCTTCCACACTAGGTCGGAGATCTCGACCATCAGCTCGGGGTTGTCATGCAGGAACGCCTTGGCGTTCTCACGGCCCTGGCCGAGCTGCTCGCCGTCGTAGGTGTACCAGGCCCCCGACTTCTTCACGATGGACTCGGCCACGGCCAGATCGAGCACCGAGCCCTCCCGGGAGATGCCCTGGCCGTACATGATGTCGAACTCGGCCAGGCGGAACGGCGGGGCACACTTGTTCTTCGCCACCTTGACCCGGGTGCGGTTGCCCACCACCTCCATGCCGTTCTTGATCGACTCGATCCGGCGGATGTCGAGGCGCACCGACGAGTAGAACTTGAGGGCCCGGCCGCCCGGGGTGGTCTCCGGCGAGCCGAACATCACCCCGATCTTCTCGCGCAGCTGGTTGATGAAGATGCAGATGGTGTTGGACTTGTTGAGGTTGGAGGTGAGCTTGCGCAGCGCCTGCGACATGAGCCGGGCCTGCAACCCGACATGGGTGTCGCCCATGTCGCCCTCGAGCTCGGCCCGCGGGGTGAGGGCGGCCACCGAGTCGATAACCACCACGTCCAGAGCCCCGGAGCGGATCAGCATGTCGGTGATCTCAAGGGCCTGCTCGCCGGTGTCGGGCTGGGAGATGAGCAGCTCGTCGATGTCGACGCCGATGGCCTTGGCGTAGACGGGGTCCATGGCGTGCTCGGCGTCGATGTAGGCGCAGATGCCGCCGTTGCGCTGGGCCTCGGCCACCACATGGGTGGCGAGGGTGGTCTTGCCCGAGGACTCGGGGCCGTATATCTCGGTGACCCGGCCCCGGGGCAGGCCGCCGATGCCGAGGGCCAAGTCGAGCGCCAGCGCCCCGGTGGGGATCGCCTCGATATTCATGGTGGCCTTCTCGCCCATCTTCATGACCGAGCCCTGGCCGAACTGCTTGTCGATCTGGCTCATGGCCATGTCGAGTGCTTTGTGTCGATCGTCCACTTCGTTCTCCTGTGTCTATGCCCCTGGGGGCGGGTGGATGGATGGTGGCCTCTCGGCGAGTCGGGGATGCGTGGTGAACTTACGAGGGGGGTGTGACAAGCCCGGCCGGACGGGCTGAGCCTGTCTGTGCCTGTCTGTCTGTGCCTGTCTGCCCTCCGTACAGTATAACAAGAGTGTAGTTACGAACACCTGTTCAGGTCAAGCATCCGCGAGGGTGCCGGCATCACAGTGCCGAGAAGCGCCCGAGCGGCGTGACGAATCGCCTCCGGGCGGGGATCGAGCAGACTGGCAGCGCTCGCATCGAGGCGTCACGGGATTCGATTCGCCAGCCGGGAACCATATGAACTCCGCGTGCGTTGCCTACCGTAGAGCAGTACAGGAGAAAGGCAACACCATGGCCCTGCGAATCTTCCGCTCACAGCGCCACCCGTCCGGACTCGAGCCGACCAGAAAGGCAATCCCCATGACCGCACAAGCCTCCCCGGCCCGCCAGACCTTCGACGACGCCGAGCTGCGGGACCGCCTCACCCCCGAGCAGTACCAGGTCACCCAGCGGGCCGGCACCGAGCGGGCCTTCACCGGCGAGTACTGGAACTGCCACGACGACGGCACCTACCACTGCGTGGTGTGCGACGCGCCGTTGTTCTCCAGCGACACCAAGTTCGAGTCCGGCACCGGCTGGCCCAGCTTCTGGGAGTCACTCGATGAGGCCGCGGTGGAGGTCCACACCGACCGCAGCTTCGGCATGATCCGCGAGGAGGCCCTCTGCGCCAACTGCGGCGCCCACCTGGGCCACCGATTCGGTGACGGTCCCCGTCCCACCGGCGACCGCTACTGCATGAACTCAGCGTCCCTCCGCCTAGAGCGCCCCGCCGACGACGGCTGAACGGCTCAGCACCGGCTGAGCCGCCGACGAGGGCCACCCCCGGCCCCTTATTTCGCTCGCCGCTACTCCACCGAAAAGCGCCCGTCGCCGATGGGTGAGGACGGCTGGTTCCGGGTTGGGCCCGCATCGGCGGCCGGACCGTGATGTGTCGCCCTGCGCTACTCGATTGAGAAGAGCCCGCCGCAATAGTGTGACGAAGACGGAATCCGCGTTGGGCCGGCATCAATGGCCGGGCCTGCTCGGTCGCTCACATGCCGTGATGGCCCATCTCGGTCGGGAGTGCCGCGTAGAGCGGCCCGGGCAGCGGCGGGGCCTGCCCGCACAAGCGGACCGGCGTCGTCCGACTGGCCCGATGAGTCGACCGTCTGCTGTAGAGCCAAGTGCGAGAGCGAATCGGGAGCCGACTCTGGGTCGCGCTCGAACGGGATCGGCTGTTCGGGGGCGCGGGCTGGGCCGTAAGTCACCGGGTCGGGTGGGTGAAGGGTGCGCTGTCCGGGTGGGCCGTGGATCTGCCAGCCGAAGTAGTGGATCTTGTTGTGGCAGCCCCAGCAGGCGGGCACCATATTGTCGACGTCGGTGGGCCCGCCTTCGGATACTGGTTTGACGTGGTGGGCCTGGCACATGTCGAAGTCGGCTCCGCAGGCGAAGCAGCCGCCGTAGAGGGCTTTGAGCGCTTTGAGCTGCGTGGAGGTGGCGGTGCGCTTGCTGTGGCCCTGCCACAACAGCGCGCCCCGCGCGTCATAGACCATCCCGGTCCACTTGGCGTTGCAGGCGATCTCTTCGAGCACCGCCGCGGGGCAGCCGGTCGCCGCCGGGAATCTCTGCGATCAGCTTGCCGGCGGCGTCATCGACACGCGCTACAACGCAGATGTCGGCGATGGCCTTGCCGCCACCGCCCGCACCGTTGTTGGTGGTGGTGAGGTTGTCGAGGGCGTCGGCCATGCACTGCTGGAAGCTGCGCCGCTGGCTGTCTGAGTCTTGGGAGTTCTTCTTGTCGGCGTCATACATCCGGGCGGCCTCGGCCCGCAGCCGGTTGCCGATGCGCCGTCCAGTGACCGTGTCGAACTCGCCGCGTAGATGAACCATCCCGTCATCGCCGTCCCAGACCCGCACACAGCGCCTGGCCCGCTGGCGCCGGTGCTCAGACTCCCCGCCATCACCCTCTCGATCCACCGCCCAGCGGCGGGCCTCGCGTGCGAACTGCTCGGGCCGCATCGACACAGCTTTCGCCAACAACTCGCGGTCCGAGCCCACATCCGAAGCGCTCGTCCGATCAACGGCTGCCGCGAGCTGCTTGGCGTTTGTCGCAGACACGCGGCCCGCCGCCACCGCCTCGAACGCCTCGGGCACCTCCCGCAAAGCCTCAGCCGTCTTGACCTGGCTATGGGCCTCCCGCCGCGACAACCCCGCCGAAGCGGCCAGCACCTCAGCCCCGCCGTCACCGTGACGCTCCCGGCCCGCCACCGCAGCCGCGCCAGCGACCTGGAACGCCGAGTTGACCCCGGCAATGGCCTTGGACACCGCCAGCGCCTCAAGAATCTCCGCGCACGACACCGAGGCCTCAGTGACCAGCGCCAGCATCTCCTTGGCGGCGGCCTCGGCCCGTCGAGCGGCTTCGATCAACATGAACAGAGTATCTCATAGGGGTGTGACATCTACCAAGCTGTTCCATGATTATCTAGGTATTTACAGTGTGCTTTGCATCCCGGCATGCCGTCCCTTGTGCAACGTCGAGGCGCAAGTAGCCACTAGCCGCAGCGCAGATCCCGCTGTGGGCGCTAGAGCCGCTCTGCAGCAGCCCGTTCCGCCGCCTTGGCATAAGGTTCTTTGCACCGCCGACCGCACTCTGAAGCCATGCCAACTGCCCTGTCGTCTTCCGAAGTCGGGGCGGCATAGGCGGATAGGACGACCATGATTGATGCAGAGATCGGAACACTCGACCAGGTCTCGGTGCGGGACGTCTGGCGCAAGGAGGACAAAGACTTCACGCCCTGGCTTGCCGAGAACGTCGATCTCATAAGCGATGCTCTCGGAATGGACCTCGAGTTGGAGGGACAGGAGGTCCCGGTGGGCGGGTACAGCGCCGATCTCGTTCTGAACGACATCTCGACGGACTCCCGGGTGGTGGTCGAGAACATGTACGGCTCAACGGATCATGACCACATCGGCAAGCTCATCACTTACGCGGCGGGGCTGAGCGCAAGCTATGCAGTGCTGCTCGCCGAAACCTTCCGACCCGAACATCGCACTGCCCTCAATTGGCTCAACTCCATCTCAAGCGACGAACGCGGCTTCTTCGGACTGAGCCTCGAGATTTGGCGCATCGGTCATTCATCACCCGCCCCGCGCCTGCGCGTCGACGTCCGGCCCGACAACTGGTCGAAGAGCGTGCGGGCAACGAAGAGCAGAAGCGAAAATGAGCGTGCTGTCCTGTTGAGACGCTTCTGGGGCGAGATGCGGTCCAGTTTCCGCCAGGACAACGGAGACTGGGCGCTGAAGGGAGAGCCTCCAAGCCGCTCCTGGATGGTCCTGAAGAGGCGCAGCGGTATCGCGTTCACGCTGGCGTTCTTTGGGCGAGGAGCAAACCGGCACCTTCGTGCGGAGGCCTTCATTCGATCCGGGACTGCCGCAAGCTCGGCCGAGCTGTACGCGACACTTGAGGCACGGCGAGGTGAGATCGAGGCAAGCTTTGGAGAAGAGCTCGTCTGGGAGCCCATCGTGCACCGAATTGGCTCTCGTGTGAGCACCCATTTCCCGGAACCGATGTCCCAGCAGGACGAGTACTTGTGGCCACAGGCCCGCGACTGGGCGGTGCCCACTCTTGGTCGCCTGCGAGCAGCTATCGAACCGGTGCTTGACAAGATGTAGCACCCGTAATCAACGCAAGTCGAGGCCTCCAGGACGGGTTCCGCTACGGCACGGAGAAGGTCAGCGCCTGATTGCCGTTGACTTCGACGGTGTAGGTCTCGCCCGTGGCTAGGGAGTCGCTCACGTACACGACCGCGTCGAGCTCAAGGTTCCTGTCGGAGCAGTCGATGGCCCAAGGGGCGGGAGGCGGGACCCATGCGGTGACGTCGACGACGATGCGGGTGCCTTCGACGGCAGCCTCCTCGCGTCCTCGCCGGTAGCACCCCTCTGCGTCGGACACTTCGAAGACAACATGAACGTAGACCTGCTCGCCTTCCCAGATGATGTCGGTGCCGGTGACATGAACCGGTTCCTCGACCGGCAGGCGGTCCTCGGCGCTGAATTCGCCGTCGACCATCTCCGGGGGCGGCTCGACCAGCACCAGCACCATGTTCACCTTCTTGGGGTTGCCCCCGGTGATGGCGTCGTAGGCGGTGTCGTTGATGAACGCCAGGCGGCCGTCGGACTCCTCGATCCGGGCCGACACCGAGTACGTATTGCGGGAGTCGATGTCGTCGGGGTCGTAATCGACTTCGAACTTGATCGGGACCTGGCCCGGATCGGAGATGACCTGCTCCGCAATCAGCTCCGCCGAGGCGTCCGCGTACGAGGTGTCGCGGATCTGCACGATCAGCGTCGCTCCCGGCGTGAGCTCGATCCGCTCGGAGTAGGTGACCGTCCCCGTCACCGACGAGCCGGTGCCGAGCACCGATCCAGCGACACCGCAGCTCGCGGCAACAGCCAGGACCACCGCGGCAAGCAGTATCTGCGCCCTGCGACTGTGGCTCATGGGCGGAACTCCTTGTAGTCGAGGTAGCAACGAGTCCCGTTCGACTCGCGCACCACTATGACGCTCCCGGACCGGCGCTGGTTCCCCGATCCATCATGGCGCCCATACGCTCCGGTCGTGCGGATCGTCGACGCCCGGTCACTGGACGGAACAGGCTTCGCGGCGGCGCTGAAGCTGCAGCAGCGCCTTGACCGGCAGCGCGATCCAGACCTGCCCGTCACCCCCGCCGCCGAGCTGCGAGCCGTCTTCGACGACGACGCCACCGACTACTGCCGCCATCGGCGGATCGTCGCCCTCGACGGCCGCCGTGCCGCAGCCATCGGACACCTCGAACTCAACTCGGACCCGGCCAACGCCAACCTGGCCGGGGTTGAGATCACCCCCTCGGACGACAAGACCACGGCCGCGGTGCTGGCCGAGCTGCTGCGGCGAGCCCGCTCCGACGGGCGAACCTCGGCGATCGCCTGGGGCGCCCACACCCCGGCCGCCCACACCTTCTGGACGGGCCTGGGAGCCGAGTTGCGCTACACCGAGCAGGAGTCCAGCCTGGACGTGGCCGCGGTGAACCCCGAGCTCATGGGCCGGTGGATCGAGGCCGGACCGGCCGATCTGGAGCTCGTGAACTGGGCCCGTCGCTGCCCCGAGGCGCGGATCGAGGCGCTGGTGGCCACGGCCAACGCCATGAACGACGCCCCCACCGACGACCTCGACATGGCCGACACCATCGTCGACGCGGCCATGGTGCGGGCCGAGATCGAGGCCAGAGCGGCCCGCGGACTGGAGTTCCAGGGCGTGTTGGCCGTCACCGCAGACGGGGAGGCGGCCGGCTCCACCGAGGTGTTCGTCAACCGGCACCGCCCCGCGGCGTCGTGGCAGTGGAACACCGTGGTGCTGCCCGCCCACCGCGGCCGGGGCATCGGGCGCTGGATGAAGGCGGCCATGTGGAGGCGGCTGCGCGCCACCGAGCCCGACGTGACCGCGCTTCAGACCGGCAACGCCGCCAGCAACGCCCACATGCTGGCCATCAACACCGAGATGGGGTTCGAGCCCACCCACCTAATGGCCTGCTGGCAGGCCGACCTGGAGGTCCTTGAGACGGGGCTCAGAGCCTCTGCTCGCTGACAGCGATACCGACTGCGATGACGACCGATTCAGTCAAGCGCTGATCGGCTCAAACTCCCCGTCAGACATCGGCTGGTAGCCCTTTGGCCATGGCGCCGTCAGACGGCACAGCAGACGCATATGGGACACGACCCTTGGCGGATTGACATGCTCAGCGCTCACGACTACAGCCATCGCTCCCACGAGCTGCCGCAACTCGTGGACCGTGTCCAACAGGTACTCAGGAACCCATCCGACACTGGCCCCCCATGAGGTGGCGAGAAGTACGGCGCGCGGGTTGAAGTCGTTCTCCATGGATCACCCCCAAGGTGAGTGATCAGCGCAGATCGAGCGTACGACACAATTCACGAGATCACATCGTGAGACGGTCATAGTTGCGCCTCAGCAACCTCTCGGCGAAGGCCTTCGAGGTAGTTGACATCCGACGCTCGGGAACCCTCCAAATCGGTTCGGCCAACTCGTCGACTCCCCCGCCGACGCGCAGCCAACGATCAACAATCGCATCGCCGTCTGACTTGCGGATTCCCCGGACGACATCAACTGCGTGCGGACTCGCCGCAAACTTCGTCCGGGCCCGATCTGCGAAACCCTCCGGGGTGAAGTTACGGTCACGCGACTCAAGCCGTTGCCGCTTCTGCGAATCGCTGAGCAGGAATCCGAGGCTAGAGGCGTGGTCGAAGCTCGGAGACAGGCGCCGCGCCTCCTGGGGCTCGACGACGCCCCAGTTCTCTTCATGTCGGTCTGTGTTGCCGATCAGTGCGTCCAGGACCAAAGAAGCCAACGAACACCTCCAACGAGGTCTGCCCCTCGAATCCCTCGGGAGGCGGGACTCCGTCCAGGGCGGCGCGAACGGCATCCACCGTATACCGGCTCCTGTGTCTGCTTGTGACGATGACGTTCCGGTCCTCAAGCAACGCGTTTCCAAGTACGAGCCGGTCCCTTGGTCCGACGATCGACCGACTCACGGTCCCGTAGATCTCAACATCACCCGACCGAACGACCGCAAGCTCGACCGTTGCTGCGCTGACGTTGATGACCTCCGCCACAGCGGATGCGATCCGCTCAGCCCAGTCGTCACCCTTGCGGTACGCCGGGCCTTGAGACGGTAGGTTGAACGTCGCTTCCTTCAGAAGCCAGCGCCAGTCCGTGCCCGGTTCGATCAGCCAGCGCTTGGGTTTGGTGCCCATCTGCTCGTCACCGCTCAGCTCCCAGTCGGTGACGTCTACTTCGTCGTAGGACTGTCCTGCGTCTTTGCCCGCTTCGCCCATCGACAGTTGATTGTGGCGCGAAATACTCCGAAGCGGCGCGAGGCCGCGCTCAGCCGCCGCGGGCGAGCAAGCGGGTCCGCAACAGGTTCAACGCGGTGATCGTGCCGAGCTGACGCACCATGGCACGGGCCATGTTGAAGCGCACCTTGACCGCCTCGCCCTCGCCGTCGAGGTGCAGGCCGATCCATACCGTGCCCGCCTCCGCGCCCTCGTGGGAGTCCGGTCCGGCCGCACCGCTGGTGGCCAAGCCGACATCGGCGCCCAGCACCCGGCAGGCCCCCGCGGCCATGGCCAGCACCATCTCGGAGCTGACGGCCACCACGTCGGGGACGCCAAGCACCGCGGTCTTCAGCGCCCGGTGGTAGGGCACGACCGCGCCCCGCACCACGTCGCTGGCGCCGGGCACGTCGGTGAGGCGAGCCGATACCAGCCCGCCGGTGACCGACTCAGCGAGACCCAGCGTCAGACCCCGCGCGCGCAACAGGTCCAGCACCACCGACTCCATCGTGTCGTCGTCGGCTCCGAACACCGCCTCCCCGATCACTCCCCGGGCCCTGGCCTCCACACCCTCCAAGACCCGCTGGACAGCGCCGTCGCTCCCGGCCTTGGCGGTGATTCGTACCTTGAGGCCCTCCATGCCGCTGGCCAGGAAGGCGATGGTCGCCTCCCCGGTCTCGTCGAGGCGGCTCATCTCCGGCTCCAGCAGCTCGGCCAGACCCGACTCCGAATAGCCCCACGTGCGGAGCGTCCGGCTACGGATCACATGGCGCCCGCCGGCGCGGCCCTGCAGGTCGGGCAGCACGCACTCGCTGACCATCTTCTGCATCTCCCACGGCACGCCCGGCACGGCGTAGAGCACCTTCTCAGCGCCGCCCGCGCCAGCCTGATCGCCGTCCGCGCCAGCCTGGTCGCCGGCCGATTCCGACGGGTCGGACCCCCTGCCTCGCCTCATCGGGCAGATCAGGCCGGGGGCGGTGCCGGGCTGAACGTCCATCACCCGCGCCCCCACCGGCACATCGGCCTGCTGCAGGTTGTTGGCCGGCATCTCGCGGTCGCGGCGGTAGAACATGGCCCGGATCCGCTCGACCACAGCCTCGTCGCGGCGCAGCTCGACGCCCATCACGGCCGCGATCGCCTCGCGGGTGATGTCGTCGGGGGTGGGGCCCAGGCCGCCGCACACGATGACCGCGTCGCTGCGCTCCAGCGCCTGCTCGAGCGCAGCGGCCATCCGATCGAGGTTGTCGCCGACCTTGGTCTGGAAGTGACTGTCGATTCCGGCCAGGGCGAGCTGCTCGCCGATCCATGACGAGTTGGTGTCGACGATCTGGCCGAGCAGCAGCTCCGTGCCGACCGCCACGACCTCGCACCTCACCGCGGCGTCACCCCTGCACGCGCCCGGCCCGCGGGAGCCCGTCACCCGTCCCGCGAGTCACGACGCTTCTCTACGACCGGCTGTCGGAGCGGCCGGGAGCCTGCGCGGCCCGGCCGTCGAGGAGGTACTGCAGGCCGGTCACGAGTGTGAACGCCACTGCCACCCACAGCGCCCCGGTCAGCACCGCGTCGGCGCTCTCCAGCGAGGGCATGACCGCCATGGCGAGGGCGACGCCCTGCACGAAGGTCTTGTACTTGGCCGAGCGTCGGGCCGGGATCGAGACCCCCTCGCCGGCCCACCGGGCCCGCCAGGCGGTTATTCCCAGCTCCCGGAACGCCATGATCGTCACCGGCACCCACCAGTAGCGCTCCACGGCCACCAGGCAGAAAGCGGCGCCGAGCACCACCACCTTGTCGGCGAGCGGGTCGAGGAATGCTCCGCTGCGGCTCACAACGTTGGCCCGGCGGGCCACCCGCCCGTCGAAGAAGTCGGTGCCGGCCAGGGCCAGCCCCAAGCCGAACGCGGCCCACGACGCGCCCCGGGTGTCCTCGGCCTGGAGGATCAGCAGGAACAGCACCGGCGACAGCAGCAGGCGGGCGAGGGTGAGCAGGTTGGCCGGATGCAGCAGGCTGGCTTGGGCCGGCGCCTCCCGTGAGACCGCCGCGGGGTCGAATCCGGGCTCGTTCATGCCGCCACCAGATCGCAGCCCGCGGCCGCCCTCACCGTCACGTCTGCGAAGGTACCCGGCGCGAGGGTCTCGGGCACAGCCACGACGCCGTCGATCTCGGGAGCCTCGCGGTGGGTGCGGCCCACGCCGGGCTCATCCACGAGCACATCGACCCGCCGACCGACCAGCAGGTCGCGGCGCCGGGCGGTGATGGCGTCCTGCATCTCCCCCAACTCCGCCAGGCGCTCAGAGCGCAGGCCCTCATCCACCCTGCAGTCGAGGGTCGACGAGTAGGTCCCGGCCTCCTCGGAATAGGCGAAGAACCCGCACCAGTCGAGCTGGGCCTCCTCCACGAAGCGCAGCAGCAGGTCGTGGTCGTCCTCGGTCTCGCCCGGGTAGCCGACTATGAAGTTGGACCGGAAGGCCGCGTCGGGCTCGCGCTGGCGGATCGTCTCGATGCGGGCCAGGAACCGCGGGCCGTCGCCCCAGCGCCGCATGCGACGCAGCAGCGGCCTGGAGACGTGCTGCAGCGACAGGTCGAAGTAGGGCACACCGGTGGCGCAGATGGCGTCGATCAGGGCGTCATTGAGGTCCGACGGGTACAGGTACAGCAGCCGGGTGCGGGCGACCCGGGCCGACACGGCCTCCACCAGCGGCACGATCCGGCGCTCACCCTGCCCCTGATCCCGGCCGTATGAGGCGAGATCCTGGGCCACGAGCACGATCTCGGCCGCGTCGAGCTGCTCCACCTCGGCGAGGATCTGCTCCACGGAGCGGCTGCGCTGCGGGCCGCGGAAGCTGGGGATGGCGCAGAAGCCGCAGGCCCGGTCGCATCCCTCGGCGATCTTGACGTACGCCCACGGGCGGGGCGATGGCGGCCGGGGAAGGTTGAGCAGGTCGAAGGCCGGAACTGGGCGAGGATCCGGGCGGCGCAGCTCCACTGGCACGGGACCGGGCCGGGAGCTGGTCGGGGCCGCGGCCGCGGCCGTGAGGGCGGCGCCGAATCCGGCGATCCGGTCGACCTCGGGGAGGGCCTCGGCCAACTCGTCTCCGTAGCGCTCCGCGAGGCATCCGGTCACCACCAGCGACGCGCCGGGCGCCTTGGTCTCGGCCAGCGCCAGGATCGTGTCGATCGACTCCTGCCGGGCCTCCTCCACGAAGGCGCAGGTGTTGACGACGACCACATCGGCCTCCGCCGCGTCGCGGGCCGGCGACAGGCCGTCGGCGACCAGCAGCCCGGTCAGCTTGTCGGAGTCGACCTGGTTCTTGGGACACCCCAGGGTGTGCACCACGAAGGACTTGGGCCTGTCGTACATAGAGACCGCGACCAAGGTACCCCGGTCTGGGCACCGGCCCGCCGAGGGGCGCTATGGCGCCGTGGCCAGTTCACCCCGCGCGGCCACCTCAGGAGCTCGGCCGATCAGTCCTAGACGCCCGCAGTGCCGGTCGGAGGGGGCAGAGTCGTGGTCGTCGTGCCGCGCTCGGGCGGCGGAGGGTCATGGGGGGCGCAGTTGCCCGAGACGATGTCGCGGATGCGCTCGACGCGCTCGCCGGAGTCGGCCGGAGCGGGCGCGCCGTTGGCGTCGAGAAGGTGCGGGTGAAACTCCCATGCCACGACTTCGTCGCCGTCGAAGTCGATCTGCAGCACTCCGGTCTCACCGAGGATGCCCGAGCGTACGTGCCAGATGAAGTTCCCGAGCGAGTAGGCCACCAGCTTGCTGCCAACTAACTCCACGGGCTGCAGCACGTGAGGATGGTGACCGATGACGGCGTCGGCGCCGGCGTCGAGAAGTTGCCGGGCGAAGAGGCGCTGTTCGTTGCTGGGGCAGGTGTCGCGCTCAATGCCCCAGTGGACCGCAACAATCACCGCGTCGGCCGCGGCGGCCGCGGCCCGCACAGTGTCGAGGACGCGGGCGCGGGCCGGCGAGTGCGCCGACGCGATCCCCGGCGTGGCGGCGCCGGCGGCGAAGCTGGAGGGCACGATCATGGAGGCGCCCACGAAGGCCACGCGAACGCCGTTCTCGGCGGACAGGAGCCGGTACTGGTAGGCCTCATCGGCGTTGCGACCAGCGCCGATGGTCACCACACCGGCCGCTTCCAGCAGGTCGACGGTGTCCAACAGGGCGTCGGAGCCGTAGTCGTTGGCATGGTTGTTGGCCAGGTTGGCCACACTGACGCCGCCGGCCGCGATGCGCTCCGCCGCCGACGGTCGTGCCCGGAACACGAACTCCTTCCAGTGGGGCGTCCCGCGGTCGCTGATGGACATCTCCACGTTCACCAGGGAGAAGTCCGACGAACCCAGAGGGGGGTCCAGCGATGCGAAGGGGTCCACGCCCGCCGGCTCGGTTCGTGTCATCAGCACATCGCCGCCGGCCAGCAGCGTCCAGGCCCGGTCAGGCTCGGTTGTCGTCGTGTCCACCGAAGTCGCGATCGGACTTGTGGGCGGTGGCTCCCATGCAGTGGTTGAGGGAGGCGGCAGGGTGGGCGACGTCCCTTCGGACGAGCGGAACGCGGAGCCGCCCGTGCATGCTGACGCCATCAGCACGGCAGCCAATAGGGCGCTGCCCCGCAGCGCGCCGGTCCTCAATCCCACCTAGGGCACCTCCACTATGCGACCCCTGTAAAGCCGGGGCCACAGCTTGCCGGTCATCCATAGCGTGCCGGTGCTCTGATCAAAGGCCACCCCGTTTAGAACATCTATGTCGCTTGCGGCAGAGTTCTGGCGCACATCGTCGACGAGGGGCCCGGCGTCGATGGCCGCCACAACCCGGCCCGACTCCGGATCGATCACCAGCAGCCGCTCGGTCTGCCAAACATTGGCGATCACCATGCCCTCGACGCACTCGAGCTCGTTCAGATAGTCGAGCCGACCGTCATAATCCGACGCGGTCACCGTCACGGTGCCGAGCAGTTCGAACGTTTGAGGATCCCGGCGTGCCAGCCGGTCCGAGCCATCCGACATGATCAGCACGTCTCCCATCGCGCAGAGCCCCCAGCCCTCGCCTTCGTAGCTGTGCTCCCCCACCAGCTCGAGCGTGAAGCGGTCGTAGACGAGGGCAGTGCCGCTCTGCCAGGTGAGCTGGACGATCTCGTCACCGACGACAGTGAGCCCCTCGCCGAAGAACTCGGCGGGCAGGTCGACCCGCTCGGCAATCTCGCCGGTGACCGAGTTCGCGGTCCGTAGCGAGGAGCGACCCCGAAGGCCGGTGCTCTCATACATGGTGCTGCCGGCGACCTCAAGGCCCTGGGTGAAGGCCTCCGGATCGTGCGGGAACCATTCGATGATCTCGACGGTCCAGCGGGCCACGCCATTGCCGTCGTCGCGGGGCGGGAACACCGACACCTCCGCTCGCGGCTCGTCTGCGGCTGGCTCCTCAGATACCGCAAGCTCCTCAGATGCCGCAGGCTCCTCGACGGCCACGACCTCCTCCTCGGAGGGTGGCGAAGTCGTTGGTGCCGACGTGTCTGATTCTGGAGCCGCCGAATCCGGAGGTGGCGCGGCGTCCCCCGGGATCGAAGGATCGGCAGCGGTGGCGGACGGCTCATTCGCGACAGGCGGGCTCCCGTCCAATGAATCTGACGCGCAGCCGGCACTTAGAGTGCCGACGCACACCAGGACGCACGCCAGAGAGCCGGGCCGTCTCACGGCCGTGCGCTCGCGCCTGATGGCATACCTCTGAGACGTTCTTCCGCCTGCTGGGGTTCCCGGGATCTCACCAGTGTGCGCTCCCGTCTGACGCCATTAGGAACCCCGGTAGCAGGGTCAGGCGGCCAGCAGGACGATGCTCACTACCCACAGACTCAGCAGCACAACCCCGTCGATGCGACTGACCCGGCGGCCGATGGCCATAGCCACCCAGCTCACCACACAGATCACCACCATCATCGACGACCCCAGCGTCTGCAGCGTGACGTCGCCCACCGGTCCCGATCCGACGAGGCCGATAACGCCGCCCACGGCCAGCGAGTTGAACACGTTGCTCCCTAGCAGGTTGCCGACCAGGAGTTCCGTCTCTCGCTGGCGGGCCGCGGCTACCGCAGTGACCAGCTCGGGCGCAGACGTTCCGACGGCGACCAAGGTATAGCCCACGAAGCCGCCCGACAGGTTGAGCGCCTCGGCCACGCGTTCGGCGCCCTCCACGAGCACGTAAGCCGAGCCTGCGACCAACGCGAGCGACACGACGGTGCGCAGCGTCTCGATCCCGAGGGCAGGGGGATCCTCGCCCACGATCTCGGAGAGGTCGTCCATCTCGGCTTCGCCCTCCCCGGTGCGGGCCCCGCGCAGGATCAGCACGAACCAGGCCCCGAGAGCAGCCAGCATCACCAGCCCCTCCAGGCGACCGAGTTCGCCCTGCACGAGCAGAGCGAAGATCGCCACAGCCGCCACCGACACCGCGGCGTCGCGCCGAATCACGCTGGAGCTCACCGGCACAACCGCCACGAACGACGCCGCGCCGAGCACCAGGGAGATGTTGGCGACGTTGGAGCCGATGATGTTGCCGACGCCGATGTCGAGCCGTCCGTTGGCCGCGGCCATCGCCGACACCAGCATCTCGGGCGCGCTCGTTCCGAACCCCACCACGACGGCGCCCACGACGATCGGCGCCATCCGCAGCACGACGGCCAGCCTGGCCGCACCCCGCACGAACTGGTCGGCCGCGAGCGACAGCACCACGAGACCGATGATCGAGAAGGCGAAGCCGAGCAGCATCAGGACTAGCGAAGTGCCGGGCCCGCGATCATGTCAGCGGGACTGCCTGCTCTCGAACTCCTCGGGGGTGATGAGGACCTCCCGGGCCTTCGAGCCCGTGGACGGGCCTACCACGCCCCGCTGTTCGAGCAGGTCCATGATCCGCCCCGCCCGAGCGAAGCCCACGCGCAGCCTGCGCTGCAGCATCGACGTGGAGCCGAGCTGGGTCTCGACCACCAGGGCCAGGGCCGCTTCGAGCAGCTCGTCGCCGTCGTCTTGGTCCGCCGGAGGCGCTTCCGTGATGCTCGTGGGCATGATCGGAGCCCCGCCGACGTGAGGCCCCAGCTGCGACGAGCCGCCAGACTGGCCGCCGGGCGGTCCGTCGGTGGAAACGGACGGGTCGTCGTGGAAGTCGGGCTCCTGCTCCACCCAGTGCCCGACCACGGCGCGGACCTCGTCCTCCGTTACCCAACAGCCCTGGATGCGGTGAGGTGTCGACGACGAGGGGCCGAGCCAGAGCATGTCGCCCTGGCCCACCAGCCGCTCCGCGCCGTGCTGGTCTAGGATCACCCGCGAGTCGGTCAGGCTCGACACTGCGAACGCGAGCCGGGCCGGGATGTTGGCCTTGATCACCCCGGTGATGATGTTCACCGACGGCCGCTGGGTGGCGATCACCAGGTGGATGCCCACGGCACGAGCCATCTGGGCGATCCGGGCGATCGACTCCTCGACATCACGGGCGGCCACCATCATCAGGTCGGCGAGCTCGTCCACCACCACGAGCACGAACGGCAGGCGTTGGTACCGCCGCGGCTCGCCGTCGGCGTCCCTGGCCCCGGGCGGGGGCTGTAGGGCGTCGGCGTCGACGGCGCCGTTGTAGCCGGTTATGTCCCGGAACCCGGTCTCGTGGAGCAGGTCGTAGCGCCGCTCCATCTCCCGCACGGCCCAACTCAGCGCATTGGCCGCCTTGCGAGGGTCTGTCACCGGAGCCGTCAGCAGATGCGGGACGCGGTCGTACTGGCCCATCTCCACCCGCTTGGGGTCGACCAGGATCATGCGGACGTCGTCGGGCGTGGACCGCATCAGCACCGAGGTGATCAGCGAGTTGAGGCATGATGACTTGCCGGCTCCGGTGGCTCCGGCAATCAGCAAATGAGGCGTGGTCGCCAGGTTTATCATCATCGACTGGCCGTTGATGTCACGGCCGATGGCCACCTCCAGGGGGTGCTCCGCCGCGCCTGCTTCCGGTGATCGCAGCACGTCGCCGAGCCGCACAATCTGGCGGTCGAGGTTTGGGACCTCCACGCCGATGGCCCGCCGGCCCGGGATCGGGGCCAGGATGCGCACGTCCGGCGACGCCATCGCGTAGGCGATGTCCTTGCGCAGGTTCTCGAGCTTGGAGACTTTGACGCCCTCACCCAGTTCCAGCACGAAGCGGGTGACGGTCGGCCCGACCACCGGCTCCAGCAGGATGGTGAGCACATCGAAGCGGGCCAGAGTGGCCTGCAGGAGCTGGCCGCGCTCGGCCACGGCGGCCTTGTCGATCTGGCGCGAGGGCGTCGCAGCCAGAATCTTGGTGGGCGGGAGCTTCCATTTGGACGGGCCGTTGCGGCTCTTACTGCCAGCGCCTGCACCAACGGGCTTCGCGGGAGCGGCGGGCGCGGCGGGCGCGACCTCCGCAAGCGGGGCGGGCACGGCCGGGGCCGGAGGGGGCTCGTCACCGGCGCCGGCGAGGCTCGCGTGCGGGTCCACACCGACGGGTGTGGTCTCGGGACGTCCGTAGGGAGGTAGGCCGTCGGCACCGGGGCCGGCCGGAGCCTCCTTAATGTCACTGAACAGATTGACCACGGCGTCCCGCAGGATCCGCCATCCCGGGCGCAGCACGGCAAGCACGGCCGCGGCGACCGACCGAACCGACAGTCGGGTTACCACGATCAGGCCGATCAGCCCGATGAAGATGAGCAGCAGAACCGAGCCCCACAGGGCGGTCCAGGCGTGCAGGAAGCCCCCAATCCCAACTCCCAGAGCACCGCCCGCGGCGCCGAACTCATCGAGGCCGTCGCCCAACCCTGGACGGCCCCTGGCCAGATGCAGCAACCCCGTTGACGAGACCACCAGCAGCACGCCGCCCAACACCATCCTGGCACCGGCGTCGGATCCCTCGACCGGCGCGGCACCGACGCCCGGAGCGTCCCCCGTGGCGTCATCGCCATCTGCGGCCCGGTCCGCGGGTTCGCTACGACGTCCGCCCCACAGCGCGGCCGCCCCCACCGCGGCCAGCCCGATGGGCAGGGCGGCGCGCACCAGGCCGAACCCGGCGGCGAGGCCCTGATCGACCTGCTCGCCCACCCGCCCGGCCGCCGAGAACCAGACGCTGCCGGCCACAAGCAGTCCGGCCACGATAGAGGCCAGGCCCCAGATGTCTTGGCGGTGGCGGCGCACCACCGAGCCGACCGCGGCCGACCCTCGCCGCGCGCCCCGCTTGTCCGGCTTGGACGCGCCCGAGGCGCGATCAGCCGGCTTGGCTCCCTTAGTCGCCATGAAGCGTGACGCTACCAGTGACGCCCGACAGCCTTGCGAACCCTGCCCGAGCGCCCGGCACCGGTGGATCGATCTAGTACACGTACACCATCGGGACGATCACGGGCCGGCGGCGGGTGCGCTCCCGGGACGTGCGCCGGGCCGTTCGCAGCACCAGTTCTTCGAGGGCTTTGAGGTCGTGACGGCCGTCGGCGAGCGCATCCCGGACTTTGGCTTCGACGGCGTCGGCGACGGCGGTCTCGTGCGCCAGCAGGGCCGGCTGCTCCACCCATCCCCGCGACATCACATCCGGGCCGCGGACCACGGCGCCGCGCTCCAGGTCGAGGTCCATGAACACGATGACGAAGCCGTCCGCGCCCAGCTTCCGCCGCTCACCGAGCACCGTGGATCCCAAGTCGCCGACCGACCCGTCCACGTAGAGATGATCTCCCCCCACCGATCCGACCAGCCGCACGCCGTCGTCGGTCAGCTCGACCCGGTCGCCGTCACAGCACAGCACGACCCGCTCGGAGGCCATGCCCATCTCGGTGGCCAGCCGGGCGTGGGCCACCAGGTGCTCGTACTCGCCGTGCACCGGCACGAACCACTCCGGCGACGCGGCTGAGTGCAGCACCCTCAGTTCTTGCTGCTTGCCGTGGCCCGAGGTGTGCACGTCCAGATTGCCGGTGTGCAGCACCCGGGCCCCGCGCCGGGCCAGCCCGTTGCGCACCGTCACGATCGCGGCCTCGTTGCCCGGGATCGGGTGCGAGCTGAATATCACCGTGTCGCGGTCGCCGATGTCCACCCACTTGCTGGTGCCCTCCGCCATCTGGGTGAGCGCGGCCCGGGGCTCTCCCTGGGACCCGGTGCACACGATCAGCACCCGGGCCGGATCGAGCCTCTCGAGGTCGGTGATGTCGCGCAGGGCGTGATCGGGGACCCGCAGCAGCCCCAGCTCGCGGGCCAGGCCCACGTTGCGCTGCATCGACAGGCCCAGCGTGGCCACGGTGCGCCCCGCGGCGACCGCCGCGTCCATCACTTGCTCGATGCGGTGGATGTGGCTGGCGAAGGCACCGACGATCACCCTGCGTCCCTCCTGGCGGGCGATCGTGTCGTGCAGCACGTCGCCCACGTCCCGCTCCGACCGGCTCGACCCGGGGGCGTCCGCGTTGGTGGAGTCGGCCAGCAGCAGCCGCACCCCCGGATCGCCGGCGAGAGAACCGATGCGGGACAGAGCCGTCCGCCTGCCGTCCACGGGCGTGAGGTCGAGCTTGAAGTCGCTGGAGTGCAGGATCAGCCCCTGAGGCGTGGAGAAGGCGGTGATGAAGCCGCCGGGCACCGAGTGGGTGACCGGCATGGCCTCGCACTCGAACGGCCCGGCGCTGAAGCGGTCCCCGTCGCGAACCTCGCGGAGCTCGGCCCGGTCGAGCAGGCCCGCCTCGGCCAGCTTGTGCCGCACCAGACCGAGGGTGAACGCCGACCCGTACACCGGGAACGACAGACGCTCAAGCAGGTAAGGCAGGGCGCCGATGTGGTCCTCGTGGGCGTGGGTGGCGACGCAGGCCTCCACTCCCCCGCTGGCCAGCAACCATTCGAAGTCGGGCAGCACCGAGTCGACGCCGGGAAGGTCGTCGCCCGCGAACATTCGGCCGCAGTCGAGCAGCACTCTGCGCCCTCGGGTCTCGATGACCGCGCAGTTACGCCCGATCTCTCCCAGGCCGCCCAAGAAGGTGACGGCAACCGGTGCGGCCACGGCGAGAGGTCAGCCTGATCCGTCAGGCGCAGGTTCCACAGGCACCCCGGCTCGGGGCTCCGTGAGGATCTCGGTCACCGGCTCCGGGGACTCCTCAGTCCCCGCCGCGATGTCGCGCAGCGCGGCGAGCACCTCCCTGGCCCGGTCCTCGAGTCCGGACGGCTCGGGTCCCATGGGCAGGCGGCACGGACCCGCGGGCAGTCCCAGCACCCGCATCATGCACTTGGTGGGCACCGGGTTGGGGGCGTCGTCGCCGGTCTCGAAGTCGTAGGAGTCGAGCAGCCGGCGGTTGACGGCGGCCGCCTCGGCCACCCGGCCGCTCTCGAAGGCGTCGAACATGGCCGCCATCTCCCGGCCCGCCCAGTGCGTGGCCACGCCGATCACTCCGACCGCCCCGATCGCCAGCAGAGGCAGGGTTAGCGAGTCGTCGCCGGAGTACACCTCGAAGCCGTCGGGGGCCATCTCCAGCAGGCGGGCCGTCTCCGCGGGAGAACCGGCCGCGTCCTTGAGCCCGGCGATGTTGGGCACCTCGTGGGCCAGCCGGGCCAAGGTCTCGGTGGCGACCTTGCGCCCGGTCCGCCCCGGTATGTCGTAGATGATCACCGGGAGGTCGGTGGCGTCCGCGCAGTGGCGGAAGTGCCTGTCGAGCCCGGCCTGCGACGGGCGGTTGTAGTAGCCGGCGACGTGCAGGATCCCGGCCGCGCCGGCCTCCGTGCAGCGCTCAGTGAGGTCGATGGCGGCGCGGGTGTCGTTGCTCCCGGCCCCCGCCACCACCGGAACGTCGACCGCGGCCACTACCGCGGCCACCAGGTCGGCCTGCTCAGCGTGGGTGAGGGTGGGGCTCTCTCCGGTCGTGCCGGCCACGACGAGGCCCTCGTTGCCGTGGGCGACGAGCCACTGGGCCAGCCGGGCGGCGCCGTCGAGATCCAGCGTCCCCTCCTCGGTGAAGGGCGTGACCATAGCGGTGAGCACTCGTCCGAACCGGGCCATGGCCAACAACTTTACGCGGTCTCGGCAGCTTCTTCGCGGCCCGTGGCGGCCCGGCGCAGGATCAGGCCATACACGACCACCGCTCCGGCCGAGAAGAAGAACCACTGGAAGGCGTAAGACAGGTGCGGTCCATCGCTCAGATCGGGATCGGGCACCGGCACCGGCAGCCCCTCGGGTTGCCGGGGAGTCTGAGTCATCAGCCTGATCCAGGCGTCCTGCACCTCGACGCCGGAGACTTCTATGAAGCGGTCCAAGTCCATGCGCGAGATCTCGGGCGTCTCTCCCGGGTCGGTTACCGCGGCCCTGCCCCCGCCGACGCTGCCGAAGGCCAGCCCGACTACGGTGACCGAGCCGGACGGCGGCGCCGCGCTGCGGTCGTCCAGTCCCACCACGGCCCGCCGGGGTATCCATCCCCTCACTACCGCGACGTCGCGGCCGTCGTGCAGCTCCAGCGGCGTCGCCAGCCAATATCCGGGCTGGCCGCCGCTGCTGCGATTGCCGATGCGCACCTCGGAGTCGGCCCGGTAGGTGCCCGTCGCGCTGACCGCCGTGTATTCGGGAACCCGTCCGCTCCCGTCGAGGTGCTCGGCGATGTCGACCGGGGTTTGGGACATCGACGAGGCGATGGCGGCGTTGTCGGCCTGGCGCTGGTCGAGGCGCCGAAGTTGCCAGAACCCCAGGTTGACCATGAGCACCACCATCGCCGCGACGAACAGGTGCGAGGCCACCCATCCCGGCGATCCCAGCAGGCGCACTCAGAGGCCCCGTCTTAGGGACAGCGCGGGGAGGTGGAAGCGCCTCGCGGTGCAACGTGATGTTGCCCGCTCTTGTTCGCTGCGCTCACGGGCCGCTCGGGCCACGGCCTCGCTCAGCGCATCGCGAATTCCTCACGGTGTGCTGCCTACCCGCTCGGCCTCGTGGCCTCAGAAGCCCAACACCTCGCCGAGGCCGACCGTCACGCCCACGCCCAGCGACACCACTCGCTTGGTTGCCAGAAGCATGCCGGGCATGAACGCCGACCGGTCGACGGTGTCGTGACGGATGGTCAGGGTCTCGCCGGGGCCGCCGAGCAGCACCTCCTGATGGGCGACCAGGCCCTTCAGGCGCACCGAGTGCACCCGGATGCCGCCGGGGCCGCGGCCGCCGCGGGCGCCGGGCAAGCCCTCGCTCACCGTCGGGTCCGGCGCCCAGTCGCCGGACGCCGCGGCCATCGCCTCGGCGGTCGCCAATGCCGTCCCCGAGGGGGCGTCGACTTTGCGGTCGTGGTGAAGCTCGATCACCTCGGCGGTGTCGAAGTACGGCGCGGCCAGAGCCGCGAAGCGGGTCATCAGCACGGCGCCGACCGCGAAGTTGGGCGCGACGATGCAGTGGCTGCGCACGAAGGCGTCCCGCAGGGCGTCGGTGTCGCGGTCGCCCAGTCCCGACGTGCCGATCACGGCATGCATGCCTGCCGCGGCGACGTGAGGCATGTTGGCCCGGACCGCCTCGGCCACGGTGAAGTCGACCACCACCTCAGCACCCGCATCGACGAACTCTCGAATCGATCCGGCCGAGCCGATGGCGGCCACCAGCTCGGTCTCCGGATCGGATTCGATAGTCCTGCAGGCCTCAGCGCCCATGCGCCCCGTGGCGCCGCACACGCCGACCCTGATCATCGTCAGCGCGGACTGCGGGGGCCGCCGCGGCGCCCGCCGCGGCGAGCCCGCTGATCTGGACCAAGATCGCCGAACTCGCTCTGCAGGTCCGAGTCGAAGGAATCCTCGAAAGAGACCACCTTGGCGTTGGACACCGGTGCCGGTGGCCGGGCTCGGGAGCTGTCCCGCCCGTCGCGGCGCGGCTCGCGCTCACCCCGCCCGTCGCGGCCAGAGCTGGTCCCGCCGCCGCGGTCCATGTTGCGGTCACGGTCGCGCCCGTCGGAGCCGCGGTCCGCATCGCCGCTGTAGGAGTCCCGTCGCGGCTCGCCCCGGTCGAAGTCCCTGCGGCCTCTGCCGTCGGAGCCGCCTCGATCGGACTCCCGCCGGCGCGGCGGGCGCGGGGCATCGTCGGAGTCGTCGGTCTTGGGAAGCAGCGAGATCTTCCCGTTGGGGTCGACGTCCTCGACGATCACCTCGATCTCCTCGCCGAGCTCCAGCACGTCCTCGACCCTGTCGATGCGCCTGCCGCCTCCCAGCTTGGAGATGTGCACCAGCCCGTCGCGGCCGGGAAGGATGTTCACGAAGGCCCCGAACTTGGTGATGTTCACCACTCGGCCCCGGTAGGTGGCACCCACGTCGGCCGTGGGCGGGTCCAGTATGAGCTTGATCTGGCGCTCGGCCTCCAGGACCGCGCCCCCGTCCGTGGACGCGATGGCCACGATCCCGACCGCGCCGTCGTCGTCCACGCTGATGTCGGCCCCGGTCTCGGACTGGATGGCGTTGATCACCTTGCCCTTGGGCCCGATGACCTCGCCGATCTTGTCGACCGGGATCTCGAAGGTGGTGATCTTCGGAGCCGTGTCGCGCACCTCGGGCCGCGGCTCCATGATGGTCTCCGCCATCACGTCGAGGATGTCCAGGCGAGCCTCGCGGGCCTGGCGCAGCGCGTCGGCCAGCACCGATGCCGGGATGCCCGCGATCTTGGTGTCGAGCTGCAGCGCGGTAATGAAGTCTGTGGTACCGGCGACCTTGAAGTCCATATCACCGAACGCGTCCTCCGCGCCGAGGATGTCGGTGAGGGTGACCCAGGCGTCGTCGGCATGGACGAGGCCCATGGCCACGCCGGCCACCGGCGCCTTGATCGGCACGCCAGCGTCCATCAGCGACAGCGTGGACCCGCACACCGACGCCATCGAGCTCGACCCGTTGGAGGCCATCACCTCCGAGACGGTGCGCACCGTGTAGGGCCACTCGTCAAAGCCGGGCATCACCGCGAACACGGCCCGCTCGGCGAGCGCCCCGTGGCCGATCTCGCGCCGCTTGGGCCCTCGCATGAAGCCGGTCTCGCCGGTGCAGAACGGCGGGAAGTTGTAGTGGTGGAAGTAGCGCTTCTTGTCGGTGGGCGACAGGTCGTCGATCATCATGTCGCTGCGGCCGATGCCCAGTGTGGTGAAGTTGAGCACCTGGGTGTCGCCGCGCTGGAAGAGTCCGGAGCCGTGGGCGGTGGGGATCACCCCGACCCGGCTCATGAGCGGGCGCAGCTGGTTGGTGGCCCGGCCGTCGACACGGACGCCCTCGGTGACGATGCGCTTGCGCACCACCTCCTTGGTGACGGAGCGCACTGCGCTCTTGACCTGCTTGGCCACTGCGGGGTCTTCGCCGAAGCGGGCCTGCATCTCGGCGGCGATCTCCGCGGTCAGCGCGGCCTCGGCCTCCTGGCGCTCGGCCTTGTCCGCGATTGTCTGCACCGCGGCGATGCGGTCGAGCGCCCCGTCGCGCACGGCGTCGAGGATCTCATCGCTGTGGTCGACAACCAGCGGCGGCTGCATCTTGGTGACCGGGCCGACGGCGTCGATGAGCTGCTGTTGGAGCTCGATCATCTCGCGGATCCAGGTCTTGGCCGCCTCGAGGCCGCCGGCGAGCACGTCCTCGTCGACCTTCGGCGTACCGTCCTGGTACAACTGCCAGCCGGCAGCCGTCCCTCCGGCCTCCACCATCATCACGGCCACGTCGTCGCCCGCCAGCCGGCCGGCGACGACCATCTCGAAGGCCGACTCGTCGCCCTCCTCATAGGTCGGGAACGGGATCCACTCGCCTTCGGACGACCACGCCACGCGCACCGCGCCGATGGGGCCGTCGAACGGGACGGGCGAGATGCTCAGAGCCAGCGACGCCGCGTTGAGCGCGACGACGTCGTAGGGGTTGGACTGGTCGGCGCCGAGGATGGTGGCCACCACGTGCACCTCGTTGCGGTACCCGGCGGGGAAGCTGGGACGCAGCGGGCGGTCGATTAGCCGGCAGGTCAAGATGGCCCGCTCCCCGGCGCGGGCCTCGCGCCGGAAGAACGAGCCGGGGATGCGCCCGGCCGCATACATGCGCTCCTCCACATCGACGGTGAGCGGGAAGAAGTCGGCGTTCTCTCGGGGCGTCTTGGCGCCCGTGGCGGTCACGAGCACGACGGTGTCGCCCATTTGGACGGTGACGGCGCCGCCCGCGAGCGGGGCCAGAAGGCCCGTCTCGAAGGTGGCGTCCTTGCCTTCGGCGCGCGTGAACGCGCCACTTACGGAAATGGCTTCAGCCATGGATCTACTCCTAGCGGACCCCATCGGGGCCCGATCTGGGCACAACCCCGCCAGTTCCCAGTCGTATCGGTCCCACCCGGCGATCCGGGGGCGAGGCCGATGCGACTGGCACCGGAGCGGTCGCACCGCTTGTTGATTGTCACTGGGTTCGTCGCCAGCTCATCGGCGCCGCGATGGGCGCAATCAGCCGGAGGGCGACGCGCTGGCCGCCCCGTCGTGCTCAGCGTCGCAGACCGAGATGGGCGATGATTGCCCGGTAGCGCTCGACGTCGTTCTTCTGGACGTAGTCGAGCAGCCTCCTGCGCTGGCCCACCAGCATCAGCAGGCCCCTCCGGCTGTGGTGGTCCTTCTTGTGGACCCTCAGATGCTCGGTGAGGTGGTTGATGCGGGCGGACAACAATGCGATCTGGATTTCGGGAGAACCGGTGTCATTGTCGGCTAGCCCGAAAGCCTGACCCATCGAGGCGATGGTCTCGGCCTTGGGGGGAAGGCTGGTTTGCATGTCTTCTCCGGTTGGGTATCGGACCCTGCTGCATGGCCCGCTGTGCGAGACCGGCAGCCTGCGTGCTGCGCACGACCGTCCCGCCGACGGCGGAACCAGAACAGGCTACCCGCCGTCGTTGGTTTTCAGAACTCAGCGGCGAGAGCCTCGTCGAAGCTGGCTCCCTGCTCGATCAGGGCCCGGTAGCGCATCACGTGGCGGGGACGGTTGAAGCCGAGCACGCCCATGATGCGCCCGGCCCGGCCGTAGATCGCCGCGAAACGCCGCTCCTCGACCGAGCCGTTCACCACCCGGACCTCGTCGTCGGGCCGAACCCGGCCGGCCAGCTGGATCTTGCGATCGTACTGGTCGCTCCAGAACCACGGCACCGGCGTGAACGGCCCCGTCTCGGGGTTGAGCAGGCGCCGGGCCGCGTGGGCGCCCTGGGCGGCGGCGTTGTCCCAGTGCTCCACCCGCATCGTCTCGCCGAACAGCTGGTTGGGCCAGCGGGCCACGTCGCCGGCGGCGGTCACCCGCTCGGCGGCCAGGCACGAGGAGTCGCAGAGCACGCCGTCGCCCACTTGCAGCCCCGAGCCGTCCAACCATTCGGTGTTGGGGACCACGCCGATACCTACGACCACCACGTCGGCGTCGATGAGCGAACCGTCCGTCAGGACCACCCGCTCCACGCGGCGGTCGCCCTCGATGCGGTCCACGCCGACGGAGGTGCGCAGGTCGACGCCGTGGTCGCGGTGGACCTCGGCGCACACCCGGCCCATCTCGTCGCCCAGCACCCGGCTCAGCGGGGTGGGCAGCGCCTCCACCACTGTGACCTCCAGGCCCCGGCCGCGGGCGGTCGCGGCCACCTCGGCCCCGATGAAGCCCGCGCCGACCACCACCACACGCTGCGGCATCGCCTCGAGGTCGGCCCGAAGGGCCAGGCAGTCGTCCAGCGACCGCAGCACGTGGACGCCGCCGAGCCCCTCGGTTCCCGGCATCGTGCGGCAGCGGGCCCCGGTGGCGATCACGAGCCCGTCGAACGCGACGGTCTCGCCGGTGTGGAGGGTCAGCTCGCGAGCGTGCAGGTCGAGGGCGGTAGCCCGCAGACCCAGGCGGGCTTCGATCTCGTCCTCCGCTAGCTCTTCGGAGTCGGTGAGCGCGGCCCGCTCGGGCTCCCAGTCTCCGGCCAGTACCTGCTTGGACAGCGGAGGGCGGTCATAGGGCAGGCGGCTCTCGGCGCCTATGAGGGTGACCGGCCCGTCGAAGCCGTCGCGGCGCAGGGCCTCGGCGGCGTTCAGCCCGGCCAGCGAAGCCCCGACGATGGTGACGGCGCGCAGGGCTGGAGTCATCTTCGCCTGACCATGGGCGCCGGCTCGCCGGCCCTATGCGTCGGCTCGCCCCGGCCCGTCAGTCCTCCGCGATGGAGATGGCCTGCTTGGGGCAACGCTGCACGCACTCCTCCACCCGGGACCGATCGGCCTCGCCGGGCGTCTCGTTGAGGATGTAGAGGAAGTCGTCGTCTCGCACCTCGAAGATGTCGGGCGCGATCTGCATGCAGACGGCGTTGCTCTCGCACAGGTCGAAGTCCACGACGATGCGCATCGTCTCTCCCTTGGGGTCGGTTGACGGAGTTTTCGGCGCCCACGGTAGCGAACCGCACCGGCGTCGGGCGGGATCAGGCCAGGAACGCGGCCAGGCGGTCCTTGGCCTTGGCGTCGCCGAGGGGTCGCCCGATGATGGCCCGGCCGCCCCGAACCAGCACCGGGCGCTGCATGAGCCTCGGATACTTCAGCAGCACCTCCACCACCGCGTCGGGATTAGCCACATAGTCGTCGGGATCGAGCCCGAGCTTGGAGAACTGCGAGTCCTTGCGGACCAGGTTCTCCACTGGATCCTCAAGCCGCTCGACGATCCCCTCGAGCGTGTCGCGGTCGGGGCGCTCGGACATGTAGAGCACCACATCGCAGTCGACTCCGGCGGCCGTGGCGACCGCCACGGCATTCTTGGAGGAGTTTCAATGCTTGTTGTGATAGATGGTGAAGTCAGCCATTGGCCTTACCTCAATCCTCTTCTTGTCGGGCTTCGTAGACCTCTCGTCTGGTCAAGTAGGCCGCTCGTCTGGCCTCGTAGACCTCTCGCAGCTTGTGCTTGAGGATCTTGAGGGTGGCATTGCGAGGCAGCGGGGCGGGATGTATCTCTAGCTGCTCGGGAACCTTCTGACGGGCCAGACCGGCCGCGACGCAGGCCTCGACCATCTCATCGAAGGTCAGGTCGTCGGAGCCGGGCGCCGTCTCGACCACCGCGCAGACCCTCTCGCCCCGTCTCCGGTCGGACAGGCCGATGACCGCCGCCGCCGCCACCTTGTGGTGGGCATAGAGCACATCCTCGATCTCCTTGGCGGAGATGTTCTCGCCCTTGCGGATGATGATGTCCTTCACCCGCCCAGTGAGGGTCAGGTGCCCGTCAGCCCACAGCACTCCCAGGTCGCCCGTGCGGAACCGTCCCCGAGCATCGAAGGCGTGCTCGTCGAGGCCGGGGTCGGTGTAGCCCGCGAACAGCATCGGCCCCCGCACCCGCACCTCGCCCTGCACTCCGGCCGGGGCGGGCGCCTCCCCGCCGTCGGCGGCCATCGCCACGATCGACACCTCGCAGCCGTGGACCGGGCGCCCGTCGGTGTGCGCGAGTTGGTCGTCGCTGTCGCGGGGCGAGCCCTGCGAGATCATCGGGCACTCGGTCATGCCGTACCCGTGGGCCACGGGCACGCCCATCTGCTCCTTCACCCTGAAATAGATCTCTGGCGGCTTGGGGGCGCCGCCGCCCGACAGAACCCGCAGGGCCGGCAGGGCCGGGCGGCCGCCGGTCTCGCGGGACTTGCGGTCCTCTTCGAGGAACATTTGGTAGAAGACCGTCGACCCGCCGGCCATGGTCACGCCGTGACGGGAGTAGGCAAGCACCGCCGCAGACGGGTCGAAGCGCTCGATGAGCACCGCTCCGAACCCGGCAGCGAGCATCGTGACCATGTAATCGGGACCGCCGATGTGGGCGTAGGGGAAGGCGATGGAGCCCACATCGTCGCCGCTCATATCCAGGGCCCGGGCCAGCCCGATGCCGCCGGCGATGAGCGAGGCGTCCGTGTGCTTCACGCCCTTGGGGTCGGAGGTGGTCCCCGACGTGTAGTACAGCCACCGCACCGCGTCGGCGTCCGCATCGGAGGGGGGCGGCGGAAGGGCGGCCGGGTCGCCTTCGGGCAGGTTGTCGTAGCCGACCGTCACTCGCGGCTCGTGGCCGAGCCCGGCGGTGACCTCATCGACCATGGCCCCGTAGTCGAACCCGCCCCACACTCCGGGATGCACCACCATCTCGGCTCTCGTCTGCTGGATGCAGAAGCCGACCTCGCGATGGCGGTAGATGTGGATGATGGGGTTCTGGACCGCTCCCAGCCGGCTGAGGGCGAAGCTCAACAGCACCGTCTCGATGCGGGTCGGCAGCACCCAGGTGACCGGGGTGCCGGGTCCAACGCCCATGGCCTGCAAGCCGGCAGCCACTCTCTCAGCCCGGTCCTTGAACTCCGCGAAGGTCAGAGACCGGCCTGCCTCGTCGACCAGCATCATCCGGTCGCCGGTCGCGGCCGCCCTCTGCCCGAGAAGCTCCCAGAAGGTTCGAACGTCGTAGATCGGGTCGCTCATGGTCCGGAGCGTATAACGCGCCGGAGCCCGCCAGCCTCAGGCTGGCGGGCTCCGCACGGTCCCTGGAGGGGGGGATTGTGGACCCGGTTCTGGCGAATCCTATTCTTCAGACCCGGTTCCTAACGGTTAGGTTACACCATCGTCACGGGTTTGTCACATTCTTGTCACGATTTTTTCTGAATATTTCGGAACGGCTGTCTTGAGTGTTCCTTAACGGGTGCCATACACCGGTGCTGGAGGCTGCTCAGCCGCTATCGACTGGCGCACCAAGTCGCCCGCCTCAGCCACCGTCATCAGCCGCTCCCCCACCGACACGACCGGTCCGTGCTGCCATCCGTCGCACACGTTGAGCTGGCCCGCGGTGCACTCGAACACCCTGCCGGTGACGTCGCACGCCGCGCTGCCGAGCCAAACCACGAGCGGGGAGACGTTCTCAGCAGCCTTGGAATCCCAGCCGTCAGCGGGCCGCTCGGGATAGCCGGGGATCACCGCCGTCATCCGGGTGCGGGCGTCGGGAGCGATGGCATTGGCGAGCACCCCGTAGCGGCCCCACTCGGCGGCCTGCTGGATCGTCAGCGACGCGATGGCGGCCTTGGCCGCAACGTAGTTGCCTTGGCCGATGGATCCCATCAGGCCCGCTCCCGATGACGTGTTGACGATCCTGGCGTCCGGAGCCTCGCCGGAGGCCTTCTGGCGCTCCCGCCAATGGGCCACCGCGTGGCGGGCCGGTGCGAAGTGGCCCTTGAGATGCACCCGCACCACCGCGTCCCACTCCTGCTCGGTCATGTTGACCAGCATCCGGTCGCGCAGGAACCCGGCGTTGCACACCAGCGTGTCCAGGCGGCCCCAGGTGTCGATGGCCTGGGCCACCATGGCTCCAGCCTGCTCCCAGTCGGCCACGTCGGCATGGTTGACGGCGGCTGAGCCGCCCGCGGCGACGATCTGCTCCACCACTGCGGTTGCGGCGTCGCCCGAGCCGGGCTGCGAGCCGTCGCCTTCGGCACCAAGGTCGTTGACCAGTACATGGGCGCCCTCGGCCGCGAATGTCAGGGCGTGGGCCCGTCCCAGACCCCGCCCCGCTCCGGTGACGATCACTACTCGCCCGTCGCAGCAGCCCATGGCAGCTCTCCCTTCGCGGGCCGTCATTGACCCCGGTCGAAATTGATGGCGGTCTTCGACCCTATGGGCCCAATAGTCGCACCGATTTCGCTGGAGCGGCCCGAACCGGCCGTCGTGACCCGCTCAGGCGGCGCGGCGACCCCGCACCACCCGGCCGGGCCGGGCGCCCGTGTCAGCGCCGCGGTTGCGGGTCTGCACCCCGGCGACGACGGTGGCGGTGTAGCCGTCGGCGTGCTGCAGAAGGCGCCGCCCCCCGGCAGGCAGGTCGTGGACGAGGCGGGGCGTGCGCAGCTTGATGGCGCCGTGGTCGATCACGTTGAGATCGGCCCGCTTGCCCGGCGCCACCACGCCGCGGTCATTGAGGCCGAACAGCGCGGCGGTGTCGTGGGTCTGCTTGCGCACCACCCACTCCAGCGGCAGTCGCTCGCCCCGGTGGCGGTCCCGGGTCCAGTGGCTGATCATGGTGGTGGGCATCGACGCGTCGCAGATCAGCCCACAGTGGGCTCCACCGTCGGACAGCCCCATCACCGCCCGGGAGTGGGTCAACTGCTCCCGGATCGCGTCGTGGTTGCCATCCACATAGTTGAAGAGTGGGACCATCAGCAGGGCCCGGCCGTCCTCGGCGCAGAAGGCGTCGTAGGCGGCCTCGGCGGGATCGACTCCAGCCGCGGCTGCGACCGCCGAGATGGAGCGGTCGGGCGTCGGCTCGTAGTCGGGCGGGGAGCCCAGCACGTAGAGCTGGTCGAGCATCTTGGCGACGAGGGCGCCCACGCCCTCCTGCATGCCGCCCCGGCGCTCGCCGTCGGGCTCCGAACAGATGGCGGCCCGCACGGCCGGGTCGCGCAGGCGCTCGATGCGCTCGTCGATAGGCAGGTGCTCGACCGACCGGTAGGTGGGGCGCAGGACGAAGGGATGGCTGGTCTGCCAACCCACCAGCAGGCCGAACGGGCGGCCCGCCACCTGGGGATACAACTCGGCTCCCTCCTCTGCAGCTCGCAGGGACACATCCATCAGCTCGCGCCACAGGTCGGGCGCAGCGGGCACCTGCAGCAGCGCGAAGCTCACCGGCTGGCCCGTCTCCGCCGACAGGCGCCGCATCCACTCGACTTCGGAGCGGGGCTTGACGATGTCCTCACCGGCCGATCCGACGGGAGCCAGCTCGAACACACCTCCCCCGCCGTCTCGCAGGCCGCGCCCCAGCCCGAACAGCTCGTCTTCGGCTGCGAACGTTCCCGGCACCGGTTCGCCGTCCATGGCCCGGTGGGCGAGGGTGCGCGATGTCGACACGCCCAGAGCGCCCGCAGCCACGGCGTCGGCCACGATGCGTTCCATGCGAGCGATCTCGTCGGGGCCGGCGGGCTCGTTGCGGGCGCCGCGCTCGCCCATCACGTAGGCCCGCACCGCGCCGTGGGGAACCTGGGTGCCCACGTCGATGGCCCAGCGACGGTCGTCGAGGGCGTCGAGGTAGTCGCCGAAGGACTCCCAGCCCCAGGCCATGCCCTCGGACAGGGCGGCGCCGGGGATGTCCTCCACGCCCTCCATGAGCTGGATCAGCCATTCCTCGGTGCCCGGGCGCACCGGCGCGAATCCCACTCCGCAGTTGCCCATGACGACGGTGGTAACGCCATGGCCCGAACTCGGCTCCAGCAGATCGTCCCAGGTGGCCTGGCCGTCGTAGTGGGTGTGGACGTCCACGAAGCCGGGGGTGACGATCTGGCCGGAGGCGTCGATGGTGTGGGCGGCGTCGCTGGGCAGGTCGGCACCGACGGCCACGATGGTGTCGCCCGCCACGGCCACGTCGGCGGGCCGGGGCGGGTCGCCGGTGCCGTCCACCAGCAGCCCGCCGCTGATCTTCAGGTCGTACATGGGCTGAACTGTAGGCGCCGCCGTAGGCCTCAGCGGCTTCAGCGGCCAGCAGCGACGGCAGACGGACCCTTCCGGCTGGCTGATCCCCGTCGCCTACTGGTCGGTTCGATACAGGTAGCGGATGTCCCAGAGCGCGTACAGGGTGGGAGTCGAGTTTCCAAGAACGCTGCGGGTGGCAGTGAGCCGCTCGCCCTGCGACGTGAAGATGAGGGGCACGTTCTCAGCCACGATCTCCTGGGCCTTGCGATAGTGCTCCACCCGCGCAACAGGATCGAGGTCCTGGCTTCCCATGACGTACAGCTCGTCAATCTCGGCCTCCCAGTCGGTGGCCGGCTCGGGCTGGTTGGGGTGCCACAGGTGCAGATCCCCGGTGCTGTGCCAGAGGCCGATCCCGCTGTAGGGGTCCGAGCCGCCGGTGAAGCCTATGACCATGGTCTCCCAGTCGTAGGTGCTCGTCAGCTGATCGACAAGCACCCCGAAGTCGATCGCCTGGTAGTCCACCTTGAGCCCGATGGCCTCCATGCCCTGGTGGATGATCCGAGTGACCTCCTGTCGCACGCTGTTGCCGGTGTTGGTCACCAGGCTGAACTCGATGGCATTGCCGCCGGAGTCCTCGCGGATGCCGTCGCCGTCGGTATCGGTCCAGCCGAGGCTGTCCAGGATCTCATTGGCCTTGTCCAGGTCGTAGGGGTAGGTCCTGACATCCGGGTTGTGGAAATCGCCGGCCGCAGGGCTTATGGAGGACCACTGCGGATAGCCGAGACCGTGCTGCACGCCTTCGATGATGGCGTCCTTGTCGACGCTGTGGGCCACGGCCTGGCGGAACTGCACGTTGCCGAACCAGTCCAGCTTGCGGGCGGCGACGTAGGGCTGACCGGTGTCGGGGCTGACGCCGGGGTTGACGTTGAACGCGAGGAAGGTAGTGCCGAAGTTGGGTCCGCGCCGGTGGATCGTGAAGTTGCCCTCGTCCTGTAGAGGTTCGAGCTGTGCGTACTCCTCTCCCAGGACACCATGGACATCCGACTCGCCCGCCAGGAAGCGGGCGAGCTCGGCGTCCAAGTCTTCCACAAGGTTGCGAACGACTCGGTCGAGATACGGCAGGCGGTTTCCCTCATCGTCGGTCAGCCAGTAGCCGGGGTTGCGGGTCATGACCACGCGCTCGCCGGGCTCGTAGCTCTCGATGGTGAACGGCCCGGTGCCGATGATCTCGGCCGGGTCGGTGTCTATGCCCCAAGTGTCGACGAAGGTGCCGTCGTCGACATGCTTCTCGAGGATGTGCCGCGGGTATATCGCCGTGCCCATCGAGCGCAAGAACGGAGCGAACGGCAGCGGCAGGGTGAACTCGACAGTGTGATCGTCGATCACGGCCACGTCCATACGGCTCTCCTGCCAGTCGCCATTGTCGTCCAGGTACGGGAACTCGAAGGTTGAGCGGCTGCTGGCGGGGATGTCGTCGTTGTAGATGATCCGGTTGAAAGTGAAGTCCACGTCGTGGGCGGTGAAGGGCTCGCCGTCGTGCCAGGTGACGTCCCGGCGCAGATGGAAGGTCCAAGTCAGGCCGTCGTCGGAGCGCTCCCAGGACTCGGCCAGCGCGGGCTCCACCCGGTCGGTCAGCCAGGAGGTCTCGGTGAGGCCCTCGAAGAGGTACCCCAGCACGTCCGACGACGACGCGTCGTTGGAGATGGCCAGGTTGAATGTGAGCGGCTCGGAGATGGTCGCGATCGTGAGCGCGCCTCCGGGCGTACCGATGGTGTACTCGAACTGCTCGGCGTTCCTCTTGAGGCGGTCCACAATCGAGGTGTCCGGAAGTGAGGCGTCGTCGCCAACGGCCGTGTCATCTGCGGCCTGCCCGTCATCAGCCGGCGCGGCGTCGTCTTCCAGCGCCGCATCCTCCGGGGCCGAGGAGTCGTCGCCCGGCTCCTCTGCCTCATCCGCAGGCTCTGCGTCACCACTGGGCGCGGCGTCATCGGACTTCGCTGGATCACCGGACGGCGCAGCATCCTCGGACGGCTCATCCACAACCGGCACATCGTCGGCCGCGGTCGGACCGTCAGTACTCTGGCTGCCTGAGCAGGCGACAAGCAACGACATAGCAAGGGCCGGGACAATGCGCAACACGGACCGCAGGGTGGCTCGCACGAGTCAGAAACCTATCCCGTGCGAATGTTTTCGATGCAGGTGGTTTGTACGCAGCCGCAGCCTTCGCCTCAGGCGCCTGAGCCGATGACAACTGCACCAAGGGTTGAGCGGTTCGAGTTCTCGGGTGGGGCGGGGGCGAGGCTCGCGGGGCTGCTGCACCGGCCCGGGGCCGGCACAGAGATCGTGGGAGCGGCCCTGCTGTGCCATTGCTTCACCTGCTCGAAGGACCTGTTCACCACCACCCGCATCGCCAAGGGCCTGGCTGCAGGCGGGTACCTGACCCTGGCTTTCGACTTCACCGGCCTCGGCGACAGCGGGGGCGAACTGGCCGACACCACCGTGGCCACCAACGTCAGCGACATCACCGCGGCCGCGGTGGCGCTCATCCGGCACGGGGCCGGACCCTGCGTGCTGGTGGGCCACAGCCTGGGCGGTGCGGCCGCGGTGCTGGCCGCGTCCCGCCTGCACACCGTCACCCAGGTGGTGGCGGTCGCCTCCCCGGCATCAGTCGCCCATGTGGAGCACCTGTTCTCTGCCGACGCCCTGGAGCGGATCCGCTCCGAAGGTTCGGGCGAGGTGAGGATCGGTCCCAAGCCGGTGAGGGTCGGACGGGACTTCCTCGACGACCTGCACCGTCACGACGTGGCCGCAGCCGCGGCCTCACTGGGGCGGCCCATGCTGGTTGTTCAGGCCGGGGCCGACACCGTGGTGGGCCGCGACCAGACCGAGGCCCTGGCCGAGGCCGGCACGGCCACCCTGCACACCGTGGGCGGGGCCGACCATCTCTTCACCGACCGCCGCCATTCCGACGAGCTGGTCCGAACCATCCTCGACTGGCTGTCGGAGGTCAGAGCCGGAGTCTGATCGCATCTCCACTGGCGTAAGCGAACATATGTTTGTATCATGGGCGGATGGCGGCTCCAGAGACGGCGCGGGCACTACCGGCTCGGCTTGACGCGCCCGCCGGGGCGGCTCATGAGCGGCGGCTTCCTGTAGAGGAGACGCTGGAGACGCTTCTGCCAGAGGGCAGCATCCGGCGAGGCACCGCCATCGCGGTGTGGGGCCACGGTTCGGTGACGCTGGCTGTGGCGCTGGCGGCCGAGGCCTCCCGGCGAGGCAGCTGGGTGGCCGCGGTGGGGATGGCCGATCTGGGGGTGTCCTCGCTGGCCGAGAGGGGTGTCGACTTGGGGCGCTGGGCGCTGGTGGACCTGCCGACCGGTGCCAGAGGCCGAGGCGGCTGGGACGGGAGTCTGACGGCGGACGTACTGGGCGCGGTGGTGGGCGGCTTCGACCTCGTGCTGCTGGGACCTGCGATCCAGGTGGCGGGCGCGACGGCGCGGCGGCTGCTGGCTCGGATGCGCGAGCACGGCACCTCGCTGATCTGCGCCATCGGCGGCGACATCTCCGGGGACATCGCTAATGGTCTCCAACCCGAGTTGCGCATGATGATCGAGCAGACGCTCTGGACGGGTATCGACGACGGTCACGGGCGACTGCTGGCCCGTCAAGCCGAGGTGACCGTCAGAGGCCGGGGCGCAGCGTCCCGGCCCCGTCGGATGCTGATGTGGCTGCCCTCGGAGGATGGTCAAGTGGCCTGCGCAGAGCCCGGCCAGGCCTCCGCCTTCGGCAGCAGATTCGAAGATATCAAAGAACGCCGAGCGGGCTGACCCCCGCTCGACACGCCGATGGCGCCCGTACCTTCTCCTCCGCAACCTCAGGCACCCCCCATGCGGATGGGGCGACCCGGTGACCGGACCGATGGGAGCAAATGCCTCGGTACCTCCCGTGCGGATGGGGGCGCCCGGTGACCGGGACTATGGAGCACCCCCAGACGCCTCCCGCGCGGATGGTGGTAGTGCACCTCGGAAACTCCGACACTCGTGACGGCGAACTCGTGGCCGCGGCACTGGAGCAGTTCACTCCCCTGGCCGAGGCGCTGCAGCCCGGATTGCATGCCTTCGGGGCGAGAGGGCCGTCGCGCTACTTCGGCGGCGAGCGGGCTTTGGCTGAGCTAGTAGCCCGGGCTGTCACCGACGCTGTTCCGTCGGCGTCGAGGGCCGGGGTGGGTGTGGCCGACGGCCTCTTTGCCGCCGGTCTCGCCGCCCGAGCGGCTTCACGGACGTCCGGAACGTCCACCGCTCGGGCACCCGGCGCTGAGACATCCGCTGCCGGGTGGAGCGGTGCCGGGCATTCTGTCTCCACGGCCGTGGTGGTGGTGCCGCCCCAGCAGGGCCGGCAGTTCTTGGCCGGCCTGCCCTTGATCTCCCTGTCCGATCCGGTCTCGCCGCTGCACTCCGACGAGAACAGCACGGAGGCGCTGCTCGACGTTCTGCGGCGGCTGGGCATCCAGACGCTGGGTGATCTGGCCGCGCTGAGCGAGGCCGATGTGCTGGGGCGCTTCGGCTGGCCGGGGCTGCTGGCCCACCGTCTGGCCTGCGGGCTCGACGACCGCCCGCTGCAGGCTGAGGCCGTCCCCGACAACTCCGCAGTGGAGGCAGAGATCGATCCGCCCGCCGACCGGATCGAGACTGTGGCGTTCATGGCCCGCTCGCTGGCCGACGACATGGTGGCCCGGCTGGCCCGCTACGGCCTGGACTGCGTGTGCATCGACATCGAGGCAGAATCCGACAGCGATCATGCCAGCAACCGCCGCTGGCGCCACGAGCTCCGCTTCAGCGCGGCGGACATCGTCGACAGAGTCCGCTGGCAGCTTGAGGGCTGGTACCGGTCGCCTGAGCGTCGTCCCACCGGCCCGGTCACGTTCATTCGGATCACGCCCTGTGTGGTGGCTCCCGCCGACGGCCGCCAACTGGGGATGTGGGGCGCGAGGAGCGAGGCCGACGAGAGGGCCGCCAAGGCGCTGGCCCGGTTGCAGGGACTGCTGGGAGCCGAGGCGGTGACCGTGCCCCGCCTGGCCGGTGGGCGCCGCCCCGCCGACACCGGCCGCCGGGTGCCGCTGCACGCCGCCGAAATCGATGCCAGCCCTGTCCAGGAGCATGTAACGGCCACTGTCAATGGGGGCAAGGGCAAGAAGGGCAGGGAACGCAAGTCGGCCAAGACCACCAGGACCGCCGCCACGAGGGCCAGGAAGGTCAAGGCGGGCAAGGCAACCGAGGCCGCTGACGCTCCGTGGCCGGGACGGCTGCCGCCACCTCAGCCCGCCGTGGTGCTGGACAGGCCCGAGCCGATCACGGTCACCGACTGCGGGGGCGACCCCGTTACTGTCAGCGGACGGGGCGAAGCGAGCGCGGCACCGTGGCAAGTGACGGACTCGAAGGGCGGCCGTCGAACGGTCGTCTCCTGGGCCGGGCCGTGGCCGCTTGACGAGCGCTGGTGGCGCCCGTCTGCCCGCCGCCGCCAGGCCCGCTTCCAGCTGGTCCTAGACGACAGCTCGGCCCACCTTTGCGTGCTGGAGGCCGGCCGCTGGCAGCGCGAGGCCACCTACGACTGAGTGCGAGGGCCGCTGCTAGCTGCTCCAAGCAGTCGCACTGTCGAGCCGCGCCGCATCGTGCCACTCCCAGGGAACTGGAGAGGGCAGCGGCTCGCCATTGGCCCGCAGGGCGGACACGATGTCGGCCACTAGGGCCCGAATGCCGTCCAGGGCCTCGGCCTCAGTGGGCGCTAGGTGGCTGACCAGCAAGAAGCCGTCGCACCGGCCCACCCAGGCATCGCTATTGTCCGACCAAGAGGCCCGGTACTCGTAGCTGGGGTCATCCATCTTCAGCCTCCTTGAGGTAGATCGCCAACAACACTTGGCGCACCTGGTAGGGCTTCGCCTCCCCGTCGTAGTCTTGGATGTTCACTATCGGCATTCTCCGCCAAGGTGTTCGGTAGATCAGATGGCTGCCCTTCCGGCGGGGCTCTCCGAAGTATAGGCGGCACACTTTCGCCAGATCCGAGAAGCGCACTCCCGTCTGACTCGTCCTCCACTTCGCGATCTTCGCTTGAGCCCTCTCAAGCTCGGTCACGTCGCCCCTCCTACGTTCAACTTGTAGATTAGGAAATATACATCTATATATAGGAAATATATTATTTTAACTTAAAACATTCTAAACTTCTATATTTCTTCGGAGACTAGCGAACACCTGTTCGGTCCAACTAGGGTCCGGGGATGGGGTTCGACAACCCGATCATCCCCTGGCGGGAGCTGGAGCGCCGCCTGTCGGACCGGGCGGACGCGTCGCCATGGTCGAACGGGAACCAACAGGGCGACTCCTGTAGCGGCGCGCCCTCCGATCGGACCGACATTGTTAGGAGTATCCCCAGCGGCCAAGTCGATAGGGGCTCCGGGTTGCCCCGGGTGCGGTATGCGGAGCTGCATGCGCGCTCGCGGTTCAGCTTCATGGACGGCTCGTCGAACCCGGAGGAGCTGGTGGCCGAGGCCGTCCGGCTCGGGCTCGACGCTCTGGCCCTGACCGACCGGGACGGCTTCTACGGGGTGGTGCGGTTCGCCGAGGCCGCTCAGGAGGCTGGCCTGCCCACAGTGTTCGGTGCTGAGCTCACTCTCGACCTGGCCGGCTCGTCCCGCCGGTCCGGCCCCATCCCTCCGTCCGACAGGCGCGAGCAGAGCCGGTCGGCGGTGGTGCTGGCCCGCGACGCGGCCGGGTACGCGGCGCTGGGGACGCTGATCAGCCGGGCCCACATGGCTGGGCGCAAGGGCCAGCCCCGGCTGTCGACCGAGGCGTTCCTGGAGGCTGCGGCCTCTCACCGAGACCGGTGGGCGATCCTCACCGGGGCGCACGGCGGCGCGGTGCCCTCGGCGCTGGTCGAGCACGGACCGAGGGCCGCGGCCCGCGAGCTCGACCGGCTGATCGGCGCGGCCGGCGCCGGCAACGTGTTCGTGGAGCTCTGGGACCATGGCGACCCACTGGACGGCCATCGCAACGATGCTCTGGCCGAGCTCGGGGTGCGCCGGGGGGTGCAGCCGGTGTGCGCCAACGCGGTGCGCTACGCCGCGCCCGCCGACCGGCGCCTGGCCGACGCCCTGGCCGCGGTCGGCGACCGGCGCAGCCTCGACGACCACGACGGCTGGCTCGATGCCTGGGGCGGCGCGCACCTGCGCTCCGGCGCCGAGCAGGCCCGCCGCTTCGCCCGATACCCCGGCGCGACCGACGCCGCAGCCCGGCTGGGTCTGGAGTGTGCGTTCAGCCTGTCGCTGGTGGCTCCGGAACTGCCGCCCTATCCGTGCCCCGACGGCCTCGATGAGGCTGCCTACCTGCGCCGTCTCACCACCGAGGGTGCCCTGGCCCGCTACGGGCCGCCGGAGGCTGAGCGGGTACCGGGCGCCTGGCGCCAGATCAGCCACGAGCTGGACATGATCGAGCAGCTCGGGTTTCCGGGCTACTTCCTGGTGGTGTGGGACATCACATCGTTCTGCCGCAGCCGCGACATCTACTGCCAGGGCCGGGGGTCGGCCGCCAACTCGGCGGTCTGCTACGTGCTGGGCATCACCAACGTGGACTCCGTCGCGCTGGGGCTGCTGTTCGAGCGGTTCCTGTCGCCCGAGCGCGACGGCCCGCCCGACATCGACATCGATATCGAGAGCGACCGGCGCGAGGAGGTGATCCAGTACGTGTACGGGCGCTACGGCCGGGACCGCACCGCCCAGGTGGCCAACGTGATCGCCTACCGGGGGCGCTCGGCGGTGCGGGACATGGCCAAGGCTCTGGGCCACTCCCCGCAGCGCCAGGACGCCTGGGCCAAGTCGCTGGACCGCTACGGGGGCCTGGGCGAGCTGGTCGACAACTCCAACACCGCCGCTCACAACACCGACGGCAGCCGCGCCGACCGGCGCTCAGGCGCCAGAGGCCATGGGCCGACGGCCCCGCCTGGCGATGACGCCGACAGCATCGGTGCCAGCAGCATCGGTGCCAGCAGCATCGGTGCCGACGTGCTGGGCCTGGCGGCCGAGGCCGAGGGCGGGCCCCGGCATCTGGGCATCCACTCGGGGGGGATGGTGATCTGCGACCGGCCCATCGCCGAGGTGTGCCCGGTGGAGTGGGCGTCGATGGCCGACCGGTCGGTGCTGCAGTGGGACAAGGACGACTGCGCCGCGGCGGGTCTGGTGAAGTCCGACCTGCTGGGGCTGGGGATGCTCTCGGCGCTGCACTACGCGGTGGACCTGGTGTCCCTGGCCCACGGCGAGCGCATCGATCTGGCCGCGCTGCCCCAGGACCCGGCCGTGTACGACATGCTGTGCGAGGCCGACTCGGTGGGCGTGTTCCAGGTGGAGTCGAGGGCGCAGATGGCCACCCTGCCCCGGCTGCGGCCCCGCTGCTTCTACGACCTGGTGGTGGAGGTGGCGCTGATCCGGCCCGGGCCGATCCAGGGCGGCTCGGTGCATCCCTACATCCGGCGCCGCAACGGCACCGAGCCGGTCACCTACCTGCATCCGCGGCTGGAGCGGTCGCTGGCCAAGACGCTGGGGGTGCCGCTGTTCCAGGAGCAGCTCATGCAGATGGCCATCGACGCGGCCGGGTTCACGCCAGCGGAGTCCGACGAGCTGCGCCGGGCCATGGGGGCCAAGCGGTCGGTGGAGCGCATGCAGCGGCTGCGGGGCCGGTTCTTCGCGGGGATGGCCACCCGCGGCATCGGCGCGGAGGTGGGCGAGCAGATCTGGCACAAGATGGTGGCCTTCGCCAACTACGGGTTCCCCGAGAGCCACTCGGTGTCGTTCGCCTATCTGGTGTACGCCTCGGCGTGGATCAAGCTGCACTATCCGGCTGCGTTCTGCGCGGCGCTGCTGAACGCCCAGCCGATGGGCTTCTACTCGCCGCACTCGCTGTGCCAGGACGCCCGACGCCACGGCGTGGTGGTGCGCGGCCCCGACATCAACCTGTCGGCCGATGCGGCCGTGCTGGAGCCGTGCGAGACCTCGACGGGAGGGACAGCGATGCGCCTGGGCCTGTCGTCGGTGCGGGGGGTGGGCCCCGAGCTGGCCGCAGCCATAGCCACCGAGTCCCCGTACGAGTCGATGGAGCACCTGGTGCGAGCCATGTCGGAGCGCCGGATCGTTGAGGGACGAGCCGAGGCCGCCGGACAGGCCACAAACGGCCAGCAGCAAGCACCAGCCGGGCAGGCACAGATAGCCGGACAGTCCATGAACGGCCGGCTGTCGGCAACGGCCGAGCAACCGACCAGCCAGCAGCGGCCAACCGCTCGGCGGCGCACGGGACGAGGTCGCAAGCAGGCGGGACGGCTGCCGCCATTGGATCTGCCGACGCTGGAGGCGCTGGCCGCGGCCGGGGCGTTCGACTCGCTGGGCCTGGACCGGCGCGAGGCCCTGTGGACGGCCGGTGCGGTGGCCCAGTCGGGCGCCGACCGCCTGCCCAGCGCGGTCACGGGAACGACGGTGCCGCAGCTACGGCCCATGTCGGCCCAGGAGCAGTCCGCGGCCGACCTGTGGGCCACCGGCGTGTCCGCCGACGGGCACCCGACCCGCTTCCACCGGGCCGAGCTGGCCGCCGCGGGGGTGGTGGCGGCCGCAGACCTGCTGACCCACCCGGTCGAGCGAGTGAAGGTGGCCGGCACGGTGTCGCACCGCCAGCGCCCGGCCACCGCCGGGGGCACGATGTTCATCAACCTCGAGGACGAGACCGGCCTGATCAACGTGATCGTGTCGAAGGGCTGCCAGGCACGATTCCGCAAGCCCGCCTTCACCGCCAGGGCGCTGGTGGTCCGAGGCCGCCTGGAGCGCCACGAGGGCGCGGTCAACGTCATAGCCGAGCACCTGGCCCCCCTGTCCCTACCAGCCACCCTCCCCAGCCGCGACTTCCGCTAGGGGAGCGGAGTCCCGGTCAGCCGGTGAAGCCGACCTCCTTGTGGGAGCCGTCGCACAGGGGCTTGGCAGCCGAGTGGCCGCAGCGGCACAGCGTCACCCGGTTGCGGGTCTCGAAGGGCTCGCCGTCGGAACGCTCCACCGGGATGCCCCCGGTCAGCCACAGCGGCCCGTCGGGGATCACTGCGATCTCCACCGGCAGCGCCGGCTCGACGGTGGCTCCGTCCACCGCATAGGTGAGCGCGCCCGACGGGCACCGCTCAACCATGGCCATCACCTGGCCCCGAACGACCGTGTCGCCGGTCTCGGAGGCCATCTTCCAGATGTTGGACACCCGGTTGCCGCAGAACCCCGCATGCACGCAGATGGCCCGGTCATCGGTCACTTCGATGCCGACCCCGCCCAGGCTGGCGCAGCGCTGCTCGAAGGTGTCGGTGGGCGCCGCCTCGGCGCCGTCGAAACCCCGCTCGGCATGGGACCCGTCGCAATACGGCTTGCGCTCCGACCCGCCGCAGCGGCACAGCGCATAGGCCGGTCCCCGGTCGCTCACCTCCTCGGCCCGCCACGCCAGCGGCTCGCCGTGCCCGGACATGATCGGCCGCCTCACCCGCAACGGCACCGACCCCGACACCACATAGGGACCGTTGGGCCGCACCCTCACACTCACACCCGGCTCAGACACATGCGCCTCCGTTGTCTCCCCGCCTACGGGCCGATGGGCATTCGACCGCGCAGTCGCGGTCGTTCTCTGGGCGCAACCTATCGGCCCGCCCTCAAGTAGTGCGCTCCACGGGGGGCGTCGCAGGCGGGAGGCTGGACGTCTGCCATGATGGGCCGATGGCTCGAACCTGGCTGTCGATCACGGTTGAGCTCGTCTCTGGGCGAGGACTGCGATTCTGGCCGCGCCCGGGCCGTATCTTCGTCGCCTCACGCTCCCACACCTTCGCGGCGCTCGCCACGGCGATCAACGACGGATTCGCTCGCTGGGACCATGCCCACCTGAGCAGGTTCACGCTCGCCGATGCCACGACCATCGCCGATGTGGACCCGTTCTTCGACATATCCGACGACAGTATCGACATCAGCACAGCCAAGCTCTCAAGGCTGCACCCAGGCGAGCAGTTCGCCTACACGTTCGACTTCGGAGACGACTGGCAGCACCTGTGCGCCGTGGGCGACAAGCGGGTCGACCCCGAGGAGGTCTACGGACTCGAGCCGAGCATGCCCGCGGTGTCCTGGGGCTGGGGCGCGCTTCCGGACCAGTACGGCCGACGCTGGGCCGACGACGACGGCGAATCACCGCCTCCCCCTGATACCGGCGACCGTGACCTGCCCCCGATCCTGCCCGAATGGCGATGGGGTACCGTTCTCCGCTAAGCCAGGTCGTCGCCCGGTCGTGCTCTCAGAGCCGATCGCATCACAGAGCTTCTCGAGATGCTCGAAGCGAACCCCGCCGAACAACGCGTCCGCGCCCGCCGCTATCAGCCCAAGGCGTCTGGGGCATCCCCGTGCACGGCTCGGGAGAGGACTGGCTGATCCTGTGGCGCGATGACCCCGACGAGATCCGAGTGCCCACATCGGCTCCGACATGCTCCGCTGATGGGGGCACGCCCCTGCGCCACCTCCTGTGTCGACAACGGCCACCGTCTCTCTCACGGGGAACCCAGCAGTTCGATCCGGTTGGCGAACGCATCGCCACCTCAGGCCGTCCGCCGGAGGGGTTCAAGCAGTTCGATGCGGTTGCCGAACGGATCATCGACGTATACACGGGCGTGCGCCGCCAACGGCTCGTCGTCACGGACCGCGGCGCCGGCCGCCCTCAGGCGCTCGACGAGGAGCCCCAAGCCCTCCACGACAAGGGCGGGATGAGCCTTGCGGGCCGGGCGGAAGTCGGCATCGACACCGAGGTGGATCTTGACGCTCTCGTTCTCGAACCAGCAGCCCCCTCGCCGCTCCAGATCGGGAGGCTTGGGCACGCGCCGCAGACCCAGCAGACCCGCGTAGAACGCCTGCGCGGACGCCTCGCCGCCCGCAGGCATAGCCAGCTGGACGTGGTCTATTGCCACCACCGTCACAGTCGGAGCCTATTCATGGCTACGGGGTGACGACGGTCAGCAGCCGGGTGCGATCGGCCCACTCGACGATCTTGCGGTCAGCAGTGACGAGGGTGTGGTCGCCCTGCATGGCCGATGCGGCGATGAGCCTGTCGATCGGATCGCCGTGGAATCCCGTGGTCTCCAACATCGGTGCGCGCACGGCGATGTCCGGAGTGAGAGGCACCACCCGCAGCCCGTCGCGCACCCGCTCCTGCAGCCACCGCTCAGGCGACATGCCGAGGTCCACTCGACCCTTGAGGTGCAACTGGGCCACCTCGGTGAACACGATGGCGGACGCGGCCAGCTCGGACCGGGCCAGTGCCTCGCTCAACAAGTCAACCATTGAACCGCCCAGCGCGGTATCGCCCGCGAGCAGCCGGATCAGTACGTGCGTGTCGAGGTGGATCACCGGGAGCGACGGCGGTCATGACCCTCGGGGTCGAGGACCCGCTCAGGCCGGGCTTCCATGTCGAACTCCTCAGGATCGAACACTGGACCTGTGATGTCGCCGAGGATCTTCAACTCTTGCGCGCACCGCCCGAAGATGGGGGCGGATGACTCAACTTCAGGCGGGCTTATCCGAGCGATGGGCACCTTGTGTCTCGTCACCACGACCTCCTCGCGCGTCTCGTTCACGTCCCGGAGCACCTGGAGGCAGTTGTCCCTGAACTCCCTCGCCCCGATGGTCCTAACGCCAATGGCCCGCGCGGGTGGCGGCACAGATTCCTCACTCATGTAGCCATTATATGTAGCCATACTTGTGCCTAACGATGCTGAGGGCTGGGCCCTCGCCAGCGCGGACAGCCCCATCGGAACCTGCCGGAGATCAGGGTGAGACGGTGAAGAAGCGGCGGCGGTCAGGGCCGAATCGGTAGATGCGGAAGTCGTTGTCGAGCGAGACCGCTTCGTGGATCCCGAGGCGTTCCATGACGGCCCAGCTGGTCCGGTCCGAGAGCGAGAAGCTCTGGTCCGAGAACGCTGCCCCAATGGCCGCGGCGACCTCCAGGTCGGCCAGGCCCGACACCTCGATTCTGGCGATTCCGCCGCGGATTTCGTTGACGAGCCGCTCGGCCGGATCGAAGCCGTGGCGGAAGCGCATGACCGTCCAAGTCTCGTGCAGCACATGGTCGCTAGTCACCAGGCAGCCCCGGCGATCGCGCAGCGCGGTCGCGACGCGTTCGTGCGACGCCTCCGCATTGTCGGCCAGCGACACCCAGGCCGACGTATCGACATAGGAGTAGTCCACGTTCTAGCCGTGCCTCTCTGTGAGCAGCCTGTCGGTGGCCTCGGCGATGATCTGATCGCCGTCTCGGGCCATGTCGAACGGCGTTCCTGTCACCATCCCGCAGACGGACTCGATATTGCCCTGCGGCGCGGGGGGGCTGAGTTCCCTCTCGAAGAGGCGGCGGGCGAATTCCGCGAAGCTGATTCCGAGCTCTGCGGCCCGCTGTTTAGCCTGAGCGTGCAGGTAGTCAGGCATCGTGATGATGGTCCTCATGACTGATATCATAGCATCATTCTTGTTCTGAAGTCTAGTTGTAGTTACATGACAATACATAATACTTGCTAAGTATGCGACCTGAAAGGGTGACCTGCTCAGATCGCTGCTTCGGGAGACAGGTCCAGGGCGTCCCATTCCATCGGAGTTACCTGCGTCGCAGGCTGCGCTGCTGTCGGATCAACCCGATGATCGACACGCTGCCAGTTCCGGGGAGGGGCGGGCTTAGCCTCTCGGCGTGAGCGCATTTGACGAAGCGGCCGAGCGGGTGGCACAGGGCGCCGACGCCCGAGCCGAAGCCGACGCTCTGGTGGCGATGATGACCCTGGAGGAGAAGCTGGGCTGCCTCGACGGCGACACTCCGTTCTGGCCCGGCGTCGCCGACCTGGCCGGCGGCGGCTACCACGTTCACGGATGGCCGGCGGCCCGCGTCGAGCGCCTGGGCATCCCGGGGCTCAACTTCGCGGACGGCCCCCGGGGATGCGTGCTCGGGGAGTCCACCACGTTTCCGGTATCGATGGCCCGGGGCGCGTCGTTCGATCCAGGCCTCAAGGAGCGCGTCGGCGAGGCCATCGGCGCCGAGTTGCGGGCCTCGGGCGCCACCTTCACCGGCGCGGTGTGCATGAACCTGCTGCGCCATCCCGCCTGGGGCCGGGCCCAGGAGACCTACGGCGAGGACCCTTGCCATGTGGGCGAGATGGCCGCCGCCCTCACCCGGGGCCTGCAGCGCCATGTGATGGCGTGCATGAAGCACTTCGCCTGCAACTCGATGGAGAACGCCCGTCTCAAGGTGGACATCGTCGCGGACGAGCGGGCCCTGCACGAGGTGTACCTGCCTCACTTCAAGCAAGTGGCCGCCGAGGGCGTGGCCGCCGTGATGAGCGCTTACAACTCGCTCAACGGACACTGGTGCGGCGACAGCTACCCGCTGCTGACCGAGACCCTGCGCGACGACTGGGGCTGGGACGGCTTCGTGATCACCGACTTCATCATGGGGCTGCGCGACCCCGTGGCCTCGGTACGGGCGGGTTGCAACATCGAGATGCCCTTCCGCCAGCAGCGGGCCCAGGTCCTGCCCGACGCCGTGGCCTCCGGAGAGCCTGGCGTCGCCGACGTGGACGCTCGGGTGGCCGAGACCTTCGCCGCGTTCCTGCGCTTCGCCCGGGTGTTCGCCACCAGCGGTGACCGATCGGTGGTGGGATGCGCCGAGCACCGGGCCCTGGCCCGCGAGGCGGCCGCCGCGTCCATGGTGCTGCTGCGCAACGACGGATGCCTGCCCCTCGACACGGCCGAACTCACCAACGTGGCCGTCCTCGGCCCGCTGGCCGCAGCGCCCAACCTGGGCGACAGCGGCTCCAGCGACGTGCGCCACACCCCGGATCCCGTCACGCCGCTCGCCGGCATCGAGGCCGCCGTGGGTGCTGCGGGAGTGTCGGTAGAGCACAGCGACCGGGACGCCTCCGTCGCAGCCGACGCGGACCTGGCCGTCGTGGTCGTCGGCTACACCCGCCACGACGAGGGCGAATACCTCGGCGACGGCCCCGGCGTGTTCCTGGCGCTGGCGCCGGCCATGGACCACCCCGAGCTGGGCTTCACCGATCCTGCGCAGTTCGCGGCGATCGCAGCCGCCATGGGGGACGGCGGCACGGTGGCCGGATCGTCACCGGGCGGCGACCGGGCCTCGCTTCGCCTGCACCCCGACGACGAGCAGCTCATCGCCGACGCCGCCGCGGCCTGCGACCGGGTGGTGGTGGCGGTGATGGCCGGCAGCGCGGTGGTCATGCCCTGGCTCGAGTCCGTGCCCGCCGCGCTCATGGTGTGGTACCCGGGATCGGAGGGCGGCCACGCCCTGGCCGACGTGTTGTTCGGCCGGGCCGAGCCCTCCGGCCGGCTCCCCTTCGCAATTCCCCGCGACGAGTCGGACCTGGTCGACTTCGACCGGGACGCCGACACCGCGGTCTACGGCCTGCTCCACGGCCACTGGCATCTCGACGCGCACGGCACGTCTGCCCATCTGCCCTTCGGTTACGGCCTCGGCCACACCACCTTCGAGCTCGCCGACGCCCGGCTGGAGGCCGACCAGGTGATCGTCACCGTCACCAACAGCGGGCCACGGTCGGGCTCAACGGTCGTTCAGGTATACGGAAGCGTCCCCGGCTCGGCCCACGAGCGCCCGACCAAGCGCCTGGTCGGCTTCACCAAGGTGCGCCTCGACGCTGCCGAGAGCACCGGGGCGGCAATCACCGTCGACCGGTCGCTGCTCGACCTGCGCATCGGCGGCGCCTGGCTGCGAGAAGGCCTGCCCGTCGAGTATGCCATCGGATTCGACGCCGCCACCGCCCGACCGATCGGACCCACCGCTGGCTCGGCCGCGTGACCGCCAACGACCGGCCCGCAGAGCACGCCCGGTTGGGCAGAACTAAGTTGCGCTGGTGCAACCACCCCAAACGGAGGAGTAGCAATGCTCGACTACACGGAACTGAAGGACGAGGGCGGGCTCGAAGAGTGGCCCGGCTTCGATGAACTGCCGTTCGCGAAGACCCTGGAAGGCAATCCCATCCAATCGGGCCGCTTCGATGTGGGCGGCTTCGGCACGCGCACGATGGCGGGCGTGTGGGCCTGCACGCCGGGAAGCTTCGCATACACCTATCCCGGTGATGAGATCTGCACCCTGCTCGCAGGCAAGATCCGACTGGTCGCTGAGGACGGCGAGGCTCACGAGTACGTCGCGGGCGACACGTTCTACAACAGCAAGGGCGAAGTGTGGAATTGGACGGTCATCGAGCCGGTGCGCAAGATCTTCCACATTCATGATCCGGACTCCGACGAACTCGCGCACTAGCCAGCGCGTCGAGCCGTCCCGATCCTCCCGGCCGACCCGGCCGGGAGCTCAAACGCAGAGGTCCATGGCCACCGCGGCGTAGACCTTGGCCGCGGCCACCAGCTCGTCCAGCTCGAAGTTGCCGGTGCCCTGCACTGCGGCCGACCCGCGGGGCGGGCCGAAGGTCAGCGACGGGATCCCGACCGCGTTGAAGATGTTGGTGTCGCGCCACATGGAGGTGTGGGCCACCTGCGGCGGCGGCGTCGCACCGCCCACGATCTCTCCGTAGGCCCGCTCGACTGAGTCGCTCAGCGGCTCGACGCCGGTGCCGACCAAGCCCGCCTTGGCCGTGTAGCACTCCACCTCGGCGCCCGGGTCCACCGAGCGGGCCACGGCCCGCACCTCATCGACAACCGCGTCCTGGTCGGCCCCCGGGAGCGTTCGCACGTCCATGTACAGCTTGCACACCGGCGACGACCGGTTGGGCCGGTACGGCACCCCGCCGCGAATGGCGCCCACCTGGGCCTTGGGCCGCACCTCGCCCAGCTCAGACATATAGGAGTTGCGGTCCTCGTAGTCGATGCACCACGCCTCCAGGGCGGTGGCCACGGCCGCGCCCTTCACGATGGCGTTGGGATGGTCGGGCAGCTCGGGCTGGCGGATCAGCCTCGGCGTGTACATGTTCCGGCCGCGCAGCGTGACCTTCAGGTACACCGCGCCGCACTCGATCCACGACTTCGACCAGGCCGTGGTCTCGGCCACCAGGGCATAGTCGGCCCGCACCCCGTGGTCGACGAGGTGGCGGGTGCCGAAGCCCTTGCCCTCGTAGCTGAGGCCCTGGTACTCGTCTACGGGCGCCATGCCGGTCTCGCCCGCCACCGAGGTCAGGATCACGTCGCCGCCCAGGCCGGCCCCGGCTTGCTGCAGCGCCTTGGCCATGACCATGAACACCGACATGCAGCCCCGGTCGTTGAGCACGGTGTGGCCGAAGATGCGATCGCCCTCGCGCCAGGCGCCGACGAGATTGGGGTCGCTGGACTCCATGAGGTTGGCGTGGTCGGGCCCGCTGATCTCGGTGTCGAGGTGGGCATTGAAGATCAGGCTGGCTGCGCCGGGGCTCGACCCCGGCAGCACAGCCACCACGTTGGAGCGATCGGACAGGATCTGCTGCTGGCGGGCCGCGATGCCGTGGCGCTCGTACCAGGCACTGACCGCGTCGGCGACGGGCTGCTCATGGCCGCAGGGCCCGAAGGTGTTGCCCAGCTCCAGGCACGTCTCGGCCAGCAGCTCCCGGTCTGCTTCGATCAGGTCGAAGACTCTGGCTCGCAATGCGGCATCCACTCCGGTCATGGCGCCTCCTTGTCGGCTCCTGCGCTCGATTCCCGATGACTGTGCTGCCCATCGCGGCGACGCGCCAACACCGACGGGCTGCAACCGGCACAGGGACTACCGAGCCACCGATGGGCTACGGGCGAGCTATGCCGACTCGGACCTGAGCTTCTCCAGCACGTCCGCGGTGTCAGCACCCAGCGTGGGGGGTGCCAGACGATGCGATGCCGGGGTTCTCGAGAACGTGATGGGATTGGCGACGGTGGTGGTGGGCTGGCCGTCGCCGCTCAACAGCCGGCGCACCGATTCAAGGCCCAGCTCAGCGGCCAGCGCGAAGGCGGCGTCGATCGAGTTGACCGGGCTGCAGGGGATCCCGTGTGCGGTCAGGCGCGACACCCACCGGTCGCAGGGCTGGCGTCGCAGGATGGACTCCAGCTCAACTGCCAGGGCCTCCCGGTGCTCGACCCGGGCCGTGTTGGACGACCAGCGCTCGTCGGCGGCCAGTTCGGGCGCGTCCAGCGCCTTGCACAGGTCCGAGAACTGGCGCTCGTTCGTGGCGGCCAAGGCGATGGGCTCCGTGGCCGTTGCGAACGTCTGATAGGGGGTGATGCTCGGATGGAGGTTCCCCATCCGGCCCGGCACCACCCCGGCGCTCACGAACGCCGACGCCTGGTTTACCAGCGCCGCCAGCGCCGAAGACAGCAGGTTCACCTCGACGAACTGGCCTTGCCCGCTGGTCCGGCGCTCGGCCAGCGCCGCGACGATGCCAACCGTGGCGTACAGACCGGTGAACACGTCGACTATGGCCACGCCCGTCTTGGTGGGCGGTCCTCCGGCCTCGCCGGTGACGCTCATGAGGCCGCTGGCCGCCTGCACAATGAAGTCGTAGCCCGGCAGGTCCCGGCCGCCTGACGGTCCGAAGGCGCTCACTCGGCAGTAGATCAGACCGGGGTTCTCGGTTCGCAGCGACTCGTAGTCGAGGCCGAAGCGCTCCATGGTCCCGGCCCGGAAGTTCTCGACCACCACGTCGGCGGACACAGCTAGGGCCCGGGCCTTCCAGCGCTGCTCCTCGTCGGTGAGGTCGAGGGTCACGCTGCACTTGTTGCGGTTCACCGACAGGAAGTAGGTGGCCGAACCGTCCTCGCCGAAGGGCGGGCCCCACGAGCGGGTGTCGTCGCCGAGACCGGGCCGCTCGATCTTGATCACCTCGGCTCCCAGGTCGCCCAGCATCATCGTGGCCAGCGGGCCGGCCAGCACCCGCGAGAAATCGGCCACCACCACGCCGTCCAGCGGCCCTCCAGCCGCGCCCGGTGCGTCAGTCATCGGCGATCACGGCCGCCACTCTAGGGACAACGTCCGGTGCGGCTGCACCTGGTTTCACGGCGGAGTCGCGAACCAGCAGCTGATCGGCCAGCCGAGCCGAGCCGCTACGGTTCAGCCCCGATGACGGGACCGCTGGAAGGGATCCGGGTTGTCGAGCTCGGCGTGTGGGTGGCCGGGCCGGCGGCGGGCGGGATCTTGGCCGACTGGGGCGCCGACGTGGTGAAGGTGGAGCCCATCGGCGGTGATCCGGGCCGCCTGTTCCAGTTCATACTGGGCGGGGACATGCCCACCAACCCGGTGTTCGACATGGACAATCGGGGCAAGCGCAGCATCGCCATGGACCTCACCACCGACGACGGTAGGACCGTCATCGACGAGCTGCTCGCCCAAGCCGACGTGTTCGTCACCAACGTCCGCCTCGGAGGGCTCGAGCGCTTGGACCTCGACCACTCGTCGGTAACGGCCCGCCATCGCCGGCTCGTTTACGCCGCCGTCACCGGCTACGGGATGGAGGGCGCCGAGGCTGACAGCGGCGCGTTCGATGTGGCCGGGTTCTGGGCCCGCTCGGGCATAGCCCACCTGCTGACCCCCGACGGTGGCGATCCGCCGTTCCAGCGGGGCGGCATGGGGGACCACAGCACCGCGCTGGCCACTGCGGCCGGGGTGTGCGCCGCGCTCGTCGCTCGGCAGCGCACCGGCGAGGGCCAGGTCGTGAGCACGTCGTTGCTGCGTCAAGGCGCCTACACCATCAGCTTCGACCTGTCGATCGCGCTCGGCTGGGGACTCACTCTGAACATCGGCCGCCGCGACACGATGGGCAACCCGGCCATGAACAACTACACCGCCGGCGACGGGCGACGGTTCTGGCTCGTGGGACTCGAACCGGTACGGCACTGGGCGCCGCTGGCCCGGGTGGTGGGAAGGCCCGAGTGGATCGAAGACGAGCGCTACGCCACGCCCCGGGCCCGTCGCCACAACGCGACCGAGCTGGTGGACGAGCTCGATGAGGTCTTCGCCACCAGGTCTCTCGACGAGTGGTCGGAGGCTTTCGCAGCCGAGCGCGAGCTGTTCTGGGCGCCCATCCAGTCACCCGACGAACTGCTGGCCGACCCGCAGTTCGCGGCAGCCGGCGGATTGGTGGAGGTGCCCGACGGGGTGAGCACGTCGACGATGGTCGCCACCCCGGTCGATTTCTCAGACACGGCTTGGGCTCCGACGGGCATGGCGCCCCGCCTCGGAGAGCACCGCGACGAGATCCTGCGCTCGCTGGGTCGCAGCGAAACCGAGATCGAGGCCTTGATCGCCGCAGGCGTGGTCGGTCGCGAAGGAGCGGTCTGACCGGCGCTGTCAGGCAGAGGCTCGTCGTGCTGTGGGCTATAGGAAACCAGGGTTGTTGGCTCTCCGGTTCCGCTGGCGCCGCTCTGCAGAATCAGTACGGAGCCGAGGCCTCCGGTCGCTACACTGCCGCCACATGACACCCCCGCCTCCTGCATCGTCTAATTCGAGCTCCGGCGCCCCGACTGTGGCTCTGACCATGGACGGAGTCATCGCGAACTGGGTCAAAGGCCTTCGAGCCCACGTCGCCGCCCGCCACGCGGTCGCCGACCGGCAGCTGGCTCTGAACGTGTCGTGGGACCTCTCAGAATGGGACGTCGCCGACCCAGCCGCCGCCATCCGCGAATTCTTGCTGTCACCTATGTCGGGGCGGCTCAAGCTTGTCGAGGACGCAGATGCCGGAGTCGCCAGGCTGCAGTCGGCAGGCTTCAGGGTCGTCGCAGTCACCAGGCGCGACCACATGGTGGGCGACGCTCCCGACGACCAGGACCGGACCCGCGATATCGCCCGTCAGTGGTTCGCGGGCCAACCGCAACTGGGCATCGGCGGCGACGACATCGTGTTCACCGACGATCCGGTGGCGGTGGACGCCGACGTCTGGGTGGACGACGCACCCCGCCGGATACGGCGGCTGGCCGAGGCCGACAAGCCGGTGTGGCTGCTGCCCCAGCCGTGGAACCGCTCAGTTATGCAGCACCAGGGCGTGAACGTGCTGTTCGACGGCTGGGACTCGGTGGACGACCTGATCGCCGCGCACTCGGCCTGACTCAAGGGCCGAGCGGCGCGTCCTACCGGCGCGCCCGCATCGCCGAACCCGAAGCGCAGCCGGACGGCCCCGCTTCGCGCCCGCGGCGTGATGTCACACCCTTGTCGCATGCTCTCGGGCGAGCGCTGCACGCTCTCCTCGCAGCCCGGGACGACGGGCCGCCTGAAGCCCTCAAGGCGAAAGGCCCCGTCCCATGCACGGCAACCACCGATCCCTCCCCTTCTTCTCCAGGCTTGACGACGGCCGAGTCGTTGAGCGCGAGCGCCCCGGAAGCACGGCGCTGGTGGCGGGAAGCGCGCAGGCGCATCCGAAGGGCGGAGACACGCTCTTGCTGGATCTTGCCTCGCACGCGCTCGACGGGCCGCCCGGCGACACAATCCTGATCGGAGCCGGTGGGACCAGAACCACCATCGAATCGCCCTCCGGCGGCGGGCTCGGCCTGATCGGCCTGCAGTGTCCGCCCGGGACCGCCGCAGTGGCGTCCAGCGTGCAATGCCAGACTCTGTGGCCCGACGACGGCAGGCGGGGCGGCGCGCTCGCATGGTCCGTCGATCGGCACGGAGGTTCGCTGGCGCTGTTTCGCGACCGGACGGCAGAGAGCGCAGAGATCCTCTCCACCGTGGCGGGAACGCTGCTCGACGGGGCGCGCCTGGCCCTGGGCCTGCCCACACCGCCGTGCCTGTCGCCCACCGTCTGGTTCCCGGACGGCGTGTTCCTGCACCGGTTGGCAGGACTGCTCCGGCGTCGAGGGGGCCTGTGCGCCCGGCGGCGCCTGAGCTGGGAGAGCCTGTCGGTGCTCTATCCGCTAAACGACACCGGCGAGCCGCTGTCACCCCGTCTGACGCGCTGGCTGAGACAGCACTTCCACACCGTCAACACGTGGTCGTCGCTGCGCGGCGGCGTCGCCGGACTGCCCCCGGCGGCGCCGGCGATCCTGCCCGGCTTGACCCCTCAGGTTGCGGGCTGGCTCGACGACGGCGCCTTCGCCCGCTGGGTGCTGAGCCGCGTGTCGGACGTTCCCAGCACCATCGAATGGCTGAGCGGCCACCTCAACGGACCCTTGGCGGACCATCTGGCCATCGCACTGGGCGATGTTCATGGCCCCTCCCCGGCGACGCCTGACACCCCGGCGCGAGCGTGAGCGAGTCGCTGGAAGCAGCCTTGCCGCAGTTTGCGGGGACGCGAGCCGCCCTAGAGGGCGCCGTTATGCTGCCCGGTCGTGAGCGGGGCGAAACCGACCGGCGGATCCATCGCCCGGCGCCGCCTATTGCTCGCCCTCGGTTTCGGGGTCACGAACGTGGCCGTACTCCGCCGGCTCGGCTCGGGCGCGGATTCGCCGGCTGACCCACAGGCTGGGAGCGCCGATCCCTCGACCGCCTCGACCAGCCCAACACCGGCAGAAATCGGCTCGGCGCCGCCGACGGTCGTCTCAGAGCCGGCGCCGCCGGACCATCCGCCGGATATACCGGTGCTGGACGAGTCGGCCTCACGCGGGCCCGACCATGTCTTCGACTTGGCCATCGTCGGCGGCCGGGTGATCGACCCGGCTTCGGGCTTCGACTTCGTGGCGAGCATCGGCGTCAGCGGCTCGACGGTCGCTGCCATCGCGGCCGGTCCCGACGCGGCTCCGCTGCAGGCGTCGACCACCATCGACGCCACCGGTCTGGTGGTGTCGCCCGGGTTCATCGACATCCTGTCGTACAGCCCCAACGGCTACGGTGAGTGGTTCAAGCTGGCCGACGGCGTGACCGCGAACCTGGGGATGCATGGGCTCGACAACCGTGCCGACCGCTGGTTTGCGGCCCATCCCGACGGAAGCTCCCCGGTGCACTTCGGCGGCGCCTACGACAACGCCTTCGTCCGCCAGGCCCACGGCCTGGAGCCCTATGACGCAGCCGCCTCCGGCACCACGGAGGCCATCCTCGAGGACGCCCGCGCCGACCTTCGCAACGGGTTCATCGGGCTGCACATGCAGCCCGAGTACACGCCCGGCACCACTGCGGATGACCTGCTCGCCCACGCCGCGCTGGCCGCGGAGCACGGGGTTCCCCTGTGCGTCCACGCCCGCTACTCCGACAACCTCCCGCCGGGCACGAACCTTCAAGCCATCAGCGAGCTTGTGCGGGCCGCCCGCGAGACCGGGGCCCACATCCATGTCGAGCACATCAACTCCACCGGCGGCACCGGGGTGATGGAGGAGGCACTGGGGCGCATCAGCGGCGCGACCGGCGAGGGGCTGGCCATGACCGCCTGTGTCTACCCCTACGAGTTCTGGGCCACATACCTCAAGTCGGCTCGCTACGAGAACTGGCAGGAGAAGTACGGCATCGGCTACGGAGACCTGCAGGTGGCGGGAACGTCGGACAGGCTGACCGAGAGGACCTTCGACGCGGCCTACGCCGACAACAGCCTCACGGCTGCGTTCGCCATGTCGCCCACCGACGTGGAGCTCCCCTTGCAGGCCGACTTCGTGATGGTCGGCAGCGACGCCATCCTGGACCGGTCCCACAACAACCATCCCCGGTCCACCGGGTGCTTCAGCCGGGTGCTGGGCCGCTACGTGCGCGAGCGCTCCGTCCTCGACCTGCCCACCGCCCTGTCGAAGATGACGATCCAGCCCGCCCGCCTGCTCGAGCGCCGCTGTCCCGCACTCCGCAGGAAGGGCCGTCTAGGCATTGGCGCCGACGCCGACATCACCGTGTTCGACCCGGCCACCGTCGCCGACCGTTCCACGATCGAGAATCCGGCCCAGGAGTCCACCGGCATCCCATGGGTGGTGGTCGAGGGCCGGGTCGTCCGATCGCCCGACGGCTCAACCGGCGAGGCGCCCAACGGTCGGGGCCTCCGGTCCGACATCGGCGCGGTTTGAGGCTGGTGGTGTCGGCATGAGACCGCGGCCCCCGCTGGAGCGAGGCGTGGCCTGGGCGCTGTTCGCCCTGATCGTGGCCGGCGCGGCTGCATCGATCGCCCTCGACCGCGGGCCCTCCGGCGGCGCCGCGCCGCCGGGCTCGGCCGAGACCGCCACCGACGGCGCTCCTCCGGCGGCGCCGGCCGCGGCCGACGCGACCACCACGGCGCCACCGGAGGGCCCGCGGACCTTCACGATCGCCGCCACCGGCGACCTGCTCATCCACGAAGCCGTGGCGGACGCCGCCAGGAAGGCCGACGGCTGGGACTTCTCGCCGATGTTCGCGCACGTGGCGCCCATCCTTGGAGCCGCCGATCTGGCGGTGTGCCACGTGGAGACGCCGATGTCGCCCAACAACGCCTGGCTGTCGTACTTCCCGGCGTTCATCGTGCCCAGGGAGCTGGCCGCGGCCATCGCTTACGCTGGCTACGACACGTGCTCGCTGGCCTCCAACCACGCCACCGACGCGGGGCGCGAGGGCATCTTGGGCACGATCGCCGCCCTCGACCGGGCCGAGGTGGCCCACGCCGGCATGGCCCTCTCTGTAGAGGACCGCGGCCGGGTCACGCTGGTCGAAGCGGGCGACGCGATCGTCGCGCACCTGTCTTACTCCTATGGCTTCAACAACGGGGAGTTGCCCACCGACGAGGCCTACCTCTCCAACGTGATCGACGAGGCGGCGATCCTCGACGAGGCGAGGCGGGCGCGCCAGGAGGGCGCCGACTTCGTTGTGCTCTCGATGCACTGGGGCAAGAACTACGACGCGGCCCCCGACGAGCTGCAGACCGGCGTGGGTCCCCGCATGCTGGCCTCCCCCGACATCGACCTGATCCTCGGCCACCACGCCCACGTCGTGCAGCCGGTGACCCAGATCGACGGCGAGTTCATGGTGTACGGGCTGGGAAACTTCCTGTCGAACCAGTCCGCCGAGAGCTGCGACGAGTGCCCGGTCGCAACCCAGGACGGAGTGATCGTGCATATCACCGTCGCCGAGGACACCGCCAGCGGCCAGTGGCTGGTGAGCGACATCTCCCACACGCCGACCTGGGTCGACCGCTCCACCTACGAGATTGTCGACGTGCTGCGGGGCTCTGGACGCGACCCCGCCGTACTGGCCGCGTCGGCGCAGCGCACCGCGTCGGCGCTCGGAGCGCTCGGGATCGCGGTGCCGCCTCAGTAGCCCCGGCGATTCTCGACCGCCAACGGGCCGCAGCCGCGCCCCTCAGAAGCGGTCCGGCCCATAGCCAAGACCCTCGGAGAAGCAACGGCCACAACCGGGTCGCCGGGGGTCTCGGGACGCGCCGAAACCCTGGTCAGCGGCTGTAGAGTCGAAGCGTGAGCTTCAAGGTGGGCGATCGGGTGGTCTACCCGCATCACGGTGCCGCCGAGATTGTAAGACTCGAGAAGCGCACCTCCTTCGGCGAGGAGCACGACTACTTGGTGTTGCGCATGACCCACGGCGAGATGACCGTGGCCGTGCCCGCCGACAAGGCCGAGGACGTCGGGATGCGCTGGCCTATCAGCACCGAGGACGTGGACGATCTCTTCGAGGTTCTGGCCCGCAGAGATGTCCGCGAGCCGGCCAACTGGTCCCGCCGCTACAAGAACCACCAGGAGAAGCTGAAGTCGGGCGACGTCTACCAAGTGGCCGAGGTGGTGCGCAACTTAGCGCTGCGCGACCGGGCCAAGGGGCTGTCCGCCGGCGAGAAGACGCTCTACAACACGGCCCGAAGCGTGCTGGTGTCGGAGCTGTCGTTCGCGCTGCACGTGAGCGAGGACGAGGCCTCCCTGCGGGTCGACGGCGCCCTGACCGAGAGGCCGAGCGGGTAGGCAGCAATTCGTGAGGATTCTGGCGACGCGCTAAGAGCGTGCGCGGGTAGGCGCAACCGGGTCGTGTTGGGGCGTGATGTCTCCCGCTCTTGTTCGCTGCGCTCACGGGCCGCTCGGGCCACGGCCGCGCCCGTATGAGCCCCGTTCGCTCACCTACCCGCTCGGCCTCTAAGCCCGGATCCACCGGCGCAGTGGGGCCTGTGGGGTTGGCGCGTCCACCAGAAAGGCCTCCTGACGTGGGAGAATGCTGTTGATAACGACAGTTATTCCGGCCACGTGAGGAGGCACTTCCTGTGAGGAGCATATCTGGTGGGATCGACGGGTTGGGGGCGGTCTTTGACGACGGGTCTTTGGTGGCCGATGCGGGGCTGTTGGTGGCGGGCACGCTGATGTCGCGGCTGGGGCTGGAGGCGCTCATCGACGAGGCGGTGCGCCCGCCGGGGGCGGGCCGCGGCTCGGGGGCCAAGGCGCTGAGCGTGGTGGCGTCGATGCTTGTGGGCGGTTCGTTCATCGACGACGCGGAGCGGCTGCGGGCGGGCTCGGCGCAGGCGGTGCTGCCGTTTCGTGTGTTGGCGCCGTCCACTTTGGGGACTTGGCTGCGGTCGTTCGCGTGGGGCCATGTGCGCCAGCTCGACCGCGCGCAGGAGCTGGCGCTTCAGCGGGCGTGGTCTGTGGGCGCGGCCCCGGCCGCAGCGGAGATGACGGTGGACGTGGACTCCACAATCTGTGAGGTGCACGGCCACAGCAAAGGCGGCGCCGCCTACGGCCACACAGCCGTGCTGGGCTATCACCCGCTGGCCGCGGTCAGAGACGACACCGGCGAGATCATCCACACCCGGATGCGGTCGGGATCCTCCCAGCGCGGCTCGGAGCGCTTCATCGTCGAGACGCTGGCGCGCCTGGGCCGCCTGGCGCCGGGCGCGGCGCTCACGGTGCGCGCCGACGCGGGGTTCTTCAGCTACGACATCATCGACGCCGTCGAGGCCCGCGGCGCGTCCTACTCGATCACGATCCCCCACAACGCCAAGGTCAAAGCAGCCATCGAAGCCATCGAGGAGAAGGCCTGGAAGCCGATCGCCTACACCGCGGGCGGGGCGGCACAGGTCGCTGAGTGCACCATCGACACCGGCCGCCGCGACGACAAGGGCCCCCGCCGCCTGCGCCTGGTCGTGCGCCGCACCCGCCTCGAAGGCACCCAGGCGAAGCTGTGGCCCGACTGGAGACACCACTGCTTCACAACTGACAGAGCCGACCTCGACACCTGTGCCGCCGACGCCTACCACCGAGCCCACGCCCGAGTCGAGCTCGCCATCAAAGACCTCAAGAACAACGGCCTCAGACACTGCCCGTCGGGACAATTCACCGCCAACGCCGCCTGGCTGGCCTGCGCCGCCCTCGCGCACAACATCGCCCGCTGGACAGCCCGCATCGGACGCGCCCAGCACCCCCGACAGCTCACCGCCGCCGCCGGCGTGCGCAACCGGCTCCTCAACATCCCCGGCCGCATCGTCAACCACAGCCGCCGACACAGGCTGCGCCTGCCCGCGAACTGGCCCTGGCAGAACGCCTTCACACGCGCCCTAAGACACATCCGCAACCTCCCCCAGCTCATCTGACCCGCCGCCCCGCGCCCGGCGCCGCGCACAACCACCCCAAAACGCCACCAACCCGCCCAGCGCCCCCGCCCCTGAACCAACACGCCCCAACAGCCGCCCGCCCCGCCTGAGCCACCAGCCCGCCACCAACCAACCCGACACCGGCCCCCACACCAACCCCACCGGTGGATCCAGGCTAAGCGAGGCCCCGGGCCCGCTCGGCCTCTCAGCGGACGAGTCCGCCCCCGTCGACGATCAGCGACTGGCCGTTGACCATGCTGGCCGCGTCGGAGGCCAGCCAGACGGCCGCCTCGGCAACCTCGTCGGCGGTGAGCATCCGGCCGCCGATGTTGGTGGCCGCGATCATCTTGGCGATCTCGGTGTTGTCGCCGATGAACCGCCGGATCATGGGAGTGTCGGTGGAGCCCGGGAGCACCGCATTGACCCTGATCCCCCGGCGGGCGTACTCCTGCGCGGCCGCCTTGGTGAGGCCCACCACGCCGTGCTTGGCCGCGGTGTAGTGGGGCTGGCCCGGCGCGGCCACCACCCCCGCCCCTGAGGACGTGTTGACGATGGCACCGCCGCCGTGGGCGGCCATGTGGCGCAGCTCGTGCTTCATGCACAGGAACACGCTGGTCAAGTTGACGGCGATCATGCGGTCCCAGCGGGCCAGCTCCAGCTGGTGGAACTCCGACATCATGTCGGCGATCCCGGCGTTGTTGAAGGCGATGTCGAGGCGGCCGTGCTGTGAGACGATCCCATCCACCATCGCCTCGACCGCAGCCTCGTCGGTTAGGTCGACCTGGAGGGCCGAGGCCTGCGGCTCGGGCGCCGCGGAGTTGATCTCGCTCACCGTGTCGGTCGCGCCCTCAGTGTCAAGGTCGGCAACCACCACGTGGGATGCGCCCTGGGCCGCGAACTGCCGCGCCGCGGCCCGGCCGATCCCGCCCGCGGCGCCGGTCACCAGCACCACCTTTTGATGCGCCAGGCCGCTCACCGCGCCGGCGCGCTGGGGCGACCCGGCAGGCTCGGAGCGAGCGCGCATGGGAGGTGCCGTATCACGGTTCAACGTGGTGTCTCCCGCTCTTGTTCGCTGCGCTCACGGGCCGCTCGGGCCACGGCCTCGCTCGGCGTGTCGCACATTCCTCGCACTGGTGCCGCCTGCCCGCTCGGCCTCTAGGCGCTCACAGGCGCTCGATGATGGTGACGTTGGCCTGGCCGCCGCCCTCGCACATGGTCTGCAGGCCCCAGCGCCCGCCAGTGCGCTCCAGCTCGTGCAGCAGGGTGGTCATCAGCTTGGCCCCGGTGCAGCCCAGCGGGTGGCCCAGCGCGATGGCCCCGCCGTTGACGTTGACCTTGGAGTGGGGGATGTGGTGCTCGTGCATCCAGGCCATCGGCACCGGAGCGAAGGCCTCGTTGCACTCGAACAGGTCGAAGTCGTCGATGGCCATGCCGGTGCGCTCCAGCGCGTAGGCGGTGGCCGGGATGGGCCCGGTGAGCATGTAGATGGGGTCGTCGCCCCGCGCCGACATGTGATGGATGCGGGCCCGGGGCTTCAGCCCGTGCTCGTCGACGGCCCGCTCCGACGCCACCAGCAGGGCCGCGGCCCCGTCGCTGATCTGGCTGGACACGGCCGCAGTGAGCCGCCCGCCCTCGGTGAGCGTCCGGAGCGACTGCATCCTCTCCAGGGAGGTGTCGCGGCGGGGGCCCTCGTCGGTGGTAACCCCGTTGACGGGCTCGATCTCCGCCTCGAAGCGGCCCTCGTCGATGGCCTGGATCGCCCTGCGGTGGCTCTCCAGCGCGTAGGCCTCCATGTCGGCCCGGCTGATGTCCCACTTCTCGGCGATCATCTCCGCCCCCCGGAACTGGGAGACTTCCTGGGTGCCGTAGCGCTGCACCCATCCCTCGGAGCCGGTGAACGGGTCGCTGTGGCCGAGAGGCTCGCCCGCGACCAGGGCGGTGCCGATGGGGACCATCGACATGTTCTGGACGCCGCCGGCCACGACCACGTCGTGCACGCCGGACTTGACGGCCATCGCCGCGAAGCTGACCGCCTGCTGGCCCGATCCGCACTGGCGGTCAATGGTCACGCCCGGCACGGCCTCGGGCAGGCCCGCGGCCAGCCAGCAGGTGCGGGCGATGTCGCCCGCGTTGGGGCCGACGTTGTCGAGGTTGCCGAAGACCACGTCCTCCACGGCCATGGGGTCGACGTCGGTGCGGTGCAGCAGCGCCTTGATGGCCGCGGCCCCGAGGTCAGCAGGGTGCACCTCCGAGAGTCCGCCGCCCCGCCGGCCCGTCGGTGTGCGCACCGCGTCGACGATGTATGCCTCACTCATCGCAGTTCCCCCCTTGCGTGTCGTTCGCTCTCGATTATGCCCCCCGGCGCGGCCAAACAACCCCACACGCGGGTTTCGAGGGTCATGCGAACTCACCGATCACGTGGGCTCCCATCAACTCGATGGTCTGCATGACCTTGTCGTGGGGCACCTTGTACGGGTTGAAGAGGCAGAACACCATGTCGCAGCCGGTGGCCTCGTAGGCCCTGAACATCTCTATGGCCCGCCCGGGGTCTCCGCACACGCAGGCGTTGGCCTCCATCAGGTAGTCCAGCGTCAGGTGCTCGATCGAGCCGTCCTCCACATGGTCCGCAGTCCTGCCCAGATAGTCGTAGGTGCCCAGCTCGGTCTCCATCTCCCGCAGCCACTGGGCCACCGAACCGATGAGGCGGGCCCCCTTGCGGGGGTACCACTCAAAGGACTCGGCAGCCACCTCCACCGACTCCGCCACAGTGGGCGCCACGTTGACCATGGTGAAGGTGGCGGCCTGATCATTGACGAACCGGCCGACGGGTTCGGTGCATGCGGCGATGCCCTCCCGGTAGATGGCGATGCGCCGGGCCAGCTCCTCGGGCGGGGTGCCCACCGAGAACGACAGCAGCCCCAAGCCCGCCTCGCCGACCATGCGATGTCCCCCATCGGAGCTGGTTGCGGCCCACAGCGGCGGATGGGGACGCTGGATGGGCTTGGGCAGCACCCGCCTCCTCGGCATCTGCCAGTAGTGGCCGTCCCACTCGATCTCGTCGGAGGTCATGGCGGCGACGGTCATCTCCAGCGCCTCGCGCCACATGGCCCGGGTCTCGCTGGGGTGGATCCCGAATCCCTCGAGCTCAGCCCGCGTCGCCGACCGGCCAGTGCCCAGCTCCACCCGCCCGTTCGACAAGAGGTCCAGCACTGCGACCGACTCGGCGGTGCGCACCGGGTGGTTGTAGGGCTTGGGCATGAGCCGCACCCCGTAGCCGAGCCGCAGGTTCTCGGTGACCGCGGCCAGATGTCCGTAGAGGACTTCGGGATTGGAGCAGTGCGAGAACTCCTCCAGGAAGTGGTGCTCCACGGTCCACACCGAATGGAAGCCGACCTTGTCGCCCAGGCGGACTTGCTCGACGACCTCCTGGTAGGCCTGCTGCTCGCTGCGGTCCGACCAGGGTCGGGCCACAGGGATCTCATAGAACATGGCGAACTTCACGGCTGCAGCCCTTCGAGGCAATGCGGATTGGTGACGCCGCCTCGCGCTGCAGCGTTGTGTTTCCCGCTCTTGTTCGCTGCGCTCACGGGCCGCTCGGGCCACGGCCTCGCTCGACGCTTCGAGAACATCTTCATGTTCCGCTGTCTATCCGCTCGGCCTCTTGGGTGGTCGTGGGCTTGCGCCTGATGGTGGCAAAGGACGTTGGGGCGAGCATGGCGAAGCCCGGCAACCCGTAGCGTTCGTTGAGCATCTCGGACACGCCCGCAGAGGGTAACGGCCATCGCACGAGCGCCCAGGAGAAGAGAATCGCCTTGATTGACAGACACTCCGATCGAGACCCGGGCCGCGACGGGAGCAACACCACCGGGCAAGCCGCGTTTCGGGCCCGGGTTCGGACTTGGCACGACCGGCACGCCACTGCTCGATCAGGCGACGATCTTTGGAGCGTTCCGCTCTATGTGGACACCGAGCGCGCCGGAGAGTACTTCAACCGCGGACGGGCATGGCAGCGCGAGCTGTTCGAGCACGGCTGGGCCGGATTGACCTGGCCCCGCGCCTACGGCGGGGGCGGGGGCGAGCCATGGCAGGCGCTGATCTTCTCGGAGGTCGCAGCCGGCTACGAGGAAGCACCCGGATTCGTCGGTGCCACCATCGCCATGCTGGGCCCGACCCTGCTGCGCCACGGCACCGAAGACCAGAAGCGCCGGTTCATGCCTGGCCTGCTGTCGGGCGAACTCGCCTTCTGCCAGCTGTTCAGCGAGCCTGGGGCGGGCAGCGACCTGGCCGGCCTGTCGATGCGGGCCGAACGCGACGGCGACGAGTTCGTTGTGAACGGCCAGAAGGTATGGAACTCCCAGGCTCAGTTCTGCGACTGGGGCTTCCTGCTGGTGCGCACCAACCCCGACGCGCCCAAGCACCGCGGCATCACCTTCCTGCTGGTGCAAATGGCCACACCGGGGATCGAGGCCCGTCCGCTGGTGCAGATGAACGGCTCCGCGCACTTCAACGAGGTCTTCTTCGACGACGTTCGCATCCCGGTCGCGAACGTCGTTGGCGAGATCGACGGCGGATGGGCACCGGCCCGCACGGTGCTGCTCAACGAATCCGCTTTCATCGGTGACCGCAAGGGCACCAGCGTGATGTCCCCTCTGTCGGAGCTGGCCCGGCGCCACGGCCTCCTCGACGATCCGCTGGTGTGCCAGCGGCTGGCCGACGCCTGGGCACGCGAGCGGATGCAGCGATGGATGGGCGAGACCATCCAGAACGCGGTGCGCCGAGGCGGGCCGCCGCCGATAGACCCCGCCGTCATGAAGCTGTTCGCGGCGGAGTCGAAGCGCCGCAGCGGGGAGCTGGCAACCGCACTGGGCGGCCTGGCCGTGGTGGCCGATTGGGACGAGCCGGCCCGCTGGGCCCGCCACGAGCTGATGGGGCGCTTCGCGGTATCGATCGGCGGCGGGACCAACGAGGTGATGAGGAACAACCTGGCGGAGCGCTCCCTGGGCCTGCCCCGCGAGCCCAGCGTCGACCGCGACCTGCCCTGGCGAGACATTCCGAGATGACCCGCGATCCGGCAGGCGCGACCGGCGTCGCCGGGGCCGGTCTCGGCAGCGTCAGCCGGGCGGCGGGGCCTTGCGGGGGGCGAAGATACCGGGCATGACGATGAAGCCGTCTATGTGGCGGAACCGGTCGGTCCATCGGCGCAGGGCCGGATAGTCCTCGCGGGAGACGCCGCCCTCCTCCGACAGGGCCACATCGCCGAACAGGGCCAGGTCCGCGATGGTGGGGTGCGGGCTGGACCCCACCCAGTCGAGACCCTCTCGCTCGCGGAACCACAGGTGCTCGTCGAGCACTCTGAACAGCCGGTGGGCGCCGGCCCGCACCGCGTCGATGTCGAAGTCGTAGCCGAGGTTCACATGCAGGCGGGCCGCGGACGCGGTGTTGGTGGTCCCCTCGGCGAACAGCAGCCACGACGCCGTCTCGCCCAGCACCTTGGGATCGTCCACCGGGTACCAGCGGCGGGTCCGGTCATAGTGCGCGGCCAGGTACACCAGGATGGCGTGGGAGTCGCGCAGCATGTAGCCGTCGTCGTCGATCACCGGGATGTGCCCCAGCGGGTTGATCTTGGCGAACTCCGCCGACTTGTGCTCCCAGCCCGGGTAGAAGTCCACCGGCACTTCGGTGTATTCCAGGCCGAGGATGCTCATCAGCAGCCGGACCTTGTAGCAGTTGACCGACAGCTCCCAGTCGTACAGCGTGATCATCGCAGTCTCCTGAGCACCGTCAGATGTCGAGGACCAGGCGGTCGCTGCGAGCCCTCGACACGCACACCATCATCTGGTCGCCCTGCTGCTTCTCGGTGTCGTCGAGGTACACGTCGTTGTGGACGGGCTCGCCGTCGAGCACCGCCACCCGGCACGTGCCGCAGGCGCCGGTCTCGCACGACGACGCCACCTCCACGCCGTTGGCCCGCAGCACCTCCATGATGGTGGTTCCCGCGGGTACCTCCAAACTCAGCGCGGAGCGGGCCAGGTCCACCGCGAACGTCGTGGAGTCGTCGATCTCCGTCGGGTTGGCGAAGTACTCGAAGTGGACGGTGTCGTCCGTGCGGCCCGCGTCCGCGGCTGTGCGGCGGGCTGCGTCGAGCATCGGCCCGGGACCGCACACGTAGACGTGCTCGTGGGGCCCCGGTTCGGCCAGGAGCGCCTCCAGCGCGGCGCCGGTCTCCGGCGGCGACAGCCCGATGTGGCGGGTGACGGACTCGCCCAGGCCGTCCACCAGCTCCGCGAACGCGATGTGGGCGTCTGAGCGGGCGAAGACGTGCAGCTCGAAGTGGAGCCCCTGGTGGCGCAGCGCCTGGGCCATGGCCAGCAGCGGGGTGATGCCGATGCCCCCGGCCACGAGGATGGTGCGCACCGCGTCGCGCCGCAGCGGGAAGTTGTTGCGCGGCTCCGAGACGGCCAGCACGTCGCCGACCCGCACGCTGTCGTGCAGGGCGAGCGAGCCCCCGCCTCCGTCGGGCTCGAGCTTCACGCCGATGCGATAGCGGTCGAGCTCGCCGGGACCGTTGGTGAGGGAGTACTGGCGCACCAGCCCGTTGGGAAGGTGCACGTCGATGTGGGCGCCGGGCTGAAACGTGGGGAGCTGGCCGGCGATGGACACGAGATCGAAGCCGGCCACGTCGGCGGCGACCTGCCACTTTCGGGCAACCTGCACCCTCAAGGCAGCTCGCCGTCCCGCCGGGGCCGGCTCGGGCATCTCCGACAGGCGGATCGGCACCTCCTCGATGGAGGCGACCATGGGCTCGGGTGCCGGGCGGCGGCGGGCCTCGGCCTCGACGGCGTCACGCAACTGCGACAGTGCGGTGTTGTGGTGGCGCCACACCGAGATCCGGCTGCCGGGCTCGGGCTCGCCGGCCAGCACGGCCCGGATGACCGTGCGGTCAGCGTCGGCGGGCTGCGCTAAGAAGGCGACGGTGCTGGAGGCCCCTCCGCCCGAGTCGGACCGCAGCACGAGGTGGTAGCGGCCCCGCTCGGTGACAGTCAGGTCCACATCGGCCTCCTCGCCTGCGGTGCGGCCGTCGCTAACGGCGCCTATGCGGTCGGTGGGCGAGAAGCGATGCCGGCTCAACGCGTCGACGACAAGGTCGCTGGGAGCGCGCACCACGAGGCCGCGCAGGGCCAAGGCCCCACCGGCCTCCAGCGCCTCAATCGCTGGCGGCTCGCCGTCGGGGTCGGCGCCCGACCACACCAGGCCGTAGCGCTCGACCGCCGGGAACGTCCGGTTGCAGATGGTGCGGGCGGGCGCGTCGGCGGGATGGGCGGGAATGTAGGTGCACCCCGCGGTGCGGCTGGCGTAGCGCCACCCGTGGTAGCGGCAGACCAGCTCCCGACCGTCGTTGGTGCCGACGGTGAGACGAACCCCCCGATGCAGGCAGCGGTTCTCCCACACGTTCACGAAGCCGTCGTCGGCCCTCCACACCGCCAGCTCCCGGCCCAGCAGCCTCGCCCAGAACACATGGCGAGGCACCACGTCCACCAAGGACGCCACCGGATGCCACAGCCGCTCGGCGTCTGCGCTCATGCTCGCACGCTGTCAGCGGCCGGGATCACGCCATAGGTCACTCCGAGGCGGCTCAGCCAGCGCCGGTAGGCGATGGCCGAACGGTCGGCCCGGATCGGTGTCTCGGCTCGAGGATCCAGCGGCAGAAGCTTGGGGTGTTGGTTCTCGAGGATCGGCTTGTCCTGCGCGATCACGCCCTGCTGGAACCGGCGGATCTCCCTGTCGGCGCTCACGTCGTCGAGCACGCTGATGAACAGGTGGGCCCTGATGCGCGTCTCGGTGATGGGGTGGATGAAGATGCCGATGGCGTCCATTCTCTCGGGGTCGGCCGGCGACGACTTGTAGAGCATCGCGCTGTACGGGTGCGGCACCCGGTAGATGTACTCGGCCAGCACCGCCTGCGAGGAGGCCGCGGCCGCGCGCGGCTGGTAGAACAGGCAGTCGAACGCCCACAACTCGCCGTCTCGCTCCTCCACTCGATACTCGGCCACCTCGGTGTGGGGCTCCTCGCCAAGCACGCCCGCATGCACGTAGGGGAAGTGAGCAATGTCCAGGAAGTTCTCCACGGCCCGCGGAGCCGAGACCTCTATGCCGACCGTGAGGGCGTTGAGCGTTCGCCGGTCGTCCTCGTGGGTCTCGGGAATGTCGAACACGCCGCCTTCGGGCTCCCCCAGGGTGGTCCACAGGTACCCGTAGTCGGTGCGAACCACGAGCTCGCGGTTGGCTCGCGTCTCGGCCCGGGCCGTGCCATCGGTGTCGATCCAGCAGCTCAAGGGCTCGCCGAGCAGCAGGGTGTTCAGCCCGCCGCGGCGGATTTCGTCGACATCCGCCACCGCGTGCCACTCGTTCCAGATCACCGGGTCGGAACAGCTCTGCATCTCAGCCTCTGCCATCGTCATGACCGTCCCCGCTCGCTCTCGCGGCAGCCACAGTAGGTCATGATCGGCTGGCGGAACGATCCGGTCGACCGCGATCGGCCCGATCCCGAGAAGGCGTCCAATTCGGCCAACCAGGCACACTCCTCTCGGCCCTGGTCGGGCAGGCTCAGCCGGCCCCGTTGCCCGAAGGCAGGCCGTACTCGGCGCGGAGCTCATCGAATTCGGCCTCGAAGCGGGCCCGGAGCGCGGCCTTCTCGTCGTCGGGCGCCCATGACGCGGTGATGCCGTCGAGGCTGATGGCCTCCATCTCCTCGAGGCTGTAGCCGAACGCGGCCGCCACAGCCGCGTACTCGTCGGCCACATCGAAGCTCATCATGCCGGGATCGTCGGAGTTGACCGTGGCAAGCACCCCGAGGTCGCGCTGGCGGGCGTAGGGATGCGACGCCACGTCGGGCACGACGTTAGCGATCATCACGTTGGACGTTGGGCACACCGTGAGCGGGATCTGCCGCTCGACGATCTCGGCCGTCAGCTCGGGGTCGTCGAGCAGACGGAACCCGTGGTCCACCCGGTCGCAGCCCAACTCGCGCACGGCGATGGCGATGTTCTCGGCCGGGCCGTCCTCGCCGGCGTGCATGGTCCGCATGAGCCCGTGACGCCCAGCGGCCTCGTAGGCGGCGGCGAAGGCCCTGTGGTCCACGCCGCTCTCCACCGAGTCGGCGCCCATCCCAATGAGCAGATCGCGATCCTGGGCGCCCGCGAATTCGGCCATCTCCTCCGCATGGCCCGCCCCGGACGGCTTGTCGAAATCGAGGATCATGCGGCAGCCGATGTCGAGGTCGGCGCGTGCGTCGCGCACGGCCGCCGACACGCCGGCCCACACCGTCTCCACCGGCACCCCGAGCCTGATCACGAATCCGGGCGAGAAGAACATCTCCCGGTAGCGCACCCCTGCCTCCACCGCGTCCTCGAGACACTCGTAGGTGATCCGGTGGAAGTCGTCGGCGCTCTGGAGGCTCGCGCAGACGACGCCATAGATGTCGAGGAACTGATTGAGGTCGGTGAAGTGGTATAGGTCGGCCGGATCCTCCACCGGGAACGTCAACCCGTTGGCCTCGGCCAGCTCCTTGACGGTCCCGGCCCGGCTGGCTCCCTCGATGTGGCAGTGCAGCTCCACCTTCGGCAGGCGCCTCACGTGCTGCTCGGTAGCGATGGTCATGATTCCTCCTCCGTGGCGATGATCATGAGTCTGTGCCTCGACGGAGATGGTCGCGCGTTCCCCTCAAGAGCGATGGTCATGGTGAGCTGCCGGTGCCGTCCGCGTCGTCCGTGTCGATGGTGCCATATCGGATGCCCCGGGCGCGCAGCCACCTGCGGTAGGCGAGGCTGCCCGCGTCGGCAGCCTGGTGCGACTCCATCCGCGGATCGAGCGGCAGACGCCGGGGCCGCTGCGACTCCACCACATCGATGTCCTGGGAGAAGATCAGCTCATTGAAGGCCCGCTGGGCATCGAGATCTGCCTCGGCGTCGTGGACAACCGTCGACCGCCACACCACACAGGTCGTCTCGGTGACGGGGCTGGCCACGATGAGGATGGTGAAACCCCCGGCGCCATCGCCCTCCTCGCCCGACGGCACCTTGGTCAGTATGGCCCCATACGGGTGCGACACCGAGTACTGGTAGCGGACCGGCCCACCGCCGGCCGCAGACGGCCCCGGGTCGGGCTGCCAGACGACACAGTCCGTGAACCGCAACTCGTCATCGCTGGGCTCTATCCCGTATGGGTCCACCCCGGTGTGCGGCTCCTGGCCCAGATACCCCTTGTGAACGAACGGGAAATGGGCCAGGTCGAGGAAGTTCTCGATGATCCGGGGCCCGGACGACTCGACCGTCACCGGGTCGAGCCACACGGTGCGCTCCGGGTGGGCGGCATGATCCGGAGCGAGCGGCAGGTCCCGGGGCCGATCCCCGGCGCAAACCCACCAGAACCCGTATCCGGCCCGCACCGCGGCCCCGCGCAGCCGCACCCCCGCCGGGGACCGGTCCGGGTGAGCAGGCTGATGCACGCAGCGGCCGTCGAGATCGAACTGCCAGCCGTGGTAGCCGCATCGCAGCCGCTCCCCGTCGAAGTCGCCCAGCGTCAGGCGAGCGCCCCGGTGAGGGCATGTGTCCACGAAGACCTCGACCCGGCCTGAGTTGTCGCAGGCCAGCAACCAGCGCTCATCGAGCAGCTCGAATGGAAGCCACCGGCCCGCGGCGAGGTCTGTGGCTCGGGCGACCGGGAACCACTCGTCGAGGATGCGGTCGGTGTTCGCGTTGAGCGCCACGGGCAACCTCTCCTGGCGGACGGGTTCAAGCTCGTTCATCGGCCGGTCGCAAGCGCCATTCCGGGTACGGGCGCGGCGGTCCTCAGCGCTCCTCGCGCGAGTACGGGATGGCCAGGGCCGCGGGCGCCGCGGTGGATCTGATCCGTTTGCCCAGCTTGACCGCCCCCGCGGGGATCAGGATGGCCACCAGCGTGACCACGTAGGGCAGCATCGACAGGAAGAAGCTGAGATCGCTCGGGCCCAGGAACGGCAGATCCCAGCCCCGGGCCTGGGCGGTCGTGTCCAGCGAGATCATCGATCCGTACAGCAGCGCCCCGGCCACGGCCCAGCCCGGGCGCCAGCCGGCGAAGATCACCACCGCCAGCGCCACCCAGCCCCGGCCCCGGGCGATGTCGGGGGACCATGTGGGAGTGAACGACAGCACCATGTAGGCGCCGCCCGCTCCCGACAGGGCCGCGCCCAGCACCGAGTAGAACATCCGCCAACCGGTCACGCTCACGCCGACCGCGTCGGCCGCGGCCGGGTTCTCGCCCACCGCCCGCATGTTCATGCCGTGGCGGGTTCGGAACAGCACGAACCACAGCACCACCGGCAGCCCCACGTAGGCGATGTACACCACGGGGTCGTGGAACAGGAACGCCGACACCAGATCGGTGTTGTCGAGAACCCCGCCGGGGTTCACCTCACGGAACAGGGTCTGGATGGGAGTGCCGTTGCGGTTGGTACCCAGCTGGTTGGACAGCCCGATCCCTCCCAGCGCCAGCGCCAGTCCCACCAGCACCTGGCTGGCCCGGAAGCTAACCACGCAGACGGCGAAGATCAGACCCGCCACTGCGGCGGCGATCATTCCGATGAGCATGGCCAGCCAGGGGCTCTCCACACCCCACGACAGCACCGCGATCACCGAGAACACCGCGCCGATGCCGATCAGTCCCTCCTGGCCCAGGTTGAGCACCCCGACCCGCTCTCCGAGCATGGCTCCAGTGGCGGCCAGCATCACCACCGCGCTGGCGGGAATAGCCGAGCCGACCAGGCTCAGGAAGGCGTTCTCGACGATGGCGAGAATCATGCGCGAGCCTCCTCAGCGGTGGCCGGATCGATATCGGCCTGCCCGTCGCCTGTGACTTCGTCAGCGCGGTCTCGCCGCACCAGCCGGTAGCGGGTCGCTATCTCGCCGAGGGCGATGCCGGTGAGGATGACGCCGTATATGGCGAAGATGATGTACACCGACAAGCCCTTGGTCTGCAGCACCAGCCCGGCGTAGAACATCGACGCGATGAAGATGCCGCCGCCGATCACCCCCGCGAACGAGGCGCCGGCCAGGGCGGCGACGATGAACCCCGAGAGCCCGAACTGGGCCGAGAACCCGGGACCGAGAGCCTGCGCGCCCGGAGCGCTGAGCTGGAGCATTCCACCGAGGCCGGCGATGGCCCCCGTGAAGAGCATCACCACCAGGATGCGCCGGCGCACGGCTATGCCGGCGAAGCCCGCGGCACGGGGATTGCCGCCGATGGTGTCGATCTCGTAGCCGATGGTGGTGGAGCGGAACACCCACCACAGCACCACCGCGATCACCAGCGGGACGAGCAGGGCGATGGTCACCGACTCGGCGCCGGGCAGCCCGGCCAGGGTGACGGGCACCTTGCGGGTGGACTGGATGACTGCGGCCTCCTTGTCGCGCCAGAATCCCAGCGCCGACCAGGTGACCAGCTGCAGGGCGACGAAGTTCAGCAGGAGTGTGGTGATGATCTCGTTGACGTCCCAGTAGGCGCGCGCCAGCGCGGGAATCAGGATCCAGGCCGCGCCGGCCAGTGTGGCCGCGGCGGCCATCACGATCAGCACAAACCAGCCGGGGCCGTCCATGTGGATGCCGACGCCCACCGCGGCGAAGGCGCCCATCAGGAACTGGCCGTCGGAGCCGATGTTCCAAACCTTCATCCGAAGCGACAGGGCCACGCCCAGCGCGGTCATGAGGATGGGGATGGCCCTCAGCGCCACGCCCTCTATGCCCCGCTGACTGCCGAAGATGGCATCCAGGGCCTGCCAGAACAGCCAGAAGGCGTTTCGTCCGGTGAGCAGCAGCAGCAGCCCGGCGAGCACCATCGCGCCCACGGCCCCCCCGATGCGACAGGTCGCAGCCCGGCGGGCGTCCACCTCCAGGCGCCGCTCGATCCGCCACGGAGTCGCGGCCAGCACCGCGCCCGCCATCGAACCGAGAGGAGTCACCGAGGCTGCCCCCACGTCGGGACGGCTGCGTCTCGCCGGGCCCTCACGGCACCGCCTCGGCCGCGGAGTGGCCGCCCATCAGCAGCCCGATGTGCTCGCGGTCGGCGTCGGCCGCGTCGAACACGCCCATCACCCGTCCCTCGTACATGACGGCTATCCGGTCGCCCATCAGCAGCACCTCGTCGAGGTCGTCGGAGATGAGCAGCACCGCGCAGCCGCTGTCGCGCTTTTCGAGGATCGTCTCTCGCACCTCCTGGGCCGCGTTCACGTCGAGACCCCGGGTGGGATGGGCCGCCACCAGCAGCCGGTCCGCGGCCAGCGCCTCGCGCCGGGCCACCAGGCGCTGCTGGTTGCCCCCGGAGAGCTGTCCGGCGGTGGCGAAAACCGAACGGGTCTGCACCCGGGCCGCCTTCACCAGCCGCTGGGCGAACTCGATGACGTCCTGGCGCTTGAGGCTCAAGCCCTGGGAGAACTCGTCGGTCCAGTAGTTGTGCAGCACCGCGTTGTCCTTCACCGGCGCGGAGAGGACCATGCCCATCCCGATGCGGTCCTCCGGTATGTGGCCGACACCCATGTCGGTGACGGCGCGCACCGACATCGACGCGGTGTCGGCACCGTCCAGCGTGACCGAACCGGAGTCCAGGTGGCGCAGCGAGCAAACGACCTCCGCCATCTCGGTCTGGCCGTTGCCCGAAACGCCGGCGACACCGAGGATCTCCCCAGCCCGCACGGTCAGGTCCACGTCGTGGAGGGCCTGGATCCCCCGGTCGTTGCGGGCCGACACTCCCGCGAGCTCGAGGGCGGCATCGCCGCTGACAGCCCGGTGCTCCACTTGGAGGACTCGCTCCTCACCGGTCATCAGCCGGGCGATCTCGCTCGCGGTGGCGCCCTCGGTGGGCCGCGTGATCTCCCTGATCCCGTGGCGAAGCACGGTGAGGCGGTCCGAGACCTGCCGCACCTCCCGCAGCTTGTGGGTAATGAAGATCACGCTGAGGCCGCCCGAGGCCAAGTCCCGGATCACGTCGAACAGATCGTCGGCCTCCTTGGCGGTGAGCACCGCAGTGGGCTCGTCGAGGATCAGCACCCTGGCGCCTCGGGCCAGCACCCGCAGGATCTCAACCCGCTGCTGCTCTCCCACCGACAGCTGCCAGATCTTGGCGGTGGGATCGACGTGCAGGCCCATCTCGCCCATGAACTGCTCGGTTCGCTCGGTCAGGGCCCGTTGGCTGATCACGGCGGGAGTCTCCGGCCAGCCCAAGTGGATGTTCTCGGCCACGGTCATCGGCTCCACCAGCCGGAAGTGCTGGTGGACCATGCCGATGCCGGCATCGATGGCGTGGGCCGGGCTGCGGAAGTCGCGCTCGGCTCCGTCGACAATCACCTGGCCCGCATCGGCGCGGTAGATGCCGGCCAGGATGTTGCACAGCGTGGTCTTCCCCGCGCCGTTCTCGCCAACCAGGGCGTGGACCTCCGACCAGCGCACCTCGAAGTCGACCGCGTCGAGAGCGGCGACGCCGCCGAAGGCCTTGCTGATGCCCCGCGCCTCGACGGCGGGCCGCGCCTCCTCGCCGGTCAACTCAGTCCAGAGCCGTTGCCGGGATCAGGCTCAGACGCCGGAGACGCCCTCGACCGCCCAGTCGATCTCGTAGGCGCCGAGCGAGTCGACAACCTCACCCGCGGCGACTCGCTCCTCGCCGGTGTTGTCGACCAGCGGCCCCTCGTAGGCGTTGAGCTCGCCGCTGTCCAGCTTCGCGCTCACATCGGCCACCGCGTCGCGCACGTCCTGAGGAATGTTGTCCCCCAATTCGCCGAGCGGGGTGTCGAGCAGCCACACCTGGTCCTGAGAGGTCCAGGTGCCATCAAGCACCCGTTGGCACTGCTCGGTGTAGAAGGGGCCGAACTCCGACAGGTCGAAGTGCGACACGTACTTGGTGGGCGCGGCGCTGCGGAAGTCGAGGTTCCAGTAGCCCGTCCACACCCCGGCCTGCTCGGCGATCTGCAGGAACGTCGGCTCGTCCATCACGCCGAACAGGAACCCGACGCCGTTGTCCAGCAGGGCGTTTGCCGCCTGCGCCGCCTTCTGGGGATCGAAGAACGTGCTGACGAGCACCGTCTCCACCACCGCGTCGGGGTTCACGCTGCGGGCGCCCAGCAGCATCCCGTTGACATCGTTGTAGGTGGTTGCCGTCGGGAACGCCCCGATGTAGCCGATCCTCCCGTTCTCGGCCAGGTGTCCCGCGGCCACGCCCAGCTTGTAGGCGGTGATCTCGTGGGCCAGGTAGAACGGGAAGAGGTTGTCGCTGTAGTAGTGGCCGTTGATCTCACAGAACTTGGTGTCGGGGTTGGCGTCGCTCACCTCGGTGAGCAACCCGGCGTACTCGGTGTTGGCGAAGATGATGTCGTTGCCGTCGTCCACGAGCTGCTGGAAGACCTGAGTCGTGCCGGCGTCGAAGCCGATGTTGGGCACGAATTCGGTCTGCACCCTGTCGCCGAGGGCGGCCTCCACGGCCAGGCGGCCCCGGTCGTGCTCCTGGGTCCAGCCGTTGTCGTCGGGCGGGCCGATGTAGACCCACGCGGCCTTGATGCTGTCCTTGCCCGCCGGGGCCGCCGTCGTGGTCGGGGCAGCAGTTGTTGTCGGTGCTGCGGTGGTGGTGGCGGGGGCCGCCTCGTCGTCGCCACCGCAAGCGGCGAGAATAGATCCTCCAACTGCTATGCCCCCGAGGCCGTACGCACCCATCTTGAGGGCATCGCGCCGCGAGACCGTGGCGCTGGGTGGAAGGATCAGTCCGCGGCGGTTCTTCTTGTTCATCTGAGGTGCCTTTCTGGTTTATGTTCTCTCGATTGCGTTGCGAAGTCAGTCGAGCTGGGCGGCCAGCTCGTCGAACTCGATGGCCCACTGGCGGCGCAGGGCGCGCTTCTCGGGCTCGCCGAGCCAGGAGCCGTCGATGCCGTTGAGCATGCACTGGCGGAAGTCCTCCACCTCGAAGCCCATGTGGGTGTGGGCCATGATGTAGTCCTTGGTGGGATCGGTCTTGAACATGGGCGGGTCGTCGCAGTCCAGGCTGATCTTGATGCCGAACTCGCGCATCTGGCCGATGGGATGGTTGTCGAAGTCGTCGTTGAAGTACACCCAGGCCGTCGACACCGGCGTGCAGGTGAACACCACGCCCTCGTCGCGGCAGCGGCGCATGATCGCCTCGCTCTCCACCACGTGGTAGCCGTGGTCGACCCGCTCGCAGTTGAGGAGGTCGAGGCAGGTCTCGATGTTGCGGGGCGGGGCGTCCTCGGACTGGTGGGCGGTGAGGTGCAGCCCGGCCTGCTCGGCCATGCGGTAGGCCTTCCAGAAGCGCTCGGGCGGGTACTCGGCTTCGGCGTAGTCCATCCCGATGCCGATCACCTCGGAACGGGGATGATCTAGGAGAGTCTCAACCATAGAGACGCCCAGCTCCGGGGTCTCCATGCGGTTGATGGCCGCGATCAGGCGGCACTCGATCCCGTGGTCGGTGCGGGCCGCATTGATGCCGTCGATGAGGCCGTCCACACAGGTCTCATAGCCCACGCCAGCGGCCATGTGGGCCGTCGGGTTGAAGAACATCTCCCGGTAGCGGACGTTGTGCTCGGCCGCCTCGGTGAGCGTCTCATAGCAGATGCGCTCGAAGTCCTCCCGGTCGATCACGCCCAGCGAGGTGTTGTCGTACATGTGGAGGAACTTGTAGATGTCGGGGTAGTCGTACAGGTCCTCGGGCTCGTCGTAGTCGGGCAGGGGCACGTTGTGCTTGTTGCATAGATCGACCGCCGTGGAGGCCTGAACCGACCCCATCAGATGCAAGTGGAGGCTCACCTTCGGGATCGCCTCCAGAAAGGAATCCATGTCCATGAACTGCTCAGCCCCCTCTCCCGGCTTGGACCCGACGACACTACCACTCGCGGACGCTTCGCCATCCAATCGCGGCACCCGCGTCGATCTGTGTGCACGCAACGCGAAATTGGTGGTGACGATGGACGCGGAGCGGCGCAAGATCCCCGGCGGGTGGGTGGCCGTGTCCGATGGGTTCGTGACGTCGGTGGGCGAGCCGGGACACGAACCGGACGCCGACCATCTGGCCGACCACCTGTACGTGCATGCGAGGGATTCCGGTGACCTGATCGGCGCCGAGATCGCGGCGGCCCGCGATCTGGGATTCCGGTTCCACCCCACCCGGGGGTCGATGAGCCTGTCGGAGAAGGACGGGGGGCTGCCGCCCGACTCGGTGGTACAGGACGACGACGAGATCCTGGCCGACTCCGAGCGGCTGGTGGCTCTGCACCACGATCCCGCCCCTGGTGCCATGGTGCGCATCGCCCTCGCTCCGTGCTCGCAATTCTCGGTGACACCCCACTTGATGACTCGCACCGCGGAGCTGGCCGAGCGCCTCGATGTGCGGCTGCACACCCACCTGTCCGAGGCCGCCGACGACAACGCCTTCTGTGAGGCGCCGCTACCGGCTAGTCAGTCACCACAAGGGCGTGACCGGATCACCCTTGAGGGTCTCCCGGCGCTCGAACAGCTCCTCGGCCGCGGCCTGGGCGTCGGCGGCCACCGCGGCCACGTCGACGGAGATCACCTCTCCGTCCTGCACCAGGCGCTGGCCCTGAACCCACACGTCGCTCACGTCTCCGGCGCCGGCGGTGAACACCAGATGGGCGGGGGCGTTGAAATGCTGCCCGTGCATCACCGGCACGAAGCGCAGCCCGCCGATGTCCACCATGGCGATGTCGGCGTCCTTGCCGACCTCCAGGGTCCCGGTCACGTCGTCGAGTCCGAGCGCGACAGCGCCCGAGCGGGTGGCCATGTCGAGAATGTCCCACGGGTCGGCTGCAGTCGGGTCGAGGGTGCTGACCTTGGCCAGCAGCGAGGCGAACTTCATCTCGCCCAGCATGTCGAGATTGTTGTTCTCCTTCTCGCCGTCGGTGCCCAGACCGACGGTCATCCCCGAGGACCGGTAGTGGCCGATGCGGGCCGGTCCCGAGGCGAGCTTCATGTTGGAGCACGGGCAGTGGGTGGCGGCCGTGCCGGTGCGGGCCATCAGCTCGACCTCCCGGTCGTCGAGCCACACGCAATGGGCGACCACGGTCTGGGTGCCCAGGATGCCCCGGTTGTAGAACTCCTCGATGGGGCGCCGACCGAACAGGCGCAGGCTCTCCTGGACCTCCCACACCGTCTCTGAGGAATGGGTGTGGATGCCGGTGTCGAACTCCTCGGCGAGGGCGGCCGCGCCCCGGAACATCTCCGCGGAGCAATAGAGCATGTGCTCCAAGCCGACCCAGGACCGAACCCGCCCGCCGGCCGCGGTGCGATGGGTCTCAAGTAAGCGCCGGTTGGACTCCAGGGACTCGAAGTAGTCGTAGCGGTCGGCGGTGTAGGGGGCCAGGGTGGCCCGGATGCCGATCTCGGTGGCGGCCTCGGCCGACCCCTCCATGAACCGCCACATGTCGAGCACCGACGTGGTCCCGCCCTGCAGGCACTCGGTGTAGGCCATGTAGGAAGCGGCCTTGGCGATCTGGGGGGTCAGGGCCCGATGGGCAGGGTCCACATAGTTCTCGAGCCAGTCGAACAGCGCCAGGGACTCGGCCGTGCCCCGCAGCAGCCCCGAGTGCAGATGGGCATTGTGCATGCCCGGGATGACGACGCGGTTCGTGGCGTCCACCACCGGCGCGGCTGCGGCCGCGGGGTGGGCCTCGACCTCCTCGATCGTGCCGACGGCCGCGATGACTCCGTCCACCACCAGGACCGAGCCGGGGTCGTGACTGACCTTGCGGCCCTCGAGTGGCAGCACAATGCCGCCCCGGATCAGGAACGTGGTGTCACTCACTGTGTCGCCCTCCGTGAGATGGGACTAGCGGTGCCAGTCTGCTTGCAGGCACCACCACGCGCTCAGGCGAGCCGCAATCGGGCTTGGCGAGCCCGGGGCGCACTCCGGCTGCAGCCGGCTCAGCGCGAGGCCACCACCACGTTGTCGAGGACCTCGCTGTCGCCGGTGCGCACGTACCACTCCCAGAGGGCCCCGTCAGGACCGGTGACCCACGTCTCCGACTTCTCGGCGTAGCAGCAAACCGTGTCGTCCACGCCGGTGGTGTCGAGGCCCGAGCGGCTGAGACGGCGCTCGGCTTCGAGCACCTGCTCGACGGTCTCAGTCTCGACTCCGAGGTGGTTGATGGTGCCGCCCGCACCGCAACAGCCAGCGCTGCCGGTCGCGTCGTCAGCGGCCTCGAACAGCACCAGCTTCAGGGGCGGCTCTTCGATCGCGAAGTTGGCGTAGCCCGGCCGCCGCCGGGCCGGCTCGGTACCGAACATGCGCGAGTAGAAGTCCACCGCCTCGTCCAGGTCGCTCACGTTCAGGGCGAGTTGCAGCCGCACTAGCGCTCCTTAGCTTCAGCCAATGTGCGCCCGGTCCAACCCGGGGCATCGAAACGGTATTCCGCTCTGGCCACGCTCTACCGAAATATGTAGAGAAACCCGTCACATAGGAGCAATACCTGTGCAGATTTGAGGTGAGGCGGGGTCGCCTGGCGGGCAGCGGGTTAGCTTCTTACCGTCAGCGCACGGGGTGCACAGCCCGAGGCGCGGGCGGCGAACGCGGTCGACGGGAAGGAGCCGACAGGGTGAAGAGGGTCCTGGTTGCCGGTGCCGGGGGGTTCATCGGGGGCCACCTCGTCGTGCGGCTGAGCGAGGAGGGCTGCTGGGTGCGCGCCGTCGATCTAGTGGAGCCCGAGTACCGGGATCTGCCCGCGGAGGAGTTCCTGACCCTGGACCTGCGCGACGCCGATGCCTGCCGCAAGGCGCTCGACGGCGGCTTCGACGAGGTGTACCAGCTGGCGGCCGACATGGGCGGCATGGAGTTCATCTCCGCCGCGGAGTGCGAGATCATGCGCAACTCGGCCTCGGTCAACGCCAACATGATCGAGGCCGCGGCCTCCGCCGGGGTCGACCGCTACTTCCTGTCCTCGTCGGTGTGCGTGTACCGCGACATGGCGCCCGACGAGCCGCCCATGACCGAGGACGACGCGTACCCGGCCAATCCCCACAACGAGTACGGGTGGGAGAAGCTCTACGCCGAGCGCATGGTGTCGGCGTTCGCCCGGCGCCACGGCTTCGAGGCCCGCGTCGGACGCTTCGAGAACTGCTACGGACCCTTCGGCACCTGGCGGGGCGGGCGTGAGAAGGCCCCGGCAGCCATCGCCCGCAAGGTCGCGGAGGCATCCGATGGCGGCACCATCGACGTGTTCGGCGGCGGCACCACCATCCGGACCTTCGTGTACGTCGAGGACCTGGTGGAGGCGGTCGTGCTCCTCGCCCGCTCCGACGAAGACCGCCCCACCAACATCGGCCCGGACGAGCGGGTCACCATCACAGACCTCGTGAACGTCGTCGCCGAGGTGGCGGGCAAGCGCATCGAGATCCGTGCCGTGGACGGGCCGCTGGGGGTCGCGGCCCGCAACTTCAGCAAGGAGAGGATCACTTCGCTCGGCTGGGCGCCGCGCTACGACCTGCGACGGGGGATGGGCGAGACCTACCGGTGGGTCGCCGCGCAAGTGGCTCGAGCATGAGCGCACGCTCGTACCTGTACGTCCCGGCCGACCGGCCCGAGATGCTGGCCAAGGCGGCCGAGCGCGGCGCGGACGCCCTCATCGTGGATCTCGAGGATGCGGTGGCGCCGGCTCGCAAGGTCGAGGCCCGCCGGATCCTCAGCGACTACCTGCCCGGACCCGCAGAGACCTGGGTGAGGGTCAACAACCACCCGGACCTGCTCGCCGACGATGTGGCTGCCTGCGCCGGCGCAACCGGGATCGTGCTCGCCAAGGCGGAACCCGGGACGCTGTCACAGGTGGTCTCGATCACGTCGCTGCCGCTCACACCCCTGATCGAGACCGCGGCCGGGCTGCTGGCCGCGGAACAGATGGCCTCGGTCACCGGCGTTGAGCGACTGGCCATCGGAGAGGCCGACCTGAGCGCAGAGCTGGGAGTGACTCCCGGCGATGAGGGCGTAGAGCTGCTCTACGCCCGGTCGAAGCTGGTGGTGGCGTCGGCGGCCGCAGGAATCGACGCCCCGACCGGCCCGGTGTTCACCGACTTCCGAGACGCAGACGGGCTGAGGCGCTCGACCGGGGCCCTGGCCCGGCTCGGCTTCGGAAGCCGCCCGGCCATCCATCCGGCGCAGGTCGGAGTCATCAACGAGGCCTTCACCCCCACCCCGGAGCAGTTGGCCGGCGCCCGCGAGCTGATCGAGGCCTTCGAGGAGGCGCTCGCGGCGGGCGCGGGCGCGGCGGCCTCCAACGGCGTGATGTACGACGCGGCGGTTGTGCGCCAAGCCCGACGCGTCCTGGACCGAGCCTGGTGAACACTGTGACCTGCCCCGACACTGCCGGCGTCAGGCCCTCGAAGGCCGCGCCGGTCCGCGCCGCGGAATAGAGCCCGCGGACGGCCCGGCACCCTCTGCAGCAGGCAAAGGCCGTGCGAACCCGCTATTCCGAGGACCAGACGACTGTTCAGGAAGCGTTCGGCGCCCTGCTGGAGCGCGAGGCCACCGGTGAAGCGGTTCGGTCCGCGGAGGCGGGCTGCGGGTTCGACCGGGGGCTGTGGCACACGCTGGCCGCTGCGGGGGCGCTGGGAATGGCCGCGCCGGTCACCTACGGCGGCGGCGGCGCCTCGCTCGTCGATCTGGCCGTGGTGGTCTACGAATGGGGGCGGCGGATCGCCCCGGTACCGCTCGTCGAGCACGCGGTGAGCACCCGATTGGTGTGCACCGCGGCCGGCTCGAAGACGCCGCGGGATCTCCTCGATGCCCTGGTCTCCGGCGAACTACTCGCCACACTCGCTCTGCGGCCGCTCGAGGCCGATGGCACAGCCCGGCTCGTTCCCGCTGGCGCGGTGGCCGATGCCGTTGCCGGCATCTCCGACGGGGCATTGGTCCTCGCCACCGGCGAGCCGCCCGGCGCGGCCCGGCCCAACACCGCCGATCTGCCCCTGGCCGACAGGGACCTGTCAGGTGCCGAGGTCCTCGCCACCGGCGAGGCGGCCCGCCGCGCCTTCCAGCGCGCCCTGACCGAATGGAAGGCGCTCATGGCCGTGGCCTATGCGGGCCTGGCCAGCGAAGTGCTGGCCATGGGCGTGGCCTACGTGAAGCAGCGCCATCAGTTCGGCGTGCCGATCGGGTCGTTCCAGGCGGTGCAGCACGGCCTAGCCGACGCGGCCACCCGCGCCGAGGGCGCCCGACTCTTTGCTTTCCGGGCCGCCTGCAGCGTCGACGCTGGCCAAGATGGCGGGGACCGGCTCGCCACGATGGCGCTGTTGTTCGGCGCGGAGTCGGCCCGGTTCGCGTCCGACCGGGTGCTGCAGTACCACGGCGGCTACGGCTACAGCGCCGAGTACGACGTGCAGTTGTACTACCGCCGGGCCGCTGCTTGGCTGCTACAGCTCGGCGAGCCTGCGGCCGAGATGGCCCGGCTCGCGGCGGCCGACCTCGGCCCCAAGAGGCCGAGCGCCGCCTGATGGACTTCACGCTGCCGGCGCAGGCCGAGGCGTTCCGGGTCGAGGTCCGGGAGTTCCTGGCCGAGAACCTCACCGGTGAGATGGTCGCGGCCACCCGCGACGGCACCATCCACTCCACAGCCTTGCACCGGGCCATCGCCGACCGCGGCTGGCTGTCGGGCGCAGTGCCGGCCGAGTTGGGCGGCGGCGGGATGGACCCCGTGGAGCTGTGCGTGCTGCTGGAGGAGCTCCAGCTGCACCAGGCGCCGGCCGACGCCCTCGGTGTGGCCGTGGTGGTGGTGTCGATGATCCTGGAGCACGGCAATGAGCACCTGCGCCAGCAGGTGGCGCCCCGGCTGCTGTCGGGCGAGGCGCTGGCCTGCCTCGGCTACAGCGAGCCGGAGTCCGGCTCGGACGTGGCCGCGGCCCGAACCAGGGCCGAGCGCGACGGCGACCGCTGGGTCATCAACGGCTCGAAGATGTGGACGACGCTGGCCCATGTGGCCGACTACGTGCTGCTGCTCACCCGCACCGACCCCGACGTGCCCAAACATCGGGGCCTGACGTTCTTCGTGGTGCCCCTCGACACCGAGGGCATCGAGATCCGCCCGGTGGAAACGATGGGAACCGAGCGCTCTAATGCCACCTTCTACGACGACGTGCGCCTCGGCGACGAGTGGCGCCTCGGCGAGGTGAACGGCGGCTGGACGGTGATGAAGACCGCCCTCAAGTACGAGCGGGGCATCGCCGGCGGCCAGTTCCCGTCGCCGCCGGCGATCGAGGCCGCGATCGACTGGGGCCGCCGGGCCCGCCGGACCGACGGCACCCGCCCCATCGACGACGACGAGGTGCGACACCGGCTGGTGCGGGCCATGATCGACGTGGAGGTGTGCCGCAGCTTCGCCTACCACACCGCGGCGCTGGCCTCGGAGGGCGCCATGTTCGGGGTGGAGGGGTCGATGACCAAGCTGTTCGCCTCGGAGTCTTACAAGAAGCACTGCGCCTGGTTCCTCGACATGATGGGCGCCGACGGGCTGTTGACCCACGACGACCCCGGCGCCCACATGGACGGCCGCATCGAGGAGCACTTCCGCCACGCGCCGGTGACCGCTGTCTACGGCGGCACCAGCGAGATCAACCGCAACCTGGTTGCCGAGGGCTGGCTGGGCCTTCCCAGGGCGCGCTGACCGGGGCGGCCGAGGCGCTGTCCGCTCGCAACCGGGGCAGCAGGTGGATTGTGGGGCTTCCGCAGCAGGTAGCCTGATTCGTCGCACGGGACGTGGCGCAGCCAGGTAGCGCACCTGCTTTGGGAGCAGGGGGTCGCCGGTTCAAATCCGGCCGTCCCGACAGCTCTGTCATGAGCCAACTTCACGTTTCATGAGCCAACTCCACGAAGCCCAGCGCCGGGCCGACCCGATCAACCGATATGTAGCGCCCGAGTCGTTGGACGACGCCTTGGACGCGCTAGCCGCGCACGGCCCGTCGGCCCGGGTGATCGCCGGCGGGACCGACTTGCTGTTGGAACTCAGCCGGGGCGCCCGCACCGGCATCGACACTCTCCTAGATCTGAGCGTGCTCGAAGGACTCGACACGATCGTCGAGCGAGAAGGGCGCATCGCACTCGGCCCGCTCGTCACCCACGGAGACGTGGTGGGATGGGAGCGGATGCTTCAAGTAGGGCTGCCTCTGGCCCAGGCCTGCCTGGAAGTCGGCGGGCCGCAGCTCCGAAACCGGGCCACCATCGCTGGCAACATCGTCACGGCCAGCCCGGCCAACGACACCATCTCCGCCCTGTACGCGCTCGGAGCCGACGTCACCACGGCATCGGCTGGCGGGCGGGAGCGGACCGTGCCGATCGAGCAGTTCTTCACCGGCTTCCGCACAACGGCCCTTGAGCCGGGCGAGATCGTCACCAAGATCTCCTTCGATGCCCTCGGCGGGGCCCGCCGCGGCATCTTCGTGAAGCTGGGACTGCGGCGGGCGCAGGCCATCTCGGTCGTCCACGCGGCCGTGGTGGTGACCGACGCCGGCGACGGGACCGTCGCCGACCTAGTGGTGGCCCTCGGCAGCGTCGGGCCGACCATCGAACTCGTGGACGGCGCCGGGGAGATAGCTCGGGGCCGGCTCCTAGCAGGCATCGCGCCAGACGTCGCTGCCGCAGCCCGGGCCGCGGTCACTCCCATCGACGACCTGCGCTCCACCGCCGAGTACCGCAGCCACACCGTCGGCGTGGTCGTGGAACGGGCCCTGCGCTCGCTGGCCGCCGGGACGGAGGCGGACACCTGGCCCCGCCGCCCGCCCCGCCTCGTGTCGGCCGAGGGCGTCGCGGCCGCGTCCACGCCGGACGCACCGCCGCGCCGGGAGGTAACCGACGATGACACCGTCGTCACCTCGATCAACGGCATCGAGCTCAGCGCGGCCAACGCCGCGGGTCGCACGCTGCTCGACTGGCTGCGGCTCGACCTGGGTCTGACCGGCACCAAGGAGGGCTGCGCCGAGGGCGAGTGCGGCGCCTGCACCGTCCATCTCGACGGCCAGGCCGTGCTGGCCTGCCTCGTGCCCGCAGCCCGCGCCGAGGGCGCCTCGATCACCACGGTGGAGGGCGTCGCCCCGCCTGAGGGGGACATGCACCCGGTCCAGCAGGCCCTGGCCGACTGCGGGGGCGTCCAGTGCGGCTTCTGCACGCCGGGGTTCGTGATGAGCGCGGCCATGCTCGCCGTCGAGGAGCCCAACCCGAGCCGGGCCCAGGTGGAGCACGGACTCTCCGGCAACCTGTGCCGCTGCACCGGCTACTACTCGATCATCGACGCGCTCGTCGTCGACGGGGCGGTGCCCATCGCGGAGGCCGTGTCCTGATGGCCGTCGGAGCCTCCACGGCCCGCATCGACGCGGCGGACAAACTCACCGGCGCGGCCGAGTACCCCGGTGACCGGATCCCGGCCGACGCGCTGTGGGCCATGGCGGTGTTCACTGACCAGCCCCACGCCCGCCTCGTGAGCGTCGACTTCTCCGTCGCAGAGGCCGTCGACGGCGTGGTGGCCGTGTTCGGCTCAGCCGACATGCCCGTGAACGAGTTCGGGCTCACCATGGCGGACCATCCGGTCTTCGTCGGCCTCGAGCACACCGGACGCAGCCCGGTGGCATGCGACGTGTCCCGCTGGGAGGCCGACCGGCTGGCGTTGGTGGTGGCCGAGACTCCCGAGGCCGCCCGGGCGGGCGCCGCCGCCATCAAGGCCACCTGGGAGCCGCGCGAAGTGCTGGCCGACATCGACCAGTCGCTGGCATCGGACATCCTGCTGCATCCCGAGAACGGCAAGGCCTCCAACACCTACTACTCGCTACGAATCCGCAAGGGCGACATGGCCCGGGGCTGGGCCGACGCCGACATGGTGGTGGAGTCCACCTACGAGTTCCCCTACCAGGAGCACGCCTACCTGCAGCCCGAGGCGGGGCTGGCCTACATCGACGGCGACGGCCGGGTCACGGTGGAGGCGGGCGGCCAGTGGACCCACGAGGACCGCGAGCAGATCGCCCACGCCCTGGACCTCCCGCAGGAGCGGGTCCGGGTGATCTACCCGGCCATCGGCGGTGCCTTCGGGGGCCGGGAGGACATCTCGATCCAGATCGTGCTGGCGCTGGCCGCGGTCAGACTCCACAAGCGGGGCATCAGCCGACCGGTGGCCACGGTGTGGTCGCGGGAGGAGTCCATCGTCGGGCACGGCAAGCGTCACCGGGGCCGCATCACCGCCCGCTGGGGGGCCCGCCGCGACGGCCGCATCACTGCGGTGAAGAGCACTGCCTTGCTCGACGCGGGGTCCTACAACTTCACGTCCAACAAGGTGCTGGGCAACTGCCACCTGCACCAGTCCGGCCCCTACGACGTGCCCAACGCCGAGATCGACAGCCTCGCGGTGTACACCAACGCCACCCCCGCGGGCGCGTTCCGCGGCTTCGGCGCGCCGCAGGCCGCCTTCGCGGCCGAGAGCCAGGTCAACAAGCTGGCCGAGGCGCTGGGCATGGACCCGGTGGAGATTCGCCGAATCAACGCACTGCGCGAGGGCAGCATCGGCATCACCCAGACCCCGATGCCCGAGGGCGTGACCATGCCCGAGGTGATCGACGGCTGTGCCGCCGCCGCCGAGCCGGCTCCAGGCGGCGACGGCACCGACTTCAGCCCGTTCCCGTCGCTGCCGCCGGAACCGTCGGCTCTGCGCCGGGGCCGGGGCTTCGCCTGCTCGTTCAAGAATGTCGGGTTCTCGTTCGGGTTCCCCGAGCGCTGCGAGGCCGAGATCGTGCTCCATGGCGACTCAGACTCCGACGATCCCGAGTGGGCCGAGCTGTACCACGCCGGCGCAGAGGTGGGCCAGGGCGCCCACACCGCGCTGTTGCAGATGGCCGCCGAGGCCACCGGCCTGCCCGCCGGCCGCATCAGGAGCGGCTTCTCGGACACCGCCACTTCCGGGGATTCAGGCTCGGCCTCGGCATCGAGGCTCACATGGATGTCGGGCAACTCGATTCTGGGCGCGGCCGAGGAGGCCGAGAAGGCCTGGCGGGACGGCCAGCGCCCCGCGGTTGGCCGGTTCCGCTTCGTGCCTCCCCCCACCGAGGTGCTGGACCCCGTCGACGGCCGCGGCCATCCCAACATCACCTACGGGTACGTGGCCCAGCATGTGGATCTGACCGTCGACACAGGCACCGGCCACATCCGGGTGGACCGGGTGGTCAGCGCCCACGACGTGGGCCGGGCCATCAACCCCCAGCTGGTGGTGGGCCAGATCGAGGGCGCGGTGGTCCAGGCCCAGGGCTACGCGCTCAGCGAGAACCTCCGCTCGGCGGGTGGCCGGCTCCAGAACATGCGCCTCAGCACCTACCTGATCCCTGGAATCAGCGACATCCCCACCAAGGTCGACAGCGTGGTGCTGGAACTGGCCGACCCGCTCGGCCCGTGGGGCGCCCGGGGTATGGCCGAGATGGGCATGATCCCCTACGCCCCCGCGGTGGTGGCCGCCCTCCACGACGCCACCGGCGTCTGGTTCGACAGCTTCCCGTTGACCCCCGACCGGGTCTTGTCGGGGCTCCACAACGCCGAGGGCCGGGCACCTGCCTCGCCGCCCGGCGCCAGCAGCCCCGCCCGCGCAGGGCGCAACGACGCGGACGCCACCAATCGTCGCTAATCGGGCCGCTCTAACCATTGACCGACACGTACCGGAGGAAGGCATGCCAGAGGAAAGACTGAAGGACGGTAGCAGCGGCGGGACGGCTGCTGGCCCGGGGGCCGACCAACCCTCCGCCGTAGTGACTCAAGCGCCGCTTGAGGGCAACCCCTGGGGTGTTGCCAGCTTCGTTCTCGGGCTGGTCGGCTCTCTCCTCGCGCTGCTGATCATCACATTTCCGCTGGCCTTCATACTGGGCGTGCTGGCCCTGGTGTTCGGACTTGTCGGCCTGCGGGCGTCCGGACGCCGGAGGATGACCGTGGCCGGCACGACCCTGGGGGCCGCGTCGATCGCCTTTGGCGTCATCGGCGCGGTGGTGACGCTGTCGATCGTCAACGCGGTGTCGGACAGGATCGATCGGTTCGACGAGGACATGGAGCAGGTTCTCGACGATGCCATCGAGCAGCTCGGCCGGGAACTCGAAAGTGTGGTGGACGACACCTCCGACAAGATCGTCGAGGAGATCGACGACATCGACGACGAGATCAGCGAACAGATTCTCGACGAGATCGTCGAGCAGTCAGATCAGGTAGAGGATCTGATCACCCGCGGCGGGAATTGACGTCGACCGCTGGAGGGTCAGGCTCCGGCCAAGTGCACGCCCGGCCCAGGTAGGCCGGCCACTAGCCGGGCCAGGCGGCTTGCAAGCGCTCCCAGCAGTCCTGGAGCGACTGGGGCAGGACCCGCACATCGGCGAGCGCGGTCATGAAGTTGGTGTCGGAGCGCCAGCGGGGCAGGACGTGGATGTGGACGTGGTCGTAGACGCTGGGGCCGGCGCCCTCGCCGAGGTTGGCTCCGACGTTCACGCCGTCGGGCGAGAACGCGGCCTTCACTGCGGTCACTGCGTCGTGGACGGTGTCCCACAGCTCGCGGCGCTCGTCTGTGTCGAGATCTTCAAGGTCGCCTACGGCCCGGTAGGGCAGGATCAGCAGGTGCCCGGTGGAGTACGGGTAGCGGTTCAAGATCGCGAACACCCGCTCGCCGCGGTGCACGATGTGGGTCTTGTCGTCGGGCAGGCCCGAGTTGAGGATGGCCTCGAACAGGCTCTGACCGGTCCCGTCGTCGGGGCCGGACCCGGCTCCGGGGACGGTGCCCGGAATGGTGCCCGACGAGTCGGCCACCCCGGCTGCGGCCGCCTCCCGGTCGGTTATCATGGAGGGGACTCGCCAGCCAGCCCAGAGGCGCTCCACCACGTCAGGACCGGGCCTCTACGTCGTCCGCGAGGCGGGCCATGAAGTCGGCCAGATCGACGTCTCGCTCGGGTCTCTTGCTGCCCCGGGCGTTGACCCCCACGGTGCGGTTGGCCGCGTCGTCGTCGCCCACCACCAGTACGTAGGGCACCTTGGCCACCTTGCCGGCCCGAACCCGCTTCCCGAGCGGCTCGTCGGCTGCGGACACCTCCACCCTCAAGCCCTCGGCCCGCAGGCTCTCGACCACCTCGGCGGCGTAGTCGGCGTGGGCCGCGGCCACCGGCAGCACCCGCGCCTGGACCGGCGCCAGCCAGGCGGGGAACGCTCCCGCGTGGTGCTCCAGGAGAACACCGAAGAATCTCTCCACCGCGCCGAACATCGCCCGGTGGATCATCACCGGGCGGGGCCGCGAACCGTCGGAGGCGACGTACTCGAGTCCGAACCGCTCCGGCAGGTTGAAGTCGAGCTGGATGGTAGAGAGCTGCCAGGCCCGGCCGATGGCGTCGCGCACGTCCACGTCGATCTTGGGCCCGTAGAAGGCGCCGCCGCCCTCATCGGTCTCGTAGTCGAGCCCGGCGGCGTCGAGCGCGGCCCGCAGGCCGGCGGTGGCCTCGTCCCACAGGGACTCCTCCCCCACCGCCTTGTCCTTCGGCCGGGTGGAGAGCTTGGCTTGGAAGTCGCTGAAGCCGAAGGCCCGCAGCACGCCCAGCACGAATTCGAGCAGCGACGCCAGCTCGGCGGCGATGTCGTCGCGTGTGCAGAAGATGTGGCTGTCGTCCTGGGTGAACCCCCGGCTGCGCAGCAGGCCGTGGACCGCGCCGGACAGCTCGTTGCGATACACCGCGCCAAGCTCGAACAGCCGGATCGGCAGGTCCCGGTAGCTGCGCTGGGAGGAGCGGTAGACCATCACGTGGAACGGGCAGTTCATCGGCTTCAGGTAGTAGTCAGTGCCGTCCATCTCCATGGGCGGGTACATGCTCTCGGCGTAGAAATCCAGGTGCCCGGAGGTCTCCCACAGCACCGACTTGGCGATGTGGGGCGAGAACACGAACTCATATCCGCCGGCCTGGTGGCGCTCGCGGGAGTAGTCCTCCATCAGCGTGCGCACCAGGGCGCCCTTGGGGTGCCACACCGCCAGGCCGGGGCCGAGTTCGGCGGGCCACGACACCAGGTCGAGTTCGGCCGCGAGGCGCCGGTGGTCGCGCCGCTCGGCCTCGGCCAGCCGGTGCAGGTGGGCGGCGAGGTCCTTGCGGGTGGCCCAGGCCGTCCCGTAGATGCGCTGCAGCATCGGGTTGCGCTCGCTGCCCCGCCAGTAGGCCCCGCTCACCCGCTGCAGGGCGAAGTGGCCCAGCCGTCCGGTGGAGGGGACGTGGGGGCCGAGGCACAGGTCGACGAAGCCGTCGGAGTCGCCGTTGCCGGCGTCGTTGCGGTAGCAGCTGACGGTTCCGTCCGACGCCGCCTCCGAGGCCAAGTCGCCGTCGGCCCCCGCTCCCAGCGCAACGGCCTCGATGATGGCGCGCTTGTAGGGATGCGCAGCAAAGAGCTCTAGAGCGTCGGCCGCATCCATCTCCATCCGCTCGAAGGACTGGTCGGCGGCGATGATCTCCCGCATCCGGGCCTCGATGCGCTCCAAGTCGGCGTCAGTGAAGGTGCCGCGGTCGGACAGTTCGAAGTCGTAGTAGAAGCCGTGCTCGATCGGCGGTCCGATGGCGAAGGTGGCGCCCGGGTACAGGTCCAGCACCGCCTGGGCCAGCACGTGGGCGGTGGAGTGACGGATGGTGTGCAGGCCGCGGGACGACGACGCGGTGACGATCTCCACAGACGAGCCGTCGGGAAGGGGCGCGGCCAGGTCGTTCTCGGCACCGTCCACCACCGCGACCACCGCGTCGGCGGCCAGCCGGGGGCCGATGGCGGCGGCCAGGTCCGCGCCGCTGGACCCTTCTGCCAGCTCCCGCTCAGAGCCGTCCGGCAGCGACACCGTGATCACAGACATCGCCTCCGAGGCTACCGCTCCCCTTGTGGCCGAGCAGCTACTCGCGAACCAGGCGGCGGACGACTGAGTCCAAGTCGAAGGACGCCCAGCAGGCGTGGGCCAACTCATGCCCGTGATTCCGCCAGGTGGCGTTCACGACCTTGAGTCCCTTCTCCTGGATTCGTTCGACCGCCGGCACAAAGTCTGAGTCGCCTGATACGAGCACGGCCACGTCAAGCACCCCCTCCCACGCCAGCGACAGAAGGTCCGTTGCAATCGCGGCGTCGATCCCCTTCTCTGGCGCCCGCTTGAAGGCAGCATCGCACCGAGGGCAATCCGCGATCTGGGTCTGGTCGGTGCGGTCGTTCCAGTTGAGCTGGAAGTTCCAGAAGTCGACGAAGATGCGAGTTCCCAGACGCATGGGGTCTCCAGGTGCTCGTACCGACTCTTGCATCGTCCCCGTCGTGTTCGTAGGAATCCCGCGCCGTCAGTAGCCGAAAATAATGCGGGGAGCGGCATAGCCGCTCCCCGGGGATGTCATACAGACAGCGCCGTAACGGCAAGCTGCCTGGGTGTCTAATCGTTCTAGACGATAGCAGCAGCGACCACCTGAACGTCAACTCCTTGATTTGGCCTGCCTCTCAAGTCGTTCAACCACACCGTGATCACAGACATCACCTCCGAGGCTACCGCTGCCCTCGACCCTGGACGCCCGCAGCCCCGCTACCTAGACTGCGGGTTGTGAGGTGCATGCCGGAACGGCTGAACGAAGACACGGACTCGCCGCGCTGGTCTTACGGTCGCATGATCGGCCCGCGCGACGACCGGGTTGCGGCGGTTCTGCTCATCTCGGGTTGGACGCTCATTGCGGCAGGAATGTGGCTGCTAGGCCAACACTTCCAGGCGTCGGACGGTCAGGCCAACCTGGGGGTATCCGGATGGCTGCTCATCGGACTGCTGGCGACGGCGACCGCTCTCAGCCTACGGCGGGCTGTTCTGCGTCTGAGAGCCGTAGGGGGCGATCCGGCATCACTGTGGTGTGTGGTGCCCCGCCCTCCGGACGGGGGTCGGGACTATGCCCCGGAGAACCGTGCGATGCGAAGGACGATGATCATCGGCGGTCTCTTGGGGTTTGCGCTGTGCATGAGCGCAGGTCTCGTCCTGGGAACGCTCGGCGACCAGTTCGACGGAGGATGGAGTCGATTGTCGGCCTTCGGGTTCGCCGCCCTGGTGATCGTCCCGTTCACGATCTGGGCTCGCCGGCACGTCTCGGGCCGGATCCCGACCGCCCACAGGGTGAAGCCCGTCAGCGACCCAGCGGCGACAGCAGCTGCCGTTGTGGGTTCATTGCTGAGCCTTGCGACCTTCTGGACCGCAGGCCGCGTCGGAGTGCCGGTAGCCGTCGACGCGTGGTGGCCAAGTGACGCGGCGTCACCGGCTTGCACAGCGGGCGTCGTTGCGCTTGCCGCCGCCACATTCCGGTTGCAGTTTCTCGCTCGTCACCAGGCCCGAGGTCAAGCCGCCTCAGCAATAGCGGACCAAACGCAGTCGCCGCCTTAGCCCGGCGCGACCGCGGTGCTACGCCCAACTGTCGGGGGTCTACTGCCCGGCTGTAGCCGGCTCAGCTCTGAGACGAAGCCCGAGTGCGCGCACAACTCTCAGCACGGTCGAGAAGTCTGGGCTCCCAGTGGGCATCGAGTCGGAACCTGCGATAGAGAGGCCCGCATCGGCCGCGACCTTCTCCATGCCCTTGGAGCGAGCGATGTCATCCAACACCGCCGCTACCAGGAGCGGATCGTCCTCTTCGAGGGCCGCGTCCAAGTACGCAACTCTCTCTTCCTCAGAGTCGAGATGCTCCGCCGGATCCCAAGGAACCGTCTTGGTCCTGCTCTTGAGTCTCGTCAGTCTCACTCCCTCAAATGATAGCCACATGATCTAGATATCATAATTTTCTGTATTTCAGTCCGCATCGTGTCGATGGCCGTTTCGAGACCCAAATGGAGAAAAGGCTCTATAGGGCAACGCCTAGGAGGGTGGCGGCGGCGTGCACGGGGTGGCCGGCGTGGGCAGATTCGTCCACGGCGGCGAGGGCGCCGGGGACGTCGAGGTCGTCGTCGAGGCGTTGGCGTACCTTGTCGAGGAGGTCGGAGTCGTCGCCGTCGTGGGCAGCGCGGCGCCACAGGGCGAGGCGGTGTTCGGCCTCCTCCAGGAGCCCTTCGTGCCAGGGCCACGGGGTGCGGTAGTGCTGCGACATCAGGGCCAGGCGGATGGCCATCGGCTCGCAGCGCTCCCTCAGCTCGTGGACGAACACCAGGTTGCCCAGCGACTTGGACATCTTGGAGCCCTGGTAGTGGACCAGCGCCTGGTGCAGCCAGTGCCGCGCGAACGGCTTGCCCGTCACCGCCTCGGACTGGGCCCGCTCGCACTCGTGGTGCGGGTACAGCAGGTCGGCTCCCCCGCCATGCAGGTCGATGGTCTCGCCCAGTTCGCGCAGCGCCAGCGTCGAGCACTCCACATGCCAGCCCGGCCGCCCCGGCCCCCAGCGTGACTCCCAAGCTGGCTCGCCGGGGCGGGCCCGCTGCCACAGCACGAAGTCGAGAGGGTCCCGCTTGGCGGGGTCGTCGGGGTTGTCGCGCCACTGCCGGGCGAGGGCGACCATGTGGTCGCGCCCGAATCCCGACAGCGATCCGAAGCCGTCGAAGGCCTGCGTGTCGAAATACACGCTGCCGTCCGCGCAGTAGGCGAATCCCCGGTCCAGCGCGGCGTGGATGAAGCCCCGGATGTCGGGGATGGCGGAGGTGGCCCGAGGCTCCGAGGCCGGCGGCAACGTGTTGAGCGCAGCCATGTCGTCGTCGAAGCGGGCCGTCTCTGCGAAGGCCAAGTCCAGGTAGTGGACGCCGCGGCGGTCGGCTGCGGCCAGGATGTCGTCGTCGACATCGGTGATGTTGCGCACGCAGCGGGTCTCGCGGCCCATGTCCCGCAGGCGACGCTGCAGCACGTCGTAGGTGATGTAGGTGGCCGCGTGGCCCAGATGGGTGGCGTCGTAGGGCGTCAGGCCGCACACGTACATGCGCACCACCGGTCCGGCGTCGAAGTCCACCACCGCGCCCCGGGCCGTGTCGTAGAGCCGCAAGGTCACGCGGTGCTCTCCAGGGGGCCAGCCGTGCAGGCTGCCGCGCCCCGGGCCGTGCCGTAGAGCCGCAAGGTCACGCGGTGCTTTCTAGACGCCCAGCCGTGCAGGCTGCCGCGCTCCGGGCCGTGTCGTAGAGCCGCATGATCCCAAGGTACCGTTGCGGGCCGTGGGCCTACTTGACGGCAAGCGAATCGTGATCACCGGCGTGCTGACCGACGCCTCCCTCGCCTTCGGCGCAGCCGAGCTGGCTCTGGCCGAGGGCGCCGAGATTCTTCTCACCGGGGCGGGCCGGGGCATGCGCCTCACCCAGCGCACCGCCCGCAAGCTCGGCGACGGCATCGACGTGGCGGAGTTCGACGTGACCGAGCCCGCCCACGCCGCAGCACTGCGGGACCACCTGGCCGGCAGTTGGGGACGGGTCGACGGTGCGCTGCACGCCATCGGGTTCGCCCCCGAGGTCTGCCTGGGCGGCTCCTTCATGGACGCCACCTGGTCAGACGTCAAGGTGGCCCTGGAGATCTCCACCTACTCGCTCAAGATGCTCGCCGATGCGGTGGCCCCGCTCATGGGTGCCGGCGGCTCGATCGTCGGGCTGGACTTCGACGCCACCCGGGCCTGGCCCGCGTATGACTGGATGGGAGTGGCCAAGGCCGGCCTGGAGTCCACCTGCCGGTACCTGGCCCGCTACCTGGGGCCCAAGGGCATCCGGGTGAACCTGGTGTCGGCCGGGCCGGTGAGGACCATGGCCGCCCGCTCCATACCCGGCTTCTCCGAGTTCGAGGACGCCTGGGCCAGCCGGGCGCCCCTCGGCTGGGACGTGACTGACCCGACCGCGGTGTCGCGCACCATCGTGGCGCTGCTCAGCGACTGGCTGCCGGCCACCACCGGGGCGATCATCCAGGCCGACGGCGGCTACCACGCCATCGGCGCCTAAGAGGCGGGCCGGCCCAGCCCTAGCGCCCAACGTCGCAGGGATCAGGCGCCGTTTTCGTCGGTCTCGTCGAAGATGTCCCCGACGAGCGCCTCCAACACGTCCTCGAGAGTGACCACGCCCAGCATCCCGCCAGCCTCGTTGCGCACCAGGGCCATGTGCCTCCGCGACCGGCGCATGTAGAGCAGCAGGTCGCCTCCCGCCATGTCGGGGCTCACCACGCGCATTCGGCGCAGCAGCTCCAGCGGCACCGGATCGTCCCGAGCCTCGGGGGGCATCCTCAGCAGATCCTTGGCGTGCACGAAGCCCAGCACATCACCGGGCTCGGATCCCCACACCGGCACCCGGGTGTGGCCGCTGGAGGCCACCACATCCTCGAGACGGGCCACCGATGCGCCCCGAGGCACCGACACCAGCCGTTCGGCGGGCACCATCAACGACCCCGCTGATCGGACCCGGAACTCCAGCGCTCCCGAGAGCAGATCGTGCTCGGTGGGCTCGATCACGCCCTCCTCGCGGGCGCCCGCGAGCAGCGTGTGAAACTCGTTGATGGTGAGGGCGGTATTGATCTCGTCCACCGGCTCCATGCCCATCAGGCGCACGATCCCTGCCGACACCATGTTGAGGAACCAGATGACCGGCTTGAACACGACGCCGTAGATCCGCATAGCCGGAGCGAGCAGCCTCGCGGCCGGCTCGGGCTCGGCGATGGCGATGTTCTTGGGGACCATCTCGCCCACCACCACATGCAGCGTCGTCACCACGAACAGCGCCACTGCCAACGAGATGGTGTGCAGCACGCCCGGGGGGACCTCGGCTACAGCCTCGATGACCGGCTCGATCAGGTGGGCGATGGCCGGCTCGGCCACATAGCCCAGCACCAGCGAGGCCATGGTGATTCCGAGTTGAGCCCCAGCGAGTTGGGTCTGTAGGTCGCGCACAGCGGCCAGCGCCAGCCCGCTGCGCCGGTCTCCGGCGGCCGCGGCCGCCTCGAGGCGGGCGGCGCGGGCCGCGACCAGGGCGAACTCGGCAGCCACGAAGAAGGCGTTGGCTCCCAGCATCACCACCGCGACCGCCAGGGCCACAACCGAGCCCGTGCTCACTTCGACTCCCCCGAACCGGTCGAACCGAGCGACGATCCGGGTCCGGCGGAGGGTTGACTGCCGGCCTCGGAGGGAGCCACCACCCGCACGGCGGCGATGCGCAGCCTGTCCACGGCCACCACCTCGAGGCGCCAGGCGTTCACCGTGGCGATCTCCCCGGGCACCGGGATGTGGCCCAGGCGGTCGAGCACCAGCCCGGCCAGCGTCTCGTAGGCGCCCTCGGGCATGGCGAACCCGGTCGCTTCGAACACCTCGTCGACGTGCAGCGACGCGGGCAGGACCGTCGAGCCCCGCGCTTCCGCCCGGGTGCGCTCGGGCGTGGACGAGTCGTGCTCGTCGTCGATCTCGCCGACGATCTCCTCCAGCACGTCCTCCAGGGTGATGATCCCCGCCGTCCCCCCGTGCTCGTCGACCACCACCGCCAGCTGCCCTGTACCGGTGCGCAGATCGTCCAGAATGTCGTCGAGGTCGCGGGACTCCGGCACCGCCAGCACCGGCTTCATCAGCCGCGACACTGGCGTGGACGGCCGGTCCTGCACCGGCACAGCGAACAACAACTTCACGTGGACGACGCCGGCAACATCGTCGAGATGGCCTCCGATGACCGGGAACCGTGAGTGGCCGGTGCGGGCGGCCAGGTCGGCGAGGTCGGCCACCGAGGCGTCGGCCGCGATGGCCACCACCTCCACCCTGGGAACCATGGCGTCGTCGGCCTGCTTGTGGGCCAGGCGGATCGACCGGGTCAGCAGGCGGACCTCGCCCTCGTCGAGCGTCCCCTCCTGGCCCGAAGAAACGAAGAGATGCTCAAGCTCGTCACGGTCGGGCACCGTCTCGAGTTCCTCTCGCGGCTCGATGCCGAGGCGGCGCACCATCCGGTTGGCGGACTCGTTCAGGAACATCACCAGCGGCCGGGCCAGCACTCCGTACACAGTGGTGGGCACGGCCACCGCCACCGCGGTCCCGTAGGGCTTGGTGGTGGCCACGGCCTTGGGCACGAGCTCGCCCAGCACCATGTGCACGACGGTGGCCAGTACCAGCGCCACTGCCACCGACACGCCAAACGGCGTGTCCGACCCGAAGAGCGCCTCGATTCCGGGCGCGACCATCGGCGCCAGCGCCGGCTCGATCATGAAACCGAGCGCCAGCGACGACACCGTGATGCCGATTTGCGCACCGGAGAGGTGGAACGACAGGTGGGCCACGAGACGCTGGACCATCCGGGCCCGCCGGTCGCCGGCCCCGGCCCGTTCCTCCACTCGGGTTCTATCGACCGCCACCAGAGCGAACTCGGTGGCGACGAAGGCGGCGGTGGCAGCTATCAGCGCGAGAGCGGCCAATAGCCACAGCGCGATGTCTATCGCTCCTCCCCGGATCGACGGGCCGTTCAACGGCGAATCTACCCCGTAACTTGGCCTGATGCCGTCGCCGAGCCTGCACCCGGATCGCAGCCTCGGATGGATCCGACGGATCCTGCCCGTCTTCGCCCAGCAACGACGGGTGTTCGCAGCCGCGGTCGCAGCCGGCCTGGCCGCGGTCGCGGGCACGGTGGCTGTGCCGATCGTGATCGGCCGCGGCGTGGACGCCGCGGCCGAGGGCGCGGACCTGCGGCCGTGGGTGCTGACGCTCGCCGCGCTGGCCGCGATCCGCTTCGGCCTTGGCTTTGCCTACCGCTACGGGCTGTTCCGCTCCGCGCATCGCCTCGACGCCGACTTGCGCAACCTGGTCTACGAGCGCCTCACCGAACTGTCGTTCTCATACTGGGACCGGACCCAGACAGGGCAGGTGATCTCCCGGGCCAACAGCGACATCCGCTCCATCCAGCTGCTGTTCGCCTTCGCCCCGCTGGTGGCCACGCAGATGGTGATGCTGGTCATGGGAACCGCCGCGATGGTCGTGCTGTCGCTGCCTCTGACCCTGGTCGCCATGGCCCCCCTCCCGCTGGTGCTGTACGTGGGCATCCGCCTGCGGAACCGGGTGTTCCCCCTCAGCTGGGTGACGCAGGCCCGCATGGCGGACCTCGCGACGATCGTGGACGAGAACATCGGTGGCGCCCAGATCGTGAGGACTTTCGCCCAGGAGCACAACCAGGTGAGGACGCTGGCCAGAGCCGCCCGGCGGCTGTGCTGGGCGGGCACGGCCACCGCCGACGCCCGGGCCCGCCACGCACCGATCATGGAGGCCCTTCCCCGCCTCGGGCTGGCGCTGGTGCTTCTCACCGGGGGGCTGCTGGCCATCGACGGTCGCGCCGCTATCGGCGACATCGTGGCCTTCAACGCCTACGTGCTGATCATGGCCGCTCCGTTCCGGATGATCGGATTCGTGATGATCCAGTGGCAGCGGGCCTCCGCCGCGGCCCAGCGCGTGTTCGAGATCCTCGACGAGACGCCGGAGATCACCGAGCGTCCCGGCGCCGTTCCCCTCGCGGAGCGAGCCGGACGGGTGGAGCTGGACGATGTGGCCTTCTCCTACGCCATCGGCGGCGGCACCTCGGTGATCGACAGCTTCAGTCTGGTGGTCGAGCCCGGCGAGACCGTGGCGGTGGTGGGCCGCACCGGCAGCGGCAAGAGCACCATCGCCCGGCTGCTGCCCCGGTTCTACGACGTGGACCGGGGCGCGGTGCGCGTCGACGGCATCGACGTGCGGGACCTGCGCCTGTCGGATCTACGCCGGGCCGTGACCGTGGTGACCGACGATCCCTTCCTGTTCGCCACCAGCATCCGCGACAACGTGGCCTTCGCCCGCCCGGACGCCGACGAGGTGTCGGTGGCCGCGGCCCTGGTAGATGCAGCCGCCGGCGGCTTCGTGACGGCCATGTCCTCCGGGACCGACACCGAGCTCGGCGAACGGGGCTCGACCATCTCCGGGGGCCAGCGCCAGCGGCTGGCCATCGCCCGGGCGCTCGTGGCCGATCCCGTGGTGCTTGTGCTCGACGATGCCACCAGCGCGATCGACAGCGAGGTGGAGGAGCGCATCCACTCGGCGCTGCGCGAGCGGCGCTCGCAACGCACCACCATCCTGATCGCCCACCGCCTGTCGACGATCGCCCTGGCCGACAGGGTCGTGTTCCTCTCCGACGGAAAGGTGGCGGCCACCGGCACCCACCGGCAACTGCTCACCACCGTGCCGGAATACGCCCTCGTACTCACCGACATCGGAGCGACCGCCGAGGGTGTTGACGCCGGGGGCCTCGACCGCGGCGCCGCGGCGGCGGCCCAGGCTCCCATTTCGTGATGTTCAACTCGCCGGTAGGTATGCGCAGCGGCCCCAGCGCGGTGCAGGCCGCGGCCGCGGCCGGCCTGCCCCACGCCGAGGTGCCCGGCGACCTGCGGGCCAGGGTGGAGCAGGTCCTGATCGACGAACCCGACCATCCCGACCCGGACGTGTCCTGGTCGCGTGAGGCCGACGAGTCCGACCGGCAGTTCGGGCTCCGAAGGTTCCTGCGGCCGCACCGCTACCGGTTGGCGGTTGCCTTGGCCCTAGTGGCCGTCGAGACGGTGGCGGCGCAGTTCGGGCCGGTCCTCACCCAGATCGGCGTGGACGACGGCATCCTGGCCGGCAACCGGGGCGTGCTGGTGGCCGCGGCCCTGGCCTATGCGGGGCTGCTGGTGGTCTCGACCGCGGTGGGCTCGGTTCGCACCGCGTTCACCGGGCGCCTGGGCGAGCGGCTGATGGAACGGCTGCGCATCCGGGCCTTCGCCCACATGCAGCGCCAGGGCATGGACTTCTACACCGACGAGAAGGCGGGAGTGCTGCTGACCCGGATGACCTCCGACATCGAGGCCCTGTCGGTGCTGTTCCAGGAGGGCATCGTCAACTTCGCGGTGCAGGGCCTGACGCTGGTTGTGATCACCGCCCTGCTCTTCTACTACGACCCGCTTCTGGCCGTGATCACCCTGGCGGCCGCGGTGCCGCCGACGGTGGCGGCCTCGATGTGGTTCCGGCGCCGCTCCGCGGCCGACTACCGCAGCGTGCGCAACCGCATCGGCGAACTGCTCGGCAACCTGCAGGAGTCTCTGGCGGGCATCCGGGTGATCGCGGCCCACGACCGCCGGGATGCGAGCGTCGCCGAGCACCGGCAGGTGGTCATCCGCCACCGCGACGCCAACCTCCGGGCCTCCCGGGCCAACTCGATCTACGGGCCGGGCAGCGAGGCCATAGGCATCGCCACCCAGGCCGTGCTCCTCGCGGTGGGCGGCGCGATGACTGCCAGCGGGCGCATCACCGTGGGGGAGCTCGCCGCCTACCTGCTGTTCCTCACCGCCTTCTTCGCCCCGGTGCAGGCTCTGGTTCAGCTGTACAACGCCTACCAGCAGGGCGGCGCAGCCATCGCCAAGCTCCGCGAGTTGTTCGCCACCGAGGCGACCGTCAAGGAGCGGCCCGGCGCGGCCGATCTCGCCCCGGTCCGGGGCGAGATCGTCTTCGACCGGGTGTCGTTCGCCTACAGCGGCAACCGCGAGGTACTCCACGATGTGAGCCTGCGAATCGCCGCGGGCGAGACGCTGGCGGTGGTGGGAGAGACCGGGGCGGGCAAGACCACGCTGGCCCGGCTGATCGCCCGCCTCTACGACCCCACTGGCGGCGCGGTCCGCATCGACGGCCACGACCTGCGGGATGTGACCATCACCAGCCTGCGCTCCCAGATCGGGGTGGTTCCCCAGGAGCCCTTCCTGTTCGCGGGCACGGTCCGCGACAACGTGGGATTCGCGCGGTCCGACGCGACCGACGCCCAGCTGCGCGAGGCACTGCAGGCCGTGGGCGTCGACGAAGTGGTGGACCGCCTCGGCGGCCTCGACGGCATCATCCACGAACGGGGCGCGACCATCTCCGCGGGCGAGCGCCAGCTGCTCGCTCTGGCCCGCACGTTCGTCTCCCAGCCGCGCGTTCTGGTCCTCGACGAGGCCACGAGCAACCTGGACCTGCGTTCGGAATCCCAGATCGAGCAGGCCCTCGACGTGCTGTTGAGCGGGCGGACCGCGGTAGTCATCGCGCACCGGCTGGCAACGGCCCGCCGGGCGGACCGCATCGCGGTGGTGGATGGCGGAAGGATCGTCGAGCTCGGCAGCCACCGCGAGCTCGTAGCCGCCGGGGGACGCTATGCGACCATGTTCGCCATGTGGGAGAGCCACGCCGATCCAGACCGCCCCGGCGCCGGCCCGGACCGGGACCGCGACGCCTCGTGAGGACCGGGTCCGGCGCGGGCGCGACGAGCGGCGCAGTCCTGGCGCTTCGAGGAGTGAGCCGAAACATCGACGGCACCGAGGTGCTGCGCGGCGTCGACTGGGATGTGCATCCGGGCCAGCGGTGGGTGGTGCTCGGCCCGAACGGCTCGGGAAAGACCACCCTCGTGCGCATCGCCACTATGTGGGAGCACCCGTCGGCGGGCACCGTCGAGCTGCTCGGCCAGAGACTGGGGCGCACCGACGTTCGACGGCTGCGGGCCCGCGTGGGCTTCACCAGCGCGGCGATGGCCGACATGCTGCGGCCTTCGTTGACGGCGGCAGAGGCGGTGATGACGGCCAAGCACGCTGCGTTGGAGCCCTGGTGGCACACCTACGACGACGAGGACTCCCGCGGGGCCCGAGCCGCCTTGCACCGGGTGGGCTGCGGGCACCGCGCCGACCACCGCTTCGGCACCCTCTCCTCCGGCGAGCGCCAGCGGGTGCTCCTGGCCAGGGCGATGGCGCTGGAGCCTGAGGTGATCGTGCTGGATGAGCCCAACGCCGGGCTCGACCTCGCCGGCCGGGAGGAGCTGATGCTCACGCTGCGGGACCTGGCCGCCGATCCGGGCACTCCCCCGCTGGTGCTGGTGACCCACCATGTCGATGAGATCCCCGACGGGTTCACACACGTGCTGCTGCTCGGGGCCGGGACCATGCTGGCCGCCGGGCCGATCTCCGAAGCGCTGACCAGCGCGGCCCTCTCGGAGTGCTTCGGGCTCGAGCTGGGACTGGAGCGCCGCCACGGCCGCTGGACGGCTTGGGCCAAACGCGGCTAGCTAGTAGACGGCGCCGAACAGGACCCCCGGCGCGACCGGGCCGTAGGTATAGCGGGCCGCGGCGTTGATCAGCGTCCTGCGCAGGGCATTGCAGGATCCGAGCAGGTGCATGTTGTGCCCGTTCGCCATCATCGCGAACGTCACCGTCTCGCCGTTGGCCGCCTCCGCCACCCCGGCCAGGGAGTTCGACAGGTAGACGGTGCCCGTCTTGGCGTACACAGTGTTGGTGTAGCCCCAGCCTCGTGGGTGCGGCGCGGGGCGGCACGTCTTCAACGTGCCGCTCTCCCCGGCCACCGCCAGCCCATCAACCAGGGGCGAGCCCGGACCTGCCTGCCGGAGCAGTTCGGCCACGGCCGCGCACGTGAGGCGGTTGTACCTCGACACGCCAGAGCCGTCGGCCACTTCTACGCCGGCCGCCAGGGGTCCCAGCAGCCGCTGCAGAATGCCCTCGACAACGGCAGCAGCCACATCGCGGCTGGATCCGAGCGTGCGGCGGCCGATCTCCTTCAGCATCATCTCGGCGATGGTGTTGTCGGAGCGAATCAGCATGCGGGCCGCTATCGCCGACATCGGTGGCGACTCGATGCTGGCAAGGGAGGTCAGCTCGGCCGGCGCCGGGGCCGCACCGGCCCGCGCCCATCTCGTGATCGGTGTGCCGCGGGACTCCAGGAGGCTGTTGAACACCGCGGCGGCGTGCCGGGTCGGATCGGTCGTTCTCACGTAGTCGCGGCGGTCCTCCATTCCGGTCCTCCAGGTGTAGGAGACGAAGCCGTCGTTGATCAGCAGGCCCGACAGCGGACCGATGTGGTTCACGGTGTCGTGGGAGTACCGCCACACGGGCTCGTCGCCGCCGGGCGGGAACTCCCTGTAGTAGTCCCGCACCCGGTCGGGATACCAGGCATCGTCGCCCACCACCCGGCCCTCGATCCGCCGGATTCCCATGTCGGCCAGAACCCGGTGGACGCGGTCGGCCAGCTCGGTCACATCGGTGTAGGCGACGGGATCCGGGATGCGCTCGCCGTAGTGCGGCGTGTTGAACACGGGGTCTCCCCCTCCGACGAGGTACACGTCGCCCCGCAGCGTTCCGTCAGAGGCTGCGGACAAGTCTTCGGACCGAACGAACACCTCGGTCTCGTAGACCGCGTCCGGGCCCATCATCTCCAGGGCGGCGGCCGCGGTGACGATCTTCATGAGCGAGGCCGGGACCAGGGCGGCATCGCCTTGGGACTCGAAGATCAACTCGTCGTCGAGCAGAACGGTGAGGCAGGTGGACCTCGGGGCGATCGGCTGCGACAGCACGGCTGCGAACTCCTGCGCCAACTGGTCCTTCGACGCGCTGCTCGTCTCGACCGGCGTCGCCGGTGAGCGAGGGGTTGCCGCAGCAGTCGAATGGGCCGCAAGGCCAGCTATAATCGTAAGAAGGCCAACGATGGTGTTAAGGCGGCGCCTCCACCGCCGAGTGCCCGAATACCCCCCCATGTCTCGGCCCTGATCTCAGCTGAGACTGGCGTGCACGACTCGGGCCAGGGCGGCGATGCCCTCGGCGATGGCGTTATCGGAAAGGTGGCCGAAGCACAGGCGCATGCGGCGGGCCCCGTACGCCGGATCGACGCACCACCCCGCGCCCGGGTTGAACTCCACCCCCGCCGCGGCCGCGGGCGCGACCAGCGTTGCGGTGTCGACTCCCGGCGGCAGCGCCGCCCACAGGAAGATCCCGCCCCGCGGCGGCTCGAACTCCGCCACGCCACCGAGGTGCCCGCGCAGTGCCGCAGCCATGGCCCGGCACTTCACGCTCAGCACCTCGGTCAACCGGGCCACATGCGCATCGAAGTGCGAGTTCGCGTACTCCGCGACGACGATCTGCTCCAGCGCCCCCGAGCCGGCGTCAGTCTTGAGCGCGAGGAGCCGGCCCATCAGGGGCCAGTCGGCCACGACGTAGCCCACCCGCAGCGCCGGGGCCAGCGTCTTGGAGAACGAGCCGCAGTACACGACCTGCCCTCCTCCGGCGTCCAGCGAGCGGATGGTGGGAGGGCGCCGCTCGTCGAAGACAAGGTCGGCGTAGCAGTCGTCCTCGAAGATGGCCACACCGTGGCGGCGGGCGACCTCCAGCAGTTGGCGGCGCCGCTCGACGGGCATGACCGTGCCGGTCGGGTTCTGCACCGTCGGGATGGTGTAGACGAACTTCGGCCGGCGCCCCCGGCTCGCAAGGGCACCCAGGATCCGGTCGAGGTGGTCGATGCGGATCCCGTCGCTGTCCAGGCCCACCCCGTGCACTTCTGCGCCCCGCTCGGCCAGCCGGCTCAGCGTTCCCGCGTAGGTGGCCTCCTCGACCACCACCGCGTCGCCGGGGGCCAGCAGCGCGGCGTTCACAAGGTCCAGCGCCTGCAGCGAGCCCGAGGTGACCAGTATCTCGGAGGGGTCCGTAGGCATGAGGGCCCTGCGATCGAGCGCCGCCGCGATGAACTCCCGCAGCGGCAGATGCCCCTGCGGGCTGCCCCCGAGGTTGTAGCGGGCCAGCGCCGGTCCGTGGCGGGCCAGGGCAACTGCGGCGGCCTCAGCGAACCCGCCGAAGGGCACGCTGGCCGGATCGTTGTGCCCGCCGACGAAGTTGAAGGGCGGATCGCCGATCCACCGGGCCTCGCCGTCAGGGAGATCCGGTCGTAGCAGGCCCGCCATGTCGAAGCGCGCCGTCACGTCGGACCCCGCCGTCCGCCAAACGCCATCGCGGGAAGATAGCGGTGCCTCGCTTCCCGCTCACCATCGAGCGAACCGGGCGCGGACGCTGCCCGCGGCGTCTTCTAGGGCCGGATGGCGAGCAGGACGCCCTCGACTACATCGATTAGCACCGGGACGCTGACGATCGAATTGGACACCCCCCGGGCCGCGGTGGGGCTCAGCCACTCGTCGGCCAGCGGATACTCGAGGCCGGACGTGGACGCCACCCGAGCGGGACCGCCGACCGCCAGCAGCGAGATCGGGTCGCCCACCGCGCCCGCAAGCCGGCGATGGCCGCGCACCACGTCCAGATGGGCCCCGTCGACCGTGGCGGAGAGCGTCACACCCGCCCAGCGGGGCGAGGCCAGCACCAGCAGGTTGGCCGCCGCATGATCGAGGCGCCCGCCCGCCGACGCCAGCACATGAATCTCCGAAGTCCGGCCGCAGGCGAACTCCAGGGCCAATTCCAGGTCGGTTTCGTCCTTGCGGGCCGGGTGGGCCTCAATCTCTGCGCCGGCGTTTCGGGCCCAGTCCAGCGAGTCCGCGCTGGCGCTGTCCAGGTCGCCCACCACGGCGTGGACGGGCCAGCCCTGGGCCCGGGCCGCCTCCAACCCGCCGTCGGCCGCCACCACCAGATCGGCCCCCGGCGGTTCGACGAGAGCCGCGGGCGCGTGGGCGGCGATCACCAGAGCCCGCGGCCTCCTCACGGGAGATATGGCGTGGGGTCTACCGCCCTGCCGTCCACCCGCAACTCGAAGTGCAGGTGCGGGCCTGTCGACCAGCCGGTGGAGCCGATGGCTCCGATGCGATCGCCACTGGCCACTTGTTGGCCCACCGACACCCCGATGGAACTCAGGTGGGCGTAGAGGGTGCTGTAGCCGAGGCCGTGGTAGATGACGATGGTGTTGCCGAAGCCCGAGCGATCTCCGGCCAGGATCACCTCACCGGAGCGGGCGGCCCGGACCCGGTCACCGGTGTTGCCGTCGAGGTCGATGCCGTTGTGCTGGCGCACCGTTCCGAAGATCGGGTGGACCCGCGGCCCGAAGCCCGAGGTCTTCTGCCCGTCGGCGGGCCAGGCCACCAGCTCGAACGGGCCGTTCTCGGCCTCGTGGGCGCGGCGCTGGGCCTCGATCGCCTGCCTGCGCTCCTCCTCCTCCTGGCGGCGGCGCTCCTCCTCCTTGCGGCGGATCTCCTCCTCGATCCGGAAGATCTCCCGTTCCATCTCCTCGTCGGCCTGCTCGATCTCCTCCGACACGAACTCCCACTCGTCGATGCGGGACTGGATCTCGGCCCGCAGCTCCACTGCCGCGGCTCTGGCTTCGGTGAGGTCGGCGAGCCGCTCCTGCTGGGCCTGCCGCTCCCGGTCGGCTTCCTCGGCCCGGGCCAGAGCACGCCTGCGCACCACCTCGAGCTGCGCCTCTGCGGTTCTCAGCTCGTCGGCGATCTCCAACTCGTTGCCTATGGCCAGATCGAGGAGGAACATGCGCACCGCGCCGTCATTGAGGGTGTTGCTGGACAGCTGATCGAAGCCGTCGACCGACGGCTGCACGTAGGCGGCGATGGCCCGCTGGCGCAGCCGGTCGCGTATGGCCTCGAGGTCGTCGATAAGCCAGTCAGCCTCGGCCCGGGCCGCCCCGGCCTCGGCCTCGGCGGCCGCTATGGCCGCCTCGGCGGCGCCGATGCGGGTCTGCTGCAGCCCGATGTAGCCGTCAAGATCCTCGAGGGCGGCGATGAGGGCATCGTCGTCGGCTACGAGCGCATCCACCTGGCTCGCGACCTCTGCGGCGTCGCGGGCGAGCTGTTCTCGCTGCCTGCGAATGTCAGTGATCCGATCATCGCTCTGGGCCAGCACAGCCGTGGCCATCATCGCCGCCACGGACAAGATCAGCAGCAGCGCGCCGGAGAGGCGCCTAAGCCTAGGCATAGGGCAGAAGAGTAACATAATAGCAATATGTCCGCAACATTTTTGCAACAATTCTTGACGGGCGGCATAGCTGTCGGGATGCGGCGGTATGCAGATCTGCCAATCTCATGGGATCTACGGCTTACCAGCGCCGACTATCCACATGGCGAAGTACTGGGCGCCCCCGCCGTAGGCGTGGCCCATAGCCCTGCGGGCGCCGTCCACTTGGCGTTCGCCCGCAGCCCCCATGACCTGCAGGGCAGCCTCGGCGAACCGGATCATCCCCGATGCGCCGATCGGGTTGCTCGACAGCACCCCCCCGGAGCAGTTGACGGGCAGGTCGCCGCCGTCGAGTGCGGTGGCGCCGGACTCCACCATGCGCCAGCCCTCGCCGACGGAGGCGAAGCCGAGGCTCTCCAACCACATCGGTTCGTACCACGAGAACGGCACGTACATCTCGACCGCGTCTATCTCGGCTCGCCGGTCGACGATCCCAGCCTGGGCGAACACATCGTCGGCGCACTGCTCCGATGCAGCCGGCGACACCATGTTGCGGCCCCCGTAGCTGTTGCTCTCGCTGCGCATGGCCGTGCCGTGGACCCAGGCCACCGGGCCGTCGTGGGCGTCGCCGGTGGCCTCGTCAACGAGGACCATCGCGCAAGCGCCGTCGGAGGACGGGCACGTCTCGGAGTAGCGGATCGGGTCCCACAGCATCGGCGAGTCCACCACCTGCTCGAAGGTGAGCTCGCGCTGGTGGAGATGGGCGTAGGGGTTGAGCAGCGCCTGGCGCCGGTCCTTGTAGGCCACCATGCAGCCGATCAGCTCGGGCGCCCCGGTCATCATCATGTAGCGGCGGATGATCGGCGAGAAGTAGCCGCCCGCCCCGGCGTTGACCGAGGTTGCGAAGGGCTGGGGCAGAGAGAGGGCCCACATGGCGTTGGACTCGGACTGCTTCTCCCAGCCGATGGTGAGCACGCAGCGGTGGACCCGGCTCTGCACCATCGAAGCGGCCACGCAGGCGGTCGAGCCGCCGACCGAGCCGGCGGTGTGGACCCGCATAATCGGCTTGCCGACCGCTCCGAGCGCCTCCGCCAGATATATCTCGGGCATCATCACGCCCTCGAAGAAGTCGGGCGCCTTGCCGATGATGACCGCGTCGATATCGCTCCAGGTCCGCTGGGCCATCTCCAGGGCCCGGTAGGCGGCCTCGCGCAGCAGCCCGGCGATGGAGGTGTCACGGCGGGCCGCGGCGTACTTCGTCTGGCCCACGCCGATCACTGCGGTGAGTTCTGCGCCCACGGCTAATCGCCCTCCAGCACGCACACCAGGTTCTGTTGCAGGCAAGGGCCTGACGTGGCGTGGGCCACGGCCCGGTCGCCGTCTCCCCGCCAGATGCGCGACGCGGCCTCGCCTATGCGGATCAGCCCCGACGCCATCATGGTGTGCGCTGCCAGTGCGCCCCCCGACGGGTTGACCGCGGTGGAGTCCTCGTCGATGCCGATGGCGTCCACCAGCAGGTGCTCGGAGGTGGTGTAGGGCGCGTACAGCTCGGCCAGGTCGATCTTGTCGGCGCTCGCGCCGGCCTTGTGGGCGGCCAGCCGGGCCGACATCGATGAGGTGAGGTCGCGCACTCCGAGCGTGTGGGCGTCGCTGCGGTGGTCGATGCCCCGGATCCACGCGGGCCGCTCGCACAGATCGCGGGCCCGGTCCCCCGCGGCCAGCACCACCGCGCAGCCGCCGTCGGCCTCTGCGGGCAAATCCGACGGGCGCAGCGGATCCATCGCGTATTCCTCGGCCAGGATCTCGTCCACTGACTTGGACTCGGCCCGCACGGCGTGGGGGTTGGATGCGGCGCAGGCCCGGCTGCGGGCCGCTATCTCGGCCAGGCGCCGCTCGCTGACCTGCCCTCCCTCGAGCATCTGGCGGGCCGCCAGAGCCTCCACCGCGTGGGCGTCGGGCCACAGCGGGCACACGTAGTAGGGGTCCATCTGGGTGGCCAGCACGTCGCGCAGCGAGCCCGGTGACGACTTCCCGTAGCTGTACACGAAGGCGGTGTCGATGCCCCCGCACTGGAGCTTGACCCAGGCCTCGTACAGGGCCCAGGCGCCGTCCTGCTCGACGTGGCTCTCGCTGATGGGAGGCACCGGGCCGGTCCCGTCGATGGTCATGACGAACGAGAACGCCTGGCCGGCCAGGAAGTCCGAGGAGCCCGAGCAGGTGAAGCCCATGTCGGACTGGGACAGGCCGACAGCGGCCTTGGCCTGCTCCATCAGCGGGACCATGAACTCCACCTCCGACTCACCGGAGATGGAGGCCGCCTGGCGCTGGGCGAACGACACCACCGCGACATCGATCACAGCCGCTGAGTCCTCCGAGCGATGCCGGGAGTCCCGATCATCGCGGCTGCTCCGGTTGGGCGCGGCCGATGCGCTCGTAGTCGTTGATAACTTCATCGGGCTCGCCGGTGGGCTCCCAGCCCAAGATGTTGCCGGCCGAGGTCTCGAGCTCGTCGTCGGGCTTCCACACGGCCCGCACCCGCATGCCGATGCGCACCTCCTCGGGCGCAATGTTGATGACGAGGCCGAGGAAGCCTACCGACGCGCCGTCGAGCACGATCCAGGCGCTGCAGTAGGGGGGCTTGAGGTCGGGCCGGCGCTCTATGGGCACCCTGGTGATGTTGAAGGACTCGACGTAGCCGGTGTCGGGAAGCTCGACCGCGCCCACGGTGGCCGTGCCCGCCAGGGGGCTCACCCCGCGGGGAGGCACGAACACCTGCCCGGTAACCGGGCAGCGCTCCCCGAGGATCCGCTTGCCGGCCATGGCCCGCAGATAGCGCGACAGGGCCCGGCCCGGGGTGTAGGTGTAGCTGAGTCGGATCGGGGTGCACACGCTCTGCACCGGCTCCGCGGCGGCCAGCGCGGGCGGCAGCGTCACCTCTCCAGACAACGCGGCGGGCGGCGCGAGGGGGTCGCCAGCCATCAGCTCGGGTCCGGTGGGTCTGGCTCGAAGCCGGCGATGTCGGCTATGTGGCCCTCCCGTTCGCTGCGCCACACCGCCCGGACCCTCATCCCGGTCGACATGTCGGTGGCGCTGTCAGCGAGCACTGCGTGCAGCATCGGGGTGTCGGCGCCGTCGAGTCGGATCAGCGCCCAGGCGAAGGGGCGGCTGAAGGGCTGCAGCGGGCGGGGCTCGCCGTTCCACGCCCAGGTGAGCACCTCGCCGCTCTGGCCGACTTCCACGATCTCGGTCAGCGGGTCCGCGGTGAGCGGGTCGTACTCGAGCGGGGGGCAGAGCACGGTTCCGTCGGCCCGGCGGACCCCGCAGATCATGCCCTCGCGCAGGCCGGTGAGGAACGCCCCGATCACCGGACCCGTCGAGCGGGTGAACGGGTATTCGAGCACGAGCGGGGCCTGCAGGACCTCGGAGGCCATTGCCTTCGATGCTAGGGCTGCGCCGTCGCTTCCCGGCGCATGGTCGGGCCCCTGCCGGCCCCGGCCTCTAGGTCCCGCTCCTGTTCGCCGGCGCTCACGGGCCGCTGGGGCCACGGCCTCGCTCCGCACCCGGCAGAACCCCCGTGAACTACGCCCTTTCCGCGCGGCCTCTAGGTCCCGCTCCTGTTCGCCGGCGCTCACGGGCCGCTGGGGCCACGGCCTCGCTCCGCACCCGGCAGAACCCCCGTGAACTACGCCCTTTCTGCGCGGCCTCTAGGTCCCGCTCCTGTTCGCCGGCGCTCACGGGCCGCTGGGGCCACGGCCTCGCTCCGCGCCTGGCAGAACCGTCGTGAACAGCGCCCGTTCCGCTCGGCCTCTAGGCGCCGAGCAATAGGAGCAGGCCGATGATCGTGTAGCAGATCATCACGGCCAGCATCGGGTACTGCGAGCGCACCGCCAGCCGGCGCGGCCAGCGCTCCACGGCCCGGTCGTGGGCCACCGCGACGGCCAGCACATGCCCCACCGCGATGGCCGCGGTCTGCACCCAGGCGATGGTGTCGGTGGAGATCAGCGTGAAGTCCACCTGGTAGGTGGCCGTGCCGAAGAAGTCTCGCCCCCGTCCGAAGGGATCGGACACGTGGGCGACGATCTGCTGACCCTCCAGAAGCAGGTAGCTGAAGTAGTGGGCCACGGTGTAGGCCGCCGCGATGGGCAGCAGCGACGGGGCGAACACGGCGGTCAGATCCCTCTCGGTGTCGCCGGTGACCGCGGCCATGACCGCGATGGCGACCCGGTACAGCAGGGCCACCGCGAAGATGATGAACGCCATCCCCACGGTGTTCACCGCGGTCAGTTCCCAGCCGACGCGGTCCGCGGCCACTTCGCGCCAGATGCCGCTGCGGGTGAAGCCGTCAAAGGTGGTGGAGCCCAGCACTACCAGGATGAACGCCACCGAGCCCCTCTTGATCGGCTCGGTGGCCAGGCCCGCGAGCGGGGCCCGCATCCTCCAGGCTCCGTCGTCGTCGCGGTGCAGCGGGGCGATGGCCGAGAGCTTGGTGAACAGCACGCCGAAGCCCTCGGCGTCGCGCACCCAGCCCCGGCCCAACACCGCGGCCCCGGCCAGTATCGCGACCGTGTAGGCGGCCAGATAGGCGCCCAGGACCCGGGGCTCGGAGCTGTCGTGGTAGGCGAGCTCGAGCCACACGAACCCGATAACGGCCGCCACCGCCCACCACTGGTTGCCGGCGCCCCGGCCGGGCTCCGACACCGGGCGACCCCTCAGCCGGGACCAACCCCAGGCCGAGGCGTCGGCCGCGGTGCAGAACGGATTCAGTCCCCGCCACACGTCGCCGATCAGCACCGACACGACCTGCAGGCCCACCCAGAAGACGATGTAGAGCGCAACCGGGGCGATGTTCACCGAGGGGTTGGTGTTGCCGGCCAGCGCGGCGTAGAGCACCACGACCAAGGCGAACAGGCCGCCAACCCGGGCGATCAGCACCAGCGCTTGGCCCGCCCGCTGGAGCGGCTCGGGCAGGGCCCGCCCCGCGGCAGCCGCCCGGAGCCGGGGCGTCTCCCAGAACATGCCCAGCGCCACGAACGACGCGGCCACCGCGAACGACGCGGCCCAGACAAGCTGCCACGCCGGTATGGGCAGATCAGTCCGGCCGCCCACACCGTGCGCGGCGGCGGGACCGGCCCAGGCCCACAGCGCGGCCGCAGCCAGCGCGGCCGCCGCCGCGGCTCTCGGGCGGACCCGCCGCCTGGCGCTAGCGGCACTCCCCGGCCTCATGGCAGCAACGGCTCCCGGAGCTGTCTGTACCTCTGGGGCGCGGCCGGCGCCGAGTTCGGGGCGTCGCTTCATGGCAGGAACGGCGCCGGGTCCACCGCGGTCCCGTCGACGCGGGCCTCGAAGTGCAGGTGCGGTCCGGTGGCCCGCCCGGTGGAGCCCATGGCCCCCAGCAGCTGGCCGGCCTCTACCTCGTCGTCGGGACCGACCGCGAAGGAGTCGAGGTGCGCGTGGACGGTGGAGAGGCCCGCTCCGTGGTACACGACCACAGTGTTGCCGTAGAACGGGCAGTTCTGGGCCGAGATGACCTCGCCGTCGAGTACGGCCACCACCGGATCGCCGGTGTCGCCCTTGATGTCGGCCCCGTTGTGCTGGGACCAGTAGCCGGTGACGGGATGGACCCGCATGCCGAAGCCCGAGCCGATGTCGCCGGGAGCCGGGAGTTGCTCCATGGGCAGGAACGCGTCGATGCCGAGGTCGGCGCGCTGTTGCCCGGCCCGGTCGCGCATGTCGGCCTCGACCCGGCGGAGTCCGTCCGCTATCAGCCTCACGTCCCCGCTCGTCTCCTCGTTGACCTCGATCTCCTCGAGGTTCTCATCCACGCTGCGGTACAGCAGGTAGATGCGCATCTCGTCGCCGCCGATGCTGCCGGTGACCACCTGCTCCAGGATCTTCTCCAGCGGCTGCGGGCAGGGGACCCGCATGCCGGGGTGCAGCGCCGCGGTATCCGAGACCGGGGTCGCCGACGGCAACGGAAGGTCGCACCAGCCACGGGAGTCCTCCCGCCATGCGCCTCCCAGCCCCTCGCAGGCCTCCTGCAGCGACAGCGGCTCTGAGGGCGCCTGCTGGCTGGCCAGCTCGATCGCGGCCGCGATCGCGGCCGCGTCCACGGCTTCGTCGGCGGAAGGCACGGTCGGCTCGACCGGACTGGCCGTTCCGGTCGGCTCGGACGGTCTCGCGGTGTCGGTGGGCTGGGTCGGGGTCACCCGTTCGGCTTCGTCTTCCGGCGACTCCGGCGGGCCGACCAGCAGGTCCGGGGTGTCGCGTATCACCCAGGACGCCGCTGCCAGCACAACGAGGAGTACGACGACAAACGCAAGGAACCCTCGCCATTCACCCACGATCCGTCCCGCTAGCGCAGTGGCGGTTGCCCCAGATCACTGCTCAGAGACTGTACCGGTGGGCGATACTGGACTCGAACCAGTGACCTCTGCCGTGTGAAGGCAGCGCTCTAGCCATCTGAGCTAATCGCCCGGAAAGAGCGAGACTACCAGCGGCCTCGATGGGGGGCTACGGCGCTACATCCGGGGCTATGGGGTTGAGGGCGAGGAGATCCTCGATCACCGCGAGAGTCTCGAGCACGGCGAGATCGTCGAGCTGGTGGCCGACGACCTGGAGACCGATCGGCACGCCCTCGCTGCTGAATCCGCAGCACACCGTGCCGGCCGGGCGCCGGGTGAGGTTGGCCAGGGGCGTGAACCGGAACCAGTTGGGAGTCTCCTCGCCGTTGATGGTGCCGTGCCCGCCCGGCGCGGGAGCCTGGCCGGCAAGGGTGGGCATCAGCAGCGCGTCGTAGCCGTCCATGGCCTCCGCTAGGACCATGGACAGCGCGCCGGCCTGCTGGCGGGCCTCGTACAGCGACGACACGGTGACCCTTTCGTAAACGTCCTCCAACATCCGGGCGAGCACATCGGTCACATTGGCCCACTCGTCGGTGCCATACAGCGGGCGAAACGCGGGACCTATCAGCCCACCGAAGAACAGCTGGAGGAAGGCTCCGGGCACCGAGCCCATCTCCGTCTTGGCCTCGACAACCTCCACGCCCTCGGCCGCCAGGCGATCCACAGCCGCCGCGCAGGCCGCGGCGATCTCGGAGTCGACCGGCCCGCCGTCGATCGAGGGCGCCCACAGCACTCGGGTCGGCACCCGGGGGCTGTCGAGCGCGGCCCGCCAGGAAATCCCGGGCGCAGGCAGGCTGCGCAGGTCGGCCGGGTGGGGGCCGACCACCGCATCGAGACACAGGGCCACGTCGCGGATGAGTCGCGCCATCGGTCCCACGCATGACAGATCGATCAGGCCCGACGGCGGTGGACCGCTCGGCACCCGGCCGTGGCTGGTCTTGAGGCCCGACAGTCCGCATATCGCCGACGGGATCCGGATCGAGCCTCCCCCGTCGGAGCCGGTCCCCACCGGGACCATGCCCGCGGCTATGGCGGAGCCGGTCCCGCCCGACGACCCGCCCGGGGAGCGCTCGACGTTCCACGGATTGAGCGTGGCCCCGAACCGGGGGTTGTAGGTGTCGCCCATGCAGCCATGCTCGGGTGTGTTGGTCTTGCCCAGCACCACGCAGCCCGCGGACCGCAGCCGGGCAACCTCGGTGCAGTCGGAGACAGCCGGCGCGGCGCCGCGGGTGTACATGGCGCCCTTGCTGGTGTGGAACCCGGTCGCGTCGACGAGATCCTTCACGCCGATCGGGACTCCCGCCAGCGGCCCGACATCGTCGCCGGCATCGATCCGCGCGTCGATCGCGGCGGCCTCGGACCGTGCCGCGTCGGCGTTCACCGCGACGAAGGCGTTCAGTACGCCGTTGAGAGCCTCGATGCGCTCCAGCGCGTGCTCGGTGACCGCGGCGGCAGTGAGGGTGCGGTCCCGCACCATCGCCGCGAGGGCCTCCACCGTCACGGTTCGGAAGTCGGGTACGTCCATTGCCTCAAACCTTTCGTGGAGGGGAAGGAGTCCGTTGATGGGAAGCCCGCGGATGGGCCATGCGCCGGAACGGCTGGCGGCACGCGCGATGGCGGCGCCGATGATTCAATCAGGCATCGGCGCCGGCGACGAGCCGCTCCACCAACCGCTCGAGGCCGGCAACTCGCGATCCCTTGACCAGCACGGCGTCCTCGGCGCCCAGACCGCCGAGGTCGCGCAGCGCGGCGAGGGCGCCGTCGACGCCCTCGACATCAGTGACGTCGGCGTCGCCCCGGGAGTACCCGGGAGCGTCGACCGCGACCACTCGCACCGCGAGCTCCGCGGCCAGCGAGCCGATGGCGGCGTGTTCGGTGGCCTCGAACTCCCCCAGCTCGGCCATGATGCCCACCACGGCGATCCTGCGGGCCGCCGGCAGCGCGGCCAGGGAGTGCAGGGCCGCCCGCATCGACAGCGGGTTGGCGTTGTAGCAGTCGTTCAGCAGGAGCGCGCCGCCAGCGGCACGAACGACTTCCATGCGCAGCGGCGACAGCGCCGGCTCGGCCAATCCGGCGGCCACGTCCTCCAGCGAGGCCCCGAGCTCCAGGGCGGCCGCGGCCGCGGCCAGCGCGTTGTCGACCGAGTGCAGTCCCCTGGCCCCCAGCGTCACGGCACATTCGCCCGCGGGGCTGCGCAGGACGAAGCGCGGGATCAGGTCGTCGCCGAGCGTCAGCTCCGCGGCCGCCACCTCGCCGCCGAGCCCGAAGGTGACCACCCGGGCGTCGGTGCTCGAAGCCATGGCCGCGACTTCGGGAACCCCCGCGTTGAGGAAGGCCACGCCGCCGCCGTCGGCACCGGGAAGCGCCTCGACCAGCTCCCGCTTGGCCGCCACCACCGCGGCCAGAGAATCGAGCTCGCTGGTGTGGGAGAGGCCCACAGTTGTGACCACGCCCATGGTCGGCCGGGCCACGGCGCAGAGCCGGGAGATGTGCCCCGATCCCCGCGAGCCCATCTCGACCACCAGCGCCTCGGTGCCCGTCGGAGCGGACAGCAGCGTGATCGGCACTCCGATCTCGTTGTTGAACGACCGGGTGCTGGCCCACACCGTCCGGTCTCTAGCCAGCACCGCAGCCAGCAGGTCCTTGGTGGTGGTCTTGCCGGCCGATCCGGTCACACCCACCACCGGCACCGCCCCGAGGCGGCGGCGGGCCTGATGTGCGAGCGCGGCGAGGGCCTCGAGGGTGTCGCCCACTTCCACGGCCGCGGCGCCGGCCGCGACCGGACCTCGGGCGGTGAGATAGGCGGACGCTCCAGCCGCGACCGCGCCGGCAATGAAGCTGTGGCCGTCGCGCTCGGCCACCAGCGGCACGAACAGCATGCCCGGCCGCACGTCGCGGCTGTCCTGGGTCACGCCGTCGACCGCAGTGGCGCCGTCACCGTGCAGGCGGCCCCCGGTGGCCTCGGCGATCTCGGCCAGCGTCCAGCGCACAGCGCGAGTGTGACACGCGCCCGGCGATGGCGTCGCCACCTGAGCGGTCAGTCCATCGCCCTTCTCAACGCCCTGTCCGGCTCCCGCTCGCCGTCCGGGTACCGCCCGCGCGGGGGCGACACCCGCCCGGCGCTAGCGTCGCCGCCGTGGAGGACCACAGGATCAGGCTGGTGGTGCTGTTCGGGGGGCGCTCCGCCGAACACGACGTGTCGTGCGTGTCGGCCCGCCACGTCGTGGCTGCCGCCGACCCGCAAAAGTACGTCGTCGAGGCGGTCGGCATCACCCGGGACGGCCGCTGGGTGAAGGCCGCGGAGGCGATCGAGGCCCTGAGCGCCGGCCCGGACGCGCTGCCCGAGCGGCTCAGCGCCGTCGGCCCCGAGGTGCAGCCCCTGCCCGCGCTGACCACCGACTCAGAGCCTCGTAGCGCAAGCCGCGGCTCCAACCCTGGCGGTCCCACGGTTGTGCTGCCCATCCTTCACGGCCCTATGGGCGAGGACGGAACGGTGCAGGGCCTGCTGGAGCTGGCCGGGGTCCCCTACGCCGGAGCTGGGGTGCTGGCCTCGGCGCTGTGCATGGACAAGACCGCGGCCAACACCATGCTGGCCCAGGCCGGGATCGCCCACACCCGCTGGCGCGCGGTAACCGTCGACGACCCTCACGCCAGCGACACCGATCTGGCACCGGTCCTTGACGCCATCATCGAGGACTTGGGCCTGCCCGTGTTCGTCAAGCCCGCCAGCATGGGATCCTCGGTCGGAGTCTCCAGGGGTTCCACCCGCCCGCAGGTGGCCGAGGGTCTGCGCCTCGCCTCGCGCTATGACCGCAGCATCATCGTGGAGGAGGAGGCCCGGGCCCGGGAGATCGAAGTCGCCGTCTTGGGCAACGACCACCCTGAGGCGAGCCTGCCCGGCGAGATCGTCCCGGGCGCGGACTTCTACGATTACGCCGACAAGTACGACGACGGTGCTGAACTGCTCATTCCGGCCCCCCTCGACGGCGACGAGGTCGCCACGTGCCAGCGCATCGCCATCGACGCCTACCGGGCGCTGCGGGTGGAGGGGCTGGCCAGGGTCGACTTCCTGTACGAGGACGGCCGCGACGGCCGCGGCGACCGGGGCTGGCTGGTGAGCGAACTCAACACCATGCCGGGCTTCACGCCCATATCGATGTACCCCAAGCTCTGGGCGCAGAGCGGCCTCGGCTGCCCGCAGCTCATCGACCGGCTGGTAGACTTGGCCGTGGAGCGTCACGCCCGGCTCCAGCGCCACACTTTGACCCACCCGACGACCCCGGCGTCGTGAGATTCGGGCGGGCGCGCCGACCGGTGCGGGGCACCCCGGCGGCGCCGGATCGAGTGCCGTCGGGAGTCTCCGGCGCCCGCGGCCACTAGAACTAACGGCGTGATCACCGAGTCTCTAGCCGGCAAGCGCATCGCCGTCACCGGCGCGACCGGGTTTCTGGGGACCGCTCTCACCGAGCGTCTGCTGCGCTGCGTGCCCGACTGCGAGCTGGTGCTGTTGGTGCGCCCGGGTCGGCGGGGCGCGGCCGCGCGGGTGCAGCGCGACGTGCTGCGCTACGACGCCTTCGACCGACTCCGGGAGGAGATGAAGCAGCCGGACGCGGCCGAGACCTACAACGAGATGACAGCCCGGCGGGTCAAAGCCCTCGCCGGGGACGTGAGCACCGGCGGGCTCGGACTCGACGACGAGGGCCGGACCCTGCTGGCCAGTTGCGACATCGTGATCCACTCGGCGGCCACCGTGAACTTCGACTCGGCCCTCGACGACGCCGTGGAGGTCAACCTGCTCGGACCGACCCGGGTGGCCGAGGTGCTGAACGAGGAAGGCTCTGAAGCGCACCTGATCGCGGTGTCCACCTGCTACGTGGCCGGAAGCCGGCGGGGCGCCGCGCCCGAGCGGATGGTGGACGAGTCGCCGTTCTTCACCGACGTCGGCTGGCGCGAGGAGGTCGCCAGCGCCCGACGGGCCCGCCGAGACGCCGAGCAGGCCAGCCGCAGCCCCGAGCGCCTGGCCACGCTGTCGGCCCAGTCCCGCCGGGAGCTGGGCGCGGCAGGCATACCGGCGCTGTCCGACAAGGTGGAGAGCCTGCGCCGCCGCTGGGTGAACGACCAGATGACCGTGGCCGGCCGGGCCCGGGCAGCCAGCCTCGGCTTCCCCGACGCCTACGCCTTCACCAAGGCCCTCGGCGAGCGGGCCCTGGCCGAGACCCGCGGCGACATCGCGGTGACCATCGTGAGGCCCTCGATCATCGAGTCGGCCCTGGCCGAGCCCTATCCGGGATGGATCCGGGGATTCCGCATGGCCGAGCCGGTGATCGCGGCCTACGCCCGGGGAATGCTCAAAGAGTTCCCCGGGGTGCCCGAGGGCATCGTCGACGTGATCCCGGTGGATCTGGTGGTGGCCACGATCCTGGCCGTGGCCGCCCGAGGCCCTGTGGATCCCAGCCCCGACGTCATCCAGATCGCCAGCGGCTCCATCAACCCGCTGAAGTACGGCACGCTGTTCGACCTGGTGAGCGGATGGTTCACCGAGCACCCCGTGTACGACGAGCACAACCAGCCGATCCCCGTGCCGCGCTGGTCTTTCCCCGGCCGCGGCAGGGTGGCCCGGCAGCTCCAGCGGGTCCAGCGCTCGCTAGAAACCGCCGACCGAGTGCTGTCTGCGCTGCCGCTGAGGGGACGCCACGCCGTGATGAGCGCCACGCTCGAAGAACGCCGCCTTCAGCTCGAGCGGGCCAGCGACTACGTCAAGCTCTACGGCGCCTACGCCGAGTGCGAGGCCATCTATCAGTTGGACCGCCTCATGGCGCTGTGGGACTCGCTCGACGACGCCGACCGCTCCGAATTCTGCTTCGACCCTCGCATCCTGGACTGGACCCACTACGTGCAGGAGGTGCACCTGCCGTCGATGGTGCAGCAGGCCCGTCTGAAGATGGCGCCCGGGGCAGGGGCAGGCCGGACTGAGTCCCGCTCGGCCCGGCTGCGCCGCCAGGTGCTGGCGCCGGAGCGACACCTAGCCGTGTTCGACTTGGAGAACACGCTCATCGCGTCGAATGTCGTTGCCAGTTACGCGTGGCTCGCCACCCGGGACCTCCACGACCTCGACCGGGTGCGCTTCGCGGCCCGCACATTGGCGGAGGCACCAAGGCTGCTGGCGCTGGACCGCCGCGACCGCAGCGACTTCCTGCGCTACTTCTACCGCCGCTTCGACGGCGCTCCTGTAGACCGCATCGACGCCGACTGCGCGGAGATGCTCAGCGACCTGATCATCACCAAGTCGTTCCCCCAGGGGATCCGGCGCGTCCGCGAGCACCGGCAGGCTGGACACACGACCCTGCTGATCACCGGGGCCCTAGACTTCGTGGTGGCGCCGCTGCGGCCCCTGTTCGACCACATCGTCGCGGCCGAGATGGGCTCCGCCGACGGCGTCTACGACGGCCGCCTCACCGCCGTCCCCCCGACCGGTGAAGCCCGCTACCAGACACTGGCCGACTTCACCGACCTCCACGGCCTCGACCTGCGGGAGTCGGTGGCCTACGCCGACAGCACATCGGACCTGCCCATGCTGGAGGGGGTCGGCTTCCCGGTGGCGGTCAACCCCGAGACCAAGCTGGCCGCGCTGGCCCGGAGGCGGGGCTGGCTGATCGAGCACTGGTCCACCAGCGCAGGCGCACCGGCCAAGCTTCTGCCGATGGCGCCTCGCATCCGCGGCCGAGCCCGTCCCGCTGCTCTACCCGGATCCGCCAGCCTGCGGAAGTCCGCTGCTCTAGCCGGATCCGCCAGCCTGTGGAAGTCCGCTGCTCTGCAAAGGTCCGCCTGATGGCCGCTGAGCACCACAAGACGCCTCGCCCGGGGCTGGTACTGGAAGTCGACCGGTCCACCCCGCCGGTCCTGTTCCACCACGGCGATGGCTTCCGCTTGGAGAGGCTGCCTGCGGGTCGCAGCCGGGTGATCTATCCGGCCGAGCCCGTCGCGGGCCTCGCCGACCCGGAGGCGGCCATCCGCGACGCCCTGCTGAACCCGCTCGACTCCGACCCGCTGCCGGCGCTGTTGCGGCCGGGGATGAAGCTGACGATCGCCTTCGACGACGTGTCGCTGCCGCTGCCGCCGATGCGGCGGCCCGACATCCGCGAGCGAGTTGTCGAGCAGGTCCTCGACATGGCGGCCGCCGCGGGGGTGGACGACGTGCACCTGATCGCGGCGCTGGCCCTGCACCGCCGTATGACCGACGACGAGCTGCGCCACGCCCTGGGCGAGCGGGTGTTCGACGCTTTCGCCCCCCAGGGGGCGCTGTACAACCACGACGCCGAGGACCCCGACGGCATGGTCGTTCTGGGCCGCACCGACCACGACGAGTTGGTCACCATGAACCGGCGGGCCGCCGAGAGCGACCTGCTGGTGTACGTGAACATCAACCTGGTGGCCATGGACGGGGGCTGGAAGTCCACGGCCACGGGCCTGGCCGACTACCGGGCGCTGCGCCACCACCACAACGTCCGCACCATGCAGCAGTCGCGCTCGTTCATGGACCAGCCCCGCTCGGAGCTGCACCGCTCCAACTGGCGCCAGGGAGAGGTGATCAAGTCCAACGGGCCTCCGATCTTCCAGATCGAGACCACCGTCAACAACAACACCTTCGGACGGGACGGACCCCTGGCCGTGCTGCAGAGGCGCGAGTGGGAGTGGACGGCGAAAGACCGGGCCTCGTTCATGGCCATGCAGGCCGGGCTCAAGGCGATGCCGGTGGCGGGTCGCCGGGGTGTGTTCGGCCGCTGGCTGGCGCCCTATGAGTTGACCTCGGTACAGGCCGGGGCGGTGGAGGCGGTCCACGAGAGCACCACCGCCAATGTCATGGCCCAGCACCTGGTGCCGGTGAAGGGCCAGACCGACGTGCTCACCATGGGGCTGCCCTACATCTGCCCCTACAACGTGAACTCGGTCATGAATCCGATCCTGGTGATGTGCCTGGGCCTCGGGTATTTCTTCAACCTGTACCGGGGCAAGCCCTTGGTGCGCGAGGGCGGCGTGGTCATCATGAGCCACCCGACCCGATGGGAGTTCCACCCCGTCCACCATCCCAGCTACATCGACTTCTTCGAGCAGCTCCTGGCCTCCACCACCGACCCGGCCGAACTCGAGGCCAAGTACGAGGAGCATTTCGCCACCGACGAGTGGTACGTGCACCTGTACCGCACCAGCTACGCCTACCACGGTGTGCATCCCTTCTACATGTGGTACTGGGGGGCGCATGCCCTGCAGTGGCTGGGCCGGGTGATCGTGGTGGGCGGCGACCCGAGGGCGGTTCGCAGGATGGGCTTCCAACCCGCTTCGACCCTGTCGGACGCCCTGGAGATGGCCAGCGACGTGGTGGGGCCGTCGCCTACGATCACCCACCTGCACAACCCGCCGATCCTCATGGCCGACGTGGAGTGACCGGGCCATGCCGCGGGACGAGAACACCACCACGGCCGGCGTGGTGTGACCGGGAGGGCGTGAGCTGATGGGGATCGGGCACGACCTCGGCCTGGTGCGGATGGGGCGCCGTCTGCCGTCGCCGGCCCGCGCCCTGCGGGCCCGCACGTTCCCGCTGCGGGCGCCCAACGTCCCGCGAGGGGTGAAGCCACCGGAGAGGCCAAATCGCCTCGGTGCCGACTACGACACCGACTGGGCTCGCCGCTGGCCGGCCCGGATGTGCCGGGCCGCCATCCTCGAGGGCCCGATACGGGCCATGGTGCAGGTGCTGGCCTCGCCCAGCCGCCGCGGCGCCGACCGGCTGGCCGATCTGGACGGCCCGTTGATCTTCGCGGCCAACCACCACAGCCACATCGACACTCCCCTGCTGCTCACGTCGATACCCGAGCCGTGGCGCCACAAGATCGTGGTGGGCGCGGCGGCCGACTACTTCTTCGGCACCAGGGCCGCCGGCGCGGTCGCCGCCCTGGTGAGCGGGGCCATCCCCATCGAGCGGGCCCGGGTGGGCCGCCGCTCCGCGGACCTCGCCGCCGGGCTGATCGACGACGGATGGAGCCTGCTGATCTACCCGGAGGGCGGGCGCAGCCCCGACGGCTGGGGCCAGCCGTTCCGGGGCGGGGCGGCCTACCTGTCGCTGCGCTGCGGAGTGCCGGTGGTGCCGATACACGTGGGCGGCACCGGCGCCATCCTGCGCAAGGGTCGCACGATGCCGAAGCCGGCGGAGGCGACGGTGACTTTCGGGACCCCGCTCAAGCCCGCGGCCGGCGAGAAGGCGCCCCGGTTCGCAGCCCGGATCGAGGCGGCGGTGACAGCGCTGGCCGACGAGGCCAACACCGACTGGTACTCGGCCCGCAAGCGAGCCCATGCCAGCGCCAGCGGCACCCTCACCGGCCCCGACGCGGGGCTCTGGCGCCGCCAATGGGCCCTCGGCGGCCGCCGCCGCGCCCCGTCGACCCGCTCCCGCCGCTGGCCCGACCTGTAGCCCTCGAAGCCGGGACAATCTGCGGCATGCCGGTGGGCTACCCGCAGACGAACAGTGCACAGGCGCAGTGCACGGGTGCCCGGTGGCCAGCACCTGATCGCGGGGCAGCAGCGGAGTTGGCGGGTATAGCTGCAGAAACGGATTCTCGGGTCTTCATGCAACAATTCGCGGCTGTCGGGCGTCGGTGTTTGCAGATGGGATGCCACCCGTGCCAGGCCGATCGGTCATGAAGGAACCTGACCACCAGGCGGACGTGGCCCGGTTGTTCGCAGTCGAGCGCGTGCCGATGGTCCATTTGGCCACCCTGCTGGTCGGATCGGTGGCGGTGGCCGAAGAAGTGGTGCAGGAGGCGTTCGTCGTGGTGACCAAGCGCTGGGACAAGATCGATCGGCCGGGCGCGTACCTGCGGACCTCCGTCGTCAACAAGTGCACGTCCGTGCTGCGCCGCCGATCCGTCGAGAACCGCTACCGGGCATCCGTGTCTAAGGAACCCAACTACTGGATCCCTGACCAGCTGATCGAACTGCGCAGCGCGCTGTCATGCCTGAGCGACCGACAGCGAACCGTTGTGGTGTTGCGCTACTTCGCCGACATGCCCGATGCAGAGATCGCCGAGACGTTGGGCGTGAGACCGGCGACGGTCCGATCTCTGGCCCATCGAGCGATGGCTGTGCTTCGAAAGGAGTTGGAATGAGCTACCTAGAGGAGCGCCTCCGCCAACAGCTCCCCGAGCTCGCTGCCAAGATGGTCGAAAGCCACGCCGCCGGCACGGGCCAATCAGTCACCAGCATCTGGCGGCGGCGACCGAACAAGGCACGCAGACTGATCCAACTCGCCGCCGCGGTCGCGCTGCTGGCAGCCGCTGCCAGTGTCGCGGTGACGCTGCTGTTCGATCAGCCCCACGACCAGGTGACCACCACTCCTCCGTCATCCACGCTCCCCACCGACACCGTCCCGCCAACGACAACCCTGCCCGAGACGGAATTCGAAGCGACCACCGAAAACCCAACGCCCACACAGCCCGAACCCACGCCAACCACCGAACCTCCAACCCCGACACAATCCGAGTCCACGCCAACCACCGAAGACCCACCGACCACCCAACCCGAACCGGAACCGCTCGCGGACTCGCCGTGCACCTCCCCTGCGGTCGTTGATCAAGCCCTCGAGGCCCTAGTCGCGGACTGCGAGTCCCTTTGGGCCTTTTATCGGCTCCAAGACTCCAAATGGCAGTTCGCCCCTGGCCCGAATAGTGCCTGGAGCTCCAGGAATCCGATAGAAGACTGGCGAGGAGTCATCGTCTCCGATGGTCGGGTCACCCAGTTGACTCTCCACCGGCTCGACCTGTCCGGCACGATCACCGGGGATCCGCTGCACTACCTCACCAGACTCAAAAAGCTGCACCTCATCGGGCCATCGGAAGGGTCGCAGCTAAGCGGCGCGATCCCCGTCTGGTTAGGCGACGCGACCAGCCTCCGGGAACTGTTACTGATAAATCACAACCTCACGGGGCCGATACCCCCTGAACTCGCCAACCTCACAAACCTCGTGCGCCTGGACCTCAGCAACAACCAGCTCTCCGGGCCGATACCACCCGAACTCGGCATGCTCACCAACCTCAAATACCTCGACCTCAGCGACAACCAGCTCTCCGGGCCGATACCGCCTGAACTCGCCAACCTCTCAAGGCTTCTGCACCTGAACCTCAGCGACAACCAGCTCTCCGGGCCGATACCGCCTGAACTCGCCAACCTCTCAAGGCTTCTGCGCCTGAACCTCAGCGACAACCAGCTCTCCGGGCCGATACCGCCTGAACTCGCCAACCCCGAGCTTGCCAACTTCCCCGAACGTGTGCAAATCGACTTCAGCAACAACCCGCTCCTGGAGCCCGCCAAGTCGCCCTGTGCCTCCCCCACAGTCGTCGATCAGTCCCTGGAAGCCCTCGTCGCCGACTGCGAAGCCCTCTGGGCCTTCTACATAAGCCAAGACTACACTGGATGGCTCTACTACTATCCAGATAGGGCGTGGAATCACAATAATCTGCTTCAGCACTGGTATGGAGTCTCCGTCGAGGACGGACGAGTCACCCATCTTAAGTTGAGGTCAATGGGTTCGATCAAACCGACCGAATCGTTGGGCAATCTTACAAGACTGACTGAATTGGACGCCGCTATGTCCGGCGAGATTCCTGACTGGCTGATGAACCTAACGAACCTCGAAGTGCTCACGATCGAAAAGGAGCTGTGGGAAGATGAGGGTGTGCCGTTGGGGCCGATACCTACATGGCTAGGCAACCTAACGAACCTTCGCAAGCTGTCTCTCAGCGTCGACTGGCATATGGGAGAAGCCCCAGCAGAACTAGCTAACTTGACCAACCTGCAGACTCTCAAACTCTTCGACATCGGCTTGTCGGGACCGATACCTGCCTGGCTACGCAACCTCAAGAACCTCGAATACCTAGACCTTTCCGGCAACTTCTTGTCAGGGTCCATACCTCCCTGGCTAGACAGCCTCACAAGTCTCCGAGGACTCAGCCTCTCAGCCAACGGCCTCTCCGGGCCCATACCGCCCGAACTCGGCAACCTCACTAACCTCGCGTACCTGGAGCTCGATAGAAACCGCCTCTCGGGGTCGATACCTTCGGAACTCAGCAATCTCAACGACCTCTATACACTGAACCTCTCCACAAATGCCTTATCAGGGCCGATACCTGCCTGGCTGGGTGACCTCGTCAACATCAATCATCTATCGCTCGGCAAGAACGGCCTCACAGGGCCGATTCCTGACGAACTATCAAGACTCACGGAACTGTCTCAGCTGTGGATCGACAACAACTATGTGTCGGGGCCGATACCGCCTGAACTAGGCAACCTCACAAACCTAGAGTGTCTCAATCTAGCCGGGAACGACCTATCAGGACCGATACCACCTGAACTCGGCAACCTTGCAAACCTCAAGGCACTGAGTCTCTATCGAAACAAGTTGTCGGGGTCGATACCGGTTGAGCTCGGCAACCTCACGGAGCTAGAACTGCTTTATCTAGATGACAACGAGCTGTCAGAACCGACTTTAGACAACCTCTCGCAACTACCATGGAAGTACGTCAGACCCTTCCTCTTCAAGGGAGACTATGCCCACCTCTACGAGCACTGTGTAACTGAGTTTCTCACATACCACTAAGCCTGAATCCACCGACGCGGTGAGGTCTCTGGGTGTGGCGCGACCACCAGAAAGGCCTCCTGACATGGGAGAATGCCGTTGTCAATAGCGATCATTCTGGCCATGTGAGGAGGCACTTCCTGTGAGGAGCGTATCAGGGGGGATCGACGGGTTGGAGGCGGTGTTCGACGACGCTTCGCTGGTGGGGGACGCGGGGTTGTTGCTGGCGGGCACGGTGATGTCGAGACTGGGCCTGGAGGCGCTGATCGACGAGGTGGTGCGTCCGGGCGGGTCGGCGGGCTCGGGCCGCAAGGTGCTGTCTTTGGTGGCGTCGATGCTGGTGGGCGGCTGCTGCATCAACGACGCGCAGCGGCTGCGGTCGGGCTCAGCGGCGGCGGTGCTGCCGTTCGCGCCGTTGGCGCCGTCGACGCTGGGGACGTTCTTGAGGTCGTTCACGTTCGGGCATGTGCGCCAGCTCGACAAGGCTCTGGAGTCGGCACAGACGCGGGCGTGGTCTGTTGGCGCCGCGCCCGACGTCGCGGAGATGACGCTGGATCTGGACTCCACGGTGTGTGAGGTGTGCGGCAAGGCCAAGCACGGCGCCGCGTACGGCCACACCGGCGTGTTGGGCTATCACCCGCTGGTGGCGGTGCGCTCAGACACCGGCGAGGTGCTGCACTCTCGGATGCGGTCGGGATCGTCTCAGCGCGGCCACGAGCACTTCGCTCGCGAGGCGCTGGCGCGCCTGCGGCGCCTGGGGGCGGACGCGAGCGTGACGGTGCGCGCCGACGCGGGGTTCTTCTCCTATGGGATGATCGCGGCCATCGGCGCCCACGGCGCGTCCTACTCGATCACGATCCCACAGAACGCCAAGGTCAAAGCAGCCATAGCGGCCATCGGCGACAACGACTGGGCAAGCATCGAATACACCCGCGGCGGCGAGGCGCAAGTCGCTGAGAGCACCATCGATGCCGGCCGCCGCGGCGACAAGCTCCGCGGCCGCGACGGCGCGCCCGCGAAGCTGCGGCTCATCGTGCGCCGCACCCGCCTCATCGGCGCCCAACGCGAACTGTGGCCCAACTGGCGCCACCACTGCTTCGTCACCGACAGAGCCGACCTCGACACCTGTGCCGCCGACACCTACCACCGAGCCCACGCCACCGTGGAACTCGCCATTCGTGACCTCAAAGAGAGCGCCGGGCTCAGCCGCTGCCCCTCAGGACGGTTCCCCGCCAACGGCGCCTGGCTCGCCTGCTGCGTGCTCGCGCACAACCTCGCGCGCTGGACCGCCCGCCTCGGCCGCGCCCACCCCACGCGCCAGCTCACCGTCACCGCCACCATCCGCAACCGGCTCCTCACCGTGCCAGGCCGCCTCGTCAACCACAGCGGCCGCCACAAACTGCGCCTGCCGCTCAACTGGCCATGGGCAAAAACCTTTACCACCGCCCTCGACCGGACCCGCAGCCTGCCCCAACTCATCTGACCCGCCCACAGCGCCCGGCGCAGCGCAGCCGCACCCCACCCGCCACCAACCACACCAGCCCCGCACTCCAGCCCCGCACGCCCCAAAACGCGCCGGCCCGCACACACGCACCAACCCAGCGGCCACCCAGCCCCAAACCGTCGATCCCACAAACCCGTCGGTGGATTCAGGCTAAGCCCGGATCCACCGGCGCAGTGGGGCCTGTGGGGTTGGCGCGTCCACCAGAAAGGCCTCCTGACGTGGGAGAATGCTGTTGATAACGACAGTTATTCCGGCCACGTGAGGAGGCACTTCCTGTGAGGAGCATATCTGGTGGGATCGACGGGTTGGGGGCGGTCTTTGACGACGGGTCTTTGGTGGCCGATGCGGGGCTGTTGGTGGCGGGCACGCTGATGTCGCGGCTGGGGCTGGAGGCGCTCATCGACGAGGCGGTGCGCCCGCCGGGGGCGGGCCGCGGCTCGGGGGCCAAGGCGCTGAGCGTGGTGGCGTCGATGCTTGTGGGCGGTTCGTTCATCGACGACGCGGAGCGGCTGCGGGCGGGCTCGGCGCAGGCGGTGCTGCCGTTTCGTGTGTTGGCGCCGTCCACTTTGGGGACTTGGCTGCGGTCGTTCGCGTGGGGCCATGTGCGCCAGCTCGACCGCGCGCAGGAGCTGGCGCTTCAGCGGGCGTGGTCTGTGGGCGCGGCCCCGGCCGCAGCGGAGATGACGGTGGACGTGGACTCCACAATCTGTGAGGTGCACGGCCACAGCAAAGGCGGCGCCGCCTACGGCCACACAGCCGTGCTGGGCTATCACCCGCTGGCCGCGGTCAGAGACGACACCGGCGAGATCATCCACACCCGGATGCGGTCGGGATCCTCCCAGCGCGGCTCGGAGCGCTTCATCGTCGAGACGCTGGCGCGCCTGGGCCGCCTGGCGCCGGGCGCGGCGCTCACGGTGCGCGCCGACGCGGGGTTCTTCAGCTACGACATCATCGACGCCGTCGAGGCCCGCGGCGCGTCCTACTCGATCACGATCCCCCACAACGCCAAGGTCAAAGCAGCCATCGAAGCCATCGAGGAGAAGGCCTGGAAGCCGATCGCCTACACCGCGGGCGGGGCGGCACAGGTCGCTGAGTGCACCATCGACACCGGCCGCCGCGACGACAAGGGCCCCCGCCGCCTGCGCCTGGTCGTGCGCCGCACCCGCCTCGAAGGCACCCAGGCGAAGCTGTGGCCCGACTGGAGACACCACTGCTTCACAACTGACAGAGCCGACCTCGACACCTGTGCCGCCGACGCCTACCACCGAGCCCACGCCCGAGTCGAGCTCGCCATCAAAGACCTCAAGAACAACGGCCTCAGACACTGCCCGTCGGGACAATTCACCGCCAACGCCGCCTGGCTGGCCTGCGCCGCCCTCGCGCACAACATCGCCCGCTGGACAGCCCGCATCGGACGCGCCCAGCACCCCCGACAGCTCACCGCCGCCGCCGGCGTGCGCAACCGGCTCCTCAACATCCCCGGCCGCATCGTCAACCACAGCCGCCGACACAGGCTGCGCCTGCCCGCGAACTGGCCCTGGCAGAACGCCTTCACACGCGCCCTAAGACACATCCGCAACCTCCCCCAGCTCATCTGACCCGCCGCCCCGCGCCCGGCGCCGCGCACAACCACCCCAAAACGCCACCAACCCGCCCAGCGCCCCCGCCCCTGAACCAACACGCCCCAACAGCCGCCCGCCCCGCCTGAGCCACCAGCCCGCCACCAACCAACCCGACACCGGCCCCCACACCAACCCCACCGGTGGATCCAGGCTAAGACTCCGCACTTGTGCGCAGTCGCCAATTCGTGGCAGCCGACAATTCGTCGTCACGGCCCGTCCTTGGATTCGGATACACGATGATGCATTCACTGGCCGCAATGGACGCGGCCGCCACCGCAACCCCCGGGCTACAGCAGGCCCCGTACGCGTGTCGCCGAGGCAAGCGCCTCGACCGCGGTAGCCGAGTACTCCCGCCTCTGGCTAGACCTGTAGCCATAGGCTGGCTGTATGGCTGTGTTCGCTAGTACTCCGGTGGAGCTCGTCGAGGGCGTGTACGCCACGCTGGACGAGCGGGTGGGGCGGGCCCGCGAGAGCTTCGGGCGGCCGTTGACGCTGGCTAAGAAGGTCCTCGTCAACCATCTCGACCCCTCCGAGTCCGGGGTGGCCGAGCGGGGCGTGTCGTACACGGCCGGTGGTCAACAAGTCATTGTCGGCATTGCGCCGCCGATCCCACCTGAACTTGCCACCCTCACCAACGTCGACACGATCTACCTCGCCGACAACGAGTTGTCGGGGCCGATCCCTGCGTGGCTAGTCGATCTGATCAACCTTGGAAACTTGAACCTCGCAAACAACCAGTTCTCCGGGCCGCCCCCGCCCGCCGCAAGCTGAACGATGTGACGGCGGCGTCGATGACCTCGTCCTGCCTGCCGTAGGGCTCGACCGATGTACTAGCCCGCCGGGAGGCTCACCCGTTGCAGTAGGGCAGATCCCCCTGTTCCTGCTGTAGTTACGCGGTTCGAGCGACGTCGTCCGGGGCCTCGTCTCGCGTGCCGTACGGCTCCACTCGGAGCACTCGCAGGCCTGGTACGGACTCAATGGCAGCCCGTGCGGAGGCGACCGCCTGCTCGAGGGTCGGGGCCGCCCGTCCGAAATCGAGGAAGTCGCCGTCCGGATCGGTGCCCATCAGAGCGTCGTCGCAGCCGGCCTCGAACAGGGCGTCGAAGACCGCCTCGTCCATCACGCTGACGCCGGCAGTGCGAACAGTGAAGTCGTGCACCGGCAACGAACTGCTCGTCATGTCCCCTCCTCTCCCCTTGAAATACATCTACAGTTCACTACTTTATGCCGAATCCAACGCGCCGGGTCCTCCGGAACCCGTGGCGTGCCGGACAACCTGCCTGCTAGCGCGCGGTTGACGCTCCTAGGCTGAGCTGTATGGCTGTGTTTGCTAGTACTCCGGTGGAGCTTGTCGAGGGCGTGTACGCCACGCTGGACGAGCGGGTGGGGCGGGCCCGGGCGCGCTTCGGGCGGCCGCTGACGCTGGCCGAGAAGATCCTGGTCAACCACCTCGACCCCGCAGAGACCGGCGTGCCCGAGCGGAGCGTGTCGTACGTGGACCTGCGGCCGGACCGGGTGGCCATGCAGGACGCCACCGCCCAGATGGCGTGGCTGCAGTTCATGACCGCCGGGCTCGACGAGGTGCAGGTGCCCACCACCACCCACTGCGACCACCTGATCACCGCCCGCACCGACGCCAGGCGCGACCTGATGGCCGCCCTGTCGGGCAACGACGAGGTGTACGAGTTCCTGCGCAGCGTGTGCGCCCGCTACGGCGCCGGCTTCTGGAAGCCCGGCTCGGGCATCATCCACCAGGTCGTTCTGGAGAATTACGCCTTCCCCGGCGGGATGATGATCGGCACCGACAGCCACACCCCCAACGCGGGCGGGCTGGCCATGGTGGCGGTTGGCGTGGGCGGCGCCGACGCGGTGGACGTGATGACCGGATTCCCGTGGAACGTGCGCTGGCCCCAGCTGATCGGCGCGCGCCTCACTGGCGAGCTCAGCGGCTGGAGCGCCCCCAAGGACGTGATCCTCAAGGTGGCCGACATCCTCACCGTGGCCGGCGGCACCGGCGCCATCGTGGAGTACTTCGGCCCCGGCGCCCGCTCACTGAGCGCCACCGGCAAGGCCACCATCTGCAACATGGGTGCCGAGATCGGCGCCACCACGTCGATCTTCGACTACGACGAGTCGATGGGCCGCTACCTGCGGGCCACCGGCCGGGCCGAGGCGGCCAACCTGGCCGACGCGGCTGCGGACCATCTCTGCGGCGACCCCGAAACCGAGGCCGACCCCGAGCGGTTCTACGACCGGGTGGTGGAGATCGACCTAGACGCCCTCGGCCCCCACATCAACGGCCCCCACACCCCGGACCTGGCCCGCGAGGTCGCCGATCTCGGCGACGAGGCTCGCCAGAGCGGCTGGCCGCTGGAGATCAGTGCGGCGCTCGTCGGGAGCTGCACCAACTCGTCCTACGAGGACATCACCAGGGCCGCCTCCATCGCCCGCGACGCCGCGGCCAAGGGCCTGCGGGCCCGCACCCGGCTGCTGGTGACCCCCGGATCCGAGCAGATCCGCGCCACCATCGTGCGCGACGGGCTGATGGACGACTTCGAGGCCCTCGGCGCCACCGTGCTGGCCAACGCCTGCGGGCCCTGCATCGGCCAGTGGGACCGCTCGGGCGAGGAGGGCCACGCCCCGGGCCGCGCAAATGTGATCGTCACGTCCTACAACCGCAACTTCCCCAAGCGCAACGACGGCGATGCGGCCACGCTGGCCTTCGTCACGTCGCCCGAGACGGTGATCGGGCTCGCCCTGGCAGGCACCATCGACTTCGACCCCGTCAACGGCACGCTGGTCAACGACGACGGCGAGGCGGTGGCCCTGGCCGCGCCCGCCGGCATCGAGTTGCCCCCCGACGGGTTCGACCCCGGAGAGGACACCTTCGTGGCCCCGCCCGCGGACGGCTCCGACGTCGAGGTCGGGGTGTCGCCGGACTCCGAGCGCATCCAGCTGCTCGAGCCCTTCGCCCCCTGGGACGGGCGCGACTACGAGAACCTGCCCGTCATCGCCAAGGCCAGAGGCAAGTGCACCACCGACCACATCTCCGCGGCCGGACCGTGGCTGCGCTACCGGGGCCATCTGGAGAACATCTCGGGCAACCTGTATCTGGGGGTGGTCAACGCGTTCGCTTCCTCTGACGGCGATCACGGATACGAGGTCGGCCACGGCCGCAATCAGCTCACCGGCGAGGTCCAGTCCCTGCCCGACATCGCCCGCGAGTACCACGCCGCCGGGCTGCGCTGGGTGTTCATCGGCGACTCCAACACCGGCGAGGGCTCCAGCCGGGAGCACGCAGCCATGGAGCCCCGGTTCCGGGGCTGCGTGCTGGCGTTGGCCCGCAGCTTTGCCCGCATCCACGAGACCAACCTCAAGAAGCAGGGCGTGCTGGCGCTGACGTTCGCCGATCCCGCCGACTACGAGCGCATCGGCGAGGACGACCGCGTGGCGGTGCGGGGACTGGCGGACCTCGCGCCGGGGCGGCCGGTGACGGTGGAGGTCACCGCACCCGGCGGCACAGTCTGGGCCTTCGAGGGATGCCACACCCTCAGCGGTGAGCAGATCGAATGGTTCCGGGCCGGCAGCGCGCTGAACATCATCTCCAAGCCGCGCCGGCAGCAACCTATGAGCCACCCATAGCGTCAACGGTCCTAGCACCTACGATGCCCCCCGTGCCCACGGCCTCTCAGCCGACAGTGATCGGTGTCCGCGCCGGGGCCTCCGGGTTCGTCCACAGCCGTGTGACGGCCATCGGCGCCCGGACCGTCGTCGAGATCGACGCCCGCGGGTCTGACGAGAACCGCAGCGGAGCGCTGACGCCCGCCGACGGCCAGAGCATGGCCGCCGCAGCCTGCCTGGCCCGCACGCAGCGGCTCCCGGTGGTGTTGAGGCTGGCATCCTCCGGCGCCGACCTCAACGCCGGGGTCGCCGCCCTCCACGGCTGGGCCACCGCGGCCGCGGAGCTGGCTCGCTGCTCGGGGGTAGTGCCGGTGATCGTGATCGCGGCCGGACCCAACGTCTCGGGCCCGGCCCTGCTGCTGGGCCTGGCCGACTTCGTGGTGATGACCGCCGACGCCTATGCCTTCGTGGTCGGGCCGCAGATGGTGGAGCACTTCACCGGGATGCCCGTCGACCGCGACGAGCTGGGCGGCGGCGGGACCCACTCCGTCAGCTCGGGCGTGGCCAGCTTCCTGGCCGCCGACATATCCGAGGCCGACGAGATAGCGGCCGAGCTGCTCGGGTACCTCCCCGACAGCAACGACTCCGACCCGCCCGCCCGGGTGTGCACCGATCCCGCCGACCGGGCGGTGCCCGAGGCCTTCGAGGTGCTGCCGGCCGAGTCGGGGGGAGCCTACGACGTGCGCGACGTGCTGGCCGCGGTCGCCGACCACGGCGTGCTGCTGGAGCCTCACGCCTACTGGGGCGCCAACCTGGTGACCGCGTTCGCCTCCTTCGGGGGGCGGCCCGTCGGGATCGTGGCCAACCAGCCCCAGTCGCTGGCCGGGACGCTCGACATCACCGCCTCCCGCAAGGGCGCCCGCTTCGTGGCCTTCTGCGACGCGTTCAACCTTCCGCTGGTGACCTTCGTCGACACGTCCGGCTTCTACCCGGGCAAAGACCTGGAGTGGCGGGGAATGATCCGCTACGGGGCCCAGATGGCGTTCTCCTATGCACGGGCCACGGTCCCCCGAGTCAATGTCACCCTGCGCAAGTCCTACGGCGGCGCGTACATCGTGATGGACTCCAAGCCCATGGGCAACGACGTGGCCCTGGCGTGGCCCACGGCCGAGATCGCGGTGATGGGAGCCAAGGGGGCGGTGGAGATCCTGCACCGGTCGGCCAGCGCGGCAGAGCGGGCTGCGATGGAGGCGGCCTACGAGCAGCGCCTCCTGAACCCGTACGCCGCCGCGGATCGCGGCGCCATCGACTCGGTGATCGAGCCGGCCGACACGCGGCGGGAGATCTGCGCCGCGCTGGAGATGCTCGTCTCCAAGCGGGAGCGCCTGCCCCGGCGACGGCACGACAACGCCCCGCTGTGAACGACCGACATTGACGCCCCGACGCAGACGCCCCGCCATAAACGCCCCGCTAGACGCCCCCGATATAGACGCCCTCATATGGACGCCCCGCCATAAACGCCCCGATATCGACAACCCGATACAGACGCCCCGCTGCAAGAGTCCCAATATGTGCGCCCCGCTGCAAGAGCCCCGATATATGCGCCCCCGCTGGAAACGCCCCGCCATAAACGCCCCGCTGTAGGGTGATATTCGATGACGGGGAGCAGCACGATCACCGCCGCAGAGAGAACGGGGTGTATCGCGTGACCGAGAGCATCACCATCACCGACAACCGCAGCGGGAGCAGCATCGAGATCCCGATCGTCGCCGGGGGCGTCGACTCCGCGGCCTGGCGCAAGCTGCTGCCAGGTGTCTGGTTCCACGATCCGGGGCTGGCCACCACCGCGGTCACCTCCAGCGCGGTGGCCCAGATCAACGGCGAGGCCGGCATCCTGCGCTACCGCGGCTACCCCATCGAGCAGCTGGCCGATCACAGCACGTTCCCGGAGGTCGCCTACCTCCTCATTTACGGGGAGCTGCCCACCCAGGCCGAGCTCGACGAGTGGGTACACCAGATAACCCGGCACACGTTCATCCACGAGAACTTTCGCAAGCGCATCTTCGACGCCTTCCACTACGACGCCCACCCGATGGGGCTGCTCACGTCGGGCGTGGCCGGCCTGTCCACCTTCTATCCCGAGGCCAAGGACATCTTCGACCCCGACAATCGCAGGGCGCAGATCGTCCGCTTGATCGCCAAGATGCCCACGCTGGCCGCGGCGGCCTACCGGTTCTCGAGGGGCCTGCCGTTCATCTTCCCCGACAACGCCCACGACTACCCGGAGCGCTTTCTGAAGATGATGTTCGACGTCGGCGGCGACTACGAGCCCGACGATGCCCTCGTGCGGGCCATGCGGGTGCTGTTCATCCTGCACGCCGACCACGGCCAGAACTGCTCCACCACGGCGACCCGCGTTGTCGGGTCGAGCCACGCCGACCCCTACACCGCTATCGCGGCCGGCTGCGCCGCCCTCTACGGGCCGCTGCACGGAGGGGCCAACGAGGCCGTGATCAACATGCTGAATCAGATCGGCACCTTCGACGAGGTCGACAGCTTCATCGCCAGCGTGAAGCGGGGCGGGCACCGGCTGATGGGATTCGGGCACCGCGTGTACAAGAACTACGACCCGAGGGCGGTGATCATCAAGGAGGCGGCCCACGACGTGTTCGCGGTGATCGGCAAGAACCCGCTGCTCGATATCGCCCTCAAGCTCGAGGAGGTCGCGCTGGCCGACGACTACTTCGTGAGCCGGCGCCTCTACCCGAACGTGGACTTCTACTCGGGCCTCATCTACCAGTCGCTGGGCTTCCCCACCAACATGTTCACCGTGCTGTTCGCCATCGGCCGCACCCCCGGGTGGCTGGCCCACTGGAACGAGATGATCGACCAGAACTCCCGGATATACCGGCCCCGCCAGGTCTACGTGGGCGCCGAACGGCGCGACTACGTGGCGAGGTCAGACCGCTAGCGAACCCGCGGCAAGTCTTCGCTAGAAGCGGCGTACATCACCGCAGAGCGCGAAGAACGCGGCCTATCCGCTCGGCCTCTAGGCCGGGGCGATGTCGAGGACGATCTTCCCCGCGTTGAGGTTGGCCTCCATGCGCTGGTGGGCTGCGGGCGCTTGGGCCAGCGGGAAGCGGCTGTCGATCACCGGGGCGAGGGCGCCGGTGGCTGCGTGGGGCAGCATCTCGGCCGCGAACTGGCGGGTGACCGCGATCTTCTCCTCGATGGGGCGGGCCCGCAGGGTGGTGCCGATCAGGGTGGCCCGCTTGGCCATCAGCGCGGCCGGGTTGAACGGCACGGATGCCCCGGACATGACGCCGACCTGCACGATGCGCCCGTTGGTTCGCATGCACTTGATGTTGCGGGGCAGGTAGTCGCCGCCGATCACGTCGAGCACCACGTCCACTCCGGTGCCGCCGGTGGCGGCTCGCACAGCCTCCACGAAGTCCTCGGTGCTGTAGTCGATGACCGTATCGGCGCCGAGGGCCTCGCAAACGTGGTGCTTGCCCGCGGAGGCGGTCACCGCGATGCGGGCGCCCATGGCCTTGGCGATCTGGATGGACGCGGTGCCCACGCCCGAGGCTCCGGCGTGCACCAGCGCCCAACGCCCCGAGGTGAGACCCCCCTGGCGGACGAGCGCGTCCCAGGCGGTGATGTAGACCTCCGGGAAGGCGCCGGCCGCGTCCAGCCCGAGCGCTTCGGGCACGGCCATGGCCTGGCGCTCGTGCACCGCGACCCGCTCGGCGTAGCCGCCTCCTGCCACGATGCCCATCACGGCGTCGCCGACAGCGTGGGCGGTGACCCGCTCCCCCACCGCGGCCACCCGGCCGGCGAACTCAAGGCCGGGGATCTCGTGGGCGGCCGTCGGCCCCGGATACAGGCCCCGGCGCTGCAGCGTGTCGGCGCGATTGATGGCCGAAGTCACCACGTCGACCAGGACCTCCTCGGGGCCGGGGACCGGGTCGGGCACTTGCCGCACGACGAGGACCTCGGGTCCCCCTTTGGTTGTGATCACGACTGCTCTCATGGTGATTCTCCCATCGATGCCGCTGCCAGGTCTAGCGGCATGCTGCATCCGTGCCGCGGCCTCCGGCTCATGGAAGGGTCGCCGGTGACGCGGAGGCCGACGCCTCGACGGTCGAATGGAGGCGCAGCGTCGACGGGTAGGGAAAGAAGTCGGGAAAGTCGCCGGCGCGGTTGCGCTGCTTCATCGACTGCCAGAAGTCGAGGGTGGCGATCTCAGGGTGGTGCTCGGTGAACACCTGGCCCACCATGGGGGGAGAGCGCAGGTAGGTGGCGAACTCCTCGGGGAACACGTCGTCGGCCCCGACGGAGAACCACGGCTGGTCGAGCATCTCGTCGGCCTCGTCGCGGGGCGGGGGCAGGGGCCGGAAGTTGACCTCCGACAGCAGGGCCAGCTCGTCGTAGTCGTAGAACACCACCGAGCCGAGCCGGGTGACGCCGAAGTTCTTGGGGAACAGGTCCCCGGGGAAGATGTTGGCCGCGGCCAGGTCCTTGATGGCGTTTCCGTAGTCGACGGCGGCGGCCAGAGCCCGGTCGGGCGCCATCTCGCGCAGGTAGAGGTCGAGCGGGTAGACGCGCCGCTCGGTGTAGACGTGGCCCAGCACCACCTCGGTGTCGGTGATGGTGACGGTGCGCGAGCACTCTCGCTGCAGCTCCTCGAGGAGGTCATCATCGAAGCGGTCCCGGGCGAAGGTGAGGTTCTCGAACTCCTGGGCGTCGACGAGCCGGCCCACCCGGTCGTATCCGAACACGAGCCGGTAGCGGCGCTTCACGTCCTCGGGGGTGGTCCGCTTGCTGGGCGGGAAGCGGTCCTTGATCACCTTGAAGACCACGTCGAACGACGGCAGCGCGAACACGGCCATGACGGTTCCGGGCGCGCCCCGCGAGTGCTCGAAGCGGGTGTTGGAGTGCTCCATGTGCCGGTACAGGGCGCGGAACAGGTTGGTCTTGCCGTGCTGGGAGTACCCGAGGGAGGTGTACAGCTCGGCCACCGGCTTGACGGGCAGCATCGATTTGAGGAACGCCACCACCTCGGCGGGGCGCTGTGACAGCACGTGCATGTAGGAGCGGGCGTAGCTGAACAGGCGGCTGGCCGCGGGCTCGGTGAGCAGGGCGGCGTCCACGTGCACGCCGGTGTCGTCGTGGACCACGGGCAGGATGCAGGGCGACACCCGGTTGAGCCACCGCAGGCGGCCGACGAGGTAGGCGCCCTTCTGGCGGTAGAAGACGGCGTCGAGCATGTCGATGGCGTCTAGGTCTCGCCAGACGCCGTCGAGGTAGGCGTCGATGCGGTCGGCGACGAGTGCGGCGTCGCGGCCGAGGTAGGCGAAGTGGGGGCCGAGGGGGCTGTGCTCGAGGATGGCGGCCACGGCGGCCCCGGTGGAGCCGCCCGCATCGGCGCTGTGGTACTCCGGTCCGGTGCCGTCGGTGGCGGGCAGGGCGGTGGGGCCGAGCCAGATGAACTCGAGCTCCCGGTCGAGGCCCACGATGCCGAACAGGCGCCGGGTGACGGAGTTGTAGAAGGTCTCGGCCAGCTCCATGTCGCTCCGTTGCGACACGAGCTCGACGTAGCGGCGCTGGGCGTCGATCCAGGCTTGGCGGGCGCCGGTGGCCGGCAGCCGGGCGCGGCAGGTCTCGACGGTGCCGAGCACGGCGGCGGTGTGCAGGTTCAGTCGCTCGGCGGCGTCTTGGCGGTGGCCTTGCCAGTCGCGGGCCAGGAAGCGTCCCTCGGCTCGGGCGGTGACGGCGATGAAGTCGGAGTGGAAGGCCTCGAAGCGCTCGTAGAGGATGCGGGCCAGCTCGCCGGGCGTGCTCGAACGGCCGGACGGGCCCACGGCGGAGGCTTCAGTCGCCGGCGGCGCCGGCCTCGTTGCGAGCCAGGTCGTGGTGGCGGATGACCTCGTTGATCACGAATCGCAGGAACTTCTCACTGAAGGACGGGTCGAGGTTCGCCGATGCGGCCAAGTCGCGCAGCCGGGCGATCTGCTGCTCCTCACGCTGGGGGTCGGCGGGCGGCAGGCCGACGCTCGCTTTGTAGACCCCGATCTGCTTAGTGACCTTGAACCGCTCAGCGAGCAGCAGAATCAGCGCGGCGTCGATGTTGTCGATGCTCGACCGGTACCCGGCCAGCGTCTCGTCCTCGGCGCCTGCGCTCACAGGTAGGCAAGCTATCGCCCGCCACAGACAGGAACGCCCGTCCCGAGCCGATCACGACCTGCTCGGGCTTCACAGTCGACCGGACCCTGCCCAACCCAGCACGGGACCGCCCCACCGCACGGGCCGGCTGTACCACGGCGAACTGCACCGCGGTGGCCACACCGCCGCAAGTCCGTACTGCGTTGAGCAAGTTGGCGCGCGGGTGCACCACTCCGCCGCATCGACGAGGCCCCCACCACAAGCCCGCGCCCCACCAACCAACCCCCCACCACAAGCCCGCGCCCCACCAACCAACCCCCCACCACAAGCCCGCGCCCCACCAACCAACCCCCCACCACAAGCCCGCGCCCCACCAACCAAGCGGGCCGTTAGGCGAGGGTGAACAGCGGCTCGGGCTTCTGGGCTCTCGCCGATGGGCATACGGCCGGGTCGGCTCGACCCGGTGCCATGGGGACTACGGAGCCCGCCCCGGGGTGCCTCGCTACCCGTGGTGGCGCAGGCCCGTGGGCTGGCGGGGGGTCGGGGGCATGTGCGGGTCCGTAGCGGACCCGCTCGGGCGGTGCGATGGTGTAAAGGCCCCGCCCGTCGGGCACCACCCGCCAGCCGTGGTGATGCACCTTCTGGTGGCAGGCCCAACACAACAACATCATGTTGTCAATGTTCGTGGGCCCGCCCTCAGATACTGGTCTGATGTGATGGCCCTGGCATACCCACATGTCGGTGCCACAGCCCGCGCAGGCTCCGTAGAGGGCCCGCAGCGCGCTCATCTGAGCCTTGGTGGCCAGCCGTTTGGCGTGGCTGTGCCACAAAGGCAAGCCCTCATGGCTGAACACCACCCCCTTGATCCGGGCACCGCAGAAATACTCCTCAAGCACGCTCACGGGAATCACCCCGCCCCCGGCGATCTCCGCGAACGCGTCGGTGCCATCAGCGCTGAGATGCTGCACGATGGTAATGTCAGCCGACGGCCGACCCACACACCCACACTTACCGCCACCGGTGCCGCCACTAGTCCCGTTCGCATCGCTGCCGTTGCCGTTGCCGTTGTCACGAGCCCTGCCGCCGTTGGCGGTCTCGCTCATGCCGCTGGCACCGCCACTGGCCCGGCTCACGCCGCCGGTACCCGTCTGGCTCAAACTCGCGCCCCCGGCAGAGCTCACCTCGCCACTGGCCCCGCTCACACCGCCACCGGGCGAACCCACACCACCACTGGCCTCGCTCGCGTCGCCGCCCTGGCCGGTCTGGCTAGCGCCGCCGCGATCCTCGTTCGAGCCGCGATCAGACTCGCTCGCGCCCCTGCTGGCATTGGTGGCGGCACCGGTGCGGCCACTGTCGTGTCCACTGGGTGTCGCGCTTCCGGCTTTGGCGTAGATGCTTCCGTGCGAGGTCAAAGTGTCGAACGAGTCGGCCATGCGCTGGTTGAGGCTGCGCTTCTCCCCGCCAGGACTGTGCAGATCCACACGACGCAGCCGCTCCGCCTCCAACAAGAACCGCTTGCGCACCTTGGCCCCCGCCACCGGGTCCAACTCTCCGCGAAGATGCACCATGCCGTCGTCGCCGTCCCAGATGCTCAACCGGCGCCTAGCCCGCTGGCGCCGATACTCGCCCTCGCCGCCGTCGTCCTGGCGCTTGACTGCCCAGCGCCCAGCCTCGCGGACGAACTGCTCGACAGACATCTCAGCAGCCTTCTCCAACAACTCGGCGTCGCCGTTTACCTGATCGGCGCTCGTCTTGCCTGAGGCTCCCGCCAGCGTCTTGGCGTTGGCAACCGAGATCTGGCCAGTCTCCACCGCGTCGCGCACCGCGGGCATCGACTGCAGGCTCTGCGCGGTCTGGACCTGCCCCGCCGCGTCCCGCCGCGACAGCCCCGCCGACCGCGCCAGCACCCCGACACCCGAATCACCGTGACGCTCACGGGCTGCGACCACCACCGCGGCGTCGGCCTGCAACACCGACACCTGAGCACCAAGAACCTTCGAATCGCTCAGCACTTCCCGCACATCTGAAGTCGGCGTGGAGGGGTCGTTGACGAGCCGGATCAGCTCTGCGAGCCCCTCCCGCACCTGATCCCGCACCCGTCGTGCCGTCGCGATACGCATGAACACATCATGCCATAGAGGTGTGACAACTGTCAAGCATTTTCAAGATATATCAAGATAAATCAATACTCTATCGACAGACCGCCGCCCTCGGCCCGGGCAGCATGAAGGCGACGACCGCGCCAGCCCGTCGGACCAGCGGCTGAGCCCCTTCAGACTGTTCAGGCAGCGAGCGCGGCACCTAGGGCCTCAGAGCGCAGCAAGCGAACACGCTGGGCCAAGCGGTCGATGGTCGCGTGAATGTCCTCGATTGAGCCCGCGAGGTCAACGGCGAAGACCTCTAGCCGCTTGCCCGCGCCGGGGATCACGTATTTGACCGGTTCAGCCTCACCTTTGGCATAGACCAACAGCCCGCCGGGCAACTCGAGCGCAGTGGCGTAGGCGAGAATCTGATAGAGATCGGCGTTCGGGACACCCCTCACGTCGATCCGCTTGTACTTCGCATCGCCGACAAACGTGCAGGTACGACCGTCCCACCACGTGAGATCAGGCTCGAGGCGGAGGCTCTTACCCTCGGCGAGGAAGATGGGCCGGGGAAGTCGCTTGTCGGATCGAAGCGTGCGCTCGGAGACGCCGAGAGACACCCGGAGAGCCCGCGTGACGAACCCTTGGAAGACATCGTTCATGTTGATCAGGAAGCCCGAGGCTCGGGTTGCACCACGATCCAGTACCAATGCCTGATGCCGCAGGATCAACCGCGAGAGCGACACCAGCTCTCGGTAGTGCTCGTTGAGCCTGTCGAAAGCGACCTCCGGCACCTCCTGCGGAGGGAATCGAACAGGCGTGACGTTGGCAAGCGTCGCGCTCATCCACCGCAGACCGTCCCGCGAGCGCGAATCCTCGAGACGCGCCCGCCCGAGAAGCTCAGCCGCGGCCTTCACCAAGCGGTTCGCCAGTATGTCGTCGGTGAATTCGTCGTAGCTAACCTCCACCGGCACGAGCACGTCGAACCTTCGCCTGAGTTGTTCTGCCACGTCGATTCGCCCACGGACAGCTCGCAGCGCGTCCTGCTCGGTCCGATAGCCGTGCAACAGCCCCTGGGCGAAGGCTCGGCGAGCGGCGGAGGTCAGCGCGAGGGCCAGCGCCTCGACCAGCGTGGGCTCCGACGTGAAATCGAAGCGCTCTTTCGTGGGCTTGTAGGCCCCCATCGCGTACGAGGCCAAGTAGATCACACGCGAGATGTCCAACTTGGGGCGCACGGCGATGGACAAGTTCGGCAGTTCGAGAGCGCCGATAACAGCTTCGGGCCGAAGGCAGTAGAGGTCGCTCTCGCCAGGAACGGCCTGGATCGTGAGTGACGGCAGCGCCTCCTTGAGCGTGTCGCGCTCGGCGACGCTCAACCGCTGCGGCTCGCTGTCTCGGTACTCCTGAAGCTCAATCTGACGCATCGCCGCCGTCTAGAAGTTCTTCGAGTTCGTCGTCAGCGCCAGCATCGGGCTCGATCTCGCCTTCGGCCGTTTGCCTCAGACGGTCGAGCTTGAAGTCATCAAGTCGGTCGCGCTCGCCGTAGAGCTGCTCCTCAATGTACGGCAGGACATTGTGCTCCCAGATCATCTCGACCGTCTCCTCATCGAGACCTGTGTCCTTCATGAAGTAGCTCGGCCCGATAGCCGCATGCCTGTCAAGAAGCTTCTCGTTGGCGCGATCCACGACGTCCGCAATCCACCCCATGCCTGGATGTCTCTCGTCCAGCCATCGTCGCAACAGCCCGCGGACGGGAGGCCTGTCGGGATGGAACTCGACGAAATAGAACCGGCGGCGTAGCGCAAGGTCGACTAGGGCGATGGAACGGTCGGCAGTGTTCATGGTGCCGATGATCCAGAGGTTCTTGGGCATGGAGAACGGCTTGTCGGAGTATTGGAGCCGCATCTCGATGTCGCGGTACTCCAACAGGAAGTACAACTCCCCGAACACCTTGGAGAGGCTGCCCCTGTTGATCTCATCAATCACGAGCACATGGATCTCGTCATCAGCCTCCCGTGCTCTCGTGGCCATCTCCAGCAGCGGGCCGTCCCGGAGCTTGAAACCGTGGCGGTCGCCGTCAAGCGTCGGACGAAAACCCTCCACGAAGTCCTCGTAGGCGTAAGACGGATGGAACTGGACAATACGGACCCGGTTGGGCGATCCGGCCACACATCTAGCCATTCTCTGAGCGACATGGGTCTTACCTGTCCCCGGAGGCCCCTGAAAGATGACCTGCCTCTTGTCCTTCAACAGTCTCTCGACCCGTCGAAGGATTCCAGCATCCAGCATGAGCTCGTCGGCAAGCTCATCCAATGGGTTAGGAGAGGGTTTCGAGGAACCCTCAGGCTGTGCTCCCCCGTCGGTGTTAGGATGTTGAGTCTCGCGACACCAGACGACGGACTGTGCATGAACCCGATGGCGGAGTTCTCCTTGGCCATGCTCGATGAGCTGATCAAGGAACCGCAGACCATGCGCAAATGTTGTTGCTTCGTCCGCGTCCTTGGCAGGCCTCGGATGTCCGGTACGATTGTATGCGGCATCGAAGTGCGCAACATTGAACAACGGATACTCATCACCGAGCGCCATTAACAGCAGCGATGTGAGCCAAAGGCGGGAGTCGAAGTCTAGCTTCAATTCCCTAGGGATTTGCGTCATGAACGCCTGCACTCTATCGCTACGAGACATATCGCCGTCTGTCCAAAGAGGTAGAATGTCTACTGCTACAGTGTCCTTCACAGACTCCAGCCATTCCGTAACAATGCCTGAGCGCGGTTTGGTAATCAAGTGATCACTGATGTCGGCCTCTCTCTTGAGCCTCTCACTCCAGCGGTTGTCACCAGACAACATCCATTGGCGCGCGAGACTCAGATTACTCCGAAGATACTGACGGAATGATTCATCGTCCCAACGATGGCTAGTCGTAGATTCGAGAAGTTCGACCCCGACTCGGGCGTAGTCTCGATAGGCGTCATCGTCCGTAAGGTTGTTCTCCACCCACCACACGATCGATTGTGCTTCAAGGCGGTCATGAGGCCTCTCATTGCTGCACTGTATGAGTTTGTCGAGGAAGGTTAGGGCGTGCTCATACACTGCTCCCTCGTCTCGGCCATCGGAAGGCAGTGGGTGTCCCGTGCGTCGGTAGGCAGAATCGAACTCAATGAACTTGTATGGTGGACAACTGTGGCCCAATGCCATCAGTAGAACGGAGATAGGCCGCAGCCTCGTTCCTGTCCCCTTGAAGTTGGAGTCACCAGGCACCAGCCGAAGGAAGGAGCGGATGCGCTCACTCGGCGGGATGTCGTCTTCCGACCAGAGTCCCCGCAGAGCGTTCGACGCAGGATTGGGCTGCGATTTGAACCACTTGGCCAGCACGTTCGCAGAGCGCCAGTCAACGAGATTGTTCTCATTGGAAAACCCCTCGTCAAGAAGCGCGAGCCAATCGTCATCGTCAGCGAGCAGAGCTTCGCGAGCCCTGCCGAGTCTCCCGATGATCTCAAGCTTGTAGCCGACCTCCTGTGAGTCGATCTCTCCCGAGTCGATGAAGTCTCGCGCGTATTCGATGTAGTCGGAGCAGGGATCGCCTTGTGCCATAACTCACCGCATTCCTTCCGTGATCAAAGGTGTGGCCCCCTTACCAACGCTGGCCTACTGCCACGACCCTAGAGCCCGCAAGCAGCTGTGGCCACGGTGCTGGTCTCAGGGCTCAGTCGTCAACTCCCTCTTCGCAGCGTCAAATCTGGCGCCTTTCGCGTTGAGGCTCAGGCGTTGTTGGCTATTCGGTAGAGCTCGCCGATTAGGTCGTCGTAGCGGCCGGCGGCCAGGGTTATGGCGTAGGCGGCGCCCACTGCGCCACCCACGATGGCCACGGGTAGGCGGTCGAGGAACCGCTTGGCGCCCGGCACCGCGTGCGGCAGTACGGCCAGCAGCAGGGCGGGCAGCAGCGCCCCCGCCATGTACACGAGCATCAAGCCGATTGTGCGTGCCCCGTCGGTGTCGGTGTTGTTGAGGATTTCGCCCAGCTTGGGGCCCACGCAGGGCCGCCACAGCCACCCGGCCAGTGCGCCCGCCACCACGCCCGAGCCCGTGGCCGACAGCGACACCGCCCGCGTGGCTCGGTGCGCCAGCACGAAAGCGCCCGCGGCCAGCGCCGCGGCCACGAACACGGCCGCGCCGCTCAGCTCGACATTCCAGTGACCGGCCGCTCGAGCCCACGTCAGCAGCGTGGCGCCCAACAAGTAGAAGAGAGCCACCGTGAGCCGGGCCTTCCGGGCCACCAGCACCAGCGCCACGCCGGGCACCAGCGCCGCCAGCGTGCACGCGACGCCGATGGAGCCCACTCCCTCCAGGAAGGTCGCCACCGAGCTCAGCCTCCGATGCGCCGGACCCTGTCAGGCCTCGGTCAGCAGCCGCTCGACGGTCTCGTGGAGCTGCGCGTAGGTGGCCCGGCCGTCGCCCGTGCGGTCGAAGCGGATCCGGTTGTCGCCGTCGATCACGTAAACGCGGGGCCAGTAGCCGATGTTGCCCTCCTGCCAGCGGTGGAAGTTGCGCTTGTCGGTGTCGAGGGCGATGGGCCAGACGACGCCCAGGTCGGCGGCGGCCTCGATGATGTTGTCCACGTCGGCCTCATAGGAGAACTCCGGCGAGTGCACGCCCACGATCTCCACGCCCTGGCCGCGGAAGTCGGCGTACAGCTGTCCGAGGGCTTCGAGGGTGTTCTTGCAGTTGCGGCATCCGAAGGTCCAGAACTGCACGACCGTGAGCTTGTTGGCGGCCCGGATCTCCTCCAGCGACGTGGCGTCGGTGTTGAGCCAGCCGTCGAGTCCGGTGAGGGTGTCGGCCACCCCCAGCACCTCGATGGGCTCGGCAGGCACCGTGGTAGTGGCGACCGTGGTGGTCGTGTCTGAGGGGGAGTCGTCGTCTGCTACCGCTAGGGCTGAGTCGTCCGAAACCGTCCCGGACTCGGGGGACGAGGGCACGGTCATCGCGGCAGTCGAGGCATCGGCGGCCCCGACGTCAGCCCCATCAGGAGCGGTACCGCCCGAGTCGTCGGCGGCGAGGTTGGCGGCGGAGTCGTCGCCGGGGTCGTCCCCGCGCAGCGCCGCCCAAGCGATGGCAGCCAGCCCGACAACCAGCACGCCCAGCGCCAGGTAACGAATGAAGGAGGGTCGCATCGCACCATCAACAATACGAGGACGGGCAGCGGCCCGGCATCGAGTGACTGCGCGCACACCAGTCAACATGCGCAGATCCCTACCTCAGCAGTATCACATATCGTGATACACTTGCGTCATGGCCCGTGCGATATCTGTACGACTCGACGAGGAAGCCCTCCGCGCCCTGAGCCAACTGGAGGCTCAGGGCCTGACCCAGTCGGAGGCCATCCGATCGTCGCTGGTGCACGAAGCCGCACGGATACGGGCCCGTCAGGCGCTAGCAGCGGAGGTCGCCTCCTTGGAGGCCGACGAGACTGACCGAGCCGAGATGAGCGCGGTCGCCAGTCTCATGGAACAGCTCCGTGCGCCGGGGTGAGCCCTGCCCAGGCAGCTTGACACAGGATCGTCGGGAAGATCTCCATGCGCCGGGGTGAAATCTTCGAGTTGCGGCTTCCCCGAGGAGTGGGTCACGAGCAGCAGGGGCGCCGCTTCGGGGTGGTGGTGCAGTCCGACGCGCTGCTGCCGCGCTCGGTCGTGCTGGTGGCGCCAACCTCGACCAGCGCTCGGCCTGCCTCGTTCAGGCCTGTCATCGAGCTGGACGGGCGGAACACGATCGTGCTCGTCGAGCAGGTCGGAGCGGTCGACGTGACCCGCTTGGGCAACCTGATCGGCCATCTCCGCCCCGAGGAGCAGTGGGACATCGACACGGCCCTGAGCACCGTCTTCGACCTGCACTAGCAAGCCAGACCTCCCCCTACCCGGCTAGGTTCCGGCCTTCCACCAGGCGACGCGAGGCTCGGTCTGGCACCGCACCGCTGCAATCAGGGCAGGCAGTGGACCTACAGTGGGTTGCCAATGGGGCTCTTTAAGAACTGGCGAGATGGAAAGCGACTGCAGGCGAGAGCTTCGGCTGACCCGGCGATCCGAGATAGCTGGGTTAGGAGGCACGACGCCGTTTTCACAGGACTTCAAGTCCCGGGGGTCGGCCCCGACATTTCCGAACCGTCCAGTTGGCGGGCCATGTTTGAAGAGTTTGAGGGCGGGCCTCCCTGCCGGCAGGAGCTGGAGTGGTGGCGGGCTGCGTGCGTGATGAAGCAGTCCATGACGTGCCCTGCCGTGTGGTTCCCGGCGATCGCCGCCATGATCGACGCTATTGACGCGATGCTTCCCGACGCGACTGTTGGGCCCAGCAGCGAGCGCGACCCGTAACCCTCGACATCGTCAACTGGCTGCGGGAGGTGTGGTGCTGCTCGGCGTGTTGAAGTCGGCTCGGCGCATCAAGCAGTGGCGTGTGCAATGTGTGTGGTGGGGTGTTCGCGACCTCCTTGTTGCGCAATCGGGGATTCTGCTGGTGTGCGCGCGGTATGACCTCAGTCACGTCCGAACCGATCTCCGTGCCCAAGCGCAGGGCAGCGAATTGGTGGTGTTAGGATGCTCAGGACCATGGTCGTGCTATGGTCATAGCTCGAGCGAGTGACGGAGGCGACCCATGTCACAAGCGCCGAATCCGCTGCCCGAGACCATGCCTGCGGGCGAGTTCAAGGCCAAGTGCCTTGCCATCATGGACCGCGTGGCCGAGACGGGCGGGCAGGTCATCATCACGAAGTACGGTCACCCGGTGGCGGCGCTCGTGCCCTGTCCACCGCCGGTGGAGTTGCCCGAACTGTGGGGATCCTGCAGGGGCGAGATCACGGTCGCTTCCAATCTGACCGATCCGACTGGCGGCGAGGCGGACTGGATCAGCGACTGGGAAGCCGAGTGGGACGAACTCCTCGCCGAGCCCGCAGGGGCCGCTGACAGCGCCACCGCATCAACCTCCTAGTGCTGCTGATCGACACCCACGTGCTGCTGTGGGTCCTCACCGGCGACGAGCGCGTCCACGCCAGCGCCCGCGATCTCATCCAGGACGAACTCCGGCGCCAGCGCCTGTTCGTGTCGTCGGCCACGTACTGGGAGCTGGCACTGCTCGTGCGTCTCGGGCGCATCGACCTAGGCTGCGACCTGCGGGTCTGGCGGGCACGCCGCATCGACGCCGGCATCCGCGAGATCCCACTTGACTCCGAGACGCTCATCCTCGCCGAGGACCTACGGCAGCAAGGCGCGCCGAGCGACCTCGCCGACCGGCTGATCATGGCCGGCGCTCTCTGCCAGCGCGGGCAGCTCGCCACCGCCGACCGCGAGATCCTCGCTTGGGACGGGCCCCTCGACCGCATCGACGTCGCCAACTGAACCGGCCCCACCATGCCCGCCCGAGATCAAGCAAGCTGGCGGCGCGAAACACAGGGCACACCTCAGCCTCCACGAAACCCGGGGTGATACAACAGAACGACTCCGACACGGCCTGGAGGCGCGAACCTGATGGAACCCCGGATCAGCATCATCACGCTGGGAGTGTCTGACCTTGGCCGCTCCACCCGCTTCTACCGCGACGGACTCGGATTCCCCGAGCACGAGGCGGGCGGCGACGAGATCACCTTCCTGGCCCTCACCGGCCTACTGCTGGGGCTCTACCCCCGGGACGCCCTGGCCGACGACATCGGCCGGCCCGATCAGAAGGGCACGCCGCAGCCTGCGATGCACGGATTCACCATCGCCCACAACGTGGCGACACGCTCCGAAGTGGACTCGGTGCTGCGGCAGGCCGCGGCGGCCGGGGCCCGCATCGTCAAGCCCGCCGCGGAAACATTCTGGGGCGGCTACTCCGGGTACTTCGCCGATCCCGACGGCTTCCTGTGGGAGGTTGCGACCGGCTCCGGCCTGCCCATAGAACCGGGCTCGGACTAGCGGCAGTGGACCGGATTCCCCACTGAACCGATCCCCGGCATGGAGGCCAGGCGGCTCTTAGCAGCCCGTGGCCGCTTTGAGAGTCTGACAGGCCTCCTCAAGCCGGGCGGGTTCAAGTGTGGCCACTGGGCTTCGGAACGCCTGCCGGGGCAGGGTGTGGATGGTGTCGAAGTTGACGACACAGTCGGAGGGAACGCCGTCGGAGGCCGCGGTCAGGGGCAGTTCCGAGGACAGGCCTCGGCGCGTTCTGGTGAGTGCTGCGACTACGACCGCGTCGATGCGGTCGGCGACAGGGTCGCGGGTGAGTACCAGCACTGGCCGGTCGCCGCTGGGTGTGGCGGCGAACCAGATCTCACCGCGCCGCATCGACCCAGTCGGACCAATCCTCGGCCGGCGCCCAGTGCTCGGCCTCGATCAGCGACAGTTCCTCGGGGCCGAGTGGGTTCGCCTCGTAGGCGGTGGCGTCTCGCTGCGCGGCGAGCGCGTTGAGATGGCGGCGCAAGGCCTCGCGGATCATCTCTGATTGGGGGATGCAGAGGGCGTCGGCCATCTCCCGGACCCGGGCGGCCTCGGCGGGCTCGACTCTGAAGCTAAGCATCGTCATACGTGAAGCGTATCATGTATGACGACAGCAGTCCACATTCTTGGTGTCCAGCGCGGGAAGAAGGCGGCTGTGACGCTGTTGGTCGGCCCGTGTCTACCGGCGCGGGCCGGGGTCCCACCTCAACCCCACAACCGCCAGAACCAGTATGATCGCCAGCATCACACCGGAGGCTTCCTTGGTCTTCCGCATCGTGTTCCGGTCGTCTCGTTGGCTGCCCGACGCCTCCATTGCAGCGAAGGGGTATGACAGCCAGACAACAGAGAACTTGGCGGAATCGTCTGCACTTGCCAACGGAAGCGGATGAGGCAGCGGCTAGCGATGTTGGCGGTTCAGCTCGCGCAGCCGCGTCCGTCGCCGTCGCGGTCTAGCTGGTACGGGTCTACGCCGATTTCGTTGACAGTGACGGGTTTCTGGTCGGAGGTCAGGTCTCCGCAGTTCAGCGCGTCGCCGGGGAGGTTGGGAAGGCACGGCATGTAAGCGGGGTGGCAGCCCGGCTCGGGAGCCTGCGTAGTCGAAGTCGTCGTGCTAGGAGCCGCAGCTCCCGGCTCCGCCTCGACGAAGCCCCTCGGACGATCTTCGCGCACGGCGGTGGTGCCAGATTCACGTTCCGACGTGTCGCTGACGCGTGCCGGTTCCGTCTCAGCCTCGGGTGCCGGGATCGCCGTAGGCTCCGGCTGAGCGACCGTGGCAGTAGTGGCGGCAGGCTCGGATGCGGCTTCACAAGCTGCGGCCAGCACCGTCAAGACCGCCAGTACCGGCATCCAACGGCGGTAACGCCTCACGGAGAACCTCCCCGCGCGGGACTGGTCACGAACGCGAGGGGCAACATACCAAGTGAGCGTGACAGCCGAACCGCCCACGGCCTGCCCGCCGCTACCTCTCAGAGGACTCCATGGCCAAGCTCCGGCCCCAGCAGCTACCATCACCACAGCCGAGCTCACAGCCGGCAACTAACCACCGAGGCTCAACCCCAAAGCTCACCACTTGATGGGACGCCCCCCGAGTGCTAGAGAAGCGACAAGGCCGATGGTCCTTGCACCGACTTGTAGGGCCGATAGAATTACGTTCAAGTCATTAGGGAGCAGTTCATCCGCACTAGGGGGAGGAATCCGATTGTCGCCTCCATCGTCGGATCCGACCCGCAGCGATGCTGTCCGCTTGAATCGCATCGCCTACGAAGCCAAGTACCAGCACGACCTCGAAGGAACTGACGCCGGGCGTATCGCCCTCATGCACGACGAAGACCTAGTCGGCATCTACGACGACGCGAACGTCGCTTGCGAGGATGGCCTCGAATGCTACGGCTCGGGGAACTTCTCGGTTGTGCCGATAGGCGCAAAGCCTCTGAGCCTCGGGATCTTCACGTTCGCTCTCACCTGATTTCCTGACGTTGCCGACATTCGAGGTCGGGGTCGCTGACGGCCTGATCAAGCTGAACGTGGCAATCGCGCCGAGAGGGCGCGATGGGCCTGAGCGTGGCTTCCGAGCCATCTTCGACACGGGAACGAAGATGACGGCCATCTCGACCCAGGTCGTGAACCAAGTATGCCCCGACATCGTCGGGGAAACCCGACTGACGGTCGCAGACGGTACGGAGCGTTGGGCAGACCTGTTCTGGGTCCGCGTCCGCGTTCTCCTCGGCCTCTCGGCAACAGCAGAAGTTCCTGCGCACGATGTCGTGGCTACACAGATACCGACTTCCTTGGAGGGGTGCGATGTGCTGTTGGGCATGGACATCATCTCCACATGGCATGTCACCTTGAGCGACGGACGGTGCATCATCGAACTCTGATGGACGTTCGCGGGTTGTCATTCGCCCTGCTCCGGCGGGGTGTCTACCAACCCCCGTCAGGGTTGCCATAACTTTGGAGGCGAGATCCCATAGCACATCAAGGCGTCGGGGCGGTGCGGGGTCAAAGCGGGTTGCGCCAGCGCAGTCCCGGGAAGCGTGCGAAGTCGCTGTCGTTGGAGTGGACCTCGGCTTGATGCTCGATGGCCAACGCGGCGATGTGGGCGTCGGTGACGAGGTTCCCCCCTACGCCAGCGGCGGCCAGCATGTTGCGGAAGATCGTGATGTGCTGAGTGCCCGGGTTCAACGGTGTGACGCTGGGTGAGCGGAACCATTCGGCCATGAGGTCAACGGCGTGCTCCGGAGCCGCTGGGGTGTTCGGGACATTGGGGTGGGTGAGCAGTCGCACGAACCCTGCCGCCACCAGCCACGGAACCCCCACTCGCTCAGTTTCGTTCACCAGATCCTCCCACCATCGCCGCGCCGGCTCGGGCGGGCCCTGACCGCCTCGACGGTGCGCTCGGTGATCGACTCCACGGCGCGTCGCTGTTCCCCACCCTGGATGCCCTGGACTCTGAGATACCTGCCCAACGGACTCATCGGCGACTACCGCAAGAAGAAGTGTGAGGAGCGGGCGCGGTGGCGATGGGCACCAGTTCAACGCCTCCCAGAGGGCGGTATCCAGTAGTCAGCGGTTCCAGTCAGTCGTCCCTCGGGTGAAGCGGGCTGCATTCGACGATCGTCGTTCAATCGTCTCGTCCGGCAGCCATCTCCTCCGCGGTAGGGCGCTCAAACAGGCTTGCGAACTCTTCCATCTCTTCCGCGGAGATGCGGAACGTGCCGGGTGGAAGGTCACGGTTGCGCGCCGCAAGTCGCGCTTGCAACACGCTGAGTGGGGCTTCGACAAGCTCGATCTGCACCTGGGCTCGCAATGCTTCGGCACGCTGTCGGTAGCGGGCGCGTTCCGTTCGGGTCCAGAGTCCCCAGTCCAGCACAACATCGGTGCCGATCTGTAGCAGCCGTTCGACGAACTGCCACTGCAGCCCTTCGACTCTGTCACGGCGCTCGTCTCGCGCCGCAGCCTCAGAGTCGTCTGGATACAGGCGAGCAATCCACTCGTCGGCCGTCAACCGAACGGCGTTGGCGGCCGCTTCCAGCTCGCGTGCTCGCGTGGTCTTGCCGGCTGCGGGTAGCCCACAGAGCAAATACAGCGTGGGTGCCATCGGCCCGAGTCTGGCCTGGAATGGCCTCGACCGCCAGACCAGACTCGCCGACTCGGTAGGTCCGTACTGGCTGGCCGCGGTCAGCCGACTTGGCTGTAACTCGCAATCGCGAGCGGGGCGAACCCGCGATCACCCCTCAGTGGCCGGTTAGCGGGTTGGCAAAGGCGGTGCTCAGGCACGGTAGCCGACCGCGCCGGAAGGGGGTCGCCATAATTCTTGGGGCCAGACTCCATAACTTGCAGATTTCCGTGCAGAGACCGAACCCTCCGAAGACGAAATCAAGCGGCCCTGCGCGTAATCGTGGGATGAGGGTTGCTGGCACCGGTTGGGGTCATTATGTCACGAGGATGCCGCGGGCTTCGAAGTTGGTGGGGTTGGTGAAGCCGTGGGCGGTTCGGCGCAGGACTTGGAGCAGGTTGTTTGTTCCCTCGATGCGTCCGTTGGAAGCTCGGTCTGTGTGGTGCCAGGCCAGGATCTCGTCTGACCATGCGATGAAGGTGTCGACGGTGTCGTGGTACTCGGGCAGCTCTCCGGTCTCATAGAGGTCGCAGAACCGTCCCAGGGCCTCTAGGAGACTGTTGAGCAAGTGGGGTTGCCGGCCGCGGTGTGGCGGTCGTGTGGCTGCGCGGTGTTGGCTGCCGGGTTCCTTTTGGTGCGGGGTGTGCGCGTTGGGCAGGGTCGGGTTGCGGTGGGGGTGTCAGGCGGGGGTTGGCGGGGCGAGTCGGGCTCCGGTGGGGGTGTCAGGCGGGGGTTGGCAGGGCGAATCCGGTTCCGTTGTGGGTGAGGCCGAGGTTGGTGAGACGCGCGAGGTTGACTGCGGCGGCTCTGGTGGTGAGCCAGAGGTTGTTGGCGGCGACGCCGCGGTAGGGGACGCGTCTGGCTTTGCCTCGGGTGAGCCAGGCGATGCTTCGCTCGGCCATGGGCCGGTGCCGGCGGTACGCGGCCTGGGTGCCGGCGCGCCTCCAGCGGCCCCTGTTGGCCTCGCGGTGGGCGTGGTGGGCGTCGACGGTGACGCTGCGACCCCGCTCAGAGGTGGTGCAGCGCGCCCGCAGCGGGCACGCCGCGCACAGCTTGCCGAAGCGCGCCGCGCCCGAGGTGACGGGCCTGGTGTGTCCTGCGGGGCAGGTCACGGTCTGTGCGCCGGCGTCGATGTCGAAGTCGTCTCGGGTCAAGCCCCCGGCGATGCGCGCGGTGGGTTCGATGGGCTTGATCGCGGTGTCCCATCCGGCGCCGGTGAAGGCCTCGAGCGCCTCGCCCGACGCGTACGCGGAGTCCGCCAGCACCAGCCTGCCCCCAGGCTCGGCGCCGTCGTCGGTGTCGGTGGTGTCGGTGTCGTCGGTGTCGGTGTCGGTGGTGTCGGTGTCGTCGTCGGTGTCGGTGTCGTCGTCGGTGTCGTCGGTGGCGGTGTCGTCGGTGGCGGTGGTGGCGGTGGTGTCGGTGGTGAGGAGCCGGGCGCCGACTTTGGCGTCTGAGGCGTCTGCTGGGGTGAGTTCTGCGGCGGTGATGATGCCGGTTTCGGGCTCTGCGACGATGTGGGCCTTGTAGCCGTCGCGGCGCACAGAGCGGGTCTTGCGGGCGTGGCGGGCCTCGGGGTCTGCTGTTGAGATGATGCGGCCCTCAGCGACGCGGCGCGCGATGCGCCAGCGTCCCGGCACCTTCGGGTCCGGCTCGACGTCTTGGCCGGCCACCGCGGCCAAGAGCGCCGCCGCGTCGGCTTGTTCGCCTGTGAGCTCGAGGCCCTCCACTGCTTTGAGAACCGCCTGGGCGTCGGTGACCAACTCGTCGACGAGCCAGGCCCGCTCATCGCGATCAGACCACACACACGACGGCTTGGCCCCAACGCGGTAGTCGCGCATCAGCTCCAGATCAGCGGCCTCGCCGATGAGTCGGCGGCAGCGCCTGATCGCAGCCGCGATCATCGTGTAGGTGTCCTGGGTCGCCACCGCGTCAAACAGCACCGTGGAGTCAAGCGCCCGGCGGCGGCTCTTCGACAGCGCCCCGCAGGCCGCGGCCAGCTCGCGCACCGCGTCGAAGACCCGCTCCGGGCGCCCGCTCGCGCGCAGCCGCTGGCGCCACAGCGCCAGCACGCTGTAGTGGAACCCCTCATCGTCCACGGCCAGACCCGCCGCGGCCTTCCAGCGCAGATCACACCGCAGCCGCTCGGCCGCCTCACGGTCAGAGCACCCCTCCAAGGCCTGCAGGACCATCACCGTCGCCACCACCGAACCCGGCACCGACGGCCGGCCCCGAGGCCCGAAGAGATCCGCGAACATCTCATCAGGGAACAGCCGCAGCCGGTTCTCGGCCAAGAACCGATACAGCGACCCCTCACGCACCAGACCCCCACACAGGCCCAACGCGTCCAACAGCACCCGATCCGGTCCCTCAGTTCCCTGCATGACCCCCATTCTCCCACCCCACCACCACAAACGCGAGCACCCCGGACCGAATTACTCAACAGTCTCCTAGGGCGCCTTGGTGGTCGTTGGCGAGGTAGAGGCCGTGGAGCTCCTGTAGGGCCTGCCAGCCGGCTTTGAGCCGCGGGTGCGTGTCAAAGAGGGCGTCGAGGCGGGCCTGGTCGGCGCCGGTGAGGGTGTCGCCACGCCGCAGCAGCAAGAACCGGGCTCTGAACACCTCTGGGTCGAAGGCGGGCTTGACGCCGTGGGGCTCGCGGCGCTGGATGTCGCGGCGCACCGCGGTGAGCCCCGCACAGAACCATCTGATGACGTGGAAGCGGTCCAGCACGTGGCGGGCGTGGGGCAAGCAGGCGTCCACGGAGGCCTTGTAGGCGCGCGACCCGTCGGTGACGACGACTTTGACTCCTCTGCGCCACTTGTGGCCCTGTGACATCAAAAACGCTGACAGCGCAGCGCTGCTGCGGTGCTCGACCATCGCCAGGGTCCGGCCGGTGTCCGCGTTGACGATGACGGTGACGTAGCGGTGGCGCTTGCGCATGGAGGTCTCATCGACCAACAGCACCCGGCACCGCCGGCTGCGGCGATGCTCGGCGACGAGCCCCGACCAGGCCCTCACCAGCGCGTTCACTGACGGCCAGCTCACACCGTGGCGGCGCACCACCGCACGGATCGTCATCGCCTGCGCGTCCGCGACCAGACGCTGCGCCAGGCGCCGCGTCAGCCGTCCGTCGAACTCGGGGTGCTCCTCGAGCCACCGGCTGTCGCAGCCGCCGCACACGAACCGCCGCCGCATCCACACCAGCGTCGTGCGCCGCCCCGACACCTCAAGGTCGCGCACCGCGCGCTCGCGGGTGTCATGGACCCTGTGGCACTTGAACCCGCAGTGCGGGCAACGAGGACGCCTCACGGTCGACTCGACCCGCACCCTCAACTCCTCGGCAGTGTCAACAACCACCGCGAGCACGCGGACCTGGCGCAGGTGCAGCCGCACCCCCATAACATCGGAAGCCATCGGGGCCCTCCTGGATCGCTGACGTTGACATCACCGATCCCAGCAGGGCCCCGACCCCTACTCAGGGACCCTCAACCACCCCGCTCCCCACGTTCCCGCGCAGGCTCAATCAAGCTGCTACGGGAGCACTTCAAGAGGCAGGGCAAGACCAAGCGCTAGGCGAGACTCAGCGAGCAGCCGCTAGCGGGGGAACTTGGGCCTTGTTATGACGGGCGCCCGATGAGCGCTTCAATGGGATTTTCCCGTAAGGACGGAACGTGCTCGCACGTTGCAATAGATTTGCGCGACATTCCCCAAGTACGGGTGATGCGTCCACGCTCATCCACCCAGAACCGCTCCGGCGTGGGCAATCCCACCCGTGCCTGTTCATGAAGATTGAACCAGTCAACTTCACGGGCATGAATGCCAGGGAGCATGTATCCATACCGGTCCTTTCTGAACCCGACGAAGCGTTGCTCTTGGGTGTCTTTGTGATGCCCTACAACGACGCGGGCATCCACCCTTTCCGGCGACTCTGGGAAATCATCTACGACGTTGGATAGAAGCTTGTGGCTTCCTTGTCCGACCTTGCCCGTGGTGCAGACATACAAGTCGCCTTCGACTACTTGCAGGAAATGGCACCGGCAGCCGAAGCGTGGCCAGCTGTCCATCTGGAACGCCTTGGAAGTATTGCAGGCTTCGTGCATGGGCTGGCAGTTCCAGTCCTGTTCAAACTCGTACTCCCTGCCTAGCGCCACCTTCTTGAACAATGACCGCGGGATGATGTGGTCACGGTTGGGGCTCTGCCCCGGAGCGATCTCCTTTCCGCAGCCGCCGAGGTGAACCCCGCAGAGCCTGTCATCGCGACGAAGCAGCCGCCTCATGGCATGTCTCGCCTTAGGCATCGGTCACACCTGCCGAGGGCACGATGCACTCCACCCAAGACGGCATGCCCACCGCCCGCCATGCCTGTTCCGACTGTTCGGCTCCGTATGCCACCCCTGTAACTTACCGGCGGCCGCCGACCTCGCCCCTAACAGCTCACACCAAGACCCTCCAAGAGACCAGAGCGGTCCAGATCCACGATGGCAGCAGTTCCGTAGACCCTGCGCGACCCTCACTGCGCCCTCTCCGCGTAGTCAGGAATCAGGTCAACGATGTGGCCCAACGCCCAAGCCGCGACGACCTCGGTCCATCCAGTCCACATCCCCACCAGAGACAGCACCAGCCCTATGGCCAGAAGCGCCCCGGAGGCTTCCTTCGTCTTCCGCATCGTGTTCCCTTCTCGTTGGCGGTCCGACCACGCCCATTACAGCGACCGGGTACGACAGCCGGGATGCCACTGGCGTACCGCGCCGACACGCCCGCCCCCAACGACTCCACCCCAGCCCGCAGTTCCAGAATCTCGGCCCACAACCAGCGCTCAGCGCACGCTCACACTGACCGCAACCCCAACAGCGACTAGCCCACCGTCATCGGCCTCCGCACCAGCGCAAGCAGAGGCCATCCGCACCCCTCCAGAGAGACACGGCACCCGGCAAGAAACACGGAGCCAGGGAAGGGTCGCAGACAAGAAGGCAAAAGGCAGACAGCGAGGAGGGAGTAGCCGCCGGAGGCGCAAGCCATCGTCGCCGTAGCCCCGCGGGGTCTGCGCAAGGGGGCGGAGGCTCACAATGAGCGACCCTTCCCGCGTTCTCGCACAGGCCGCTGGTACGTTGACGACGGTCCAGGCCGTCATCAACCTGGTCGCGGGAGAGACATGGAGCCTGCGCGGGAACGTGGGGAGCGGGGTGGTTGAGGGTCCCTGAGTAGGGGTCGGGGCCCTGCTGGGATCGGTGATGTCAACGTCAGCGATCCAGGAGGGCCCCGATGGCTTCCGATGTTATGGGGGTGCGGCTGCACCTGCGCCAGGTCCGCGTGCTCGCGGTGGTTGTTGACACTGCCGAGGAGTTGAGGGTGCGGGTCGAGTCGACCGTGAGGCGTCCTCGTTGCCCGCACTGCGGGTTCAAGTGCCACAGGGTCCATGACACCCGCGAGCGCGCGGTGCGCGACCTTGAGGTGTCGGGGCGGCGCACGACGCTGGTGTGGATGCGGCGGCGGTTCGTGTGCGGCGGCTGCGACAGCCGGTGGCTCGAGGAGCACCCCGAGTTCGACGGACGGCTGACGCGGCGCCTGGCGCAGCGTCTGGTCGCGGACGCGCAGGCGATGACGATCCGTGCGGTGGTGCGCCGCCACGGTGTGAGCTGGCCGTCAGTGAACGCGCTGGTGAGGGCCTGGTCGGGGCTCGTCGCCGAGCATCGCCGCAGCCGGCGGTGCCGGGTGCTGTTGGTCGATGAGACCTCCATGCGCAAGCGCCACCGCTACGTCACCGTCATCGTCAACGCGGACACCGGCCGGACCCTGGCGATGGTCGAGCACCGCAGCAGCGCTGCGCTGTCAGCGTTTTTGATGTCACAGGGCCACAAGTGGCGCAGAGGAGTCAAAGTCGTCGTCACCGACGGGTCGCGCGCCTACAAGGCCTCCGTGGACGCCTGCTTGCCCCACGCCCGCCACGTGCTGGACCGCTTCCACGTCATCAGATGGTTCTGTGCGGGGCTCACCGCGGTGCGCCGCGACATCCAGCGCCGCGAGCCCCACGGCGTCAAGCCCGCCTTCGACCCAGAGGTGTTCAGAGCCCGGTTCTTGCTGCTGCGGCGTGGCGACACCCTCACCGGCGCCGACCAGGCCCGCCTCGACGCCCTCTTTGACACGCACCCGCGGCTCAAAGCCGGCTGGCAGGCCCTACAGGAGCTCCACGGCCTCTACCTCGCCAACGACCACCAAGGCGCCCTAGAGGCCCTGGGACGGTTCTGCGACCTCTATGAGACCGGAGAGCTGCCCGAGTACCACGACACCGTCGACACCTTCATCGCATGGTCAGACGAGATCCTGGCCTGGCACCACACAGACCGAGCTTCCAACGGACGCATCGAGGGAACAAACAACCTGCTCCAAGTCCTGCGCCGAACCGCCCACGGCTTCACCAACCCCACAACTTCGAAGCCCGCGGCATCCTCGTGACATAATGACCCCAACCGGTGCCAGCAACCCTCATCCCACGATTACGCGCAGGGCCGGATTGTTGACCTGTTGAATCCACCGACTCGCATCTCGCTTCAGAACGTTGACGGGGAATACGTCAAGGTCGGCTAGCGCAGACCGGAGAGCAACTCCCGACATGCGACCGCCACTCTGCATGTCGGAGCTTCATCGGCTCAGGGCTTGGTAAGGCTGGCTGACGCTCCGGGGCTGCAAATATCTGAATCCGACGCTGACATGGTGTTGAACGCATTTTCGGCCGACCCTGTGCATATCACCGTGCCCGACCGGCCAGCAGCACAAGACCCCAACAGCCCCTAGCCGAGAGATTCCAAACCTCTGGCCCCCCACCCGCGCCCGTCAGGGCGCAGGCTCACACTGACCGCACCACCACCCTCACGGGTGGATGGTCATCAAGCCAGGGGAGAACCTCGATCACCCAACGCGAATTCGCGTGATCACAGAACGCGGCTTCGCGTGATCGCTCACAAGCGGACGATCCACCATCTCAGGCCACGATGCAGCACCCGGTGAGGGTCAGCGTGACTGCTGTCTCAATTCGTTGATGGTTGCCTGTAGCCCGTCTAGGCGGGCGCTGATGTCTTCGTCAGGCTGTCGCTGCTTTGTCATCCCGGTGGCGATGTTCGCGGTGACGACCCCGAACGCGGCGATTCCGGTGACCATCAGCACCGCCGCGATGACGCGACCCTCGGTCGTGACAGGAGCGATGTCGCCGTATCCGACGGTGGTGACGGTGGTGATGGCCCACCATGCTGCGTCGCCGTAGCTGTCAATGGCACTGTTGCCCTCCTTCTCGACCATCCACACTCCTGCAGACCCAGCGCCGACGATGGCCGGGATGACCACTACCAGCGCCTTCCCTGTGAGCCCTCCCCACAGGCGCACCACCGCGTGCCAGATGCTGGTGGCGTAGACGGTCACGCGGGCAGCTCTCAAGACGCGCAGCGCTCTTGCGGAACGCAGAATCCGCAGCGGCCGGAAGTATGGCAGCACCGACACCACCACGATGCCGACGTCGTACCAGTGCGCGACGAGGTACCGCATTCGGTGGTGGCGCACGAGCCAGACCCGTGCTGTGAGGTCCACGGCAAACAACGCCCAAATGACCCAGTTGGCGATTACTGCGCCGCGCGCGGCTGCGCCCCCGCCGAGGTCTTCCACCACAACCAGCGGAATGCTCGCAAGAGCGAGCACCAGTAGCGGGACGTCTGCGCTCCGCTCCCAGCGGCTGACGGTGCTTGGCGTCCGGGTGGCAGACCCGTCTGTGGTCATGGCTCGCGCTCCTTCCCCCCACTAGGGAGTCATTGTCGGCTGATGCTCGGGATGCGGATGGTGCTGTCTATCTCGCCAACACGAGCGCCTTGTAGGCGTCGATGCCTTCTCCATAGCGCTCGGCGATACAGGTCTCGTGAGCCTCCCAACTCGACAGGGCCGTCTCGTTGGTCGCTGCGGTCCATTCCTCCCAGCCTGCGCTGCCGGGCTCGTGACCGAGCGCCCTCGCTCTTTCTCGGGCGTCGTCATCGGCGTCCTGCGCGGCGAGCACCACGGCATACTCATCGGCACAGTCGGCGAAGGTCAGGCATCCCGGGTGGGCGGCGTTCACATCTAGGCGGCAGTCGACATGTCCCCACTGCTCATAGGCGGCCTGCTGGCGGTCCAGCACGAGTTGAACGACCACATCGACCGGGCACGGTGCCTGCTCGACAAGTTCGCAGCCCGCGGCGTATTCAAGGCCATGCACACGCAGCCCCTCAACCATCACATCTGCTGGCATCTCCCGCTCATTGCTCTCCTGCACGACGAGGTTGAGGAAACTCCACAGCCCGTCGCTGTCAACCTCCAGTTGCTCAGCCACCCTCACGAGGTCCCTAGACGGGATGGCATCAGTGGGCGCATATTGCTCAAAGACGGCCAGTAGGCGGGCCGTTCTCAGGTCGTCAAGCACATCGCCGCCGAGGTAGCTCAAGGTTGCGGCGACGTCAACAGCCTCCTCGTGGGGGACACCCTCCGCTATCAGCGTTTGCGCCAGGTCGTAGGCATCTTCGCCCGCGCCGCCCCCGGTGTGCCGTCGGAGGTCGGCTTCAACCTGCTCGGCCGTGTCGGCATCGGAGATGAACTGCGTTAGCCGGAGCGCCGCAAGAACGGCCAACACCGCCAACACGACCAGAACTGGTATCAGCCAACGGCGGCGACTTCTCACTGAATCATCATCTTCAGGGCAGGTCGCCGTGCTCCCATAAACGAGCACCGAGGCCTGCCTCTAGCCGGTAGATGATGGGCAGGTCGCCCCATGTCTTGCCTGCGAGCAGGTTGATGACGGTTTGCGTGTGGACGTTGGTCGCTCGGGACACGGCGTTCATGGAGAGGCCGTTGGCCTCGCAATGGGCTTTCAAGCGTTGACCGACCTCCATCGCAAACCGAGCCTCGTCGGGGGCGTCATCGGCTAGCGGACCCTCGGGCCAAGTTCCGTCCGCGGCGAGGTAGTCGCAGGGGCTGGTCTTCAGGCCGCGGCGAGGTGGCACAGCAGGCACCGTAGCCGCGGGATGTGCCCAGAACGCGGGAACCCCGAGCATCGAGCGGAACTGTCACACAACCCTTGTATTGTCTAAGAACGTAGATACCTCTTGGGGGTGCTGCTTGCACAACGGAGGCCGTCTCTGGCGCTGTTGACTTCGCTCAGCGCGCCACTGAAGGCCCGGGAGGAGGACAGGGGGCTGAAGATAGAAAGATCGGCGAGAGCGCGCTGACGGTCTCGTAGTTGTCCGGTTTGTCACGCATCACTGATTCATGTACACTTTGGACAAGAGGTGCTTGCCATGCTCAGAGAACTTGACAGCGAGGACTCGACCACAAAGACGATCCGACTAGTCAGCACTCAGGTTGCCGATTGCGCGCGATGGCTGACTCTGTGGGGCTTCGCAAACCCGGATTCTGCTCCGTCTAGCCTCAGATCGCGGCCGCATCGCGATGAGCACGAGTTCAGCGCAGCCGAGGCGCGGAGCGCAATCGGGGATCGCTACCAACGACCCGATCCGGAGGCTCTGCTGCTGAACGTGTTGCGTATCCACGCCGGACGGCAGGCGCTGGTTGACCTAGGGACATACACGGTAGGGGAGATCGCAACGGCGCGAAATCGCCCTAGGAACACCGTTCACCAGGAAGTTCGGCGAGCCTGCGAGCGCGGTGCCCTCTTCACCGTTGCGGTCAACGGCGAGAAGCACATGCCTGCCGTATTGCTTGATGAGGCGCTTGAAGTGCGTGAGGACTGGACGCCTGTCGTGTCAATGTTGCGGGAGGCCGGTATGAACGGCTGGGGAATCTGGCGTTGGATAGCGGAAGCCAACGCCGGTTTGTCTGGCGAGATCGCCGCCGACGTCATCGAGACTAATCCTGACCGCGTGTACGCGGCAGCCGAACGCCGAGCAGCCCAACTCGCAGAGTGACCTGCCCTGACCCGGCTAGCTGCCGGGTTCTGCATCCTGATGCTCCCGGGGCATTGCGGCCCCATGGCATCAAGGCAGGTACAGAGTGGTTCAACGTGTCGCGTCATGACGAGGTGTTCAACTCGGCTGGGGGCGGCGACAGTCGGTTCGCACCGCTGTTCACCTCCGCTGGTCAGGTGGTTCCCTACGTCTATCTCGCGCAGAACCCAATCGGTGCACTGCTGGAGACCGCGCTTCTCGATGCCTGGGGGGCCAATTCAGCCGTACAGCATGCCGATCTGAGCGGCCGTCGCCTGTGGCGCATCGTATGCACGAGCGACCTGTGGGTCGTTGACCTGCGAGATCACCAACTCTCCAGCTATGGACTCGACCGAGAGGAACTCGTATCCAGCCCATCGGAGCACTACGCGTGCACGCGTCGCTGGGCGGACCGTCACCTCCAATCCCACATCGAGGGGAAGCCGACCACCGGAATGATCTGGCACTCCCGCCAGATGGAGCTTGCTGCTACGCACGCGAGGATGCCGATGCAGATTCTGCTGACAAGCGTCGAACAAGCCGCCCGTACGGCTGTCGTCTATGACACCACCGGAGAAGCAAGCCAGCGTCTTGAGGCCTCAATCGAATACGCCGACCTTGGGCATGGGGATGGGCTGGCACTGATCACGGAACTATGCACCGACATGGGCCTCTACGTCGATTACTGATACTGCGCTCCTTCGGCACCGTCGATGCCTGCCTCAGTCGCTGCCGGCCCAAGTCAAACACGCATGGGCTTTGGGGTTGAGCCTCGGTGATGGTGGCCGGCTGTGAGGTCGGCGTTGGTCATGGTAGCGGTTAGGGGTTGGAGCTTTCCAATCTCGCCGTTGAGTGTGGTCGCGCTGTTTGTTCTACGCGGTTGGGTCGACGAGGCGGCCGACGAACAGCAGCGCTGCGGTGTCTTGGTGGGTGATGGCCCACAGGAATGGCCGGTCGGCGACGATGGTGAGGTCGGGTTCGGGAGGCCCGGACTCGGCGAAGGCCATGGATGTGGCTGCGGCTGCTTCTGTGCCCTTTTCGTCGACGATGGCTTTGGCGCCGTGGAGCGCGGCAGTGATGAAGATGCCGGGTGCGATGCCGTCGAAGCCGGCACCGGCGCAGAATCCCTGTGGGCAGAGCCATTCGAACAGGTCCGCAGGCGGCAGGGTCTGTTCCCACTTGGGCATGGTGATGTCGACCAGGCCGGTTTGTGCGGCATCGGGCAGTCCTGTCAGTGCCTCGGCGTCGAGTGATTCCTCGACGGCTGCGAGCCCGGTGGGGTCGTGGGGGACGACGAGCCACATGGCCAGCTCGCTGCCCTTGTAGAGAAGTTCCACCGCGTCGGCGTTTTCGAGCCGGACAAATCGACGGGACACTGGTTCTCGGTCGCTCATGAACGGCACCGTCACCGACTGGTTGTCGCCGACGCTGAACTGGTCGTCGCGGGTCCGTCCGGGCAGGAATGGCCATAGCCAGTCGGCCTTCAGATACACCGTGTTGACGAGGATCAGCTCCTGATCTTGGACGACACGTTCGTTGACGATTGAGGGGATGAGTCCTCGGGTCTTCTGCGATACCCACGAGTTGATGGTGTCGGCCGCGGCGGCGCCGTCGCCGGTGTCAACCGGCTGAACAACCGCGCCGTATTGGGTGGCGGCGGTGTGCACGAAATCGTCCAGCATTGAGAATCCGTCGTCGGGGAACAGTCGATTGGCCACCTCCAAGGTGGTGGGTCCCGCCGAGGCTTCGACCAGGCTGAGATCGACGGCGTTGGCGGCTTTGTGGACACCAACTCTGGGGAAGCCGAAGATCTCATCGAGCGCCGACCCGGAGTCTGGCGATGCTCCGGCCCGGCTCAGGCTGAATGCCATGCCGATGCTCATCGGGCTCGATACTGCGTTGCCCTTCAGATGACGATGGAAGTCCCATCCGGCTGCGTTGATGCCGGCCACCCAGTCTGCGGCTGGGGCTTCGGGATCAGCTGGCAGCCGATCGGCCACCGGCTCTGGGGCTGTCGTGGCCGTTTTGGCTGGTTCCGCGCCCGCATCGTCGACGGTCCCGGGATCGGCCACCGGCTCTGGGGCTGTCGTGGCCGTTTTGGCTGGTTCCGCGCCCGGATCGTCGACGGTCCCGGGATCGGCCACCGGCTCTGGGGCTGTCGTGGTCGTGTCTGAGGAGCCGCAGGCCGCCGCGATGGAGCACACCACGACCAGGAATCCGAGCAGCTTGGTCACAGCACATTGGACGCTACAACAGCCCGTCAAGTTCCCGAAGCCGTTGGCAAACCGCGCGTCCTAGCTGGACGTCACGCGAAGTGGTGGGGATTGGGGGTTGAGCGTCGGTGTCAGCAGTGGGCTGTCAGCTCGGCGGTGGTGGTATCGGATTCGCGTTGGAGCTCGGCGGTGGTGGTATCGGATTCGCGTTGGAGGGTGGCCATGGAGTGCTCTGAGAGGTAGCGGCGCTCTGTGGCTTGCCATTCGTCGTGGAGGTCGGCGAGGATGGCTCCGACGAGGCGGATGGCGGATGCTTCGTTGGGGAAGATCCCGATGACGCGTGATCGGCGTTTGATCTCTTTGTTGATGCGTTCGAGGGGGTTGGTGGACCAGATCTTCTGCCAGTGGGCCCGAGGGAACGCGGCGAAGGCCAGTACCTCGGGCTTGGCGTCGGCCATGAGCGCTGCGACTTTGGGGAATCGGGCGCCGAGCTGGGCGGCGACTTCGTCCCAGGCGTCGCGCACGGCGTCGGGGTCGGGCTGCGCGAAGACGGTGCGGAACACTGCGGCGGCCATGTGCTGGTGGGTGCGGGGCACCAAAGCGAGCAGGTTGTCCGTTAACCGGCCCTCGCTGTGGTGGTCGTCTGGGACTGGATGGTGCGGTCCGCGGCGGCGCCGAGCCCGGCGTGGGCGTCGGCTATCACCAGGCGCACCCCGGTGAGCCCCCGGGATCGCAGCGAGCCCAAGAAGTGCTGCCAGAACCCCTCGCTCTCGCTGTCGCCGATGTCGCATCCCAGGATCTCGCGGTTGCCGTCTGCGGTGACGCCGGTAGCCACGACCATCGCCATCGAGGCGACCTGTGAGACGCTGTTGCGCACCTTGAGGTAGGTCGCGTCCAGATAGACGTAGGGGAACTCGACGTGATCCAACCGCCGGCTCCTGAACGCCTCGACTGTCTCGTCGAGCCCCGCGCAGATGCGCGACACCTCCGACTTCGATATCCCCGACTCCGCGCCCAGCGCGGCCACCAGATCGTCCACTGATCGGGTGGACACCCCGGCCACAGATGCCTCCATGATGACCGCGTGCAGGGCCCGGTCGATGCGCCGGCGAGGCTCGAGCACCGACGGCAACAACGAGCCCTTGCGCAGCTTGGGGATCCTCAACTCGACGTCTCCGGCCTGGGTGGCCAACAGCCGCGGCCTGTGCCCGTTGCGCTCATTCACACGAGCGTCGCTGCGCTCATAGCGCCCCGCGCCCACCGCCTCGGTGGCCTCGGCCTCGATCAGCTCCTGGAGCACCAGGCGCACCGCGCCGCGCACCAGCTCCGCGCCGCCACCGGCGCGAAACGTCTCCCACAGCTGCGCTGTGTCAGTATCAGAAAGGGTCATCGGTGTGTCCTCCTCGATGAGTCGGTGATTTCTCTCACCGAGGATCACGCCGATGACCCCCCTAGTGGTGGACCCCTGCGGCTACCTCAAACCCCACCACTCGGTGGGACACTGCCCTCTGGAGTCGCGAATGCGGATGATGCCGGTAAGAACCAAGTCCATCTGGAGGCGCATCCGGGTGAAGGTCCTGATGTGGGAGATCGCTCAGCGGATGCGAGAGCTACACGGCAACCCAGATGTCTGGTTCTTGGCGTCGCCAACGCCCACCAAGGGTTCACCCTGGGAGCAGACGCAGGTATACGGAAGCGGCCTTGCCCAGTTCGATTCCGTCAGCGTCGTTGATGTGGTGAAGCTAGAGGCGCGTGCTCGTATCGATGCGGTACACGACTACTTCGCCGTTATGCGCACGGCGATGTCGAACCGCCGTGTCTACTCGCTCTATGCGATTTGCAGATCGACCATCGAGGCTTGCGCGTTCGCCACATGGATATTCGACCCTGCTGCCGAACCCGCAAAGCGACTGTTACGTGGCCTTCAACTCAGGAAGCGATCGCTGGGAGCGCACCTGAAGGCGCTGCGGAAGCTGCTGGAGGACCCTTACGGCGAACTGGACTCGGACGACCGGGCCGATATCACTCAAGCCAAGAACCAAACAGAAGCCCACCTTGACGACATCAAGCGGGCCATCCGGGACATCCGCGCCGCCCACGAACCAGCGAACAAGCCGCCACTGGAGCGACCGCTGCACATTCCCTCCGCAACTCAGCGCATTCGCGAGATGCTCTGTGACGAGATGGAAATGCCCCAAGGGGTGGACGCCTATCACCGCATGAGCGGCGTCGCTCACTCAGAGTCCATTGCCATCTTCGCCACATGGAACTTCGACGAGGACAAGCTGTTCATTGACTACTTCAGCTTCTTGGAGTTCCTGCACCTCGCCGTCTGCTCAATAGACTTCAGCCTGGAGCGGCGCGCGACCTGCTGGGGACAGTCCTACAAGCGCACCAAGCTGGACAAGATCATTCGCAGGCTTGAGCACATCATCGCTGGAGAACCGAACGTGCGCCCGGTTCCGCCAGCGTGATGAGCCGGACTCCGTCCGTGTGTTTGAGTTCGTCGAATCTCAGCACCTTGCACGGGTGGTGTGCCCCAGACCACAACAACGAATTGCACTGCATGGCATCCTGAGAGTTGGGTGGTCGCTGAGGAACCGCTGCCGGATCCCCCGCTACCGTCACCTAGGTGACACGGCAGCGGCAAAGGCTCTTCGCGAATCAGGTCGGAGTGAGGGTGTCGAGCAGTGCCCAGTTGGGTTTGCCGGCGTAGGGCAGGGCCCGGATTCGGTAGTTGGCGAAGTTGGTGAACCCGAACGCGGCGCGTTTGACCCGTTTGACCAGATTGTTCGCGGCCTCGGTGGCTGCGTTGGTGACTCTGGCGTCGTGCCAGTTCGAGATCTGGTGGCGCCAGCGCCAGATTGTGCGGCCCAGCCGGTTGATCTCTGTGGGCATGGCGGGATCCTGGAGGTCGCGGGCGAGCTGGGCCACGGTCGCGGCGCCCACTTCGGCGTCGGCGATGTCATAGATGCCCCTGAGGGTCTCTTTGGCGTGCCAGGCGTCGCGGACCTCTCCGTAAGGGTCCCCGGCGTCGAGCAGGCCCCGCAGCCTGCTGCGGCCAGCCTCGGTGATGGTCTCTGACGCCGAGACCAGCAGCTTGCGGGCCCGATAGAGCGGGTCGTGCTTGTGGCCGCGGTGCCCGAGAGTCTGGTTCTGGACTCGGCGGCGGACCTCGTCGAGCGCGGTGTTGCCCAACCGCACGACGTGGAACGGGTCCGCGACCTGACCGGCATCAGGCAGCGCCTCGTCGAACGCGGCCCGATACGGCCCCGAGAGGTCCAGCACGCCCCAACGGATCTGACTGAGCCAGCTCTGGGGCCGCCTCAGCAGCCACTGTGTGGGCGCTTTGGCAGTGCGGCCTGCCACTATGTCCAGCAGCTGGCCACCGCCCGCGTCGACAATGGTGGTGCCCCAGGCCTTGGTCCGGAACCGGCCGCGGCGCCACAGCAGCACCTCATCTAGCCCGAGCGCGCTGACCTGTGAGATCCGTTCGGTGTCGGCATCGAGCAGCGCCTCGCCCCAGCAGCGCACCGACGCGTTGACGGGATGCCAGCTGCATCCCAGCTCTGAGGCGACCTCTTTGAGCGGGCGGCCGCAGCCCGCCTGGCGCGTCGCCCAGCGGCCCGCCCGCGTCGTCAGCCGCTCCCGAGGCGGCGCGATCACCGGGTCCTGCTCGGTGACGGCACCCCCAGAGCATCCCCGCTGCGGGCAGCGCCAACGCCGCTTGTGCCACACCAACCTCGACGCCCTGCCGAACGCAGCGAGATCCACCAACTCCACCGGCCGCTCGCCGTTGCCCCACAACGGCCCCCACAGGACCCGCAGCCCGGTCTCGGCGCCCGACGCCGGATGTGCACCCGCAGCGGCCCGCCGGCCTCGCCGTCCACGCCGAGCACCTCCACATCGCCCAGTCCCACCAACAGCTCACAAACACGCGTAGGGTCAACTTCCACAGGGATCCTCCAGGTTCTCGGCAGCCTTGGCGGCGCCGATTCTGGGGGATCCCTCGCGTTCAGCCGCGGATGGCTTCTCCTCTCACCCCACCCTCATACGCGAAGAGCCGGAAATCATGAACATGTTGGAAGCGTTCGATCTGACTGGGTCGTTCCGGGATGCCGGTGAGCTGGCCGGGGTGTCTCATCACACCGTGGCCCGCTATGTCGCTGAGCGCGACGCCGGCGAGTTGGCCGGCGACGGGCCGCGGCGCAGGGGGCGGATCATCGATCCGTGGCTGCCGAAGATCGAGGAGTGGGTCGAGCGGTCCCACGCCAAGATCCGCGCTGACCGGGCCTTCGACAAGCTCTGTGCTTTGGGTTTCACCGGTTCAGAGCGCACGGTGCCCCGGGCGGTCGCTGAGGTGAAGGCCAACCATCGCCGTGGCCGGCGGCGGGTGTATCGGCCGTGGATCCCTGAGCCTGGGATGTGGGCGCAGTGGGACTGGGGCACCGGTCCGGTGATCTGTGGGAAGGCGACGGTGTTGTTCTGTGCGTGGTTGGCGTGGTCGCGGTTCCGGGTCGTGGTGCCGTGCTGGGATCGCAGGTTGGCGACGGTGATCGGCTGTGTGGACCGTGCCATGAGGGCCTTCGGTGGCGCGCCGACGTATTGGTTGACCGACAACGAGCGCACGGTCACGATCGACCACGTTGCGGGGGTGCCGGTGAGGCATCCAGAGATGGTCGCGGTCAGCGGCCACTACGGCGTGACGATCGCCACGTGTGTGCCAGCGGACCCCGAGTCCAAAGGCGGCAGCGAGGCGGCCGTGAGGGTCGCTGAGGCCGACTTGGTGCCAACCGACGCCAACATGCGCGACGGCTACACCAGCTGGTCCGAGCTGATCGATGCGTGCGACGCGTGGATGGCCGAGATCAACGGCCGTGAGCATCGGGTGACCCGGCGGCCGCCCGTCGAGATGCTGGCTGAGGAGCAGCAGCGGCTGCACGCGCTGCCCGAGGCTCCTTACACGGCGGTGTTCGGGGAGACCCGCAAAGTCACTTGGAGCTCCACGATCAGCTTCGGCGGCGTGACCTACTCGGTCCCGCACACCCTCGTCGATGAGACGGTGTGGGTTCGTGTGGACGGTGACCAGGTCGTCGTGACGCACTGCGCACCGTCAGGACCTGTCGAGGTTGCCCGCCACCAGCGTTCGACGCCTGGGCATCCGATGATCGACGACGCCCACTACCCGGCGCGCCCGGCTGGGCCGCTCGGGCGGCGTCCGAAGCCGGCCAGCGCGGCCGAGGCCGAGTTCCTCGCCATCGGAGACGGCGCCCGCACCTGGCTCGTTGAAGCAGCCGCCGCGGGAACGAGCCGCATGAAGACCAAGATGGCCCAAGCCGTCACCCTTGCCCGACTGCACGGCACCGAGCGGCTCGACTGGGCGCTCGGTGCCGCCGCGATGTTCGGCCGCTTCGCAGACGGCGACCTGGCCTCGATTTTGGCTGCTGATCCGCAGACCAGACCTGCCCACTGCACACCCTCTTCCCGCCACACAAACGAAGGTGGCACCTAACCATCGCACGTCACGCCTTGAAGATCACGGACCCCCCCCCCCACAATCATGCAAAGACCCAGCTAGCAGGCAGTTTCCACGCGATCGAACGTATGCCAGTTCCAAGTGGGTTCGACGAACTGATGCCTAAGACCATCGCCAACGCCACCGTCGACCGGCTCCTGCACCACGCCCACGTCGTGCTCACCGCCGGCGACAGCATCCGCCTCACCCAAGCCACCGCCGGCAAGGGGGTGACGCCACTGACCAACTGAACTGCGGGCAGAACACCTGGCCGCCACCGGGCAGTCCTACTGGCCGCCACCGGGCAGTTCTACTGTCCGCCACCGGGCAGTTCTACTGGCCGCCACCGGGCAGTTCTACTGGCCGTTGACAACGACCCCTGATTGCCGCATTCGGCGCGGCGCGAAACCCGACGTCGCCCGTCGTTCAAGACCCGTCGGATAGATGGCGCCACTTCACAGCGGCGCGTAACACGTCGCCGGCGCCGGCTGCGACTGGCCTCTTTCGCGCCGGTCTTCTGGTTGTTTGTCGGCGGCCATGTAGCTGCCAGCGTTGAAGTCCGTCTCCCGTCGGGGTCCACCGCGGCGGGGTGTGCGAGCCGCCCACGGGAAGCACCAGCCGTTGCAGGCGCCGGCCCTGCCCGCCGTGCCCGCCCGCCTAGAGTGTGACACTGATGTGGGATGTGATCGACACTCCAGATTTCAGACAATGGCGAGAGTCGCTGCCGAAGCAGCACGAGGCGCGTGTCTTGTTTCTCCAGGGGTTGTTGGCAAAGGAGGGCCCATCTCTTGGTAGGCCCAATGTCGACACGGTGTCCAACTCGCGGTATCGCAACATGAAGGAATTGCGACCAACAGACACGCTACGTGGCTTCTTTGCCTTCGATCCCCAACGGCGAGCTGTGCTGCTGTGTGGAGGCGACAAGGCAGGGGAGGGCAGCGAGCGCACTTGGTACAAGAAGATGATCCGCAAGGCCGACGCCCTGTATGACTGGCACTTGGCCCACCTGTAGGGGTCAGCGCTTGCGGTGCCCAGAACGACCCGAATGCTTGCTGCTAGCCTGCTGGCGTGCGCTTGTTTCGCCGCTCTAAGCCACTCGACCTTCGGCCTGCGTCGGAAGGGTACGAGAAGTTCATGAGCGAGAATCCGGATGCTGAAGAACTGTTGGCGGAGGCCGCGGAATACTTCAAGCAGCGTGAACTCGAGTACGAGCAGGAACAGAAGGTTCTTGCGCAGTCCGGACGGGTGTTGGGGCGGGGCCTGGGCGAGCCGCTGGTGCCTCCCCTAACGGGTTCCCTCATCTGCGGGTTCCCCTTGGGTGGCAATAAGAAATGCACCCAACAGGTGAACGCCAGCACGAGGAAGTGCGCCGCCGGACACGCTCCTCGTTATCTGCGGGCATAGCTCCCATCGGGCTGAGATTCCCCCTCAGCACGTCCTGCTCATCAGCTTCCCGCACGACGACAAGGAAATGAAGCACGACCCGCCTACGGCTGAGGGCCGACATCAGCCCCCACCTCAGGCGCGTTGCGCAACCGACCGCGAGACGGTCACTGAGATTGCTGCTCGTCCCGGCTCATGAACCAGTCCGCGAGTTCACCTGCCCACTCCCCGACGTCGGCGTACCACCCGTTCAGCAGGAACACTGCCGATGCGCCTGCCAGCAGCACGGAGAGTCCGAGTCCCTTGGTCGTTCCCAGGGTGAGCCCTTCTGATCGCTTCTAGGTCAGCGCGAGCCAACCACGGGGGTACGACAACCAGGGGCGCTCGTTCGCGTCTCCGTTTGGGCGGCTACTGCCGCATGGCTGTTGATGGCAGGGATGAGCGTCATGCCGATGAGCAGGCGGTCAGTGCCAGCCCGCGCCGGGGGCGCTGGCAGGGGGCAGAAATTCTGATTTGTTGGGGGCCACGGGTGCGGGTGCGGGCTGGAGGGCTCGGGCTGTCGTACCCGGCTCATATCGTCGAGGTGACGGCGCGGCTGCGCGTCCGTGAGAAGAAGGAGAACCCGATGGACAATGAGGTCAAGGCGACTGTGCAGGAGATCGCCAAGCAGGTCTACGGCACGCTGCGTGGCGGCTACAACGAGAGCGTCTACCAGCAGGCAATGGCTATCGAGTTCCGTGAGCGAGGCATCGTGTACGAGACGAGCAACACTCGTGAGGTCTTCTACAAGGGCCAATGGGTCGGCAAGCAGGAACTTGACCTCGCGGTTCTTGATGGGGTGGTGATTGAACTGAAGGCAGCCCAAACAAAGGAACCCACGGTGGCGCACAAGGCGCAGCTCGCGGCGTATCTCCGCACCACGGGAAGGCAGGAGGGCATCGTCATCAACTTCCCGAAGGACCCCGAGGCCACGGAACCCACTTTCGCGGACGTGGAGGTCTGAATCCGTCGGCACCTGAGCGCTGGTCAAGGCTGCTGCCAGGGTTGTGTTGGGGCGTGTGGGCTAGGGCAGGAGGTCTTCCGTCGGACGAAAGGCGCTACCGCTGTCGTACCCCGTGCGTACTGTCCGGTCATGCATCTACCAGAAGATGACCCGTTGGTGCGGTTGCGAGCCGCGCCGAGCCGAGATGTTGAAGCCAAGCCGGTTCTGACGGCGATCCCAGCAGGGCCCCGACCCCTACTCAGGGACCCTCAACCACCCCGCTCCCCACGTTCCCGCGCAGGCTCCTCTTTGTCAGTGGCCAGTGAGGCTCAGACGTCTAAGACTCGCCGGTTTCTCTCCGCTGTTTGCGCCGCAGAGCGTGTTCTATCGTTGAGCGGGCCGCGATGTGGCCGGTGGCAGCGGCATCGGCGGATTTGCGGTCAGGGAACCCGTCTCCCTCGCTGTCCAAGGTCCAGCCGTGCTCGGTGCGGCATCCTTGCCGTCGTAGAAGTCACGGATGGTCCGGTTAGGTGTTGGAGGTGCCCGAAAGCGGTGATTGAACTGAGTGACCGTTTGCCAAGAGCGTGCAGCGACCCTTCGTATCCCAGAGGTTTCTACCCCCGTAGGTAGCAGCCGCTTCCCGAGCCAGCAGGCCAATAATCTAAGGTCGCCTGCTCTAGCACATATACATTCTCTGGATACCTCTCGCACTCCGCTTTGGGAGTCGGCGTGAGCGCGGTGCAATCGTGGATTCCGTCAGCGAGACAGCTTACGACGATGTTCTTGTATGTCTCGTCGAGGCCATTCTGTGCTTCGGAGATCGCTAGGAAGATGCCTAGCGATTCGCCAGTTGCACAAGATGCCTGTGCGGCTTCCGCTCGTCTGCCGTTCTGTTCAAAGAGGTGTCCCAAGTTGCTAAGCCGAGACTGCACGGCAACGGCGTCCGGTGTCTCCGTCTGAGCGATGACGCGGTTCATCTCGTCTAGGACGGATTCGTAGTAGTCGGCATACCAGTTTCGTGCCGCCTCGCAATTTGCTGGTGCTGCTCCAATAGCGAAGGGCCACTCAGGCCCGAGTTCCCCGCACGGGTAATGCTCCGGGTTGTAAGGAGCCACGGCCCGAACCTCCAAAGACGGAAGACTATAAGCACAAGTACGCCATCCGTTGTCCAGCACCGTCACTTCATAACAAGCAAAATAGCCGGAATGATAGGGCAACAGTTCTGTGCGCCCTTCACGAGTCTCACATTCAGCGAGCGCGGCTTCCACAACCTCCGGCGGTTCGGGCGTGTTCCCGCAAGGATAGGGGTACTCCGGCGGATATGGTTCTTCCACTAGCACTTGCAGCCGGGGTTCGCTTGCGTTGCAGATTCGCCATCCGTCGCCATCCACCGTTATCTCATAGCAGATGTATAGGGGGCTGCTCGTGTGCAGCAGTTCGGTCTGGCCGTCCCGTGACTCGCACTCCGCTCGTGCTTGTTCAAGTTCGTTGTCGCCGTCCCGTATGGCGTAGACCGCTGCCAACACCGCCAGCATCGCCAAGACAGCGAGCACCGGCATCCACAAACGGCGGTAACGCCTCACTGAAACCTCCCTCGGGCGGGACTGGTCACGAGCACGAGGGGCAACCTACCAAGAGGGTGCGCCACGCAGGGCGCTGGCGGCTACTGGCGCTGTGCCTTCCTGCTCGGGTTGTATAGCGTTTGTCCCTGCCTCGGCTGTAACCGCGCGCCCCCCCCCCTTTCTGTGGCCTATCGGCGTTGGGTGTGAGGCGTTCCAGACCAACGGCAGCAACGGCACAGCAGCCACAAACGGCCATCAGAACAACTCTCAGGGCGTCCAGCTAGCGCTGCCGCTGCGAGCGCCTCCCTGACCTTCTGAGCGCCGCGTCTGGGCTGGCGGTTCTGTCGGACCGTCAGCTTTGGCGCGCCCGTGAACACCCGCCGCCGCGGCCCGTGAGGAAGTCGGGTCGATCTAGCGCGCCCTAGACCAGAAAGACCCACCCAAGACGGCTCCAAACAGCCAAGAAACGCTGATTTGGGCATAACTTCATCACCCAAACCACCACAACTCCGTCACACCCCGTGGTGGGCCGTAGGGGATTTGAACCTCTGACCTCCTGCGTGTCGAGCAGGCGCTCTAACCAGGCTGAGCTAACGGCCCCGAGCCACGCAGGGTAGCAGGCGTCACTCGCCTCGAAACTCGGGCATGCGACGTTCCGCCATGGCCCGGCTGCCCTCGGCGAAGTCGGCGGTCTTCTGCAGGCGGGCCTGCTCGCTGTGCTCGTGGGCCACGGCCGCCTCCACCTGGTCGGCCAGATCGCCGCGCAGGGTGGTGCGGATGGATCTCACCGCCAGCGGGGCCGACATTGCGATCTCGCGAGCCATGCCGTGCGCCACCTCCCGGATCTCGTCACGAGCCACGAGGCCGTCGGCCAACCCCAGCATCACCGCCTCCTCCCCCGGAACCCGCCGCCCCGTGTACAGCAAGTCGGCCGCCACCTGCGGACCCACCAGCCGGGGCAGGGTCACGCTCAGGCCGAAGCCCTGGTGGAACCCGAGACGGGCGAAGTTGGCGCTGAAACGGGCCTCGGGTGCGGCCATCCGAAAGTCAGCCGTCAGAGCCAGGCCCAGCCCGCCGCCCACCGCCGCGCCGTGCACCGCGGCCACCACGGGAGTGTCGGTGCGGAAGATCCGGACCGCCGCCGCGTACAGGTCCTCGGTGGTGTAGCCGACTCCGCCGGGCGAGAAGTCGGCGCCCGCGCAGAAGTGCTTGCCCTGTGCGCACAGCACCGCCGCCCGGCAGCGGGGGTCGTCGTCCAGCCACTCCAGGGCGTCGGCGATCCCGGCGATCATCTCCAACGAGAAGAAGTTGTTGGGCGGACGACGCAACTCGATCGTGGCCACGTAGTCGTCGCCGATCTCGATCGCCAGAGAGTCCGTCATCTCACATCCACCGGTCTGTCACACGCCAGTTCGCCCGTGGCCACATGCGGCCGGTCCGGAATTGGCTTCGCCAAGTCCTTTGACCTCGGCGCACAGGGCACTCCGGTGAGCGTACTACCCGGCCACGTTGCAGACCTTCCGATAATCTACTATCGTCGATGATAGATGAATACACCAGCGCTGAACGAGATCCGACCGGCACTCTCCTCGGAGGATGCTGACGAGTACGCGGGCTGGTTCCGATGCCTGGCCGACGGGACGCGGCTGCTCGTGCTCCACACCGTGGCGACTGCGGAGCGCGCCATGACGGTCGGCGAGATCGTCGACCGTGTGGGCATAGGCCAATCGACGGTGTCCCACCACATTCGCACGCTGGCCGCGGAGCGGTTCGTCCATTTGCGAGCCGACGGAACACGGACGCTGGTCACCGTCAATCGCGACTGCTTGCAGGAATTCCCGGACGCGGCGGCCCGGATAATGGGCTTCGAGACCCCATGACCTCGATGTCGGGGGCGGCGCTGCTGGTGGCAGAGATGGTCGCGCTGTTCCTGGCCGTCACACTGGCCGTGACGTTGCTGCAGCGCCGGCTCGGTGACGCGACGATCCGGCGGTGGATGGGCGGGCCTCCCCGGCGGGCCGCGCTCAAGGGCATAGCTGTGGGATTCATCACGCCGTTTTGCACCTACTCGGCCATACCGGTTCTCGTCGGCATGCGACAGGCCGGTGTGAGGCCCGCGGGATACGCCGCGTTCATCTTCGCCGCACCCGTGGTCGATCCGGTGATGATCGGCGTCCTGGCCATCATCATCGGCCCCGCGGGAGCGGCCGTCTACCTCACCACCGCGTTCGCGGCAGCCTTCCTGCTGGCTCTCATCGTCGACGCGGTCGACATTGCACCACACCTCAAGCCGGTCCCGGCGCTGGTCGGGTCGCCCGACCCGCCATCAAGTCCAGCGCAGCCGCGAACCCTGTCACCGCCAATGAGCTGCTCGTCGCCGGACGAAGCCTCGTGGGGCGGATGGCAGAGCGAGTTCCCGGCAGCGTGGCGCCGTGCTGTGGCGCTGTTGAGGAGCATGGCCTGGCTGATCGCGGCGGGTGTGGGCGCAGGACTCGCTATCGGCCTGCTGGTGCCCACCAACGCCCTCGCCGACATCGCCGGCGCCCACAACCCGCTGGCCGTTCCCGCCGCGGCCGCCGCGGGCATTCCCCTCTACTTCGGCACCGAACTCTTCATTCCCATCGGCGATGCCCTCCACGCCAAAGGAGCGGGCACCGGATCCATCGTGGCTCTCGTCATCGCGGGCGCCGGAGCCAACATCCCCGAGTTCGCCCTGCTCACCAAAGTGGCCCGGGGCCGTGTCGTGGGAGCGTTCTTCGCCTACGTGTTCGTGGTGGCCATGGTCGCCGGCCTTCTCACCGACCTGATCCTGTGAGCACCCAGCGACCGGGATCACGCTGCGAGGGCATCCGGCAAGCCAGAAACGACGATCGCCAGAAACGATTCAGACCAACGCGCGGTTTCGCCTCGGAGGTCGAGATCGACGCCGAACCCTCCAACGGCCTCAATCGCCGCTCCGCGGCCCAGTGCCAGCACGTCCGAACTGTGGCCACAAGCCGCATAGAGGACCGCCTCGGCAACGTCGGCGCGGCCACCCTCGCACAGATCCGAGAAGTATTGGGCCTGATCCTCGACGTCCCCGGCTGATCGAAGCCGCTATCGACCGTGCTCCAAGCGTGGAGCGCACCCAGCGCCGCTCTTCTCGTCAGCCGCGCCTTTCACGACTTAGAACCCGACACCCGGGCCCAGTCCACCGCCGACAGCTCGACACCCGGGCCCGGTCATCGGGCGGCGCTGCGTCTGTTGAGGCTAGCAAGGGTCATCACGTCTGAGAATTGGTAGAGCACTGCACCCACGACGGTGAGCATTATGACGTAGGTGGCTGAGAGCGCGCCGAGGTCGCTCTCGCGGTCGATTCCGAGCTTGGCGATGACGATTGAGAACTCCCCGTGCGCGACGAGAGCGGCGCCGGCCCGCAGCCGCCCGGGCGTGCCGATGCCGGCCCGTCCGGCGGCGATCCAGCCGGTGGCGATCTTGGCGACGACGGAGACGACGGCGATGGCGGCCGCTACCGCGGCGACGCCAGGGATGAGTCCGGTGTCCACCTGCAGGCCGAAGAACACGAAGAACACAGCGGCAAAGAGGTTGCGCAGCGGCAGCAGCAGCCCGCGTGCATGAGAGACGATGTCACCTGAGAGCGCGACGCCAACGACGAAGGCGCCGACCGCAGTAGAGAGGTTGAGACGTCCCGCGATGCCGGCGCCGAGCAGCGTGACGCCGAGCAGGGTCAACAACAGCGCTTCGCTGGACTGGCTCAAGGCGATGGCGCTGAGCCGGTCGCCGAGCACGTAGGCGATGCCGAGGACCGCCGACACAGCAGCCAGCGAGACGGCGACCGTCACGGTGGTACTCGCCACCGAGCCGCCGAAGAGCACGCCGGACACGATCGGCAGGTACAGCACCATGGCGAGGTCCTCCATCACCAGCACACTGAGCACGACCGGGGTCTCGTGGTTGCCGATCCGGTCTAGATCGGCGACCAGCTTCGCCACGATGCCCGACGACGAGATGTAGGTGACGCCGCCCAACAACACGGCCACGATCGGGTCGAACCCGAGCACCAGGCCAGCCGCCAGGCCCGGCGCAAAGTTGAGGACGAGATCGGCGAATCCGGCCAAGGTCGATCGGCGCACGTTGACGACCAACTCGTGGGGCGAGAACTCGAGCCCCAGCATCAGAAGCATCAAGATCACACCGATCTCCGCCCCAACCTCGATGAAGTCTGCTGATGCCGGCAACTCGAGCAGGCCACCGTCGCCGAGCGCGAGCCCCGCGAGCAGATACAACGGGAGCGCGGGCATCCCAACCCTTCGCGCCACGCGGGCGACAACGGCCAAACCCAGGACCACCGCCCCGAGCTCGATCAACAGGAGGTGGTCGCCCGTCTGCATGCTGCCTAACTGGACCGAGCGAGAAGCCTGGTGGCCGCCTTGACGGCAGACGGCACCCCGACCACCACCGCCGTGTTGCCGGGTTCGAGACGGTCAGTTCCCCCCGGAATGGGAATCGAGCCCGAGGCGGTAACCAACGCGACAATGCCGGCACCCGTGCGCTTCCTCAGCGAAGTCTCCGCGAGAGTCAGCCCGGCCAGAGACGACTTCGAGTCGATCTTGATCCATGAGATCACCAGGTCCTCCAGCCGATGGACGGCATCGTCGAGATGCTCCAGCACCGGGCTGCCGCCCAACAGCTCGCCGAGGGTATGGCCCTCGTCCTCGCTGAGTTCCACACTCTCGCGGGCCCGGTCGACGTCCCGATCGTCATAGACCACCAGATCACGCCGACCGGACTGATGCACGACCACACCGACGCAACGACCCGCGTTCGTCTCGAGGTCGAAGCGAACCCCCACACCGGGCAGATCCGTCTCTGTCACCTTCCTCACCGCTCACTCCTCCCAACAGCGATCAAGCCATGCAGCACCGTAGTAAAGAAGAGCCTCGCGAACCGATCACGGCGAGACCCGGCCCACTGCCATCTCAAGGCGGACAAAGCGCGGCACCGCAACCTGCCCCGTCTCAGCAGGTTGAACCTCACCGGGTATTGCGCAGTCTCTGGTGTGCCCTGTGTTTCACGCGGTCGGCCCGAAGGGAGCCATAGCGGCGCCACGACCACCTAAGTGTTGCGGTCCGGTGGCGTTGACTGGCTGACGTCCACACAGACCGAGGAGATGGTGACCGAGATGGTCGCCCAGGCGACGCTGTGGGGACGCCAGATGCGGCGCAGCGCTTTCAGCCTTGCGGGGGCGTTCGCCAAGACCGCGCTGTACCGCGACGACTCCTCCGCCCGCAGATGGGGCGAGCCGCACGGTTCGCACCCGTCGACTCACATTCTCAAGGTTCCGATGCCTGGCCAGCCCGAGCAGTCCATCAACGAGCACCTGTGCCTCGCCACGGCGCGCTATGCGGGCCTCGACGCCGCCGAGACCGAACTGCAGACCTGGGCAGGCCACATCGTGGTGATCGTGGAGCGCTTCGACCGGGTCCGCGGTCCCGACGGGGTGCTGCGGCGTGTCCACCAAGAAGACCTCCACCAAGCCGCCGGCGACTACAGAGCATCCATCTACCAGGGCGACGAGGGCGATGGCCACGACCCCGCCGCCCTGGCCCGGCTGCTGCGAACCAACTCGACGGAACCCTCCCGCGACATCGCAGCGTTCTTCGACGCGCTGGCCTTCAGTTGGCTGATCTGCAACACCGACGCCCACGCCAAGAACTACAGCGTCCTGCTGGGACCCCACACAGCACGCCTCGCTCCGCTCTATGACATCTGGTCGGTCATGGCAGAGGACCCGCGTCACTACGAGTCGTGGACCCTGGCGATGTCCGCTCTCGAGGACCACCGCATCCTCGCCGCCAACAACGCGCAAGCATGGCGCACAACCGCCGCCGCGGTGGGCCTCGACCCATCCGAAGCCGTCGAACGCGTCGAACGGATCACACGCGCTGTACCCGCAGCGCTCGAACGTGCCGTGGACGAACTCGACCCCGCATATCGCGCGACCCAAGTCGTCGCCGCGCTCTCGTCAATGATCCCCACCAGGATCACAGAATGCCTTTCTGCACTCACCCCCACGCCGTCAGCGACCGCAGCCATCACCACCGCCTGAGACCAAACAACCCGACCGCGCGAAACACAGGGCACAGCAGAGCCTGCATAAAGCCCGGTGAGGTTCAACTGGTTCCATAGGGTCGCGCATGTCCTTAGGCTTTGGGGTGAATTGACAGGTGTAACGCGTGTGTTAGAGCTGAAGATCGCGTAGTGACTCGAGGGCCTAGGCCGACGCGGCCTACGACTGATCCCATCAGTCGGCGAGTCTCGGTCCTTGCGCTCGGGCGTCTGCCAGGCGCCACCGCTGGTCGGATGCGCGTGCCCCTATTGGTTGCGATGGGCACCAGCTTCGGTGTCTCTCTCACTCAGATGGGGGCGGTCATCGGGGCCAGCCTGGCCGCCACGGGTCTCCTCGGTCCCTTCGTCTGCCGGCGGCTCGATCGTGTGCCAAGGCATCGTGCACTGAGGACATCTCTCGTCAGTCTCATCCTGGGCTGCCTGCTGTTAGCTGCAGCCCCATCGGCTTGGAGCCTCGCCGTAGGATTCTCCGCCGTCGCGCTGGGCAACATCCTCTATGGCGCAACGACCAATGCGTGGATCGCCGACACGGTGCCGCTCAACGGTCGGTCTGCGCTGGTCGGGCGAGTTGAGCTCGCGTGGTCAGGGGCATTCCTGGTCGGAGTCCCGCTCGCCACCGCAGTGGCCGACATCACAAGCTGGCAACTTGCGTACGCCTTCGTGGGAGTGGCCGCAATAGGCAGCCTCGTCGTTGGTCCAAGGCAACTGGTGCGCGATCACGGATCCGGGATCGGGTCTCCCGTCCAACGGCCCCATGAGGTTGCCGAGTCGGCCAAGAACGACAAGCTTCAGCTCAGGACCGGCAGTCCTCTCATCGTGTCCACCGGGCTATTGATGCTCGCAAGTCACCTTGTCCTGATCGCCTACGCAGCCTGGCTGTCCGAACGATTCGGCTTACCGCTAGGCGTGATCGGGGCCCTTGCAATTGCCCTCGGGATCGGCGAACTCGCGGCTGCCGTTGGCACGATTGCGTTCAGCGACAGGATGGGCCAACTCCGCAGCGCACGGTACGGCTTGGCAATCATGTGCCTGAGCAGTGCTGTGTTGGCAGTGTTCGAGGACACGTTGCTACTTGGCATCGCAGCTCTGTTCCTCTTGTTGTTCGGCTTCGAGTTCGCCCTGATATCGACCAAGCCCGTCATCGCAGAGTTGGCTTCGTCGCAGCGAAGCTATGCGCTCGGATTCGCCGAGAGCGCAGGCATCGTCGGGCGAGCTGGTGGGGCAGTGCTTGGAGCGATTCTCTTCGAGCGATACGGGATGCCGGGTCCAGCACTTGCGACAGGTCTCTCCGGTATCGTAGCGCTCGGTCTGATCGGACTGCACGTGCGGCTCGAGCGCTGGAACACGTCGACGTAGGTTGCCGGAAACCCGGTTTCCGGCACCCACAGGCTCATTGACCGACTACGTGGTGGATCCCTCTTCACATTTGGGCATCCGCGATGGCCCGGAGGGAGAACCCAGATGAGTGAATCGTCGTGGCAGGAGGCCCGTGCCAGCCGCTTTCGACCTGACGGCGCCGTGGGCACCCCTCTGCACACCCGCACCGCGCAGCACAGCAAGACTCCGTGGTACTTCAATTGGGACCTCCACCACGTCGTCGACGTGTACGACGACTTCCACGCCGAACTCGGCGCGATCCGCGAGACGGTGGCGATGGGCGACATGTCGCCGTTGTGCAAATGCACGATCTCGGGCCCGGATGCCACGCGGCTCGTCGACGAGCTGGTGCCTCGCAACATCGACAGCCTCGACGTGGGCGCCATCCAGTACACGCCGTGGTGCAACGACGACGGCAAAGTCGTCTCCGACGGGCTCGTCTTCCGCGCGTCGGACTCGAGCTACCGGTTCACCGGGGATCCGACCTGCGACTGGTTCGCCGAGAAAGCCGAGGGTTACGACGTCGAGGTCCGCGACGAGACCGACGACTACGGGATCCTCATGGTGCAAGGGCCTCGGGCTCGCCACGTGGTCGAGCGGGCGACGGGGGCTGAATGGTCCGACCTCGACTTCTCTCGCATGGTCCGCACCCGGATGGGCGGCGTCGACGTCGAGCTGGCCCGACAGGGCTTCACCGGTGAGCTCGGCTACGAGATCCTGATGCCAGCCGACCGCGGCGCTCCCGTGTGGGACGCCGTCGCCGAGGCCGGTGCCGACCTCGGACTCCGGCCGTGCGGTGAGTGGGCGATCGACGTAGCCCGGGTCGAAGCCGGTCTGTTGATTCCCGGACCCGACTACGCCAACGCGGGACCGGATCCCACGGGCTCGCACACGGTCTCGGCGTCGGATCCTGAGTGCCACTCGTCGCCCTTCGAGCTGAGGATGGGACCCTTCGTCGATCTGGCGAAGGAGTCCTTCGTCGGTCGTGACGCCCTCGTCGCGGAAGCCGAGGGGGGTGGCCCACCGCGGGTGCTGGTCGGGCTCGACATCGACTGGCGGGCCATCGTCGCGGCCCACGTCGACCACGGCGTTCCCCCGAACATCTCGCCGCGCGTCGAGTGGGTGGCCAAGCCGGTTTCCTCCGATGGCAACCGCGTCGGCCGGGCGTCGAGCATCACCTGGGGCCCGTCGGTCGATCGGCTGATCGGTTTCGGTCACATCGACAAGGCGCTCGGTGAGCCCGGCACCGAGGTCTTCGTGGACTGGGCCATTCCCGGAACCGACACGGTGTTCGCGGCGCCAGCCACCGTCGCGAAGCTGCCCTTCCTCGAGCTGCGGCGCGCCGCGGGATGATTCAGCCGTCCACGATACGACCCGAGAGAGCGATGTGAATCTTGGGGCTCTCATTGTGCATGCAAAGTAGCGCTATAGCGCTACAATGTGCAGGTGGCTACCATCCAGATTCGAGACATCTCCGAGGACGCCTATGAGGTCATCCGGCGCCGAGCCCGCTCTGCCGGCCAGTCCATCCAGGCTTACATGAAGAGGCACATAGAGCGAATGGCCAGCGAACCCGACGACGAGGAGCTCTTCTCAGATCTTGAGCGCTTCGTCGAAGCCCACGGAATCCGGCTCGACATCGAAGCCCTGCTGGCCGACCTCGACGCCGGTCGCCGGTGAACGGCGGAACCGTAGTAGTCGACGCGTCGACACTCGTTGCCGCCGTTGCATCCACTGGCTCCCTCGGAGGCCGGGCGCGGGCGATGCTGCGGGGTCACCGCCGCGCCGCGCCTCACTTGATCGATGCCGAGGTTGGTAACGCGCTGCGCTCAATGGTGCTGCGCGGTGACCTCACCGATGGCGTCGGGGCTTCAGCGCGGTTGATGGCCGAACGCCTTGTCCATCGCCGCCACCCGATCCATGGGGCGATCGCGGCGCGGGCCTGGCAACTGCGCCACAACCTCAGCTTCTACGACGCCCTGTACATCGCCCTCGCCGAGAGCCTCCACTGCCAGCTGATCACGGCTGACAGCCGCATCGCGAGAGCGTTCAAGGACCACGATCTGATCAGCGTCATCACCCCAGGCGGCTAGCCGCATGACGGTCCTTGCGCCGTTGGAGCGCTTGAAGCTTGGCCTCGCCGCTGTGCGCGATCTGTTGCCGCTGGACTGGAGCGCCGGGCGGGATTTGAACCCGCGGCTTTACGGCTTTGCAGGCCGTTCCCTTGGTCCGCTCGGGCACCGGCGCAGGGATTCGCAGCGTACCGCCAGCAGCCACGGGGGCGGTCCCGGTGCAAGCGGCCCGGCGGCCCCCGACGACGCCTTTGCGGGCGGCTACGGCCGCTGTCTTAGACGCTGCGGTCAGTGGTGTCTGGTGCGGGCGGCCACGGCTGCTGTCACCGAGGCCGCTCCCGCGTCGCGCAGGCAGGCCACCACCGCTCTCACCGTCGTGCCGGTCAGCACCACATCGTCTACCACCACGATGTGGCGTCCAGCCGCCGACTCGCTCGCCCTGTAGTCGGCTGAGGCCGCCACGTCGGCCCGGCACGCTGGATCCACATGACGCAACCGCTGGGTGTCGTTGGTCTTCGCCACGAGGCTCGCCCGGTACTCCCCCGCACCAGCCGCAGCCAAGGACTCCGCAAGATGCGTGGCAAGATGCGGGCGATCATCCTCCCCGGCCAGCACCGGCTTCGACGGAACCGGAACCACCAGACGCCCTGAGCCATCGGCCGTCTCTCCCAGGTCCGACGCCACGCTGGCGAACCGCTCAGCCAGCTCCTTTGCGGCCGACTCGTCGGCCCGGTCCTTGGCCCTGTGGACCAGCCAGCCGATCTCGGTGCGCTCGCCGCGGTCGGGATGCCAATAATCGCCGAGCACCAGGAGCCTCGCGCCGACCAACGCAGCGAGCCCCGAGCCAGAGTTCACGCGGAGGGCTCTGGCGTCGCTCACCAGAGCGGACGACCGGCTTCGAACCGGCGACCTCAACCTTGGCAAGGTTGCGCTCTACCAACTGAGCTACGTCCGCGGAGTTGACGATCCTAGCGTCGCCGACACCGCCAGCCACGCCCCTCAGCGAGCCTCCGGGGGGCGAAGGTCGATGGTGATCCGCAGGATGCCATCCTCCAGCGTGGCCTCCGCGTCGCCGATCATGGCGAAGTCCTGGAAGTCCTTCTGGGCCTGGTCGAGGAATTGCCGTCGCTCCTCCCCCGCCACCGGCGGAAGGTTGCGGCGCTTCACCCCCGCGGCCCGCTCACGGAAGCGCTCAATCATCGCGTCTGCGTCGAACCCGTCGGTCACGCCCACAATCTAGACCGAACGCTGCCCCTGTTCGTCCTCGGCCGGCTCGGTCGCTTCCTCGACGGGCTCAGCCCCCGCCTCAGGCTGCTCCCCCGCCGCTGCATCCTCGACGGACTCAGACACCGGCTCAGGCTCCTCGGCGGACTCGTTCTCGGCCGGCTCCTCGGACTCTTCGCCCTCCGGTTCGTACCGCTCCGTCGAGCGGCGACGGGCCAGCCGCAGGCGGCGGCGCGGGCTCGTGTGCCACAGGAAGATCCCCAGCATCACCGTCATGCCCGCGGCGATCGACCAAAGCGCGATCACGATCGCGTCGACCCGCTCGCTGCTCTCGCGGCCTACCAAGCGCCGGTCCGTACCGTCCTCCGGATCGGATTCCACATCGGACTGGGCGGTGCTGACCAGCCCCAATGAGCCCGATTGGTCGGCACTCACGACCATCGGTGCGTCGCCCTCGTCGGCGGCCGAGGCCGAAGCGGCCGAGACCACCAACAGCGCAACCGCCAGCAGCGGCGCTGCGAACCAAGCTCTGCCCAAACGCACGACTCCGGACGCTACCGGGCCGGGCCGTCGACGATTCCGCCGGTGCGGTCGAGCGCCCCGATCACGTCGGCCACAACGTCGTCAGTGTGCTCGAGGCCAGCCGAGAACCGCACCGTCCCCTGGCCGATGCACGCAGCCGCCAGCTCCTCCGGCAGCAGGCTCACATGGGTGGTCGACGCCGGATGGGTGACGATACTCTCGGGCCCGCCCAGCGAGGTGGCCAGCTGCACCACACGGACCTCCTCGACGAAGGCCCGGCCGGCTTCGTAGCCGCCGATGAGGTCGAAGGTGACCAGACCGCCGGCCAGGTCCATCTGCCGAGCCGCCAGCTCGTGCTGGGGATGAGACGCGAGGCCCGGATAGTGCACGGCCTCCACCATCGGGTGGCCCTCCAACGCCTCGGCCAGCGCGGTGGCGGTCTCGGTCTGCTGCCGGAGCCGCACAGCCAGGGTGCGCACACCCCGCAGAGCGTTGAGAGCGTCGAACGGGGAGGCCACCGCGCCGTGCAGCACGGCGTAGTTCCACAGCCACGCCAGCAGCTCCTCGCTGCCGGCCACCACCCCGATGGTGGCGTCGTTGTGGCCCGCGATCGCCTTGGTGGCCGAGTGCACCACCAGATCAACCCCGTACTCCGCAGGCCGCTGGGCCAGCGGGGTGGCGAACGTCGAGTCGACCACGGTCATCGGTCCGGCTATGGCGCCCACGGCGGCCAGGTCCACGACCGCCAGCTTCGGATTGGCGGGCGTCTCGGCGATCACCAGCACCGTGCGACCGGGCAGGACAGCCTCCGCGAAGGCGCCGGGCTCGGTGCCGTCCACGAACGTCACGCCGATGCCGAAGCGGGGGCACGCCGTCTGCAGCAGCAGTTGCGTGCCGGCGTACAGCTGGCGCTGGGCGACGATGTGATCGCCGCTCGAGCACAGCCCGAGCACGATGGCGCTCAGCGCGCCCATGCCCGAGGCGAACGCCCGGGCCGACTCGGTTCCCTCGAGGTCGGCCACGGTGTCCTCGAAGGCCTTCACCGTCGGGTTTCCGTAGCGGGTGTAGAACCGGCTCGAGTGAGTGTCGATCGCCATGTCGTGGGCCTCCGACACGGTGTCGGCGGTGAACGTCGAGGTGGCCCACAGGATCGGGGCCAGCGCGTTCTGGTTGTCGGCCCGGCCGGCGCGGATGGCCCGGGTCTGAGCGTGCAGGTCGCGGCGGGGGCCCTCAGGCATCGGACACCTCCTCGAGGAAGCTGGCGACAGGATCGCGCAGCAGATCGTGCTCGAGCAGGAACCCGTCGTGGCCCTCATCGCTCTCCAGCATCACGCGGCGGCAGTCACCGCCGCCCGCGACGATCCCGTCATGCAGCTCCTGCTGCTCATGCGGCGGGTAGAGCCGATCGCTGGTGATCGACGCGGTCAGCACCGGCACCCGGACGCGGCCGAGCGCCGCCACCGTCCCGCCCCGACCCCGCCCGATGTCGTGCAGGTCCATCGACCGGTTGAGCACCACATAGGAGTTGGCGTCGAAGCGGCGGACAAGCTTCTGGCCGTGATGGTCCAGGTATGACTCCATCTGGAAGCGGCCCCACAGGTCGAAGGCCCCGGCCGGGTCGTACATCTGCCGCCCGAACCGGCGCTCGAAGGACTCGCCGGACCGGTAGGTGACCTGCGCGATCTGGCGGGCCACGGCCAGGCCCATCCAGGGCCCCTCCGGCTTGTCGTAGTAGTCGCCGTCGAACCAGCCGGGGTCGTTGGCGATGGCCAGGCGCTCTACCGCGCTCCAGGCGATCTGCAGCGCGCTGGCTGCGGCGCAGGTGGCCAGCGGCAGGATCGACCGCACCCGCTGCGGGTACATGACCGCCCACTCCAGCACCTGCATCCCACCCATCGAGCCGCCGATCACCGCCAGCCAGCAGCCGATCCCGAGATGGTCGGCCAGCCGGGCCTGGACCCGCACCATGTCGCGGACGGTCACCACCGGGAAGCGCGGTCCGTAGCGCCGCCCCGCGGCGGGGTCGAAGTCGGCCGGGCCGGTGGTCCCCTGGCAACCTCCGAGCACGTTGCTGCACACCACGAAGTAGCGGTCGGTGTCGAGCGCCTTGCCCGGACCGATCAGCTCGCTCCACCAGCCGGCGGTGGGGTGCTCGGGGCCGCTGTCGCCGGCCGCATGGGAGTCCCCGGTCAGCGCGTGGCACACGAGCACGGCGTTGGATGCCTGCGCATCGAGCTCACCCCACGTCTCGTAGGCCACCCGCACCTCAGCGAGGCTCCCGCCCCACTCCAGCGCGAAGGGCCGGGTATCGGTGACGGTCACGAACTGGCGGTCGCCGGCAGGGTCGCCGGCCTGCCAGGCGCCGGTCACGGGCAGCCCGGCCGGGAATCGCCCCCCGGGCCCGGCTCGCCCGCCCGCGGGAGTCGGAGACTCGATGTGGGAACCTGCGCTCATCCCTCGCTCCTCGTGATCCGCTCGCCGGACGCCCCGCGCCGGGGACGTCCTTTGGAGGGCCGGACACTTCGGAGGCCAGTGACGTCGGGTTATTCCCGCAGGACACTTTGTTGCGCCGGCTAGGCCGACGCCACATCCCCGTCCGGAGACGGGATGGCACCTTGGGTGTCCGTCCCAGGTTGCCGGGCCCGGCCCGGAGGCCGAACCGCTCGTGATGTCTTGACCGCTAGGTCGCTGAACAGTCTAGAGCAGGATCGCGCCCACACCGCGCACCGGCCCCGCCCGGGCAGGATCGCGCCCACACCGCGCACCGGCCCCGCCCGGGCAGGATCGCGCTCACACCGCGCACGGGCCCCGCCAGAGCAGGATCGCGCTCACACCGCGCACCGGCCCCGCCCGGACAGGATCTGATCACTCGCCGCCACCGGCGGCGCGGATGCCGGATTGAGCTCAGCCGGCCCGCTCCCAGCCGAGGAGATCCCTCAGGCGGGCGTCGTTGGAGAACATCTCGACGATGGGCTCATCGAGTTCGAGGCGCCGCTGGATCCTCTTAATGTCGAGCTCCTCGTCCCACAGCGACAGCGTCACCACCACGCCGGACTCGCCGGCCCGGGCGGTGCGGCCCGACCGGTGCACGTAGGTCTTGTGCTCCCCGGGCGGGTCGAACTGCACCACGACGTCCACATCGTCGACGTGGATCCCCCGGGCGGCCACATCGGTCGCCACCAGCACCGGCAGCTCGCCGGCAATGAACTGGCGCAGGGACTTCTCGCGGGCCGCCTGGCGCAGGTCGCCGTGAATGGGCGCGGCTTTCACGTTCTCGCGGACCAGGTCGCGGGCCAGCCGATCGGCGGCCACCTTGGTGCGGGTGAACACCAGCGTGCGCCCCACCGAGTTGGCTATGGCTGCCGTGACCTTCACCTTGTCCATCTTGTGGACGCCCACGAAGCGATGGACCAGCTCGGCGACGGTGATCTCGCGGGGAGCGACCGAGTGCATCGACGGGTCGCTCTGGTAGCGCCTGATCAACGAGTCGACCGCGCCGTCGAGGGTGGCCGAGAACAGCAGAGTCTGATGCCCGCTCTCGACGTTTCGCAAGATCCACTCGACCTGGGGCAAGAAGCCCATGTCAGCCATCCGGTCGGCCTCGTCCACCACGACATGGCGCACCGCGCCGACTCTCACAACGCCCCGGTCGAGCAGGTCGATCATCCGACCCGGCGTGGCCACCACGAGGTCAACGCCCTTGGTGAGACGGGCGATCTGCTTCTCGATCGGGGCGCCGCCGTACACGGCCAGCACGCTCCGGCGCACCGCGGCCGCAGGCGCCACCAGCTCGTCGCAGATCTGGTTGGCCAGCTCTCGGGTGGGGGCAAGCACCAGGCCAGCGGGCGCGCCGGGCTTCGATTCGGGCATCCGCTGCAGCACGGGCAGACCGAAGGCGAGAGTCTTGCCCGAGCCCGTCTTGGCTTTGCCGCAGACGTCGCGGCCGGCCAGCACGTCGGGGATGGTGAGCGTCTGGATCGGGAACGGAGCGGTGATGCCACGAGCCGCCAGAGCGACGACGATCTCGTCGCACAACCCGAGGTCGGCGAACGTCGCGGAGCCGGCCCCGTCGGGCTCAAGATCGTCGGATGTCAGCAGCGGGATGTCGACAAGCGGATCAGAAAGGGTCATCAGGACCATAAGGCTACCCTGAGGCATCCCGAATCCCTTGAACGCCGTGGAGGTCGGACCTCCCACCGTCGAGCGCGTCCGCCGCGCCCCCAAAGTCGTCCTCCACGACCACCTCGACGGCGGCCTGCGAGCATCCACGATCGTCGAGCTGGCCGAAGAGACCGGCTACCGCGACCTGCCGACCACCGACCCTGAGCGGCTGGCCGCCTGGATGCAGCGCGGCGCCAACCGCAAGGACCTGACGCTGTACCTCGAGACGTTCGCCCACACCGTCGGCGTGATGCAGACCGCCGACTCGATCGCGCGGGTGGCCCGGGAGTGCGCCCAGGATCTGGCGGCCGACGGCGTGGTTTACGCCGAGATCCGCTTCGCCCCCGAGCTGCACGTCGAGCAGGGGCTCGCGCTCGACGACGCCATCGAGGCGGTGCTCGAGGGCTTCTCGCAGGGCAGCGGCGGCACCGCGCTCACTATCCGGGCCATCTGCAGCGCCATGCGCCATCTGCATCGGTCGGTCGAAGTAGCCGAGGCCGCGGTCCGCTGGAGGGACCGGGGCGTGGTGGCCTTCGACATAGCCGGGCCCGAGGACGGCTTCCCGCCTGACGACCACCTGGAGGCCTTCCAGTACTGCCAGCGGGAGAACTTCCACATCACCATTCATGCCGGCGAGGCGTACGGGCCCCGCTCCATCTGGAAGGCCCTGCAGTTCTGTGGCGCCGAGCGCCTCGGGCACGGCATACGCATCGTCGAGGACATCGTCACCGACGCCGACGGGAACCGCTCCCCGGGCCGGCTGGCCCACTACATCAGGGACCGCCGCATCCCGTTGGAGGTGTGCCCCACCTCCAACGTCAACACCGGGGTGGTCGCCTCGGTGGCCGACCACCCGATCGACACCCTGGTACAGCTGCGCTTCCGGGTGACGGTCAACACCGACAACCGGCTCATGTCGAACGTGTCCATGACCTCGGAAATGGCCGCTCTCGCCGACGCGTTCGGCTACGACTGGGCCCGGCTGCGGTGGCTGACGGTCAATGCGATGAAGTCGAGCTTCCTGCCATTCCGGGAGCGGCTCCAGATAATCGAGGGAATCATCAAGCCCGGATATGCTCCGCTGGAAGCAGCCCAGAGCGAGCCCCCTGTCTGAAGCGCCGACGAGCGCCCGGCCACCGAAGTTGCCACACCCGCGGTCCATCATGGTTCAGCGGCCCATCATGGTTCAACTGAGGGGTTGTTACGCTGCCCACTCGATTGTCCGGCCTCCAAGCCGGATAGCAAACCACTTCCACTTCCGATCCCAGGAGACCGAGCCATGACCTTGGCCCGCCATCGCGTCACCGTGCTAGCCGTCGTTGCGGTGGTGGCCTCGATCCTCGCCTATGCGCCCGGCGCAGCCGCCCAAACGACACCGGCGCAGAACCAGCACGCCGGCATCCACCAGCCTTCCGTCGATGCTCTGACGAAATTCGGGGTCGAAACGGGGGTGGACGTATTCGCGGGCACCGGCTGCGTCGACAGCGACGAACTCTGCCCGGGAGATCCGCTATTGCGCTGGGAGATGGCGGTCTGGCTGGTCAGGGTCCTCGACCGCGCCGACCCGCCCGCTATCAGCTCGTCACGTTTCGCCGATGTCGACGCAAGTGCCTGGTGGGCCCCGCACGCGGAGCGCCTGGCTGGACTGGGAATCGTCATGGGGTGCCAGACGGAGCCACTGCAGTTCTGTCCTGACGATCCCGTCGATCGCGGCGAGACGGCCGCGATCATGGTCCTAGCCTTCAACCTGCCCCCGGCCGAGAGGGCATGGTTCGTCGATGTCAACGGGGAACACCCCTTCGCCGAGGCCATCGACCGGCTCGCCGGGTGGGGGGTCACTGCGGGATGCGGAATAGATCCGGCCCGCTACTGCCCCCAAGACAACGTCAGCCGGGCCCAGATGGCCACGTTCCTGGCCCGGACACTCCGGCGGGTGGGCCTGACCTGGCCCGTAGCGACGGTCTACGAGCCCGCCCAAGACCCCACCCGGCTGCCGGTCGACCCCGACGTCGCCACCGGCACCCTCGACAACGGCCTCACCTACTACCTGCGGCACAACGACAGTCCGGGCAAGAACCTCGCAGTGCGGCTGCTCGTCAACGTCGGGTCGGTCGACGAGACCGACGAGCAGGCCGGCATCGGGCACTTCATCGAGCACCTGCTCTTCAGGGGCACCGAGGACTACCCCGGCAGCTCTCTGGGAGCGGCGCTGCGGGAGATCGGGGTGGAGTTGGGACCCGATATCAACGCCCACGTGGGCCAAGACGAGACCGTCTACCAGATTGCAGCGCGTCTCGACGCACCCCACAAGGCGCCCTTGGTGTTCCATGCCCTGTCCCAGATGGCCAGCACGGCCACCTTCGAGGCTGACGCGGTCGAATCCGAGCGGGGCATCGTCCTCGACGAGATGCGCCTCGGCCGCGAGAGCGTCAACGGCTACATCAGCTCCGAATTCGACCGGATCTACACCCAGGGCACCCCATATGCGGGACGCGACCCAGTAGGCACCATCGACACCGTGAGCTCGATGACGCCGGAGATGCTGCGAGCCTTCTACGACAAGTGGTACGTCCCCTCCAACATGGCTGTGGTGGTGGTGGGCGACCTGCCCGTGCAGGATCTCAAGGCCCTGGTCGAAGGGCACTTCGGGCCGCTGCCGTCGGGCGAAGGGCGCCAGCCTCCCAGCGTGGACATAGCTCCAGCCGCGTCCTCGAGCCATGTGGTCACCGACCCGAGGCAGGGCATCACCTTCATCTCGCTGGACATACCCATCGCTCCCCACGATGTCAGCACTGTCGGCGGGGACCGGCTCGTCACGATGGAATTCCTCATCGAGGTGATGATCCAGAACCGCCTCAACGACGCCTACCATCGGGGCGAGCTGAGCCAGGTCGACCCGCCGCGATTCTCAACATTCACCCACAACCGCGGGCTGAGGTACTACGGAACGAACTGGCAGGGCGACAACCTCGACACCGCCTCCAGCGACTACCTCTCGGTGCTCCTGACCGCACAGGAGCACGGCTTCACCCCCGGCGACCTGCAACGGGCCGTCAGCCAGATCTATGTGTTCCTGCAGTTCCAGCTCGACAGCGCCCCAACAACCCAGGACAATCAGTGGGCTGGCCTCTACCAGCAGCACTTCTTCTACGGGGCCGACATCGACGCCGCCGAGAGGTCGGTGGCGCGGACCGCCGCGCTGCTGGCTGGGCTCACGCCCGAGGAGCTGACCGAACACTTCCGCTGGCAGATGGAACGGGGCGGGTTGTTGGCCATCGCGGTCGGCCCCGACCCGTCTGCCGTGCCGACGGTAGCCGAGCTCGACGCCGCCCTGGCTGCGGCCGCTCCCGGGCCTCTCCCGGTGGAAGAGACCGTCATGGACGAGCTGATGGCTCTTCCGGAGCCCGCGAACCCGGTCTCGGAGGGATCTTTCGACCTTTTCGAAGGCGGATACGAGTGGGAGTTCGCCAACGGGGCGCGGGTCATGTTCGCGCCCTCCGACATCGTCGAGGGCGTGGTCCATCTCCAGGCCCAATCCCTCGGAGGCTGGTCGCTGCTGGAGCCCGGCGACCGGGCCCTGTCGGCTATCGCCACCGACGCGGTGCAGGGCAGCGGCTTGGGCGACCTGTCGCGATCGGAGCTGAACCGCTTCCTCGAGGATCGCACCGTGTCGCTGAGTGCCTTCATAGGCGAGACGGTCGAGGGCTTCTCTGGAGGGGCCGGCACCAAGGACGTCGAGACCATGTTCCAGCTCATCCACCTGCTGGTGACCGCACCCCGGGTGGACGACCAGGCCTACGACGACGCCATCCACGCAGCCGAGACGATGGTGGAGCGGGCCGAGCGCGACCCCCGTTGGCAGGCGGCCATCGCTTACCTCGAGGCCCGCTGCGGCAACACCTGGCACCGGTTCGTCGCCAGCCTCGACGAACTCGAGTCGCTCACCCCGCAGCGGCTGCTCTCCATGTACCAGAGCCGTCTCGGCTCAGTTGACGACCTGGTGGTGGCCGTCGTCGGGCACATTGACGTGTCGGTGATCGAGGGTCTGGCCCGCCATTACATCGGCACGCTTCCCGCAGGCGAGGCCGACACCTACGTCAACCGCCGGCCGCCCATGCCAGCTGGGCTGGTGCAGCGGCAGGTGAAGGTCGGCGAGGGCGAGAGCGCGGTGCTGGAGATCTACCAGGAGGCCCACATAGAGGTGACCCCGCTGAGGGCGGTGGCGGCCGACGTGCTGACCACCGCGCTGAGCGAGCGTCTGTTCCTAACGATCCGCGAGGAGCTGGGCGCCTCCTACGTCGCGGGGGCCGCGGTCGATGGCAACACCGCCCCCAGCCAGTTCTTCGACTCGGTGGTGTACGCCACACTCGATCCGAGCCGGTACGACGAGATCTACTCCACGGTCCTGGACATCCTCGCCGATGTGGCTGCCAACGGGCTGACTCCCGATGAGTTCGCGCAAGCCAGAGCCATTCTGGTGACCGACTTCGCCAGGTCATCCAACGCCCACCTGCTCAGCGCGCTGTTGTCCCGGCCCCACGTCGGCGACGAGAACGTGCTCACCCAGCAGCGCCGTCTCCTGGAGCTGGCCCGCTTGACCCCCGAGGATGTGCAGTCGCTGGCTGCGGCAATCTACGGTGAGGGCGGGCGCATCGAGGTGGCGAGAAGGCCGTGACCGAGATCCACGTGGTCGACAATGCTCTGGTGGCCGAGCGGGTGACGCGCCTGCGCGACGCTTCTACCCCGAACCACGAGTTCAGGCGGCTGCTGCGGGACCTGAGCTCGATCCTGGTGTACGAGGCTATGCGGCAGGCTCCGCTCGTGCCCGTCAACGTGACCACGCCCATGGGCCCCGCCACCGGAGCGCGCTTCGAGCGCCCGCCGGTGGTTGTGCCGGTGCTGCGGGCAGGCTTGGGGATGCTCGACGCCGCGCTGGAACTGCTCGGCGACGTGCAGGTCGCCTTCGTGGGGCTCAGGCGCAATGAGAGCACACTGGTGGCGCGGGAGTATGCGAGCACTCTGCCCGAAGATCTTGAGGGCCGCGACACGCTGGTCCTGGATCCGATGTTGGCCACCGGAGGATCGTGCGTGCACGCCTGCGAGCTGCTGCGGGCGGCGGGAGCGAGCCGGGTGACTGTGGTGTGCGTGATTGCGGCGCCCGAGGGGATCGAGCGGGTACGGGCCTCCGGGGTGGCCGACGCCGTCTGCGTGGCCGCCGTCGACGAGTCGCTCGACGACAACGGGTTCATCCTGCCGGGCCTCGGCGACGCCGGAGACCGCCAGTTCGGGCCGCCGTGAGCCGGACCCTGCCAACGACGCCCGCAGCCGGACCCGTGAGCCGGGTCCCACCAGCCTCCGCAGCCGAGCCGATCATGAGCCGGGTCCCACCAGCCTCCGCAGCCGAGCCGATCATGAGCCGGGTCCCACCAGCCTCCGCAGCCGAGCCGATCATGAGCCGGGTCCCACCAGCCTCCGCAGCCGAGCCGATCTCGGCGGTCGCCTGATCCCGGGGAGCGCGGTGAGCCAGCTTGTCGCGGTGGCGCCAGACACCCGGCCCGTGATGCACGGCGCCTTCGTGGCCGCGGTGCGCGATGCCGGCGGCGAGGTGGCGGTGTCGGCCGCTGACCTGGCCGAGGCTGGGGCCCTGGTCTGGGCCGACCCGTACGCCAACCATCTGTACCCCGAGGTGATCGCCTCGCTCCCGGCAGTGGAGTGGGTGCAACTCCCCTACGCGGGTATCGAGCCCTTCCTTGACTACTTGGACGAACGCCTGGTGTGGGCCTGCGCCAAGGGCGTGTACGCCGACCCGGTGGCGGAGTGGGTCATGGCCGCGCTGCTGATGGGCCTGCGCGACTTCCACCTGTTCGCCGCGGCCCAGTCGTGGTGCGCGGAGACAGGGCGAAACTTGCTGGGAGCGAGAATCACCGTGCTCGGCGGGGGCGGTATCACCCGCTCGCTGCTTCGGCTGCTGGAGCCGTGGGGCTGCGATGTGACGGTGGTCCGGCGCTCTGACGAGCCGGTCGCCGGAGCGGCGCGCACGCTGACCCTCGCCCGGGTGCATGAGGCGGTGGCGGGTGCCGATGCGGTAGTGGTGGCGCTGGCGCTCACCGCGGAGACCCAACACGTGGTGGACGCGGCCCTGCTGGAGTCCATGGGGCCGCAGTGCTGGCTGGTGAACGTGGCTCGCGGCGGCCATGTCGACCACCGCGCTCTGGGGGCAGCGCTGCGGTCGGGAGCCATTGCCGGGGCGGTGCTGGACGTGACCGACCCCGAGCCGCTGCCGGACAGCTCGGAGCTGTGGGGTCTGGCGAACTGCGTCATCACGCCCCACATCGGCAACACCCGCGAGATGGGCCTGCCGTTGATCACCAACCGGGTGCGCGAGAACGTGCGGCGCTGGCTGGCCGGCGAGGAGTTCTTGGGCCTGGTCGACTTGACCCTCGGCTACTGACGCACCGTTCCGTAACGCATCCGGCGAATCCGGCGCGAGCGCTTGACAGACTGTGTTGTCCGTATAAACTAGTTTGTGATACAAACTTAGTCGGAGACGGCCAACCTCGGGAGTAGTCAAGTGAAGGAATTCGACACAGGCGTCAACAAGCTCACGGCAGAGGAGGGCTGGCAGGCCATCCACACCACCATGGACGATGCCCGAAGCTCGATGTACCTGGCTGGGAGCACCGCGATCATGCTGCTGTGGGGCGTGATCGCCTCAGTGGGGTGGCTCTCCCAGTACGCCATCGAGACGTTCGCCACTGAGTTCGCCGAGAGCAGGCCGGGGGTATCAGGCTGGTTGTGGGCTGTCCTCGGCCCGGTGGGTGGGGTGAGTAGCGGCTTCATCGGTCACCGGGCGAGCCGCAGAATCGCGGCAAGCGAAGCGGCCCGCCGTGCGGGGATCCGGGTGTGCCTCTTCTGGGTCACCCTTGTGGTGGCCTCGTTCCTCCTCGCGGGCGCGGCAGGGTTGTTGAACGCCGACAATGCCGAGAATTCCCCGCGACTCTGGGTCGGCATGGCGGCGCTCGGGTATGTCCTGTTCGGCATCATGCACCGTCCCATGATCGCGGTGTTGGGACTGGGCTTCGCGGCCGCGTTCTACATCCCGGAATACCTCCTCGGGGACGTGGCCCTGGCGGTGTCGGGGTCGGTGATGCTGGCGATGACCGCCGTCGGCTTCGCGTGGGTCCACAAGACCGGCGAATGGTGAACGACGAAGCCCCAATGACCGGCGAGAAGTCCATGGACGGGCCTCCCCTACCGGCTGGCGAGGAAATCGTCCTCGACGAGACGATCCATCAGCCGACGCGGCTGCGCATGATGACGCTGTTGATCTCGGTTCCGGAGGCCGACCGATTGGCCTACGGCTTCATCCAGCAGACTCTGGGATTGACCGGCGGCAACCTGACCATCCATCTGCGCAAGCTCGAGGCCGCGGGGTATCTGGCTATCACCAAAGAGTTCCAGGGCGCCAAGCCCCGCACCTGGGTGCAGGGAACTGCGACGGGCCGGCAGGCCTTCGCCGACTACTTGTCGAACCTTGAGAGGGCCCTCGGATTCCGGATCAATGCCGCGGCTGCCGGCGGCGGGCAGGATGGCTCGCAGTGACCGACCGGGCCCTGGAGCATCTACCACGCATCGACATCGTTGCGATGGGGCACATGACGCGGGTTCCCGACTGGTATGGCGATGCCATCGGCGACTCCTTCGACGTGCGCAGCTTCGTGATCCATCACCCCGACGGCTCCATCGCCGTGGACGCCGGGATCGGAAGCGGCAGTGAGATGATCGACCAGCTCTACGCGCCCCAGAACGTCGATATTGGAGACGCACTGGCCTCGTGCGGTGTGGAAATGAAGCGGGTTCAGTCGCTCGTCCTCACCCACCTCCATTTCGACCATTGCGGTCAGGCGCGCCGCTTCGCCGCACCGACCTTCGTGCAGCGAACCGAGCTGATAGCGGCGAGCGCTCCGGGGTACACGGTGCCGGAGTGGATCCCTGACGGTGACGTGCAGTTGGTGGACGGTGATGCCGAGATCGCGGCCGGCGTTCAGGTTCTGGCCACACCGGGGCACACGCCAGGCCACCAGTCGGTTGTCGTCGAAGCCACGGACGGCCGTGCCGTCATCGTCGGACAGGCTTGCTACCGCGCTCGGGACTTCGCGGCGCCAGAACCGGTGCCGGACTGCGACGACTCGGCGCAACCGCTCGCACGGTCGTCGATCGCCCGCCTGAAGGCTCTCGCACCGGCGACGCTCTATTTCAGCCACGACGACCAGACGCTGCCGATCGAGTGACCGCGACGGGTGTCCCGGTAAGGAGCGGCACAGACGGAGGCCGCTTCTTGCATTCGGCGTACCCGCACTAACGCCCGCTTCCCTCCGGCCTCACGGCCGATCAATTACGGATCAGACATGATATTTATTGAAAAAGCTTGATAGTTGTCACACCCCTGTGGCATGATGTGTTCATGGGTATCTTGACAGCACGACGGGTGCGGGATCAGGTGCGGGAGGGTCTCGCAGAGCTGATCCGGCTAGTCAACGATCCCTCCACTCCGATTGCGGATGTGCGCGAGGTGCTGGCCGGGTCGAAGGCTCTGGGTGCTCAGGTGTCGGTGTTGCAGGCCGATGCCGCGGTCTTGATCGCAGCCCGGGAGCGTCACGGCGATTCGGGTGTCGGGGTGCTGGCGCGGTCCGCGGGCCTGTCGCGGCGAGACGCGGCGGGGCAGGTCCAGACCGCGCGGAGCCTGAAGTCAATGCCCGCGGTGCGCGACGCGGTGGAGACCGGCCAGGTTTCTGTTGCCAACGCCAAGACGCTGGCGAGGGCTTCGGCGAAGACTAGCGCCGGCCAGGTCAACGGCGACGCGGAGTTGTTGGACAAGGCCGCGGAGATGTCTGTCGAGCAGTTCGGCCGCGAGGCCGGCCGCTGGGCAATCAAGCGTCAAGCCGACGGCGGCGAGGGTGAGTATCGGCGCCAGCGGGCTCAGCGCCGTTTGAGCGTCTGGGACGGCGACGACGGGATGGTGCATCTGCGGGGAGAGCTGGACCCGGTGACGGGGGCCAAGGTGCGCAAGCGGTTCTTGTTGGAGGCTGAGCGGCTGCGCCGTGTGGACCTGCACAGCTCTGGCGGGCAGAAGCGCAGCCTCAACCAGCGCCTGGCCGACTCGCTGGACACTTTGACCGAGCACGGAAGCATCTACTCCAAGTCCGGAAGCGCGACACCCGGTGGACGCGGCCGTGCCGGCGCCGGCGCCAATGACGGACATGGCGTGCGCAAGCGTGACGGCGCCTCGAAGCAGGATCTAGGCGGCGTGAGCCAAACCGCCACAAGCAGCGACACCAGCGGCAAGACGAGCCCGGCCAGCGGCGCGAGCAGCGACACCAGCGGCAAGACGAGCCAAACCGCCACAAGCAGCGACACCAGCGGCAAGACGAGCCAAACCGCCACAAGCAGCGACACCAGCGGCAAGACGAGCCCGGCCAGCGGCGCGAGCGATGCGGTGAACCCGCCTGAGAGCGCGGGATTGAGCCAGACCGGCGGAATTGGCGACGGTGGCGACAAGGGTGGGGGTGTGAGCCGGCCGTCGGCTGACATCACGATCGTGCAGCATCTCAGCGCCGATGGCACCGCGGCGTTCGCTGAGATCGCTGGGGGTGGGGTGATCCCCGCGAGTGTGCTTGAGGAGTATTTCTGCGGCGCCCGGATCAAGGGGGTGGTGTTCAGCGGTGAGGGCTTGCCTTTGTGGCACAGCCATGCCAAACGGTTGGCCACCAAGGCTCAGATGAGCGCGCTGCGGGCTCTCTATGGGGCCTGCGCGGGCTGTGGTGCCGACATGTGGATATGCCAGGGCCATCACATCAGACCGGTATCGGAAGGCGGCACGACTGACATTGACAACATGATGCTGTTGTGCTGGGCCTGCCACCAGAAGGTGCACCACCACAGCTGGCGGGTCGTGCCCGACGGCCGGGGGCTCTACACCATCGCACCGCCTGAGCGGATCCGCTACGGACCCGCCCACGCCCCCGACCCGCCCTCAGTCCACGGACCCCCGCCCCCGCGGGCAGCCAAGCACCGCGGGGCAGGCTCCATCGCCCGGGCGGCACCAGACCGAACCGACCCGGCTCATGGCCCATCGGCGACAGCCCATCAGACCGAGCCGCTGTTCACCCTCGCCTAGTAGCGCTGAGTGCTCATCCACACCGCAACCGTTGCCTAACGGCTGTGGTGTCTTGCGCCTAGGTAGCGCACGCCGAGCCAGGATCCGACCATGCCTCCGGCGGTGGACAGGGCCAGGTCGCCGACAGTGTCACCGTAGGTGAGCGCGAGGCCCCCGCCGGCGCCGGTCTCGGCCACGATCCACTCTGCGATCTCCCAGCCGACGATGGCCAGCGCGCCTATGCCCGCCCCCAACAACCAGGCGTCGAACTGGGACATCGCGCCCGCGCTAGAGCCTCGGCGGAAGCGCCAGGCGTGGAACGCAGCCACCAGCAGCACCCAGTTGAGGGTGTGCAGCACATCGTCGGTGGCGTCGTAGGAGTCATAGAGGCCGACCAGGTTGCCCAGCGTGTCCAGCAGGAACGGCGCCACCACCAGCACGTCCGCGGTGGCCGGATACGGCGAGAAGCGCCGCCGCCACACCAGCGGCACCACCGCGGCCGACAACATGAACAGCGGGAACCGGAAGCCCATGCCCTTGCCCTCGAGCTGCTCTAGCGGCACCGTCAGCGCCACCACGAACGCCAGCGCCAGGGCCGCTTTCATTCCCATGGCGGCCCCAACCGCCCAGCGTCTTGCGTCCAGGCGTTCCGCTCCGGTGCTCACGACCGCAACCCTACGTCTCAAGGCCCAGCTCAAGGCCGCGCGCCGCGCTCACGCCGCTCCGGCTGAACGCGGGGTCCCAGCAAGCGGACCCCGAGCCAGGATCCCACCATCCCGCCCGACGTGGAGGTGGCCAGATCGCCCACCGTGTCGCCGTACGTGAGCGGGATCCCGAAATCGAAACCGGCCTCGACCACAGCCCACTCGGTCACCTCCCAACCGACGATGGCAAGGGCCCCGATGCCGGCGCCGAGCAGCCACCAGTCCCCACGCGACCCTCCCCCGCCGCCGAGCCGGCGGAAACGCCACGCGTGGAAGGCCAGCACCACCAGCAACCCGCTGAGCGCGTGGACCACGTCGTCGGTGGCACTGAACGCTACGTAGAACCCAGCAACATTGGCGAGCGTGTCCGCCAGGAACGGCGCCACCAGCAGAGTATCGGCCGCGGCCGGATAGGGCGAGAAGCGCCGCCACCGCCATGCCAGGGGCACCACCACCGTCGACAGCATGAACAGCGGGAACCGCAAAGCCATGCCCTTGTCTGCGAGATGGTCCAGTGGCACGGCCAGCGCCACCACGAACGCCAGAGCCAGCGCGGCCTTCATCCCCACCGCGACTCGAACCGCGGCGCGGCCGCCGTCCAGCCGCTCCGATCCAGTGATCACGGGCGGGAACTCTAGGAGGCTGCACCAGTCCAGCCGGGGCGCGCCGCGATACCAGGGTGGCGAGCTATCAGGCCGGGCGGCTCACAGGAAGCTCCGCAGCTCGGCCAGGCGCGGGGCTACCACCTCCGCGATGATCCTGGCCCGGTCGGCCGGCGGAGCGAGGACGGCCTCGCCCCAGAGGGCTCGACCGGCCATGAACCCGGAGCAGCCCTCCGAGACGGCTGTCGCCACCTGGTCGCGGTAGGACTGGTAGGAGCCTCCGCCCGAGAGCAGCGTCCAGGGCATGGGGCACCGCTCGCTGATCTCCGAGCAGGCGCCCGCCCACACTCGGCGATCAGGCTCGTGGGCCGGGTCCACCGGGAACGGCAGCTTGAGCAGATGGGGGTCCATGGCCGCAAAGCGCTCCACGGTCTCGATCACCAGATCCCGGCGGACGCCGGGGTCGTCGAGCCCGTAGAACAGCGGCTCCAACACCAGCGGGATCCCCACACGGCGGCACCCGGCGAGAGTCTCGGCCGCCACCTGTTCCTGGGCTGCGGCGTGGGCCCGGTCGGGTCGGTAGAAGACCAGCAGCTTCGCCGCGGAGGCCCCGCAGGCGGCTGCGGCCTCCACCGACCAGCCGTCCAGAATCTTCGTGGCCGAAGCCTCGGGATCGGCCGCGTAACCCTGAGCCTCCAGAGCTGCGGTGAATCCCACTCCGTCGGGCAGCGTGCCGTCGAGGAGCTGCGGGATCGCGTACTCGGGCTCGAGCATGACACCCGTGGCTCCCCTGGCCAGGGTGCCCACCAGCTCACGCTTGAGATCGGTGATGTCATCGGCGCTGACCGAGTCCGGGTCGCCAGGGGCCAGCACGGCCCTAAGGGAGTCCCGGTGATCAATGGCCAGCACCGCGAAGCGCCCGCCATCGGAGATGCCGTCCAGGCTCACCGCAACCCCCCACCGTCCGTTACGCCGTTCGGGCCCATGATCGCACTCCCGCCACCGACAGCCAGACCAGGGCTCACAGCCGCACTCCCGGACCATGCGGAGCCACCGACAGCCAGACCGGAGCTCACAGCCGCGCTCCCGGACCATGCGGAGCCACCGACAGCCAGACCAGGGCTCACAGCCGCGCTCCCGGACCGTCCGGAGTCACCACGGGCAGACCCCACTCCCCCGCCTTCCAGTCGGCTTCTATCCAGGTGTGCTCGGCCATGAAACACGGCGGCGTGCGGCGATCGTCGTCCTGCAGCTCACCCGCGAGATAGTTCAGGAAGTACATGTTGGAGCCGGGGCAGGCGACCGAGGTGTGGTAGCCCTTGGGAACGAGCGCCACATCGCCGTCGGTCACCACCATGGCGTCGTCGTAGGACTCGTCGTGGCGCCAGTTGCGGTGGATGGCGTAGCCCTCGGGGCGGTCGAGACGGAAGTAGTACACCTCCTCCAGGTAGGGCGAGCCGTCGCGGCCGTCGTGGCAGTGCGGGGGCCAGCCCGACCAGGTGCCCCGAGGCACGTACACCTCGTAGAGGATCAGGCGCTCCGCGGGCAGCGGATGGGCCAGCGAGTGGACCACCTGCCGGTAGGCCTGGCCGCCGCCGCGGATCTCGGTGCGCATCTCGTACGGCTCGAAGACCCGCACCGGGTAGCGGCCCTCGGCGGGAGCCGAGCCGACCGACGCCTGCAGCCCGGCCTCCGACTCGATCCGGTAGGGGGTGCCGGGAGGCAGGTACACGATCCGCGCCATCTCGGTGAACACCGAGGCTCGGCTCAGCTCGACCTCCATGTCGCCGTCGCCCACGACCACCCGTCCCTCGCCGGCCAGCAGCACTATCGCCGTCTCGCGGTCGGCTGCGATGCCCGACCACGGCGCGCCCGGGGCCACCTCGACCACCCCGAACTCGACGTGGTCCCAACCGGCGGACTCGGGGGTGACGTGCAGGATCCGGCCCGGCCCGTCAGCGGGCCGCAGCAGGGACGAACTGGTCATCGTGATGCCTCCTTGCTCACGCGACGGCGAGCGTTCCAGTGGCCCGCTCCCGGCGGAACCGGATCAGCAGCTCCCGGATGCCGGGCGGCTCGTACCCGAGGACTTCCCTAGTGCGCCGCACGGTGAGACTGGTGTCGTACGGGATCGGGAACTCGCCCACCGCGCCCGCAGCCGAGCGGTTGGGGGCGGTCGTGCTCAGCAACGACGGGTCGAGATCGAAGACATCACAGGCGACGCGGGCCAGCTCCATTCGACCAGTCGACTCGGCCCCGCAGCAGTGGAAGACCCCCGCGGCGGACTCGTCGGCCGCGATGCGCCACATCACCTCGCCGCACTCGCTGGCCAGCGACGGGGTGGCCACCATGTTGATGTCGTCGGCCTCCCACACCCCGAGGCGCTGGCCAGCCGCCAGCGCCTCGACGATCGAGGTGACGAAGTAGCCGAACCCGCCGTCCTGCACCCGGGGCGTCGAGTCCCGCATCCAGTGCATGCCGCTGACCGCCGACACCCGGGCCACCGCGGCCCGGCCAGTACTAAGCATCGCGGCCTGTTCGCTGGCCATCTTGAGCACCCCGTAGAGGTTCACCGGATTGGGCGGGGTGTACTCGTTGGCACCGGACTGGGTGCCGTCGAACACCCAGTCGGTGGACACCAGGATCAGCTTCGCCCCGACCCGATCAGCCGCTTGGGCCAGAGTCTCGGTGGCTCGCATACCTTGCGACACACTGCCAATTCGCTCGGCGGGGGCAGGCGGGTCGCATCGCCCGTCAGCTGATCTCTGAGATGGGCACCGGGCGGCCCTCCCGGATCGAAGCCCACGCGGCCAGGCCCATCACCAGCGGGGCCCTCCCGTCGGCCAGACTCACCGGCGACGGTTCGCCGTGGACCATGGCCACGAAGGCGTCCCACTCGGTCAGGTACGACGCGGTGTATCTCTCCAGGAAGAAGTAAGGCAGCGGCGGCCCGTGGGAGCCCTCCGCTCCCCAGTAGAGCGCCGTTGCCGCGGGCGGGTTCTGCGAGCACGCCATCCCGCCCGAGCCGAATGCCTCCAGCCGCTGGTCGTAGCCATACACAGCCCGGCGGCTGTTGTCGATGGTCGTGATGGCGCCGTTGGCATGGGTCACCACCACCACTGCGGTGTCGAGGTCGCCGGCCGCTCCGATGGCCGGATCAACTCGCACCGCCCCGGTGCCGTACACCTCCACCGCGTCGCTGCCCGTGACGAAGCGGGCCATGTCGAAATCGTGGATCGTCATGTCGCAGAAGATCCCGCCCGACACCTCGATGTAGGCGACCGGAGGCGGATCCGGGTCGCGGCTGGAGATGCGCACCAGGTGCACGTCGCCCACGTCACCGGCGGCGACCCGGTCCCGCACATGGCGGTGGGCCGCGTCGAAGCGCCGGTTGAAGCCGACCTGCACCGCGATCTGAGCCTCGGTGGCCGCGGCGATGCCCCGGTCCACCTCGGCCAGGTCCAGAGACAGCGGCTTCTCGACGAAGGCAGGCTTGCCCGCGGCCGCAACCAGCTCCAGCAGGTCGATGTGGGTGTCGGTGGAGCTGCAGATTGCTACCGCGTCCACGTCGTCGGCCTCGACCAGCTCGGCCGCGTTCGAGGCGTGCCTGGCCCCGAACGAGTCGGCCAGGGAGGCCGCGGCATCGTCGACCACGTCGTGCACCGCCGCGAGAGCGGCTCCGGGAACGCGCTGGGCGATCAACTCGGCGTGCATGGAGCCGATGCGTCCGCAGCCCAGCAGCCCGATACGAACCGGCTCGCTCATGAGGCGACACCCCCGACGTCAGGCAGGTCCGATGGCGCCACCGCTCCAGGATCTGGCTCGCTCATCGCGTGTCGACCTCCCGCAGAGACAATGTTCCCCTGCGTCACCGCTCCGGCATCCGGCTCGCTCATCGCGTGTCGACCTCCCGCGGCGCGAGTCGCGACACTACCCGGCCGTTGCGGAGGGCCACGTCATAGAGAGCGATCGGCTCGGTGGCCGGGAAACGCAGCGCCTCCCCGGTGCGCAGATCGAAGCAGCCGTTGTGCTTGGGGCACTCGATGAGGCCGTCGAGCACTGCCCCATCTGCCAGGTGGGCCCGGCCGTGGGTGCACAGCCCGTCACTGAGCACGAACTCGCAGCTCGGGTCGCCATCGGGAGAATCAGCGGGATCGAGGCGGTACAGCGCGTAGGTGGCGTCGCCGGAGTCCACCCGTCGAGCCGATCCAGGGCTCAGACCCTCTGCGGCACCCAGATCGACCAGGCCGTCGTGCACCTCGCCGGCCCACGCGATGACACCCGTGTCGACGAACGACCGCTCCTCGCCGGCGACCTCGGGCACGTCGGGGCGGGGCTCGTCAAAGGACGGGTCGCGCCACTGGCGGCGCAGCGTCGCGAGGATCCGCCGGTAGGCGGCCAGCGTGGAGGGATCAGGCGGCGCCAGATACGCCTTGATCTCGGCGTGGAGCGCCGGCAGCGCGTAGTAGGGCACCGTCGGAAAGATGTGGTGCTCCACGTGGTAGTTCATGTTGGAGTACAGGAACCTCAAGAACGGGTTCATGTACACTGTGCGGGAGTTGCGGCGATGATCGAGCACGTCCTCTCGCAGGCCCGCATGCTGTGTGACCGCGAAGAACACCATGAGCCAGGCCCCGTAGACCGTCGGCAGCCCGATGTACAGCGCCGGCACGATCGAGCCGATGGCGACGCACCACCCAGCGGTGCCGGCCAGGATGGCGAGGTAGGCGCGCGACTCCCACCTGAGCTTGCCCAGCTCGTCTTCGGGGATGAAGTCCCGGGCGTCGTCGTCTATGCGGCCCGTGGCGTGCTTGAGGGTGCGCCACATAGCCCTGGGGACGTTCAGCACCGGCACGAACACGCCAAGCACAGCGTGCAGCGACGAGGGACGGGGGAAGATGATCTCGGGATCGCGCCCCACCACGATGGTGTCGGTGTGGTGGCGCACGTGCGACCAACGCCAAAGGGTGGGCTGGCGCAGCAGCATGAACGACGCGATGTAGTAGACGACGTCGTTGAGCCACTTGGTGCGGAACGCGGTGCCATGCCCGCACTCGTGCCAGCGGGAATCGCCGGCGCCACCGTAGAGCGCGCCGTAGGCCATGAAGGCGGGCACCGCCCACCACGAGCCCACCGCGCGGAAGGCGAGATAGCCGAAGACAGCCAGCAGACCGAGCCACATGGCGGTGTCGCGCGCCGCCCTGGCGTTGGTGCGAACCTGTAGAGCCCGCAGCCGCTCAGGATCGATCGGCGGGCGGAACCACTCCGCCTCAACCAGGCCCAGGTCCGCAGCCCGGAGCGAATCCGACCCGGTTAGGCCGTAGTCCCGAACTGCCGCAGTCAGAGCCGCCCTCCAGATCCCAACGGCCCGGCTGCGAGCTCGGGGCCCGGGAAGACCGAGTCGCCCGCGCCGAGCACCGTCTGGTCCCACTCCACCACCGCGCCGGTCATCATCCCCGACTCGGCCGTGGCCAGGTGCACGATGGTTCGGGCGATCTCGGCGGGCTTGATGAGCCGGCCGAATGGCATCTCGGCCTCGGCCCGCTCCAGCCATCCGTCGGTGGCGCCGTCGAAGGTGCGCTGCGTGACGTCCTCGGCGGGAGTGTCCATCCAACCTGGGCACAGCAGGTTGACCCGGATGCGGTCACGCATCAGAGAGAACGCCAGGTTGCGGGTCATGGCCACCAGCGCGCCCTTGGAGGTGGCGTACGGCAATAGCTTCGGCGGCCCGCCGCGGCCGGCGACGGAGCCGATCAACACGATGGTGCCCTCGACCGACTGGCGGGCCATGATCCTCGCCACTCCCTGGCTGAGCAGGCCCGGCGCCCGGACGTTGACAGCCAGCATCGCGTCCCACAGCTCCGGCGAGGCGTCCCAAACCGAGCCCCGGTCGGTGATGGCCGCGCAGTTCACGAAGCTGTCACAGGTGCCGAATGTCTCGTCGAGGTCCGCTATCACCGCCTCGCAGGCATCGCTGCGAGCCAGGTCCGCGGCCACGAACTCGGCCCGGCACTGTTGTGTCCGCAGCGACGCCGCGGCGGCCTCGCCCTTGGCACGGTCCCGGCCCACGAGCAGCAGCCCAGCCGAACCCTCGGCAGCCAGACGCTCAGCCACCGCGTAGCCGAGTCCCTGCGAGCCGCCGGTTATCAGCGCTATCCCGCCGGAGAACGATCCGGACCCACTCAACTCGCTCACCATGACGCTCCCCCGTCTCGCTCGCCTGTCTCGACCACGTCGCACACCGGGACCACGCCCCGCGTCCCTCCCGACCCGACCGCCGAGTCTTGCCCCTCTCGCTCGACCACGTCGCTCACCAGCCCACTCGCTGAGAGGAGCGGCCCGCGTCCATCGCGTCACGGGCGTCTCTCACCGACGCTCTGGTGCTCACCTCGGGCACGCCCACCTCCCAGAACGAGCCGCCCTCGGTCCAGCGGTGAGGATGGGTCTTGAGGGCGATCACATAGGTGCGGTCCGCCGCCCGGGCCCGCTCGATGGCCGACTCGAGCTCCCCGATCGTGGCCACCGTCTCGGCCTCGCAGCCCATGGCGGCCGCGTGGGCTGCGAAGTCCACCGCGACCAGCCGCTCGGTGCGGCAGTCGGCGAACAGGTTGTTGAACGACGCGCCGCCCTGGTTCACCTGGAGCCGGTCGATAACTGAGTAACCGCCGTTGTCGCACACGACCACGATGAGCTTGTGCCCGGTGAGCACGGTGCTGTAGAGGTCGCTGTTCATCATCAGATAGGAGCCATCGCCCAACAGCACCACCACCTCGCGCTCAGGCATGGCCATCTTGGCCCCCCACGCGCCTGAGATCTCGTAGCCCATGCACGAGTAGCCGTACTCGCAGTCGAAGGAGTGGATCCTCTGGGCCCGCCAGCCGCTGACCAGCTCCCCCGGCAGGCCGCCGGCCGCGGCGACCACATAGGTGGAGGCGGTGGCGGCCCGGTCCACCGCGCCCACCACCTGGGCGTAGGTCGGCAGCTCGGCGTGCGGGTCAGACGACTCGTCCCCGCCGGCCGCGGTGACCGCGACCGGCGCGGCGATCTTGTCGATGTAGGCGTGGTACTGCGCCGTCTCGGACGCGGCTCTCACCGACCAGCCGTCCGGCGCCCGATAGTCGACCAATGCAGCGCCGAGCTCTGCCAGTCCTTCGCGGGCATCGGCCACCAGCGGCAGCGACAGGTGCTTGGTGGCGTCGAAGCGAGCTGCATTGAGCCCGATGATCTTCGCAGACTCGTCACCGAACACTGTCCAGGAACCGGTCGTGAAGTCCTGCATCCTCGTGCCCACAGCAAGTACCACGTCGGCTTCCGCGGCCATGGCGTTGGCCGAGACGCATCCCGTCACCCCGATGGGTCCGCAGTTGAGCGGATGGTGCGCCGGCAGCGAGGTCCGTCCCGCGGTGGTCTCCACCACGGGGATGGCGTGCGCCTCGGCGAAGGCGGCGAGCTGCTGCTCCGCCAGCGACCAGCGCACCCCTCCGCCCGCGATGATCAGGGGCCGCTCGGCGCCGGCCAGCGCGGCCGCGGCCCGCCGCAGCTCGCCCGCGTCGGGGCGGGGACGGCGGATGCGGTGTACCGTCTCGTCGAAGAACTTCACCGGATAGTCGTAGGCTTGGGCCTGCACGTCCTGGGGCAGCGCAATGAAGGCGGGGCCGCAGTCACCGGGGTCGAGCATGGTGTTGGCCGCGTGGGGCAGCGATTGCATCACCTGCTCGGGGGTGGCGATGCGGTCCCAGTAGCGCACCACGGCCCGGAAGGCGTCGTTGACGGTGGTGGAGGGCGCGCCGAAGTGCTCCACCTGCTGCAGTACCGGGTCCACGATGCGATGCTCGAAGGTGTCGCCGGCCAGCAGCAGCAGCGGCAACCGGTTGGCCAGCGCAACCGCGGCCGCGGTGACCATGTTGGTGGCGCCCGGTCCGATGGAGCTGGTGGCCACCATGATCCGGCGCCGCTTGGACGCCCTCGCGAATCCGCAGGCAGCCAGGGCCATGCCCTGCTCGTTCTGGCCCCGCCACGTGGGCAGCCCGTCCTGGGCCTGCTCGAGCTCATGCCCCAGGCATGTCACGTTGCCGTGGCCGAAGATGGCAAACACGCCCGCGAACAACGGCACCACCGTGCCGTCAATCTCGATGCGCTGGGCTGCCAGATAGCGCACCACGGCGCCCGATGCAGTCAGCCTGATTGTGTCCACGGGCGGCCTCCCGTCCCCGTCGCTGTCAGTCGATTCGCACCGACACCACGTCGGTCCAGGCGCCGGTCTCCCAGCTGCGCAGCAGTGCCGCCTGCACGCTCACGTAGGCCAGCGCCTGCTCCATCCCCGCGGAGTGCGGACGGCCCTCGGCCGCCGCGGCGAGGAACTCGTGGTCCTGGATCGTCACCAAGTCCTCGAATCCGATCGAGTTCGCCTCGCCGGGAACGAAGCCCGCGTGGTATGGGTGGCGTTCGCCGGCATGGACCGTCGCGTAGCCCCAGTCTTTATCGATCGTCCTGAACAGTTGCATCTGGTTCATCGTCTCGAAGTTCCAGCTCAGCGCGCCGTTGGTTCCGTGCACGTCGAAGGCCATCTGGCTCTGAGGTCCGACCATGGTCCGGCTGGCCTCGAATGTGCCGCGGCTGCCGTTGGCGAAAACGGCCATCGCCCCGAAGTAGTCCTCATTGGTCACCACCCCGACCGGGTCGCCGGGCTTCCCCCGGTCGTAGTGGGTTCCCGATACGGACGGCAGCGGTCGCTCCTTGATGAAGGTCTCGCCGGTGCCGACCACCCGCAGGATCGGACCGTTGAGCATCATCGCCAGGTCGATGGCGTGGCTGAGAATGTCTGTGGACACGCCATGCCCAGCCTGCTCGAGCAGGAAGCGCCAGCTGAGCAGGCCGAGGGGGTCAGCGCCATACACCGAGAAGAAGCGGCCCCGATAGTTGGTGACGGGGCCCAGCTCGCCCGCCCCGATCAGGTTGCGGGCGTGCTGCACCAGCGGAACGAACCGGTAGTTGTAGCCCACTCCGGTGACGACGCCCGCGTCTCGGCAGGCCTTCTCGGCTCTGGCCGTCTGGTCGGGGGTACCCCCGACTGGCTTCTCGCAGAACACGTGCTTTCCGGCTGCGGCGGCCGCCTCGACGATTTCGCAGTGCAAGATGTTGGGCGCGCAGATCACGACCACGTCCACGTCGGGGTGGTCGACGGCTGCCCGCCAGTCCGCGGTGGTCTGGCGGAAGCCGAACTCGGTCTCGGCCGAGACGCGCCTCTCCTCCAGCGTGTCCGCGCACACCGTGAGCTCGGGCCGGTAGCCGAGGCCCTCGAAGATCATGGGCAGTCTCGCGTAGGAGCGGGCGTGGGCCTGGCCCATCCAACCGAAGCCGATCACAGCCACCCCGAGACGGCGCCGGGCGCTCATCGGTGGATGCCCCAACTGGCGGCCGGGTCGAGTCCGGTCAGCGAGGTCAGTGACGCGGTCATGACGCTCGGCGGCGATCCACGGCCGGGTCGGCCGCGGCAACATCCAGGAGGTGCTCGGGCGTCTCGCCGCGCAGCCATTGGGCTGCCTGGCCGAGGGCCTGACTGATGAGGCGCACAGAACCCGCCGTGGTGGAGGAGGCTACGTGCGGGGTGACGATCACGTCCTCGCGCCCGAGCAGCGGATGACCCACTGGCAGCGGTTCGGGCTCGGTCACGTCGAGGCCGGCTCCTGCGACGTGGCCGGACTCGAGGCCGGCGAGCAGCGCTTCGTGATCGATCAACGCGCCACGGGCACAGTTGACGATGATCACACCCGGTCGCATCGCCGAGATGCTGCCGACATCGACGATGTGGCGTGTCTCTGCGGTCGCCGGCGCGTGGAGCGACACCGCGTCGCTATGCCGCCACAGTTCGTCGAGGTCCACAAGCTCGGCCACGCCCTTGGCGTCAGATGCCTCCAGGTACGGGTCGTGCACGAGCACCCTCATGCCGATGGCGGCCGCGTAGCGGGCCACGCGCCTGCCGATGCGCCCACAACCGACCAGCCCCAGAGTCCTGCCCTCGAGTTCCAGGGCGCAGTGAACCGCCCGGTAGTCGCCGAGACCGGCGTGAAGCCGGCCCTCTGAGCGCTTGATCCGCTTGGACACGGCCAGCAGCAACGCCAGGGCGTGCTCGGCGGTGGACACCGTGGGAGCGTCGGGTGTGTTGCACGCCGCTACTCCGACCGCCGCGCACGCGGCAGGATCGACGTTGTCGTAGCCGATACCGGCGCGGGCCACCACCTTCAGCCGGGGCAGGCGACCGCAGACGGCCGCGTCCCACGGCTCGTTGGCGCCCACGATCACACCGTCGGCGTCGGCAAGGTCGCTGGTCAACTCGATGTCGTGCGGAATTACGACCTCCGGCGGCGGCGGTCGATCGATCCAGATGCGCCAGGGCGCCGCGACGCTCACGCCGCCACCACCCGACCGTCGCCCGGGTCCGAACCTCTAAGAACATGCGCGGGCAGGTGCTGACGCCTCGTGATGCAGCGTCGTGTTTCCCGCTCTTGTTCGCTGCGCTCACGGGCCGCTCGGGCCACGGCCTCGCTCAGCGCCATGCGAAGATCCTCATGACTGCGGCCGATCCGCTCGGCCTCTGAGCACTGCGTCGATCTCGGCGGCGGTGGGCATGGCGTCGGCGCACGTCAGGCGGCTGGCCACGATGGCGCCGGCCGCATTGGCCCTCGTGACTATCTCCACCGGGTCGAGCCCGGCGAGCAGTCCATCGGCCAGCGCTCCGCCGAAGGCGTCGCCCGCGCCGAGGCCGCACACGACATCCACCTTCACGGGCGCAACCGAGCAACGACCGTCGGGCGTGGCCACAAGCACGCCATCGGCGCCCATCTTGACCACCGCCAGTTTGACGCCCCACTTCAGAAGCCGGTCGGCCGCGGCGTGGGGATCGGAGGTTCCAACTGCGATATCGCACTCGGCCCGGTTCCCGACCGCCACCGTCACATGTTCGATGGCCGGGCCGATCTCCGCGGACGCATCGGCCGGCGACGACCAGAAGCTGGCGCGGCAGTCGAGGTCGATCACGGTGTGGTCCGCCCGGCCGCGCCGCTCCAGCAGCGCTCGCAACGCCGAGCGGGACGGCTCCTGAGCGAAGCGGGAGCCGGTGACCCACAGGACTGGAACGGTCTCAGCCACGGCGGGCATGTCGTCGATGGTCAAGTTCATGTCGGGACCGCGGGGCTCCCGGTAGAAGAGCAGGGGCGGGTCAGTCGGAGGATCCAGCGCGCAGAATGCCAGGGCGGTGCGCAGGTCCGGATCCACCGACACATAGTCGTTGACCACGCCGAAGCGCTTGGCGAGGGCAGCGCGGATGTAGTCGCCGAACCCGTCGTCGCCGACACGGGTGACTATCGCCGCGCGCCGGCCGAGACGGGCCGCGGCCACGGCCACATTGGTGGGCGATCCGCCGATCGACTTGGCGAACGACTCCACCTCGCTGAGAGGCACGCCGCTCTGCTGCGGGTACAGGTCGACGCTGACGCGACCGACCGTGAGCAGCTCGAGTCCGGTCATCTGCGGTACCGGGAACGATTCGGGGCCGTTGCCGAGCCGGCGGCGGCCCCCAGCTCGAGGCGGGACACCATCAGCTTGCGCCTCGCAGGAACTCCAGGCTCAGATCGGCATTGCATCTGAGCCGGGCGACCGCCGACACATCGTCCTCGGCGATGGCGGCGTCCTGCTCCAGGACGTACCAAAGGTCTCGTCCTGACTCTTCGAGACGAGTGACGATCTCAGCGATCGCCACCTCTCCTCGACCTAACGGCGGGAACAGGCCCCCCTGCACGGCCTGCATCAGGGACAACTCCCCCGCCTTCAAGCGCACCGCGAGGGAGGGCTCCAGGTCCTTTAGGTGGACTAGGCCCACGCGGCGCGCGTAACGATCCAACAGTCTCACGACATCGGTCCCGCCGATGGTGATGTGCGCGGTGTCCAGCACGAGGGACACCTCCGAGCCCTGCAGGATCCTGGTCAGCTCGGCGTCCGTCTCTACCAGAGACCCGAAGTGGGAGTGGAACACCTGCTGCAGGCCGTGCTCGGCCGCGATGCGGTCGATGCCCGGCAGCGAGTCACACAGCACCGACCACTCGGCGTCGCCCAAGGCTGCCTGGCGCCAGTCGTCGGTGCGGCTGACTGCGCAGGTGACGAAGAACTGGCCTCCGCCGCCGGAAATCAGCGTGGCCCAACGGCGCGCCGCGGCGCGCGTCTCCTCGGCGCGGCTCGGATCGTGCAGCACGAGCGGCACGAAGCCGCCCAGCAGGCTCAGGCCGTAGCGGTCGAGCGTGTTCCGCAACTCCGCCGGTTCGGTCGGCAGGTAGCCGAGGGCCCCGAGCTCGGTGTGGGTGAAGCCGGCTTCGGCCATCTCGGCGAGCACCCGGTCGACGGGGAGCTGGTATCCCCAGCCCGGGACCTCGCACACGCCCCAACTGATGGGAGCGGTGGCAACCCGATCAAGAAGCACCGTGCGCGTCACGGTGCTCACGCGCCGCTCACTGCTGATCCTCGCAGGCCCAAGGATCTGGATCGCCGTAAAGACATCTGCCCCGTACTGCCCCCGCTCATTCCCGTCGCCCTCTTGAATTAGAGCGCTCTAATGGTCTATCCTGCCCGCCGTGACATGTCAAGCCACACACGCGTGGCAGCCATGAACCGCCCAACCATGGCGGACGTGGCCGAGCGGGCCGGCGTGTCGCGCGCCCTCGTGTCGTTGGTGATCAGGGACTCGCCACAGGTGTCCGACCAGAAGCGCAGCGCGGTGCTGCGGGCCGCGCGCGAGCTGGGGTACCGGCCCAATCTGATGGCCCGAAACCTCGCCCGGCAGCGCACCCACACGATCGGCGTTCTGGTCGACGACCTGCGCAACCCGTTCTTCGGAGAGGTCGTCGACGGGATCGAGGCGGAGGCCGACGAGCACGACTTCCGAGTGCTCATCCTCAACGGCGGTCGCGATGCTCAGCGAGAGCTGGATGCGGTCGAGACCTTTCTGCAGCTGCGGGTGGAGGGGATGGCACTGGTCGGCCCTCGGGTCGGAGACGACGATCTGGGCCGGATCGGCACGGCCGCTCCCTGCGTGGCGGTGGCGACCGGTGCGGCCCATCCCGAAGTCGACACCATCGGCACGGACGGTCGACGGGGAGCCGAACTCGCAGTGGAACACCTGGCGGCGCTGGGCCACACGCGGATCGTCCACTTGGACGGAGGTGCCAACGTGTCCGCAGCGGAGCGCCGATCCGGTTACCGGTCGGGCATGCGCGCTGCAGGTGCCGGTGACTTCATCGACATCCGCCCAGCGGGCGACGACGAAGCCGACGCGCTCGCAGTTGTCGACGCCCTGCTGGCTGAGCGCGACCCGCCGACGGCCATCTTCGCCTTCAACGACCTGCTCGCGGCCGGTGCGCTAGACCGGCTCGACGACGCGGGCGTCAACGTGCCCGGCGACGTGTCGCTCGTCGGCTTTGACAACACCTTCATCTCTGCCTTGCGTCACTTGTCGCTCACCACCATCAACCAGCCGACGTTGGCGATGGGACGCCTCGCGGTCGACACCCTGCTGCAGCGCATCTCCGACGGCTCCGGCCAGCCGGTGCGCCACACGCTTCAGCCCGAGCTGGTGGTGCGCTCCACCACCGGACCGCCCCGCGAAGCGGCGCTACTGTCGGCGCCACGGCCATGAAGCGGACCTGACGATGCTCGACCATGTCTTCACCGACGCCATAGGTGCCCTGCGCGACGCGTTCGAGGACGCGCTGCTGGAGCGTCAGGCGGGCGAGGAGCGCTTCCAGACCGATGTGCTGATGGGCGACGTCTCGTGGGAGAACTCCTACGCCCTGCCCGGGGAGGGACAGCCGCCCCGGGTATGCGCCGATGTCAGCTGCGTTTGGCCCACATGGTCGCAGGCCGCGTACTTGAGCTGGTACGCGGGGGACGGCTACGTCGAGCCGCCGCGCATCGAGATCAAGATCCTGCTGCGGGCCCAGTGCCTGGCCGGGGCGCCCGAGCCAGCGATGGTCCTAAGCGTGCTGCCCCCCGCCAGCCCCGACATCGGCAGCGAGCACCTCAAACGGGGAGGACCCAGGGTGGAGTCGCTGTATGCCGAGGATCTCGACGACGCCGACGCCACCGAGTACGCCATCGATGTGAGCTACGAGGGGGTCTACGAACTCGACGAGGCCGGCCTGTCCGACGGCGCGGAACTCGACAAGCACTTCAACGCCCTGGGCGGATGGATCGCCTCGATGCTGGTGCGCCTCGGAGACCTGGAACTGCGCTACAGGCCGGTCCTGGACATCTGATCGCGCTGGCGCGGAGGGCGGCTCACAGGCCGCGCTGCACCTCGGGCAGGTGCTCGTAGGAGGGCGGGCGCCCCTCGGCCTGAGCCGCGAACGACTCGGCGAGGTCCTGGGGGTGGAGCATCCCCGCCTGCCACAGGGCGATGTGGCGAAGAGAGTCCTCCACCGTGTGGTCGCGGCTGTAGTTGAAGGCCTCCTTGGTGCCATGCAACGCCAGCGGCGATTTGGCCGCGATCTCCGCGGCTGTCTCCATCACCGCGGCCATCATCGAGTCCCGATCGTCGAAGACCTCGTTGACTAAGCCCAACTGGTGGGCCCGCTGCGCCACCAGGCGGCGGCCCGTGTACGCGTACTCGCGGGCCACGCCGGATGGAATGAGCTTGGGCAGGCGCTGCAGGGTGCCCACGTCGGCGGTCATCCCGATATTGATCTCATGTATCGAGAACCAAGCGTCGGCGGTGGCGTACCGGCAGTCGGCCGCAGTCACCAGATCGACCGCGCCGCCCACGCAGGCGCCCTGGATGGCGGCCAGCACCGGCATGCGGGCCTGCTCCAGCGCGGTGAACGAGCGCTGAAGGTGCAGCAGGTTCAGCCGGAGATTGGCCCGGCGGCGCCCGATCTCACCCGTCTCGCCCTGGAGGCTCGAGTCGTCGGCGAACACCGACAGGTCCATGCCGGCGCAGAAGTGCCGGCCCTCCGCCGACAGCACGATCACCCGGGCCCGTCCCGCGTCGGAGATCTCGTCCACGATGGCGGGCAGCTCCGCCCAGAACTCCGGGATCATGGTGTTGAGCTGTTCGCCGCGGCTGAGGCGCACGTGGGCCATGCGATCGGACTCCTCCACCTCGAAGCACGTGTACCCCACGCCCGCAGCGTACCCACGCGTCCCCGTGCCGACAGTGGGTCACTCCTCTAGCGACGACCGGCTCCCAGAAGCCGGAGGGCCCACCGCCGCGACCAGCCGAGCGATCAATGCCTCCCACTCTGCTCGGGGAACACGGCCGCCCTCGGATCTGGCTGAGACGACCAGGTGCATGCCGAGACCCAGAGCCTGGTAGAACGCGACAATGGCGCGGGTGCTCAGATCAGGGTCGATGGATCCCTCGGCCTTGGCCCTGGACACCATCTCCCCCAGACGCACCGCCTCCTCCTCCATGGATCGGGAGACGGCAGCGCGGAAGTCATCATCGCGCCTGGCGCTGACGAACGCCTCCAGCATCACGTCGCGAGACCGGGCGTTCAGGGTGTTCATCACACGCGTGCCCAGGGCGATGAGGGTCTCGGGTGCCGGCGCGTCAGCGGCGGCCAGCGAGAGGTGCATGAACTGCGGAACGACGTGGCGGACAGCGTCGACGATCAGTTCATGCTTGCCTGGCCAGCGGGCGTAGATGGCTCCGGTGGTGAGGTCGGCGCGGCGGGCAATCTCAGCGACGCGTGCGGCCTCGAACCCGCGCTCCGCGAACACCTCGACAGCCGCATCCAGTAGGCGCTCCGTGACTGCCTGCGACCGGCTGACTCCCGTCATCGCTCCGGTGACTCCGAAGGGACGTCATCGGTGACGTCAATGTCTGGTGCGGCACCATTCATTGCTGCATCGCCCATTGCTGCCCCAGAGTTGATAATAACCGTTATTGTATGAAGTATATTATGATCATCTAGAATCGTATTATGTAGTGTTGTCGAATCCACCGCTCCGGCGAAGTGAGGTCGCGTGCGGTTCCCGCCGACTTCGTGGCCGAGCGAGACAGGGCGCCTCCAGGGGAGGCGCTGCGGGCTGATCGGCAGTTAGAACCGGGCCGCGAAACGGCGGAGGTTGCGAGCCCACACAGCCCGAAGTGCCGGACGGGCCACGGCCGCACCGAGCGGTCCGCCCATCCACCACCGGAACCGGAGCATCTCAGTCCACTCGAACCGTGTATAGGTTTCGCCGGCGGGTCCCGGGCATCCCGCGAGCCGGAACTGTCCGGTGCCCGAGACCGCCCCGCGGTGTCGGATCCCCATGACTTGGCCGTCTCGCCACTCGGTGACCTCCATGCGGTCGATGGTCCGCACCGGGCCGACTCTGGTAGCGCACTCGAAACGTACGCCGACGCCCTCAGTCGCCTCGGTGAGGAAGCGAATCGAGCAGGCGTCGCTCATCCAGTCGACGTGGCGGCCGATGTGGCGCAGGTCCTCCCACACCGCCGCGGGCGCCGCGGGCACCACCGTCGAGATCCGGATCGTCGCCACTCGCTGAGCCTACGGCCGCGCCCCGAACCCCAACAATCAACCGAACCCGGCCGCGCCCCGAACCCCAACAATCAACCGAACCCGGCCGCGCCCCGAACCCCAACAATCAACCGAACCCGGCCGCGCCCCGAACCCCAACAATCAACCGAACCCGGCCGCGCCCCGAACCCCAACAATCAACCGAACCCGGCCGCGCCCCGAACCCCAACAATCAACCGAACCCGGCCGCGGCGGCTCGCTCCGACAGAGACATCAAGGGACGAGCGCCCACATGGCCGACCACCTCGGCCGCGACCAGGCTGCCCAACTGTGCGCAGCGGCTCAGGGACGCGCCCCGGCTGAGACCCCACAAGAAGCCCGCGGCGTACATGTCGCCGGCGCCGGTGGCGTCCACGACCTGCGGAACCGGGGCCGCGGAGACCTCCTCCACCGTCGTGCCATCGGCCACCACCGAGCCCCGGGCGCCGCGGGTGATGACCACGGTCCGGGCCATCTCAGCCGTGCGGTCGCGGGCCGCAGCCAGATCGCCGGTCGAGTGCAGGGCGCACACCTCCGCCTCGTTGGCGAACACCACATCGACGCGGTCCTCGATCAGGTCGAGCCACTCGGCGCGGTGGCGCTCCACGCAGTAGGAGTCGCTCAGCGCCAGCGCCACCGTCCGGCCGGCCTCGCCGGCGGCCTCCATGGCCACGCGGATGGCGTCCTTGGCCACTTGCACATCCCACAGATAGCCCTCGCAGTACGTGATCCCCGCCGAGGCCACCAGGCCGGTGTCCACATCAGCGGGCCCCAGCAGGGCCGAGGTGCCCAGGAAGGTGTTCATGGTCCGCTCGGCATCGGGGGTCACCTGGATCAGGCAGCGGGCGGTGGGCGGGCCGTCCGGCGCCGGCGGCACATCGAAGGCGACCCCCGTCGCCCGGATGTCGTGCACGAACACCTCGCCCAGTTGGTCGTCGCGCACCTTGCCGATGAACGCCGCCCGGCCGCCAAGGGAAGCCACACCGGCCATGGTGTTGGCTGCCGAGCCGCCGGAGGCCGCTATCCCGGACGGCATGGCGTCGTACAACTCGGCGGACCTCTCGGCGCTGACCAGGGTCATGGCCCCCTTCACCAGCCCGTGGGCGACGATGAACGAGTCATCGACCGAGGCGATCACATCGACGATGGCGTTGCCGACACCCACCACATCGAGCACAGGTTCCAAGCGGCCTCCCTAAGGTCGCTCCAGACAGTAGGCGGGAACCCGGCCGCGAGTTCTAACGTGCCGCGCGAATGGGTCACCGCCCGCTCGGCCTCTAGTTTCCCGCTCTTGTTCGCGGCGCTCACGGGCCGCTCAGGCCACGGCCCCGCCCGCTCGGCCTCTAGTTTCCCGCTCTTGTTCGCGGCGCTCACGGGCCGCTCAGGCCACGGCCCCGCCCGCTCGGCCTCTAGTTTCCCGCTCTTGTTCGCTGCGCTCACGGGCCGCTCAGGCCACGGCCTCGCCCGCTCGGCCTCTAGTTTCCCGCTCTTGTTCGCTGCGCTCACGGGCCGCTCAGGCCACGGCCTCGCCCGCTCGGCCTCTAGCCGGTGGCCACCCGGCGGGCCAGGGACCGGAAGGCCATCACGAACGTGACGGCACCCAGTCCGGCAATGGCGGCAGCTCCCTTGCCGAGAGAGGCCACGTCCCAGCCGTCGGACATCAGCGACCGCATCGCCTCGAGCAGGTAAGTCACCGGGTTCCAGGCGGCCACGGTCTGCATCCAGCCGGTCATCAGCTCGCGCGGCAGGTAGGCAGGCGTCAGGAAGGCGAAGGGGAAGAAGATCAGGAATGACGAGTTGACCGCGGCCGGGTTCCCAGTGCGCAGGGCCACCGTGTACGGGAAGCCCGTGAACGAGATACTCCACGCCACCGCCAAGACCAGGAAGACCAGGATCCCCGGCAGCCCGGTTCCGAAACGCACGCCGAAGACGAATCCCATGGCGATCACGACGAGCGACAACGCCACGGCCAGAACGATGTCGGCGACCATCATGCCGAGCAGCAGCGTGGCGCGGCGCACCGGCGTGACGAGCATCCGGTCGAGGTAGCCGGTCTGGATGTCGATGACCAGCACCGACGCCCGGGAGATGCCCGTGACCGCGAAGATGATGGCCACCGGGATCTGGAACGCCCGGTAGTCGATCCCGGGGGTGCGTTCCACGAACGACTCCAGCGCGCCGACGTTGACGATGAAGAAGAACGTCGGGATGATCAGTGCGGGGGCCATCGCCTCCGGCTCGCGCAGCAGGCTGCGCACGGAGCGGCGGGCCACCGTGGCGATGTCGGTGACGATGCCGACCGGCCGGACCATCCCGCCACCGGGCGCCGCGGGCACGGCCGTCTGGGCACTCACCGCGAACCACTCCGGTGCGGTGTCGCAGGCCCAGAGACGTGCGCCTGCTGACAGTCCGATCCGGCCGCAGCGCCAACGTTCTGGCCAGCTGAGTCGGCGGCTGGCATCCGGTGTCCGGTCGCCAGCAAGAACACATCGTCGAGCGACGGCGTGCGCACGGTGAGCGATTGGGGGTGCAATCCTGCCGACGACAGAGCCACGGCCACAGTGCCGACGGTGGCCGCGCCGTCGGCGGTGGCGATGGTGATGCCGCGGCGACCCTGGGTGACGGCATCGACCTCCGGCACGGTCTCAGCCACCGCCGCAGCCGGCGCAATGGCATCGGGGGGAAGGTCAACCACGATCACGTCGGCGCCCACCGCCCGCTTCAGTTCCGAGGGAGAGCCCTGCTCGACGATGCGGCCGTCGTCGATGATGGCCACCCGGTCAGCCAGGGCATCGGCCTCCTCGAGATACTGCGTGGTGAGGAACACCGTCACCCCCAGCTCGGTGTTCAAGCGGCGCACCTCGTCCCACACCTGGGCCCGGCTGACCGGATCGAGGCCGGTGGTGGGCTCGTCCAGGAAGAGAACTTCGGGCCCGTGTATCAGCGAGGCGGCCAGGTCGAGGCGGCGTCTCATGCCGCCGCTGTAGGTCTTGACACGGGCATCCATGGCGTCGCCGATATCAGCGAGATCCACTGCCCGTGCGATGGAAGCGGCCCGGTCGGCCGCGCTCAACCCGTACAGGCGGGCCTGGAGATCCAGTATCTCCCGGCCGGTCTGGCGCTCGTCGAGCGCGGCGTCCTGCAGGGCAACGCCGATGCGTATGCGGACGTCCCCAGGATTGGCAACGATGTCGTAGCCAGCCACCGAGGCCCGCCCCGCGGTGGGCTTCAACAGGGTGCACAGCATCCGCACCGTGGTGCTCTTGCCCGCGCCGTTGGGACCGAGGAATCCATAGACCTCGCCGGAGTTGACTGCCAGGTCGACTCCGTCCACCGCCCGGTTGCTGCCGAAGGTCCGGACCAGCCCGAGAGCTTCGATTGCTGGGCTTCCGTCTCGCACCTGACCAGAACTGGACACGAAGCGGCAGGCTACCCACCCTTGGCATGCGTGCAGTTGGACGTTGTGACTCCGTCCGCTGCGGCGAGACAATGGGCCCATGACCGATCCTGACCCGAGACTGCCCACCGGCGTCGCTCCCCGGCACTACGCCATCGAACTGGAGCCCGACCTCGAGGCTGCGACCTTTGCGGGGAGCGTCGCCATCGACATCGTCATCACCGAGCCGGCGGGCTCGATCGTGCTGAACTCGGCGGAGTTGAGCGTTGCCCGCGCTCGGCTCAGCACCCCGGAGAGCGAGGCCGAAGAACTCGACTTCGCCCTCAACGCCGAGTCGGAGCGCCTGACGCTGTCCCGGCGCCATGGCACCGGTGAGTTCGCCTCAGGGCCGGCCCGGCTGGACATCTCCTTCACCGGGGTGCTCAACGACCAGCTCCACGGCTTCTACCGCTCCACCTACACCGACGACGCCGGCGCCACCCACACCATCGCCACCACCCAGTTCGAGTCCACCGACGCCCGGCGGGCCTTCCCCTGCTTCGACGAGCCCGCGCTGAAAGCCACCTTCGCGACGACGCTGGTGGTGGACGAGGGCCTGCTGGCGGTGTCCAACACGGCCGAGACCGGCCGCGAGCCGCTCACCGACAGCCGCGTGAGGGTCAGTTTCGCCCCCACCATGGTGATGTCCACGTACCTGGTCGCCTTCGTGGTCGGCCCGCTGGAGGCCACCGGCGCGATCGACTGCGGCGGGGTGCCGGTGCGGGTGATCCACCGGCCCGGCCGGGGCGACCAGACCGGCTTCGCCCTGGACGTGGCCGCCCACGCGCTGGCGTGGTACTCCGACTACTACGGCCTGCCCTACCCCTCCGACAAGCTCGACCTGGTGGCCATCCCCGACTTCGCGTTCGGTGCCATGGAGAACCTCGGCTGCGTGACGTTCCGGGAAGTGCTCCTGCTGGTCGACGAAGCCGCTGCGAGCCAGCCCGATCTGCAGAGAGTGGCCGACGTGATCAACCACGAGCTGGCCCACATGTGGTTCGGCGACCTTGTGACCATGGCCTGGTGGGAGGGCATCTGGCTCAACGAGGCCTTCGCCACGTTCATGGAGACGGCCTGCACCGACGCCTACCGGCCCGACTGGAAGGTCTGGTCGACGTTCTGCCTCAGCCGTGCCTCGGCGCTGTCGACCGACGCCCTCGGCAACACCAGGGCGGTGGAGTACCCGGTGCACTCCCCCGCCGAGGCCGAGGACATGTTCGACGTGATCACCTACGAGAAGGGCGCAGCGCTGGTCCGCATGCTGGAGCAGTATCTCGGTGCGGAGGCGTTCCGGGCCGGTGTGCGCCTCTACCTGCGGCGGCACGCCCACGCCAACACCGTGACCGCCGACCTGTGGGACGCGCTGGCCGAAGCGTCGGGCCAGCCCGTGCGACAGATCATGGAGGGCTGGATACTCCAGGGCGGGCATCCAGCGGTGAGCGCCACCGCCACCGAGCACGGCCTCGAAGTGGCTCAGCGCCACTTCACGCTCGACCCCGGTAGGGCCGACGAACGCAGCTGGGTGGTCCCGCTGCGGCTGCGGGTGGGGCAGCGGAAGGGCGACCGGCGCGAGCTGAGGCTGCTGCTCGACCAGCCCCGCCGGACCCTGACCGTCGCCGCATCCGAGGTGGTGACGCTGAACAGCCGCGCCTCCGGCTTCTACCGCGAGGAAGTGCCCGCCGAGGTCCTCGCCGCCGTCTCGGCGGCTGGACCCGGGGACCGCAACGCCGAGGAGCGCCACGGCCTCATCGACGACGCTTGGGCCGCGACCCTGGCCGGACGCCTCGACTCGCCGGCCTTCCTCGATCTTGTGCTGACTGGCTTCACCGGCGAGCGAGACCTCACTGTGTGGCAGGCAATCGCCGGTGCGCTGAGCCACCTCCGCAGGCTGCTGGACGGCGACGCCGCGCAGCGCTTCGGCGAACTCGTCGCCGAGTCCAGCGACCCCGCCGCGACCGAGACGGGGATCGACCCGGCGCCTGAGGGGGGAGAGGACGACCGCACCAGGGAGCTGCGGGCGACCCTGGTGCGGCTTCGGGGCGCAACTGCGGACCGCCCGGCCACGATCGAGACGTGCCGACAGAGGCTCGATCACCCGGACCCCACGCTGGCCGCGGCCGCGCTAGCCGTGGTGGCGGCCCACGGAGGCGCCGCCGACTTCGCCCGGATCCGCCGGCGCTTCGAGGAGGCGTCAGATCCCCAGACCGAGCAGCGCCACCTCGCCGCCCTGGCCGACTTTCCCGACGCCGAACTAGTGCGCTCCATCCTGGAGGGCACCCTCGACGGCTCGGTGCGCACCCAGGACGGCCCCTACCTGATCCGCCGCGCCCTCGCCAACCGCCGCTGCGGACCCGATGCGTGGGACTTCCTGGCTGAGCACTGGGATCGTCTCCTCGCGATCTTCCCGACCAACTACTCGCTGGCCCGGATGCTGGAGGGGGTGACCGCGCTCGACCAGGCGGAGCTGGCCGCCCGGGTGCGAGACTTCATGGCCGCGCACCCGTTGCCCCAGGGGACGAAGCAGGTTGCCCAGCACTTGGAGCGACTCGACATCAACGTCGCTCTGCGGGCCCGCGAGTCCGACCGTCTCGCAGAAGCGGTGCTCAGCCGCGCTTATTCTTGGAGGCCGAGCGAATAGGGGGCGCGAACACCTTGGAACGAGCGAGGCCGTGGCCCGAGCGGCCCGTGAGCGCAGCGAACAAGAGCGGGATACAACCCATCCGGACGCGAAGGGCTCGCACCTATTTGCGCGCGCTCTCAAGCTAGGCCCAGCCGGTCGCGGGCGTAGGAAACATCGACGGCGAGCTGCGCAGAGAGCTGCTCCAACCCCTCGAACTTTCGCTCGCTCCGCAGAAAGTCGACGAACTCCACTCGCACCTCGCACCCGTACAGGTCCCCGTCGAAATCGATGACGTGAACCTCCAGGAGGGACTGCTGAGCGTGCTCGTAGAAGGTGGGGCGGCGACCGATGTTGATGGCGCAACCCCGCCGGCTGCCGTCCGGCAGCGTGCACCATCCCGCGTACACGGCGTCGGCTGGCCAGGCCATGGACCTGGGAACGGGCACATTGGCGGTGGGGAACCCGACCGTCACCCCTCGCCGGTCACCGGGAACCACGGTGCCGCGCACTTCGTAGTAGCGGCCCAGCATCGCCGCGGCCCGAGCCACATCGCCGCCGGCGAGGGCCCTGCGCACGGCAGTCGACGACACCGGCTCGCGGGCGTCGCTGCGGTGGCGTATGAGCTTGAGGGGAACCACCTCGAAGCCCCACTCGCGGCCTAGGAGCTCCAGCTCGGCCACGTTGCCGGTACGGCCCTTGCCGAAGTGGAAGTCCTCCCCCACCACCACGGCCCGGGCGTGGAGGGCGTCGAGGAACACTTGCTCGACGAACTCCTCGGGCCGGGTGTCGGCCCGGGCCTCGTCGAACTGGATGACATAGCAGTAGTCGAGGCCGGTGGCCTCCAGCAGTTCCAGCTTCTGCTCTAGCGTCGTCAGCAGCTTCGGGGCATTCTCCGGGCGCACCACATAGGCCGGATGGGTGTCGAAGGTGACGACCGCCGACCCAACGCCGAGACGATCGGCGGTCTCTCGGACCCGGGTCAGAACCTGCCGATGGCCGAGGTGCACCCCGTCGAACACACCTATAGCCGCCGCGACCGACACCGTGGGGGGCAGTTGATCGCGCCGATCGTGCAGCAACTCCACAGACGCCTCCAGCGCGGATAGTGAGTGTTCCGGGCTCCGAGCCGGCTCGTGTGAGGCTACCGAGACCGGTGCTCTACGTGACAGCCACGACCACCACCGCCGGCTTGGCGCCCTCTCGGAAAGGCTCGTAGACGGCGAGCAGCCCGCCCTCGGAGTCGTGCACCGCCCACGGGCCGGCGCCCGCCGCGCCCAGGCGGTCGAGGTCCAGAACCCGGCCGTGGGCCACATCCGCGGCCACTGCGGGACCCACCCACACACCGGACAGATGCTCGACAGCTCTCGACATCGGCAGGACCTCGGGCGACTCCACCGGACGGGCCCCGGCCAGCCCGAAGCCTCCTACCGCGGTGCGACGGAGGCATCTCAAATGGGCGCCCCCTCCGAGAGCCCGGCCCAGGTCCGCGGCCAGCACCCGCACGTAGGTGCCCGACGAGCAGTCCACGGCGGCGCGGAGCACGCCGTCGCAGCCCGGCACTGAGGCCACCTCGAAGCGGTGGACGGTGACGGGCCGCGCCTTGCGCTCCACCTCCACACCCTCCCTAGCCAGCTCGTAGAGCCTGCGCCCTCCCACCTTCACCGCCGAGACCATCGGCGGCACCTGCAGGATGTCGCCGGTCAACGAAGCGGCCGCCTGGCGCGCCTGCGTCTCGCTCACGCCGTCCATCCGGTGGCGTGCCGTCACCCGCCCCGACGCATCGAGGGTGTCGGTCTCGACCCCGAGCACAATCTCTGCCTCGTAACTCTTGGGCAGCTCAGTGAGGAACCGCAGCAGCCGGGTCGCCCGACCGACTCCGAGCACGAGCACCCCGGTGGCGTCGGGATCGAGAGTTCCGCTGTGACCCACCTTGCGGATGCCCAGCACGCCCCTCGCCTTGGCCACCACATCGTGGCTAGTCCACTCCGCCGGCTTGTCTATGACTGCGATCCCGTCAAGCAGCATCAGCTGTCGGGACCCGCAGCGCCGGCCACGCCGTCGAGCACTGTCAGCTCTCCGGACCCGCGGCGCCGGCCATACCGTCGAGCAGCCTCTCGATGCGCTCGGCCGAGCGCAGCACGGTGTCCGGGCGGAACACGAGCTCGGGTGTGCGGCGCAGCCGGGTCTGGTCCCCCACGGCGCGTCGCAGCCCGCTGGCGTGCTCCTCGAGGGCCTCGACTATGTCGACGTCGCCCTCATCGGTGTCGCCCAGCGACGTGAACCACACCACGGCTCGGTGCAGGTCACGGTCCACGTCCACCGCTGTCACCGACACCATGGCCAGCCGGTCGTCGTCCAGCTGCTCCATGGACTCGGCGACAACGCGCCTGATGAGCTCGCCCACCCGGGCGGTGCGGTGGCCAGCCCGGTGGTCGGGCTGGATGCGTCTCGTTCGTCGTGTCATCGGTTGTCTCCGACCGCGTGCCGGCCCCTCGCTATTCGAGGGTTCGAGCCACCTCGCGCTCGGTGTAGGTCTCGATGATGTCGCCCGCTTTGAGGTCCTGGAAGTTGCTCAGGCCTATGCCGCACTCGAAGCCGGATTGAACCTCGCGGACATCGTCGGAGAAGCGCTTGAGCGACGTGATGGTCCCCTTCCAGATGATCGTTTGATCGCGCAGGAACCGCACGCCGGATCCCCTGGTGATCGTGCCGTTCTGCACGTAGCAGCCCGCCACCGCACCCACGCGGGGGATGCGGAAGATCTGGCGCACCTCGGCCTCGCCCGTCACAACCTCCTCGATGTCGGGGGCCAGCATCCCGATCATCGCCGAGGACACATCCTCAAGGAGCTTGTAGATGATCTCGTAGGTACGGATCTCCACGCTTTCGGCGGCGGCGGTCTCGCGGGCCTTGCGGTCGGGTCGGACGTTGAACCCGATCATGGTGGCGTTCGAGGCCGAGGCCAGCTGGATGTCGTTCTCGGTAATGCCCCCGACGCCGCGGTGCACGATGGCGATGCGGACGTCCCCGGTCTCGAGCTTGCGCAGGCTCTCGGTCACGGCTTCTAGCGAGCCGTTCACATCAGCCTTCACGATGGCGTTCAGAGTGGCGGTCTCGCCCCGCTGAACTCGAGTGAATATGTCCTCGAGCTTGGCCCCTCCCGACAGGGCGTGCGCCTCGCGGCCCAGGCTCGACAGCCGCTGCCAGTGCTCACGGGTGTCGGCCACCCGGCCCGCGATCTTCTCGTTGGGAGCCACCGCAAAGGTGTCGCCCGCGCTCGCGACCTCCGACAGGCCCAGGACCTGGACCGGTGCGGACGGCGGAGCCGCGGCAACGTTCTGGCCCCGGTCGTCGAGCAGGGCCCGGACCCGGCCCCAGGCCGCTCCCGCGACCACCGGGTCGCCCACCCGCAGCGTGCCCCGCTGCACCAGCACGGTGGCCACGGGACCCAGCCCGATATCGAGGTTCGACTCGAGCACGACACCGCCCGCTCGGCCCTCCGGCGAAGCTCGGAACTCCTCGACCTCGGCCACCAGCAGAATCTGATCCAGCAGCTCGTCGATGCCTTGGCCGGTCAGGGCCGAGACCTCGCAGTAGATCGTGTCCCCGCCCCAGACTTCGGGAACCAGTCCCTGCTCGGCCACCCCAGCCACCGTCCTCTGCGTGTCGGCGTTCGGTCGGTCGATCTTGTTCACAGCAACAATGATGGCAACGTCGGCAGCCTTGGCGTGATTGATGGCCTCTACCGTCTGGGGCATCACGCCGTCGTCAGCCGCCACCACCAGAACCACGATGTCGGTGGCGCTCGCGCCCCGGGCCCGCATCGCAGTGAACGCCTCGTGGCCCGGGGTGTCTATGAACGTGAGAGTCCGGTCGTTGCGCTCGACTTGGTAGGCGCCGATGTGCTGAGTGATCCCGCCCGCCTCGCCATCGACCACATTGGTGTCGCGGATGCGATCCAGCAGCAGGGTCTTGCCGTGGTCCACGTGGCCCATGACCGTTACTACGGGAGGCCGAAGCGGCGTCTCGTCGGTGTCGTCGGCGTCGCCCTCGATGCCGAGGAGCTTGCGGAGCTCGGCCTCCTGCTCCTCGCCCGGGTCGACAAGCCTGATCTCCGCACCGACCTCCGCCGCGAACAGCTCCATCATCTCGTCACTCAGCGACTGGGTGGCGGTAACCATCTCGCCGTGCTGCATGAGGAATCGGACCACATCGGCGGCAGTGCGGTTCAGTATGGGACCGAAGTCCTGGGCCGCCGAGGCCCGTTCGACCACCACCACGCCCTCCGGTACAGCCGCATGACGCGGCGTGTAGGCCGGAATGTCCAGCGGCTGGAGTTCTTCGCGCACCCGGCGCCGACGGCTCTTGCGTCGGGGCGGCCGCCGCTGCGCGCCGCCGGGACCGCCCCTGCCGGCGGGGCGGCCGCCGGGTCCGGGCGCGCCGGGGCGCGGGCCGCCGAGAGGGCGAGGGCCCCCAGCGGGCGCGCCGCGGCGAGCGCCCGCGCCGCGATCGGGCCCGCCCGGGGGCCGGGACCCCGTCGGACGGGCACCCGGACCTGCGGGCCGGCGCTCGGCGGGCCGGCCACTGGGCCGCCCCGGACCGCCCGGAGGCGGAGCCGGGTGCAGGCGGCGCGGCGGAGGAGGAGGCGGGATGGGTTTGCCCGTGCGCGAGACGGGCGGGCTCCCCGATCTTAGGGACCGGGACGGAGGGGCACTGGCGGGCGCCCTCGGACCAGCCTGCCTAAACGGTGGCGGCTCTTCGGCCGCGGGCTGGGGTTCGTCTCGGACGACACGCTTGGCCGGGGCGACGCTGCCGCTCGAGGAGATCGTCACCTTGGGTTTGGGCGCGCTCTGCCTCGTCCCGGCCGCCGCTGGAGGAGCATTCGCAACCGCTGGCCAATCGGAGCCGGCCAGCGGTGCAGCCCGCCCATGCTCCTGCTCACTGGGCTTGTCGGGCCGCAATACGGCTGGGCGCTCGGTCGGCGGGGGCGGCGGCTTCCTGGCCGCGGCGGGCTGGGCACGGACAAGCTCGTCCGGCTCCGGGGACGGCGGCTCTGGATGTTCGACCACCGGCGGCGGGGGCGGCGGCTTCAGCAGACCGTCGCGCTCTGCCCTTCGCCGGACGCGGTCGGCTTGGGCTTCGACAATGCTTGAGGAGTGAGACTTGACCCCGATGCTGAGCGCGACGCAGATTTCGAGTGTCTCCTGATTAGTCAACCCGAGCTCTTTGGCGAGCTCATGGACGCGGATCTTGCCTGCCAAAGCGTGCCCCCTTCAGGACCGTGCCGCGCGGCTGTCCGGCCCGGGAGCGTCCCCCGGACGCGACGGCCACGCAAGTTGAAGCCTATCGATCTCGACCGGCTCAACGTCAGCCCGCAAGGCCCGCGCAAAGGCGCGACGGCGCCGGGCCGCATCCAAACAGGCGATGTCCTCGCACAGCCAGGCACCGCGCCCCGCCCCGGGACCGAGCCTCAGAGCGCCGCCCGCGTCCATACGCACCCGGCGCAGTTCCGAGCCGGGCCGGCGAGTGCGGCAGCCGATGCAGGTGCGAACGGGGCTCAGACTCGCTCCGCCCGCTTCGGGACCTCGGTCCCCTTGGCACCGGGAGCCTCCGCCCGGTCCTGGGCCACGGCTGCGGCCCAAGCCTGGGCGCTGACAGCCTCGCCGCCGTCAGCAGGCTGCCACAACTGCTCTCCCGTGGCGGGGTTAGTGATCCACTCTCCCTCGGCCCATTCCACCTCACCGTAAGCCGCCTCCTCGGCCAGTTGGGTCTCGCTCTTGATGTTGATTCCCCAGCCGGTGAGCCGGCTGGCCAGGCGAGCGTTCTGCCCCTCCTTGCCGATGGCGAGCGAGAGCTGATAGTCAGGGACAATCACGTCGCAGTCGCCGGTCAGCTCGTTGGGGCGGACCTCCTTGATCCTCGCTGGCGACAGCGCCTTGGTGACGAACTCCTGGAGCTCGGTGTTGTAAGGGACGATGTCGATCTTCTCGCCGCGCAGCTCGTTGACGACTTGGCGGACCCTTGCTCCCCTGGCCCCCACGCACGCGCCTACCGGATCGACGTTCGGGTCGTTGGAGGACACTGCGATCTTGGTGCGGTGGCCCGGCTCGCGCGCGCACGCCTTGATTTCCACTATGCCGTCCGCGATCTCGGGGACCTCGAGTTCGAACAGCCGCTTCACCAGTCCGGGATGGGTGCGGCTGACCACTATCTGGGGCCCCTTGGCCGTCTTGCGGACCTCCACGATGTAGGCCTTGAGTCGGGTGTTGGAGTCGGGGCGCTCGTAGGGGACCTGCTCCGCCTGGGGCAGCAGGGCCTCGACTCTCCCCAGGTCGAGGAGGGTGTAGCGGGCGTCGGTTTGCTGGATCATGCCGGTGACGATGTCCCCCTCGCGGCCCGCGTACTCCTCGTACTTGAGTTCCCGCTCCGCCTCGCGGATGCGCTGGGTCATGACCTGGCGGGCGGTCTGGGCCGCGATGCGCCCGAAGTTGTTCGGCGTCACCTCGAACTCCTCGCCAACCGGGTTGCCGTCGGCGTCCAGGTCCTGGGCCAGCACGCGGAACTCCAGGCTGGTGGGATCGATCGTCACCCAGGCGTACTCCTTGGCGTCGGGCAGCCGCTTGTAAGCCGACTCCAGTGCATCGGCCAGGGCCGAGTACAGGGCGTCGACGGTGATGCCCCGTTCGGCCGCCATCGCCTGCAGCGCCTCCATCATCTCTGCGTTCATGGCTTCTCCTCAGCGTGGGCTCGTCGTTGGGACTCTCGTGGAACGTCGCGGCGCGGGCCCCACTCGAAGACGGTGCGGGCCGAGGCCAACTGCTCGAAGGCGATGCGGCACACCTGCCCGTCATCGCCCCGCAGGTCGACACCGTCGTCGGCCACGGCCTCCAGCACCCCGGTCAGCCGGCGGGGCCCCTCGAAGCCGGGGCGGGTCTTGAGTCTCACCTCGGAGCCAGCGGCCCGGCGGAAGTGGTCGACCGTGCGCAAGGGCCGCTCCAAGCCCGGGCTCGACACCTCCAGCGTGTACCGACCCGGCATGAGATCGTGCTCGTCAAGGGCGCGCCCTACCGACCGCGCCAGCCGGGCGATGACGCTCAAGTCGATGCCCCCGTCGGCGTCGACGAGGACTCGCACGGTGCCTCCGTGGTGCTCGACGTCGTAGAGGTCAACCGAGGCGGCCTCAGCCAGTGGGGCAACAAGTTCGCGGACGCGATCGGCGCTCACCATGATATTCCCTGGGATTCTGCTCTCGAGATGCTGCTCGAATGTGGCCCGAAACCGGCAACGGCGTGGGCACCAGCCCACGCCGCTTCCGGAGAATCGAACGTGTCGGGAAGTATACCGGGCTAGGGGCGAGAGGAGCGGCTCTTGCGCCGGATCCCCGCCACCACCGCCTCCGAGTGGTTGGCGTCGTCCCCGAGCTCGTCGAGGTTGCGACGCCGATCCTCTTCAGCCGCCCGCCGGGCCGAAGCTCGTGTCTGTTTGGCCCGCTCCAGTGCGGCCTCAGAGCCGTGCTCGCAGATGAACTCGGCCCATTCCACCAAGGCGTCGACCATCGCGTCCTCAGCAACGACAGCCACGTTCTCGCCCTTCACAAAGAGGTGTCCCCGGCGATTTCCCGCCGCGATGCCGAGATCGGCGTCGCGGGCCTCGCCCGGACCGTTCACGACGCAGCCCATCACGGCCACCTGCAGAGGTATCTCACGCTCGCCGAAGGCCTCCATCGCCCGCTGGGCGACGCCGAAGACGTCCACCTCGGCCCGCCCGCAGCTGGGGCAGGCAATCAGATCGACGTTGCGGCGCTCGCGCAGTCCCATCGCCTCCAGCAGCTTCCGGCCGGCCCGGGCCTCCTCAACCGGGTCGGTGGTCAGCGAATAGCGGATCGTGTCGCCGATGCCCTCGGCCAGCAGCGTGGCGATCCCAGCCGTCGACTTGATGGTCCCGGCGGGCGGGGGCCCGGCCTCGGTCACGCCGAGATGCAGCGGATGGTCTGTCGTGTCGGCGAGCTGGCGGTACGCCTCGATCATGAGCGGAACGCTCGACGCCTTCACCGAGATCTTCACCAGGTCGAATCCGACGTCGTCGAAGTAGGCCAGCTCCCGCATCGCGGAGGTCACCATCGCCTCGGGCGTAACTCCCAGCTCCGGGTGGTAGAGGTCGGGATCGAGCGAGCCTCCGTTGACTCCGATGCGGATGGGAACGCCCCGGTCCCGGCATTCACGCGCCACCGCCTTGATGTGCTCGGGCCTGCGGATGTTGCCCGGATTGAGCCGCAGGCAGTGCACCCCGGCCTCCAGCGCGACCAGCGCCATGCGGTGGTTGTTGTGGATGTCGGCGACGATGGGCACCGGCGAGCGGGGCACGATCCGGGCCAGCCCCTCGGCGGCCTCGGGCCGGTTGCAGGTGCAGCGCACAATGTCGGCGCCCGCGGCCGCCAGCGCGTAGATCTGCTGCAGGGTGGCCTCGTAGTCGGCCGTCTTGGTGACCGTCATCGACTGCACGGTCACCGGCGCACCCCCACCCACCGGCACCGTTCCGACCATGATCTGCCGTGTGGCTCGCCGCGGGAAACTCGCGGTTACCTGCACGCCGTCGATCCTATCCCGGCCCCGGCCTGCTGTCTGGAGGCTGTTAGAGCGTCCGCGGGTAGGTGCCACCCGCGTCGCGGTGCGGCGTTGTGTTTCCCGCTCTTGTTCGCTGCGCTCACGGGCCGCTCAGGCCACGGCCTCGCTACGTGCCCTTGCGGAACCCTCGTGGGTCGCGGCCTGCCCACTCGGCCTCCGTGCCCGCTCTTGTTCGCTGCGCTCACGGGCCGCTCAGGCCACGGCCTCGCTACGTGCCCTTGCGGAACCCTCGTGGGTCGCGGCCTGCCCACTCGGCCTCTGGTCAGCCGAAGTTGACCGGGTCGAAGATGTCGCGCACCAGCGCCACGCCACCGACCAGCAGCAGCAGCACCACCACGGCGTAGGTGAGCGGCAGGAGCCGGGCCGCGTCCACCTCGTAGGAGCGGCCCCCGATGGAGCGGATGCGCTCGTAGGTGGCCACAACCACGTGGCCACCGTCGAGGGGCAGCAGCGGCAACAGGTTGAACACGCCGAGGAAGACGTTCACGTACATCAGCAGCAGGAGCGCGTCGGACGCTCCGTCGGAGGCCGCCTCTGCCCCGATCCGGGCCACTCCATAGATCGACAGGATCCGGTTCTCGTCGGGATGGGATCGGTCGAGGCGCCGGACTTCGAGCTCGCGCACCGTCTCGGCGCGGCTCGTGGCCGGACTGTCGTCGCGCAGCCCGTCCAGCGTGCCGCCGAAGCCGTTGGTCACGATGCTGGGGATGGCGAAGACCACGTCGCGCACCGTTCCGGTCAGCAGGCGCACCGACTCACCGGTGGCCTGCACCACCGGAAGAGGCGGGTTGTGGTAGTCGGCCGAGATCCCGAAAAAGCCCATGACGCCAGTCGAGGGATCAACGAGCTCATTGATGATCACGCCCTCCACAACCGCCGGGCTGCCTGTTCGAGTGTCGATGATGGTTACGTCGATGGGCTGGCCCAGCCGCGGGCGCGCGTATGCGGCCACCTCGGTGTAGATCGGGGCGCCCTGGGACGGGAGCCCCTCGACAGCCAGGATCCGGTCGCCCTCGATCAGCCCGACGATCCCGGCCGCGCCTCGGGCGGTGAGGCGCTCACCGATCCGCGTTACGGCCGTGTGCGTGGTGTCCCCACGCCGGTAGACAACCTCCACCTCCTCGCCCGGGAGCCGCTGGACGTGGCGCGAGAAGTCGGCGAAAGTCGTGCGGCCCACACCCGCGACGGAGATGAGCTCGTCACCGGGCCGCAGGCCGGCGGCGGAGGCCGCGCTGTCGACAGAGACGGTGGCCAGCGTCCACTCTGCGACCTCGTCCGGCTGAGAGGTGCTGCCTACTGACAGGCTCCCGTCGAGAGTGAGGAGCGCGAACAGCAGCACCAGCGCGATGACGAAGTGCATGCCGGATCCGGCCGTCAGAACGAGCAGCTTCCTCGGGTAGCTCTTCTGCCGGAAGCTGCGGGGCTCATCGAGCGGCTCCACCTCCTCGAGGTTGCTCATTCCTACGATTCGGACGTAAGCGCCCAACCAGACGGCCTTGATGCCGTATTCGGTCTCGCCCCGGCGGAACGACCAGACGCGGGGCCCGAATCCGATGAAGAACTCGCTGACCTTCATGCCTGTCATGCGGGCGGTGAGGTAGTGGCCGAGCTCATGCAGGAACAGCACGGCCATCAGCACCAGGATGATCACCACCCAGGTCGCTCCGGCGAGCACCCCGATCAGCACCAGCAGCGCGACGAGGCCTGCCAGTCCGCCGTGATCGCTCAGACGTTCGCGCATCAGGCCGCTTCGCGCCGCTCCACCAGGCCAGCCGCCACCCGGCGGGCATGGAGGTCGGCGGCCAGCACCGCGTTGGCGTCGTCAGCCCGGTCGCCGGGCCACAGCCCGAGTGCCTCCTCCAGCACGCGGACGATGTCCACCCAGCGGATCCGGCCATCGAGGAAGGCCTGAACCGCTACTTCGTTGGCCGCGTTCAGCCAGGCCGGCGCGGTCTCAGAGGCCCGTCCGGCCTCATAGGCCAGGTCGATGCAACCGAAGGCGTCCCGGTCGGGCGGCTCGAAGTCCAAGCGGCCCAACTCAGCCCAGTCAATGGCACCGAAGGCCAGATCGAGGCGATCGGGATACGCGAGCGCGTAGCCGATGCAGAGCCTCATGTCAGGCTTCGAGAGCTGCGCCACGGTGGCTCCGTCGCAGTACGTGACCATCGAATGAACGATGGACTGCGGATGCAGGACGACCTCGATCTGGTCGTAGCCGATGCCGAAGAGTTCGTGGGCCTCGATGACCTCGAGGCCCTTGTTCATCAGCGTGCTGGAGTCGATGGTGATCTTCGGGCCCATCTGCCAGGTCGGATGGGCCAGGGCATCGGAGATGGTGACTGCGTCCAGCTCGGATCTGCTGCGGCCCCGAAAGGGTCCACCGCTCGCCGTCAAGACGATGGAGGACACCCGCTCTGGATGATCGTTGGCCCGCAGGCACTGGTGAACGGCGCAGTGCTCGGAGTCGACTGGAATGAGCTCGGCCCCCGGAGTGGCGCGGGCCCGCTGAACCACCGGTCCGGCAGCGATGAGCGACTCCTTGTTGGCCAGCCCGAGCCGCTTGCCTGCCTCCAGGGCCGCCAGCGTCACCGGCAGCCCCGCGAACCCGACTACTCCGTTGATGACCGTGTCGGCGGCAGTGGCCGCGGCCGCCATCGCGTCCGCCCCGGCGAGCAGCTCCACGCCGGCCGGCAGCTGCTCGGCCAGAGAGGCCGCGCGGGACGCGTCGGCCAGCGCGACGATCTCGGGCCGGAAGCGCTGGGCCTGCTCGGCCAGCAGCTCCACGGAGCGGGCTGCTCCCAGAGCGACCACGCGATAGCGGTCGGGCCGGGCCCGCACGATGTCGAGCGTCTGGGTTCCAATCGATCCGGTCGAGCCGAGAACGGCGACCGCAGAGGAACTCAAGTCAGCCCGGACTTCCTATCCGCTCGGCCTCTTGGAGGCAGCGCGGATAGGTGGTTAGCGCCTCGCGGTACGGCGTTGTGATTCCCGCTCTTGTTCGCTGCGCTCACGGGCCGCTCGGGCCACGGCCTCGCTAAACACCTTGCGAGCTTCTTCATCAAGTGTGGCCTATCCGCTCGGCCTCTTAGATCACGCCGGTCACGAGAGCCACGTAGTAGGTGGCGGGCAGCACGAACAGCAGCGCGTCGAATCGGTCCAGAATCCCACCGTGGCCGGGGAGCAGCGAGCCCATGTCCTTGATATTGAGATCGCGCTTGAGCATCGACTCGGCCAAGTCCCCGATGGGGGCGGCCACTGCGACGACCCCGGCTAGCAAGATCACCTTCCATGCGCTTCCGGGCGCGTCTGCGATCGGCGCAGGCATTCCCGCCAGCGCCATGATCACGCCCACGCCGACAGTCACAACCATGCCACCGACGAGCCCCTCCAGCGTCTTATTCGGGCTGGCCCGGGACAGCGGGGTGCGACCCGCGGCCCGGCCCACCGCCATGGCGCTCACATCGTGCGCCACAGTCAGCACGATCGCGGCCGTGAGCAGCCCGGTTCCGTGGGTCGGGACCTTGAGTATCAGGGCTGCGTGCGCGCCGAGAACCCCTATGTAGGCCACGGAGAAGACCGTTACCGCGAGGCCTCGCATCGGCCCCTCGACGCCGACCCCGGTGAGGTACCACAACGCTCCGAACACCACCAGCAGCACCATCACGACAACGATCGCCTCCATGCCGCGCCAGTAGGCCGCGAGCGGCATCGTGACCACCCCGGCCAGGCCCAGCACCACGGCCGGCTGGTATCCGGCGACCCGCACCGCGCTGAGCAACTCGACCGCCGCAAGGCCGAGCACGACGGTGGCCACGACCAGCGCCCACACCGGGCCTACCTGCATGGTCACCAGGATCACGGCCGACAGCACGACGCCGACCAGCACAGCCATCGGCATGTCGCGATCGGCCGCGACGACGGGGGCCTGGCCGGTGCCGGTGACCCCGGAGTACTGATCCTCGTAGCCGAAGAAGTCGTCGTCGCCGGCGACGGACCCCACCGGTTCGTGCGGCTCCATGGGGGGCAGCGCGTCCTCAGGCTCGTCCCACTGGGGAGCCGTGGTGTGATCGGTCCAGACTCCCAGCTCCTGGGGGTCGGCCTCCTGCAGCCTCGGCTCCGGTGCCGTCATCTGCGTGGACTCGGTGGTGCCGGGCTCGATCCAGTCGGGCTCGGCCGGGTCGTCGCCGAAGACTGATCGTCCCGCGACGATGCCCGCGTCGTCGGCAAGCATGTCTCTGCCCGCTGAGTCGGGCTCACCATATTCATCCTGCTCGCTCACTGCATCGTTCCTTCCGGCTCGTCATGCACCTGGCCTGGGCCATGGATGCCTTCACACCTCCAGCAGTTCGTCCTCTTTGCTGGACAAGGCTTGATCGATCTGCATCTCGTGGGCGCGGGTGACGTCATCGAGCGTCTCACTGGCGCGCTCCACCACGTCGGCGGACACCCCGCCGTCCTTCTCGACCCCTTCGAGATCCTTGCGGGCCTGGCGGCGCAGGCCGCGGATCCGGTTGCGGGAGTCCTCTGCCATCGAACCGACGAGCCGGGCCAGATCCCTTCGGCGCTCCTCGGTGAGCGGCGGGAACGAGAGTCGGATGACCCGACCGTCGTTGCTGGGCACCAACCCCAACTGGGCCTGCTGGATGGCCCGCTCGACGGCTGTGATGTTGGCGGGATCGTGGGGCGTGACGATGAGCTGGCTGGCCTCGGGGATGGCGAAGCTGGCGAGCTCCCGCATCGCCATCTTCACGCCGTACGCCTCCACCTGGACCCGTTCCAGCAGGGCCGAATTGGCCCTGCCGGTGCGCACGGTGGAAAACTCGCGCCTGGCCGCGGCGACAGCCTCATCCATGCGCTCGCCGACGTCGGCCAGCACGATGCCGATCAGCTCCTCGCTCATGGGCCGGGCTCCTCCTGAGCAACGAGCGTACCCACCTTGGCGCCGTCAAGCAGGGATTCGAGGTTGCCCGGCCCCATCAGATCGAAGACCACGATGGGGAGGCTGTTGTCCATACACAGCGTGATGGCGGTGGCGTCCATCACCTCCAGCCCGCGGTTGAGGACCTCAAGGTAAGTGACCCGATCCAGCCGGGTGGCGGTCGGATCGACATCGGGGTTCGCCGTGTAGATGCCGTCAACACCTCCGTGGGTGCCCTTGAGAACCACTTCGGCCTCAATCTCGGCGGCTCGCAGCGCGGCCGTGGTATCGGTGGTGAAGAACGGGTTGCCGGTGCCGCCGGCGAAGATGACCACCCGGCCCTTCTCGAGGTGGCGGGTGGCCCGACGGCGGATGTAGGGCTCCGCGATCTGCGCCATGTGGATCGCGCTCTGAACCCGAGTGGGCTGGCCCAGCTGCTCGAGCGTGTCCTGAAGGGCCAAGGCGTTCATCACCGTGGCCAGCATCCCCATGTAGTCGGCCTGGGCCCGGTCCATTCCCGCGCCCGCGCCCTGGGTGCCCCGCCAGAGGTTCCCGCCTCCGACCACGACCGCGATATCCACGTCGAAGGCGGCCCGCGCCTCGGTGATGCCGGCCGCGATGCGCCGCACCGTGTCGCCGTCGATTCCTCCGTCGGATCCCCCCGCGAACGCCTCCCCGGAGAGCTTCAGCAGTACCCGGTCCCATCGGGCCGGTCGCCGTGCGGCTGGATCGGCGGCATCGGCGGGGCGGTCCACGGTCAGAGGCCCCGCGGCAACACGTAAGCGCCTCGTGGCGAAGCGTCGTGACTCCCGCTCTTGTCCGCTCCGCTCACGGGCCGCTCGGGCCACGGCCTCGCTCGCAATATCGCGAAGATCCTCATGACTGGCTCCTACCCGCTCGGCCTCTCAGTCGCCGATCATGACCTGCACGAACCGGACGATCGACCCGCCGCCGATGCTGTTGCTTACGGTGGTCTTATCGCCGTGAAGGCCCTGCTCAAGCAGGACGCGCGCGGCGTACCAGCCCCGCATCCTGCCATCCACGATCTTGTCCCACGCCTGGGCAGGCTTGCCCTCGGACTTGGTGATCTCCAGCAGAGAGGCCCGCTCTCGCTCGACTTCACTGGCCGGGATCTCTTCGGCACCAAGGAACTGCGGCTTGGCGAAGGCGATGTGCAGCGCCACCTGGTGCAGAGCATCGGCACCGACGCCGCTCCCCTCCACCACGACGGCGTTCACGCCTCGTCCGTCCTGGCGGTGCATGTAGGAGTCGAGGATGTTGCCGTCGGCAGCCTGCAGGCGTTCGACCACACCGACCTGGATGTTCTCCTTCAGCGTCAGCTTGAGGTCCTCGATCTCGGCTGCGTGTCGATCGACCGCGCCGACTCCGGCGTCCAGCACCGACACGGCGAGGGCCTGAACCAGCGAGGTGAATCTCTCGTTCTTGGCCGAGAAGTCGGTCTCGCACTTGAGCTGCACCACCGCGGCGGTCTCGGCGTTCGCGGCTATGGCGACGGCGCCCTGATCGTTATCGCGGCCCGTGCGGGCGTCCGCCTTGGCCAGACCCTGCTCCCTCAGGAGCTGCCGTGCGGCCTCCATGTCGCCGTCGGCGACTGTCAGGGCCTTCTTGGCGTCCATCATCCCGGCGCCGGTGGCGTCGCGCAGCGCCTTGACATCCCGGGCGCTCACCGACATTGTCAGGCCTCCTCGTCCTCGGGGGCCGCATCGGAATCGTCATCCGCCGCAGCAGCCTCTGCGGGCGGCGCCTCTGGCTCCGCAGTCGCATCCGACGAGTCCTCTGCCGGGTGGGCATCGTCATCGGCGGCCTCAGCGGCTTCCGCGGCCTCGGACTCGGCCCGGACTAGGCGAGCCTCGCGTTCGGCGGCCTCGGCGGCGGCCTCGGCTCGGGCCCGGGCCTGCTGCTCGGCGACCTCGGCCTCGGCGAACACATCGCGGCCCGGGCTCGCAACCTCGGTCCGCTTCGAGTGGATGAACCGGCCCTCCTGCACCGCGTCGGAGATCACCCGGGCCATGAGCCGCCCGGAGCGGATGGCGTCGTCGTTGCCGGGAATGGCGTAGTCCACGAGATCGGGATCGCAGTTCGTGTCCACCACGGCGACGATGGGCACCTGCAGCTTCCGGGCCTCGGTGACCGCGATGTACTCCTTCTTGGTGTCGAGAATGAAGACCGCGCCCGGGGGCTCGCGCATGTCGCGGATGCCGCCCAGGTTGCGCTCGAGCTTGGTCAACTCCCGCCCCAGCTGCAGCGCCTCCTTCTTCGGCATGGCGGCGAACTCGCCCGAGTCGCGCATCCGCTGATATTCCTTCATCTTGGATATGCGCTTGGCGATGGTGTGGAAGTTGGTGAGCATCCCGCCCTGCCAACGCTCGTTCACGTAGGGCATGTTGCAGCGCTCGGCGTAGGACTGGATGGAGTCCTGCGCCTGCTTCTTGGTGCCGATGAACAAGACCGTGCCCCCGTCGGCGACCATGTCCCGCACGAATACGTAAGCGCGCTCCAGATGGGCCAGCGTCTGGCGGAGGTCGACGATGTGGATGCCGGCCTTGTCGCCGTGGATGAAGCGCTTCATCTTCGGGTTCCACCGACGGGTCTGGTGGCCGAACTGGACGCCGGCCTCCAGCAGTTGCTTCATGGTGACGACAGCCATTCTGGTCTTGCTCTCCCGGTTCTGCGTGGCCCGCGCCGGACGCCTAGACGACCGGGTGAAGGCGCGGGTTGCGAAATGATTCGGCGACACCGCTCGGCGCCGTCGGGCCCTCCAGGGCCGGCTCGCTAGTGTACCGAGAGGCCGGGCGGAGGCGGCATTGGCCCTGGGGCGGACCGCCTCGTCAGCGGTACAGGCGCCACGATCGAATTGGTACCAGCCGCACCCTGACGCGCCGCACCCCGACGAAGCCGGCCGGATCGGCGTAGCTACCGTCCACCCGCACGCTGAAGTGCAGCCTCGCTCCGGCGATCGCGATCACCTGACCCTGGGCGACCTGGGTGTTGGCTCGAACGCTGATGCGCTGAAGGTAGGAGTATGTGCTGACCACCCCGCCGCCGTGATCGAGAGTCACGTACAAGGACCCGGCCACCGCGCCGGAGAACACGACGGTGCCGACCGCCGCGGCCCGCACCACGTCGCCGGGCTCGGTGTCGTACTCGACGCCTCGGTTCCCGGGACCGTAGGCGTTCTGCGGCGGGCGGTACGGGTCGGCCACGGGCGCATCCACAGGCGGGCGGAACACGGGCCGCTCATCGTGGTGGGAATGGGCACCGGCTTCAGCGGCCAGCATCGACGAGCCCAGGGCCATCGCCGCTACGGGCGCGAAGAGAAGGTAGGCGGCGCGCCGCCGTCGGCCCGCCCGGAACGTGCGGAAGGTGGATGGGCACCGCATGGCGGCCTCCCCGGGGTCGTGGTCCTCGCGGGGAAGCGCCACCGCAGCTGCGGTACGTCCGCGGCGGCCGCTTCGCCAAGACCGAACCGCGGGAGGCAGCCACCATAGCCATAATCAGCCCTCCAGCAGCAACACCTCATCCCATAATCCCAAATCTTGGCGAAAATCCGGGATAATGCCAGAAAAGTACGATAATTCTGATCAGGGAGCCCCTCAGCACCCAATCAGAGCCGGGCACGGGCGGCGCGGAGCCGGGCGAGGGTTGCTTCCGGGCCCAGCAGGCGCATCGGCTCCCAGAGGGGCAGTCCGGCGCCGGTACCGGTGAGGGCCACCCGGACCGGGGGCTGGGACCTCACCCGCGCCCCGGTGCTCTCGGTGAGCTCGTCGCCGACGCCCATGACTATCGACTCGAGCCTCTGTGGAGACGTGAAGTCGTCGGCATACAGGCGGGCCTCCACGGCCTCCAGCACCTGCGCGGCGGCACGGCCCTTGACCATCGCCTTGTTCCAGGCCTTCTCGTCGTAGCTGACTTCGGGGCACAGGATCCAGTCGATCCAGCCCACGGCCTCGCCGAGCCTCACGATCCGCTGCTGGATCTCACCGGCAAGCACCCGAACCTTGTCGCGGTCGTAGCGCTCGGGTGGCCAGGGAGCGTCGGGACCGGCGAGGAACGGCTCGGCCCGGGCCGTGAACTGCTCGGGCGTGAGCGCCTTGATGTAGGCGGAGTTGATGTGGTCGAGGCGGACCGGGTCGAAGAAGGCCGGGGCCGGCTTGACCGCGTCGAGATCGAACAGTGCGACGATCTCGTCCAGCGGGCGGATCTCCACCTCGTCGGGGGGTCCCCATCCCAGCAACGTCAGGTAGTTGACCATGGCCTCGGGCAGGTAGCCCCGGCGGCGGTAGTCGTCGAGGGCGACGTCATCGCGCCGCTTGGACAGCTTCTGGCGCTTGGCGTTGACCAGCAGCGGCAGGTGCGCGTACGCGGGCGGCGGGCCGGATCCGAGGGCCTGCCAGATCAGCTGCACCCTGGGCGTGGTGTTGAGCAGGTCCTCGCCCCGGATCACGTGGGTGATCGCCATGTCGTGGTCGTCCACCGCGTTGGCCAGGTGGAACGTGGGCGATCCGTCGCCGCGGCGGATCACGAAGTCCTCAAGCGACTCGTTCGGGAAACTCACCCGCCCCCGCACGATGTCGTCCACCACGGTGGCGCCGTCGTCGGGGCAGCGGAACCGCACAACCACACCCGGCCCGTCGGTCACGTTGCGGTCGCGGGACCAGCCGTGATAGCCGGCCGGGAGCCCGGCCGCCGCGCAACGCTGTTCGATATCGGCCCGCGTCAGGTCGCAGTAGTAGGCCGCGCCGCCGGCCACCAGTTGCTCGATTGCCGCGGAGTGCAGGCCGCGGCGCTCGGACTGGAAGTAGGGACCCGAGTCCCAGTCGAGGCCCAACCACCGCAGCGGCTCAATGATGGCGTCCACATAGGCCTGGGTTTTGAGCGAGGCGTCGGTGTCCTCCACCCGAAGCACCATCTCGCCGCCGTCGTGCCGGGCGAACAGCCAGTTGAAAAGGGCTGTGCGTGCACTTCCCACATGCAAGAACCCCGTCGGCGCAGGCGCGAACCTAACTCTGGGCGAACTCACACGGCGAGACTACCGACGCGGCCCGAGGCTGCCGTGGCCCGCAATCCGGCAGTGACCTGGCGTCGGCGGGCTCTGCTACGGTCGGGGTGACCGTGTAGGACGACCGAAGGAGCTATCCGTGTCCGACATGCCCCCGCCTCCGCCTGACGACTCGGGCTGGTCGTCCGAACCGCCTCCCGCTCCACCGGGCCCGCCGTCCCACAATCCACAGGCCGTGACGGGCTGGGCCACTCTCGGCACCGGCGGGGCTGTGGAACTGGCCGGCCCTGGCGGACGCCTCGGCGCCAGGATCATCGACACCGTGATCATGGGCGTACTCGTCATCATCCTGCTCATCGCTGGCATCGCGTCGGCGATCGGCCTCGCCGGCGGTGAGGAGGAATCTGCCGCAGCAGTCGGGGCGTTCGTCGCCTTCGCCATAGTGGCTGTGGTGATAGGCGTCCTCTATGAGGTGACGATGATCGCCACCAAGGGCCAGACCCTCGGCAAGATGGCCACACGCATCAAGGTCGTCCGGGCTGACAATGGCCTGGAACCCGGATGGGGCAAGGCCATCGGCCGATGGATCATTCCCGCGGCGCTCGGCTTCATTCCCTTCGTCGGGTGGATCCTGTCACTGCTGGTCTACCTTTCCCTCCTTTGGGACAAGGTGCGACAGGGGTGGCACGACAAGGCGGCCGGGACGCTCGTCATCAAGGTCTGACATGCGGCCCGCTACGGCCCGTATGTCAGGCAGTCGCCTAGAGCCCTAGCGGGGTGCGCCAGTCCTTGGAGTGGGCCTCGGCGACCGCGGCCGGGGTGCTGCGCAGAGTGTCCTCAGGGACCAGTTCGGCCAGGCGCAGCTTGACGTGGTAGCCGTGGTGGCCCGCCGCTCCTGCGAACAGGGGTCGGCGCCAGGACACCAGAGCGGCTTCGGCGTCGATCAGGAAGCCGAACAGCCCCAGAGCCAGCCGCAGGTCGTGCATCACGGGCGCTCGGGCGAACAGCGAGGCCCGGCGAAGCGCCACCGAACAGCATCCAGCCAGCGCGTCGTCCTCCCGCTCGCCGACCGTTAGGACAAGCCGGCCGGCGAAGCGCTGCGCGAGCTTGAGCGCGTAGCCCTGGCCGGGACCCTGATGGCCCATCCCCGGGCCGGCCGGAGACTCCCCGCCCACAACCTCGCCGGGCCGATCGGCCATCCAGGGATCGTCCCGCCGGGGCGGAGACCGGTAGCTGGACGGAGCCCTGGCCGTGGCGGGAACGTAGGACGGGGCAGCCACGGTGCGACAGCGTAGGCGTCGCTGGGTCCGTTTGGGAGCCCTACGGACAGGTGTCCTATCCGCTCGGCCTCTCAGTCGTCGGCGTGGAGCAGGCCGAACACGACCGAGTCGGCCAGGGCCTGCCAGGACGCTTCGATGACATTCTCCGACACGCCGATGGTGGTCCACACCCGGCGCCGGTCGGTGGAGTCGATCAGCACCCGGGTGACCGCGCCCGTCCCCTTCTGGGTGTCCAGGACCCTGACCTTGAAGTCGGTGAGCGAGATGTTCTCCAGCGCGGGGTAGAGATCGGCCAGGGCGCTGCGCAGCGCGGTGTCCAGAGCGTTGACCGGTCCGTTGCCCTCCCCCACGGCCACACGGCGCTCGCCGCCGACCCACAGCTTCACGGTGGCCTCGGTGTCGACTTCGACCGAGACGTCGTTCCAGGCCCGAGCGCCCGTGCCCGAGCGGTGGTCCAGCGACACCCGGAACGACTCCAGCGTGAAGTAGTCCTGCTCCCAGCCGGCCGCGCCCCGCATCAGCAGCTCCAGGGAGGCGTCGGCGGCCTCGAAGTGGTACCCGGCATGCTCAAGCCGCTTGAGGGTGTCGATCACATCGCCCAGCACTCCGCCGTCGATGTCCAAACCGAGGTCGGCGGCCCGCATCTCCAGCGTGGAGCGGCCCGCCATCTCCGACACCAGCACCCGGGTGCCGTTGCCGACCAGCTCGGGCGGCACGTGCTCGTAGGCGTCGGGACGGCGGCTGAGGGCGCTGGCGTGCAGCCCGGCCTTGTGGGCGAAGGCGCTGGCGCCGACGTAGGGCTGCTGGGGATTCAACGGCAGGTTGACGAGTTCGGCCACATGGTGTGACACCGAGGTGAGCATCCGCAGGCGGCCCTGGGGCAGCGCCCGCATGCCCATCTTCAGCTCGAGGTTGGCGATGATCGGCACCAGGTCGCAGTTGCCGACCCGCTCGCCGTAGCCGTTGATGGTGCCCTGCACATGCACTGCCCCGGCCCTTACCGCGGCCAGCGCGTTGGCCACCCCGCAGCCGGTGTCATTGTGCAGGTGGATGCCGACTTCGCAGTCGACGTAAGCCACCACGGCCGCCACCGCCCCTGAGATGTCGGTGGGCAGGGTGCCGCCGTTGGTGTCGCAAAGCACCACCGTCGAGGCGCCCGAGGCGGCCGCGGCCTCCAGCACCCGCAGGCTGAACTCGGGATTGTTGCGGTAGCCGTCGAAGAAGTGCTCGGCGTCGAAGAGCACCCGCTTGCCCGCCGACACCAGGAACTCCACCGACTCGGCCACCATGGCCACCCCCTCATCGAGGGTGGTCTGCAGCGCCTCGGTGACGTGGTAGTCCCAGCACTTTCCGACGATGCACACCGCCGACGTTCCCGCCGCGGCCAGGTTGGCCAGCACTTGGTCGGAGTCCACCTTGCCCCTGGCCCGGCGGGTGGAGCCGAAGGCGACCAACTCGCTGACTCTCAGGTCGAGCTCGGTGCGAGCCCTCGCGAAGAACTCGTCGTCCTTGGGGTTCGCTCCGGGCCAGCCCCCCTCAATGTATGCGACCCCGAGACGATCGAGCTGCTCGGCGATGCGCAGCTTGTCGTCAACGGTTAGCGATATGCCCTCAAGCTGGGTGCCGTCTCGCAGGGTGGTGTCGTAGATCTCTACGGCGGGCCGCTCACCGCTACTCATGGACGTACTCGTTCCATGTCTTGTAGCGGTCGATACGGCCCCGCACCGCGTCGGCGTAGGCCTCGGCGATAGCCAGAGTGCGAGGGCCGGGGCACTCCAGGGCCCGGTCGTCCACCGAGCTGACTGCGCTCACCTCGGCCGCGGTCCCGCACACGAAGATCTCCTGCGCGATGTACAGGTCGCTGCGGGCCAGGTCGCCGATGACCACATCGAGGCCGATGTCGCGGGCGATGGTGATCACCGAGTGCTGGGTGATACCCGGCAGCGCGCCCGACGACAGCGGCGGCGTGACCAGCAATTCGGGAGCGCCCGCGAAGATGTTCTCCCCGCTGCACTCCGACACCAGCCCGGCCGGATTGAGCATGATGGCCTCGTCGTATCCGGCCCTCAGCGCCTCCATCTTGGCCAGGGTCGAATTGGCGTAGTTGCCGGTGGTCTTGGACGCGGGGGGCATGATGTTGTGGTGGTGGCGGGCCCACGACGAGATCTTCAAGCGCACGCCCTTGGTGAGGGCGTCATCCCCCAGATACGCGCCCCACGGCCAAACCGCGATGGCGATCTCGGTGACGCAGGCGGCGGTGGAGAGGCCTATCTCGCCGTAGCCGTAGTAGGCGATGGGACGCACATAGCATTCGGGCAGCCCGCTGTCGCGCACCACGAGCTTGCAGGCATCCACGATCTCCGGCACCGAGTACGGCATCGGCATGTTGAGGATCTTGGCCGAGTTGTAGAGGCGCTGGATGTGGTCCGTGAGGCGGAACGCGGCCGGCCCGTCGTCTGTCGCGTACGCCCGGATCCCCTCGAACACGCCGGTGCCGTAGTGCAGCGAATGGGACAGAACGTGGATCTTGGCGTCCTCCCACGGCACAAGCTCGCCGTTCATCCAGATGTGCTTGGTGGGCGTGATGGGCATGATTCGGATTGGCCTTCCGTGAATGGCTCTTCTGGGTATCCGTCTCGATCTGCGGCTGCTTAGTCGCCGAGGCGGGCCACGATGGCATCGCCTATCTCGCTGGTCGACCCGGTGAGGGACTCGGGCCGGTCGCAGGCCTTGCGGATGCGTTCCGCCGCCTCACCCTCGCCGAGGTGGTCCAACATCATCGCGCCCGACAGCACCGCCGCGACGGGATTGGCCCGCCCCGTGCCCACGATGTCGGGCGCCGAGCCGTGGACCGGTTCGAACATGGACACCCGGCCGGGGTGCAGGTTCGCCGTCGGGGCCCGGCCGATCCCACCGGACACCGCGCCGCCGAGGTCGGTGAGGATGTCGCCGAAGAGGTTGTCGGTGACGATCACGTCATACCGGGCGGGGTCCTCCACGAAATAGATGCACGCCGCGTCGACATGGTTGTAGGCCGTCGCCACGTGGGGGTACTCGGCTGCGACCACCTTGAAGGTGCGATCCCATAGGTCGCCCGAGAAGGTCAGCACGTTGGTCTTGTGGACCAGCGTCACGTGCTGGCGCCTGGTCACGGCCAGATCGAAGGCGTAGCGCACGGCCCGCTCCACGCCGTGGCGAGTGTTCACCGAACCCTGGGTGGCGATCTCGTGCAGCGTGCCCCGCCTCAGGAAGCCGCCCTCGCCCGCGTAGGTACCCTCGGTGTTCTCGCGGATCACCACGAAGTCGTGGCCCGGCGCGGCGAAGGGCCGCAGATTGATGTAGAGGTCTAGCTCGAAGCGCATCTTGAGCAGCAGGCCCCGCTCGATGATGCCGGGCGGGACGTCGGGGGTGCCGACCGCGCCCACGTAGATGGCGTCGAGGCCGCGCCACTCCTGCACGGTCGCTTCGTCGAGCACGGTGCCGTCGCGCAGGTACCGGCCGCCGCCGAGGTCGTAGTCGGTCGTGTCGAGCTGCACGCCCGCGGCGGCGATCACCTTCAAGCCCTCGGCCACCACCTCCGGGCCGATGCCGTCGCCCCCTATGATTCCCACTCGATGTGCCATGACTGATTGCTCGCTTCGCTGGTTGGTGTCGTTTGCGTGCTGGTCTCGAAACGAAGAAACCGCCCACCGGAGTGGACGGTTCTGAGCGCGCGCCGATGGACGCGCGCTACGGAATTACGATGCTGCGCAGGTTCGCCACGGCTCTGAGCATACCGCTAGGGCGGTAGATTGGCGCAATGCCCGACCCCCATCAAATCTCGCAGGACGCGCACGACCGGCTCAGCGCCGAACTACGGGATCTCACCACGCGGGGCCGCATCGAGATAGCCCAAAAGATCGAGGCCGCCCGCAAGCTGGGCGACCTGTCCGAGAACGGCGACTACCACGCGGCCAAAGAGGAGCAGGGCAAGATGGAGGGCCGCATCGTCCATCTGACCCGGATCCTCCTCGATGCCGAGATCATCGACAGCAGCAACGGCGCCTACGGAAACGTCGGCGTGATCCTGGGATCGGTGGTGACGGTGCTTTATGACGGCGACGACGAGCCCGAGCGCCTTCTGGTGGGAGTGATCGAGGAGCGCCGGGGCGACCTGATGGTCGTCTCTCCCGGATCTCCCATGGGTGAGGCGCTGCTCGGCACCTTCGAGGGAGACTCCGTCGAGTTCGACTCGCCCGCAGGCCGCCAGCGAGTCACTGTCGTCGAGGTCGCCTGAGCAGCCGATGGGCGGCGACCGGCCCCGCACGCTGCGATGGGCGCGGATCGCCCTGGTCGTGGGCGCCCTGCTGCTGGGCGCGGCCGCGGCGTCGATCGTGTGGGACGCGGCGACCGACGATCGCCCGCCGGCGGTGATCACCGGCCGGGACGGCTGACCGTGCCCGCGGCTTTCCGCTCGGCCTCTAGGATCGAAGCCGTGACAGAGCCGCGGACACTGAGCGAGAAGATCTGGGACCGCCATGCGGTGGCCCGCGGCGGCGACGGCGAGCCCGACCTGCTCTACATCGATCTGCACCTGGTGCACGAGGTCACGTCACCGCAGGCTTTCGACGGGCTGCGCCTCTCGGGCCGGGGCGTGCGCCGCCCGGACCTGACGGTGGCCACTGAGGACCACAATGTCCCGACCGAGCACGTCGACAAACCCATCGCCGACGCGGTGAGCCGCACCCAGGTCGAGACTCTGCGCCGCAACACGGACGAGTTCGGCATTATCAACTTCCCCATGGGCCACGCCAAGCAGGGCATCGTCCATGTGATAGGGCCCGAACAGGGCCTGACCCAACCGGGCATGACCATCGTGTGCGGCGACTCCCACACCTCCACCCACGGCGCGTTCGGCGCGATCGCCTTCGGCATCGGCACCAGCGAAGTGGAGCACGTGCTGGCCACTCAGACCCTGCCCCAGATGAGGCCGGGGACCATGGCCGTCAACGTGGAGGGCACGCTGCGAACCGACGCCACCGCCAAGGACGTGATCCTGGCCATCATCGGCCGCATCGGCACCACAGGAGGCGTCGGGTGCATCATCGAGTACCGCGGTCCGGTCATCGAGGCGCTGTCGATGGAGGGCCGCATGACGGTGTGCAACATGTCCATCGAGGCCGGCGCGAAGGCGGGTCTGATCGCCCCCGACGAGACGACCTACGGATATCTGCTCAACCGCGAGCGGGCCCCGTCGGGGGACCTGTGGGAGGCTGCACTAGCCGACTGGCGCACCCTGCGGACTGACGACGCGGCCACGTTCGACACCGAGGTAACCCTCGATGGCGCCGACATCGCCCCCATGGTGACCTGGGGCACCAACCCGGCCCAGTCCGTGCCGCTGGCGGGTGAGGTTCCCGACCCCGACAACTTCGACGATCCGGCCCGGCGCGAGGCCGCGGCCCGCGCTCTCGACTACATGGGACTCGCTCAAGGCACTCCGATGCGCGACATCGCGGTCGACACCGTGTTCATCGGCTCGTGCACCAACAGCCGAATCGAGGATCTGCGGGCCGCTGCGTCGGTGGTCGAGGGTCGGCGGGTGGCCGACGGCGTGCGCACCCTGGTAGTGCCCGGCTCAGGCAAGGTCAAGGCCGAGGCCGAGGCCGAGGGACTGCCAGAGATCTTCCGATCGGCCGGATTCGACTGGCGCGAGCCGGGCTGCTCGATGTGCCTGGCCATGAACCCCGACAAGCTGACGCGCGGCGAGCGGGCTGCCAGCACGTCCAACCGGAACTTCGAGGGCCGACAGGGCCGGGGCGGGCGAACCCACCTGGTGTCGCCCGCGGTGGCTGCGGCCACCGCCATCGCCGGGCACTTCGCCGCACCCGGGGATTTGGGATGACTGGGCGACGCGTTGGAGCGGCCCAGGGCAGGTCGCATCCATGAAGGCGATACGGGTGGTGACCGGCACCGCGGTGCCGCTGGACCGCAGCGATGTGGACACCGACCAGATCATCCCGTCGGACTGGCTCAAGCAGGTGTCGCGCACCGGCTTCGAGAAGGGCCTGTTCTCGGAATGGCGCGACAGCCGTGACTTCGTGCTGAACGACGAGCGCTACGCGGGGGCGTCCATCCTGCTGGCCGGGACCAACTTCGGTACCGGCTCGTCGCGGGAGCACGCGGTGTGGGCCATCCAGCAGTACGGCTTCGGGGCGGTGATAAGCGCCCGCTTTGCCGATATTTTCCGCAACAACTGCACCAAGAACGGTCTCATCCCGGCCCAGATCGCGGCTGAGGCCGCCGCCGAGTTGATGGACGCGGTGCAGGCCGATCCCGATCTGGAGATCACCGTCGACGTGGAGCGCCTCACTGTGGAGGCGCCGGCCACTGGGTTCGAGGCGGAGTTCCCACTGGAGGCCTCCACCCAGCAGCGCTTCCTCGAAGGCCTCGACGACATCGGCATCACGCTGCGCCACACCGGCGCCATCGACGACTACGAGCGACGACGCCTCCCCTGGCTGCCCGCAGCCATATAGCCGAGCGCCATGCCCGAGGCCTCCAGAAATGGGAGCAGATCCGGGAACCGCGAAGGGTCCAGCATCGTCTCAACCTTCGATCGGCCCGTGCTCTGGAGCGCGCGCCGCGACGAAAGGCCCCGCCTCAATGCTCAAGAAACTCACCACCACAGCCCCAGCCCCTCGGCGCAAGGCGCTCACCACCCCACCCACAGCCCCTAGGCGCAAGACACTCGCCATCGCCGTCAGCGCCCTGATCCTCGCCGCGGCCTGCAGCAGCGACGGTCCCCCGGGGGCTCCGGGAGTCTCCGGCTCAGCTCAACCAGACGCCACCACCGACGCGGCCACCACGACCACCACGGGTACCGAAGGCAGCGAGGGCACGGTGATCGAGCTCGGGCCCGAGGACGTGGTGCTCACCGCCGGGCTGGTGCGCTTCGATGACTGCGGCACGCTGCTCGACTACTTGCACGAGGAGTACTCGGCCCGGGTCGGGCCGTGGGGCTTCGACAGGGGCGGCTGGTTCGGACCCATGCCGATCATGGAAGAAGCGATGGCCGTGGAGGCCATGGCCGACGACGCCGAGGCCGCGGCCCCAGCCCAGTCCACGGCTACGAGCGCGCAGGCCGCTCCCGTCGAGGGGGTGGACTTCTCAGGCACGAACGTCCAGGAGGCGGGCGTGGACGAGGCCGACATCGTCAAGACCGATGGCCGGCGGATCTTCACGCTGTCGGCAGGGCGCCTAGTGGTGGTCGACGCGGCCAGCCGCAGCACCGTCGGCTCGGTCGTCGTGGCCGACGGCTGGGGACGGGAGCTGTTCATCGACGGCGACAGCCTGCTGCTGATCACCCGCTCCACAAGCGAATCGGGCGACCGATCCGAGACTGTGCTCCAGAGCATCGACGTGAGCGGGGGCTCGCCGGAGATCGTGCAGACCGTCAACGTGCAGGGCAACTACATCAGCGCCCGCAGTGTCGGCGGCACCGCCCGGGTGATCCTGCGCTACGACCCGCAGTGGAGCTTCCCGTTCGTCTTCCCCCAGAACGAGAGCGCAGAAGATGTCGCCGAGGCGGCCAACCGGGCGGCGGTGCTCAACTCCACCCTCGACGACTGGCTGCCCCATTACACCGTGGGCTCGGCCGACAGCTCGACCGGATCGCTGATGGTGCCCTGCGGCGACGTGCACGGCCCGTCGGTGTTCTCCGGGTTCGGGGTAACCACTGTGATCAGCGTGCCCATTGGCGGCGACTTCGACCCCTCGGAGTCGACGGCGGTGATGGCTCCGGGAGACACCGTCTACGCGTCGACCGAGTCGCTGTACGTAGCCACCACTCGCTGGGTCGAGTCCGACACCTTCGACGACGACGACGCCTGGCAAGAGGCGTGGCGCCAGCGCAGCACCAGCATCCACCGCTTCGACATCTCCGGCGCCGAGGCGAATTACGAGTCCTCCGGAGAGGTCATGGGCGTGATCCACAACCAGTTCTCGCTCTCGGAGCACAACGGCCACCTGAGGGTGGTCACCACCGTCGGCGGGCCGTGGGGCGACGAGTCAGAGAGCCAGGTGCGGGTGCTGAGCACCGACGGCGACGTGATGGTCGAGGTCGGCAGCGTCGGCAACATCGGCCGGGGCGAGCAGGTCCAGTCGGTGCGCTTCGTTGGCGACGTCGGCTACGTGGTGACGTTCCGCCAGGTCGACCCCTTCTACACCGTCGACCTGTCCGACCCGGCCAACCCGGAGATCCTGGGCGAGCTGAAGATTCCCGGGTTCTCCAGCTACCTGCACCCCATCAGCGACACGCTGGTGCTGGGCGTGGGATCCGACGCCGACGAAGACGGCCGCGTCACCGGGGCCAAGGTGTCGCTGTTCGACGTGAGCGACCTGACCGCACCCCGCGAGGTGGCGGTGTGGACCGCCCCCGACGGCTGGAACGACGTCGGCTGGGACCACCGGGCCTTCCTGTGGTGGGCGCCCGAGAGCCTGGCAGTCATCCCGGTCACGGTGTGGAACGACTGGTCCGGAGCGGTGGTGCTGCGGGTGGCCGACGGCACCATCACCGAGGTCGGCCGGGTCGACCACACCGTCGAGGGCGAAGAGCCCGGCCAGACCGACTGCCGCCGCCTCACCGAGGCTGACCTGGAGTCCAACGACATGGACGACTTCTCCACCGAGCTCGAGTACATGATCTTCGACGACTACGGCGCGGTGCTGGCCTGTGGGCCGGGCGAGGCGGGGATCACCGGCTTCGAGTGCTCCGACGAGTCGTTCGCCGACGAGGCCGAGAGGTTGGGCCTGCTCCGCGGCAACGAGTCCATATCGATCTGCTGGCCCAGCGACCAGCCCAACGTGATCGCGCGCAGCATCGTCATCGGCGACGACCTGTGGACCCTCGGCTTCAAGGGCTGGGGCCGCTTCGACGGCTCGAGCAAGGCACGCCTGCACGTCAACGATCTCCTGACCCTGGAGCGCCTGGCCGCCCTGGAGCTGTAGCCCGCGACGCCAGCCAGACAGGCCGCGGTAGGCTGTGGGTATGTCACGCCTGCTGACCCGGGCCGTTCGTCTGCTGAAGTTCGGAGCGGTGGCCGGTGTCGCCGTCGGCGTGGGCCGGATGGTCATACAGCGTCGGCGCAGGCTGGAGACGGGCGAGTCGTCATGGCCCACAATCGCGGAGACCGCAGCCCAGAACGGCCAATCAGTCGACGATCAGCCCGACGACGCCTCACCGGAAACGGCAGCCGGCGACGGGGTCTCCGACGGCGCGAGCAACGAAGCCGACGACAGGACCTAGGGCATCGTCCGGACGCGGATCATCCGCGTCGGGATCCAGACTCGCTTGCTCACAGCGGGCAGGGCGCCGCGCTAGAGGCCGCTGATCGCTAGCGCGGGGAGGTCGTCGGCGGGGGTGAAGCCGAGGACCCGGCCGAAGAAGGCGAGTTCGGCCTCCAGCGCGGCCACGATGTTGTCGGCGCTGCGGAATCCGTGCTGCTCGCCCTCGAAGAGCAGGTAAGCAACAGGCACGCCCTTGGCCTCAAGCGCCTCGACGATCATCTCGGACTGGGCTGGCGGCACGATCTCGTCCTCGTCTCCCTGCAGCACGATCATGGGCGCGTCGAAGCCGTCCAGGTGGTTGATCGGCGACCGGGCCCGGTAGATGTCCCGCGCCTCGGGGTAGGGGCCGACGAGCCGGTCGAGGTAGCGGGACTCGAACTTGTGGGTGTCGGCCGCGAGGGCCTCCAGATCAGCGACGCCGTAACGGCTGGCCCCGGCCGCGAACACGTCATGGAGGGCCAGCGAGGCCAACACGGTGAAGCCGCCGGCGCTGCCGCCCCGGATCATCAGCCGGTCGGGGTCCACATCGCCCCGATCAGCCAGGAACTTCGCCGCGGCCACGCAGTCCTCCACATCGGCCACTCCCCAGGCACCGTTGAGCGCCTGGCGGTAGCGGCGCCCGTATCCGGTGGAGCCCCGGTAGTCGACGTCGACTACGGCTATTCCCCTGGAGGTCCAGTAGATGACTCCCAGCTGGACCTGCCGTCGTGCCGCAGCCGTCGGACCGCCGTGGGCCATCACCAGCAGCGGGGGAATCTCGCCCGCAGGACCGGAGCAGGCCGGGTTGGTCGGCGGGTAGTAGATCGCGTGGGCGACGGCTTCACCGGCGGGACCGGTGGGGAACGTTATGGCCTCGGGCACCACCAGCGGCGTGTGCACATCCAGCTCGCGGGCTGGTCGGATTGTCCGCCAATCAGGATGTCCGTCACGGTCGACGCGCACCGCTGCCACCTCGGCCTCATGGGCCCATCCCGCGCCGGCATAGGCCAGCAGCGGTGCACCGCCCGGAATACCCCGGGCGATCGTGAGCGACGAGAGCGACGAGTCCGCCACGATCACATGACGGCGGTACCCCACCGAGCCCATCAGTTCGCCAGCCCGCGACTCCTCAGACCCGGTGCCGGCCGCGTCCAAGACCACCAACTCGTCACCGCCGGGCCGTCCAGCAGCGGCTGCGACCAAGCCGCCGGCCGCGGCCCAGCGCTGCATTCCGAACACCCACGGCGGGGTGGCCACGTCGAACTCGCCGACAACCACCGGCGCGAGGTCCCCCGCGCCCAGATCGACCTCGTAGAGGCCCCACCAGTCGTCGTGGTCGCTACACACCATCAGCCTTGGCGCCGAGCCGGCCGTGCCTGGATCCCAGCCCGGCTCGCACAGACTGCGGTCGCCTTGACGGCCCAGCACCATCAACTCTTCGCCAAGCTCGCCATCGCCTAGCCGGTGCACATGCAGCCGGGTCGCGTCCCATCCCATGTTCGGATGGTCCCAGGAGATCCAGGCCAGCATCGACCCGTCTGGCGACACCCTCGGCGTCATCACGAAGTCTCCGCCCGACCAGAGCGTCTCCACCTGCTGGGAGCCGTCCGCGGCAACCGCGACCAACTCGTTGGCCGGTTCGCCGCCGGTGTCGTGGCGCTCCCGCACGCACACGCTCCAGCGCCCGTCGGGCGTGACCCGCCCGTCGGCGTATCGCCACGCCCGCGGCTCGGGCGGCTCAGCTGTCAGCAGCACCGGTTCGTCGCCGGGCGCGTCGAGGCGCCGGAGCCGCTGGTCGGCGAACGCGACCCAATACAGCGATCCGTCGTGGGGCCACCATGCCCCGCCGCCGTACTCGTGGACCCGGGTGCGCACGTTGGCACCCTCGGGGGTGACCTCCCGCGTGTCGTCGCTTCGCAGATCGCAGAGCATCACCGCGGTGCGCCCGCCCTCGTCGGGGCGGCTCTCAGCCCACCACAGCAACCAGGGCCTCACCGGATCGGCGATCACCTCTGAGATCCCCGCGGCTCCTTGCACCAGCGAAGCCGCCGTCACCGGCGAAGGCCACTCGCCGTAAGGCAGCGATGCCGTGCTGCTCATCGCGAAACGCCCCTACCGGATCGGAATTGGGGCCGCAACCGCCCCCGGAGGCCCAGAAGTGCCACCAATTTGAAGGCGCGCAATCAGCCGCCTCCCAGCAGCTCGACCATGCGCCCGACGCCCTCACCCAGATCGTCGTCGCCCAGCGCGAACGACAGCCGCAGCCCGCCCCCGACGCCGAAGGCCTCGCCTGGGACCACCGCCACCTTGGCCCGCTCCAGCAGCAGATCGGCCAGTTCAAGAGTGGTGGTGGGCCTCGCGCCGCCGAAGTCTCGGCCCAGCAGCGCGCTGGCGTCGGGGTAGGCGTAGAAGGCGCCCTCCGGCTCGGGGCACACCAGCCCGTCGATCCCGCTCAGCAGGGCGTGCATGGTCCGGCGGCGCCGGTCGAATTGGCGGCGCATCTCCACCACGGCGTCCAGGGGCCCCGACACCGCAGCCAGCGCCGCGGCCTGGGCAACGTTGCAGACGTTGGAGGTACAGTGGCTTTGCAGGTTGCGGGCCGCGGCCATCGCGTCGGAGGGACCGATCATCCAGCCCACCCGCCAGCCGGTCATGGCGTAGGTCTTGGCCACGCCGTTGAGCACGATGCACCGGTCCCGCAGCTCCGGCGCGACAACCGGTATGGAGTGGTGCTCGGCGTCGCCGTAGGTGAGGTGTTCGTAGATCTCGTCGGTCAGCACCCAGATGCCGTGCTCGGCGGCCCAGCGGCCGATCTGCTCGATCTCCGCGCGGGGGTAGACGGCGCCGGTCGGGTTGGACGGCGACACGAAGATCAGCGCCTTGGTGCGGGAGGTCCGGGCGGCCTCAAGCTGGTCCACGCTCACCCGGAAGCCGGTGGCGGCGGTGGCCAGCACCGGCACGGCCACTCCCCCCGACAGCGCGATCGGCTCGGGATACGTGGTCCAGTACGGGGTGGGCAGCAGCACCTCGTCCCCCGCGTCGACCACTGTGGCGATGGCGTTGTACACGGCGTGCTTGCCGCCGTTGGTGATGAGCACGTCGGCTGGGTCCACGTCGAGGCCGGAGTCGCGCTGGGTCTTGGCTGCGACCGCCTCGCGCAGGTCCTCGAGCCCGCCCACTGGTGTGTACTTGTGGTGCTGGGGGTCCCGGCAGGCGGCCGCGGCCGCTTCCACGATGTGGGTGGGCGTGGGGAAGTCGGGCTCCCCGGCCCCGAAGCTGATGACCCGCTCCCCCGCGGCCCGCAGTGCTCTGGCCTTGGCCGTCACCGCCAGAGTGGCCGAGGGGGCGATGGCACCCACTCGCCGTGATATCCGCTCGCTGCTCATGGCCGCGAGCGTACCGGTGAACGTTTAGAGGCCGAGCGGGTGGGCGATGAGTTCACGAGGACTTCGCAGGGTGCTGAGCGAGGCCGTGGCCCGAGCGGCCCGTGAGCGCAGCGAACAAGAGCGGGAAACACAACGCCTCACAGCGAGACGCTCGCCACCTGCCCGCGCACGCTCTCAGCACAATCTGTCGATCTTGCAGGCGGAGATGGCGTGGAGCGGGGCCCGCGCGGTGCCAGACTTTGCGGCGATGCCTACTCAAGCGCCGCCACGGCCTGACACCATCACCATCCCCGCCGCGATGCTGCCCTCCGACGGGCGCTTCGGCTGCGGCCCGTCGAAGTTCCGCCCGGAGGCGGCCGAGGCCCTAGCGGATCGCGCTGTCGACTACCTCGGCACCAGCCATCGCAGGGCAGGGGTGCGAGCCGTGGTGGCCGATCTGCGGGCCGGGATCGCCGAGCTGCTGGGCGCCCCCGACGGCTACGAGGTGGTGCTGGGCAACGGCGGCGCCACCGCCTTCTGGGACGCGGCCAGCTTTGGCCTGATCGAGCGGCGCAGCCATCACCTCTCGCTGGGCGAGTTCAGCTCCAAGTTTGTTGCGGTGACGACATCAGCCCCCCATCTCGAGGATCCCTCGGTTCGGGTGGGCGACTTCGGGACGTGCCCGCCGCTGGAGCCTGTCGACGGGGTGGACGCCTACTGCTACCCCCACAACGAGACCTCAACTGGGGTGATGGTCCCCGTTCGCCGGCCCGCCGGTGACGACGCCCTGGTGCTGGTGGACGCCACCTCGGCCGCGGGCGGGCTGCGCTTCGACGCGGCCGCGGCCGACGTCTACTACTTCGCGCCCCAGAAGGCGCTATCGAGCGACGGCGGCCTGTGGATCGCCTTGATGTCACCGGCGGCCATCGAGAAGATCGAGCGCCTCTCGGCGTCGGGGCGCTGGACGCCGGCATTCCTGGACCTCAAGCTGGCCGTGGACAACTCCCGCAAGGACCAGACCTACAACACCCCCGCACTGGCCACGATCTTCCTGACCGTGCAGCAAGTCGATTGGCTCAACGGCAACGGCGGCCTGGAATGGGCCGCAGGACGCAGCGACCGCTCCGCGGACATCCTCTACGGATGGGCCGAGGCGTCGGACATCGCCGAGCCATTCGTGACCGACACCTCGGCTCGCAGCCGGGTGGTGGCCACCATCGACTTCGACGACCGGGTTGACGCCGACACCATCAGCGCGGTGTTGAGGGCCAACGGCATCGTCGACACCGAGGGCTATCGCAAGCTGGGCCGCAACCAGCTGCGCATCGGCATGTTCCCAGCCATCGAGCCCTCCGACATCGAGGCCCTCACCGGCTGCCTGGACTACCTCGTCGGACGCCTGATCGGTTAACGCGCTCCCCACAGGGCCGATCCACCAGGCCCGGGGGGCACGGGGGCACGGCCCGCCGACCGGAAAGGCACGACGAGGCTGAGTGGCCTACGGGGCGATCCCGGTGCGGGCCTTGGGCTCGGGTGGCTGGCTGCGGCGCCGGGTCGACACCTCGAGGGCGGAGAGGATGGCGTTACGCGTGTCGCGGGGGTCGATCACCTCGTCGAAGCTCAGCGCCGACGCGGAGCGGTAGGCCGACTCCTCCTCGGCCTGGCGCAGATCCTGTCCGGTTTGCTGGTCGGCGCCGACGGCCCGGCCGGCCCCGGCCGCTCCCATCGCCCCCACGGTGGCGGCGGGAAAGGCGAAGCTGAGGGTCTGGCCGTCGTGGGGGTTCATGGCCATCACGCAGCTGCCGAAGCCGAAGGCCTTGCGCAGCGTGACGTGGATCTTGGTGGTGGTGGCCCGGGTCTGGGCCGCGTACATGCGAGCCGACGCCCGCAGCACGCCGGCTCGCTCCGACGCGGTGCCGGCCAGCACGCCGGGATTGTCGCTGAGGAACACCAGCGGTAGGTGGAAGCTGTCGCACACCGAGATGAAGTGGGCGGCCTTCTCCGCGGCGGCTGCATCGATGGAGCCGGCCAGCATGGCCGGCTGGTTGGCCACCACCCCCACCGACTCGCCGCCCATGCGGGCCAGGGCACAGATGATCGATGCGCCGAAACCGGGCTGGATCATCAGGGTGGTGCCGCCGTCGACTACGGCCTCAACCACCTCGGCCATGTCGTAGGCCCGCTTGCCGTCGCGGGCAACGAGGTCGGGCATCTCGCTGATGCGGCGCCGTCCGATGTCGCCGGTTTCGGCCGCCGGGGGCCGTTCCCACGCCGAGGATCCGAAGTACGACAGGTACGAGCGGATCTGGGCCAGCAGGTCCGCATCGTCGACGGCTGCGTTGTGAATGGTGCCTGCACCCACGGCCACCGCGGGGCCGCCGAGCTCTTCCTTGCCGACCCGCTCCCCCAGCGACGCCTCGACCACCGGCGGACCGGCGGTGAAGATCGCCGCGCCGGGCGTCATTATCGAGAAGTCGCACAGCAGCGCAGTGACGGCGCCGTGCCCGGCCGAGGGCCCCATCACGCCGCACACCATGGGCACCAGCCCCGACAAGGCGCCCTGGGCCTGCAGGTCGTTGGGACCGCCGCCACCGGGGTCGCCGGGCAGGGGCGGCCGGTGGCCGGCGCCCTCCAGCAGCATGACCAGCGGGATGCGCTCGCGCCGGGCGATGTCGGCGATACGCCAGCGCTTGCGGGTGGCCGCGGGGCCGATCGAGCCGCCCATGGTGGTGAAGTCCTCCGCGCCCACCGCCACCGGACGGTTGTCGATGGCCCCCACCCCGGCCACGAGAGCATCGGCGGGAACGGGTCCGGCCAGGGTGCCGATCTCGGTGAAGGAACCCGCATCGAGCAGTTCAACTAGGCGGCCGCGGGCGTCGAGGCGACCTTCGGCCCGGCGGGCAGCCAGCTTGGCGGCCCCTCCCATGGCCCGGGCCAACCGCTGCCGGCGCTCGAAGTCCTCAAGGGTGTCGTCCCAGCCGGAAGCGTCACTCACGCCAGCCCGACCCCCAGAGACTCGCTGCCGCTGGCACCTCTCATGGCGTCCACGGTAGCTATCCGCAACTGAACCGGCAGCATGACACCACCCATCGGGCCAACACGCTGCCGATTCCCAGAAGGACTACCTATTGGCCATCGGCTGAGCCGTGAGCCGGTCGGGCACCGCGGGATGACGCACCGGCACGGGCCCATCCGGCAACTCGACGGCCCAGCCCGGGCCGATGCTCACGACGGGACGCTCGATCTCATCGCCTGCAAGGCCCGAGACCCATGCTGAAGTACCGGCCAGCGACAAGTCCACGAGCGCGGCCCGACCCTCGGCCAGAAGGCCCGCGGCCACAGACGCTGCGGCCAGGCCCGAGATGGGATCGGCGATGGCGTCGCCTACGAACATGGGTGGATCGCCCGGCACGACCAATCCGCCGGAGACGGCGGCGTCGTCGCCGAAGGCGATCCGGTTGCTGCGCGGTCCCCGGCGCCCATGCCCGGTGATCGACACCCAGGCCGTGCCGGCCTCCACGACGCGGTCGGGGCATATCCCCCACTGCTGCATGACCCGGGGCCGGCTCGCCTCCAGCACGAGGTCGGCGTCCGCGATTAGCTCCCGCAGCTCGCCGACGGCTCCGGGGGTGGGCAGGTCCAGGCTCACCGGCTCCTTGAGATGGTGCAGCAGATCGAAGAACCCGGCCGGGCCCCTCCGGGCGCCGTCGGGACGGGATGAGGACTCCACCTTCAGCACCCGGCAGCCCGCTGCGGCCAGCAGCCCACCCGCCAAGGGTCCGGCCCACAGGCTTGTGAGGTCGACCACCACGGGCCCACCGCGGCGCCGAGGGCGGCCGGGGCCCTCGAACTCCAGGGACCATGGCCGCTCCGGCCTGGGCGTGGCCGCCACGGCCGCCACCGCCAGGCCCAGCGCCGATCCCGTCTCGACGATGTCGGCCGAGGCCATCAGGCTCAGGCGCGACCCGATCTCCTCCCAGTGGCCTGCAGGCACCGCCGCACCCACCAGCGCGGGCAGCGCCTCGGCGTCCGACGGACGGGGAAGGCTGAGCGCTACCCAGCCGTCGCTCGCGCGGACCATCTGCGCGTACCCGCCCACACTCCGGGATCCGTCGCGGCCGAAGCCGGCGAACGCGGCCCGCTGGCCCAACAGCCCCACGGCGTCCGCCCTCACCTTGTGGCCCAGGCCGCTCGTAGCCGAAGCCAGCGCATCTCCCAGAGCGGTGACCGGGCGCACGATGCCTGCAGGCGACACGGCCGGTGGGCCCGCGGCCGGGCCGGTCAGGTGCATGACCCCCGATGAGGCCCAGACCCTCACGCACCGGTCGTCATCGAGGGCGAGACTCCGACACCCGAGCACTGCCCGAACCTACCCGAACAGGGCGAGGACGCTGCCCGGCCGACGCCGTCGCGAGCGGCCCGGAGCGCTCCCGCGCAGATCGACTGTCAGCAAAGACTCAGGTGAGACCGCAGACAGCACCGTGCCGTGGGGCGGTGGAGGCGATTTGCCCAGCAGACACCATGTTGTAGTCTGCGGCCTGCTTCGCCGCAGCAAGGAGGGCGCTTCATGGGCCGGCTCGACGACAAGATCGCACTGGTGACCGGAGCGTCCCGTGGACTGGGTGAGGGAATCGCCCGGAGATTCGCCGACGAGGGCGCCGCCGTGGTGTGCGCCGACGTTCTCGACGCCTCCGAGGTGGCTGCGTCGCTCCCGGCAGCACCATCGGGCGCCAAGCCGATGGCCATCCATCTCGATGTCACCGACACCGCACAGGTCGAAGAGCGGATGCGCCTCGTGGCCGAGACATACGGCCGCCTCGACATTCTGGCCAACAATGCCGGCGTCGCCCAGCCCATTGCTGCGGTCATCGACACCCCCGACGAGGTGTACGAGAGGGTCTTCGCCGTGAACGTCGGCGGCGTGCTGGCCTGTTCCCGCGCCGCAGCCCACATCATGAAGCAGCACAACTGGGGACGGATAATCAACACCGCCTCCCAGACCGGGAAGGTGGCCTGGCAGGGGTGGGGAATCTACTCGGCTTCCAAGTTCGCGGTGGTGGGGCTCACCCAGGTGCTGGCCAAGGAACTCGCCGAGTACAACATCACGGTCAACGCCATCTGCCCCGGCACGATGTTCACCAACATGACCAAGACCGGATTCGGCGCCGCAGCGGCCTCCGCGAACAGGGACCGCGACGAATTGCTGGCCGAGCACATCGAGACCATCCCCCTGAAGCGTCTCGGAACCGCCACCGACATCGGCGCCATGGCTGCGTTCCTCGCCTCCGACGACGCTTGCTTCACAACCGGCGCGAGTCTGAACCTCACCGGCGGCGAGCAGGTCTTCTTCTGATCGGAGCCCAAGACGTGGCACAGCCAGGCAGCGCGCCGCCAGGCAACGGACCGCGGGAAAGATCATGAGCATGCGAGCGGCCGTTTATCACGGCTCCCACGACATCAGGGTCGAGGACTTGGAGGTGCCCGACCCAGGCCCCGGCGAGCTGCTCATCGAGGTGCACGCGGCCGGCATCTGCGGGACCGACGCTTCGGAGTGGAGTCACGGACCGACCATGTTTCCCATCTCGAAGCGCAACGCGCGGTCAGGCCATCTGGGGCCGATGGTTCCCGGCCACGAGTTCGGCGGCCGGGTGGCGGCCCGCGGCCAGGGCGTCGAGGGCTTTCCCGACGATGCGATCGTGGCCAGCGGGGCGGGCATCTCGTGCGGTACCTGTCCGGCCTGCACACAGATGCACACCAACTTCTGCGAGCAGTACTTCACGGTGGGCCTCCAGCGGAACGGGGCCCTGGCGCAGTATGTGACCGTTCCGGCGTCGATCTGCCTTCCGGTCGAACAGCACGGGCTGGGCGACGACGGCGCAGCCCTCGTCCAGCCGATGTCGGTGGCCGTGCACGCTCTGCGCCAGGGGTCTCCGCATCCGGGCGACACCGTCGTGGTCATAGGAATCGGGGGCGTGGGCGCGTTCCTCGTGTACGCCGCCGTGGAGATGGGGCTGCGGGTTGTCGCCGCCGACCTCGCAGCCGAGAGGCTGGACATCGCCCGTGCGCTGGGGGCGGCCGGAACCGTGAAAGTCGACCGGGACGGCGATCTCGCGCCGCAGCTGCTGCGAGCCTTGGAAGAGCCCGCGGTTGTGGCCTACGAGGTCACCGGAGTGGCCGCGGCGCTCCAGGCCGCGCTGGCGATAGTCGAACCTCGGGGCCGGGTGGTGGCCGTCGGTCTTGGTGTCAAACCCGTTCCGGTCGACGTCCGCTCGCTCACGCTGCGAGAAGTGTCGCTGGTGGGAACCAACGCCCATGTGTTCGGCGCCGACTTCGCGGAGGCGGCCCGGCTGGTGGGGCGCCGCCCGGACGGATGGGGCGACGTGGCACCGGTGGCCCTGCCACTCGAGGCTCTCGTGCCGCGCGGGCTGCAGCCGATGGTCGACGGCAGGGCCGAACGGATCAAGACGCTCATCGATCCGTGGGCCACGGAAGTGCGTCCCACAGGCGAATGACCCGTCGAATAGTTTGCTCGGTGGGCAGCACGTGCCGACCGGCTCACAAGGGGGCTGAACAGTGAGCACTGAGAACCAGATCGGCGATTTCCCGGTCGCGACGACACCTTCGCCGGGCGTGATGGCCGTCGACTGGGAGGAGCGAGTGGACTTCGGCCGGCTGCGGCGCTACCGGCTGGACCGGGCGAAGGCCGCGCTAGAGGAGTCGGACCTCGGGGCGCTGCTCGTGTTCGACACCGCCAACATCCGCTACCTGACCGCCACCCACATCGGGTACTGGGCCTTCAACAAGATGGAACGATGGGCCTTGCTGACCCGAACCGGTGAGCCGTGGATCTGGGACTTCGGTTCCGCGGCCCGGGTTCACACCATGCACTCGCCGTGGCTGGAGTCGGGCCATTCGGTGGGGGGCAACACCGGCCTGGCCGGGTCCATCGGCCCGGAGTCGGGACTGGTGATCCGAGCCGTCCGCGAGATTTGCGAGGTGCTGCGCGACGAGGGCGTCGCTGAGATGCCGGTGGGCGTCGACATGGCCGAGGCGGAGATGTACCTGGAGTTGGTCAAGGCCGGCATCGACGTGCGCAACGGGCAGCAGGTCATGCTCAAAGCCCGGGAGATCAAGAGCCCCGACGAGCTAATGCTGCTCACCCAGGCCTCCGCGATGGTGGACGGGGTGTACCACGACATCTTCGAGGCGCTCAAGCCCGGAGTGCGGGAGTCCGACATCGTGGCCCTGGCCAACAAGCGGCTGTACGAGATGGGCTCCGAGCATGTCGAGGCGATCAATTCCATCGCCGGCGAGCGCTGCAGCCCGCATCCCCACGTCTTCTCGGATCGCCTGATCCGTCCGGGGGACACCGCCTATTTCGACATCATCCAGGCTCACAACGGCTACCGCACCTGCTACTACCGGACGTTCGTGGTGGGCCGGGCCACTCCGGCCCAGCGAGACGCCTACAAGCGGGCCCGCGAGTGGATCGACGCCGCCATAGCCCTGGTGAAACCGGGTACCACCACCGACGTGATCGCGGAGTCATGGCCCCACGCCCAAGAGTTCGGGTTCCCCGACGAGATGGAAGCGTTCGGCCTCCAGTTCGGCCACGGGGTGGGTCTCTCAGTCCACGAGCGCCCCGTGATCAGCCGGCTGAACTCGATAGACAACCCGATCGAGCTCAAGGAGGGCATGTTCTTCGCGCTGGAGACCTTCTGCCCGGCCTCCGACGGGCGCTCGGCGGCCCGCATCGAAGAGATGGTCGTCTGTTCGGCCGAGGGGCCCCAGGTTGTGACCCTGTTCCCCGCGGAGGATCTTCAAGTTGCCAACCAGTACTGACGGCGCACCTCGCAGCAGCGAGGCGGTGGACCTCGAGCAACGCATCGAGCTGTACCGGATGATGGTCGAGGCCAGGCTCTTCGAAGAGCTGGCCTACCGAATGTTCCTCGAGGGGCTGGTCAAGGGGACCTCGCATCTGGCCGTGGGGCAGGAGGCCATCGCGGCTGCCTTCGCGGCCGCCATGCAGCCCGGCGACCTCACCTTCTGCACGTACCGGGGTCACATCCACACACTGCTGAGGGGAGCGTCCCCGAGCCGGCTGATGGCCGAGCTGTTCGGAAGAGGCGCGGGGATCTGCGGAGGGAAGGGCGGCTCGATGCATCTCACTGACGCCTCCGCAGGGGCGATGGGCTCCTACGCCATCGTGGGGGCCCACCTGCCGATCGCGGTCGGGGCGGCCTGGGCGGCATCAGAACGGGGAACCGGCCAGACGGCCGTCTGCTTCTTCGGCGACGGCGCCACCAACATCGGGGCCTTCCACGAGGCCTTGAACATGGCGGTGGTCTGGTCCGTGCCGGTGGTGTTCGTGTGCGAGAACAACCAGTACATGGAGTACACGCCCATCCGGTCGGTGACCGCGGTGAAGAACCCGGCCGCGGACCGGGCCGCGGCATACGGACTCGATCCTGTACTCGTGGACGGCAACGATGCGGACCAGATGTTCGACACGGCCCGATCCGCCATCGGGCGAGCCCGGGCCGGGGGAGGCCCCAGCCTCATCGAAGCCGTCACCTACCGCCACGGCGGCCATTCCCGGGCCGACCCGGGCGACTACCGGCCCGACGACGAGGTGGAGAGATGGAAGGCCCGTGATCCGGTCCCGGCCTACAGGGAGCGCCTCCTCGCCGCGGGCGCCTCGGGCCAGCAGCTCGACGATGTCGAAGCCGCCGCGAGCAGGACGATGAACGAGGCTGTCAGCGAGGCCAGGGCCGCTCCGGAGCCAACCGCTTCCGTGATCGGCAAGAACCTGTGGGCTGACGGAGGATCGGCATGGCGGAACTGATCACGTACCGCGAGGCGGTGGCCAGAGCGCTCGCCCAGGAAATGGAGCGAGACGAGACGGTCTACTTCATCGGTGAGGACGTGGCCGCGGCTGGAGGCGTGTTCAAGACCACATCGGGACTCTTGGAGCGGTTCGGGCCGAGGCGGGTGCGCGACACCCCGATTTCCGAGGAGGCCATCATCGGCGCGGCGATGGGCGCGGCGATGAACGGCCTCCGCCCGGTGGCTGAGATCATGTTCTCCGACTTCCTGGCCACGTGCTGGGACATCATTGCCAACCAGATCGCCAAGACCCGCTACATGACCGACGGCCAAGTCGAGTTGCCGCTCGTGATACGAACCGCCAACGGAGGAGGGTTGCGCTTCGGCGCCCAGCACTCCCAGAGCGTCGAGAACTGGGCCATGTCGGTGCCGGGCCTCAAGGTGGTGGCACCCTCAACACCCCGTGACCTCATCGAACTAATGGCCGCGTCCATCCGTGATCCCGACCCGGTCATCTTCTTCGAACACAAGGCTCTCTACCCCACCAAGGGGACCGTCCCCGACGGCGAGCTGGTGGGCGAGCTGGGCAAGGCCGCGGTCGTGCGCACAGGCTCCGACCTGACGATCGTGGCCCTGGCGGCCATGGTTCCCAGAGCCTTGGCCGCGGCCGAGGACCTGGCCCGCCAGGGGGTGGAGGCCACCGTGGTCGACCTGCGCTGCCTGGTGCCCCTCGACACCCGGACGCTGCTGGCCGCCTCCAGTGAGACGGGAAGGGTCTTCACCGTCGAGGAGAACCCCCGATTGTGCGGGTGGGGCGCGGAAGTGGCCTCCATCGTGATGGAGGAGGCCTTCTTCGACTTGGACCAGCCAGTGATCCGCATCACCACCGATCACATCCCCCTGCCTTCCGCCGACTCCCTCGAGGACGCCACCATTCCCTCGGTGTCGCGCATCACCGAAGTCGTCTCCAAGACCCTCGACTGACGCGGAATCGTCGGCGGCTCTCCATGACTGCGGCACCATGAGCGACACCACAGTCGGTTTCGTAGGGCTGGGAAGGATGGGGCTTCCCATGGCGACCAACATCGCGGCCGCGGGATTCCCGCTGGTCGTCTGGAACCGCACCGCATCCAAGTCGGAGACGTTGGCCGCCCGCAGCGGAGTCCGGGTGGCCGCCTCGCCCGCGATCCTGGCCACCGAATCTGACGTGGTGATCACCATGGTGGCCGACGGCGACGTGCTGCTCGATCTCTACACGGGCTCGGGCGGCATGGCACGGTCACTTCAAGCCGGGACCGTCTGCGTGGACATGAGCACGATCAGCCCGGGCCAAGCCGCCGAGTTGGCCAGTGCCGTGACTGGCGCGGCGTGCAGCTTCGTCGACGCGCCCGTATCTGGAAGTGTGGCACTTGCCGAGGCAGGCACCCTCACCGTCATGGCCGGAGGGGAGGCCCGCGATGTCGAGGCGGTGCGGACGGTGCTCGAGGCCATGAGCGCGCGGATCTTTCGCATGGGGCCGGTGGGCTCGGGCGCCACGATCAAGCTTGCTGTCAACTCCATCATCTATGGACTCGGCGAAGCGGTCTCGGAGGCCTTGGTCCTAGCCGAGGCGGCTGGGATCGAGCGGGCCCGCGCCTACGAGGTCTTCGCCAACAGCGCCATCGCAGCCCCGTTCGTGCACTACCGCCAAGAGGCCTTCGTGAAGCCCGGTCAGGTGCCCGTGGCCTTCCGGATGGTCCTAGCCCAAAAGGACCTGGACCTGGCCCTGGATCTCGCCGGGAGTGTGGGCGCGGCCATGCCGCAGGGCGAACTCAATCGCACGGTGATTCTGGAGGCCATCGAGGCTGGGTTCGGAGACCACGACATGTCGGCCGTGGCACAGTACTTGCGGTCCGAGCGCTTCGAGGACGGTCCGCACGGTTCAACCGAGTTGGACGCCAAAAGCGCACCGCAGTAGCGTCCCTCTTCGACCAGGACGGTCCAGATTCGCCTAGGGACCTCTAGGCTAAGGGGGAAATATAATGAGACTACGGCTCATATCCATATTGGTAGTGCTGGGGGCGTTCGCGCTCATGGCGGGAGCTTGCAGCGGTGACAGCGCAGAGGAGGAGGCGGGCAACACCATCGTTGCCTTCATTCCAACCACCACCAACACCTACATCGCAGAGTGGGGTCGCGGCGCCCAAGAGAGGGCTGCGGAACTCGGGTACGAACTGATCATCGTCGAGAACAACTTCGACCAAGCGGAGCAGGACACTCAGGTTCAGCAGCAGCTCGGGGCCGCCGACGGCGTGGTGGCCTACGCATGGTGGCCTTCGGACAACGAAGCCGGCGTCGCCTCGTTGCAGGCCCTGGCCGACACCGGAGTCCCGGTGATCCAGACCAACCAGGTCCCCTTCCCCGGGTCCGAGCAGTACGTAGTCGGCTACGCCGGGGTCAACGACGTCCTCAACGGCGAGGTCGCGGCCGACCTTGTGGTCGAAGCTCGCGACGTGATGGTCGCGGGCGGTGCGGAGCTCCACAGCGCGGGCGGCAACGCCATCATCATCGGATTCGTGGCCGGCTACCAGGCGGGAATCGACCGCACGGGGGCTGCCAGGCCGATCCTCCAGGCCGCGGGCATCAGCGTGCTCGGAGAGGTCGAGGCCGGCTTCGGACCGGCGGAGGGCTATGACGCCACCAAGCAACTCGTTGCCGCGCATCGCAGCGCCGGGATCGACCTCGTGTATGCCCACAACTCGGCGCTGGCCGAAGGCGTGATCCACGCCCTCGAAGAGGAGGGCTACGCGCCGGGCGACGACATCATGGTCGTCGGGGGCACCTGCCACGGCAACCTCGAGTTCCTGGAGAACGGCAAGGAGTTCGCTACCGGTCTGCAGGCGGCACGGCTCGAGGGCGTCTTCAGCATCAACACGCTGGACGAGTACCTGACCAACGGCTCCCTGGCAAGCTTCAACAACTTCATTCCCAACCCGCCGGTGCACAGTCCCGCCTACTCGGACACCAACGAGATCGAGTCGGTGACAGTCGAAGGATTCGGCGTCGCCGATCTTTGCGTGTACTGATCGGTTGCCAGCGGTCAACGCCGATTGATTCGATGATCGGACAGCAGGCCGGCTCAGAGGGCCGGCCTGCTGTTTCGGTCCATCGGAAAGGCAGGCTGCAGCCCGAGCCATGAAGGGACCGCGAACATGACAGCCAGCGACCTGTGCCATGTGGGCATCCTCGTCGAGGACCTCGAAGAGGCCATGGCTCGCTTCTCTGAGGTGCTCGGGCTGACGTTCAAGGATCCGGAGATCGCCCATGTCGACCACTTCGAGCAGGGGACGGTCGTCGAGGCGCTCGACCTGCGGATCACCTGGTCGGTTCAGGGACCCCCGTACCTTGAGCTCCTCGAATCGCAAGACAATGACGGTCTCTACGGTCGCGCCCAGGAGGGCCTCCACCACATCGGTCTATGGGAGGACGATCCCGAGGCTCTCGTAGAGCGTCTCAGGGAGTTGGGCATCGGCAAGGAGGCCACTCAATACGCGCCCGAGGACCGGATTCTGGCCACCTATACCACGCCCCACGACTTGTACGGGGCGCGCCTCGAGTTCATCGAGTCATCGCGCAAGGAAGGGATGGAAGCTTGGATCGCCGGAAAGGCGTGGCAAGACTGAGCGCGGACATTCTCGCTCCGCCAACGCTCCCCTTCCGGAGACTTCCTGCAATCCAGCCATGAGACAGGCCCCGGCGTGAGCAGCGGAGACCGTCAGCTCAGTCGAGCCGTACCCCTGCGCGGAGACACCGTCAGCTCAGCCGGGCCGTGCCCGTGCCCGGAGACACCGTGAACTCAGCGGAGCCATACCTGCGAGTCGACGCGGTCTCGAAGACCTTCGGTTCGATACGGGCGCTGGACGGAGCGGACTTCGAGGTCGGTCAGGGCGAGGTGATGGCGCTCGTGGGCGAGAACGGCGCCGGCAAGAGCACCCTGGTCAAGATCCTGGCCGGCATGTACCCACCCGACGAGGGCAGGATCCGTCTGGGCGGCAACGACGTCCAGTTCGGCGGGTCCACCCAGTCCGAGCATGCGGGCATCGCGGTGGTGCAGCAGGAATTGTCACTGGTTCCCAGTCTCTCCATCGCCGACAACGTCTTCTTGGGGGACACGAGACGCGGGTGGAGAAGCTCGCCTCGGGCTCTGGCCCGAGCAGCGCTGCCCTACTTGGAGCAGGTCGGTCTGGGAGAACTAGACCCCCGCAGCCCGGTCGAGCATCTAGCGGTCGCGGAACGCCAACTGATCGAGGTGGCGCGGCTACTGGCGCGTGACGCCAGGGTGGTGATATTCGACGAACCGACGGCGGCGCTCGCGGACCAGGAAATACAGCGAGTCAAGACCGTGGTCCGCTCCCTGCGCGAGCAGCGTCGTTCGATCATCTACGTGACCCACCGCCTCGACGAGGTCTTCGACCTGGCCGACCGGGTGACGGTGTTCCGCGACGGCAAGTCGAGCGCTCCGACGGATACCGGCGCCCTCACCCTCGACCAACTCATTTCCATGATGCTCGGAGGCACGCTGGAGGGATTGTTCCCGGAGCGGGCCATCGCCCCCGGCGCGCTCGTGCTCGACATCCAGAACCTCATCACGCAGAACCTGACCGAACCTGTGAGCCTCGGGGTCCGCAAGGGCGAGATCGTCGGGCTGGCCGGCCAGCTCGGCAGCGGCGCCAGCGATGTGCTCAAGGCGGTGGCCGGCCACCAGCCCACAGTCTCGGGCACCGTGTCGGTCTCCGGCAGCACCGTTCCGCCCAACTCGCCATCGGCCGCCATCCGCTGCGGAATCGGGTACAGCTCGTCGGACCGCAAGCGCGACGGCCTCTTCCTGCAGCGCAGCGTGGTCGAGAACCTGACCTCCCCGAGCCTCGACCACGTGACGACGGCCGGGTGGCTGAGACCCCGGGCCGAGCGGTCCATGAGCGACCGCATAGCGGAGACCTTCACGATCGACCGGAGCCGGTTGGGATCGGTGGCGGGAGCGCTGAGCGGCGGGAACCAGCAGAAGATCGCGGTCGGCAAGTGGACCGGCCACCCGCTCCAGGTCCTACTGATCGATGAACCCACCCGCGGTGTCGACGTGGGGGCCAGGGCGGAGATCTACCGCCACCTCCGCACCATCGCCGAGCAGGGCACCGCCATCGTCATCGCCTCCTCCGACAGCCAGGAGATTCTGGGCCTCGCCGACACCGTGGTCGCCTACTTCAAGGGAACGCAGGTCAGCGTCCGCCGCCGCGAGGACACCGATTCCCGTCTCCTCACCCGGGAGATCACCCACCCGCAGGAGGCAGCTTGATGAGCCTCGCTGACAGCAGCGTTGCCAAGCCGGCCTGGTCATGGCGCCGGGCGTCGGTGCCGCTGGCGGTGGTGGGGGCGGTCGTAGGGCTGGTTCTGGTGGGATGGTTGACCACACCCGAGTTCGTTACGTACCGCAATCTTCAAAGCATCGTGCGCTCGGCCGCGCTCATCGGGATCATCGCCGTGACCATGACCGGCATCACCATGGCCGGCAGCTTCTTCTCGCTTTCCGTGTCCCAGACCGCAGCCATGGCCGCCATCGGTTTCTCCGCGTTCATGAGCTGGGGATGGCCGGTGTGGGCCGCGGTGCTCATCACCTTCACGATTGCAGCCGCAGTGGGTGCCGCCCAGGGCGGCGCGGTGGCTCTCGGCGGGAACCCGATCGTGGTGACGCTGGCCGTGGGAGCGGTCCTGTTCGGGTTGGGCGCCTGGCTGACCGACAACAAGACGGTGAGAACCGGCACCGACGCCGCCGACTGGATCGGTACGTCCCGGCCGCTCGGAGTCCCCTCCCAGACCTGGGCGTTCGTGCTGATTACTGTTGTTGCCGCGACCGTCCTGGCCCGAACGCGATTCGGCCGGGAACTGACCCTGGTGGGTGCCAACCGGCTGGCTGCCGCCGCTTCTGGGCTGCGCCCCGGCCGGACCACCGTCTATGTGTTCGTGGTGTCGTCACTCGGCGCCGCCCTCGCCGGGATCTTCACCTCCGCTCAGTTCGGCCAGGGACGCCTCGATCAGTTCGACGGCGCCGACATCGACTCCATCGCCGCCATCCTCGTGGGCGGGGCCGCCATTCAGGGCGGAGAGGGCTCCGCGTCGCGGACTGCCGTCGGAGCGGTGTTCATCGCCGGACTTCAGAACCTCATGGTGCTGCGCGGCTTCAGCTTCGGGGTTCGAATCCTGTTCGTCGGATTGGCCATCCTGTTCAGCGTGAGCGCGTTCACTGTGCTCCGCAACCGGAGGCAGATGACATGAGGGTGATCCAACGAGTGGAGCCAACGGAATGGGCCCGCCTCGCCCTCTTCGTCACAGTGTTCTTGGTCTTCTCCTCGAGCGATGATCGCTTCTTCACCACCAACAATGTCTTCACGATCTTCGAGGGAATCGCCTTCCTGGGCCTGGCCGCGCTTGCGGTCGGTGTGACGATCATCGCTGGAGAACTCGATCTCTCCGTGGGGTCGGCCGCCGCCGTCGCGGGAATCATTGCTGTGTCGGTGGTTGGAGAGATCGGATTGATACCGACAGTCCTTCTCGCAACCTTGATCGGCACTGCCTATGGCGGCCTTCAGGGCTATCTGATCTATCGCTTGAGGATTCAGTCGCTGGTGTTCACGTTGGGTACGTTGATCGGACTCCGGGGTCTGGCCTTCATGATTTCAGGCGAGAACACCGTGGTCATGAGCGACTTGGGGGTGGCCCAGGCAGTGCGCCGCCAACTCTGGATTTTCTCGCCGTTCAGCCTGGTCACGCTTGCCTGCTTCGTTCTGGTGGCGCTGCTGCTGGTCAACACCCGTTTCGGGCGGGAGATCTACGCCATCGGCGGCGGGCGGCAGGAGGCGGCCGCGGCCGGCGTGCCCCTGGTTCGCCCGCTCGTGCTGGCCTTCGCCCTGTCGGGAGCGCTGGCTGGTCTGACTGGGGCGTTCACGTCGATCAAATCGGGCAGCGCGGGCCCGGCTGCTTTCGAGACCCTGCTCCTTCCGGCGGCCACCGCGGCGCTGATCGGCGGGGTCAGCCTGCTGGGTGGAAGAGGCTCGGTGTTCGGGATCGCCATCGGCGCCCTGACCTTGCGCTTCATCAACAGCGGGCTGAGTCTGGGAGGGGCGCCCTTCTACATCTTGACGCTGGCCACGGGAATCGTCCTGATAGTTGCGGTTGTGCTGGAGTTGCTGATCGGACGACCCGAGCTGCGGGCTCGCTGGCGCCGATGGCGAAGCGAGGGAGGGCTGGGCCTCCGTCCCCGTCACCAGACCGCGGGCTGACGCCGGGCTCGACGACCGGCAGCTTGCGGGATCGCTCAGGCGACAGTTGGGTGACCGCTCTCCGCGGGTCAGAATGGGCGGGCGCGGGCGCCAGACCCGCACGGAGTCGACCGGCGGCAGGAGGACAACATGGTGGAGCTGAGGCCCGGCGCCCGATTCCAGAGCACGGTGTGCGCCACCGAGGTGATAGTGGTGAAGGGCGCGGGACCGGCCGAGCTGACCTGTGGCGGCTCACCCATGGTGCCAACCGGATCGGCCGGGCGAGCCGGCGAGCCCAGTGCCGATGCATCGGAGGGAACTCTTCTCGGCAAGCGCTACGGCGACGGTGACGAGACCGTGGAAGTGCTGTGCACCAAGGCCGGCCCGGGCTCGCTCGCTCTCGACGGTGCGCCGCTGGCGGTGAAGGTGACGAAGCCGCTGCCCGCCTCGGACTGACCGGCCGCTCCGCCGGTGAGCCAGCACCCAATTGCCCTCGCGGCCACACCGGGGCGACCCGCATGCACGGGTGTGCTCCCGTGAACCTCATGATGCTGCTGGAGATGGCGGCCAGCGCCATGGGCGACCGGGTGGCGGTGGGGCCGCTCGACGGAGGGGCCACCTGCGACAGCCTGAGGAGCGACGCCGCCGGGCTGGCCGGTCGCCTGCGAGCATCTGGGGCCGAGCGCCTGGTGCTGTGCGACGAGCCCGGCGCCGTTCTGCCTGTCGCGCTGTTCGGAGCGGCTTGGGCCGGCGTTCCCTACGTGCCCGTCAACTACCGGCTTCCCTACGACGATCTGCGCGCGCTGGCCGAGCGGGCCGCGCCCGCGCTGGCGGTGGCCGACGCCTCCGGCGCGGACCGGCTGGCCGGGGTGGACGGTCTGGAAGTCGTCGAGCGCGACACGCTTCTCGGCGATCCTTCCGGCGGCGCCGAGGGTGCCGAGCCCGACGACTGGCCCATGGATCCCGACGCCGCGGCCGTGCTGCTGTACACCAGCGGCACTTCCGGGCCGCCCAAGGCCGCGGTCCTGCGCCACCGGCACCTGGTGTCCTACGTGTTCGGCACGGTCGAGTTCGCGTCAGCCGGCTCCGACGAGGCCCACATCATGGCCGTGCCGCCCTACCACGTCGCCTCGGTGGCCGCCCAGCTGTCACAGGTCTACTCGGGCCGCCGGATCGTGCCCCTGCCGAGGTTCGACCCCGACGCCTGGATCGACCTGGTCCACGCTCAGGGCGTGACCCACGCCATGCTCGTGCCCACCATGCTGGCCCGCATCGTCGACGCCCTCGACCGCCGGGGCGAGACTCTCCAGTCGGTCCGGTTCGTGTCCTACGGAGGGGGCAAGTCGCACCGGGCCGTGGTGGAGAGGGCGCTGGAGGTGTTCCCGGCCGCAGGGTTCTCGCACGCTTACGGCCTCACCGAGACGAGCTCCACCGTGTGCGTGATGGGCCCCGACGACCACCGCCGGGCCGCCGCCTCGGACGATCCGGCCGAAAGAGCCAGGCTCTCGTCAGCAGGGCGTCCCTTGCCGGGAGTTGAGATCTCGGTGCGCGGCGGCGACGGCACTGAGGCGCAGACCGGTTCGGCCGGCGAGATATGGGTGAGGGGCGAGCAGGTGGCCGGCGAGTACGCCGAGGACGGATCGCAGCTCGACGATGACGGCTGGTTCCGCACCCGCGACAGCGGGCACCTCGACGAGGCCGGCTACCTGTGGGTTCACGGGCGCAACGACGACATCATCATTCGCGGCGGCGAGAACATGTCGCCGGGTGAGATCGAGGACGCGCTGCTGACCCACCCCGCCGTCGTCGACGCGGCCGCCTTCGGTGTTCCCAGCCGGGAATGGGGCGAGGAGGTGGCGGTGTGCGTCGTCGCCCGCTCCCCGGCCCCGGACGCCGACGACCTCCGGGAGCTGGTGCGGGTCAGGCTGCGGTCGAGCCGGGTGCCATCTCGCGTGGAGTTCGTCGACGAGCTGCCGTACAACGACACCGGCAAGCTGCTGCGCCGGGAGTTGCGACGACGCTTCGCCCCGGACCCGGCCCCGCCGGACTGAGCTAGCCATGACTGGTGGAATCTGGCCGTTGGAGGAGGTCAGGGCCGCGGTCGTCTCCGTCGACTTCGACCGGCTGGTGCTCGATCAGATCGCGGCTTCCGCCGGGGCACCCGCAGTGGTCGTGCAGGTGGGCGACGATCCCGCCGACGACGTCGGCGCCGCGCTTTCCACCCTCCCGGTCGTGTCCGTCGCGGTGGGCGCCGGGGGCGACTCGTGGGATCTGGCGCTCGACGATCCCGGTCCGGCGCTCGACGGGCTGCGAGCCAATCCGCAGGCCTCAGTCATGGCGGCCCAGACTCTTCGCCTCTCCGCCGGGCGCAGCCTGTCCGACGGGCTGCTGGTCGAGAGCCTCGCCTACGCGACACTCCAGGCCGGATCCGAACACGCCCGCTGGCTCTCGGGCCGGGGGCGCAGGACCCGTCGGGACCTCGATCAGCCCCGCATCGACGTGAGCGACGACGGCGCCTCGGTGATGGTGACGCTGAACCGCCCCCGCCTGCTCAACCTGTTCGACGCGGCCATGCGGGACCAGCTCGTCGACGTTCTCAAGGCCCTCGTGGCGGGCGCCGACCACCGGCCGGTGGTGATCACGGGCGCGGGGGGCAACTTCTGTGCCGGAGGTGACCCGGCCGAGTTCGGCACGGTCTCAGACCCTGTCACCGCGCACCTGATCCGCAGCCGAGCCAAGGCTGCGCCCTGGCTGGCGGCCATCGCCGGACGGGCGACTGCGCTTGTCGACGGAGCGTGCGTGGGCGCGGGAATCGAGCTGGCCGCGTTCTGCGCCACGGTCACCGCCACCGAGCGGGCCCGGTTCCGGCTCCCGGAGCTCTCGATGGGCCTCATACCGGGCGCGGGCGGCACGGTGAGCATCCCCGCTCGTATCGGCCGCCAGAGAACCCTGGCCTGGCTGCTCACCAACGCCGAGGTCGATGCCGGTGAGGCGCGGCACTGGGGCCTGGTCGACGAACTGGTCTGAGGGCCCGTCGCCGGCGGGCGGCGTTCGCTCGGCTTTGAGCCGAGGGTTACTTGTGGACGAAGGTCTGCGCCAGGGGGGCCTGCTCGAAGCCGGAAGGAGGCATCCCGGTGGTGGCGTAGAGGTACAGCGCGGTCTGGAAGATGGCGTTCAGGGCAGTGAGCACCACTACCACCACTGCCACCCAGGCTGCCCCGGCGATCAAGCCGATGGCCATCAGCACCGTCCAGCCCGACGCGATGAACAGGCCGGCCACAATCGCGGCCGGAAGAATGAGAAGGAAGCCGAGGAGGCCGAATCCGACACGGGCTGCGATGTTCTCGCCCCACGTCTGGCGCAGCAGCGACGCCGAACGCTTCAGGCCCTCGATGGCACCGACATTGTCGATGACGATGGCCGGGACGGTGAGGAAGGTGACCACCTCCCAGGCCATGGCCAGCATGTGGGTGACGATCCGTCCGAGAAAGCCGGCCCGATCCCTCAGGGCCTGAAGAACCAGTCCCACCGTGGTCGTTATGAGCGCCCACGGGACCAGCCCGCCGATGCGCGAGAACGCCCGGCCGACCGCACTGCGCACCGTCGGATCGCCCCCGGTGAGCCGCTCGTGGGCACCGGCCACCAGCGCACCGTTGAAGAACACCGAGATGATGCCAAGGAGGAGTGCCCCCACCAGGTACACGACGATCATCGCCGGGTCTATCTCCATGGAGGTATCGCCGTGGGAGGACGTCGTGGACAGTGTGAGGAAGGTCAGCACGAGCACGACGACAATCACCGCGGCCGACGCCAGGAACGACAGCACCGGGATCCACAGCAGCTCCCGGTCCTTCTTCAGCACCGCCCAAGATGTCTTGGCCAGTTGCCAGGTATTGCTGATGCGCCCCATCGCGTCTCCTTCGGCTCGGTTTCTTCCGCTCGGTGACTTTCAGAGTATCGGACTAGCTCACACCTACCGCGGCTCTCGTGGCAGACCCAGAACCCGCTCTCCTATTATATTACGCTGTATTTCGTTGCTTCCCCCATAGATGGTGTGGGCCCGCGAGTACAGGAACGTGCGCTGCCAGCGGTCAAGCGGATAGTCGAGCCCGCCCTCGCCGGTGTGGGCACCGCCTGCCGGATCGGCGACCATCGCGGGAGCGCCCCTCACCCTCATGGCCAGCTCGCCCAGGCGCCGGTGCCAAGAGGCCCAGTAGAGCTTGCCGATGGACTGCTCCGGGCCGGCGGGAGCATCGTGTGTGAGCGAGGTGAGAAGCCGCAACTGGTTGTAACGCAGGATCTCGAGTTCGATGTGGCACTGGACCAGCTCGGCGCGTAACACCCCGCAGTCGATGCGTCCCGACGCCCTGGCTTCGGCCAGCAGGCTGTCGAGCTCCTGGCGGAAGCCGGTCTGCTGGCCCAGAGTGCTCGCTCCCCGCTCGAAGGCGAGTGTCCCCATGGCCACCTTCCAGCCGTTTCCCTCGCCTCCCACCACGAGGTCCGCCTCGGTTAGGGCGTCGCCAAAGAACGTCTCGTTGAACTCAACGCCGCCGGTGAGCTGGATGATGGGACGGATCTCGATCCCAGGCTGATCCATGGGAACGAGCAGATAACTGAGCCCGTTGTGGCGCTCCGAGCCGGCAGTGCTGCGAGCCAGCACGAAGATCCAGTCGGCGTGCTGGGCCAGAGAGGTCCACACCTTCTGCCCATTGATTACCCACACATCGCCGCGCCGGGTGGCCCTTGTGGCAACACCGGCGAGGTCGCTGCCCGCGCCGGGCTCCGAATAGCCCTGGCACCACAGCTCCTCGCCGGCCAGGATGGGGGGCACGAAGCGACGCTGCTGCTGTTCCGAACCGAAGGCCATCAGCGTGGGGCCGAGCAGCATCACGCCCACGTTGGGCAGCCGTCCGGGGGCACGGGCCTCGGTGTAGGTGTTGAAGAACACCACTTGCTCGGCCAGGGTGCAGCCCCGACCACCGATCCGTTCGGGAAAGTCGAGCCCGAGCCATCCCCCCGATGCCAGCGCCCGCTCCCAGGCGATCTGCACATCCACCGGCACGTCCTCCTGCCCGGTGAGGCCGCGACCCCGGTAGCGGGCGAACTCGCCGACGAGGTGCTCCTCCAGCCAGGTGCGCACCTCATCGGCGAAGCTGGCAAGCGCAGGATCGGACCGGAAGTCCATCTCCATCGAGCGTACAATCCTCGTCGTGCCCGACCCCGAGGAAGCTCCCGCAACCGAGGTCTCTCCGACGGGCCACCCCAGAGCAGGCAGATTGGCGGGATGGCTGGCAGGAGCCGCGGGCGCGGCGGTGGCCCTGGGCTTCGGAGAGTTGATCGAGGGCATCAGCGAGACCATCCCGTCGCTGGTGATCGCAGTCGGCGAGGTAGTCACCGACTACACCCCGGGCGATGTGGTGGCGTTCAGCATCGCCAACATCGGGGCCAGCCAGAAGACAATGCTCACAGGGGGCGTCCTCGTGCTGTCGCTGGCCATCTGCGGCCTGCTCGGCCGAGTGGCTGCGCGCGGCAGCCGCAGCATCGCCGTCGGGGGCTACGCGCTGTTCGGGCTGATCGGCGGTTGGGCCGCGGCCCGCAACCCGTTGAGCCCGGCCGTGAAATCGTGGCTCGTAGCGCTGGCAGCCGCCGCGCTGGGCGCGGCCACGACTCTATTCCTCGTGAGCCGGGCCGCCGGTGCGCGGCAGGGCTCCGGCGCTGCCGCGCCAAATGCAGAGCCAGGAGTCGATGACGTTCCCGAGTCACCCGAGCTGGGCGGCACACGAAGGTCCTTCTTCGCCTATGCCGCCGGCGCGGCGGTCGCCGCCCTCGGCCTGGTGGGGATTGGGCGAAGCCTGCGGGGCGAGTCGGTCGCCGAGCAGGCCCGCGAGGCCTACTCCTTGCCGTCGCGAGACCCGGCTCCCGCGACCAACCAACCAACTGCGATCGAGCCGCAACCAACGGACCCCGAGGTCGCGTCGTCGGTTGCGGACACGCCCACCACGACCCATGGAGCCGTCGACACCGGAGGGGCCGCGCCCACCACCACCCAACAAGCAGCCGAACAGACCCAAACGACCGACGCAGAACAACCCGCGCCCACCACCACCCAAACGACCGACGCAGGACAACCGGCGCCCACCACCACCCAACAAGCCGAACAGACCCAAACGACCGACGCAGAACAACCTGCGCCCACCACCACCCAAGCTCCCGAACCCGCGCCCACCACCGAGGCTCCCGAACGCGCGCCCACCACCACCGAGGCTCCCGAACCCGCTCCCACCACCACCCAAGCTCCCGAACCCGCGCCCACCACCGAGGCTCCCGAACCCGCGCCCACCACCACCCAAGCTCCCGAACCCGCGCCCACCACCGAGGCTCCCGAACCCGCGCCCACCACCACCCAAGCTCCCGAACCTGAACCCGCGCCCACCACCACCCAGCCGCCGCGGCACCTGTCGGTTCAGGAGCAGCTGGCCCGCATCGACACCCTCGACGACGAGGTGACCGGCATCTCGCCGTACATAACGCCCATCACCCCGACTGACGAGTTCTACCGCATCGACACGGCTCTACGCATCCCCCAGGTGGATCCGTCCAGCTGGCGCCTGCGCTTCACCGGCATGGTCGACCGCCCCTACGAGCTCACCTTCGACGACATTCTGGCCATGGACCTCTCCGACCACGTGATCACCCTGTCGTGCGTGTCCAATCCGGTGGGAGGCCAGTTGGTCGGCAACGCGATGTGGACCGGCGTCCCCCTGGCGGCCCTGCTCGAGCGGGCCGGCGCGCTGCGATCCGCCAACCAGGTCGTCGGCCGCTCGGTCGACGACTTCACCGCGGGCTTCCCGATCGGGGCGGTGAACGACGGCCGCAACGCCATCCTCGCCATCGGCATGAACAACGAGCTCCTGCCGGTCAGCCACGGCTTCCCGGCCCGGCTGGTGGTAGCCGGCCTCTACGGCTACGTCTCCGCCGTGAAGTGGCTCGACGAGATCCACCTCACCACCTGGGACGGCTTCGACGGCTACTGGGTGCCCCGAGGCTGGTCCAAGCGGGGACCCATCAAGATCCAGAGCCGCGTCGACACCCCTAGGAGCAACGCCAGGCTCAGAGTCGGCGAGACCACTTCGGTGGCCGGCATCGCCTGGGCACCCACCCGCGGCATCGAGCGCGTCGAGACGAAGATCGGCCGCGGGGACTGGACACCATGCCGTCTGGGTCAAGCCCTGGGCGACGAGAGCTGGGTGCAATGGCACCGGGAGTGGACCCCCGACAGGTCGGGCAGGCACCGGATCCAGGTGCGGGCCACAGACGGCACCGGCACCACTCAGGGTGAGTTCAGCGTGCCGCCCCGGCCCAACGGCGCCGAGGGATGGCACAGCCTCAGGGTCGAGGTCAGGCGCTGAGTGCTGACGGAGGCCATCAAACGGGGGGCAAGCGACTACGCAGAGCGAGCCGCCTTCGTGACACCGGAAGGCAAATCCCTGAGCTTCGAGCAGCTCGAACAGGCGGCGCGCCAGGTCGCAGCCGGGCTGCGCGAGCGAGGGCTCGGCGAGGGATCGACAGTGGCCCTGGTGCTGCCCTCCGACATCGACTATGTGGCTATCTACCTTGGCGCGGCCCGCATCGGGACGGCCACCGCGGGCATCAACCCCCTGCTGACTCCCGCCGAGGTGGCCCGCTGCCTCGACGCGCTGCGAGCGGACCTGGTGATAGTGGATCCGCACCTGGCCCACCTTGCCCGCGACGCTGCGGGCCGGGTGGAAGTACTTGAGGAGGGACGCAATCCGGCTGCGGCCGGCGGGTATCTCCGCTCGGGCTCGAGCCCCTCGAAGCAGAACCAGGCGAGCCCTGATGCCGATCCCGACGGCGAGCACCCAGTGTGCATCTGCTTCACGTCGGGTTCGACGGGAACGCCCAAGGCAGCCTGGTTCGCGAACCAGCAGCTGCGGGCGGTGGCCGATATCGACGCCGGGGGGGCGTGGGGCGGTGGCCACAGCATCTCGTCCACCCATTTCGCGCACGTCGCCTTCATGACGAAGCTCCCGTGGATGCTGGCCTGTGGCCAGACCACCCACTTGTTGGAGCGCTGGTCGGCCGGAGCGGCTCTGGAGCTCATAGCCCGCCATCGCATGGCCTCAGTGAACGGCGTGGCCCCGCAGATCGCCCTCATGGTCCGGCACCCGTTGTCCACCCAGTTGGACTTCTCCGCCGTGCGGGCAGTAGTGGCCGGCGGCGGCGCGTCGACGCCGGAACTGGTGAGAACCGCCCGCGAGCGCTTCGGCGCCCCGTACTCGATCCGCTACTCGTCCACCGAGTCCGGCGGGGTGGGAATGGCCACCGCGCTCGACGCCGGCGATGACGAGGCCTGCCATACCGTGGGCCGGCCCCGCCCCGGCGTGCAAGCCGAGATCCGGGACTCGGCCGGGGCGCGGCTGGACCCCGGCGAGACGGGAGAACTCTGGCTGAAGTCGCCCGCGGTCATGTCGGGCTACTGGCGCGATCCGGCGGCCAGCGCTCAGGCGCTGGTGAACGGCTGGCTGCGTACAGGTGACCTAGCCGCCGTCGACGCCAACGGCCTGTACCGGCTGGCCGGACGCACAAGCGAAGTGTTCATACGCGGCGGCTACAACGTGTACCCGATGGAGGTCGAGGGTGTGCTGTCAGGGCATCCGGCCGTGAGGGAGGTGGCCGTGGTTCCCCGCCCGGACCCGGTGATGGGTGAGATCGGCCTGGCCGTCGTGGTGCCACGAGATCGCGCCAACCCTCCGACCTTGGAGGAATTGCGGGACTTCGGCTCCGCCACCCTGGCCCGCCACAAGCTGCCGGAGGCGTTGGAGCTGGTCGACGCGCTGCCCCGCAACCCGTCGGGCAAGATAGAACGCCGTCGCCTCGGTTGATCACCGGTTGATCACCGCTGGGCCGTCGGCGGGTCGGCTCAGCGCCGGCCGCGGGTCCTGGATCTGGTCCGCCTCTCCTCGCGGATCCTCTGTTGTTCGATCTCGTCTCGCAGCGCGAGGAAGCGCTCCACCCGGCGGGCATCCACCTCCCCGCCCCGCACTGCCGCGGCCACCGCGCAGTCGGGCTCCGCTCCGTGGGCACAGTCCGAGAACCGGCAGCCGCGAGCGTGCCCCTCTATGTCGCTGAACACCCGGCTCAGCGCCTCCTGGGCGTCGGTGAGTCCGAGGGCCCGCACGCCCGGCGTGTCGAGCACCAAGCCGCCGTCATCGGGGAGCAGAACGAGCCGGCGCGCGATGGTGGTGTGCCGCCCCCGCCGGTCCGAGGTGCGGACCGCGGCCGTGGCCGTAACTTCGGCACCGGCCAAGGCGTTCACCAGGCTCGACTTCCCCGACCCGCTGGCTCCCACCAGGGCCAGCGTGCGGCCGGGGCCGAGCCTCGACCGCAGCTCAGCGAGACCGGCGCCGCTGCGGACGCTCAGGGTCAGGACTCCGACATCGCCGGCGACTGCCCTCACCGTGGAAGCCGCCGACGCGGCATCGCGTGCCCGGTCGGCCTTGGTGAGAAGGATCACGATGGAGGCACCGCTGTCGCGGGCCATGACCAGCATGCGCTCGAACCGTCCCGGCGGGAGCGGTCGATCGAGGCCGGCAACGATGCCCACGATGTCGAAGTTGGAAGCCAGCACCTGCTCGGCGTCGCGCTCTGCCGGGTCCCGGCGGGTCAGGGCCGTGAGCCGCGGCAGCACACGACCGATGAGCACCGAGTCGTCCTGGCCGGTCACCTGCACCCAGTCGCCGGTGACCGGCGCGATCTCGGCCTGGGCCCGCACCGAATCCGAGCCGGCCCGGACCATCCCGGCGGCGGTGACCACATCGCACTCGCCCCGGTCCACCTGCACCACCCGTCCGAGGCGGGCTCCGGCTTCGGCCGCGCCAGCCACGTGGTCGCCGTGCCCCCACAGGCGCAGGTCACCGACGCGGTCTGTCATAGACGCTCGGGACACCTCTCCACAGGTCCACTATTGCCCATTGCGTGCGTGTAGGAAAGGCGTACGATCTTGAAAGACACCGCCCGAGGCGGCCAAGGGGCAGACAGTGATGAATGAAGAGACGACGACAGGGCGCACCGGCTTCTCGCGAGCCGTGTCGCCGGGCACGACGGGAACTCTGGCCGGTACCGCGGGTGCGGCTGTCGGCCTGGGCTTCGGCGAGTTCATGGAAGGAGCGTTCGAGTCGATCCCCTCCCTGGTTGTGGCGGTGAGCGAGCTGCTCAGCGACTACACCCCCGGCGACGTGGTGAGGTTCAGCATCGCCAACTTCGGGGCCAGCCAGAAGAGCCTGCTCACTGCGGGCATCATCATCGCCACGCTGGCGCTCGGCGGGATACTCGGCCGCTTCGCAGTCCATGGCCGCCTGCGGGCGACCCTGGCCGGGTTCGCGCTCTTCGGACTGCTGGGCGGCTGGGCGGTGGCCCGCAACCCGATCAGCCCCGCCGTCGGATCATGGGTCGTGGCCCTCGCAGCCGCGGTGCTGGCTGCCGGCTCCACCCTCCTCATCGTCCGCCTGGCCAGCAGGCGCGCCGCCCCGGCCCGCGCGTCCGAGCCGGCGGGAACCGATGACGCGGCCGAGCCATCAGAGCCCGCTCAGACCGCGATGCCGGAGCTCCCGCCTGTTGCCGCGACCATCGGGACCACCCGGCGGGCCTTCTTCTACGCCGCTGGTGCCGGCGCGGCCGCCGTGGCCATGGTCGGCCTCGGAAGGAACCTGCGGGGCCAATCGGCCGCCGAGCAGTTCCTCGAGGCCAACGCCCTCAGACCGTCGAACACGACCGTCCCGCCCCCCACCACCGCCGAGCCGCAGGCCGTGTCTCCGTCCAGCACCACCTCCACCACCGTTGCCGCACAGCCGGCCGGGCCCTCGGTGGAGGCGCAGTTGGCCGCGCTCGACACGCTCGACGACGACGTGGCCGGCATCTCCTCCTACGTGACGCCCAACGACAGCTTCTACCGGATCGACACTGCGTTCGGCCGGGTCCCCCAGGTCGATCCGCTCGACTGGCGGCTCCGGTTCACCGGGATGGTGGACAACCCCTACGAGATCACCTTCGACGAGATCCAGGCCATGGACCTCTCCGATCACGTCATCACCCTGTCGTGCGTGTCGAACGAGGTGGGCGGCAACCTTGTCGGCAACGCGGTGTGGACCGGCGTCCCGCTGTCGGTGCTGCTGGACCGGGCCGGCGTGCAGGCCGGCGCCGACCAGGTGGTGGGCCGCTCGGTGGACGACTGGACCGCCGGCTTCCCGACCGGGGTGGTGTACGACGGTCGCAACGCCATCCTGGCCATAGGCATGAACGACGAGTTCCTGCCCACCCGCCACGGCTTCCCGGCCCGGCTGGTGGTGGCCGGCCTCTACGGATACGTCTCCGCGGTGAAGTGGATCGAAGAGATCAACCTCACCACCTGGGACGGCTTCGACGGCTACTGGGTCCCCCGGGGCTGGTCCAAGGAAGGACCCATGAAGACCCAGAGCCGCATCGACGTGCCCTCCGGCGGCCGGGGACTGGTTGCCGGACAGCCCACGCCCGTCGCGGGCATCGCCTGGGCACCAACCCGGGGCATCAAGCGAGTCGAGATCAACATCGACGACGAGGGATGGCTGCCCTGCCAGCTGGGCGAAGCCGCCGGCGACGAGAGCTGGGTGCAGTGGCACCGCGAGTGGACGCCCAGCGCGGGCCGGCATCGGATCCAGGTGCGGGCCACCGACGGGGACGGCATCACCCAGAGCTCGAACGAGGTGTCGCCCGCCCCCAACGGCGCCGAGGGGTGGCACACCGTCACCGCCAACGTCGACTCCTGAACGCGCGGCTGCCGAGGGGCACGACATCCGAGGCCCCCGGGCTCGCGGTGTGCCGCAGAACTCAGGGTGTCGGCCGGCCCGCGGTGTGCCGCAGAACTCAGGGTGTCGGCCGGCCCGCGGTGTGCCGCAGAACTCAGGGTGTCGGCCGGCTCGCGGTGTGCCGCAGAACTCAGGGTGTCGGCCGGCCCGCGGTGTGCCGCAGAACTCAGGGTGTCGGCCGGCCCGCGGTGTGCCGCAGAACTCAGGGTGTCGGCCGATGAATTTGTGTATTGTGCGGGGGTGGAGGAGGCGTCCGTGACATGACCGATCTCCAGGATCGGGTCGCGCCCGCCGCGCCGACCGTGACCGAGTTCGTCTGCAACGGCTCGACGGTGCGCGTCGGCGACCATCCTCACCTGCTCGCGGCACTGCGGGAGGAGCTGGGGCTAATCGCGGCCAAGGACGGCTGCTCGCCGTCGGGCCAGTGCGGATGTTGCACGGTGCTACTCAACGGCAAGGCCCGGGTGGCATGCCAGATCCCCCTAAGCAAGGCTCAGGGAGCGGAGATCGTTACCCCCGAGGGCCTCAGCGACGAGGAGCGCCACCGCTATGCAGCGGCCTTCGGCGCGGCCGGCGCGGTGCAGTGCGGCTTCTGCACGCCAGGGATCGTGATGCGGGTCAAGGCTCTGATCGAGCGCAACGGCGCCAACCTGACCCGCGAGCAGGCCTCCCGCCATCTCGGCGCCCACCTGTGCCGCTGCACCGGCTACTTGAAGATTCTCGACGCGGTGGAGATGCTGGCCACCGGCGCCGACGGGATGGTCGGCGGCACCGCAGTGGAGGTCGCCCGGGGAGTGGGATCCCGGGCCGCTCGCTACGAGTCGACCGAGCTGGCGCTGGGCGACAAGCTCTACATCGACGACATGACCGCCCCGGGGATGCTCCACGGTGCGGTGCACCTGGCCGAGCATGCCCGAGCCGACGTGATCGCGATCGACACCAGCAGGGCCGAGGCCCAGCCCGGCGTGGTGGCGGTGATCACCGGGGCCGACGTCGCTGGCGACCTGCGGATCGGGCTCATCCACAAGGACTGGCCGGTGTTCATCCCCGTGGGGGGCCGCACCTCGTATCTGGGCGACATCATGGCCCTGGTAGTGGCCGACAGCCGCGAGACCGCCCGCCGGGCCGCGGAGTTGGTCGAGGTGACCTACGAGCCGCTCGCCCCCATCACCGACCCGGCCGCGGCCGTGGCCGACGGCGCAGAGGACGCGGTGTGGGGCCTCGACGGCAACGTCTTGTCGGTGTCGTCCTACGCCCGCGGCGGCAATGTGGAGGAGGCGCTGACCGCCTCCGCCCACACGGTGCGAGAGACGTTCCAGACCCAGCGGGTGGAGCAGGCGTTCCTGGAACCCGAGTCGACGCTGGCCGTGCCCAAGGTGGTGGACGGCGAGCGCCGCATAGACGTGTACTCCGGCGGCCAGGGCGTGTGGGACGACCGCGACCAGGTCGCGGCCGTGCTCGGCATCGACAACAGCCGCGTCTGGGCGGAGCAGGTCGCCAACGGGGGCGCTTTCGGCGGCAAGGAGGACTGTGCCAACCAGACCCAGACCGCGCTGGCCGCCTGGCTGCTGGACCGCCCCGTGAAGACCACGTTCTCGCGCGAGGAGTCGCTGCTGGTGCACCCCAAGCGGCACCCGGTGCGCATCGAGCTGGCCGCTGGCTGTGACACCGAGGGACGGCTCACCGCCCTGCGGGCCCGCATGCTGGGCGACTCCGGGCCATACGCCTCGGTGGGGATGAAGGTCCTGGAGAGAGCGGCGGGCCACGCCTGCGGTCCCTACGTGGTGCCGGTGGTGGACGTGGAGGCGGTGGCGGCCCGCACCAACAACAGCGTGTGCGGCGCCTTCCGGGGGTTCGGGGCCAACCAGGCCCAGTTCGCCATGGAGGGCGCGATGGACCGGTTCGCCGACGCGGTGGGGATCAGCGGTTGGGAGATCCGGTGCCGCAACGCGGTCACACCGGGCGCGGAGTGGGGTCCGGGACAGATCATGGACGGCGGCAGCCTCGGTGCTCTGGAGTGCCTGGAGGCCATCAAGGGTGCCTACGACGAGGCCATCGCGGCCGGCAAGGCCGTGGGCCTCGGCCTGGGACTGAAGAACTCCGGGCTCGGCAACGGCTTCAAGGAGATCAGCCGGGCCGTGGTCCATTTCGTGCCCGACGCCGGCCACCCCGCCGGCACTCCGGCCGGACCGGACACTGTCGTCGAGGTGCGCCACTGCTGGACCGAGATGGGCCAGGGCGTGCACACCGTGGCCATGCAGGTGGCAGTCGAGGAGCTCGGCGTGCGGCCCGAGACCGTCAGGGTCTACGTCGACACCAGCCGGGAGCTGGGCGCAGGCCAGACCACCGGCTCGCGGGGCACGCTGATGGGGGCCGGATCGGTGGCCGAAGCCTGCCGGGCCGCACTGGCCGCCGGCTGCCTTACCGGCATCGACTACGAGGGTGAGTACCGCGTCGACTGGACCGACAAGCTCAGCGACGGCCTCGAGCACCCGGTGATCCACTCGACGTTCGGCTACGCGGCCCAGATGGTGATCGCCGATCCGAGCACGGGTCAGGTGGAGAAGGTGGTGGCCGCCCACGACGTGGGACGGGCCGTCAACCCGCTGCTGTGCGAGGGCCAGATCGAGGGCAGCGTCCACATGGGCCTGGGCTACGCCCTGACCGAGGACTTCCCCTGCGACAGCGACGGCCGGCCCCGCTTCGACACGCTGCGGGGACTCGACATCATCCGTCCCAAGGACATGCCACCGGTGGACGTGATCCTGGTCGAGGCCCCCCAGCCCGACTCGCCCTACGGCATCAAGGGCGTCGGAGAGATCGGGCTGGTGCCCACGGCCGGCGCGGTGGCCGAGGCCATGCGCCAGGTGGACGGCCAGTGGCGCAACCGCCTCCCCATAAACGTCCATCAGCCTGTAACGCCCCGGTCGTGACCGACCCGGCTAACGATCCCGGGACCTCTGACGCGCCCGCTCACCCCGAACCGGACGCCCGCACCACCCCGGGCATGGTGTGCGCCCACCACCACCTGTACTCGGCGCTGGCCCGCGGGATGCCCGCGCCGCCCCGCACGCCGACGCAGTTCCTCGAGATCCTGGAGCTGGTCTGGTGGCGCCTGGACCGGGCCCTCGACCTTGACATCATCGAATGGTCGGCCAAGCTGGGCGCGCTTGAGGCCCTGGAATCGGGCACCACCGCCATCATCGACCATCACGAGTCTCCCAATGCCATCGAGGGGTCGCTGGACGTGATCGCTCAAGCCTGCGCCGACGTGGGGGTGCGGGTGGACTGCTGCTACGGCGTGACCGACCGCCACGGCTCCGCAGGGGCGGCCGCGGGCCTCGCCGAGAACGACCGCTTCCTCCGGGCGGGGGGCCGCGGCCATGTGGGGGTACACGCCGCCTTCACCTGCACCGACGCCACGCTGGAGGCCGCCGCGGGGCTCGCCTCCGACCACCGCACCGGCGTCCACATACACGTCTCGGAGGGGACCGCCGACCTCGCGGCCGGGGCCCGCCTGGAGTCGCTGGCCCGTGACGACTGGCTCGTGATCCACGCGGTTCACCTCGACCGCGACCTGCCGGGGGTGATCGTGCACAACCCCCGCTCCAACATGAACAACGCGGTCGGCTACGCCCGGCCCTCGGCCCGACCCAACCCGATCGCGCTCGGTACCGACGGGATCGGCGCGGCCATGCTCGACGAGTTCCGGGTGGCCTACGTGCGCCACCGCGAGGACGACGTGACCGCCACACCGGAGACGGCCTGGAGCTGGCTGGAGACCGGCTGGCGGCTGTTCCCCGAGGCTCTGCACGACACGGTGACATGGTCCTATGACCGCATGGACCCCTGGTCGCTGGCCTTCACCACCGGAGTGCGGGCCCTGGAGGTCACCATCGACGGCGAGACCGTGCTGCGCGACGGCCGGCCGACCCGCGTGGACGCGGAGGAGATCAGGGCCAAAGCAGCCGAGTCAGCCGCCAGACTGTTCGCCAAGCTTGAAGATATGCCCTGACCAGTTAGGCAATCCTGCACCCGGCACGAGGAGGCAACATGACCCAGCCAGCGGCCCTCTACATCCAGGACGCCCACACTCTCGCAGAGTCGATGGAGCTGTCCCGCTACGCGGAGTCCAAGGGCTTCGACGCGGTATGGCAGGCCGACTCCCGGCTGGTGCGCGACGCAGTGGTGCCGATGGCGGCCATCGCCGCGGTCACCTCCACGATCAGGGTCGGCAGCGGCGTGGTGGACTGCTGGACCCGCAACCCGGCCAGGCTGGCCTCCACTTTCTCCACCCTCGACGATCTGGCACCGGGCCGCATCATCCTGGGCATAGGAGCCTGGTGGGAGCCGCTGGCGTCGAAGGTAGGCGTGCAGCGGGTGCGCCCATTGAAGGCGATGCGCGAGATCGTCGAGGCGTGCAGGGGCCTGCTGAACGACCAGACCGTCACCTACCAGGGCGAGTTCGTGCAGTTCGACGGGGTGGAGCTCGACTATGTCCAGCAGGAGCGCCGGCCCAAGGACGTGCCCATCTACGTCGGAGCGACCGGTGCCAAGATGATGGCCCTCACCGGGGAGATCGCCGACGGTGTCGTGTTCAACTATCTGGTGTCGCCCCAGTACAACGCGCAAGCCATGGAGCACCTGGCCGAGGGCACGGCCCGGGTGGGGCGCACAGTCGACGACCTGGACCGGCCCCAGCTGATCGTTTGCTCGATGGCATCGGGCGACTCCGAGGCCGAGCGGACCGAGGCGCTCGACAGCGCCCGGCTGCTGATCACCCAGTACCTGGGCCAGCAGCCCCACATCATGAAGGCCTCGGGCGTGCCCGACTCCCTGCTCGACGAGGTGAGGGCCGTGCTGACCTGGCCGGCCACCCTCGAGCAGGTGGAGGCCGCGTCGAAGCTGGTGCCCGACGAGGTGGTGCAGATGCTGTGCGCGGCCGGCACCGTGGACGAGTGCCGGGCCAAGGTGCGCCACTACATCGACAATGGCTGCACCACCCCGATCCTGTACCCGCTCGGGCCAGACGCCAAGATGATGATCGACGCCTTCGCCGACTGGGACGGGTGACCGGCCGGACACACCACCGTCGCCGAACTGGCAGCACAATGAGCGCCATGCGTGCAGAACGCTGCCAATTCCTAACCAGCGAGCTGGAGGCCGCATGACCGACCTGCTCGTGCGCAATGCCCGGCTGATGGCGGCCATGGACGCGCCGCGCACCGAGATAGCGGGCGGGTGGGTGGCCGTCACCGACGGGCTCGTCTCCGGGGTGGGCCTGGCCGGTGCCGAGCCCGCCGACGCGGCCCGCATCGTCGACGCCACCGACTGCCTGGTGACGCCAGGGCTCGTCAACACCCATCACCACCTCTACCAGAACCTGACCCGGGCCTTCCGTCCCGCCCTCGACGGCAACCTGTTCGACTGGCTGCGCACCCTGTACCCGCTGTGGGCCTGCCTCGACGAGGAGGCCGCTCATGTCTCCGCCTGGGTCGGGCTGGCCGAGCTGGCATTGAGCGGATGCACCACCAGCACCGACCATCTGTACGTCCACCCCGCCGGCGCGGGAGATCTGATCTCGGCGGAGATCGAGGCCGCGGCCGACCTGGGTGTGCGCTTCCATCCCACCCGGGGATCGATGTCTCTGAGTGAGAAGGACGGCGGTCTGCCCCCCGACTCCACCGTGCAGACCGACGATGTGATCCTGGCCGAGTCCGAGCGTCTGGTGGCTGCCTACCACGACCCCTCGCCAGGGGCGATGGTGCGGATCGCGCTGGCGCCGTGCTCGCCGTTCTCGGTCTCCACGGAGCTGATGACGGCCACCGCGGAGCTGGCCGAGCGCCTCGACGTGAGGCTGCACACCCACCTGGCCGAGGACGTCGGCGAGGACGACTTCTGCCTGGAGACGTTCGGGATGCGCCCGGTGGACTACTTCGAGCACTGCGGGTGGGGCACCGACCGGGCCTGGATCGCCCACTGCGTGCAGCCCAACCCGGCCGAGATCTCGCGGCTGGGACGCTGGGGCACAGGCGTGGCCCACTGCCCGAGCTCGAACATGATCCTGGGCGCTGGGCTCGCGCCGGTGAGGGAACTGCGGGCTGCGGGCGTGCCGGTGGGCCTGGGGGTGGACGGCTCGGCGTCGGCCGACTCCGGCTCGATGTGGACCGAGGCCCGCAACGCCATGCTCATAGCCCGCCTGCGCGACGGCCAGGCGGGGCGAGCGGGCCTGTTCGCGGCGCGCGAGGCGCTGGAGATGGCCACTCGCGGCGGCGCCGCCTGCCTGGGGAGGGCCGGCGAGATAGGCGAGTTGACGGTGGGCGCCTGCGGCGACATCGCGGTGTGGAGCCTCGACGGTTTCGCCTTCGCGGGCGCCTGGTCCGACCCGATCGAGGCGTGGCTGCGGTGCAGTCCGGTGTCGGCCCGCCACACCATCGTCGCCGGTCGTCTCGTGGTGGAGTCCGGCGAGCTGAAAGCCGCGGCCGCCGAGCAGATGCTGCGCGACCACCGCCGCATCGCGATCGACATGCAGTCTATACGTTAAATGCAATATCGCATCATTACAGATTATTTAGATGTATGAACAGACTAGAGTGTGGCAGGGGCGGCTCCGGTGCCACGAACGTGTGCTCTGCCAACCGGGGCCGCCCCGACTACGGGTCGCATCATATCTTCGTATCGGCCGACCGCAACGATTCTGTATGAAGACGCATCGTCTCGTGGTAAACAGCACGGGTTGAACATTCCGACATCCCACCGGGAGCCAGCGCGAGCTAGTAGGCACTGGCGAACAGGCCACCAACAGAGAGGACGGCAGAGCGTGAGCGACAGCACGGCACGCGAGGAGATGGATTGGGCGCTCTACGGGCGGGGCGCCCGAGAGCTGGCCGAGATGGTTGCCGCTAACGGGTACCGCCCCGACATGATCCTTGCCATCGCCCGGGGCGGGCTGTTCTGCGCCGGATCCCTCGGCTATGCCCTGTCGATCAAGAATGTCTACGTGATGAACTGCGAGTACTACACCGGCGTGGGCGAGCGACTGGAGGTCCCGGTGGTGCTGCCGCCGCAGCTCGATCTGGTCGACCACCGACGGTCGAAGATCCTGATCGCCGACGACGTGGCCGACACGGGCCACACTCTCAAGCTGGTGCGCGACTACTGCCTCGACGAGGTCGCCGAGGTGCGCTCGGCGGTGCTGTACGAGAAGTCTCACTCGCTGGTCAAATGCGACTATGTGTGGAGACGCACCGACCGGTGGATCAACTTCCCGTGGTCCACCCTGCCGCCGGTGGTCGACCTAGCCGAGGTCGGCTTCAAGGTTCTCGACGCCTGAGCGAAGATGCCCGGCGTCGGGGGCGAGGGGCCACGGCCGGGAACCGAGCCGATAGCGCCCGTGGCCGGCATCGACCCGGCTCTGGTGGACAGGACGGTCACCCACCTGGCCGGAGTCGGGGACGCCTCACTGCCGACTCGGCCGATGACTATCGGTGGGATCACCGGATCGCTCGAGGCCCGCATCCTGTCGACCGACCTGCGGGGGTCGAGCACCCGGCTGGTGCGCCTGCGCTCGGGATGGGGGTCCGAGACGCCCGGAGCGTTCACTGCGACAGTGGAGTTGTTCGTGATCGACGGCGCGCTGGAAGCTGGCGCCCATGTACTGGAGGCGGGCGACTACCTCCACGTGCAGCCGGACCGCATCGTGCCCGGGCTACGGGTGGTCAACGAGGGTGCGGCTCTCTTGATGACCTCGGCCCCGGTGCGATACGACCCATCCTTTGTGGGCCGGCCCGCCGATCTCACGCCCGGCCGAGCCTCCAACCAGGACTGGGTTCCGGTGCCGCAGATGCCGGGGCGGCTCATGAAGCGTCTGGGGCGTGGCTCCGTCGGCGACGTCTGGCTCGGCGGCGCCCACAAGTGGGACCACGGCGAGGGGCCCTGGCACTGCCATCCCCACCACGAGGAGTGTTTCGTCATCGACGGTGAGATCGTCCTCCGGGAGCGGCGCGAGGGATCGGACGCGGTGGTCACCGCCGGACCGGGCACGTACTTCTTCCGCCCGGCCGGCGTGCTGCACTGCGGCCCGGGATCGCGCTGCGACGACACCGCTCTCGTGTTCCACCGCGCCTTCGGCGACCTGAGCACCGACTGGGACCACCCCGGCGTCGAGGCCGAGCCCGGCGCCGAGGCAGTCTGAAGGTCTAAGGGGCCAGGCGGATAGGTGCCACCGCCTCGCGCCGCAGCGTTGTGGTTCCCGCTCTTGTTCGCTTGCGCTCACGGGCCGCTCGGGCCACGGCCTCGCTCAACGCCCCGCTGATTCGTACGTGAATGGCGGCCCATCCGCTCGGCCTCTAAGCCAGCACAGCTCGCACTGCGGCGGCGACGGCGTCAGTGCCGGGCACTACCGCGGCCTCCAGCGGCGGGCTGAACGGGATGGGTGCCGAGGCCGCTCCGACCCGGGCCACCGGCGCGTCCAGCTCCCCGAAGAGTTCGGAGTGCAGCTGGGCGGCCAGCTCGGCTCCGAATCCGCCGAAGCGCCAAGCCTCATGGGCCACCACCGCCCGGCGGGTGCGGGACACCGACTCCAGCACGGTCTCAAAGTCGAGCGGCACCAGTGACCGCAAGTCGATCACCTCCGCCTCGATGCCTTCTTCTGCCAGCTGTGCCGCGGCGGCCAGCGCGTTGAGAGCCATAGCCGAGTAAGCCACCACGGTCACGTCCGAACCGGCACGGGCCACTGCGGCCGAGCCCAGCGGCACCCGATGATCGCCGGTGGGGACCGGGCCCCGCTGGGCGGTGATCTTCTTGTGCTCCAGGTAGATCACCGGGTCGGGGTCCTCGATGGCGCTCAGCAGCAGGCCCTTGGCGTCGGCCGGGTTCGACGGGGCCACGACCTTCAGGCCGGGCAGGTGGGTGAACAGCCCCTCCAGGCTGGAGGAGTGCTGGGATCCCGACGACCGCAGCACGCCGTCGGAGGCCCGCAGAACCAGCGGTACCGACACCTGGCCGCCGAACATGTAGCGGAACTTCGAGGCCTGGTTGACGATCTCATCCATGGCCCCCAGCGTGAACTCCACGAAGCTCATCGACGCCACCGGCAGCAGTCCCGCGGTGGCCGCGCCCACCGCGACGGCCACGATGATCGCTTCCGAGATGGGCATGTCCACCACGCGGCGCCCGCCGAACTCGTCGACCAGGCCGCGGAACTGGCCGAAGTTGCCGCCCCAGGAGATGTCCTCGCCCAGCACCATCACACGGTCGTCGGCTCGCATCGCTTGAGCCGTGGCGTCGACGGTGGCCTGGCCGAAGCTCATGCGCCGGGTCTCGACCACCTCGGAGCCCGAGTCGGCGCTTCCTGCAGCCGAGGTTGGTTGGAACGCACCCCGGTTCGAGCCCGACACCGCGGCCGGCGCGGGAGTGAACACGTCCTCCAAGGCGGTGCTCGGATCCGGGAGGGCACCCGCCTCGGCCCGTTCCTCGGCGTCTCGCACCGCCGCGGCGGCGGCCTCCCACACCGCGGCCCGGCCCTGCTCGTCGAGCCACCCCTGCTGTGCCAGTGACTGCTCCCAGCGTTGGATCGGGTCGCGCTGGCGGTGCGCTTCCACCTCCGAGGGCTCGCGGTACACCTCGGCGTCGCCCACATAGTGGCCCCCGAGACGGTAGGTGACCATGTTGAGCAGGGTCGGCCCGCCCCCGCCGCGGGCCCGCTCCACTGCCTGGCGGGCCGCGGCGGACACCGCGGCCACATGGTTGCCGTCGACCGTCTCCCCCGCCATGGCGTAGGCGCCGGCCCGGACCGCGAGGTCCTCCACCGACGTGGTGCGGCTGCGGGATGTGAACTGGGCGTACTGGTTGTTCTCGCACACGTACACCACGCCCAGGCCGTGCACCGAGGCGAAGTTGAGAGCCTCGTGGAATGTGCCCTTGTTGATGCCGCCGTCGCCGAAGAAGCACACCGCCACCTGATCGGTGCCGCGGTGGCGGGCCGACAGCGCAGCTCCCGCGGCGATCCCGAACCCGCCGCCGACGATGCCGTTGGCACCGAGCATTCCCAGGGAGAAATCGGCGACGTGCATCGACCCTCCCCGACCCCGGCAGGCGCCCTCGACCCGGCCGTAGAGCTCGGCCATCAGGGCCGCGGGCGACATGCCCTTGGCTATGGCGTGGCCGTGGCCTCGGTGGGTGGAGGTGATGAAGTCGTCAGACGTCAAGTGTCCGCACACCCCCGCGGCGATCGCCTCCTGGCCGAGGTAGGTGTGGACGAACCCGGGCAGCTTGCCGGCCTTGAACAGCTCCTCGACGCGGCTCTCGAACACCCGGATCAGCACCATCGTCTCGTGCAGGGCCAGAGCCTCGGACCGGCCGACGCCGGCGACATCGGACTGCGCCATGATCACTGCGCGGTGTAGCCGCCGTCGACGGCGAGGATCTGGCCGGTGACCATCGCCGACGCGGGCGAAGCGAGGAACACCGCGGCCCCCACCATGTCGGCCGGCTCGGCCAGCCGGCCCAGCGGGGTGCGACTCTCGAAGTAGCCCTTCAGCTCGGGCTCGATCTCCCACTGGCGGATCACCAGGGGTGTGGCCACATGTCCGGGGGAGATGGCGTTGACCCTCACGTTGTGCGGAGCCCATTCCACGGCCAGCGTGCGGGTCAGCTGGATCACCCCGCCCTTGGACGCCTGGTATCCGACGCTGCCCGCCAGCCCCACCGCGCCCACGACGGAGGCGATGTTGACGATGGCGCCGCCGCGGGGTTGCCCGATCATGCGACCGCCGACGGCCCGGCAGGCGCGGAAGGCGCCGGTCAGGTTCACGTCGAGCACATCGGCCCAGGTTCCGTCGTCGTAGTCGGCGGCCGGCCCCCGGCCGCCGATCCCGGCGCAGGTGACAAGCACGTCGATGCTGCCGGAGACTGCTGTGGCCTGCTCGGCCAGTGCCTGTACCGACGCCTCGTCACGCACATCTGTCGTGACGGCCTCGGCCCGTCCGGGCCCCAGGCGCTCGACCAGCGCCCGGTTGGACTCGGTGGCTGCGTCTGCACACACCACGAAGGCGCCCGCATCGGCCAGGCCCTCGGCAATGGACTCGCCCAGCCCGCCAGCCGCGCCGGTCACCACCGCCACCCGGCCCTCGAGTGAGAAGGCGCCGCTCATTGCGCCGCGGCGACTGTGGCCAGGACCGTTCCGACCGCCACCTCCAGGTCGGATTCCGGCACCAGGATCTGGAGCCGGCCCGAAACCGGCGCCTCCAGTTCGGTCTCGGCCTTGTCGGTGTCGATCACCACGACCGGGTCGCCCGCAGCCACCAGCGACCCGTCTCCAACGAGCCACTCCACCACCAGGACCTGCTCCACCACGCCCATCTGGGGCACGGTCAGCGCAACCGCGGCGGTGCCCGGATTCCCGCTCACCTTCGCTGCGCTCACGGGCCGCTCGGGCCCGGGATTCCCGCTCACCTTCGCTGCGCTCACGGGCCGCTCGGGCCCGGGATTCCCGCTCACCTTCGCTGCGCTCACGGGCCGCTCGGGCCCGGGATTCCCGCTCACCTTCGCTGCGCTCACGGGCCGCTCGGGCCCGGGATTCCCGCTCACCTTCGCTGCGCTCACGGGCCGCTCGGGCCCGGACGTGCCCGCCGCCGGGTCAGATGTGGCCATGGCGCTCGAAGCCCTCCCACGGCGAGGCGCCGGCCCTCATGTCGGCCCGTACCAGGTCCTCGGCCCCGACGATCGACTCGGCCTGCTCCAGCACGCGCTCGGCCGCGTCGCCGGCGACGGCCAGGACGCCGTCCCGGTCGGCGATGATCACATCGCCGGGCATCACGGTCACATCGCCGATCGTCACGGGCACCTGCGTGGCCGCCATCTCCCAGCGGCCGATGGCGTTGAGCGGCGACAGATCGCGGTGAAAGACTTGCAGGCCGATGTCGAGCAGGCCGTCGAGGTCGCGCAGGTTGCCGTCCAACACCACGCCCGCACAGCCCCGCTCGAGGGCTGCGTTGCCGGTCAACTCGCCGAAGTGGCCCACGTCGCTGTCGGGGTTGGACGACACCAGCACCGAGTCGGGCTCCAGCTCGTCGAACATCTGCAGGTACGACTTGATGCGCTCGACGCCCCGGTCCCATCCAATCGGGGGACGGATGGCCCGTCCCTGCAGCGTGTGAGCGATCCCGGCCATGCGCACGTCGGGCAGCAGGGGCCGCAGCGCGCTGGGCAGCACCCGCTCGGGCAGGCCCAGCTCGTACAGGGCGTCGCAGACCACCGATACGCAGATGCGGCGGTAGCGGCCGCACAACTCGGCGGTGGGGATGGTCATGAGAGACCCGCGTCCCCGACCGCAGTAAGGATGGCCATCAGCTCCCGCCGGCCTCGCCGAGGTAGCGCAGCGCGGCCAGTGCGTAGATGCTGGCCGACAGCGCGGCCCCGTCAGCGTCCATGTACTCGTTGGGGCTGTGGGCCCGGGGCAGCATCCCGGGACCGAAGGCGGCCACGGTGGGGATCCCCGCGGTGAGCTGGAAATAGGGCGCGTCGGTGGCTCCCGGGAAGGCGTCAAGGGTGGGCTCGCTCCCCAGCACCTCGACGGCGGCCTCGACCAGCGCGGCCACCACCGGATGGTCGGCGTCGATCTCGACGGCCGGGACCATCAGATGCCAGCGCAGCTCGGCCCGCAGCTCCGGGTCGTCGGCCATGGCGTCCGCCAGGAACCGGCCGATGTCGGCCTTCATCATCTCCTCGGTCATGCCCGGCAGGGTCCGCACATCGCAGGCGAACTCGGCGTTGCCGGGATACACGCCGTAGAACACTCCCCCCTCAGCCATCACCCCCACGTTCACGGTGGGACCGGTGGGGCACAGCGGGTGCTCGTCGTAGGTGAGATACGACTTGAACTCGCGGTCCATGCGGTCGATGAGGCGAGCCATCTTGACGGTGGCGTTGACGCCTGGAAGTCGATCGGAGATCGAGGAGTGCATCTGCGTGCCGGCCACCGCGATCTTGAACAGGGCCGCGCCCCGCGATACCAGGTGGACGGACTCCCACTCGGAGGTGATGCCGCTGGGCTCGCCGATCACCGCTGCGTCGGCCTGCAGGTGGCCGTTGTCGGCCAGCCACTTCGATCCGAGCTGAGCGCCGGCCTCCTCGTCGGCGGTGAACACCAGCAGCAGTTCGCCGGCGAAGCCCCCGCCCGCGGCGTCGGCCTCCTGGGCCTGCTTGAGGGCCGCCGCCGCGTAGACCATGCCGGCAATGGCCGCCTTCATGTCGCCGGAGCCCAGCCCGACCAGGTCGCCGTCGCGCAGCACCGGATCCCAGGGGTCGGTCTCCCACGCGTCCATGTCGCCGGCCGGCTTGGTGTCGAGATGGCCCGACAGGACCAGCGTCAGGCCCGGAGCCGCGCCCCGGACCCGGGCCAGCAGGTTGGGCCGGGTCTCCTCGGCGCCGACTCGGGTGATTGCGTCGATGCCGAGTTCTCGCAGCCTCTCGGTGACCAGGTCGGCCACGGCCCGCTCGTCACCGGGCGGGTTGGGCGACGGGGTGCGGATCAGCTCCCGGGTCAGCTCGAGCACGTCGCCGTCGTGGGCGTCGAGATAGGAGCGGACCCGTTCGGTCATAGAGCCCGCGCCAGTGGTGTTCATGTCGCCGTCTCCCTTCGGTCGCGTCTGTTGAGTGGTTGCCGCCTCATCGAATCACATCCCCGCAGCTCCGCTCGCCGCGGCGCCAGCGGTGAGTCGCTCGGGCTCGTGCACTGCCCGGCCTATCCGGCGCAACCCCTCGGTGATCGAGGCCTCCTCGGCCGCCAGCGAGATCCGGGCCCAGCCCCGCCCCGCCGGCCCGAACACCGAGCCGGGCGCCACGCTCACCGCGTGCGAGCGGAGCAGGCCCAGCGCAAAATCGAGATCGTCGAGCCCCGCACCGGACACATCCACCAGCATGTACAGGGTCCCGTCGGGGGCGACAGCCCGCAGGCCCGCTCCCTCCGCCGCCTCCAGCGCCGCGGCCCGCCGTCGGCGATAGGCCTCCAGCATGGCGTCGTACGGGGCCCGGGGGCCGGTCAGCGCGGCCTCGGCCGCCTTCTGGGAGATCGTGCTCGGGCACGACACCTGGGGTTCCTGCAGGGTGCGAAGCAGCTCGGCGACACCGGCGGGCGCGGCCGCGTAGCCGACCCGCCAGCCGGTCATGGCGTACACCTTCGAAAAGCTGCACACCGTGATCACCCGCCCGTCGGCATCGAAGGGCGCGGCCGCGGTGTGGACGCAGCCCGGCGACAGCACCATCTCGTCATACACCTCGTCGCACAGCAGCCACAGGTCGTGGCGGGCCGCGAACTCCACCAGATCCTCCATGAGGCGAGCCGGGTACACCGCGCCGGTGGGGTTGGCCGGCGTGTTGACGAACAGCATTCTCGTGCGGGCCGTGACCAGCCCGTCGAGGGCGGCGACATCGGGCAGGAAGCCCTCGTCGGCCGCCAGCGGGTAGAACACCGGCCGCCCGCCGAGCAGGCGCACCATCTCGTCCATGTTGGGGAAGCCGGGCGTGGGCAACAGCACCTCGTCGCCGGGCTCCAGCAACCCCAGATACACCGAATAGAGAGCGTTCATGGCGCCGGGGGTGACCACGATCTCCTCCGGCGGCGCCTCGATGCCGTTCACCCGGCGCAGCTTCTCGCTGAGGAGCTCCCGCAGGCTGCGCAGGCCGCCGTTGGGGCCGTATCCGGTGTGGCCGCCGCGAGCCGCGCGGGCGGCAGCCTCGATCACGTGGGACGGCGTGGTGAAGCTGGGCTCGCCCACCTCAAGGCGGATCACGCCGTCTCCGGCTCGGGCGGCCGCGTCGAAGAGGACCCGTATCTCCGAGCGGCGCAGCCCGGCGGCTCGGCTGCCCGCAGCCCTCATGGAGCGGCCAACGAAGTCGAACCGGCGAACTGGGTCGGACCGGCCAACGAAGTCGGAGCGGCGAACCCCGGGATCGTCACTGGGCGCGGGCCGCGGCTGTGGCCTCCAGGTCGGGGCGCTGGCCGGGATCGAAGTATCGCAGCGCCCAGTCCGCCCCCTGCCACGTCAGCAGGCGACCGTCACGGGGCACGAGCCGCACCAGGTAGCGCTCCCAGCCCCACGACATCTTAAGCTGCTCCGGGCCGTCCGGCCCGGTGTAGCGGACCGCCATCTCCTCGGCCACCGGCACCCACTGGGAGTCCTCCCCCACCGCGGGCCCCTCCACGATCTCGGCCGTGCACTGGGCCAGCACCTTGCGGATGCGGGGGTGGGCCAGCTCCTCGATGCACACCGCGCAGCGGGCGTTGCGGCGCAGGTCCTCGACCCACTCGGATCGCTTGCGGCCAACCACCAGAAAGGCCCCACCGTCCCACTGGTACCACAGCGGCACCACCATGGGCCAGCCGTCGGACTTGAGGTGGGCCAGCTTGAGCAGCCAGGTGCTGTCGGCGCCGGCCAGGAACTCCGCCACCTGCTCCGCGGGTATCCCGCCGGCGCCGGAATCCTCCTCGTAGTACCGATCCTGCTTGAATTCGCTCATCGACACACTCCCGAGTCGGTCGCGGCCCGCCCCCGCGGCAGGACGGGCCGATACTGACACACCGCAGAGGCGCCATGACAATCGAGAACCTGCCGACAATCCAGACCGCTCTAGCCGACGTTCGAGCGATCCGCCGCCCTCGGATCTGACAACCGGAGTCCGCAATGACAATCGAGAATCTGCCCGCAATGCCCGTGACCATCGAGCGCGACGTGCCCGCCACCATGCGCGACGGCACGGTGCTGCGAGCCGACGTGTACCGGCCAACGGGCCCTGCGGCCGCGGCCACAGGAGACGGCCTCCCGGTGCTGCTGGCCCGCAGCCCCTACGACAAGCGGGCCAACGTCTCCACCTTCGGCAACGCCCATCCCGCGTGGTACGCCTCGCACGGCTACATGGTGGTCATCCAGGACTGCCGGGGCCGCTACACGTCCGACGGCGACTTCTACCCGTTCGCGCACGAGACCGACGACGGCTACGACACCGTGGAGTGGGCGGCCCAACTCGACGGCGCCAACGGCGACGTGGGCATGTTCGGGTTCTCCTATGTGGGCGCCACCCAGCTGCTGGCCGCGGTGGCCCGGCCTCCATCGCTGCGCGCCATCGCGCCCGGCTTCACCGGCTCGCAGTACTACGACGGCTGGACCTACAACGGCGGTGCCCTCGCGGCCGCCTTCGTGTGCTACTGGGCCAACGTGCTGGCCGTCGGATCAGCGGTGCGGGCCGGAGACCGGGCCGCCGTCGACGCCCTCAGCGCGTCGCTCGGCGCGGCCGAGGGGTGGTTCTGGTGGCTGCCGATGTCGGAGTTCCCGCCCTTGCAGGGCGATTACGCCCCCTACTTCTACGACTGGGTGGAGCACTGCACCTACGACGACTACTGGAAGCGCTGGAGCATCGACGCCGACTACAGCCGCATCGAGGTCCCGGCCCTGCACTTCGGGGGTTGGTGGGACGTGTTCCTGAGCGGAACGATGAAGAACTTCACCGGGCTCCGCGCCGGGGCCGGAACGGGCGCGGCCCGAAGGGCCCAGAAGCTGCTGGTGGGCCCGTGGACCCACATGCCGTGGACGCCGGTGAGCCGCTGCGGCGGCGACGGGCCCAGCACCAACGAGATCGACGACTGGCAACTGCGCTGGTTCGACCACACGCTCAAGGGCGTCGACACCGGCGTGCTCGACTGCCCGGCGACCGTGTTCACCCTCGACGGCGGATGGCGCGACCTCGACGGCTGGCCGCCCTCCGACGCAGCCACCGAGGAGTGGTACATCCATTCACGGGGGCGGGCCAACTCCAAGTTCGGAGACGGCACCCTCGACCAGGACCCGCCCGCGGCCGAGTCCCCCGACATCTTCGTCTACGACCCGGGCGTGCCCATCCCGAGCCTGGGCGGGCATTCGTGCTGCTTCGACACGATCACCCCCATGGGCCCCGCCGACCAGCACCAGGCCGAGGTGTCGCGCATGATCCTCGTCTACACCTCCGAGCCCCTCGCGGCCGACATCGAACTGCTCGGCGACGTGTCGGTGACGCTGCACGCGGCCACCACCGCCACCGACACCGACTTCACCGCCCGGCTGTGCGTGGTCGATCCCGACGGCCGCAGCGTCAACCTCCAGGAGGGCATGCTGCGGGCCCGCTACCGCCGCTCGCTGAGCGACCCGAAGCCGCTGGTGCCCGGCGAGGTGTACGATCTGCGCATCGAGTTGGGGCCTGTCGGCGCATGCGTCCCGGCCGGGTCGCGGCTGCGGCTCGACGTCTCCAGCTCGGACTTCCCGCAGTGGGACCGCAATCTCAACTCGGGCGGGACGCCAGGGGCGGAGAGCGCTCTGGTGGCCGCGCCGGCCACCCAGACCGTGCTGCACGACGCCGAGCACCCCACCCGCATCGCCCTGCCGGTTTGCCGGGTCGCCGCCGCGCCCCGAGGGTGAGCAGCCACAGCCGTAGAGTGGCCGCGGCCGAGCGAGGGGACGGGGGAATGACATGTGCACCACCGGCGTGCTGAGAGTCGGTGACGGCGATTACCTGCTGTTCAAGAACAAAGACTTCGGCCGGACCCATTTCGATGACCGGCTGGTCACCGGTCCCGACGTGTTCGGGGTGCGGGGCGTCTCCACCTGGGCCGGCACCGATCCGAGCCTCGACGAGTTCTCGGGGTTCTCCATCGGCGCCAACGAGCACGGACTGCTGTGCTGCGACTCCAACGTGCGCACCCTCGACGGGCACGCCAACTACGACGAGCTGACCGAGATCGCCCTGCGCCGAGGCCGCGATGTCGACTCGGCCGTCGCCGCCATAGGAGAAGCAGTCGAGTCCCGGCCTTACCTGTGGGCCAACCTGATCATGATCGACGCGTCGGGCGCCGCCGCGGTGGAGGTGCGCGGCAACCGGACCGAGGCGACGGCGCTGGACGGGCCGACCGCCCGCTCAAACCACCACATCGCGCTCAAGCCCCACCCCGGCGACGACGACACCGTCACCACCGGGAGGCGGCTGGCCTCCGCCCAGCGCCGCCTGGAGCAGGCCGCCGGGATCGACGACGTCTTCGCCCTACAGCGCTCCCACGACGACGGCGACACCGGCATCTGCAACCACCGGGGCTACCGGACGGTTTATTCCTATGTGTTGCGGCGCACGGGGGGCGCCACGGCATTGCACGTAGCCCAGGGCCAGCCCTGCTCCGAGCCCCAGCGGGTCGAGCTGGGCGTGCCCGTAGGCGAGCAGTGGTCCCCCGACTCGGTGGACCAGTTCCGGGCGTCGTACCCGTCGGCCCACGCGGCCGTCGACGCCTGAGCAGCGCTCGGGCGAGCGCCTATACGCATCGCCTCCAAGTCGCGCCCGGCGCTTTGGCGCGGGTCTGGCCGTTGGTATACAGTTTTCCTGCCGGCCGTCGCTCCAAATGCGGTGGACGCATGTTCCAATACAACGAGGAGGGTGCTCGATATGGGCATTTCGTGGATACGAGACGAGTACGGCCCGGAAGTCGCCGAACTCGCCGACCAATACCAGGCCAACGGGCTCGACCGCCGGACGTTCATGAAGCGCCTCGGCCTGTCGGGCGTCGGAGTAGCCGCCGCAGCCACCATCCTGGCCGCCTGCGGCGACGACGAGGCGGCCGCCCCGACCACCACCGCGGCCGCCGCCCCCACGACGGCGGCGCCTGAACCAGCGGGGCCGACCACCGGCGGCACGCTGCGAGAGGGCTACAACCGCGACGTCTCCAAGCACGACCCGCTCACCACCAACTGGTACGACCCGGCCTTCTTTGCCATCTACGAGGCCATCTTGTCCAACGACCCTTCCGGCGCAGACGTTCCCCAGTTCGCCTCGGGCTTCTCGGTCTCCGACGACGGCCTCACCTACACCTTCGACATACCCGAGGGCAAGACTTCGCACTCAGGCGGGACGGTAGACGCCGAAGCGGTGGCCGAGTTCTACCGGTCGGTCCAGGCCTTCAGCTTCATCGCCGGTCTGGCCGCTCCAGTCGACACCTACGAGGCCGACGGCAACACGGTCGTCATGAAGATGAAGAACGCCTGGGTGGGCGCGCTCGGCCCCCACAAGACCGGGTACTGGCGCATCCTCAACATCAACACCTGGAAGGACAGCAGCCTCAACGCCGACGGCAGCCTCAACCCGGAGTCCTCCTACGGAACCGAGTTCGCTGACGGCACCGGACCGTTCACCCACGAGGAGTGGGTGCCGGGCAGCCACGTGCTGGTGAACCGCTGGGCCGACTACCCCGGCTCGAACACCCCGTTCTTCGAGAACAAGGGGGCGGCCTACCTCGACGCCATCCGCTGGACGGTCATCACCGAGGAGGGCCAGCGGGCCACCCAGCTCGAGAACGGTGACATCGACACGCTCATCAACCCGGCCCACATCGACATCGGCAGGCTGGAGAACAACCCCGACCTCACCGTGATCCGCCATCCCGAGTGGTCGGGCTTCCACCTGGCCATGAACCGGGACTACGACGAGCTGTTCGGCGACGTGCTCACCCGCCAGGGGCTGTCGCACTCGCTGGACCGCGAGGGCATGGTCAACGCCATCCTGGCCGGCAACGGCGCGGCCACCTACGGGCCGTTCCCCACCACCGACCGCCAGTACGATCCCGCGGTGGAGCAGTTCAACCAGTTCGACGTGGATCTGGCCAACCAGAAGCTCGATGAGGCCGGCTGGGAGATGGGCGACGACGGCGTGCGGGTGCGCAACGGCAGCCGCTTCGAGTTCCGCTACCTGGTCGAGGACGAGTCGGTGCAGAAGAACGTGGCCGCCGCGGTGTCGGCCCAGTTCGCCAAGGTCGGCGTGAGGGCCAACCTCAACGTCGTCGACCGGGGTCTGGCCTTCACCGAGCAGAGCCAGCCGGGACGCGACTCAGTGGAGATGTCGCTGTTCTTCTGGCTGTGGCCCATCCCCCTCGATGTGCTCATCCTGTTCGGCTGGTCGGCCACCATTCCGGTGCCGAACTTCTCGCACGCGGTCGAGCCCCGCATCGACGACGCCATCGCGGCGTGGCAGCAGTCGGGTACCGAGGACGAGGCCCAGGCCGCGTCGTCGGAGTTCCAGCTGGCCTGGGCCGAGCAGCTGCCGTACCTGCCGATCATGAACCAGAACGCCACCTTCGTGCACAACAACAAGGTGCACGGCTGGCAGCCGTTCGTGTGGAACCTCTACCCGTACTACAACGACACGTGGATCGAGGGCTAGCGGGCGCACAGGCCAAGAGCCTGCCGAGCACCGCGGCGGCGCCGTGCCCGCCGCCATAGAGGAAACAGGGTCGGCCGTCGACGCGCGACGGCTCGACTGGGAGAGCCGGCTCCTCGAGTTGGAGGAGGCCCAGCACGTCACCCGGCTGCAGCGCAGCCTGAGCCGCATGCGCCACAACCGGCTGCTGCTGCTGGGATCCTTCCTCGGCGTGGTGGTGCTGGCCGCGGGGATCCTAGGGCCGTGGCTCACCGGCGGCGACTACGTGGCCCAGGACTTCTCGGCCATCCACCTGCCGCCGCTGAGCGACGGGCACATCTTCGGAACCGACGGGCTGGGCCGCGACATGGCGGTCAGGGTCTTCGTGGGCATCAGGGTGAGCCTCACCGTGGCCGCCGGCGTTACCGTGCTCGCCCTAGTGGCCGGCATCGTGCTGGGCATGGTGGCCGGCTACCTGCGGGGCTGGACCGACCGGGCGGTCGGCGGGGCCGTCGACTTCATCTGGGGCTTCCCGCTAATCCTGCTGGCCGTGCTGTTCGCGGGCGGGATGGGCGGCGGGCTGCTACCGGTGATCCTGGCCGTGGGGCTGGTCAACACCGCGGCCATCGCCCGGGTGGTGCGGGGCGAGGTGCTGACGCTGTCGCAGCGTGAGTTCGTGGAGGCGGCCCGAGCCGGGGGCTACTCGTCCATGCGCATCATGTGGCGCCACATCTTCCCCAACATCCTGGCTCCCGCCTTCGTGCTGGCGTCCTACTACGTGGCCGTGGCCGTGATCGCTGAGGCCGCGCTGTCGTTCATCGGCCTCGGTGCCCAGCCTCCCACCCCCAGCCTGGGCCAGCTGGTGGCCGACGGCCGCAACTTCCTGCGGCTCAACCACTGGGAGTCGACCATTCCCGGCATCGCCATCGTGCTCGTGGTGCTGTCGGTGAGCCTCATCGGCGACGGGCTGCGCGACGTGTTCGACCCGCGCCTGCGCCACGAGGCCAAATCGGTGGACGAGCAGTGAGCGCCCGAGGCACCCGGCCATGAAACCCATCGCGGGCCGCACCCTCTACACGCTCGAGGGCTATGAAACGACAGGCGCAGGCGGTGACACGCCATGAAACGCATCGCAGGCCGCACCCTCTACACGCTGATCGTGCTGTTGCTGTCGTCGATCGCGGTCTTCTACGCCATCCGGCTCTCGGGCGGCGACGCGGTGTCGGCCCGGCTGCCCGCGTCGGCCTCCTACGAGGATCGCGAGGAGTTCCGGGAGCTGCTCGGCCTCAACGATCCGGTCCACGAGCAGTACTTCCGCTACATGGGCCGTCTGGTGACCTTCGACTTGGGCAAGTCGCTCACCAACAACGCCGACATATTCGACATGCTCACCGAGCACGGCCGCAACAGCCTGGTGCTGGGGGCTGCGGCCTTCGTATTGGTGTTCGCCATCGGAGTCCCGTTGGGCATCCTGGCCGCGGTCAAACGCAACAGTTGGGCCGATGGCTCGGTGATGACGTTCTCGGTGGCCGGTATGGCCGTCCCCAACTTCTGGCTGGCCCTGCTTACGGTGTGGCTCTTCGCGTCCACGCTGGGGTGGCTGCCCTCGGCGGGATGCTGCAGCAAGAAGCAGCTGATCCTGCCCGCAGTGGTGCTGGCCATGGAAGGCATCGCGCTAACCGTGCGGATGACCCGCTCGGCCATGCTGGAGAGCCTCAGCCAGGACTTCGTGAGGACGCTGCGGGCCGGCGGCCTGTCGGAGGCGAGCATCATCGGCAAGCACGTGCTGCGCAACGCCATGGTCCCGATCATCTCGCTGGCCGGCCTGCGGATCGGCCAGATCATCGGCTATGCGCTGGTGGTCGAGACGATCTTCGGCTGGCCCGGCCTCGGGCAGGTGCTGGTCAACGCGGTGCTCAGGCGGGACTACCCGGTGGCCCAGTTCTTCTCGCTGGTGTTGATCACCATCGTGGTGCTGAGCAACTGGCTGGCCGATGTCGGCTACACCGTGGCCAACCCCAGGCTGCGTCGCACGTGAGCCAGTCATGAACCCCGACCACACCGAGACCGCCACCAACGGCGCCGGTCGCCAGCCTGTGCTGTCGGTTCGCGGCCTCCACACCGCGGTGTCCACTCCGGAGGGCTCGTTCGACGTGGTGCGCGACGTGTCCTTCGACCTCAACCCCAACGAAGTGCTCTGCCTGGTGGGCGAGAGCGGGTGCGGCAAGACGATCACCGCTCTGTCGATTATGCGGCTGCTGCCCACGCCACCGGTGCGGATCACCTCTGGCGAGATCGTCTTCGACAACACCGACCTCACCCAGCTGCCCGAGCGCCGTGTGCGCGCCGTCCGCTCGGAGCGCATCTCGATGATCTTCCAGGATCCCCTCACCTCGCTCGACCCGGTGTTCACGGTGGGCCAGGTGATGACCGAGGTGATCCGCACCCACCGCGACGCCACCAGGGTGGAAGCCCGAGCCATGAGCGTCGACATCCTGCGGGCCGTTGGGCTGCCCGCCCCCGAGGAGCGTTTCGGCTCCTATCCCCACCAGCTGTCGGGCGGGATGCGCCAGCGGGTGATGATCGCCACCGCACTGGTGCTGGATCCCGAGATCCTCATCGCGGACGAGCCCACCACCGCGCTCGACGTGACCGTGCAGGCCCAGATCCTCGAGCGGCTCCGCCAAGAGCAGCAGGACCGCAACATGTCCATGCTGCTGATCACCCACGACCTGGCCGTGGTGGCCTCGATAGCCGACCGGGTGGCGGTGATGTACGCCGGGGAGATCGTGGAGGAGGCCCCGGTTGACGAGCTGTTCTCCGATCCGCGCCACCCCTATACGCAGGGCCTGCTGCGAGCCCTGCCCCGCGTGAGCCTCAAACGCCGGGAGCTGGTGCCCATTGCGGGCCTGGTCCCGCCCGCGCAGATGATGCCGCCGGGATGCCGGTTCGCGCCCCGATGCCCCCACGCCCAACAGCGGTGCTGGGACGATCATCCCGCTTACGAAGAGCACAGCGGCGTCGGGTTGCGCTGCTTCAACCCGCAGCCGTTCTGACGCCCGGACGCCATGGCACCGTCGAAGCGCAAGCGCAGATTCGTAGCAAGCGCCTCGCGCTGCGGCGTTGCGTTGCCCGCTCATGTTCGCTGCGCTCACGGGCCGCTCGGGCCACGGCCTCGCTCATTCCAAGTTGTGGGCGCAACGTGAGTCTGTCGCCTGTTCGCTCGGCCTCTGGGCCGTACCCGATCGAGGTCGCCCTGGCCGACGGGACCGTGCTGCGAGGCCTCGAGCACCCCGCCGACGGGCCGCCGCTGCTGTTCGTGCACGACCTCGGCGACGATCTCGACGCCTGGGGATCGGTGGCGGCCACCGTGAACTCGGCGGGGTTCCGGGTGATCCGCCTGGAGCTGCGGGGCCACGGCCTGTCCGACGGCGAGCCGGACCCGTCGGCCACCATGGACGACCTGACCGGCGCGCTGGCCGAGGTCGGCGGCGCGTTCGGCCCGGCCGGGCTCGTGGCCTACGGCGCGTTGGCCCGCGCTGGTTTCAGCCTCGGCACCGGCCACGGCGCCCCAGTCCATGCGCTGATCAGTCCCACGCCCCCCGCCGGCGACGACGACACTGATGGCGGAGTCCGGCACGGCGGCGACGACGATATCGGTGGCGGCGAGGCGGTGGCGGCCATGCGGGTGCTGTTCACCGGCGCCCACGACGAGTTGACCCACGGCTACGTGCGCACCATCCACCCCGGCCTGCGGGGCCAGAACATGTGGATCTCCACCGGAACCATGCTCGGGGGCCCGGCCCTGCTGCAAGGGCATCCCCACCTGGTGGAGCAGTTGGTGATGTTCATGCGCCGGAACCTCACCGCCCACCATCTCGCCTGGATCGCCGAGCACGGCACCGAGCGGCAAGACTCCGACCAATAGAAGCGAACAGAAAGGCCGACCGCCATGGACGTAGTGGACGCCCACCTGCACCTGTTCAAGGCCCTGAGCGACGACTACCCGAGAGCCATCTTCGAGGGCATGACGCCGCCCGAGCGCTCCGAGACCGCCGAGCGCCTCCTGGCGGCGATGGACAATGCGGGTGTGGACCGGGCGATCTACTGCGCCCTGTCAGAGCACGACCGCTACCTGGCCGAAGTGCTCGCCGACCATCCGGGCAAGTTCGCGGGCGTGGCCGTGCACGACTTCGCCGACGGGGACCCGCTGGCCACGCTGCGACGCCGCATCGATGCCGGCATCGAGGGGATCAGGCTCTACGGACTGGAGGGTGAGGCCGGTGCCGATCCCGAGTCGCTGGACGTGTTCCCGGTTCTGGCCGCCATGTGCGACGCCGACATGAAGGCCTGGTTCTACGGGCCGGCCGACCAGGTGGATCTGCTCGACGGCTGCCTGGATCTGCTCCCCGGCCTGAAGGTGGTGCTCAACCATCTGGGGTTCCTGCCCAACATGCACCTGGAGCTGCGGGTGGACGGCTACGGGCGGCCGCAATTCGACATGGAGCTTCCCCCGGCCGGTCTGGAGATCGTGGAGGCGCTGGCGGCCAAGCACCCCAGCGTCTTCGTGCACTTCTCGGGCCACTACGCCTTCAGCGGGGCCCCCTACCCCTACCGGGACCTGCAGGAGACCACCGACCGCATCTACGCCGCCTTCGGCGCCGACCGCATGCTCATGGCCTCGGACTGGCCGTGGATCCGCGAAAACCCCGGCCACCCCGAGACTCTCGGGGTGGTGGACCACCTCCTCGGCGACATCAGCGAGGCCGAGCGCGACATGATCCGCGGCGGCACCGCCATGTCGCTGTTCAACTTCTGACGCCGACCTCAGCTGGAGGCGCCACGGGGAGGCTCGGCCGACTGGGTTTGCTGACGTCCATGACGATCACGGAGATCTTGCGTCTTTCGTCCTGGGTGAGATCCTGTACGAGCCGCTGCTCAAGCTCCTCAGGGGTTCTGGGGCGATTGCCGTCAGGGGGCGTCTGGACCCTGCCGTCCCCAAACCACAGCACCAGATAGATGCCGTAACCAGAGGTTGCCGGATCGGTCGTGTACTGACCCATGAGCTGTGAGCGCATCGCTCTCCAGAGATCGCGGTGACGGTCGCGCTTGATCTCGATGGGGATCTCGAAGTCTCGACATCGGGCGCGGATGTCGGACTTCCAGCCCGACGCGTGGCTGGCCTCCGGGTCTAGCTCGATCGCGGCGGGCACCTCCAGAGCTGTCAGCAGTACGTCGCGACAGGAGTTCTCGCGCTTCGGGGCGGGCGGGTGGCCGTTACGGTCTTCGTTCCAGAACTGGCTCCAGATGTTCCGAGCGTCCGTACGCACTCTGCTGGCGAGGTCCCGAAGCTGGTCGCTGAGGAGCGCGGCCAGGTCCGCTGCGTTGGCGGGCGCCTTGTTGGCGAGCGTGATCTGGACCTCCTCCACGCTGGGATGGCGGTAGGAGGCGTCTCGGTGGACGACACGCTGACACTCCCGTGTGAAGGTGAGATGGCTCTGCCAGGCGGCCAGCTGCGGGTCCTCGATGAGGCTCTCCAGCGCCTGCTCTGCCTGGTCACCAACGGCTGAGCCAAGCTGTCCGATCAACTGCTGGATCAACTCCGATGTGTCCATCTCAAGCGTATAGGTGTAACCCCCGGACGGGTAGATCGCAGGACCACACCAACTCCCCAGTATCTCGATCATCTCTTTGAGTGTTCCCGGGTCGGTGATGGCCTTCAGGATCGAAGGGCGACCACCGTGACGATCCCACACAGCTCTCAGGAACTGGGCCAGATGTCTGACTCGAATCTCGCTGTCGACCAAGTCGGGCTTCAGTTGCTGAAGACGGGTCCCTTGGGAGATCAGCGCGTCCGTCGCCCACCATCTGACCCGCTGGGCGACAGGCACGCTCTTCAACACCTGCTTCTGTCGGGCCAAGGCAAGAAGCTCTGCCTGATCCGAATGATCCAGAGCATTGGAGAGCAAGTTGTCCAGCAGGGTCAGCTGCTTGTTCGAGCTTCTAGTCGGATATGCCTTAAGGAGCCTCAGCCTCACGTCGTGTACTAGGTCTTCGTAGCCGTCGATGGCGTCCAGATCGTCCATGCCCGGCGGGAGAGGCTCGCCCGCTCGCACCCCTGCTAGCGCGCACCGGCACAGGACGTCCAGCACCAGATCGGGATCCTGCCGGAGCCACCGGCCATACCAGTGCGGCTCATGGGGGCCCTGCTCCCCGTCGAGAGCCTCCAAGGGGTCTTCTGGGCCGAGTCGGCCATGCCAGTGCTGCCCGTAGCTGTAGCGCTCCGCAACGCAGTAGTAGGTGGCTAGCGCCCTACGCTTGCGTTCGTCCCCGAGTCCGTCCAGCCGTGCCGGATCCTCGGAGTCGAGCAGGTGCAGGCTGGCCAGCACCGGATACGCCATCCAGGAGTGTCGCGACTGGGAATGCAGCGAAATCGTCTCCGCCACCGGGGGGACCTCGTCGCGCAGCATGGCGCCACGGAGCGCGGCGACGACCGCGGCCACCAGTTGCTGGTCGCCGCCGATGAAGTCGCTCACCCGGCTTGAGGGGGCCGCATTCTCGTCGTCGTCCACGAACATGCCGAGATAGGCCATAGCCAACGTATGCAGGTCCGGGGGCGAGAACCTGTTTGCCCTTAGAGATGTCTCGTTGTCTTGGAGGTACTGGACCCACTCCGCGCGTTGATCATCGCGTTGACGATTTCGGTCCTCCTCCTCGCGCCGCCGCTGTTCCTCGGTCTCCTCAAGAAACCCGTCCTCTCGCTGAGGTGGGCGCGGTGGTCTGAGCAACTCGTCGAGACGACGCGCCAGGACAGGATGGCCGAGGGTTTCACGGTGCATGGTCTCGACCCTCAGCCCCTTGCCTGTCGCCGGATCTGCCCGCGACGCGAACGCCCTGCTCAGCAGCTCCTGGGCTGTATCGGGCTCTGTTCCTGCGAGGGCCACAGCCTGATCGAGGCACCAGCGCCCGAAGTCTGAGGGCAACCGGCTGCCATGAAGCACATCTCTGTACCAGTACGGCGGCACCCCGGTTCCGTCGTCGGAGGCAGGTTGTCTGATCGATGCCAAGTACACGGCCTTCTGAATCTGAGGCCGCTCCTCGAGCCAGGAGCGAATGCCGGCCGCGGATCCCCTGGTGCTGTACATCGAAGCCTGACGGGCGGTGGCAAGCCAGCCTAGGAGGCGCTGCGGGTCGAGCTGCTCGCCCTGAGTCACGAGGGCCTTCTCGAGCAGCAGTAGTGGGAGGTCGCCGAAGCGGGACTCGATCAACGCTGGAACCAACTCGTCGGCGCGCGCACGCAGAGCATCGAGTAGTCCGGCCAGGTCGCGGTCCTGCGATCTCTCCAACAGGGTCTTCTTCCTAAACAGCCAGAGACGGCCGAGATAGTCATGACGATTGCGAAATACCAGATGATCCCACACCTCCGAGGGGCCGACTCCGACCGGGTAGAACTCCTCTAGCAGCGTGCCCCGCAGATCGTCATCCGGGTCGCTAACTGAACGATCGCGAATTGCATCCAGCAGGTCTCTGAGGGTCGTCTCCCGATCGTCACGCACGACAGAGACCCGGAGATAGGCGTCTAGGGCACGCTTTCGCAGGAATGCCGGTACCGCATCAGCCCGCCCGATGTCCATCAGGTCCGGGGCCAACTGCGCTACCGCGCCTGGATCCTCACAGTGTTGCAGCACCCCCAGGACCAGGCTCGCCGACCTGTCGTCGGCGGTGCGCTCCCTGAGCCGGCCCAACACTTCGGAGATGGCCGGCACCAGTTCAGCCGACGCCAAGGATCGAAACGCCCACGCCGTTTCGTCCCAATACGCCTCCCCAAGCACCAAGGCCTCCGGCAGCGCCTCAAGCAGCCGCTCCTTCTCGGCGCGATCGAAACGCCCGATGTCGCCGTATAGGCCGACGCCCACCGGATCGGCAGCGATCAGATGCGGGCGCGCGTCGCGGGAGCACGCTGCCAGCCAAGCAGACAGGCCCCGCAACCCGGTCACCACTCGCCCATCACTAGGAGCGGTCATCAGCGCCACGACTCTCCGGACCGGCAGCCCACGTTCCATTCTCCTAGCCAAATGGAGGCCCCCCAAGTACTCAGCGACCTGCCGGTGAAGCGGCGTCAAGACTCCCTCCGCTCCTCCGGCACGATCGGCAGTGAACAGCTTCGTGGCCACGGCGTGATCGAGTGCTTGGCGAGTGAGCGGATCAGGAGGGTCTTCGAGGTCGTCCAGACAGACGATGCCATGCCCGAAATGCCCGGCGGACAGAGAGAGGCCCTCCATTCCTGCGAGCAGCAACACGGCACACAGGTAGCCCGCAGCGTCCACAACGGTGTCACGGGGCAGCCCACATCTGACGACACGATGCTCATCGCTGTGCTCCCCCGCAAGATGCCAGCAGGCCTTCTGAAGGACCTCTCGGCGGCTTCGAGGCCAATCACCCCCCTGCTTGACAACATCAGCCAGCAGGGCGAGCGTCAGCGGGTTGCCAAGCATGGCGCCAACACCGTTGCGATGCGCTCTGAGGATGAAGTCCTCGACATCATCCAGTTGATGCCCCCTACGCAGTAACGACCGGATGCCATCGACGTTGAGAGGATCAAGTCTCAATACGGTGATCTCTGAGTCAGGGGATACGCCTTCAAGATGTCGGCGATCATTCGAGCCCAACCAGTCCGCCTCGCGGCAGGAAAGGCGGAAGCTCGGCGTGCCGAGTCGTGCGAGCTGGGCGCGGATCTCGTCGAGCGGGGTCCGGGAGTTCGTCTCGCCGGCCCGCGTCTCGTCCAGGCCGTCTATGAAGAGAATCTTGTTGTGCCACTTCGGGCGGGTCTCCACATCGAGCGTCTTCAAGTCCCGCGCGCTGACGACCACAGCCAAGTCGTCACCAAGGACCCTCTGCTCCCCCTCGAATTCGGTTGTCTTGCCCGCGCCTGGGTCACCCAGAAGCACATATGCCCGCCTTGAGCGGAACGCGTTGAGCGATTCGGGCTCGCTCCACGCCATGCCGCCCTCCGGGCCTTCCGCCCTTCGCAGTTCCCGGCAGGTTCGCTCGACTATGAGGCTCACGATGCGTCGATCCAGTGATCGGCGGGCTGCGACAGGAACTCATCCAGCGTCACGTCGGCTCCTACGATGAGCACCGACCGCTGATTGAACCGCTGCCTGAATGCAGAGATGGCCTGGTATCTCGGTGCAGTGATGCCGCTCTTCACTTCGATCCCGACCAGGTTGGGACCCCTTTGCAGGACGAAGTCCACTTCGTTGTTCCGGTGTCTCCAGTACTTGACGGCGGTGCCGGAGGATGCGGTGTTGACGATGTGAGCCCCGACCGCACTCTCGACCATCCGACCCCAGTGCGACCGGTCGGAGCGGGCCTCGTCGAAGCTGTAACCGCAAACGGCTGCCATGAACGCCGTATCCAGAACGTTCAGCTTCGGCGTGGACGCCCTGACCGAGACCGGGCTCCCGGTGTGGTTGGGCAGCCCGGTCAGCAGTCCCGCTTGGGACAGCAGGTGCAGGTATCGCGTCAAGGTGGTCGTGTTGCCTGCGTCCTGGAGATGCCCGAGCATCTTGTTGTACGACAGGATCTGGCCTGAGCAGCGCGCCCCGAACTCGAACAACTGCCGTAGCAGAGCGTGCTTGTCGACTCGCTGCATCTCCAGCACATCTCGCTCAATGCTGGGCTCGATGAGGGAGCTGCGCACGTAGGCGTTCCAACGGCCGAGATCGGCGACGAAGGCGGCAGCACCCGGAGATCCGCCGAAGTAGACGTACTGGTCGAGGCTGAAGTCGAAGGCTTGGGCCATCTCCGGGTACGACCAGTGCTCGAACCGGATCGTCTCGAAACGCCCTGAGAGGCTCTCGTCCATTCCTGCCTTCATCAGCAGCGGAGCCGAACCGATGAGGACCACTCGCAAAGGGCAACCGCTCTTGCGGTCGGCGTCCCACAGGCCCTTGACGGCATCCGACCAGCCATCGATCTTGTGGATCTCGTCGAGAATGAGGACGGAGCCTCCCTCGGAGTTCCACGCCTCCTTGCGGTTCTCCCTCCACACTCTCTCCAGCCAGACCGAGTCCCGTGCGGTCGGTGCGGGTCCCAGGCGACCAGCCTCGGTGGCCGGCGGACCAGCCGCAGGGATGGTCTCGGGCTCATCGGCCGCCAGGTGGACGCCTGCCAGACGAGTGGACGCGAGTGCCTGTAGCGCAGCCGTCGTCTTGCCGGTCTGGCGCGGACCAAAGACTGCGATCAGGCGTCGCGGTGTCTCTTCGATCCGTTCGACTAGCGTCTGTACCTGTCGGCGGCGGAACCCTCGCATAGAGTCCCAGTGTAGCGCCTATGCTATTGAGTAACTTTACTCAATAGCATACGGTCTTGCCAGCACTTCGGGATGGTGGACCAGACCCGTTGATCCAGGGGTCATCTGCCCCAGTCGTCTACCGCGTCGGCCAGACGCTCCACGCCTTCCATAAGCAGGTCGGGGGCGGTGGCCAGCGAGATGCGCACGAAACGGCCGGAGCCGGGACCGAACGTGTCCCCCGGCACCACCGCCACCTGCCTCTCGTTCAGCAGGCGGAGCACGAAGTCCGTGCCGGAGCTGCCGCTGCCGCTCACGTCGACCATCAGGTAGAAGGCGCCCCGCGGCCTGACGTGGGGGATGCCGCGACCGCTCAGGAAATCGGTCACTAGGTCGCGGCGGTGCCGGTAGGCGTCGCGCATCTCGGCCACGCACTCCTGGGGGCCGGTCACCGCGGCCAGGGCTGCCATCTGCGCGGGGGCGTTGACGCATGACGTGATCGGCTCCTGGGCCCGCACGATCAACGGCGACACTCCGGGCGGGACGACCAGGTAGCCCACCCGCCAGCCGGTCATGGCGTAGGTCTTGGAGAAGCTGAAGAAGGTGATCACCCGACCGTCGGTGTCGAGCGGCGCGGCCGGAGTGTAGGGCCCGTCGAAGGAGATCTCGTCATAGACCTCGTCGGAGAAGACCAGCAGATCATGTCGGCGGGCCAGTTCCATCAGGTCGGCGAGGGCGGCGGCATCGGTGACCGCGCCGGTCGGGTTGCCAGGAGAGTTGAGCAGGATTGCCTGGGTCCGCTCGGTGATCAGCGGCTCCACGTCGGCGGCCTGCGGAACCAGATCGGCCTCGGGCCGCAGCGGGAAGTGGACCGGGGTGATCTTCAGCAGCTGCATCATCTGGGCGTAGTTGGGCCAGCTCGGGTCTCCGAGCAGCATCTCGGCGCCCGGGTCCACCAGCGAGACCATGCTGCTGTAGACCCCGGCGACAGCGCCCGACGTGACCACGACCTGGTCGGCGGTGGCGTCAATGCCGTTGCGCTCCCGGACCTTGGCCGCCAAAGCCTCTCTCAGCGGGGCGATACCGGCGTTGGGCGTGTACTTGGTGAAGCCGTCGAAGGCGGCCTGCGCCGCGGCCTCGCAGACGTGGCGGGGCGTGGCGAAGTTGGGCTCTCCCGTCTCGAGGTGGATGGCGCCGTCGATGGCGCCGGCCAGCTCCATCACCTCGCGTATGCCCGAGCGCGGCATCGTCGCGATGGGCTCCGATGGCTTCATCGGATGCGGCCCCGACATCGGAAGGCGATCTGTTCGAGCTTCTTGGCCACTATGGGCAGTTTCCGCGCCCGGAACGGGGGCGGAGCGACGGCTTCATGTCAGACGACCTGGCGGACCTCGGGGAAGTGGCACGCCACCCAATGGCCCCCGCTGACCTCCTCGAGGGGCGGCTCCGTCACCCGGCACACCTCCTGGTCCCGGCCCACATGGCAGCGGGTGTGGAAGCGGCACCCCGACGGGGGGTTCAGGGGGCTGGGCACGTCGCCCTCGAGCAGGATCCGCAGCCGTCCCCGCTCCAGCGCCGGATCAGGTACCGGAACCGCGGAGAGCAGGGCGTGGGTGTAGGGGTGCATCGACTCGTCGAAGAGCCGCTGGGCGGAGGTGCGCTCCACGATCTTGCCCAAGTACATCACCGCGATGTCGTCGCACACGTGGCGCACCACGGCCAGGTCGTGGGCGATGAACAGGTACGTGAGGCCCAGCTCGTCCTGGAGGTCGTCGAGCAGGTTGAGGACTTGGGCCTGGATCGACACGTCGAGGGCGGAGACCGGCTCGTCGAGCACGAGGAATCCTGGGTCGAATGCCAGCGCCCGGGCCACGCCGATGCGCTGGCGCTGGCCGCCGGAGAACTCGTGGGGGTAACGGTCAACGATCCTGGGGTTGAGTCCCACCAGGCGGAGCAGCTCGGCCGCCCTGGCGTCCTGCTCGGCTCTCGACATCGAGGTGTGCACCACCAGCGGCTCGCGCAGCGCCTGCCCCACCGACATCCTGGGGTTGAGCGAAGCGAACGGGTCCTGGAAGACGATCTGCATGTGGCGGCGGAGGCGCCGCAGCTCGCCCCGGTCGGCCGCGATGATGTCGATGCTCTCGGCCCCTCCCCCGTCGAGGGGGCGCTGCAGGACCACGTCACCGGAGGTCGGCTCGATGAGGCGCAGGATGCAGCGGGCGGTGGTGGACTTGCCGCAGCCCGACTCCCCCACCAGGCCGAGCGTTCGCCCGGAGCCGATGTCGAACGACACGCCGGCCACCGCCGACACCTCGCCGCGCTCGCCGCCCAGCCAGCCCCCGCCCACCTCGAACGTCTTCACGAGATCGCGAACCGACAGGGCCACATCGCCGGGCGTGCCATTCGTGCTCGCTGGACCCTGTGCCGCGGCGTCGATGTCTCGGTCCCCGGCGGAAGCGGTCCCGGCGCTCGGGCTGGCGGTCGGCTCGGCGCCGTCGACCGGCTTGGAGGGTGCCATCGGCGCGATGGTACTGTCTCGCACTGACCAGTGAGAAAAGGAGCGGTCAACAATGAGCAGTTTTAGAGGCGACCTGGGTGGCCTGACCGCCGAGGAGATGGAGCAGTTCCTGGCGGGCAATGCAGTGGCCCGGCTGGCCACTCTCAAGCCCGACGGGTCGCCCTACGTGATGCCGGTCTGGTACCAGTGGGACGGGGAGGCCCTGTACTTCGTGGGGCGCCAGCGGGCCCGGTGGTGCGAGTACATCAAGGCCGATGGGCGGCTCAGCGTGGTCATCGACGCCCCCCACAGCGATCCGGGCGAGTCGGGCCAGGCCATGGAGATCCCCAAGGTGTACATGGAGGGCACAGCCACCGTGGAGGAGGAGCCCAACGTCGGGGGCCGCTGGGTGCAGATCGCCGAGCAGATGTCGTACCGGTATCTGGGGCCGAACGGGCCGACGTACCTGGTGTCCACCATCCAGCAGCCCCGCTGGCTCATCAAGATGGTGCCCACCACCATCAAGACCTGGAAGGGCGTCGGCTGGGCCCGGCGCTACTGGGTGCAGGAGAGCGGAGGCCCGAGCTACGAGGAGGCCCACAGCACCTGACACGCCCGGCTCGGACACGGTCCGGGCCGAACCCGTAGCCCGACAGCGGCCGCGAGGAGGCCCCAAGCGCCCAACCCGCTCGACCTGTTCCGCCTCGACGGACGCGCCGCTCTGGTGACGGGCGGCTCCAGGGGCCTCGGCGCGGTGATGGCCGAGGCCCTGAGCTTCGCGGGGGCGCGGGTGGCGGTCACGAGCCGCAGACTCGGCGACGCGCAGGCCAAGGCAGCCGAGATCGCCTCGGCCACGGCGGGGGCAACGCTGGGTGTGGAGATGGAGGCCACCGACGAGGCGGCCGTTGAGGCCGCGGTGGCAGCCGTCGTGGAACGCTTCGGCGGGCTTGACATCCTGGTGAACAACGCCGGAATCCTGGTTCGGGGCGCCATCGGCGACCTCGAGCGGGCCGAGTTCGATGAGTCCCTGGCCGTAAACGTCACCGGGCCGTGGCTCGCCTGCCGGGCCGCGGCCCAGCCATTGTGGGACTCCGGCCGCGGGCGGGTGATCAACGTGTCGTCGACGTTCGGCCTGGTCGCCGCAGCTGACCGCACGGCCTACACGTCCTCGAAGGGCGCCATCGTGCAGCTCACCCGGGCGCTGGCCATGGAGTGGGCGCCGCGGGGAGTGAACGTGAACGCCATCGCGCCCGGCCCGTTCCTGACCGAGATGAATCTGGCCCATGAGCACAGCGAGCACAGCGTGCGGGTGATCGGCCAGGAGGTGGCGTTGCGCCGCTGGGGCGAGATGCACGAGATCGCCGGGGCGGCCATCTATCTGGCCTCGGAAGCCTCGTCGTATGTGACCGGCTCGGTGCTGACCGTGGACGGAGGCTGGACCGCCCACTGACCGAGGCCGCGCTGGACACCGGGCTGTCAAGAGCGTGAACTTTGCGTCACGTTTCTGAACCATTAGTGTGTTGGCGACCGAGGCTCACCTGTCTCGCGTTGGGGAAACGTCTCTGAGGAGGGAGCGATGACTCGAATAAACGACATGGACCGCCGGAGGTTCCTGAAGCTCACCGGAGGGGGCCTGGGCGCTGCTGCGTTCCTAGGGGCCTGCGGCGACGACGAGGAGGCCGCGCCGACCACCACCGCCGCACCGACCACCACCGCCGCACCGACCACCACCGAGGCGCCCGGACTGAGCGGCTCGCTGCGCTGGGGCGCGATGTCGCTCCCGGGCCTGCCCTATCTCGACGAGGTTCAGCCGACGATCGACTCGTTCACGGCGCTGCATCCGGGCGTGTCCATCGAGCTGGAGGAGATCCCGCCAGACGGCTACACCGAGAAGCTGGTGGCCTACAACGCCGTCGACAACATGCCCGACCTGTTCTTCAGCCACAACGGCTGGGTCGACCTCTTCGCCCAGCAGGGCATCACCCGCGACATGCGGCCCTACCTGGAGGCCGATCCCGACCTCAACGTCGACGCGTGGTACCCGTCGATGCTGCAGGTCTGCTCCACGGTGGCTCTGGGCGACCAGGCGGCCGGCGAGATGCACTGCCAGGGCATGAGCGCCGACGTGAACACCTTCTTCTACAACATCCCGATGCTGGAAGCGGCCGGCCTGGAGCTTCCAGGCGACGGCTTCACCTGGGACGACATGGCCGAGTACGCGCGGGTGCTCACCACCGGCGACGTCATCGGCTATGCGCCGGCGGCCGACAACCCCGACAACGCCCACGGGCCCATCGGAGCCTTCGGCGGGGACTTCCTCGACGAAGAGGCCCAGGTCATGCTGATCGACGACAACTTCAGGGCCGGGTTGCGGGCCCTGTGGGATCCGGTACGGGAAGGGGTGTTCGCCACTCCCGAGCAGGTCACCGCGGTCGGCGACCCCCACGCCGGCTTCATCGGGGGTCGGTTCGCCATGATCGAGGGGGCGGTGTGGTCGGTACCCGCGCTGCGAGACTCCGAGTTCGAGTGGGACGTCCACACCCTGCCCGAGGGCACGCACGGCACCCGGGGCGGCGGCGGCACCGCCGGTTGGGGAATAGCCGCCGAGACCGAGCATCCCGACATCGTGTGGGAGCTCATCAAGCACATCTACGGGCCGGCCTACGTGCCCTGGATGGAGGGTGGTGCAGTAGTGCCGCCTCTGAAGCGCTACGCCGACGACCCGAGGTGGCGCCAGCCACCGCCCAACAACCACCAGGCGTTCATCGACGCGGCCGGGTCCATCATCATCAGCCCCATCGGCGGGCCCTTCGACAGCGCCGGCGGCATCCACTATGGGGAATTCGCCGGAGCCTTCAGGCGCTACGTCATCGAGGGCCAGTCGATGGACGACGCGCTGGCGCCCTACGAGGAGAACATGAACGCGGCGCTGGCCGAGAACCCGGCCGTCAAGCGCGACATCCCCATCGAAGTCCCCGGCTGACGTCGTCTGTTAGTCACCCTATAGAGAGCACGTCAACTGCAACCCAACAACAGTCGAATCCCGCCGCGCGACCTCGGCAGACTAGATGTCAGTTCGCGTGAGGTTGTGCGCGTGATACGGGCGGGCCGCCGACGGCGGTGTGGTGTCGGTGGCAGTTGTAGTCGTGGATCCAGCGTTTGAGGTGGATGCGGCGCTCGTTTTCGGATCTGAACTTGTAGTTGTAGAGGAACTCGTCGGCGAGGGTGCGGTTGAAGCGCTCAGCCTTGCCGTTCGTCTGGGGCCGGTAGGGCCGGGTCCGGCGGTGGCGGGTGCGCCGCTCAGCCAGCAGCTCGGCGCACGCGTCGGAGACGAAGTTCGATCCGTTGTCGGTGAGGACCTCGTCCACGGCCATGTCGTTGGACCAGAACCAGTCCTGGGCGCGCCGCCAGAACCCGACGAGTGTGGCGGCGGTCTCGTTGTCGTGGGCCTCGACGTAGGCGACGCGCGAGTAGTCGTCGACGGCGACGTGCAAGAAGGTGTAGCCCACCGGGCGCCGCTTGGAGCGATTGGCCCGCTTCGCTTACTGCGAGCCGCGGCCGTGGACTCTCCAGCCGCCCCCGGGTGGGATCTTGCCGACCTTCTTGACGTCGAGGTGCACCAGCTCGCCGGGCGCCGAGCGCTCGTAGCGGCGGATGACGCGCCCGGTGGGCCGGTCGATCCATGACAGGCGGTTCGGCCCGTTGCGCTTGAGGATCCGCCACACCGTCGACGTCGGCAGCCCGGTGCGCGCCCCCAGATACACCGGCCCGCGCCGGGTGCTGCGCCGCAGCCGGCACACCCGCTCCTCGAGCCTGGCGTCGGTGCGCCGCGGACAGCGCCGGGGCCGAGAGGACCGGTCCACCAGACCGGCCTCGCCCTCCTCGAGCCAGCGGTGCCACCGCTTGGCGACCGTGCCGCGAGACAGGCCCATCTGGCGGCCACATGGGCCTGGGCATGCCCGCCTCGATCCGCTGGACGATCAACAGGCGCCCAGCAGGGGTGAAGCGTGCGTTAGCGTACGACATCGAGCCCCATCGCGGAGCTACCAACTTCTATGTCCAGAACACCTAGAGCCTGCGAGGGATCCGCGAGGTTCAGTCTTTGGTACGCAGCCTGTTGCGAGCGCTAGTGCTCTGTCCACAAACGTTTGTGGGGGGTCGCGTCCACCACTTGGAGGGTTGTTGGTGATGGGATTGGGGCATGTCCAAACCATTGCGGGTTCGTCGTTTGACGGATCAAGAGGGTCGTCAGTTGCAGCGGATCGTGCGTAGGGGCAGCGGGGGGTCGCAGGGGTCGGTTGTGAGGTGGCGGCGGGCGTTGGTGGTTCTGGCGTCCGCGGGCGGCAACACGGTGCCTGTGATCGCTCGGCTGGCGGCTACCTCCCATGATCGGGTGCGTGAGGTGATTCACCGGTTCAACGAGTCCGGGATGGCGTCGCTGGACCCTCGGTGGGCGGGTGGCCGTCCCCGCCGGATCACGACTGAGGACGAGGGGTTCATCGTCGAGGCGGCGAGCGCGCGCCCTGAGGCGCTGGGTCTGCCGTTCACGCGGTGGAGCCTGCGCAAGCTGGCGGCGTATCTCGCTGACAACGGTGGGCGAGTCGTTCGGGTCAGCCCTGAGCGGCTGCGCCAGATACTGCATGGGCACGACATCACCTTTCAGCGGCCCAAGACCTGGAAGGAGTCCAACGACCCCGAGCGCGACGCCAAGCTCCGCCGCATCGAGGAGGTCCTTGACCAGCATCCCTTGCGGTGCTTCGCGTTCGACGAGTTCGGGCCGCTGTCGATCCGGCCCACGGGCGGCTCCGAGTGGGCGCCCGTTCGACGGCCCCAGCGCCAGCCGGCCAACTACAACAAGACCCACGGAGTGCGGCAGTTCCACGGCTGCTACTCCGTCGGCGACGACATGCTGTGGGGCGTGGTGCGCCGCCAGAAGTCCGCCGCCAACACGCTGGCCGCGCTCCGCTCGATCCGAGCCCGCCACCGAGACGGCGCCAAGGTCTACGTCATCCTCGACAACCTCTCAGCCCACAAGGGCCCGACCATCCGCGAGTGGGCCGCCAACAACAACGTCGAGCTGTGCTACACCCCGACCTACAGCTCCTGGGCCAACCCCATCGAAGCGCACTTCGGGCCGCTGAGAGAGTTCGTGCTCAACAACTCCAACCACCCCAACCACACCGTGCTGACCCGCCGGCTGCACGCCCACCTGCGCTGGCGCAACGCCAACGCCCGAGACCCCGACCTCCTCGCCGCGCAACGCCGCGAACGCGCCCGAGTCCGCGCCGAGCGAGGACGCCGCTGGGATCTCCCAGCCGCACAAGCAGCATGAAACCCAACCACATTCAACACACCGCAAACGTTTGTGGACAGAACACTAGCTGAATCTAGCGTTCTGCACTAACTGAAATGCGCTTTGGTGCTGGGGGTCTTGTGGCCCGGCATCAGCGTCCACCATCGCGGGGCGGCTCCCCCAGCGTGTCGAGCGACCAAGCCACGACATTGCTGGAAGAGCCATCCCCATGATGAACCAGGAGACCTACGTGAAGCTAGAGGACCTGCACAGGCAGGGTTGGACGATCAAGGAGATCGCTGCGGAGACGGCGTTTCGCTTGGCGACGATCTCAAGGCGGCTCAAGGGTGGCTCGCCGCCGGAGAATCGCAACTGCACCTTCGACGGCATGGTCCGGTCCTGAGGCGATCGGCGGGGTTCCCGCGGTGTGCCGCACCGACCGGATGGGAGCGCTGGGAACCTCGCAGGGGTCGCGGTTCGTGCTGCATCCCGCCGCGACCGAATTCGCTGCGCACGATAGCAACAAGATCGCGTCGTGCCGGGCGAACGAGCGCTGAGCGCAAAGGCAAAGTAGAGCGCCCGTTCCGGCAGCTGCGCGAGACGGTGCCGCCCGACCTGGAGGCCCAAGGCCGCCCGGCATTGCTGTGCGAGCTGGACCGGCGCGCAGCCCTGTGGCTGGACGCCAACGTTTACGCTGTGGAGTCTCGCAGCACCGGCGTCTGCCCCGCCGAGCGCCTCACCACGGAAGCGCCTCACCCGAGCACCTCACCACGGAGCGGTCGTTGCTGTCGCCGTTGCCGGGCGCAGCGCTTCGACACCGACTACATCGAGGCCCGCCGGGTGCACAACATCTTGCCTCTCGTCTCCTATGGCGGTCCCCGCTACTCGGTGCCCCCTGAGACCCTCGGACAGCTCGTCGAGGTCCGCCGGGCAGTGGGATCGAACCGCATCGAGGCCCGCTGGGTGGGCCGGCTCATCGCAGCCCACACCGTTGTCGCGGGCCGCGGCATCGACGTGTGGGACCCAACCCACCGCCAAGCTGCTGAGACAGCAGTGATGCAGATCCGGCCGCAGCGGCCCGTGGTGCGCCTGGTCGCCCCCAGCCCCGGACCCGACCCATCGAGGGCTTCGACGTCGAGCCCGTCGACTTGTCCCGGTGCTACCCGCTGACCCTCCACGACCGCGAGACCCAGCGATGAGCGGGCTCCATGAGCAGATCAAAGCCGACCTGGGATACCTCAAGCTCGACGCGGCCGCCGGCTGCTTCGCCGCCCTCGCCGAAGAGGCCAGAACCCAAGGCTGGACCCACATCGAGTTCCTCACGCCTCGTCGCCACGCAGGCCACAGCCGACCGCGACCGGCGCCTCGCAGCACGGATGCGCTATGCGAGGCTCCCGTTCCACCGGCGCATGGCCGACTTCGACTTCGACTTCCGGCCCACAGTTGACCGCAAACTCGTCGAGGACCTCGCCAGCCTGCGCTTCATCCAAGAACACAGACCGGTGCTGTTCCTCGGACAGCCCGGCTGCGGCATGACCCACCTCGCCGTCACCCTCGCAATCGTCGAAGCCGGATACCGCGGCTACTTCACCACCGCTGCTGCGAGGCGGCCACGACGGCGCCGCCCCCACCAAGATCAAGACCTACATCGCCCCCACCGTGCTCGTCATCGACCATGTCGGACTCATCCCCCTGCGCACCGGCGCAGAGGCATCCTGGTTCTTCGAAGTCGTCAACACCGCTACGACCGCGGCTGCCCCACTATCGTCACCACCAACCGCGGCCTGCCCAATGGGAACCGCCTTCGGCGACACCGTCGTCGCCGCAGCCATCTTGGACCGGCTCATGCACAACGCCATCGTGTTCAACATCAAGGGCCCCAGCTGGCGCGTGCGCGAGCACAGCGGCCTCGAGATCGCCGCCACCCAACCCGCCCCAGAAAGGATCCGCTAACCTCAAACACGCCAGCCGGAACCTTCGCCGCGACGCTACTTGCGGTTGGCGCCAATCGCGACTTTCGCCTAGCGCTAACGCTGTTGAGCAATCGTGACGAGTGGCTCCAATCACACGGCACGCCCCGTCTTGCAGTCTTGACCTGAGTGTAGGTATGACGTAAGATGTCGGTGACCCTGAGACGTCAGCAGGTCAGTGCCGTTCGAAGGGAGCGCACCATGTTGCGGACACGGCTCGTCTTGGTCTGTATCGTGACAGCGGCGTTAGCTGCGTCACTGGTCGTGGTTGAACCTGCGGTCATGGAACTCGTCACTGACGATGCCAGCGAGGCGGCCGCCGACCCAGCCGCGGAGTTCCGATGCGGGTGGTGGACGCAACCCCCAACCTGGGGTCCTGCCATCGGCAACGCCGTTTATCTGAATGGCCGCTGGTACTACTGCGCACTCGTACATATGCGCCCCGCACACCTTCACAAGTGGGAGTGCAGAGGCCTCGTACTTGGAGCGAATGTCATAATTAAGCGGCTAACGGCCGGCCTTGCCGCCGCGGCTTTGCGAGCGCTGGGAGCGACGGGCGGCATCAGCTGTAGGGAGACCCACTAACTTGCCTCCAGCCGTGACAAGTGCACTAAGGCCAAGAGGTCCTTTAGCGGCTGATGCCCGACAGCCTCGGATACTCAGCGACCAGCGCCTCAACCCTCGCGGACCAGCGCGCCTTCATCACCTGGCCCCATCGGGGCCCACCGCTTAGGCGGCACGCCATACTTGAGCGGCCTCGAGACCGGCGTGGGGTGAGACCCCAACTCAGCCGCAATCTCCTTGATCGTCCAACCCTGCTTGCGCAGGTCATCTATTCGCGCGAGTCTCCTGGTTCATTATGATCGGGGCGACTCCTCTCGCTCGTGTCATGCCTGACCACCGAACACGCTGGAGGACCCGCCCCCGCCGGGGGTTAATGCCGTCGATGCTGGCCGGAGTCCCTTGGCACCAACGCGGATCTCCAGTTTGCGCAGAACGCGCAATTCGACAGCGCCGGCGGCATCCACTATGGGGAATTCGCCGGAGCCTTCAGGCGCTACGTCATCGAGGGCCAGTCGATGGACGACGCGCTGGCGCCCTACGAGGAGAACATGAACGCGGCGCTGGCCGAGAACCCGGCCGTCAAGCGCGACATCCCCATCGAAGTCCCCGGCTGAGACAGCTCAAGCCGACGACCCCGTAACCGCGCCGTGACGGCGCAGCTATCGGGCAGACAGTAGTTTTGCGGCCATGGCGCTGACGCGAAAGTCTCGCGCCGTCGTCGAGCCGACCGACGTCGACGATGCGGCCGGGATCGGGGCAGACGTAGCGATAGAGGCCCGACAGCTGAAGCATCGCGGCTTGACTTGGCGCGGCCAGGAGCGGCTGGCGGGCTACATCCTGGTGGCCCCGGCGCTGCTGATGTTCGGGGTGTTCCTGTTGGGCCCGCTCGTGTACGGGGCCTATCTCAGCCTCACCGACAGGAACCTGCTGTCAGGTACGAGCTTCATCTGGTTCGAGAACTACGCCAACCTGCACCGTGACCCGCTGTTCTTCAAGTCCCTGCGGTTCACCGGGCTGCTGTTCCTCGAGGTCACCCCGCTGGCGATCCTGATCTCCTTCGTGTTCGCCAACCTCCTCAACCAGCGGATCAGAGGGACCAGCCTGTTCCGGCTCGCTTATTTCCTGCCCCTAGTGGCGTCGGGGGTGGCGGTGGCCACGATGTGGCGCTTCGTGTTCACCAGCGACGGGCTCTTCAACACCTTCCTGAGCTTCTTCATCGACACCAAGACTCCCTACCTGGTGCTTCCCCAGTGGGCACCCCACGTGGTGGCGGTCATCCTGCTGTGGTCCCTGATACCGCTCAACACGGTGTTCTACATGGCTGCGCTCCAGACCGTCCCCCGAGAGCAGGTCGACGCGGCCATCGTGGACGGTGCCAACGCCTGGCAGAAGGCCCGTTACGTCACCTGGCCGCTGTCCGCGCCCACGACGTTCCTGCTGGTGATCCTGAACCTGGCCATCACCAGCGTCGGATCGTGGGACATCCTCCACGTCCTCACCGGAGGAGGGCCCGAGCACAGCACGACCACCACCGCCTTCCTGTTGTACCTGCGGTCCTTCCGGGGGCAGTTCCAGATCGGGTTCGGCTCGGCCATGGGTGTGGCGCTGACCGCCATCCTGCTGCTGCTCACCGTCGGGGTGTTCAAGGCCCAGAAGCGATGGAGCCACTACGGATGAGGACCCTCGTGCGGCACCGGGGACGAATCGCAGTCTACGCGGTGCTGTTGCTCGGGTCGGTGGTGATGATCACGCCGTTCGTGTTCAACCTGTCGAAGTCCCTGCAGACCGCGCCGCAGACCTTCGCCTTCCCCTTCGAGTGGATCCCGGACCCCTTCGCCTGGTTCAACTACGTGGAGGCCTACGAGAAGATCGGAACCCGGGCGTTCCTCAATAGCGCGCTGCTGACCCTCGTCGTGGTCGGCGGGCAGACGATCCTGGGGATGATGGCCGGGTTCGCCTTCAGCACCCTGCGGTTCCCGCTGCGGGACCCGCTGCTCCTCTTGATCGTCGGAGGCCTGATGGTCCCCTTCCACGTGATCATGATCCCGCTGTTTATATTCATCTTCGAGATCCGAATGTACAACACCTACTGGGGCCTGATCATCCCCATCGTGGCCTACACCGACGTCTCGGTGTTCATGTTCCGGCAGTTCTTCCGAACGGTTCCCCGGGAGATCTACGAGGCCGGGATCCTCGACGGCGCCGGCCCGATCCGGGTCTTCCGCAGCCTGTACGCCCCCTTGGCCGGGCCCACCGTGGCTGCCTTCGTGATCGTGTCGTTCCTGGCCGCCTGGAACCTGTACGCCTGGCCTGTCCTAGTCGTGGCCGACCCCGACCTGCGGGTAGTGACCCTCCAATTGGGCATCGCGGGCGGGACCTTCAACGCCAGCTCCAGCCCGCTGCGGCCCGAGATCCTGGCGGCCATGTCGCTGTTGTCGATAGTCCCGGTGATGACGGTGTTCATGATCATGCAGCGTCGCTTCGTGGAGAGCATGGCCAGATCCGGGTTGACGGGATGAGCACGATTGTGCCGGCATCGAGCGCGCCCCCAATCGAAAGGAGCACACCGTGAGCCGCGAGGCGTTCGCCCTGGAGATCCGGCCCGAGAAGGTCGCCGAGTACGTCGAGGCCCACCGGCAAGTGTGGCCCGAGGTCCTGAGGGCAACCAAGAGGGCCGGCATCCGCAACTACACCATCTTCCTGCACGGCAACGTGGCCTTCGGCTACTTCGAATGCGACGACCCGGCCGAGGCCAACGCGGTGCTGGCTGCGGACCCCGACTGCATCCGATGGGAGGACTGGATGGCGGAATTTCTCGCCGAGCGGGTGCCCACCGACGGCGCGCCGGCGCTGGCCGAGATCTTCCGGCTCGATTGATTCCGATGCATCCGCCGGTCGAATGCAAGGCACACCGATGAAGAGCACAGATCTGCTCACCGAGTCGACGGGCATCGATCTCGCGAGCGACGAAGCCCGGCTACGGCTGGCCCGCGACGGCTACCTGTTCTTGAGGGGCTTCCTGCCGGTGCGCGACGTGGCCGCGGTCGAGGCCGCGATCGGTAAGGCAGTCGCAGCCACGCCGGGATGGCTAGCGGAGGGCACCCACCCCGCCGAGTGGATGGCCGGTCCGTCGGCCGCGGGCGAGAGCTACCACGATCCCGACTTCCTGGCCATGTACCGCCGAGTGCAGAGCATCCAGAGCTTCCACGAGTTCGCCCATCACCGGCGCGTCGTCGCCGCGGTGGAAGGCCTACTCGAGGACAGGGTCTTCGTCCACTCCAACCACGTGGCCCGGGTGGTCGGGCCGTCGGCCCGGGTCGAGCCCACCCGCATCCATCAGGACTGGAGGCCCATTCAGGGTGCGGCCGACGCTCTGACCGTGTGGATACCGCTGGCCGACATACACCCTCCGCTGGGAGGGCTGCGCATCCTGGAGGGGTCCCAGACCGGAGGCGTGGTGCCGTTCGACCCGGAACGGCAGTCGATCCGCATCGACGACGACGACCCGCGGTGGCGCAGCGCCTCCTACCGGCGCGGCGACGCGCTGATCTTCCACAGCCTCACCGTCCACGCCGGCTTGCCCAATACCACTGACCGGCTCCGCAGGTCATGCGAGTTCCGCTACCAGCGGGTCAGCGACCCGGCGGTGGTGTCCACGGTGCGATTCCCGCACTGGCATCCCTCCATCCCCGACTGGCCCGAGCTGACCGAAGGATGGACTTCGCTGGCATCGGTCGAGGTGCCCGACTTCGTCGAGTTCGAGCAGCTAGACGACACCGCGCCACATTTGCCCACTCCGCCGTCGCGGCTGCTCGGACCAGCCTGACGTCAAGCCGCGCCGGGCCGGGAGGGCGGGACTGGGCCTGGCCGCGCGGCCTCTCAGCCGAAGATCGCCTCGTTGACCTCGACGCCCAGGCCGGGACGATCCTCGGCGGTCACCCGGCCGCCGGACGGCTGGGGCTCTCCGATGAAGATCGGCACCTGCTCGGACTCCGGCAGGGAGTCCCACACCGGCATGGGGAAGTACTCGACCATCGGTACGTTGGCTGTGCCCAGCGCGAAGTGGATGTGGGAGGCGCCGTAGGCGTGGGGGATGACGGTGAGCCCGGCCGCCTGGGCCAGCGCCGCGATCTTGCGGCCCTCGGTCAGACCGCCGCAGCGGCGCAGGTCGGGCTGGAGGATGTCCATGGCCTCGCGCTCGATGATGTCGAGGAAGCCGAACCGGGTGTACTCGTGCTCGCCCCCGGAGATCGGGATGTTGGTCTCGCGCCGGAGCTTGGCGTAGCTGGTGAGGTCGTCGGGCACGAACGGCTCCTCGAGCCAGGCCAGGTTGTAGGGCTCGAGGCGGCGGCACATCTTCTTGGCGTAGTTGAAGTCCCAGCCCATGTAGGCGTCGGCCATGATCTCGATGTCGGGGCCCACCGCGTCGCGGATGTTGGCGATGTGCTCCTCGTTCTCGGCCATGCCCCGCACGCCGTTGCCGGGTCCGTACGGGAAGCGGGCCTTCATGGCATCGTATCCCTCGGCCACGTAGGCCTTGGCCTCGACGGCCACCTTCTCGGCGCCGACCGGGTGCAGAGCCGACGCGTACACCGGCACGTCGGGATGAACCGGCCCGCCGAGCAGCGCGTAGACTGGGCACTCCAGGGACTTGGCGCACACGTCCCACAGGGCGATGTCGATGGCGCTGATGGCTTGCAGGGCGATGCCCTTGCGACCGTAGGGCAGCGTGGCCCGGTACATGCGGTCCCAGAGGCCCTCGGTCTCTGAGGCATCCGCGCCCACCAGCAGGTTGCGGAGATGGCGCCCGACGATGCCCTCGACCGCGCCGACCCCGTCCTCGCACCATCCCCGGCCCACCACGCCGTCGGAGGTCTCGATCTCGACCACGGCCATGGCCGAGTCCCAGAACCACGAGCCTCTCGTCTCTTGATACTCGGGATATATGTCGAGGGGCGTCACCAGCGGCAGCGTCTTCTCCCGCTCGGCGAGGTGCCCCCAGATCGACCGGGGGGCGTGGCGTACTCGGACTCCGGTGATCTTCACGGTCTCACATCCTGTAGTAGTGCTCAGCGTTGCGCCAGAAGAGCGCGTCGCGCTCGTCGGCGGAGAAGCCCGCGGTTATCTCCCGGTAGGCCTCGACCACCGCGCTGTAGGCGCTGTAGAGGCTGTCGACGGGCCAATTGGAACCGAACATGCACCGGCCGGGCCCGAAGGTCTCGATCAGGCCCAGCACCCAGGGGCGGATGCTGCCGGTGGTCCAGGTGTGGTCGGTCATCCCCAGCCCGGAGATCTTCACGGCCACGTTGGGCGCCCCTGCCAGCGTCCGCAGCCCCGACATCCAAGAGTCGTAGTACTCCTTGGACCGCTCCATCGGCTCGCCGCAGTTGCACATGATGAACTGCAGATCCGGATAGAGCTCGGCGGCCCGCCGGCCGGCGTCCATCCCCTCCCAGGTGGTGTTGAGGTCGTAGGAGAAACCGAGGTCGCGCAAAGCCTGCAGGCCCCGCCGGAACTCCGGGGTGAGCAGGGCCTCGCCCTGCACGAAGTTGCGCACTCCCCGCATGTTGGCGTGCTCGCCGTGGCGCTCCAGCTCGGCTCGGGCCCCCTCCGAGGCGAGGTCGGTCTTGGCCACGATGGCGTGGGGATAGCCGTGCTGGTCAGCGATCTGCTGCAACCAGGCCGTCTCCCACACCTGATCCGGTCCCGAGTACTCGGCCTGGACGTGCACCGATTTGATGACGTTGCTGCCCTCATGGTCGGCCAGCAAGTCCTCGATCAGGTAGTTGCGGCGGATGGCGGAGTAGTCGCCGACTATCTCGGTCTCCGCCGTGTTCTCCTCCTCCAGCCAGTCGTAGGACCCCTGGGCACGGTCCCAGAGGTGGTGGTGGGCGTCTATGAACGGCTCGGTCAATGTCGGTCTCCGCGTGGTTGTCGGATGGTGTCGATCTCCGGCGCCCGGCCCCGGTCAGGCGTCCCTGGGCACGGCCTGCTGCCGGCCGGTGCGAGCCGAGGTGTAGGCGGCCTCCAGCAGGAGGACGACGGCCGCCCCCAGCTCGGCCGGCGACCGGTTGATGTCCCGGCCGGCGATGACGTCCACGAGGTTGTTGACCGGGGCATCCTCGGGGTAGGCCGAGTCGTAGGTGCGGGGCCCGAAGTCGACCGGGCCCGCGGGGTGGTGCTCGATGGAGCCGTCGGCCCGGTACAGGCCCACCTCCGATGCGGCCAGATCCAGCAGTATGTGGCCGCCGGTGCCGTAGATGCGGCATTCGAGCAGCTCCTCCTGGGTGCGCACCGTCGACCCGGTCGAGCCGATCGTCCCGAGACAGCCGCCCTCGAAGCGGACCGCCAGCGCGTCGACCAGATCAACCCGCAGGTCCCTGTTCTCCATGTAGGCGAAGACCTCGGCCGGAACCAGCCCGGTCATGAACAGCAGCAGGGCCGCCGAGTGGGTGATCTGAACGATTGCCTGGCCACCGCCCGACAGCGCCGGGTCCCCGTAGGTGTCGGTGCCGGTGGGGGTGATCGTGAAGCCGACCGCGTCAGCCACTAGGTCGATGTCGCCGCGGAACAGCTCCCACACGATCGACGCGAACAGCGAATGCACGTAGAGCAGCTCGCCGATCTCGCCCGCCGCGATCCAGTCCCGGCACGCCAGGACTTGCTGGTTGTAGTGGTAGGGGTAGCCGACCACGATCTCCAGGCCGCGGCCGGCCGCTTCGCTCAGCAGCTCGTCCGCGTGCTGGGACTCCACCACCATGGGCTTCTCCAGCATGAGGTGGCACCCGGCCCGCAGAGCGTCCATGGCCACACCGAAATGGGCGGTGTGGGGCACAGCGATGACCACCCCGTCGAGCTCCTCGGCCTCGAGCATCTCGCGGTGGTTGCGATAGCACGCCCCCGGACCGAACACCGCCGCGGCCCGATCCCTCTTGGAGTCGACCTCCTCCGCGATGGCGACCAGCTCCGCGTCGGGGTTGGCGACCACCGCGGGCAGGTGCGCCCTCGTCGACCACCAGCCGGCGCCCACCACACCGATCCTGGCGGTCACCCTCGCCCCCGTGCCAGGATGTTCACGATGAAGAACTGTACTTCACGTGGATGACGACAGATCGGCTGGAATGCTCCTACGAGGCTGCACTCAAGGCCGACCAATCGGGGGAAACGAGCATGAGCCGACGATTCGAGGGACGCAACGTCTTCGTGACGGGTGCGGGCAGCGGCTTCGGACGACGAACTGCTGAACTGTTCGCGCAGGAGGGCGCCAAGAATCTGTACCTGCTGGACTACAAGCAGGAGCGGCTCGACGCGGTCGCGCCGGTGATCGAGGAGCTCGGGGCCACACCGCACCTGCTCAATTTCGATCTCAGCATCATGGAGAACTGCGCCGAGGCCGTCGCCCAGGCCCTGCACATCGACCCGAAGCTCGACGTGATGGTGTCCAACGCGGCCGCCTGGACCATTGCCGAGTTCGTGGACATGACCGATGAAGAATGGCGTCGAGTCCTGTCGGTGAACCTCGACGCATATTTCGTGATGGGGAACCGGGCGGCCCGGGCAATGAAGGAGACCGGCGGCGGGGTGATCCTGTTCACCTCGTCGATCGCCGCGCTCGGGCACGGTCGAGGTTTCACGCACTATTGCGTGGCCAAGGCCGGCGTGGCCGCGCTGACCAAGGCCATCGCGGTGGAGTGCGCTCCGTACAACATCAGGTGCAACAGCGTCGGCCCCGGCCCGGCCGACACCCAGCAGTCAGTCGACCTCGCGGGTGAGGAGCTGATGGACAAGTGGCGTGCGGAGGGGTTCCCGGTGGTGCCCGCCAACCGGCTGGCGTCGGTAGACGACATCGCCCACGCCTTCCTGTACCTCGCCTCCGATGAAGCCGGCTACGTGTCCGGCGTGAACCTCATCGTCGACGGCGCTCTGACCGCTCAGACCTACGACGTCCCCGATAGCTAGCAGCCCTAGAGGCCGAGAGTGAGGGGAGTCGCTTGAGAGCCGAGATCTCGCCCGGTGAGGTTCGCTCCTATCGCGACAACGGGTTCCTGATCATCGAGGACCTGCTCGATGAGTCTGAACTGGAGAAGTGGCGGGCCGCGGTGGACGGGGCGGTGGGCGCCCCCGGCGTCTCGGGCCGCGACCTCGACCCGGAGCAGGGTGAGTACTACGACCGGGTCTTCCTGCAGCGGGTGAACATGTGGAAGACCAGCGGTGCGGTGCGCGAGGTGGTGCTCGACGAGCGCTTCGGGCGGCTGGCCGCGGCCCTGGCCGGCACCGACGAGGTCCGCCTCTACCACGACCATGCCCTCATCAAGCTGCCCTGGGCCAACCCCACCAACTGGCACGCCGACAACCCGTACGATCCCTACCGCTCGCCTGAGGCGATCATGCTGTGGATCGCCCTCGACGACGCCGACGCCCGCAACGGCTGCCTGCACTTCCTTCCCGGCAGCCACCGCCGCGAGAGGCTTGACGCCGGCGCGGCGCTCGACGAGGCCAACATCGGGGCACTGCTGGAGGCCAACCCGCATTTCGCGGCCATCGAGCCGGCGATGGCCGAGGTTGCGGCGGGCGCCGGGATCTTCATCAACGGCATGACCGCCCACGCCGCCGGGGCCAACATGAGCCGCCGCCCCCGCCGGGCGTTCTCGATGCTGTTCATCCCGGGGCGGTGCCGCTACACCGGCCAGCCCGGTGCCCTGCCCACCGAGCTCGTCGACCGGCTCCAGGTCGGCGACATCCTCGACGACGACGTGCACCTGCCCCTGCTCTACCAGGGCTGATCGAATACTTCGCCGACGAGGCGCTCAACCTGATCGATCAGGAAGTCGATGTGGGCCAGCACCGCGGGGCTCGGGGTGTGCGACAGGGCCCGGACGGTCGGTGAGGCGATGAGCCCCCGCCGGGCCAGGGTCCGCTTCTCGATCTGCAGGAACAGCTCGAAGTCCTGCAGCCCGAAGCTGATGTAGGGCAGCAACGACCCGAAGAGGTCGTGGGCCCGTTCGCGCTGCCGTGAGGCCGCTGCGGCGAACACCAGGTCGAGCAGATCGGCAATGGCTGCGCCCGGCATGATCCCGTCGATACCGGCTGCGACACCCTCGAGCATGTAGAGCCCGCCCCAGCCCTCGAGAATCCCGACCCGGCCCGCCGTGGCCGACCGGATGGCGATGAGCCTGTCGACCATCATCGGGTCCTCGAGCTTCACGAACCCGAAGTTGTCGCAGCGATCGAGGACCTCCGCGACGAGGGCCGTGCCGATGGTGGGCCCGCCCGGGTTGAAGTCCTGGATCAGGATCGGCCGCGGAGTTGAGGCCGCGACCGCGGCGCAGTACTCGATGATGTCGGCGTCCGACGATCCGAACTGCCTGGGGACAGCGAAGGAGATCACGTCGGCACCCATGTCGGAGTAGCGCCGGGCCAGCTCTGCCGCCACCCGCGACGAGACGTGGTTGGCCTGGGCCACCACCGGAACCCGGCCGCGATTGGCCTCGACCGCTACCTGCACGACCCGGTCGCGCTCGGTCTCGGTGAGCTTGTAGAACTCGCTGCCGTAGGCGGGCAGGCACATCCCGGCCAGCCCGCGGCCCGCGATCCAGTCGACAACTGAGGCCAGCGACTCGATGTCAATCGACTCGTCGGGCCCGAATGGCGTCGGGACCACGGGCACCACGCCACGAAGCGAAACCACTGCCTTCACCCCGTCACGACCACGGACACCACACCGCGCAGCTGGATCTCCCCCATCACGCCAGCGGGGTGAAGCCGGCCAGCGACAGGTTGGAGCCCAGCCCCGGGGCATCCCCCAACGACACCTCGCCGCCCTCGGGTATGGCCGTGCCGTCGAAGTGGGGAGCCTCCTCCACATTGTCCCAGACCGGAACGGGGAAGTACTCGACCATGCTCACGGCCCGGTCGCTGGTGGCCAGATGCAGGGTCGGCATCCCGTAGGCGTGGGTGTAGACGGGCAGGCCGGCGGCCTGCGCCAGCGCACACACCTTCCTGGCCTCACTGAAGCCCCCCACCCGGCCGATGTCGAACTGGATGATGTCGAGCGCCTCGGCTTCGATGATCTGGGCGAACCCGTAGCGGGTTGTCTCGTGCTCACCGGCCGCGATCGGCACCGGAGACTCCCGCCGCAGAACGGCGTACTCCCGAAGCTGGTCAGGAAGCAACGGCTCCTCCACCCACTTCATGTCGAAGGGCGCAAGGGCGCGGCACATGCGCAGCGCGTACTCCAGATCCCAGCCCATGTAGGCGTCGGCCATGATGTCGATGTCGTCACCCACCGTCGAGCGCAGCATCCGGACCAGCTCGACGTTGCGGTGCAGGCCCGCGGGCCCATCGGCGGGACCGTGCAGGAAGCGCATCTTCATGGCCTTGAAGCCGCGATTCACATACTCGGCCGCTTCCGCCACGAACTCGTCCTCGTTGGTGAAGTGAAGGTGGCTGGCGTACACCGGCACCGGGTCGCGGGCCCGGCCACCGAGCAGCTCGAACACGGGCTGGCCGAAGTGCTTGCCGGCCAGGTCCCACAGGGCGATGTCCACCGCGCTGATGGCGAACAGCGCCGGGCCCTTGCGCCCGTAGGGCATCGTGCTGCGGAACATCTGGTCCCACAGCCGGCTGCGCTCGAGAGGGTTCGCGCCGACTAGGAGCTTGGTGAGGTGGTTCTCAACGATGACGCTCGTGGCCCGGGCGTAGTCCTCGCACCAGCCGGTACCCACCAGACCGTCGTCGGTCTGGATCTCCACCACGCACATGGCATCGCGCGGGAACCAGCTCGAAAGAGGATGGCGGTACTGGGGGTAGATCGCCATGAGCGTCACCAGCCGCAGCTCGTCCTGCCGGCTGGCGAAGTCGCCCCAGAACGACATGTCGATGTGAGTGACTCGCACCCTGGCGATCCTCATGGGTGCTGCCCCTTCCCAGCTCTCGCCGCTCGCCCGCTAGCCCGCCAGCGGGAGTTGGGGGCGCGGCGCGGCCAGCGATGGATCTGCTCGTAGAGCTGGTCGCAGGAACGAATCTCGAGAACGCCGGCCGCGTGGTCCAGCAGCATCGCGATGTGGCTCGCCTGGTTGTCGATCCGGTAGATCGACCACGGGTGGAAGGTGGGGACGTAGGCGACCAGTCCGCTCTCAGCCGCGTGCTCGATGCCCGGCGCGTAGGCCTCGTACACGCCCTGGGCGTCGGTCGGCATCTTGGTGGGGTAGTCCCACGGCAGCGTCGGCGGCCAGGAGACGAGACCGTGCTGGCCGGTAAGCACGTTGTCGTGCCAGGCGTGGGTGGGGATCTCCAGCAGATCGGCGCAGCCCTCCTCGTCATACCAGAACGGCTGGTGCAGCGGCGCCGGCATCGAGTAGTGGGGCCCGCAGCCGACGCTGCGGAGGTACCGGTACCCGGCCTCCTGGAGGATCTCGAGGACTCTCGGCTCGCCGATGTAACCGTCCTCGTAGCCGCCGGGGGTGGTGAAGCCGATGACGGCCCGGCCGAAGGCGTCCTCGATGGCGTGCTTGGAGTCGACGATCTCGTGGCGCAGCCGGTGGTCGTCATGGAGGTGGGACTTGATGTCAGGGTGGTTGTAGGAGTGGCTGGCAATGTCGAAGATCGGGTGGTCGAGGATCTCGACCATCTCGGCGGGGGCTGCGTCGAGCAGCCGGGCGACGATGAAGAACGTGGCCGGTGCGTTCCGTTCGAGGTGCACCTCGGCCACCGCCCGGACCCCGGCAAGGCACTCGGAGAGCCGCTCGCCCTCGTAGCTGACGACATCGTCGTAGTTGTCGCCGGTGTGGTCCGAGTCCCACCAGGCGTAAACCGCCTCCGCGTCGTATCCCGCGACATAGGCCGCCATGGCCGCTCCTCTCAATCCGTGCTGGGTGGCCGGGCCGACGCGGCCTCGTCGCGCAGCTCTGAGAAGCGTCGCACGAGCCGGGCCAGCGTGTCCTGGCAGCGGGGATCGTCTATCACGTTGTCGGCCTCGAGCGGGTCGGTCTCAAGGTCATAGAGCTCCTCATAGCGGTTCCCGCCCGGATGCGCGTGCCGATGCCGCCCTTCATCGCGTTGCCCTCGCGGCGCTGCTCCTCGTCGGAGGCCGGGAGCTCGACGTACTTGATGTACTTCCACCGGTCGGTGCGCAACCCCTCGCTCTTGGGTATGAGCGGATGCTCGAACAGGTGCTCGCAGTAGAAGTCCTGCCTCCAGCCGTCGGGCCGGCCCGCCACCAGCGGGAGCAGGCTCCGGCCCTGCACCGCCTCGGGGACCGGGACCCCGGCCATCTCGACGATGGTGGGCGATATGTCGATGTTGAGCGCCAGCTCGCCGAGCCGAGCGCCCCGTCGGGACTCCTCGAGGCGGGGGTCCATCACCACCAGGGGCACACGGATCGAGTCCTCGTACAGCAGCCAGCAGTCGCTCAGGCCCCTCTCGCCGAAGAACATGCCGTTGTCGCTGGTGAAGATCACCACAGTGGAGTCGGCCGCTCCGAGGGCATCCAGCTCCTGAAGCACCCGGCCCAGCACGACGTCGATGCCGCTGACCATGCGGTAGTAGCCCTTCATGTTCTCCTGGAACAGCTCGGGAGTGCCGAACCGCCTCAGCCAGCGCTCCCGGTTCTCGCTCTGCTTGATGAAGTCGGGCTGCGTCTCGATGAAGGCGGGGGCGGCCGTGGGGGGCACCGGGATCACCGCGTCGTGGTAGAGGTGGTCGACGCTGTCGGGCCAGATGTACTGCTGGGGATGGTCGTCCTGGCAGTGGGGGGCGTTGAAGCTGACCGACAGGCAGAACGGGCGCTCGGCGTCGGCGCCGCGCCACTGCTGAAGGAAGTCGACGATCTTGTCGCCGGTGACGTCGGTCAGGTGGCGCAGGCTGCCGTCGACCTGGCGCTCGAAGTAGTAGTCGGGCCCCCAGTGCTCGAAGTCGTCGAAGTGGTCGAACATCGAGTCGAGGACGGCCCGTTCGTCCTCGACGTTCATGTAGCCGTCGCTCTCTATGCCGAACTTGCCGATGAACCCGGTCCGGTAGCCCGCCGCCTTCAGCAGGGCCGGATAGGTGAGCGGGCCGAGCGCGGCCCTGAACGGCGGCGTGCGGAAGTCGAACTGGTGGCTGCGCCGGTACAGGCCGGTGAGGAAGCTGGCCCGGCTCGCGCCGCATATCGGCGTGGTCACGAAGGAGTTCTCGAACAGGACGCCCCGGGCGGCCAGGTCGTCCATGTGCGGCGTGGAGATGATGTCGTTGCCGGCCGCACCCATGGAGGTCCAGTGCTGGTTGTCGGTGAGCAAGAACAGGATGTTCGGGCGCTGGCGTTCCACTGCGGGCTCCGTCCTCGGCGGCCGGGGGGTCTAGGTTAGCTTCGCACCAAGTTCACGAACGTGAAGTCGAGATCAAGGAGATGAACGGAAGCGACAATGCCTGAGCATCCGCGGCTGCCCATTCCCGACGGCTTGGTGCTGCTCACCTTCGACGACGCCAACCACTCAGACCTCGCCAACGTCGCTCCCCTCCTCAGCCGGCACGGCTTCGGGGCCACCTTCTTCGTGAGCGAGGGGCTCGGGTTCACCGAGGGCAAGCCCGGCGAGTTCATGACTTGGGCCGAGATCCGGGAGCTTCACGATCTCGGGTTCGAGATCGGCAACCACACCAAGAGCCATCTCGACACCACGCAGCTGACCGCGGAGGACGTCCGGGCCGAGATCGAACACATCCAGCGGCGCTGCGCCGAGAACGGGATTTCCGCCCCGACGTCGTTCTGCTACCCGGGGTTCCACCACAGCCCCGACGTGGTCCGGGTGGTCGCCTCCGAGGGCTTCGCGTTCGCCCGCCGGGGCGTGTACCCGGAGCACTCCGACACCGGCCGGGGGGCCAGGGGTCCCGCCTACGACCCCCGCGCCGACCATCCGCTGCTCATACCGACCACCGGCTACGCCGGGCCCGAGTGGACCCTCGACGACCTCGCATGGGCCGTCGAGGGGGCCCGCGACGGCCGGATCGCCTCGATCTGCTTCCACGGCGTGCCCCTGCGGCGCTACCACTGGGTCAGCACCGAGTTGGACGCCTTCGGTGCCTACATGCAGTACCTGGCCGACGCCGGCTGCACCGTGATCGCGTGCCGCGACCTGCTCGACTACGTCGACCCGGCCTGGGCGAGCCCGGATCCCTACGAGGCCATCAACCGCCGGACCCGCTTCACGGCGACCGACCCCAAGTGCGAGTACCAGGTCGACCCGCTCGGCCTCGACGAGCCCGCGCCCCGCTTCAGCTGGCGGATCCAGGCCACCGACCGGTCCCAGAGCCAGTCGGCCTACCGGGCCGTCGCCCGGGGCCAGAGCCAGTCGGCCTATCGGGTGCTGGTCAGCTCCAGCCGGGCGGGCCTCGACGCCGGCATCGGCGACCGGTGGGACTCGGGCAGGGTCGCCTCCGAAACGACCAACGCCGTCGCCTACGAGGGAGAGCCGCTCCGCAGCGGCGAACGCTGCTGGTGGAGGGTCCAGACCTGGGACCGGGACGGCCGCCCGGGCACCGACAGCCCGCCGGCGACCTTCGAGATGGCCCTGCTGGACCCCGGGGACTGGGACGCATCCTGGATCTGCGCGGCGGCGGGCGTCTCCGCTCCCCTGCTGCGCACCGAGACCGTGCTCATCGACCGGCCCGTCCGGGCCCGGTGCTACGTGTCAGGGCTGGGCTACTACGAGCTGTACATCAACGGGCGGCGGGTCGGCGAGCAGGTGCTCGACCCGGCCATCACCTACTACCACAACGACCTGCCGGCCGAGTTGGGCTCGCGGGTCCTCTACGCCACCCACGACGTGACCCGGCACCTGCGTGCCGGCCCGAACGCAGTCGGGCTCATGCTCGGGAACGGCTGGTACAGCGCGGAGGACGACGTGCCGCCCTCCCCCAGCCATCGCGAGCCCTACGGAGACCGGCCGGTGGCCCTGCTGCAGCTCGACATCGAGCTCGACGGGGGCAAGACGGTACGCCTGGTCAGCGACACCTCCTGGCAAGCCTCGGCCGGGCCGATCACCTACAACGACTACAGCCACGGCGAGACCTACGACGCCCGCCTGGAGCGGCCCGGCTGGTGCGCGCCCGGCTTCGACGACAGCGCGTGGGAGCCGGCCGAAGCGGCCAGGGCACCTTCGGGGCGACTGCAGGCTCAGCCGTTGCCTCCCATCCGGGTCGTCCGGACCATCTCGCCGGCACGCTGGTTCCCGTCCGGCGATGGCGCAACCATCTACGACTTCGGCCAGAACATGAGCGGATGGACGCGGCTGACCGTGAGCGGCCCGGCCGGTGCGCGGGTGACCATCCGCCACGGTCACGGAGTCCACCCCGACGGCAGCCTCGACAACCGCTCCAACATGTACTCCTACGGCGACGACGTCGAGTTCCATCTCGACGCGGTGGCCCGCGGCGAGCAGGGATTCGAGGACTACGGCGAGCACTACGACCACTCCGCACGGCAGACCGACACCTATGTGCTGGCGGGCCACGGGTCCGAGACCTGGGAGCCCCGCTTCACGCTGCACGGCTTCCGCTATGCCGAGGTCTCCTGCGACACGGACGGGGTCGCCGTCGAGGGCATCGAGGCCCGTCACGCTCGCACCGCCGTTTCGGAGACCGAGGGCTTCGAGTGCTCCGATGAGCTGCTCAACCGGATCCACAACAACGTCACCTGGACGCTCGCTTCGTCGCTGCAGGGTTACCCCCAGGACGCCGCCGACCGGTCCGAGCGGGTCGGCTGGCTCGGCGACCCGGTCGTCGACGACTTCACCTTCACGTTCGACACCGTGCTGTTCTGGTCGAAGTGGCTCGACGACCTGGCCGACTCCCAGAAGCCGTCGGGCGACCTGCCGGTCATCTCGCCGCTGCACTGGCGCCGGACCTACGACTGCTACCTGATGTACCCGGTGTGGAAGAGCTCCTACCCCATCGTGGCCTGGGACACCTACCTCGCGTCGGGGGACCCCGGGATCCTCGAACGGCACTACGACCGCATCGAGGCCCTGGTTCGCTTTCTGGGCACCCACGCCGACGGCCACCTGCTCGACGAGGGCCTCGGCGACCACATGGAGCCCCAGCCCGACGGCACATCGGCGTTCGCTCCGGTCCACACCCCGGCCGGGCTCACGTCCACCGCGTTCTACTGCCGAGACGTGCAGATACTGGCCTGGGCCGCGGCGATCCTGGGCGACGAGCGCAGGGCCGAGAAGTACTCGCGCCTCGCGGCGGACATCCGGGCGGCATTCAACGAGCGGTACTTCGACGACGAGACGGCCAGCTACGCCACTGGCAGCCAGGGCTCCAACGCCATCCCGCTGGCCCTGGGGCTGGTGCCCGCCGGCCATTCCGACGGGGTGCTGGCCAACATCGTCTCCGACATCGAAACCAACTGCGACGGGCACCTGTCCACCGGGATGCTGGGCACCGACGCGCTGGCCCGGGTGCTGCCGGCCGGAGGCCGGGCCGACGTGTTCTTCACGGTCGCGACGCAGACGACGTTCCCGAGCTGGGGCGAGCAGGTCGCCAAGGGAGCCACCACGCTGTGGGAGGCGTGGGAGGGCGAGACCGACCCGCAACTCAGCTACAACATGAAGCTGTTCGGCAGTGTCCAGAAGTTCTTCTTCCGGGACCTGGCCGGGATCCGCCGGGACTCCCCCGGCTACGCCACGTTCTCGGTCGAGCCCCAGGTCGTGGGCGGCCTCGCCCACGCCCGGGCCGAGTTGAGCACGGTGCGGGGCGCCATATCGGCCAGCTGGCGGCGCGACAACGGCACCTTCGCACTCGATGTGGCCGTCCCGCCCAACACCCGCGCCACCGTCCACATCCCCAAGCTCAACGAGGTGAACCCGGATATCTCGGAGGGAGGCGTGGTCGTCTGGAGCGACGGTGCGCCCGCAGCCGACAGTTCCGGCATCTCCCAGGCCCGGGACGAGACCGAGGCGGTCGCGTTCGACGTCGGCTCGGGCGACTACTCGTTCACGACGAGGCCGAGCGGGTAGGCAGCAATTCGTGAAGATTCTGGCGAGGCGTTCAGCGAGGCCGTGGCCCGAGCGGCCCGTGAGCGCAGCGAACAAGAGCGGAAAACACGACACTGCACCGCCAGGCGTCATCACCTACCCGCGCATGTTCACGAAAGGCAGACCTGCATGACCGGCCCCAACGTCGTCTTGATCATCACCGACCAGCAAACGCGGGCCACCATCAGCGCCTACGGCAACGAGCGCACCCGCACCCCGCACATGGACACGCTGGCCGCCGGCGGCGTCGCCTTCGAGAAGTCCTACTGCTCGTCGCCTCTGTGCAGCCCGGGCCGGGCCAGCATCGTCACCGGACAGATGCCCCACACCGCAGGGGTGGACATCAACGATCTGCCCATACGCGACGGCATTGCCAACCTTGGGGAGATCTTCTCCGGCGCCGGCTACGAGACGGTCTGGGCCGGCAAGTGGAACCTGCCCGAGTCGTTCCCGCCCGAGCCCGACGCCATCGCGGGCTTCCTGAACCTCAAGTGGCAACGGAAGTCGTACCGGGACCTCGGAGCGTCCATGGACGCCGACATCACCGACGCGGCCGTCCGCTATCTGGCCGGGAACCGGACCCGGCCGTTCCTGCTGGCCGTCTCCCTGTACAACCCCCACGACATCTGCTTCTGGATCATGGACCGCGACCACGATCTGCTGCCCTGGGTGCCCGAGGACGCTCCGCTGCCCGAACTGCCCGAGAACTTCGACGCGGTCGCGGACGAGCCCGAGTTCGTGCGGTGGATGCGCAAGCAGGAGGCGGTGATACCCAACTACGGCTGGACCGAGCTTCGCTGGACCGACAGCTGGGACGAGCGGCACTGGCGGCGGTACCTCTGCGCGTACGACCGGCTGGTCGATCTTGTCGACGTCCAGATCGGCCGCGTGCTGAACGCGATCTCCGACGCCGGAATCTCCGACACCACGCTGGTGGCCTTGACCAGCGACCACGGGGAGGGGGTGGCCGCCCACCGCTGGGCCACCAAGCAGATGCTCTACGAGGAGCCGGTTACGGTCCCCCTCGTGCTGCGATGGCCGGGGGTGATCCCCGCGGAGCGGTTCGACCGGTCCCATCTCGTCTCCGGCATCGACATCGTCCCGACGCTGTGCGACTACGCCGAGGTCGCGGCGCCCGAGGGCTTGGCCGGAGGGTCCCTGAGGCCCGTGATCGACGATCCCAGGATGGACGGCCGCGACTTCGTCGTCGCCGAGTTGCAGCCCGACCCCTTCAGGATGGAGCTCAAGGGCCGGATGCTGCGGACGCGCCGCTACAAGTACATGGCCTTCAGCGCGGGCACCGATCCCGAGATGCTGTTCGATCTGGAGAGGGATCCTTCCGAGACGGTCAACCTGGCCCGCTCGGCCAGCCACGACCACGTCCTGGCCGAGCACCGGGCGCGACTCAAGTCATGGACGAACCTGACGGACGACCCATTCGAGATGGGCTCGGCCGTGATCTGACCCCCGGTCTCAGACTGCGGAGCGGACCCGGTAGCCGAGTTTGGCCGAGATGCGGCCGGCGGTGTCTCCGAGCACGTCGAGGGCGCGCTGGGAGATCCCGTCTGAGACCCGGGCCGAGGGAATCGAGGTGCTGATGGCCGCGGTCACGTCACCAGAATGGTCCCGGACCGGCACCGCGTAGCAGCGCACCCCTACGGTGTACTCCTCGTTGTCCACCGCGAAGCCCTGGACTCGGGCCTCTCGCAACACGCTCCGCAGCTTGTCCATGCTGCAGATCGTCGTGCCCGTGTACGGGACGAACTCCACATCGGCCAGTCGCCGGTCCAGCTCCTGCTCGCTGAGGCCGGCCAGGAGGACCTTGCCGATGCCGGTGGCGTAGGACGGGAGCCGGGCCCCCACATACGAGGCCAGCCTCAGGGGGTGGCTGGCCTCCACCTTGGCGACGTAGATGTTCTCGATACCCTCCAGCACGGCCAGCTGGATCGTCTCGGAAAGACGGTCGCGGGCCTCCTCGAGGTAGGGCATGGAGAGCTGGGTGATCTCGATCTGGGAGTTGAAGGCCTGGCCCGCCTCCCAGATGCGCACACCGACCCGGTACACCTGGCTGTGGGGATCGAACTCCACATGGTGCCGCTCCGACATGGTGCGGACCAGCCCGTGCAGGCTGCTCCGGGGCCAGCCCGTGATCTCCTGAAGCTGCGCGAAGGTCAGGCCCCCGCGATGCTCGGTCAGCAACTCGATGAGCGTCAGGACCCGATCAGCGGACTTGACAGGAACGAAATCCAGATGGCCATCCGTGGTCGCCGCTGGACTCACCCCCACTTGCCAACACCGCGAGTATCGCAGTCGTGCCAGCATACGGCGACAGGAAGCCCCGACCGCGGTGGCACACGAGAGGCACGGGCCAAGTAGGTTCGATGCCTGTGGAAGCCGCGCAAGACGATGCTGTCGATCATGGGCCTGTGGTCCGTGCCGCGACATTGCAGGGAGGCTCGACAGCCACCATCGAGGGCGGCATGACCGAGGAGGAGCGCTACCTGTTCGACCTCCAGGGCTATCTCGTGGTGGAGAATGTGCTCAATCCCGCCGAGGTCCAACGGCTCAACGACCTGCTGGACTCCCGCGACCTGTGGAACCAGCCCCGAGGCCGCGACGCTCCCCTCGACTACGAGACCTTTGACAAGCTCTTCTTCCACGTCAGCCCGCCCCACTGTTGGGGCAAGCCCTTCCTCGACCTGCTCGGCCACCCGCGGATGGCCGGCTATCTCCAGGAGATCCTCGGCCCGCGGTTCCGCTACGACCATGGCCAGGCCATGTTCATGCGCAGGGGAAGCGGCTCGCTCGAGCTGCACGGCGGGGGCACCCCGTCAGATCCGATCGGCTTCTACCGCGTCGCGGACGGCTCGATCCATTGCGGCCTCACCGTGGTCGCCTACGCGCTGTGCGACGTCGGCCCCGACGACGGGGGCTTCGTGGTCGTGCCGGGCAGCCACAAGAGCGGCTTCCCCCGCCCCAAGGGCCTCCTGGACCCCGAGGACTGCAGGCCTCTGCTCGGGCACGTTCCGCACCGGGCCGGCTCGGCCATCATCTTCACGGAGGCCCTCACCCACGGCACCCTCCCGTGGACCGCCGAGCACGAGCGCCGGGCCCTCCTCTACCGGTACACGCCGTGCAACATGGCCTTCGTCGGCCGCTACCGGCAAGACGGCGCCGAGCAGCCCGACTGGGCCTACCCGCTCCCCTCCGATGCAGCCGAGAGCGACCTCACTCCCGAGCTGCGGCGCCTCCTCGAGCCGCCCTACGTCTCGGAGCGCCCGGACACGTTCGCCCAGAGGCCGAACCGATAGGCGGCCCCGGTCTGCGTCCAAGAGTGTGAAGTACAGTTCACAAGCGCGACTGCAGCTGGCGAGCGAGCGGACGGGGAGGCAGCATGACCGAGGAGGAGCGCTACCTGTTCGACCTCCAGGGTTATCTCGTCATCGAGGACGTCCTGGGGCCTGAGGAACTCGACGAGCTCGACGGCCTGCTCGACGCCTACGACATCTGGAACCGACCCAGAGGCGAGGACTTGTCCTTCGACTTCTGGCAGAACGACGAGCACCAGATCTCCGCCGGCCCGCTGCACATGTGGGCCAAACCGTTCCGGAGCCTCATCGCCCACCGGCGCATCGTGCCCCACCTGGCCGAGATCCTGGGACCCCGGTTCCGCTATGACCACGGCCACGCCATGGTCATGCGGGCCGGAGGCACCCCGTTCGGGCTGCACGGCGGCGCCACACCGTGGGACTCCGCCATCGCCTACGACGCTGCGCAGGGACGGATCCAGTGCGGGCTGGTGGTCGTCCAGTACACGCTCTGTGACGTCAGCGAGCCCGACGGTGGGTTCTGCGCCCTGCCCGGAAGCCACAAGAGTGGATTCTCCTGCCCCGACAGCTTCAAGTCCCTCGCCGATCCCGGGCCGTGGATCCACACCGTTCCGCTGAAGGCCGGCTCGGCTCTCATCTTCACCGAGGCCCTCACCCACGGCACGCTGCCGTGGACCGCGGAGCACGAGCGCCGGGCCCTGTTCTACCGGTACATGCCGGGCCACATGGCCTTCGTCGGGCGCTACCGGGAGGACGGCCGGGAGCACCCCGGCGGCGCCTACCCCCAACCGTTCCACGCAGCCACCGACGATTGGACGCCTGAGGAGCGCCGCATGCTGGAGCCTCCCTACGCGTGGGTGCGCCCCAACACCATCGCCACCGAGGAGTGACTTCGGAGTGCCGTGCCGGGCCATGTGGCCCGCGTGGGGCGCTACCGGGAGCACAGCCAGGAGCACCCCGTCGGCGCCCAAAACTCCAGCCGCACCGTGCCGCGCGGGACGAATGAACCCGGGGGACTGAACCCGGAGGACGCAGCGTTGGCGTCGACTCCGCCGCCACCCTAGGGTGCAGATAGCGCCCAGTTACCAGGAGGGGAACAAGATGCGCAATACCAAGACAATGTGGCGATGGCTGACACCGCTGTTAGCCGTCGCCTTGATGGCCGCCGCTTGCGGCGACGACGACAGCGAGCCGGAACCGGCCGTCGAAGAGGCACCCACCACCGAGGCCCCAGCCGTCGAGGAGCCGCCCACCACCGAGGCACCGGCCGCTGGAGGTGAAGAGATAGAGGTCATGGCCTCGTGGGGCGACGCCGAACAGGCCGGCTTCCTCGAGGTGTTGGACGCCTTCACCGAGGCCACCGGGATACCGGTGAGCTACACCAGCGAGCGCGACCTGCCGACCGTGCTGCCGACGCGCATCGCCGGCGGCAACCCGCCCGACGTCGCTCTGATCCCGCGGCCCGGCATCGTGCAGCAGTTCGTCGACGACGGCGTCGCGTTCTCGTTCGCCGACCTCGGCGTCGACATGAGCGGCGTCAACGCCAACTACGCGCAGGGCGTCCTCGACCTGGGGACGTTCAACGGAGAGCTGTACGGCCTGCTGACCGCGTCGAACTCGAAGAGCACGGTCTGGTACAAGCCGGCGTCGCTGGAGGCCCTCGGGCACGACACGCCCGACACGTTCGACGAGTTGCTGGGCATCGTCACCGCCTACGTAGACAACGGCCAGGTACCGCTGTCGGTCGGCGGCATGGACGGATGGACGCTCACCGACTGGTTCGAGAACCTCTACGTCAGGGTCGCCGGCCCGGAGATGTACAACCAGCTGTTCGTCACCCACGAGGTCTCGTGGACCGACCCGACCGTGGTCGAGACCATGGAGCGGTTCCGCGACCTCATCGCGCCGACCGACGAGCGCCTCGTCGGCGGGGCGGCCGGCGCCAACTCCACCGGATTCATCGACGCATGGGATCTCGTGCTGGCCGGCGATGCCGAGCTGTACTACGAGGGCGGGTTCATGGGGAACTTCGCCCGGGACAACTTCCCGGACCTCGTGAGCGGCACCGACTACTCGTTCTTCGAGTTCCCCGAGATCGACCCGCAGTGGGGCAAGCCGGTCGTAGGCGGCGGCGATTTCGCGGTCGGACTGGTCAACAGCCCCGAGGTGCGCGCCTTCCTCGAGTTCATGGCCACGCCGGAGGCGAACGAGATATGGGCCACCGTGGAAGCGGGCGCCCGGATCACGCCGAACCAGGGCGTGTCGGCCGATCTCTTCAGCGACGAGTTGACGAAGCTCGAGGCCGCGCAGATCAAGGCCGCATCGATCTTCGTGTTCGACGGCTCAGACCTCGCGCCCGGGGCGGTCGGCGGCGACGCGATGTTCACCGCACTGCAGGACTTCATCGCCGACCCCGACGACATCGACGGTCCGCTGGAGTTCATCGAGACTGCAGCGGGCGGCGCCTATTAATGGCGTGACCGCAGCCACAGCTCCGGCGGCGGGGAGTACCGCGCCGCCGGAGCTCGGGCCGCAAAGAGAAATCCGGTGGAAGGGGTGGATCTGGGTTCTCCCCTCTCTGGCGCTGCTCGGGGTGTTCCTGGTGTGGCCGGTCATCAGGACCATCCACTACAGCCTGTACAAGGGTTCGATCATCAGGCCCACCCGCGAGTTCGTGGGGCTGGACAACTACCAGCGCCTGCTGACCGACGACCCCGCCTTCTTGAAGACGGAGTGGCCGGCCTGGTCGGCACTGTTCAACAGCGCCGTGTGGGTGGTCCTGTTCACCGGCGGCGTCATCGCCATGGGCCTGTTGGTGGCCGTGCTCGCCGACAAGGTGCGCTACGAGAGGCTGTCCAAGGCGATCGTGTTCCTGCCACTGGTGATCTCGTTCACCGCCGCGTCGGTCGTGTTCCGGCTGGTCTACGCGACCAACCCCAACATCGGCGTGTTGAACGCGGTCCGCCAGGCGCTCGGGCTCGACCCCTACGCGTGGCTGGGCCAGGAGAACACCGTGAACCTCGCCATCATCGTGGCCGGGATCTGGGTGTGGACTTCGCTGGCGATGACCATCCTGGCCGCGGCCTACAAGGCGCTTCCCGAAGCGGTGCACGAGGCCGCGTCCATCGACGGCGCCAACGCATGGCAGACGTTCTGGCGCGTGTCGCTGCCGCAGATGAAGGGACCGCTGATCGTGGTCGCCGTGACGATGATCATCAACGCGCTCAAAGCCATCGACCTGGTCCTCGTGATGAGCGGCGGCGGGCCCGGCTTCAGCAGCCGCATCGTCGGGTTCACGGTGTACTGGGAGATCTTCACCAACAACAAGGCTGGCTACGGCTCCGCCGCCGCCGTGCTGTTGCTGATCCTGATGGTGCCGATGATGTGGTGGCAGATGCGCCAGATCCGTCAGGCGGACGCCCGATGACGCTTCACATTGCATCTCGGGCCCGCGTGCGGCCCAAGGTGCGCCACACGCGCCAAGGCGACGCCCGGTGAACGCCGTGGCCGCGCGCTCTGGCGTCGCTACCAGGATTCCGACGACGCTCTCGGGCCGGCTCACCCACGTCGTCACCCGCAGCGGCGTTCGCGTCGTGGTGATCGTGGTCGCGCTGCTGTGGCTCATTCCGTCGCTGGGTCTGCTGATCACGTCGTTTCGTACCCGGGCGGCCAGCTCCCAGCACGGCTGGTGGGAGTTGTGGGAGGGCGGCTTCACGCTGGACAACTACGACCAGGTCCTGAACTCCTCGGGCCTCCCCCCGCCCGGCTTCTCGAACAACTTCGTCAACACGGTGATCATCTCGATACCGGGCACGATCTTTCCGATCATCCTCGCGGCCCTCGCCGCCTACGCATTCGCCTGGCTCGACTTCCGATACCGCGACTGGATATTCCTGGGCGTCGTCACCTTGCTGATAGTGCCGCTGCAAGTCACCTGGGTGCCGGTGCTGAAGATCTTCAACAGCCTCGACATCACCGGCAGCTTCACCGGCATCTGGCTCGCCCACACCGCCTACGGCCTGCCGTTCGCCATCTTCCTGCTGCGGAACTTCATGGCCGACATCCCCCGCGACCTCATCGAGGCGGCCCGAGTCGACGGCGCGTCGGAGCTGCGGATCTTCACCAAGATGATCCTGCCGCTGTCGATGCCCGCCATCGCGGCGCTGGCAATCTTCCAATTCGTGTGGGTGTGGAACGACCTGATGAACGCCATCGTCTTCCTTCAGACACCCGACAAATTCCCGCTCACCGTCGGCATCCGGAACCTGCTGGGCCAGTACGGCAACGAGTTCAACCTGCTGGCCGCCGGCGCGTTTATCTCCATGGTCGTGCCGATCATCGTCTTCTTCACGCTGCAGCGGTTCTTCGTTCGCGGGATAACCGCGGGCGCGGTCAAGGGCTGATCCGAGGTGCGACGAACTGCACCGCTGGCAGCGCTCGTCGTCGTCGTGATCGCCTGCAGCGGGTCGTCGCCCGGCCAGTCTTACGAGACGATCGCCGAGGCCGTCGCCGCAGCGCCGACAGGGGCCACGGTCCGGATCCCGGCCGGCAACTACGTCGAGAGCATCACCATCGACCGGCCGATGACGCTCGTCGCCGAGCCCGGCGGCGTGCATCTGACAGGGCAGGTCTCGGTGGTAGACGCCAGCGGCGTGACCGTCGAGGGATTCACGATTCGGTCTGAAGGCACCGCCATCTCGGCGCGGGGCGGAGACGAGATACGCATCGTCGGAAACGAGATCGTCGGCGCCGGCTATCGCGGCATCCACGTCGTCAACGCGTCCGCGGAGATCGTCGGCAACGAGATCCGCGACGCGAGCGGCCCGTACGTCGTCGGCATCCACGTTGCCAACGCCATCGCGCGCCCGCCGTCGGTGATCTCCGGCAACGTGATCGAGGTGGACGGCGCCTACGGCATCGCGGTGAACTTCGCCCACGCCGAGGTGAGTGGCAACACCGTGCGGGGCGGCACCAGGGCCGGCCTGGCGGTGAACGAGATGTCGATCGCCGACGTGCGCGAGAACACCGTCGACGGTGCGCCCCGCTACGGGATCCTCGTCACCGACATGTCGCACGCCGAGGTCACCGACAACACTGTTACCGGCTCGCAGGATCCCATCATGTTGCAGTTCCACTCCACCGCCGAGATCGACGGCAACCAATTCGTGAGCGGCGGCTAGTCCCTGACCGCGGCGGGCCTCAGGCGACTTGAGCGGGTGGGTGATGGCGCCTCGCGGTGCAGCGTCATGTTTCCCGCTCTTGTTCGCTGCGCTCACGGGCCGCTCGGGCGGCGGCCTCGCTGAGCGCCCCGCCAGAATCCTCGCGAATTGCCGCCTACACGCTCGGCCTCTTAGGCGACTTGCCAGGTGGGGCGGGAGTGCAGGAGCTTGTGCAGGTCGCCGGGGCCAGCCTTGGCCTGCGAGGCGGCTATCTGCGAGGTGACCGCCGAGCCGTACTCTGAGCGGTCGACGGCCCGGAAGACCCCTATGGGCGTAGGCACGTCGTTGGTGTTGGCCAAGCGGCTCAGCGCGAACGCCACCGAGGGGTCGGGATCGGTCTCGTCGTGCACCACTAGGGCATCGACGCCCACGTCGGCCACCGCAACCGCCCGGGCCCTGCCGTCATCGATCACCACGCCGAACTCGCCGTCGGCTCCGAAGCGCACCGGCTCGCCGTGGCGCAGGTCGATCAACATCGACTCGCGGGCGTCACGCTTGGTGATGGCTGCGAAGGCGCCGTCGTTGAACACGTTGCAGTTCTGGAAGACCTCCACCAACGCCGCCCCGGGGTGGTCGTGGGCCCGCCGGAACATCTCCTGCATGTGGCCCCGGTCCATGTCGTGGGTGCGGGCCACGAACGACGCCTCCGCCCCCAGCGCCAGCGACACCGCGTTGAAGGGCTGCTCCACCGAGCCGTGGGGCGTGGACTTGGTCACCTTGCCCCGCTCGCTTGTGGGCGAGTACTGCCCCTTGGTCAGCCCGTAGATCTGGTTGTTGAACAGCAGGATGTTCAGGTTCACGTTGCGGCGCAGTGCGTGGATCAGGTGGTTGCCGCCGATCGACATCATGTCGCCGTCGCCGCCCACCACCCACACGTGCAGGTCGCCCCGGGCCATGGCCAGGCCGGTGGCCACCGCCGGGGAACGCCCGTGGATGGCGTGCAGGCCGTAGGTGTTCATGTAGTACGGGAACCGGGCCGCGCAGCCGATCCCCGACACGAAAACCGTGTCCTCGCGCCGCACGTCCAGCTCCGGCATGAGCAGTTGCATGGCGGTGAGGATCGAGTAGTCGCCGCAACCCGGGCACCAGCGGACCTCCTGGTCGGTGGTCCAGTCCTTGCGGGTGGTCACCGGCACGTCAGTCATCGCTGCGCCCCCGCGGCCTCGATGCCACCGGATGATGCCGGCGGCTCCCCCGCGGCCTCGATCTCCTCCCAGAACGCCTCCACCAGCTCGGCTGCGGTGAAGGGCTGGCCCGAGACCTTGGTCACCGATTTGGCGTCGACGAGGTACTCGGCCCGCAGCATCCGGCAGAGCTGCCCCGTGTTCATCTCCGGCACGACAACGCGCTCGAAGGACGCGAGCAGCTCGCCGAGGTTGGCGGGCAGCGGGTTCAGATGGCGTAGGTGGATGTGGGCCAGGCGATGGCCGGCCGACTCGAGTCGTCGGCGTGCACCGGTGACGGCGCCCCACGTCGAACCCCAGGCCACCACGGCCACAGCCGCGTCCGGGTCTCCCTCGACGGCGGCTGGCGGGATGTGGTCGGCGATCAGAGCGATCCGCTCCGCCCGCAGCCGCACCATGGCCTGATGGTTGTCGGGCTCGTAGCTGATGTTGCCGCTGCCGTCCTCCTTCTCGATGCCGCCGATGCGGTGCATCAGGTCGGGCGTGCCCGGAATGGCCCAGGGCCGGACCAGCCGCTCGTCGCGCTGGAAGGGCCAGAAGACGGCCTCACCCTCGTCGTTGACGTGGTTGGGCTTGGAGGCGAAATCGACGGTTATGGAGCCAAGCTGCTCGACGTCGGGGATGCGCCACGGCTCGCTGCTGTTGGCCAGGTAGCCGTCGGAGAGCAGGATCACCGGTGTGCGGTGCTCGACCGCGAGACGGACTGCCTCGATGGCGGCGAAGAAGCAGTCGGACGGGCTCTGGGCCGCGACTATTGGCAGCGGTGCCTCGCCGTGGCGCCCGTACATGGCCATCAGCAGGTCGGCGGCCTCGGTCTTGGTGGGCAAGCCGGTCGAGGGGCCGCCCCGCTGGATGTCGATGACCACCAGCGGCACCTCCAGGCTCACGGCCAGACCCACCGTCTCGGCCTTGAGGGCCATGCCCGGCCCCGATGTGGCGGTGACGCCGATGTGGCCCCCGTAGGCCGCGCCGAGGGCCGCTCCCACCGCGGCGATCTCATCCTCGGCCTGCAGGGTGCGCACCCCGAAGTTCTTGTGCCGGGCCAGTTCGTGGAGGATGTCGCTGGCCGGGGTGATCGGGTAGGACCCCAGGAACAGCGGTATCCCGGCCTGCTGGGAGGCGGCGATGAGTCCCCACGACAGCGCGGTGTTGCCGTTGATGTTGGTGTAGGTGCCGGGATCGAGCGCCGCGGGGGCGACCATCAGACGGCTCGCACCCAGCTCGGCGGTCTCGCCGAAGGCGTGGCCCGCCGCGAAGGCGGCCTTGTTGGCCGCGATCACCGTGTCACGTCCCGCGAACTTGCCGTCGATCCAGTCGGCGGTGGGCTTGGTGGGACGGGAGTACAGCCACGACACCAGCCCCAGCGCGAAGAAGTTCTTGGAGCGCTCGGCTTCGCGGGGCTTGACCCCCAGGTCCTGGCAGGCCCGCTTGGTCAGGTCGGTCATGGGCGCGGTGACCAACGTGTAGCCATCCAGGCTGCCGTCTTCCAGGGGGTTGGACCGGTATCCGGCCTTGGCCAGGTTGCGCTCGTTGAAAGCGTCGGCGTTGACGATGACGGTGCCACCGGGCTTCACCAGCGCCAGATCGGAGCGCAGCGCGGCCGGGTTCATGGCCACCAGCACCGTGGGGGCGTCTCCGGGCGTGGTGATGTCGTGGTCCGAGATGTGGACCTGGAACGATGAGACGCCGGCCAGCGTGCCGGCCGGGGCCCTGATCTCCGCAGGGAACTCCGGCAGAGTGGCGAGATCGTTGCCGAACAGGGCGCTGGCCGACGTGAACCGGTCACCGGTGAGCTGCATGCCGTCACCGGAGTCGCCCGCGAAGCGAAGGACGATGCCGTCGGCTCTACGGACCTCGTTAGCCCGCTCCGCAGTGTCGGTCACAGATGCTCCTTTGCGCCGGCTATGCGCCAGCGATCGTCTCGACCCGCGGTAGAGGCCCGCCGTGTCCAGCCCGCCGGGGTCACCCTAGCCGGTATACCGTGGCCGGCGACGATACGTGAGTTCCGCTCTTGTTCGCTGCGCTCGCGGGCCGCTCGGGCCACGGCCTCGCTCAGCCCTCGCAGCACCCGCGTCACTTGCGGCCTACCCGCTCGGCCTCTTGGCTGGTTCATTTGCAGGTTCCAGGTCGGTTGGGTCAGGCCACCGTGATGGAGTCGTCGAGGTACACGTTCTGGATGGCGTTGAGCAGCTCGACGCCTTCGACCATGGGCCGCTGGAAGGCCTTGCGACCCGATATGAGTCCGGTGCCTCCGGCCCGCTTGTTGATCACCGCGGTGGTGACCGCCTCAGCCAGATCGCTGGCGCCCGAGGAAGCTCCGCCGCTGTTGATCAGGCCGACCCGGCCCATGTAGCAGTTGGCGACCTGGTAGCGACACAGGTCGATGGGGTGATCGCTGGTGAGCTGGTCGTAGACGAGGTCGTGGGTCTTCCCGAAGCCGACGGCCCGATAGCCATCGTTGTTTTCGGGCAGTTTCTGCTTGATGATGTCGGCCTCGATGGTGACACCCAGGTGGTTGGCCTGCCCGGTGAGGTCGGCGGAGGCGTGGTAGTCGGTGCCGTCCACCTTGAACGCCGGGTTTCGCAGGTAGCACCACAGCACGGTGAACATGCCCAGCTCGTGGGCGGCCGCGAACGCCTCGGAGACCTCGCCGATCTGGCGACGGGCGTTCTCGGAGCCGAAGTAGATGGTGGCGCCAACACCGGCCGCGCCGAGATCCCATGCCTGCTCCACCGAGCCGAACATCACCTGGGCGTGGGACTCGGGATAGCTCAGCAGCTCATTGTGGTTGATCTTGACGATGAACGGGATCCGGTGGGCGTAGCGGCGCGACGCCATTCCCAGCACGCCGAAGGTGCTGGCCACCGCGTTGCAGCCCCCCTCGATGGCCAGCTCCACGATGCGCAGCGGGTCGAAGTAAGCCGGATTGGGCGCGAACGAGGCCGCTCCGGAGTGCTCGATTCCCTGATCGACGGGAAGAATCGACACGTAGCCGGTGCCGGCCAGCCGGCCGCTACCGAACAGCGACTGGATGCTGCGCAGCACCTGCGGTGAGCGGTCGCTGGCGGAGAGGACCCGGTCTACGAAGTCGGGGCCCGGCAGTGTCAGGGCCTCGCGCTCGAAGCCCTTGCACTCGTGGTCGAGCAGTGACTCGGCAGCGTCGCCGAGCAGTGTGTGAATGTCCACGGAAGAACTCCTGATCGGTGGTGGGTCACGTGCGCCTGGCCGACCCGCCCGGACCGTCCGCGCCCGCGTGCCGCCACCGTAGCGCCCCCGGTCAGCTAAGGGCGCGGACCCGATGCGAACGCCCTCGCGTGGGATGTCTGCGCCACGATCGCACCTCCGGCCAAGACGGACCGGCCGGGCATCGTGCCGGCCAGGCAAGGGATCAGGCAGCCGCCGCGGGGGCAACAAGTTCTTCCGCTCGGCAACCCAGCACCCGCTGCTCGCCGTGGGTCGCCCCGCCAGCTTCGGTGCTGTATGAGGGTGCGGGCGATCTCGCGATGCAAGGACCGCGAGCCGGGCCCGGACGCGTGCGCTAGCGTCGTTGCGACGACCGTGTCGGCAACGCGCCCTCCAACAGAAGTCGGAGCCAGCGCCACGCCGAGAGCGCGGCTCAGCGTTACCGCCTGAGACCGCAGGGGCCGGTAACGAGATCACGACCCCCCGAATCCAGGGAGACGAGCGATGAGGCTCAACGACGACCAACTCCGGGAATTCGACGAGGCGGGCTATCTGTTCCTGCCCAACGTCTTCTCGGCCGCGGAAGCGGCGCTGCTGCGCCGCGAGGCCGACACCTGCTTCGCAATGCAACGAGAGGAGGTCTGGCGCGAGGACAACGGAGCACCGCGCAGCGCCTTCGCCGCCCACCGCTACAACGAGGCGTACCGGCGCCTCGCCGCGCACCCTCGGCTCCTGGAGCCGGTGATCCAAGTCCTCGACGGCCAGGTGTACATGCACCAGTTCAAGATCAACGCGAAGGCAGCCTTTGACGGCGCGGTCTGGCAGTGGCACCAAGACTACGGCACCTGGCAGCGCGACGACGACATGCCCGAGCCGCGCGCTATGAACATCGCTGTCTTCCTCGACGACGTGACTGCGGCCAACGGCCCGCTGATCCTCATTCCGGGCAGCCACAGGTTCGGCGTGCTTGAGGCCGGCCACGATCTGGAGACCACGTCCTATCCGCTCTGGTGCCTGGACCGTGAGACCGTCCGCGAGCAGGCCGAGAGGGGCGGCCTGGTCGCGCCGACCGGCAAGGCCGGCTGCATGCTGATGTTTCACTCCAACCTGGCACACGCCAGCCCGCCGAACGTCAGCCCCTGGAGCCGGGTGATCGTCTACCTGAGCCTTTGTGAGGTTTCGAACCACATCCGCAGGTTCCAACGCGCGGAGTGGCGGGCCCTACGCGACTTCGCGCCGATCGAGCCGTTGGCCGACGACTGCCTCGAAGAGTTGGTGCGCCAGGAGGACTCGACTCCCGACCCGTACGCACACGAACACAGTTTGGACAGACAGCATGAATCTCTTCCGGCTACTGCAGGAGCGCACCGCTGAGGGCCAACCCGTCACCGTCGGCCTGATCGGAGCCGGTAAGTTCGGCTCGATGTTCCTGGCCCAAGCCAGGACCACCCCAGGCCTCCGTGTGGTGGCCATCGCCGACCTCGATCCGGACCGTGCCCGCGCCGCCCTGGCGGGGACCGGCTGGCCCGAGGAGGCCGGGTGGGCCTATTCGCCTTCGGCCGCGCGGGCGCAGCGAACGATCCATCTGACCGACGATGCCTTCGAGCTGATCGCCGCCGACGGTCTGGAGGTCGTGATCGACGCGACCGGCAACCCCCCGGCCGGCCTGGCGCACGCCCGCGCCGCCATCGCCAACGGCAAGCACATCGTCATGGCCAATGTCGAAGCCGACGTCCTGGCGGGCCCGCTGCTGGCCGAGGAGGCGCGCAAGGCCGGGCTGGTCTACTCGATGGCCTATGGTGACCAGCCAGCGCTGATATGCGAGATGGTCGATTGGGCGCAAGCCGCGGGCCTCGGTGTCGTCGCAGCCGGCAAGGGCACCAAGTACCTGCCGAGCTTCCACGATTCCACGCCCGACACGGTGTGGGACCGCTACGGCATCGCGCCCGAGCGCGCCGCCGAAGGCGGCATGAACCCGCAGATGTTCAACTCATTCCTCGACGGCACAAAATCAGCGATCGAGATGGCCGCGGTGTCCAATGCCACTAGCCTGATGCCGGCGCCGAGCGGACTCGGATTCCCGCCGGCGGGCACTGACCAGCTCGCACAGGTCCTGCGACCGCGTGCCGAGGGCGGCACACTGCACCACAAGGGCCAAGTGGAGGTGATCTCCTCACTCCATCGAAACGGCGAGCCGGTCGAACGCGATCTGCGCTGGGGTGTCTACGTGGTCTTCGAGGCGCCCAGCGACTACACCGCGCGCTGCTTTGCCGAGTACGGCCTCATGACCGACCGCGGTGGCCGCTACAGCGCGACCTACAAGCCCTACCATCTGATTGGACTGGAGGTTGGCGTGTCAGTCTTGAGCGCTGCCCTGCGCGGCGAACCGACTGGGACACCCACCGGGTTTCACGGCGATGCAGTGACTGTGGCCAAGCGGCACCTCGAGGCCGGCGAGTGCCTCGACGGCGAGGGGGGCTTCACTGTCTGGGGTCGGCTGATGCCAGCAGGCGACAGCCTCGCCATGGGCGCCCTGCCGATCGGCCTTGCCCACAAGGTACCTCTGGTCAACGACGTGCCCAAAGGCCAAGTCGTCACCTGGGCCGACGTGAAGGTCGACGAGACCAGCGACGCAGTGAAAACCCGCCGCGATATGGAGGCGCTCTTCGCCCCGGTGTACGCCGCCGCCATCTGATGCTGGCAAGACAGCAGCAAGTGCACTATCCGTGCCAACCCGGAGGGACCTCATGAGAACGCCCTCAGGAAAGGGCGCGGACCCGTTCGGACACGTCGGCCAGGCGCGGGTCGTGGGTCCCAACCCAGCGGAACAGCTCCCGGGCCCGGGGCGAGCGACCGGCCCTCTCGTACAGGTCAGCCAGGGCGTAGGCACGCCGCAAGTGGTGGTCACGGGGTCGCGACGGCAGCCGCCAGTCCTGCTCCAGCACACGGATGGCCGCCTGCAGCTCTCCCCGGTCTGCCTTTGCGCCAGCTAGCACGAGACGTCCCTCGTTCACCAGGTCCGCCGACGGCGACGCAGCGCCGAGCTCGCGCCACAGAGCTTCGACATCGGCCCAGCGGCCCAGGGCGCGGTGGCAGTCGGCCAGGACTGGGTGCTGCTCCACCGACCCGCTCAGCTCGCGGAAGAACTCGAGCTCGGCCATGGCGGCGTTGAACCGGCCCAACCGGTACAGCACCAAGCCGTAAAGCTCCCGCACATCGGCGATCTCCGGGGCGTCCCGGGCCAGCCGGGTAAGCAGCGGAAGAGCGTCTTTGAACCGCTCGGCGCGAAAGGCCTTGGCCGCAGCCTCGAAGCGCCGCACCCCGCTCTTGCCGCGTTCCGGGCCCAGAACACGCACGAACTCGGAGTGAGGATCCGGCGCGCGGTGCGGCACCCGCGGCAGCGGGACGCGCTGGCGCTGCTTCCTCTCACGCGCCGACGGCGAGCGACGCGACCTGTCGCTCCTGCGCGGCATGAGCGGAGCCTACCCGCACCCCGACAACGCCAGAAGACCCTTTCGAGGCGGGCAGCTCCGCCCGCGGCCCGCGAAAATGCCAGAAGGCCCCGGCTCTAATGAGCGGGGCCTTCTGGTCGGCGAAATCCGGCGGCGTCCTACTCTCCCAGGGCGTCTCCGCCCAAGTACCATCGGCGCAGGCGGGCTTAACTTCCGTGTTCGGAATGGGAACGGGTGTGACCCCGCCGCTATCGCCACCGAAACCTGTTGTCCTAAGAGCGGACCCTGAAGCAGGGGAACGCCTCTTGACGAACTCCATAGCGAGCACGAGCACCGACCGCTCGATGCGAAATTGAACCAAGCCCTCGGCCGATTAGTACCGGTCAGCTAAACACGTCACCGTGCGTACACTTCCGGCCTATCAACGTGGTGTTCTGCCACGGGCCTTACCCGGTTAATCCGGTGAGAGACCTCATCTCGGAACAGGCTTCCCGCTTAGATGCTTTCAGCGGTTATCCCTTCCGCAGGTCGCCAACCAGCCATGCTCCTGGCGGAACAACTGGCACACGAGAGCTGCGTCCGTCCCGGTCCTCTCGTACTAGGGACAGCTTTCCTCAAGTCTCTTTCGGCTGCAGAGGATAGGGACCGAACTGTCTCACGACGTTCTAAACCCAGCTCGCGTACCGCTTTAATGGGCGAACAGCCCAACCCTTGGGACCTGCTTCAGCCCCAGGATGCGATGAGCCGACATCGAGGTGCCAAACCTTCCCGTCGATATGGACTCTTGGGGAAGATGAGCCTGTTATCCCCGGCGTACCTTTTATCCGTTGAGCGACGGCGCTTCCACACGCAACCGCCGGATCACTATGCCCTGCTTTCGCACCTGCTCGACATGTACGTCTCGCAGTCAAGCTCCCTTGTGTCATTGCACTCAACGCCTGATGGCCGACCAGGCTGAGGGAACCTTTGGGCGCCTCCGTTACTTTTTAGGAGGCGACCGCCCCAGTCAAACTACCCATCTGGCACTGTACCTAATCCGGATTACGGATCTAGGTTAGATTCCCAGCATAGGGAGGGTGGTATTTCAAGGTTGACTCCACGAGAGCTAGCGCCCTCGCTTCCAAGTCTCCCACCTATCCTACACAACCTATACCAAAAACCAATACCAGACTGTAGTAAAGGTGCACGGGGTCTTTCCGTCCTTCTGCAGCTAACGAGCATCTTTACTCGTACTTCAATTTCGCTGGGTCTATGGTTGAGACAGCAGGGAAGTCGTTACGCCATTCGTGCAGGTCGGAACTTACCCGACAAGGAATTTCGCTACCTTAGGACCGTTATAGTTACGGCCGCCGTTTACTGGGGCTTAGGTTCAAAGCTTCGCCCGAAGGCTAACCTTTCCCCGTAACCTTCCAGCACCGGGCAGGCGTCACAGCGTATACATCGCCTTGCGGCTTAGCACGCTGCTGTGTTTTTAGTAAACAGTCGCTTCCCCCTGGTCTGTGCCACTCCTTCGAGCTCGGGCCGCGAAGGACCGTCACTCTATTGGAGTCGTCCTTCTCCCGAAGTTACGGACGCAATTTGCCGAGTTCCTTAACCATAGTTCTCCCAATCACCTTGGTATTCTCTACCTGTCCACCTGAGTTGGTTTGGGGTACGGGCACCGAGTGAGCTCGCTAGCGGCTTTTCTCGACAGCATAGGATCAGTGACTTCACCTATATCGGCTCGGCGTCGCGTCTCAGAGTGTTGTGAGGCCCGGACTTACCTGGTCCTCCTCCTACACGCTTACCCCAGGACAACCATCGCCTGGGTTCACTTACCTTACTGTGTCCCCGCATTGCTTGCAGCCACGAAATGGGTCAATTCGACCTATTGCCCCTTCATGGGGCGCAAGGCATCCTCTTAGCAATCTCGCTTTTGCATGGACGCGCACTTGGTGGTACCGGAATATCAACCGGTTGTGCATCGACTACGCCTATCGGCCTCGCCTTAGCTCCCGACTTACCCTGGGAGGATTAGCCTTCCCCAGGAACCCTTGGACTTCCGGTGGAGGGGTTTCTCACCCCTCTCTCGCTACTCATACCTGCATTCGCACTCGACCACGGTCCACGACGGTTTACACCGGCGCTTCACTCCGAGATCGACGCTCCGCTACCACGCCTGTTTTCACAGACATCCGCAGTTTCGGCTCTGTACTTAGCCCCGTTACATTGTCCGCGCAGGACCACTTGACCAGTGAGCTGTTACGCACTCTTTAAAGGGTGGCTGCTTCTAAGCCAACCTCCTGGCTGTCTGGGCAATCCCACATCGTTTACCACTTAGTACAGGATTAGGGGCCTTAACTGGCGGTCTGGGCTGTTTCCCTTTCGTCCATCGAAGCTCATCCCCCGAGGACTCACTGCCGCACTCTGGAACCGTGGCATTCGGAGTTTGGTTGGGGTCAGTAACCTTGTGGGGCCCCTAGCCCATCCAGTGCTCTACCTCCACGGCTGAACATGCGACGCTGCACCTAAATACATTTCGCGGAGAACCAGCTATCACCGAGTTTGATTGGCCTTTCACCCCTAACCACAGGTCATCCCCTCCGTTTTCAACCGAAGTGGGTTCGCGCCTCCACGGGGTCTTACCCCCGCTTCACACTGCCCATGGCTAGATCACTCGGCTTCGGGTCTACAGCATGCGACTGAACGCCCTGTTCAGACTCGCTTTCGCTCCGGCTTCCCCTCACGGGTTAACCTTGCCACACACCGTAACTCGCAGGCTCATTCTTCAAAAGGCACGCCATCGTGACCGCCGAGGTCATCCGAAGATGGTTGCGGCGGCGACACTCTGACTGCTTGTAAACCAACGGTTTCAGGTACTATTTCACTCCCCTCCCGGGGTGCTTTTCACCTTTCCCTCACGGTACTAGTTCACTATCGGTCACTGACTTATACTTAGCCTTACGAGGTGGTCCTCGCAGATTCACGCCGGCTTTCCCGGATCCGGCGCTACTCGGGAGATCCGATCAGAGGACAGATGAGTTTCGTGTACGGGGCCGTTACCCTCTGTGGCTCGCCTTTCCAGAGCGATTCCACTACTCACTGTCTTTGTAACTCTGTGGGAGATCTGGCGTTCTCCCCATCGGTTCCCACGACCCCCAGATGGCAACGCCGCCAGGCTTTCCACCATCTGGGTTTAGGCTCTTCCCGTTTCGCTCGCCGCTACTCAGGGAGTCGCTGTTGCTTTTTCTTCCTCGGGTTACTTAGATGTTTCAGTTCACCCGGTTCCCTCTGGCCGTCCTATGTGTTCAGACGGCAGTGACACTCCATTACGAGTGCCGGGTTTCCCCATTCGGTCATCCGCGGATCGAAGCTTAGTAGGCAGCTCCCCGCGGCTTATCGCAGCCGCTCACGACCTTCATCGGTAGTCAGTGCCAAGGCATCCACCGTTGGCTCTTAGTAGCTTGGGTTTCATATTTCTATTGCATCTTACGAAAGATGCTCGTGCTCGCTATGCAATTCTCAAGAGGCAGTCCATGGGCGTTGGAACGACCAGCGTTCCAGCGCGCCCTGGGGAGCAGTGCAGGCCAGCCGGCATCTTGCAGATGCCAACTGACCGTGCGACCGCTTCCTCAAAGCGGAAGAGACGGACCAGCGAGTGCCTTAACTGGGAGGCACTCAACTATTGTCTGGCCTAATGGCCAGCCAATCGCTGAGATTCTTGCTCCTTAGAAAGGAGGTGATCCAGCCGCACCTTCCGGTACGGCTACCTTGTTACGACTTCACCCCAATCGCCAACCCCACCTTCGGCAGCTCCTTCCCCGAGGGGTTAGGCCACTGACTTCGGGTGTTGCCGACTTTCGTGGTGTGACGGGCGGTGTGTACAAGGCCCGGGAACGTATTCACCCCGGCATTGCTGATCCGGGATTACTAGCGACTCCGACTTCATGGAGTCGAGTTGCAGACTCCAATCCGAACTGAGACCGGTTTTGTGGGATTCGCTCAACCTCGCGGTATCGCAGCCCTTTGTACCGGCCATTGTAGCATGTTTGCAGCCCTGGGCATAAGGGGCATGATGACTTGACGTCGTCCCCACCTTCCTCCGAGTTGACCCCGGCAGTCTCCTACAAGTCCCCACCGTTACGTGCTGGCAATATAGGACAAGGGTTGCGCTCGTTGCGGGACTTAACCCAACATCTCACGACACGAGCTGACGACAGCCATGCACCACCTGCGCACAGCCCCGAAGGACACCATATCTCTATGGCTTTTCCGTGCATGTCAAACCCAGGTAAGGTTCTTCGCGTTGCCTCGAATTAAGCAACATGCTCCGCCGCTTGTGCGGGCCCCCGTCAATTCCTTTGAGTTTTAGCCTTGCGGCCGTACTCCCCAGGCGGGGCACTTAATGCGTTAGCTACGGCACGGAACCCGTTAAGGAGGTCCCACACCTAGTGCCCAACGTTTACGGCGTGGACTACCAGGGTATCTAATCCTGTTCGCTACCCACGCTTTCGCTCCTCAGCGTCAGTTCCGGCCCAGAGCACCGCCTTCGCTACTGGTGTTCCTCCTGATATCTGCGCATTTCACCGCTACACCAGGAATTCCATGCTCCTCTACCGGACTCTAGTCAGCGCAGTATCGGATGGCGTCTCCGGGTTGAGCCCTGAGTTTTCACATCCGACTTACGCAACCGCCTACGAGCTCTTTACGCCCAATAAATCCGGACAACGCTTGCCCCCTACGTGTTACCGCGGCTGCTGGCACGTAGTTGGCCGGGGCTTCTTCTGCAGGTACCGTCATTTTCGTCCCTGCTGAAAGGGGTTTACAACCCGAAGGCCGTCATCCCCCACGCGGCGTTGCTGCGTCAGGCTTTCGCCCATTGCGCAATATTCCCCACTGCTGCCTCCCGTAGGAGTCTGGGCCGTGTCTCAGTCCCAGTGTGGCTGATCGTCCTCTCAGACCAGCTACCCGTCAATGCCTTGGTGGGCCGTTACCCCAACCAACAAGCTGATAGGCCGCGAGGCCCTCCCGGAGCACCTGAGCATTTCCTCGGTTGGCCATGCGACCATCCGGGGGCATCCGGTATTAGCCAGGGTTTCCCCTGGTTATCCCGGTCTCCGGGGCAGGTTCCTCACGTGTTACTCACCCGTTCGCCACTCGACAACGGCCCGAAGGCCGCTGCCTCGTTCGACTTGCATGTGTTAAGCACGCCGCCAGCGTTCGTCCTGAGCCAGGATCAAACTCTCCGTCGAGATCTCCGGCACCGGCCGGGGCCGGGCCTTCGATCGGGTTGCTCGGCTGCTCCCCGCCGAAGCGGGTGCGTGAGCAGCTCTGCGGTTCAGAGAGCCGGTCTCGCCGCTTGGGGCGGGAGACCTTGGCTCTCCCGGCGCCGAGGCGCCGGGCGGTCCGGCAGGTATGCCGGACCATGTCTTGACGGACATCGCCTCAAGCCATACAGCCCGAGCCGACGCCCGCACTCGCTATGCGTCCGTCTCTTCCGTTTTCAAGAAGCAATCTGCACCGGCACCGGTTGCGGACCCGACTTGGAGTCGAGCCGTCGGCGCCGAAGGCACTGCAACCTCAACCGCGCCCAAAGGGTCCGGTTGAGGTGGGCGGTCACCCTAGCGCCAGCAGTCGGCTCAGGCAACCTCATTGGGCGGGCGAGGTTCCGAGTCCGGCCAGCCGGACGCCGGGATCAGTCGACCACTAGGAGGTGGCGCTGGCGGCGGCCTCGCTGCACCAGCGCGTAGCGGCCATCCACCAGGTGGACCTGCTCCAGCGGAGACCCCACGCGATGGCCGTTCACGCGGATGCCGCCCGAGGCGATCGTGCGCCGGGCGTCAGAGCGCGACGCACACAGTCCTGACACGACCAGAGCGTCGACCACCGGCTCGTCGCGGCCCAGAGCCGAACCGCCCACCACGGTCTCGGGCACGATGCCCCGCACCGCCTCCAGCCGGTCGGCGGACAGCACCGCCTCCCCGAACAGCACCTCGGCCGCTAGACGAGCCTGCTCGGTGGCCTCGGCGCCGTGCACGAGGGTGCAGACCTCGTCGGCAAGCGCACGCTGGGCCCGGCGCTGGTGGGGGACGGAGGCGTGGGCCGACATGATCTCGCCCACCTCCGCCACCGGCAGCAGCGTGAGCTGCAGCAGCAGCCTCGCGGCGTCGTGGTCGTCGGTGTTCACGAAGTACTGGTGCAGCTCGAAGGGCAGCGTGCGCCCGGCGTCGAGCCACACCGTCTGATCGGCCGTCTTGCCGAACTTCTGGCCGTCGGCGCGGGTCATCAGGGGCCAGGTCAGCCCGTGAACGGCGGCGCCGCTGCGGCGGCGGACCAGGTCGATGCCCGCGGTGATGTTGCCCCACTGGTCGGAGCCGCCCACCTGCAGGCGGCAGTCGTAGTGCTCGAACTGCCACCAGAAGTCGAAGGCCTGCAGCAGCATGTAGCTGAACTCGGTGAAGGAGATCCCCTGGTCGCTGTCCATGCGGCTGCGCACCGAGTCCTTGGCCACCATCTGGTTCACGGTGACGTGCTTGCCGACGTCCCGCAGGAAGTCGAGGAGCCTGATGTCTTTGGTCCAGTCGTGGTTGTTCACCAGGCGGGCCGCATTATCGCCACCGAAGTCGAACAGCGTCTCAAGCTGGGCTCCTATGCCGGCCAGGTTCGAGTCCAGAGTGGCCGCGTCCAGCAGGCTGCGCTCGTCGGAGCGCCCGCTGGGGTCCCCGACCATCCCGGTGGCGCCGCCCACGAGCGCCAGCGGGCGGTGGCCGGCCTGCTGGAACCGCCGCAGCACCAGCACCGCGACGAGGTGGCCGACATGCAGGCTGTCGGCGGTGGGATCGATGCCGCAGTACAGGGTGGCAGGACCCGACTCGAGCAATTCCCGCAGCCCGGCCTCGTCGGTGTGGTCGTGAACTAGCCCGCGGGCTTGCAGGTCGTCGAGCAAGTCAACCATCGCAACTCAGCCTACCGATGCGGCCTGTGCGGTCGGGAACCGCTCACAGACTCGAGCGAGAGGCGTGGTTCGGCAAGCAGCACACAGCACAATGAGAGCCATGCGCTGCGCCGCAACCCTGATCGACGCCTCAAGACGGCGCCGCGCCACCGCCATCGCGGCCAGGGGCCGCCGCCGCGCCATCGCCACCATCGCGTCGGTGCTGGCCGTGTCGGTGCTGGCCGCGTCCTGCTCTGCCGAGACGCCCGACTTCGAATTCGACATCGGGGTGCTGGCCACGGCGCAGTCGTCGCGCGTCTATGACCGCAACGGAACGCTCATCACCGAGCTGCGCGGCGAGCAGCGCCGCACCGACGTGACCCATCTGGAGCTCGTCCCGGAGGTCGTCCGCAACGCGGTCGTGGCCATCGAGGACGAGCGCTTCTATGAGCACGACGGAGTGGACCTCAAGGCCATCCTGCGGGCGGCCCGCTCGAACGTGGCCGCGGGCGGAATCAGCCAGGGCGGTTCCACCATCACCCAGCAATACGTCGGCAACGTGTTCCTCGACCGCTCCGAGCAGACCGCGACGCGCAAGATCGAGGAGTTCTTCATGGCCCGGCGCTTCGAGCAGTTCTTCACCAAGGAATTCATCCTGCTGCGCTACCTGAACTGGGTGTACTTCGGCAACGGCGCCTACGGGATCGAGGCCGCCTCCCGCCAGTACTTCGGCGCGCCGGCCTGCGAGCTCACAACGACCGCGGCCGAGCGGGGCCAGGGTGCGTGCCTGAAGGTGAGCGAACTCACGCTGGAGCAGGCCGCCCTGCTGGCCGGGCTGATACAGCGGCCCAGCGCCTTCGACCCCTACCGCAACCCGCAGGACGCCCGGCGCCGCCGGAACCTGGTGCTGGAGAGGATGCTGGCCAACGAGTTCATGACCGTCCTCGAGTACGAGCAGGCCGTGGACCAGCCCATCGTGCTCATAGAGGACGTCCCGATTCTCGAGGAGCGCTACCGGGCCGCGTACTTCGTCGAGGACGTCAAGCAGTGGTTCCTCGACAACCCGGCCTTCGGGCCGACCCGCGAGTACCGCACCCAACTCCTGTTCGAGGGCGGCCTCGCCATACACACCACCATCGACCTCGAGTTGCAGGCCAAGGCGGAGGCCGCGGTCGAGGCCATCCTGCCTGACGGGATCAATCCCGACGCCGCAGCGACGGTCCTGGGCGTGGGCGGTGCCGAGGACGGCCACATCCTGGCCATGGTCGGTGGCCGCGACTTCTTCGGCGACGACGAGGACGCCAAGTTCAACCTGGCGAGCGGCAAGGGCCGCCAGGCCGGTTCGGCCATGAAGCCGGTCGCCCTGGCCACCGCCCTCACCCGTGGCTATACGGTGGCCAAGACCTACGACGCGCCCGACGAGCTGGAGATCGACCGGCCCGACGTGTGCGGGCCCTTGTGGACCATCAGGGGCGGGCTCGGCTCGGAGCCCGAGGCACCTGTGGAGTCGAACCTGGTGCAGGCCATGCGGCGCTCGATCAACACGGTGTACGCCCAGCTCATGGTGGATGTCCGCCCGGCCAACTTCGTGACCATGGCCGAGCGGCTCGGCCTCAAGCCGGGGCGCATTGCACCGGTGTGCGCCGGAGTGCTGGGCACCGAGGACGTCAACACCGTCGAGCTGGCCACGCTGTTCTCCACCTTTGCCCGCTCGGGGCGGCGCGCCGACCCCGTGATGGTGACGAGCGTCATCCAGCTCGACGGCACCGCGCTGTATCGGCACGTCGACGATGTGGTGCCCGTGCTCGATCCCTCTATCGCCAACCAGATCACCTGGGTCCTGCAAGGGGTCATCACCGAGGGGACCGGACGCATGGCGGCCATCGACCGGCCGGCCGCGGGCAAGACCGGCACCGCCCAGAACTACGCCGACGCGAGCTTCGTCGGATACACCCCCCAACGGGCCGCAGCGGTCTGGGTCGGCTTCCCCGAGGCGCAGATCCCGATGGAGCCGCCCACAACCGACATCAGGGTGACGGGAGGCACCTACCCGGCCCAGATCTGGAGGGAGATCATGATCGCGGCCCACCAGGGCATCGATGCCGTCGGCCTTCCCGCTCCCCCGCCCAGCACACCCCCGTCGTCCACGCAGCCGCCCCCGCTCGACTCGGTCGAGATCCCCGACCTGGTGGGCCGCACCTGGGACGCGGAGCAGCTCGCGGCCGAACTGGGGGAGCTGACGCTCGGGGTGACCGCAGTGGAGGTCGAGTCGGTGGAGTTCGCGGAGGGAACGATCATGGGACAAGCGCCAGCGGCCGGATCGCTTCAAAGGGGCGGGATCACCGTCACTGTGGAGGTGGCCGTTGTGCCGGATCTGCCCTCGGTGCTCACCATGCCCGGGGTGGTGGGCCTGAGCGAGGCCGAGGCCCGCCAGGTGCTGGCCCCAACCGGGCTAGGGGTAGAGGTGTACATCGAGCCCTACTTCGATGAGGAGGCGGAGCGGTTCGGCGGCGAGCCCGGCGCAGTGTGGCGCCAGGCTCCTGCGGCCGGATCGACTGTCGAGCCAGGCGGGTCCGCGGAGATATGGGTGAACCCCGACCAGTGACCGCTGAGGGGTCAGACTCCCCACCTTCGGCGGCGCCGGGAGGCGATGCGCCCAGGAGCGCGGGCGGCAGGCGGTTGCGGCGGGTGGGCCGCTGGCTGGGCGGGCTGTTCGTGGTCGGCAGCTTCGTGTTCTGGGCGTGGGCCTTCTCGCCGTGGGCCCGCAGCGAGAACCCAGGCCGCCTCGACGATCGGACTTTCGTCCGGTGGGCCGACCAGCGCTGCGCCCGGACCCACACGGCCATCGACGCCCTGCCGACGGCCCGTCAGGCAGGCTCGCGGGCGGAGTGGGCCGACCAAGTGGATCGGGGCACCGACGAGGTGGAGACGCTCGTGGCCGATCTGCGCCTGCGGGTCGAAGCCTCGCTGTCGGTGTCCACCGAAGGCGACGGACCGTCAGACGCGTTCCTGGTAAGCGCCTGGCTCGACGACTGGGACCTCTACATCTCGGACCGCCGCAGCCACTCTGCCCGGCTGCGGTCCGCCGACGAGGACACGCCCGACCGGGAGCTGCGCTTCCTGCTCGTCGACATGACCGAGGGCAGCACCTACACCGAGCGCATGGACGGCTTCGCCCGCCTCAACAACATGGACAACTGCCAAATCCCCGGCGACGTCTAGAGGCCGAGCGGGCAGGCGCTGACGCGATCAGCGCCGGGAGATGTCGGGTGTGCCTTCGATGTAGAACCGCCAGGGGAGGTCGGCTCCGTTGGTTAGGCCGATCCTGGTGGTGACGGCAGGGACGGGCGGGGGCGGGTGGTCGACGTCGACGATGGTCACGCCCCGGTCGCCCGACACCAGGTCGGCGCCGTCGAGGGCTCCGTCGATTCCCAGGGCCTGCGTGAGCTTGGCCGGGCCGCTGCACAGGTCGCGCTCGGTGCGGGCCGCCGGACCCCGCGCCGCGTGCATGGCTTCCAGACCGTGCAGGGGCGTGAGAGCCCGTAACAGCACTGCCGCGGCCACGCCGTCGGTCTCGACCACGACGTTGGCGCACCAGTGCATGCCGTAGGTGAAGTAAACGTAGAGATGGCCCGGGGGGCCGAACATGGTGGCGTTGCGCTTGGTCGGCCCCCGGAAGCCGTGGCTGCCGGGATCGTCGGCGCCCCGGTAGGCCTCTACTTCGACGATGCGGCCGGCGCGGCCATCCGGTGCCACCAGCACCCTGTTGAGCAGGTCGGGCGCGACCTCAAGCGCGCTGCGGGCGTAGAAGTCCCGGTTGAGCCGGACGGGGCTCACTCCAAGCGGGCGGCGTCGGACTCGATCCGCTGCCGGAAACGATTCATCTGGGCGGCCACGGCCTCTGGGCCGCCCGCTCCGGGCGTGTTGCGTCCGGCTGCTGAGGCGCCCGGCTTCAGCAGTCCGGCAGCGTCGGGGCCGAGGTGGGGGTCGGCGGCCACCAGATCGGCCAGTGGCCCCTCACCCGCCAGTGAGCGCCTGACTAGATCGCCGACGGCGGCGTGCGCCTGGCGGAAGGGCGTGCCGGAGGCCACCAGCCACTCGGCCAAGTCGGTGGCCGCCGCGTAGGGCGACGACGCGGCCGCAGCCATCTCGTCGGTGTCGAACCGGGCGGTGGCTATCAGCCCGTCGAGGGCGACCAGCGTCAGCATGACTGTGTCGACCGCGTCGAACAGGGGCTCCTTGTCCTCCTGGAGGTCCTTGGCGTAGGCCAGCGGAAGCCCCTTGAGGGTGGCCAGCAGGCCGGTCAAATGGCCGATGAGGCGCCCGGCCTTGGCCCGGGCCAGCTCCGCGACATCGGGGTTCTTCTTCTGGGGCAGCATCGATGAGCCGGTGGAGAAGGCGTCGTCGAGCTCCACGAAACCGAACTCCGACGACGCCCACAGCACCAACTCCTCGCCCAGCCGGCTCAGATGAACGCCCAGCACTGCCAGCGCATAGAGGGCGTCGGCCACGAAGTCGCGGTCGGCCACCGCGTCGAGGCTGTTGTCGAACACCGCGGCGAAGCCCAGCTCGGTTGCGGTCCGCTCGGGGTCCAGCGGCAGCGACGACCCTGCCAGCGCGCCGGCCCCCAGGGGCGACACGTCGGCGCGGCCGCGAGCCTCGGCCAGCCGGTCGACGTCACGGGCCAGGGCCCAGCCGTGGGCCAGCAGGTGGTGGGCCAGCAAGACCGGCTGGGCGTGCTGGAGATGGGTGTAGCCGGGCAGCAGCGCCCCTCCGGCGTCGGCAGCCCGTCTCAACAGCGTTTGCTGAAGGCCCAGCACGGCCCGGGCGACATCGTCGAGGGCGGCGCGGGTCCACAGCCGAAGGTCGGCGGCCACCTGGTCGTTGCGGCTGCGGCCCGTGTGGAGCTTGGCCCCGGCCGGGGTGATCTCGGTGACCCGCCGCTCCACCGCGGTGTGGATGTCCTCGTCGCCGGGCGCGGCAACGAAGCGGCCCGCTGCCATCTCTACTGCCATCTCGGCCTCCACCTCGTCGAGCGCGGCACAGACGGCGTCCCGCTCAGCCTCGCTGATCAGGCCCACTGCGGCCAGCATGGCCGCGTGGGCGCGCGACCCGGCGATGTCCTCGCGGAACATCCTGCGGTCGATGGAGAGGCTGTCGTTGAGGGCCCGCAGCGCATCCGCAGGATCGCCGTCGAACCGCCCGTGCCACAGGGTCGCTGAGTCGTCCACGGCTAGCCCCCCCTCTCGGCCCGCTTGCGGGCCAGGTTGCGCAGCCGCAGAGCATGCAGCGCGATGAATCCGGTGGCGTTGGCCTGGTCGTAGGCGCCCTCGTCCTCTTCGAACGTCACCACCTTGTAGTCGAACAGCGAGTCGTCGGAGCGGCGCCCGGCGACATCGACGTTGCCCTTGTAGAGCCGCACCCGGACCTCACCGTTCACACCGCTCTGGCTGTGGTCGATGGCCGTCTGCAACATCTCGCGCTCCGGGCTCCACCAGTAGCCGTTGTATATCAACTCCGCGTACCGGGGCATCAGCTCGTCCTTGAGGTGGGCCACCTCCCGGTCGAGGGTGATCGACTCGATGGCCCGGTGGGCCCGCAGCATGATCGTGCCGCCCGGCGTCTCGTACGCGCCGCGGCTCTTCATGCCCACGTAGCGGTTCTCCACGATGTCGATGCGCCCGACGCCGTTGGCGGCGCCCAGCGCGTTGAGGGTGGCCAGAACTTGGCCGGGGGTCATGGGCCGGCCGTCGACGGCCACGATGTCGCCGCCCGCGAAGGTGAGGTCCACGTAGGTGGGCTCGTTGGGGGCGAGCTGGGGGCTCACCGACCAGAGCCACATCTCCGCGGGGGGCTCGTTCCAGGGATCCTCCAGTGGACCGCCCTCATATGAGATGTGGAGCATGTTGGCGTCCATCGAGAAGGGCGACTCGGTTCCCCGCTTGCGCTCGATGGGGATGCCGTGGGTGGCCGCGTAGGCCATGAGCGACTCCCGCGAGCTCAGGTCCCACTCCCGCCAGGGCGCGATCACCCGAATGTCGGGCTTGAGCGCGTAGGCGCCGAGCTCGAAGCGGACCTGGTCGTTGCCCTTGCCGGTGGCGCCGTGGCTGATGGCGTCGGCCCCGGTCACCGTAGCGATCTCCACCAGGCGCTTGGCTATGAGGGGCCGGGCGATGGAGGTGCCGAGCAGATACTCGCCCTCGTAGACGGCGTTGGCCCTGAACATGGGGAACACGAAGTCGCGGGCGAACTCCTCGCGCAGGTCCTCAATGAAGACGTCTTCGGGCGTGACACCCATGGCCAGGGCCTTGGCCCGGGCCGGCTCGAGCTCGTCGTCCTGGCCGATGTCCGCGGTGAACGTCACCACCGTGCAGCCGTAGGTCTCCCGCAGCCAGTGCAGGATTATGGATGTGTCCAGGCCGCCCGAGTAGGCCAGCACCACCTTGGAGACAGCCGCCGCACCGGCCCGCGTTGAATTCGATGTGCTCACTCTCGCTACCTCTTCCAACCTTGTCGTGCGATCACTTTTCCAGCCCGGCGAGGTGCCGGAGCCGGTCGGCCAGCTCCGAGCCGGGTGTCCCCTCTTCGGCCACCACGATCAACGAGTCGTCGCCAGCCACGGTGCCGAGCACCTCGGGAAGCCCGGCCCGGTCGAGGGCGGATGCCACCACGTGGGCCGAGCCGGGCGGCGTGCGCACCACCGCGAGGTTGCCCGACGAGCCGACGTCGGCCACCCAGTCGCCCATGACCCTGCGAAGATGCTCCTCCGGCGCGATGCGGTCCACCGGGTGCTCCGGGATGGCGTACACGGTGTTGCCCCCCGGCACCCGCACCTTCACCGCGCCCAGGCCGTCGAGATCGCGCGACACGGTGGCCCGGGTCGCGGTCACGCCGGAGGCCGAAAGCAGATCGACGAGCTGTTGCTGGCTGGCCACGGCGTGCTCGGAGAGCAGCTGGACGATGAGGTGCTGGCGACTGGTCTTGCTCATGGATGGACTCACCTGTCCTGTTCCATCAGCCACCACAGCAGGCCCCTGGCCGCGTGCATCCGGTTGGTGGCCTGCGGCCACACGCGGCTGCGGGGCCCGTCGATGACCGCAGCCGCGACTTCCTCGCCCCGGTGGGCGGGAAGGCAGTGCATGAAGACCGCGCCGGGCTCGGCCTGGGTCATCAGCTTCTGGTTGACCGTGAAGCCGGCGAAGTCCTCGCGGCGCTCGCCGGCCTCCTGCTCCTGTCCCATCGAGGTCCAGACGTCGGTGTAGACCACATGGGCGCCCCGCACCGCCTCGGCCGGCCTGTGAACCTGGACCGGCTCGCAGCCGCAGCGGCGCATCCGCCGCAGGGCAGACTCGGAGAACTCGTAGCCCGGCGGGCTGGCGATCCGCATCGCCATACCCGAGAATCCGGCCGCGTACACGAGCGAGTGGGCCACATTGTTGGCATCGCCGATGTAGGCCAGCACCAGGCCCTCGAGATGACCCAGCTCGGCCCGCACCGTGAGCAGGTCCGCCACAGCCTGCAGGGGATGGGAGACGTCGCTGAGGAGGTTCACGATCGGGACCCCGTCGACCGCAGCCATCCGCTCCACGGTGCTGTGGGCGAACACCCGGGCCCCGATCACCGAGTTGTAGCAGGCCAGCGTGCGGGTCACGTCCTCGACGCTCTCGCGCTCGTCCAGGCCGACTTCCGCGCCGGTGATGTACAGCGGGTGTCCTCCGAGTTGCACTACGGCCATCTCGGTGGAGCTGCGGGTGCGGGCCGAGGGCTTCTCGAACAGCAGGGCCGCGCCCTTGCCCGCCAGCACCTGGGGCGGGTTGGGATCGGCAGCCAGGTTCAAGATGCGGGCGAGCTCGCTGGGCTCCAAGTCGTCGACATCCAGGAAGTGGCGCATCTCATCTCCTTCGTTGCGTTTTGGATCGACTGCTGTGTGGGATGGTTCTGGGTGAAGGTCGTCGCGGGCGGGCTCTGCCAATCAGGGGTGCGCAAGTACGTCGGTGAGGATGGAGCATCCCTCGGCGAGCTGTTCGACGGAGACCACGAAGGGCGGCGCGAACCGCAGGGCCGTAGAGGTAACTCCGTTCACGACCAGTCCTTGCTCGAGGCAGGCCGTGGCGATGTCCTTGGCCGAGCGGCCCGCTCTGGCAGGTTCCGACAGCTCCGCGGCGAGCAGCATGCCCCGACCCCGCACGCTGTCGACGCCGTCGGTCTGCACGAGAAGCTCCCGTAGGGCGGTACCTGAGCGCTCGGCCACTGCGGGCGCATCCATGGCCTGCAGCTCCTTCAGCACGGCCCGGACCGCAGCGAGGGCCAGGGGCTGTCCCGCGAAGGTCGAGCCGTGGTCGCCGGGCCCGAAAGCGGCCGCGATGTCGGGCCGTGCCCACACCGCGCCCACCGGCACTCCGTTGCCCAGCGCCTTGGCCATGGTGACGATGTCGGGCTGCACGCCTGCGTGTTGGTAGCCGAACCACCGCCCGGTTCGGGCCAAACCGGTCTGGATCTCGTCCAACACCAGCAGAATGCCGCGCTCGTCGCACACCTCGCGCACCTCTTGCAGGTACTGGTCACGGGCCGGAACCACGCCGCCCTCACCCTGCACCGACTCCAACAGCACTGCGCCGACGGTGGGATCTATCGCGGCCACGAGGGCGTCGATGTCGTCGAAGGGCACATGGCGGAATCCCTCCGGCAACGGCTGGAAGGGCTCGTGCTTCTCGGGTTGCCCGGTGGCCGCCAGCGCGGCCAGCGTGCGGCCGTGGAACGACCCGTAAGCGCTCACCACTGAGTGGCGTCCCCGCCCGTGGTGCTTGCGAGCAAGCTTGAGGGCGGCCTCGACCGCCTCCGCACCGGAGTTCTGGAACAGGATCCGGCCGGGCTCGGCGTCGCCGCCGGGACCGGACCGGATCAGCCGATCGAGCGTCTCCACCACCTCGGCCGTCGGCTCGTTGGCAAACAGGTTGGAGGTGTGGATCAGCGTCGACGCCTGGGAGGCGACGGCGGACGTCACCGCCGGATGGGCATGGCCCAGCCCGGTGACGGCCAGCCCGCACAGGAAGTCGAGGTAGCGGCGGCCGTGGTCGTCCCACAACTCGGCGCCGTCGCCCCGCACGAACATCACCGGCGGAGTCCCGTAGTTGTTCATCAGCGCAGCTCTGCTCACGGCTGACCCTCCCTTGTCTCGTTGTGTTGCTCGCCGGTAGCCCCGCCGTTCGTTACCATCGTGCCGATTCCCGCGTCGGTGAACAGCTCGAGCAGCACCGCATGGGGGATGCGGCCGTCGAGCATGTGGGCCGATCCCGCGCCCTGCTGCACCGCGTCGACGCAGGCCCGGGCCTTGGGGATCATCCCACCGCTGACGGCGCCGGAGGCAATCATGGCCTCGACCTCCTCTACGGTGGCCCGGCTCACCAGCGACGACACCTCCGGCGGATCCGCCAACAGGCCGGGCACGTCGGTGAGGTACACGGCTTTGGCCGCGCCGAGCGCGCCGGCGAGGGCCGCGGCCATGGTGTCGGCGTTGATGTTGTAGGCCTGGCCTTGGGTGTCGGCACCGATCGACGACACGACAGGGATGATCTCGGTGGTCACGAGACGCTCGATGAGACGGGGATCAACCGCAGCGACGTCGCCGACGAAGCCCAGCTCGGGATCTCGGGGCACTGCGGTGACGACGCGGCCGTCCTCGCCTGAGAGTCCCAGGGCCACGCCCCCGTTGGCATTGATGGCGTTGACGATGTCGCGGCCGACCTTGCCCACCAACACCATCCGGGCCACTTCGAGGGTCTCGGCGTCGGTTACCCGCAGGCCGTCGCGGAATTCGCTCTGCTTGCCGAGCCGGGCTAGATGCTCGCCTATCTGGGGAGCGCCGCCGTGGACCACCACCGGATGCAGCCCGACGGAGCGCACCAGCACTATGTCGCGGGCGAACGAGGCGGCCATGGCGGGGTCCGTCATGGCGTTGCCGCCGTACTTCACGACCACCACCGCGCCCCGGAAGCGCCTGATGTAGGGCAGCGCCTCCACCAGCGCCCGGGCCCGCCGATCGGGCTCGAAAGCGTGCACTTCGTCGCTCGGGTTGTGAGCGTGCGTCGTCTCCGGGCTCATGTCCTGTACCCCGCGTTTATGTCGATGTAGCCGTGGGTCAGGTCGCAGGTCCAGATCGTGGCCTCGCCGTCGCCCACCCCCACGTCCATCCGAAGCTCGATGTTGTCACCCAGCAGGTGCTCGGTGGCCCTCTCCTCGCGGTAGCCAGGGCACGGCACGCCACCCTCTGCGCACTGCTCGTCGCCGATCCAGATCGAGAGCCGGTCCCGGTCGGCCCGCTGGCCGGCCTTGCCCACTGCGGCCACGATCCGACCCCAGTTGGCATCGGAGGCGGCCAGGGTGGTCTTCACCAGGGGCGAGTCGGCCACGGCCCGGGCGATGGCTTGCGCGGCGGCGTCGTCGGCCGCGCCGGTGACGGTGACGGTCACGAACTTGGTGGCGCCCTCACCGTCGCGCACGATCTGGTGAGCCAGATCCAGCGTCACTGCGTCCAGTGCGTCCCGGAAGGCCGCCATGTGCGGAGCCGCGGGTTGTCCCGACGTGCCGGTTGCGCCCAGCAGCACGGTGTCGCTGGTGGAGGTGTCGGAGTCGACGGTGATGCGGTTGAAGCTCTGCTCCACCGACGCGGCCAGGCACTCGTGCGCGGTCGGCGATTCCACGGCCAAGTCGGTGAACACGAAGGCCAGCATGGTGGCCATGTCGGGGGCGATCATGCCGCTGCCCTTGGCGATGCCAGTTACGTGGGCGCTCGTGCCGGCCACCGGTGCCGACGCAACTTTGGGGAATGTGTCGGTTGTGCCGATGGCGACAGCGGCCGCCTCCCAGGACTTCGGGTCCGGGGCGGAGAGGCCGGCGATGAGTGCAGGGAGCGCAGCGTCGATGCGCTCGACGGGCAGGTCCTCGCCGATGACGCCGGTGGAGGCGATCAGCACCTCATGGGCTGGCGCGCCCAGCGCTGCGGCCACGGACGCCGCGGTGTGTTCGGCGACGCGGTAGCCGGCCGCGCCGGTGAACGCGTTGGCGCTGCCCGAGTTGACGATGATGGCCCGGCCGCGCCCGGAGCTGGCGGCAAGGGCGTGCCGGCACCAGTCGACCGGCGCGGCGGTGCACAGCGACCGGGTGAACACGCCGGCCACGGTGCTGCCCGGCGGCATCTCGGCCAGCATCACATCGTCCCGGCCCGAATAGCGGATCCCGGCCGCGGCTGTGGCCAGCCTCAAACCCGCTACGGCATGCACAGACGGTAAGGCCGCGGGGGCCAGCGGCGAGACCTTGGTCCCAGACATCGCAGCCTCAGTCTCTTCCGCTCGGCCTCTACGGGTAGAGCCCCGCCGAGGCCAGCCCGGCGGTCTCGTCGATGCCCAGCGCGAGGTTGGCGCACTGCACGGCCTGGCCCGACGCCCCCTTGACCAGATTGTCGAGCGCGGCGATCGCCATCACCCAGCCAGTGCGGGCATCGGCCCTCGCGGTGATGTGGACGCTGTTGGATCCGAGCGTCGCCTTGGTGGACGGCGACCGCTCGCTGACCACCACGAACGGCTCGTCGCAGTAGGCCTCGGCCAGCACGCTGAGAACCTCCTCGGTGCTAGTGCCAGCGGTGGGCCGGGCGTAGCAGGTTGCGAGGATCCCGCGGTTCATGGGAGCCAGATGGGGCGTGAAGAGCACCTCCACGTCGGTGCCGGCGTGCCGGGACACCGCCATCTCGATCTCCGGGGTGTGGCGATGGGTGAGCAGCCCGTAGGCGGTGAAGTCCTCGTCAACCGCGCAGAACGAGGTGTGGGGCTTGGGCGGCCGGCCCGCTCCCGACACCCCGCTGGCCGCGTCGACGATGATCCCTGTCGGCTCGACGGTGCCGGCCGCCACCAGGGGGGCGAGGGCCAGGGCGGCCGCGGTCACATAGCAGCCCGGTGCGGCCACCAGCTGGGCTTGCCGGATCCGGTCGCGGAACAGCTCGGGCAGGCCGAACACGAACTCACCAAGCAACTCGGGCACGGTGTGCTCGGTGCCGTACCAGTCCGGGTACAGGCCGGGATCGCCCAGCCTGAAGTCGGCGGCCAGGTCGACGATGTGGCCCACATCGCTGCGCAAGTCGCTGACCACGCCCTGGGAGGCGCCGTGGGGCAGGGCGCAGAACGCAAGATCGCAGCCGGAGGCCGCCCCCGGCTCATAGGGCACGAACGCCGCGTCGCCGTAGGCGGGCGCCAGGCTCGGGTACAGGTCCCCCACGGCCTGCCCGGCCATCGACTCGCCCGTAGCCACGACCGCCTCCAGGTCGGGATGGGACGCGCAAATCCGCAGTAACTCTGCGCCGGTGAACCCCGACGCCCCGATGACGGCGACCTTGTGCATCTCGCCAAGCTACCGGTGGGCTCAGGCTATTGCAACTATGTACAGAATATAGAAATCAGTTGCACTAGTCAGGATCGCAGGGTGGCGCCGGTACGGCGGGATGTCTCGCCGATGCAGCGCTGCCGGGCCTCGGCCACCTCGGCGTCGGTGAGGGTGCGGTCCGGCGCCTGGAAGCGCAGCCGGTAGGCGAGGCTGCGCGAGCCATCAGGCACGCCGGTTCCCCGGTATGCGTCGAACAGCTCGAGCCTGGCCAACAACGACCCGGCGGAGGCCCGCAGCGCCCGCTCCACCTGGGCCGCAGCCACGCGATCGGGTACCACGAAGGCCAGGTCCACGTCGCTGGGCGGGAATTTGCTGACCGGCCTGTAGCGGCGCCGGGTCCTGGGGCCGTCGAGCACCTCCTGCAGATCGAGCTGCAGCCACGCCACCCGGTCGGCCACGCCGTAGGCCTCGAGCACCTCCGGGTCGACCTCCCCCACCGTGCCCCGCATGCGTCCGGCCACCACCACCTCGGCCGAGCGGGTGGGGTGCATCCCCGGCAGCGCGTTTGCGCGCAGCTCGACTGCGGGCAGGGCCAGAGCATCGGCCAGCAGGTCGAGGACGGCCACCGCAGCCGGAGCCTCCTCGCCCGACAGGGCCACGGCCAGGAACTCGCGCTCGTCGGGAAGCAGCTGGCCCTCCGGCGCCGGCAGGTAGACGTGGCCGATCTCGAACAGCCGCACATCGCCGTTGAAGTGGCGCTGGTTGTAGGCCACGGCCCGCAGTTGGCCGGGAAGAAGCGAGGTCCGCAGCACCGACTCGCTGTCGTCGACCGGGTTGGAGAGGGTGATGCCGTCCTCGGGCAGGCCCACCGCGGCCAGCGCGCCGGGCGCCACGAACGGCATCGGTTGGGTCTCGTAGCAGCCCGCACCCACCAGGACCTCGCGCACCAGCCGACGATCCTTCTGGTAGGCCGACAGCCCGCCAGCCTCGTTGGCGGTGGGCACTGTGCGCTCGATGTTCTCGTACCCGTGAAGCCGGGCCACCTCCTCGGCGATGTCGGTCTCGGTCTCCGTGTCCCAGCGCCACGTCGGGATGGTCACGTCCAGCTCGGCGTCGTCGGCGGGGTCCGCACCGAAGCCGATGGATCGCAGGTGGCCGGCCATCTCCTCCGCGCTCAGACCGGTGCCGAGCAAGCTGTTTACCCTCGCGGTGCGGACCCGCAGCGGACTACGGTCGGGCAGGTTGCCGCGCTCGTCGATGAGGCCGGGAGCCACCTCGGCGCCCTGCTGCGCGGCCAATTGAACGAAGCGGTTCATGCAGCGCTCAACGTTGTGGCCCCAGTCGGCGCCCCTGCGGAAGCGGGTCGCGGCCTCGCTGGAGAGGTTCAACCGCTTGGCCGTGCGGGAGATCGACGGCGGGTCCCACCACGCCATCTCCACCAGCACGTCGGTGGTGTCGGCATCAATCTCGGTGGACGCCCCTCCCATCACCCCGGCGATGCCGATCACACCGTCGTCGCCGTCGGCGATCACACCGTCGCCGGCCGCCAGCGTGCGGTGCGCGCCGTCGAGGGTGGTGACCGTCTCGCCGTCGAGGGCCCGGCGCACCCGAATCTGGGCGCCCGCCACCCGGCCCAGGTCGAACGTGTGGCTGGGCTGGCCCAACTCGAGCATCACGTAGTTGGAGATGTCGACGATGCCGTTGATGGGACGCATCCCCAGCGCGGTCAGTCGGTTGGCGATCCACGCAGGAGATGGGCCGACGGGAATGTTGCGCAGAACCCGGCCGACGAAACGGCCGCACAGCGTGGGGTCGACGATCTCGACCGCGGCGACCTCTGCGATGCCGGCGCCCGACTCGGCCGAAGACCAGTCGGGCGGCTCGAAGGCCACGCCGAGTCCAGCGGCCAGATCGCGGGCCACGCCCATCACCGACATGGCGTCGGGCCGGTTGGCGCCGACGTCGAGATCCCACAGCACGTCGGGCGCCAAGTTCAGGGCCTCCGCCAGGGGCATTCCCGGCCCGGCGCTAGCCGCGACCCGATCGTTGAGGATCAAGATGCCGTCGGCGTCGTCGCCCAACTCAAGTTCTATCTCCGAGCAGCACATGCCCTCGGAGGCCTGGCCCCTCAGCTTCCGGCGGGCTATCTCCAGCCCGCTGGGTAGCACCGTTCCCACCCGGGCCAGAGGCACCAGGTCGCCAACGGCCATGTTGAAGGCTCCGCAGCACACCTGCAGGATCGTGCCCGACCCGTCATCCACTTCGACGAGCTGGATCCGGTCGGCGTCGGGATGGGGGCGCAGTTCCAGCACCCGGCCGAGCACCACGCCGTCGGGTACCGAGCCGGTGACGGTCATCTCCTCCACCGTCACTCCCAGCGCGCTCAGCACGTCGCTGAGAACCGCCGGGTCGCCTTCGATGTCGGGCGCGAACTCCCGCAGCCACGACAGCAGCACCTTCATCGCGGGCCCCCGTGCAGCAGTTGCGCTCGCATCAGAATTGGCTCAGGAAGCGAGTGTCGTTGTTGACGAACTCGCGGATGTCGTCGATCTCGTGGCGCATCACCGCCAGGCGGTCGATCCCGAAGCCGAAGGCGAAGCCCTGCCACTCCTCGGGGTCGATGCCGCAGTTGCGCAGCACGTTGGGATGGACCATCCCGCAGCCGCCGAGCTCCAGCCACGATCCGTCGGGGCGGGCGATGTCGAACTCCGCCGACGGCTCGGTGAACGGGAAGTAGGAGGGGCGCAGCCTGCTCTTGACCTCCCCGCCGAAGAAGGCCCTTACGAACTCGTCGATGGTGCCCGCGAGGTCGCCCATGGTGATGTTGCGGTCAACAGCCAGGCCTTCGATCTGGTTGAAGGCGGGCAGATGAGTGGCATCAGCGGTGTCGGCCCGGAAGGTGCGGCCCGGCACGACGATGTAGATGGGAGGCTTGCGGTTCTCCATGACCCGGATCTGCACCGGGGAGGTGTGAGAGCGCAGCATCACCTCCTCGGGCTCACCGAGATTGACGAAGATGGTGTCGAAGCTGCCCCGGGCCGGATGCCAGTCGGGAATGTTGAGGGCCTCGAAGTTGTACCAGGCGCTCTCCACCTCGGGGCCCTCGGCAACCGTGTAGCCCATCCCCACGAACACGTCCTCGAGGCGGTCGCGAGCCTGGGTTACGGGATGGAAGTGCCCCCGGCGCAGCGGGGCCGTCTGGGGCAGCCGCTCAGTGAGGTCGAGCCGCTCAGCGGCGTATCGGCCAGCCCGGTCCGAGGCCGCAAGCCGCTCACGGGCCGCGGCGACGGCAGCCTCCACCCGAGCGCGTGCATCGTTCAGGCGCCGGCCAACGGAGGCCCGCTCGCCGGGGTCGAGCCCGCCGAGCTGGCGCTTGGCCTCGTTGAAGAGCGAGCGGCGACCCAGCAGTTCCCGCTCCAGGCTGGCAACATCGTCGAGATCGGCGGCCGCGGCGAGGCGCTCCTCGGCGTCGGCGGCGGCCTGCTCGTAGACCTCGATCACCCGAGCAAGGCTAGGGCGCACGGGCCGCTACTCGGTGGAGAGGCCCAGCGGATTGAACTCGTCGCGATGCAGCCACGGGATCGGTGAGCAACGAAGCCGCCTCAGGCGGCATACCTGCGCACAGAACAAACTAGCTGCTGCGGCGGTACTCGAAGGCGAGGAGGGTGGCGGCCATGGCAACGTTGAGGGACTCAGCTCCGCCGGCCATCGGGATCCGGACCCGGCGGTCCGCCAGTTCGTGAAGAGCGGGTTCGAGGCCGTGCGACTCTGACCCCAGTACCAGAGCCACCGGGCCGGTGACCGCGGCCAGAACGCCGGAGTGGTGGCGCTCCCCGTTGTGGGCATCCGCGGCCACGATGACCGCACCCGCGGCCCGAAGTGCTTCGAGGACCGCAGCGGCGTCGGCCGCCTGCACCACCGGTACGCGCAGCACCGAGCCAGCCGAGGCCCTCACCGCCTTGGGCGCCCACGGGTCGGCCCCGCCCATCACGACCACACAACGAGCTGCGCAAGCCTCAGCCGAGCGGATGATGGTCCCCGTGTTGCCGGGATCGGACACGCCTGAGAGCACGAGCACTAGGTCGTCTCGCGCCAGCGACTCGGGCAGCACGGCCTGTGGCCTGTCGACCAGTGCCAGCATCGGCTGGGGCGTCACCGCAGGAGCAACGGACTCGAGGGATCGATCGGTGAGCACCAGCACCTCGACACCCGGGGCGAGACCATCCAGGACGTCGCGAACCGTCGGTGCCTCAGCGGCCGACTCCGCAACGACCACGACCGAAGGCTCGATCCCGGCCGCGAGAGCCTCAGACACGGTGCGCGGCCCCTCCAGCACCACCGTGGCATTTCCCGGACCGCGTCGGCGCACAAGGCGCCGCAACGCGCCCACCCGCCGATGGCGCGGCCCGAGCGCCTGAAGTTCAGTCAGCTCGCCTGGGCCTGGGCCGCGGAGGCCTCGGATGCCGCCTCGACCAGCGCCGAGAACGCGTCGGGGTCGTTGACCGCCAGGTCGGCCAGGATCTTGCGGTCGACCTCGATGCCGGCCGCCCTCAGCCCGGCGATGAAGCGGCTGTAGGACGTTCCCCGCTGGCGGCAGGCAGCGTTGATCCGCTGGATCCAGAGCCGGCGGAAGTCGTTCTTGCGAGCCCGGCGGTCGCGGAAGGCGTAGTTGCCCGAGTGCATGAGCTGCTCGTTGGCGGACCTCCACGAGCGGGACTTGTTGCCGTAGTAGCCCCGGGCCCGAGCCAGGAGCTCCCGGCGGCGGCGCCTGGACTGGGCGGGACGCTTCACTCTCGCCATCGTTGTGTCTCCTTGTACATGGTTCGCCCTGGCGAGAAGCCCGGGGCGGCGGGGCTAGATGCCAAGGTCCCGCAGCATCCGCTCGTCCGACGATGACACGTCGGCCGGGGCTCGGAGCTGGCGCTTGCGCTTGGGGGACTTCTTCTCGAGGATGTGGTTCTTGTTGGCCCGGCGGCGCCGCAGCTTGCCGGTGCCCGTGCGCCGGAAGCGCTTGGCCGCTCCCCGGTGTGACTTCATCTTGGGCATGGTTGACCTTCGCGGATGCTTGTGCTCGCCGTGATGTGTGTGGGGAGCTGGGTGGGTTAGTCGGCGGCGCCGGGCTGGGGCGGCTCGGCAGCGGCCATGGCGGCCTCGGCCTCAAGCCTACGGCGGTGGCGGGCCTGAGCCTGCTTGTCCGGAGCGAGCACCATCACCATGTTTCGACCGTCCTGGCGGGGCTGGAACTCCACCTTGCCGACATGCTCGACGGTGGCGGCCACGTTGTCGAGGATCTTCTTGCCCAGCTCGGGATGCTGGACCTCCCTGCCCCGGAACATGATCGTGACCTTTACCTTGTTGCCCTCGCCCAGAAATTTCTCGACTCTGCGAGTCTTGGTGTCGAAGTCGCCCCGACCGATCTTGGGTCGGTACTTCATCTCCTTGACCATGACGTTGGACGACTTGCGGCGGGACTCTTTGGCCCGCTGGGCCGCCTCGTACTTGAACTTGCCGTAGTCCATGATGCGGCAAACGGGCGGATTGGCCGCCTCCGCCACCTCGACGAGATCGCGTCCCGCAGCCCGGGCCAAGTTCAGCGCCTCCGGGAGCGGCCTAATGCCGATCTGCTGACCATCCTCACCGACGAGGCGCACCTCGGAGGCTCGGATCTGGTCGTTGATGTTGGGCTCTTCGCCTGGCGGTGCTATCGCCTTTCACTCCTCGTGAGCACGGAACCTCCGTATTCGGGCGGAACGCCCCGGCCGCGGCCGGGGCGCAGGTCCGCAGGATTGACCCCGGTAGGGTAGCAGCCGGTCGCGCCAAGCGGCCACGCCCACCTGTCAGCGCGAGCCGGAGGTGTTCGGATGAGCACGCTATGGACACCCGGAGGCGAGGTACCCGTAGGCGACCGCCCTTCGGATGCCGGTCCCGCCAGCCCCGCGGGAACCTCCGACCCCTCCGCTGCCGATGCTGCGGCCGAGGTGCCTGAAGACTTCGATCTGGACAGCCTGTCGCCGGAGGAGCGCGAGCAGGCCGAGCAGTACATTCGGGAGCTGGCCGAGTCCCGCGAGCGGCTCCGGTCGGTGCCCGCGTCGGTGGTGGTGGCCAACCACGCCATGGGCCTGTACGAGCTGGCCGCTCTGCACCTGGCCAACCAGCCGCCGAACTTCAGCGAGGCGACGGTGGCCATCGACGCCCTTGGCGCGCTGCTGGACGGCATGCAGGGCCGGCTCGGCGAGCCCGAGGCCACCCTGCGCGAGGGCTTGTCGCAAATCCAGATGGCCTTCGTCCAGCTCAAGAACCGCCCCCAAGAAGACGCAGCCGACACGAGTTCCGGCGACAGCGGATCTGGGGCCGACTCTCCCGCGGACTCCGACGACTAGGCCGAAGCCCCGCAGGTTCAGCGCAAGCCTCTCTCCCACGGGGCCCGCCGGTCCCGACGCATTGCACGCCGACGGAGCCTGCACTCTCGACGCCCCCAACCCGCTGCGGGACAGTTCCACCATCTCGGTGAGGGCCTGATCGGCCCGCCGGATCGCCTCATCCATCATGGTCACATCATGCCATAGGGGTGTGACATTTATCATGTGTTGTTAAGCTTTATTAGATCTTTTCAGGTAGCGAAACTAGGGAGACTGCTTCTCTTGTATCGTTTGCTTCCAAGAGTTGATCTCTATGCTCTGATCGTGGTCAGGTTCGTGCACTCCGCCGACTGGCAACTCGGCAAAGCTCCACACTATCTGAGCGATGAGGCCAGGACTAGGTTCAGCGCCGCTCGGGTCGACGTGATCGGCACCATCGGGCAACTTGCCGCGCAAGAGGACTGTGACTTCGTCGTGGCTTGCGGCGATGTCTTCGAGTCGAACCACATAGACCGGCAGGTGCTAGTGCGGGCTCTTGAGAAGATGAAGACCACTCCGCAGGTCGCCTTCTATCTGCTACCTGGCAACCACGACCCCCTGGACGCATCCTCGATCTTCCGATCCCGGACCTTCATTGACAACCAGCCGATCAACGTAACCGTGCTCGACAAACCTGGCCCTGCGCCTGCAGCCCCCGGCGTCGAGCTGGTCGCTGCGCCCTGGCGCCACAAGCACCCGCTAACCGACTGGGTGGACGAGGCCTGCCGAAGGCTCGAACCGACGACCGACACCACCCGCGTCGTCGTCGGCCACGGAGCGGTAGACGCGATGTGGCCTGGCGCGAACAACCCAGCGCACATCTCCCTCGAACGGCTGGAGGAGCGGATTGAGTCGGGAATGATCCACTACGTGGCCTTGGGCGACCGCCACTCCACCACGGGAGTAGGTCGCACGGGCAGGGTCTGGTACTCGGGCGCGCCCGAGCCCACCGACTTCAATGAGATAGATCCCGGGAACGTCCTCGTCGTCGACCTTGATCGGGATCGCGTGCACGCGAGTCCGCGCCAGATTGGCACTTGGCGCTTCGAGCACGGCGACTGGGAGATGGGAACGGAGGCCGACCTTGACGCTCTGGGGGATTGGCTGACGGCTCTGCAGGATAAGGAACGCACAATCGTCCGAGCGGTCCTGCAAGGTCAGGTCTCCGTCGCTCAGCAGGTTCGCCTCGATGCGATGATCGCCCACCACACGGACCTGCTCGGCGACTTGGACATCCAGGACGGTGATGGCCCGCTGACGGTGATCCCAGACGATGCCGACTTCGATGACTTCAGACTGTCGGGCTACGGGCGCGAGGCGTTGGCGGACCTGAGCAAGATGGCCGAATCCGGAGACCAGGCCGCGACGGCTCGGAACGCGCTGGCGCTGCTGTACCGGCTGGTGGGAGCGGGCCGATGAGGCTCCACCGGGTGAGGCTGTGCAACTACCGCGGCGTGGCTGATTGCGAGGTCCCCTTCTCGACAGAGGGAATCACGGTGGTCGAGGGGCCCAACGAGGTTGGCAAGACGTCCATCTCGGAGGGGCTAGACCTGCTCCTCGAGTTTCAGGACTCGTCCCACCATCGGCGCGTCGTATCGGTCAAGCCTGTCGGCGGTGACGTTGGCCCCGAAGTAGAGGTCGAGATGTCGTCGGGCCAGTACCGCTTCGTCTATCGCAAGCGCTGGCTGCGCCGAGGCGAGACGACCCTGGAGATCGTCGCGCCGCGGCATGAGCAGTTCAGCGGACGCGACGCCCACGATGAGGTCGATCGCATTCTCGACGAGACAGTCGACCGCCAGCTTTGGAGAGCATTGCGCGTAGAACAAGGCACCGAACTTGCTCTGCCCGTTTTCGATGTGCCGTCGTTGGTCACGGCCCTCGATCGCGCCGCGGCGAACAGCTCCACCGCCGCCGATGAAGACGACGACCTGTGGACCCGGATCTGTGAGGAGCGCGAGCGGTATTGGACACCGACGGGCAGGCCCAAGGGGGATCGCAAGGCGCAACAGCGGGGCGTGGAGCAGGCTCGGCTGGCGGTTGACGAACTAAAGCAGCAGTTGGACGCCATGGAGAGCGACGCCGCCGAAGTAAGGCGGCTGGTCAATGAGGCAATGCGACTGGCCGCAACGCGAGAAGAGTGCGAACGTCGGGAATTCGAACTCAGCGAAGCCTGGGCCGCAGCCGAGCAACTGCGCCACAACGTCGAGCGCCTAGCTGCTGCCCACGAAGCAGCAGACGCCAAACGCAATAGCTTCGTCGGCGAGCAGGAGCGTCGCCAGGAACTGATTGACGCGCTCAATTCTCGGGCCAACGAGCTGCGTGTGCTTGAGTCCCAAGCACAACAGTCGGGGCCTGCTCTCGCGGCAGCCCTCCACGAGGGAGAAAGAACAAGAGCCGACCTCGAGAGGGCACAGGCCGCCCTGCAGGCCGCCGAGGCAGACCAGCGCAGGTCCAGCGAAGACCGCGACCACCACCGTCGGCAGATCGAGGTGGAGCAACTCCAGGAGCGCTACGACCGCGTCGTTGATGCAGAGAGGACGCTGAGCAACGCCGAGGCCCAGCTCGCATCGGCCAAGGTCGACGACGAACTGCTGGCGGAGATCGACCAGGCGCACCTCGCCGTGGTGAGAGCTGAGGCCGCAATCGCATCCGTCGAGACGACCGCATTGCGAGCACTCTCGATGCGGATCGACTGCGAGCAGTTGGAGCTCGCGGCAGGGAAGACGCAGCGCACCGTCGTGGACGACGAGGTCGTGCTGATGTTCCCAGATGTTGCGGAAGTCCGAGTGAGGGCAGGGGCCGGCTCCAGAAGCCTGGCAGCCGAGCGACGCAGCGCTCACGACGCGCTTCGTCGCGTGTGCGAGAGGGGCGGCGTGGCCGACCTCTCTGAGGCGCGAGCCGCTGCCGAGCGACGGCGCGAGGCCAAGCGACAGCGCTCCGAGGCCCTAGCCACGATCGAAAGAGACCTCCGCGATCTCACTGTCGATGTGCTGGACACCAAGATCAAAGGCCTCACTAGGCAGATCGCCTCGTACGCCGCTGACCGCCCCGACGATCCGCCTGTGCCGTCGGACTTCGAGGAGGCGAAGAAGGCCGCCTCCGCGACGGACCGCATCGTTGCGGAGCTTCGCGACGGGTTCGAGAACTGCAACCATGCGGCCGCCGAGGCCGATTCCGCTCTCAGCAACGAGCAGATCAAGGAAGCAGACCTCAATGGCCAGATCAAGCACGCCCGCGAGTCGAAGCAAGCCGCCGTCGATCGTCTAGCCGCCGCGAGACACAAGCGCGCCGATGCCGCCATCGCGGAGGACCTGGCCACGGTCACAAGAGAGGCCGACGCCTCGCGCCGGTTGCATGAGAAGGCCGAGGCAGACCTAGCCGCCGCAAACCCGGAGTCGCTGAGGATCAGGCGTGACAACGCCGGCGGTGCCGCACAACGGGCCCGCGATGAGTTGCAGTCAAACGACCGGAGTCAGAACGAGTTGCGCGTCAGTCTGTCGGTTCGCGGCGAGGAGGGACTTCACACCCAGCACGATGAAGCGGTCCGACGACTGCGGCACCTAGAGCGCGAGTCCCGGCGCGCCGATTCCAAGGCCGAGACCGCACGCCTCCTGCATGAGGCCTTCGAACAGCGACGCCGGGAGGCCCGTGAGCGTTACGGCGGCCCGTTCAAGGACCGCATTGAGCAGTTTGGTAGCTACGTCTTCAATTCGACGTTCGCGGTCGAACTAGACAAAGATCTCCGCATCGTTCGCCGAACGCTCGACGGCGACACCCTCGGCGTCGATCAGCTAAGTACCGGCGCCCGGGAGCAGCTAGGCGTGCTCAGCCGACTCGCCTGCGCGGCCATCGTCAGCCCCGACGGCGGCGGTGCGCCGGTCATCATCGACGACGCCCTCGGCTGGAGCGACCCGGACCGGCTCGAGCGTATGGGTGCAGCCATTGCCGCCGCCGGCAGGAAGTGCCAACTGGTCATCCTCACCTGCACGCCCGGGCGCTATGCCCATATCGGCAACGCGACCACGATCCAACTGCCGAACCGACCCTGACTCAGAGCCGCTCCTACCAAGGGCCTCGCCACGGGTTCCGTTGGCCTTTAGGGAACTTGGAGAGGTCAGCGGTAGTGCTCACTGCTGTGGTCGTTCTATACAGAGCAGCGGTGGCCGGCGGCTAGCAGCTGCGCTTGCCTATCCTCCTGGAGCCCCACGACCCGATGACGACGCCGAGTAGCGCTCCGACGGCCGCTCCCGCACCCGGGGCTCCGAAGATCGCTCCCACCCCCACGCCGGCGCCGACGCCGACGCCGATCCCGACGCCGACCCCCGGCATCACCCGTCCATAGGACCTCACCTGCGCTGGACGGTCCGACTCCTCGGCGGTAGGGCGGTCGGACTCCGATGGCTCACTCATGACGAAGCCTCCCTAGGGGACGATCTTGGATATTGGCATCTCCACGATGTCGGTGGCGCCCAGGTCGCGCAGGGCGGGGATCAGGATGTTGATCTCGCTGCGGGGCACCACCGTCTCGACGGCATAGCCCGCGCCCCGGAACAACTCATTGACGGTGGGGGCCTTCATGGCCGGCAAGATCTCGATCACGTCGTCGAGGGCGTCCACGCCGACATTGAGCTTCACCAGCACCTTGCCCCTGGCCTCCAGCACGCCCCGAAGCAGCGTGTAGATCTGGCCCATCGCGTGCCGCTTGTCTGTGTCGACCGCAGCGGCGGGGTTGGCGATCAGCTCGGTGTAGGAGGTCAGCAGCGTGTCGATGATCCGCAGCCCTGCGGCCCGCAGGGCCCGGCCCGTCTCAGTGATCTCGACCACCGCATCGACAATGTCGGGCACCTTGGCCTCGGTGGCGCCGTAGCTCAGCGCGATCTGGGCCTCGATGCCCGCAGACTCGAAGAATCGCCGGGTCAGCTCCGGGTACTCGGTAGACACCCGCACACCTTGGGGCAGGTCCGCGATGCCCAGGTAGGGCGAGTCACCAGCCACGGCCAACACCACCCGGATCGGCAGCGACGTGGCCTTGGAATACTGCAGCTCGCCCAGCGAGACCACCTCGCTGCCGGTCTCCTCGATCCAATCCCGGCCGGTGATGCCGATGTCGAAGAGACCGTCGGCGATGTATACGGGAATCTCCTGGGGCCTGAGGATTCTCACGTCGCTGATGCGCGGATCAGCGACCGCTGCCTTGTAGGCCACGTCTGAGGACCGCTGAACCGGAAGGTCGGCGGCCTCGAACAGCTCGAGGGTGGCCCTCTCGAGCGATCCCTTGGGGAGAACGAGCTTCAGCATCTGCGGTCCTAGAGCCGTCGGGCGACGGCGGTGAGGCTACCGGCGCACCGCCGTCGCGCTGCCTTTTGACCATCCTGCAACGGCCGATGGCCTGGGGGCAGCCTGCTCACCCGCCGTGGGGGTGCGGGTCGTAGTTGTCGACGAGGAGCCTCACCGCATGACCGACGACGTCGATCACGGCTTCGACCGTCTCGACGCAACCCTTCGACGAGCCGGGAGTGTTGAGGACCAGCGCGGTGCCAACGGTGCCAGCGGTGCCCCGGGAGAGGCGGCCCAGCGGGTTGACGAGGCGCATGGCCTCGGCCAGGCCGGGCGCCTCGCGGTCGAGCACCGCCTTGGTCCCCTCCGGCGTGGCGTCGCGGGGGCCGAAGCCGGTGCCTCCGGTGGTGATGATCAGCCCGTGGAACCCATCAGCCAGCCGGCGCAGCTCCCCGCTCACGGATTCGACTCCGTCGGCTACGGCCGCCCGCTCGACCACCTTCCAGCCCGCCTCTCGCAGGTACGCCTCCAGCGCTTCGCCGCTGCGGTCCTGACGGGTGCCTTCGACCACGCCGTCGGACACGGTGAGCACCTTGGTCTCCAGGCCGGAATCAACCCTCTCATCGGCGTGTCCCACGACTTCGACCCTAGAAGCCCCGAGGATAAGTGCCAGCGCCTCGCGGTGAAGCGTCTTGTTTCCCGCTCTTGTTCGCTGCGCTCACGGGCCGCTCGGGCCACGGCCTCGCTCGGCGCCTCTCGAATATTGTCATGAACTGCTGCCTATCCGCTCGGCCTCTTAGCCACAACCGCCTAGCGGCGGCGCCAGCGGAACAGGGCCATTCCGTCGTGGTCGGGGTCCGGTAGCAGCACGGCGCCATCGCCGTGGGCCAGCCACCGACCTGTCGGAGGCGGCTGCGACTCCAGGCGACCATCCGCGGAAACGTGCGCCGCGACAGCCAGAGTCTCGGCGGCGGTGAGCGTGCAGACGCTGTAGACGAGCTGCCCGCCGGGGCGCAGCAGGCCGGTGGCCGCTTCGAGCAGGTCCCGCTGCAGTTGGGCCAGCCGAGGCACCGCCGATCGCTCCATGCGCCAGCGCGCGTCGGGACGCCGCCTCAGGGTTCCCAGACCGCTGCACGGCGCGTCCACCAACACTGCGTCGAACTGGCCGGGCCGCAAGGGCGGGCGCCGGGCGTCGGCGACCACCACATGCATCGACTCGGCACCCAGAGCCCTCCGGTTGGCTTCCAACCGTCCGATCCGGCCCCGATGCGAGTCGCACGCCACCACGGTCGCGCCGTGCGCAGCCAGAGCGGTGGCCTTGCCACCGGGTGCGGCGCACAGGTCGGCTACCAGATCGCCGGCTTGCGCCTCGATGGCGTCAACCACGAGCTGGGAGCTCAGATCCTGCACATAGCCGTCCTGGCGCCGGTGCACCCGGGCCGGGCCGTTCATCGACTCCAGCGCGGCCAGCGCGTGGGGGCGGCCGAGATCGGTGGCCAGCGTCTCGACCATCCAGTCCGGATAGCTGAGCCGGGTGGCATCGTCGGGCCAGTCCGGTGTGCCGGCGTCAGCCACCCGGCGCAGCACGGCGTTGACCAGCCCCCGGTGGCTGCGGGGCGCAGCCGCCACTGTGGCCGACACCGCCGCGTAGGCCGGGGTGCCCAGCTCGATGATCTGGTAGGCGCCCATGCGGAGTGCGGCCCGAGCGGCCGCGGGCGGGGGCGTCGCCAGGAAGGTGTCCAACGCCCAGTCGAGGGCTCGGCGGCGGCGGGTGACGCCGTAGACGAGCTCGGTGGCGAAGGCCCGGTCGCGCTCGTCGAGGTCGGTCCGGGCCAGCGCTGCGGGCAGGGCCACGTTCGCGAATGCTCCCTCCGCATCGACGCGAACCAACACGTCGAGGGCCACCCGTCTGGCACTGTGGCCTGCGGCCTCGCCACCGGAAGCGGGAGCTCGGCGAGCCGGCCGGCTCAATGGTCGAACCGCTCGCCGCCGACGATGCGAGCCCCGTTGGTCCAGTCGCGCGCCGGCGCCGCGGCCCGCCCCTCTGACTGCACGGTCACCAGCTCCAGCGCGCCGCGGCCGGTGGCAACCTCGACCGCGGGGCTGTCACCGGATCGAGGTCCCAGTAAGATCGTGCCCGAGGAGCCGGGACGGCCCGAGCCAGCCACGAGTCGGGCCTCCAAGACCTTGAGCCGGCGGCGGTGGTAGGTCGTCCAAGCGCCGCCCACCCGCACCAGCCGCAGGATCTGCTCGGCCGGCGCGGACCAGTCGATGCGCAGCTCTGAAGGGCTGATCTTGCCGGCCCAGGTCATCTCACCCGCCTGCGGAACCGGATCGCCGAACCCCTCGCTCAGCGCGCCCAGCAGCAGCCCTATGCCTAGATCGCACAGCCGGGTCCGCAGTTCGTCGGCCGTCTCGTGGAGCCCGATCTCGGTCGACGCCCGCCGGTACACGGCCCCGGCATCGATCTCGGAGGCCACATCCATCAAGCACACCCCGGCCTCGGCGTCGCCACCCAGGATGGCCCGCTCCACCGGCGCCGCCCCCCGCCACCGGGGCAACCGCGAGAAGTGCAGGTTCACCGTGCGGCGGCGTTCCAGGACCTCATCGGGAATGTGCTCGCCGTAGGCAACGACCACGCCCAAGTCGGCATCGACCCGGGCCGCGTCTTCAAGGTCGCAGGTCAGTGGCAGACCGAGGATCTCGGCCGCGGCCGCCACCGGTGAGGGCGTCGGTTGCTGGCGCCGGCCCCGGCGCTTCGGGGGCCGGGTGACCACCAGCGCCACGTCATGGCCGGCGTGGCACAGGGCCTGCAGGGGCGCTACGGCCACCTCGGGGGTGCCGAAGTAGACGACGCGCCAGCGCGGCGGCGTCGCCGTCACAGCAGGCGCAGACCGCCCGAAGCCCCGCCGCCTCCTGTGTCCGTCGAGCGGGACGGGGGAGCCGAGCCGGGCCCGATCCCCAGCTCACGCAGCGTGCGCAGCGCGGCCTTGCGGGTGGCGTCGTCGAGGCGCTCGATCAGCAAGGTGCCGTCGAGGTGGTCCAACTCGTGTAGGAACAGGCGGGCCTCGAGCTCATCGGCCTCCACGGACACCTCATTGCCGTCAAGGTCACGGCCGATGACGTGGACCTGCTTGGGCCTGAGGATCTCCCATGTCAGACCGGGCACCGACAGGCACCCCTCGTCGTAGACCCATTCGCCGTCGGACTCGACAAGCTGCGGGTTGACGATGGTGCGGGGGCCGTCGCCCATGTCCCACACGAACAGGCGCTTCTGCACCCCGACCTGGGGGGCGGCCAGCCCGATGCCGTCCGCGCTGTACATGGTCTCGACCATCCCCTCGACGATCCGCACCAGCGTGGAGTCGACGTCGGTGATGTCGGCGGCGCGGCGGCGCAGAATCGGGTCGCCGATGATGCGTATGTCGTAGGGGGCCACCGCCACCGAGGCTACCGTCGCGGTATGGCCGATCCCGCCGCCCAGCCCGCCAGCGGCCAGTACTTCGAGGCTGAGCCTCTTGCCGCCACCTCACCGCGGACCATCGTCGTGAAAATCGGCGGGATGCAGCTCAAATTCGTGACCGATTCGGGGGTGTTCTCACCCGACCGGCTGGATGCCGGCACTCGCCTGCTGCTACTGGAGGCGCCGTCGCTTACCGCCGGCGAGCGGCGGGTGCTCGACTTGGGATGCGGCTGGGGTCCGATCGCCTGCGTCGCCGCCCTGCGCTCCCCCGCGGCCGAGGTGCTGGCCGTGGACGTGAACGAGCGGGCCCTGCGCCTCACGGCAAGAAACGCCGCAGCCAACGGAGCGAGCAACGTGACGGTGACCCATCCCGACAAGGTGGACCCCGCTCTCCGCTTCGACCGCATCCTGTGCAATCCCCCCATCCGCATCGGCAAGCCCGCCCTCCACGAGCTGCTCGCCACCTGGCTCGACCGGCTCTCGCGCGAAGGGCGGGCTCACCTGGTGGTGCACCGCCACCTGGGCAGCGACTCACTGGCCCGCTGGCTGACCGACCGGGGCCACGGCGTGACCCGCTTGCAGTCGAGATCGGGGTACCGGCTCCTGGAGGTGCAGTCCCGCGACGAGTCAGACCCGTAGGGGGTCTACCTCGACTCGCAGACGCTCGGCTGGGCGGGGGGTGCGGGCCAGCAGGTCCAGCAGCGGCTCATGGGTGGGGGCGCGCAGCAAGAACTGCCCATCTAGCGGACCCCGGATACTGACCGACGGGCCCGCAGCGCCTCGCAGCGCCGCGATGAAGGCCTCTGCGCCCGGACCGGAGACCTTGGCCTGGGCTCCGTAGGGTGGCACGCCCAGGGTCCGGCGCCGCTCCTGCTCAACGGTGGCCACGATCGACGGGTCGGCTCTCACCGCGGCCTGCACCACCGGATGGTCGGGCTGGCGGGTCTGCACCACCAGGCGGCCACCGCCTCGACGGTCTCCGGCCAGCCGTGCACCTCGGGCCAGCAGGGCCAACGCCTGCTCCGAGGCCCGCTGTCGGGGAGCTAGAAGCTCCTGGTCGAAGTCCAGAAACACAACCGCTGCAGCCGATCCCAGGCGCCACAGCACCGCCTCGGTGCCCACAACGATCCGCTCGGCACCCACCCCGTCGGAGTCCGCCGTCAACTCCCCCACCGGCTCGCCGGTGAGAGAAGCGAGATCCTCGCGGACCCGGGTGACGCCCATGCGCAGGTTGCGCAGCACGGTCGAGCCGCACCGGGCGCACACCACCGGGCGGCGCTCGCTTCCGTCGGCTGCCACCAGCTCCTCGTCAACGAGCCTCATGGGCACACGGCCGTCCGAGGTGCGAGCCAGCTCCCCGCATGTCTTGCAGGCCAGCAGCCGGCCGCGACCCTTGCGGTTGAGCACAACCGCCACCCTGCCCTGGGCCGCGGCTACGCGGTCACGCAGTCCCTCGGCGAATAGGCCGCCACGGACCGGGTCTTCGAGGCGGCGGTCCAGCACTTCCACTACGGGCCATCCGTCGCGCTCGGCCGTCCGGCCGACTGTCCTCGACTGTCCTGCCTCCAGCGCCTCCAGCGTCGGCACCGGGGACACCAGCGCGGTCGGCGCCCCAGCCCGCCGGGCCCGCTCCAGGCCCACTTCGCGGGCGTGCCACGTCGGGGCCCGCTCGCTCTGCAGGCTCTCGGAATGCTCGTCGAGCACCACCACTGCGGCCAGGCGCGGCATGGGCATCCACACTGCCGTGTGGGTGCCCACCACCGTGGCGCCCGCCGCGGCAACGGCCCAGTCGTCGAATCCCAATGCCACCCGCACGCCCTGGCCCCTCAGATCGGCGGCGAGACGTCGAGCATCGGCCAGGGCGGGCACGACGATGAGCGCGTCTCCCCGGCGGGCCGCGGCCCGGGCCACCTCCGCGCCGTCGTCGGCGGGCGGGCATCGCAGAACGGTCACCGCTCCCGGATGCTCGAACAGCTCGAACAGGTGGTCACTCAGCGGGGGCAAGTCGCCAGCCGGAGCGGTCGCCCGTCCAACAGAAGCTGGCCGGGTGACCACTCTCGGCGGCGACGCAGTCCGCAGCAGATGCACTGTCTGGCCGGCCCATCGCCGCGCAGCCCATTCGGCCAAGCTCAAGATCTCGGCGGGCGGACCCATGCCGGTCAACTGGGCCAGAGGCAGGACCTCGACACCAGCCGGCGGATCGACACCAACCTCGGTGACCCAGCCCCGCAGCCGGCGACCGCCCAGGGTGATGCGCACGATCGAGCCAACCGCCAGCCGTTCGGCGCGGCCGTCGGCGTGCCAGGCGTCGGGAATCGCGTAGTCGAACGTCTTGTCGAGGCTCACCACGTCGGGCAGCACCCGAACGACCAACACCTCCGCGACACCCTCGACCGGCTCCGGGACAGCCTCCGCGGGCGCTGCCGGCTGCTGCGGCCCCACGACCGCGTCGGCGTCGGCGGGCTCGACCGGTTTCTGCAGTCCCGTGGCCGCGCCGCCGCCGGTGGGCGCTGCGGGCTCCTCGGATGGCTCCTCGAAGGAGAGTTGGCCCTGGGCGCGGGGGCTCAGAGGCCGAGAGCCGACTTCAGGTCGTCGAGGCGGTCGGTACTCTCCCACGTGAACAGCCCGTCGCGGCTGGGACGGCCGAAATGGCCGTAGGACGCGGTCGGCGTGTAGATGGGCCTGCGCAGGGCCAGGTCCCGCACGATGGCCGCGGGTCGCAGGTCGAACACGTGCCTCACGGCCTTCTCGATGCGGACCCGGTCCACGGTCTCGGTGCCGAAGGTCTCCACCATCAGCGAGACCGGCTCGGCCATGCCGATGGCGTAGGCCACCTGCAGCTCGCAGCGCGACGCTGCGCCGGCGGCCACGATGTGCTTGGCCGCCCAGCGGGCCGCGTATGCCGCGGAGCGGTCCACCTTGGAGGGATCCTTACCCGAGAAGGCGCCGCCGCCGTGGCGGGCCATGCCCCCATAGGTGTCGACGATGATCTTGCGGCCGGTCAGGCCGGCGTCCCCCTGCGGTCCCCCGATCACGAACCGGCCCGACGGGTTGACGATCACCTCGTAGTCGTCGTCGGCGAAATGTTCACCGATGACGGGCTTGATGATCTGCTCGGTTACGTCGGGGAGGATCATCCGGTCGCGGTCGATGCCGTCGCGGTGCTGAGTTGATACCAGCACGGTCCGGAGGCGCACCGGTCGGCTGCCCTCGTACTCCAGGGTCACCTGCGTCTTGGCGTCGGGCCGCAAGTACGGGATCGTTCCGGCCCGGCGCACCTCGGCATGGCGCTCGGCCAGCCGGTGGGCCAGATGGATCGGCAGGGGCATCAGCACGTCGGTCTCGTCACAGGCGTAGCCGAACATCATCCCCTGGTCGCCAGCACCCTCGCCCACGCCCTGGACTAGGTCCGGCGACTGATCGTCGATGGCGACCATCACCGCGCAGGTGTTGCCGTCGAAGCCGAAGACGGCGTTGTCGTAGCCCGCGGCGCAGATCGTGCGACGCACGATGCTGGGTATCTCTACGTAGGCCTCAGTGCGTATCTCGCCCGCCACCACGGCCAGGCCGGTGGTGACGAGCGTCTCACAGGCGACCCGGCTGTCGGGGTCAGCGTCGAGGAGGGCATCGAGGATGGCGTCTGAGATCTGGTCGGCCAGCTTGTCGGGATGGGCCTCGGTAACCGACTCGGAGGTGAAGGTCCAACTGCTCAACGGTTCTCCCGGCTTCCTAACTGTCCCGGCCGCCGACGCGGCCCTCGTCGCCGGTGGCGGGCCGGCCCATTAGCCCGACGACCACGTCGAGCACGGCCCGGGCCGCCTCCCGCTTGGTGGTCAGCGGCACATGGTGGCGGGTGCCGCCGGCAGTGAACATCACGATCTCGTTGGTGTCGTGGCCGAAGCCGACGTGCTGCTTGGAGACGTCGTTGGCCACGATCACGTCGAGATTCTTGCTGTGCAGCTTGGCGAGGGCGTTCGCCTCGATGTCCTCGGTCTCGGCCGCGAATCCGACGAGCACCTGGCCGGGCCCCTTGGTTGCGCCCAACGCCGCGAGAATGTCGTCTGTGGGCTCCAACTCCACTGCGGGCACGCCTCGGTCCTTCTTGAGCTTGGTGCCCGAAGGCCGCGCGGGGCGGAAGTCAGCAACGGCCGCCGCCATTACCACCACATCGGCGCGGGGCGCCTCGAGCCCCACCGCGGCCGCCATCTCAGCGGCCGTGTCGACGGCCACCACCCGAGCCGCCGCTGAGACCCGTTCGCTCTGCGTGGTGACCAGAACGACCTCGGCGCCGCGGGCCGCGGCCTCCGCAGCAACCGCAGCACCCTGCTTGCCGGAGGACCTATTGCCAACGAAGCGCACCGCGTCGATCGGCTCGCGGGTCCCACCGGCGGTGACGAGCACCCGCCGACTGGCCAGATCCGGAGCGGTTAGCACGGCTTCCACGGCGGCCGCTATCTCCTCGGGCTCGGCCATGCGGCCCGGTCCGGCGTCGCCCCCTGCCAGCGGCCCGTCCCCCGGCCCGACGATGGTGACCCCCCGCTGTACGAGCACGGCCAGGTTTTCCTGGACCGACGGCTGCTCCCACATCTCGGTGTGCATGGCCGGCGCCAGCACCACCGGTGCCCGGGTGGCGAGCAGAGTGGCCGTCAGCACGTCGCCGGAGCGGCCCGTGCGCAGATCCGAGATCAGCCGGGCGGTGGCGGGACACACGACCACGGCGTCCGCCCGCTGGCCCACGGCAGTGTGGGGGATCGGTCCGGCGGGGTCGTTCCAGAGCGATGTGACCGCCCGTTCCGAGGCCAGCGCCGAGAAGGTTGTCTCCCCCACCATCCGAAGTGCGCCCGCAGTGAGCACCGGCACCACATGAGCCCCCTCGCCGACTAGCCGCCGGCACACCTCCACCGCTTTGTAGGCCGCGATCCCGCCGGTGACGCCGAGCACGACGCACCGGCGATTGAGCCCGCTCATCGCGCCTTCAGCGGATGGGCCGGCCCGCCCACGACGGGCGTTCCTGCGATCGGCGAGCGACGGGGCGCGCTCATCGTGCGCCTGTCAGGCGCCGACGTGGCCGGCAGGCTCGGAGGAGTCACCCCCAGCGCCGCCCTGCTCCGGATCGCTCACATCCTGGAGATGGGCTCCCTCGAACGGGCCTGCCTGTTCGGTGAGCGGCTCGCCGTCGGGGTCGACTTCCACCGCCTCGATCTTGCCGGCTGCAATCTCCTCCAAGGCAATCGACAGCGGCTTGGCCGACGTGGAGACCACCTGGGGCGGCACCGAGGCTCCGATGCCACCACTGAGCTGACCGAAGTAGTTGGTGATCTCGCGGCCCCGCAGCGCGGCCAGAGTCACGAGAATGAACTTGGACTCCGTCCGCTCAAGGAGATCCTCGATAGCCGGGGTCATCATCGTGTCGTAGCCGTGGGCCATGGCGCGCTCCGCTGGATGGGCCGACTGAGGGAGCTTCACGCTACCAGCGGTACCCAGGGTTTCGGACATGATGCTGCACGCGAGCCGGCACCATCCACGCGCGCTGTCTCCGAGGTCGCTTCAGGTCGACCGGTGCCGCGCCCGATCCGCGGCGATGAGGCGCTCAATGGCCTCCACGGCGCCGCTCAAGTCGTCGTTCACGACGATCTCGTATCCCAGCTCGAGAGCCTCCGCCCGCTCGGATGCAGTCTTGTTCATGCGGCGAGCGATGGTGTCGGCGTCGTCTCCCCTGAGCTCGAGCCGAGCCCGCTGATGCTCCGAGGTGGGCGCGTCCACGAATATCAACAGAACGTTGGGCAACAACTTCTGTACCTGCCGCGCTCCCCCCACGTCGATCTCGAGCAGCACGTCCGCTCCCTCAGGGGGGTCTGGAACCGGCGTGCCCTGCAGGTAGTCGAGGAACTCCACCCACTCAAGGAACCCGTTGGCCGCGACCGCGGCCTCGAACGTGGCCCGGTCCGCGAAACGGTAGGCCTCAGCCGGCTCGGAGGGCCTGCGGGGACGGGTGGTCCAAGACTGGGACAGCCACAGCTGCGCGTCGCGGTCTAGGAGTTGCTCGACGATGGTGCCCTTGCCCGCGCCCCCCGGACCAGAGACGATGATGATCGAGCGGCCCTCGAGGGAGGTCACCCCGCGAGGCTACCGAGGCCGGCCCTAGTCAGCCGTGCCGACCGCCGATCATCAAACCCCAGTCGGTCAGCCGAACTCGTCGAGCAGCCGGCCCCGCTGCCGGCTTCCTAGCCCGCGCAGGCGGCGGCTCTCGGAGATTCCGACCCGCTCCATCGTTCTGCGAGCCTTCACTTTGCCCACACCGGGCAGCGACTCAAGCACGGCCAGAACCTTCATCTTGCCGACGGTGTCGTCGTCGAGGCGGTCGAGCAGGTCGGACAGTGAGATATCGCCAGCCTTGAGCTGCACGCGGAGCTCCGAGCGCTCCCGCCGAACCTTGGCAGCCTTGATCAGCGCCTCACGGCGAACTTCGTCGGAAATGGAGAAAGGTTGAGCCATGGGACAGGAATTTAGCTCAGCTAGCGCTGCTGCGCCACCAATTCGTCGCGTTTCTCTCCCGGCGCGGGCACGCTGGTCACCGATCCTCACTACTGGAGGCTGCGGTGCAGGCGCTCAGCGGCCTCTATGGGATCGGTGGCCCTCGTGACGGGCCTGCCCACGACCAGCAGGTCCGCGCCGGCGGCCAAGGCCTGAACCGGCGACGCCACGCGCCGCTGGTCGTCCACGGAGTCGCCAGCGAGCCGGATGCCCGGAACAGCCCGGATCAGTTCTGGACGGATGTGACGGGTAGCGGTCAGATCGGGCGCGGCGCATACCACGCCCGCGCAGCCGGCCTCGAACGCCAACTCCATCCGCTCGGCCACCAGATCGCGGGTGGCCGCGACGGCGGCGTCGCTGGTGAGGACGGTCACAGCCAACACTCCCGCCGGACGGGTGGCGCCCTCGGCCAGACCCTCAGCACCGGCTTGTAGCATCTCCGTTCCTCCCGCGGCGTGAATCGTCAGGTATGACACGCCAAGCTCGCCCACGACCCGGGCCGCCCGAGCCACCGTGGTGGGTATGTCGTGGAGCTTGAGGTCGCAAAAGACGTCGTAGCCGAGATCGATCATGGCCCCGATCGCCTCGGGGCCCGCAGCTGTGTACAGCTCCAGACCGATCTTGGCGACGCGGAAGTGCCCGACGAGGGACCGGGCAAGACGGGAGGCCGCCACCAGGTCGTCAACATCAAGGGCCACCGCGAGCCGGTCGCGCACCGCTTCATTCATCGGCTGCTCCTTCATCCTTGGGTTTCGCTCTAGGGCCCAGGCTGCCCCCTCACGTGTGGGCTGCTCCAATCAGCTCGTCCAGTCGTTGCACCCCGGCGCCCAGACACCACTGCTCCAGCTCGGCGAGCACCCTCCACGGAGCCCGCGGATCAGCGAAGATAGCCGTGCCCACCTGCACTGCCGACGCGCCGGCCATCAGCATCTCGACCGCGTCGGCGCCGCTGGCCACACCGCCCACACCGACTATCGGCACTGCCGGAAGCGCCTCGCGCACGTCGTAGACGGCCCGCACCGCCACCGGGTGTAGTGCCGCGCCGCTCACACCGCCGCGCCGCCCGCCAAGAGCAGGTCGCCGCTCTTCGAGGTCTATGACCAGTCCAGCCAGCGTGTTGGTGAGCACCACGGCCTCGGCACCGCCGGTTACCGCTGCCGCGGCCACCGCCACGAGCTCTGGCGTGTTGGGGCTCAGCTTGGCCCAGCGCGGGCGTCCGCATCCCGCGGTGGCGGCCAGCACGTCCTCGGTCGCCGCCGCGGAGTGGGCGAACATGCGCATGCCGTCCTCGGTGTTTGGGCAGGACACGTTCACCTCGACCGCGACGATCTGTGATGGCCCGGCGGCCAGCAGATCGGCGGCTCGACGATAGCCGTCGACGGTGTCGCCCCAGATGCTGGCCACAACATCGGCGCCTGTGCCGATGAGAGCGGGCAGATCCTCGTCGAGCCAGGCAGCCACGCCCGGACCTTGAAGCCCGACGCTGTTGATCATCCCCGCCGCGGCGCAACGCAACGGGTGCAGCCTGGGCGGCGGGTTGCCCGGCCAGGGTCCACCGCTGAGGGACTTCACCACCACCGCGCCGAGCTCGGATAGCGGGCCGTAGGGCGCAAGTTCGGCTCCGTGCCCCGACGCGCCCGACGCGGTCATGACCGGCGCCCGCAGCACGACGCTGCCGACCCGGGCCGCCAGATCGGCCATCTACGCGGCGCCCCGGAAGCTGCGGTGATACTCCTGAAGGCTCCGCACCGTCGGACGGACGCCGCGCCGGTCGCGCAGGCCGTCCGCCGCGGCCAGCGCCGCGGCCCCGGTGGTGACGAGGGGCAGACCGGCGCGGCCCGCAGCCGATCGGATGTGCGCTCCGTCGGCTCGGGGGCCACGGCCGCGGGGCGAGTTGATTACCAGCTGAACCTCCCCCGCCTCGATGAGATCCACGGCGTGGCGGCCCTCGTGATCGCCCAGCTTGGCCACCTCGACGGCCACGGGAACGCCGCCGCGTCGCAGGAATTGAGCGGTTCCCGCGGTGGCGGCCAGCCGGTAGCCGAGCTCATGGAAGATCCGGGCTGCCCGCAGTCCCGCCTCCTTGTCGCGGTCGGCCATGGACATGAACACGGTGCCTTCAGCAGGCAGCCGAGTGCCCGCAGCCAACTGGGCCTTGACGAATGCGAGGCCCGGAGTGGCGTCCAGCGCCATCACCTCGCCGGTGGAGCGCATCTCGGGACCGAGCACGGCGTCGGCCCCCGGGAACCGGTTGAACGGCAGCACCACTTCCTTGACCGCCACGTAGTCTGACATCTTGTGCAAGCCGGCCGAAGCGGCCGGCAGCATGCCCTCGGCCCGCAGCTCGGACAGCGTCGCTCCGACCATCAGGCGAGCGGCCACCATTGCCAGCGGGACTCCGGTGGCCTTGGCGACGAACGGCACCGTGCGCGACGCCCTCGGATTGGCCTCGATCACGAACACGTCGCTCGCTCCGGATGAGCCCGTCTTGGAAAGCGTGTGCGGTGGGCCGTTCCCGTTCCGCTTCACCGCGAACTGAACGTTGATCAGACCCTCAACGTCCAGCGCAGCCGCGATCCGTCGAGTGTGGTCGCAGATGGCGGCGACCACGTCGTCGGGCAGGGTGGTGGGCGGGATGGTGCAGGCCGAGTCGCCGGAGTGGACGCCGGCCTCCTCGACGTGCTCCATCACCGCGCCGATCTGCACCTCGCCGGTGCAGTCCCGCACCGCGTCGACGTCCACCTCGGTGGCGTCCTCCAGGAAGCGGTCCACCAGCACGGGGCGCTCCGAGGCCAGGCCCCCCTCCCGGCCGAGAGAGCCGAAGTCGGCCAGTTCGTCCATGGCGGCGGCGAGCTCGTCGTCGTCGTAGACGATGGCCATGGCCCGGCCGCCTAGCACATAGGAGGGCCGGACCAGCACGGGATAGCCGATCCGGGTCGCCACCTCCAGGGCCTCGGCCTGGTTCGTGGCCGTGCCACCGGGCGGCTGGGGTATGCCCAGGCGGGTGCACAGAGCGTTCCAGCGCTTGCGGTCCTCGGCCTCCTCGATCGAGGCGGGCGGGGTGCCCAGCACCAGTTCCGGCGGAAGCTGGCCGGCCAGTGCCAGCGGTGTCTGACCACCGAGCGACACGATCACGCCCACGGGATCCTCGGCCGCGATCACGTTGGCCACGTCCTCGGGAGTGAGCGGCTCGAAGTAGAGGCGGTCGTTGGTGTCGTAGTCGGTGGACACGGTCTCCGGGTTGCAGTTCACCATCACGGTCTCGTACCCGGCGGCCCGCAGAGCCTGTCCGGCGTGGACGCAGCAGTAGTCGAACTCGATGCCCTGCCCGATCCGGTTGGGACCAGATCCCAAGATTACGACCCGGGGCTTGCGCGCCGGGCGGATCTCGTCGGTGTCCTCGTAGGTGGAGTAGTGGTAAGGGGTGGTCGCCTCGAATTCGGCCGCACAGGTGTCGACCGTCTTGAAGGTGGGCAGCACCCCCGCGCTCTCCCTGGCCGCCCTGACGTCATCAGGAGTTGCACCCCACAGGTATGCGAGCTGGGCGTCAGAGAATCCGAGCCGCTTAGCCCGACGCCACCGGGCTCGATCCATGGTTTCCAGCTTCGCCATCTCAAGCGCCCGCCTCTCCTCGCCGATGCGGGAGATCTGGTCGAGGAACCAGGGGTCCACGCCGGTGGCCGCGGACACGGCATCGATCGGCTCACCCCGGCGCAACAGCGCCTCCAGCTGGAAGACTCGCTCCGGCGTGGGCACCGAGGCGGCCGCCAGCAGCTCGGCGTCTGGTAGCCCGTCATAGGCGGCCTCGGCGGGGTCGGCATTGAGTCCCAGCCGGCCCTGCTCGAGTGAGCGCAGACCCTTCTGCAGCGACTCGCAGAACGTGCGCCCGATGGCCATCACCTCGCCCACGGACTGCATGGAGGTTCCCAGCGTTCCGGAGGCGGCCTGGAACTTCTCGAACGCCCACCGGGGGATCTTGGTGACGACATAGTCGAGGGTCGGCTCGAAGGACGCCGGGGTCACCCCGGTTATGTCGTTGGGGATCTCGTCGAGGGTGTAGCCCACCGCGAGGCGGGCCGCGATCTTGGCGATCGGGAAGCCGGTGGCCTTCGACGCCAGCGCCGAGGAACGGCTCACCCGGGGGTTCATCTCGATGACCACCTGGCGGCCGGTGGCCGGGTCGACCGCGAACTGCACATTGGACCCGCCGGTCTCCACGCCCACCCGGCGCAGCACCGCGAAAGCCGCGTTGCGCATCTGCTGGTACTCCGGGTCGCTGAGAGTCTGTGCGGGAGCGACGGTGATGGAGTCACCGGTGTGCACCCCCATCGGGTCCAGGTTCTCGATGGAGCAGACCACCACGCAGTTGTCGGCCCGGTCCCGCATCACCTCGAGCTCGAACTCCTTCCAGCCCACGATCGACTCCTCGATCAGGATCTCGGAGATGGGGCTGGCTTCCAGGCCGGCCGCAGCCACGCGCTCGAACTCCTCAGCGGTGGTAGCGATGCCCGCGCCGCGGCCGCCGAGAATGTACGCGGGGCGCACGATCACGGGCAGGCCCACGGCCCGGACCGCCTCGCGGGCCTGCTCCATATCGTTTGCCGCTCCGGAGCGGGGTACGTCCAGGCCGATCCCGAGCATGGCCTGCTTGAAGAGCTGGCGGTCCTCGGCGGTGGCGATGGCGGCCGCGTCGGCCCCGATCAGCTCGGTGCCGTTGGCCTCCAGCACGCCGTTGGCGACGAGCTCCATGGCCAGGTTCAGCCCGGTCTGGCCTCCGAGGGTGGGCAGGAGGGCGTGGGGACGCTCCCGCTCGATGATGCTGGCCAGCACGGCCGCGTCGAGCGGTTCGACGTAGGTGGCGTCGGCCACCTCGGGGTCGGTCATGATCGTGGCCGGGTTGGAGTTGGCCAGGATCACCCGGAACCCCTCGGCTCGCAGCACCCGGCAGGCCTGCGTGCCCGAATAGTCGAACTCGCAGGCCTGGCCGATGACGATGGGACCCGAGCCGATGATCAGGATCGACTCGATGTCGTCACGCCGCGGCACGGCGCCCGCCGGTCATCTCGTCACGCCGCGGCACCGCAGCGGTCCATCAGCTTGGCGAAGGCAGCGAAGTGGTGGCGGGCGTCATGGGGGCCCGGACCGGCCTCGGGGTGGTACTGGACGCCGAAGGCGGCCGCACCGTCGACGGACAGACCCTCGAGGGCGCTGTCGTTGAGGCACATGTGGGTCTCGGTCACGTCCGGCACCGACCCGGCCTCCACCGCGAAGTTGTGGTTCTGGCTGGTGATCTCGATGCGCCCGGTGGCAGCGCAGCGAACCGGCACATTGCCACCGTGGTGGCCGAAGCGCATCTTGAAGGTCCGCCCGCCCAGGGACAGGGCCAGCAGCTGGTAGCCGAGGCAAATCCCGAAGACGGGAACCGAGCCGACGAGGGTCCGCAGCGCCTCGGTGACCGGGCCGGCCAGCTCCGGGTCTCCCGGTCCGTTGCTGAGGAACACTCCGTCGGGCTTCCTCGCCAGCACCTCTGCCGCTGGCGTGTCGGCTGGCACGACGGTGACGGTGGCCAGCTCGCCCAGGCAGCCAAGGATGGTGGACTTGATGCCGAGGTCGTAGGCCACCACATGGCGCGGGCCCGTGCCGGCGGTGTAGGGCCGGTCGGTGGTTACCTCGCTGACCAGATCGACGCCGCTGGTGCCGGGCTCGGCGCGAGCCGCGGCTAGAAGCGCGGCCTCGTCCGCGGTGCCGAACGCTCCGGGCATGGCGCCCGCATCGCGGATATGGCGGGTGAGCCGGCGGGTGTCGATCCCGGCGATGCCCGGCACGCCGTGGCGGCGCAGGAAGCCGTCGAGGCTGCCCGTGGCCCGCCAACTGCTAGCCCGCCGGGCCAGGTCGCGCACGATCACGCCCCGGCAGTGGGGCCGGGCCGACTCCGAGTCGGAGTCGTTGGTGCCGTAGTTGCCTATGTGGGGATAGGTGAAGGCGATGATCTGGCCTGCGTAAGAGGGGTCGGAGATCACCTCCTGGTACCCGCTCATCACCGTGTTGAACACGACCTCGCCGGAAGCGACGGACGCGGGGGCGCCGACGGCCTCGCCCTCGAACACCTCCCCGTCGCAGAGCACAAGCAGGGCCGGCTCGGGGCCGGTCATCGCTGCGGCTCGCCGTCGATCACCACCGGCTCTCCGGCCAGCAGCGTGTGGCGGACCCGGCCCCGCAGCGTCCGTCCCTCGTAGGGGGTGTTGCGGCTCGGGCTGGCCATCGCCGCGCCTGAAACCGTCCAGGACGCCCGGGGGTCGATCACGCACAGGTTGGCCGGTGCTCCGGGCACGACCGGCCCGCCGTGGCGGTCCTCGATGGCGGCGATGGCGGCGGGCCGCCACGACATGAGGGCCAGGACTTGCTCGATGGGCAGCTCAAGCTCGGTGAGGGCCAGGGCCAGCGCCGTCTCCAGGCCCAGCATTCCCGGAGGCGCCGAGTCGAAGGGCTTCTCCTTGTCGGCAGTGGTGTGGGGAGCGTGGTCGGTGGCGATGGCGTCGATGGTCCCGTCGGCCAGCCCGGCCCGGACGGCGGCCACATCGTCGTCGGTGCGCAGGGGCGGATGAACCCTGAAGACGGTGTCGTATCCGGCGCAGGAGGCGTCGGTGAGAGTGAAGTGGTGGGGGGCCGCCTCGGCCGTCACCGGAAGGCCCGCCTCCTTGGCCGCTCGCACCATGGCCACCGACCCCGCCGTGGACAGGTGCAGGAAGTGCACCCTGGATCCGGTGAGCCGGGCCAGGGCGATGTCGCGCATGACCATCAGCTCCTCGGCCTCCGAGGGCTGGCCGCCCAGGCCCAGCCGGCTCGACCAGGCCCCCTCGTGCATGTATCCACCCGCACTGAGCTCAGCCACCTCGCAATGCTGGGCCAGCACCACCCGGCGCCCGCCGGTGAGGTGGTCGAGTCCGGCCGCGTACTCAAGGGCACGTCTCATGACCTGGGCGTCCTGCACGCCGTCGCCGTCGTCGGTGAACACCCGCACCCCGAGGCGCGCCAGTTCGGCCATGGGGGCGAGTTCCGCGCCCCGGCGGCCCACGGTGATGGCTGCGGCTGGATACACGTCGCAGGAGGCGCCCACTCCGAGTTCCTGCACCTCGCGCACCACCGCGGCGCAGTCCATGGGCGGGTCGGTGTTGGGCATGGCCACCACGGCGGTGAAGCCTCCGAGGGCCGCTCCCCTGGCGCCGGTGTCGATGGTCTCGGCGTCCTCGCGGCCTGGCTGGCGCAGGTGGGCGTGAAGGTCGACGAGCCCTGGGGCCACGATGCAGCCGGTGGCGTCTAGCGTGCGGTTGACGGCCGGGCCGCCGTCGGAGCCCGTGCCGACAGAGGTCACTCGCCCGTCCCCCACAACAACGTCGGCGCGACGGCTGCCCACAGAATCCACAACGGTCCCGCCCCGTATGGCGATGGCGCCGAGGGGCGCCACCGCGGCGAGCCTGGCGCTCATGCAGCCATTCCCTTCTGTCCCTGTGCCTGATCAAGGCCCGAGCCGAGCAACAGGAACAGCACCGCCATGCGCACGGCCACGCCGTTGGCCACCTGCTCTGTGATCACTGCGTTGGGTCGGTCGGCCACGTCGCCGTCGATCTCCACGCCTCGGTTCATGGGGCCGGGGTGCATGATGAGCGCCCCGTCGGTGAGGCGGTCGGCCCGGGATGAGTTGAGGCCGTATTCGGCCCGGAACTCCCTCAGCGAGGGCACGAGGGCGCTGGCCTGACGTTCCAGCTGCATCCTCAGCAGATAGCAGATGTCGATCTCGCCGAGGATGGAATCGAGGTCGTGGGTGATGGCCACGGGCCATCCCTCGAGGCTGGAGGGCAGCAGCGGGCGGGGGGCCACCAGCGTGACCTCGGCGCCCATGGCCGCGAATGCGAGCACGTCGGAGCGGGCCACCCGGGAGTGGAGGATGTCGCCGACTATGGCCACCCGGGCGCCGTCGAGGTCGCCTAGGTGGGTCCGGGCGGTGTACAGGTCGAGTAGAGCCTGGGTGGGGTGTTCGTGGTGGCCGTCGCCGGCGTTGATCACCGAGGCGTCGATCCAGTCGCCCACCCGATGGGGAACCCCGGCACAGGAGTGGCGCACGACAATGGCGTCGATGCCCATGGCGTCGATGGTCTGCACCGTGTCTCGCACCGACTCGCCCTTGTTGACCGACGACGAGCGAACGGTGAAGTTCAGCGTGTCGGCCGAGAGCTGCTTGGCCGCCGCCTCGAACGACAGCCGAGTGCGGGTGCTGTCCTCGTAGAACAGCCAGGCCACAGTCTTGCCCCGCAGCGCCGGGACCCGCGGGATCGCCCGCTCGCTCACTTCCGCGAACGATTCGGTGAGATCGAGGATGCTCTCCAGATCGGGGCGGACGAGATCGCTGATCGACAGCAGGTGCCGCCGCGGCCGGCCGCGACTTGATCGGCTCATGCGACCACTCCTGCGAGGGCGAAACGACTCATTCCAGTTCTCCCAGGTAGACGCCGCCGGGCCCCACATCCACCATCTCGGATCGGCTCGTGGGGAGGTTCTTGCCGACGAAGTCGGGACGGATCGGCAACTCCCGGTGTCCCCGGTCCACCATCACCGCCAGCAGCACCGCCCGGGGTCGACCCCACGTGAGTAGAGCGTCGAGCGCAGCCCGCACGGTTCGGCCGGTGAACAGTACGTCGTCGACGAGCACCACCACCCTGCCGTCGAGGTCGGTGGGAATGTCGGTGACCGCTTGGGGGAGCACGGGTCGCAGGGCTATGTCATCGCGGTGCAGGGCCACGTCGAGCGAGCCCACCGGCACGGAGGTGCCCTCTATCTCCGACAGAGTCTCGGCGATGCGTTGAGCGATGGGGACGCCGCCGGTCTGCAGGCCGATCACGATCAGGGCCTGCGTGCCTTGATTGCGCTCGATCACCTCGTGGGTCATTCGCCGGACGGCCCGCTCAACGTCGTCGGCGGTCATGACCCGGGACCGAGCACGGAACGTGCCGCTGGTGTGAGGCACCGTGAAGCGGCGTTCTCGTTCAGCCATGCTGTCCTCCCCGTTCGGGCCTCACCGGACCCGTTTCACGGTCGGGCGGCGACGGTATCACCGGCGGATCGAAAGCGCACGCATGGTTTCGATAAGGTCTCTGACCTCACTCTTCGTCGCGTCTCTGTCGATGCGCTACTGGACGGACTCGACCTGGAGGCGTTCGATCCTGAGCGCTTCCTCCAGGCGGGGGGAGGGCGCCGAGAGGCACACGCGGGCTTGGAGGTGAACCGCGGCCGCCAGCGCCTCGATGCCGAGCAGGTTGAGACGGTGACGGCGCCGGAGGTGCCCGATGACAGGACCCAGGGTTCTCAGACTCTCCAGCCCGATCTCTGAGGGCAGTTCGAGCAGTTTGGCGACGGCTCTATCGCGGAGCGCCGGAGGCTGGTCGGCGAACACGCCTGAGAGCGCTCCGGCGCGCTCGGATGCGCCTAGAACAGCCTGGCACAGCCGGACGTACCAGTAGCCGGTGGTGTAGACCGGCTCGTCCGGCCAGGGCGGGTCGCTGCCTCGAAGCAGCCCGGCCAGGATCTTGTCATCGACAAGCTGCGTCACTCGGTGGCCAGGTCGGGATCGCCGAATCCGGTTCGGGCCATGGCCCAGTCGTCTTCGGTGAGGGACTCCAGGAACTGGCCGCGCAGGCTGGCGATGTCGCCGCGCACGAGCACCACCGCATCACCGAGGTCGAGATATGCCACCTCGCCACCGTCCTGGAGGCCCCACCGCCGACGGGCGGCCGCGGGCAGGCTCATCTGCCCGCGGGATGACACCTTGAGGTCTCCCGTGTTCACCATGTGCCCAGCCTACAAGGCGAGCGCCAATATTGCCTTGTACCACTGGCCGAAGGCGCCGGTGCCACTGCAAGCCCGGTGCGACCAATGATGCGGCACTTATGGAGAACTTGATGATATCGGAGTCGATCATGTAGACATCTCTAGTCGATGCGGAACGGACGATGGAAGACTTCCTGACTGAGCGGGAGCCCATCACTTGGTCTGCGCCGGACGGATTCCCTGCGTCGCTGGTACCTGCAGGCCTGTTCACTCAGGACGCTCCCAGCGGGCTGGAAGTACTCCTCACTATGGCAACTCGTCGGCCTTCGGCCGCGAATGTGCGCCGGGCATGGTCGAAGCGCCGCGGGGGCCGCGCCAGCCCGGTGTTGTTGGTCGCCGCCTACCCCACCACCGAGGGTCGCCGGGTGTCTCTTTGCGGACCTGCGGGCGACCAGCCGATGGTGCAGCATGACGTGGAGGTGTCGCAGGCCAAGCGGCTGGCCGAAGTTGCGCTCAGCGAGCCGAGTCACCACGCGGCCACCCGGTTTCTGCTGGCCAACCTCCCGGAGCTGGCCTCTCCAATGCCGGGACTGCGAAATGTGGGCCTGCTGGCCACGCAGGAACTGCGGGCCGGAGTTCCTGCCAGGCCCGACTGGCGGGCGTCGGGAGAACGGGCCAGACCGCTGCTCGGACTGCGGGGCCGCCAGCTCGTGGAGAGCCTGGGCTACGGCGTCGAGGTCCTTTCCACGAACACCTCCATGCTCACGATCAACGGACGGAACCGGACGATAGCGGTCTTCTGCGATGAGGACGAGCCGTTCGACGCTCCCGCGCAGCGCTTCAATGGCACATCCCCTGTGTCGCAGGCGCTGGCCGTCGCCGACCAGAAGGCGGTGGACTGGGTGATCCTCACCCGTTCCTCGGAGATCCGCCTGTATGCAGCTCGGCCCGACACCGGTGTGGGCCGTAAGGGTCGAGCCGAGACGTTCGTTGAGCTGAACCTGTCGCTTCTGCCCGCGGAGCTGGCCGGCTACCTGCACTTGCTGTTCTCGGTGGACGCTCTCATCGAGAACGGCACCCTGGAGACAATCCTGGACCGCTCAGCCGACTTCGCCGCGGAACTGGCTGTGAGGTTGCGTGAGCGGGTCTACTTCCAGACGGTGCCAGCGCTTGCCGATGCCGTAGCCCGCCGACTCGGCCGCGATCCGACCAGCTCGGGACTTGGAGGACGCTTACGAGCAGGTGATGGTGATCCTGTTCCGTCTGCTGTTCGTGGCCTACGCGGAAGACAAGGACCTTCTCCCCTACCGAACGAACGATCACTACTCCGTCCACTCGCTAGAGCGCACGGCACGTCGGTTGGTGCGAGACCGGCAGGCGGGCAGGGACCACTACGACGAACACGCCAGATCCCTGTGGCGCGACGTGCAGGAGGTCTGGCGGGCAGTGAACGAAGGCAACACCAGTTGGGGTGTTCCTGAGTACAACGGCGGCCTCTTCACCGACGATCCGGAGGTGAGCAAGCCGGGCGCGGCGCTCACCGCCCTCGAGCTGACCGACGCGGAGTTCGCTCCGGCGCTGGTAGGGCTGCTAATCGACAAAGGGGCCGAGGGCGAGGGACCGGTCGATTTCCGGTCTCTCTCAGTACGGGAGTTCGGCACCATCTACGAGGGCCTGCTGGAGTCTCGGCTGGCGGTGGCCCAGGACGATCTCACCGTCACCAAGATGAAGGGACAGTATCAGTACGTCCCGGCTAGCGGCGACGATCAGGTGGTCGTTCCCGCAGGGTCTGTGTACCTGCACAACCGCTCGGGGGTGCGCAAGGCGACCGGCTCCTACTTCACGAAGCCGTTCGCAGTGGAGCACCTTCTGGACAACGCCTTGGAGCCAGCGCTTGACGACCACATCGAACTGCTCGAGGCGCTTCGAGAGGCCGGGGACGAAGCCGCGCTAGCCGACGCGTTCTTCGACTTCCGCTGCGCTGACATCGCCATGGGCTCGGGGCACTTCTTGGTAGCCGCGCTGGACCGCATCGAGGCCCGACTGTCGGCCTGGCTGGCCCTGAACCCGGTGCCCGCAGTGACCAACGAACTGCTGCGCCTGCGTCACACGGCCGGCGAGGCGCTGGGCGACTTGAGCGACGGGGTGGAGATCGAGTCGAGCTCGCTGCTTCGCCGGCAGGTGGCCCGCCACTGCGTGTACGGCGTGGACCGCAACCGGGTGGCCGTGGAGTTGGCCCGGCTGGCCATCTGGGTGCACACGTTCGTGCCCGGCCTGCCGTTGTCGCTGCTCGATCACAATCTGGTACACGGCGTTATTCGGCCATGCGCTCCCAGAACATGACTAAGTCGGAGCTAGCCCGCCGGCTCGGCATCCGCGCGTCCGCCGCCCGGAAGCTGGCCGACCCCGACAGCCGGTCCCATATCGGGCAGCTGCAGGAGGCCCTCGACGCGGTCGGCTGCCGGCTAGTCATAGACATCACCGCCGCCTGACTCCAACCCTCGGGCTGCGTGCTCATGAGTTGCCGGTGGCACATGCAACTCGAAGTGGATCTCATGGCGAACCATCATTTTGATCCAAGATTCTTCTTGGAAATTGACTGTAAATGCTCGATAAATGTCACACCGGTGTGAGATACTGTCTTCATGCTGATCGCAGCCGCTCGACGGGCCGAAGCCGCCGCCAAGGAGATGCTCGCCTTGGTCAACGAGGGCTCGGCCTCGTGCGCGGAGATGCGGGACATGCTGGCGGTGTCCAAGGCCACCGTAGCGATCATGTCGGTCGCCCAGGCCTCGGCCGCGGCCAGCATCGCCGGTCGTGAGCGCCACGGCGACGGCGGCACACAGGTCCTTGCCGACACCGCCGGGTTGTCGCGGCGCGATGCGCACAGCCAGGTCAAGACGGCGAAGGCCATCGACGCGGTGCCCGCGGTTCGCGATGCGATGGAAGACGGCCGAGTGTCGCTAGCCAACGCCAAGCGACTGGCTGAGGCAGTCGAGAAAACAAGTGCCGAGGTTGTCGAGTCCGACGCTGTGCTGCTCTCAAAGGCCGAGTCGATGCGCCCCGAGCAGTTCACCAAGGAGGTCCGACGCTGGGCCGCGGACCGCCAGGACGACGGTGGCGAAGCTGACTACCGGCGGCTACGGGCCAGGCGCTATGTGCGCATCTGGGACAGCGACGATGGCACCGTCGAGCTTCACGGCAAGTTTGACCCGGTTGCCGGGCGCCGCATCGGCAACCGTCTACAGGCCGAGGCCCGCCGCCTCTACGACGCCGACAAGAAACACGCCCGCGCCAGCGACGACGCCCAGGGGCGCAGCTTCCAGCAATGCATGGCTGATGCCCTCGACAACCTCACCTCGAGCACCAGCGCAGGCAACGGCAAGCCCTTCGCCGACATCTGTGTGGTCGCACACGTCGATGACGCCACCGGGGAACTCATCGCAGAGCTCCCCGACGGTGTTCGGCTACCCCAGTCAGTGCTCGAACAGCTCGCCTGCAACGCCAAGGTCTGCGGTGTCGTCTACAACCGCAGGGGCAAGCCGATCTGGCGCACCGAGGCCCGACGCACCGTCACCGAGCCCCAGTGGCAGATGCTCATCGCCCGCTACGGCGGCTGCTGCCACTGCGGGGCGAACCCAGCCATGTGCCAGGCGCACCACATCGAACCGGTCTCGCAGGGCGGACCCACGAAGCTCGACAACCTGGTCCCGGCCTGCTGGGGCTGCCACCACAGAATCCACTACGACGGCTGGCAGATCAGCAGGAGTCCCGACGGCCAGCACACCCTCCATCCACCCGACCACATCCACTATGGGCCCGCGCGCGCCCCCGACCAGCCACTGCTGTTCAGATCGAGCGACCACGAGACCCTCCATCCCTCACCGGCGCCGCGCTCTTCAGAACCAAACACGCATGGAGCAACGCAGGACGCCAGTCCACATGTTCGGCCCGGTCCCGCATCGGCAAGGACCGCTCTGCGAAGCGCCAGGAACCATCGCAACGGGCCCGGGCATGGCTCAACCAACGGAACGGGCCCCGCGCACCCCCAGCCTGAGCCCGACGGCACACCGAAGCTGAGGGACGAGCCGCTCTTCGATCCCTGATAGACGGCTTGAGTCCCGTTTCTGGCGCGGCTAGGAGCTCTAGCGGCAAGCTGTTCTCGGGTGCACGGCTACGCTGAGCAGCCCTTTGGGGAGGCCAAAGCGATGACGAGCTCCGACAGTGGTGGCCTGGCCAAGCCGGAACTGGCCGTCAACCGGGACGGAGGGACCGTAGCCGACGCGCTCAGCGGGTTCATCAACCATGCGGCCACCGATTTCGTGGGCGGGCCAGGCTCGACATTGCTACCGCTTACTTCAACATCGGCGGGTACCTGCTGCTGGCCGACTCCCTCGACCAACTCAACGGTGCCCGGATCCTTGTGGGCGCAGAACCGACACCACCCGAGAACCGGCGACGTAAGCTCGGCACCGAGTCGTCCCGACCCGAACGGGCAGCCCGTGCACGCCTGAGCCAAGCCCTCGCCAACCACCAGCGGGATCTCACCACGGAACGCGACATGCTGGGATTCTCGCTGGAGGCCGACGCCGCAGCTCAGCGTCTCGTCCGCTGGCTTCGCTCGGGGACCGTGGAAGTGCGCAGGCTGGAGGACCGGTTCCTGCATGGCAAGGCGTTCCTGATCAGCGATCGGTCCCACGGGGTGGTGGCAGGATCATCGAACTTCACCCGAGCCGGCCTGTCCACAAACCTGGAACTGAACCTGGGCAACTATGCACCCCACACCGTCGCGCAGGTGCGCAAGTGGTTCGACGAACTGTGGGACGAGGCCTCCAACTACGACCTGGCGGCACTGTTCGAGTCCCGCTTCGAGCCGCACTCGCCCCAGCTCATCTATCTGCGGATGCTATGGGAGCGCTACGGCGCCGAACTCGACGCCGAGGCCGATGCAGACCCGACCGGAGCCAGCGAGATCCATCTCACGTCGTTTCAGACCGACGGTCTATGGCGAGCCAAGCGCATCTTGGCCGAGCGCAATGGCGTCCTCATCGCCGACGAGGTGGGACTGGGCAAGACGTTCCTAGCCGGCGAGTTGATCCGAGAGGCCACCATGGACCGCCGCCAGCGAGTGCTGGTGATCACTCCAGCCACACTGCGTGACGGCCCTTGGCGAGCCTTCAAGGACCAGCACATGCTCCCGATGGAGTTGATCTCCTACGAAGAGCTCATGGCCGACCAACGCCTCAACCCCGACCACGCCACTCAGTTCAAGCTCAGAGCCGGAGTCAACGAATACGCCATGGTGGTGATCGACGAGGCCCACAACCTGCGCAACCCGGCCACCCAGCGCGCCGAAGCTCTGCGACGGTTGCTGGCTGGCTCACCTCCCAAGCAACTCGTGCTGTTGACCGCCACGCCGGTCAACAACAGCCTCTGGGACCTCTACCACCAACTCGGCTACTTCCTGCGCAACGACGCTGCCTTCGCCGACGTCGGAATCCCCTCGATGCGGGACCACTTCGCGAGGGCCATGTCCATCAACCCCGACGACCTGACCCCGGAGCACCTCTTCGACGTGCTCGACGCGGTGGCGGTGCGCCGCACCCGCTCGTTCGTCAAGGCCTACTACCCGAACGACACGGTGCCCATCGACGGCCGCGACCAGGTCATCGCCTTCCCCACCCCCCGCGTCCGCAAGGTCAGCTACGACCTCGACGCGGTACTGCCCGGCTTCTTCGATCGCGTCGCCCGCGCTCTTGATCCCGAGGCCAGCCCCGGCGACCCGGAGTCGTTGACGCTGGCTCGTTACGTTCCATCCATGTACCGGCTAGACCAGTCGCCGGACAGCTACGAGATCCAACTCGCCGGACTGCTCCGCTCGGGCATGCTGAAGCGGTTCGAGTCGTCCCCGCACGCCTTCGCCGAGACCTGCCACCGGATGGCCAACAGCCATGACGCGTTCCTCACTCTGCTCGACCGGGGTCGAGTGGCAACCGGCGACGAACTTGCTGATTGGATGTCAGCGGACTCCGACGACATAGACGCCGCCGACAAACACGGCGATCATCACACCTGAGTCCACGAGGACGCCGCCGGCTACGACATCGAGCGGCTGCGGCATGACGTAGCCGCCGACCGCGACAGGCTGCGCTCATTCGCGGAGACCGCACGCACGGTCGACCGTAGCCAGGATCCGAACCTGGCCGAACTCATCGAGCAGCTCGCCTACATCGCCACGGAGGCAGCCGAGAGCGGGGCTACCGAACAGGACATCCGCAACCGGCGCAAGGTTCTGATCTTCAGCTACTACGCCGACACCGTGGACTGGATCTTCGAACACCTTGCTGAGACAACGGCGAACGACGAACGGCTATCGGCCTACCGGGGCCGCGTCGCCTCCCTATCCGGGAACACCGGCACAGGTAGCAAAGAAGCGGTGATCTGGGGGTTCGCTCCCAGAACGACCGACGCCCCCGAGGGGCGCAACGACGACCTGTACGACATCGTGGTGACCACGGACGTGCTGGCCGAGGGAGTGAACCTGCAGCAGGCCCGCCACATCATCAACTACGACCTGCCGTGGAACCCGATGCGGTTGGTGCAGCGCTACGGCCGCATCGACCGCATCGGCTCACACCATTCCGAGGTGTTCATCCGCTGCGTGTTCCCCGACACTCGCCTCGACGAACTGCTGAACCTGGAGGAGCGGCTGCACCAGAAGATCAGGCAGGCCGCAGCCAGCATCGGCGTAGGCGAGGTACTTCCCGACCAGATCGGTGAGGACCTGACTTTCACCGAGACCCGCGAGGAGATCGAGCGCATCCGCCGCGAAGAGGCCGACCTGTTCGAGCGGGGCGGTACCGCCCGCGGCGCCCTCTCCGGTGAGGAGTACCGGCAAGAGCTGCGCAAAGCGATCGAGCAGGAATGGCGGGCGCGAATCGAGGAACTGCCCTGGGGATCCGGTTCCGGCATGGCGATCAGCGTCGACGTCGACCGCGGGCCGGCATACGTGTTCTGTGCACGAGTCGGCGACCACGACCGGGCGGTGTTTCGCTACGTGGACTTCGGTGGACACCGCGACCCGGACGGCAGCGGAGACAATGATGACCGTCCGACAGTGGTGGCCGACACATTGAGCTGCCTGGACCACGCTCGACCAGCCGACGGGTTCAACACGCCCCGCGAGCTCGACGATGACACTTACCGGCGAGCCTTCGACGCCTGGGACGCTGCCCGCGCCGACATCGTGGAGAAGTGGAACTACCTTGCTGACAAGGCCAATCTTGAGCCCAGGATCCCGCCAGCGCTGGCCAGGGCATCGGAGGTCCTGCGTACGCAATCTCCCGCCGAACTGACCCAGACCCAAGTCGAGCGGGCCATGGACAGCCTGGCCGCCCCCGTATCCCGAGCGCACCATCCGCACTATCCGCGCCGCCATGTCTGCCAGCGACGACCCCGCCGAGCAGGCCCGAGAGATCATTCGAGTCATCAATACCCTGGGCCTGGAGCCTTACGTCCCGCCGGAGCCACTGCCCGAGATCACCCCCGAGGACGTCCACGCCGTCTGCTGGCTGGCCCTCACCTGAGATCCGCGCACCTACGGCTGCAACCGACAATGATTCCGCCGTGCGCTTCGCGGCCCTCACCGACCTTTACTTCGGGCGGGCCATTCCGCACCGGGGCGTAGACCGCAAGCTCACCGTCCACGCCCCCGCCCTCACGGCCGCATTCGTTGCCGACATGAACCGCCGCGTCCGCCCCGACTTCGTCGTGGTGCTCGGTGATGTGGTCGAGGACGAGGCTCCCCAGGCCGACCTCGACAACTACACCGAGGCCGTTGGATCCTGTCAGGGCTCAACATGCCGGTTCGATACGTGTACGGCAACCACGACTTGGTGAACCTCACCCATGACCAACTCCTGACGATTTCCGGCGAGATCGCGCTCAACTCATCATTCGACGTGGAGGGCTGGCATCTGGTCCGCCTCCACTCAACCGCCTCGTTCGAACGCCCCGACCGGTCGGGCAGGGAACCCGGACTGCGCGCCGAGATCGCCGCCGAGCACCTGAACTGGCTCGACCAAGACTTGGCCGCGGCCGACCGGCCCACCATAATATTCACCCATTTCTCGGCAGCCGATCTGAACCTCACCGGCCAGTTCTGGTTCGAGAACGCTCCGGACCAAGCCCTGCTCGCCAACCGGGCTAAGGTCCGCGACGTTCTGGAGTCCCACGACGTGACCATGGCGATGAACCGTCACGTCCACTGGAACAACCACACCGTCCACAACGGGATCTCATACATCACCATCCAATCGCTCGTGGAGAACGCAACCGGCGACGGCCGGCCCGCCGGGGCTTGGGCTCTCGTCGAGGCGAAGCCACCCACGTCGAAGTCACCGTCGGCGGCCAGGATCCGGCCCGCTACCGGGTGCGGGGGCGTGGCCTGTGACTGCCGCGGACTCGGTGGCGACCGTCCTGTTCGACTGGAACGGAACCGTCCTCGACGACATGGAACGGGCCCGGCGGGCAAGCAGCCTGGTCCGCAAGCGGTGGGCCGGTCTAGGAGAGCTCACCCTCGACGAGTTCCGGGATGCCTGGTGCCTACCCCTGTCGGATCACGTCATGCGCCTAGGCGTTTCCGCCGACCGCAGCGAGGCCGCAGGGCGGGCCTGGAGCACTCATCTCTCGGCGCTCGACGCGCCCCTCTCCCCCGGCGTGCCGGCCACGCTCGGGGCCCTGCGCAGCGCCGGCATCGCAATCGCCGTCGTTAGCGCGGCCAGCGACGACGCCGTGCGGCGAGACCTCCGGTCCCACGACCTTGAACAGTGCTTCGACAGCATTCACTGCGGGGTGGCAGACAAGCAAGCGGTGATCAGGCACTACGTGGAGAGCGCGGGCACAGGCGCCGTCTGGTACGTCGGGGACACGAAGATGGACATGCTGCAAGCCCGAGACGCTGGCGCTATGGCCATCGGCTACACCCGCAGCTACGACACCGCCGACGAACTGCACGACGGGGGAGCACACCGCCTGATCGACCGACTGAGCGACCTCATAACCCTCATTGCTGGCACCAATCCGGACCGTCCGTGATGCCGCGACGGGCGGGCTAGTCGCGGTCGCGCTCCTTGGCCCGCTCGACAGCACGCTTGACCCGCAGCAGGTCTCCCGCGTTGCGCATGATCGTGTCGGACAGCCTTCGGCAACTGGTCGTGCGCTGCGCCGCGAAAGCACTCCTGTCGAGCCGCTGGGCCAGGCCGACGGCCACCCCGCAGGCCTGCTCGACCACATCGGTGGTGGTCGTCGAGTCGAGGAAGCCCACATGGACCGCCTGGTCGGGCGTGTAGACCTGCGCGGTGTTGCAGGCCAGCGTCAGGTACCGGGGCGACAGGCGGGCCCGGGCCAGCTCGATTGTCAACTCCGGCAGCGGAATGCCGAGGGACAACTCGGTGAACCCGATCCTGTAGTCGCCGGCCGCGCCGATTCGGACATCGCAGCACAGCAGCAACAGGGCGCCCACCGCCAGGGCGTGTCCGGTGCACGCGGCCACCACCGGGCGGGGGAACGCCGCGAGGCGCAGGACCAGATCAGTGGTCTGGTGGAACAGGTCGCTCATGACCTCGCTCTCCTGCTGCAGGATCGAAAGGTCCAAACCTGCGGAGAAGACGCCCGGACGGCCGGCGAGGACCACGGCGTCGGCCTGCTTCTCGGCCGCGCCCAAAGTGCTGAGCAGGGACTGGGTGATGCTGTCGTTGAGGGCGTTGACTTTGCCGTCGTCTATGGTCAGCAGCGCCACCGGTCCGCGCATGCTCATGGTCACGGCCGTTTGATCCAAGGTCAAGTCCTATCTCCCACTTCTCAGCATGCGTCACACGATACTTTCGACGGCACGCTCTACTGCAGTAAAGGGGCACACACCGGCTCCCGAGACGCCGCCTCCTGGCCGCCAGGCGGTCGGTTGTAACCTCACCAGCACGATGGACGACACCGACCCGCTCGCCGAGACCATCGCCTACGTGGAGCTCCAGCGCCTGCAGAGCCGCTACGCCGACGCGGTCACCCGCCGGGCCTGGAGCGAGCTGGCCAGCTTGGTCCGGGCCGACTGCCCGATCGTGGTGGACGTGCGCCACAAGAAGTTCGAGCTGACCGGTCCGGCCGAGTACGGGGATTTCATCGCCCGCCAGATCGAGCGCTTCTCGCTCTTCGAGTTCGTCCTGCTCAACACGGTGATGCGCATCGACGCCGAGGCCGGCGTCGCGGCGGCGCGGGTCTACATGCAAGAGATCCGCCAGAACGTCTCCGACGGGTGCCGCACCAACGCCTACGGCGTGTACCACGACCGGCTCGAACGGGACGACCAAGGCCGCTGGTGGTTCGCGCGACGGCACTACCGCAGCTTCGCCCGCACCGCCGAGCCCCGGATCGAGACCGACTACGACGTCTTCGACCTCCCGATCATCAACCTTGAGGACATCTTGGGCGGCCCATAGAGGCCGAGCGGGTAGCCCCGTCGCGACTCAGGTGGTGTGGCGGGCGGCGGACTAGTCGCGGAGGCGCTTGACAGCCTGCTGGGCGGCGTGCTCCGTCCGGAACAGATCCCCCGCAGCGCGCATGATGGCGTCCGTTAGCCAGCGACAGGTGGTCATGCGCGTGACCTCGAACGCTCTCGGATCGAGCCGCTGGGCAAGATCGGCGGCCACTTCGCAGGCCTGCTCGACCGCATCCTCGGTGGTCACGGAGTCAAGGAAACCCGCTTCGACCGCGTCATCGGGCGAATAGATCTGCGCAGTGTTGCAGGCCAGCGTCACGTGCCGGGGCGAGAGCCGGGCTCGGGCCAACTCGATCGCCAGATCCGGCACCGGCAAGCCGGCAGACACCCAGTCCAGGCCGATCTTGTAGTCGCCAGCCCCGCCGATACGGACATCGCCAGCAAGCAGGGAGACAGCGGCCGCCCCCAGAGCATGGCCGGTGCAGGCGATCACCAGCGGGCGGGGGAACTCCACGAGCCGCAGGATCAACTCGGTACCGCCATGCAGCAGGTCGCTCGCAGCCTCGCCTCCAGACCGCAGGGTCTCCATGTCCAAGCCCGCGGAATAGCAGCCTGGGCGGCCCGCGAGGACGACAGCCTGGGCCTCCTCCTGGGCAGTCCTAAAGGCACTCAACAGGGAGTTGATGACGCTTGTGTCGAGGGTGTTGTCCGCTCCGTCGTCAACAACCACCACGGCCACAGGTCCGACCATGCTCACGGTCACGGGCCCTTGATCCACCGTCCTACCTTCCAATCTCAAACAGCGCGTCACGATACTTCATCGATGACGCTCCGACGAAACCGGGAGAAGAGGCGTTATCGCTAGGGCGACCCCGCGCCGCCCCGCGTGCGGGCAAAGACCAACCCAGCCGGACGGGCGGACTCCCCGACCCGGCCTGCCGGCGCGTCGACCCTGCGCATCCCGGCCCGTCGGGCGACGGCTGCCGACGCCGGGTTGTCGGAGTCGATCTCGGCCATCACCGCTTGGAGCGGCCCCTCCGTCAGCGCCCAGTCCAGCACGAGCCGGACCGCCTCCCCGGCCCGTCCGCGGCCCCGCCAACCCTCGGCGATCCACCAGCCGACCAGAGCCGCACGCCGCACCGGGTCGAGCCGGCTGAGCCCCACCTCGCCAATGACCTGGCCCGACGGCGCATCGGTCACCGCCAGGTCCACCGAGCGCCCTTCGGCCCAGGCCTGCTCCCGTTGCGAGATCCAACGCGAGGCCGCGGCTTCGTCGCTCGGCTCGGGCACTCTCAGACGATCCCGGATCACCGGGTCGCGCCAAGCCGCGGCCAGCACCGGGGCGTCCGCGGCCCGCCAGGGCCTAAGCAGGGTGGTCTGGCTCACCAGACGGGGCACACCCAGGATCAGGCTATTCCTCATGAAATGTCGCTCGCCCGCTCGGCCTCTTGGCCTCGCACTTCGTCGGCCACGGCCCGCAGGACCCCGTTGAGGAAGCGGGGTGAGTCGGCGCTGCAGTACTGAGTGGCCAGGGCCACAGCCTCAGACAGCACGACGCCCGTAGGAACGTCACCGCGGTGGGCCAGCTCCCAGGCCGCGATCCGGGCCAGAGCCCGGTCCACCACCGCGAGCCTCTCCAGGCGCCATCCCACCAGATGCCTCCGCAGCAGGCTGTCCACACGGTCGCGGTCGGCGTCCACGCCCAGCGCCAGTTCCACCGCGTAGTCAGAGAGCGGCACGGCCCGGCGGGCCAGCGCCTCCGCGGACGAGCCGCCGGCGATGTCGGCCTCGTAGAGCACGGCTAGAGCGTCCTCGCGCGCCTCGCGGCGGGTCCCGAAGCCGGGAACTGCAGTCACAGCCGCCGAACCAGCCGCGAGACTTCGATCAGGCCCGCGCGATGTAGGCGCCGGAACGGGTGTCAACCTTCACCCGCTCCCCCGGCGACACGAACAGCGGAACCTGCACGACCAGGCCCGTCTCAAGGGTGGCCGGCTTGGTGGCGCCCGACACCCGGTCGCCCTGGATTCCCGGCTCTGTCTCGGCTATGGCCAGCTCCACCGCGGCGGGCAGGTCGGTGCCGACGATCTCGGTGCCGTGCATCAGCATCACCGCCACCGATCCCTCCACGAGAAACCGGGCCGCGTCGCCCAGAACGTCGGGCGCCACAGTGATCTGGTCGTAGGACTCGTTGTCCATGAAGACGAGGTCCTCGCCCTCGCGGTAGAGCATCTGCATCTCGCGCTTGTCGATCGTCGCCCGCTCGACCTTCTCGCCGGCGCGGAAGGTGCGGTCGACCACCGCGCCGGTTCGGGCGTTCTTGAGGGTTGTGCGCACGAAGGCGGGGCCCTTGCCCGGCTTGACGTGCTGGAACTCCACGACGCTGAACAGATTCTGATCGAGTTCGAGGGTCATGCCGTTCTTGAGGTCGTTGGTCGTGATGGTGGGCAAGATCTGCTCCTTGTCGGTTCTCGGTGTGCGGTCCTGCTGTGGCGGCGCCCTCAGGCCGGCAGGGTCACCAGGGGCGTCTTCGGGTAAAGAGTCAGCGGGCGGCATCCGGCGTCGGTGACGACCAGCAGATCCTCCACCCGGACACCTCCGAATCCGGGAAAGTACACGCCAGGCTCGACGGTAAGCACATTTCCGGGCTGGAGCACCGCGGACGAGCCCGAGGCCACCCGGGGCAGCTCGTGGACGTCCAATCCGACACCGTGGCCCGTGCCGTGCACGAAGGCGTCGCCCATGCCGGCCTCGTGTATGACCGACCGGCAGGCTCTGTCGATCTCCCCCGCCTCGACGCCCGGGCCCACCGCGCCCACGCCGGCCGCCTGGCTGCGGTCGACGACGTCGAGCATGGCCGCGGCCTGATCGCTCGGATCGCCCAGGACGAACGTGCGGGTCATGTCGCTGCGGTAGCCGTCCACAACCGCCCCGACGTCAACGATCACGAGATCGCCGGCCTCCAGCCGCCGGTCGGTGGGGGTGGCATGGGGGAGGGCGCCGTTGGGACCCGAAGCAACGATCGTGTCGTAGGCGGGGCCCGACGCGCCAGCCGTGCGGATGGCGTCGTCGAGAGCCATCTGGAGGTGCGACTCGGTGGCGCCTGGTCGCAGCATCGGCACGACCGACGCCAGGGCCCGGTCCGCGATGCATGCGGCGGCCTCGATGCGGGCCAGCTCGGCGCCGTCCTTGACGGCCCGCAGGCTCTCCACGATCCCAGACAGAGGCACCGTCTCTGCATCGACCGCAGCGCTCCAGCGGATCTGCTCGCTCCAGGCGACGCTGTCCTCCAAGCCGAGCCGAGCCGAGTCCCCGAGCCTGGCCGCCGCCACTTTGGCCGGGTCGCGGGCCACGACGACCTCCACGTCGCCCGAACAGCCGGCCGCCGCCAGCTGCGCGGGCGCCTGCTCACAGTAGCGAGCGTCGGTGACGAGCAGCGCCTCGCCGGCGCCCAACACCACGACGACGCCGTTGGAGCCGGTGAACCCGGTGAGCCATCGGACATTGGCGGGCACGACGATCGCGGCGGCATCGAAGCCCGCGGCGGCCAGCCGGTCCCAGAGTCGCCCGAGACGCCCCTCCACCCGCAGCGGGGCCAGGCTTCGCAGCGCTACGACGGCGTTACCTCGCTTGGGCGGCAGCTTGCTCATCGAATCGCGGCCAGCGCGTCTCGCAGCACCGGTTCAGGCACCCCCGCAACCGGCTCCACCCCGCGGGCCGAGTCGAGCACGAGGGTCACGCCGTCGATGGCCTTCTTGTCGCGGCCGAAGAGCGCGAGCAACTCGTCGTCATCGAGCATTGCCGGCAGCCGAGCCGGCAGGCCGTAGCCGGTCACGACCCGGCGATGCTCGGCCACGCGGTCCTCGCCGATGCGGCCCATGCGTAGGGCCACCTCAGCCGCGTAGACGAGGCCCACGGCCACCGCCTCCCCGTGGCGCAGGTCGTAGCGCCCCGCGGTCTCGACCGCATGGGCCAGGGTGTGGCCGTAGTTCAGGATGGCCCGGCGGCTGCCCTCGCGCTCGTCCGCGGCCACCACCTCAGCCTTGATCCGCACGGCCGCGGCGATCCGCTCGCCCATGTCGAGGGTGTCCAGGTCGTCACCGGTCAGGAAGTGGTACTTGGCCAGCTCGCCCTGGCCGCTGAGCATCTCCCGCGGCGGCAGTGTGGCCAGCACGTCGGTGTCGCACAGCACGGCGTGGGGCTGCCAGAAGGCGCCCACAAGGTTCTTCCCCTCCGCCAGGTTGACGCCGGTCTTTCCCCCGATGGCCGCATCCACCTGGGCCAGCAGCGTCGTGGGCACCGACACGTAACGGATGCCGCGGTGGTAGACCGCGGCCACGAAGCCCGCGAGGTCGGTGACCACCCCGCCGCCGACGGCCACGATCACGTCGGATCGCGTGAACCCCGCGGTCGACAGGACCCGGCACAGCCGCTCGACCTCGGCCAGCGACTTGGCCTCCTCGCCGTCGGGCACCTCCAGCACGCACTGGTCCAGGCCGCTGTCAACGGCCCAGCCGACGTTGGTCTGGGTGATGACGGCCGCCCGGCGAGCACCGGCTGGCATGGCCGAGCCGAGGCGCGCCCGCGCTCCCGCCCCCACGCGGACGTCGTAGGAGCGGTCGCCCAAGTCGACGGTCACGACACGGTCATTCGGGGCGGTCGGAGGCACCCGAGCAGCCTACCGACGCCCCGGTGGGCCCTTGGCCCGTGGCCTCAGCGAGATCGCCGACCAGCCTCCCGCGAGATGCCAACCGCGATCTGGGGAATCCGGGCGGGTTCATCAAGAACATGCACGGGTGGGTGATGACGTCTCGCGGTGCAGCGTGGTGTTTTCCGCTCTTGTTCGCTGCGCTCACGGGCCGCTCGGCCACGCTCTGCCGAAATATGTAGAGAAACCCGTCATATAGGAGCAATACTCGTGCAGATTTGAGGCGAGCTTGACGTAGGGCTACTCACGGGCCGCTCGGGCCACGGCCTCGCTCAACGCCGCGCTGATTCGGAGGTGAATCGCGGCCGAGCCGCTCGGCCTCAACCGAGCAGAGCGTCCGGGAACAGCACCACGATCATCGTGCCTGCGGCCAGGGCAGGGCCGAACGGGAAGGCCGTGTGGAGCAGCCCCACCAGCGGCGGGGAGGCCGGCCCGCGTCCGGAATCTGGCCGGGGTTCCAGGCCCCTCCGGCGCAGCAGGGCCAACACCAGGCCCATGGCCAAGCCGATCACACAGCTCAGCAGCAGGGCCCCGGCGGCGAGGCCCACCGCCGCCCACCAGCCCTGACCGACGGTGGCCGCCGCCCAGCCGATGTGCAGGCCGAGTAGCGGACCGAGCTTCACGTCGCCGAAGCCGAGGCTGCTGGGTCGCAGTTCGTGGGCGACCCACATCACCGCGCCGTAGCCGAGCGCGGCGGCCACAGCCGAAGCGATGGCACCCGGCCGGCCCGTCACGATCGACGCGGCCCCGATCGCGGCCAGACTCGCGATCGACGCCGGGAAGGTGACGATGTCGGGCAGCCGGCCGGAGCGCCAGTCGACGACCGACAGCGTCACCAGCGACACTGCGGCCACCAGCGGCGGGAGCGTGTCCCAGCCCACGCCGAAGCGGGCCACCACCGCCGCCAGCAAGAACGCCATCGACAACTCAAGCAATCCGGCTCGGCGGCGAGCACCCCGGGGCGGCGCGAAGCGATCCGCCACCACAGCCGCCAGCCGCCCCGCAGCCAAACCACCGAAGAGAGCCGAGACGAGCGCGACCGCGTTCACCCTCCGACGATAGGGACCGGGTGCGCTGCCTTGCCTCCGTCTTCACCAGCTGCGGCCGACCGGCACCCGGCCCGCCGCGACTTCCACTGCCCTCGCGGGCTCCAGCCGGCAGGGACCCGGCGCAGCCGCCCTCAGGAGTGTTGGAGCGCGGCCTGGCGCATTACCTCCACCGGTGCCTCCGCGCCGGTCCACAGCTCGAAGGCCGCCGCAGCCTGGTATGCCAGCATCGACAGGCCGTTGTGAGCCTCCACGCCCCGCTGGCGCAAGGAGACCAGCCAGGCAGTCTCGATTGGCTCGTACACCAGATCCACAGCAACTTGGCCGGGTCGCAGCAACCTCGGGTCGCAGGGCATCGAGAGGTCGGCGCCCATGCCGACCGAGGTCGCGTTCACCACAACATCCGCGGCGGCGATGTCGTCCATCGCGCCAACGCGGCCTGGCCGCCCCGTGCGGCTCGCGACATTGGCGATTGACGCCGCGGTTTCAGCCTTGGCCTGGGTGCGATTGATCACGGCCACATCGGTCGCGCCCGCCGCGGCCAGCCCCCACGCCACCGCCCGAGCTGCACCGCCACCTCCCATCAACGCCACCCGAAGGCCCTCCGCCGAGACGCCCGCGTCGGCGCGTAGTCCGGCGACGAAGCCGACCGCGTCGGTGTTGGCCGCATGCACGCGACCGTCGCCCAGCGGCACCATGCAGTTCGCCGCCCCCAGGATCTCAACCTCCTCCTCGACGGAGTCCGCGGCTGCGGCGACCTCCGCCTTGAGGGGCATGGTCACCGACATCCCGGCCAGGCCCAGAACCCTCATCGCGTCCAGGGCTTCGGCGCCCTTGCCGGCGGGAACCTCGAAGGCGGTGAACACCCAGTCGATGCCAGCCGCCGCGAACGCGGCGTTGTGGATGGCCGGCGAGCGGGAGTGACGCACCGGGTCGCCGATCACCGCCGCCACCCGCCGGGCCGACCTCATGAACTGTTCCCCATCCGCTCGGCCTCTCAGCAGTACTCGAGCTCGCGGCAGACCTGCACGTACTCCAGGTGCTCCTCGTAGGTCACCGAGAAGTGGTGGGCGCCACGGACTCCGTCCTCGTCGGTGAGGACATAGAAGAGCCAATTCCCGTCGGTTGGCTGAAGCGCGGCGAGCAGCGACGCCTCGCCCGGAGCTGATATCGGGGTGGGCGGCAGACCGGTCACGACCCGGGTGTTCCAAGGGGACTCCCGCTCGATGTCGGCGGATGTCAGGTCGGCGCACGACTTGGCGGCCGCGTAGCACGCGGTGGCGTCGATGTCGAGGCGCATGCCCTCAGCCAGCCGGTTGTAGATCACCCGGGCGATCTTGGCCCGGTCCGGCTGCACCAGCGCCTCCTCCTCGATGAGGCTGGCCACGATGACGACCTGATAGGGGTTGAGGCCCAGATCGACGATGTCGGGGTGGGTTCCGGGATCCTCCAGCAGGCGAGCGAAGCGACGGTCGAACTCATCTGACATCCTCAGCAGGAAACCGTGCTCGTCGGCGAGGTCGTCGGCGTTGAGGTCGTAGGTGGCCGGGAACAGCATGCCCTCGAGACTCCGGGCCCCAGCGTCGTCGGGGAGATACGACGCCTCGCCCACCAGCGAGACGTAGGCCACCTCCAGGTCGTCTCGCTCGAAGACGGGATTCTCCTCCACCAGGCGAGGGGCCATCTCGCTCCAGCGCAAGCCCTCGGGGATGCGAACCAGCTCGAAGACTTCGGGCAGGGGGCCCGCCTCGAACACTGTGCGCACCGACGCGAAGTCCATGTTCTCGTACAGGATGTAGTCGCCGGCATCGACGGCGACGACCGAGTCGCACCCGAGGAACCCAGTGATCGTCAACTCGCCGTCGCAGCGCAGCCAGTAGCGGAAGACGGTGGCGTTGGAGATGACGCCCTCGCTCTGGAGTTCGCCGGCGATCTCGTTGACGGATGCCCCCTGCGGGATGGTGAGCTTGATGGCATCGTCGTGCAGGCCCTCGGGCGTGATCTGGGCGTCCACCCAGCCGTAGATGCGGCCCCGCATCCACAGGGCGGCCAGCACGACGACCACACCCAGCACGACCAGGCGGATAAACCCTCCCCAGAATGGGCGGTAGCGGACCCAGTTGCGGTCGTCGGCGTCGTACACCGGATCGACGAGCGGGTCGTCCCCGAGCTCCTCCTCGACCACGACCATCGCGCCGGAGTCCACCGTCGACCAGCCGCCCCGGACCGCAACGGCACGCTGCTCGTCTCGGTGGGCCGCCTTGCGCGCCGCCCGCCGGTAGGAGCGCTCGGAACGGGCCTTGGCGGGCTTTGCCTTCCGTGGCGCGCGCCGGGACGAAGCGACCGGCCTGCCAGGACCCGCAGCACCCCTGGGCGCTGCAGGAGGTCGGGCAGGACCCGCAGCACCCCTGGGCGCAGCCGGAGGTCGGGCAGGACCCGCAGCACCCCTGGGCGCAGCCGGAGGTCGGGCAGGACCCGCAGCACCCCTGGGCGCAGCCGGCTCGGTGCGGACCCGGGCATCGGCCGCTGGCTTCCCCGGGGCACGCGCTGGCGCGGCCGGCGGGCGGGCATCGCCGTCGGGACGCCCCGTGATGAAGTTCGACAGCCTCGACTGGCGGCGACGGGGCCCGCTGCGGTCAGCCACGGGGCATGCCCGCATCGAGCCAGGACTGGAGCACCACTGCAGCCGCCACTTGGTCGACAACGCCGCGCCTTCGTGGCCCCTTCATCTGCTGCTCCCTGAGGCTCCGGTCTGCGATGATCGTAGTCAGCCGCTCATCGTAGGAAACGACGGGCACGCTCAGGAGCCGCTCGAGACGGCGGATCTCGGCGCGGGCCGACACTGCGGCCGGGCCTTCGGTGCCATCGAGTGAGAACGGCATCCCGACCACCACGATCTCGGCCCGCCACTCGCTCACCTGATCGGCGATGGCCTGCAAATCGCGTTCAGGATCCCCGCTGCAAACGAGCGTCTCGACCGGAGTCGCCACCGTCCCCGCCGAGTCGCAAACCGCCACACCGATCCGGCGCTCTCCCAGATCGAGCCCCAGGGCTCGCACGTCAGATGATTCCGGCCGTGGCGCGTGCCAAGTCGAGAGCCTCGTCCAGACGGTCGGCGTCCCTACCGCCGGCCACGCACAGATCGGCCGCGGACCTCCCCCCACCGCCGATGGTCTTCTTGGCGTCGGTGATCAGGTCGCCGGCGTGGAACCCACCGCCGGTGGTCGCGGCTGCGGCCAGGGCCGCTCCCCCCGAGTCGAGCGCGGTGCCGAGGACGACGGCCTTCACGCCGTCAATATCCCTGATCGACACGGCGAGGTCGCGCAGGCCGTCGCGGCCCACGTCATCGACTCGGGCGACCACCACTCCGTCCACGGCCGCGGCGGCGAGCTCGGGTGCCCGTCCGAGCGCCACCCGGCGCCGCAGCTCAGCCACCTCGGCCCGCAGCGCCTTGGTCTCGCTCTGGCGTTTGTCCACGCCGTCGGCCAGCTCGGACGAGGGCACCCCCAGCGACCGGGCCACATCGTCTATTAGCGACTGCTGGCTGCGCAAGAGGTTGAGCGTGTCGTGGCCGGTGATGGCCTCCAGCCGGCGAATGTTGGCACCGATCGATGCCTCGGAAGTGACGTGGAAGGCGCCGATGTCGCCCAGGGCCCGCACATGGGTGCCGCCGCACAGCTCAACCGAGTGGCGGCCAGCCTCAAGCACCCGCACGACGTCGCCGTACTTGTCGCCGAAGAATGCGATAGCGCCCAGTTGCTGCGCCCGGTCGAACGTGGTTTCGAAATGGCGGCACGACGCGTTGTTGATCACCTCGGAGTTCACTAGATCCTCCACGCCGGCGATCTGCTCACGCGTGAGGGCCTCGTAGTGGCTGAAGTCGAAGCGGAGCCGGTCGGGGCCGACCCACGATCCCTGCTGCTTGACGTGCTCGCCGAGGATCTCCCGCAACGCCCAGTGCAGGATGTGCGTGGCTGTGTGGTTGCGGCGGATGCCGGTACGGCGCTCGGCGTCCACCGAGGCGGTCACCTCGTCGCCGACCCGCAGCTCGCCCTCGATGGGCTCGACGATGTGGACATGCAGGTCATCAACGCCGTAGACGGTGTCGATGACCCGAGCTCTGGCCCCGGTCGCTTCGCATGAGATCTCGCCGGTGTCTCCGATCTGCCCGCCGCTCTCGGCGTAGAACGGCGTGCGATCCAGCACGATCCGGCCGTCCGCGGCGTACAGCACCTCGCCCACAGACATCAGCTCGTCCCGGCCGGTGAACTCGGTGGGCCCGGTGGCCGACAGCAGCGCCACGAAGTGCGTCACGTCGTCGGCGGCGGCCACCGAGCGGGCGCTGCGGGCCCGCTCCTGCTGCTTGGACATCGCGGCCGCGAAGCCCTCGGTGTCTACTTCCACCCCTCGCTCCGCCGCGATCTCGACCGTCACCTCTAGAGGGAAGCCGTAAGTGTCGTGCAGCAGGAAGGCCACGTCGCCGTCGATCGGCTGGCCGGGGGCGAGGCCGGCCATTCGCCCGTCGAGGATGGCCTGCCCGGTGCGCAGCGTCTGGCGGAAGCGCTGCTCCTCGCGGTCGATCACGTCGCGCACATAGCCGTGGTTGCGGGCCAGATCCGGGTAGGCCTCGGCCATCACCTCCACCACGGCGTCGACCATGCCCCCCATGACGGGCGCCTCCACTCCCAGCAAGTAGGCGTGGCGCACAGCCCGGCGGATGATTCGCCGCAGCACGTAGCCGCGGTCCTCGTTGGATGGGAACACCCCGTCGCTGACCAGTAGCGAAGTGGAGCGGGCGTGATCGGCGAGGATGCGCAGCGACACGTCGCGGTCCTCGGAGTCGCCCAATTTCGCGCCGGTTAGGCGCTGGGCCGCTTCGAGCAGAGCGACGAACTCGTCGGTCTGGAACACCGAGTCCACTCCCTGCAGCACGGCCACGGTGCGCTCGAGGCCCAGGCCGGTGTCGATCGAGGGTTTGGGCAGCGGGACCTCGGTGCCTTCGGGAGTGCTCTCGAACTGCATGAACACCAGGTTCCATACCTCGACAAAGCGCTCCTCGCCGCCGTGGGCGGGGCCGCCGCCGGGTCCGTAGGCAGGTCCCTTGTCCCAGAAGATCTCCGAGCACGGCCCGCAGGGGCCCACATCGGCCATCCGCCAGTAGTTGTCCTCGCCCAGGCGCTGGATCCGCTCGGCGGGCACACCCACCTCGTCGCGCCAGATGGCCTCGGCCTCGTCGTCGCTGAGATGCACCGTCACCCACAGCCGCTCGGGGTCGAGTCCGAGCACTCCGGTGACGAGCTCCCAGGCCCAGGCGCAAGCGTCGGACTTGAAGTAGTCGCCGAAGCTGAAGTTTCCGAGCATCTCGAAGAATGTGAGGTGCCTGGAGGTGCGACCGATCTCGTCGAGGTCATTGTGCTTGCCGCCGGCCCGCACGCACTTCTGGACGGTGACGGCCCGCGAGAACGGGGCCTGCTGCTCGCCGGTGAAGTACGCCTTGAACGGCACCATGCCGGCCACCGTGAACAGCAGGGTGGGATCGTGGGGAATCAGGCTGGCGGAGGGATGGTGGGTGTGGCCCCGCTCGACGAAGAAGTCCACGAAGGCTTTGCGGACCTCGGCCGCGGTCATCGCCTTCACGGGCGGCCCGCCCCGGTCCGACCATCGGCGGCACCCGGCGGCTGATCGTCGTCACGGCTCAGCTCGGACTCGGTGTCGCGCATGGCCTCACGCCCCTCGACCACGGCTTGACGAACGTCGTCGGCTATGCGGCGGGCCTCGCGCCCGAGGTTCCTGGCGCTGTCGGCCGCGGTCTCCCTGGCCCTCTGCGCAGCTTGTTTGGACCGGTCCGCCACAGCGTCGCGGACGTTGGCGGGTGCGTACCGCTCAGCGGTCTGCCGAGCCTTGCTGCGCACCCATGCGGCCGTGCCGAGGCCAGCCGCATAGCCCGCGCCGAGCCACCAGAGCCGCTTCACCGCCGCCGCCTCCGGGTCCGGGTTCGGCGAGAGCCCTCGGGCTGGTCCCGCCCGCCCGCGGCGGCCCGCGGCGAGGCCGGGGCATCCAGGGTCAGCGAGGTGCCCGCGGTCGATGCGGGCCGATCCGCAGGTGCCAGGTCGAGGGCCCGGCGATTGCGGCGCCGGTCTCGCAGGCGGCGGCCGGCCTGGCCCGCGCCCGACACCAGCGACAGTCCCTTGATCAGCGGCGGGGCGAACGCCCGGTGAGTGAGTCGGCTGGCGTGGTCCACGGTGGCGGCGATGCGTTCGGCCCGCCCGATCACCCGGTCCACCCGATGCAGCTCGGCGTCGGCCTTGGCGACGGTGGCGTGGAGGTCGTCCACCATCGGCAGCGCCGAAGCCCTCAGATCGTCGACCACGTCGCGCAGTTCCCGCATGGTCCGCACCAGCGACACCACCGCCACGGTGAGCACGGCCACGGTCGCCAGGCACACGATCGTCACGATCACGGCGGCCAGATCGACAGCGGTCACCCCGTCAAGATACCGGCTAGCCGGGAGGCCGAGCGGATCGATCGCAGTTCACGAGAATCTCGCAAGGCGCCTAGCGAGGCCGTGGCCCGAGCGACCCGTGAGCGCAGCGAACAAGAGCGGGAACTAGGGGCGTTCCCGGTCCCGGGCGGCGCTGCGCTCGGCCTGTTCGGGGCGTGCCGGATCGGGCTGCCCATCGCGCTGTGGGCCCGGCCGGCACTCGGCCAGGGCGGCCTCGGAGCCGTGGTCGGAGGGTTCGTAGTAGACGTTGCCGGCGACCTCGGCGGGGCGGTGCTGCTGGGCGACCCAGCCGTCGGGCTCGTCGTGGGGGTAGCGGTATCCCTCGCCGTGGCCGAGCGACGCAGCGCCCTGGTAGTGGGCGTCGCGCAGGTGCGTGGGCACCTCGCCGACTCCAGCGGCCCGGGCGTCGGCCGCGGCTCGGCCCAAGGCGACAGTGACCCGGTTGGACTTGGGTGCGGTCGCGAGCCGCACCACCGCGTGGGCCAGATTGAGCTGGGCCTCGGGCAGCCCGACAAACTCCACGGCCCGGGCCGCGGCGTCGGCCACCAGAAGCGCGCCGTCGTCGGCCAGTCCGATGTCCTCGGATGCCAGGATCACCAGCCGCCGGGCGATGAAGCGGGGATCCTCGCCCGCCTCCAGCATCCGGGCCAGCCAGTACAGGCCCGCGTCGGCGTCGGAGCCCCGGATGCTCTTGATGAACGCGCTGATCACGTCGTAGTGGCCGTCGCGGCCATAGCGCACGGCCTTGGCGTCGGCCGCGGCCTCGGCGTCGGCCAACCTCACGTGGATCGGGCCCGATGAGGCGGTACCGGATCTGGCTCCATCTCGGCGGCCGGCCAGCGCCACCGCCACCTCTATTCCGGTGAGCGCGTGGCGACCATCGCCGCCGCTGCGGGCTGCCAGATGCTCGACAGCATCTGCGTCGGCCGTGGCCTGCTCTGCGGCCAGGCCGCGGCGCACCAACTCCACCAGAGACTCGGCATCGAGCGGATTCAGGCGGAACAGCGTGGAGCGGGACATCAACGGCGGGTTCACCTCGAAGTGCGGGTTCTCGGTGGTGGCGCCGATCAGCACGATCAGGCCGTCCTCCACCGCGGGCAGCAGGGCGTCCTGCTGGGCCTTGTTGAAGCGGTGGACCTCGTCGAGGAACAGGATCGTTCCGGTGCCCTGGGTGCCTAGGCGGTCCCGGGCCCGCTCGATCACGGCCCGCACGTCCTTGACCCCGGCCGTCACCGCCGAGAGCTCCTCGAAGGCCTTGGCCGTGGTGAGGGCCACCACCCGGGCCAGCGTGGTCTTGCCCGTGCCCGGCGGCCCCCACAGGATCACCGACGACAGCCGGTCGGCCGCGATCAGCTCCCGCAGCGGGCGTCCCGGCCCGACCAGGTGGTCCTGGCCCACGATCTCGTCGAGCGTGCGGGGCCGCAGCCGGGCCGCAAGCGGCGCCCGCCGGCTCAGCCGCTCGGCCGCAGCCGCATCGAACAGGTCCCCAGCCACCCCCCGATCCTACGTCCTCACTTGGTGGTCGAACTGCGCTTGCCGGTTGGCTCCCTAACGATCCATACGAACGAGACCGCGACCGCCAATGCGACCGATCCCAGCGACAGGACCGACTCCGAGACGGTCACGATGTCACTGATGCCCTCGAGGGTCTGCGCGTCCGACTGCCATGAGGCCGGATCTTGGTGGAACAGCAAGTAGCCGAAAGCCAGCACCGGGGCAGCCGTGACAACGAATGGAAGACACATCTCAGGCCAGCCCAGATGCTGCTGCCGGCCAGCGGCCAGTCCCACGAAAGCCCTGACCATAAGGAACCCGGCAAGCAATACCAGCGGTATCAGAACAAACGAGATCATGCTCATGAACGCCAGCGGCGTGCTCGCAAACAGCGTCAGCGCAGGCCGCCCACTGCGGCCTCCAAGGAAAGCGAGAAGGCCGAGCGCGCTGTACGGAGCCCCGAAGGCCACCGCTCCGAGCTCGGCGTTGGGGAGTCCGTCGGGGGCGCCAAAGTACCGGATCAGCACCAGACCCAGACCGATCAGCACGAAGAACAGAGCGAGAGCGTCCTCCGTCCCGCGAAGCCGCGGACCGACCGGTGCGAGCCCCCCACCCGGCACCCCCTCTCGATCGGCCTGACCATCAGCATCGTCCACCATCCCAACCCTACGACCCTGCGCGAGCGGGATGATCACTCGCGCTCACCGACGAAACACACAGCCAGCCAACGAGAATCGGATGGGATGCCGCTCGGATAGTGTCCTCGGTCAGTGATGAAGCGACCGACCATTGACAAACTCCTAGCCCGGGTTCTCCGCACCGCTTGCCGACCCGCGATGGAGGAGGCAGCGAACGCGATGGAGGAGGCAGCGAAGAAGGCGCCGCATTCGTTCGATTTCGACCTGCGACGGAGGCACGTCCGTCGGCTCATGACCCTGGAGGGAACCGACATTGCCGACTCTCGCGTGATGAGCGGGGCTTGGCGCTGATCTCGCGCTGGTCAGTCAGGCGAGAGGCGCTCGACGGACACAAGGACACCCCGGCATTGCCGAAATCAGGCGGGGGGTAGGACTCGCAGGCCTAGTTCTTGCAGGTGGGTGTCGGCTATGGGGCTGGGGGCGCTGGTGAGGGGATCGGTGCCGGACTGGGTCTTGGGGAAGGCGATCACCTCGCGGATGTTCTCCTCCCCCAGCAGCAGGGCGGCCAGGCGGTCCAGGCCCACTGCGAAGCCGGCGTGGGGCGGGGCGCCGTAGCGGAAGGCGTCGAGCAGGAAGCCGAAGCGCTCCTGGGCGTCGTCGGGGGCAATGCCCAGAACTTCGAAGATGCGCTGCTGGACATCGCGGCGGTGGATTCTGACGCTGCCCGAGCCGAGCTCCCAGCCGTTGAGCACCAGGTCGTAGGCCTGGCTGCGGACGTCGAGCAGGGCCTCGCCGGAAGGCGGTCCGTCCGTCGACATGAGCATCCCCAGGTCGTCGATGTGCGGCATCGTGAACGGGTGGTGCGACGGGATGGGAGCGCCCTCGGCGCTGAGCCCCTCGAACAGCGGAAAGTCCAGCACCCACAGGTAGTTGAAGCTGCCGTCGTTGACCGGCGGGCGGCCCAGCTCCAGGCGCAGCAGCCCCAGCACGTGCCGCACTACCGGCCGCTCGTCGGCCACCAGGAACACCATGTCGCCGGGGCGGGCGTCAAGAGCCTCGATGACGCCGGCGGCCTCGACCGAAGACAGGAACTTGGCCACCCCGGCGTCGAGGGCTGAGCCGACGCTGTCCGGTGAATGAACGACCCTCATCCAGGCCAGGCCCTTGGCGCCCCAGCGCTGGCAGGTGGCCACCAACTCGTCGACACGGCTGCGGGGCAGGGTCTCTGCGCCGCCGGTCAGGCAGATCCCCTTGACGCAAGCCGCCTGAAACACACGGGCCTTGGTGTCAGCGAAGATCGGGGTGAGCTCGGCCAACTCCATGCCGAAGCGGGTGTCGGGCTTGTCGGAACCGAAGCGCTCCATGGCTTCTTGCCAGGTCATGCGTTCGAACTGCCCGGGATCATGCCCGGCGACCTCCATGGTGGCTTCGGCTACCGCCGTCGTCACGAAGCCGAGCACATCGTCGCGTTCGGTGAACGACGCCTCCACGTCGAGCTGGGAGAACTCGAACTGGCGGTCGGCCCGCAGGTCCTCGTCGCGCAGGCAGCGGGCGATCTGGTAGTAACGGTCTACACCGCCCACCATGGCCAACTGCTTGAAGATCTGCGGGCTCTGGGGCAGGGCGTAGAAGGATCCGGGCTCCTTGCGGGACGGCACCACGAAGTCGCGAGCCCCCTCAGGAGTGGAGGCGATGAGCATCGGGGTCTCGACCTCTACGAAGCCCTGAGCGTCCATGGACTGGCGGATGGCCCGGTTGACCGCGGCCCGGGCCCGCAGGTTGCGCTGCATGCGGGGCTTGCGCAGATCCACGTAGCGATGCCGCAGGCGCAGGATCTCGTCGGTGTCGGTGCGCTCGTCGAGGGGGAACGGCGGAGGCTCGGCCCTCGACAACAGCTCGACCTCGCAGTCGTGCACCTCGACTTCGCCGGTGGCCAGCGCCGGATTGGCGGTGCCCTCGGGGCGCAGCCTGACGGTGCCGGTGATGCGCACCACGTACTCAGAGCGCAGGTCGCGGGCGCCGTCCACCACGCACTGCACCACGCCGCTGTGATCGCGCAGGTCCACGAAAGCCAGGTGCTCGCTGTGCTCGCGCCGCCGGTCCACCCAGCCGCACACTGCGACGGTGCGACCCGCGTCTTGCGAGCCGAGGCGTCCGCAGAGGTCGGTCCTCATGGAGGTTGCATCGGTCCCGGTCATGGCCCCGCACCCGCCAGCAGTTCGGTCACGGCCGCCACCACTTCTGCCTCGGACACCTGTCGCTGGCCACCGCCGGGGCGCATGTCGCGCACGGTGGCCGCGCCCTCGGCCTGCTCGTCGGGCCCGACGATCACCGCCACGGTGGCCCCGGAGCGGTCGGCCCGCTTCATCTGGGCCTTCATGGAGCGGCCGTCGAAGGCCCGGTCCACGCCCAGGCCAGCGTGCCGGAGCCGGTCACACAGCACCACCGCGCTCTGGCCGCCGGCGACGTCCACCACGAACACCTGCACGGGGTTGGCGTCCTCGGTGAAGGCACCCTCGGCGTCGCAGGCCAGCAGGATCCGGTCCACGCCCAGGGCGAAGCCGATGCCCGGCGTCGGAGGCCCACCGAGATCCTCCACCAGCCCGTCGTAGCGCCCGCCGCCACCTACCGCGTTCTGGGCTGCGTCGAGTGCATCCGCGGCGAACTCGAACGTGGTCCGGGTGTAGTAGTCCAGCCCCCGCACGAGCCGGGGCGAGATCTCATAGGCCGCGCCGAGGCTGTCGAGGCCGCCCCGCACGGCCGCGAAGTGCTCCGCCGAAGCGCCGGAGAGAAAGTCGGCCATGAGGGGCGCCTCCGCGATCACGGGCTGGTCCTGGGCCCGCTTGGAGTCGAGCACCCGCAGCGGATTGCGTTCCAGGGTCACTCGGGACTGCTCCGACAACTCGCCGCGCCGGCTCTGGAGGTAGCCGGCCAGCGCGGCCTCGTAGCCAGGGCGGCTCTCGGAATCGCCGAGGCTGTTGATCAGCAGCCTCACGCGGCCCAGCCCGAGAGCCTCGTAGAAGCGCACGCCCAGCCCGATGACCTCCACGTCGGCGTGGGGGTCATCGGTGCCGAGGGTCTCCACGCCTACCTGGCTGAACTGGCGGTAGCGGCCGGCCTGGGGCCGCTCGTAGCGGAACTGAGGCCCCGAGTACCAGATCTTCCACGGAGGGGTCGGCCGGTGCTCGGCGAAGGCCCGACACACGCTGGCGGTCAGCTCGGGCCGAAGGGCCAGATGCCGGGGAGGGTCGCCCTTGTCGAAGAACTCGAACAGCTCCTTGGTCACTATCTCGTTGGCCGGGCCCAAGCGCTTGAACACGCCAACGTCCTCGAAGATGGGCGATTCCAGCTGCCCGAAGCCGCTGCGGTCGGCCAGATCGGCGAACACGCCCACCAGCCGGCGCTGCCGCGCCGACTCGCTCGGCAGGATGTCGCGGGTGCCCACAGGGGCGCGGAACAAGGGCTGGGCCACGACCCGCGAGACTACCTCCGCCCCACCGATCCCAAGAGGGAGGCTGTCTCTTAGTTGGAGCGGGAGTTGCGGCCGGGGAGGACGCGGTAGGCCTCGAAGACCGCTTCGAGGGCCAGGACGCTCGACAGTACCGAGTCGAGCTGTGACACGTCGGCCAACTCGAACTCGAAGTCCATCCGGGCGATGAAGTCATCGCCGGTCTCGGCCCGGGCGCTGATGATGCTCAGCCGGTGCTCGGCCAGCACGTCGGTCACATCGCGAAGCAGGCCGGGCCGGTCCAGCGCATGCACCGAGATCGTCGTCGAGAACCTGCCAGCGAAATCGGCATCCCACTCCACCTCGATCAGCCGGTCGGCCTGACCCTCCACCAGCCCCATGGCGTTGATGCAGTCGGACCGGTGCACCGACACGCCCCGGCCCCGGGTCACGAAGCCCATGATCTCATCGGGCGGCACAGGCGCGCAGCACTGCGACAGCCGGATCATGATGTCGTCGAGGCCCTCCACATGCACGCCCACGTCGGCGTCGCTGCGGAGGTGCCCAGTCCGCCGCCTGGCCGTGGTGGGCAGGCGGTCGCGGTCATCGGCGCCGTCGGCCTCGTCGCCCTGAAGGGCTCGGGCGAAGCGGCCGGCCACCGAGGCCGCCGACTGGTGACCCTCCCCTATGGCCAGGAACAGCAGGTCGATGGAGCTGTAGTTGAGCTGCTCGGCTATCGACTCCAGCAACTTGTCCTTCAGCAGGCGCCGGGCCGGCAGGCCCTCGCGCCGCAGGGCCTGGATCAGGTCGTCGCGGCCGTTCTCGATGGCGTCAGCCCGGCGCTCACGGGAGTACCACTGCTTGATCTTGTTGGCGGCCCGGCGGCTGGCCACGAACTTGAGCCAGTCCCGGCTCGGCCCCGCTCCCTCGCTGCGGGCGGTGAAGATCTCGACCACGTCGCCCGACAGCAAGCGGCTGTCCAGAGCCACCAGCCGGCCGTTCACCTTGGCGCCCACGCAGGCGTGGCCCACATCGGTGTGGATGGTGTAGGCGAAATCCACCGGCGTGGCCCCCACCGGCAGCTCGATCACCTTGCCCTTGGGCGTGAACACGTACACCTCGTCGGTGTCGAGCTCGGTCTTGAGGTTGGACATGAACTCTGCCGGGTCCGACGTCTCCTGCTGCCAGTCCACGATGCGCGACAGCCAGGCCATCTCCTGCGAAGGCGAGTCGTCCTTATACTCCCAATGGGCGGCCACACCGAACTCGGCCCGCTCGTGCATCGCTCGGGTGCGGATCTGCACCTCCAGCGTCTTGCCCTGCGGCCCCACCACCGTCGTGTGCAGCGACTGGTAAAGATTGAACTTGGGCATGGCGATGTAGTCCTTGAACCGGCCCTGCACCGGCCGCCAAGTGGCGTGGATCGAGCCCAGCGCCGCGTAGCAGTCCCGCACCGAGTCCACCAGCAACCGGATGCCGATGAGGTCGAAGATCTCCTCGAAAGAGCGGCCCTTGACCACCATCTTCTCGTAGATCGACCACAGGTGTTTGGGACGGCCGGTGACCTCGGCCTCTATTCCCAGCTCGGCCAGGCGGAACTCGACGTCCCCCAGCACCTGCTCCAGGTAGATGTCTCGCTCCGGGGCCCGCTGCTGCACCATCTGGTCGATCTCCGCATAACGGCGGGGCTCAAGGGCGGCGAAGGCGAGGTCCTCCAACTGCTGCTTGATGTCCTGCATCCCGAGGCGGTGGGCCAGGGGCGCGTACACGTCGAGGGTCTCGCGGGCGATGTAGTCCTGCTTGAACGCGGGCAGCACCGCGAGGGTGCGGAGATTGTGCAGCCGGTCGGCCAGCTTGATGATCAGCACCCGCAAGTCCCGGGCTATGGCCACGATCATCTTGCGCACCGAGGCGGCCTGCTGCTGCTCGCGGGTGTCGTACTGGACCCGGTCGAGCTTGGTGACCCCGTCCACTATCCGGGCGACCTCCGGGCCGAAGTCGGCCTCAATGACGGCCAGGGCAATGTCGGTGTCCTCCACTGCGTCGTGAAGAAGCGACGCGGCGATGGTCACGTCGTCGAGCCCCAGGCGGGCCACGATGGCGGCCACCGCCAGGGGGTGGCGGATGTAGGGCTCCCCCGACAGGCGCATCTGGCCCTCATGGGCCTTGGCCGCAACGTCGAAGGCTCGCACGATGAGGTCGGGCGAGCCGTCTCGATGGCGCTGGTGGTAGCACTCCAGCAGCGGGGCGATCTCGGCCGCCGCAGGCCTCCGGGCTCCCCGGCGCCAGGGCAGGACCCGAGTGACGGTGGCCACCTAGATCGGCTCCCCCCGAGCGCGGGCCACGGCGTTCAACGCTTCTTCTTCTTGCGGGGACGCGGGGGGATGGCGCCGGGCGCCGATCCTGCCGCCTCCCGGGGAGCCGGTCCGGCCCGCCGGGCTGCGGTCGACCGTTTGGCTGCGGCCGCCTCTCCCAGCACTGCGTCGTCGGCCGCGATGGTGCGGGTGGCCGTGCCGCCTTGCCCGCCACCGCGCAGGCGGATCCTCTCGGCGATCTCGATGTAGGCGGGCTCGCGCTCCTTCATCCTGGCCACCACCGCGGCTGCTACGAACAACGAAGAGTAGGTGCCCACCAGGATGCCCACCAGAAGGGCGATGGCGAACTCCTGCAGCGTGACCGCTCCCAGCACGAACGAGCCGATCACCAGCATCGACACCACCGGGATCATCGACGTGATCGACGTGTTGACCGAGCGCATCAGCACCTGGTTGAGGGACAGGTTCATCATCTCGGTGTAGGTGTAGCGGCCGGTGGCCGACACCCTGCCCACCACCTCGCGCACCTTGTCGTAGACGACGATCGTGTCGTAGAGCGAGTAGCCCATGATCGTAAGGAACGCGATGACCGTGGCCGGGGTGATCTCGAACTGGAACAGCGAGTAGAAGCCCACCGACACCACGATGTCGTGGGACACCGCCAGCAGCGCCCCCACGGCCATCCTCCACTCGAGCCTGACCGCGATGTAGGCGGCGATGATCGCGAAGAAGGCGATCAAGGCGGTGCGGGCCTGGCCGGTGATCTCAGAGCCCCACGACGGGCCGACGGTGGTGACGCTCACGTCGTCGCCGGTGACGCCGGCCAGCTCGGCCAAGGCGTTGCGCACGCCGTCCACCGCCTCGGCCCCCTCGACGTCGGCCCGCACCCGGATCGTGTCGCCGCCGAGTGTCTGGATCTTGGCGTCGGCCGCGCCGGTGCCCCGCAGAGCGTCGCGGACCTCCGCCACCGACACTGCTGGCGCCGGCACCTCCCAGGACGTTCCCCCCTCGAACTCGATGCCCAGATCGACGCCCCGCACGGCGAAGCTGCCGAGACTCACCAACACCGCGGCGAGCGAGCCGATCAGGGCCCGCTTCCAGAGCCTCGGGAAGTCGATCTGCTGCTCTCCCCGGTACGCGGAGGCCAGCCAGCGCGGGGACCAGCCCGTCATGGCGTCGCTCCCGGCTGCCGGGTCTGGGGCCGCGCCAGGGAGGCGGGTATTCCGAACCGGCCCGGATGGGCGTACAGGCCCGACCCTCGGGACATCAGACCGATCAGCGGCCCCATGAAGAAGTACGTCGCGACGAGGTCGAGGATCGTGGCCAGCCCCAGGTACAGGGCGAAGCCGCGCACCGGACCGGAGGTCAGCCAGTACAGGACGGCGGCCGCGATCAGCGACGCGCAGTCCGCCTTGACGATCGTGGAGTACGCCACCGGGAAGGCGCGGTCAACCGCCGAGCGCAATGTCCGGCCCGAGCGCACGTCCTCCTTGAGGTGCTCGAAGTAGACGACGTTGGAGTCGACCGACACGCCGATGGCAACGATGAGGCCGGTGACACCGGCCAGGGTCAGCGCGAGCCCCTGCGACTCGCCCAGCCAGGCGATGATCGTCCACAGCATCGCGCCCGACAGGCCCAGGCTGGCGATGGCCACCAGGCCCAGCAGGCGGTAGTACGCGATCAGGTACACCGACACCAGCCCCAGCCCGATGAGGCCCGCGAGGACACCGGCGGAGAGGGCGTCGGTTCCCAGCGACGCCGACACGATCTGGCTCTGCTGGGCCTCCAGCTCCACTGGCAGAGCGCCGTAGTCGAGCACGAGGGCCATGTCGCGGGCCTCTTCCTCGCTGAAGCCCCCGGAGATGGTGATGCTGGAACGCTCGAACGGCTCGAAGAAGGCGTTGTCGCCCTGTACTGCCGGCGCGCTCACCACCTCGTTGTCGAGTTCTATGGCCACCTGCCCGGTGGGGCACGACGGGTCGCGGCCATGGCATCTGAAGCTTACGTGGTTGAACAGGTCGATGCCTTCGGATCCCGGCTTGAACGTGGGTGCCACGAACCAGCCGATCCCAGCCAGGGCGTTGTATTGGGCAACAGCGCCCTCGAGGCCGTCGCCGGCGACCGCGGTGGGGCCGAGCCGGTAGCGGAACTCGACGTTGCGGTCGTCGTCGTAGAGGGGCAACACCACCTCGGCGGCGGCGGCGGCCTCGCCCTCGGTGAGCGCGAACGAGGCCAGTAGCGGGTCTTCGCTGCCGGCGCCCTCGAGAACGCTCTCGGGCAGCACGCTCAGCACCGGGCGGAACCGCAGCTCCGCGGTCTGACCCACGAGGTCCAGCGCTCGCTGCTGCTCGTTGACGCCGGGGAGCTGCACGAGTATGTTGCCGCCCTGCGTGGAGATCTCGGGCTCGGCAACGCCGAGGCCGTCGACGCGGTTGCGGATGATCGCCACCGCCACGTCCAGCTCATCGGGCTCCGCGGCCCGGGTCGGCTCCAGCACCACGCTGGCGCCGCCCTGAAGGTCAAGGCCGAGCAGGGGCTCGTTGCCGGCGACCACCGTGTACACCATCCCGGCCACGGCGAGGGCAACGATGCCGATCACATAGACGAGCTGCCGGCGCACGGTGCCTCCCGCGGGCCCGCCCGGGGCCCCCTCGGAATGTTCGAGGCCTAGCCGGCCGCCGAGTCGTCGGCGTCGCCGGCGGGCTCGGCGGACTCGTCGGCAGTCTCGGCCACCTTGCCGGCGATGGCGTCCCGGGAGACCTTCAGCTCCACATCCGGAGCCACCTCGAGCCACACGATGGCGTCCTCGACCTCCGCCACGACGCCGTGGATACCGGCGTTGGTCACCACCTCGTCACCCGCCTGCAGGGAGCGCACTAGCTCCCGGCGGGCCTTCTCGCGCTTCTGCTGGGGACGCAGCAGCAGGTAGTAGAAGGCGCCGATTACGAGAACGAGGAAAAAAACGGATCCGATATCCATCCCGCGAGCCTAGGCCCAGATGCGGCCCACGCCTGCGCGCATCTCCTCGAAAGTCCCGGACCGCACCGCGGCGCGCACCTGATCCATGAGCCGCAACAGCCACGCCAGATTGTGGAGGGTGACCAGCCGGGCCGCGGTCGGCTCGTGGGTGACGAGCAGGTGGCGGAGGTAGCCGCGGGACCAACGGCCGGCCGGACTGTCAACGAAGGAGGGGTCGAGGGGCTCGTCGCTGCCGGCATGTCGGGCGGCCGCGAGGTTGTAGCGGCCCGCGTCGCTGAGGACGGTGCCGTGGCGGCCCAGGCGGGTGGGCAGAACGCAGTCGAACATGTCGATGCCGCGGGCGACCGCCTCCACGATGCCCACCGGGTCACCCAAGCCCATGAAATAGCGGGGGCTGTCGACCGGGAGCGCGGCGGTGCACGCCTCGAGCGCGGCCAGCATCTGGGGGCGCTCCTCGCCCACCGACAGCCCTCCCACCGCGTACCCGTCGAATCCGATCTCGACGGTGCGCTCGGCGGACTCGCGCCGCAGTTCGATGTCGGCGCCGCCCTGCACGATGCCGAACTGGCACTGGCGCTGCGCCGCGTCGGGGTGGGCTCCGAACGCGTCGCGGCCGCGGCGAGCCCAGATGGCAGTGCGGCGGACCGCCTCCTGAAGGACCGGGAGATCCGCCACCGCGGAGGGGCAGACGTCGAGCACCACGGTTATGTCGGCACCGATCAGGGCCTGCTCTCTCACCGCGTCCTCGGGCGTGAGCCGGCACTTCGAGCCGTCGTAGACCGATGCGAAGCTAGCGCCGTCGTCGTCCACGTCCGGGTCAAGCGAGTAGATCTGGTATCCGCCCGAGTCGGTGAGCACATGGCCCCCCCAGCGGGCGAAGCCGTGGATCCCGCCGAGCCGGGCGACGGTCTCGGACCCGGGCCGGAGCATCAGGTGGTAGGTGTTGGCCAGCACGACCTCCACGCCCAGGGCCTCCAGATCCGACGAGTCGAGATGCTTCACCGCGCCGCGGGTGCCCACCGGCATGAAGCACGGCGTTGCGAAGCTGCCCCTGGCCGTTGTGACCGTCCCGGTGCGGGCGCCGCCCGCGGTGCTCTCGATCCGGAAGGCGGGGCGCATCACGGTGCTCCTGCAACTGGGCCGGCAAGCTCGGCGCGGGACACGAACATGGCGTCGCCGAAGGACAGGAACCGGTAGCCCTGCTCCAGCGCAGCCGCGTAGAGCGTGCGCCAGCGAGGGCCGACGAACGCGTCGAGCAGGCACAGCAGCGTTGAGCGCGGCATATGGAAGTTCGTCATCAGCGCGTCGACGACGCGCCATTCGTAGGGCCGGCGGATGAACAGGCTGGTGCGACCGGACGCCTCGCCGGTGGCCGCCCACGCCTCCAGGCAGCGCACGACGGTGGTTCCCACCGCCACGACCCGGCCGGCCCGGCCCAGCGCCTGCTGGACCTCGGATGGCACGCAGTACTGCTCGGTGTGGATGTCGTGGTCGTCGAGACGGGCCGCAGTGATGGGACGGAACGTGTCGAGGCCGACAGCCAACTCGACGGCCACTACCTCGGCTCCGGCGGCTCGCACCCGCCCGAGGAGTTCATCAGTGAAGTGCAGGCCCGCGGTCGGGGCTGCAGCGGAGGCCGCCCGGCGGGCGTACACCGTCTGGTAGCGCTCGGGGTCGTCGATGCCGGTGGCGATGTAGGGAGGCAGCGGAACGGCGCCGATCTCGCCGAGCACCTCCAGTAGAGGCCGCCCACCGGTGTGGACCCGGACAACCCGCCGCCCCTCCCCGAAGTCGTCGCGGATCTCCACACTCGCTTGGGTGCGGCCCGCTCCGGGCGCCACCACCTCCCCGGGCCGCAGCCGGCGCGACGGGCGGACCAGCGCCTCCCAGTCGCCGTCGTCGCGCTGGTGCAGCAGCAGCACCTCCACTGCGCCGCCCGTGGCCCGGCGCATCCGCAGCCGGGCCGGCAGCACCCGGGTGTCGTTGACGACCACAACGTCGCCCGGGCCGAGCAGTTCGGGCAGATCGCTTACCCGGCGGTGCGAGATGCCGTCGGCGCCGTCCACCAGCAGCCGGGCCCGGTCGCGCTGCGGCAGTGGCGATTGGGCTATGGCCGCGGGCGGCAGGTCATAGTCCAGATCGGCGGGAGTGGACGGCAGCGCCATCTCAGCAGCAGCGGGCGTCGGCGTGGGCCCGCTGCTCAGGTGAACAGGCCCGGATGGGCGCCCGGGTCGCTCTGGGGCGCCTCCAGGCCGAGATGAACCCAGGCTGCGGCCGTGGCCACCCTGCCCCTGGGCGTGCGCATCAGCAGCCCCTGCTGTATCAGGTACGGCTCGTAGACGTCTTCGACCGTCTCGGTCGGCTCACTGACCGCGATGGCCAGGGTGGACAGTCCGACGGGACCGCCTCCGAAGTTGCCGCACAGGGCCTCCAGCACAGCCCGGGAGGCCCGATCGAGTCCCAGCTCGTCGACCCCGAAGAAGGCCAGGCCGTCGGCGGCCACCGTCGCGTCGATACGGCCGTCGCGGTGCACGTCGGCGAAGTCTCGCACCTGCCGAAGCAGGCGGTTGGCGATGCGGGGCGTGCCCCGGGCCCGCCCCGCGACCTCTGCAGAACCAGCTGTGTCGATGCTCACGTCAAGGATCCCCGCGGTGCGCTCCACGATCGACACCAAGTCGTCGACGGTGTAGAAGTCGAGCCGGGCCACCAGCCCGAAGCGGTCGCGCAGCGGCCCGGTGATGAGGCCGGTGCGGGTGGTGGCGCCGACCAGCGTGAACGGCGCCAGGTCCAGCGGGATCGAGCGGGCCGCGGGCCCCTTGCCGAGCACGATGTCGATGCGGAAGTCTTCCATGGCCGGGTAGAGCACCTCCTCGACCGGCCGGGGCAGGCGATGGATCTCGTCGATGAACAGCACGTCGCCGGCCTCCAGCTTGGTGAGCATGGCCGCGAGGTCACCGGCCCGCTCCACAGCCGGGCCCGAGGTGGTCTGGAGATGGGCGTCGAGCTCGTTGGCGACAATGTGGGCCAGGGTGGTCTTGCCGAGACCGGGCGGCCCGGCGAACAGCAGGTGGTCGACCGGCTCGCGGCGCATGCGGGCCGCGCCGAGCAGCACGTCGAGGTGGCCCTTCAGCTCGCTCTGGCCGACGAAATCCTGAAGCGTGCGGGGCCTGAGCGCGGCCTCGCCCAAGCGGTCCGAAGGCAGCGGGACGGGCGACAGCAGCTCCTCGGCCCTGTCGGTCGGCGCCTCAGCGCTGGCCGCGGCGCCGACGCCCTCGGGCCGGGCCAGGATCTCGGAGCGGGACATGATCGGCGACCCTACGCTCTCAGCGCCTTAGTGGCCGCGCGGATGGGTGTCTTCGCCCGCGGTGAAGCGATGCGTCTCCCGCTCTTGTTCGCTGCGCTCACGGGCCGCTCGGGCCACGGCCTCGCTCCACGTCTCCCGAGTCCCCCCATCAATTTCTGCCTATCCGCTCGGCCTCTCAGGCTGCGCCGGCCAGGCGCCGCAGCGCCTCGCGCAGCAGCCGTCCGGCGTCATCGCCTGCGGGCAGGTCGGCCAGCACGCTGCGGATCTCTTCAATGCCGTAGCCCAGCCCGTCGAGCGCGGCGCGCACGTCGGCGCGGGCGTCGTCGTGCGCCGAGGGCGCTGCGGCGGCGGCTCCGTCGGTGCCGGGGGGCGCCTCCACCTCCGGCAGGTCGAGGCGCGACTTGAGCTCCACCAGCATCCGCACCGCGGTCTTGGGTCCCACTCCGGGCACCAGGCACAACATGTCCACATCGTCGGAAGCCACCGCCCGGCGCAGCCCGTCAGGGTCGTGCACTGCCAGGATCGACAGCCCCAGCGCCGGGCCCACTCCGTGCGCCCCGATGAGAGCCTCGAAGGTTCGCCGCTCGTCCAGCGTCGAGAAGCCGTACAGCGTCTGCGCGTCCTCGCGCACGATGTGGCAGACGTGGACGAAGACCTCCGAGCCCAGCGCGCCGGCCGCCGCGGCCGCTCCAGGAGTCGCTTGCACCCGGTAACCGACGCCCGACACCTCGACCACCAGCTCAGCGTCCGGCGACCGGGCGAGCAGCGTGCCCCGCAGCGACCCGATCATCGGGTGCCGCTCCTCTCCGCGGACCTCCCGACCTGCCGGGCCGCCGCCGCGACCGGACCAGCACGGGCCAGGTGGCACAGCGCGACGGCCACCGCGTCGGCGGCATCGGCAGGATGCAGCAGATCCGGCAGCCCGAGCAGCACGCGCACCATCTCGGCGATCTCCTGCTTGTCGGCGCCGCCCCAGCCTGCCACCGCCTCCTTGACCTCGTTGGGCGAGTACTCCACCACCTCGCAACCGGCCACGGCTGACTCGGCGAGCACCACGCCGACGGCCTGTCCCACCGCCATCGCGGTGGCAACGTTGCGCTGGAACAGCACCCGCTCCACCGCCACGACATCGGGCCGCAGCTCCGCTATCAGCGCCCGGACGTCGGCCTGCAGCTCCGCCAGCCGCGACGCCCGGTCCATCTCGACCGGGGTCCTGAGCACGCCGGCCGCCTCGGCTGTGGGCCGGCGTCCATGGCGCACGGCGCCGTACCCGCAGCGCGACAGCCCGGGATCTATGCCGAGCACGAACATACGCGCGACTCTATTGGAGAGTTCGGGTGACGCCGCGGATGGCACCGGCACCCCAGCGGGCCTAGCCGGCCAGCTCCTCCATGAGGTCGTCACCGATGTCGAAGTTGCTGTGCACGTCCTGCACGTCGTCGAGATCGTCGATGAGGTCCATCAGCTTCAGCACCTGGCGGGCGACGCCCGGCTCGGTGACGGCCACGGTGCTGGTTGGCAGCATCGCCAAGTCGGCGCTCTCGAAGGGGATCTCGGCCGCAGCCAGCGCGTCACGGACCGTGTTGAGATCACCGGCGTCGGTAGTGACCCGCCACGTGTCGCCCTCGGAGTCGAGGTCCTCGGCTCCAGCGTCGAGCACGACCATCATCAGGTCGTCCTCGCCGGCCGCTGATGCGGGCACGAGCACGAGGCCCTTGCGCTCGAACTGCCAGGCCACCGAGCCGGGCTCGGCCAGCGACCCACCGTTGCGGGTGAGGGTGCTGCGGACCTCGCTGCCAGTGCGGTTGCGGTTGTCGGTGAGGCACTCGATGTATAGCGCCACCCCTCCTGGCGCATACCCCTCGTAGGTAACCGACTCGTAGTTGACGCCCTCGAGCTCGCCGGTGCCCCGCTTGACGGCGCGCTCGATGGTGTCTAGGGGAACCGAGTTCTCCCGCGCCTTCTGGTACATGGTCCGCAGCGTCGGGTTGGCGTCGAGATCCCCGCCGCCCTGCCGGGCGGCCACCTCCACCTGCTTGATCAGCTTGGCGAAGAGCTTGCCCCGCTTGGCGTCGGCGGCCCCTTTGCGATGCTTGATCGTCGCCCATTTGCTGTGCCCGCTCACAGTCCCGACCCTATCCGTCCGGGCCGCGCCAGAGCCTGCGGCGATCAGACTTGGTTTCCCGCTCTTGTTCGCTGCGCTCACGGGCCGCTCAGGCCACGGCCTCGCTGTCGACTTCGTTATTGCGACGACGATTCGCGACCTATCCGCTCGGCCTCTTATCCGTCCGGGCCCTAGGGCAAGTCGGCCAGGAAGCGGGCGTGGAGGCGGTCGTCGCCGGACAGCTCGGGGTGGAAGGCCGCCACCGTCGCCGGGCCCGACCGGCACAGCACCGGGCGGCCCTCGTGGCGGGCCAGCACCTCCACGCCGACCCCGGTCCGCTCCACGGCCGGGGCCCGGATGAACACGGCGTGGAACGGCGACTCGAGGCCGTCCACGTCGATGTCAGCTTCGAAGCTCTCGATCTGGGTGCCGTAGGCGTTGCGCCGCACAGTAATGTCCACCAGTCCCAGCGCATGCTGGTCGGTCCGCCCGTCTACCACCTCGCGGGCTAGCAGGATCATCCCGGCGCACGTTCCCAGCACCCCAATCCCGGCCTCCAACCGCTGCTTGAGGGGCTCCAGCAGACCCGAGCGGTCTAGCAGCATCGACATGGTCGTGGACTCGCCGCCAGGCATGACCAGCGCGTCGACCCCGGCGAGATGCTCAGGCGTGCGGACCTCGTCGACGCGTGCACCGAGTCTGTCGAGGATGGTGGCGTGGGAGGCGAACCCCCCTTGCAGGGCGAGCACGCCGACGCGGGGCGTCACCAGCCCCGTTCGGCCATCTTGGTGGTGAGGGCGGCAGCCTCGAGGCCGGCCATGGCGGGGCCCAGGCCAGCGCTGATCTTGGCGAGGATGTCGGGATCGCGGTAGTGGGTGACCGCCTCCACGACCGCGGCCGCCATCTTGGGCGGGTCGGAGCTCTTGAAGATCCCCGAACCGACGAAGACCGCTTCCGCCCCGAGCTGCATCACCAGGGAGGCGTCCGCCGGCGTGGCGATGCCGCCTGCACAGAACAGCGGTACCGGGAGCACCCCGGTGTCGGCGATCTCCTGCACGAGCGGCAGAGGAGCCTGCATCTGCTTGGCCCACTCGAACAGTTCGGCCTCGTCGCCTGCGGCCGCGATGCGGCGGATGTCGCCGACGATCGAACGGAGGTGGCGGACCGCCTCGACGATGTTGCCGGTGCCGGCCTCCCCCTTCGAGCGGATCATGCAGGCGCCCTCCCCGATCCGGCGCAGCGCCTCACCCAGGTTGGTGGCTCCGCACACGAACGGCACCGTGAACGCCCACTTGTCGATGTGGTGCACCTCGTCGGCGGGAGTGAGAACCTCCGACTCGTCCACGTAATCGACTCCGAGAGCCTGCAAGATCTGCGCCTCCGCGAAGTGGCCGATCCTGGCCTTGGCCATCACCGGGATGCTGACCGCGGCCTGCACTCCCTGGATCATCTCGGGATCAGACATCCGCGACACCCCTCCGTGGGCGCGGATGTCCGCGGGCACCCTCTCGAGCGCCATCACCGAGACCGCTCCCGCGTCCTCGGCTATCCGAGCGTGCTCAGGTGTGACCACATCCATGACCACGCCGCCCTTGAGCATCTCGGCCAAGCCCCTCTTCACAAGGGTGGTCCCGGTGGCCATCCGGCCCCGGTCCGGGGTGCCGGCTGCGTTCGTATCGGTGCTGGCGGACATGGGCGTAATCCTAGAGGCCGAGCGGATAGGCCGCGACTCACCGACGAATTCGGCGGGCGTTGAGCGAGGCCGTGGCCCGAGCGGCCCGTGAGCGCAGCGAACAAGAGCGGGAATCACAACATCTCACTGCGAGACGCTCACAACCTATCCGCGCACGTTCTTAGGAGACGCTGGCGATGTTGCCTGCCGGACTTGTGGCGGCCCGGGCGTCGGCCAACAGGCGGGCGCCCTCGGAGGCGGTCACGATCGCGGCCTCGGCCACCGGATAGCGCCGGCTGTTGTTGGCGATCAGCAGCCATGTGGAGCCGGGCGAGAGGCTCAGCGGGTTCCCGGCCGCATCGGAGAACCGGAAGCCGGCACGGTCCTCGGTGCGCTCCCAGACGGCATTGTGGACCGTCCCCGCGGTGAGAACCAGCGCATCGCCGGTGCCGTAGGACCGGGCTTGGGGAGACTCGGCTTCGGCGGCGGAGGCGCCGTGGGGCATCCACACCACCGCCACGTTGACGGGGGCGACCTCGGTGAGGCCGAAGTCGGTCTCAGTGGTCATCAGCGCACCCTCCTGGATCCGCACCCATCCGCCCACACCGGCGTCCCAGATATGGGAGACCACGTTGCCCGAGCGCTGGTGGAACGTGACGGTGACGCCGGCCGCGTCAGCGACGCCCGCAGGGTTGGACGAGCCGTAGTCGAACAGGGCCGCCACCGGCGCATCCAACAGCCCGCCCGGCAGAGCGGCGGCGTCTTCGCCGATGAGATTGTCGTAATGGAAGTAGAAGTTGTACGGCGATCTGCGAGACGGGTCGCGCGAGTAGGGGACGAAGGTCCTCAGACCTCCGACGTCGACAAACGTTCCCGCCCTCACGGCCTGGCGCATCTCTGCCAGAACCGTGGTGTTGGCACCGGAGGAGGCCAGGTAGGGCGTCGACAGGTCGGCCAGGAGACCGATGTCGCCAGACCGCACCGAGCGGACGGGGCCGATGCGGCCGGGTATCTCAGAATGGAACACGGCCAGGAACCGGGTCTTGCCTCCCTCGATGAGCATCTCGTACACGATGTCGGCCGCCGCTAGCCCTGCCTGGGGACGGGCCCGCTTGTCACCGTTGCCCACCTTCACGGCCACTGCTCGCCGCTGGGCCAGGGACCAGTCGCTGGTCAGCTCGCCGGTGAGGGCAGCCACCGGACCGTCGTCGGGGGCCTCGGGATCCCAAACGTCGACGGTTCCGCCGTACGCGTCTGGTGTCGGTCGGCTGTCCTCAGCCCCGCTCTCGGCTTCCACCCCGCCGCCCTCGCCCGCAGCCGCGCCGATCTCACCGGCAACCGCGCCGTCCTCGCCCGCAGCGGCGCCGCTCCCACCCGCAACCGCGCCACTCTCACCGGCAATCGCGTCACGCTCACCCGCAACCGCGCCGCTCTCACCCGGGTCGGGGCGGCCGTCAGGACCGTCGGGAGCGGCCGCATCGCTGGCATCGACAGGAGACCACGCGGACAGGGACTCTTGCAGCGCATCGAGATCGACCTCGACCGGATCGGCGCTCTCCCCCCGCGACCCACCGCACGCGACAGCCAGCATCGCGGCCGTGGCGAACATGGCGAGCGCCCCCCACGGGAGCCTGCTCCTGGACGGCTGCCTCGCCAATGTGGACCTGACCGCGGCCCGCGGCCGCGGTCGCCCGCCCATCAGATCTCGCCCAGCACGTCGATCCGCTGAGCCGTCGAAGGCATCGCTCGGGTCGCGGCGCCAGCCGCTTGGGGCGCGACGAGCCAAACGTGAGCTGCCGCGCCGGATACGTCGACACTGGGCCCGGCGGCGGCCTTGGAGAGCGCGGAGGCCAGCGCCGGGGGGTAGCCGGTCAGGCGCGCCGCCTCCATGTCGACAACGGTGACTCCATGATGCCCCGAGCCGCGGCCGGCTAGGCGGGCAGCGAGGGGCCCGACCCCCGGGATGCGGGCGACGCTGGCCTGAACAGTCTCCACGGCGACTCCCCGCCTGATCTCGCAGAGATGGCGGGCCACCACCGCCTCAAGCTCCAGACGGTCGAGCCTGGACAACGCCCCGCGGGTCACCACCAGGTGCCCGGGCGGCCGCCGGCGTCCCACCGACGCCGCGTTGATCGCGGGCGTCTCTACCACATGGACGGACGGCGGGTGGAACCCGTGGGTCGTGCACAGGCCCTCGACGACGTTCTCGAGCCGAGGATGCTCGCCTCGCGCCAGCGGCCGGGCCCTGAGAGCTGCCAGCGCCGACCTGGGCGCGCCGAGCCAGAGCAGCGCGGCGGCGGCCAAGCCCACAGCCGCGCCGAGCACGACCGCAACAAGTGGCGAGACGCCAGCGAACGACAGGGCCGCCCACACGACGAGGCCGACGGCGGCGGCAGGAGAAGCGACGACTGCTAGGGGGTGATACCTCAAAGCGTTCTGCGGTGTAGCGGACGTCGGGGCTGCCCCCGGCGAGCGCGGCGGCAATGGGTCCGTTGGCGGTGCCTCGCGCCCGACCGGCGGTCACGCGAGGCCTACCGTCAACGCACCGCCATCGTAACGCTCGCGCCCGCAGTCCCCGCGATCTCTACCGCGAGCTAGCGGCCTTCGCTGGGTTCCCGCGCCGCAGAGCCGACCATCCGCGGCGGCCGTTGGAGGCCGAGCGGTTGCGCGGCACGGCATGAGGAACTCGCAAGGCGTTCAGCGAGGCCGTGGCCCGAGCGGCCCGTGAGCGCAGCGAACAAGAGCGGGCACACGTCCCTGCAGCGCGAGGCTGCACCATCTACTCGCGGCGGCCGTTGGTGGACACCGCGATCCGTTCGTAGCGCTCGAGGTAATGGTCGGCCAGGCCCGACATGGAGAAGGCCTCGGCCCGGGTGTGTCCGGCAGCCATCAGCCTCGAAGACTCGGAGGCGCTCGTGAGCACACGGTCGATCGCGCCGGCCAGTTGCCGTGAGTCTCCCGGCGGCACCAGCAGCGCGTCCCGGCCCGGTCGTGCCACATTGCGGTAGCCGGGGAGGTCGCTGGCCACCACCGCGGTGCCCGCGGCCATGGCCTCCAGCAGCACGATGCCGAAGGACTCTCCCCCCAGAGACGGAGCACAGAGCACGTCGGCCCCCTTGAGCCGGCTGATCTTCTCGCTGTCGGTGATGGTGCCGAGCCACTCGATCCGTGCATCGCCCGCCGACCGGGCCCGCAGCGCGGCCGTCTCGGGACCAGCACCGGCAATCCACAGCCTCACCGTCGAGGGGAGCATGGCGAGCGCGCCGAGCAGCACGCCGAGGCCCTTGCGGGGCTCATGGCGGCCGATGAACAGGATCGTCGGACCAGCGGTGCGTGTGGGCTCGGCGATCCGGTAGGGAGCCAGCTCCACGCCGTTGAAGAGCAGGTCGAAGCTTCCGCCCAGAGTCTGGCGAGCCGTGTCGCGGGCGTCGGGCGAGACCGCCACTCTCAAGTCGAGACGGTTGGCGAGGAAGCGGGCGGCTCGGGGGAAAACCTCGTACGAGATGTAGCCGCCCGCCGCGTGAAAGGTGCCGATGAGAGGAGCGGGCCTCACCAGCAGCGCGGTCATGGTCGGTCCGGGCGCCAGGGGCTCGTGGAGGTGGATGACGTCGAAGGACTCGTCCCTCATGGCTCGGATGGCCCGCAGCTGGCAGGAGGGGTCGGGGGCAACGGGGGCTATCGAGCCGTTGGCGATCGCGGGCAGGCTGTTGCCGAGAGGCGTCACGTTGGGATCGGGCGGCGGGCCGTCGCACGGGCCGAGCACGCGGGTGGGGTGCCCGCTGCGGCTCAGAGCCCTGGCCAGCCCGAGCACCTGCATCTGCACACCGCCGGGCTGGGTGAGGCTGTAGGGGCAGATGATGCCTATCCGCACAGTCGGAGACTAGATGCCCCGCAGCGACTCCGGGACGGGCATGCCGAGCGCCTCGTAGTCGCTGGGCCAGTTGGGCGACATCAGATGCCACTGCTCGGGCGCGGCCCGGATCAGCTGCTCGAGGGCCGCAGCGTAGGCCTGCACGACCCGGGACACGTCGGTGCGGATACCGCCCAATCGGCGGGTGTCGAGAGGGGGCCCGGCTACGGCATGGCGGGTGCGGCCCCGCCAGTACACCGCGGCCGGGATGAGGGGTGCGCCGGTGCGCAGCGCCAGTAGAGCGGGCCCGGCCGGCAACCGGGTCCGCTCGCCGAAGAAGTCCACCGCCACACCGCTTCCCGAGACATCGCGATCCGAGAGCAGGCACACCACGTCGCCGCGCCGGATGGCGGCCGCGAGGCGCCCGCCCGCGTCCGGACCAACGGGGATGATGTCCATTCCCAGCCGCTGGCGGAACGAGGTGAACCACTCGAACACCTCTGGGGGCTCCAGCGGCTCCACCACGGCCGTCACCCTCATCCGAGGGACCAGGGCAAGCCACCATGCCGCCCATTCCCAGGTGCCCAGATGCGGCATGACGAGGATCGGGCCGGTGCCGGAGCGGACGGCGCGCTCGATGGCGCCGACACCCTCATAGCCGAACCCCGCGTCGATGACCGACGCGTCGAGGCTCGGCAGCTTGAAGCTCTCGAGGTAGTAGCGGGCGTACCAGTCGAAGACGGCCGTCACCCGGCGGGCGGCCTCGGCGGGCCCCATCGGCCGGCCCAGGGCCCTCTCCAGGTTGCGTCGCACCATCAGCCGCTTGTCGCCACTGGCGGCTACGGCCCCCAGCGCGGCCGCCAGCGCCCCGGCCCTGGCTACCGGTGACGGAGCGCGGCGGGCGAAGAACTCGCCGGCCCTGTAGGCCGAGACCGACGGCACGGCCTCTTACGCAGGGTCGGTCGGCTGGCGGCTGCGCATCCGGGCACGCCAGGCGGTGTCGGCTCCTCTGCGGTCGGTCCTGACCCCCCTGGACCGGCGGAATCGGCGACGCGAGCGTGGGCGAACCGGCCGGTCCTCGGACGCCTGCCTCCAGACCTTGACGAACCGTTGAACGGCGGTGACTGCTGTGAGCACGAGCATCAGCCACAGAGTCCACACGAGCAACTCGTTGAACAGCAGGCCGAAGCCGAGCACGATGAATCGCTCGGCCCGCTCCATGATGCCGCCCTTGGCGTTGTAGCCGAGCGACTCCGCCTTGGCCCGCTGGTACGAGACGAGCATCGCAAGGCTCATCACGGCCACCGGCAGCATCATCGTGTGACCCGGCTCCGAGTCCGACAGGTACCAGGCGAGCCCGCCGAAGAGCAGGGCGTCGGTGAGGCGGTCCGAAACGGAGTCGAAGAAGGCGCCCCGCTGCGAGGCAGTGCCCGAGGCCTTGGCCACTGCGCCGTCGAGGGCGTCGGGGATTCCCGTCAGTATCAGCAGCAGGAACCCCAGCCGCAGGTTGCCGGTCGCGATGGCGACGGCCGCCCCGGTGGCCATGACGATGCCGGTGATGGTGACCATGTCGGCGCTCACTCCGGTGCGGCGCAGCGACACACCGATCGGTGTGAGCCCCCGGTCGACTGCCTCGCGCCAGTTTCCGTCGAACATTCAGCGCTCCCGTCGCGGCTGTGGATGCACGCTAGCAGCTAGCGGTCCGGCCACAGCGCTCGCTCACCGGGGTCTCAGGGCCTCAGGGACTCCGTGGATAGACGTCGAGGCCGGTCCAATCCTCAGGGTTGTCCTCTACGAAGCAGTCCAACACCCGGCCGTCGACGCCGTCGACGAGAACGAGGCCGCGGCTGGACGGCGTCGCCTCGTTCGAGTAGAGCAAGATGCGCCACGTGGGCCGGCTCCGCAGCCCGCGCCAGGCGAGCTGAGCAGAGGCGTGGCCCACCGGAAAACCCACCTCCCGTGTGGCCGACACCAGCGCGCCGTTCTCGTCGACGGCCAGGTCCCAGCCAGCCTGCAGGCAGTACAGCCCGAAGAGAATGAGGCCGATCCCGCCGGCCATGAAGCCGCCGTTGACCAGCAACGCGTCCTCGCCGACCACCAGGGGCGCCACGACGGCAGCCGCGCCGACCAGCAGGTAGAGCACTCCCGCGATGCGCCGCCTGCTGTTGTTCGGGAACAGGTACGGCCCCACGTACCCCGACGCGTCGAGATCCTCCGGAAGCCGGTCGCGGACCTCCGCATCGCTGGGCGCGCCGCCGCCAGCCGAAGCACCCGGGCGGGCTGCCTCCTCGCCGATACCCGGTCGCTCGCTCATCACCGCAGAATACGTCAGCGCGATGCGTTCACGCCGGGGACCAGGCCAGGCCGCCGTCAACCTTGATGATGGCGCCGGTGGTGTAGCTGGACGCCGACGAGGCCAGGTACAGCGCCGCGCCGACGATCTCGTCGGGCTGACCGCCCCTCCCCAGCGGTATGCGCTGGCGGGCCGTCTCGGCGAAGGCGTCGAGGTCCCATGCCTTGGCGATGTCGGTCAGGAACGGCCCCGGCATGATGCCGTTCACCCGGATCTTGGGTCCGAGCATGTGGGCCAGCGCCAGAGTCAGATTGTTGAGTCCCGCCTTAGCCATCCCGTAGGGGACCTCGACCGCGCTGGGCTGCACCGCGGCGATGCTGGACACGTTAATGATGCTGCCCTCCGCGCCCCGGGCCTGCATCTGCTCGGCCACCAGCGCGCACAGCCGAAAGGGGCCCTTCATGTTCAGGCCGATGACGCTGTCGAAGAGACCCTCGGAGATCTCGGCCAGCGACGGGTACAGCGGCGAGCTGCCGGCGTTGTTGATCAGCACGTCGATGGGACCGAGCCGGTCGGTGACCTCCCCGACGAAGGGCTCGCACTGGTCCCAGCGGCCCGCATGCAGTCCCAGCCCGATCACGTCCGAGCCGGATGCGGCCGTGATCTCGGCCGCCGCGGCCTCGCACACGTCTCCCTTGCGGCTGGCGATGGCCACCCGTGCCCCACGGTGGGCGAACGCCTCGGCCATCTCGCGGCCCAGGCCGCGGCTGCCGCCGGTTATGGCGACGACCTTGCCCTCGAAGTCGAACAGCGGATCACGGTCAGCAGTCATCGGGGTACTCCTCATGACATCGAACCAGCCTCAGATCGGCAGATTGCCGGTGGCCCGGCGGGTGGTGCCCTCATCGGTGTAGGCGGCGATGGTCCGCTGGGCGATGCGCATCTGGTGCACCTCGTCGGCACCGTCGGCGAACCGGGCCCAGCGGGCGTGCTGGAACATGTGGGCCAGCGGCGTGTCGGTGGAGTAGCCGAGGGCGCCGTGCACCTGGATCGAGCGGTCGATGACCCGGTTGAGCATGTTGGCCACGAAGTGCTTGGCCATCGACACCTCCGACTTGAAGTCGCTGCCCCGGTCGATCTTGTGGGCCGCGTGCAGGACCATCAGCTTGGCCTGGTACAGCTCCATGGCCGAGTCGGCGATCATCCATTGGATCCCCTGCTTCTCGGCCAGCAGCGAGCCGTGGGAGAAGCGCTTGGTGGAGCGGTCCACCATCATGTCCAGCGCGGTCTCGGCTTGGGCGATCCACCGCATGCAGTGGGCCAGCCGGGCCGGGCCGAGCCGGTACTGGCCCAGCAGGTGTCCCTGGCCCCGGCCGCCGAGCATCTGGTCGTTGTGGACCCGCAGGTCCTCGATGACGATCTCGCTGTGGCCGGTGCTGCCGTGCATGGTCTCGATCTGACGCACCTCGGTCCAGCCGGCCTGGGGAAGGTCGATTATGAAGGCGCTGTTGCCCGCCTGTGGGATGTCGGGATTGTCCTCGGTGCGGCACACCAGGATGGCGAAGTTGGCTCGGTGGGCATTGGAGATGAACCACTTGTGCCCGTTTATCACCCACTCGTCGCCGTCGGGGTAGGCGCGGGTCTGTATCAGTGTGGGATCGGAGCCCGCGACCTCCGGCTCGGTCATGGCGAAGCACGACCACGCCTTGCCGTCGCACAGCGGGCGCAGGTACTTCTCGGCCTGCTCGGGTGAGGCCCAGTGCAGCAGGGTGTGCATGTTGCCCTCGTCGGGGGCCTGGCAGTTCAACACCCACGGCCCGTAGTACGACTTGGCCGCTTCGGCCTGCACCATGGCCAGCGCCACGTGCCCCAGCCCCATTCCGCCCCACTCCTCGGGCATGTGCGGCAGCCACAGGCCTGCGGCCCGGGCCTGCCTGCGCAGGTCGATCAGGACGCCGACCCGGTCGCCCCCGGTCAGCGGCTCGCCGCCGTCACGACCCTCGATGCGCTCGGTGGCCGGCTTGACCACATCGTCGATGAAGGACCGGACCCGTGTCCTGATCTCCTCTTGCTCATCAGAGAGCGTGAAGTCGATGGCCATGGCTGCTCCTCGGTGATCGCGCTCCACAGTCTGCCGGGACCGCAGTGGTCCAATACGCTGAACCGGTTCCGCGGCGACAGGAGACAGCGTGACCGAAGCCCCCATGAGCCGTCCCGGCGAGGTGGCCGGATGGCCGAAGCTGGTAGTGACCTATCGAACCGACCCGGCCGGAGTGCAGCAACTCGTGCCGCCGGGCCTCGTGCCGGGCGAGCCCGTCGTGACCGTGGGCGTGTACTGCGTGCCCATCCTGGGCGAGCCCGAGTTCGGGATCAGCGTGAAGGTTCCCGCGTCCTGGAACGGCGTCGAGGGCCTCTTCAACCTCGGCATGGGCATCGACCAGGAGGCGGCCGTCTCGATCAGCCACGAGACCAACGGCCAGCCCAAGTTCCTCTGCGACATCTCCTTCTACCGGCTGGGTGACCAGGTGTCGGCCCGGGCCACCCACCGGGGCTACACCTTCGTCGAGTTCGGTGGCGAGGTGACGGGGCCGGCCGACCCGCGTCCGGGCGACGTGACCGACCATGAATGGTGGGTCAAGTACTCCCGGGCCATCGGCGGAGCCGCCGGCCAGTACGACTTCCCGCCCCACGTGGTGGACGTGGCCACCACCTTCGAGCAGCGCCACGTCGAGAACATCGACGGCGAGCTGAAGCTCCTGGACAGCCCGTGGGATCCGATCGCCCGCTACCTCCCGATCTCCGAGCAGCTGTCGGCGCAACTCGTGACCCATCAGGCCAAGGCCCGCGACATCAGCAACGCCGGTCCCCTCGACCCTGCCGCCTTCTGGCCCCACGCCGACACAATCGGCGCCTCCCGCTGGCCCGGAACCCGGGGCGGCCCCCGAGCCGACTGACGCCCTAAGGCCTCCCCGGCATCAGGGGCATCAGGCTGCGGCGGGCTGGCGCTGGTTGAGAGGGTTCATGCCGGGGCAGCCCCTGGCCTCCTCGGGGACGTCCGCGTAGTCGATGCCTGCGGCCACCTCGCGCTTGGTGAGGCAGTGCTGCTCGGCCAGCGGTCTCAGCGCGTCCAGATCGAACTTGTAGAGCTTCGCCGCGTTGGTTGTGAGCAGTCTCGTCGCGTCGTCGAGGGGCATGCCGCCGAAGGTGAGCCTGAGGTGCTTCTCGGTGAAGGGGTGGGATCCCTCGGTGTGCGGGTAGTCCGAGCCCCACATGATGCGGTCGATGCCGATCTCGACGGGGAGGTGCGCCTCGCTGGGCCGCAGGAAGCTGGCACCGATGTAGCACTGGCGCTGCCAGTACTCGCTGGGCTTCATCGACATGGCCGACACCGCCGGCCCACCGAAGATGGCCTCCGAGCCATATGTCGAGTACTTCATGCGGTGGTAGAAGGAGTCGAGGTCCTTGAGCACCTCGGGGACCCATGCCGTGCCCGTCTCGGTGTTGACGAACTTCAGGTCGGGGCGGCGCTCGAACACACCTGAGAACATCAGGTGCCACAACGCCCGCTGAGACCACCAGCGGACCTCGATCAGGAACACGGCCAGCGACGCCGGGAAGTGGTTGCCGAACGACGGGGTGGCGCCGCCCGCATGGTGGTTGAGAGGCATCTCGTTGGCTTCCACCGCAGCCCAGATCGGCTCGTAGGACGCCGAGTAGAGCGGCTCGAAGGGCGAGTCGGGAGGGGCGCCCGGCAGCAGGATCCCGCCCCGCAGCCCGTTCTCCGCGGCCCATTCGATCTCGGCGACCGAGCCCTCGACGTCGCCGAGGAAGATCTGGGCGATGCCAGCGCAGCGCTCCGGCGCCTCACTGACCATGTCGAGCATCCAGCGGTTGTGGGCCCGCAGGCCGGCCCAGCGGTGCTCGAAGTTGTCTGCGTACTGCGGAGCCTCCAGAGCGGTAGACGCGGGCGGGGCGAACGGCGGGAGCGTGTTGGGGAACATGACCTCGGCCACCACACCGTCGGCGGTCTGCTCCCGCAGCCGGCGTTCCATCGACCAGTTGCGGTTGCCGTCAGCGATCGGATCGCCATCCACGCCGACGTTGCGGGGGCTCTTGCGCCCCGGATACGCCGCGGCAGCCGCCGCCTGGGCCCCCTCCACCCCGCCGGCCCACTCGTCGAAGTCGCGGTGGTACTTGGACTCCAGGTACGCCCGGTAGTCGCGCAGTTCCGCTCCGCAGTGGGTGTCGGCCGAGATGACGATGTGATGCTCCGTCACCGGATCCTCCTAGGTGCTTGCGACCGTGACGAGCAGCGTACGCCCCTCAGCTTTCGTCGCGATTTTCGGCGTATATGACCAGAAAACGCGACGAGAGTCGTATCAGCCGGCCAGGTCGTGGCCGCGGGGCATCTCGGCCCGGCCGATGGCCTCGGCCCGCTCGTGCAGCAGTTCCTCGGTGTCGTCGAGATCCCTGGCGATGATGTAGCGGCGCTCCGCCACCCCGTCCAGCACGAACTCCCCGAGCTCGTCGAGGTCCGCGACCTCGGGCTCTGTGCCCCGCAGCTCCGCGATCATCTGCTTGAGCTGGTCGAAGGTGAGGCTTCGGCGCCCGGTGCCCTCGCCCACCCGCTGCAGGTGTTCGGGCCGGTTGCGCTGGGCGTTGAACAGCCCGGTGTTCATCAGACCGCCTGACGGATATAACACCGACGCCCTGACTTTGGTGCCCTCGCTGATGAGGTTGTGGTTGAGGGCCTCGGTGAAGCAGCTGGCCGCAGCCTTGGAGGACGCGTACACCGAGGCGGTGGGCACGGGAGCGAACCCGCCGTCGCCCGATGACGTGACGATCACCTGGCCGGGCTGGTTGCTGGCGATCATGCGGGGCACGAACGCCCAGGTGCAGATGGCCACCCCGAACACGTTGACGCCGAAGCACCAGCGCCAGTCGTTGGGCTCCTGCTGCCACGGCTTGCCACCGCCGCCCGAGGTGACTCCGGCGTTGCAGAACAGCAGGTTGCAGTAACCGTGGGTCTCGAAGACGTGGTCGGCCAGCGCGGTGACGGACTCCTCGTTGCTCACATCGGTGCGCACGCCCTCCACAGGCCCCAGCGGCGCCAGCTCGCCCACTGCCCGCTGCAGCACCGGCTCTTCGATGTCGGCGATCACCACTCTTGCGCCCCGGCGCAGCAGCGCCCTCGCGATGCCCTTGCCGATGCCGCTCGCCCCACCGGTGACCACGGCGACAGCCCCGTCGATGCTCAGGCGGTCCGGGGTCACGGTCATCGCCGCATCAGGCGGGGGCGACTTCGACGGGGATGCCGTTGACGGCTGCGTTGCAGCTTCACCTTGCCGTCGGCGTGGTGCACTTCCAGCCCGCACATCGCTTCGCACAGCGGGCAAGTCCGGATGTGGATACTTCTATCCGTCACGGGTGCGCCCTCTCGACCCCAGTCGCGATAGGGCCGAGCCTAGGTCCCTGCGGCATGCGCACGGTCTTCGGCGCGAACTGGCAGTGAAACAACCCCTATAGGCGCCAAGTCACTGCCAATTCTCGGTTCAGGCTCAGACTTCGAGCATCAGGGTGACGGGGCCGTCGTTGGTCAGTTCCACCGCCATGTTCGCCCCGAAGGAGCCGGTGGCCACGATGGCCCCCAGACGCCGCAACTCGGCGACCAACTCGTCGATCAGCCGGGCCGCGTCGTCGGGGGCGGCCGCGGCGATGAACGACGGCCGGCGACCCTTGCGAGTGTCACCGTAGAGGGTGAACTGGCTGACCACCAGCACCTCGCCGCCGGTGGCGGCCACCGACCGGTTCATGTGGCCGTTCTCGTCGCCGAAGATCCGCAGGTGCCAAAGCTTGGCCGCCAGCTTCACGGCCGCGTCCCGGTCGTCGCCGTGGGTCACCCCGACCAGGCAGCACAACCCAGGACCGATCTCTCCGACCACCTGGCCGTCCACCCGGACTCGAGCCTCCGCGGCCCGTTGAACCAGTGCTCTCATGGGCTCAGCCTAGGAATAGCACAGGTGCTTCTCCGCGAGACGGGGCCCATCAGCGCAGTCTGCTGGTCGCGCTCTCCCTGCCGGAGGCGACCGTGCCGTAGAAGACCCCGGCCAGCACCACCACCGCGCCAACGACGGTCGCGAGACTGGGCAGTTCCGACAGGAACACTGCCGCCCACACCGTGCCGGCCACCGTCTCGGTTGGGGCAAACAGCGCGACCTCTGACACCGGCGCGAAGCGAAGGGCGCTCGAGTTGGCGAGCCGGCCGAGCGGGTTGAAGCACAGACCCATGGCCGCGATCGCCAGGTAGGCCCCGGAGTCCAGCGAGAACGGCGACGCCGCGAAGCCCGTGACCGCGACCACGATGGCCGCGCTGGTCGCCAGTCCCGCTCGCCGGCTCAATTCCGAATACCGGCGCCAAATGGTCATGTTCCCCGCGAACCCGGCCACCGCCACCAGCGCCAGCAAATCGCCCTTCAGGGTCGGCTGACCCAACGAGTCCGACACGATCACCGCGATCCCCGCCATGGTCAGGGCGATGGCTCCGGCCACCCGCCGCGTGATCGGCTCTCTCAAGAACACCCAGGCGCACACCGATGCCATCAGGGGTGCCGCGGCCACGATGGCCACTACGTTGGCTACCCGGGTCTCGGTGATGGCGGTTATGAAGCAGAGCTGGCTCACCGCCGCCAGCACCGCCACGGCGACCAGCGGCAGCCGATGGTGGCGCAGCGATTCCAACGCTGGTCGCCGGTCGAACCAGCGCCCGAAGGTCGAGTGCACCACCAGACCGCAGCAGGACACCAGGAAGGCGATGTCCATGGCGCCGGCTTCCGACAACCGGACCCACAGGGAGTCCGTGGACACCGACAGCATTCCCACCCCGGCCAGCAGCCACCCCAGCGGCCGGCGGTCGCCTGAGCCGTCCGCGGTCATCGGTTCACGCTAACCGCCCCGCGCCGGGTGAGAACGGAAGCGACGGTGCCCGGCGTCGGGGATAGGCCTGTGATCCCTGGGACCGTCGCCTGGTCAGGTCGTCGGCAGAAAGGACCGCGGATCAGACTCGAAAGTCCGTTGGCAGCCGGCGGCGCAGAACCAGTAGTCGGCGCCGTCGTGGACGGTGTGGTACTTGGCGTCGTCCACCAGCACCGTCATGCCGCACACCGGGTCGATGGCTTCGACTCTTGGCGGTGCCTGGCCCGATCCGGTCGCCACCAACTCGCCTTTGGCTCTGCGGGCCACGAGGTCGGCCATGACGGCCACCGCTATCTCTGCGTTGGCCACTGCGCCCAGGTCCAGGCCGGCCGGCGCCTGGACGCGACCCAAGTCGGCTTCTGTCACGCCCCGGCCGCGCAGATGGTCGAGCACGGTGGCGGCTCTCTTGGCGGATGCGATCAGGCCCACGTATCCGGAATCACTGGCCAGCGCGGCCTCCAGGGCCAGGTCGTCGTAGTGGCCCTGGGTGGCGACCACCATCGCGGTGGCGCCGTCGATGCCGAGGCCGGCGAGATCGAGCTTGGTACGCACGATCTCGGGCCGGACATGCTCATCGGGATTCCCGCCGTCGTCTACGACAGTCGCCTGCCAACCGACCGCCATGGCCAGCTCGGCGAGTGCGTCCACCGCCGGGGACCGGCCCACCACCACCACTTGGGGCTCAGGTCGGTGCGGCTCGAGGTAGACCTCCAACGCGCCCTCGGACTCACAGGCCATGGCTATCGAGTGCACCCCCTCCTGCGAGCGTCCGTCGAGCTCGTCGGGTTGCCCCAGGAACAGCAGCGCGGGGTGGCCGGTCTCCAGGCACTCCCTGGCGTGGCGCACCACCGAAGGCTCCGCGCAGGCGCCGCCCAGCCAGCCCCGGACCGTGCCGTCGGCCAGGACCACCGCCTTGGAACCCTGTCGCCCCGACGACGGGCCCCGCCGCCACACCACGGTGGCCAGCACGTACGGCACCCGCTGCTCGGTGAGCTGCACCGCCTCGGCCAGCACCGACACATCCATGGCACCGCGGCTCCCCGGGATCGCCGTCGTTGTACTCAACCAAGTCTAGAGCGGGAGCTGCGCCGGCCCCGGACCGGACGATCAGGCGCTGGCGCTGTCGATTGCCTCCCACACCCGGTCGGGCAGCACCGGCATGTCGATGTTGCGCACCCCGAGGTGGGCCAGCGCGTCGACGACCGCGTTCACGAACGCGGCGGGAGAGCCGACGGTGGCCGACTCGCCGATGCCCTTGGCCCCGATCGGATGGTGCGGCGACGGGGTGACCGTGTCCAGCAGCTCGAAGCGGGGCGTCTCCCAGGCGGTGGGGACCAGGTAGTCCATGAAGTTGGACCCGATGCAGTTGCCGTCGTCGTCGAAGGTGATCCACTGCATCGACGACATGGCGAAGCCCTCGGTGAGGCCCCCGTGGATCTGGCCCTCCACGATCATCGGGTTGATGCGCACCCCGCAGTCGTCGAGGGCCACCATGCGGCGCACCTTCCACACCCCGGTCTCGGGATCCACATCCACCACGACCACATACGCGCCGAAGGGGAACGTGAGGTTGGGCGGGTTGTAGTAGGTGACGTCCTCGAGGCCGTACTCCATGCCCTCGGGGAGGTTGGTGTAGGCCGCGAAGGCGGCGTCCTGGATGGTGACCGACTGGTCGGGAGAGCCCCTCACGAAGAACTTGTCCGTCTCGCGCTCGATGTCCTCGGGTGCGGCCTCCAGCAGGTGCGCGGCGATGTGGCGGGCCTTGTCGGCGATCTTGCGGGCCACCATCGCGGTGGCCGCCCCGCCCACCGGCGTGGAACGCGACGCGTAGGTGCCCAGCCCGTAGGGGGTGTCGTCGGTGTCGCCGTGCACCACCTTGATGTTGTAGGCGGGGATGCCCGTCTCCTCGGCCACGATCTGCGCGAAGGTCGTCTCGTGGCCCTGGCCCTGGGTCTTCACCCCGAGCTTGAGGATGGCCTTGCCGGTGGGATGGATCCGCAACTCGGCCGAGTCGATCATCTTGAGCCCGGCAATGTCGTAGGTGTGCGCCGGCCCGGCCCCCACCGCCTCGGTGAAGTGCGCTATGCCGATCCCGACCAGACGTCCCTCCTCGCGCGCCGCGGCCTGCTCGGCCCGCAACTCGTCGTAGCCGGCCGCGTCCAGCGCCTTGCGCAACGCGGTCGGGTAGTCGCCGGAGTCGTACACGAACCCGGTGGCCGTCTCATACGGGAACTGCTCGGGCTGGATGAAGTTGCGCAGCCGCATCTCGGCCGGGTCGATGCCCAGTTCGTCGGCCGCGGTCTGGATCAGCCGCTCGATCAGGTACGACGCCTCGGTGATCCGGAACGAGCACCGGTAGGCCACCCCTCCCGGCGCCTTGTTGGTGAAGGCGCCCCGGCACTTGATGTGGGCGTGGGGGAAGTCGTAGCTGCCGGTGCACACATGGAACAGCCCGGCCCGGTAGAGGGTTGGCTGGGCATCGGAGTAGAAGGCTCCCTGGTCCGACAGCATGTCCACCCGCATGGCCTGGATGCGGCCCTCGGCGGTGAGGGCCAGCTCGCCGGTCATGTAGTAGTCCCGCCCGAACCCGGTGGAGATCAGGTTCCCGGTGCGGGTCTCGACCCACTTCACCGGCTGGCCGATCAATAGGCTGGCCGCGGTGGCCACCACGTATCCGGGGTAGATGGGCACCTTGTTGCCGAAGCCGCCGCCGATGTCGGGGCTGACGATGCGGATGTTCTGCTCGGGCAGCCCGGCCACCAGGGCGAACAGCGTCCGGTGGGCGTGCGGCGCCTGCGAGGTCATGTACAGGGTGGCCTGGCCGGTCACCGAGTTGACGTCGGCCACGATCCCGCACGTCTCCAGCGGCGCGGGGTGCGAGCGCGGGTAGTGCGTGGTGAGCGACACCACCCTCTCCGCGCTGGCGAAGGCTGCCTCGGTGGCGGCCTCGTCGCCGGTCTCCCACTCGTACACCAGGTTGTCGGTCTGGCCCTCCTTCTCGTCGCGGATCAGCACCGCGCCGTCGGCCAGCGACTGCTGGGGGTTGACGATGGCGTCGAGCATCTCGTAGTCCACATCCACCAGCTCGGCCGCGTCGGCGGCCACGTAGGGATCGGTGGCGATGACCGCGGCCACCTCCTGGCCCTGGTAGCGGACCTTGTCGGTGGCCAGCACGGCCTGGGTGTCACCCGACAGGGTGGGCATCCAGGCCAGGCCGTGGGCGTCCATCAGCTCGCCGGTCACCACGGCCACGACCCCCTCGATGGCCGAGGCCGCCGCGGTGTCGATGCCGTTGATGCGGGCATGGGCCACCGGCGAGCGCACCAGTGCCATGTGGAGCATCCCGGGCATCACGATGTCGTCGAGGAAGTTGCCCTGGCCCTCGATGAGGCGGGCGTCCTCCACCCGCTTGAGGCTGTGGCCGAGGCCGCCGATCTCAGGAGGCGTCGTTGTTGCGGTGTCAGTCATTGCGTGCTCCCTCTAGCTGTCGCCGTTGCCGGCTGCCGCGGACGACACGGCGGCCGCGGCGGCCTGGATGGCCTTGACGATGTTCATGTATCCGGTGCAGCGGCACAGGTTCCCCGAGATGGCCCAGCGCACCTCGTCGTCGGACGGCGCTGGATTCTCCTCGATCAGGGCCGCACCCACCAGCATCATGGCCGGGGTACAGAACCCGCACTGCAGGCCGTGCTCGTCGCTGAACGCGCTCTGGATGGGATGCAGACCGTCGGCGGACTTGAGTCCCTCGACGGTGGTCACCGAGCAGCCGTCGGCCTGCACGGCCAGCATCGTGCACGATTTGACCGGGGTGCCGTCCACCAGCACGGTGCAAACGCCGCAGCTGGTGGTGTCGCACCCGATGTGAGTGCCGGTCAGCCCGGCACCGGTGCGGATCTGGTCGACCAGCAGCCGCCGCGGTTCGACGTCGGCCGTGTGGTCGGTTCCGTTGATGTTGATCGTGATCTCCATGTCTCCCCCTCTCAGGCCTGTGCCTGCTCGGCCGCGGCCGCGAGGGCCCGGCGAGTGAATGCGGCCACCACTTGGCGCTTCCAGCGAGCCGATCCCCGCTCGTCGTCCTTTGGGTCGGCGGCCGCAGCGGCGGCCTCGCCAGCCTCGGCGAACAGATCCGCGCCGGGAGCGCTGCCCACCAGCAGCGCCTCGGCGTCTGTGGCCTTGAGGTTGATGGGCGAAACCGACGTCATGGCCACGCCGGCCGCGCTGATGGTGCCATCGGCGGCCAGCTCGAGGTGGGCGGCCACGCCCACCGTGGCGTAGTCGCCGACCTTGCGCTCAAGCTTCTGGTAGGAGCCGCCGGAGGATCCCGACGGCACCGGGATGTGCACGGCGATCACCATCTCGTCCTCGTTGAGGGAGTTGGCGAAGAAATCCTGGACGAAGTCGCCGATGGCGATGGTCCGATTGCCGGAGGGACCCTGGGCGATCACCTCGGCGCCAGTGGCCAGCAGGACCGAGTTCCAGTCGCCCTTGGGGTCGCAGTGGGCCACGGACCCGCACATGGTGCCCAGATTGCGCACTAGCGGGTCGGCGATCCAGGGAGCGGCGGAGGCCACGGCTCCCGACACCGCATCGGAGGCGGCGATGTCGGCGTGGCGGACCAGGGCCCCGATGTGGAGGTGCCCGTTGTGGCGCTCAATGGTGTCGAGTCCGCCGATGCGGTTGATGTCCACCAGCTTGGCGGGCGTCGCGAACCGGAGCTTCATCATCGGCAGCAGACTCTGCCCGCCGGCGAGGAACCGCGTCTCGTCACCCCCTTCGGCTTTGGCCGCTATCGCCTCCTCCACAGAGGAGGCCGCTACATAATCGAACCGGGCCGGCAGCATCCTGCACCCCCAATTGTCGCGGTCTTCTTCGCGTCCGCGCGGACCGCGGACACTACATCATCGGGCATCGTCTCGCCATACGGGTCCGACCCTCGGCTGGACGCCGGATGCGCGCCCTCGATGCGAGCACCGTCGGTGTCCGTTCCGCCGCGTAGCCGGAATCCGCTCGCGGGTACGCTGGCGGATGCGCGAAGCGGAATCCGCCAGCCCGTCAGGGCGGTTCGCAGCGCTTCACAACCGGCAGTTCCTCATACTCTTCGTAGGCGGCCTGTTCACGTTCCTGACCATGCAGGTGGCGGGCGTGGCCCGGGCCTGGCTGGCCTTCGAACTCACCGGCACCAACACCGGCCTGGGTGGCGTGATGCTGGCCTTCGGAGCCTGCAGCATCTTCGTCATCCCGTACGGCGGCATGATCTCCGACCGCTTCTCCAAGCGCAAAGTGCTGGTCATCGCGGGCTGCCTGCAGGCCCTGACTCCGTTCATCTTGGGCGCGGCGGTGGCCACCGGGACCGAGTCCTACTGGCTGCTGATCGCTACGAGCGTCGCCCAGGGCGGCGTGATCTCGATACTGGCTCCGGCCCGGCTGTCCTTCATATCCGACATCGTCGGCCGCGAGACCATCACCAACGCCGTGTTCCTGTCGATGTCGACCGTGCAGCTTGCCCGGGTGACAGGCCCGGCCGCGGCGGGAGTCCTCATCGGTGTGGCGTTCTTCGGCTTGGCCGGAGTTTTCTTCGCGGCGGGCGTTCTCGGGGTGCTCAGCGTGGTCCTGCTGGCGGGCCTGCCGCGGGCCGCGCCGTCGAGCCCGTCGGGCCGCAGCGCGATGGGCGACATTGTCGACGGGCTGCGATTCGTGCGCTCCCGGCCCGACTTGATGCATCTGCTGGCGGTGTCGTTCTGCGTCGTGCTCGTGGGCTTCCCCTACATGGCCTTCTTGCCGGTCGTGGCCGAGCGCGTCCACCACAGCGGCTCGACGGGCTTTGGCCTGCTGAACGCGGCCGCGGCGGTGGGCGCCATTGGAGGCTCCATCGCGCTGGCGAACCTGGAGCGGCGAAGACTGCGCCCGTTCCAGATCCGTAGCGCGGTTGGTTTCGGTGTCTCGCTCGCGATGTTCGCGATGATGCCCAACTTCTACGCAGCGCTGGCGGTCATGGCGGTGGTGGGCGCCACCTCCAGCGTCTTCCAAGCTCTGAACAACTCGCTGCTGCTCACGTCCACCCCGATCGAGTACCACGGCCGGGTCCAGAGCCTGCTGATGCTGAGCTTCTCGGGCTTCGCCATCGCGGCGCTGCCCATCGGGATCATCGCCGATGCCGTGGGCATCAGGGCCACCCTTGTCGGCCTGGGGATCCTGGTGCTGGTCGTCATGGCGGTGGCCCGCATGACTGAGCCGCGGCGTCCGGCCGAAGAGACCACACTGTGAACACGAGTAGAGACGAGGAGGCGACCATGGCCGATGACACCGGCCACGATCCCGACCCAACCGTCGAAGACGGTCCGACTGCCGAGGAGTCGGTTGTGCGCGGGTACTGGGAGAGGGTCTGGCTCGAGCGGGACCTTGACGCCCTGGAGGAGCTCGTAGCCGACCGGGTCGTGCGCCACACGGCCGAGGGCACCGAGACACTCACGCGTCTTGAGCTGCGCCGTCGCCTTGCCGGCGCCTTCGAGGCCGTCAGGGCCAGCGAGGTGAGCATCGACGCGCTCGTCGCCGAGGGCGACGCGGTATGGGTCCGCCTCACCCTTCGGGGGGTGAGCCTCCCCGCTGCGGCGCCGATGTCGTTTGCCTGGCTGGCGCAATACCGGACCGAGGGCGGGCGCATCGCCGAGTTGTGGGCCCTGCACCAGCCCGGCGCGGACTGGTCGGCCTAGAGGTGTGTCGTCAAAATGGCTAGGGCAGCACGGAAGACCCAAGCCCCGGCTTGGAGTCACTCCGGTCGCCCCAATCAATTCAGCGACGAACCACTAGAGGCCGAGCGAAAGGGGCGTATCAGGGTGCGATCTTCCAGGACGTTGAGCGAGGCCGTGGCCCGAGCGGCCCGTGAGCGCAGCGAACAAGAGCGGGAAACACAACATCGCACCGCGACCCGCTTGCAACCAATTCGGGCTCGCTCATGATGGCGGGCGGTCCGATCATCCGGCGCCTCGACGACCCCGGGCTCGAATGGCAGCGGGTCAAGGCGCAGCGCAACGCCGACGACACGGAGTCGTCGGTGTGGGAGAAGTGGTTCGCCTTCCGGTCCGACCCGCCTTATCTGTCGCTGTACGCCCGCTACGACCCCGGCATGGTCGTGCGCCGCCACGGCCACCGCTCGCCCCACGTGGTGTTCGTGCTCGAGGGTGAGATCCTGGTCGGCGACGAAATCTGCGGTGCTGGCACTCACATCGAGCTCCCTCAGGGCGAGCAGTTCGGGCCCCTCGTCGCCGGAGACGCCGGATGCACGTTGTTCGAGGTGATGCTGGGCGACCCGCGCAGCTGGAGCGACGCCCCGGTCCCCTTCGCCGAGGTGTGCGCCGCTCGGGGCGTGACCCCGCTGCCCGACCCCGAGATCGACTTCCCGGACTGGCTCGAGGACGAACGGGGCCGCTGGCTCGACGCCCCCGGCGCTGCTGACAAGCCCGGAGGGTGAGCACCACCGAGTTGATCGTGGTCGGCGTGGCCTCGGCGGTGGCCATGCTGGCCAAGAGCGCCACAGGGCTCGGTTACCCGCTTGTCGCCATTCCGATGGTGGCCGCGGTGGCCGGCGTGGAGACCGCGGTGGTGGTCGTGACCCTGCCGAACGCCGTAGCCAACCTGCTGGTCGGCTGGCGCACCCGACACGCCCGCTCGGAGACCCGCGACGTGTTCGTCCTGTCGGCGACATCGGCACTGGGAGCGGTGGCGGGCACCTTCGTTCTGGTCTCGGCACCCGAGCGGCCCCTGCTGATCGTGCTCGCGGCGGCCGTGCTGTTGTTCGTGATCCGATCACTGTGGTTCGGCGACATCGCCGTGCTGCCGGAGGTAGCACGGCGGGCCTCGCCGCTCATCGGCGGAGCCGCCGGAATGATGCAGGGGGCGGTTGGCGTGTCCGGGCCGATCATCGGGTCGTGGCTCCACGCCTACCGGCTGCCCCGCGACGCCTACATCCTGTCGCTGTCGGTGCTGTTCCTGATCACTGGCGTCGCCCAGATAACCACGCTGGCGTCAATCGGCGCCTACAGCTCCGACCGGCTGATCGCGGCCGCGGTGGGATTCGGGCCGGTGCTGGCCGTCCTGCCCCTCGGGGAGTACCTGCGGGCCAGGCTGTCGGGCTCCCAGTTCGACCGGGTCGTGCTGGGATTGCTGGCGGCCTCGGGGGTGACCCTGGTGGTCCGGGCCATCACCGGCTGACTGCGCTCAGCAGGTCTCCGGGTACCGACGAGGTACGCCCCTCCGCACGCAACTACCGCTATCAGCGACAGCTCGAAGACACCGACCCCGCCCGCTGTCCGGCACATCAGCACCAGCCACACGAAGATCGCCAGTCCAGCCAGTAGGGACACGATGATGTTCAACGCTCTGTGCTTGCCCATCTTGGAGTCCTTTTCTCGTTCACGCATCCGGCGGGGCACCAGTGCCAGCTGCCCGCGGAGTGTGGGGGGAGGGCCACTCCGCGAGACAACTGGTCCCTGGCAACGCCCACTCGGCGTCACGCAGTGCTGGAAAGGCCCTTGCTTCTTGTGCTCACAACCGCGGCGGTGACTACAGCCGACGCAATGAGGGCTATCACCGGGACAAACACACTGATCTTCCGCTTGACAGACATTTCTTCTCCTGTCTCTGCGATCACCCTTTCGGATCGCACACCTACTACTAGTGGTTAATGGGTGTCAGTAATGGCCCGATGCCTGCCAGCCTTCGGCAGAGACCCTGCCAACTTCTTGGCAGGGTCTGGCAGGATGTGGCAGGCGCGATCAGCTCGTGCCGGCGACGACTGGCTCCGGCTACCCTCTCCGACGATGGTTGGCGGGTCATCGGACGCTCAGTTGCATGCGCAGGTGCGTATGGCCTGTGGCCGTATTGCCGGAGGTGCAGCCGCCATCCTCGAGGCCCACCGCCTCGGCGTCGATGAAGGCCCCCACGCGAAGCCTTGGACCCTTGGCTATCACCGTGAGTCCGTGCACATCTACGCCCAGTCGCTGCCGCCGTGGTACCAGAGCGACATCGCCGCTTTGTTCGGCCGCAGCACCAGAACTATGGCCGGATGCACGATCCCGGCCCGGCTGGCTGAGGACTGGGTGATCGTCACCGACTACATGGTGTCGGCTCGCACTGCGATCCTCGACTGGTTGGCGTCGGTGGAGTCAAGGTCGGACCAACGGGCCTCGACCTCAGCGCCGACCGTCGACGAGCAGGAAACTCCGCCGTTGGTGATCTGGTTCGACGCGCTGGCCAGGTTGACAACCAGCGATGGCGCCCGGCGTCTGGAGCAGGCCGCAATCAGCGTTCGGCAGCACATGGAGGCTCCGGTGCCGGAGGTGCTGGCTGAACGCGAGCTCGAACTGTTGAAGCGGCTGGCTGATGGAGTAGCGATCACAGACCTCGCGGGCGAGATGGGCTACTCAGAGCGCTCTGTCTACCGAGCGCTTGCCAATCTGTGGAAGAAGCTCGATGTGCCCGGCCGCAAGGAGGGCGTGCTAAAGGCCGCTTCGGTCGGCCTGCTCGACTAAGAGCGAGCGCGGATAGCTGGTGAGCGTCTCGCAGTGAGGGGTTGCGTTTCCCGCTCTTGTTCGCTGCGCTCACGGGCCGCTCGGCCTCGGAGTCACGAACTCGAGCGCCGGTCAGCGATGCGCCGTCCGGGCAACCGCCACTGAGGGCCGCGGCGCTCCTGCTCGGACTCCGGCTGATCGAGTCCGGGATAGGGGGCCCTCACCTCGCCGACCTCGCCCCCGTACAGCCGGTTCGGGTGCTGCTGGCCGCTCCAGACCACGACCTGGGGGAAGGCGATGGTGATGGAGCAGGCCGCGAACTCCCGGTGAATGGCCAGAACAAGGTCATGGCGGGTGGCGAGCTCGGTCGGGACATCGCTGGCATGCCAGTAGAGAACGTGGAAGCCGATGCTGGAGTCGCCGAAGCCGTCGAGGCTCACCGCGGGCTCGGGCTCCGACAGCACCCGCGGCACCCTCTCGAGGGCGTTGTAAATGGCGTCGGTCGCCTGCTGCAGATCGGTGTCGTAGGCGACGCCGACCGCGAGGGAGCTGCGACGCACGGGATTGCGGGTCAGGTTGACGATGGTGGTGCCAACGACATTCGCGTTGGGGATGCGGATGTGGGTGCCGTCGAGGCCGCGCACCTGCGTGGTGCGCGAGTCGATGTCCTCCACGACGCCGACGTGGCCGTCCAGCGCCACGGTATCGCCCACCGTGTAGGGCCTCCGGGTCTGCAGGATCACCGAGGACACGAAATTGCCGACCACGCCTTGCAAGGCCAGCGCGAGCACGAGACCGCCGAGTCCCAGGGCACCGAGCAGCGGGCCCACCCGCACGCCGAGGACTGTGAGCGCGTACGACAGACCGATGAGGAACACGGCGTAGCCGATGAAGCGCGAGGTCAGGATGGCGGCGAAGCCCTGCCCGATGCCGCGGGTCACAATCCGGCGCAGAATCCTGGAGACGGCCGCGGCCAGGACCAGCGTGCCGACCAGCACGATCCCGGCCTTGATCCAGTCGCCGCTGGTCAATGGTGCGTCCAGCAGCGACTCGCTGTCGGACTGGGCCAGCACGGCTACGAAATCGATCATCAGCGGCCAAGTCTGCCATGCAGGGGCACGGCCGTCGATGAACGCCGCACCGACTCGGGTGGAGCGAGCGGCGCCGGACGCGGCTAGGGCTGTGTCGGTCCAGAGCGGCCGATGGCCTGCTCGGAGGTGCCGAGGTAGCTGGCGATCACCAGCGGATCCCGGCGGACCTGCCCGGGCGGACCCTCTGCAATCACCGCGCCCGCCTCCAGGCAGTACACGCGGTCGCTGATGCCCATGACCAGCGGCATGTCGTGTTCGATGACGATCACCGCGGCGTCCAATTCGACCTGGATCTGCTTGATGAGCGGGCCGAACGCCTCGGCCTCGCGCTGCGCCACACCGCCGGTGGGCTCGTCCAGCAGCAGCACCCGGGCGTTGACGGCCAGCAGGCTGGAGAGTTCCACGATGCGGCGGGTGCCGGTGGACAGCGTGGCTATGAAGTGGTCCGCATAGCGTCCTAGGCCCATGTAGTCGATGAGTTCGTCCGCCTCGGCCCGCTTGGCCCTCTCGGCGCCCGGCGACGGCGGCAGGCCCGTCATCGACGCCAACAGATTCGAGCGTGACCGGGCCTCGAGGGCGACCATCAGAGACTCGCGCACGGTAAGGCCCGGGTAGATCCGGGCACCCTGGAAGCCGCGCCCCAAGCCGCGGGCGTGGCGGGCCGGCGCCCGTCGGGCGGTCACGTCGGCTCCGAGCACGAACACCCGCCCCTGGGCCGGGACGAACCCGCTGATGGCATTGAGCAGAGTGGACTTTCCCGCGCCGTTGGTGCCGATCAGGCCCACCAACTCCCCGCGGTCGACATGCACCGAGACGTGGTCGACCGCAGTGTTGCCGCCGAAGCGCACCGACACGTCCTGGGTCTGCAGCGCCGGGCCCGAGGTGGCTGCGGCCGCAGCGGAGCGTCCCGTCACCAGCGTGCGAGGCCTGCGCCGATCCGGCACCGACTCGGGCGCTGCGGCGGCTTCCTCGACGGTTGAAGACCCGTCCGCCGCCACAGCCTCCCGCACGGCCATCTTGCGATCAGCCCGCTCGAGCAGCTTGTCGCGGATGGAATAGACGATCTGCAGCAGACCGCCGGGGAAGTACATGAGCAGCACCAGCAGGCCGATGCTGCTGGTCAGGAGCCGCACCAGGTCGTCGAGTTCCTCGGGAATGATCTGGGGGATGCCACGGATCCACAGCGCTCCCAGGATGGGGCCGGCCACCGAGCCCAGACCGCCAATGATGGCCGTGGCCACTACGACGATCGACTCGCTGGCCCGGAACAGCGAGTCGGGCTGCAGCGAGGGTACGAGCGTCACGAGCAGGCCGCCGGAATAGGCCGCGATGCCGCCGGCCACCCCGAAGGCTGCCAGCTTCATGCGAGTCGGCGACACGGTGGAGGCCGCGGCCATCTCCTCGTTGTCGCGCACCGCGATCCACGACCGCCCGATGCCGGTGCGACGCAGCCGGGCCACCACCGCGGCCACCACCGCCAGCGAGACCAGGCACAGGAAGTAGTAGTTCCTGCGGGAGGCGGCAAAGTCGATATGGATCGGGCCCAGGTCGAGCACCGGCGGGTCGGCCGGGCGCGGGAAGCTGGTGCCGCCGGTGAAGAAGTCCTGCTGGAACAGCCACGATGCCGAGGCCACCGCGAACGCGAGGGTGGTCACCGCCAGGAACAAGCCCCTCACCCGCAGGGCGGGCAGACCGACGATCACCGCGGTCACCACCCCGACCGCGGTGGCTGCGACCATGGCGAGAGCCCAGGGAAGCTCCAGCGACAGGTCGAACAGGTCGAAGGGCACGGGGATGTCGTTGCCCTGGGTCAACCCCAGCACGGTCAGTCCCCCGAGCCCGACGAAGGCGAACTGGCCGAGCGAGAGCTGACCGGCCCAGCCGGTGAGCACGGTCATGGACAGCACCACCATGGCGAAGAGCAGGAGGCTGGTCCAGGTGAACAGGGAGCTGCTGGTGGACAGCGTCAGGCCCAGCAGGACGAAGAATCCGAACAGCACCACGAAACCCATGGCGTTGAGCCGGCGGACCCACCAGAGTGACTCGAGCCGGCTGGGGATGGCCCGCACACTGGGCGCCAACGACCACGACTCTTGGAGGCCGGCGGTCCGCACCACAAGCAGGACGACCACCAGGACGGCCACGAACAAGTAGACGTCCACAACGGAGCGGTTGGCCGAGTCCACGTTGCTGCGGATCAGCTGTTCCGAGACGCCCACCGCGATACCGCCGATCAGAGTGCCCCAGAGAGAGCGCATCCGGGCCAGCAGCGACACCACCAGCACTCTCAGCAGCAGCGGCTCGGCTATGGCCGCGGTGCCGGCCTGAGCCGAGTTGATGCCCTGCAGGGGGGCCAGGAAGATGGCGGTGGCCGCCGCGAATGCTCCGGAGATGGACCACACGATCGTCGAGGTGCGCCGGGGTGACGTGCCGTAGACCCGGGCCGTGTCGGCATTGGAGGCGGACGCCCGCACGGCCAGCCCGAAGCGGGTGCGCGAGATGAACCAGGCCAGAGCGGCGATCAGCACCGGTATCACGGCCAGCACTATGAGTTCGCGGGCCTGCAAGCGAATGTGGTCGGTGGGCGTCCAGACCGCCCTGAAGGGCGGCGAGATCGGGCCCGGTGCCACGACATTGGGCAAGCTGAATTTGGCGAATAGCACTATCTGGCCCACGCCGATGGTGGCGATCAGCACCACCAGGCGCTGAGAGGTGAACAGCCGCCTGATCACTATCAACTCGATGGCCATGCCCATAGCTGCGCAGGCGGCCAGGGCGAGCACGAACGAGAGCCACCAGTTCAAGCCGTACTGGGCGAGCAACAGCACGAAGAGGGCCACGCCGAAGGCTCCGACCTCGCCGTGGGCGAAATTGAGCACGCCGGTGGAGCGATAGATGAGCACGAAGCCGGCTGCGAAGGCGGCGTAGGTGAGTCCCGTCACCAGGCCGAACGCCAGGGACTGCTGGCCGACGGTGATGCCGAGGAACTCGATCATCGGCCCTCAGGCCCCGTGCTCCCGGTGGCCGCGGCCGCGAGGCCGATCATCCGCCCTCGCCTCCGAGGAACACGGCGCGAGCCAGGTCGTCGCGCTCGGCCAACTCCTGGGCCGGGCCCTCGAAGCGGATGCGGCCCTTCTCCATGAAGATGGCCCGGTCGGCGAAGGCCAGAGCCACGTTGAGCGACTGTTCGACGATCACCATCGTCTGGCCCTCGGTGCGCAGCCGTTCCACCACGCCGAGCAGTTCCTCCACGACGAGCGGTGCGAGTCCCAGGCTGAGCTCATCGATCATCAGCACGTCGGGATCGTGCATCAGGGCCATGGCCAGCGCCAGCATCTGCTGCTGCCCTCCCGAGAGCTCGCGCCCGGTCGTGCCTGTGCGGTCGGCCAGGGCCGGGAACAGGCTCAGGGCCCGCTGGGAACGGGCCTCGACTTCAATTTCGTCGAGTCCCGCGGCCAGCACCGAGGCTCTCAGGTTGTCGGCCACGCTGAGGTCCTCGAAGACCCCGGCCCCGCCCCTCAACTGCACCAATCCGGCCGCGAAGCGGGCCTCGGCCTCTGCATAGGTGATCGTCCGTCCTCCGAGCCGCACCACGCCGCGGTCGGGGATGCCCAGCCCGCTGACGGCGCGCAGCAGGGTGGACTTGCCCGCGCCGTTGGTGCCGAGCAGGGCCAGAACCTCTCCTCTGGCCACCTCGAAGGACACATCGAAGAGCACCTGCACGCTGCCGTAGGCGAAGTCCAGGTTGTGGACCTGAAGGGCGGGCACCGACGCGGGATCGGCGGTGGCCCGGCGCTGCTCCGCCTGCTCCTCCACGAGCTCCTCGACCGACCGCGAGATGTCCGAGCGGACGAAGCGGCTGCCGTAGACGATGAGGGCGCCGCCGATCAAGGCAGCCGGGGGCGCGGCCACCAGCATCGCCGTGCGCTCGTTGTAGGCGTCGGACAGCTGGCCCACGATGAGGCCGCCGAAGAAGCCTCCCATCAGGAACACGAACACCGGCAGCAGAGCAAAGGCCTGAGCCCGGATGCGGTAGGGCGACACCGCGGCGATGAGCGGGGGCGCAGCCACGAACGCCATGGAGATCAGGGTCTGGGCCACGGCCATCAGAGCCACCAGCGCCCCGAGGATCTTGATGGGCAAGGCAACCATGTAGACCACCCCCGACACCATCACCAGCATCCCGGCGTAGCGCATCATGGCTCCCGGGTCGCGACGGAAACCCCGGTCGAACATCCGCCCGGCCACCGGCAGCCCGGCCAGGGCAGCCACCCAGATGAGCGACTCGACGACCCCCCGCTGGAAGGGACCCATCGCGTACTTGTCCTCCAACAAGAGGTTGAACTGGATGGGGATGGCGATCAGGGCGAAGCCGAGAACACCCACGCCGGTGGACAGGAAGTAGAAGGTCTTGATCTTGCGCAGCCGGGCGAAGGCGGTGCCCATCGACACCGGCAACTCGTCCACCTCCACCGGCTCGTCGCCGAACACGGCCTGCTTGTCGAAGCGTCCCCTCGCCGGCTCCCGCAACATGACTGCGGCCAGCACAGCAACCACGAGCGGGGCGACCGCGATGGCGAAGAAGGCCGCCCGCCAGGGGTCGTCGCCTCCCGCCAGAGCCGCGATCCCCCCGATCACGAGCGGGCCGACAAGCTGGCCGACGGGCCGGCCGAGACCCTCCAGCGCGAAGATCCGGCTCCGGGCCTGGATCGGGTAGGTGTCCACCAGCAGCGAGTTTGCGACCGGGATCCGGTAGGCCTGCCCGAAGCCCGTTCCCGCATTGGTGAGGAACAGCTGGAACGGGTTGACGATGAGTCCGCTCAAGAACGAGGTGATACCCCAGAAGGCGGAAGCCACAGGGATGATCGCCACCCGCTTGGCCCGATCGGCGAGAGCGGCCATGGGGACGGCGCCGAGCACCAGGGTCACGCCGCCGAATCCGAGAATGCCGAACAGCACGGTGTCGCTTATGTTGAGCGAGTTCTGGATGTCGGGGGCCAGCACCCGCATGGCGCGGGGAAACTCGTCGATCATGGTGAGCACGAACATCATCACCAGCATCGATTTCCCGCCGGCCCGCAGCCCCTCCCGCAGGGTCATGGGCTCGTCGCCCACACCGGGGAGCAGATCGTCGGGCAGCACCGTCTCGGCGTCGCGCTCCGCCTGCGCGGCACGGCGCCTGGCCTCCTCGTCGAGGATGGCCGCAGCCAACTCTGCGGCCGACGGCGCGGGTCCGCTCACCTTGAGTACCGCACCGGTAGGTGGCGCCGCCTCGCGCTGCAGCCTGGTGTTTCCCGCTCTTGTTCGCTGCGCTCACGGGCCGTTCGGGCCACGGCCTCGCTCGGAGCCTCGTGACGACCGTCACCAGCCGCTGCCAATCCGCTCGGCCTCTTGGTCGACTCGTCGGGCATTTTCCTCCTCGTGAGGCTCCGACCGACCGGCACAGGTCGGTCGGCCCCCGGACAGTAGTCGCCCCGCAGTCGGAGCCGGCCACTGGTTCCGACGGGTCCGCTCTCCGGCTACTCGATGCCATCAACCGGCCCGACTTGTGCCCTCCAACCCGGTAGGCGAGACTGACTCTCCTGCCCGGTGAGGGCACGGGTCCGGAGGTACGGAGGCAATGATGATCTCAAGACTGCGTGTTGTGTTGGCACTTGTCGTCTGCATGGCCTTCGTGGCCGCGGCCTGTGGCGGCGAGGTGACGGTCTCCGACGACGGCGGCACGGCCACGCCCACGACTGAGACGCCCGACACCGCTGAGCCGGACACCACCGAGCCCGCCGACTCCGGCGAAACACCCGACGACGAGCCCACCACCACCACCGAGCCCGCCGACTCCGGCGAAACACCCGACGACGAGCCCACCACCACCACCGAGCCCGCCGAGCCCGGCGACGAGCCCACCACCACCACCGAGCCCGCCGAGCCCGGCGACGAGCCCACCACCACCACCGAGCCCGCCGACTCCGGCGAAACACCCGACGACGAGCCCACCACCACCACCGAGCCCGCCGAGCCCGAGGGTCCGCCGCCGAACATCTTCGACGACCCCCGCGACGGCGTCTTCGACGAGTACCAGGCCACCATGGACCGCGGCGACCATCCGTTCATGCAGATCGACGCGCTCTGCACGGCCCACGACCCCGCCGCCGACCGGGTGGCCACCGACAAGGGCATCGAGGCCGACTCGATCAAGATCACGCACATCCGCTCGAAGCTCGAGGACTTCGCAGAAATCGGCTTCGGCACCGACGTGGGCGACCCGGCCGAGATATTCGAGACGTTCGTGACCTATGTCAACGAGCAGTGCGGCGGGATCCGGGGCCGCATGATCGATCTGCACACCATCCACGTCGAGGTGCTCGGGGACCTGCTGGACGAGCAGCGCAACGCGGCCTGCATCGAGGCCATCGAGGACAACGACGCCGTGATCATCGTCAACTCCAGCGGGTTCCAGGGATCGGCCACCCTGTGCATCGTGGAGGAGAATGAGACCGCCTTCATCACCGTGCAGCCCCAAGCCGAGGAATTCATGAACCGCAGCGGCGACCGGCTGATCACCATGACGCCGACGGCGGAGGAGTCGCTGGGCTGGCTCGCCCTCGACCTCATCGGCCGGGGCCAGCTCGACGGCAAGACCGTCGGGATCGCGGCACCCGACACGCCTGGTCAGTATGAAGCGGTCGAGGCCGGCTTGGTGAACGTCCTGCGGGACAACGGCGTCAATGTTGCCGTGTTCGACAAGATCGGCTGCGGCGGCTCGGTCGTGTGCACCGAGGGCGCTATCGAGGCTGTGTCCCGCATGCGCAGCGAAGGGGTCGACGTGATCTTCAACGTGCTCAACGTCATCTCCGCGCCGCTGTTCCTAACGGAGATGATCAACCAGGGATTCGAGCCCGGCGACGTGCAGTTCTACGCCTCGGACTTCAACTCGCAAGCCGCTGAGATCGTGTCCTCGAAGATCGTCGCGTTCGGTGGGGCGGCTGCCGGGGACCTCTACCACGGCGCCATAATCATGGATCCCCGAGACGTCGGCGGATACCGGGTGGAGGGCTACGAGCCGAGGGCGTTCAACGAGATGTGCGCCGACACCTACGGCGCGAACAGCCCCTCGGGAGCCAACCACGAGTCGGAGGACCGCCACGACGGCAACTCGCGCTACGGCATGGTCGGCTCGGCGTGCTCGGTGCTGCGCACGGCCCTGCGAGCGCTCTACGACGCGGGCGACAACCCCACCCGATCCGACGTCTATGCGACCCTGGCCAATCTGGGACCAATCGACACCAACGAGATGATCCCCGGTTCGATAGCGCCGGGCAAGACCCGCGTTCCGGACGTGCTCCACTACCTCGTCTGGGAGTTCCCCTGCACCAAGCCCTACCCCTTGCCCGTGGACGGTGTCGAGGGCGGGGTCTGCATCTACCCGATAGACGAGTACCGGCCCGTACCCTCCTAGATCCAGGCTCGATTCCGCGCCTCGGCGCGGCGACCGGATGCCCCCGGTCGCGGCATCAGCCGCGGGGGTTCGTGCTGCGGCGGGCTGCCATTCCGAGGCTCCCGGCTCGCGAGACGCCTACGCCCGCGGGTGCGTGTTGCGGTGTACTTCGCGCAGGCGCTCGCGGCTGACGTGGGTGTAGATCTGGGTGGTGGCGATGTCGGCGTGGCCCAGTAGCTCCTGCACGGTCCGCAGATCGGCGCCCCCGTCGAGCAGGTGGGTGGCGAAGGTGTGGCGCAGCGCGTGGGGGTGGGTGGGCACCACGCTGCGGCGGTCGAGCACCCGGCGCACGTCGCGGGGCGTCATGGCCCGGCCCCGCTGGTTGAGGAACACCGCGCCGGCCGGGGTGTCGCGGGTAACGAGGGTGTGGCGATGGTTCTCCATCCAGGCGAGCAGCGCGCCCGCGGCGGGCTCGCTCAGCGGCACCAGGCGCTGCTTGGCGCCCTTGCCCCACACCCGCACCTCGAGGCGGGCCAGGTCGATGTCGTCGGGACGCAGGCCGCACAGCTCGCTTACCCGCAGACCGCTGCCGTACAGCAACTCGACTATGGCGAGGTCGCGCGCGTCGCGGGAGTCGTCGTCGCCGGCTCGGGCCGGCTTCTCGATGAGCGTTCGGATCTGATCGTCCTTGAGCACCTGGGGGAGGCGCGACGGCCCCCGGGGCGCGGCCAGCCCCAGCGTGGGGTCGGCGTCGATCCGCCCGGTGCGGCGGGCCCAATCGAAGTAGCGGCGCAGCACCGACACCTTGCGGGCGATGGTGCGAGCCGCGTAGCCCCGGCCGCCCAGGTGCCCCAGGTAACGGCGCAGTGCGCGGCGGTCCACCGACACGGGGCCTGAGTGGCCCGCCTCCTCCAGCCACCGTGCCGCCGCAGCCGCATCCCGGGCGTACACGGCCCGCGTGGAGTCGGCCACGCTGCTCAAGGAGTCGAGCCATCCGCTCAGGCACCAGCTGTCCACAAGTCGATTGTAGTTTTCCACAGGAGGTTCGGAGTGTCAGGACGCTCAGGAAGGCGCCGCGGCCTCAGGCTCGCAGAACGCGAGCACCGTCGCGGGCCAGCAGGCCCCGGCGCTCGAGGCCGTCGGCCGCCACCAGCACCGCCGGAACGGGCGCTCCCGCGCGAAGCACCAGCACATCGAGGCTCACCGGGCCGTCGTCGAGGAGGCCGAGCAGCCGCTGCTGGAGCGGGTCGAGCCCGCCGGGGTCCATCCCGCTCTCAGACGCGCCACGACCTGGGGCGCCCTCGGGCTGTGCGGCACCTCCGGTCACCCCGGCGGTGGCTAGCCCGAGGGCCACGAGCACGTCCTCGGTGGAGCAGGCCGGGGCGCAGCCCTCGCTCAACAGCAGGTTGGTGCCCGCCGCGGCCGGGTTGCGCACCGATCCGGGCACCGCCATCACCGCGACGCCTCGCCGTATCGCCTCCTCGACGGTGTGCATGGAGCCCCCGGCCCGCTTCGACTCCACCACGACGACCACGTCGGCCAGCGCCGCTAGGAGCCGGTTGCGGGCCGGAAAGCGCCAACCCTCGGGCTCGGCGCCCAGAGGCGCCTCGGCCAACAAGGTCCCGGCTGCGCTCACCGCCTCCCACAGGTCGCGGTTTCCCCTCGGATACACGATGTCCACACCGCTGCCGACCACTCCCACCACCGGGGCTCCCTCTGCGGCCAGGGCGCCGCGGTGGGCCGCCCCATCGATTCCAAGCGCGAGGCCCGAGACCACCGTCACACCGGCGGAGGCCAGCCCCGAGCCCAACTCGACGGCCACCGAGCGTCCCGTCGGCGTGCAGCGCCGGGTGCCGACTATCGCGACCGCGGGTGCCGTCGGGTCGGGGACGCTGCCGAGGCGGAACAGGATCGGCGCCGGATCGATGTCATCCGCGATCGCGGGCGGATGGTGGGCGCTGGCCGCGGTCGTGACCCAGGCATCGAGAGACTCCAGCTTGGCGGCCACCGCGTCGAGGTCGGTGTCGCGGGCGTGCGCACTCCAGGCCGCCCGCACATCCTCATCGGCCACCGAGACTCCGGTGTCGCCCCGCTCGACCTCCTGCCAAGCCTCGGCGGGGTCCCGTCCCCCCAGCAGCCGTTGCAGCCGCCGCGGGGTGGACCGGGGCAGCGAGGCCAGCGCGGCGGCGCAGACCCCCCGGTCAGGCCCGGCCCCATCATCCATGGACGAAGCCTCCAGCGCCGTCGAGCCTCATCCTCAACGAGAGTGCGGCCAGCACGTCGGCGGCCCGCAGCTCACGGCCGCCGTCGTCGAGATCTCGGATCGTGCGGGCCACCGAGCGGACCCGGTGCAGTCCGCGTGCGCTGAGGCGGCCCTCGGCAAGGGCTTCCCTCAGCACCTCCGTGGCGACTCTGTCGAGAGGGCCGTGCAACTCCAGGTCCGCACCGGTGAGCTCGCTGTTGCAGTTGACGCCCCGCTCTTGGGCCCGCCGGCGCACATCCGCCACCCGCGCCGCGACCTCGGCGCTTCCGGTGCTCGGCTCTGTGTCCAGCAGGTCGGCCGGATCGGGGCGGTCCACTCGGACCACAAGATCGAGCCGGTCCACGAACGGGCCGGACAGGCGGCGCTGGTAGCGGGCCAGCGCTCCGTGGGCGCAGCGGCAGCCGACCGTGCCGCCCGCGCCGCACGGGCAGGGGTTCATGGCCGCCACCAGCAGGAACCGGGCCGGGTGCTCGACCATCCCATGCGAGCGGGCCACCCGGATCATGCCCTCCTCCAGCGGCTGGCGCAGGGCGTCCAGCACCGACGGCGCGAACTCTCCGAGCTCATCGAGAAAGAGCACGCCGCCGGTGGCCGCGCTCACCTCCCCGGGCCGGGCCCGGGCGGTGCCCCCGCCCACCAGGGCGGCCATCGACGACGAATGGTGAGGGGCCCTGAACGGGGGACGGGTGATCAAGCCGTCGGGCAGCGCCAGCCCCGCAGCCGAATGGACCCGGGTGACCTCCAGGGCCACCTCCGTCGATAGATCGGGCAGCACGCCGACAAGCCGGCGGGCCAGCATGGTCTTGCCCGCCCCCGGAGGCCCGACGAGCAGCAGGTGGTGCCCCCCGGCCGCGGCAACCTCCAGCGCCCACCTCGCCAGGGGCTGGCCCGCAATGTCGGCGAGGTCCGGCTCTGGCTCGGGTGGAGCCACCCGCAGCGCCGCGGGCGGCTGCGGCCAAGGAGCGGTGCCCGCCAGCGCGTCGAACAGCTCCCGGAGCGCCCCGACGGGGCGGACCCGATCGCGGGCCACCAGCGAGGCCACCGCGCTGTCGCGGGCCGCCACGATCACCGAGGAGTGGTCCATGGCGTCGACCAACGGCAGCGCGCCGGGCACCGCCCTGACCGAGCCGTCGAGTCCGAGCTGCCCCAGGACGCCGGTGTCGGCGATCGAAGCCGCCTCGAGCTGCTTGTCGGCGACGAGCACCCCGACCGCGATGGCGAGGTCGAGCCCGGCGCCCGACTTGGGCACGTCGCTGGGCGCGAGGTTGACGGTGACGCGCTTCATCGGCCACCGCAGCTTGCTGGAGACGATGGCGGCCCGGACACGGTCGCGAGCCTCCCGGCACGAGGCGTCGGGCAGGCCGACGACCGTGAATCCCGGCAGCCCATCGGCTACGTGGACCTCCACTGACACGGGATGGCCCCACACTCCGACGAGCGTGGCGGAGCGGACGGTAGCGAGCATGGCGGCCTCCTGCGCTGGGGATCGGAGGCCGTCGTCTTTCCGGCCGGCGGCTAGCCGTGTGTCGCGTTACGACGCAAAGAAAGTGTAACTATAGCACTTCTCGTGTATATCTGACTACAGCGAGAATCTGTCCGGTGTCCAGCACGTCCCCGAAGGCGGGCATGCCCCGCACACCGTCGCTGACGATCTCGATCTGGTCGTCGATGGTGGGATAGCGCTCAATCATCAACCCCTCCGACAGCTTGGTGCCCCGGCCCCCGCCGCCGTCGTTCCCGTGGCAGTTGGCGCATCGGTCTATGTAGGCCCGCCGTCCGGCCACTAGCTCAGGGTCGACCGAGCCGTCAGCGGCGACGGGCACCTCCGGCACGTCATCGGCCGCGCAGGCACCGGCCGCGCCGGTGGCAATGGCGACGGTCAGCAGGAGGAGGCGAGGCAGACGACGGCAGCGGAACATGGCGCGGAGTGGTGCGGGCGGGTGGCCGGCCCACGATACTTGGGCCATGGGATTCGACCCCACCCGGCCCCACCCGCGCCGGCCCACAGACTTCGTCTTCGTGGGCGCGGGACTGCTCGTGGCGGTCATCCTGGTGGTCTGGGCGCTGCTGGGCTGACTCATGGACCGTCCCGAGCGCCTCGGCGAGGTGGAGGTTCGCTTCATCCAGTCCTACATGGCCGCCAAGGAGTACACCTGTCCGAACTGCAACCGCGCCATTCCGGCCGGGACCGGCCACTACGTCGTGGTGCCCACCGAGGCACCCGACCTGCGCCGCCACTGGCACCGGGGATGCTGGGAGCGGCGCCCGCGAGGCTCCGCCGCCAAATTGACGTAGTAGTCGCCCTCACAGGTGCACAACTACGTCAATTTCAGCTCAGAAGGCACCCTCGATCACGTCGACTTCGACGCCGGTGACGGTGGCCACGTCGAAGCGGACCCGTCCCCGGCGGCCGCTGGCTTCGAGCCACTGGGCCGCCAGCGACCGTATGCGGAGCTGCTTGCGCCGGTCCACTGCCTCCGCGGCCGCGCCGTAGCGTTCGGAGCGGCGGGACTTCACCTCGCAGAACACGATCTCGCCGTCGCGGAACAGAACTAGATCCAGTTCGCCAGAGCGCACCCGCCAGTTCTGGTCAAGCACCTCGTAGCCAGCCTCTTGGTACCAGCGAGCGGCCCGGCGCTCGCCCCAGGCACCTCGAGCCTGCCGGGAGAGGTCGGATCGTGTGCCGGCCCGGTCCGATGGGCCCGCACCCCGGTCAGCGATAGCGCTTCTCCTTGACCTTGGCCGCCTTTCCGACCCGGTCCCTCAGGTAGTACAGCTTCGCCCGGCGCACATCGCCCCGGATGACCCGCTCGATGCGGTCGATGAGCGGGGTGTGCACCGGGAACGTGCGCTCCACGCCCACACCGAAGCTCACCTTGCGCACCGTGAAGGACTCGCGCACTCCGCTTCCCCGGCGCCGTATCACCACCCCCTCGAACAACTGCGTGCGGGCCCGGTTGCCCTCCACCACGCGCACGTGGACTCGGACGGTGTCGCCCGGCTGGAATTCGGGAATGTCGTCGCGAAGGCTCTGCGCGTCGACGAGGTCGGTGGGGTTCATAACACTCTCCGCTCGAGTCGACCGGCATGGCCGGGCCGGGCCGGGCGAGTCTACGGGTGCTGCCCCTCGCCTCCACCGCCGCCCAGGCCGTGGGCCGCGAGCAGTTCCCGCTCTTCGTTGCTGAGCCCACCGCGGGCCTCGATCAAGTCGGGGCGGCGCTCAATGGTGCGAGCCAGCGACTGGGCCCGCCGCCACCGGGCCACCCTGGCGTGATCGCCCGAGCGCAGCACCTCGGGGACCTCCCACCCCCGGAACCCGGCCGGGCGGGTGTATTGCGGGTATTCGAGCAGCCCGTCACTGAAAGAATCCTCGACTGCGGAGGCATCATTGGCCAACACCCCGGGCACGCACCGCCCCACCGCCTCCAGTACCAGCAGAGCGGCCGCCTCCCCTCCGGCCAGGACAACGTCGCCCACCGACAGCTCATCGTCCACCAAGTGCTGGCAGACCCGCTCGTCGACGCCCTCATAGCGGCCGCAAAGCATCGAGAACCCGGTCCCGGAGGCCAGCCTGCGGGCCATGTCCTGGTCGAAGCGCCGGCCCGCGGGCGACAGGTAGAACAGCGGTCGGGGCGGTTTCACCGCCTCCACCGCGTCGAACAGCGGCTGCGGCATCATCACCATGCCCGCTCCCCCTCCGAAGGGCGCGTCGTCGACGCTGCGATGACGGTCCGTGGCGGCCATCCTGAGGTCGTGGACCCTCACGTCGAGCGTGCCGGCGGCGCGGCTTCGCCCGATGACCGAGGCCGAGGCCATGGCCTCCACCAGGTCGGGGAAGATCGTGAAGATGTCCATCCTGAAGCTCACGGCGCGGTCCCGGTCCCCACGATCCTAGAACGAGCGCGGATAGGAGAGAGCGCTTCGCGTCGATGCGGTGTGTCTCCCGCTCTTGTTCGCTGCGCTCACGGGCCGCTCGGGCCACGGCCTCGCCAGAATCCTCACGAATTGCCGCCTAGCCGCTCGGCCTCTTGGCCGGCCACCTCGAACAGCCCGTCGGGAACCTCGACGTCGATGCGCTCGCGGGGCACCGAAGCGACCACGAAGCGCAGCGGCACCAGGGCTCCGCCGGCCAACTCGAGGAGGTCCCCGGCCGGGTTGGCCAAGACGCTGACCACCGGACCCCGATCGATGCCGGACTGGTCCACCACCCGGGTGCCGATCAACTCGTGAACCCAGGTCTCGGCCGGATCGTCGATCGGCTCAGCCCGAAGCACGAGGCCTCGCAACGCCTCGGCCTTGCTGCGGTCGTCGATGCCCGCAAAGGCAACGACATGGCGCTTGCTGTGGGGGCGGGCCGCAACCACCCGAAGCGTCCCGGCATCGGTCTGCAGCTCCGATCCGGGCGCCAGGCGCTCAGGACGGTTCGACACCAGCATCACCGTCACGTTTCCGGCGGTGCCGTGGGGCCGCCCGACGCGACCTATCTCGAGCAGGGGCGCGGGCCGGGCGCCCGAGGAGTCGGAGCCCTCAGTCGACGAACTCGACGTCGATGTCGACATCGTCGCGCGATCCGGCCGCGCGCACCAGGGTGCGTATGGCGTGCGCGACCCGGCCTCGCTTGCCGATCACGCGGCCCATCTCGCCCTGGGCGACGCGCACGTCGAGGCGCACCGCGCCGGCACCAGCGGACGAAGCGGTGATCTGCACCGCCTCGGCGTCGTCGACGATGCTGGTGACCACGTAGCGGCACATGGCCTCGGCGGTGGGGGCGAGTTCGGTCACTGGCCACCCTCCTCAGCGCCGCCCGCGGCGATGACCGGCTCTCCGGTGCCGCGGAAGTCGTCCCAGGCACCGCTGATCTGCAGCAGCTTCTCCACCCTCTCGGTGGGCTGGGCACCGTGGCGCAACCAGTGCAGCGCCCGTTCATTGTCGATCCGCACGACGGAGGGATCCTTGCGGGGCTCGTAGATCCCGATGATCTCGATGAAGCGCCCGTTTCGGGGCGCGCGGGAGTCGGCGGCCACCACGCGGTAGGTGGGCTGCTTCTTCTTGCCCATCCGCATAAGGCGCAACTTGACGGCCAATGTGAGTCCTCGGATCTTCTAGACGGCTTGATGAAGGTTCAATTGAACCCGGGCCAGTCACCCTTTTCCAACCCTGGGAGGGTCAAAGGCGTCTTGGACACCGGAACCGGGCCCTTGGGCGTGGTCCTGCCGCCGCTGCGCCGCTGGGAGCCCGACTGCTGTTTGGACCGCCCCGACGGCTTGGACGATTTGGCCCTCGACCCTGCTCCGGCGCGCTTTCCGCCTATGGAGCCGAGGCCCCTCATCATGGCCCTCATCTGCTTGAACTGATCGACCAAGGCCTTGACGTCGGCCGGTCGGCACCCCGAGCCGGCCGCGATGCGCTGGCGGCGGGAGGGGTTGATGATGTCGGGGTCAGTGCGCTCCGCGGGCGTCATCGAGTGGATCATCCCGGTGATGCGGTCGATGCGGCTCTCGTCAATGTCGGCGTCGCGCAGCTCGCGGGGCACGCCGGGCATCATGCCGAGCAGGCCGCGCAGGTTGCCCATGCCGAGAACCTGCTGCATGGTGGACAGGAAGTCGTCGAAGGTGAAGGTACCCTCGAGCAGGCGGGATGCGGTCTCTTCTACCTGCTCGGCCTCGAAGGTGGCCTCGGCCTTGTCGATGAGCGTCTCCACGTCGCCCATCCCCAGGATGCGGCTGGCGAGACGGTCGGGATGGAACGGCTCGAAGTCCTCCAGCTTCTCGCCGACCGAGGCGAAGGCGATGGGCCGGCCCACCACCTCCTTCACCGACAGAGCCGCGCCGCCGCGGGCGTCGCCGTCGAGCTTGGTGAGGATCATGCCGTCGAGGGCCAGCGTGTCGTGGAAGGCCCGCGCCGAGTTGACGGCGTCCTGGCCGACGGTGGCGTCCACCACCAGGAAGGTGTAGTGGGGCTTCACCGCCTTGGAGATGCGGCGGACCTGGTCCATCATCTCGGCGTCGATGGCCAGCCGGCCGGCGGTGTCGACGATCACCACGTCGCGCCCTGTGCGAGTCGCCTCGGCCAGTGCTGCCGACGCGGCCTTGACCGGGCTGCGGCGATGGCTGAACACCGGCACGCCGACGCGCCCGCCGAGGGTGCGAAGCTGCTCGACGGCGGCAGGCCGCTGCAGGTCGGCCCCCACCAGCAGCGGGCTGCGGCCCTGGCGCAGGAACCACCGGGCCAGCTTGGCCGCGTTGGTCGTCTTGCCTGACCCTTGGAGCCCCGCCAGCAGCACCACGGTGGGCGGCTTCGATGCGTAAGTGACCGCAAGCTGCTCGCCTCCGAGGCTGGCGGTGAGTTCGTCCAGGACGATCTTGACGACCTGCTGGGCGGGGTTGAGGGCCCGTGACACTTCCTCGCCGACAGCGCGCTCGCGGATGCGCCCGGTCAGGCCCGTGACCACGTCGAGGTTGACGTCGGCCTCGAGCAGGGCCACTCGGATCTCCGTCAGAGCTGCGTCGACATCGTCGGCGGAGAGCTTTCCCCGGCCCCGCAGCTTGGAGAAGACCGCTTCGAAACGGTTGGTCAGCGTGTCGAACATGGCCGAGTCACAATAGCGATCAGATGCCGACGATTCGCGGCCGATCCGCTCGGCCTCTTAGGTGAACAGGGCGTCCACGAACTCGGACTCGTCGAAGGTCACCAGGTCGGCGATGCCCTCGCCGACTCCGACGAGCTTCACCGGCACCCCCAGTTCGGCCTGGACGGCCACCACGATCCCGCCCTTGGCGGAACCGTCGAGCTTCGTAAGCACCACTCCGGTGACGTCGACGGCCTCGGTGAACTGACTGGCTTGGGCCAGGCAGTTCTGGCCGGTGGTTGCGTCGAGCACCAGCAGCGTCTCGGTGACGACGCCCGACCCCCTCTCGGCCACCCGGCGCACCTTCTGCAGTTCGGCCATGAGGTTCTTCGAGGTATGGAACCTTCCGGCGGTGTCGGCCAGGACCAGGTCGGCGCCTCGAGCCGCGGCTGACTCGACGGCGTCGTACACCACCGACGCAGGGTCGGCTCCCGCGGCACCCCGCACAATGTGCGCCGACGAGCGCTGCGCCCAGGTGGCGAGCTGGTCGGCGGCCGCAGCCCGGAACGTGTCCCCAGCCGCCAGCACTACTTGGGCGCCGCGGTCAGCCTCGCGCTTGGCCAGCTTGCCGATGGTGGTCGTCTTGCCGGTGCCGTTCACGCCGACGAAGAGCCACACCGACGGGCGCTCGCCGTCGCCTCGCCGGGCCAGCGAGCGGTCGAAGCCGCCGAGGCGCTCGCGCAGCTCGGCCTGCAGGGCCGCGGTCGCCTGCTGTGACCCGGCGCCGGTCGGCCCGACCCGAGACCTGGCCGCGTCCACGATCTCGGAGCTGGTCGCCAATCCGACATCGGCTCGGATCAGCGCCTCGGTGACTTCGGTCCAGGCTTCTTCGGAGATCGAGGGCCGATCGAGCGCCGCGGCCAGCGAGCCCGCCAGCGCGGCCCTGGCCTTGCCTAGGCGTCCGCGCAGCGAGGGAACCGTCCGGTCCTCGGCCCCGCCAGCCCTCTCAGCCACCCGGTCGATCACCCGGTCCGCCAGCTCGCCCACGGCTGGGGAGTGGTCGTCGCGCGAAGCACGCGCCGACTTGCGTCTCCCGCGCACGACCACGGCCGCCGCAACCGCGACGACCAACACGGCCAGAGCGATGATGAGGATCGCTGTCATCCCAGCGCGTCCAACACGGCCAGAGCGATGATGAGGATCGCTGTCATCCCAGCGCGTCCAACACGGCCAGAGCGATGATGAGGATCGCTGTCATCCCAGCGCGTCCAACACGGCCAGAGCGATGATGAGGATCGCTGTCATCCCAGCGCGTCCAACACGGCGGTGGCGATGTAGATGTCGCCGTCTCGGGCAACCGTCAACTCGACGGTCTCGCCCGGCCTGCGCAGCTTGACCGCGGCCGAGAGCTCGTAGATGTCGTACATGGGCTCGGAGTCGATGCTAACGATCACGTCGCCGACCATCAGGCCGGCCTCCTCGGCCGGGGAGCCGGGCACGACTTCAATTACAACTACCCCCACATCTCCGCCCTCGGCCGGCTCTCCACTGATGCCGAGGTACCCCAGCTCCAGCGACTCCCCGTTCACGATGCGGGTGGCGATCAGCTCCACGGTGTCGCTGGGAACGGCGAAACCGAGACCGATGTTGCCGCCGGAGGTGGTCTGGATCAGGGTGTTCATCCCGATGACCCGGCCCTGCCAGTCAGCGAGGGCGCCCCCGGAGTTGCCCTGGTTGATGGCAGCATCGGTCTGGATCATCTCCACCGGCACCGAAACCGGCGAGTCGACATCGGGCCTGCCTTGGATCTGGATGCGGACGGCACTAACGATGCCGGCGGTGACTGTTCCGGTCAGCCCGAGGGGGCTGCCGATAGCCACGGCGAGCTGGCCCACCCTCACCGACGAGGCCGGAGCGAACCGGGCAGCCACCAGCTCTGCCGCCTCCGGGTCGACCCGCACCACGGCCACATCGTGGGCCGAGGATCCTCCAACGACCTCGCCGTCTATGTTGATGCCGTCCGGGAGGATGATCGTGACCGTGCTGACGCCTTCGACCACGTGGTGGTTGGTCACGATGTACCCGTTATCAGCGTCCCATACGATGCCAGAACCCAAACCGAACCTCACATCGGACCCGACATCGGACCCAACCCCGGACCCGACCTGCACCAGCACCACCGAGGGGCTGACGGCCGCTGCCACCGCAACCACCGGCTCCTCGGCGACCGCGGGCGCCGGATACTGCGGCGAGGTCGGCGGCGCAAGCGGCTCCGGGTCGGCGTCCGCCAAGCCCTCCGGCGTCCCCTGCCCGGCGGGCAAGGACTCCTCCGCTTGAGATCCGTCAGCGACTAGACGCTCGGCGGCGGGATCTGATGCCTCGGATTGACCGATGTCGGGATCGCCGGCGTCCGAGAGCAGGGATCCGGTTACGGCCGCGGCCTCCTCGGGGGAGGCCAACCTCATCCCGGGGCCAGGCTCGGCGCTCTGGGGGTCGCCGGACATAGCCAACCCCAACAGCGCCCCGGCCGCGATCAAACCGACGACAACCAGTGCCGCCGCGACCTGCCGGCCAAATCGACGAAGCCCCCCGACCGACGCTCGCCCGGACCCAGTGGAGTCGTCGGCCGGCCTGAGGACCGCGGTGGAGCGCGGGGACGGCGGCCGCTCCGGTGGTGAGAGACCGGCGGGGCCGGGCTCGGTCGCGCTGGCACGGGACGGAGCGGGCGCGCGTCCAGGACCGCGCGGGCCGGGCGGATCAGCGCTTCTCATGCTGTTGAGAGGCTAGGCAGCAGAGGTGAGAGAACCGTGAGCGGAGGGCAGACGAGGTTCTCAGGCGGCTTCTGAGACGCGCTCGGACACCACCATCGAGGAGCCGCCGGGCTTCATCGACACCCCCTGCAGGCAGTCGGCAGCCTCCATGGTCCGCTTCTGGTGGGTGACGATCACGAGCTGGGCGTCGGAGCGGAACTCGTCGATGAGCGCCAGGAAGCGATGCAGGTTCACATCGTCGAGAGCGGCCTCCACCTCGTCCAGCACATAGAAGGGCGATGGCCGGCTGCGGAACACGGCGAACAGGAAGGCCAGAGCAGCCAGCGACCGCTCGCCGCCCGACAGCAGCGACAGCCGCTTCACGTTCTTGCCCGAAGGCTTGGCCGAGATGTCTATGCCGGTGTTGAGCAGATCGTCGGGGTCTGTGAGGGTGAGGCGTCCCTCGCCTCCCGGGAACAGCGCCTCGAACAGCACCTCGAAGTTGGCGGCCACATCGGCGAAGGCCGAGCTCAAGACCGACTTGATCTCGCCGTCGATCGAGCGGATCACCCGATTGAGGTCCCGACGGGCCGCTCGGATGTCGTCGAGCTGGCCCCGCAGCAGCTCGTGGCGCTCGTAGAGCTCGTCATACTCGCCAAGAGCCAAGGGATTGACCGGGCCCATGATCTCGAGCTCAGTGGCCAACTGGTCCACCCGCGGCTGCGGCTCAAGCCCTTCAGGCAGCGAGGGCAAGGGCGCCTCGGCTGCCTCGAGGGGAGTAAGGCCGTAGGTGTCGCGCAGACGCTCGACTGCCCCCTGCAGCAGGGTCCGAAGCTCGGCCTCCTCTATGTCGCGGCGACCCTCAGCCTCGCGCAGGGCCTCGTAGCGATGATCGGCGTCGGCGGATCGTCGGCGCAAGTCGTCGAGGTCTGCGGCCAGTGCCCTGGCTATGGCGGAGTGCCTGCGGCGGATCTCTCGGATCTCGGCGAGGCCGGCGTCCACTGCCTCGGTTCGCTGCTCCACTGCTCGCCTGAGCGTCTCCAGCACCCTCGCCTCGCGATCCAGCGCCAGAAGCCGATCACCGGCAGCAACCCTTGAGGCGTCGTACCGGTCCAGGCGCTCCTGCATCTCGATGAGACGGTCCTCGAGCATCTGCCGACGCTGCTCCAGCCCGGCGTCGGCCGCGCTCTGCTCGGCAGCCCTCGCCGCCAGCTCCATGGAGCGCCGGTCGAGGTCGTGGCGCTCTGCGGCTGCCTGGCGGATGCGCTGTTGCGCGACGGCCTCGGCTCCCTCCAACTCGGGCAGGCGCGACTCGATCTGTGCGCCGCGGGCGACGGACTCCTCAAGACGCCGGGAAGTCACCACCAGCTGGTCTCGCAGAGCGCTGGCGGCGGTGTCGAGGTCGCGTCGGTCCGACTCGAGGCGGGTGATGGCCTCGGTTGCCGATGCGGCTCGGAGTTCAACCGCGGCCAGGCGACGACCGAACTCGTCGACCCGCGCCTGCATCTCTGACAGTTCCGTCCGGGCCCGCTCGCAGGCCGTCTCGGCTTGCTCGCGGGCAGCCACCGCAGCTTCGGTCCGCTCGGTCGCCTCAGCCAGCGCGGGCCCGATCCCGGCCGCGCCATGCACCCCGAGCCTCCAGCCCCGGCTGCTCAACCGGTCGCCAGCCGCAGTCACAGCCACGGCATCGGGGTTGCGCATCCAAACGTCGGCCGCCGACTGCCAGTCACCCTCCACCAGCACCACGGAGGCGAGCAGCAGATCCAGCAGCCTGCCCACGTCCGGATCGGCGGCGTGGACGCGGCCTCGCAGTGGCTCCTGGCGGATCCGATCCGAACCCGTGACGCCCGGCGCGGCGACCGTCTCCCCGCGGGCGGCGCCAATCCCCTCCAGTGCGATCACGGCCGCCCCGGCATCGTTGGCCTCCAGGCTGCGAAGCACGCGGCGGGCTGCGGCCGCGTCACGCACAACCACCGCGCTGACGGTGTCACCTGCCGCGGCCGCGAAGGCCGCTTCAAACCCTGCATCGATCTCGATGAGGTCGCTCAGCAACCCCAGTGCGCCGTCGGCCGCGGCCAGAACGTCATGCGGTACCGGCCTCGCAGACTCATCTCGGGCCATGGCCAGCGCCTCGCGCCTCGCCGTCCAGTGCCTCAGATTCCCCTCGGCCGCGGCGCGTGCCTCCACTGCGCCCTCCAGCGCGGCTGCGGCGGCCGCTTGGACGGAGTCGGCCTCGTCGTACTCATCACGCAGCGCCGCAATCTCCGTCTCGCTCCGGCCCAGCTCGCGGCGGTGTTGATCGGCTCGGCCGGCGATCTCCCGCAAACGATGCTCGGAGTCGTCTAGGCGTTGAGCGAGGCGCCGGCGCTCCGACTCGTTGAGCGCGATCGTCGACTTGAGCGCCGACAGCTCGCCCCTGGCCCCGGCAGCCTCGCTCATCTCTTCGGCGCCGAACAGCGAGGCGTCCCCCCACTGGGCTTCGAACGCGGCCCGGTCTGCCTCCAAGCCTTCCTGCAACTGCTGCAGCCGGCTGCGATCTCCGGCGGCCGCACCATCCGCCGACGCAACGGTCTGAAGCTCACGGCGGCAGCGCGCCATCTCGTCTCTCAGTCCGGTGGCCAGATCGTGGTCGGCGAGGACGGCCCGCTCCCGCTCCATGCCGCGTTGGCGCTCGACCGCGACCGCAGCCCGGCCGGCCGCCCTGGCCCGGAGTCCCTCCAGTCGTGCCAGTCGCTCCGAATTATCGTCCATCCCGTGGCGGGCCAGCCTCTGCTCGTTTGCCGCGACGCTGGCGCTGACCTCGTCGAGCTCGGCCCGCAGCGCGGCCTTTCGTGTCGCCTGAGCCTCCCCCGTCTCCTTGTGCTCGCGCAGTCGCTCCCGCAGCGCCGCGATCTCGCGACCCGCGAGATGCACCCGCAGCGCCTCAAGCTCGGCCACCAAGTCGGCGTGCCGCCGAGCCGCCTCGGCCTGCTTCTGCAGGGGCCGCAGCCGTTTCCGCACCTCTGAGGTGAGGTCGCTGATCCGAACGAGGTCGCCGTCGGTGGCGTGCAGGCGGCGCTCGGCCCGCTCCCGCCTCTTGCGGTACTTGAGGATTCCAGCCGCCTCCTCCACCACGGCCCGGCGATCTACGGGACGGGCGCTGAGCACGGCGTCGATCTGTGTCTGCGACACGATCATGTGCTGCTGGCGGCCCACGCCGGTGTCCGACAGCAGCTCGACGACGTCGAGCAGCCGGCAGGGAGTACCGTTGAGCGAGTAGCTCGACTCGCCGTTTCGGAAGAGCGTGCGGGTGATCCGCACCTCGCTCGCCGCGGCGGGGAGCATGCCGTCGGAGTTGTCGATCGTCAGCGACACCTCGGCCCGGCCCAGCGCAGGCTTCAGGTCGGTGCCCGCGAAGATCACATCGTCCATCCGCGCCGAGCGGACAGCACTCGGCGCTTGGGCGCCGAGAACCCAGGCCACCGCGTCCACCACATTCGACTTGCCGCTGCCGTTGGGACCCACAACCACGGTCACGCCCGGCTCCAGGCGTATGGTGGCCGGCTCGGCGAAGGACTTGAAGCCCTTCAGAGTCAGCGTCTTCAGATACACAGCCGCGACGCTAGTTGGGGCCGTAGCCGACACCGGGCATCCCCCGGGCGCGGCCAGCCGCTTGCACCGGGACGGGTTGACGGCAGGCTCGGACGGAGCCAGCTCGAGCCCTGGTCAGACCTGGGTGTCGCAGTAGTAGGTCCAGACGCCGCGGAACTTGATGCGCTTGATCGGGGCCCTGGAGCGCTCGCTCAGCTCGCCGTGGCGGCCCCATACCTTGAGATGGCTCGCGTAGCCGCCCGGCTGCCCGAACGCATCCACGAAGGGACGAACCGGCACCGAGGTGCCGCGGTACTTGACCGCGTCGTGCATCGTGCCGACGAGCGACCGGTGGAGGCGGCGGATCTCCTGGGTGGACAGCGTGTTGGCGACCCTGTCGTGGCGCAGTCCGGCCTCGAACAGGATCTCGTCGGCGTAGATGTCACCGATGCCGACCACGAACGCGTCGTCGGTGAGCAGCGCTTTGAGCTTCGCGTTCCTCTGCAGCAGCATACGACCCATCGCGGTCCAGGAGATGGGCGTAGCGACGGGGTCTAGCCCGTAGCCGGCCACCTCGGGCAGGGCCGTGTCGAGGGAGTCCTCGTCGACCACGAACAGCTGTCCGGTTCCCTCGGTGTCGACGAAGCGAAGCTGGCCGTACTGCGTGAACGAGATCACCACCTCCGTGCCAGCGACCCGGGGATGCTTGTTGGCGTTGCGCCGGGGAGAGCCCGACGAGCCGAGAGACAGGACCAGCAGCAGCTCGGTGCTGAGCTCGATCACGAGATACAGGCCCACCCGTCTGACATCGACGATCTTCGCCCCCTCCAGCTGGGACGTGAAGGCCCGGCGAGTGTGGTAGCGGCGCAGGCACTTCATGCTGGTGGCCTCCGCAGCCTTGACCTTGCGGCCGACGATCTCCCGCTCGAGATCCCGCCGGACGGTCTCCACCTCCGGGAGTTCGTAGTCGAGAGTCCGGACGGTGCGGGGCGAGATCATATTCAGACCTCGGCTCGACTGCGGGATCCCGGCGGGCTCATGACCGGGGCCCCGGCAGCAAGGGCCGCGTACGCGATCTCGGCCGCGTGCTGCTCGGCGTCCTTCTTCGTGCTTCCCCGGCCGACCCCGCTGGCGGTGCCGGCGTGCACCTCGGCGCAGAACAGCCGGTCGTGCGCTGGTCCGGTGGTGGTCACGTCATAGGAGGGAGGATCCAGTGCGAGGCGAGCCGCCAGCTCCTGCAGCCTCGTCTTGAAATCGGCGTGCCCCGGAGAGCTGGCTGCCGCGTCCAAGCGTGCGCCGAGCAGCTGTCCGACCGCATCGTCGGCCGCGCCGATGCCTCCGTCGAGGTAGACGGCACCGATCACGGCCTCCAGTGCGTCAGCCAGGATCGACGGCTTGCTGCGGCCGCCGGAGGCGTCCTCCCCCCGGCCCAGGCGCAGCATCTCGCCCAGAGCGACGGAGCGGCCAACATCTGCCAGTGTGACAGCGTTCACGAGCGACGCACGAGTCTTGGCCAGGTCGCCCTCGGCCCAGTCCCCGAAGCGCTCGTACAGCCGCTGGGTCACGACCAGGCTCAGTACGGCGTCGCCGAGGAACTCCAGCCGTTCGTTGGAGGAGGAGCCGGAGTGCTCTGCGCACCAGGAGCGGTGCGTCAGGGCCAGTTCGAGCAATTCGGGGTCGTCGAAGCGATGACCGAGCCGGTCCATGAGCATCCCGGCGCTCGCTGGGGCGGTCTTGACCGTCAACCCAGCTTCGCCACGACGTAGTCGACAGCGTCGCGCACTGACCGCAGATCTTCCAGATCCTCGTCCTCGATGCGGAAGCCCACGGCTCGCTCGGCCAGTTCCTCCTCGATGCCCTCGACCAGCTCTATCAGCGCGAGCGAGTCGGCGTCGAGGTCGTCAGCGAACGATGCTCCCTCGGCGATCTCCGAGGGCTCTATCTCAAGGATGTCCGCCAGCCGGTCGCGAATCAGCGCCAGAATCTCGTCACGGCCCAGAGGCGAGTTCTCCACGTGTGTCTCTGCCGGCATCGGCGCCTCCGTGCGTCGGCATCAGTCGATGCAGGGCGACCACCCTACCGGCGCGTCGAAGCCCCGCGTTCCACGTGGCTCGCCCTCATGGCAGTCGAAGAGAAGGGACCGGGCCCAGCCAGCCGCGGGTCCCCGCGCCGGCTAGCCACGGCGACGGGCAAGGACCAAGCCAGCCGGCTTCGCGCCCTGGCTAGCCACGGGCGATGGCCGCTATGTGGCCCACCATGCCCGCGGTGACCATCTCGCTGGCCACGCCGATGGCGTTCATCACCGCAGCGGCGCTGCTGGCGCCGTGCGAGATGACGCACACGCCCCGCACGCCCAGCAGCAGGGCGCCGCCGACGCTGTCGGGATGCAGTTCCCGCGCCATCTCGTCGAGCGCGGGGGCGAGCATCGTTCCCGCCTCTCGAGCAGTGTCATCGGTGTCGATGGCCACCAGCAACCGGCCGAACAGCGCCCTTAGCGCCCCCTCAAGGGCCTTGAGAGTGACATTGCCGGTGAACCCGTCCGTCACGACCACATCGACCTCAGGGGTCATGATGTCGCGGCCCTCCACGTTGCCGACCCACTCTGCGCCGACGTCACGGGCCCAGCCGCCGCCCGCCAGGAGCTCGAATACCGCTTTGGTGAAGTCGTTCCCCTTGCCGGCCTCCTCGCCGATGGACAGCAGGCCGACGCGGGGGCGCTCGATGCCGAAGCGGTCGCGGGCATAGACGGAGCCCATGCGGGCGAACTGCACGAGCCATTCGGGGCGGCACTCCGCATTGGCGCCCGCGTCGAGCATCGTCGTGGGGCTGGCTCCGGGAGTGGGGATGGGCGTTGCGATGGCCGGACGGGCGATTCCCCGTATGCGCCCCATGCGCAGAAGCGCCGAACCCATTGCCGCGCCGGTGTTTCCAGCCGACACCATCGCACAGGCCCGCCCATCGCGCACCGCCTCCGCGGCCCGCACCAGCGACGAGTCCTTCATCGTGCGCACGCTCGACCCCGGCTCGGCGCCCATCGGGATCACCTCGGCCGCTTCAATGACCTCGAGTCCGCCCGTGTCGCCGATCTCGTCGGGCCGTCCCACGAGCACCACCGGGATCCCGAGTTCCTCCGCGGCCCGCCGTGCCCCGGCCACGATCTCTGCGGGGGCGCGGTCGCCCCCCATGGCGTCTACCGCTACCGGTTCCCTGGCTAGAACGGGTCCAGACCGCTCCACTCGGCTACGGATCCCATGGTCCATGATGATTCAGACCATTCGACGCCGAATTTGGTTCCATCACCGCGCGGCGCGCCCGATGGTTCGACCTCGACCAGCCGTTCGCAACAACGGCTATTCGACGTCTATGGCCTGCCGGTCGTGGTACCAGCCGCAATTGCCGCACACCCGGTGGGGCCGCTTGACCGCGCCGCAGTGGCTGCAGGCGCTCCGCCCACCTGGGCGAATGCGCCACGCGGAGGCCCTCCGGCTGCGGGCCTTGGCCTTTGAGGTCTTCTTCTTGGGAACGGCCATGGGGTGTCGGTGATCCTCGACTGAGACTTGCACGATTGCGGCCTGCCAGCCTACCGGCGAGGCGACTGGCCTACACGGCGCCGCCCTCGATGCCGGGAGGTCGCCGCCCTGCCGAGACCAGAGGGACCGGTCGGCTTACGCGTCGCTGCGGCCCGCGGCACCGGCACCGGCCGGCCCAGTCGGAAAACGGTCCGGCTCGGGCCCAGCACAGTCCGTAGAGCACAAAGGGGCCAGCGGCAGAGCCAGCATTGCGACCTCGCGCACAGCCGGAGCCAGGTCTATTCGCTGATCGTCGATGGGCCAGGTCTCGCCCTCCGCGGGCTCCCACTCGAACACCTCGCGCAATACCGCGTCCAGTGGGCCCCGCACCTCCTCGAGGCATCGGCGGCACTCGGCGGTCCACACTCCTCTCACTCGACCAGCCGCGACGAAGGAGTTGCCAGCGGCTCTAACCATCAAGTCCAAGTCGACAACGCCGTCTGCCACACGGGCGCCGTGCACGCCGGCCTCGTCCAGAACCCATTCTCGGCGGACCTGTATGCGATCGACGGAACCCGCCTGGAGCCGGACGCAATCGACCACCAGCCTGTGCTTCACTCAGCCCAAGTCCTGGTCGAACACGTCGTCTTCGACTGTGGTGGGCTGCGCCAGCTCCGCGGGCCGCGGCAGCCGGGTGTCCTGGAGCCGCCGGCGTCCCGTCGACACGGTCTTGATGGTCTTGTGCAGCATCGCCTCAAAGGTCGCCAGGCGCTGGTCGCACCAGTCCTCCGTCTCAAGCTTCGTCCTCCGGGCCCGCTCCTCGGCTTCCGACACGGTGCGTCGCGCCCGCATCTCCGCGGCCTTGACCACCTCGCTGCGCTGCACCATCTGCTCGGCCCGAGCCCGGGCCGCGGCGATGATCTCCTCGCCCTCACGCTGGGTGCGCAGCCGCATGTCGTCGCGTTCCTTGAGCATCCAGCGGGCGGCCCGCAGCTCCTCGGGCAGCGCCGCGAACGCCTTCTGGAGCATCCCCAGCAACTCCTCGCCGTTGATCATCACGGAGGTGGAGAACGGCATCGGCCGCGACCTCTCCACCATGCGGATGGCCTGCGTCAGCATCTGCTCAACGGCCAGGCGGCGGGCCTCCGACGAACTCTCGCCGCTGCGGGCGTCGAACCGCGGGGCCGGATCGCCAGCCGAGTTCATTGCTCCGGCTCGAAGCGGCCCACCAGCCGGACCCGCACAGGCTCAGGCACCATCGACGACACGTCGCCGCCGAAGCGGACGACTTCCCGGATCAGCTTCGAAGCCAGGAACGACCTCTTGCTGGCCGATGGGATGAACACTGTCTGCACACCGGCGAGGGCCTGGTTCATCTGGGCCATCTGCAGCTCGTTCTCGAAGTCGGACACGGCCCGCAGCCCCTTCACGATGAAGTCGGCGCCGACATCTCGAGCGAGGTTGACCACCAGGTTGGAGAACATTGCAACCGAGACGTTGGGCAGGTGGGCGCAAACCTCCTTGATCATCTGCTCTCGCTCGTCGAGGCTGAACAGGCCATCCCCCTTCTGCGGATTGCGCATGGCGGCCACTATCACCTCGTCGAACACTTGGGCTACGACCTCGATGATCTCAAGATGGCCGTAGTGGATCGGATCGAAGGATCCGGGGTACAGCACTCGGGTCACTAGTGGGCTCCCGACGGGTGCGGGTCGCCGTCGGCGACCGTGGCGAACGTCACCACGGTACCGCCATGGCGTCTCCGATGGTGGATGGCGAAGCGCGGTCCCACGTCGACCGCCCGATCGGACTCGACTACGACGAACTCGGCCGGAACCCGGCTCAGCAGATCAGGCCAGGCATCGAATGCGTACGGCGGGTCTATGAGGGCCAGATCGAAGCAGCGACCCTCGCGAGCCAGCCCAGCCAGGGCGGTGTCGGCGTCGGTGACCATGACAGCAGCCCGGTCCGCCAAGCCGGTGGTCTCCAGATTGCTTCGCAGCACAGCTGCGACCGACGGGTCACTCTCCACAAACACCGCCTCGGCCGCGCCGCGGCTGAGGGCCTCGATTCCCAAGGCTCCCGTCCCGGCGTAGAGGTCGAGCACGCGGGCGCCCTCGATGGCATCCAGCGAATAGAGCGAGTTGAACACGGCCTCGCGCACCCGGTTGGGTGTGGGGCGAGTGGCCTCTCCGGCGGGGGACGCGAGCCGGCGTCCCTTGGCCGCGCCCGACACAACGCGAATGCTCACAACGCGTGCCTAGCTCTTCAGCAGGAACTCGGCGTTGCGGTCGCCGAGAATCAGCTCGATCTCGTCGGCCAGCGCCGGGTGGCTGCGCAGGTCCGGGTCGGCGTCGAGCATCTCGATAGCGGCGTCGCGGGCTTTGACGACCCACTCCTTGTCCCGGCGCAGCGAGGCCAGCCGAAGGTCGTTGCGACCCTTCTGGCGCTCGCCCATCAACGTGCCCTCGCCCCGCAGATCGAGGTCCGCCTCAGCCAACTCGAAGCCGTCGTTGGAGGCCACCACCGCTTCCAGCCGGGCCTCGGCCTCCGCGGTTGCTGCCTCGCCCACCAGGTAGCAACTGGACGCGAGACGGGCGCGGCCCACTCTGCCGCGCAACTGATGAAGCTGGGCGATACCGAACCGGCCCGGGTCGAGCACCACCATCACGGTTGCGTTGGGCACATCCACACCGACTTCGATGACGGTGGTGGACACGAGCACGTCCAGCGCTCCCGAGCGGAACAACTCCATCGTCGCCTCCTTCTCGGCAGGGGTGACCCGCCCATGCAGGAGACCCACCCGAAGCCCGGCCAACTCGCCGCCGTCGCCGGTCAGGCTCCCGTGCGTCTCCATCACCGAGCGAACGTCGAGCGTTTCGGACTCCTCGATGACGGGACAGACCACATACGCCTGCCGGCCCTCGGACACCGCGGAGCGCACCGCCTCCCAGACTTGCGCCTCCTCCAGAGGGCCGCGGGCCCATGCAGTGGCCACGGGCGTGCGACCCGCGGGAAGCTCGTCGAGCACCGACACGTCCAGGTCGCCGTAGACGGTCATGGCCGCGGTGCGAGGAATGGGCGTCGCAGTCATCACAAGCAGGTCGGGCATAACCGACCCAGGCCCGCGATCGCGCAGCACGGCCCGCTGCTCCACCCCGAAGCGCTGCTGCTCATCGATCACGACCACTCCCAGGGCACGGTATTCCACGCCTTCAGAGATCAGGGCATGGGTCCCGACCACGATGTCGACCTCCCCAGCCGCGAGCCCGTCGGAGGCCCTGCGCCGGTCGGCCGCGCCGCGGCTTCCCGACAACAGCTCCACTCGCAGGGGACGCTCCCCGCCGAGCCTCGACGGGTCGGGCACGCATAGGTCGTGGAGCAGTGCGGCGATCGTCTGGTGGTGCTGTTCGGCCAGCACCTCGGTCGGCGCCATCAACGCTCCCTGGAAGCCGCCCTGCACCGCGGTCAGCAAGGCGCTGAGGGCCACCACGGTCTTGCCCGCACCCACATCGCCCTGCATGAGCCTGTGCATGGGTTGCGGCTTGGCCAGATCGCCGGCGATCTCGTCGATCACCCGCTGCTGGGCCCCGGTCAGCGGGAACGGCAGACGGGCCAGGAAGCGCTCGACCAGCTTGCCGCCGGTGGCATACGACAGCCCCGCCGTATGCCGCTCCAGCCAGCGCTTGCGCCTGACCAACTCAAGCTGCACTCGCAGGAGCTCGTCGAACATGAGGCGACGCCGCGCCTCGCTCGATTCTCGCATGTCGGCAGGCCGATGGATCCCGTTCAGTGCGGTGTGACGGCCCACGAAGTCGAAGCGATGCAGCACGGCCTGCGGAACGGGATCGGCGATGCCGCGAGGCTGGCAGCGGTTGAGGGCCTGCTCGACGAACTCGGCTATCTCCCACGTGCTCAAGTTCGCCTTCTCTGACTGCGGGTAGACGGGAAAGAAGCGCCCGGTGCGGTCGCCGACCAAGTCGACCACCGGATTCGTCATCTGCAGGGAGCCCCGGTACGGCATCGGCCGGCCGTGCACGATAACCAGGCGGCCCGGTCGCAGGCTTTGCTCCTGCCAGGGCTGGTTGAAGAAGGTGAGCTTGAGCCGGCCGGTGTCGTCGGCGATGACGACCTCGACGAGCGTCCGGCGCTGCTTGATGCGCCTCGACGAGCTCCGCTGCACGCAGCCCTCTACGAAGACGTCCTCTCCTGCGGCGAGTTCTGCGATGCGGGCCTGCTTCGTGCGATCGATGTAGCGGTGCGGATAGTGCTGAAGCAGGTCCAGCACCGAGTTGATCTCCAGCTCAGTGAGCACGGTGGCTCGCTTGCGAATCCGGGATCTTCCGGACCGGTCGCCTGTCTTGAGGTCGCGGAGCCGGCCGACATCGATGGCGTCGAGGTCCCGGAGGGTGAGGGGAGGATCGCCGGCCGGCATCGGCGCGCTAGTCGAGGCCCGCCGGGGCCTACTCCAGGCCGAAGTAGTAGGGGTACAGGGGCTGGCCGCCTTCTCGCACCTCAACCTCTAGGTCGGGGTGGCGCTCACTGACATGCTGGATGATGGCCTCCGTGGCGGCCCCGTCGGCGTCGGCACCGGTGAGCACCGTGAGCAGCTCGTGGTCGTCGTCCATGATGGCGCTGAGCAGCGCTGTCGCCGCCGCGGTCGCGTCTTGTTCCACGGTGGTGATGCCGGTGGGACCGATGCCGAGCCAGTCGCCCTCCGCGATGGGCCCGGCGGAGCTGGAGGCGTCCCGCACCGCCTGGGTGACCTCGGCCGCCGTCACCGCAGCAGCGGCCTCGGCCATCGCGGCGGCGTTGCGGGCCGCGGTGGCGTCCGCCGAGAAAGCCATCAGGCTGGAGATTCCCTCCACGACGCTGCGGGTGGGCACCACGCTGACGGCGCGCTCGGTCTCGCCGCCGACCTGCTCGGCCACCGGGATGATGTTCTTGTTGTTGGGCAGCACAACCACATGGCCGGTGGGAAGCGAGTCGACGGCAGCCAGGAGTTCGGCGGTAGAAGGGTTCATGGACTGGCCCCCGGTCACGACGCGGCTCACTCCCATCGAGGCCAGGATGGCCTCCACTCCCCCACCGGCACCCACAGCCACCACCGAGCAGTGATCGGCCTCCGCGATCTGCACCGGTGCCAGCGGCGAGGAAACCCCGTCGTCAGTTGGCGGCGGCGCGGGCGCTGAGAACGACTCGGAGTGCTCGGCCGCCTGGTCGAGCAGATCGGTGACCTGGATGCGGTGGGGCCGCCCGACCGCGATCCCGGCTTCGATGGCGGCGCCGATGTCATCGGTGTGGATATGGCAGTTGAAGATGCCGTCGCCGCCCACCACCACGATGGAGTCGCCAACCTCGGTCCACGCCTGCTTGAAACCGTCCACGGAGGAGTCGGGCGCGTCGAGCAGGAACATCACCTCATAGCGGAGATCGGCGATGGAGGACTCCTCGACGGGATGGGCTGCGCTGGCGGAAGCGACCGGCGTGGGCCCAGCCGCAACCTTGGGCGGCGCAGGCATGGGCCGGCCGTCCAACTCGGCGAGGCAGGCGTCGAGCAGCAGCAGCAGCCCGGCGCCGCCCGCGTCGACCACACCGGCCTCGGCCAGCACGGTCAGCATGTCCGGCGTGCGCTCCAGGGCGTCGTACCCCTGGGCGCGGGCCGCGTCGAGCACCTCCACCAGTCCCTCTCCGGCCTCGGCCGCGGCCCGGGCCGCATCTGACGCCTCCCGGATGACGGTGAGGATCGTGCCTTCCACCGGTCGAGCCACCGCGGTGTAGGCACCCTCGCTGGCAGCGGTGAGCGCCCGGGCCACAACCGGCGCGTCCGGTTCCTGGCCGGCAGAAGACGCGTCCCGGAGCACGCCGGAGAAGCCTCGCAGGATCTGAGCCAGGATGACCCCGGAGTTGCCCCGGGCCCCCATGAGCGCCCCGTGGGCCACGGCCCGGCACAGCGGCTCCAGAAGGTCATCGACGCCGTCGAGCCCCTCGGTGACCGACCTCACGGTGAGCGTCATGTTGGTGCCGGTGTCGCCGTCGGGAACCGGGTACACGTTGAGGTTGTCAATGGCCTCGCGGTGCTCCGACAAGGCGCCGTGGAAGCCGGCGATGACGCGGCGCAGCGTGGCCGCGTTGAGTACAACTGGTGCCATGGCGCCGATGATACCCACTGGCGGCAGGGCGGCAGGGTGCCCGCGCTACGCTGGCGCTCCGTGCAGGGCGTGATCAAGAGCTACGATCCCGTGACCGGCGACGGTGTGCTGGTCAGCGAGGCCGACCTGGCCGACGTCGATCTCGCCGACGACGCGCTGGAGGGCTCGGTCTTCCGGATGCTGCGCCAGGGCCAGCGGGTGCAGTTCGATCTCGACGGCGACGGCCGGGCCACCCGGCTGCGCCTGGGCTCCGAGGTCGACATGGGAACACCCAAGCTCTAGGACCCCGATGGCGGCCGGTCGTCCCGGCGGCTACATCGCGGCGGCTATCCCCATCTGGGCGTATCCCTGCTCGTCGTAGTTGGTCCGGAACATGTCCCTGAGCCGGCGTGCGGCCGCGTCGTAGGCGTCCGGGATCTCCCACGTGCTGCGCGGATCCAGGATCCGGTCCTCCACTCCCTCACAGGACACCGGCATCGTCAGCCCCAGGATCGGATGGGCGCGGGTATCAACGTCGTCGAACTCCCCCGAGAGGGCGGCATTGAGGAGCCGGCGCGTGACGGCCAGCGACATCCGCTGGCCGGAGCCGTAGGCGCCGCCCGACCAGCCGGTGTTCAGCAGGACGCAGCGGGCCCGATGCTCGTGCATTCGCTGTTTGAGCAGCCGGGCGTAAACGTCGGGTTTGCGGGCCATGAACGGCGCACCGAAGCACGGCGAGAAAGTCGCTACGGGCTCGGTGACATCCACCTCGGTGCCGGCCAGCTTGGCTGTGAAGCCCATGACGAAGTGGTACATCACCTCGTCGGGGTCCAGGAGGGCCACCGGCGGAAGGACGCCGAAGGCGTCGGCGGTCAGCAGCACGATGGTGGTCGGGTGCGGCCCCCGGTGCCCGGGCGCCACGTGGGGGTTGCACTCGAGCGGGTAGGCGAAGCGGGTGTTCTCGGTCATGGACCGGTCCCGCAGGTCCAATTCCTGGGGATGGGTGTCGGCCAGAGCACGGCCGTCGAGTTCCGGGACGTTCTCTATCAGCGTCCCGGGCATCGACAGCGCCGCGGCTATGACCGGCTCGGCCTGCTTGTCGAGGTCGATGAGCTTGGCGTAGCAGCCGGCCTCGTAGTTGGCGATGCCGGCGTCGGTCCAGATGTGCTCGTCGTCGCCGATCAGGTCGCGGTCGGGGTCGGCCGACAGGGTGGTCTTGCCCGTGCCCGACAGCCCGAACAGGATGGCGCTGCCGCCGTCGGAGCCCACATTGGCCGAACAGTGCATGGAGAGCTGTCCCTGTTGTGGCTGCACGAAGTTCATGATGGTGAACATGGTCTTCTTGTTGACGCCGCAGTAGTCGGCCCGGCCCAGCACCAAAGCCAGACGGCGGTCCATGTCGACGATCACGGCCCGCTGCGAGAGGGTCCCGTCGCGGTCGGGGCTGCAGCGGAACGACGGCACGTTGAGCAGCGTCCATCCGTGCTCCCGATGGTCGGCTGAGCCGTTGAGGCGGGCCGGCAGCATGATGTTGCAGAAGTAGGCGTGGGTGGCGTACTCGCCCACGAACCGGCACGGCTCGGCGAAGTCGGGGTCGGCACCGCAGTACACGTCGGTCACATAGAGCCGGGCCCGGCGATCGTTGAGATGGGCCACGACACGGTCCACCAGCGGGTCGAACGCGGCCTCATCGAAGCGAGCGAAGCCGTCCTTCCACCACACCGCATCGCTGATTGAGGGACGGTCCACGCAGAACGTGTCGTGCACTGGGCGGCCGGTGCAAGACGGATCGGTGTAGAAGACGAGCGGACCCTCGTGGCCCAGGGAGGTCGCATGGGCCTTGTGCTCGTCGTCGGGCCCTCCGGGGCGGACTCTTCCCAGGTCGCCGGAGACTGCTGCTGTGAAGAGCTCGTCCTGCGACAAGCCATAGCGAATGTCGACGGTTGTGAGACCCAGAGCCGAGGCGAGTTCGGACGCCACATCGATCTCCGACGACATGCCAATAGCTGACACCACATCGATGGCCGATGCCGAATCGATCGCCGGCGAGATTGCGGTCATGGTCATGCTCGATCCGACTCCCTTGTCGTGACAGCGCGGCGCGACTGTTCGGTCACCCGCACGGCTCGCCTCGTCCGGTTGTAGCCGACAGGCGCCGCCGAGCCGCGGATGGGCATGGTGAGCCGCGGCTGTACCCCTGCCGCGCCAGGTTCAGCCGACTGAATCCAGAATGACGGCCCGGATGCCGAGACCCATCAGGAACAGGCCGGTGCAGCCATAGAGCAGCCAGACGTGGTCGCGGAGGTGCTGGCGATAGCTGTAGGCGATGCCGACCGCCACCAGCGCCGAGAACCCGTAGAGGGCGTGCAGGTCGGGGGCCTCGCGCCCCTCCCGGGCTATGAGCCACGACCCGAGCCCGGCCTGGACGAACACGGTTGCCTGCGCCGCCGCGGTGGACACCCACAGGGCGCGGCCCCTCAGCCGGGGCCGCCGGTGCGCGCCCAGCGCCCACAGCCCGGCCAGCGCGTTGGAGGCGATGACGACCCAGGAGAACCAGTCGTGGACTCCGCCCACCGCGGAGGCCGACTCCACAACGCTCACGGCCGGGCGACCATCAGGCGACGGATCCAGAGGCACGCAACGAGGCGATCGTTTCGGCGTCGAGGTCCAACTCGGCCAGGATCTCGTCGGTGTGCTGGCCCGCATGGGGCGGCGGACGGCGGATCGCGCCCGGGGTGCGGCCGAATCGGGGGGCCGGGCCGGGCTGGACCACTCCGGCCACTTCGGTGAAGGTGCCCCTCTCGCGGTTGTGGGCGTGCTCGGGCGCCTCCGCCAGCGACAGGACCGGAGCGAAGCAGGTGTCGGTGCCCTCGAGCAGCTCGCACCACTCGTCCCGGGTGCGCTGGGCCACCACTGCGGCGAGCGCCACCTTCAGCTCGGGCCAGCGCAACCGGTCTGTCTGGTGGTCCCACTCGGGTCCGTGCAGCCCGAGCCGCTCGCGCAGCTCCGCGTAGAACTGGGGCTCGATCGGTCCCAGCGAGATGTGCCGTCCGTCGGCGGTCTCGTACACGTTGTAGAAGTGGGCGCCGGTGTCGAGCATGTTGGTGCCGCGCTCTTCGCTCCAGAAGCCTGAACGAACCATCCCGAAGAAGCCAGTCATGAGCGAGGCGGCGCCGTCCACCATGGCCGCGTCGACCACCTGGCCCTGGTCCGAGCTGCGGGCCTCGAGCAGCGCGCACGCCATCCCGAAGGCCAGGTACATGCCGCCGCCGCCGAAGTCGCCCACAAGGTTGAGGGGCGGGACCGGAGCCTCGCCCTGACGGCCGATGCCGTGAAGCGCGCCGGCCAGTGCGATGTAGTTCAAGTCATGGCCCGCGGCCGAAGCGTAAGGACCCTCCTGGCCCCACCCCGTCATCCGGCCGTACACGAGGCGGGGGTTGCGGGCCAGACAGTCGTCGGGGCCGATCCCGAGCCGCTCGGCCACGCCGGGACGGAACCCCTCCAGCAGCGCGTCGGCTCCCTCCACCAGAGCAAGGACTGTCTCGACGCCCTCGGGAGACTTGAGGTCGACTCCGATCGATCGGCGGCCCCGGTTGAGCAGGTCGAGCGGCGGGCGGTCCGGGTCGCCGCCGCACACCGCCGAGGCCCGGTCGATCCTGACCACGTCGGCGCCCATGTCGGCCAGCATCATGGCGCAGAACGGCCCCGGACCGATGCCGGCTATCTCGATCACGCGGATTCCTGTCAGCGGTCCCATGCCGCCCCCTTACGTTGCTGGTCGCCTACGTCGTGCGGGTGCCCGTCGCCCGAATTCTCCGAAGAACGGGGGTGCCTCCACAACACACAACTACAAAGTTTTGAAGCGATTGGCCCTCACCAGGCGATCCGGGCCGACAGCGCGGTCACCGCGCTGATGATCGGGGCCCAGACCTCGGGTGGCAGATCGTGGCCCATGCCCTCGATCTCCAGGTACTCGGCGCCCGGCACCAGCTCGGCGGTGCGGCGGCCGGCGTCGGGGCCGATGAGGTTGTCGACGCTTCCGTGGATCACCAGAGCAGGCACATCGAGGCTTCGCAGCGCCTCAGCGCGACTGCCGCTGCGGGCCGCGGCCCTGTACTGGCGCTGCGACGCTCCGGGGTGCCAGGCCCGGCGGTAACTGCGCTCGAGGTACGCCCGCTCGGCGGCTTCGTTGCGCCACTGCGGACTGGACCAGATCCGGTATCCGGCCAAATCCGTCTCGATCTGCTGCTCCGGGGTGGCGGCGGGAGGGGCGGTCAGGGCCGCGAGGGCTTCGGGAGTCGCATCGCCCACCCCAGCCTCGCCGGTGTGCGACGAGATCGACGCCAGCCCGGCCACCCGGGCCGGGAAGGCGGCGGCCATGGCCTGGGCCACCATGCCCCCCAGCGAGTAGCCACACACGACGGCCCGCTCGCAGCCGGCCGCGTCGAGCACCGCGATCGCGTCGCCGGACATGTCGTCGAGGGTGTAGCGGGTGCCTTCGGGCAGCACGTTGGACAGGCCCGAGTCGCGGTGGTCCATGCGCAGCACGAAGAAGCCCCGGTCGGCGAAGCCCTCACAAAGATCCTCGTGCCACACGAGCATGCTCGAGCCGAGGCCGTGGAGCAGGATCAGCGCAGGGTCACCCTCATCGCCGAAGGTCTCGAAGGCGATCTCGATCTCACCGTTGCGGGCCGTTCCCATCTCAATTAGCGCGGGCATGAGCGCTCCTGGACCGGTCGGTGAAGCCAGTGACCCGGTGTCCGGCCTCGATGAGGTGCCGCGCGCAAGGCGTCCCAATGTGGCCCAGCCCGACAAATCCCAGGTTCATGCTCGCGCCAAGCTATCCGAAGCTATTCCGGCGGGGTAGCGTCGGCCGGTGGCCTGCATCGCGGATCGAGCCTTCTCCGAACTGAGCGCCCGCGAGTGGCACGACATCGTGAGACTCCGCATGGACGTGTTCGTGGTGGAGCAAGAATGCCCGTACCCGGAACTCGACGGCCGCGACACCGAGCCGGCCACCCGTCACTGCTGGGTGCCGGGAACCAGCGCAGGCCGATCCGAGCTGCCGGTGGTCGCCTACGCGCGGGGGCTAGCCGGCTTGGGCGGAGGTACGAAGATCGGCCGGGTGGTCACCCACCCCGCGGCGCGCCAGAACGGCCTGGGCGGGCTGCTCGTCAACCACCTGGTGCAGACCACAAGCGGCCCCTGGATTCTCGACGCGCAGGCCCGGCTGGCGGACTGGTACGCCGGACTGGGCTTCTCGCCCGCGGGAGAGCCGTTCGACGACTGGGGCATGCTCCATGTGCCCATGCGCCTGGAGGCCGAGCGGGTAGGCGGAATTTCATGAGGAAATGGGCGAGACGCTCAGCGAGGCCGTCAGGCCGCTTGCAGCCATCGCGCCCACAGGCCTATGACGGCTGAGACCTCCGCACAGACCTACAACCGCGCCGCGGTCCAGCGCCGCACGACTGCCGTCATGATGGGCTCGGTAATCCCCACGACCGCGGCCATGGGGGCATCGTTCGCGGCCTCAGCGGTGCTCGCCGAGGAGATCACCGGCAGCGCCACACTGGCCACACTGGCCGCGGGCTCGATGTCGATCGGCAGCGTGGCCGCCGCGGTTCCCCTGTCGCGCCGCATGGCCCGCCTGGGCCGGCGGCGGGGCTTGGTCTGGGGATGGTCGCTCGGCGCGGCGGGAGCGATGACCGCCCTGTTGGCGGCCGTGTTGAGCCTGTATCCGCTGGTGGTGCTGGGAATCATCGGGGTCGGTGCAGGCCAGGCCACCAACTTGGCCGCCCGCTACGCAGTGGCCGATCTCGCCCCCGACGACCGCCGGGCCAGCGCCATCGGGATGCTGGTGTGGGCCTCCACCTTCGGCGCGGCCGCAGGACCGACGATCGCGCTGGGGCCGGTCGCTGATCTTGCGCAATTCATCGGCCTTCCCGAGCTGGCCGGCCCCTATGTGCTGAGCTCGGCGATGTTCATGGCCGGACTCGCCATCACGCACACCTGGCTGCGCCCGGACCCGCTCGAAGTGCTCGGCACGATCGGGTCCGAGGCGCCCCGCCCGGCATCGCCAGCGAGGGTGGTCCGGCGGATCGCAGCCATACCCGAGGCCCGCCTGGCCCTGCTGGCCATGCTGGTGGGGCAGACGGTGATGGTGACCGTGATGACGGCCACGCCGCTGCACATGACCAGCGGAGACCAGGACTACGCGGTGATCGGCCAGGTGATCTCTCTTCACATAATCGGGATGTACGCCTTCTCGCCGATCGTGGGATGGCTTGTCGACCGGCTGGGCACGCACACCGTGATCACCCTCGGCGGGCTGATCCTGTTTGTGGGCGCGGAGCTGGCCGGACACACCGACCCCGAGCACAGCGCCGGGCTGTTCAGCGGCGTGACGCTGGTCGGGGTGGGTTGGAGCTTCGGGCTGATCGCGGGCAGCGCGCTGTTGACCAACTCGTTCCCGGTGCGCCAGAGAGTGGAGGTTCAGGGCGGCGCGGACTTCGTCATGATCACCGGCGGCGCCGTGGGCGGTCTGTCGTCCGGGGCGCTGGTCGAGCTGATCGGCTACCAGTCGCTCAGCCACTACTCGGGCATCGCCGCCCTGCTGCTCGTGGCCGCCGCCGTCTGGGCCTGGATCACAGCCCGCCTAACTCGACCCCGGCAGCTGGCATAGAGGCCGAGCGGGTAGGCGGTACTTCATCAGGAGGTCGCGAAGCACTCAGCGAGGCCGTGCGCCCGAATGGCCCGTGAGCGCATCTTCCGCCCTTGTTGACGGCTTTGTCGAGGGGCCCCGTGGAGCGCCACGCGAACTTGCTCGATTCAAACTCAACTCAAGTCGACGAGGCCGAGGTCATTGCGAAGCCCACGAGGCTGCCCTCTCCGTGTCAAAGGCCGCCGACCTCGAAAGGCTAACCGTCGACTGGATCGCCTGAACAGCCGGTCGGCGGCAGGCGCGACGCCCACACATCAGGGTCCACGCGAGCGTGGCGGGTCCAAGTCGCCCCTTGGAGTCGCTGTTCCTTGGACCTAGTTCTCTATTTGACTAGATAACTAGCAAAGTATAGATTGAGGTGATGAGAAGAGCTGACGCAAGCGAGCTGCTGGCTCTGCGACTCGGTATCGATCGAGCGGGACGGACACCGCTCGCGACTCAGATCGCGGAGCAGCTGACCTCACGGGTGGCTGCTGGTGTCGTTGCGGCAGGGGAGCGGCTTCCAGCGTTGAGCGAGCTGGCCGAGCACCTTGGGGTCAATGTGCACACGGTGCGTGCGGCCTACGCTCAGCTCGCAGCCGACGACGTCATCACGATGCAGCGGGGCAGCCGGGCCGTCGTACTGGGTTATGACGCGAGTGCTGCGCGTTCGGGCCGCGTCGGCGTCCCCACATTCATGATCGGCGTCATGGTGCCTCAGTTCTCCGACTATTACGCCGAGTTCCTCCAGGCGGTGGCGGAATCGGCTGCGGTCGAGGGCTGGCTTCCCGTCATATGTCAAACGCGACAGTACGAGACGGGGGCAGTGGCGCGGTACGTCGACCAGCTGGTGAGCCGCGGTGTCGACGGGGTGATCGCAATGCACTACGAGACACCTGATGACGCCGAGACGACGGCAGTGTTGGCGACGGCTGCCGACCTCCGGCCGTTGGTGTTTGTCGATAGCGCCGCTCTCGACTTTGGGTCTCACATCGTCGTTGATCGCGTCGCGGGATCGCTGGAGGCAACCAGACATCTCCTCGACCACGGACATCGACGCGTCGCCTACACCTCAACCCCGATCGGATGGAGCTCAGGCTCCCAGCTCCGACAGGGATATGTACGAGCGCTTCATGAAGCGGGACTCGAGCTCGATTCCGATCTCGTTGTTGCAGCGAGCGACATGTCGCTGGGAGCCGGCGCGAAGGCGGCCGCAGGCCTGATGCAGCTCGGTGAACCCCCGGACGCGATCTTCTGCGCTGGGGACATCCTCGCCTGGGGCGCTCTGCGGCAGCTACGGGACATGCGGCTGCGAGTGCCCGAGGACGTGAGCCTCATGGGCTACGGCGAGTTGCCGCTCTCGTCGTTGGCCGGTCCGCCGCTGTCGTCGACGCGTCTTCCAGCGCGCGAGTTGGGAGAGCTGGCGGTTGTCACCCTCCGTGCCGCCATCGATGACGGCGAGCGCAAAGTAGCGGGACCGATTCAAACCACCCTCACAATACGGCGGTCTTGTGGCTGCCGATGAGCCGCCCGGCTGAAGTGCACCGCTTCGCCGGGCCGAAAGGAAATCCAATGAACCTGCGGACAGTCCTCACCAGATGGCTAGCTGTTCTGGCTGTGCTGGCCATCGTGGCTTCGGCATGTGGAGGCGACGACGATACGTCAGCTCCCAGCGAGCCCGAAGCCGCTGGCGCCTCCAGCGATGCTGAGCCCGAGCCTGAGCCGGCCCCTGAGCCCGAGCCTGATCCGGCCCCTCAAGAAATGCGAGACGTCTCGCTGCGGTTGCCTTGGTTCCCGAGCGTTCAGTTCGCGGGTTCGTACGTCGCGGCGGCCAAGGGCTTCTTCGACGAGGAGGGCCTGAACGTCACCATCAACCCTGGAGGGTTCGACGTCAACAGCATCACGCTCGTGGCCGCGGGCTCGGACGACTTCGGCTTGCATGATACGAACTCGCTTCTCTTCGCGGCTTCCGAGGAGATTCCCCTCGTGACGGTGGCGACCTACCTCCACGCACACCCGGGTGCGATCATGGCGCTCGAGTCCTCGGGATTCGAGTCGTTGGCCGACCTCGAGGGCGCCACGATCGGCTTCCAGGAGGGTGGCCCGTGGCAGCTCACCCAGGCCATGCTCACTCAGAACGGAGTCGATCCGGATTCGCTCAACCAGGTCGCAGTCGGCTTCGATCTGAGACCGCTGTTCGAGGGTGACATCGATCTGCTGACGGTGTTCTCAACCAACGAGCCAATCCTGGCCGAGCTTCAGGGGTTTCCCGTCGACGTATTCATCCCCTACGACTACGGAGTACAGACATCAGCCAATGCACTCTTCACGACCACCAGTTACAGGCAAGACAACCCCGAGGCGGTATGTGGGATGGTCCGTGCCCTGGCGAGGGGCTGGCAGTACGCGTTCGACAATCCACAAGAAGCCGTCGACATTGTCGTGGCCGTCGATCCGGAGAACCTCACAGCCGAGAAGGAGTTGGCCACCCTCGAGGCGGTTCGACCGAGCGTCCTCTCCGATTCCGCGCTCGCTGACGGGATCGGGACGATGACGGACGAGCGATGGCAAACCGTCGACGACGTCCTTCGCCAGTATGGCGGCCTCGAGGCCGACATCGATCTAGAGTCGGTCTACGACGACTACTGCTTCTGATTCTCCCCCATGGGTAACTGCGTGGTCGGTGCAAGAGTCGGCACCGACCATGCAGTTCTCGGGACGGCAGCGAGAGGAGCTTTCGTGGCGATTCTGGACAAGAAGGCAATGACGCTCGACGCACGGCAGTATCACCTGCATGTGAGTCCTGGTGACGTCGGGAAGTACGTGCTGTTGCCGGGCGATCCGGCCCGTGTGCTCATGATCGCCGATCATCTGGACTGCCCCCGCGAGATCGCCTTCCATCGCGAGTACCGAACCGTGACCGGGCACCACAAGGGCATCGAGGTCAGCGGCACGTCAACCGGCATCGGGTGTCCATCCGCGGCCATTGCGGTTGAGGAGCTGGCCAACGTGGGTGCAACGCACTTCATTCGAGTCGGCAGCAGCGCCGCCTATCGGCGCGGGATGGCCAAGGGCGATCTGATCATCAACACGGCGACAATGCGCCTTGACGGCACCAGTGCCGCGTACGTCGACCCGAGGTTCCCGGCCGTGGCGGATCACTTCCTCGTTCGGCATCTGATCGATGCCGCTCGAGACCTCGCTGCCGAGCGCGGGTTCAGGGTGCATGTGGGCGTCAACGCCTCAAGTGACGCGTTCTACGCCGAGACACCAGAGTTCGTCGAAGACCTCCAGAAACACCGCATCTTGAATGTAGAGATGGAGAGTTCGGCGATATTTACGATCGCCCATTTGAGGGGCCTGTTCGCGGCGATGGTCTGTGCCGTGTCCTACAACTACATGCAGCCCGGCGATGTCGACTTCGAGAGCAAGAACCACGCTCTTGTGGTGGGTTGGGACAATGCGATCGACGTGGCCCTTGAGGCGATCGCCCGCTACGAGGCGGACCAAGGCATGCCATGACCACCAGCGGGGGGATCGCGATTGACGGCGCCGGCATGCAGTTCGGGGGCAGTCAAGGCGTGACAGCGCTCGATGGGATCGATCTGAAAATCTCCGCTGGGGAGTTCGTCGCGCTTGTCGGGCCCTCGGGGTGCGGCAAATCGACGTTGCTCCGGATCGTGAGCGGGCTCCTGGAGCCGACCTCGGGACGCGTGGACGTCGGCGGAAGAACGCCGGACCAGGCGAGACGCGACGTTGACTTCGGGTTCGTGTTCCAGCAACCGGCCCTGTTCCCATGGCTTCGAGTCCTCGGCAACGTCTTGTTGCCAGACCGCGTCCTCGGTCGCCGGAACCCCAACAACGGACCTGGCAGCGCGCACCTGGCCCGAGAGCTGCTGCGCGATGTCGGGCTGGAGGGGTTCGAGGACCACTACCCTGGCCAAGTCTCTGGGGGCATGCAGCAGCGAGTCGCGCTCGCGCGGGCGCTGAGCTACAGCCCCAAGATCCTGCTAATGGACGAGCCTTTCGGAGCACTCGACGAGTTCACCCGCGACCGTCTCAACCTGCAGCTTCTTGACGTCTGTGAGAAGACTGGCTCAACCGTTCTCTTCGTCACGCACAGCATTCAGGAGGCGATCTTCCTCGCAGATCGGGTCGTGGTGCTCAGCCCCAGACCGGGACGCGTCGTTCGCATCGCCGAGGTCCCGTTCCCGAAACCGCGAACCCTCGAAATCCGCTACGAACCCGAGTTTGCGGCACTGACGGGCGAACTGCGGGGCCTCCTCGTGATCGAAGACGAAGTCGAGTTGGCGCGGCAGCAGCTATGAGCAGCATCCGAGAACGCAGCCGCATCGTCGACGTGGTGCTGCGGCCCCTGCCATCAGTTGCGGTCTTCGTCGTCGCCCTCGTCGCTTGGGAACTGTGGGTCAGTGTCCGAGACGTCCCCGCGTATCTCTACCCGAGCGCATCTGACGTCGGGAGCGAGTTGCTCGACGAGGGGCCGTCACTCGCAGCTGAGGACCTCCGCTGGACCATGATCGAGGCGGTTCTGGGGTTCATCCTCGGCAGCGCCGCCGCCATTCTGGCCGCGATCGTGTTCGTCCATGCCAAGATCATCGAGCGCGTGCTCTTTCCTTGGGCGATCGTGCTACAGACGGTGCCGATCGTCGCAGTAGCGCCGCTGCTGACGATCTGGTTTGGATTCAGGCTCACTCCGAAGGTGATAATCGCCGCGCTGATCTGCTTCTTCCCCGTGCTCGTCAACACAACCAAGGGGTTGCGATCAATCAGCAGTCAGGCTGTAGAGCTCATGAGCATCCTCTCGGCAAGCAGGTGGTCGATCTTTTGGCGGGTGCGTGTCCCAAGTTCGCTGCCCTACGTCTTCGCCGGCCTGAAGGTGGCATCAACGCTGTCCGTTATCGGCGCAATCGTTGCCGAGTTCACCGGGGCGGATCGAGGGATCGGCTTCGTCATCATCCAGGCCAGCTATCGGCTCGACACCCGACTGATGTTCGCTGGGATCGCTCTCTCCTCAGCGGCTGGGGTCGTCTTCTTCAACATCATCGGCGCACTGGAGCGTCTCGCGCTCCGGTGGCCTGACGCCCGGCTCGAACGGTGATCTAGGTCCGCCTAGAGCCCATGCTGACCACTGCCGAGGAAGTCTGGAGCTACGTAGCTGCGGTGCCCGTCCCCGCCCCGCCGCCCGACCGCGACGGGCACTATGGCGTAGCCGAGGGCTTGGCCTCCAATGGTTCTAGCGCAGAGGACCGGAAGCGGAGGCGGAGGCCCCGCGAGGACAGCATGGCGTTCACGTCTGCCACTTCAGCGGCGGTCGGCACTGTCACGTCATCGGCCACGACTCGAGCCACAGCGACGCCGGGAACCGACTCGACATCCTCGATGGCGGATCCGATGGCCTCGCAATAGGAGTCCGCCGCGCGCGTGAATGCCACGCCCTCGACCCAGGCCAAACGGCCGATCAAGGCATCGTCGCACCCAGTCTCGTGAAGGGCGTCGAACACATCTTCGTCCAAGACGCTGCGCCCTTGGGTCTCCAGCGTGAAGTCGTACTTAGCTCTAGGCATCGTTCTGCTCCTCGTTCCCGAATCTTGCTAGCATTTCTTGGCATTTGCGCAATTCTCGGCGAATCCTCTTGGCGTGGTCGCCCGCATTGCGAGGCGTGCCGTCAATGCCTTGAACACAGTGATGCATGCGCCCAGAGTGGTCGATATGCCAATGGGGGCAAACCGCCGTCCCCCACCTGTGGCTGTGACCACCGATGGCGGTCTCTATCGTCCAACCTGCGGCTCTCAGCTCCTTGAGCGCCTTGCGAAACTCCTTCTTGGGATGAACGCCCCTCGTCATGAGCCCGCTCCTTCCGCAGCCCTGCGTGAGGAGCCAGCCACGTTGACAAGGCTCGAGTCGAGGAAATCACCCTAATGAATGAAACTTGATCTCAAGGATCAGATTACTATGATAGTTCTACATTCGCAACTGTTGCAGCGTCGCCCGGGCGATTCGCGCCTATTCGCTCGGCGTCTGGGCCTCGCCCGGCTCGAGGCCTGCGATCTTGACCGGGTCGACTGTGTAGGTGAGCCGGTCCCCGACCGCGGCCGGGTGAGGATCCCGCACCAGCAACTCGAAGTCGCCCGGGTCGGTGCGCAGGGTCAGATCGAAGCGGTCGCCCCGGAATCGGACATCGGCCACAGTTCCCGTGACGATGGTGTCGCCTCCCGGAACCGGGCCGTCTACGCGGTGGAGGGCGTCGGCGCGAAGCACCGCCGGACCCGAAGGTGCCGGCAGGCGGCCCCAGGGCACGGCTCCGTCCTCGCCGACGGTCACCACGTTGGGATGGCCCAGGAATCGGGCCACCTCGGCGCGGCGGGGGTCGTGCCAGATGTCGGACGGGGTGCCGATCCTGGCGATGCGGCCCGACTGCATGACTGCCACCCGGTCGGCCACCGCGAAGGCCTCGTCGTGGTCGTGGGTGACATGCAGGACGGTGACACCTATGCGTCGCAGCAGGGATCGCAGCTCCTCGGTGAGCTCGTCGCGGCGGGGACGGTCGAGGGAGCCGAGTGGCTCGTCGAGCATCAGCAGGCGGGGCTCCGGCGCGAGCGAGCGGGCCAGCGCGACCCGCTGGGCCTCGCCGCCCGACAGCGTCGAGATCTGGCGCTCCTCGAAGCCGGCCAACCCCACCAGAGCCAGCACCTCCCGGACACGCTGCCTGCGGCTGAGGGCGTCCATCTTCTGCATCCGCAGACCGAAGCCGACGTTGGCGGCCACGTCCCGGTGTGAGAACAGCGCGTGCTCCTGGAACATCAGCCCGAAGTCGCGGCGGTGCACCGGCAGGCCGACCAGGTCCTCTCCGTCCCAGCGAGTCTCGCCGGCGTCCAGGGGCTGCAGACCGGCCACGGCCCGAAGCAGGGTGCTCTTGCCGCAGCCGCTCGGTCCGAGGATGGCCACGACCTCGCCGGTGGCGACCTCCAGGTCGACCCGGTCAAGGGCTGTGACCCTCCCGAAGGCGACTGTGGCGCCGCTGATCGTCAGCATCTAGAGGCCCACTAGATAGGCGTTAACACATCGCGGTGAAGCATGTTGTTTCCCGCTCTTGTTCGCTGCGCTCACGGGCCGCTCGGGCCACGGCCTCGCTCGGCGCCTCGCGACGATCCTCATGGTTTGCTCCCATCCGCTCGGCCTCTTAGCCTGGATCCACCGGTTCGGTGAGGTCCGTGGGGTTGGCGCGTCCACCAGAAAGGCCTCCTGACGTGGGAGAATGACGTTGGTTACGACGGTCGTTCTGGCCACGTGAGGAGGCACTTCCTGTGAGCAGTGTAGCGGGCGGGATCGACGAGATCGAGGCGGTGTTCGACGACGGGTCTTTGGTGGCCGACGCCGGGTTGTTGCTGGCGGGCACGGTGATGGATCGCCTCGGGTTGGAGGCGCTCATCGATGGGGCGGTGCGCCCGCCTGGAGCGGGCCGCGGATCCGGGGCGAAGGCGCTGAGCGTGGTGGCGTCGATGCTTGTGGGGGGTTCGTTCATCGACGACACCGAGCGGCTGCGGGCCGGCTCGGCGGACGTCGTGTTGCCGTTCGCGGTGTCGGCGCCGTCGACTGTGGGGACGTGGCTGCGGTCCTTTATGTGGGGCCATGTGCGCCAGCTCGACCGCGCCGGCGAGCTGGCTTTGGGCAGGGCGTGGTCTGTGGGCGCGGCGCCTGCTGTGGCCGAGATGACCATGGATGTGGACTCCACGATCTGTGAGGTGCACGGCCACAGCAAAGGCGGCGCCGCCTACGGCCACACAGCCGTGTTGGGCTATCACCCGCTGGTGGCGGTCAGAGACGACACCGGCGAGGTGCTGCATGCCCGGATGCGGTCGGGATCCTCCCAGCGAGGCACCAAGCGCTTCATCGTCGAGACGCTGGCGCGTCTGGGACGGCTGGCGCCCGACACGGCGCTCACGGTGCGCGCCGACGCGGGGTTCTTCAGCTACGACGTCATCGACGCCGTGGTGGCCCGCGGCGCGTCCTATTCGATCACGATCCCGCAGAACTCCAAGGTCAAGGCCGCCATAGAGGCCATCGAAGAGAGGGCCTGGAAGCCGATCCCCTACACCCGCGGCGGGGTGGCGCAGGTCGCTGAGACCCTCATAGAAACCGGCCGCCGCGACGGCAAAGGGCCCCGCGAGCTGCGCCTGGTGGTGCGCCGCAGCCTGCTCACAGGCGCCCAGGCGAAGCTGTGGCCCGACTGGCGCCACCACTGCTTCATAACTGACCGAGACGACCTCGACACCGAAGCCGCCGACACCTACCACAGAGCCCACGCCAGAGTCGAACTCGCCATTCGTGACCTCAAAGCCAACGGCTTGCGCCACTGTCCCTCGGGCAGCTTCTTCGCCAACGCCGCCTGGCTCGCCTGCGCCGCGTTCGCGCACAACATCGCCCGATGGACAGCCCGCCTCGGCAAAGCCCACCCCCGCCGACAGCTCACCGCCGCCGCCACCGTCCGAGCGCGGCTGCTCACAATCCCCGGCCGCAGCGTCAACCACAGCCGCCGCAACAGACTGCGCCTGCCCCTCAACTGGCCCTGGGCCACAGCGTTCACCACCGCCCTGCAACAACTGCGCAACCTGCCCCTGCTCATCTGACCCCCCGGCCCGGCCCGGCGCAGCCAACAAGCACCCCCAGCGCCACCAACCCGCCAGCACCACAACCCCCGACCCAACACGCCCCAACAGCCGCCCACCCCAACAGAACCACCGACACGGCACCAACCAGCCCCACACCGCCACCAACCACAACCCCACCGGTGGATCCAGGCTTAGAACACTCCCCGGCGGGCGTCGCCCCACAGGTCCATGACGAAGACTGCCACAGCGGTCAGCGCCATGAGCGCCACCGCCAGCGCCATGGCCTGGCCGCGGAGGGCCTCTCCCGGCGTGCCCAGCAGCCGGAACAGGGCCAGCGGGGCAGTCAGCGTCTCGGGCCGGCGGGGGATGAACGACGTGGCTCCGAACTCTCCCAGCGACACCGCGAAGGCAAATCCGGCCCCGACGGCCACGCCGCGGGCGGCCACCCGCAGGTCCACCTCGCGGCGGACCCGGCGTGGCGACGCGCCCAGGACGGCCGCGGCCTCCCGGACCCGAGGATTGATGGTGCGAAGCATCGGCACCAGCGTGCGCACGACGAACGGGATCCCCACCACCGCGTGGGCGATGGGCACAACCAGCAACGACGTGCGGATATCAATGGGCGGGCGGTTGAGCACAAGCAGGAACCCCAGCCCGACCGTGACCGCGGACGTGCCCAGCGGCAGCGTCAGGCCGATGTCGAAGGCCCGCCCGATCCGGCGGCTGCTCCCGCGGCCCGCACGTATCACCACCAGGGTGGCCGCTCCGCCCACCAGCAAGGCCAGGGCCGCGGCCGGCGCCGCGAACATGAGCGAGTTGCCCAGCGCGGCCAGGGCAGTGTCGGGCAGCAGGTTGACCCGCTCGCCCATGGCCGTGTAGTTGCGCAGCGTGTAGCCGCCGCCGCGGCCCGCCGCCAGGGAGCGCTCCACCAATACCGCAACCGGCAGCCCCAAGAGCAGGGCCATGACAGCCAGGTTCGCGACCAGTCCCGGCCCCCGGCGCCGGGGCGCGGCGGCGGGCGACCAGACCGGCTCGGCCACGGCCCGCCGCCGCTCGAGCGCGTTGGACACGACCACCAGCGCGACGACCGCTCCCAGCTGCACCACCGCGAGGGCCGCCGCGGTGGCGAGGTCGAGCCTGACCACCGCGTACCGGTAGATCTCGGTCTCAATGGTGGCGCGAGCGGGGCCGCCCAAGACCAGCACCACGCCGAAGGACGTGAACGAGAACAGGAACACGATGGCGGAGGCGGCCGCGATCGACGGCGCCAGCCGGGGCAGGACCACCCGGCGGAACACCTGGGGGCGCGACGCCCCTAGCACCCTGGCCTGGTCCTCCACCCTGGCATCGAGGGCGGCCCAATGGGCTCCCACCGTTCGCAGCACCACCGCGTAGTTGAAGAAGACGTGGGCCATCAGGATGGCCCACACCGTGTGGCGCAGGCTCACGGCGCCGCCCCCCGCGAGGCCGAACCGGTCGAAGAGCCCCTCGAAGGCGGCCGCCACCACCACAGTCGGCAGCACGAACGGCACGGTCGCCAGCGCCCGCACCAGCCGCTGCCCCCGGAAGCACAGGCGAGCCATGGCCCCCGCGGCCGGCAGGGCAACGGCCACCGTGAGCACAGTGGAGACGGCCGCCTGCCAGAGGGTGAACCAGATCACCGAACGGTTCGACGCAGAGCCGAGCACGTCGCCCAGCACCGCGGCCGGGTTGGTCCCGCCGAGGCCCCTGGAGACCACACCGGCGATGGGCCAGGCGAAGAACAGCACCATGAACGCGCCCACCGCCACGGCGGGCAGCGCGCCGGTGAGGCCCCTGGTGAGCCGGGCCGCGGCGGGCATGGGGCGGGGACTCAGGCTGGGGACGTCAGCGCAGGACGATCTCGACCCATCGGTCGGTCCAGGCGTTGCGCTGAGCCTCGACCTCGGCGGGATCTAGGATGAGCGGGTCCTCCGCGATCTGGGCGTGCTCCGCGAATGCCTCGGGGAGGGTGGCTGAGCTGATCACCGGGAACACGAACATGTTGAGCGGGACGTCGTTCTGGAAGGTCGGGGTGAGCATGAAGTCGATCAGGGCCTGGGCGCCGCCAGGGTTGTCCGCGCCCGCAAGCACGCCCGCGAACTCGATCTGGCGATAGCAACTGGCGGTAACCACGCCCGTGGGCGGCTCGTCAACCGGCGGATCAGCAAAGATCACCTCAGCAGGCGGGCTGGACGCGTAGGACACCACGACCGGGCGATCGCCGCCCCCCGCGATGAACTCCCCGTAGTAGGCGTCCTCCCAGCCGGCGGACACCGACACGCCGTTGTCGCGCAAGGCGACCCAGTAGTCCTCCCAGTCGTCGCCGTATCGGGCGATGGTGGCCAACAGGAAGGCCAGACCCGGCGACGAGGTCTCTGGGCTCTGCACCGCGAGCATGTCGGCATAGGCCGGGTCGATCAGATCGTCGAGGGACGACGGTGGGGGCGGCGAGCCATCGAAGGAGTCCACCCAGTAGTTCAGGCATACGTCACCGAAGTCGATGGGAGTTACACGGTGTTCTCCGTCGAGCTCAAAATGGTCGGGGACGTCAGCGAGTCCGGGCGACGCGTATGACTCGAATATGCCGCAATCGAGTCCCCGCTGCAGGAAGGTGTTGTCGATGCCGAACAGCACGTCGCCCAGGGGCTCGCCCGCGGTGAGGCAGGCCTGGGCCACAAGCACGCCCGCGTCGCCTGATGCCAGTTGCTCCACCTTGATGCCGGTGGACTCGGTGAAGGCTTCGAGGGTCTCCGGCGACACGTTGAACGAGTCGTGGGTGAGCAGCGTCACCGTGGTGCCGGAGAGGTCGTCGCCCTCGGCAACCGTCTCGTCTGCGCGCTGGGCGCTCTCAGGTGCCTCGCTCCCTGCGGCGTCGTCGGAGCCGTTGGTGACAGCCGGCTCGTCCGTGGGCGCGGCCATCTCGTCCTCCGTGGGGCCGGTGGCCTCCTTCGACGCTCCTTCGGTCTCGGTGCTCGCGACCGACCCGCCGTCCGACTGCGGCCCGCCGGTCGGTTCACCGACGTCGGTACCGCTGCAGGCCGCGGCGAGCAGGACGAGGGCCGCAGCCGCGGCGAGTGCGCCACAGGCCCTGGGCCCTGGCCGGATCCCGGTCCTGCGGCCCGGCGCGCGGGAGTGGGTCGAAACTGGAAAACGGGTGCGATTCATGGTCTTCCTCCGCTGGCATTACCCAGATCAGGTCGACGGGTCGTCACCGCTGCAATCGCGTGGGTGCCCTCTCAGCCCGGCTGCCCCGAGCTCCCCGGTCGGTTGTCACCAGTGACTATATGCCACCACGGCGCGCGAAGCCAGGTCATGCATCTGGGCCCGGGGCCTCTAGCGTCGCGGTGATGCGGGTCTCGGTGATCGTTCCGACCTACAACGAGGCCGACAACATCGTCGAGGTGATCGACCGGCTGCGACGGGTCCTCGGCGGCCAGCCCCACGAGATCATCATCGTCGACGACGACAGCCCCGACGGCACCTGGCAACTGGCCCGCCGCCACGGCGCGGACGACCCGGCCGTGCGGGTGATCCGGCGGATCGGCGAGCGGGGGCTGGCCTCGGCGGTCCTCGACGGGATGGCAGCCGCGGAGGGCGACGCCCTTGCCGTGATCGACGGCGATCTCCAGCACGACGAGTCGGTGCTGCCGGACATGGCGCGGTCCGTGCTGGAGGGCGGTGCCGACGTCTGCGTGGGCACCCGCACGGGCGAGAGCGGATCGTTCGGCGACAGAGCCAGGATGCGTCAATGGGTGACCGCGGCGGGCACCGCGCTGGTGCGACGCCTGCTGCCGCGGCTGCGCCGCACCAGCGACCCGCTCAGCGGCTTCTTCGTAGTCAGCCGGGGCCTCTACGAGCGGGCCGCGCCCAGGATCAGCCGCGGACTGCGGGAGTACAAGATCCTGTGGGCCTTCCTGGCCCGCAGCGAGGGTCTCGCCGTGACCGAGGTCGGCTACGACTTCCGGCCTCGGGGCGGAGGCGAGACCAAGCTGTCGGGAGCGGTCCTGCTCGACGACCTGGTCAACGCGCTGGCACTTCGCCTGGGTGCCGCGGTCTCGCCGCTGTTCGTCAAGTACTGCCTCGTGGGCGCCAGCGGGGTAGCGGTGAGCCTCGCGGTGTACGGCCTCGGAGAGCTGGCCGGCCTCCCGACAGTCAGCCTCGGCATCACACCCGACCTGAACCCGATCTATGTCTCCGCTCTGGCTGGCATCCAGGCCAGCATCCTCACCAACTTCGTGGCCAACAACTACTTCACGTTCTACGACCGGCGCTACCACCGCTGGGGGCTGCTGGGCGGGCTGTTGCTGTTCCAGGCCGTGTCAGTCGTGGGCGTGTTCGTGCAGCTGGCTGTGTTCCAGCTGCTGCACCGCAACGGCTTCCCCACCGAGTCGACGAATATCGACGTGGCTGTCGCCATCAACAACGGCATCGGTCTGGCCGTGGCCACGGTCACCAACTTCTTCCTCAACGTCTCGATCACCTGGAACCGCCTCCGCGGCCCCGATTGAGCCCGGCGCCCCCTACTGCGGCCCCGGCTCGCTACGACGCGGTGCAGAACTCCAGGCCCAGCGTGTCCAGGTCGTCGGCCAGGGTGTCGAGCGGCTCCCAGGTCGCGGGGATGCACCCGCTCAGCGTGTTGGTGCCGCCGAGGAGAATCTGATCGAAGCCAGTCAGATCGCCGAGCGCCGCTGGGATCTCGCCGGACAGCTCGTTGTCGTGCAGCCACAGGCGCCTGAGACCTTCCAGGCTGCCGAATTCGGCGGGAATCTCGCCGGAGAGCCGGTTGCTGTCGAGATACAGACGCCGCAGCTTCGTCAGGCGACCGAGCTGAGGCGGAATCTCGCCGGACAGGTCGTTGCCCCTGAGCCACAGTTCTGTCAGCAGCGTGAGGTTGCCCAGCTCTGCGGGGATCTCCCCCGACAGCTCGTTGTCGTCGAGGTCCAGCCGGGTCAGGTTGACGAGGCTCCCGAGTTCAGCCGGGATCTCGCCAGTCAGCTGGTTGTGCCACAGGTTGAGTCGCCTGAGATTGCCGAGATTGCCCAGCTCAGCCGGGATCTCGCCCGACAGCCGGTTGTATCGGGCCTTCAGGATCCTGAGGTTTGACAGGTTGCCGAACTCGGGCGGGATCTCGCCATCGAGGTGGTTGAAGCTCATATACAGGGCCTCGAGGCTCCAGATGTCGCCGAGTCCCCGCGGAATCTCCCCGTACAGTTCGTTGCGGCTGAGGTCCAGCCACTCGAGGCTGCCGAGATGGCTCAGCGACTCCGGGATCTCACCGGCCAGCCGGTTCTCGCGCAGCATCAGGTGGGTGAGGCTCGAAAGCCCGGCCAGGCTCTCGGGGATCGGCCCGGAAAGCCGGTTGCCGCTCAGGTCGAGGATCCTCAGTGAGGTCAGCTTGCCGACCTCATGGGGGATCTCACCCGACAGTCGGTTGTGCTGTAAGTCCAGTTCCGTCAGCTTGGTCGGCTTGCCGATCCCTGCGGGGATCGCTCCCGACAGCGAGTTGTTGCCCAGGTTGAGTTCCGTCAGGCTCGCGAGGCGGCCGATGCCAGCGGGGATCAAGCCCGACAGCTCGTTGTCGTCCAGCCGCAGGAGCCGCAGCCTCTCGAGGTTCGCGATCTGGGAGGGGATCTCACCGTAGAGCCAGTTGTCGCTGAGATTCAAGCGTTCCAGGTTCCTGAGCGAGGCCAGTCCCGGCGGAATCTCCCCCGACACCAGGTTCCCCTCCAGGTCCATCTCCCTCAGGCGCTCCAAGTCGGAGAGAGCCGGCGGGATCTCGCCCGACAGCGAGTTGCCTTGGAGGTGCAGCCGCTCCAACCGTGACAGCCTCCCCAGCTCAGCGGGAATCGGGCCCGACAGGTCGTTGTCCTCGAGCCGAAGGTCCCTCAGCTCGACGAGGTTGCCCAGCTCAGCGGGAATCGGGCCCGACAGGTCATTGTCCTCGAGCCACAGATGCCGCAGATTGTGGAGTTGCTCCAACTTGGCGGGAATGTTCCCCGACAGCTCGTTGTGCCCGAGCCCGAGAAGTCTCAGCTCGAACAAGTGGCCGAGACTCGCGGGAACTTCGCCCGAGAGACGGTTGAGGCTGAGACTCAAGTCTTCAAGTCGGGAAAGCAAACCGAACCTCGCCGGAATCTCGCCGGACAACCGGTTGCTCCCGAGGCTGAGCCTCCTGAGTTCGCTGAGGCTGCCCAGTTCGGCTGGGATCTCCCCCGACAGCAAATTGCCGCTCAGATCAAGCAACGTCAGGCCCTGCAGGTCGCCGAGTTCGGCCGGCATCTCCCCCGACAACCTGTTGCGGCTCAGATCAAGCCATACCAGATGGCCGAGACTGCCCAGCCCCGCCGGGATCTCCCCCCAAAACCTGTTGTCGCTCATCACCAGGCGCGTCAGGCTGCTCAGATTGCCGAGAGACTCAGGAATCTCTCCCGACAGCCTGTTGCCCCGCAGATCCATGATGCGGAGCGCGCGAAGACCCGCGAAGTTGCCGAGTTCCGGCATCGCCCCCCAGAGCCCGTTGTGCTTGAGGTCCAGCACCTCCAACTGGTCAAGCTCCGCGAGGGTGTCGGGTATCTGCCTGTCCAGCCTGTTGTTCTGGAGATCCAGGACCTCCAGCTTGCGCAGCTTGCCGACCAGTACGGGAATCTCGCCGAAGATCTCGTTGTCGCCGAGATTCAGGTGTTTCAAGTCCGTCAGATAGGAGATCTCGTCGGGAATCTCGCCCGACAGACCATTGGATGACAGGTCCAGTCGTGTCACGCGGCCGGCGGCATCGGTGGTTACGCCGTACCACTGGTCCAGCGGCAGTTCCGAGCCCCAATTGTCCTGGCGATCCCAGCTGCTGCCGTCGGTGCCGTCGAAGAGCGCGACTAGGGCGTGCCGGTCGAAGTCTTCTTGGACTTGCGCGGTCGCGACGCCCGCGAACGCCAGGGGCGCCAACAGGCAGGCGGCAGTCACGCAGGCCAAGATGCGCCTGCCAGCGAGGCGACGGGCCTGCCGAACCGGGGCCGATCGGCATGGAACGCGAAGGCGATAGTCGTTGGTGAGGCTCATGTACGGCTCCTGAGCGCATGCAGGCGGTAGAACGGCCGCAACGTACACACCGTGGCTCGAGCGCTCGCGGACCCCGAGCCGACTCGCGCAACCGATGCCGGCCGAACTGCAGGCGGGGGATCGACGCAACCAGAGGTCTCCAGCCGCCGAGATCGATACCGACCATTAGCGTCTGGCCATGAGCCACCCCAACATCCTGGTCCTGATGGCCGATCAACTGGCGCCGCATTTCACCGGCGCCTACGGCCACCCGCTAGTGCGCACCCCGGCGATGGAGGCCCTAGCCGAGCGGGGCGCTCGTTTCGACGCGGCGTACTGCCATTCCCCGCTGTGCGCCCCGGCCCGCTTCTCGATGCTGTCGGGCCAGCCCGTCTCCGCCATCGGTGCATGGGACAACGCCGCGGAGTTCCCGGCGTCGGTGCCCACCGTCGCCCACTATCTGGCGCTGGCCGGCTACCGCACTTGCCTGTCGGGGAAGATGCACTTCGTGGGGCCCGACCAGCTCCACGGCTTCGACGAGCGCCTCACCACCGACATCTACCCGGCCGACTTCGCCTGGACCCCCAACTGGGACGCTCCCGACGAGCGCATCGGCAAGTGGTACCACAACATGGCCAGCCTCTCGGAGGCGGGGCAGGCGCTGGCCACCTACCAGATCGACTACGACGAAGAGGTCGGGTTCGCAGCGGTGCGCCGCCTCTACGACCTGGCCCGCGACGCCGACGAGCGGCCCTGGTTCCTGGTGGCGTCCTTCATCCACCCCCACGACCCCTACGTCGCCCGGCCCGAGTGGTGGGACCTCTACGACCACGACAACATCGACCTGCCCGAACCGATTTCCGACGACGCGCTGGACCCCCACACCCGGCGCATCCGCCGAGGCATCGAGGCCGACACCGTCGGCTACACGGAGGACCAGTGCCGCAAGGCCCGCCACGGCTACTACGCCAACACCAGCTACTTCGACTCCTGGATCGGCCGGCTGGTGGGAGTGCTGGGCGAGACGGGACGCATCGACGACACCGTGATCATCGCCACCAGCGACCACGGCGACATGCTCGGCGACCGGGGCACGTTCTTCAAGATGTCGTTCTTCGAGCGCTCGGCCCGGGTGCCGCTGATCATGGCCGGGCCCGGCGTGGCCGATCGCGGCGTCGCCAACGTCTGCTCGCACCTGGACCTGCTGCCCACCCTGCTCGACATCGCCACCGGCGGCGGAGCCCGGCCCGAGCTCGGCGCCCCGATCGCGGGGCGCAGCCTGTGGGAGCTCGCCACCGGCGGTGCCGACCCCGTCGACGAGACCACCGGCGAGTACATGGCCGAGATGACCTCGCATCCGGTGTTCATGATCCGGCGGGGACGCCACAAGTACATCCACTGCGACAGCGACCCCGCCCTTCTCTACGACGTGGAGGCCGACCCGCACGAGCGCACCAACCTCGCGCAGGATCCCGACTGCGCGGAGGTGGCCACCGCCTTCGCCGCCGAGACGGCCGAGCGCTGGGACAGCGCCGAGATCCGCGAGCGGGTTCTGCGTTCACAGCGTTCTCGCCGGGTGCTGCATGCCGCGGCCGAGGCCGGCGCCAGGCACTCGTGGGACTACAACCCAGTGCGCGACCCGGCCAATGAGTACGTCCGCACCCACATGGATTGGGCCGAAGCGGGCCCCCGCAGCCGCTATCCCCGCCCGGGGGGACCTGCCTAGACGAACCCGCTCGAGGCGACGCCGAGGACCGGCGGCCGGCCGCTGGCCGCCGCGGTCAGTCCCAGCCGAGCTGGTGGAGGGTCTCGTCGTCGATGCCGAAGTGGTGGGCCACCTCGTGGATGACAGTGACCGCTATCTCCTCGAGCAGCTCCTCCTCGGTGTCGCATATCTGGCAGATCGGCAGCCGGTACACGGTCACCCGGTCGGGCATGGCCAGACCGCCGTAGTCTTCCCGCTCGGTGAGGGGAACCCCCTCGTAGAGACCGAGGAGATCCTCGTCGGCGTGGGCGTCCTCCACCATCACGACGATGTTCTCCATCATCTCGCCCAACGCTGACGGCAAGGAGTCGAGGGCCTCGCCCACGAGCCGCTCGAAGCGGGCTGCATCGATCATGAACACCGCCAAGACAGTACCGAGGCCGGCGCGGCCCAATCCGCTCGGCCTCTAGGGTCGAGTTGTGGCCGACGCCGAACACCCGCTGCTCGCCGGCTTGACTCCCGAACAGCGCGACGCGGTAACAACCGAGGCGTCCCCCATGTGCATCATTGCCGGCGCAGGCTCCGGCAAGACGCGGGTTCTCACTCGCCGCATTGCCTGGCATGCAATCCAGGGCCGGGCCGATCCCCGGCGCACCCTCGCGGTCACGTTCACCAGGAGGGCGGCCCGCGAGCTGCGGGCCCGCCTGCGCAGGCTCGGGCTCAATGACGAGGTCAGAGCGGGGACCTTCCACGCGGTTGCGCTCGCACAGCTCCGCCGGTACGCCGCCGACTCCGGAAGGCGCCCACCTCGGATCCTCGAGAACGCTGGTGCTCTGATCACCGAATTGCGGCCCAAGGCCGACCGCGCCGCCCGGATCGAATTCGCCAACGAGATCGGCTGGTGCCGGGCCCGACTCGTGACCCCGGAGAAATACCCGCAAGCGGCACAGGCTGCGGGCCGGCGGTCCCCCCTAGGCCGAGCCGACCGCTTCGCCCAGTTCTACGCCGATTACGAGTCGGCCAAGAGCAAACGCCGGATGCTCGACTTCGACGACGTGCTGTCCCGGTCCCTGGAGCTGATGACGGCCGAGCCCACGCACGCCGCGGCCCACCGCTGGCTCCACCAGCACGTGCTCGTGGACGAGTTCCAGGACATCAACCCGTTGCAGTTCGCCCTGCTGAGGTCGTGGCTGGGGCCGGACTCGACGCTGGTGGTGGTCGGCGACCCCGACCAGGCCATCTACGGATGGAACGGCGCCGATCCCGAACTGATCAACAACGTCGCCAAGCATCTGCGGGGCTGCGCGGTGCTGCACATGCGCACGAACTTCCGGTCCACGCCGGAGGTGCTGGCCGCCGCGGGCCGAGTCCTGGCCCGTTCGCCCCAGCCGGCGGTGCGGCCGCCGGGGGGCGAGCCGACGATCACGGTGTGCGACGGGGACGACGAGGCCGCGGTGCTGGCCCGGGCCCTACGACAGTGCCACCGGCCCGGTGCGCCCTGGCGCCGGCAGGCGGTGCTGGCCCGGACCAATGCGCTGCTCGAGCCCTTGCGCCGGGCGCTGCTGCGCCAGAACATCCCGGTGGCCGCCGCGGGCGAGGGCAGCCTCATCCGCCGGCCCGAGATCACTGCGATGCTCGGGGCCTGGCCCCGCGATGCGAACCTCGCTGCCTGCGTGGCCGACACTCGCCAGCAGCTTCTCGACCCCAGCACCACCGGAGCAGCTTCAGAGAGGCCGACCGCGACGCCTCAGCCCCCAAGCACGCCCGAAGCCCGCACCAACATAGAGACCTTCCTGGAGTTCGCCCAGGACCACCTGTCTCTCGACCCCGACTCCACAGTGGACTCCTTCACCACCGCGTTGCGGTACGACAACCGGCTGTCAGGATCGTCAGACGGCGTCGATCTGATGACCTTCCACGCCGCCAAGGGACTGGAGTGGCCCATCGTTCACCTCGTCGGCCTGGAGGTGGGGTTCGTCCCCATCGCCCACGCCCGCACCGCGGCGGCGCTAGCCGAGGAGCGACGCCTGCTCCATGTGGCGGTCACTCGGGCCGAGCAGGAAGTGCACCTTCTGTGGTGCGACCGCCGCGACCTGGGAGGCAACACCGTCGACAGGCAGGCGTCGCCGTGGCTGAAGGCGATCACCGAAGCCGCCGGTCCCGGCCCCGGCGCCGTCGACCCCCGGGAGGCCATCGCCCGGGTCCGGCAAGAGCTCCAAGCCCGACGAGAGCGCTGAGAGGCCGAGCGGATAGGCCGCAGATCACGAAGAATCACGCGGGCCGCATAGCGAGGCCGTGGCCCGAGCGGCCCGTGAGCGCAGCGAACAGGAGCGGGAAACACAACGCTTCGGCGCGAAGCGGTGATACCTATCCGCGTTGCCGCTAGAGGCCGAGCGGATGGGCCGCCCGGGCTATCCGGGCTCGGCGCGGGGCATGGCGACCACCACGACGTTGGCGGAGCAGCGCTCCAGCACGGTCTCGACGGTGTGGCCGAGGAAGGGGCGGCCGTCCACATTGCGCAGGGATACTCCCAACACCACCAGATCCGCATCCTGCTCCTCAGCTACGGACACCAGGGTCGACGCCGCCGACGGCCCCTCCTGGACCAGGGTGCGGGAATCCACGCCCATCTCCGCGCCGCGCGCCCTGGCCGCTTCCATGAGGGAATCAACCACCCGTCGCGCCGACTCGCTGCGATCCTCGCGGAGCACGCGGGAAGCCAGCTTGCCGCGAGCCAGACGGGCGGGGAGCATCGGAAACTGGGGACGTTGGCGCTGCACCACGTGGGTCAGGACCACCTCGGTGCCGAGCTGGCCACTCACACCGAAGGCAACCTCCTGGGCGGCCGTGGAGGACCGCGTACCGGTGACGGGGACCACGGCTCGGGTGAAGGCGCCCGGCAGCGACGTCTCGAGACCCTCGGCTCTCCGGACGATCACCACGGGGAGCGACGTGTGGAGCAGCAGCTCGTCGACCATGGGCGAGTACAGCTGGCCCTCGTGGCGGCCGGCCACGCCGACGCATATCGCCCCGTAGCCCAGACGGGCCTCAGCCACAATGGCGGACGCAACGACGGCGCCGGCCGGGCTGGCCACGCGCACCTGCCGGTGGTCGACGGCGCGCCCGTCAAGAACGTTGCGGATGACGGTTATGTCGGGCCACCGGTCGCCAGTTGAGCCGTCGGGGCCGTACGATGCGCCCGATCCGCTGTCGGCGGTCACCGAGATCACCGTGGCGGGCACCTGCACCGGCCACGCGAAGTGCATGAGCTGGGCGGCCGCGATGGAAGCGGGCTCAGCCCTCGAAGGCAGCAGAAGCCGGGACGAGCGGACGACCAGGTTCCGGCTGAGAGCCTGCTCGCGCTCGAGCCGCTCGCGCTCATCGGGAGAACCCATCCAGTCGCGCACCGCGAGCCGCAGGCTGACCGCGGCGAACACCGACGTCACCAGGGGCACTATCACGATCACCGTGTATGCGGTCTCGCTGAACACCCCCAGCGACAGCCCCACCGAAGCGATCACGATCTCCAGCGCGCCCCTGGCATTGAGCCCCGCTCCCAGAGCCACCGCAGCCCGCTGCGACTGGCCTGCGAGCCTCGCGCCGATGAAGGCGCCCGCGAACTTGGCCACTATGGCGACGGCCATCACAATGACTGCCCACACCATCGCCCGGCCCTCTCCCAGAAGCGACAGGTCGACCCTCAGCCCGGCCGTGGCGAAGAACACCGGAGCAAGGAAGGCGTTGGTCAGCGACTCGATGTGGTGGACGACCTCGTGCTGCTGGAACCGCGAGCGGTTGAGCACCACTCCCGCCACGAAGGCTCCGAGCACAGCCTCGATGCCCAGTGCCTGCGTGGCCACGCCGAACACCAGCATGGTGACCACCGCAATGCCGAGCGCGCCCCGCAGGTTGGGGCCGTCGCGCCGGACCGTACGCAGGCTGGCGTCGACAGCTCGCTGGCCCAGCGTCATGGCCAGCGCCAGGAAGGCGGCCAGGCCGAGCACCGTCCGCAGCGTGCCGGTGACCGACACCTCGCCCACGGTCGCGAACCCTGCGAACACGGCCAGCATCACCCAGCCGACCACATCGTTGGCCATGCCCGCAGCCACCGTGATCTGGCCGAAGTCCCGCCTCATCAGGCCCAGCTCAGAGAGGATCCTCGCGATCACCGCCAGCGCCGACACCGACAGCGCCGCCGCGACGAACAGCGCGAACACGGTCCGGTCGGCGCCGCCGCCCACGAAGTCCTCCGGCAACAGCAGGCCAGTCACCAGCCCGGCGGCCAGCGGCACGACCAGGCTGAACCCGGTCACCAGCGCAGCGGCTCGGCCGAGGCGCCGTATCAGCGCGAGGTCGGTCTCGAATCCGGCCGTGACCAGCAGCAGGGCAACCCCGAGCCAGGTGACCGCGAACAAGGCGCCCGAGGAGATCTCGGAATGCGGCAGGAACCAGTCGAAGCCGCTGGGCCAGACCTGGCCGAAAACCGATGGCCCCAGCACCACCCCGGCGGCCAGGTGGCCGATCACCGAGGGCAGCCCGACCCTGCGCATCCCATAGCCCGCGGCGCGGGCCGCCACCACGAGCACCAGCAGCTGCGTCCAGAAGACGAGCAGCTCGTGCTCGCCCAGGGGCGTCAGCACGGCCGGCTGCCTCCATCCAATTCCAGATCAACGAACAGGGGGGCGTGATCGCTGGGCGGGTCGTCCTTGGGACCCTTGCGCTCATTGCGGTCGATGAGCACATAGCTGGCTGCGTCGGCCACTGGACGGGTCCCCAGCACGAGGTCGATGCGCATCCCCTTGCGCTTGTGAAAGTCGCCTCCCCGGTAGTCCCACCACGTGAACAGTCCTTCATCGGTGTGGTGCTCGCGGAACATGTCGATCAGGCCCCACTCGAGCAGGCCGGCCAGCCGGTCCCGCTCTGGACCGCTGGTATGTGTGGTGTCCGTGAAGGCTGCCGGGTCGTACACGTCTCGGTCATCGGGGGCGACGTTGAAGTCGCCGCACACCACCGCGGGCGCGCCCGGGTCGGCCTGGGTGTCGAGCGAAGCCCGCAGACGGCTCAGCCAGTCGAGCTTGTAGTGGTAGTGGTCGTGGCCGATGGCCCGGCCGTTGGGGACGTAGCAAGACGCCACCCGGACGCCCCCGCAGGTGGCCCAGGCCAGCCGGGCGTCGGGATCCGGCTCGATGCTGTCGCCGAATCCGGCCACTGGATCCTCGAGCCCCACCCGGCTCAGCACCGCGACGCCGTTCCAGCGTCCCTCGCCGTGATGGAAGCAGTCGTAGCCGAGCGCCTGGAAGGCCAAGGCCGGGAAGGCGTCGTCGGCGAGCTTGGTCTCCTGCAGGCACACCACATCGGGCGAGAACGACTCGATCCAGCGCTGCACCCGGCTCAGGCGTGCCTTCAACGAGTTGACGTTCCAGGTGACGACCCGCACACGCCGACCCTATACCGGCAGCAGACGCGGGCCCGACGATCGGCGTGCGGCCCGCCAGCTGAAGACCCGCACACGCCGGCCAAATCCCGGCGGGGAAGTAGGATCGTTCGACATGAGCGACAGGACTCGTACCGAGGCAAGCGACGAGTTGGGCGCCAACGCCTGGGTCCTCGACGAGATGCGCGACCTGTGGGCGGCCGACCCGACATCGGTGGACGACTCCTGGCGTGCCCTCTTCGAAGGCGAGGCTCCGGGAACGCAGAACGCCAAGACCTCCTCGCCAGCTGCGCCAGCCGCGCCGCGGACCACAATCGACACGACCGCCACCGATGTGACCTCGCCTGCGACCGCCACCGGCGTGACCGCTCCGCCTGCGGGCAAGACCCGGCCCGAGCGCGCTCCCAAGGCGGATCCGGCCGACCACTCGCCCGCGCCGAAGGCGGCAGCGGCTGCGGACCACTCGCCCGCAGGCGAGGCGATCCGAGGCGTGGGCGCTCGGATCGTCTCCAACATGGAGGCCAGCCTGGCCGTGCCGACGGCCACGAGCTTCCGCGATGTCCCCGCCAAGCTCCTCGAGGTGAACCGCAAGGTCATAAACGGCCACCTCGGCCGCAAGATGGTGCGCAAGGTCTCGTTCACACATCTGATCGGCTACGCGGTCGTGCGAGCCATCGCTGACACGGTGCCGGCCATGAACAACATCTTCGCCACGGATGCGAAGGGCAAGCCGAGGATCGTGCGACCCGATCACATCGGCCTGGGGATCGCAGTCGACATCGCCCGCGACGACGGCACGCGCTCGCTGATGGTGCCGTGCATCCCCAACGCCGACACCCTCGACTTCGCCGCCTTCGTGGACCGCTACGGCGAGAAGATCGCCAAGATCCGCGAGAAACGGCTGAGCGCCGACGACATGCGCGGCGTCACCGTCACCATCACCAACCCCGGCACCCTCGGCACCCGGCAGTCCGTGCCCCGTCTGATGCTCGGGCAAGGAACGATCGTCGGTGTCGGAGCGCTGGCGTTCCCCACTGAGTACGAGGCCGCCGATCTGTCGCTGCTGGCCGATCTGGGCGTGAGCAAGCTGCTGACCATCTCGAGCACCTACGACCATCGCGTCATCCAGGGCGCCGAGTCGGGCCTGTTCCTGCAGAGGGTGCACGACCTGTTGCTGGGCGAGGACGACTTCTACGGCAAGGCCTTTCGCTCCCTTCACATCCCGTACGAGGCCGTCAAGTGGCGGCGCGACGTCAACCCCGTGGACCGGGAAACGGCGATGCTCGAGAAGCAGGCCAAGGTCAACCAGCTCATCAACCAGTACCGGGTGCGGGGCCATCTGATCGCCGACCTCAACCCGCTGCGCGACGAGGCCCCGGTAATGCACGCCGAGCTCGACCCGGCCACCTACGGGCTGACCATCTGGGACCTCGACCGCGAGTTCCTGACCGGCAGCGAGACCGGGATTTATGCCACCGTCGGCGGGACGCGCCGGATGAAGCTCGGCGACCTGCTGGGAGTACTGCGCGACGCCTACTGCCGCACCGTCGGCGTGGAGTACATGCACATCCAGGAGCCCGAGGAGAAGCGGTGGGTCCAGGAGCAGATCGAGGGCGCCGACGCGACGCTCAAGGGTGAGGACCAGCGCCGCATCCTCAGCCAGCTCAACGCGGCCGAGGCCCTCAGCAACTTCCTGGGGACCAAGTACGTCGGCCAGAAGCGCTTCGGACTCGAGGGCGCCGAGTCGGCCATCCCGCTGCTGGACGCCCTGCTGACAAGCGCCGCGGACGCGCCCCTGGCGGAGGTGGTGATGGGCATGGCCCACCGGGGGCGGCTGAACGTGCTCGTCAACCTCGTGGGAAAGACCTACCACGAGCTGTTCAGGGAGTTCGAGGGAGCCATAACCGAGGACCAGATCCAGGGCAGCGGCGACGTGAAGTACCACCTCGGCCAAATCGGCGCCTACGAGAGCCCGTCAGGCAAGCACCTGCTGGTCGAGTTGGCAGCCAACCCCTCCCACCTCGAAGCCGTCGACCCCGTGGTTGTGGGCATGGCACGGGCGCGCATGGACAACATCCCGCCCGACGGCGGCTACGGCCCCTACCCGGTCATGCCGCTGCTGATCCACGGCGACGCCGCCTTCGCGGGCCAGGGCGTGGTGGCCGAGACGTTCAACCTGAGCCTCATCAAGGGATACCGCGTGGGCGGAACGATCCACTTGGTGATCAACAACCAACTGGGATTCACCACCACGCCGGACTCGGCCCGCTCCACGCAGTACTCCACCGACGTGGCCAAGATGGTCGGCGCGCCGATCTTCCATGTGAACGGGGACGACCCCGAGGCTTGCGTGCGCGCCGCCCGGCTGGCCTTCGCCTACCGCCAGCGGTTCAGCAAGGACGCCGTGATCGACATGATCTGCTACCGGCGCCACGGGCACAACGAGGGCGACGACCCCAGCTACACGCTGCCGGAGATGTACCGCCGCATCGACGCCAAGCCCACCGTGCGGGCCCAATACACCGAGTCGCTGATGAAGCGGGGCGACCTCAGCGCCGAGGACGTGGACGCATCCCTGGCCGAGTTCCGCAAGCAGCTCCAGGCCGCCCTGGACGAGACCCGCGACGCTGCGCCCGGCCACATCGTCCGGGCCAGGCGCCCACCCGAGCCGATCGGCGTGCTGCCCCACGTTCGCACCTCCATCGACTCGGTCAGCGTGGATCGCATCCACGAGGCTCTGAACACCGTGCCGAGCGGCTTCACCGTCCATCCGAAGCTGGCCAAGCAGTTCGAGCAGCGCAACCGGATGTTCCGCGACGGCGAGATCGACTGGGGGCTGGGCGAGGCCATGGCGTTCGGATCGCTGCTCATGGAAGGCACTCCCGTTCGACTCAGCGGCCAGGACAGCCGCCGCGGGACCTTCTCGCACCGGCACTCCCTCCTCGTGGACTACGTCACCAGCGAGGAGTACGTGCCGCTGGCCACGCTGTGTGAGCGCACGGCCGATCTCTGGATCTACGACTCCCTGCTGTCGGAGTACGCCGCGTTGGGATTCGAGTACGGCTACGCGGTGGCCAAACCGGAGGCCCTGGTCATGTGGGAGGCCCAGTTCGGCGACTTCGCCAACGGGGCCCAGATAATTATCGACCAGTTCATCGTGGCGGCCGAGGACAAGTGGGTCCAGCACTGCGGGATCGTGCTGCTGCTGCCGCACGGCATGGAGGGCCAGGGACCGGAGCACTCGTCGGCTCGCATCGAGAGGTTCCTCACGCTGGCCGCTGAGGACAACATGCACGTGTGCCAGCCCACGTCCGCGGCGCAGTATTTCCACCTGCTGCGCCGCCAGATGATCCACCGCGTCCGCAAGCCTCTGATCCTGTTCACACCGAAGTCTCTGCTGCGTTCCAAGGCCGCCCGCTCAAGGGTCACCGAGTTGACTTCGGGCACATTCGAGGAGGTGCTCGGCGACCCCGGCGTGGAGGCGGGGACCGTCGATCCGGAGGCCGTGACCAAGGTGGTCTTCTGCAGCGGCAAGGTGGGGTACGCGGCCGTGGACCTGCGCGACGAGCATCGTGCACCGCTGGCCGTGTGCCGCGTCGAACAGCTCTTCCCGTGGCCGTTCTCGGCGGTTGAACTCGAGCTGCGCAAGTTCCCCAACGCCTCCGAGATCGTGTGGCTGCAGGAGGAGCCCGAGAACATGGGTGCCTGGGACGGGATCAAGGGGCGGCTGTACGAGGCCTACGGTGAGACCTACCGCATCCGCAGAGTGAGTCGCCCCGAGTCGGGCAGCCCCGCCGGCGGCAGCCCTACTGTGCACGCACAGGAACAGCAGGACCTTCTCGAAGCGGCGGTGCTGGCCTGAGACCCAGTGCCGGGGCCATTCCGTCCGGTGGCACGCGGTGCCGCGGTCATTCCGTCCGGTGGCACGCGGTGCCGCGTCGACGCGGCCTACGCCCTTGAGCGCTGAGCATCGGATCGCCGACGATCATCGCCTGGCGGCAGACCTCGCACGTCGGGCGGGGGAGCTGCTGATCGAGCTGCGGGACAGGCTCGTCAACGAGGGCTCACCCGCGGCTGTGCTGCGCGCCGAAGGCGACCGCCAGGCTCACGAGCTGCTGGCCGCCGAGCTGACCGCGGCCCGTCCCGGCGACGCCGTGCTGTCAGAGGAGGGGGCCGACGACGCAGCCCGGCTCGACGCGGAGCGGGTGTGGGTGGTCGACCCGCTCGACGGCACCCGGGAGTTCTCCGAGCCGGGGCGCACCGATTGGGCCGTGCATGTGGCGCTGGTCGTCGGCGAGCGTCCGGTCACGGGGGCCGTTGCGCTCCCTGCACTGGGACTGACCCTCTCGACGGCCGATCCTCCCCGGCTTCCCACGGCCCGGACCGGCCCACCCCGGCTGGTCGTGTCGCGTTCACGCCCCCCGCAGCAGGCCGAGGCCGTGGCCGCGGCGCTCGACGCCGAGGTAGTCACGCTGGGCTCGGCCGGCGCCAAGTCGATGGCCGTGGTCCGGGGCGACGCCGACGTCTACGTCCATGCCGGCGGCCAGTACGAGTGGGACTCCTGCGCGCCGGCGGCCGTGGCCGCCGCGGCCGGATGCGCGGTGAGCCGCCTCGACGGAACGGACCTGCGCTACAACCAGCCCAACCCCTATCTGCCCGACCTAGTGATCTGCCGTCCCGAGCTGGCCGAAGCGGTGCTCGCCGCGTTGGTGGCGCCATGACGGCTCGGACCCTGGCTGGAACCTCCGGACGGGCAGCGGTTGCCAGTCCACTGGATAGGGTCTGCCGATGAGGCGGTTCGAGGATCAGGTCGTGGTCATCACCGGCTCGGCTACCGGTATCGGGGCGGCCACGGCTCGCCGTTTCGCGGCCGAGGGAGCCAGCGTTGCGTGCCTGGACATCAACGAGACCGACAACGACGTCACGGCCGCGGACGCTCGGGCCGAGGGGGTCGAAGCGATGGCGCTGACCTGCGACGTCCGCTCCCGCAACGACCAGCAAGTCGCCTTCGACCGGGTGGTGGCGACCTGGGGGCGCATCGACGTGCTGGTTGCCTGTGCGGGGATCTACGTCGGCGGACCTCTCTCCGAGATCCCGCCTGACCGCTGGGAGGACATCGTGGGCGTCAACCTGACCGGGGTCCTCATGTCCAACAGCCTGGCTGCGCCCGTCATGACCGCTCAGCGGCGGGGCTCCATCATCAACATCGCGTCCATGGCCGCCAAGACGAGCTGGCCATTCTCGGCGGAGTACTCGGGCACCAAGAGCGGGGTGGTCGGCATCACCCGCTCGGCCGCCATGGAACTGGGACCACACGGCGTCACCGTCAACGCACTGTGCGCTGGCAACACCCTCACCGACATGGTGCGCAAGGTGGCCGCCGAGGTGGGAGACACGGTCGGCATGACCGCCCAGGAGTGGCTGGACATGCGGGCCAACGACACCGCTCTCAAGCGGCTGGCCCGGCCGGAAGAGATCGCCGGCGTGGTGGCCTTCCTGGCCAGCGACGACGCTCGCTACCTCACCGGCCAGGCCATCGAGGTCGACGGCGGCCTCGTCCTCAGCTGACAGACGCTCCGACCACGGGTCTGGGTTTCCCGCTCTTGTTCGCTGCGCTCACGGGCCGCTCGAGCCCACTTGACCGAAATCAGTAGAGAAACCCGTCACATATGAGCAATATCCGTGCAGATTTGAGGCGAGCTTGACATAGGGCTACTCACGGGCCGCTCGAGCCACGGCCTCGCTCAGCGCCTGGTGAGATCCTCGTGAACTGCAGACTACCCGCTCGACCTCTCAGGCGATCCGGTCGAGCATGTCGGGCCGGATCTCGTTGATGGCCGGCTGGCCCGCCAGGTAGCGGCGAACCTCCTCGACAGCCAGCTCCCCCATGCGGTGGCAGTTGTCTATACAGCCGGCGATGTGGGGGGTGACCACCACGTTCTCCAGCTGCCGCAGCGGGCTGTCAGAGTCCGGGGGCTCAGGGTCGGTGACGTCGAGGAAGGCGAATATCCGTCCCGTGGCCAGCTCATCGATCAGGGCCGCCTCGTCGATGATGCCGCCCCGCGCCGTGTTGATCAGCACGGTGCCGTCTCGCAGGCGGCTCAACAGCTCGGCACCGATCATGTGCCGGGTCTGCTCACTGTCCGGCGCGTGGATCGACACGACGTCACCGCGATCCATCAACTCTCCCAGCTCGACCTTCTCCACTCCGAGCCCCGCCGCCTCCTCGTCGCTGAGGTACGGATCGGCGACCAGGATGGTTGTCTCGAAGGGAGCGAGCAGTTCGATCACGTGGCGGCCGACGCTGCCCGCGCCGATCAGGCCGACCGTCGAGCGGTGGAGTTCCCGGGCGTCCCACCGGTCCCATGTAGGGCTGTCGCGCCAGCCGCCGTCGCGCACATGGTTCCCGAGGGGCCAGATCCGCTTGCGGCCCACGATCATCAGGCCGAGGGTCGTCTCGGCCACATCGCGGGCCAGGGTGACCGAGGCGCTGGTGACCCGGATGCCCCGCTCCCACACCGCGCCCGACACGAAGCGCTTCGCGCTGCCGCCCATGTGGGCGAGATGACTGAGACGGGGTGCGGCCGCCACGACGTCGGCGTCGAGGGGGGCCACTCCCCAGCTGATGATGCACGCGTCGGCTCCGGCCAGCACGGCTAGCAGGTCCTGCTTGGAGGCCGGTTCGTCGCCGGTGTGGTGCACTACCTCCGCCACAGCAGCGAGGTCGACCAGGGCCGCTTCACTGAACATCCGCCCGTAGTGGGCCCGCCCGATGGTGATGGCGACAACAGGTCTGGTCACGCTGCTTCTCCCCGCGGCGTCCACCCACGTGCGACGACAGGTCTGGTCACGATGCCTCCCCCCGCGGCGTCCACCCTAGGGCTGCCCCGGCCAGGCGGGCTGCGCCGAGTGCCGGCCAGGTGGCTTCGGGTCGAATTTCTACTGGTCGGCCGATTGCGTCGGCGATCAACTCGACGAGCTCGCCAAACCGAGTCCCGCCTCCCACCATGATCAACTCGCCGTCACCGACTGCGAACTCGCCGGCCCCTTCGAGCGCCTGGCGCACCTTGCGAGCACAGGTTTCGAAGGCGGTTCGGGTCCTGGCCGGAGGAGTCTCGGCCAGCATTGCCCCTAGCCCGCCCAGGTTCTCGGATGCGGTCCAGCGCCCGGACACCACATGGGGGCTGAGATTCAGCCCGGGGGGAAGGGCTGCGACGTCAGCCTGGTCGGTGACAAGGGTCAACACCCATGCCGTACCGGCCGATAGGAATATTTGGCCGGGATCGACAGCGCCGAGCCCCAGCGCGGCGCAGGCCTGGTCGTGGCCGCCCACCACCACCGGGGTGCCGGCGTCCAGGCCAAGCGCGGCAGCGGCCTCGCCTTTCAGCGCCCCTGCGACGGTGCCGGACTCCCGGATGGGTGAGAGCACGCTCGGATCGATGCCAGCGACGCGGCACAGCTCGGGGCTCCAGGTGCGGGTCGAGACTTCTATCAACTGCATTCCAGCCGCGTTGGACGGGTTCGTGGCCCACTGCCCGGTCAGGCGAAACACCAGATGGTCGTCCACCGAGGCCCACCTGGCCACGGGGATCGGATCGCCGTTGGCGTGAAGGTCCGAATCTGGGGCCCGCAACGCCGCGATGCTTGACAGTCCGACCCCGGATGTGGGCATCCAACCACTGAGGGCCCGGATCCTCGCCGCGACTTCGGCTGGCCAGCTCTCCACCAGGGACCGGGACCGGGTGTCCATCCAGGTGACGGCCCGCTCGGCCCGGCCGCGAGCCGGAACCGGGATCACCGAGCCGCTCTGGGCGGCCACGGCCAGCGCCGCCACCTGGACACCGGGTCCGAGGCCCTCTACCGCCCGCCGGCCCGCGGTGGTCAGGGCCTGCCAGATCTCTTCCGGGTCTTGCTCGCTGGCCCCGGCCTGGGTGGAGCGGGTGGCGATGGGATCGGATCCGGCTGCAGCCCGGATCTGCCCTGCCCGGTCGACGGCTACCGCCTTGGCCGAGGTGGTACCGGCGTCCAGGCCTAGGACGACCTCATCGCCGGTGGTGGCTCTGACGTTGGCCGCGGACACCACCTCATCCTTCAAGGATGGCTAGGGCGTCCTCGACGCTGGCGTTGGCATGCACCACTGCGACCACGGCCCGGGTCATGGCTGTGGGGTTCGCGCTCTGGAACACGTTGCGGCCCATGGCCACGCCGGCCGCGCCCGCATCGAGGGCGGCCCGGATGGTGGCCAGAGTGGCGGCCTCGGAGCCTTTGGATCCCCCGAGGATCACCACGGGAGCGAACGTCGATGCACTCACTCGGGAGAAGTCGTCGCAGTAGGGCGCCTTGATGAAATCGGCTCCCAGCTCGGCTCCCAGTCGAGCGGCTAAGGCCACAGCTTCGGACCCCCGCAGTTCGGGCGGAGCGTCGAACCCTCCCGGCACCATCTCGGCCATCACCGGCAGGTCCCGGCGGTGGGCCTCACCGATGGTTCGGGCCAGGTTTCGAAGGGTGTCGGCCTCTGCGGGCGAACCGGGAAAGGCAGTCACGGCCAGGGCGTCAGCACCCACCAGGAGCGCCTCCTCGGCTCCGAAGAACTGCCCTACCGAACCGCTGCTGAGCGTTCCAAGGTTGCTCTCGGACCCGTCGCTGCGAAGGATGAGCCCGACCGAGTCCAGTTCGGCCGCGAAGTTCTGGGCAATACCGTAGGAGGTCAAGATGGCGTCCGGGCCGCCCGCCACGACGGCCGAGATCGTCTTGCCCGGCTGCTCGAAACCGGGGCATGGACCGTCGATGAGCCCGTGGTCCAAGGCGATGATCACCGCTCGCCCGTCGGTGCCGAAGATGCGGTCGAGGCGTCGAGAGTCCATACCAAGAATCTAGGGCCGCGCCCCAGCGATGATGGGCAGGGAATCGGCCAGCACCGCGAGGTTCTCGGAGAGGTCAGACGACAGGGCGTCGATCAGCACGCCCGACAGGCTGTGCTCGCGAGCCAGCCCCTCCACCTCGGATCGGCACTCCTCGGGGGTGCCGGCCACCTGGTAGCGCCGGAGCAGGTCGCCGGTCACCAACTCGTTCACGAGCTCAGGCTGGTTGGTTCGGGCCGCGTGCTCTACTACCTCGATCTCGTCGGGGGTCAGGCCCAATGACTCCAGCACCCGGCGGGGCGAGTCCATCAGCACGAACGACAGGGTGCGGCGCTGGCCCTCGAGCAACTCCGGCGTGTAGCAGATCCGGCCGAGGTAGAAGCGGCTCGGATCGGGGCGGTCTGCAACGGCCGCGGCCTCCTCGACCAGGCTGAGGGCCGCTCCGAGATCGGGCTTGACGGTCAGGATGACGCCATCGGCTTGCTGTCCGGCCAGCTCAAGCAGGCGCGGACCCCGGCTCGCGATCCAGATGGGGATGGACTGGGGTCCCATGCCGAGCCGGGCTCGATCGAGGGAACAGGTCTGGCCCCGCCAGCTCACCTCGTCGCCCGACCACAGCCTCTTCAGTGCCTGCACGGAGTCGGCCACCACCCGGGCCGGGCGAGTTCGCTCTATTCCCATCGGGCTGAGCACCATCGATCCCCCAGCCAGCAGCGTTACCACCAGCCGGCCACCCGACAGCTCGTTCACAGTGGCCGCGGCCGCGGCAGTAACCGCCGGGTGGCGGGTGTAGCCGTTGGTCAATACGCCGAGAGTGATCCGATCGGTGGCCCTGGCGATGGCACCCAGGCAAGCATAGACGTCGGGATGGAGCCCCTCGTCGGCCACCAAGCAGTAGTCGTAGCCGAGCCGCTCGGCCTCCACCGCCACCGAGATGACGTCGTCGGCCGGCATCAGCGGCACGGTGTGGACTCCGGCGGCAACCATGGCCGGGGTCAGGTGGGGATGCGCGGGTTCAGAAGACCCTGGCCGGGTGCAGCCAGCCACGACTCCCTCAAGCGACCCTCGCCGGGTTCAGCCGTGGGCGTGCTTGCGATGCCCATAGCGCTGGCCGCCGTCCACGGTGATGACCTCGCCGGTGATGTAGTCGGCCTCAATGAGGAACTGGACCGCTTGGCCCATCTCTTCGGGAGTGCCCCACCGGCCGACCAGCGTCTCGTCGGCCACTCGCTGGTAGGTGGCATCGTCATAGTCGGCCGGGCGCAGAGCCGGGCCGGGAACAACCGCGTTGACCCTGATGGTGGGAGCCAGCTCCAGGGCCAGCTGTCGGGTCAGGGAGATGATCGCCCCCTTGCCGACGGCGTGGCCCGCGAACCCCGGCCAGGGCTCGAAGGCGCTCAGATCGCCGATGCTCACGATCACACCGCCACCGTTGGCCAGCATGACCGGGGCCATCCGGTTGGCGCAGTAGAAGGGGCCGTGGACGAGCGTGTCGATCGAGCGGTGCCACACCGTGAGGTCGTCGGTCGGGAAGGCGCCGAAGGCGAAGGTTGAGGCATTGTTGACGAGCACGTCGATGGTGCCGAAGCGGTCTGTCGCGGCGGTGACCATGGCCTGGACCTGGCTGTCGTCGGTCACGTCGGCCGCCACCGGCAGCGCCTGCACTCCCAGCGCCTCGGCGTCGGCCGCGGTGCGGCGAGCCTCGTCGGCCGATGTGTTGTAGTTGATCACCACGTTGGCGCCGGCCCGGGCCAGCGTCAGGGTGATGCCCCGGCCGACCCGCTTGGCTCCCCCAGTTACCAGGGCCGTCCGGCCGGCAAGATCCATCGGCAGAGTATGCCACCGCGCCGCCGACACAGATCAGCGGCGCTTCGCCAGCAATGGGCCGCTGCCGTCGCGAGGCGTGGTGCGCCGGGCCGCGACCGCGGGGAGCGGGCACGCTAGGTTGGCGGCGGTGCGGCTCGTGATAGCCCGCTGCGCCGTCGACTACGACGGGCGGCTCCAGGCTCATCTGCCCTCCGCCGTCCGCCTCATCATGGTGAAGGCCGACGGCTGCGTGGCCATCCACGCCGACGGCGGCGCCTACAAGCCGCTCAACTGGATGAATGCCCCGAATCGCCTCGTCATCGACACCGACGCCGGAGTGTGGCGGGTGACGGCCCCGGGCCGCAGCGACTGCCTCACAATCAGCATCGAGGAGATCCTGCACGACAGCACCCACGAGATGGGCACCGACCCCGGCCTGCAGAAGGACGGCGTGGAGGCCCAGATGCAGGAGCTCCTCGCCGGCAACCCCGAGGTCATCGAGGACGGCTTCACCCTGGTGCGACGGGAGTTCCCCACCGCCATCGGCCCGGTGGACCTGCTGTGCCGCGACGCCACCGGCACGGCGGTCGCCGTGGAGGTGAAGCGCAACGGCGAGATCGACGGCGTCGAGCAGCTGACCCGGTACCTGCACTACCTGAACTCCGACCCGGCCCTCGCCCCGGTCCGGGGCGTGTTCGTGGCCCGCACCATCAAGCCTCAGGCCAAGGTCCTCGCGGGCGATCGCGCCATCGACTGCGTGGAGGTGGACTACGACGAGCTGCGCGGCATCGAATCCCCAGAGCTGCGCCTGTTCTAAGAGGCCGAGCGGATAGGCCACACTCTATTAAGACGCTCGCAAGGTGTTGAGCGAGGCCGTGGCCCGAGCGGCCCGAGAGCGCAGCGAACAAGAGCGGGAATCACAACCCCTCACCGCGAGGCATTGACCACCTATCCGCGCTGCCTCTAAGCCCGCGGAGCCGGTGGGCCGGTCCCATCACCTGCTGCGGATACCCTCAAATGGTGCTGAGACGGCTACGGCGGCGCGAGGTTCGGCACTCGCGGCTGTGGCAGTTCATCGTCGGGGTGGGGCTGATCATCGGCGCTCTGATCGTCGCGTGGCAGGTGTACGAGTCGCGCCAGGACTCTGAGATCCGCCAAGGCGCCGTCGTGGCGGGCGTGGACATCGGGGGCCTTGAGCCCGAAGAGGCGGTCACCGCGCTCGAACCGGTCGTTCAGGAGATCGCCGAAACCATCATCGAATTGCAGTTCCAGGATCAGATAATCACCGTTACCGCCGGCGAGCTGGGAATCTCCCTGGACGCCGAGCGGACCCTTGCCGAGGCTGACAACCCTCCCCCGCCAGTCGTTCGGCCCGCCGCGTGGCTCCTCGATCTGTTCGCCAGCCGAGATGTCAGTCCGGCCGTCACAACCGACCTCGGAACCCTGGCCACCACGGTCGATCCCTACACCGATCCCGAGACCCCCCGAATCGACCTGGTCGACGGGGCCTTCCGGCCCGTCCTGAGCACCGACGTGCCGGTGCCCGACATGGACTTGCTGGCCGAGCGGCTCGAGGAGGCCGTGCAGAGCAACCTGGGCGGAAGGGCCGTTGTCGAGGTTCCAATACGCGGCATGGAGCCGGCCGACCCGATCGCCGTCGCCCTGGCCACGGCTCTGGCGGTGCGGGCCAACAACATCACCGAAGGCGGGGTCTGGCTCCAGCTGGAAGGCACCACCGAGACCCTCAACATCGGCGAGCTGGCCCTGCGCCAGTTCATCGTCCTCGAAGGCAACCAGCACGACACGCATCTGGCCCTCGACGAGAGGATCGCAGACACCCTCGCCAGTCTCTTCGTGGGAATCGGCGCCGAGGGGATCCCGGCCACCGTCGGCCTCGACGAGGCCGGCAATGTCACGATCTCGGACGGCTCGGCCGGGTTCAAGTGCTGTCACGACACCGTCGCCGACGTGCTCCTCGCCGGCATGGTCGAAGGTCAGCAACCGGTAACGCTGCCGGCCGCCCCCGCGCCGCATCCCCGAGGGCGGGAGTGGGCCGAGTCTCTGGGAATCACCGAGGTAGTCGGCGAGTTCACCACGAACTTCAAGGCAGGCCAAGACCGGGTCATCAACATCGCTCGCATCTCGGAGCTGACCCGGGGGGCGGTCATCGAGCCGGGCCAAAGGTTCTCGGTCAACGAGTATGTCGGCCCGCGCACGATGAACAAGGGATTCGTCCCGGCCGGAATGATCCTGAACGGCGTGTTCGTGGACTCCGTGGGTGGAGGCGTCTCGCAATACGCCACCACTGTGTTCAACGCGGTGTTCTTCGCTGGGCTCGACTTCATCAGCTACCAGAGCCACACGATCTATCTGAGCCGCTATCCCTACGGGCGCGAGGCCACCGTCTCGCATCCGGCTCCGGATCTGGTGTTCGAGAACAACACGCCCTACGGCGTGATGCTGTGGCCCACGACGACCGACACGTCCATCACCGTCAAGATCTACTCGACGCCGTGGGTCCTGTCCGAGCAGACGGGCCAGTCGACACGGGGCGTGGGAAGTTCCTGCACTCGCGTGACCACCGAACGCACGCGAACGTACCTAGAGGATGGCCGCACCGAGACCGACACAGTGTGGGCCCAATACCGTCCCGAGGGCATCCGCTGTGACGGGACTCCCTCCGTCACGACCACGACCTCATCGACGATCGCGCCGGAGTCGACCGTGCCGCCCGAGGGAAGCGAGTACCAAGGCTCCGAGGCAGGCGAGGGCCAGCAGCTCGAGCCCACCAGCGAGGCAGGCGAGGGCCAGCAGGACGAGCCCACCAGCGAGGACGGCGACGGCCAGCAGGACGAGCCCACCAGCGAGGACGGCGACGGCCAGCAGGACGAGCCCACCAGCGAGGACGGCGACGGCCAGCAGGACGAGCCCACCAGCGAGGACGGCGACTCCAACCCTGTTCCCTCCACGACAGTTCCTCAAGAATGACCATGGGATCCGCCACCAAGCACATCGACAGCATCGACAACGCCGTCGACGCCTGGTGGGGCCGCCGGCTGAGGGGCAGGCCGACCCTCGACCGGCTCATGTACTCGGCATCAGAAGCAGCCAACCACTCGCTGCTCTGGCACGGCCTGGGGGCGGCTCAGGCAGCGGTGCGGCGAAACGGTCGCCCCGCCCGGGAGCTGAGCATCGCCCTCCTTGGGGAGGCCGCAGTGGTCAACGGTGTCATCAAGACGATCTTCGGCCGACGACGGCCGCCGTTGAGGGGGCACCGGCCCCACGCCCTGCGCGAGCCGCTCACCAGCAGCTTCCCCAGCGGCCATGCCAGCGCAGCCATGGTGGCCGCCTCGCTGCTGTCGCGGCGGAGCCCCTGGGCGCCCGCGTACTACGCCCTGGCCCTGGTCGTGGCGCTGAGCCGGATCCATGTGCGCATTCACCATGCGAGCGACGTGGCCGCCGGCATGGCTGTCGGAGCGGCACTCGGCACGCTCGCACGACGACTGCGGCGCTGAGACTCAGAACGTGCGCGGATAGGTGGTGAGCGCCTCGCGGTGAGGCGTTGCAGTCCCGCTCTTGTTCGCTGCGCTCACGGGCCGCTCGGGCCACGGCCTCGCTCGAAGCCCGGGGATTGCAGCCGTGGGTCGCGGCCTATCGCTCGGCCTCGGCGTGTTTCCCGCTCTTGTTCGCTGCGCTCACGGGCCGCTCGGGCCACGGCCTCGCTCGAAGCCCGGGGATTGCAGCCGTGGGTCGCGGCCTATCGCTCGGCCTCGGCGTGTTTCCCGCTCTTGTTCGCTGCGCTCACGGGCCGCTCGGGCCACGGCCTCGCTCGAAGCCCGGGGATTGCAGCCGTGGGTCGCGGCCTATCGCTCGGCCTCGGCGTGTTTCCCGCTCTTGTTCGCTGCGCTCACGGGCCGCTCGGGCCACGGCCTCGCTCGAAGCCCGGGGATTGCAGCCGTGGGTCGCGGCCTATCGCTCGGCCTCTCAGCACTCGCCAGCATCATTAGGATCGAGGCGTGCAACTTGAAGGCGCGGTCGCGGTCGTCACCGGCGCCGCCAGCGGCATCGGGCGCTCCCTGGCCAGGGCGCTAGCTCTCGACGCTGGCTCGGTCGTGGTGGTGGCTGACATCGACGGATCTGGAGCGGAGGCCGTCGCCGCCGAGATCGCAGCCGAGGCAGGACCAGACAGGACGCCCGGGTTCGCCGCAGGCATCGACGTCACCGACGAAGCCTCGGTGGTCGCCCTGATCGAGCGGGTTGAGGCGAGCCTAGGCCCGATCGAGCTGTGGTGCGGCAACGCAGGCATCTCTCGTCTGGGCGGGGTGGAACAACCCGACGAGGAATGGAATCACGTATGGGACGTGAACGTGATGGCCCATGTAATCGCGAGCCGCCACCTCGTGCCGAGATGGGTGGAGCGGGGGTCGGGCCACCTGCTCGTGACCGCCTCCGCCGCGGGGCTGCTGACCAATTTCGGGACCGCTTCCTACGCCGTGACCAAGCACGCAGCCGTAGGCCTGGCCGAATGGATCGCCATCACGCACGGTGACGACGGCGTGAGGGTGTCATGCCTGTGCCCCCAGGGCGTGCGCACGCCCATGACCCAGAACGAAGGCGCGGTGGCCGTGGACCAGGTGAAGGCGCTGGGCCTGATCGAGCCCACCGAAGTGGCCGCTGTGACCCTGCAGGCCCTACGTGAGGACCGGTTCCTGATACTGCCGCACCCCGAGGTGGCGGTCTACGAGCAGCGCCGGGCCGGTGACCGGGAACGCTGGCTGGCCGGCATGCGGAGGATGCAGAGGGGCCTTCTGAACTCCTGACCGGCTACTGGGCGGCCGGGGCCAGGGCCCTCACCACGTCGAAGGCATCGACGCCCTCCGCCGGCAGCACGGTAGGCGCCGGGCAGGTCACACCGTTGTCGACGAAGCGCTGGATGTGACGGCGGCACTCGTCGGGCGAACCGTGCACCAGCAACTCGTCCACCACCTGCTCGGGGATCTTGTCCAAAGAGCCTCTGCGGTCGCCTACATCCCACTGGGCCCAGTGTTCGCCGAGCGCGTCCGTCCGTCCGAGCCAGGTGTGGAAGGCTCGATAAACCGGGACGTTGATGTAGGCCGCGAGCAATCGCCGTCCGGCGGTGATGGCCGTCTGCCGGTCCGTGGTGGGCAGCACGAAGATCCGGGCCACGACCTCGGCTGTCGGGCTTTCATCTCTGACGATGCCGCAGACGCGTACTACGTCGGATGCCGAGAGCCAGTTGATGATGGCGCCGTCGCCTTCGCGAGCCGCGAGCCGCAGCATGCGCTCCCGCAGAGCGGCCACCATGATCGGCACGGGCTCCTCGACGCTCACACCGAGCCTGAAGCCCCGCACCGAGAAGGTGTCGTATTCCTCGGTCACCTTCTCCCCGCTCAGGGCCGCTCGCAGGAAGCGGATCGTGTCTCGCACCCGCTGGTAGGGCCGGTCGAAGGAGACCGCGTTCCACCCGTACACGATGACCTCCGACGATGTGCCGATGCCGAGCACGAAACGGCCCGGCGCAGCCGAGGCCAGCGACGCGGCCGACTGGGCCATCAAGGCCGGGCCGCGCGTGTAGGCGGGGAGGATCGCGGTGCCCAGCCGCAAGCTGGGCGCCCACACCGATGCGAGAGCGAGGGTGGTGAGGCCGTCGAAGCCGTTGGACTCCGACGACCAGACGTCGGTGTAGCCCAAGTCGGCGAGATCCTCGAAGTGCTGGCGCTGGGCGTGCAGGGGGCCCGCGAAGGGCACTGTGATTCCGTGTCGCTGGGAGAGGTTCTGAGTCACTCGGACAGGATGTCACACCCCCTGGCCATCATGTCTACATGACCGATCAACTGGTTCTCATAGACGTCGTTCCCCCCGGCCAGCCCGACTCGCAGAAGGACTGGCAACTGGACGCCACCACCTGCGACATCGGCAGGCGCGGCGTGGCCCGGGCCCGCAAAGCCCTGCAGGCCGCCCGTACACCTGCCCGCACCGCTACCGTCGGTGGCAGCGACCTCCCCGCCGCAGCCTGATCGCTGGCGCGAGCGCCCATCGCCGCGGCCGAGCACCGGCCGTCGGCCACCGGTTATCTGCAAAGCAGCGGCCCATGGGGGCCTCGCGGAGGAGAGCATGCGTCATGAGGTCTCGATCACCCCAATCACTAGCTCCCAACACTCCGCGACGGCTGCGGACCACACGCCAGCGGGCACCACGCCAGCGGCCACCACGCCTGCGGACCACACGCCAACGGCCACCACGGCTGCGGACCACACGCCAACGGCCACCACGGCTGCGGACCACACGCCAACGGCCACCACGGCTGCAAGCACGGGCGAGGCTCCCGCTCAGCGGGCTGGTCGCCTCACTTGGCTGCACTGGCGGTGGCAATCCGCGGCGCAGCCGATCGCTGACGTCGTGGCATGCGGCAAGCGCCCTCGTGTTGGTGCTTGTGAGCTCATGCAGCACCCGGACCCGCGACCCTGCCGACGTGGCCAGCGATAGGGCCGCGACAGGGGCCTCGGAACGCGCCGGTGTCGTCGTTAGCGCACGCGATCCACCGGCAGAGTCCACGGCCAGCGGCGACGCAGCCGTTCCCCGGAACGGCGAGAACGACTGGGCTCCCAACGCCACCGTTGAGCGTGTCGTCGACGGCGACACGCTCAACGTGATGATCGGAGACCGTCTTGAGACGGTGCGTCTCATCGGCATCGACACTCCCGAGTCGGTGGCGCCCACCCGGCCAGTGCAATGCTTCGGCAGGGAGGCATCGCTGCATCTCGAGGAGATGCTTCCGGCCGGGACCGAGATAACGCTGGTGCGCGACGTGGAAGCCCGAGACGTCTACGACCGCCTCCTGGGATATGTGGTGCGATCCCGTGACGGCCTCTTCGTGAACCTGGAACTCGTCGCAGCCGGCTACGCCGCGGTGTTGAACTACCCGCCCAACGACTACTACGCCGACGTCCTGGCCCGCGCGCAGGCGGATGCCGTAGCCGTCGGTCGCGGCCTGTGGAGCGCGTGCGGCGGCCCCGATGTTCCGCTGGGCTGAGACTCCCGGCCGACCGGCACGGGCGTCGAAGTGAGATGTGGTCCGGGAGTCAGATACCGTCAAGGCCGTGCAATCGCTGGTGGAGCGCCTCGGGCACCCGCCTGACGCAAGGCTCGTGATCGTCAGCGCGGACCGCATCGGCACCACTCACTCGTCCACCGCCGGGGGCTATCGGGCGCTGCGGGAGGGCGCCGCCACGACCGGCACGATAGTGATGCCCGGCGCGTGGGCACGCCACGCGGCCGAGCTCTACCGCGGCGAGGACCTCGGCGTCCACCTCACGCTCAACTCAGAGCTCGACTGCTTCCGTTGGGGGCCGATCACCAACGCCCCGAGCCTTCTCGACGGCGACGGCGGATTCCCCCGGACGCTGCAGGACCTATGGGACCACGCGGACATCGACGAGGTCCGGCGCGAGTGTCGCGCCCAACTTGAGCGGGCCGTGCTGTGGGGGTTCGACGTGACCCACCTTTCCACGCACATGGCCGCCCTGCAGCAACGCCCGGAGTTCTTCGACGTGCTGTTGGACCTCGCCGTGTCCTTCGACCTCCCGGTGCGGCTCGAGGGCCCCGAGGCCGAGGCCAACGCCGGATTCCCGTTCCGGTCGCTGGCGGAGTCCGAGGGCATAGTGTTTCCAGTCCACTTCCGGCTCGTGCGGGGCAACGCTCGGCCCCACGTGCTCGAACAACTGTCCGACCTCGCTCCCGGCGTCACCGAGCTTTCGCTGTGCCCCGCGCTCGATGAGCCGGAGATCCACGCCATCGACCCCTCGGCGGCGGGTCGGGTCGACGACCTCGCGCTGGCCGTGTCCAGCGAGATGGCCGAACTGCTCCAGCAATCCGGTGCTGTCGCGGTCGGCTACCGCGCACTGCGCAGCGCCCAGAGGCGGGCCCGGCACCGGATCTGACACCTGGCAACCGCGGCCGCCAGCTCAGCACAGGGCGGCGAGAGCCTCCCGAAGCGCAGATGATCGCAGCAGCGGCCGCCAGCCGTCGAACAACAGCACCTGATCTCCCTCGAGCTTCATCCGGCCCGACATGTAGGCCGCCTCAAGAGACAACCCGCCCTGCCAGGCCTGCACGAAGTCCGGATACGACCACCCGACCACCAAGTCGGGCTGCGGATGGCGCCCCGCCGACACGATCACGCGGCCGGCCGCGACCACAGCGTGAAACGCTGCCGCGCCACGAGGCGAGCCGCTCACGGTGACCTGTGCCACCCCGTCGGCCGCACCGGAGGCATCAACGTTCTCCAGCGCGGCGGCGACCTGCTCCAGCCACCCTTCGTTGAGAGGCTCCGGAACCGCGTCAGCCGAGATCGCCATTCGGCTCCGGCCGCAGCCCCTCGAACAGGTCGCGCTCAGGCAGCGTCGCCGGGCGCGGCCCGCGGGCCAGCACGTAGTCGTCGTAGGGATGGATCGACCGCTCAACTTCGGCTGGCAGCCCGAACCAGAAGGTCGATTCCGGGTCGATCTGGGTGGCGTGGGCCAGCAAACCCTCGATGCGCGCGTCGATGAACCCGTCGACGGGAACCTGGGTGGTGATCTGGTCGTCGGTGGAGGGGCGCTTGAACCACCAGTCGCTGTAGGGCGACTCCAAGCCGAGATCCTGGAACGCCCGATGTCGCTCCTCGATGCGCTTGCGAGACCACAGGGTGTAGTAGAGCTTGGCCGGCGCCCACGGCTCGCCGAGGTCAGGACGGTACTGAGGGTCGCCGGCGCGCTCGAAGGCGGGCACGGAAGCGTCGTGGACCCGTACGTGGTCCGGGTGCATGTAGCCGCCCTGATGCTCGGGATAGGTCACCATCACTTGGGGCCGGTGCTGCCGGATCACCGCCACCAGCCGGGCCACCGCCTCCTCCAAGTCGGCCTTGGCGAAGCAGTCGGGGTGGGCGTTGGCCTCCGAACCCTCCATGCCCGAGTCTCGATAGCCGAGCATCACCACCTTGTCGTAGCCGATCACCTTCGCAGCCCGGGCCAGCTCCTCGGCCCGCACCTCGGCCAGCTTCTCGGACATGGAGGGATCGTCGAGCGCTGGGTTGAGGATCTCGCCCTCCTCTCCCCCTGTGCAGCACACAAGCACCGTGCGCACGCCCTCGGCGTGGTAGCGGGCCACGGTGGGCGCGCCTTTGGACGCCTCGTCGTCAGGATGGGCGTGAACGGTCAGCAGGCAGAGTCGGTCGGCCGCAGTTGCCATGACCGGTGAAGCTAGCGCTGTGGGGCGCGCTAGCACGCCGCCGTCGATCCCAGGGGCTCGAGGACCATGGCCGCATCGTCGTCTCGGTTCGTGAGCAGCCAGCCGCAGATCTCGGCCAGACGCTCGCGCCCCTCGTCGGGACCGCTGGCGATCAGAGCGTCACCGGTCTCGAGCTTGACAATCCCGCCCGGCCGGTACCGGTACTGACCCCCCCGGCGAATGGCCAGCACAGTGAATCCGGGCTCGATGTTCAGCCTGAGGTCGCCCAGCGTCCGGCCGTCAGCCTCGGAGCCCTCCGCCACCGGTACGTGCACGACCACGTCCTCGCTGTCGCCGAGCGCCACCGCGAGGATCGGGTGGATCTGCTCCTGGCGCTCGATGATCCACACCATCTGCTGGGCCTGGTCGCCCAGGTCCTCCGCTGCTTGGGACAAGTGCAGCAGGCCTCGCAGTCCCGTCTGGTCGACATGCTCCCTGGCCGCGCGCAGCACCCACTCCTCCAGGCGGTCCTTCATCTCGTCGAGACGGTCCTCGAGGTGGCGCACCTCGGCAGCCAGGCTCTCGTCTCGCAGCACCAGCGCCGAGTAGGCCAAGCCCACCGCCACCTCCGAGAGATCCTTCATCTCCACCAGCGCGTTCGCGGCCCGGCGAAGATCAGAGGCGCGTGGGCCGACAGGCTCTTCGGGCGGGGACCACTCAGGCGACCCCGCCAGAGAGCGCAATGCGACGATTCCGTCGGGTGATCCCCTAAGGAACAGCACGTCGTCGGGCACGAGCACCGTTTCGCCGCCCACATCTGTGATCCACTCCCGCTCGCGGCGCACGGCCATCACCCGCATGCCCATCTTGGCCGGCATCTCGTGGTCGGCCAGGTGCCGGTGGGCGAGCAGGGAGCCGTCGGACACGAGCACACGGTGAGACACCTCCTCAGCCGCGCTCAGTTCGGCCACGAGCTCCGCCGGTATGCCGACCCGGTGGGTGACGATGCGGGCGATGTCGACCGCGTCGTTGGCAATGCGCTCGATGGCTGAGATCACCTGAAGCACTGACGACATGCCGTCGGCGTCGCGGGGGTGGCGAACCGCGAGTATGCACACCGCCCTCATGTCCTGCACGAGGTGGCTCATGCGCTCCTCGAGCGAACTCACCTCGTCGGCCATGCCGGGATCTCCGAAATACAGCGCTGCGTAGGCGAGGTCCACCATCAGCTCGGAGGTGTTCTTGGCCTCCGCCAGCATCTCCCGCAGGTTGCGAGGTCTGTCTTCCATCAGGTTTCTCCTGCGATCATCGTATGCAGCACGGTGCCGGTCATGCCACGCCCACCAGGACCACGGCGACGATCAGGGTGAAGGCACCGACCAGATCCAGCGACGAGGTGACCATGGGGATCCCGTAGGTGTCCGGGTCCAGCCCGAATCGCACCGCCGCGAGCGTCCCGTAGTAGGCGACCACTACCACCAACACCGTGGCCAGCAGGCCGCCGAGCACGGCCACGCCCACCAACTCCGCCAACGCAGGGCCGGCGTGGCCCGTCAGGCCACCCGCGGTTGAGGCCACCAGGCCGAGGAGCGCGAACACTGGGATGGCCAGCGCGAACGTGGTGGCGAGGTCGACCCGCGCCGCCCCCGCCGGCAGAGCCGCGGGCCGGGCGAGTCCGAGGTGCAGCTTGGTGGACAGCCGGCTCGACAGCACACCGCCGAGCGCCCCGGCGGTGCTCAGGAATCCCGGGAGCAACACGAGCAAGACCGGGAACTCGAGGAAGTCATCGATGCGCTTCTCCACCGTGATCCCAGCCACCAGGTCGAGCAGCCCGGCGCCGACCAGGACCGGGATCGAGTCGCGCATGATGGCCCGCACCACCGCCAGCCTGCTCCGCAGACCCCACACCATCGAAGCAGCCGCCATCACCGCCAGCGTCCAAGCGACTGACGGCGTGAGGACGTCCACCCCGGCAAGCTCGGCCGCCACCACCAGCGAGGGCAGGGTCACCACGTCGCCTGCGACCGTCACCATGGGAGCCACGACGTTGTCGAGATCCCAGCCGAAGCGCACAGCACCGGCCGTAGTCGCCAAGGTGAAAGCCAAGACGACAAACGCGGCGATCAGGCACCCGAGCGCCGATATCACCACGAAATCGGCCAGGCTCATGGTCGGCGAGACGTTGAAGGCCAGCGCCACACCCTTCGCCATCACCGCCAACGCCACACCGAGCACGAGGCTCAGACCCACCGACGCGACCGCGTTCTGCATCATCACCGAGTTCCGGCCGCCGGACAGCCGCAATGTGCCGGCATGGCTGGCCGTGCCGAGCCGGCTGCCCAGCGCGCCGAAGATGTTGCCCTTCACCGCGATCGCGGCCGGAACCAGAAGGAGCAGGCCCGGAAGCTCCTCGAGGGTGTCGGTGATGGCCGCGAGAATCAGTCCTGCCACCAGACTGGCGACGGCCGCCACCACGAGAGCGCCGAAAGCGCTCCGGACCGCGAGCAGGTCGCGTGCCCAGTTCGCTGCGGCCCGCCTGAGCGCCATTCCGGTGCGGCCGCGTGCAACCATGGGTGAAAGTGTGCTCCGTCGAGCGGAGCTTCCGTGCGATGTTGCGCGTGGTATCGCCCTTCCTAGCTACCGTTCAGGGCGTGGTAGTGATCGCGCTGGTCAACCAGAAGGGCGGGGTAGGCAAGACGACCACTGCGCTCGGGCTGGCGTCAGCTGCGTGGGCGAGGCGGCTACCGAGCCTTGTCATCGACCTGGATCCCCAGCGCAACGCCACCACGGGACTGGGCGTGTGGGCGCCTGCCGCGACCGTGGACGAGGCTCTGGAATCCGACCGGCCCGGGATCGTCGAGGACCTGGCCCTGCCGTCGGGATGGCCCGACAACAAGGGCCTGCCGCCCCGGATCGTGCCATCCACGCCAGCACTGGCCGGACGGGAGCGCCAGCTGCTCTCGGATCCTGTCGGGGCGCAAGACCGGCTCCGGGTCGCGCTGTCGGGAAATCAGAGCCTGGTCCTTATCGACTGCCCCCCGTCGCTCGGCCTCCTGACGATCAACGCCCTGTTCGCGGCCGACGCTGCCCTGGTCGTGACCGAGCCGAGCGCGTGGGCCTCAGACGGGGTCAGCGAGATTCTCCGGACCATCGATCGGGTCGCCTCCAGGAAGCCGTCGGGACTCTCGGTGTCGGGTGTGGCCGTCAACCGTCTGGCCCGCACGCGCGACTCGCGCTACTGGCACGAGCAGCTCATCGCCAATCACGGCTCTCTGGTCCTTCCGCCGGTACGCCTGCGGGCGGCGGTGGCGGAGGCCGCGGCCCGCTCTCTGCCCATACACGCCCTTCCGCCCCGCCGGGGCGCGGCCGAGGCGTGCGCCGAGTTCGACCAGATCTACGACCGTGTGATCGATACAGAACGCCCGGAGGACCGCAATGGCATATGACCCACAGAGCGACCGGCCCCGTCACCGACCCGATCCACTCCAGGCCTCAGTAGTCGATTCGCTCCTTGACGGGGAGACAGACCCTCCGCCGCAACCCATCCAGGAGGCAACTGCGACTCCCGGTTCGGGCGCGACGCCCGAACCAGCAAGCACCTGGAGCGACAGGCTGCTGTATTCCGCGGGAATCTCCACACTGCTGGGCGCGGCGACCGCCCTGGCGGCGCTGTGGTGGCTGTGGAGGCGGTGGACGCACCGGGGGCGGTGAAGCCGGCGAGCGGCCCGGCCGGGCCTGTGCTCGCCCCGATTCGAGACCCACCCGGCGGCGTCCTTGCCTGGTGGGGCTAGCCCGCGAGTCTCGTCAGGTGCTCGTCTTCGGCGGCTCGCTGCTGTGCTCGTCGGAGATTCTCAGCCTGGCCCTCCGGGCAGTTCTCGGCGTATGCGCAGTAGCCGCAGAGCGGACCCGGCCGGGCTGCGAAGTCATCGACGTCGCAGGCGTCCGCGATGGCGCTCCAAGTCGACTCCAACCGGTCGACGGCGTCGCTGATCTCTACGGTCGTCACGGCCGTCGCCACGACCCTCTGGCCGAGATACAGCAGCTGCGCCCGTACCGGCTGCTCGCCAGTCTCCTCGGCTATGGCCGCCGCGTAGAGCAGCACCTGCCGCAGCCGTTCGGGCGCGTGGCGGGCTGCGGGTGCCCGGCCCGACTTGTAGTCGCTGACCACGAGGCCGTCGGGTTCCCTCTCTAGGCGGTCGACCACTCCCCTGAACGGCACCTGTCCCAGCGTCACGGACACATGCTCCTCGGTGGCCTCCACCTCGACGCTGGCCGGGTCCTCCAAGTGCCACAGACCCTCGATCGCGCGCCAGGCGCGCCAGCGGAACCCTCGAGCCTCGTCGCTGCCCAATTCCAGATCCCGGAAGTCCTCGTCGCCGACCATCTCGGGCCACACCGCCCTCGCGATGCGCCGGGCCTCGTCCCTGGTCCGCCGAACGGGCGGCTGCTGCATCAGGAGCTCCAGCACCCGGTGAGCGAACGTCCCAACCAGGGCCTCGACTCCCGAAGGCTCGGGAAGGCGTTCCACGTAGCGGAACCGCCACCGTCGGGGGCACTGCTCGAACGTGGACGCACCGGACGGCGACAGCCGCTGCGGCGGTACCGGGGTGCCGTCGTCGTCCACTGCCCCGGTGCCGCCCCGGTCGAGCGTGTCACTGGGATCGAATGCGAGCTGCATCCCGCAGTTCTAGCTCACGGGTGTGACGCCGGCCCGGATGCCGGGCCGTTCTCCGGGACAGATCGGGCCACGGGCTCAGATGTCGAGAGTGGCCTCGTCCACCACCGACGAGTTCTCGACGAGGTAGTCGCGGCGCTGTGCGACATCGTTGCCCATCAGTACGTCGAACATCTTCGCCGCAGCTTCGGCCTGCGGCACGTCGGCCATCGTGAGGCGGCGCAGCGTGCGTGTGGCCGGATCCAGCGCGCAATGCCGGAGTTCGTCGGTGTTCATCTCCCCGAGGCCCTTGAAGCGCTGCCACCTGATGCTCTCGCGCTTCCGGTTGCCGCGACAGAGCTCCTCGGTGATCCGGTCGCGCTCCTCGTCGGAGTAGGCGCGGTGCGTGCGGTCGCCGATCTTGGCGGTGTACAGCGGCGGTTGGGCCGAGAACACGCGGCCCTGCTCCAGCATCTCTGTCATGTACTTGTGAATCAGCGTCAGGAGCAGACAGCGGATGTGGCTGCCGTCCACGTCGGCGTCGCAGAGGATGACGATCCGGCCGTAGCGAGCCGAGTCTGCGTCGAAATCCTTGCCCACACCCGCTCCCATGGCAGTGAAGATGGCCTGGGCCTCGGCGTTGTCCATGACCTGCTTGGGACTGGCCTTGGCCGCGTTCACGATCTTGCCCCTCAGCGGGAGGATCGCCATGAATTTCGAGTCGCGGCCTCGCTTGGCCGGGCCAGCAGCCGAGTCGCCCTCCACGAGCACCAACTCGGCCTGCGGACCGTGGACCCGGCAGTCGGCCAGCTTGTTGGGGAGGTTCGTAGAACCGAAGCTCGCAGCCTTGCGTCTCGTGTCGAGCATCTGTTTGGACGCGACCCGGTTAACGACGGCGGCCGCGAGCTTGTCGCTCAACGCCTTTGCCTGTGACCGGGGGCCGCCGCCGGGCTCGAACCACTCCTTGAGCTGCTCGTACACGACCCGAGCCACGATGCCCTCCACTGCGGGGGTGCCCAGCTCCTGTTTGGTCTGACCCCTGAACTGCGGTTCGCTGAACGTCACCTTCACCGCGGCCACCAGCCCCTCCTGGACATCGTCTTTGATGGCGTTGGTCTTGCCGTTCTTGTCCTGGCGGGCCAGTCGGGCGAGCTTGCGGTTGTCCCTGAGCAGGATGCTGTTGACCACCCGAGTGAGCGCCCGGTCGAACCCAGCCAGGTGGGTGCCGCCCGCGGGGGTGGGAATGGTGTTGACGAACGAAGCGACGTCGGTGTCGTAGTTGGACACCCATCGCATGGCTATGTCGACCCTGCATTCCCGCTCGACCTCGGTGACCTTGCCGTCGATCGGCACCTTCTCGGTGAAGGGCTCGATCCCGTTCAGGGTGATCACGCCGGTAACCGGATCGCCCGACGACCGGTCCTTGACCAGGTCCGAGAGTCCGCCCCGACTCACGAAGTCGAACGGCTCATCAGCGGAATCGGGACGGTTGTCCTGCAGCGTCATCCTCAAGCCGGGCACAAGGAAGCAGGTCTGGCGGAACCGCCTTCGAACCTCATCGGCATCGATGCGGGCGTCGGGATGGAAGAGCTCCGTGTCGGGAAGGAACTTCACCCGTGTGCCTGTGGCCTTGGAGCGCTTGCGGGTAGCGCGCAGCTCGCTTCCCTCTATGAAGCGTCCGCTCTCGAAGAGGCCGGGCTTCTGGTTCTTGAAGCTCAGCTCATACAGGATCCCGTTGCGCTGTACTTGCACGTCGAGGTGGGTGGAGAGGGCGTTGACCACGGCTGCACCCACGCCGTGGAGCCCGCCTGAAGCCTTGTAGACGCCCTCGCTGAACTTCCCGCCCGCGTGCAGTTCGGAGAACACCACCTCCAGTGCGGAGACATCGCGCTTGGAGTGGATGTCGACCGGGATGCCGCGACCGTCGTCGACAACCTCGACGTAACCCTTGCGATGCAGTGTCACGTCCACCCTGGTGGCGAAGCCGGCGGCAGCCTCGTCGACGGCGTTGTCGACGATCTCCCAGACCAGGTGCATGAGTCCGTCGGAGCCGTTGCCGCCCACGTACATGGCCGGCCGCTTGCGCACCGCTTCCAGGCCCTCGAGCGTCTCGATGGAGTCGGCGTCGTAGGAGCCGTTGGACGCTCCGTCAGCGGCATCCGTGTTCTGCCTGTTCACATCGGTGGCTGCCTCAGCGTCGAGGGCTCTTTGCTTGTAGTGATCGTCGCTTGAACCGAGCGGCAGCTCAGAGGCCTGCGGCGGAGCGGCGCGTGCCCTAGCGGAAGCCACGGCCGTCACCACCTCCCCGGAGCTATCGCGTGTACGCGCCGCTCGACTCTGGTCGCGGCGCGGTAGCGGGGTGTGGGCCGCTCCCGCAATGGCACGGGGACGGGGTCGATTCGGCGAGGATTGTCGTCGCGACCCATCAGCGCCATCATGCTCGCATCCGCGCCGACGGTTGCGAAGGTCACGGTCTCGCCCGCTGCGAGTTTGACGGCGAGCACACCTTGGCTCCCCCGCCCCTGCGCAGGCAGTTCGGCGCAGTAGGTGGACTTGACTCCGGCCGATGAGGTGGCCTGGATAAGCACGGCGTCGCCCAGCACGGCCCCGGCGCCGACTGCGGCTGCATCGTCCACGAGCTTGATGCCGGCCACACCCGAGGCTCCCGGGCCCTGGATCCGCACCGAGGACGACGCCATGCGCAGTGCCCTGCCGTCGTCAGCCGCGATCACGATGTCGACCTCCTCTGGCGCCATGAATGCGGCGACCACTCGGTCGCCCGGCGCCAGAGCGACCAACTGCGAGCCTGGATGCACCCGCAGTACTTCATCGGCCGCGAGCCTCCTCACGACGCCGCGGGATGTGACGAGCACAAGCCTGTCGTCGGAGGCAGAGACGAGGCACACGACCCGATCCTTGGATCCGAGTCCGAAGGTTGCGGCCGCATCGGATCCACGAACACGGTTCTTGGCTTCTGGTACCTCGCCGCCGAGCACGGCGAACGCCCGACCGTCAGCGGTGACTGCCGAGATCGGCAAGGCCGTGGAGGCGGCGACGCGGGAAGCGATCAGGTCATGGCGTCCGGGCACCGCCCGGCGGGCTCCGCTCAGCGGCATCCTTCCCAGGTTGCCGCTTGTGGACAGGGTCACCACGCAGGGCACGTCACGCCCAGCCGGAGCGCCCGGGACTACGGACTGCGCCACGCCGACAACCGCTTCGCCACCGGCGAGGATTTCGCGGTCGGCGGCGTCCGCGTCGATGATCCGTGCCCGCCTGGGACGACCGTGGTCCTCCACAATGCGGCGAAGCTCCCGGCGCACGATGTTTCGCCTTCTGCGGTCGCTGGCGAGGATCCCCCTGTAGTCGTGGATGTCGGAGCGCAGGCCAGCCTCCTCCTCCTCCAGCTTGCGGCGCTCGAGCGCGGTGAGTCGGCGCAGCGCCATGTCGAGTATGTGGGACGCCTGGACATCGGTGAGCCCGAAACGGGCCTTCAGTGCCGAGTGGGCCTCGGCGACGTTGCTGCACCGGCGAATCAAGGCCACGACCTCCTCGATGTTGTCGAGGGCCACGAGGAGTCCGATCACGATTTCCAGTCGATTCTCGGCCCGGCGCAGGCGGTGGCGGGTGCGCCGCACGATCACTTCGAGACGGTGAACGACGTAGTGCTCGCAGAGCTCGCGGAGCCCGACGGTGGTGGGAACGCCGTTGACGAGCACCACGTTGTTGACGCTGAAGGTCTCCTCCAGAGGGGTGAGGCGGTAGAGCTCGGCTAGCACGGCCGAGGGCTCCGCGTCCGGCTTGAGGTCGATCTGGAGGCGCAGCCCCTCCATACCGGTCAGGTCGGCGACACCGGACACTCCGGGCAGGCGGTCGGCGTTGGCCAGTTCGGAGATCTTGGACACGACGCGCTCGGGACCCACAAGATGCGGCAGCTCGGTGACGATGATGGCCTTACGACGTCGCGTCACCTGCTCGACGCCGGTTCGGGCCCGCACCCTGACGGAGCCGCGACCGGTGTCGTAGGCCCGGCGCAGGCCGTCGTCGGCCAGCACGATCCCGCCGCCCGGGAAGTCGGGACCGGGCACGACTTCCATCAGTTCGTCCGTGGTGGGCCGGGGATTCCTGCGGCGCTTGCTAGTCCTCCGACCGCTCGGCCCGGAATTGGAAGCCTCTCCCTCGCCGCCCGTTTCTGGCGAGGGCTGCTTGCTCATCACCAGCTCAATGGCTTCGCCTACCTCGGCCAGATTGTGGGGCAGCATGTTGGTGGCCATTCCCACGGCTATGCCGGTGGTGCCGTTGACCAGCAGGTTCGGCAGCGCGGCCGGCATCACTACAGGTTCGGTTTCCTCGCCGTCGTAGGTCGGCCGGAAGTCAACGGTGTCCTCGTCGAGCTCGCCCACCATGTCCATGGCCGAAGCGCTGAGCCGGCACTCGGTGTAGCGGGACGCAGCCGGTGGGTCGTCGAGACTGCCGAAATTCCCCTGCGGGTCCACCAGTGTCACCATGCGACTGAAGTCCTGGCCCATACGCACCAGCGTGTCGTAGATGGCTGCATCGCCGTGGGGGTGGTAGCGGCCCATGGTGTCGCCCACGACCCGGGCCGCCTTGCGGTATGGGGTGCCCGGGCGCAGGCCCATCTGCAGCATCGACCACAGCACCCGACGCTGCACCGGCTTGAGGCCGTCTCGCACGTCGGGAATGGCCCGGGACGTGATCACCGAAAGGGCGTAGGCGAGGAACGAGTCGCTCATCTCCTTGGCCACCGGCACGTCTTCGACATGGCGGGCCGGGACGGGATCGAGGGTTGCGGTCGTCAGTTGCTGTTGTGGTGTCACCGTCGTCTCCGGACTCTTCTTCTCGATGCTTCTCGTGCTCCGCGTACCACCTCGGGCCTTGCCCGACGGGGATTCAGGTGCGGCGCACCGATGGGATCGAAGGTAGCGGCTGAGGCTCGGGGGTGCGGTGACCCCCAACGGGTTCTCCCCAAGGCGGGAGTGCGGCTCAACGTGGGCGGAGCACCGACGGTCGCCTCCAGTTGAGACGAGCCGGTCGGCACCCCTAACCGTCGCACCAACACCGTCACCTGGCAGCCGGCGGATCGCGGCCTGCGAAGCCAGCACCAACTGCAATCTTACTGGCCTCAAGCACGTCGCCTTGGGCGTGGTTGCCATGACCACAGGGCACGTCAGCTGACCCGACCTCACTCAGATCCCCTCCCCGGCAGCAATCGGGATCGGGGCTGCGGGGAGCCGTGGACCAGGCGATGGCCCCATAAGCGTCGACCTCCCGGACGACACGCCGGTCGGTCCGGTGAAGCCACAGGTGGCAACTGTTGCAGAGGGCGGCAAGGTTCTCGATGTCGGTGTGGCCCGCATCGGCGTGGAACTCGTCTACGTGGTGAATATCGCAGCGATGCATAGGGGCCCGGCACAGCACACAGCCCCGGTCTCGTAGCGCCACCGCCACGTACTGGTCGATGTTGGCCAGCCGCTCCATGCGACCCAACCACAGCGGCTGGCCGTCGCCGCCGAAGATCGCGCCTAACAGGCGATCATCGGACGAGATGCTGTCGAGCACCGACGGCGGTACCGGGCCGGCTCCGATGATCTCACAGGACCCATCCGGGTCGGTGCCGTCCACGACACCTGCGGTCACGGCAATGATCCTCCCCGCCGGGAGGCGACGCGAACCCCTCGGACCGGCGTCGGCCGGGAGCGGCTTGTGAGTCAGCGCGTTCCGGCCCGTGCACAACTCGAAGATTGCATCCATCGTGCGCTGCCCGTTGTTGCGCACCGCGTCTGGAGTGCCGTCACGGCCGCCGTCCTTGCGCCACAGGTAGTCCTTGCGCTCGTCCACCGCCTGCTCCAGCAGACCGAAGCTCACCGGGTCCATCTCGCCCTTGAGCACGCCCATTCCATCGCTGCCGACGAACAGGTCGGCCTTCCGGCTGTTGCGCTGCCCCTTGAGCAGGTCGCCACCCGCCGAGGGGTCATGACGCTGCGCAAACCTCCGGGCCACTCGGCTGAACGAGCCAGCGTCCCGGGTAGCAGCCTGGTACAGCAACTCGCCGGAACCGTCCACGACAGCCGCGCCGCACTGCCTGGCCGCAGACCCGAGAGCGAACACGCTCTCAAGCGTCAAGTCCCCCGCCTCCAGCATCCGACCGACGTTGGGCATCTCCTCGACCTGGCGCGCCACCTCTGTGACCCGCCTGGCCGCCCGACCCGACAGCTTCGCTCCAGCCACCAGCGCCTCCCGCGCCGAGCCCGCCCTCAGCGCCTCCAACCCGCTCGCAGCCCGCACAGTCAGAGCATCGGCTAGGGCCTTCACCTGCCCAGCCCCGGCCGCGACCCGACACAACCCGTCCTCATCCAACCCCTCCAACGAAACCGCTCGCAACGCCCCAGAGGCCGCCTCCAGTAGATCCTGCGCCGAGGATCCCTGCCGCACCGTCCGGCCGCTCAAGCGGACAGTCTCGCAAGTCGCCAGCACTTCGCCGCCGAACTCGCCACTGCCGTTGAGAACACCTGTTCGCTCCATGGAGACAACGCTACCCGACCCGTGTGACAACACAACCCGAAAATTCACAATATTGCTGATAAATTGTGGGGATCCGCCTTGATGGGGCCGCCGACGCCCGGTCCAGTCCCGAATGCGGTGGCCATTAGGCGATCGGCCAGCACTCGTTCGAGCGGGCTCGCACGACCAACGCGTCTCGCAGCTTGCTGGTTATGTCCTCAGCGAGTTCGAAGCAGTACCGGTCACAGCGATCGCGCCGGGCTCCGTCGACAGGAACTCCCCTCGCCCGCACGAGAACCCCAATGGTGGCGTCCCCTGCGTATCGTGGGGCTATGGACCTGCAGACCCTCATCGACCGGGCCGAGATTACCGATTTGCTGACCCGCTACGCCAGAGCTGTCGACCGGCAGGACTGGGACCTGTTCCGCAGCGTCTTCACCTCCGACGCCCGCATCGATTACACCCAAGTGGGCGGGATTGCCGGAGATGTCGAGGAAGTGGCCGGCTTCTTGTCGGAAGTGATGCCGATGTTCGAGGCCATCCAGCACCTCATCTCCAACATCGACATCACCATCGACGGCGGCGAGGCCAAGGTTGTGGCCATGGTCTACAACCCGCTCAAGCTGCCCGACAGCCCGGTGTGGGCCACCGGCGGGTGGTACCACCACGAACTGGTGCGCACCTCCGACGGCTGGCGGAGCCGGTCACTGGTGGAGGAGGCCAGCTGGTTCCACGGAATCCCCGAGCCTGACAAGCCCGCCGACGATGGCTCGACCGGTCAGGGCTGAGACGCAGAGCGCGCTCCGGACCCCCTGACGATCGCGACCACCATGCCGGGCCCGATGGACGGAGTGCGCGTCGTCGAGATGTGCGTGGCCGTGACCGGCCCCCTGGCTGTGGGCCTGCTGGTCGACCAGGGAGCGGACGCGATCAAAGTGGAGGAGCCCGGCTTCGGCGACCAGGGCCGCTACGTCGGGGTCGTCTCCGGCGGCATCTCGGCCCTGTTCCAGATGTGCAACCGCGGCAAGCGCTCCGTCGCGGTGGACTGCACCGACCCCCGCGGCCGTGAGATCGTGCTCGATCTGTGCGCCGAGGCCGACGTGTTCGTGCAGAACATGCGGCCGGGCGTGGTCGAGCGGCTGGGAGTCGGCTACGGCGAGGTCTCGGCCCGCAACCCCAAAATCGTCTACCTCTCGCTGTCAGGGTTCGGCCCCGACGGACCATACGCCCACCGCCGGGTCTACGACTCGGTGATCCAGGCCCAATCCGGGCTCGTCGGCAACCAAACCGGCATCAATGACGACAGTCCTCGCTTCCTGCGCCAGGCCGCGGCCGACAAGGTCACCGCGTATACGGCCGCGCAGGCCATCACCGCTGCGCTGTTCGCCCGCGACCGCGGCGCGGGGGGCCAGCACATCCAGCTCGCGATGCTGGACGCCGCGGTGGGATTCCTGTTCGCGGACGCGGCGGCCCACGAGGTCGCCCTCGACAACGACCAGCCCCATCTGGCCCAGTCGTTCTCGGCGCATCAGCGGGCCATCGCCTTAGCTGACGGACACGCAGTGGTGGCGGCGGTAACCGACTCGGAGTTCCACGGCATGGCCAAGGCCTTCGGCGCGGACTCGTCGGACCCCCGGCTGGCGACCATGGCCGACCGCCAGCGCAACCGCCCCCAGACCAGCGCCGTGTTCCGTGCCGTGCACGCGGCTGCAGCCGCCATGCCTCTGGCCGAGGCGGTGGAGGCCCTGGACCGACACCAAGTCCCCTTCGGAGTGGTGTTGAGCGTGGAGGACGTCGCAGACGACGCCCAGGCGGTGCACAACGAGTTGTTCGAGGAGCATGAGCATCCGGCGATGGGCCGAGTCCGCCAGCCTCGGCCTGCGGCCCGGTTCTCGGCGACACCGGCCCAGCTGCGCCAGCCGTCGTCTCCCATCCACGGCGATCACACCGACGAGGTACTGAGCGAGGTGGGCTGGGGCGACCGGATCGCCGAGCTGAGAAATGACGGCGTGATCAAGTGAGCGCTTCCCGATCGGACCTCCCGGACTGCACAGCCAGCGCAACCGACCTCCGTGCGGATCGCAGAGACGGCGTGACCAAGTGAACGACCCCCGACCGGACACCACCGACGAGCGTTCCCAGGCAGCGTTCCGGCGAGAGGTGCTGCTATTCGAGGAGTGGCACAAGCAGTTGGAGCGAGACGGGGAGGCGCAAGCCATACCGGCGGCCACCGTGGTCGTGCTGCGCGACGGACCCGGCGGCTTGGAGTCGCTGATGCTGCGCAAGAACTCCCGGCTGGCGTTCGGTGGGATGTGGGTGTTCCCCGGCGGCCGCATCGACGACGCCGACTACGACGGCACTGGCAACCTGATCGCGGCCGCCCGCAATGCTGCGGCCCGCGAGGCCGGCGAGGAGGCGGCCATAGTGCTCGATCCCGCGGACCTAGTGCACTTCTCCTACTGGATCCCGCCGCCGATAGCGCCCAAGCGCTTCGCAACCTGGTTCTTCGCAGCCCAGGCGCCGTCCACGGAGGTCAGCATCGACGACGGCGAGATCGTCCGCCACGAGTGGATGACGCCGCCGGCGGCCCTGCGCCGCCGCGACGCGGGCGAGATCGAGCTGATCGCCCCCACATGGGTGACGCTTCACACCATCGGTCGCTTCAGCACGGTGGCCGGCGCGCTGGAGGGTCTCAGCCGGCGCCGCTCCCGCCGCTACGAGACCCGCATCGGACGGGGCGAGCAGGGCCCGGTGTCGCTTTGGCGGGGCGACGCCGGATATGAGACGACCGACCCGTCGGTGCCCGGTCCCCGCCACCGTCTGGAGATCACCCCGCGGGGCTACCTGTTCGACGAGTCCGGCTACACCGAAGAGGACTAGCCGGACAGCCTGGGCCTATTGGCTCACAGGCCGGGCCAGCAGGTCTTCGATCAGTGCAGCCAGCTCCAGGGGCCTGTCGCCCTGGATGGAGTGGCCGGCGCCCTCGACCACCACATGGACGGTGCCGGGAAGCCGGCGCGTCCACTCGGCCACGTCGGCGTCGTCCACCACGCTCCAGGCCCCGCCCTGCCACAGCGCGGTCGTTGCGGCGATGCGAGAGACCCTCTCCCATAGGCCCTCGAACGCCGGCTCGGCCCCCCCGCCGGTCTTCCAGTCCCGCATCCGGTCGTAGTTCCAGGTCCAGCGCCCGTCGGGCAGTTCGTGGGCGTTGTGCAACACACCCCGGCGCAGCGACGACTCGCTGCGGGTGGGGTTGTGCTCGATGGTGCGTTCAAGGATCGCCTCGAAGCTGTCGAAGTGCTCGGGTCCGTCCACGAAGGCGATGATGGGCTCGGCCTTCTTGTGGTCGGTGCCCGGTGTCACGTCCACGATCCCCAAGCGAGACACGAGACGGGGGTGGTCCGCGGCGAGGCAGATGGCGGTGAGGCCGCCCAGCGACATGCCCACCACGGCCTCGGCCCCTGGCGCCAACGCCGCCATCGCCACGGCCACGTCGTCGGCCATGGACGCCGGACCGTAGTTGTGGGAAGGACGGTGGTCGGAGTGCCCGTGGCCGGGCAGGTCCACCGCCACCAGCGGCCGCCTGAGAGCCAGAGCCACCGTGTCCCAGGTGTGGGCGTTCTGGGAGCCCCCGTGGATGAGCACCAGCTCAGGCTCAGCCGTACCCCACACCAGAGACGACAATCGCAGCCCGGACGGCAGCACCACCGACTCCCGGCGAACCGTGGCAGGACCCGACCATTCAAGGCCGTACTCGCCGGCGTTCTCGCCGAGCATCCCGAACTCGTCGTAGCGGACCATCCGTCGATGCTAGGCGCAGGCACGGGCGGGGAGCACCCGCTTCGCAGTCCGGCTCGGTGTCTCCCGCTCCTGTTCGCTTCGCTCACGGGCCGCTCGGGCCACGGCCTCGCTCAACGTCTCGCGAAGATCCCCACGAATGGCTCCCTGCTCGCTCGGCCTCTAGGCAGGCACCCGCCGGGCGCGCCGCCGGGACCCCCGACCGGAGACCACGGGCGGGTCCCAGCTGAACCGCCACGCGGCCACCGCGGCACCTGCCGCCAGCCAGAGAACCAGCACGCCGAGCCGGTGCCACTCGACGGCCGGGGCCTCCGACAGCGGGTTCATGGCCTCGCCGAAGGCCAGACCGAAATGCTTCAGCGGGAAGATGTCTCCCATGAGCTCCAACCAGCCGGGGGTCTCGCTGCCGAACGGGACGAAGATGTTGGAGATGAAGGCCATCGGCAGAAGGGTGGCGTTGGCTATGGGCACCGCCATGGACACCGACCGGGCCACCGAGGCGAGGGCCAGGCCGAGGGCGGCGAACGACGCCGAGCCGACCGCGAAGGACAGGAGCATGGCCGGAACCTTGGCCGCCTCGACATTCACGCCGTAAGCGACTACGCCGAGCACGACCATGGCGGTCACGCCGAGCGCAGCGATCCACACCGACGACACCACCACGCCGCCCAGGTAGGTCCAGCGCGGCATGGGAGTGCCCCGAACCCGCTTGAGGATGCCGAGCTCGCGCCGGCTAGCCAGGTTGATGCCTATTCCCGTGTAGGTGGACGACGCCGCCGCGAACACAGCCAGACCGGGCGTGTAGAACTGGCTGCTGTTGACCCGGCCGTAGACGGTGTCGAAGGCATCGTTGCCAAAGATGGCCGTGAACAGCACGAGCATCAGGATCGGGAACACCAGCGTGAAGAAGGCCGCCACCGGCGTGCGCCAGAAGATCCGGTTCTGGTGGCGCGCGGCCCGCCACAGCGATCTCATGATCCGCTCCCCGATTCGTCGCTTTGGCCACCGTCTTCCGCCACGAGGCCCAAGTAGACGTCCTCGAGGCTCGGAGCCGAGACCGTTAGCCCCTCGAGTTCGATTCCCCGCTGGGCGGCCCATCCCGTGAGATGGGCCAGGTCGGCGGTGGGGGTGTCGGTGGTGATCTCCACGTGACGGCCCCGCCCGACGATGTCGCCCGAGACCGGGTCGAGCAGATCCGGCACCGGCTCGGCTCTGTCGGGCACCGCGAAGCGGATGAGAGCAGAGCCCGCCCTAGCTCGCAGCTCGGCCGGGGTGCCCTCGGCGACGATACGGCCCTTGGCCAGCACAGCTACCCGATCGGCGAGTTGCTCGGCCTCGTCGAGGTAGTGCGTGGTGAGAAGCACGGCCCGCTGCTGCGAGGCGAGCCGCTCTACCAGCTCCCAGCCCCGCCGTCGGGCTGCGGGGTCGAAGCCGGTGGTCGGCTCGTCGAGGAACACGACGTCGGGGTCGCCAGCCAGCCCGAGAGCCATGTCGATGCGGCGCTGCTGCCCTCCCGACAGGGTGGAGATGCGGGCATCGGCCTTCTCGTCCAAATCCACGAGTTCGATGAGCTCGTGCGCTGGAACCGGGCGCGAGTAGGCGGCTCCATAGAAGGCGATGGCCTCGCTCACCGTCAGCTCCGGGTCGATGCCCGAGGTCTGCAGCACGATGCCGATGCGGTCCCGGAACGATGGGCCCGCAGTGGCGGGATCGGTGTCCAGCACCCGCACCGTGCCCGAGGTCCGGCTGCGGTGCCCCTCCAGGATCTCCACGACGGTGGACTTGCCCGCGCCGTTGGGGCCCAGCAGGGCGAACACCTCGCCTCGATCCACCTCGAACGACACGCCGTCCACAGCCCGGACCGCGCCGTAGTGCTTGACAAGATCGTTCACCGCGACGGCCGGGCTCACCGGTGGGCACGCTATCGGCGGCTCCAGCGGGCACGATATGGGGGTGAGGCCACTGCCGGGCATGGTGCCCATCGCCGAGTACGCCAGCCGCTGGGAGGCCGACTTGGCCGCGGCCCGGCTCCGGGAGGCGGGCTACGAGGCGACTGTGATCTTCGACCCGGCCACCGACGTGGCTCCTCACCATGTCACTGAGCGACTGGCGATGGTTGTGGTGCGCACCGAGGTCGCCGACATCGCAGCCGAGGTGCTCGGCCTCGAGCGGTCCGACATTGAGGCTGAGCACCTCGACGCCGCCTTCCATCAGAGGCGCTTCGCTGACCGCCCTGCCTGGGTGCGCTACCTGACCTGGACCCTGGTGATCGCCATTCCCGGACCGTTCGCCATCTCGGGCCTGTGGGTGCTGTGGACCGCGCTGCGGAGTCTCTTCCCGTGACCCCCGTATCGACCGCCGGGGCCTCTGGGTGTCATCGAGCCCCGCCTTAAGATGACCCTGGCTATGCCCGTAACGCCCGTCGATCCCCGACCCCTCGACATCCTCGACGGCGACTTCTACGTCAACGATCCCTACTCCCGCTATGCCTGGCTGCGGGAGAACTCGCCGTGCCACTGGGACAGCATCAACGAGCTGTGGGTGATCACCCGCTACGACGACATCGTGGCCGTCGAGAAGAACAAGCGCCGCTTCATCAGCTCCGACAGGGACAAGGGCGGCTACCGGCCCAACATCCCAGCCGACCAGTCGATCATCGGCAGAGACGATCCGCTGCACCAGGCCCGACGCACGCTGGTGTCGCGCCGTTTCACACCCCGAGCGGTCCAGCAGTGGCGCGGCCACATCACCGAGACCGTCGACGAGCTGCTCGACCCGGTGATCGAGCGGGGCCGGGCCGAGATCGTGGACGAACTGGCCGCTCCCCTGCCGGCAAAGATGATCGGTTTGCTGCTGGGTTTCGACGACGACCTTTGGCCCAAGCTCAAACACTGGTCGGAGACGTCCATCGCCACGGGCGGCGGTCCCCGCTACCACACCCAAGAAGGCGTCGAGGCGGTTCTGGAGTTCGCGGTGGCCTGCGCCGAGCTGTACACCCAGAAGCAGGGCTGCCCGGCCGGTGACGTGATGTCGCGCTGGATAGAGGTCGAGACCGACAGTGATGGGATGGTGGGCGGCTCAGAGTTCGGGTTGGACCAGATGGTCTCGGACTGCCTGCTGCTGCTAGACGGCGGGGCCGAGACCACCCGCACCGTGATCGCCCGCACGCTGCTGGACCTGGCCGACCGTCCCGATGCCTGGGCCGCGCTCAAGGGGGGCTCGGACCTCGAGATCGCGGTGGAAGAGTTCATCCGCTGGGTGACTCCCATCCACAACATGTGCCGGACCGCCACCGCAGACACCGAGCTGGGGGGCCAGACGATCCGCAAGGGCCAGCAGGTGGTGATGATGTACCCGGCGGCCAACCGAGATCCCCGCCATTTCCACGATCCCGAGACCTACGACGTGACCCGGAGCCCCAACAACCACATCGCCTTCGGCTTCGGCACCCACTTCTGTCTCGGCGCGGCGCTGGCACGCCTCGAGATCCAGATCTTCTTCGAGCGCCTGCTGGAGCGGGTGGCCCGCATCGAGCGCATCGAGGGCGCACCCCAGGTGGAGATGCCCAACGCCTTCGTCCACGGTCTGCGCGAGGCCCACCTAGCCTTCATCGGTGCCTGACCGGACTGCACTGCCAGCCGAGACCATAAGGAGTCGCACCGTGCCCGCATCCTCATCGAACCTCTTCAGCTATGACGGCAAGAAGGTGGTGCTCACCGGGGGCGCCAGCGGCGTGGGCGCGGCCGCCGTCGAGCTGCTGAGCGAGGCGGGGTGCACCGACCTCACAGTGCTCGACCGCAACGAGCCCACCGGTCCGGCCACCGCATATGTGGCCGCCGACCTCAGCGACCCCGACTCGATCGACGAGGCCTGCGAGGCGATAGGCCCGGGCGTCGACGTGCTGTTCAACAACGCCGGAGTGGCCGGCGTGCACTCCTCAGACTTTGTGCTAGGGGTCAACTACCTGGGCCTGCGCCGTCTCAGCGGGGGCCTGCTGCCCACCATGAACCGGGGTGGCGCCATCGTCAATACCGCCTCGGTTGCCGGTCAGGGCTGGCCCAAGCACCTCGCTGAGATCTCCGAGTTGATCGCCATCGACGGCTGGGACGACGCCCTTGCCTGGATCGACGGCCACGGCGAGCTGATCGATCCGGCTCCGTACGAGTTCTCCAAGGAGGTGGCCCAGGTGTGGACCATGCACGGCTCGCGCCGCAGCTACCTCGAATACGGCGTGCGCACCAACAGCGTCTGCCCCGGCGTGATCGACACCCCCCTGCTGCACGATTTCCGCCGCCACATGACCGAGAAGATCATCGACTGGATGGTGGACCAGTCAGCCGGAATCCTGACCCCCGTCGAAATCGCCCGCACTCTGGTGATGCTCGGATCCGACGCGAGCGCAGCCATGAACGGCCACAACATGATCGCCGACCACGGGTTCAGCGCCTGGTTCGCCACCAACCAGGTCGACTTCGCCGGCCTGGCCTGACCTCGCTGCGCCGCCGCACCCGTTGCGCTGGCGCACGGGCTCGCCAGGCGTGCGAGAGCACGCTCAGGAACCGTAGGACCGCAGTTCGACCTCGTTGCCGTCGGGGTCGCTGACGTAGACCGCCGAGCCCCATCCCTGAGCCCCGAAGACCCGCGGCGATCGGCGCACCACCTCCACGTCGGGGTGGGCCACGATCGACTCCACGTCGCCCGTTACCCGGAGCGCGAAGTGGTTCAGGTTCTCTCCGCTTCGCTCGATCTCCATCAGGTCGATGATCGTGGCCTCGTCGATGCGGACCGACACGAACGGCGCTTCGCCGGCCTTCCATTCCTCGTAGCGGACCGGCTCGAGTCCCAGCCGGTCGCAGTACCAGCGCATTGAGCGCTCTGCGTCGACCACGTTCAACACGATGTGGTCCAGCCCCTGCACCGTCGTCATGCCCCCAGTATCCGTCATGGCCGGCTCGTCCGCGTCAGCGCGCTTCCTTGACCCATTGCCCGCGCGCCGAACTTCCTGTCGCCAAAGGAAACTCTCCCCCTTCAAGTCCAGGAAATCCCTCCAGAAGGGGCGAGGTCGGGGGTTAGGTGTCGGGTTGCACTTCAGCGAAGCCGTCGATGCTCCGCAACTCGGGGAACCACAACAACCAGATCGCCACCACGGCCAGGGTGCCCGCGCCGCCGAACACAACCGCCCCAGCGACACCGACCAGCGCCGCGGTCACGCCCGCTCTGAATCCGCCCAGCTCGTTCGAGCCGCCGATGAAGACGTACTCCACGGCCAGGACCCGTCCCCGCATCTCCTCCGGCGTGGCCAGCGGGACGATCGTGCCGCGGATGAAGACGCTCACGGAGTCGGCCGCTCCCATTGCCAGCAGAGCCGCGAAGGCGACAACGTACGATCGGGTCAAGCCGAGCACGATCGCGCCGACGCCGAAGGCGGCCACCACCGCCATCAGCGATGGGCCCACTCGCCGCTCGAGTGGTCGCACCGACAGGGCCACCATCACCGCTGCGGCCCCGATGCCCAGCGCGGCCGCCAACCAGCCGAGGCCCACGGCGCCCACGCCGAGGCGCTCCTCGGCGATGGCGGGCAGCAGCAACTGCACGCCGCCCAGGAAGACCGCGAACAGATCGAGAGAGATCGCTCCGAGCACCACCCGGTTGCTCAGGACGTAGCGCAGGCCCTCGAGGGCGTGCCCGAACGCGGCCCGCGCACCGGCTCCGGCCGCGACCCCGGCCCGCTGCACGTCGCCCGACGGCACGAGCATGAGCAGGGCGATCGCGGCTGCTGAGCAGCAGGCCGCCAGCAGGTACGGGAAGGCCGGATCGACCTCGAACGCGAAGCCGAACGTCACGGGGCCGACGATGAAGCCCGCCTGCCACCCCGCAACATTCAGCGCCACCGTCCGCTCCCGGGCCCCTTCCGGTGCCAGATCCACCGGCAGGGCCCGGCTCACCGCCATTTGGAAGGCTCGAGCAGTGCCGAAAGCGACGACCAGGCCGTATATGGGGAGCACCGACGTCGGGTTCGACGCGACGTAGAAGAACAGGCCGACTGAGGCGAGGGCCTCGCCGCCAAGACCCCATGCGAACACGAGACGGCGCTCGAATCGGTCCGCGACCGTGCCGGTGATCGGTGCGAGCAGGAAGGCGGGCACGAATTCCGCCAATCCCAGCAGCCCCAGGTACAGCGGGCGGCCGGTCATGTCGAACACCTGCTTGCCCAGAATCGTGATCTGCCCGATTGTCATCGCCATCGAGAAGAAGGTCGCTCCGAACAGCGCCCACAACCCCGGCCCGATCCGCCCCGGGCGGCTGGCCCTAGGCCAGCCTTGCAACTCCGGCGGCTCCGGCGGCCCCTGGATCGACATCCGCGGAACGCTACGGGAAACAACATGCCGCAGCCCAAGGCGGTCTTCTGTCTGTGCCGCGTCCCGGCCTCGCCATCTAGCCTGCCGGTGGCATGGCCGCCCTCAAGGTCCCGCCCTCACTCGGCGACTTCATTCCGGAGACATCCGGCAGCGACGAACTGCTCGATGCGTTCCTGGAATGGTCGCTCGCCGCCGGACTCGAGCTGTACTCGCACCAGGAGGAGGCGGTCCTGCGACTGCTGGCGGGCGAGAACGTGGTCCTGTCGACGCCTACCGGTTCGGGCAAGTCGCTGGTGGCCGTGGCGGGAGCGTTCGCCACGCTGGCCCAGGGGCGGCGCACCACCTACACGGCGCCCATCAAGGCCCTGGTGAGCGAGAAGTTCTTCGAGCTGACCGCGGCGCTCGGCCCCGACAACGTCGGCATGGTCACCGGCGACGCCTCCGTCAACGGCAACGCCCCGGTGATTGCCTGCACCGCGGAGATCCTGGCTCAGCGAGCCCTTCGGTCCGGTGCCGACACTCCCGCCGACCTAGTCGTGATGGACGAGTTCCACTACTACGGCGACCGGGATCGGGGCTGGGCCTGGCAGGTGCCGCTGCTGCAGCTTCCCAGAGCTCGGTTCCTGCTCATGTCGGCCACTCTGGGCGACACGACGGCGCTGCGCCGGGACCTGACCGCCCGCACCGGCCGCGACACCGCCCTGGTGGCTTCGGCCGAGCGCCCGGTCCCCCTCGACGTCGAGTACCGCGAGACCCCCCTGCACGTATCCATCGAGGAGTTGCTCAAGACCGGGCAGGCGCCGGTGTACATAGTGCATTTCACCCAGAGGGAGGCCACAGCCCGAGCCCAGAGCCTCACCAGCCTGAAGGTGCTCAGCGCCGAGCAGAAGGCCGCGGTCAAGGAGGCGGTGGGCGGTTTCCGCTTCGACACGCCCATCGGCAAGGATCTGCGCCGCTTCGTGCTGGCCGGCATCGGCGTGCATCACGCCGGGCTGCTGCCCAAGTACCGGCTGCTGACCGAGAAGCTGGCCCAGCAGGGCCACCTCAAGCTGATCTGCGGCACCGACACCCTCGGCGTGGGCGTGAACGTTCCCATCCGAACCGTGCTGTTCACCCAGCTCTACAAGTACGACGGCCGGCGCACCCGGGTGCTGTCGGTGCGCGACTTCCAGCAGATCGCGGGACGGGCCGGCAGGCGGGGCTTCGACACGATCGGCAGCGTGTGGGTTCAGGCCCCCCAGCACGCGGTGGAGAACAAGCGGGCCGAGATGCGGGCTGCCGGCGACCCCAAGAAGCTGCGCAAGTTGGTGCGAAGCAAGCCCCCGGAGAGGGGCTACGCGCCCTACGACGACAAGACCCTGGCCCGCCTGTGGGACGGCACACCCGAGATGCTGCAGTCGAGCTTCGACGTGACCCACTCCATGATGCTCAACGTGTTGGACCGTCCCGGCGACGGCTGCGCGGCCATGAAGCGCCTTCTGGTCGACAACCACGAGCCCCGCTCCCGCCAGCGCCGACACATCCGCAAGGCCGTGGGCGTGTTCCGCTCCCTGATCGACGCGGAGATCGTGGAGGTGCTCGACGAACCCGACGGACTGGGCCGCCCGGTGCGGGTGAACCTCGACCTGCAGGACGAGTTCCGGCTCAACCAGCCACTGGGGCTGTTCGCGCTGGAGGCCGTCTCCGTTCTCGACTCCGAGGCCCCCGACTACCACCTGCAGGCGCTCAGCGTGGTGGAGTCGGTGCTGGAGGACCCGAGGGCCGTGCTGCTGGCCCAGCGGGACAAGGCCAAAGACGAGCTCATGACCCGGATGAAGGACGAGGGCGTCGAGTACGAAGAGCGCATGGAGCGGCTGGCCGAGGTGACCTGGCCCCAGCCGGAGGCTGAGTTCATCGATCCTGCCTTCGACGTGTTCGCCCGCCACCACCCTTGGGTCGGCCATCTGCGGCCCAGCCCCAAGTCGGTGGTACGCGACATGGTTGAGCACACCGACACCTTCAACCAGTACGTGAGCCGGTACGGGCTCAAGCGCTCCGAGGGTCTGGTGCTGCGCTACCTGACCGACTGCTACAAGGCGCTGGTGCAGACTGTTCCCGCCTCAGCTGTCAATGAGCATCTCGGAGAGGCGACGGAGTGGCTGGGCGCCCTCGTGCGCGGCGTCGACTCCAGCCTCCTGGACGAATGGGAGCGCCTGCGCGCCGTCTAGGGATTGGCCCTGGAGGCACTCTCGACCCTGGTCACGAGTTGCTCGCGGGACTGCGGTGCATCATACGGCTGACGAGCTCTACCAGACTCGGGCAGCCCTCGATCCTCGAGAACCGCCGCTCCATGTAGATGAACGTGGCGAAGATCAGCACGAAGGACGCCACGTAGTTGCCCAGATAGCGGATGATCACGAACGAGGTCACCCCGGAGTTGTTGTACAGCCAGGTGTCCCACACCGATGAACCGATCTCGTAGAAGGCGACGACCCACGTGACGTCGCGCAGGGTGGCCACGAAACGCCGATCATTCCTCAAAGCCTCCGGGAGATCGGGGACGAAACGCACAGCCCACAGCGCGAAGGGCTTGCCCACCATGATGGTGGCTACGGCCGCTAGTCCCACCAGCATCTTGGTGCCGATGCCGATGCCGAAATACACCGCTTCGGAGCTCACGCCGAAGTCCACCAACTCGCGCTCCACGGCAATGCTGAACGCGGCCCGCACTACCAGGTATCCCGTGATGGCCGGCAGCCACTTCCCGATCGGCAGGCCCCGACGGAGACGGCTGTAAGCAGCTTTGATCGACCATGCCGTGGCTGCGATCACGGCGACCTCGATGTTGCTCAGACCCGCTACCTGTACTCGGTCCAGGTTGTAGAACACCAAGAACAGCACCACCGGCATGAGCTGGTCGAGCTGGCTGCCCCCGCCCCAGGTCATGCGACGGGACTGTGCCGCCGCGAAGTTCTTGCTCCCGGGATCGGCGTCCGACATCTCAGAGACGCTGGACACCTCAGAGACGCTGGACACCTCAGAGGCGCTGGACACCTCGGAGACAAGGGCGGTTTCCGCGCCGTCCGGGTCTTCCCCGTCGGCGTCGGGGCCGTCGTTCACGGAGCGAGAGCTGCCCAAGCGCTGGCCGTCGCCTCATCGCCCATCACCGACAGCGAGTCGTCGTCCAGAGGCAGCCGGCTCCACATGGCGAGGAAGAGCGCTCCACCCGGACCGCGCAACGCGGCGTCGCCTTTAACGTGGGCGTGCTCTAACACCACCTCGTCGCCGTTCGCCTTGACGATCCACTCGCCGTCGCCGTCGGTTCGGTGCAGATGCAAGCTCCCCGAGGGCAAGTCTCGGCGCTTGCGCTTCTGGGTATTGGGCAGCACGAAGTCGAAGAACTCGTCCACCCCGTCACAACCCTGCTCGCCGTCCACCGGACCCGTCACTCCGACCGCATTCTCGGCGTCCCAACGATGCACGCTGGTCTCATGCAGCATCCGGCGGAAATAGAAGCCGGCATCGGGCCGGGGCGACCAGTTCCACACCGGGGTCTCGGGCTCGATGCTGGCCAGGGCGTCGACGAGCCGGCCCAGCGACGCCGCCGCGAAGTCCACGACCGAGTCATCGTCGGGCACCTGGGGCATCTGCTCTCTGCCGAGGGGCTCGGTGGCCCGACTGGCCACGTAGCTGCCGACCAGCCCGTGGACCCATCCCATGTGCCCGGCCAGGTCGCGCAACTTCCAGTCACCGCAGGTGGGCACGGCCGCTTCGAGGTCGGAACGGGCCACCTCGATCAGGCGCCGCCCGTCGAGCTCGATCTGGTTGACGATTGCGTCGGAGTCCATGGCCCCATTCTGGCCCTGAGCCGCCCGGTCGCGACACCCCGGCGCAGGCCAAGAGGCCGAGCGGATCAGCCGGGGCACCAATCGGCGCGGTTGCTGGGGCAGGATGGACGCATGGGCACCTACGCAATCAGCGGCTCGGCTTCGGGCATGGGCGCGGCCACGCGGCGCAGGCTGGAGTCTGCTGGGCACGAAGTCATCGGTATCGACCTTCGCGACGCCGAGGTGATCGCCGACCTGGGAACCGCGCAGGGTCGAGCCGGAGCCGTCGCGGCCGTCGTCGACGCCGCGGGCGGAGTGCTCGACGGCGCCGTGTCGGCTGCGGGTCTCGGTCCGCCCGTGGCCGGCGAACTCATCGCCAGGGTCAACTACTTCGGCTCTCAGGCCCTGCTCGACGGGTTGCGGCCTGCGCTAGCCGCTTCGGGCGGAGCCCAGGTGGTGCAGTTCGGGTCGAACTCGGCCACCACTACTCCCAACCTGCCTGACGACTTGGTGGCCGCCTACCTAGAAGGTCGTGAAGACGGCGCGGTGGCGATCATCGAGACGGTCGATCCGGTGTTCGCCCCGGCCATCGCCTACGGCGGCGCCAAGCTGGCCATCACCCGGTGGTGTCGGCGGGCCGCGGTCACCCCGGAGTGGGTGGGCCAAGGGATAAGGCTCAATGTGATCGCCCCCGGGCCGGTTGACACCCCGCTGCTGCGAGCGGGCCAGGCCGACGAGGTCTACGGGCCGCTCATGGAGGCGTTCCCCGTGCCGGTGACCGAGACGCCGGATGCCGACACGCTGGCCGAGTGGGTGAGCTTCCTGCTGTCTGCCCCCGCTCGGTTCGCATGCGGATCGGTGATCTACGTCGACGGCGGAACCGACGCCCTGATGCGCTCCGACGCCTGGCCCCGCACGTTCACGATGTGACAACCCACCGCGTGGTCATGTCGGCGCCACCGGTCACATGAATACTCGCAGGCCGGCGGTGGCGACCATGGCGACAGCTACCACCACCAGCAACGGCGCCTTGCGCCAGGCGGCCACCGCGCCGACCGCCACCCCGGCCAGGCGGGAGTCGAACACCAAGTCGCCTGCTTCCTCGAAGGTCATCACCACGATGAGCGCCGAGAACAGCGCGGCCGGTAGCAGCGACACCACCGGCCCGAACCTCCGCTCGACGATGCCCCCCAGCGTCGTCACCCCCAGAGCCTTGAGGCCGTAGGAGCCGGCCACCAGCAGTACTAGCAGGGGCCAGCTCACGACGCCCTCTCCGGGTCGTCGGATGCCGGATCCACATCTTGTCGGGCCTGAGCCCGGCGCCGCTGGACGAGCACCGCTGGAATCAGAGCTGACACGGCCAGCAGGATCGGAATGCCCGATGCAGTGACCGGCACCGCGCCCAGCGCCACTGCGGCCGCGACCCCCGCCGCCGTCCTACCGGCAGCGGTGCGCACATGGGGGGCCTGCAGGGCCACGAACATCGCCGGGAAGGCGGCGTCGAGCCCCCAGGTCTCAGGCTCTCCCAGCACTGCTCCGAGCAGCGCTCCAGCGATCGAGCCCCCGTTCCAGCACAGCCACAACGTCACGGCCGTGAACCAGAAGGCGCCCCGTGCGTCCCTGCTGTCGTCCTGGGCGGCCGCCATGGCGGTGGTCTCGTCGATCACGAAGTGGGCCGAGCCCAGCCGGGCCAGCATCGAGAACGGAAGAGCCCGCCGCGCCACCGGCCCGTAGAGCGCATTGCGGACCGCGAGCAGCAGCGCCGAGCCGACAGCGGCCCCGCCGGATCCGCCGTCGTCAATGACGCCCACGGCCGCGAACTGTGACGCCCCGGTGAACACCAGCGCCGACATCACCACGATCTGGGCCAGGTCGAAGCCGGCCGCGTCGGCGAACACCCCGAAGGTCACGCCGATCACCCCGACCGCCAGGCTGACCACCAGACAGTCTCGCCGATAGGGCCGGCCGCTCACGCCCGGGCCCACCCGTCCAGACGCATCGGGCTCATCGTCCCAGGCGTCGATGCAATTCGGTCACCAGCATGCGCAACTCGTCGGAGCAGCGGTCGAAGTCGTCCTGCTCGCCCGCGCCCGGATCGACCACCTCCTCCCATGGCTCGGGCGTTAGCTCGCCAAGTTTGAGAGCCCGGACCCTGGTGCCCAGATCGTTGGCATGGGAATCGCCCGGCGGTGGGGCCAGATCCCGCGCCAGCCGCCGCAGCGACCCGGTGATGGACGCCGCTTCAGGGAGATTTCGCCGCATCCAGTGCAGGTGCAGCGGTTCCATGACCACCACCAGGTCGGCTTCGACAGCATCCTTAGCGCGGAACTGCCGGGATCGGTGGGAGTGATCGACGAGCCCGTGTCGAGCCAAGGCTGTACGGGTGCGGACGCTCATGGGGTGGCCCTCGAGCGCGAGGACACCCGCGCTGCGAACGTCGATCCTGCTGCCGGCGTCGAGGTCCCGCAGCATGGCCGCCGCCATCGGCGAGCGGGCCGCGTTGCCAGTGCACACCATGTACACCACCGGCCGCTCACCCATCATCGTCACCCACGGTCAGCTCGCCCTTGATCAGAAATAGGGTTACCTATTCTGCTACCGGATCTCGTCTACAAGTTCCCAAACAGCCGTACTCGGGTTAGATGTTTCATGATTGCCATTGTGTTGATGTCGAACCCTTAGTGCCTTGGCGTGTTGTCTTGCTACCGCATAGTCCCTTGGCAGTCTAGACAGGGTAACGTCTCGAATTCTCTTGTCGTTAAGAAGTTTCAGCTTATCCGCAATCCTTTGTATGGCATGTCGGTGAACTGTGCCAGTTACAGCTTGATAATGAAGTACTAGCCATAACTCGAAACAGGGATTGGAGACTGCAACATTGATGTCGCGACTAGATGCATGATTCAATAGCGTCAACAAATCATAAGGGTGTTTGAAATGGGCATCATAATCACAGACGCACCATATCTCATCGAAGGTGCGTCCGTCCTTCCGACGCTTGTCATATGCCAATTGACGAACAGCCTTGTTCACAAGCTTGATAGGGTCAGATTCTGCTGACCCGAGCTTTAGATGCGCACGGCAGCTTCCCGGCGCCACCTTCTGCATATATTTTAAGTACTGACGTTCGGTAACGGTGCCTTCAGTAAGTACTAGAATAACCTTTCTTTGATTGAGGCCCTTAGGCTTCCGTGCCGTTGATCTGGCCATCAGTTGTAGACGCTTGACTCAAGAGCATGCTCGAATTCAAGGTGATCAAGTACCGGTATTCCTCCGTAACGCCCATTGAGGTACCGTCTTTCAAGTGCTTCGTCACGTCTGGTCTTGAAGTCCGATAGGGGGTACAGGACCGAAGCACCGTCAAGACCCTTCTCTGTGAACCAAATCTGATCTCTGCTTAGGAATCGTTCATCACTATTGCCGAGAATACTTGTGTCATGCGAATTGAAGATGATTTGAGCACAGTGCGGATTTGTAGTCTCGTTCTGAAAGAGATCAATTATGCGTTGAACAAGATGAGGATGGAGGCTAGTGTCAAGTTCGTCTACCAGCAATGTCTCTCCTTCATCCAAAGCATCCAACACGGGACCAACGAGACTAACCCATACCATCGTGCCTTGAGACTCATCATTGCGATCGACTACAACATTCCCGTGGGATGTTGAATGCATGAGTTCAATCAGGTCAGGAATGAAGAACTCTTCGTCTCCAGCCGAGTCGTCTTCCATGCCACGCAGAATCCGTGTGGCGCGCTCGACGCGTTCCTTGACCTCAGGATCCAAGGAGACCATTTCCACATCCTCTATCCCTAGGTCTGCGGCCTTCAACATGCCCAAGACACGGACCCTCGACTCGTCTGACTGTACGAGATGGCCCGTGTAGGTAGTGCGAATGTCGCGGTTATCGGACTCGGCTAGCCAGAGATTATCCGAGAACCAAGAAAAGAGCGGGTGTAACCAATCGTCCCCGGCCGCACCAGCTACCGACAACACCAAGGCATTCTCGCGCAGAAGCTTCTTCAGAGCACGACCCGAGGAGCGGAACCGAGGCCCGAACACCAGGTCATCGCCGTCCCGACGAAACACCAGCGCGGGGCGCCCGCGAGGAGCGTGATAGGCGTATTCTCTCAGCACCCGCGAATCGTCGATCGCGAAGCCATATCGCCACCGGACGCCTCGGAGGATTAAGTCGATCTCGAAACGTGACGGGCTCTCGGCCATCTCCGGGTCGAGCACGAAGGGCCGACGACGTAGACGCGTTCCACGATGGCCCCGACGGAACGAACCCGTCACGACGTCGCGCATATCGGCCATAGTTCTAAGGAGCGCCGACTTGCCGGATGCATTGGCACCGAAGATCCCGGCCGCGGGCAGAACTGCCACAGGCTTGGCCCTGCCCGCTACGGGCAAGTGGCGAATCACACCCTCCTCGGCCAGCCGCGTTCCCTCAAGGGAGAAATGGACCTCATCCCGGTAGGAGCGCACGTTCTCCGCCGTGAACGATATGAGCGCGCTAACGCCAGAACTATCCTTGTTTTTGTCGCTCATAGCAGCAAGTCTACGATAAATCCGTATGAATGGCAACTAGATTGCAGTATCCTTCCGTTTCGATCTGCGCTCAGCGGAACTCGGCTTGGCGGATGCCGTTGGGGTCGATCACGTTGCGGATGAGGTGGAGCTCCTCATCGGTGGGGAGCCGGCTGGCTGGAACATTGTCGGGCAGGGTCAACTCGAAGGGGGTGGCCGCGAGGATGTCGTCGAGGGTGACGCCGGGATGGACGGATCGCAGGCGCATGGTTCGATCGGGAGTCTCGAAGTCGTAGGCGGCCAGCTCGGTTACGACCCTGCGTATCTCGTGGAACCGTCCGCTGGGCTCGGGCAACGCCGCTACCCGGTCATAGCCGGGCCCTGACACCACGTCCACACTCTCGACGAAGGTGCGAGCCTGGTTGGGGATCCAGTAGCTGGTGGTGTGGTTGATCACGTTCCCGGGCGCGCCCCGCAGACCGAGGAGCTGGGCCTTGGGCCGCCGATAGTCCCCGATGGCAGCGAAGTTCTGGTTGCCGTGCCGGTCGATCTGGCTGGCTCCCATAACCACATGGCGGCGACCCGCCCAGATCTGGTCGAACACCGTGCGGAACGGCAGGTAGCCCTCGACCACCAGGGCCTCGTCGGCCGCGCCGGGAACACGGACGGTCGCCCCCAGCGGCGGGGTGCCGACCACCGCGTAGGCGATGGTGTCGGTGAGCATCAGGTCGGGCTCGAAGCTGGCGCGCGCCAGCCTTCCCGCGGCCACCGGGAAGGGACCCATCGGATGGCACAGCAGCTCGCCGTCTCCCCGGAAGGCCTCAGCCAGCGCAACGAGGCAGATCTCGTCAATGGTCGCGCTCATTGAGCCGCCCCCGCGGATCTGTCGCCGTCGATGGTCGCATTGCGCGTCTCATCCGCACCCGCAGGTCCGACAACGTGGGCGTACATCGATTCGCTCACCGTGTCGCCTCCCGCTCGGCCAGGCGGGCCCTGTAGGCGTCATGGGACGGCAGGGCCAACCATTCGGCCCGGAACCGGGCCCACGCGTCGGGATCGCGGGCCGTCGCCGCGTACTCCCTCTGGAAGGCCTCGTCTCGGTCGTAGTCGGGCAGGCATTCGGTGAAGTGGGCGCCCCCGGGCGCCTCCACCACGCCGTCGGTGTGCAGGCGGGGGATCTTCAGGGTGTGGATCGAGCCCTCATCCAGCAGGCGCTCAGTGGGGACCAGTCGCTCGCACGACATGAACGTGCGCTCCGCAGCCATGGCGAACAGGTCGTCGAAGTACAGGTCGGGGCCGAGGAACTGGCCGTTTCCGGCCGCGTCGGCCCGGTTCATGTGCACCAGCGACACATCGATGTCGAAGGCGGGAATAGCCACCAACTCGGTGCCGTCGCCGTAGGGGCTCGTCACTGTCTTGAGGTCCGGGTTGTAGGTCAGCATGTCGGATGCGAGCCCGGCCCGGGTCGGGTAGAAGGGCACCCGGTGGACCGCGGCCAGCAGGCCCAGGTAGAAGGCGCCCTCGTCGAACTCGCGGGCCTCCACGGAGCCGGTTTGGCGAGCGATCCGGAAGTGCGGCTCAAGCGGGATGGAGTCGAGCGACACGAAGCCGTAGGTGAGCTTGCGGACCCGGCCCGCGGCGCACAGCAAGCCCACGTCGGGTCCGCCGTAGCTCACGACGTGCAGATCCTGAAGCCCGCTGCGCAGAATGGCCCGCACCAGCGACATCGGCTTGCGGCGCGACCCCCAGCCGCCGATGCCGATGGTCATGCCATCGCTGAGTTCGGCGACAACCTCGTCCTCGGTCATCCGTTTGTCCGGCACCACTCGACGGTACGTCTCTGGGGTCCGCCGCGCTACCCGATGGCGAACTGGCAGCAGAATGCCCGCATGCCGTGCAAGACGCTGCCAATTCCTTGGGGCGATAGCGTCGCACCGCCCGGCTTACGGAACCCTGGGAGCCCCGTGCACACCGATCCGCTCGACATGACCGGCCGAACCGTGATCGTGACCGGGGCCACCATGGGACTCGGACGGGTGATCGCCACGAGGTTTCTCGAGCACGGCGGCGATGTGGTCGTGTGCGCCCGGCGCGAGCCGGACGAGCCTGTGGCCGCAGCCGGACGGGACGCGGTCTTCGTGGCCGCCGACGTGCGCGACCCCGAGCAGGTCGCCGCGGTTGTGGACGGGGCCGTCAGCCGCACCGGCCGCATCGACGTGCTGGTCAACAACGCCGGGGGCGCCCCGCCGGCGGAGACCGCCACGGTCTCTCCCCGGTTCAACGAGAAGGTGATCGCCCTCAACCTGCTGGCCCCGCTGACCTTCGCCCAGGCGGTGCACCCGGTGATGAGCGCCCAGGATTCCGGAGGCGTGATCATCAACATCTCATCGGTGTCGAGCATCCGCCCGACCCCCGCCGGGGCCGCCTACGGAGCGGCCAAGGCCGGGCTCGACAGCCTCACCCAGACCCTCGCCCACGAATGGGGACCGGCCATCCGGGTGCTCAGCGTCATGGTCGGGCTGCTTCGCACCGAACAGGCCCACCTGTACTACGGCGACGAGGCCGGGATCGAGGCCGTGGGCCGAACCCTCGCCCTCGGCCGCCTCGGGGATCCCGCGGAGATCGCCGATGTCGTGCTGTTCTGCGCCTCCCCGATGGCGTCGTTCATGTCGGGGGCGTCGGTGCCGGTGCATGGCGGCGGGGAGGTGCCCTCCTATCTCCTCGCCACTACCGGCGAGGTCGCCCAATACCGGCCCGGGCCCAAGTCGTGAGAGCTCCGCTCCCCAAATCTGCGGGCCGCTGCGCCGCGTTGTTGATGGCGACAGCCGCGCTGTTACTCGGGGTCCACGCCAGCGCCTGGGCCCATGAGGACGACGACGAGCCCATCCCGGCCGACACGGGCGACGATCTGGGGCCCGTGTACGAGGTGCCTCCCGGGGCCGACCGGATCATCGGCTCCCCCGAGGCCGGGCCCAAGCCCCAGCAGTCCGGCGATCGGGGCGGGAGCCTCCAGTTCGTCACCCTGGGCGCGGTGGCGGCGGCAGTCGGGTTCATCATGTGGCGAATCGCCCGCGCCGCCCGCCGATCCTCGCACCATGGGTCGGTCGAGAACCACAGCTGACGATTTCAGACCCGGCGGCCCATGAGGCAGCGCCGGTAGGTGGTGCCGCCCGGCCATCAATCCCGATAAATCTGATCGGGTTTGTGTTGTATTGCGCCCGCGGGTGCGCTACCCTCCCTGAATCCCGACTTATCTTATCGGAATTATCGTATTCAGATGTCAAGCACCCCAGTCCCCTACCCAGTGAACCTGTGCCTCGCCGGACAGCCCGTCCTGGTTGTCGGCGGCGGTCCGATCGCGGCCCGCAAGGTGGAGGCGCTGCTGCGAGCCGGAGCCCGTGTAACCGTCGTGGCGCCCGCCGCGGTCGACGCGATCGCAGAGGATCCTGATGTCACCTGGCAGCGACGGATGTACCGGCCACCAGAGGCAGGCTCCTACCGACTGGTCGTGACCGCCACCAATGACCCGGCGGTCAACTCCCTGGTGGCCAGCGACTGCCAGGCCGCCAACGTCTTCGTCAACTCAGCCGACGACCCGGCCAACTGCACTTTCACGCTGCCGTCGGTGGCCCGGCGCGGCGACCTGCAGGTGGCGGTGTCCACCGGTGGCCGCAGCCCTGCCCTGGCCCGCTGGCTCCGCCGCCGCATCGAGCGAGAGATCGACTCCGGCTACGCGGCCCTGCTGGAATTGCTGAGCGAGGCGAGGGCCGAGGCCCGGGCCTACTTCGGATCGTCCGAGGTGGCGGGCTGGGAAACCGCGCTGGACGACGGGTTGCTGGAACTCATGAGGGTCGGGCGCACAGAAGAGGCCCGTTCCCGCCTGTGGCGGCATCTGGGCCTGGACGTGCGCCAGCCCGCCCCAGCCGAAGCGATGGCGTCGTGACGGTACATCTCGTAGGTGCAGGGCCCGGCGATCCGGAACTGCTGACCGTCCGGGCCGTGAACCTGCTGCGCCGGGCCGACGCGGTTGTCTACGACCGGCTGGTGGACCCCGCGGTGCTGGACCTCGCTCCGCCATGGGCGGAACTCATCTGCGTGGGCAAGACGCCCGGAGCGCCGAGCCCGTCCCAAGCCAGCATCAACGCCGTCCTGGCCGACCGGGGGCAACGCTTTGCCTGCGTCGTGCGGCTCAAGGGTGGCGACCCGTTCGTGTTCGGGCGCGGCGGCGAGGAGGCCACTGCTCTCGGGTCGGCCGGCATCGACGTCGAGGTGGTCCCCGGAGTGACCTCTGCGGTGGCCGCGCCGGCCGCGGCAGGCATCCCCGTAACCATGAGAGGCGTCGCCAGCGGCTTCACCGTGGTGACCGCCCACCAGGATCCGTCGTCAGGTAGTTGGCTCGACTGGGACGCGCTGGCCCGAGCAGGCACCACCCTGGTGATCCTGATGGGGGCGGCCCGAGTCGAACAGATCGCCGACCGGCTGCGAGCCGGCGGGATGGAGGACGACACGCCCGTAGCGGCGATCAGTGCGGCCACAACCTCGACGCAGCGCATCGAACGCACCAACCTGGAGGGACTGCGCCGGCTTCGGGTCCGCAGCCCGGCCACCATCGTCGTGGGAGCGGTCGCGGCCGCCGACGTGCTCGCCCTGTCCGAACTCGGCGCCTCCGGCGCCCCGACACAAGACCCCTGCGGCGAAAATCTCGCCCCGCGCGGCGCCGCCGGAGAATTGAGCGCGCCCAGCGCCCTGACAGCCCAAGGAGCTCTGCCATGACCCTGCTGGAGCCGCGCATCGCGCCGCCCACACCCTCCGATCCGCCTCCTGCCAGCGGACCTGTGGATCCCGCGATGCGGGTCGACATCGACAAGTTCGTCGAGATGCTCGAGCGAAACCGTGCCGGCGACCTCAGCGACGAGGTGTTCCGCGTCTTCCGGCTCAACAACGGCATCTACGGCCAGCGCCAGGGCGGCACCAACCAGATGGTGCGGGTGAAGGTGCCCTACGGCTCGATCAGACCCGAGCAGCTTGAGATGATGGGCTGGCTGGTCGACAACTACAGCCGGGGCTGGGGCCACATCACCACCCGCCAGAACATCCAGTTCCACTACGTCCAGCTCGATCGGATCCCCGAGGTGCTCGAGCATCTGGCGTCGGTGGGCCTCACCACCCGGGAGGCCTGCGGCGACACGGTTCGCAACGTCCAGGGCTGCCACCTGGCCGGCGCCTGCCCGCACGAGAAGCTCGACATCACGCCGTGGGCCGAGGCCGCCTACCGGCACTTCGTGCGCAACCCGATCAGCCAGCGCCTGCCCCGCAAGTTCAAGATCAACTTCTCGGGCTGCGAGTCCGACTGCGGCCAGGCCATGTTCAACGACGTGGGCGTCATCGGCGCCGTGCGGCAGGGCGCCGACGGCACGCCCGAGAGCGGCTTCCGGGTGTTCATCGCGGGCGGCCTCGGCACCACGCCGCACCCTGCGCTCGCCCTCGAGGACTTCACGGCCCGCGAGGACCTGCTGCCAACCATCGAGGCCTGCCTGAGGGTGTTCGACCAGGCCGGCAACCGGGACAACAAGCTGCGGGCCCGCATGAAGTGGCTGGTGGACACCCTCGGTTTCGAGGAGGTGCAGCGCCGGGTGTTCGCCCAGCGCAAGTTCTTGGTCGCGTCGACGTCATGGCCGGGCGGGATCCCGACCGAGGTGCAGGTCGACGGCGACGACCCGGCCGGCGCGGGCGATCCCGACACGATCACCACGATCGGTCAGGGCACGCCGGTCAGCATCGGTATCGGAACCGAATACGAGCGCTGGGACCGGGCCAACGTGGTGCGGGGCATAGCCGACGGGACCGTGTCGGTGTACGCGCAGGCCCCACTGGGCGACATCACCGGCGATCAGTTCCGGGATCTGGCCCACCTGCAGCGGGACCTAGGGGCGGACGTGCGATTGACCAACCGCCAGAACGCGGTGTTTCGGGGCCTCCACGCCGACGACCTGCCACTCGTATACGACCGCCTGAGCGCCATGGGCATGGCTCGGCCGGGAGCTGAACTCTCACGAGACGTGGTGGCATGCCCGGGCTCGGACACCTGCAACCTGGCCGTCACCCAGAGCCGGGGCCTGGGCCACGCCATAGGCGAGAGACTCGAGGAGGAGGGACTGGCCGACGTGGGCGGAGTGCGCATCAACATCTCGGGGTGCCCCAACTCCTGCGGCCAGCACCACGCCTCTGACATCGGCTTCATGGGGGCCGAGCGCCGAGCCAACGGCCGTAGCGCGCCCGGCTACCAGATGCTGCTCGGCGGCTACATCGGCCAGGAGCAGATGCACTTCGGCGCCAAGGCCCTGCGCCTGCCCGCCCGAAACGCTCCCGAGGCCACCGCCCGGGTGATCCGGCGCTTCACCGAGGAACGCCAAGCCGAGGAGAAGTTCCGGGACTGGATGCAGCGCGCCGGCGGAGCCCGGGCCGTGGCCGAGGGCCTCAAGGACCTCGACGAGTTCCCCGCCTACGAAGCCGACCCGTCGTTCTATATCGACTTCGACGAGACCAGTCCCTACACGGTGGAGACGGGCGCCTCGGAGTGCGCTACCTAGGTCAATCCCGCGAGCCGGCGCTGACCTCCACCGCCACGGGATGGTGGCAGGCGACATAGTGGTCCGCCTCGCCGATCTGCTCGCTGATCGGCTCAACATCCCGGCAGACGTCGGTAGCCCTCGGGCAGCGAGTATGGAAGCGGCAGCCGCTCGGAGGGGCCGTCGCTGAAGGCAGCTCGTCGCCAATGTCGCCCTCGCTCACGTCCACGGTGGGGGCCGGCTCGGGAATGGAGGCCAGCAGCGCCCGGGTGTAGGGATGGGCGGGACGGAAGTAGATCTCCTCGGTGCTGCCGATCTCGCACACCTTGCCCAGGTACATGACCACGATCCGGTCGCCGACGTTCTTGACCACTGCCAGGTCGTGCGAGATGAACAGCACGGTCAGCCCGTAGCGACTCTTCATGTCCTGGATCAGGTTCAGGATCTGGGCCTGGATGGACACGTCGAGCGCGGACACCGGCTCGTCGCAGATCAGCACCTTGGGGTCGAGCGCCAGCGCCCGGGCGATGCCTATGCGCTGGCACTGGCCACCGGAGAACTCGTGCGGGCGCCGATCGCCGAAACGGGCCTCCACGCCGACCGCTTCCATCAGCTCGTCTATGCGGTCAATGCTCCAGGATCCGATCTCGTCGCCCCACACGGCCAGGCCCTCGCCGATCACGTCGCGCACCCGACGGCGGGGGTTCAGCGACGAGATCGGGTCCTGGAAGATCATCTGCAGGTTGGGCCGCACCTTGCGCAGCTCCTCGCCTTCGAGGCTGGCAAGATCCTGGTCCTGGAAGCGCACCTCCCCTGCGGTGATGTCCACCAGGCGGATGATGGCCCGGGCCACGGTGGATTTTCCGCAGCCGGACTCCCCCACGATGCCGAGGGTCTCTCCCTCCGCCACGTCGAAGGTCACCTTCGACACGGCGTGCACAACGCGCTTGCGGCCCGCAGGAAACTGCACCACGAGATCCTTGACGCTCAGCAGCACGTCGTCGTGGTCGCGCAGCTGGGCATGGCCCGTCCCGGCCATCAGCTGATCCCTGTCTGGACTTCGGGCACGGCCAGACCTGCCGCGGTGGTGCCAGCAGCCTTGTTGGCTGCCAGCGCGGCCGCGCCGCGCTCGGTGCCCGTCGGATGAAGGCAGGCGAAGCGATGCAGGCCGACCAGCCCGCTCAGCTCGGGAACGCCTTCGAGGCAGTCGGCCTGCGCGTAGATGCAGCGGGGAGCGTAAGCGCACTCCTCGGGCGGGTCTATCAGCTCGGGCGGTCGGCCCGGGATGGGATCGAGCCGATGATGGACGGGATCCTCAATGCGGGGGATCGAGCGCAGCAGCGCCTCGGTGTAGGGATGACGCATGTCGAAGAAGAGCGTGCGAGCGTCGGCTGTCTCCACGATGCGGCCCGCGTACATGACGGCCACGTCGTCAGCACGGCCGTGGGCAACGCCGAGGTCGTGAGTGATGAGGATCAACGACATCCCCCGCTGCCGGCGCAGCTCGTCGAGCAGATCCAGCAGGTGCTTCTGCACGGTCACGTCCACCGCGGTGGTGGGCTCGTCCGCGATCAGCAGCCGGGGCTGGCAGGCCAGCGCCATGGCGATCACCACCCGCTGGCGCAGCCCGCCCGACAATTCGTGGGGGTACTGAGACACCCTCCGCGCCGGCTCCGGCACGCCCACCTGATCGAGCAGGTCCTCGGCTTCATCCAGGGCCTCGCGCCTCTTACGGCCGAGGTGGTAGCGGAGGGTCTCGGCAATCTGCTCCCCCACCCTCTTGACCGGGTTGAGCGACGTCATCGGGTCCTGGAAGACCATCGTCATCTGCACGCCGAAGAAGTGTTTCGTGCCTGCGGCAGCCAGGGCGCGAACATCCTGGCCGTCGTAGAGCACGTCCCCGCTCACTCGTGCGCTTCGGGGCAGCAGGTTCATGAGGGTCTTGGCCGTGACCGATTTGCCCGATCCCGACTCCCCCACGATGGCGATGGTCTGGCCCTCGTACAGGTCGAAGCTGACGCCGTTGACCGCGTTGACCGTGCCCCGCTCGGTGGGGAACCGCACATGCAGGTCGCGCACCGACAGGAGCGGGACGGGCGCCGGTGCCTGCTCCGCGGCCATCAGAAGGCCAGCTCCTTCACGTCGTAGTACTGGCGGATGCGATCGCCGGCAAAGTTCAGCGCAAGCACCGTGACGAACATCACCACGACCGGCAACATGGCCACGTGGGAGGAGTTCTGCAGATCGCGAATCCCCGCGCCGTCGACGATCATCTTGCCCCAGGAGATGGCATCGTCGCCCTCCACCGACAGGCCCAGGAAGGCGAGCGAGCCCTCGGCGACCACTGCGAGGGCCATACCGAGGAGGGTGAGCGCCCCCATGGGGATCACCACGTTGGGCAGCAGCTCGCGCACGATGATGCGGCCGTGCCTGGCTCCGAGCACCCGGGCCGCGGACACGAACTCGCGCTCCGCGTACACCAGGGTGGAGGCCCGTGACAGCAAGCCGACGGGCGCCACCGCCAGGATGCCGATGGTGAGACTTACCACCAGCAGGCTGCGCTCGAGGGTGGCGGTGATCAGGATGGCGAGCACCAGCGCCGGGAACGACAGCAGCACGAAGAACACGAAGCCGACGGCCTGGTCGAGGCGGCCGCGGAAGTAGCCGGCCAGGATTCCCAGCGCGCCCCCGACCACCATGCCGAACACGATGGCGAACCCGCCCACAGCCAGGCTGATGCGGGCGCCGTGCATGGTGCGGGAGAACACGTCGCGACCTAGGGCGTCGGTGCCGAACCAGGCGTCGAACGAGGGCGACTCGCGTGCGCCCCCGAACCCCACCTCGGTTGGGTCGGCGATCGGCAGCAAGGGAGCGAACAGCGCTACGAACGCCATGACCACAAGCCAGACCATCGCCAGCCAGAAGCCCACGCCGAGGCGGCGACGCACCGCTGCGTCGTCGCTCTCGCCGCCGGTCTCGGGGGTCCTCCCCGACCGCATCATCCGCAGGATCCGGAACCGCTGGAGCAGACGCTGCCGGGACGCCCTGCCCTTGCGGGATGGCTTGCCCTCGGCGCTCATCGGGCCCTCACCCTCGGGTCTAGCCAGGTGTAGAACAGGTCCACCAGGAAGTTGATCACCACGAACGTGCATGCGACCAGCATCACGATCGACAGCACCACCGGGAAGTCGTCGCGGACCACCGCGGTCACAATCTCCCTGCCGATCCCCGGTATGCCGAAGATCCGCTCCACCACCAGCGCCCCACCGATCAGGGCCCCGGTGCTGACGCCGAAGACGGTCACCACCGAGAACAGCGACGGCCGCAGGGCGTGCCTGAACATGATCCGCATCGGCGGCAGGCCCTTGGCTCGCGCCATGTGCACGAAGTCCTCCTGCAGCGTGGTGATCAAGTCGGTGCGCAGCAGCCGCTGGTAGCTGGCCGCCAAGGGCAGGCCGAGCGTGAGGGCGGGCAGGACCATGGAGAAGACGAGCCCGCCGGGGGTGTCGCTCTCGTAGGCCGACGGGAAGATCTGCCATCGCAGCGCCAGCACGTACAGCAGCACCACCCCCAGCGCGAAGTTGGGGATCGACAGCAGGCCGAACGACGCCACGGTGGAGCCGCGGTCGAAGGCCCGGTTCGCTCGGTAGGCCGCGATCACACCCCACGGGATGGCCACACCCAGCGAGACGATCTGGGCCATCACCAGCAGGATCAGCGTCTCGGGCAGCTTCTCGATGATCACCTGCCTCACCGGCTGGTCGTTCTGGAACGACGTGCCGAAGTCCCCGGTGGCCATGTCGCGCAGCCACAGCACGTAGCGGACGGGAACCGGCCGGTCGAGGTGATACTCGGCCCTAGCCGCGGCCACGGTCTCGCAGTCGTTGCTGGCAACATCCACCGTCGTGTCCTGGACCGTGCCGGCCTCGATGCCCTCACAGTCGAGCTCGGCCAGCACACCCACCACGTTCAGGAGCGGGTCGCCCAGCAGGTTCATGGCCGAGAACCCGAGGAACGTGACCGCGAACAGCACAGCCACCAGCAACGCCAGCCGTCGCAACAGGAACCTCGCCACGAGCCTCTACCGCCTCGACCGCCGCAGCACGCTCATCGAGGCATTACCCAGGTCAACTCCGGCAGCCACTCCGCGGGGAGATTACTACTGTCCAGGAGGTCGTGCCCGCCAACCGCAACATCCGCAGCCCCATCCCTGGAGTCCGCCGCCTAGCTCAGCCAGACTCCGTCCAGCAGCACCAGCCCCGAGTCGTTGCACCATAGCTCGGTGCCGTGGGGGGACGCCTGCCCGCAGATGTTGTGGACGTCGTCGCGGCCGCCGCCTTCGCCGAGTCAGTGATCCGCTAACTGAGCCAGAGCTGGTTCAGCCAGATCCTGCCCTGGTTGTTGCAGAACAACTCGTCACCTTCCGGCGAGATCTGTCCGCAGACGTTGTGCACGTTGTCCCGGGCTCCGATCACCCAGTTGGCGTGGTGGTAGAAGATGTAGGAGTAGGAGTCGCGGACGATCTCCTGGATCCGGTGCCAGATCTCCACCCGCCGGTCTAGGTCGTCGATGCGTCTCTGCTCGTACATCAACTCGTCGCGCTCTTCGCTGCAGTAGCGGGGGAAGTTCAATGCGATGAACCCGATCGTTCCGCACTCCATCCACAGCACGTCGTTGTCGGGATCGACGTCCCCGAACTGCCGCCAGCCGACCACGTTGTAGTTGCCCAGCACCACGTGGACGATCAGGTCGTCCTGAAGCACCTCGATCGAGGTGACGTTGAAGAAATCGTCCCAGGAGTTGATCAGCAGATCGGTGACCCGGGTGTTCTCCACCGACGGGCCCGCATACGTGTACTCCATGTTGATCTTGCCTCCCGAGCAGTTGCCGGGATTGTCGGCGCAGTAGGACGCGACGACCGGCCCGGCCCGCTCGGGCATGTTCGTCTCCTGCTTCACGTTGGGGTTGTGCCAGACCAAGTCGGGATGGAACATGCTGTCGGCCGCCGGTGCGGTGCCCTGGCGGATCAACTCCACGTAGGCGTCCCGGTCGGTGGCGAACGTCAGGGCCTGGCGGGCCCGGATGTCGTCGAACGGCGGTTTCTCCGTGTTGATGACCGCGAACGACTCCTCGGAGCGCTGGTTCTCGAAGGTCACCACCCCTCGGTCCGCAGCTTCTCGCAGCGTGAGGGTGGCTTCGGCGTTGGGCGTGACTATCAGGTCGAGGTCCCCCGCGGCCAGCCGCTCCGCAGCGATGGCGGTGTCGGTGATCGGATGGATCTCAATACTCTCGAGGTAGATGTCCGTTATGTCGGCCGCCCAGTAGTCGGGGTTGCGAACCAGCACGGTCTTCTCGTCCTGCACCCGGCTCTCGATCATGAACGGACCGGTGCCGACGGGCATCTGGTTCAGGGAGGGATCTGCAAGGGCTCGCTCGATCCACTCCGACGGCAGGATCATCCCGAGCTGACTAGCGAAATAGATCGGGAGCCGAGCCGAGGGCCTCACGCCCCTGTACTCGACGGTGTAGTCGTCGATCTTGCGGAAGGGCTCGTCGGGGTCGAACCCGGGCTTGAACGCCAGCGAGATGACCGGATCAGCGAGCTGCGCCGTAAACGTCGCGACCACATCGTCGGCTTCGAGCTCGGTGCCGTCGTGGAAGCGGATTCCTTCCCGCAGCTTCATGTGCCAGTTCGTGCCGTCGCCGATCTTGGTCCACGACTCGGCCAGAACGGGGACCCAGTTGCCCTGCTTGTCGTAGTAGGTGAGCGGGTCGAATATCGGGTAGGTCATGATGTAGGCCGACACCGCGAAGTTGTTGGCCGCGGGGTTGAGGCCGTCGCTCTCGGCCTCGATACCTACCCGGAGCGTGCCGCCGAACTGCGGCTCGGGCTCGGCCGGGGCCTCGGGGGCCACTTCGCCGTCCTCTGATGGGGCCGGTGGAGTCGTGGTGGTTGTGGTGTCCACCGGGGCGACCAGCGGTTCCTGCTCCTGCACTGTCTCGGGCTCGGTGTCGGTGGGCGCGGGCTCCTCTTCGGTGGCACCAGCACTGTCACCGTCATCGTCACCGTCATCGTCACCGGAGTCGACCGGCTCCGACGGAGCGGCCGTCTCGGTGGTCTCGACAGCCTGAGAGGGTTGCGACTCGCCCCCGCCGTCACCGCCTCCACAAGCGGAGGCCATCAGAGCGAGCGCCAGGAGTACCGCCAACCAGCACGCCGAACGCTTGTGAATCTGTCGAGCAGACATTCCTATTGCCCTCCTAGGCGAGGCCGGTGAACCGGCATCCAGACACGACTACTTTGCCAGACGCTGGCGCACCGCGCTTCCAAATGCCGCGTGCACGGCCTGGAGGCTTCATCCCAGCCAAACTTGGTGGAGTTGGGCGCGGCCCTGGTTGTTGCAGAACAGCTCGGCTCCGTCCGCGGGAGCGGTCTGGCCACAGACGTTGTGGACCTCGGCGCGGGCGCCGATAGTCCAGTTGGCGTGGTTGAAGAAGATATGGGTGTAGGCATCCCGCATCATCCCCTGGACCTGGTGCCAGATCTCGACGCGGCGCTCCAGGTCGTCAATGCTGCGCTGCTCGTACATGAGCTCGTCGCGCTCCTCATCGCAGTAGCGGGTCCAGTTGAGCGAGATGAAGCTCACCGACGCGCACTCCAGCCACACCACGTCGTTGTCGGGATCGACCTCTCCGAACTGTCGCCAGGTGACCACGTCGTACTGCCCCAGCGCCACCTCCACAATGTGGTTGTCCTGCAGCAACTCCTGCACGGTGACGTTGAATTGGTCTGCCCAGCTGTCGACGAGCAGGTCGGCAATCCGGGTCTGTATGACCGACGGCCCCGAGTGCTGCAGTTCCATGTTGATCTTGCCCTCGGTGCAGTTCTGGGGATAGTCGGCGCAGTAGGCCGCGACGAGCGGACCGGCCCGCTCGCCCATGTTGGTCTCCTGCTTCACGTCCGGGTCGTGCCAGACAAGGTCGGGATGGAACATCGTGTCCGCGGCCGGGGCGGTGTCCTGGCGGATCAGCGCCACATAGGCGTCGCGGTCGGTCACAAAGGTGAGGGCCTGGCGGGCCCGGATGTCGTCAAAGGGCGGCTTTGAGGTGTTGAGCATGGCGAAGTGCTCGCCGGACCGCAGATTCTCAACGGTTCTCACGCCCTCCGCCTCTCGCATGGTGAGGATCGCGTCGGGGTTGTCGGTGATCATCATGTCGAGCTCGTCCGCCGCCAGCCGGGCCGCGGCGATGGCAGAGTCGGTCACGGGGTAGACCTCTATGCGGTCCAGGTACACGTCTACGAGGTCGGCAGCCCAGTAGTCGGGATTGCGCACCAGCACCGTCTCGGTGTCCTGGGCGCGGCTCTCGATCATGAACGGGCCCTGGCCCACCGGCATCTGGTTGAACGTTGGATCCTCAAAGGCGAGGGCCAGCCACTCCGACGGCAATATCATTCCGAGCTGGCCCGTGAGCTGCCTGGGGAACGCCGCGAAGGGCCATCTCAACTGGTATTCGACGGTGAGGTCGTCGATCTTGACGAGGGGCGCGTCGCGGTCATACAGGTGGATGATGGCCAGCGAGATGATGGGGTCGGCCAGCTGGGCCTCGAAGGTGGCGATTACGTCGTCGGCGTCGAGGGCGGTCCCATCATGGAAGCGCACGCCCTCCCGCAGCTTCATCCGCCACGCCGACCCATCGCCGACCTTCTCGAACGACTCGGCCAGATACGGGATCCACTGGCCGCTGGTGTCCCAGTACGCGACCGGGTCGAACACCGGGGAAGCCATAACGTAGGCCGACACGGCGAAGTTGTTGGCCGCCGGGTTCAAGCCGTCGGTCTCAGCCTCCACCGCAACACGCAGCGTCCCTCCGAACTGCGGCTCGATCTCGGCGGGCGTCTCGGCTCCGGTCTCTTCATCGGCCGGCGGGACGGTGTCAACGGGCGCCGTGAGCTGCCCCTCCTCCTGCTGTTCGCCCCCGTCTGCGCCTGACTCGCTGGCATCGTCGCCGACGGAAGCCTCGTCGATACTGCCTGGAGCGGCACCTTCACCGCCCGGCTCAGGCACTGCTGGCGCCGCGGTCTCTGCCGCGGTCTCGGCTGCCGGTTCCCCGTCCGCGGCGTCACCCCCGGCGCAGGCGCTGGCCACGACGGCTGCTACGAGCATTGCGGCCAGCCCGGCCCTTGCCCTCGCGTGCGGTCGGATGTTCACGTTCATGCTCCATACTCAGCCAACTCGGACTCGCCCAGATGGTTGCTGGCACCCGCTTTGTCTAGGGGGAACCTACGCCAACTGCTGCAACTGCTGCGGCCAAGCGCCAGGACGGCACGCCCCGGTCATGGGTGCTGGCTGCTGACCGAGACCACCTCGCCGGTCATATAGCCCGAGAGGTCGCTAGCCAGGAACACCATCACGTTGGCCACCTCCCAGGGCTCGGCGGGCCGGCCGAACGCCTCTCGACGGGCCAGATCGACCAGCAGGTCATCGTCGACCGTCTTGGCCAGGAACGGGTGCCAGGCCAGGCTCGGGGCCACGCAGTTCACTCGGATCCCGTGCTCGGCGGCCTCCAAGGCGGCGCAGCGGGTGAGGGCCATCACCCCTGCCTTGGCCGCCGCGTAGTGGGCCTGCTCGGTCTGGGCCCGCCATCCCGCTACCGAGGCGTTGTTGACGATGGCGCCGCCGATGCCCTGGTCAATCATGAGACGCAGCGCGGCCCGGGTGCAGCGCATGGTCCCGTCGAGGGTCACACCGAGCACCGCGGACCACTGCTCATCGGTCATGTCCACGAGGCGGGCCGAGCCGCCGAGACCGGCGTTGTTCATCATCACGTCGATGCCGCCCAGCAGGCTTCCGGCCGCGTCCATCAGGCTCTGCACGTCACGCTCGGAGGTCACATCGCACCTCACGGCTTCGGGCCGCGAGCCAGCCTCCGCCTCCAACCGCTCAACCGTTGATGCGAGGCGCCGATCGTGAACGTCGGAGATGAGGACCCTGGCGCCCTCGATGAGGGCTCTGCGGGCTACGGCCGCGCCGATGCCCGCGCCGGCCGCGGCGGTTACCACCACCCTCCTGCCCTCCAGCAGGCCTCGCCCGGGCGGCTCCGAAGGAGCCTCGGGCCAAGGCCGCCCGGCAGGCTTGACGGTCACGGCTCAGCCATGAACGCTCGGCCGGCAGGCTCCGCAGCCACGGCTCAGCCGTCGGCCATTTCGGCCATGCGCCGCTCGAGATCGGCGATCATCGGGTTGGGCTCCTGTCCGATCGTCCGGGGCAGTTGCTCTGCAATCTCAGCGGAAGTCCAACGGTCGCCAGTCGACCACATCGAGCGCACCTCCACCGGTTGGTTCCAGACCGAGATCCGCCTCCCCACCACCGTGTAGATCTGAGCGTTGATATCGCGGCCGGCGTCGCTGAGCAGGTAGACCGCCATGGGCGCCACCGCCTCGGGCTCGCCCGTCTCGAACTCGAAGGGAACATTGTCGCTCATGCGCGTGCGGGCCACGGGCGCGATGCAGTTGGCGTTGATCGCAGGCCCGCCCCGCAGCCGTATCGAGGACGCGGTCATGGCCGCGGAGCGGGTGAGGCTCACGATGCCGCCCTTGGCCGCCGAATAGTTGGCCTGCGCGGTGGACGCCACGAACGCACCTGAGGTGAAGCCCACCAGCGAGCCGCCCGACGGCTGCTCTCGCATCCGGGCCAGCGCGGCGCGGTACACGTTGAAGTGCCCCTTGAGGTGGACGGCCACCACGTGGTCCCACTCGTCCTCGCTCATGTTGAACAGCATCCGCTCCCGCAGCACGCCCGCACCGCACACCACGCCGTCGATGCTCCCCCACCGGTCGCAGGCCGCCTCCACGATCGAGGTACCCGCGTCGTAGCGGGACACGTCGCCGGCTAGCGCCGTAGCCTCGCCTCCGGCGGCGCGGATCTCCGCCACCACCGCGGCGGCCACTTCGCTTGAGGGGTCAGAACCGTCGAGGGCGACGCCGTAGTCGGCCACCACCACGTTGGCGCCTTCCGCGGCGCAGGCCAGAGAGACAGCTCGGCCGATGCCGCCCCCGCCGCCGGTGACGGCGATGGTCTTCCCCTTGAGGTGACCGCTCACGCGCCGTCGCCGAACGCCAGTGAAGACAAGGGCGCCGTCAGCTGTCGCCGCGCTACTTACTCCGCGTCGCGGCGGCGCAGCGACGCCAGGATGTCGACTCCGGTGGCGGCCTCAATCTGCTCGGTCATGGCCACCAGAGACGCCGGGAGCTGGCTCATGAGCCCAGGGATGCCGCCCCGGGAGCCGCCGTTGCCGTCGCCGTCGCCGTTGCCGCCTCCGCCACCCCCGGTGTCCACGACCGCGACGCGGTCGATGCTCACGTTGGCCACGGTGGCAACGATCTTGTCGATCAGGTCGGGCAGCATGGTGAGCACCAGCACGTCGTGGCCGTCGGTGCCGGCCGCCTGATACTGGTCGGTGAGCCGCTTGAACACCTCGACCTGGGCCAAGCCGTCCTCGACGATCGTGGCCGCTTCGGCCTGGGCCTGAAGCTGGCGGGCCTCGAGGTCGGCGCGGGCCGGGACGACCACGTCGGCCTCGATCCGGCGCTTCTCCAACTCGATCCGCTGGGTCTCCAACTCTTGGCTGGCGACGGCTTTGGCGGTCTCGCCGGCCACCAGGGCCTCCTCCTCACGCGCCCGGGAGATGGCCTCCAACTCGGCGGTGCGGACCCGCAGCGCGTTCGACTCCTCGACGATGGCCTTGTCGGCCTCGATGGCCGCGATATCTGCGGCCCGACGGGCCTCGGCCTCGGCCTGCTTGGACTCGGCCACGCGGTTGGCCTCGGCCACGCGGGCGTCGCGGATCACCTCAGCGGTGAGGCGCCGGCCCACCGACTCGAGGTAGTTCACGTCGTCGGTGACGTTCTGGATCTTCATCACGTCGAGCTCGAGGCCCAGGGTCTTGATGTCGTCGTCGGCCTCATCGATGAGCTGCTGGCTGAACTTGAGGCGGTCCTCGTTCACCTCTTCGGGCGACAGCGTGGCCAGCACACCCCGGAGGTTGGCCTCGAGGGTCTCCTTGGCGATCTGTCCGATCTGAGCACTTCCGACCTGTAGGAACCGCTCGCAGGCGTTCTCCAGCAGGCCCTCGGCGCTCGACACCTTCACGTTGGCGATGCCCTGCACATTGAGCGGGATGGCACCGCGCGAGTAGGCGTTCTGAACCGACACGTCCAGTGGAATGGTGTTGAGGTCCATCCAGGCCACCTTCTCGAGGAGCGGAATCCGCATCGTGCGGCCGCCCTTGAGGATGCGATAGCCCACCCTGCGCCCGTCGGAGAGCACTCTCTTGCGGCCCGAGATGACCGCCACCCGGTTGGGCGGGCAGATCACGATCAGCGACCTCACGATCAGGATGACAAAGAACACGGCCAGCGCCAGAGCGAGACCGGCCACTATTGCTGAAGACATTGCGCCTTCCCTTCTACGCGCCGTTACGCGTCTCGGAAGCCCACTGCCCCAACGAGCGTACCAGCCCCATCTGACCCGCAACCCGGGCTGTTAGGAGATCCGGCAAGCTGCAATAGTCTCAGACCGGCCACGGCTTCTGTACCGGTTCCGTAGGCCCGGCTCGGCACGACTCAGATAGGGGTCATCATGGGGGCACTGACCAAACAGCAACGGGGCGGCGTCTACATCGTGATCGCGGCGGCATTGATGGGGGTCGGACGGTTGATCGTATGCCGGCATCGCCATGGCCGCCTTCGGAATGTCGCGGCTGCTGTCCGCCGGCGGGTACCGGGCCATATCGCGCATCACCGCGCTGCTGTCTGCGACCACCGCGGTTCTCATCGTGTTGGTCGCACACATCGAGGCGAATGACCTCTGGCAGACCGTCGGCGTGGTCATGGGGGCAGTGCTCCTGACCTGGTTCTTGGCGACTGCCCGTGCGATGTACAAGGAGAGGATTCCCTCCAGTGCGGCCTAGGGACGGGCGGCACCCGGAACCAGCATCGAACGTGGCGCCACCGCGCCAGGTCGGCCTATTCGAGTTCGGGGTCCAGGCGGGTGACGAGGGCGACGCCGCCTTCAATGCGCACGACGATGACCCGGGCGCCGGCCTCGATGGCCTGACCGTCGTCGAGGGGGTCGATGGGCGCGGCCGTCATCTGGGTGCGGGCCCCGGCCACAGTGAGCACGATCCGGCCGCGCCGCTCGTTCGACATGGGCAGCGAGACCCGGGCGATGCTGCCCTCGATCTCGCGGTCACTGACCTCGCTGGAGGCCTCGCTGCGGCGCAGGTAGGCGAACGCCGCGCTGTTGAGTCCGCCGGCGAGCACACCGACTACGACGGCCAGCAGCAGCGTGAACACTGCGCCGGTTCCGAGCCACTCCGAAACCAGCCCGGTGGCGCCGAAGAACGTCGCCACGAAGGCCAGACTGCTCAACGGGATGACCGCGAACACCTCCGACAAGCCGTCCATCTCCGCGCCCGCGTCCATTTCGGAGTCGCCGCCGGTGAACACGAACCACAGAAGCACCGGCGCCCCGGCCGCCAGCATGAACGCGTACAGCCACGTCATGGCCCGGCTCCCCACTCGACTGCCGATGCATTTGACGCCGGGGGGTCCCGGTGTGCCCAAATCGAGGCGAACATGGGCCAAAGCTAGTATCCCGGCCGTGCCTATCGCGCCGAGAACACCGATCCCGGAGACTGCCCTTCGCGATCGCCCCCGCGGAATCGAGGAATCGGGGACAAAATATGAGCTTTAGTGACGCCTTCTTCGCGGTGCGTGACGAGGTCCGCAACTGGGGGCGGTGGGGTGACGACGACCGCCTCGGCACGCTCAATCTGATTACCGACGACGCGGTGGCCCACGCGGCGTCGCTGGTGCGCACCGGACGGCGGGTGTCGTGCGCCCTCGACCTGCAGCACACGAACGGGGTGCAGATCGGTCAGATGCACGGGAGGATCAACCCGCTGCATGCCATGGTCAAGATTCACAGCCCCGACCTGGGCGACGCCGATGGCAAGGGGCTGGTGCCCCACTTCTCCGACGACATCGTGACCATGCCCCTGCAGGCCGCCACCCACTGGGACGGTCTGAGTCACGTCAGCTACGACAACACCCTCTACAACGGCGTGCCCATCGACTCGATCAACCCGATGGGCGGCGCCACGGTGCTCGGCATTGAGAACGTCCGCCATCTCACGGGCAGGGGCGTCCTTCTCGATGTGTGCGCGGCCAAGGGACTCGAGCGGCTCGCTAGCGACCACGAGGTGACCGGCGACGACCTCGACGAGGCGGCCGAGCACGGGCGGGTGGCCATGCGCCCCGGCGACATCGTCCTTCTGCGCACCGGGCGCATGCAGGTCTTCCGGGAGATGGGGGCGATGCCGTACGTGACCGGGCCCGACGCCGACGGCACCAGTCCCGGCCCCGGCCTCGACGCGGTGCGGTGGTTCTGGCGCCACGACGTGGCCGCGGTGGCCGACGACACCTACATCTTCGAGGTGTTCCCCGGGCCGAGTTTCCACGACGCGCTGGGCGTGCACTGCCTGCACGTGGTGGACATGGGCATGACCCAGGGCCAGAACTGGGACCTGGAGGGCCTGGCGGCCGCCTGCGCGGAGGAGGGCCGCTACGAGTTCCTGCTGCAGGCCAACCCGGAGCCCTTCGTGGGCGGCTGCGGCTCTCCCGTCAACCCGGTGGCCGTGCTGTGACCGCCGGTGCCAGGAGGCCGAGCGGACAGGCGTGCGCGAACCCCGTGGAAAGGAGCGAGGCCGTGGCCCGAGCGGCCCGTGAGCGCAGCGAACAAGAGCGGGAAACACAACGCCCCACCGCGAGGCGTTCACCACCTATCCGCGCTCGCTCCAAGTGCGCCGATCCGGTCGCTCTGAACCTGTGGCACCCCGTCGGCGCCGTCGTCGAGCTGGCCCCCGGGGCCGTCAACGAGACACAACTGCTCGAAGAGCCCGTCTCGTACGGGGTCAGCGCAGGCGGCGAGGTCCATGCCTGGAGATCGATCCCGGAGTTGCCTGCGGGCTCTCGATTCGCCCCCGCGGAAATGGGCGAGCCCCTGCCGTCGATCAACCGCTTCGGTTACATATGGACAAGCCTGGGTTCTCCGGAGGCCGAGCTCTTCGACCTGCCGGAGTTCGGTGAGCCCGACCGCCACAACGTGTGGGCCGGCAGCATCGGGGTGCACACATCGGCGCCGAGGGCGGTGGAGAACTTCCTCGACATGGGCCACTTCCCCTATGTCCACTCCGGCTACCTGGGTATCGAGCCCCTCACCGAGGTCAAGGAGTACGACGTCGACCTGGTCGACGACGGGCGGGAGCTAGTCGCCACCCGCTGCGAGTTCTTCCAGCCGCTGGGGGCGCTCAACGCCGACGGCGGGATGCTCATGGGGTACGTGTACCGGGTGCCCCACCCCTACTGCGCCATCCTGTTCAAGTCGAGCCCCATCGACGAGTCCCGCATGGATGCCATCACCATCTTCTGCCAGCCCATGGACGAGGAGACCACGCGGGCCCACATGCTGCTGTCGATGCTCGACGACGAGAACGACGACCGGCTGCTCAAGCGCTTCCAGCTACTGATCTTCGGCCAGGACAAGCCCATACTCGAGAACCAGAGGCCGAAGCGCCTGCCGCTGGGATCGCGGATCGAGACGCCCGTGCGCTCGGACAAGACCTCGATCGCCTACCGTCGCTGGCTGTCCGATATGGGGCTGACCTACTGCGTCATCCCGGCTGAGACGTGATGGTCACGGACCAGGACCGGCCGGCGGACGGCCGCGGCTCGGGCCGGTCCGGCTCGGGCCCGGTGGTCGCGATGCGCGGCATTACCAAGCGGTTCGGGTCCGTCACCGCAGTCGCCGGCGCCAACTTCGACCTGTACTTCGGCGAGATCCACGCGCTATTGGGCGAGAACGGTGCGGGCAAGACGACGCTCATGAACCTGCTCTACGGACTGGAGCGCCCCGACGAGGGGACCATTGAGATCGACGGCGAGCGGGTGCACCTCCGATCCGCGCACGATGCCATCGAGGCCGGCATCGGCATGGTCCACCAACACTTCCAGCTCGTGCCGCGGCTGTCAGTGGCGGAGAACGTGATCTTGGGCGCCAGCCAGGGCCGCCGGATCAGGCTTCCCGACCTGGCCGAGGTGGCCTCCGCCATCGAGGACCTGGGCGAGCGCTACGGGCTGCCGGTCTCGGCAGCCTCGCTGGTCGGGGACCTCTCGGTGGGAGAGCAGCAGCGGGTGGAGATTCTCCGGGCGCTGTATCGGGGCGCGAGGATCCTGATCCTCGACGAGCCGACGGCCACGCTCTCACCGGTGGAGATAGACCATCTGATCGAGCAGTTGCAGGCCATGGCGTCTGCTGGCACCGCCATCGTGATGATCACGCACCACCTCGACGAGGTGATGACCGCGGCCGATCGGATAACCGTTCTGCGGGCCGGAGCCAACGTGGCCACGCTGCCCGCGGAGGTGACCAGCCCGCTGGAGCTGGCCCGGCTGATGGTGGGCCGGGAAGTGACAATGCTCAGCGAGGTCGGCGAGGTCGAGGAAGCCGATGCGAGGGCCGCCTCGGCCTCGGCGGGTCCGGCCGTGCTGACGCTCGAGGATCTGTCATCGACATCGGTGGCCGGAACCAGCGGAGAGCACGCCAGGGACTTCGTGGACGTGAGCCTGGAGGTGCGAGCCTGCGAGATCGTGACCATCGCGGGTGTCGAGGGCAACGGCCAGGCCGAACTGGAGGCGGTCCTGTGCGGGCTGAGCCAGCCGGCCTCGGGACGGATACGCCTCGGCCAAGCCGACGTCACCGATGCAACTCCCCGGCAACTGCTGGACGCCGGTGTGGGCATCATCCCGTCCGATCGCTACCGCCGCGGTCTGATCCGCGGGCTGTCGGTGGCCGAGAACCTCGTTTACGACCGCATCGACAGGGCCCCGTACGGCCGCCGGCTCTGGATCGACCCCAGGGCGGTGGCCGCTCGGGGCGCCGACCTGGTGGGACGGTTCTCCATCGCGGTGCGAAGCCCGTCGGCCCCTGCCTCCACGCTGTCGGGGGGGAACGCGCAGAAGGTCGTGCTGGCCCGCGCCCTCGGCACCGACCTGCAGCTCCTGATCGCCGCTCAGCCCACCAGAGGGCTGGACGTCGGGGCCATCGAATTCGTGTGGAACCAGATCAGGAATCAACGCGATGCGGGGGTCGCGGTGCTGTTGATCACCACGGACCTCAACGAGGTCACGGCCCTGTCCGACCGGTGTTTCGTGATCTACCGAGGCCGGCTCGTCGAGACTCCACTGGACAGGGAGGCGATCGGCATGGCGATGGGCGGAGCGGGCAGCCGAGCCGAGAGGGCTGCGACGCGGTGACCGCTCAAGTCAACCCTGTGGATCCCTTGGGCCAGCCGGACCGCGGGCACGACGCGGCCAGCACCGTCGCGCGCTGGAGTTCCCGACTCAGCTCCCTGGGACTGTCGGCAGCTGCGGTCGCCACCGCGTTCGTGCTAGGCGGGGTCCTGCTGGCCCTTTCCGGTGCCAACCCCCTCCAGGCCTACGCCGACATGTTCAGCGGCACCTTCGGCTCGCGCTTCGGCTTCAGCCTCGTGCTGGTGGAGACCGCTCCCCTGTTGTTGATCGGGCTCGGCCTGGCCGTGGCGTTCCGGGCTCGGGTGTGGAACATCGGAGCCGAGGGCCAGCTCCTGATGGGGGCCCTGGCCGGCGGCGCCTTCGCCATCTATGCCCCGATCAGCACCCGTGCGGTCATGATCCCGGCCGCATGTCTGGTCGGCGCGGCCGCCGGGGGGGCTTGGGGCTGGGTGGCCGGCTTCCTGCGGGCCCGCTGGAGCGTGAACGAGGTCATCTCCTCGCTGCTGTTGAACTACGTTGCTCTGCGGACCCTCGAGTACACGATCCGCAAGCCGCTGCGAGACCCAGTCGGCTTCCAGCCGGTGTCCGAGACGCTTCCCGACGCGGCCCGCCTGCCCGACGTGCCGGGTTTTCGAGTCCACATCGGACTGCTGATCGGGCTGGGGCTGATCCCGGTCGTGGCCTACGTCATGAGGCGGACCCCGTTCGGGTTCCACACTCGGATGATGGGGCTGAATCGCGACGCCACCGAGGCCGCCGGGGTGCGGACCGGACGGCTCATCACCACGGTGATGGTCGTCTCGGGAGCATTCGCCGGGATGGCCGGGATCCTGCAGGTGATGGGGCCGGAGTCGAGGCTGACCGGCAACATCTCTCCGGGCTTCGGATTCACCGCCATAATCGTCGCCCTCGTCGCCCGCATGCGCCCCGTCGGGGTGCTGGTGGCCGCGGTGCTGATCGGGGCGCTAACCCTCGGGGGCGACGTGATCCAGCGCACCCAACAGGTGCCCCGGGTGCTGACCATCGTGATCCAGGCCCTGTTCGTGCTGTTGATCCTGGTGGCCGACAAAGTGGGAAGGAGGAGCCGATGAGCGCGGCTCTCAGATCGGTCGGGAGCTCGGCGTGAACTGGGGTGCAGTCTTCGGCGCGGCGGCCATCATCCCCCTGCTCAACGCCTCGATCCGGCTGGCCGTACCCACCGGGCTGGCCGCGGTGGGCGAGTCGCTGTGCCAGAGGGCGGGGGTGCTGAATCTGAGCCTGGAGGGGATGATGCTCTCGGGCGCCTACGCGGCATTTCTGGCCACGCACTACAGCGGCGAGCCCTGGTTGGGGGTCGCAGGCGGGATCGGCGGCGGCGTGTTCATCGGAATGCTGATGGCGCTGTTCAGCGTGAGGCTGAAGACCGAGCAAGTGATCAACGGCATCGCCTTGGTTCTGCTGGCGCAGGGGCTCACCAGCTTCTTGCATGTGCGGCTGTTCGGGGTGACCTCGCCTGAACGCTTCGATCCCATGCAGAAGCTGGAGATTCCCGTGCTCGGCGCCATTCCCGGGCTGGGAAGCGTTGTCTTCGACCAGAGCCCGCTGGTGTACGTCGCGGTCGCCCTCATCATCAGCGTGTCGTGGACACTGCACCGGACCCGGTTCGGGCTGGCGGTGCGGGCCGCGGGCGACCGGCCCGGAGCGGCCGACGCCGCCGGCACAAACGTCGACCGCATCAGGTCGGCCGCCATACTCGCCTCGGGAGCCATGGCCGGCCTGGGCGGGGCGGTGCTGGTGGTCGGCCAGCTGGGTCTGTTCACCCAGAACGTGACCGCGGGCCGGGGCTGGGTGGCCATCGCCCTGGTGATATTCGGTCGCTGGAGCCCGCTGCGGGTCGCGGCCGGTGCCTTCCTGTTCGGGTTCACCGACGCGCTCCAGCTGCGGATCCAGTCCGCCAGCGGCGGCATCGAGAGCAACGTCCCGTTCGAGTTCTTCCAGGCTCTGCCCTATCTGGTGACGATCGTGGTGGTGGTAGTGGCCACGGCGCGGGCCCGCACCGACGCCCAGCCCGAGTCGTTGGGAGTCCCCTACATCAAGGGTGCGAGGTCTTCCTAGCCGGATAACGGCCCCTGCGGCCCGGCCAGATACTGTGCCGTCACGGTATACCGAGCCCCTGGAGGCAGATTCCCTATGACCACGCGACGCGTCCTTGCCCTGTTGGCCGTGTTCGTCCTGCTCGCCGCGGCCTGCGGCGACGACGAGGCGTCCACCGAGGAGACTGCGCCCGAGCCCGAGCCCACGACGGCCCCCGCGGCCGAGGAGCCCGAGCCCGCTGCCGAGGAACCGGAAACCCCCGCCGAGGAACCCGAGCCCGCCGCCGAGGAACCCGAGCCCGCCGCCGAGGAACCCGAAGCCATGGCCGACGAGAGGGTGAGCGTGGCCATCCTGCTGCCCTGCGCCCTCAATGACCTGTCCTGGTGCCAGGCCGCCTACGAGGGCGTCAAGCTGCTCGAGTCCGAGGGCCTGATCGACCTGCAGTACGTGGACGACGCCCCCTTCGACGCCCAGGGCGCGACCCGGGTGATGAGCGGATTCGCCGAGGAGGGCGTGCAGCTCGTGATCGGCCACTCCTTCGACTACGGAGCGCCCATCCACGAGATGGCGCCGGACTATCCCGACGTCAAGTTCGCCTGGCAGGGATCCTGCGGCGGCTTCTGCGGCGTGGACGGCCCCAACATCACCGACTACTTCATGCCGATGCACGAGCCCGCGTACCTCTCGGGCATCCTCGCGGGCGGCATCACCGAGTCGGGCGTGATCGGCGCCAACTCGGGCTACGACATTCCCGTGTGCCGTGCCACCGTCGAGGCGTTCCTGCTCGGCGTGCAAGAGGTGCGACCCGACGCCACGCGCCTCGACGCGTTCCTGGGCTCCTGGGTGGACGCCGCGCTGGCCAAGGAGGCCACCGCGGCTCAGGCCGAGCAGGGTGCGGACGTGTTCGTGGCCTGCGGCAACGCCGGATCGTTCGGCATGATCCAAGAGACCCGCGAGCAGGGGCTGTCGGCCTTCGGCTACGTGTACGACGAGTCGGCCCTGGCCCCCGACAACGTGGTGGCGTCCATGGCCTGGCAGATCGGCGAGACCTACCGCCGGATGGTGGAGGACATCAAGGCCGACAACTTCCAGCCCACCTACGACGTGCTGATGAGCGACGGTGGCTTCGAGGTCCAGGTCAACCCCGACTACAGCGCAGCCTCCATCTCCGCCGAGGCGATGGATCTCTTCGAGACCCGTCAGCAGGAAGTGATCGACGGCACCTTCCAGGTCCCGTTCATAGCTTCCGCCGAGGGCTGATCCGCGGCGGGCGGGCCTCTGCTCGAGCCCTCACCCGCCAGGCGCCGCCGCCGGCTCCACCAGCCGCCGGCTCAACCCGACGTCCAACCGCCCGGCGGGGACCAAGGAGTCGAGGTAGGCGGCCAGATGCGAGACTAGATCCCGGGCGTCGTCCTCGGTGCCGTGGATAAAGCTCGACTTGCGCCGGCGCAGGAAGTTGAGCCCGATCACGTACAGACCGGGAAACTCGGTGACGATGCCGCCGTCATGGCGGATCTGGCCCTTGTGGTTCAGCACCGGCATGTCAAGCCAGGAGTAATCGGGCCTGAACCCTGTGGCCCAGATGATGGTTCGGATCTCCCCCCGGGCCAGATCCAGCCTCAATGGCGGCGACATCTCCACCCTGGTGGGCGCGAAGCGCTCCGGCGGCCCCAGGTCGTCGAGGCGACGCTCCGTGGCCATTTCATCGAATGTGTCCAGGAGCCGGCCCAGCTTGAGGTCGGCCAGCTCGCACTTGTTGGCCAGCGATCCCGACAGCAGCGCCTCACCATCGCGCAGAGCCGAGAGCCTTCCCACCATCCGAACCCCCTGGTCGGTGAGGGCGTTGAGATCGAGCGTGGCCCGTTCAGGGGTTCCCACCAACTGCGGCGACGGCGTGCGACGCACCCGCGTGATGTCGTCGACCTCGTCGTAGCGCTCGTCGAGCAGGCCCGAGCGCTCCATCCACCAGAAGATGTCGCGGCCCCGGTACAGGCGAGGCATGCGTACATGTTCACCCACGGCCAGGGTGACGGGACGGCCGGAGCGATGCAACTCGTCGGCGATTTGCACGCCGGTGGCCGAGGCGCCCACCACCAGGACCCCGCCGGGCGCCAGCGCGTCCGGGTTGCGGTACTCGAAGGCGCTCAGGGCAGTGACCGCCGGGGGCGGCTCTCCGCCGAGCGGCGGCACCTTGGGCACGCTCAACCCGCCGGTCGCAAGCACCACGCTTTCGCATTCCCAGGGGCCGTGGTCGGTGCCGACCAGGTAGCCGGCCCCGCCGGATCGCACCGACGTGACCGTGGTGCGGGTCAACACCGGAGCGTCGACGAGCCGTGCGTAGCCCGACATGAACTCGATCACCTCCGGCATGGACATGTAGCCGTCGGGATCGTCGCCTCCGTAGGAGAGGCCCGGCAGCCGGCTCTGCCAGTTGGGCGTGAGCAGCCGCAGCGAATCCCAGCGCTGGGTGCGCCACGAGTTGGCCACCTCGCCGCGCTCGAGCACGACGTGGTCGATCGAGCACCCGGTTAGCAGCCGGCTCACCGCCAAGCCGGAGTGCCCGGCCCCAATGACGACGGCCGTCGTCCTCATTAGCCCGCCAGCTGTGGGTGCGTCAGTTGACCGTGACGGTCACATTGGTCGGATTGGTCATGATGTCGTAGACCGCCGACCGCTTCTGCGACTGGGCCACCAAGGCTCGGATCTCGTCCGGGGTGGCGTCCGCGTCGATGTCGTAGGAGACCTTGACGCCGTTGAAGCCGTTGCGGACATCCGCGTCACCGCCGAGGATGCCCAGGATGTCCATGTTGCCCTCGAGAGTCGCCTTCACCGACCGGAGCTGGATGTCACGATTCTGGGCCACCGCAGCCACCCCGGCGGTCAGGCAGCTGGCCAAGCCCACGAGAACCAGCTCTACCGGCGTGGCCGCGTTGTCTTCAGCCGCGAACACCACGGGGTGATCGGCCTCGAAGGTAAAAACGGAGCGATGATCGTGCTCGGCCCCGAGCCCGAAGTAGCTCTCGACCGAGGAGCGGCTGTGGGTGCCGTACAACCATTCGTTGCTGGCTTTCCAGGTGAACTGAGCCGCCTCGGGTGCCTCGCCGAGAGCCTGGCGGGCGTCGAGCAGCGCTTGGACGTTCACGCCGTTGTCGGCGGATGCGGTAGTTGTGCTGCTAGCCATTGGATGAACGTCTCCCTCCCCCACCGCTCCGGTTGAGCGCGTGTTGTCGGGTGAGTGTAGAACCCCGCCAGCTAAAAACCGACCTATTCAGTCAGCTTTTGATTCCGGCACCGCGCCCACCGCCGGTGCTGCCGCCACAGGCCGCATACAAGTCGGCGGTTCACGGCCGGCCCGACCGGATGGTTCACACGGCTAGGAGCGAGTGCAATTGGTTGCTGGCGCCTTGCCGTGCGGCGTTGTGTTTCCCGCTCTTGTTCGCTGCGCTCACGGGCCGCTCGGGCCTAAGTTCCCCGCTCTCGTTCACTGCGCTCACGGGCCGCTCGGGCCCGGGGCCTCGCTCAGCGCCTTGCGAAGTCGCCTAGTGGTTCGCGCCTATTCGCTCGGCCTCTTAGCCGTCGAAGCTGGACGGGTCGATGGGGCCTCGGCCCCGCTTGGTTTCCGACCGCTGGCGCTTCTTGGCGAGGCGACGCCGGCGAGACCGCCCCGACGGGCGGGTCGGCTTCCTCGGCTGGGTGACGGCGACCCCGTCGCGAAGCCGCGCCTGCAGCCGGTCGAGCGCGATGTCGCGGTTGCGAGCCTGCGACCGCGTGTCGTCCACCACCACCCGCAGCTCGGCACCGAACTGGTCGATGAGCCGCTCACGGGCCGCTGGCACCACATCGCCGGCCGTTGTGAGGTCGAGGACAGCCTCCACCCGCGTGCTCGCCCGGTTGGCGTGCTGGCCGCCGGGGCCGCCCGAGGGGCCGAAGCGCCAATTCACAGCCTCCACCGGGACGGTCCCGCCAGGGAATGCAAGCAGCCGGTCCATGTCGGCGACCCTACAGTGGGGAAGCAGTGTGACTGTGTGAAGCGGGAGGTGGTGATGAGCGAGCCGCACGACGCGACCGGGACCGCCCGCAGAGACGGGCCGGAGAGCGCCCGCGCCGAGGTGGTCGTCGTGGGGAGCGCCAACCTCGACTTGGTGGTGGACGTCGCGACCATCCCGGTGGCGGGCGAGACGGTGCTGGGCGGCGATCTGCGGCTCATCCCCGGCGGCAAGGGCGCCAACCAGGCCGTCGCCGCGGCCCGCCTCGGCCGGCGGGTCGCCATGGTCGGACGGGTTGGCGACGACGACGCCGGGGCGATCCTGAGGGCGGCGCTTGCCTCCGCCGGCGTCGACACGACCAGCCTGCACACCACCACCGACACCCCGAGTGGCATCGCGCTGATCGCGGTAAGTGCCGACGGCGACAACACCGTCGTGGTGAGCCCGGGCGCCAACGGCCGCTTCAGCGCCGCCGATGTGGCGGAGTCCGCCGAAGCGGTCGGGGCCGCGGCGGTGGTGCTGCTGCAGCTCGAGGTGCCCCTCGAGGCAGTTGCGGCCGCGGTGAGTTCCGCCCGTGGCCTCGTGGTGCTGAATCCCGCTCCCGCGCCGGCGGCGCCGTTGCCCCCCGATGTGCTCGACGGCGTGGACGTGCTCGTGCCCAACCAGACCGAGTTGGCCACGATGGCCGGCCACGCCGGGCTGTCCGCCATCGGAGACGTGGACCCCGCGACCGCGGTGGCGCTGGCCCGCGGGCTGCCGGTTGCGGCCGTGGTGGTGACCCTGGGAGCGGCCGGGGCGATGGTCGTCACGCCCACCGAGGCGACCCACGTGCCCGCGCCGGCGGTCGAGCCGGTCGACACCACCGCCGCCGGCGACGCCTTCTGCGGAGCCCTCGCCGACGCTCTCGTGGATGGAGCCGATCTAGTGGGTGCGGCCCGCTGGGCCGTGCGGGTGGGCGCGGCCGCCACGCTGCGACCCGGCGCCCAGCCCTCCCTGCCGGCGAGGGACGAGGTCGATCGCCTACTCGGCCTCTAGGCTCGGCCCGTGACCGCCGACGCCGCGTCAGCCCGGCCAAAGATCGTTCTGGACTGCGACCCGGGGCTCGACGACGCCATTGCCATCCTCACCGCGGCCCACCACGGCGAGCTGGTGGGGATCACCAGCGTCAACGGCAACGTGGGCATCGAGCACACCACCCACAACGCTCTGGTGACCGCCCAGATCGCCGGCCTGGACGTGCCCGTGCACCGGGGTGCGGCCCGGCCGCTGATCGCCCCCACCATGGACGCCGCCCGCATCCACGGGGCCACTGGGCTGGGGAACGTGGCCCTGCCCGAGCTGACCGGGACCGTGGCCTCCGACGATGCCGTGGCCTACCTGTGCGACATGGCCCGCTCCGTCGACGACCTGCACCTGGTGGCGGTCGGGCCCCTCACCAACGTGGCTCTAGCGCTGAGGAGCGACCCCGACCTGCGCAGCCTCCTGGCCGGACTCACGATCATGGGCGGAGGCGCCCACGCCGGCAACGTCACGCCCGTGGCCGAGTTCAATGTGTGGGCCGACCCCGAGGCGGCCGCCATCGTGTTCTCCGAGGCGGCGCCCATCACCATGGTCGGCCTCGACGTCACGCACAAGGTTCTGTTGGGCGGCGACGAGGCGGCCCGGATGCGCTCAGCCTGCACCCCTGCGGGCAATTTCGCGGCCGGACTCCTGGAGTTCGCCTACGACCGGTGCCGGGAGTTCGGCCTGGAAGCGGCCCCGGTGCACGACGCCACGGCCGTCATCTGCGTGACGCACCCGCACCTGTTCCGCCGGTCCTGCCACCCGGTGGCGGTGGAGTTGCGCGGCGAGTACACCCGAGGCATGACCGTCACCGACGTGCGCCCGCCGGCTGCCATCGCCGCGGAGCCGGCCCCGCCCGCCCACGACATCGTCTGGGACGCCGACGCCCCAGCGGTGATCGACCTGATCGTGGAGGCGGTCCTCAGCTCCTGAGGCCAAGCGGATAGGTCGCAGTTCACGAGGATCCTGCAACGACGTAGAGCGAGGCCGTGGCCCGAGCGGCCCGTGAGCGCAGCGAACAAGAGCGGGAACCTAGGCCGGGCGGTAGGACTTGCGTCCCACGGACGCGCCGGACGGCTATCGGCTCGCCCGGACAGGCATGAGCGCGGGATGGTCAGCGCACCCCGCGAGACAGATCCGCCCAGCCTTGGAGGAGGCCTGGCAACTTGTCGCTGCTGTGATGACCGATGGGTGTGATACCAAGCTGGTGCCACCGCGAGGCCTGTGGCTTATCGGTCAGGGCATAGATCCGGTCCGAACTCAGCCCCCGGACCAGGTAGTCCATCAACGTGTCCTTCAAGCTGTAGCCGATGAACAGCACCGACAGATTTTGGAACATCAGCTCCAAGAAGAGCATCAACTCCAGGAACCTGGCTACACCGCGGTTGGTCAGGTAGTGACGACCCAAGTCGTCTCTGGTGACAATCAAGTCCTCCGGCCGCTGGCGCACGGATCCATGCAGGTAGACAAGGCCCGTGAACTCGGCTTGTTCGGGCAGGGCGTGCACCTCGTACTCGTCGATGCCCTCCGGCAGGCAGTTCGACAGGCAGCGGTCATAGTTGGTGGTGACGATCCTCACCTGCGGCGAGGCCGTCGCAAGGCTGGCGACGGCTTGATGAAGCTTGTTCGGCCTCCGTGCGGGCCCGCCGGGCGGGTCGCTGATCAGCTCGTGCACGAGCGAGTGGACATCGACGCCGTCCGCTTTCAGTTCGCCGAGCAGGACGTCGGGTCGTTTGAGGTCTGCTTTGGAGACGCGCTTCGAACTCAGTTCGGCCACCTTCGCGGCCAGTGCGCCGTAGGTGGGCAGAGCCGTCGGGTCAGCGACAGACACGCCAGCGCCGACGAACAGGACGAGGCGGCCTTCGGCGTGCGCGTCCACTAGTTCTTCCGGCAGTTCGACGGAGCCTACTCGCATGGATGCGACCCTACCGACGAGCCGACACTGCGACAATCCTCAGTGTCGTCCATGCGATGTTGCGCGCTGGCAGTCCCGCGTTCTACGTGGCGGCGCGGCAGAACCGGTGGCGGGACGCGGCGCCACGCCATCAGCGCGGCAACCCACCCCCACTTGTTCCACCGGTCGAGCCATCTGGTTGCGGTGGAACTGCGCGGCGAGCACACCCGGGGCATGACCGTGACCGACGTGCGCCCGCCCGAGGCCATCGCAGCCGAGCCGAGCCCTCCCACCCACGACGTGGTGTGGGACGCCGACGCCCAGGCCGTGATCGACCTGATCGTGGAGGCGGTGCTCAGCTCCTGAGGCCGAGCGAGCGAAGCCGAGCGGCCCTTCAGTCCGGGCGGTGGACGTCAGCCAGCCAGTGGTCCTCGATATCGATGGGGCAAAGCGCCCAGCACACCGACAGGAGCCATTCGAGCACCTCGTGGTGGGACGTGCCCTGCGGCGGATGCGCGACGATGCCGTGCTTGGCGTGGTCCTGCACCTTGCGCCAACCTGCCGGCAGCGGAGCCCCCGCGTCACCGAGGCGGTCCAGCGCCTTGGGACCGGCGCCGTGCTCTACGCCCACCGCGGGCGGCGTGGACGAGGGCGTCGCCCTCGGCGGGGTCCAGGTCGCCATCGGCACCGCCGGCCCCCGACCGGAGAACCAGCGGCCCAGCGCCGAAGGCTCCGGCAACCTCTCGATCTGGTCGTCCCGCAAGCCGGGACCGATGTTGATCCAGCCCAGGCCGTCGCCCCGGGCGGCCAGACTCTCCATCTCGCGCACGATCAGCGAGGTGTCGGCCGAGTCAAAGGCAATCGTCGAGCTGCTGAACGAGACCACGGGCGCCGACAGTAACCCCCGGCCAGGCTGCGCCCGCTCATCGCCTGCATCGGCGCCCGCCGCGCCACGGTAGCCGCCGCGCTTGCCCTGACCTATCGTCGGACCATGGACGACCGAAATTGGGGGTTCCGCACCCGGGCGCTGCACGCGGGCAGCCAGCCCGATCCCGCCACTGGCGCCCGGGCCGTGCCCATCTACCAGTCCACGAGCTTCGTGTTCGAGGACACCGCGGACGCCGCCGACCTGTTCGCCCTGCAGAAGTACGGGACCATCTACACCCGGATCTCCAACCCGACCAACGCGGTGTTCGAGGAGCGCATGGCCAGCCTCGAGGGAGGCATCGGAGCCGTCGCCACTGCCAGCGGCCAGGCCGCCGAGTTCCTCACCGTCACCGCGCTGGCCGCCGCCGGCGACCACATCGTGGCCGCGGCCGGCCTGTACGGCGGCACCTACACCCAGTTCGACGTGACGCTGCGACGCCTCGGCATCGACACGACGTTCGTCGACGGAACCGACCCCGACGCGTTCGCGGCCGCCGTCCGCGAGAACACCAAGCTGCTCTACACCGAGACCATCGCCAACCCCTCCGGCGCGGTGGCAGACCTGGTCGCCCTGGCCGACGTCGCCCGGGCACACCGCCTGCCTCTGGTAGTGGACTCAACCTTCGCGACGCCGTACCTGTGCCGCCCCCTGGACCACGGCGCCGACGTAGTGCTGCACTCGGCCACCAAGTTCATCGGCGGTCACGGCACATCCATCGGCGGTGTGATCGTGGAGGCGGGCCGCTTCGACTGGGGCTCGGGGCGCTTCGCCCACATGACCGAGCCGGTGCCGAGCTACAACGGGCTGCGCTGGTGGGACAACTTCGGCGAGTACGCCTTCTGCACCAAAGTGCGGGCCGAGCAGCTGCGCGATGTCGGGGCCTGCCTGTCGCCGTTCAACGCCTTCCTGCTGCTGCAGGGCCTGGAGACGCTGCCGCTGCGCATGGAGGCCCACATCGCCAACGCCCGGGCCGTGGCCGAGTGGCTCGATGCCGACAACCGGGTGGCGTGGGTGCTGTGGGCGGGCCTGCCCGACCATCCCCAGCACGGCCTGGCCGAGCGCTACCTGCCCAAGGGTCCGGGCGCCATCTTCACCTTCGGCGTGGTGGGCGGGCGTGCAGCCGGCGCCCGCTTCATCGAGTCGCTGCAGATGGTGTCGCACCTGGCCAATGTGGGGGACGCCAAGACGCTGGTGATCCACCCAGCCTCGACCACCCATCAGCAGCTCTCCGACGCCGAGCTGGAGGCGGGTGGAGTCTCGCCGGACATGGTGCGCATATCGGTCGGGCTCGAGGACGTCGAAGACATCATCTGGGACCTCGACCAGGCCCTTGCCGCGGCAACGAAAGATCCCGATGGCTGAGCATCCGCCCGTGGAGGGCTGGACGCCGCCGACTGCGAGCGAGCGCGGGCGCATCCTGGACCGATCTCGCTCGGTGGCGGTCGTCGGTGCCTCGTCCAACCCGGCGAGGGCCAGCAACTTCGTCCTCACCTACCTGATGTCGTCGTCCACCGACTTCGACGTGTACCCGGTGAACCCCCGCGAGGCCGGGAGCGAGATTCTCGGCCGTCGGGCGTACGGGTCGCTCGCGGACGTGCCGGTCGCGCCCGACATCGTCGACGTGTTCCGCCGGTCCGACGACCTGCCCGGCGTCGCCGAGGAGGCCATCGCCGCCGGCGCCTCCGTATTCTGGGTGCAACTCGGGCTGTGGAGCGCCGAGGCCGCCCGGCGCTGCACCGCGGCCGGACTCGACGTGGTGATGGACCGGTGCCTCAAGATCGAGCACGCCCGGTTCGGTGGAGGCCTGCACCTGGCCGGCTTCGACACCGGCGTCATCTCCTCCCGCCGCATTTCTAACCATTGACGCAAGATTGCCAGATCCTGTGCAATAGCGATCGCTCAGTGAGAATCCCTGCAGAGATATTAGCGAATTTGCGCTATTCGCGCTGCAAACGTTCTCTATTCCATCGTCCATCCGGTGAGAAAGGGGCCCAAGGAGGCCGCGGCCACGGCACCGAAGCGAGAGGCTCGCTAAGATCGTTCCTTCTCATGGAGCCGGGGCATCCGATGAGACCAGGAGGGCGCAAATGGCACGGACGGTTACTTCAGCGATCCTTCAGGTGGCTTGGACGGGCGACAAGGAGTCGATGATCGAACTCCACGCCAAGCACGTGGCCGAGGCAGCCGCCGCCGGCGCCCAGGTGATGTGCTTCCAGGAGCTGTTCTACGGCCCGTACTTCTGCCAGGTCCAGGACACCGAGTTCTACTCCTACGCCGAGGCCATTCCCGACGGGCCGACCACCAAGCGGTTCCAGGAACTGGCGGCCAAGCACGAGATGGTTCTGGTGCTGCCCATGTACGAGCAGGAGCAGGCCGGGTTCCTCTACAACACCGCGGCGGTCATCGACGCCGACGGCACCTATCTCGGCAAGTACCGCAAGACCCACATCCCCCAGGTGAAGGGCTTCTGGGAGAAGTTCTATTTCCGTCCCGGCAACCTGGGATACCCGGTGTTCGAGACCGCGGTCGGCACGGTGGGCGTGTACATCTGCTACGACCGTCACTTCCCCGAGGGCTGGCGTGCGCTGGGACTGGCCGGAGCGGAGATCGTGTTCAACCCGTCGGCCACCAGCCGGGGGCTCTCCGCGTATCTCTGGCAGCTCGAGCAGACCTCCGCCGCGGCGGCCAACATGTACTTCGTCGGGGCCATCAACCGGGTGGGGATCGAGCCGCTGGGCGACAACGACTTCTACGGCACCTCGTACTTCGCCAACCCGAGGGGGCAGTTCGTGGACGGCACCGCGTCGGACCAGACCGAGGAGCTGGTGGTGCGCGACCTCGACCTCGACCAGGTCGATGAGGTCCGGACCCAGTGGGCCTTCTACCGGGACCGCCGGCCCGACCTATACGGCGCCCTGACCACTCCCTGACCTCGGCACTCCCGACTCGCACACCCTTCAGACCCCCGGAAGGAGACGAACATGACGACACTGATCAAGGGAGGCACCGTCGTGACCGCGACCGGCGCGGATCCCGCCGAGGTGCTCATCGACGGCGAGAGGATCGAGGCGGTGCTGCGCCCCGGCAGCGCCATCGCGGCCGCGGCCGAGCAGGGCGCAGAGGTCATCGACGCCACCGGCAGGCTTGTCGTGCCCGGCGGGGTGGACGTCCACACCCACATGGAGCTTCCCTTCGGCGGGACATACGCCTCCGACACCTTCGAGACGGGCACCAGGGCCGCGGCTTGGGGCGGCACCACCACCATCCTGGACTTCGCGGTGCAGAAATACGGCGAGAACGTTCGGGAGTGTCTTGACGCCTGGATGGCCAAGGCCGAGGGCAACTGCGCCATCGACTACGGCTTCCACATGATCATCGGCGGCGTCGACAACGACTCGCTCAAGGAGATGGATCTGCTGGTCAACGAGGGCATCACCAGCTTCAAGCTGTTCATGGCCTATCCGGGGGTGTTCCTCGCCGACGACGGCCAGATCCTGAGGGCCATGCAGCAGGCCGCGGGCAACGGCGGACTCGTCATGATGCACGCCGAGAACGGCCTGGCCATCGACGTGCTCGCCGAGCAGGCCTTCGAGCGGGGCGAGATCAGCCCGGTCACCCACGGATACGTGCGCCGCAAGGAGCTGGAGTCCGAGGCCACCCACCGGGCTATCCAGCTGGCCAGGGTGGGGGCGGCGCCGCTGTACATCGTTCACCTGTCGGCCAAGGAGGCCCTCGAGCAGGTGGCGATGGCCCGCGACGCCGGCATGAACGTGTTCGCGGAGACGTGCCCGCAGTACCTGCACTTCAGTCTGGAGGAGCACCTCGGCCGGCCCGGCTTCGAGGGCGCCGCCTACGTGTGCTCCACGCCGATCCGGTCCCGGGCCGACGGCCATCAGGACGAGCTGTGGAAGGGCCTGCGCACCAACGACTTGGCCGTGGTGTCCACCGACCACTGCCCGTTCTGCATGAAGGAGCAGAAGGAGCTGGGCCTCGGGGACTTCCGGGCCATCCCCAACGGCATCGGCGGCGTCGAGCACCGCATGGACATGATCTACCAGGGCGTGGTCACCGGCGAGATCGGCCTGCCCCGCTGGGTCGAGCTGTGCGCCACCACCCCGGCCCGCATGATGGGCCTGTATCCCCGAAAGGGAGTCGTCGCGCCCGGATCCGACGCCGACATCGTGATCTACGACCCGAACAAGCAGTGGACCATCAGCGTCGACAACCACCACATGAACATCGATCACTCCGCGTACGAGGGCATCCAGGTGACCGGCCACGTCGACACCGTGCTCTCCCGGGGCCGCAAGATCATCGACGACGGTCAGTACCTGGGCCGGGCCGGCGACGGCCAGTACCTGCGGCGGGGCCTCTGCCAGTACCTGCAGTGACCTCGCGCCCTGCGAGACCGCGGCTGTTGACCTACACCCCGAGCACAACCGAGACAGGAGACGTCCCGTGGAGACGATTCAGCACTACGTGAGCGGAGCGACCCTCGCTTGCCGGTCGGGCCGGACCCATCCGGTCTTCAATCCCGCCACCGGCGAGCAGACCGCGGCGGTCGGACTGGCCGGCGTCGAAGAGGTCGACGCCGCGGTGGCGTCGGCCAAAGCCGCTTTCGAGGACTGGCGGAACACTTCGCTGGCGGCGCGTACCAAGCTGTTGCACTCCTTGCGCAACGTGGTCGAGGCCAACGCATCCGAGATCGCCGCTCGCCTCACCGCGGAGCACGGCAAGGTGCACTCCGACGCGATGGGCGAGGTGGCCCGGGGACTGGAGAACATCGAGTACGCCTGCGGCCTGGCCGAGCTGCTCAAGGGCAGCTACAACTCCCAAGCCTCGAGCGGCGTCGACGTGTACACCGTGCGCCAACCCCTGGGTGTGGTGGCCGGCATCACACCGTTCAACTTCCCGGCGATGGTGCCGCTGTGGATGATCCCCAACGCGGTGGCATGCGGCAACACCTTCGTGCTCAAGCCGTCTGAGCGCGACCCCTCGGCACCCCGCTTCGTGGCGGAGCTGTTCAGTGAGGCCGGGTTCCCGCCCGGCGTGCTCAACTTGGTGAACGGCGACAAGGTGGCCGTGGACCGGCTGCTGGCGCACCCCGACGTGAAGGCGGTCAGCTTCGTCGGGTCCACCCCCATCGCCCGCTACGTCTACGAGACGGGGACCTCAACGGGCAAGAGGATCCAGGCCCTCGCCGGAGCCAAGAACCACATGGTGGTGCTGCCCGACGCCGACATCGACCTGGCCGCCGACGCAGCCGTGTCGGCGGCCTACGGATCGGCAGGAGAGCGCTGCATGGCCGTGTCGGTAGTGGTGGCCGTGGGCGACGCCGCCGACCCCCTCGTGGACGCCATCAAGGTTCGCACGGACAAGCTGCGCATCGGCGCTGGCGACGACTCCGACTCTGAGATGGGCCCGCTCATCACCCGCGAGCACCGCGACCGCGTGGCCGGCTACGTCGGCATCGGCGCCGACGAGGGCGCCACCGTTGTGGTTGACGGGCGCGAGACGGTCTTCGACAACGACGGGTTCTTCCTGGGAGTGTCGCTGCTCGACAACGTCACGCCCGACATGACCGTGTACCGCGACGAGATCTTCGGACCGGTGCTGTGCGTGGTGCGCTCCGACACCTACCACGAGGCGGTGGAGCTGATCGACAACAACCCGTGGGGCAACGGCGCCGCCATCTTCACCCGCGACGGCGGCGCGGCCCGCCAGTTCCAGCTCGACGCCGACGCGGGGATGGTGGGGGTCAACGTCCCCATCCCCGTCCCGGTGGGCTACCACTCCTTCGGCGGATGGAAGAACTCGCTGTTCGGCGACGCCCACATGTACGGCCCCGAGGGCGTCCATTTCTTCACGAAGGCCAAGGCGATCACCGTGCGATGGCCCGATCCGGCCGAGAGCACCGTCGACCTGGGTTTCCCCCGGAACCGCTAGGCGTTCAGGCATGAGCCCCCGAGTTCGGCCGGTCCACTCCCGAGACGCCGGCAGGAGCTGAGCGGTGGACTTCGGCGTCGTGTTGCAGACAGACCCGCCGGCCTGGCGGGTGGTCGACCTGGCCCGGCGGGCCGAGACCCACGGGTTCACCTACGGCTGGACCTTCGACAGCCACGTGCTGTGGCAGGAGCCCTACGTGATCTACAGCCAGATGCTGTCGGCCACCAAGCGGATGACGATCGGTCCGATGGTCACCAACCCCGGCACCCGCAACTGGACCGTCACCGCGTCGCTGTTCGCCACCCTCAACGACATGTTCGGCAACCGCACCGTGTGCGGCATCGGGCGGGGCGACTCAGCCATGCGGGTGCTGGGCCACACCCCCACCAGCCTGGCCACCCTGTCTGAGTCGATGAACGTGATCAAGGGCCTGGCCGAAGGTCGGGAGGTGACCTACAACGGCACCCAGCAGCAGTTCCCGTGGTGCCGAGGCGGCCGCCTCGCAATGTGGATGGCCGGCTACGGGCCTCGAGCCCTGCGCCTGTGCGGCGAGCAGGCCGACGGCTTCATCCTGCAGCTCGCCGATCCCCAGATCACTGAGTGGACCATCGCCGCGGTGCGCAAGGCCGCCGCGGACGCGGGCCGAGACCCCGACGAGCTGTACATGTGCGTGGCCGCGCCCGCCTACGTCGGCGACGACGTTGCCCACCAGCGCGACCAGGTCCGCTGGTTCGGTGGAATGGTCGGCAACCACGTGGCCGACCTGGTCGGGCGTTACGGCGACACCGGCGGCGCAGTGCCCCAGGCTCTCACCGACTACATCCAGGGACGGGAGGGCTACGACTACGCCGAGCACGGCAAGGCGGGGAACGTTCACACCGACTTCGTGCCCGACGACGTCATCGACCGCTTCTGCATCCTGGGAGACGCCGGCAACCACATCGACCGGCTCCAGGAGTTGCGTGATCTGGGAGTCGACCAGTTCGCCATCTACCTGATGCACGACGCTAAGGACGAGACGCTCAACACCTACGGCCAGCGGATCATCCCGGCCCTCAGGGACTGACCCCACCGTGAGTTCTGAGTCTGGACGCCCTGTTGAAGCCATGATTGATTCGGATGCCGGGGCCGCGAATGCGCCCGTAGACGATCCGATCGTCTTCGAGCAGTTGATGCGCCTGCGGGCTGCCCGGGAGCAGCGTCGGGCTCGGATGCGAAGAACCGGACGGCAGGTCGTTGTGCTTGCTGTGTTCATATGCCTGCTGGGCTTGGCTTACAGCGCCTACAAGGTGGTGGGCGGCGCCATCGACGACGCTCAGTCCGACTGGCCCGTCGTCGGTTCGATCCTGCCCAAGTCCGACAACCTCAGGATGCCACCGGTGCTCGACATCGTCGCGGGGATCTTCGAGGAGCCGAGGGGCACCAACGAGCCGTTCTGGTCGATCGTCGGCAAGGAGGCCGCCTTCACCCTGCGGGAAGCGGCGGTGGGGTTCGCAGTCGGAGTGGCCGTCGGTCTGGGCATCGCCATCGTGCTGACCACCTCGGGGCGTTTGGAGCGCGCTCTGGTGCCCCATGTGATCGCCAGCCAGACCATCCCGTTGATCGCCATCGCTCCCATCATCGTGATCTGGGGCCGTAAGAGCTTCGACTTCTTGCCCTTCGAGTGGCAGGACTGGATGTCGGTGTCGATCATCGCCACCTACCTGACATTCTTCCCGGTCACGATCAACGGCTTGCGGGGCTTGCAGTCGCCCCGGCCCGAGAACCTCGAGCTGATGGACTCCTACGCAGCCCGCTGGGTGCAGACCCTGTGGCGGCTGCGGCTGCCGGCGTCGCTGCCGTACCTGTTCGCGGCGTTCAAGATCGCGGCCACCGCCAGCGTGGTGGGCGCCATCGTGGGCGAGATCTCCGCCGGAGTGAAGGGCGGCCTGGGCCGGCGAGTGCTGCTGGAGGCCCAGCGCTACACCACCGGCCCCGAGCGCCTGTATGTGGCCGTGCTGGGCGCGGCCGTCCTGGGGATCTTCGTCTTCGCGGCAATCTCCTCGATCGAATACGCGCTGGTGGGCCGCAAGGGCCGGGAGAGGATCGCATGAGCGACACGACCCCAGCCTCGCATCCTCCCGCGGTCGAGCTCGCAGGCGTCTCCAAGGTCTTCAATCTGGGACGCCCCAACGAGGTCGAGGCGCTCGCCGACATCGACCTGCAGATCGGCCAGGGTGACTTCGTCACCCTTATCGGCCCCTCTGGCTGCGGCAAGAGCACACTGCTGCGTCTCATCGCGGCACTCATCGACACCACCGAGGGCACCGTGCTCGTCAACGGCAAGACCGCGGACACCGCTCGCCTCGACCGGGACTACTCGATGGTGTTCCAGCGAGCAGGCCTGTTCGACTGGCGCAACGTCTCACGGAACATCGAACTGCCGCTCGAGCTGATGGGCTGGAAGGCGGCCGACCGGCACCGGCGCTCGGCCGAGATGCTGGAGCTGGTCAAGCTCGGCGAGTTCGCCCGCCACCATCCCACCGAGCTGTCGGGAGGGATGCAGCAGCGGGTGGCCATCGCCCGGGCGATGTCGTTCCATCCGAAGCTGCTGCTGATGGACGAGCCCTTCGGCGCGCTCGACGAGATGACCCGCGAGCACATGCAGAACGAGCTGCTGCGCATCTGGTCCGAGACCCAGATCACGGTCGTGTTCGTGACCCACTCGATCCCCGAGGCGGTGTTCCTGTCCACCAAGGTCGTGGTGATGTCGCCCCGTCCGGGAAGGATCGCGGCCGTAGTGGACAACGACTTGGGCGAGCGCAACGACGCAACCCGCGACGACCCGGCCTTCTTCGCCAACGTGACCGCGGTGCGAGACGCGCTGCGACGAGGCCCTCAGCCGTGACCGCCATCAGCCCCAACCCCCAACCGAAGACTGGTGCGGCCGTGACCGCGGCAAGGACACTGCTGCGATCGTGGCTGCCGCCGGTGGTGGCCGCGGTGGTCATTTTCGGTGGCTGGGAGGCGCTTCTAGCTGTGGTCCGCCCCGACGGGTTCGTGCTGCCGCCGCCGTCTGAAATCGCCAGTGCGGTCGCGGAGAACTTCGACGCCATCGTGACCGCCACCGGGGTGACCGGCTTCATCATCGTCACCGGTCTGCTCGGCGGGGTGGCGGTGGGAGCGGCGTTTGCGCTGCTGGTCACCGCCTTCCGCGCCGCCAACGAGACCCTCACCCCCCTGGCGGTGGCTGTCAATGCGGTGCCGATCATCGCGCTGGCGCCGATCTTCAACGCCTGGTTCGGGATCCTGTCGCCCCGTTCCAACCAGGCCGTGGTGGTGGTGCTGGTGTTCTTCCCGATCTTCATCAACACGGCGCGCGGCCTGACCCAGGTGGAGTCCAGCCAGATCGAGCTGATGGAGTCCTACGGGGCCAAGACGTGGCGGATCATGCGCGAGGTTCGCATCCCCAACGCCATGCCGTTCTTTTTCACCGCGCTGAAGCTGGCGACTTCGCTGGCGGTGATCGCGGCCATCGTGGCCGAGTACTTCGGCGGCCGCCAGGACGCCCTCGGCAACCTCATCACCGGCTCGGCCGGGCTCACCCGCTACGACGACGCCTGGGCCGCGGTCCTGGCCGGCTCGCTGGTGGGCATCGGTCTCTATGCTCTCGCCGTCCTGATCGAGCGGCTCGTCATGCCCTGGTACTTCGTGGCCAGGAGATCAGCGTGACGCCCGCACCAGGATCCACTGTGAAGGCCGGCACTGTGCCACGGCCTGGCATTGAGTCTCGCAAGAGATAACCCACCCAGGAGGGAAAACCATGAAAACAAGAATCACGTTAGTGCGTCTATTGGTGCCGTTTGTGGCACTAGGTCTGATCGCCGCAGCCTGTGGCGGTGACGACGAACCAGCTGCTCCGGACACCAGCGCGGCGGACACCGCCGCCGCTGAGGCCGCAGCCGCAGAAGCGGAGGCCAAAGCGGCCGACGCTCAGGCCGCGGCCGACGCTGCCGCCGCTGAGGCGGACTCGGCTGCCGCCAGGGCAGCCGCGGCCGAAGCGGCGCTCGATGCTGCCATGGCTGAGGCCGAGGGAGCGGTAGACCCCGAGGTCGTCGCCGAGCTTGAGGCGGAACGGGACGCGGCTCGCGCGGAGGCCGAAGCCGCCGCCGCCGCTCAGGCGGAGGCCGAAGCGGCTGCCGCCGCGGCCGAAGCCGCCGCCGCGGCGGAGCCCGAGCCTGTCGTCGAGGAGCCGATGGAGTTGACCGAGGTGTCCTTGCAGCTGCAATGGTTCACCCAGTCGCAGTTCGCGGGCTACTACGCGGCCCATGCCCTCGGCATCTACGAGGACTACGGACTAGACGTGGAGATCCTCGAGGGCAGCGTGGAGATCGTGCCCGCCTCGGTGCTGGACTCCGGCGCGGCCGACTTCGCGGTGTCGTGGGTGCCGCGGGGCCTGGTGCCCCGAGAGGAAGGCGCCAACATCACCAACATCGCCCAGGTGTTCCAGCGCAGCGCCACCCTTCAGGTCGCTTTCGCCGACTCGGGCATCTCCACGGTCGCCGACCTGGAGGGCCGCACCGTCGGCAACTGGGGCTTCGGCAACGAGTTCGAGCTGCTGGCCGGGCTGCGCACTAACGGGCTCGACCCCGCTTCCGACGTGCAACTGGTCCAGCAGAACTTCGACATGCTCGCCCTGATAAGCGGCGAGATCGACGCCGCCCAGGCCATGATCTACAACGAGTACGCCCAGGTGCTCGAGACGGTCAACCCCGACACTGGCGAGCTCTACCAGCCCGAGGACCTCAACATCATCAACTGGAATGACGAGGGCACGGCCATGCTTCAGGACGCTCTGTGGGCCGACGCCGACCGCCTCGACGACGACCCCGTGTACCGCGAGACGGCGGTCAAGTTCGTGGAGGCGTCGCTGAGGGGCTGGATCCACTGCCGCGACAACCCGGACGAGTGCGTGCAGATCGTGCTTAACAACGTCCCGACACTCGGCGAGTCTCACCAGACGTGGCAGCTCAACGAGATCAGCGCCCTGATCTGGCCGTCGCCGCTGGGCGTGGGCGTGATGGACCCCGACCTGTGGGCCCAGACCGTCGAGGTGGCCACCAGCGAGGAAATCCTCGCCTCGGCTCCCGACGAGGGTGCCTACCGCAGCGACATCGCCTGGGAGGCGGTGGCCAACCTGCGTAACGCCGGCGTCGACGTCATGGGCAACAACTGGCAGCGCGTAACCGTCGAGCTGCTCCCCGGCGGCGAGTAGCCACCCGCTAGACAAGTCCGGTCACGGGTCGGCCGCGGCGTTCCAGCCGCGGCCGACCCCGCCGCGCCAACCCGGCGCCAGATCAATACCCTGCCGGGCAGAAGGTCTCTGTTGTGTACTCCTCTCTCGGCCGGTGGTGCTACCGGCATCCGTGGCGGGTTCTGGTTGCCTGGTTGCTGGTCATCGTTGTGGTCGCAGGGGTGGCCCGCGGACTCGGGGCGGCCTACGGCGCGACGCCCACTGCGCCCGACTCCGAGAGCACCCGGGGAGCCGACATCCTCGGCGCGCACTTCGGCAATCTCGGCACCACCATCAGCGGCACCATCGTGTTCCGAGCGGAGCAGGGCGTGAACGACCCGACCGTGCGGGCCGCCATGACCGGCCTGTTCGACGACGTCGAGGCCATCGGGGGAATCGACGTGGCCTCCCCCTACGATCCCGACGGTGGCCGCCGCGTCGCCGCTCGGGGCCCTGACGCTGGCCGCGTCGCATACGCCGACCTCGAGGTCAGCCCCGACACGACCGCCAACGACGCCGCCGAGATGGGGCTGGAGATAGACCGCCTGATCAACGCCAGCGGTCTGCGAGCCGACGGCGTGCAGGTGGAGATCGGCGGGGCCTGGCTGGCTGGGCGTGAACCGCCGGAGTCCGAGGCCATCGGGCTCGCGTTCGCGGTGTTCGTGCTGATCCTGGCGGTGGGCTCGGTGGTGGCCATGGGCATGACCATCGGGACCGCCCTGATCGGCGTGGGTGTCGGCGCGGCCGGCGTGATCATCCTCAGCAACGTTTTGACCGTCCCGGAGTTCGCCCCGACTCTGGGGATCATGATCGGCATCGGCGTGGGCATCGACTACGCCCTGTTCATCATCACCCGCTACCGGGAATGGCTGGGTCGTGGCCTGACTCCTGAGGAGGCCACCGCCGCGGCCCTCGATTCGGCGGGCCGCTCGGTGATCTTCGCCGGGGCCACCGTGGTGGTGTCGCTGCTGGGTCTGCTGCTCATGGGCCTGCCGTTCGTGGCCGGGCTGGGCCTGGCCGCGGCCACCACCGTGGCTCTGGTGATGGCCGGATCGGTCACGCTGCTGCCGGCCGCCATCGGCCTGCTCGGGGACCGGGTCGGCACCACCCGGGTCCGGGGTGTGGCCGCCTCGGCACTGATCGGCGTCGCGCTGCTCGGATTCGGCACTGGCTTCAGACTGCTGCTCGTCGCCATTCCGCTGGCGGTTGTCGTGCTCGTCGCCGGGTCGTTCAGAACCTCCGCCAACCCGCTGCGGCGAGCTGTGCGACACCGGGACGCCAAGCCGCTGCGGGACACCGTCTGGTACCGGCTGAGCCGGGTCGTCCAGTCCCGGCCGTGGCTGTTCGCGGTGGGCGGGACGGTGGTGCTGCTCGTGCTGGCCGCGCCGGTGCTGGGGCTGCGCCTCGGCTTCTCCGATGAGGGCAACTTCGCCGAGGACACCACCACCCGCAAGGCCTACGACCTGATCTCGGAGGGCTTCGGGCGAGGGGCCAACGGTCCGCTACTGGTGGTGGCAACGGTGGCAGGCCCGCAGCAACTGGCATCCCTCAACGACCTGTCCAGGGTGCTGAACCAGACCGACGGCGTCGCCTTTGCCTCGCCCGCGCTCCGAAGCCCCGACGGTCAGGCCGCGCTGATCCGCCTGCAGCCCACCACCGGCCCTCAGGACGCCGGGACCGAGGACCTCGTCAACCGGCTGCGCGGCGACGTCATCCCGGCAGTCCTCGACGGCACCGGCGTCGACGCGCTGGTCGCGGGCCAGGTGACCTTCGGCATCGACTTCTCCGACTACCTCGCCGGCCGCATCCCGATCTTCTTCGGGGCGGTGCTCGGCGCCTCGTTCCTGCTGCTCATGGCGGTGTTCCGGTCGCTGGTGGTGCCGCTCAAGGCGGTGATCATGAACATGCTGTCGATCGGCTCGGCCTACGGGGTGGCCGTGGCCGTGTTCCAGTGGGGCTGGTTCGGCGGCGTGCTCGGGATCGAGCCCGCGCCCATCGAGCCGTTCATTCCGATGATGCTGTTCGCCATCCTGTTCGGGCTGTCCATGGACTACGAGGTGTTCCTGCTGTCGCGCATGAAGGAGGAGTACGAGCGCACCGGCGACCCGGTCAACTCCGTGGCCGACGGCCTCGCCGCCACGGCCCGGGTGATCACTGCCGCGGCGGCCATCATGGTGGTGGTCTTCGGCAGCTTCGTGCTCGAGGACAATCGGGTGATCCGGCTCTTCGGCCTCGGACTGGCCACCGCGATCGCCATTGACGCCACCCTGGTGCGGATGCTCATAGTGCCCTCAACCATGGAACTGCTCGGCGCTCGGAACTGGTGGCTGCCCAAGTGGCTCGACCGCATCATCCCCAACCTGCGAGTCGAGGGCGAGCTAACCCACGACCGCCCCTAGGGGCCACTCGAACGCGCTCGCCACTGCGGGGTCCGCTGCTGCGCACCGCCGCCGGACAGCTCTACTGGTCGGCTGCTTGGTGGCCGGTCTCGCCTACGACGCTCACGATCCACAATATGGCGAGCACCATCACGCCCGCGAGCACCAGGGCGGAGGCCCCCACCCCGGCGACGTCGGCTGCGACCCCCACGATGACGGGCCCCAGCAGGCTGCCCGTGTCCTGCAGCAGGGCCAGCCCTGACAGGACCTGTCCCCTGGCCTCGCTGGGTGCCAGGTCGCTCGCCATGGTGAGCATGGTCCCGGACCCGATGCCGTTGCCGATTCCCATGACCGCCCCCGACACGGCCACCATCAGGGCCGTATGCGAGTAGGCCAGGATCACCAGACCGGCCGTGAACAGCGTGAACGACGGCACTATGGCGTAGAGCCGTCCGAAGCGATCCATCAGGTACCCCGACACCGGGAACAGCAGCAGATCGGCACCGGTGCCGACAGAAACCAGGGCTCCGGTGGCCGACGGGCTCAAACCGAGCTCAGCCGCGATCAACGGCACCGCCACGTAGCGGCCCTGTCGCGCCGCGACCGCCAAGCCCGCGGCCGGTCCCGCCTTGGCCAGGATCCGCCAGTGGCGCCGCAGCGCCTTCAGCAGCGGCATGCGCAACAAGTCAGCGGATCGGGGCTCGACCGGGGCGTGCGGCACCATCGCGCCGCGTTCCACCGCTCCGACCAGGCCGACTGCGGTCACGGCCCCGCACAGCAGGAACGTCCATTTGAAGCCGACGGCGTCGGCGAGATACCCGCCAAGCAACGGTCCGGCCACCAGCGACAGCCGGAACGACCCGCCTATCAGCGACAGAGCCCGACCCCGTGAGCCGGACTCCACCCCGGCGGCCACATAGGTCTGAAGAGCCAGCCGCAGCCCCATCCCGCCGGCGCCGAACATGACCCTCAGAGCAACCATCGCGGCCACCGCGGCCGTCAGCCCCAGCACCGCCGTGGCGGCCGCGATGACGATGAGCGACAACACGAGCAGCACCCGTTCGTCGCGGCGGGCCATCACCCAACCAGAAGGGACGGCACCGAGCATTGCGCCGGCGCCGGCGGCACCCAGCACAACCCCGACGTCGGAGAAGCTCAAACCGATCCCCCGCATGTAGAGGGGCAGCACCGGCACCATCATCCCGATGCCCATAGTCCCGGCCACCGAAGGGAGATATACGGGCAAGGTCAGGCGCCGCAGCACCCTCCAGATGCTCTGATCGCTCACCGCGGGTCAGAACTGGAAGCGGTGGGGCATCAGGAGAGGGTAGTCGACCTCCAGGAACTCGCCGAGGGCCTCGGCAGCCTTCGGGCTGAGCCGGTGGTACAGGTCGGCGGCCCGCTCGTAGGCCCTGTCGCCGATCCAGTTCGGGGGCAGGAGCTGCGGCGGAATGTCAGGGGCTCGCAGACGGATCCGGCGGAAGTCGTGCACCAGCATGGTGCGGAGCGCGTAGGCGTCGAGTGGGGCCGAGCGCTGGATGTCACAGCCGTGCCAGGGCTCGTAGCGGGAAAGGAAGTCCCGGAATGCGCTCTCGGTCTCGGCGGTGCGGAACGCCGCTGCGAAGAAGCCCTCATCGACCAAACGGTCGAGGTCGGCGAGTTGGGCGCATCCCGTCGGCACCACTGCGGCCGGCTCCACGAGGGGCAGCAACTCCTGCAGGCCTTGCAGCGTCACAGAAGGCGACGCGAGCAGCCCCCGCCCCAGAGCCACGAATCCGTGCCAGCGAAGGTGCTTGACGATCCGGTCGCGCTCCGCGGCCGGAACCAACGGCGTGTCGACCGCGGCGAACGTCCACGAGCCGTCCCATTCGACCGGATCGTTGGTGTAGATCCTGCGGTCGGCGTCCTCTGACTCGCGCACCGCCAGCAGCGTGAGCGAGTAGCGGCTGCGACGCCCGACCCGCTCATTGGACACCCAGCCCTCAGCGGCCAGGCGGAACATCGATGTGCGCACCAGCCGCTCGCTGAACCCGAAGGGCGCGGCCATCCCGAACAATCTCGAGAGCCACACTGTCTTGGTCACCGGCAGCACCGAGTCGCCCAGTACCGTCACCAGCACCGACCTGGCCGAGATGTCCGGCTGTTCGCACCACCGCCGGACGGCCGCGGCGATGTCGCTCATCGTGAGGCCACCACCCGCTGGGCCTTCCCCGCGGAGCGGGGCACGGCGCCCGGCTCGGCCACCACCACCTCGGCGGTCACACCGATGTTGCCCTTGATGTGGCCGGCGAGTTCCCTCGCGAGGTCGTCGCTCTGCCGGCGTCCGGATGGGCTTCGCTCCACCCGCACGGTGAGCTGGGCCAGGTTGCCGGTATGGTCCACCTCGATCTGGAAATGCGGCGAGAGACCGTCCACCTTGAGGACCTCGGCCTCTACCTGGGACGGGAATACGTTCACCCCCCGCACGATCAGCATGTCGTCGGAGCGACCCGAGATCCGCGCGATTCGCCGCATGGGGCGGGCCGTGCCGGGCAGCAGCCGGGTCAGGTCGCGGGTGCGGTAGCGGATGATCGGCTGGCCCCGTTTGGTGAGCGCCGTCAGCACCAGCTCGCCGAACTGGCCGTCGGGCAGCGCTTCGCCCGTGCCGGGGTCGATTATCTCCGGGTAGAAGTGGTCCTCCCAGACCGTGGGGCCGTCCTTGGTCTCCACGCATTCCTGGGCTACCCCGGGGCCCATCACCTCCGACAGCCCGTAGATGTCGACGGCGTCGATGCCGAGACGCTGCTCGATCTCCGTGCGGAGCTCGTCGGTCCACGGCTCCGCCCCGAAGATCCCGACCTCCAAGGAGCACGACTTCGGGTCCATGCCCCTGCTCTCCATCTCGTCGATGAGATTGAGGCAGTACGAGGGGGTGACCAGGATGATGCGCGGCCCGAAGTCCTGTATCAGAGTCACTTGGCGCTCGGTCTGTCCCCCGGAGACGGGCACGACCATGCATCCGAGGGTCTCCGCGCCGTAGTGGGCGCCAAGGCCGCCGGTGAATAGCCCGTAGCCGTAGGCGACGTGTGCGATGTCGCCGGGCCGGCCGCCGGCCGCGTAGATGGAACGGGCCATCAGCCGGGACCACACGTCGATGTCGCCGGCGGTGTACCCGACGACCGTGGGCTTGCCGGTGGTGCCCGAGGAGGCGTGGATGCGAATCACCTCGGAGCGGGGCACCGCGAAGAGGCCGAACGGGTAGGTGTCGCGCAGGTCGCTCTTGGTGAGGAACGGGAAGCGGGCCAGGTCGTCGAGGTCCTGGAGGTCTGCTGGAGCGACGCCCGCGGAGTCGAAGGCCTGCCGGTAGTGGGCCACGTTCGCGTGGGCGTGGCTGAGCGTGTCTCCAAGACGCTTCAGCTGGAGGTCGCGCAGTTCGTCGATCGATGCCGACTCGATCGGCTCGTAGTGGCCGGGGTCGGTCGTGTTCACCACTTGGCCTCCGGGTCGAAGTCGAGCACCTCGCGCATCCGCAGCACCAGCGGCTCGAAGTCGGCCGATCTCACCGTGCGGTGGTGTTGTTCGCCACCAGCGGAGGTCGCGGTGTTCGCCTGATGCCCGAACCGTTCGACGATGGCCCCGGCGAGCAGCTCAGCGAAATCGGCCGTGGAGCCGGCTGCCACCCCCTCGGCTATGGCGGCGGCCTCCCCTGCGGGCGGCTCGCACAAGCCCGGTACCAGAGGCATGACGCCCTCGAGCGCGACCAGCAGGCGGCCGCGGGCTTCGGAAACCGGAAGGAGCCGGTCGAGCAGAGCGTCGGCGTGCATCCGGTGGAACGCCTCCTCCCGCAAGGCCCGCTGGGCGATCGCGCCGAGGCGAGGGATCGACGAGTCGACCACTAGCTGCCAGCGCATGGCTTCGAACGTGTCGTACACCCAATGCCGCACGAGCGCTTCGGCCCAGTCGCTGACTGAAGCCTCCACGAGGTGGCAGGACCGGTAGTCGTCGGCGTTTCGGCGGTATGCCAACTCGTCCACAGCCTCGTCGGTGATCTCGATGCCGTCGAGTTCGAGCACCAGCTCGTACAGGAGCGCCGCGTGGCCGAGCTCGTCCTGGCCGATGCTGGAGAAGGCCAAGTCCTCCTCGAGGAAGGGGGCCACGCCGATCCACTCGGTGTGCTGCTGGCCCATCAGATGCTCGTCGTCGGCGAAGGCCAGCAGGAAGTCCCGGACTGCGGCGGGACTCAACGCGGCGCCCGCCTCGAGGCCCGTCGCCGTTCGGCCACGGCCGCGCCGTCGTGGTGACGGTGCGGCTTGTCCGCGTTGGGGGCCACAAAGTCGTCGTCCGCGACGATCACATGGTCGCGGCGCACGACCCACAGGCGGTCGCCCTCGGCCCGCCGAAGGTACACCTCTCTGGCCAGCACGATCGCCAACTGGTCGTCGGCCGCCTCCAGCGCGCCGGCATGGCGGAACTCTTCCCGGCCGTCCCGCTTGATGAACACCTCGTAGACGCGCACGTTCAGTTCCCGGAGCCGTTGTGGTTCCCGGGGCCGTCGTGCATGGCCGAGCGCACCCACGCAGTGCGGGCCCAGTTGTCCGCCGCCTCGGCGATCCGCCGGGCCGAGTCTGGTCCGCCGTGCTCGAGCGTGCGCTCCAGGGGCGTCCAGTCGATCGGCCCCACGTCCCAGCGCCGTGCCTCCGCGTCCCAGCGCAACTCCGGCGCCGGTATCGAGAACCCGTAGTTCTGGAGCATGGGCACGAACTTCTGCACCCAGCGATCGCGCAGCACCTCGTTGCGCTCGGACTTGATGTGCCAGCGCAGCAGCACGTCGCCCGGTTCGGAGTCGGGACCGAACAGCTGCAGCGCTGGCCAGAACCAGCGGTCCAGCGACTCCTGGAACATCTGGCGCTGCAGGGCGGTGCCCTCGGCGATGCGCATCATGCGGTCCTCCCCGAGGCGCATGTGGAACCCCTCCTCGGCGATGATGCGGCGCAGGATGCGCTTGTACGGGCCGTAGGAGCAGTTCTTGAACACCGCTTGCTGGCTGATCAGCGCGGCCGCGTCCACCAGGAACGCGATGGCCACCTGGTCGCCCCAGGTGACGGCCCGGTAGTGGAACACATTGTGGAAGCGGCTGCGGCCCGCGAAGAGGTCCTCGAGCATCTCGGTGCGGGTCTTGACACCGAAGTCGGCGGCGATCATGTAGAGCAGGTGGCTGTGGCCGATCTCGTCCTGGGTCTTGGCCAGCACGGCCATCTTGTGGCGAAGTCCGGGGGTCTTGGCGATCCAGTCGCGCTCGGTCAAACCGCCCATCAATTCGCTATTGGCGTGCAACTCGATGAAACGGAAGACGGCGCGCCGGTATGGGCCGGGCATGTAGTCGTCGACCTCGACCAGGCCACCATCGTTGAGGAAGGCCTCGAAATCCTCCATCGTCGCCCACGACCTCATGCGGGGGCTCCGTTGACGCCGGGGGCATTGGCGACCATGGTCAGCACGTCGTAGGCCGCGTTGATCTCGCCGTGCTGGTTGATGACCTTGGTGTCCCAGGCCACCTCGCCGTAGCCGCGGCCGTCGAGTTGGGTCTTGCGTTTGCAGGTGAGCACCACGTGGATCTCGTCGCCGGGATAGGTGGGCTTGGCAAAGCGAAGCCGGTCGATGCCGTAGTTGGCCAGCACCGGCCCCTCGTCGGGCCAGACGAACAGCCCGGCCGCGAACGACAGCACCAGGTAGCCGTGGGCCACCAGGCCGTTGAAGATCGGGCTGCGAGCCGCGGCCTCTTCGTCCATGTGGGCGTAGAACTTGTCGCCGGTGCTCTCCGCGAAGGCGGCGATGTCGGCTCGGGTGACGGCGCGGGACTCGGTGGTGATCGAGTCGCCCACTTCCAGGTCGTCGAAGGTGAGCTTGAACGGGTGCCCCTTGTGCTGTTGGGTTGTGGAGCCGCCGATGTGCTCGCCGGTGACGGCGGTGAGCATGTCGGGCGAACCCTGCACCGCGGTGCGCTGCATGTGGGCGAACACGCCCCGCATGCCGCCCATCTCCTGGCCGCCGCCGGCTCGGCCGGGCCCGCCGTGCACCAGCGGCGGCAGGGGCGACCCGTGGCCGGTGCTGGCCGCGGCCATCGTCTCGTCCATGATCAGCACCCGGCCGTGATGGGAGGCGATACCCAGCGCGAGGTCGGCGATCTCGTCCCGGTCGGCGCCGTAGAGCGAGGCGACCAGGCTTCCGCCGCCGGCCGCCACCAGCTCCACCGCCTCGTCGATGCCGCGGTAGGGCACGAGGGTCGAGACCGGCCCGAAGGCCTCGGTGGTGTGGACCGTCTCGGAGCGCGGGTCGGTGGCCTGAAGCAGGGTGGGGGCCATGAACGCCCCGGCCACGGAGTCGACGCCGGACAGGTCGCAGGAATCCACCACGGGCACCGCAGCGTCGCGCAGCGCGGCCACAGAGGCAGCCACCTCGTCGCGCTGAGCCAGACCGACGAGAGAGCCCATGTCGGTGGCCCGGTCGCGGGGGTCCCCCACCACAACCTCGCTCAGGGCCGCGGCAAGCGCCTCCGCGGCGGCGGCGACGTGCCGTTCCGGCACCAGCGCCCTGCGGATGGCGGTGCACTTCTGGCCCGCCTTGGTTGTCATCTCCTTGACGACCTCGGCGGCGAACAGGTCGAACTCGGCCGTACCGGGGGCGGCGGCCGGAGCCAGCACGGCCGCGTTGAGCGAGTCGGCCTCGACGTTGAGCCGGACCGCCCGCTCGGTGACCGCCGGATGGGTGCGCAGCGCCGCGGCGGTGGCAGCCGAGCCGGTGAAGGCGATGCTGTCCTGGCCGCCGAGGCCGTCCAGCAGGCTGCTGAGTTCACCGGAGGACGCGCACACCAGCTGCAGGGACCCCTCGGGCATCATCTCCGAATCGATGATGAGGCGCACCGCGGCCTCGGCCAGGTACGCGGTTGGAGAAGCCGGCTTGACGATGGACGGCACACCCGCAACGAAGGCGGATGCAAGCTTCTCGAGCATCCCCCACACCGGGAAATTGAAGGCGTTGATCTGCACCTCCACGCCCTTGCGGGCGGTGAGGACATGCACAGCTGAGAATGAGTCGTCACGCGACAGCGCCTCGGTGGCGCCGTCAATGGCGACCGTCGCATTGGGCAGCTCGCGGCGGGCCTTGCTGGCGTAGGACATGAGCACTCCGGCCCCACCCTCGATGTCGATCCAGGAATCGGCCCGGGTGGCCCCGGTGCAGTACGACAGGTCGTAGAGCTGTTCCTTGGCATTGCCGCCCAGCAGCATCTTGCCGACGCCTCGCAGGATGGCGGCCCGCTGGTGGAAGGTCAGCTCCCTCAGCGCCGGCCCACCGACGGTGCGACCATGCCCGACGGCGACGGCGAGGTCGATGCCCCCAGGCGAGAGCTCGGCAACAGTCTGGCCGGTGGCGGCATCCAGCAGCGGCCGCCCCGCAGCGGGCGGACGGTGCCAAGCGCCCGCCACATAGCTCTCAACCCGGCGCATGACGGCTCCCCAATATGATAGCGTCTGAGGCCCAGTAACAGTATCAGATGTATCATGATTGTGGCGGCCGGCGTGGAAATGGCGTTGGGGGAGGTTCAGAGTTGTCAGTAAGCAAGAAAGAAGTTCGACGGCAGCCGCGTGTGCTGTCGCCGCGATGCGTCGTGCTTGGCCCACCATTGCGGCTCCCATACGGTAAACTCAGCAGACATCAGCGCACGAGTTTACCGCATCGAGAAAGTTGCGGAAACCTTGCCTCGGAGGAGCGACATGGGCCAGACGGAGCCCCGCCATTGGGACGAGCGCACCTACACTTCTCGGCCAGCGCGCCCCGACGACCCGCCGCGGTCCGTGTTCCATGCCTATGTTCCTCATCCCATCAGGGATTGGACGCCCGACTTGAGTGCGCTCACATGGGACCTGGTGTCGGCCGCAACCCAGCGGTGTCGGGAACTCCAGCGCTCTGATGCCCACGGGCCACTGCCAGCCGAGTGGCTTCTAAGCCGAGCCGAGAGCATCGCTTCAAGCACCATCGAAGAGATACGCCCATCGGCACGCGGGGTTGCCCGGGCCGAGGCGCAGTTGAGGCTGTTCGGAGAACAGCCGCCAGAGGTCGAGATGCAGGCGCTGCGGAACATCAGGATCACTCAACACGCACGCGCCGTCGCCGACTCGGGTGCCGAGATGTCCATTGATCTGCTGCGCCGACTGCACGCGACATTGATGGGAGACGACGACCCGATTGCGGGTCAGTTGAGGGACCGTCAGAACTGGGTCGGCGCAGGCGCTCTCGGGGGACCGCTGCGTGCCCGCCATGTGGGGCCACCCGCGGAACTGGTGCCCGAGCTGCTGGACGATCTCGCCGCCTTCGCAAACCGCGCCGACGACGGATTTCCGCTTGTCCGGGCCGCACTGGCGCATGCTCAGTTCGAGACCATCCATCCGTTCCCGGACGGCAATGGCCGAACTGGGCGTGCGGTGCTGCAGTACATGTATGCACGCGAGGGCATGAGCGAGGGCGCAGCGCTCCCTGTCAGTTCGGCACTGATGCTCGCCAAGACGGATTACTTCGATGCCCTAGATGAGTCCCGCGTTTTGTGTGCGCCCAACGCTCCCGAGCGGTCGCAATCTCTGCGGTCGTGGATCGAGATGCTCGCCCATGCAACCGATCACGCGTGTCGTCTGCACGAGCGGCTCAACCGTCATGTCGAGTTCTTGTCGCAGCACTGGAGCGCAGTGGCGCGGTCACGTCACATCAGGCCATCGAGCGCTGCCTTTCGGCTGCTCAGCCACCTGCCGACCGCACCAAGCGTCACAGCGGAGAGCGTGCAGGACGCACTGCGGACGACAGATCGCACTGCTCGCAATGCCATATCGAGACTCGTGGATGCCGGCATCTTGGTTCAGCGCAGCGCAGGACGGCGCAACAGGGTGTTCGAGTGTGCCGACATGATGGACGCCTTCACCGAGTCGGCGCGAGAGCAGCCTGCCGACGCTCTCACTTTGGAATCCCCGGATGCCCCACACGTCGAGGCTGGGGCCGTTAGCGCCGCTCGTTCGAGCGCCGCCGCCGGCACGGCCGACAGTGCCCAATGGCTGTGCAATGCTCGAACAGCGCGCGGCGGCGCATGCACGCACCCGCGTCCCAAGCCTGGCGGCTGTTGTCCCGCTGGACACGAGCACCCGTCGCCCGCACCGCCCTGACGGCTGGCGTACCCCGTGAACTCCAGGCTCCTCACGCTCAACATCTCGGGCCCGTCGGTGGAGCGCGCTGAGCGACTGGCCGACCATCTGCTGGGGGCCGGGCAATTACCCGGCCAAACAAGAACGGTTCTGTGAGCGCCTTGCCACCCTCTACCCCTGCTTCAATGGAGGGCCGGGCAATTGTCCGGCCAAACAGCACTGGCCCGACCTTGCCTTTGTGGCGCTTGACATCCCTTCAATGGAGGGCCGGGCAATTGCCCGGCCAAACCACCACCACCCAGCTCTGGGTCGACGAACTTCAGCGAACCTTCAATGGAGGGCCGGGCAATTGCCCGGCCAAACCAGTTACGCGCCGGCCTAGCGACACGACGTTCGTGAGCACCTTCAATGGAGGGCCGGGCAATTGCCCGGCCAAACGCCTGCCCCTAGTAGGGGACCGCGCGGTTAAAGAACGTCCTTCAATGGAGGGCCGGGCAATTGCCCGGCCAAACCGGCTACGCAGCGAAAGCCCCCGGCCGGGCCAGCTTCCCTTCAATGGAGGGCCGGGCAATTGCCCGGCCAAACGGGGCCCTGCCGGGTTTACCCAATTGCCGGCCGCTGCCCTTCAATGGAGGGCCGGGCAATTGCCCGGCCAAACGTGGCATGTCGTGGCTGATGCCTAGCAGGCCGTAGGCGTTCCTTCAATGGAGGGCCGGGCAATTGCCCGGCCAAACGGCGGGTGCCCTAGACCCTGATGCCCCGCCGGGCGCTTGCCTTCAATGGAGGGCCGGGCAATTGCCCGGCCAAACCTCGAGTACCGTCCGGTGGTACCATCTTTCGGCCGGCCCCTTCAATGGAGGGCCGGGCAATTGCCCGGCCAAACCGAGGGGTCGGGCGGCGAGGCGGTCTCGGACCGGCACCTTCAATGGAGGGCCGGGCAATTGCCCGGCCAAACGGCGGGGCGTGGGGGGTCTGGGGGGGCTCCCCCAGGCCTTCAATGGAGGGCCGGGCAATTGCCCGGCCAAACCGAGGCACACCGGCTACGCACGACCGCCATCACCTTCCTTCAATGGAGGGCCGGGCAATTGCCCGGCCAAACCATCGCATAGTTGGAGTCGGCTCCGCTCGGTGACCGGCCTTCAATGGAGGGCCGGGCAATTGCCCGGCCAAACCGGTGGTCGGGAGGTGTGCGACGAGGCGGTCGAAGTTCCTTCAATGGAGGGCCGGGCAATTGCCCGGCCAAACCCGCACCGACTCATGCCGCGCCGAGCGCCCCTACGCCACCTTCAATGGAGGGCCGGGCAATTGCCCGGCCAAACGTCACGGTGCCCACCACGTCGCCCGGCAGCCCGACGACCCTTCAATGGAGGGCCGGGCAATTGCCCGGCCAAACATGCCGGCGCCGGGCCGGATGCGGGCCGAATGACCCCCCTTCAATGGAGGGCCGGGCAATTGCCCGGCCAAACCTCCCGGTCCTTGACCGATGTCCCGCCCCAGACGCCCCTTCAATGGAGGGCCGGGCAATTGCCCGGCCAAACCCTCCCGCATCGCCACTGGTTTACGGGAGAGCTTCTTCCTTCAATGGAGGGCCGGGCAATTGCCCGGCCAAACCGACGTGAACAGGTAGTGCACCTAGCTCATCGCTCAGCCTTCAATGGAGGGCCGGGCAATTGCCCGGCCAAACTCTCGAGAGCCCACAATAGCCATGTGCTTGGGCTGCCACCTTCAATGGAGGGCCGGGCAATTGCCCGGCCAAACGGATGACACCTGGGCGGGACGCGGTGCCACGATGCTTGGCCTTCAATGGAGGGCCGGGCAATTGCCCGGCCAAACTCTCAGCACCGCTACTGACGCGCTGACGACCGTCCTCCTTCAATGGAGGGCCGGGCAATTGCCCGGCCAAACCAAGCGGGTCACGGTGCAGGGCAATCTCGTGATGCTCCTTCAATGGAGGGCCGGGCAATTGCCCGGCCAAACAGCGCCCGTACGGCGTCGTGGGCTGCCCGCCGGTGCCCCTTCAATGGAGGGCCGGGCAATTGCCCGGCCAAACCCTTCTGCTCCCAGTCCGGCGGCCGGCACTGGGCGTGCCTTCAATGGAGGGCCGGGCAATTGCCCGGCCAAACCGCCGTCGTCGTCTCCGATGCTCCACATTCAGCCCTTCAATGGAGGGCCGGGCAATTGCCCGGCCAAACCGCTCGCTTGATTTGGGGTCGTTGACCTGCCCGTTCGCGGGCGTTTGCGAGCGGTCTAGGAAGCGTGAGCTTCGAAGGTGCCTTGATTCTGTTGTCAAGCTGCGCTTTGCCTTGTGCCACAAGGCTTCGAGCGGTCCCCGGGACTTGCGCGCTCACCGTAGCGCTCGCATCAGATGATCGTCGGGCCGGAGGTCGGCAGCGATGTCCTAGCACCCATGAAGTCGAAACACTCGCTGCCACGGTTGCTGGGAGGACCGAGATTGACGAAGGCGACAGAGTCCTCCCCATGGTGAATGATGGCAGCCACAGCTTGCTTCAGCATGAGCATCTCGACCGCGTCCATATCGCAGATGAACACGCTGTACTGCATCGGCCAGCCGAAGTCCTTGACGGTCTTGTGTACCTGCCTCAGACGCTTCGCGTCGCTGATGTCGTAGCTCACCAGATAGCGCGTCCTTCCAGCGGCCATGCGACTACCTCGTCATGAATGGGGTGTAAGAAGGAATCTCGCCGAGCAGGTGAGCAGCCAGGACTCTGGCTTGAACCTCGAACACGCGCCGATACGTGATCCGGTACCCGTAGGTGGGATGGGTCACCTCGGTGTCGAGCCTTCGCTCGTAGGCGGACAGCACTGACCGCCTACCGTCCTGCGTGAGAGCGACTCCGCCCGCTCGGACCTGAAAGTCGCTCTCTCCGATCTCCCCGTTGTTGATGACGTTGATGACCACGGACTCGGCGACAAGCGGCCGGAACTCCTCAGCGAGATCAAGGGCGAGAGCTGGCCGACCGAACCGTGGCCGGTGCAGGACCCCCAGGTACGGGTCGAACCCGACCGCGAACGCGACCGCTGTCAGATCCTTTGTGAGGAGCGCATACGCATACGACAGCAGACAGTTGACGGGATCTCTCGGCGGTCTCCGGTTGCGTCCGTCGAAGTCGAAGGGCCCCAGGCTCTGTTCACGTATCATCGACGAGAACTTTGAGAAGTACAGGCGAGCGCCGGTGCCCTCCATGCCGATCAGGCTCTCAATCGACTCGCTCGCGCCCACGGCCTCGGCCAACGACTTGAGCTGGTCAAGCACCTTCTTGACATCAGAACGGGCGTTTCGTCGCAAGAACGTCCGCGAGTTCCGCAGCTTGCCCTCGATCATCGACTGAGCGATCGGCAGTCCCGCCTGGGCCGCAATCGCGACCTGGCGCCGACGGAGGTCGACATGCTTCGACGGAAGCCCCTCCGCCATGCCCTGGAACCACCCTCCGTAGGAGAACCAGCAGACCGGTATCTCCTCGCGGAACGCTGCCCGCATCATCTGGCTGCTCACCTGGACGTTGCCGTACAGGGCGATCTGTGAAACGTCGATGAGCCGAAGCTGCTGGAGTTCCTCACGATCCTTGGCAACCACCACACGCCCGGAGCGGATACCGACGCGGGCGCCCTGCTCAGTCACATACAGGGGCCGCGCGGCCGAGTCGCGCGGAGTCAGGCGCCGCGGGGCAGAGGCACTGCGGCCAGAGTGGAGATTCGTCTCGTCCGGCAGGCAGATGCCCACGACCGAGCACCTCGGACACTTGGGGCTGTCCACGAGGGGTGGAGGAGCAGAGGGCGAAGCCGCGGCCGCGCGAAGCTCCTCGACGAGCCGGAGCGTGTGTGCCACCAAAGTGTCGTCGAAGGGAATTGTGGCCCGCTTACGGGTCTCCGCGAAGTAGATCTCACCTTCGGAACATTGATAGCCGTTGTCGCGCAGCAACAGCCCGATGATGCAGAGTTGGACTTTCTCCGGCATCCAGGCCGGCCCGTGTTTGGGTGGCCGGCCGCGCTTGACCTCGACCGGCACGACCTTGCCGTCCCTCTGCTCGATGATGTCCGCCTTGGCGATCAGCCCGAGCCGCCGAGAACTCAACTCGACGGACTTCGCCTTCCTGAACGGCGGATCGCCGGCCTCGCCCATCCGGCCACCGCCAGCGTCTACGGCCCGATGGACGTAGATGCCCTCCATCGTGTCCTGATTGTGCTGGAAGCGTGACTGCACCCACTCCAAGTAGAACAGACGCGGGCAATACTCGAACTCATTGATCATCCGAGCCGGTACGAGTTCGGGAACCTCAGTCACGCTGCATGAGGGAGTTTACGCCGGGCCACATCGCAGGCCGGGCCGACGGGGTCCGAGGCGTCACTCACGCTGCCAGACCACGCGAGGCGGACCGAAGGTGCCATAGCCTCCCTGCGAGCTGCGACGTATCTGCGACTGCAAGACTCGGCTCAATCCCCAAGCCCGATACCAGTCGGCGCGTCGGCTGTTGCTGCCCTCGGGGGCTGCAACATGTGCGAGCAAGGACTGCACTGAGCGGACAGAGGCTGGAATAGTCCACAAGGGCCAGACGAACGTGCCGCGCTTCCAGCTTCCAGAACAGCCCTGAGTCAGAGTACGCTGAGGCGAAGCAAAGCACGGATATCTGCTTACTCCTATGATCGCCAGTGCCTCGGCGCCGGGGTTGGTGCGCTTGGGATTCTGAGACGTGGTCGGATCTGCCTCGCTATAGGCATGGAGCCGATCATCCACGGAGTCCCACATGAGCGACTCTCGCTTGCTGCGGTATCGCCATGGCGTCGTCATGTCATCAACGATCTCGTCTGCCGTCACCTCGGCTAGGATCGCGCGCGCCATCGGAACAAACTTCTGCTGGCCAGCGGTGAAGTAGAGGTCGGATGGCTTGGCGTTACCGCCGTTGTCCACGGTGTCTTCAGCCAACAGGCACGACGAGAGCACTCCCGATGCTCGGGCGTCCCGGCCGCGGCGGAGGTACTCCCGTATCTCGTCGGGAGGCTTCAGCTTCAATTTTGAATCGATTGACTCGTCTAGTGCGGGGCCGTCAAGCCACGGGGCAGCGACCGCGAGGACCGCGCGCGCGACTTCCTCGACACTCGGGGCAGAACTCAGCACAGGATGGGGAATGGGCTCATCTGTCCAATGCAGCTTGCCGTCGTAGCACTGGTCAGCGAGGGCGACTTGGGTGCCCAAGGCCGCTAGGAAGCCCAGCGGGTTGTCGCCAGGCAGGCCTCGCAGCACGGTACCGTCGAGACCAGTCATTTCGCCTCCTCCACGCTTCGCTGAATATCCGCTAGTCGGAGGATGGCCTCCAACCAGACGAGTCCGTGATGGCCGTAACACTCATGGAGCCGCCAGAACCGGTCGGCCATTTCAAGCGCCAGAGAAGTCTCGGCAACATCGGAGTACACGCTCATCGAGGCGCCGTCGTGGGTAGCGTCCAGGCGCTCCGGCTGTTTGTCCTTCCTGATCCCCGGCAGCGACCTGCCGAAGCCGTGGTGGGTTCCAACAAGATGAAGCACGAGGTCGGGATCGTGAGCGCTCTCAAGCACGGCCTTGTTGCTCTGCGCTAGTGCGACACTGCTGAATTCGTGTCGGACGTCTGGCCACTTCCGGGGATACGGCCGAGCATCGGGAAGCGACTTCGCTAGCGGCTCGCCCGCTCCTTCCGACTCGGCGATCCGAACAGGGTCGTGACCGTGGAGTTGGGCTTGGAAGCGGGAATCCACCTTTCCGAGGTCGTGCAATTCTCCCGCCAAACGAAGGTCTGCGCAGATGTCCTCGGACAGTCCGAGGCGCTTGCCGTACTCGAAGGCCTTCTCGCCGACACCCCTGAGATGATCTCGCAGCCCTATTTCAGTGCCGGTAATCGACGGCCCATCGTCGAACCCGTCTAGGCAGGCGGGATCTACCTTGCACTCTCTGAGCACGTAATAGTCGGGGGCGTCAACCGGCTGCAGAAGGTGGATCTCAAAGGACGCGGCACGCCGGAAGCGCTCGACTGCCTTGGACATCCACTCAGAAAGGTGCTCGCCATCAATGCCGATGAGCCAGGTCCGAACCCTCTCGTCAATCGGTTGGTCGGCATCGGCCTCGTCTTCGGGCTGCGGGGGCGGGATCGGCAACGAGTCGAGCAAACGGGCGTCGAGCCGGAAAGTGGCACGCGAGCCGTAGGCAAGCTGCGCTCCTTCACCGGAAGCGGCCAGTGGAGCGAGGGCCAACTGGGCTTCGTCACCCAGGTCGCTGACGGGCAGTAGATCCTGGTCGTCGTCTGTGCCGTTGGATCCCCTGCCCGGAGGCTCCGACGGATCCCAGGTTCCACCGCGCAGCCCGCCCCACGCGCAGGGAACGACGATCAGGTCGCCGGGTTCGATCTCGTCAAGACGCTCAAGACGCTTCGGCCGATGTTCGCCGCGACCCCTCCACTTGACGACCCGGTTGAGGCGATGATCCGACACTGGCAGAGCGCGTGCACGGAAGTCTCGTTCCTCGGCTGGGGGCACCAGGGCGACATCAGCCACGTGGACCTCGACCCGCCCCTGCACCCAGCTCTTGAACGCGGCGACCGGCACGGAGAGGAACTCGGCTGGACCTGGAGGCACCAACTCAAGCGCGGGTGCCGGTACGCGCCCAAGTGGATCTTCGGCGAGGTCGAGACGCCAGACGACGGACACATCGGGCTCGTGGTGACGCTCTTTCCCGTGCAGGAACTCAGCAATGGGCGGATCCGCTACCGGTTCTGGGTTGGTCTGCGACCACGCGTCAACGTGCGTAGGGAGCAGAAGGGGAGCTTTCGCCTTTGGGGCCCGGGCATCAGTTCCTGAGCGCGTTAGAATGTCAGCGTCAGGCCCGACATCTACGTGGCCGTTGACGGCCGCTGCTTGTAGTTCTTGCCAGGCGTGCCAGGAAGCGTCGCCGTACACCGGATCCGGACGCCGTGGATTCAATTCCGACGCGACGCCCAGGATCCAGCATCGGGCCGGGCCTAAACCCTTCGCCGCTAGACGGCCGCGCCTGTCGAGTCGACCGAAGCGCTGGAACAAGCTATCGATTGGCGCGGCCTCGCTGATCAGCACATCGAAGCTGAAGTCAGCGCCGACTTCGATCGCCTGGGTGGCCACAACTACCGTGCGCTCGTCCAGCGGCGACTCCCGATCTGGATCCACGCAGCTGCCGATCTCATCTAAGACAGCCAGCCGGTCGAGGGGACGCATCCGGCCCGTCACCAAGTGGGCCGATAAGCCTGCAGCCCGCAACATTCCGTGGGTCTCTCGCGCTGTACGGACGCGATTGACAATGACTCCCACGCTCCGCTCGTCGTCCCGCAGCTCCCCGTCAAGCAACTCCAGCACCTTCTTGGGCACAGACTCATGAGGGGGCCGATTGCCGCTGATCGTGACTAGCGTCGCCCGCTTCTGGGCCTTGGCGATCCTCTTCAGCTGCGGCGACCGGTCGAGATCGTCGGCGTGCAACTCGAACCACGGGCCGTCCTCGTACTGGGGGGTAGCGGACATCTCGATCACCTCGAACCGGCGGGGCAAGCGGTTGGCGTTCACGGAGCGGATCAATGGCACTGCCCCGTCGGACGAGGCATCCCGCAATGTCGCGGCGAAAGCTCGGCTGAGGTGCACTTCGTCGAGGATCACGAGGCAGTCGTTGCCTGCAAGCCCTGCGTGGATCGGGCGCATCCCTTGGCTAATGCCGTAGCCCCTGAACAGCAGGCGCGAGCCAAACTGATCGACGGTGGACACCATCACCCACGGCTGTTCAGGCCGCCGAGCCCACTCACCGTCCACTGGGATCCCGCCGCGCAGAGCTGCGACTCCCAGGGGCTGCTCTGCGTCGCTCAACTCCTTGAGGCGGCGGTTCACGTCTGCCAGGACACCGTCGGTAGCCGCGCTGATCCTGGCGCTGATGAGCCTCGAGCGCTCATAGACCTGATCCACGACTATGCGACGGTCAACGACGAACACTATTCTGCGCGGCGACGTCTTGGGGCTTACCGCCATCGCGAAGATCGCGGTGTCGAGCACCGCCGTCTTGCCGGTCCCAGTCGGCAGATTGATGACGCCGGGCCAACCTCCCCCTTCAAGTACCTGTTGGGTGAGACGGCTCTGCCACGGGTACGGCTCGTAGCCGTGGACGGCCCGGAAGTAGTTGTCAAAGCCTGAAGCGTCGAGATCACCCGTCACTTGACGCCTCGCCGAGATGGTAAACGACATCGCCCACTTCGCCGACCGGGCGCATCAATCCCAGACCTACGAAGCGACCGCTTCCCAACATGAACGGTCCGCCGATCGGGTGTTCAAAGGTGAGCGACACGTGCACCAGCCTTCGAACTGTGCCGCCCTGCGCTCCTGCCCCTTGCTTGAACACTGGATAGTCAGCCACGCGGCGCGCGCCCTTGATCAACGGGGTCAGCGTGACCTGCACATCGACAGGCCTCGGCAGATCTACATGTCCGCAAGCTCGCAGCGCAGCCGCCTCAGCCCTCTTCCATGCCTGGGCCCGGGCGTGAGGACTTCCGCCTCGCAGATCGCCAGGATGGTTCGGCAGGGCCACGGGAGTCGCGGAAGCCCACCTCCGAGACCGCCGACGCCACACGTTAGGACGAAGAGCGACCAAGGCGAAGGGGCCCTGCCTCCTTCTCATCTCGATGACGCCGCGCTGACCTAGCGTGAGGCGCAACGGCCGCGACCCTGCCCTTCTCTCCCACGCCCCAACCGCCCGGAGGGCCGTCGTGCGGGCATCGTCATCTAGCTCCGCAGGCAACGAAATCGCTAAGCCCATGATCCTTCCGTCGGAGTACTCAGACCCGACATTGGGCAGCGCCAAGAACGCGACATGAGGCGACGAAGTGGGCCGACCATTGCCGACATGCCCACTCAGACCCTCAGGAATCGGATCGGGGGCGTGGTGTAGCACCGCATCCCTCAAGACCCTCGCTAGTTCCACCGCCCTCGTGGTCGGGATCTTCCTGTCAGACGCCTCCAACTCGAACACAATCCAGTCACCCGCTGTGTTCGGGCGACGCGTCGGGCGTGATTCGCCGGGCACACCGAGATCCACTGTGTCGTAGCGACTGCCAACGAATGGCAAGCTCCGCTGCCTAATCGCCTGGTGCCTCTGATGCGCTTCCTCGAGCGCCAAAGTCTGACCCGGCTGGACCCAACGAAGCATCATCGTGCCGCTGCCCGGGATGTGTGTTGCTTCGGGTTCGTCCCTCACCAGACGGCACGACACCATCGACGACGAGTGTCCTAGTCGTGTAACCCTTTCAAGCAGTCCGCCGAGCACCTCCAATGCCGCTGGCGTCGGATCCATGCTCCACGAATACGTGACAACGGGCTCTAACGGAGTAACCGACGGGAAGAAGCGTTCCTTCTTGCTCCGACCATCCGGAAGAAGCTCCGCGGCAGAGTCGGGGGTCGCCGTGCCAACCCGTCCGGCAAAGATGGCCACATCGCGCACCTTGTCGATCCTGGTCTGAAGCTCGTCCGCCTTCGTCGTCATCTCCCCGCGCGCGGCCGCGATCACGCCGTCGAACTCACCCAACAGATCCTCAAGCTGCCGAGCCCGCTCCCTGTACCGATGCTGAGACACAACCGCCACGTCGTTCACGGGCACAAAGTGGCTGACGACCCGCCGCGGATCGGCCTGCGAGGCCGCGATCCGTGGCGGCGGCAGAGACTCGAGCCACTCCAGCGCAGAGCGTTCACGATCATCTGGAGGCTCCGCTTCAGCCCATGCCGCCACCATGGCGGAGAACAGCCGGGCGCCGTGCGGAGGCCACTCGGGCTGCTCACGGTCGTGGTGCGACGTCGCGATGTATCGCCCCGTGAGGAGCCTCACTTCGATGACGACCACGGATCAGTCCCCTGCTGGCTCACGGGCGGAAAGCTCACGACTGCGCCTAAGCAACTCGGCCAGCTTCGGAGCGGGTTGAAGCGCGATGTCGCCCTCTATCCAGCCGAGTCCCTCCTGCTTCGCCCGTGCAGCAGCTTCGATCAGGAGATGCGCTGCAGAGTCTCGATCGACGGTCACTCGCTCGGGAGAGGCGCCGTCACGTCCGACCATCTCAAGCTCTGGCCCGTGTTGCGGCACGAGCAGGCACCTCGACCGCAGGTCGTGGTCAGCATCGTGGCCGTAGGCGATAGATGCGACTCCCAGCGCGGCCACTGCGGTCCGCGCCGCTACCTCGGCGCTCCGCTTCATTCCAGCGAAACGAAGACGGCGGAGCGCAGCGAACGACATCACCGTCGTCTGGCGAGCCTCGGAAATGGTGACGCCGCCCGCCTGGTCGTCGATCGACGGCGCGATGTTGCCGTGGTTGATCTTCGAGGGCTGACCCGCCGTGCCGCTCTCGCTGCCACGGGATGCGGGCTCAGGCTTGCCGCCCTTGCCCTTTCCCGCCTCTTCAAGGTCAAACGTCCAGACTTGCGCCTCGTCCTTGTGGTTGAAGGCGAGACGGTCGGACGGAAGCCGCTCGATCTGTAGCGGATCGATGCGGCTGCTGACCTTCACCCCGACCTTGGCGTCCAAGCCGATGATCTCGGACACGTACGCGCGCTGGAACTTCGATCCGAGGCCGCCCTTGGGGCCGGTTGAGTCCCACTGGCCGAACAGCAACGCCGTGGGGGCACAGCGAAACAGGGCCGTGGCGTTGCCGGGCCGCGCGTCCGTGATCGCCATACCCATCTCACTCAGCCTGAACAGGGTGCCATCAAGCAGGCTGTCTCGGAAGATCGCATCTGCTAGGCGATGAGGTGCCTCAAGCACGGTAATCCTGCCCAGATCCTCGACGCCGGCATTCTGAGTGAAGTCGACGTAAGGCACAGGGAACTTCAGCTCGCCGACCTCCCATCCCTCCAGCAGGGCCAACTCGGCACGGTTGGCCTGCGACGCCACCGAGTCGAGCAGAACGGTTGCCACGACCCGATCTTCGACCTGCCGCTCCTCGACGGCGTACCTGTGCGTTGCCCCCGGACCAACCGAGTACGTTGGCGGGAAGACCTTCCCGCCCGGCCCGTCCACCGGCTGGAGCCGCATGATCGAGCGGAGCGCCACCGCACCGCCCGCCACGGCCTCGGTCAACCGGTCAATCGTCAGTTCAGCCATTGAAGGCTCCTTTCGTCAGAGGCTCGGACCGGCGATCCGAGCCAGCTCAACAAGCATCGCGTGTCCCTGTGACATCGCCCTCCGGGAGCTCTCGACGACTCGACTCAGGGCTCGGGGCGTCGGTCCCGCTGGGTTCGACGACAACGTGGTCCTGGTTGCGGCGGCTGAGCCACTGCAGGGAAGTCTCTGAACAGGTGAGGATGCCGTTCTTGACAGAACCGCAGACGCGCGAGAACCGCAGGGCTCGGAAGCGTGCATCGACGGCAGATCGGTTCCTGATGTTGTGTTTCACTTGCTTATCTCCTATAGGATTCCTGGTATGAAAGGTAGCAGAGCAGGCGAACGCTTGCTACTCTCTAAGAGAAAATTTTATAACGGTATGCCAACTCTACCTCGGTCGCCGCCTGGCGCCAACCTCGCCATTCCCGCATACCACCGGGATCTCGGCCAGGCCCTCGATCGCGGCACGGCTCAGCCGATGTCGTGTTTCAGACATGCGGGGCATCGGTCCCGCCTCAATTGAAGGCTGGTTTGCCGAGGTAGAAGAGCCGGCGAGACGCCGATATCGGGGGGCTGAACGCCCCCCCTCCACTGCTCTTTGTCCCCGCAAGATAGCCATTTCCGCGGCGGCGACCGCTAGCCACATTCGCGCCCCGAATGACACTGGTCTAGCGGCACTCCTCGACCGAGATCTAACCCGACCGGCTCGCCGCCCAGAAGGGTGACCCGCACATAGGGTCCGGCGATCTCGTAGATCTGCGGGCGGGGTCGCCCCATGGCGAGCAGGTCGCGGGTCATCCTCGCGACGCCGGTGCCCTGGCGTTCGGCGATGCCTTGCTTATAGTTTCTTGCGGAAAAATATTATCTATGTCAAACGCTCTAGGCTGGCGCGGGAGAGTCCAGCCGCTCGCCGTTGGCGAGGTCGTGGTCGGTCAGGTACCCACGGACCCTCATCGCCCAACGGCGGACGTCGGCGGCGTCCTGGTGGCCGCCGATACGGCGCTCGACGGCATCGGCGGCGTACGCGGCCACGGCGCAGGCGATCAAACCGACGGCCCGGGCGAAGGCCGGGGTGGCGATCTCCTGGGCGCTCTTGCCCTCGGTCGGGCTGCCATAGACGCTGCGGGTACGCCACATCGTCACATAGTCGGGCAACTTGACCAGATCCGGCGCGTCGGCCAGAAGCTCGCTGAGAGCCACAGCGTCATCGTCGTCCAGCTTGCCGATGATCGTCTGCACGTCGTACTGCCACAGCGTCCTGGCGTCCACGTCCGACAGCACCCCCACCGCCTTGGCCGCGTTCTCCACAACCATGTCGGCCGCCTCGCACAGCACCACCAGCCGCCCGCCCTGCACGAGCAGGTGATCGCCGGGATCGCCATCGTCGGCGAGCTCACGTTCGCGCGGGCCCGGTGCGCAGCTCGCGTCGATCTTGATGAGGTTCAACAGCACGCCCCGCAGCCGCTCCAGCGCCAGCTCGTCATTCGACGTCGGCAGCATCTGGTCCTTGCCCCAATCCACCTCAACCCTTGGATTGGAACTACATGCTACTAACACAAGATCACATGATATAGCTGACACGAACGAAGCCGTCACCTGCTCGCGCTGGATCTGCCACTCAACCCAGTCGGTGACTAGCACCTCCACCCGGTGACCGCATGCCGACCGGGCCACCTCCTGCAACTCGCCCTTGACCCGCACCCGCCGCCGGTACTCCAAGTCGTCGAGCACCGCCACCAAGTCGATGTCGCTGCCCGGCTCCGACTCGCCCCGGGCCACCGATCCGTACAGCCACACCTCGCCCACTCCGACATCCACTAGAGCCTGGGCAGCCCGGCTGGCATCTTCAAGGGTCGGGGCGGCCCTGCGAGTCACCAACGCCACATTCCAACCCTATCCCTCGATCGCCAGCGGCCCCGCGTGTCCGCTATGGTCCGAGTCGTGGCCGGGGGCTCTGGGAGCGGCTCTTGGGCTTCGTCGCCCGCTACCCGCAAGTCGATGCAGGGCAACCGGAGCCGCGACACCAAGCCCGAGTTGGCCGTGCGATCCGCGGTGCACCGGCGAGGCATGCGGTTCCGGGTGGCGGTCCGGCCCCAGCCGGAGCTTCCCCGCACCGCCGACCTGGTGCTGCGCAAGAGCAGGGTCGCGGTGTTCGTGGACGGCTGCTACTGGCACGGCTGCCCCGAGCACCACACCCAGCCCGCCACCAACGCCGAGTACTGGGCCGAAAAGATCGCCGGCAACGTCGCCAGGGACGCCGAGACCACCGACTATCTGGAAGGGGCCGGCTGGACCGTCCTGAGATTCTGGGAGCACGAGGACCCGGAGGCCGTAGCCGACCGAGTGCAGCACACGGTCCGGGCCGCCCTACTGAGCCAGAAGCCGGGCGCAGCCCACCCAGACGCCGGGAGCTAGCCGACCGGCTCGGTGAACAGTTCGTGGGCGCACTCACCGGCCGCCCGAGCCACGGCTTGCAGTTCGTCCTTGACCTGGCATCGCCGCCGGCACACCAAGTCATCGAGCACCGCTACGAGGTCGATGTCGCTGCCCGGCTCCGACTCGCCGCGGTCCACCCACCCGTAGTGCCACACCTCGCCCACTCCGCAAGCCGATGCAGCGCAACCGCAGCCGCGACACCAAGCCCGAGTTGGCGGAGCGGTCCGCTGCCGCGACGGACTGTGCGAACACCAACCGGGGCACGCGCCGGGCCACAGGCCCCGTCGTATACAGTTGAGGTCGCGGCACCCGGGCTCGACGCACGTCTGCCGTGCTTTCGGCATTTCTGCAACCAAGAAGGGACTACGCCATGCTGACCACGGGACTTGACCATGTCGCCGTCATCACCAACGACTCCGACGCTTTGCAGCGCTTCTACATCGACATGTTTGGAGCCACCGTCGAATTCGACGGAGAGGAGTACCCCGGCGGGCCTCGCATGACGATCATCAACATCGGACCGAGCAGCGAACTGAACGTGTTCGAGATCGAGGACAACCGCCAAGCCGACCAACAGACGCCCATGTTCGGACGGGGCCGGCTCGACCACATCGGCCTGCGGGCCGCCGACCTTGACGAATTCACGCAGATACGACAACGCCTGACTGAAGCCGGCGCCACCGACGGCACCGTCACTGACTTCGGGCGCAAGCTCAGCCTGTTCTTCCGCGACCCCGACGCCATGGAATGCGAAGTGCTCATCCCCAACCCCAGCCCCGGTCGCCAACCCATGGGCTCCCGCTCCGACCTCTTCGACTAGTCGTGACAACCGGGGAGGTTGTCCCCGCTAGCCGACCGGCTCGGTGAACAGTTCGTGGGCGCACTCGCCGGCCGCGGTCCGGGTCAGGATCTCCGCCCCGTCGGCGGTGCATACCAAGGTGTGCTCGAACTGGGCCGTGCGGCGGCCGTCGAGGGTCACCGCGGTCCACCCGTCGTCCCACATCGCCGCCTCGGGCGAGCCAAGCGTGAGCATCGGCTCGATGGTGAAGGTCATCGCCTCCTCCAGCACGGTGGTGGCCCGGCGGTCGTAGTAGTGGGGCACCTGCAGACCGGAGTGGAACTCGGTGCCCACCCCATGGCCGATGAACTCCCGCACCACACCGAGGCGGTGCCTGGACGCGTGAGCCTCGATGGCCCGACCGATCTCCGACACGGCCGCGCCGGCCCTCACCGCGCCGATGCCCCTGTTCAGGGCGACGCGCGTCTCGTCCACCAGCCGCCGGGAGTGCTCGTCCACATCCCCCACCATCAACGTCGCCGACGTGTCGCCGTGTACGCCCTCGCGGTACACGGTCACGTCGATGTTGATGATGTCGCCGGAGGCCAGCCGGCGCGAGTCGGGAATCCCGTGGCAGATCACCTCGTTCACCGACGTGCACACCGACTTCGGATAACCGCGATATCCGAGCGGGCTGGGATAGGCGCCCGCGGCCACGGCCGCGCCGTGCACGAACCGGTCGATGGCGTCGGTGGTGATCCCGGCTCGCACCTGGCCACAGGCTGCGATCAGAACCTCAGCCGCCAGCGCCCCCGTCCGGCGCATGGCCTGCAACTCCTCAGATGTCCGCACCACCGAAGACACCGACGGGCCGGGCTCACCACCGGGCAGGCGGGAATAGGGCGGGCGCTCGATGCCGGCGGGTACCCGCCGCTGGGAACTCACCAGCCCCGCCCGCACCGGCGGATCCGATGCGGGGATGCTGCCCGCACCCACGCCGGCGGCGACCCGCCGCTTCCGCTTGACCATCACCCCACAGGCTAGAGGCTCGGGCGCAGCGCCTCCGCTGTCAGTTGAAGCGGTTGCGGACCCGCTCTAGGAACAGTGCCATCTGACCCCGGGTGGTGGCCTGCCGCGGGCAGAAACGCAACGGTTCGGCCGAGCAGCCCTTGGTGATTCCCGCATCGTGCAGAGCGTCGATGGCGGCCTCATGGACGCTGCCGTCAGTGTCGGCGAACCCCGCCGGGATGGCAGGATCGAGAAGGAAAGCTCGTTTGAGGAACGTGGCCATCTGAGCCCGCGTCACCGGATCGTCGGAGCAGTACTGGGCCGGTTCGCTCACGCAGCCCACGGTGATGCCCAACTCCGCGAGACGCTCCACATGACCAGCCCACCACTGGCTGGCATCCACATCCACGAACCTTGAGGCGCTGACCGGCTCGGGGTCCTGGCCGTCGACGACGCGCACCAGCAACACTGCGATCATCCAGCGCGGGATCGGGTCGCCGGGGCAGAAGAGCCCAGGCCCGCACCCGGTGCCCGCAAGCACTCCGTCTGCAGTCAGCGCCTCCACGGCCTCGTAGCGCTCGGTGCCCAGTTCGATGTCGGCCGGCGCGACTCCGGGCAGCCCCGCCGCGGCCGCGACCTGGCGGGTGAGCCCGATCGGATGCCAGCAGCCTGAGAGGTCGAGTTCCACGTCGGGCTCGATGCCTCCCGCGGCGCTCGCACCATCGGGGCCCAACCATCTGAACACGGTCACGCGGGCGCCTCCCAGCAGCCTGCCGTTGCGCGACTCCACATCCTGGGTGGTCTGGCCGGTGTTCTTGCCGTAGGTGATCGTGCCCACGACAGTGGCCCGGCCGTGATCGCGCAGAGCCAGCGCCAGCACTTCCGACGCCGAGGCCGACGACTCGTCCACCGCCACCGCGATGGGAAGCACGACAGGGTTCGAGAGACCGCCGTGCCCGGTGACCAGGTGCCGGAGGGTGTCGAGCCTGGACACTTCCTGGATGACGACCTGCCGGTAGTTGAGGAACATGCTGGCGATGTTGATGACGGTCTGAAGGAAGCCCCCTGGGTTGCCCCGCAGGTCGACGACCAGAGACTCGACACCGGAGTTGAGCAGGCTCTGGAGTTCCCATGCGAGGGCACGGTCGGCGCGGGCGCTGAAGGAGCCGAGACGCAGGTAGCCGATCTTGCCCGCCACAGTCCGGCCATCTGCGACAGGGGTATACACCAGGTCGGCCTCGACCGTGAAGGTCATCTCGCGGCCGTCCCGCTCGGCGACGACCCTCACCCGGGCGCCAGGCTCGAAACTGCGCAGACCCCCGAAGCCACAGCCCGAGCCCGACGGAACAAAATCGTCCAGCGAGACCAAGATGTCATCGGCCAACAGTCCGGCTCGCTCGGCCGGACTGCCAGCGAACACCTCGGCCACAGCCAGCCGGCACGTGTCCGACAGAGCGCGGCACGGCACGGTGCCGTCCAGCAGGCCCAGCCTCAGGCCGATGCCCGAGTAGGGCGCGCCTCGCTCGATGCGCGACAACAGCGCCGCGTATTCCGAGCGCGACATCAGGACAGTGTTGGGGTCCCCCAAAGAGTCGAACATCTCCGTGGAGGCAACCCTGACCGCGGCGGCGGTGTCGGCTACCGAGTCGATCTCGATGCAGGTCTGCTCGAACGCGGGCGCGGGCAGCGCGCAGGGCGGGGCTGCTTCATCTTCCTCGCCGCGCGGGGCCAGCCCGGCCTCGCGCACTCCCCTGGCGGCCGCCGCGGCCAGATCCTCGTCGGGTATGTCGTCGACGTAATGCTCCTTGAGCAGCTCGTAGCTACGGCACAGCAGGTCAAAGACCGCGGGCGCCTCCGCGCACACCGCCCGATCGGCCTCGGGCTCACCCCCGGCCTCGGGCACGGTCTCAGCCTCGGGCACGGTCTCAGCCTCTTGCGCTACGGCGATGCTCGGCCACAAGACCAGCGCGACCAGCGCCGCCGCGATGGCCCGGCGGGCTAACCGCATGACCGGCACAGGTCAGTGAGAACTTGCAGAACGGGTCCGTCCAGAACTCTCAGCGCAGGAACCGGCTGACCGACTCGACGGCGCAGGCGGGCTTGGCCTGACCCTCTATCTCCACGGTGATCGTGATCACCGTCTGCACGCCCGAACCACCGGGCAGCTCCTCGGCGGACGTGAGCGTCGCCGAGGCCCGCAGCCGCGACCCGACCAGCACCGGCTTCGGGAATCGCACCCGGTTGACGCCGTAGTTGACGCCCATCGAGATGCCCTCCACCCGCACGATCTGGGGCAGCAGCAGGTTGGTGAGCGCCAAGGTGAGATAGCCGTGCGCGATCGTGGCTCCGAACGGACCAGCCGCCGCCGCCTCCGGATCAACATGGATCCACTGATGGTCGCCGGTGGACTCGGCGAACATGTCGATGCGGCCCTGGTCGACCGTGACCCAGTCGCTGTGACCGAGATGCTGCCCTACTGCGCCCAGAAGATCGTCAGGCGCAGCGAAGACAGTGGTCATGTCGCCGTAGAAGCTATCGGCACCGCCGACACTCTCAGTTCGGAGTTACCTACCAGCAGAAAGATTGTGCCCAGAGCGCGGGCCGCCAGACGTCACGCCATTAGCCTTGCCGTCCATGGCGGCCGGCGGCGGAACCAAGGCGATCCTCGCCGCCTTCTTCGCCAACCTCGGAATAGCCGTCGCCAAGTTCGTGGCCTTCGCCTTCACCGGGGCTTCCTCGATGCTGGCCGAGGCCATCCACAGCGTCGCCGACACCGGCAACCAAGCCCTGCTGCTGCTGGGGGGGCGCCTGGCCCGCCGCGATGCCACCACGCAGCATCCCTTCGGCTACGGGCGCGAGCGCTATTTCTGGTCGTTCGTGGTGGCCCTCGTGCTGTTCTCGGTCGGGTCTCTGTTCGCCCTCTACGAGGGGATCGAGAAGATCCGCCACCCCCACGACATCAACTCGCCAGCGTGGGCCTTCGGTGTGCTCAGCGTGGGCATCGTGTTGGAGGGCCTGTCGATGCGAACCGCGGTGATCGAGTCCAACCGGGTGCGCGGCGCGGCGTCCTGGGTGCGCTTCGTGCGCCGCTCGCGGACCCCGGAGCTGCCGGTGGTGCTGCTTGAGGATCTGGGGGCGCTGGTGGGGCTGGTGCTGGCCCTCGGGGCGCTGATGATCGCAGTTGTCTTCGACGCCCCGGTGTGGGACGGCATCGGCACGTTGTCCATCGGTGTGCTGCTCGGGTTGATCGCGGTGGTGCTGGCCATCGAGATGCGCAGCCTGCTGCTGGGCGAGGGCGCCACCACGGCCGATGCCGACGCGATACGCGAGGCCATCGAATCGACCGACGGCGTCACGGGCCTGATCCATCTGCGGACCCAGCACATCGGCCCCGAGGAACTGCTGGTGGCGGCCAAGGTGGGCTTCGACCCCGGCTACAGCACAGCCGAACTCGCCGACGCCATCAACCGCGTGGAGGCCAACACCCGGGCCGCGGTACCCATCGCTCGACCCATGTACGTGGAGCCCGACATTCTGGGAGAGGCATGAGCACGTCGCTGTACCAACATCGGACCGGCACGGGGCCGGCGGTGGTGCTGGTGCACGGCATCGCCGACGACTCGTCGATTTGGGCACCGACGGTGGCCTCCCTCAGCGCCGACTGCGCCTGCACCGCGATCGACCTGCCCGGCCACGGCCGGTCCCCCACCCCGACCGAGCCGTCCGCCTACGAGCGGGAGGCGCTGCTGGCCTCCATGGACGAGGTGCTGGACAGCACCGGCCCGGCGGTGTATGTCGGACACTCCCTCGGCGGCTACCTGGGCCTGGCCCACAGCATCACCCGGCCCGGAGTCCTCCGGGGCTTGGTGCTGGTGGCCACCGGACCAGGGTTTCGTGACGCGGCCGCCCTGCAGGACTGGAACGATCGGGTCCACCTCAGCGCTCCCCGTCTCGACATCCCCCGCATCGCCACCACGGCCAGCCTCCACACCGACTCGATGGTGATCGACCGGCTCGCCGAGGTGACCGTCCCGGTGGGCCTGCTGGTAGGCAGTCAGGACAAGGCCTTCTTCGGCGCTAACGACTACATGGACCGCAAGCTGCCCGACGTGCGCCGCCGAACCATCGCAGGCGGGCGCCACCGGCTAATGCGGACCCACTCGACCGAAGTGGCTGACATGGTCCGCGAGGTGTTGGCGGCAGCCGACCTGAAACCCGGGAAGTGATCGTGGACGGATTCGGGCCCCTGGTCGGCACACAATGGCTCGCGACCCACGCGGAAACCGTCGTGATCGCTGACGTTAGGTGGTACCTCGATGGCCGCTCCGGCCGCGAGGCCTACGACCGGAGCCACATACCCGGGGCCCGCTTCGTCGATCTTGACGCAGACCTCTCGGGTCCTCCAACCAGGGACGGGGGACGCCATCCGCTGCCGGCGCCGGAGCACTTCGCGGCCGCGATGGGCCGCCTCGGGATCGGCGACGACACCGCTGTGGTGGCCTACGACGACGTCGGCGGGGTGGTGGCGTCTCGGCTGTGGTGGATGCTCGACGCGCTGGGGCGCGACGCCGCTGTGCTCGACGGCGGGATCGGCGCTTGGACCGGCGAACTCCAGATGGAGGCACCGCTGTGGCCTGCCGCCGACTTCGCCGCTCGGCCCTGGCCCGACGAGCGCTTGGCCACAATCGACGAGGTGGACGCAGCCCGCACCGATCCCGGCTCTCTGGTGATCGATGCCCGCTCCGTCGAGCGGTACCGGGGCGAGCCCAACCAGATCGACTCCCGCTTCGGCCACATCCCCGGAGCGGTGAGCATGCAGGTGGGCGACAACCTCCGCGATGGACAGCTGCGGCCCGCGGCCGAGCTGCGGGCCCGCTACGCCGGGGCCGGGGCAGGTGACCGGCCCGTTATCGCCTACTGCGGAAGCGGCGTGTCGGCCTGCCACGACCTGCTGGCGATCCGCCGCGCAGGCTTGGGCGACGGGCAGCTGTTCGTGGGGTCGTGGTCGGCCTGGGGCGCCGACCCGGACCGGCCCGTGGCCACAGCCTGACACGAGCATTTCCGGCCGATGATGAGTTCGCGGGCGCTGGCCGCCATCGATGTGGGCACCAACTCCGTGCACATGGTGATCGCTCGGCCGGTTCCGGGCGGTTCACCCGAGGTGGTGGCCCGAGAGCGGATGCCGGTGCGGCTCGGCAGCGGCGGCGCCGACATGAGGCTCCTGCTGCCCGATGCAATCGACCGGGCCATCGCCGCCCTCGTCGAGTGCCGCCACATCGCCGACGCCCACGATGCCGAGGTGGCTGCGGTAGCCACCAGCGCGGTACGAGAGGCGGACAACCAGAGCGACTTCCTGCGCCGGGCCCACACCGAGGCCGGCGTCACCGTGCAGGTGATCTCAGGCGTGGAGGAGGCCCGCCTCATCCACCTGGGAGCCATGAGCGCGGTGCCGATTGCAGGCCGGCCCCACGTGGTGATCGACATAGGCGGCGGCTCAACCGAGGTGATCGCGGGCAACGGCGACACAACCGCGATGGCCCGCAGCCTCAAACTGGGCCACATACGCCTCACCGATCGCTTCTTCCCGTCGGGGGTGATTGTCGACGGCGCGGTGAAGGCTTGCCGCCGCCACATCCGGTCCTTTCTCGCCCCTGTGGCCCGGGAGGCTCAAGACATCGGGTTCGAAGTCGCAGTGGGCTGCTCGGGCACCATCGCCTCACTGGCGTACCTCTGCGCGGCGAGCCGGGGCGAGGCTCTTCGCACCGCGGCCAACGCCACTATCGAGCGCTCCGAGCTGGCCGCGGTGGTGGCCGAGCTGGTCGCCCGGCCCCGCCCGGCCGACCGCCTGGAGGTTCCGGGCTTGGACCCGGCCCGCAGCGACGTGATCGTCGGAGGCGCGGTTCTGCTCGGGCAACTGTTCGAGGCCTTCGAGATCCAGTCGATGGTCATATCCACCGGAGCGCTGCGGGAGGGGCTGCTGCTCGACCGATTCAACCGCCGGGACCGGTCCCGAGATGACGGCCTCCACCATCTCAGCGACCTCAGACGGTCAAGCGTGCTGGCCCTGGCCCGCAGCTACCACGAGGACCTGAACCACGCAGAGCACGCCACCGACCTGGCCTTGGAGCTGTTCGACGAGACAGCGGCCGCACACGGTTTGGGCATCGCTGACAGCGAGGTGCTGGAGGCGGCCGGCCTGCTCCACAACATCGGTCGCTTCGTGGCCCACTCCTCACACCACAAGCACTCCTACTATCTGATCCGCCACAGCGAGCGCCTGGCCGGCTTCACCGAGGGCGAGCTCGAACTCACGGCGTTGGTGGCCCGCTACCACCGCAAGCGCGAACCGGTGTCCTCGCACCGCGAGTACACGGCGCTCAGCAAGCACGACCGCTTCCGGGTGCGCCTGCTGGCCGGGCTCCTGAGGGTCGGCATCGCCCTGGATCGCACCTACCGGCGGTCCGTGGACCGGGTCCACGCCTCGGTGGACGAGCAGATGGTCCGGATCGACGTACATGTCGCCAACGGCGCCGATGTCGACATCGAGCTGTTCACCGCCCGGCGCAGTGCCGATCTGCTGGCCGAGGCCCTGGGCCGCAGAGTCGAGTTCCTCCTGGTCGAGGCGGGCGCCACCCGCCAGCGCCACCCGTCCTTCAACTCCAGCCCTCGCTCCTAGCGGGGCCGGCTGGGGTCGATCAGGCTGCGCCCTCGGAATGGGGAGCGATTACCGACTCCCCGAAGGCGGCCAGACCCTCGGCGGTGTCGCGGAAGTAGAACACCGACGGCACCATCAGCCGCGCCACACCCCACGATTCGGCCTCTTGCACGGCCGCGGCCGGGTCGTCGCCGAACAGCCCTAGATGCACTGCCGACATCTCCAGCGCATGCGGATCCCGCCCGCAGTCGGCGGCGGTGTTGCGGGCCACGTCGAGCAGGTGGGCCATGTCGCCGCCGGCGAGGAACAGGCCGTCGCCGATGCGCCCGGCGCGGCGGGCCGCGGCCTCGCTATGGCCGCCGATGTGGATCGGGATCCGTCCCGCCACGGGCTTGGGATTGGAGCTCGCCCGGCGAAACGACACGAACTCGCCATTGAACGTCACGTCGTCGTCGGCCCACACCTGCCGCATGACCTCTACGTACTCGTCGGTTCGGGCGCCGCGGCGCTCCCAGGGAACGCCCAGAGCCTCGAACTCCTCGCGCAGCCAGCCGATGCCCACTCCCAGCGTGACCCGGCCTCCCGACAGCACATCAAGGGTGGCCACCTCTTTGGCGAAGGTGAGCGGATGGCGCTCCGGCAACAGCGAGATGCCCGTGGCCAGCCCGATGGTGGAGGTGACCGCGGCCGCATAGCCGAGCCATACCAGCGGATCGGGTATCGGGTTGTGGCCCGAGCCCGGCATCTTGCCGTCGGGCGCGTACGGGTACGTCGACTCGTAGCCCTCCGGGTACAGGATGTGCTCCACCGTCCACAGAGAGTCGAACCCCGCCGACTCGGCGGCTTGGGCCAGGCGGGCCGCACCCTTGCCTTTGACGAATGTGCCGACGTTCGCGAATGAGATGCCGAACTTCATCTGTGCTCCTTGCGTGGTGCCGACCGGTCACGGTAGCCAGTAACACCGAATCGCGGCAGGATGGCAGACATGACTGACACGAATCTGCCTTCCGACGATCCTGTACCGGGCGACACCGCCGGGACGAGCAAGGTCAAAGCCCATCGCGCCTCCACCAAGCCGGGTCTGCTCGGCGTGCTGATCGCGCTGTGCGGATTGGTGGCGATCGCCGCCGGGATCGTGGGTGTGGCCGCGGTGGCCTGGCCGCTGGTGTTCCTCGTCCCGATTGGCGGCATCGCCTTCTTGTTCGCCCTGCCGGGCCAGTACCTGGTGCAGCCCAACGAGGGGCTGGTGCTGATCCTGTTCGGCCGCTACCGGGGCACCGTCGACACTCCCGGCTGGCACCTGGCCAACCCGTTCACCCGCATGGAGTCGCGCAAGATCTCGCTGCGGGTGCACAACTTCACCACCAGCGTGTCGAAGGTGAACGACGCCGAGGGCAACCCCATCGAGATCTCCGCGGTGGTGGTGTGGCGGGTGGTGGAAACCGCCGCGGCCGTGTTCGAGGTGGACGACTTCGAGGACTTCGTGCACGTCCAGAGCGAGACCGCCATCCGCCATCTGGGCACCCAGTACCCCTACGACGACTTCGAGGGCGACCGGATGTCGCTGCGCTCGGACCCAGACACGGTGGCGGCCACCCTGCACGCCGAGGTGCAGGACCGTCTCGATCGGGCCGGCGTGCAGGTGATCGAGACCCGGCTCAACCACCTTGCCTACGCCACCGAGATCGCCGAGGCCATGCTGCGCCGCCAGCAGGCCGCCGCGGTGGTGGCGGCCCGGCGCACGATCGTGGAGGGCGCGGTCGGCATGGTCGAGGAGGCTCTTGAGATGCTGGCCGAGCGCTCGGTGGTGGACCTCGACGAGCAGGCCAAGGCGTCGATGGTGGCCAACCTGCTGGTGGTGCTGACCAGCGAGCAGCAGACGACCCCCATCGTCAACACCGGCGCACGGTCCTAGGAGACAGCTCGCACCGTTCGGCCCAAGGTCGAACAGCTAGCGTGACCCGTCCGCGAGCGGACCCGGCGCTGAACGCGGCCATCCACCCGGCGCCCGACAAATTGGTGACGAAACAGTCCCTACAGGGCAAGAAGCGTCACCAATTTCGAGCAACGCCGCCGACGCAAGCCTAGCTCGCAGCGTGTTGCCGCACAGCTAGCGTGGCTGGTTGTGACCAGAACGGATGGCGACCAGGGCGTCAATGCCTTCGATCCCGGCATCGACGTCCAGACCAAGCGGGGCAACCGCAACGCCAAGTGGTCCAAGCACGGCACTGAGGCGCTGCCGGCGTGGGTGGCCGAGCACGACTTCGGGCCCCCGCCGGCCGTGCTCGACGCGATGCGAACCACGATCGACCGGGGAGACTTCGGCTACCACGACCTGGAAGCCGATGTGGGCGCGGCGTTCACCCGGTGGGCCGCCCAGCGCTACGGCTGGAGCCCGGACCCCGATTTCGTGCACACCTGCGTGGACGTGCTCCAAGGGGTCACCGCCGCGGTCACCGCGCTGGCCGAGCCCGGCGAGGGCGTCATCCTGACGCCGCCGATCTACAACATCTTCCTGCAGATCTGCCCCACGGCCCGGCGCCCCCAGCTCGAATGGCTGATGCGCTACGACCCCGATCGGGGCTGGACTCTGGACCCTGACGACCTGGAAGAGCTGGTGCGGCAGGAGCCAGACGCCCGGGTGCTGCTGTGGTGCCATCCCCACAACCCCACCGGATGGGTGGCCGATATCGATGTATTGACGCGGATCGTCGAGTTGGCCCATGCTTACGACTTCTACGTTGTGTCAGACGAGATCCACGCCGACCTCGTGTATCCCGACTCCTCGGCGCCTTTCACGCCGATGCTGTCAATCCCAGGGGCGGCCGAGCGGGTTGTGACCGTTACATCGCCAGCCAAGACGTTCGCTCTTTCGGGGTTGCGCTGCGCGGTGATGGCCTACGGCGACCGGGACCTGCGCCGGCGGGTGCGCCAAGCCCATCCGCCGCTGCTGCTGGGCCACGCGGCCCGCACCGGCATCGACGCCACCATCGCGGCCTGGCGCCACGGTGCGGCCTGGGCCGACGGGGTGGTGGCCTACCTCAACGGTCTACGAGACCACCTCGGGAACCGGCTCAACGCCGAGGCCCCTGAGGTGGTCTTCCACCGGCCCGACTCCACGTTCCTGGCCTGGCTGGACGTGTCGGCCTGCGGGCTCGGCGAAGCCCCCGCCGCCCGGCTGCTGCAACACGCCCGGGTGGCCGCGTCCGAGGGCACCGAGTTCGGCACCAACGGTCACGGCCACATACGCCTCAACTTCGGCACTTCTGGCGCCGTGCTCGACGAGATCATCGACCGCCTCCTGCAGCATCTAGAGGCCTAGGAGCGGCCACGCCGACGCGCCCGCCGAACATCAAGCAGTTAGCCACCTCACATGTGGCAAACCCATTGAAGTTCGCTTGCCAGCTCTAGGGTTGAGGTGGTGACTGGCCCGACCGGCAACCCCCAGCCGCTGGGCGGCAACGAGATGCCCCGCTTCGCCGGGATCGCCACCTTCATGCGCTTGCCGGGACGCTCGCACCCCTCCGATCTCGACGTGGCCGTCGTCGGGGTGCCCTTCGACATCGGCACATCCAACCGGCCCGGAGCCCGCTTCGGACCCCGCGGCATCCGCGACGAGTCGGTTCTTATACGGCCCTACAACATGGCCACCAGGGCGGCGCCCTTCGACAGCCTGCGCATCGACGACACCGGCGACGTGGCCACCAACCCCTACAACCTGCTCGACTCGGTGGCCCGCATCGAGGCCCACTTCGACGAGCTTGTCGCCCATGGCGTGATCACTGTGGCCCTCGGCGGCGACCACACCATCGTGTTGCCCATCCTGCGGGCCATACAGGCCCGCCACGGTCCCGTCGGGCTGGTGCATGTCGACGCCCACACCGACATCAACGACGAGATGTTCGGCGAGCGCATCGCCCACGGCACCCCGTTCCGCCGAGCGGTCGAGGAGGGCCTGCTCGACTGCGACCGGGTGGTCCAGATCGGGATGCGGGCCACCGGCTACTCCGCCGACGACTTCGACTGGTCCCGCCAGCAGGGTTTCCGGGTGGTCCAGATCGAGGAGTGCTGGCACCGCTCGCTGACGCCGCTGATGAACGAGGTGCGCGACCAGGTCGGCGGCGGCCCCGTGTACTTGAGCTTCGACATCGACGGCCTCGACCCGTCCTTCGCCCCCGGCACCGGCACGCCCGAGATCGGCGGCCTGACCACCCCCCAGGCCCTCGAGATCGTCCGCGGCTGCCGAGGGCTCGATCTAGTGGGCTGCGACCTCGTGGAGGTGGCACCGATCTACGACACCTCAGGCATGACCGCCCACATCGCCGCCGACCTCGTCTACGAGATGCTCTGCGTCCTGCCCGGCGTGCAGTACCGCAGCTGACGGCGAGGCTGGGAGAGGCGGCACAGTGTTGGTCGAGCGGGTCGAAGAGAAGTGGATCGAGGCTTTCGCGGAGACGTTCCGGCTCTGCGGGGTGTCCCAGGGCGAGACCGCCGCGGTTCTCTCGGAGTCCCAGAGCCGCCCGGTGAACGTGGAACTCGCCGGCCTGGCCCTGCAGCGCCTCGGGGCGCGGGTCTTCCACGTGGGGGTGCCCACCCCACCCCAGCGGGCGCCGGTGCCGGTGCGCTCCACCGGCGCGTCGGACGCCATCGGAGGACTCGAGCCGGTGATCTCGGCTCTAGCGGCGGCCGATTTCGTGGCCGACTGCACCGTGGAGGGCCTGTTGCACGCCCCTGAGTTGGGCGCCATCCTCGCCGGCGGCGCCCGGATACTGATGGTCTCCAACGAGCACCCCGAGATCCTCGAGCGGCTCATTCCAGACCCGGCCCTCAAGCCCAGAGTCGACGAGGGAGCCGCCCTGCTGTCGGGGGCGTTCCAGATGCGGGTGACCTCGACTGCGGGCACCGACCTGACCGTGGATGTGTCCCAGGCCCCGGCTGCGGCCAGTTGGGGCTGCACCGACGGACCCGGCACCATTGCCCACTGGCCCGGGGGGTTGTGCCTGTGCTTCCCGCCCGCGGGCACTGTCAACGGCACTCTCATGCTCGATGTCGGCGACGTGAACCTCACCTTCAAGCGCTACCTGGAGTCGCCGGTGGGGCTGCGCATCGCCGACGACTACATAACCGACATCGCCGGCGACGGACTCGACGCCGAGCTGATGTCCAGCTATCTGGAGGCCTGGGACGACCCCGACGCCTACGCGGTGTCCCACGTGGGCTGGGGCATGAACCCCGCGGCCCGCTGGGACGCGCTCACCATGTACGACCGCACCCAGTTCAACGGCACCGAACTGCGGGCCTTCGCCGGCAACTTCTTGTACTCAACCGGGGCCAACGAAACCGCCGGACGCCACACCCTGGGCCATTTCGACCTGCCCATGCGCAACTGCACGGTAACCCTTGACGGCACGCCGCTGGTGTCGGCCGGCGCGGTGGTCTTCTGAGCAGAGACGATCTCGGCCGCGCGCCTTGCTCGGCACTTCTAGGCTGAGCCGACTGCCTCAACCCGTCGCCCACCTTAGGAGCCGCGTCCGATGAGCCACCATGCCCTGCTCCATCCCTTCGCCCCGCCGGCCAAGCCGGAGTCCGACATGATCAACATCGTGCGGGCGTCGGGCTCAACGCTCTACGACGACCAAGGCAAGTCCTACATCGACGGTCTGGCCAGCCTGTGGTACTGCCAGATCGGCCATGGCCGCGCCGAGATGGCCGACGCAGTGGCTGTGCAGATGCGCGACCTGGCCGTCTACAACACGTTCGACCCGTTCACCAACCCGCCCGCGGCCCGGGCGGCCGAGATGATCGTCGAGCGCTCCCCCCTGCGCGATGGCCGGGTGTTCCTGGGCTGCTCGGGATCGGAGGCGGTCGACACCGCGCTGAAGATCGCGCGCCTCTACGCCCAGCGCACCAGCGGCGCCGAGCGCCAAGTGGTGATCACCCGCACCAACGGCTACCACGGCACCAACTTCGGCGGCACTTCGGCCCAGGGCATCGCCCTCAACCGGGAGGGGTGGGGCGACCTGGTCCCGCACTTCGTGGAGGTCCCCCACGACGACATCGAGGCGATGGCCACCACCTTCGCCGAGCACGGCGAGCGTGTGGCCGCGGTGATCTCCGAGCCGGTGCAGGGCGCGGGCGGGGTGTTCCCACCGCCAGAGGGTTACTTTGCCGGAGTCCGCCGGTTGTGCGACCAGCACGGCGCCCTGCTCATCCTCGACGAGGTGATCACCGGGTTCGGCCGCACCGGGGAGTGGTTCGGGGCCCAGACCTTCGACGTGATGCCCGACATGATGACCTTCGCCAAGGGCGTCACTTCGGGCTACCTGCCGCTCAGCGGCGTGATCGTGAGCCGGCGGGTGTGCGACAACCTGGAGGAGCCCGGGTTCATTCTGCGCACCGGCTACACCTACTCGGGCCACCCGACGGTGGCCGCGGCCGCGGTCAAGAACATGGAGATCATCACCGATGAGGGCTTGGTGCAGCGGGCCCGCCACATCGGCCGCAAGCTGGTGGAGGGTCTCGACGCGCTGGCGTCCGACGGCCTCATCGTGTCGCACCGCGGCAACGGTGCGGTTCAGGCCGCGGTGCTCGACCGCCCGTCCATGGACGTGCGCAACGACATGCTGCGGCGCGGCGTGGTCGTGCGGCCCATCAACGACGTGCTGGCCATGTGCCCACCGCTGGTGATAACCGACGACGAGATCGGCCGCATCATCGACACCATGGCCGAGTCGCTCCGCGCCGTAGCCTGACCAGGCCGACTCCCTTCGCTCCGTAGCCTGACCAGGCCGACTCCTGGTCGAACTTCCGGGAGTTGTCCTCACATACGACCAAGAACCGCCGGCAGTTCGAGCCACGCCTAGGCTGAAGCGTCGCTGACCGAGGGAGCGCAATGGGATCGGAGCTTCTGGAGCGGGCGCGCCAGTTGCGCTCCACAATCGATGCTGCCGGCGCCGCAGCCGCTGAAACAGGTGCGACCGACCTGCCGCAGGAATTGGTGAATGCCTGCTTCGAGGCGGGGCTGTACGGCACCTTGTCGCCACGGGCTGTGGGCGGCGCCGAGCTGCCGATCGACGAGTGCCTGGACGTGTTCGCCGAGATCTCCTACGCCGACGGCTCCGCCGGCTGGTCCCTCATGGCCGGCGCCACCGGCGCCTGCTTCTTCGGCGCCTACTGCGGCGACAGCTTCACCGACGAGATGTTCGCCGGAGGGGTCGTTCCGGTGGTGGCCGGCCAGTTCGCGCCCAACGGAACGGCCGTTCTTCACGGCGACAGGTTCCGGCTGACCGGCACCTACAGCTTCGGCTCGGGCATCGCCCACGCCGACTGGGTCGGCGGCGGCGCGTTCACCGCCGCGCCGGAGGGTGAGGCTGCCGAGTTCCGGCTGATGATGGTGCCGCGCTCAGAGGTGGAGGTGCTCGGGAACTGGGACGTGCTGGGGCTGCGAGCCACGTCTTCCTACGACTACCGGATCGACGCCGACGTCCCCTCCCACGCCACCTTCGAGTTCTTCTCGCCCACCCGGTACCGGGGCGGCCCCATGTACGACCTTGGAGTGATAATCCTCACCGAGATCGGCCACATGGGCTGGACCATGGGGGTCATCCGCCGGGCCATCGACGAAGCGTTGGCCATCGCCAGGGGCCGGGCCCGCATGGCCGCGCCGTCGGTCATCGCGCAGGATCCCCGCTTCCGCTACGAGTTCGCCATGGCCGTGTCACGCTTCGAGGCGGCCGAGGCCTGGTGCCGGCAGGCCTTCCGCCGCGCCGAGCAGGCCGCCGACGTCGGCTCCGGCCGGGACCCGGCGCTGGCCACCCACGTCAAGCAGTCGGCCACCCTGCTAACCCAGGAGGGCCTGGCCGTCGTTCGCGGCCTCTACGAGTGGTGCGGCACCGAGGCGCTGCGCAACGGGCCGCTGCAGCGCTGCTTCCGCGACATGCACGGCGGCAGCCAGCACGTCCTGGTCGGCGACCGCAACCCCCACGAGTACGCCGACCTCCTCCTAGCCGACCCCGACCCTGCCTAGCCCTGCTGCCGGCTAGTGCTTCTTGCCCTTCATGAGGGCTATGTCCTGGGGTGGGACTCCGGTGACCCAGATGCCCTCCAGGCGCTCCACGTAGCGCACGAAACGGTACTTGTCCTCGATGCCGTCGGTGCGGCGGGGGCGCACATGGGAGTGGCCGGGCCGGGTGCGCACGTTGATGAAGCTGCACACGTTGCGCGAGAAGGCCAGGTCGACCTCGGCGTCGAGCTCGTCCTCGGCAGTGACGTCCACGGTGTAGGGAACCCCGCAGCCCGCGGCGATGGCCGCTAGGTCGACTCGACCCGAGGTCGCGGTGGGCCGGCGGCCCTGTTGGCTCCAGCCGATCGACTCGTACACGCCGTTGTCCACCACGAACACCACCAGGTTGTCGGGCTGCTGCGCGCCCATGGCCACCAGCTGGCCCAGCTCCATCAGCACCGAGCCGTCGCCGTCGAGGCACACGATCTTGCGGTGCGGCAGGGCCAGAGCCAGGCCCACCGCCATGCCGATCACGTCGCCCATCTGGCCGAGATGGGCGGTGCGGTGATGCTCCTCGGTGTGGTGGGCCCACTCGAAGGACACCGCCCCGATGTAAGTGGACATCACCAGGCAGTCCGCGGGTATGCGGCCGGCCAGGCGGCCGAGCCACTCGTAGCGGTCGAGGGCCACCGCTCAGTCCTCCCAGACGCAGTCGCCGGAGACCAGCACGGCCGAGGGATGCAGCTGGGCCTCGGCTATGCGCTTGGCCCGCACGATCGATTTGGCCAGGTCCTCAACATGGCGCACGACCAGGTACTTGATCCTCAGCGCCTCCAGCAGGGGTTCGGCCACGATCCCATGCGGGATCCCCCAATGCTCGGTCTCGCCCACGTCGCCCCGGTACGAGCACAGCAGCGTGACCGGCACCCCAGTTCCCAGCGAGATGCGGGCGATGTACTCCGAGGCCACCCGCAAACCGCTGTTCTCCATGATCAGGGCGGGCTTGCGGCCCCCCAGCCAGGCCCCCGCGCAGATCGAGAAACCGACACCCTCGTTGCACACCGGCACGTAGCGGATGTCGGGATCGAGCTCGACCCGCTCGTGCAGCGGACGCTGCCAGCCGTCGGGCAGACCGGACACGAAGTCGATGCCCGCGGCCTGCAGCCCGTCATGGGCCGCGTCGAGAGCGGCCGCGGTCATGGCCATGGCGTCAGCCCCCGACCGATGATGAGGCGGACCGAGTTCCCTGGACTCCGGGAATGTGCACCGGCGGGAAGATCCCCACCCGCAGGGTGAGCAGCCTCAGCCAGAAACCACCCGACACGAGTAGACCGAAGCAAGCCACAGCCAGCCCGTCCCGAGCGCCCGCGACTGCGGCGCCCACGATCCCCAGAATCAGCGGCAGGGCCGCGCCGCCGACGACGACAACACCGCCGAACAGACCGCGGTAACACCCCCTCAGCAGCCGCTCCAGGCTCTCGCTCTTTCCAGGGTCGTCCACTCGGGTCAGCAGGTGCACGACCAGCGCGGCCAGGAGCCCCGCGGTCAGAACGGCCAGCAACACCATCTGACCTGCGCTCACCGGCTCGCCCGCGATCACCTCGATCAGCATCACTATCGCCACCGACGTCGCCGCCGACGACAGCAGGAACTGAAGCGGCACCGCGGGCGAGTTCCAGTACGGGATCGAGCGGGGCCGGGCAAGCACTGCCCCCGCGTAGGTCATCACCACCACCGCGGCCGCCCCGGCGATGATCTCGAGCGTCAGCCCGGCGCCGTCGCCCCCGTGAGGATCCCAGCCCAGTGAAGAGAACGGCTCGGATCCGCCGACGCTCAGCGCGGGCAGCACCAGCAGGCCGGCCACGGTCAAGAAGATCAGATCAGACCATGCCCCCCAGCTGATCCAGCTGGTGCGGACGTTCACGAAGGCTCGCCAGAACTGCAGGGGCCGGCCGAGGTCGATGACCAGGATCGCCCCGCCGACCGCGATCGTCACGAAGCTGACCACATCGACGGTGGGGATGCCGAGCACGTAGCCGAGACCCTCGGTGAGGTTGAGGATCCGCCCCGCCAGGAACACTCCCCCGCCGACTCCCATCAGCGTGAACCAGATGGCGTGGTTGATGTCCCACACCCTCTGGGTGCGGGCCTCCAGGTTGAACTGGTCCATGAACACGTTCTGGGGGCCACCGGATCCCCCAGCCGGCGCGCCGGTCACGGTCACGGGAGCGCCACGTACTGGGTGCTGCACCCAGTCTTGGCGTCGGGCCGCAGCACGTCGCCGGGGCCGCGCTCGTCCAGGTAGCGGCTGACGTTGCTGTCGGGGTCTTCGAGGTCGCCGAAGATCCGGCACTCCGCCGGGCAGGTCACCACGCAAGCCGGCGTGGCCAGCGGGTGCACCCCCACCTCCAAGCCGTTCTCGATCCCGAAGTCGATCTTGTGGGCGCAGTAGTTGCACTTCGACACCGCACCGCGCACGTGGCGCTGGTGGGCGTAGCGCTCCGGGAGGCTGGGCTCGGGTGCGGGCGGCGCGCCCGGCACCGACACGGTGCCGCGGTCCTCGAAGAAGTGCAGCGCCCCGTAGGGGCAGGCCGTCATGCACGCCCGCGACCCGATGCAGACGTCCTCATCGGCGATCACGATGCCGTCGTCGCGGCGAGTGAGCGCCCCCGAGGGGCAGGCGGTCACGCACGGCGCGTCCTCGCAGTGGTTGCACAGCACCGGCAGGTAGTTGAGGGTGGCGTCGGGGAACTCGCCCTCCTCCCATTCGACGACCGGCGCATACCAAGCGTCCAGGGGCGACTGGTTCTCGGTCTTGCAGGCCACGGTGCACGCCTGGCAGCCGACGCAGCGGGCCGCGTCGATCACCATCCCCCAACGGGTCATCGCGCCCCTCCCGCGCCGGCCCTGGCTCTACCGGCGCCTCGACGCGAGGACCGGGCTCTCTTGCCCCCGCCGGCGCCTTCGCTCGAAGCCGGGACCGTGCGCACGTCGGCCGCGATGGCGCAGTCGAGGGCGCCCGACACGAAGTCGATGTGATCGACATCGATGTTCAGCAGCGCGTTGAAGTTCACGTCGTCGTCCCCGCTGCCCTTCGACCAGCCGCCGCCGCACCCCTGGGTGGCAAGCACCTCGGGATGGACTAGCTGGGTGACCCGGGCAGTGGCCGTCTGCTTGCGGCCCTGAGTCGTCTCGATCTCCACCAGGTCTCCGTTGGATATGCCCCGCGCCTCCGCGGTCTTGGGGTTGATCCATACCGACCTGAGGTCGTTGTGGCGGGTCGACAGCGTGGAGAGGATCGAGTTCTTGTGGGTGTGCGACAGGGCGTGGTTGGGGACCTTCATGTTGGTGACGAACAGGTCGTGGGGCGGGGTCCGCTCATAGGCGGGGCCCGGCTTCCAGTCGGGCACCGGCTGGTAGTCGTCGGTCTCCCACGGGATGCCCAGCTCCTCGACCGTGCGCTCGAGGTCCTCCTTGGTCTCGACCATGAACTCGCAGTAGACCTGCGCCCTGGCATCGAAGAACGGCCGGGGATACTTCTGCGGCACCGTCTTGTCTTCGGTCCAGAGCCCATCGCTCAGATGCCAGTCGAGCCCCCTGTCCTCCCCCAGGGTGTTCTTGAGCCACCGGTCGCAGATCTCGAAGTACGAGTACTGGCCGTCGGCGTCGAGCTTGTAGGGCTCCCGCAGCTTGGCGATGTTGTTGAACGCCTCGTAGAGGTGGGGCAGCCGTCCGGCCCGCCGCGACAGCTCCAGGTAGATCTGCATGGCGTCCACGAAGGGCTCGCCGGCCACGGGGCCCTCGATGCTCGACGCCACCACCGGCTTGGCCCCGTAGGCCGCGTGGGGCGAGTCGCCCGCGGCCAGATGCTGGTAGACGAGGGGCGTCATCCGCTCCAGGTAGTGAACGTCGGGAAGCACGATGTCGGCCATCATCGTGGTCTCCTCGAAGCGCCGGCTGATGGCGGCAACGAACGGGATCCGCTTGATGAACCGCTCCACGATGTCGGGCGGGCCCGAGCTCTTCATCATGTTGGACTGGAAGTTGATCATCATCGACGGGAACGGCGGCGCCCCGAACAGCTCGGGCTGCTCGGAGTTGAGCAGCGAGAAGACGGTCCCGTAGGGGGCACAGGGCAGCAGCTCCCACATCTCGGTGGTGCGGGGCGGCCCCGTCGGCCGCGGCGGGTACAGGCCCCCGACGCGGCCGCCGCCGATGAACCCCTGCGAGATCAGCCCGTCGGGACTGGCCGTGGAGGTGTACTCGAGGTCCTTGACCTTGCCGATCAGCCCCCAAGGGTCGCCCAGCAGCCCGCCGGGAACGTCGATGCCCCCTATCAGCGTGGGCAACAGGATGATGGCCAGACCGTTGAGCATCGAGTGCTTGTGGGCGGACAGGCCCCGGTACCAGGCGACGGTGGCGGGGCGGTAGGGCAGCTCCACGCCGTCGATCTCGATCGTCTGACCGATGCAGGCCGCCTCGCCGAACTCCTTGGCCAGGCGGCGAACGGTGTCGGCCGGCACAGTGGTGATCGACTCCACGTACTCGGGCGTGTACGAGCGCACGTGATCGGCCAGGATCTGGAAGCCGGGGCGGGCCTCGGCGCCGTCCACTTCGTAGACGCCCGTCAGCGCGGCGTCACCGGTGCCGGCGTCGAAGGGCTGGGCGCCGTTGTGCTCATCCCACACCAGCGGCTTGCCGCTGGCAGGATCGCGCACGTAGCGGCCGTCACCGCCCACCAGGTAGGCGGCGTTCGTGAGATTCTTGAGGAACTCGGCGTCGTAGATGCCCAGCTCGTTGATGAGCTGGTCGACCATGCCCAGGATCAGCGCCGCGTCGGTGCCCGGGCGGATCGGCACCCACTCGTCGGCCACCGCCGCCGCTGAGGAGCACACCGGGTCGACCGACACCATCCGTACGTCGGAGCGGCGCGAAGACAGCTCGTGGGTTGAGTGCATGGTGTCGTAGTGCACGACCGAACCGAACTGGGCGCCGAAGTTGAGGATGTAGCGGCTGTAGATGGGATCCGGGTTGCTCTCGAACGCGTTCTGGTTCATGTAGAGGATGCCGTGCACGTTGTTGCCGCAGAAGATGGCGGCCGACCAGGTGGAGTACCCCGGCATCCCGAGCCCCGTCACCCACGACGCGGCCAGCGCGCCCCGCAGGTGGTAGATGTCGAAGCTGGTGTAGAGGATCTTCTCGGGATCGTCCGCGATGGTGTCGCGCAGATGCCCGGCGATCTCGTCGAGGGCCTCGTCCCAGCTGATCGGCACCCACCCGGGATCCACGCCCACACCCTTCTCCGGGTTGGTGCGCCGCAGCGGCGTCGTGATGCGGTCGGGGTCGGTCAGGCCCTCGAAGCCGGCGTCGCCCTTGGCGCAGGTTCGTCCGTGGTTGTGGGGGTTGTCGGGATCGCCGAGGATCTTGTCGACCACGTTGTCCTCGTTGACGTGGGCGAGTATCCCGCAACGGTTCATGCAGATGGTGCAGGCGCTGCGCACCCATCCGTCGCCGTATGCCGTCCCCGACCGGGCCCCCAGAACTGTCTCCATCGATTGCTCCTTGATCGCTGCGGGCAGTCTCGCGCACAGTGACGCCGAAGCTAGACCTGGGACGCCGAAGTTGGAACTGGCTACCGTCAGCCCTCGGAGGAGCCCATGAACAACCAGACGGACACACAGGCCACGACGGCGATCGTCAACGCCGTCATCTACACATGTGACGACGCCTTCAGCTGTTACAACCCCGGCTCGGTGGTCTTCACCGGCGGCGCCATCACCGCCGTCGGACCGGCCCGCGACGTGGAGGTGCCGGAGGCGGCGACGGTGATCGACGCCGGGGGCAGGCTGGCGGTGCTACCGGGCCTCATCGATACCCACAGCCACTCCAGCCTGCTCAAGGGCTACTCGGAGAACGCCCAGCTCATGGACTGGCTGCCCGAGTACCAGCGCGAGCATCAGGTGCTGACCGAAGACGACGCCTACTTCGGATACCTGGTCAGCTACATGGAGGCCCTCAAGGGCGGCACGACGACGGTCATGGACATGTACCGCTTCCCTCACAGGGGCGCCGAGGCGGCAGGCGACCTGGGGATGAGGGCCAACCTGGTGCCGTACGCGGCCGACCATCCGACCAAGCACTTCTTCGAGACTCTGGAGACGAGCGAGCAGCTGATCCGGGACTGCCACAACACGAGCGGCGGCCGGGTGAAGGTGTGGCTGGGCCTCGAGCACATCACCTACTGCTCCGAGGACATGTTCCACCGGGTGGCCGAGCTGGCCGATGCCTACGGGGTGCGCATCCACACCCACACCAGCGAGCAGCGCGAGGAGGTGGACGTGGTCGTCGAGCTCTTCGGCGACCGCCCCGTCCACGTGTTCAACCAGCGGGGCATCCTGCGGCCCGGCACGGTGCTGGCCCACTGCGTCTGGCTCGACGACGCCGAGATCGCGGTGCTGGCCGAGACCGGCACCGGCGTGGCCCACTGCCCGGTGAGCAACATGAAGCTGGCCGGCGGGGCCGCGCCGCTGGAACGATTCTGGCGCGACGGCGTGGTGGTCGGCCTCGGCACCGACGGAGGCATCTCCAACAACTCCGTCAGCATGTGGGAGTGCATGAAGATCGGGTCGCTGCTGCAGAAGGTGACCCGGCTCGACGCCACCGCGGTCAGCGCGGAGAAGGCCGTGAGGATGGCGACCATCGACGGTGCCCGCCTGCTCGGGATCGACGGCGAGGTCGGCTCGATCGAGGTCGGCAAGCAGGCCGATGTGATCACCGTGGACCTGTGGCAGCCCCATCTGCTGCCGGTTGCGCTGGCCGATGGGCACGACCCGATCCTTTGGAACCTGGTTTTCGCGGGCCGCTCCAGTGACGTTCGAGACGTCTGGGTGCAGGGCCAGGCCTGTGTCTCCGATGGTGGGATCTGCAGTCTGGACGAATCGGAAGCGCTCACCGAAATCCACCAGCGCACCGTGGATCTGCTCGCTCGCCGGGAGGGCGTAGCCGCCATCCCGATGGTCGCCGACTAGCTCCGAAGTCAGGGGCGGGTGAGAGCGGCCCGCTCCGCGTCGCACTCCGAGCGGGCGAAGCAACCTGCGATGTGGTCGTTGAACAGGCCCATCGACTGCATGAAGGCGTACACCGTGGTAGGACCGACGAAGCTCCATCCCCGCCGCTTCAGGTCCTTGGCCAAGGCCGCTGACTCGGGCGTGGAAGCGGGCAGCGCTTCCTCGCCAGTCGGCGGATCCGGCGAGCGCTGGGGCTCCCAGCTCCAGATGTAGGCGGCCAGCGACCCGAACTCCTCGATCACTTCGGTGGCCCGGCGGGCGTTGTTGATCGCGGACACGATCTTGCCGCGATGGCGCACGATCCCGGCGTCGGCCAGCAGCAGCTCGACGTCTTCGGGCCCGAAGGTGGCCACGGCCGCGATGTCGAAGCCGCGGAAGGCGGCTCGGAAGTTGTCGCGCTTGCGCAGGATCGTCAGCCACGACAGGCCGGCCTGGAACCCCTCAAGGCACAGCTTCTCGAACAGCCGGTTGTCGTCGGTGACGGGCCGGCCCCACTCCCCGTCGTGGTAGGCGACGTAGGCCGTGTCGTCTCCGGGCCACCAGCACCGCACCCGGCCGTCGGCGCCGGTCAGCGTCGCGGCCGCCACCCGTACTCCGATCTTGGTGTCGATATTGTGCCTCTACGGCACACTCTCGCCCCCGAGAATCGTCATTGGGCGAGCAAGGCGGCTAGGCCGCGGCCCTCTCGGTGAGCGACAGCCCGTTGGCGCACATCACCAGTTCGATCTCGTCGTCGGAGAACCCGTCGAGCTCGTGCACGAATGACACCGGGTCGGCCAGGCCCTCAGCATGGGGGAAGTCCGACCCGAACAGCATGTGGTCGGCGCCGATCAGGTCGCGCAGAGCCGGCAGATCGTCCTCGTAGTAGGGAGAGATCCACACCTGGCGCCGGAACACCTCCAGGGGATCCTCCTCGAAGGCGTGGCGCTGCTGGTCGTAGGTCTTGGCAAGCTTCCGAACGAAGGGCCACACCCACTCCGAGCCGGTCTCGATGGTTGCGACCCGCAGGTTGCGGTGCCGGCTCAGCACGCCCTCGGCCAGCAGCGATGCCAGCGCGTCGGAGATGGGCGAGTAGGTGAGCAGGCTCTTGAGCGCGTTGTAGCGGAACGACTCGAACTCGCTGTTCACGCCCCAGTGCTCCAGCAGGAAGCCGTACCCGGAGTCGCCGGAGTGCATGGCCACCGTGATGCCGTGGTCGTTGAGCCGCTGCCACACCTTGTCGTGGGCGGGGTGGCCCAGCGAGCGCCGGCCGCCAGCTCCGTCGGGCGCCGACGACGGCCTCATGTTGACCACCCGCACATCGTTGGCGATCAGCCAGTCGAGCTCGTCGAAGGCCCAGTCGGGATCGGCCAGCGTCAGATAGCCAGCCGCGAAGAGCCGGCCGCGGTAGGAGAACCCCCAGTCGTCGGCCAACCACCGGTTGAAGCCCCCGAAGGCGGCCGTCAGCGCGTCGATGTCGTGCTCGAGGACGGCCTCCATCCCCACGCCCAGCGTCGGGAACAGGAAGCACCCCCGCAGTCCCTGGGCGTCCATCAGCTCTATGCGGGCGTCCCGGTTGCGGTAGGCGGCCGAGATGGGCTCCAGCTTCCCGAAGGCCTCGCGCATGTCCGCGGCCGCGATCCGGCCCCGGAAGTAGTCGTCGAGGCAGCCGGGCCTGGCCACCGGGTCGAAGGTGGGGTTGGGGATGAAGCGGTTGATCCGCCCGGCCACCAGCAGGCGCTCGCGCCCGTCGACGGTGGCCCACTGCATGCAGCGCTTGTGCATCTTGGGGTCGACGTGGCGGATGAAGGCGTCGGTCGCCTCGTAGTAGTGGTTGTCGGCGTCGAAAGCGGCGAAGCCCAAAGCTGTCATCAGGCGCCTCCCGGGCGTGCGGGCTGGCGCGCCACTCTACGAGCCGGTGCGCGGGTACAGGAACCGCACCGTCGCCACGGCCAGCGCGGCGCCGACACACTGCATGGCCACGAACATCGGCGCCGAGGCCGGCTCGATGCCTGCGAAGGTGTCCGACAGGGTGCGGGCCGCAGTGACCGCAGGATTGGCGAAGGACGTGGAGGCCGTGAACCAGTACGCCGCACCGATGTAGGCGGCCACGGCCCCGGCCACCAGCTGGGCCCGGCCGCTGCGCACCAGCATGAACACCACCAGCACAAGGCCGTAAGTGGCCACAACCTCGGCCAGCCACAGATGGGAGCCGTCGCGGGCCTTGGTGGAGACGTTGACGGCGTCGAGGTCGAACATGAGGTTGGCCATGATGGTCCCGAACACGCCGCCGGCGAGTTGGGCCACGATGTACGGCCCAACTTCGACCCAGCGCCGGTCGCCCAGGGTGGCCTCTGCCAGCGTTACCACCGGGTTGAAGTGCGCTCCCGAGACAGGACCGAACATGTAGATGATGACCAGCAGCACGCCGGCGGTGGCCGCCGCGTTGGCCAGCAGCACCACGCCTTCGTCCTCGCTGAGACGCTCGGCCATGATGCCCGAGCCGACCACGCCAGCAAGCAGGAAGGCCGTCCCGATGAACTCGCTGGCCAGTGCCTTCAGCCGCACGGAGCCACACTGTAGAGAGGTCGGGCCAACTGTCGCACCAGCACCCCCTAGCCTCCGGTTGAATGGGACTTGCCAATCGCTGCCTCGGCCCCCTGGCGGGTGGTGCCGTCGGGATTGCTCTGCTGGCGGCCTGTAGCGGCGGACCCACGAACGGCGAAGAGGAGCCGACCGACCCCGCCGCGGCAGTAGCCGCGTCCGACCCCGCGGGTACAACCGACGTGGTGGCCGCGCTCTCGGCCGGCAGCGGCGGCCAGGAGGATCCCGGCGACCGCGACGGCAGCGGCGACGCTGGATCGACCGAACTGGGACCGATAGATCCGCTGGACATCGCCGGTGAGATCATCAGCGAGTACAGCCTCGTCGAAGGCGACTGCTTCAACCGGCTGGAGGGACTGCAATCTGGTCGCCGGCTGGCGATCACAGCCCGAGTCGGCTGCAACCAGAGCCACTGGGCCGAGGTGTACCACACCTTGGAGTTGGACGCGCCCTACCCGGCGGTCTACCCGGGTGACGACGCCGTGCAGGGCTACGCGCTGCGAGTGTGCTACGAGCAGTTCGAGGCGTTCGTGGGCGAGGCCTACGAGTTGTCGTTGTATGAGATCGGAGTGTTCACACCCAATCGCACCAACTTCGAGCACGAACAGGCCCGCTACCGGGGCGTCCACTGCTGGCTGTACCACACCGACGACCTGCCGCTGTCGGACACGGCTCTGGGCACGGCCCGATGACCGAGCCCATCGATCCGGTCCTGGCCCGGCGGCAACGCCTGGGCCGCTGGTCGTCAACGGGTCGGCGAGCGGGCTACGGAATGTACGGCCTGTCGCTGGCCGCCTTCGCGGCGGGCTTGGCGACCGGCTTCACCACTGCGCCGGCCACCATCGCGACCGTCGCGCTGCTGGCCGGCTCGGTGCTCCTCTTGCCGTCGATCATCATCGGCTACGGAGTGAGGGCAGCTGATCGAGCCGACCGGGAGGACGACTGGTAGCTCCGTCCCGCCGCGTCCGGGCTGCGTCAGGCCGGCGACAGTTCCGGCGAGATGTCGACGGGCTGGTCGGCCAGGTCGCCGGCCACGACTGCGGGGAGGAACTCCCGCAGCCGGGCGGGCACGGTGGGTTCGCTGTTCGCCAGCAGCTCGTCGAGAGTCCACCAGCGCGCGTCGATGAAGGCGGCCGCCTCGAGCGCCTCGAGGCCGCGGGGCCGGAACTCGCCGCCGTCGCACCAAGCCACATGGATCCGCTCGTGCGACTCGAAACGCATGCCGCAAAAGGTGTACTCCACGTACTGGATCCACACGCACGGTCCCATCGCCACATCGGTGATGCCGGTCTCCTCGCACAGTTCCCGACGGCACGCTGTCGCCGAGTCCTCGCCGTAGCCGACGCCACCGCCGGGAATCTCCAGCCACTCCGGCTTGTGAGGGTCGATCGGATCTTCGGAGCGGATCAGGAACACCCGCCCAGCGCCGTCGAGCAACACGCAGCGGGCCGCAGGGCGCCGGATCACAAACGACATGGGCAGCCCCGCGGATAGGTGCCAGCGCCTCGCGGTGAAGCGTGTTGTCTCCCGCTCTTGTTCGCTGCGCTCACGGGCCGCTCGGGCCACGGCCTCGCTCGGCGCCTCTCGAATATTCTCATGGGCTGCCGCCTATCCGCTCGGCCTCTAGGCAGCCGACGCTACCGGCGCCCCGCCGATCGAAGCTCAGGCCGGGGCGGGACGGTGCTTCACCGCGGAGAAGACCTCGATAGTGAGCGGCGTGTCACTGCGGGGCTCGCCGTCGACTGAGGCGACCCCGTCGGCGATGAGGCTGAACCCGTCGGCCGCGGGGGCCCACAGCACCACCACATCGGGCCGAGCGACGGCGTTGGCGGCCGCGCCGCGGCCCACTACGGCTCGTATCACGCCCCGATCGTCGATGTCCACCTTCACATGGATGATCCGGCTTCGCCCGTCGTCTCCGACCGTCAGCACGAAGGCGGTCGGTCCGTGCTCGGCCGCAACCGAGGCCAGATCCCGAGGCTCCACCGCCATGCTCACCGCCCAGACGCTATCCGTGGATGAACCCGCCGGCCCTAGCCGGGGCTCAGAGCGGGCATCAGGTCGCCCCGGGCTCCGTAGCCCACATCGGAGACACCAACGAAGCGGGCTAGGTCGTGCAGGCGCGGCCGCAACCGGTCGGCAAGCGCGCCACGGGCGACGCCGGGCTCGGTGAATGCGCCCTGCACCCGCAGGATCCCGCCGGCTCGATCGGCTTTGAGGTCAAGGCGGGCCACCAGTTCCTCCCCGTCCAGCACAGGCAGCACGTAGTAGCCGTAGACGCGTTTGTTCACCGGGACGTAGATCTCGATGCGGTAGTCGAAGTCCCACAGCCGAAGCGCCCGGGCCCGGTTCCACACCACCGGATCGAACGGTGACAGCACCGTCACCGATTCCACGGCGCGTGGCAGTCTCGCGGCCGGGTGCATGTAGGCGGGCTCGCGCCAGCCCTCCACCGTCACGGTCTCGATCGCGCCCGTCTCGACCACCTCACCCAGCCGGACCCGCCCCTCGCGAAGCGGTAGGCGGTAGTAGTCGATGAGATCGCCTGCGGTGCCCACGCCCAGCGCCTCAGCCGATTGCACCAGCAGGTCACGCTGGGCCCTCTCGGCGCTGGGGGTGGGCTGGGCGAGGACCTCGGCGGGCACGATGCGCTCCAGCAAGTCGAACTCCTTGACGAAGTTGCCCCGGCGCCGGATGCCCACCGCGCCGATCCGGAACAACCAGTCGAGAGCAATCGAGCCCAGCGACCGGCCTCCCCACCATTCGCCGTCTCGGCGACGGGGATCGGTCAACTCGCCCGCGGCCAGGGGACGCTCGGCCACCTGCGCCAGCACGTCGGCCACGTAGCCGGGCTCGCGCTGGGCCAGCTCCGCCAGGCCCTTCCAGGTGTCGCCCTGCTCGGCTCGCTGCTTCTGCCAGCGCAGCAGCGGCTCGTTGGTCACCGGAAGCAGGGAGGCCTCGTGGGCCCAGGCCTCGAACCACTCGTCGTCGGCGTAGGCGACCCGGTCCAGCAGCGCCCGGTCGTAGCAGCCCAGGCGGGAGAAGGGCGGCAGGTACTGCGTGCGGACCACCACCGGCACCGAGTCGAGCTGCAGCAGCTTGAGCCGACCCATCACCCGGCGCAGGTGGCGGCGGTCGACGGTGCCCGCGGGGGCAGGATCGGCGAATCCCTGGGCTGCGAGCGCGATCCGGCGGGCCTGCGAGATCGACAGCCGCCCGTGACGCCCCAAGCTCACACCACGAGCGTGATCATGCGGCCGGGCACGTAGAGCTTCTTGCGCAGCTGTTGACCGCCCACGTGGGCGGCCACGTTCGGCTCGGCCAGCGCCGCGGCCACTGCGGTCTCCTCGCCGGCATCAACCGCGAGCGTGACCCGGCCCCGCACCTTGCCGTTGACCTGCACGGGCACCTCGACGGTGTCGGTCACCAGCAGCGCCGGATCGGCGGCCGGGAACTGGGTCTGTGTCACCGAGCCCGCACCTTCGCCGCAGAGGCGATGCCACAGCTCCTCCGCGAAGTGCGGCACCAGCGGTGCCAGCATCCGGACCATGGCGTCGGCCACCTCGCGGGGTGCGCCCGTGCCTCGCTTTGTGAGCTCGTTGTTGAGCTCGGTCAGCTTGGCGATGGCGGTGTTGAAGCGCATGCCCTCCATGTCGGAGCGCACGCCGTCGATGGTGCGGTGCAGCAACTGCAGCAGCTCGTCGTCGGCCGGGCCGTCGCTCACCCGGAGCGCGCCGGTCTGCTCGTCCACGATGTTGCGCCAGACCCGCTGCAGCACCCGCTGGGAGCCCACCACCGAGCGGGTCTCCCAGGGCCGGTCCTGATGGATGGGGCCCATGAACATCTCGTAGAGGCGCAAGGTGTCGGCACCGTAGGAGGCGTACATGTCGTCGGGGGTGACCGAGTTCTTGAGCGACTTGCCCATCTTGCCGAGCTCGCGGGTGACCGGTAGCCCCTCGCGGGTGAACCCCTGCTGCGGGGAGCCCTCGACCTCGTCGGCGGGCACGTATACCCCCCTGGAGTCCTTGAAGGCGTAGGCCTGGATGTAGCCCTGGTTGACGAGGCGCTTGAACGGTTCGAGCCCGCTGACGTGGCCGAGGTCGTGGAGCACCTTGTGCCAGAACCGGGCGTAGAGCAGGTGCAGCACGGCGTGCTCGACGCCGCCCACGTACAGGTCCACACCGCCCACGCCGCCGGGTTCGGGATCGGCCATCCAGTAGCGCTCCACGTCGGGCGCGACCAGATAGTCGTCGTTGTCAGGATCGAGGTAGCGCAGGTAGTACCAGCACGACCCCGCCCACTGGGGCATGGTGTTGAGTTCGCGGCGGTAGCGGCGGGTGCCCTGGCCGAGGTCCGATTCGACGCTCACCCAGTCGGCCACCCGGCCCAGGGGCGGCTCCGGCTCGGAGTCGCGGGCCAGCTCCCTCGGCGCCCAGTCCACGAGCTCGGGCAGCTCGACCGGCAGCCGGTCCTCGGGCAGGGCGAGCGGGCCGTGCTCGTCGTGCACGACCGGGATCGGTTCGCCCCAGTACCGCTGCCGGCTGAACAGCCAGTCCCTCATCCTGTAGTTGACGGTGGGACGGCCGAACCCGGCCTCTAGAAGTCTCTCAAGGATCAGAGCCTTGGATGCCTCGACGTCCAAGCCGTCCATGAAGAAGGAGTTGATGGAGGGACCGTCACCCGTGTAGGCCAGGTCGGCGGGATGGTCCGGTGGGGGCTGCACGGTGCGTACGACCGGCAGGCCGTAGGCCTCGGCGAACTCGCGGTCGCGCTGGTCCTCGCCGGGGACGCCCATCACCGCGCCGGTGCCGTAGCCCATCAGCACGTAGTCGCCAACGAAGACCGGCACCTCGGTGATCAACTCCTCGCGGTCGGGCGCGGTGAGAGGGACCCGCGCCAGGACGCCCAGGAAGATCCCGGACTTGGAGTCGCTGCGGTCGGCGTCGCTCATCTCGGCGGCCCGGGTCCGGTAGGCAGCCGCCGCCTCAGACGGCGTGGCCGCCCCGCCAGTCCAGGAGTCGGGCGTCCCCAAAGGCCAGGAGTCGGCGGTCAGCTCGTCCACCAGCGGATGCTCGGGCGCCAGCACCATGTAGGTGGTGCCGAACAGGGTGTCGGGCCGGGTGGTGAACACTTCGATGTCGATCATCGGACCGTCCGGCGACTTGGCAGCCGCGAACGAGATCAGGGCGCCCTCGGAGCGGCCGATCCAGTTGCGCTGCATGGTCTTGACCGACTGGGGCCAGTCCAGCCGGTCGAGGTCCTCCAGCAGGCGGTCGGCGTAGGCGGTGATCCGCATCATCCACTGCTTGAGCGGGCGCTTGAACACCTCGTGGTTGCCCCGCTCGGAGCGGCCCTGGGCGGTGACCTCCTCGTTGGCCAGCACCGTTCCCAGCGCCGGGCACCAGTTGACCGGGGCGTCGGCCACGTAGGCCAGGCGATGACCGTCGACCACGGCTCGCTGCTCGGCCTCGCTCAGTTCGTCCCATGACCGGCCGTCGGGCGCCGGCCTCGCGCCGGAGGAGAGAGCTTCGATCAGTTCCGCGATCGGCCGGGCCCGCCGGGCTTCGGGATCGAACCAGGAGTTGAAGATCTGCAGGAAGATCCACTGGGTCCAGCGGTAGTAGTCGACGTCGGTGGTGGCGATGCCCCGGCGCTTGTCGTGGCCCAGCCCGAGCCGGTCGAGCTGGCGGCGCATGTTGGCGATGTTGGCCCCGGTGTTGCTGCGGGGGTGCTGGCCGGTCTGGCGGGCATGCTCCTCGGCCGGCAGCCCGAACGCGTCGAAGCCCATCGTGTACAGCACGTTGAAGCCGCACATCCGCTTGAAACGGACGTACACGTCGGTGGCGATGTAGCCCAGCGGATGGCCCACGTGCAGTCCCGACCCCGACGGGTACGGGAACATGTCCATGATGAAGAGCTTGGGGCCGGCCGGGCCGCGGCCGGACGCGAGCGCCTCCGACGGGTTCGGCGTCTCGTAGATGCCGCTGGCGCTCCAGTGCGCCTGCCAGCGGGCCTCGATCTCGGCCGCGAGCGTCGCGTTGTAACGGTGCGGGGGCGTGTCGGCCTCAGGGGCAGCAGGCATGGCGTCCAAGGCTACGCGTCCCCCAGCCCGCCGCGTATCCGCCAGCCGACGGCTCGTCAGAGCCACGGCGATGCTCCAGCTCAACCACCGGGGGGTACCGTCTTGCGATGACCGGCTTCGCTCAGGCCTGCCTCTGGGTGAGTGCGGCCGCGGCGGTGGCGACGGCGGCCGGTGCGAGATCGCGGCGCTTCGCTCAGGCCGCTTCCGCGGTGATGGCCGCTGGTGCAGCCATCGCCACGGTCGTACTGGCGAGAGCGCTGTGGTCCCTCGACTTGTCGCTCACATACGTGGCCGACCATGCCCGGGCCGGCACGTCAGAGTTCTACCGGCTGTCGGGCCTCTGGGGCGGGGCCAGCGGATCCCTGTTGCTGTTCACGAGCATGGTCGCCGCGGCCGTGGCCGCGCTGGTCTGGACCCAGCCACTCCCAACGGCGCGCAGCGCCGGGCGGTGGGGATCCCTGAGCGTGGCGGTGCTGGCCGGCGCGGTTCTGGCCACAGCCAACCCGTTCCGCCAGCTCGCCATCCCGGCGATCGAGGGCGCCGGGCTGCAGCCGATCCTCGAGCACCCGGCGATGCTGTACCACCCGCCCTTGCTGTACCTGGGCCAAGTGTCCACGATCGTGCCGTTCCTCGTGGCGGTGGCGTCCCCGCTCAACCCCGGGACACGGCGGGAGCTGCGCGGCTGGCTCGGCCTCAGCCTGGCCCTGTTGACGGTCGGGCTCGCGACCGGATCCAACTGGGCGTATGTCGAGCTGGGCTGGGGCGGGTTCTGGGGCTGGGATCCGGTCGAGAACGGCATCCTCGTCGCCTGGCTGCTCGCCGTCGCGGCGATTCACGCGGTCGGCCAGCCCCGGCACGGGCGCATCGTCCGGCTGCTGTGCGCACTGCCGTGGGTGACAGTCCTGGTGGCTGCCGCGGTCACCCGCGGCGGTGTCGGCGGCTCAGTGCATGCCTTCGCGGACGACGCGCGGGTCTCGTGGATCCTGCTGGGCCTGATCGTGGCCACCGCGGTTGTGGCGATGCTCGCCGCGGCTGGCTCACGGTCACGGCGACAGCACCAGTGGCCCCGGCCGGCGCAAGCCCGAGTTGCCGGGGCGGGCCGGGGCGCTCTCTGGCGGCAGCCTCCACTGGTGCTGGGGCGCATCGCGGCTGGCGTGCTGGCCGCAGCAGCGGCCGTGCTCGTCCTGGTCGGAGTGCTCTATCCGATACCCGCACCGGGCGAGCCGCTCGTGACGGGCCAGTACTACGCCACGCTTCTCGCCCCGCTGGCCATCGTGGCTCTGGGCGCCACCGCCACCGTCGTCGGCGGTCGGGCGACATTCTGGCCGGCCTTGGGCGCCCTGGCCGGCGTGATCGCGGCTGCGGCCGCGGGAACCCGTGCGCCCTTCGCTCTGTGCGTGGCGGCCGGGGTCGGCGCCATGCTGGTGAACCTGGTCTACGGACTGCGGGCGCAGGGGCGCGGGCGCTGGCCGATGCGGGTGGGCCACCTCGGATTCGCGGTCCTGTTGATCGGCGTCGCGGGCTCAACCCAGGCAGACCGGGTTACGGTCGGACTGGACGTCGGCGAGGAGATCGAGGTTGGGGGACGGTCCTTCCGCCATGTCGGCGTTGAGGTGACCGGGGGACCGACCCCGGGATCGAACGCGGTGGTCGCCACGGTGGAGGTACGCGACGGCGACGACATCGTGGCCACGCTCCGCCCTTCGCTGGTGGCGTTCCCGGATCGCAGCGTGCTGCTCGCGGAGACCGCCCTGCACTCCCGTCCCGCCCGCGACATCCAGGTGGTGCTGCGGACGGCGTCCGACTCCGGGGCCGCCCTCTACCGCGTGTCGGTCGCTCCGCTCGTCATGTGGGTGTGGTGGGGGTCGGTGCTCCTCGCCGGCGGCGGGCTAATGGTCGCATTCCACGCCGCCATGAGCCGTGCGCGGCAGGCAGGCACGGCCTCCAGACCCCGGGATGTGGCCGCATCCGGAGATTGAGCGGGTCACTCGTGGTCGCGCCTGCGCCTGTCTCGGGTCCGCTCCAGCAGGGTCGAGACCGTGCTGGATCGGGTCGACTCGCTGTCCTCGGCCAGCTCTTCGAGGAGCCGCGAGTCCTCTTCGGCCATCGAGCTCGTCCGGTCTGGAGCCTCCGCGTCGGCCGGGTCCGGGCCGGGCCGGTCCCGACGCGGCCACCTGGATCGCCACCGGCCTGGCACAGCCTCGCTTGACGGCGCCAGAGTGAGGCGGCTGAGGATGACCGCCACCACGAACAGCAGCGCGGCGGCCAGCACCAGCCAGTGGCCGAGTGCCACGCGGGAGCGGCCCGCCGGCAGTCCGGCGATCTCGAAGGCCATCGGGGGCTCGATGCCCGCTCGCCCCGAACCGGCTTCGGCCACCCGGGCCAGCAGAGACCCGTCGGGAGCGCCGGGCTCGTACTCGCGCCCGTAGGACTGGCTGGCCAGCGCAGTGCCACCGGTGGTGGATCCATCGGCGGCAACCACCGTCGTCCCCACCACGTAGACCCCGGCCTCGTCCACGCTCAACTCGCCCACGAAGGTGTCGGGACCGACCCGGCTCAGCGCGACCTCCCGGCTGGCCAGGGCGGGGTCGGTGATGCGTGCCGCCGCGGCCGCGTCGTCGCCGAAGCCGCCCACGGTCTCCACCCGGATGCGCAGGACGCCGTCGTCAATGGCGACTGTCGTGCCGTCGGAGAGCGACGGGAAGGTATCGCGCACTACTCGGGACCAGAAGCCGACGTAGCCGTCCCAGTCCGTCCACAGCTGCGACCAGCGGTCCGACGCGTCGCTCGTCCACGATGTCACCGTGCCCAGTCCCACCTGCCATCGAGCGAGCAGCGGATCCCCGTCAGGCCCGATCTCCAGCAGGGTGAGCGCACGCGGCCTCGCGGTCGTGGCCACATACCCCAGCAGCGGCGGGGATTCCACGAGGCCGGCGACCACCGGCCGCGATGACGTGATCGTGGGAAGGAACTCGCCTTCGTTGACGAAGTCGCGGGAGGCCAAGACGGCCTCGTCCATGATTATCTCCGGGACCAGCTGGAGATCCCGGCCCGGGTAGAAGCGGCCCCGGCCAGCCTCGGCCACGGCTTCGAGATCGGAGGACGCGCCCTCGCCCGTGGCCACGACCGACACGGTGATGCCCTCGGCGGCCAGCGCCGAGGCGTCGTCGGCCAAATCCGCCAGCAGCCCCGGAGAGGTGAACCCGTCAGTGAACAAGATGACGTGTTTGAGGGCCGCGTTGCTCTCGCGCAGCGCGCTGGCCGCAGCGTCAAGCGAGCCTGAGGGGTTCGTGCCGCCGTCCGGGCTGAGCGCGGCGAGGCCCTGGTTGACAACCTCCTGGGCGGGCAGCTTCTGAAGGTCGAGCACCCATCGCTCCTCGACGTCGAACGCGAGCACGCCGATTTCGTCGTTCTCGCCCAGCGCGGCGATGGTGCGGGCGGCCGCGGCCCGGGAGATGTCGGTCTTGTTCACGCCGCCGTCGAGCCGATTGCTGGCGAACTGCCCTTCCGAGCAGTGGCAGGCGCCCATCGATCCACTGGTGTCGATAGCCAGGACTTCGGCCACGGTCTGGCGCCGCTTGGGATCCAGGATCTCGCTGACAACGGGCAGCAGCCGCTCCAGCTCGCTCGTGTAGTAGCCGCCAAGTCCGTAGGACCGGTTCCCGCCGATGGTCACCAGTCCCCTGCCACCGTCGCGCACCGCGCCGCTCAAGGCTCCGACCTGGCGGGTTGACAACTGGCGCTCGTTCACGTCCACCAGCAGGACGGACGAGTACGAGAGCAGCTCGTCCAATTCTGGAATCTCGACCACCGACACGGTGTCGACCTCCAAGCCGCCGGCCTCCAGAGCGGCGCCGAGCTCGGCTCCGTCTCCGGCCGCGCCCTCCACCATCAGCAGCTGCGGATGCCCTCCGACGTCGACCGCGGCGAAGGCGGTGTTGTTCTGCGTGACGCCGTCGTCGCGGCTCTCGACGTCCACCTGGTAGCGACGCAGCCCGCCGCCGGCCGCAGGATCGGTGAATGTCACGCTCTGGGCACCGGCCACCGCGTCCACACGCTGAGCGGCTACGACCTCGCCATCTACACGCAGTGTGACGACGGCCGGGCCGGCCAGAGTGGATTGGAGCTTCACGTCGATGGGGACCAACTCCCCGGCCGACACCCGGCTCGGGGTGTGCACTGCGCCGATGGCTATGTCCGCGGCTCCGGGAGTGTCGACCAGCACCGTGTCCACCGCAATGCCTTCGTCCCTCAGCCGGGCCGCCTCCCGCACGGCGTCGCCGACAGTGGCGCGGCCGTCGCTGACCAGCACCACGCGCCGCCGGGAGTCCGCAGGCAGGATGGCGCCGGCGAGTCGCAGTGCAGCCGCCAGGTCCGATCGCGAGGGATCGATCCTGACCGACGGCTGGGCCAGGGACGCCTGCTGCTGGAGCAGCAGCTCGATGCGGGCGTCACCGCCGAACATGACGACACCGGCCCGCGAGCCGCCGGGTTGGGCGGTCAGCGCGTCCCGCACGAACTCGATCGCGTCGCTGCGTCCCCGGGTGCCGAGCGAGTCCGATGCGTCCACGGCGAAGACAGTGGCGACATCGCCCGCGTCGCGGTCGAATCCGATGTCGAGGAGTGCTCCGAGCAGTGCGAGCATGACGAGTAGCCGGACCACTGCGGCCAGCCTCCACTGACGCGGTCCAACGCCGACCCGCCGGCGGGCGAGCAGGAACTCGGCCGCAACCGCTACGAGAGCCGCAACGAGCACCCACGGCCGCAGCGACGAAGTACTGCTGGGCGGGGACTCGCCGGGTCGCAGGGGCCGGCGCTCGGTCGGGAGGCTAGGCACCGGCGTGAGGGTCGACTCCGCAGCCGAGGGGTTCACAGCCACGAACAGTTCGGGGCGGTCTCCGGCCGCGACGCTCCACACGCCGGGACGCTCGACGACGAGCCCGGGCGACCCCGGCGCAAGCTCGACCACCGTGCCGGCCGGGTCGGTCACCCTTGCGCCCGATTGCGGCGGCACGGCCAACGCTTCGCCGACCTCGATCGAGGACGGGGGCAGCACCGCCCCCGTCAACTCGGCCAGCAGGCGGTCACCGAGAAGGGGGAAGGCCAGCTGCAGCGGCAGGTTCGAGTCGCTCAGCTCGAACGTCAGGTAGGCGAACCTCACGCCGTTGACTCGCCCCCGAAGCAGCAGGGGCGCTGACTCCGCGCCGAGCAGGACTTCGGCCGTTTCGGAGCGGACCTGCTGAGCGGTGGCCACCGCGAGGCCCGACAGGTCGATTCCCTGCAGCAGCGGATCGTCGGAGCGCACCAGCGCCAGTGCCGGAGCCGCGGCCTCACCGACGACCGACACGCCTGGCGCCCCCGAGGGCGGCCGGATGGCGAGGAAGGGCGTCGGGGGGGCCGCCGGCACCGCAGACCGGTTGTAGACCGTCAGGTCCGCCGGTTCCGGATCCCCGTCGGAAACCAGCGCGAGCCCGTCGACAGCTGAGAGCAGGGCGCCGAGGAACGGGTCGGGCTCGCCCACGACCTGCACTCGGATCGATTGGCGTCGCCGGCTCACCGCGGTGCGGCGATTGTCGGCGGCCAGCAGGTCCTCGCCTTCGAGGAAGGCATCGACCCGGTCGCCGACGGTCAGATCGGTCTCGTGCACCACCGTCTGGCCGGCTCCCAGCTCCAGCTCTACCCGCTCCCGGGTGCGCCCGTCGACGTCGAGTCGCAGCGTCTGGGTGGCTGCCGGGCCGCCCCGATTGGCGATGGTGACCCGAACGTGAAGTTCGGTGGGTCGCGCTTCGACGTCGAGGTCCACGACGGCCCGGTTGGTAGCAGCCGACCCGACCTGCTCATAGGTCATGCCCGGCGGGAGCAGTCGCTGTTCCTCCTCGCTCAGACCACCGTCGGAGAGCAGGACGAAGCCGATGGCCGCATCGGTCGTCTCGAGCCCTTCCGCGAGCGCGAACGCCGCCGCGAAGTCGGCACGGCCCGGTGTGGCCCGGGTCGCCGCGACGGCCTCGTCGAAGGCATCCGCATCGGCGCTCGCCGAGAGCAGCACTCGGGGCTGCGGGCCGACCTCGATGACGCTGGCGGTGCCTCCGCTGGGCAGTTCGCGGCGGACTTCGCGGGCCCTGGCTCTGGCATCGGCGATCCGGTCGGGCTCGCCGTCGAGAGCGAGCATCGATCCGGAGCCGTCGATGAGGAACACGGTGTGCGGCGCAAGCCGCGTCTCTTCGACCTGCACGGGGTCGGCGATGGCGACGGCGAGCAGACCGACGCCGAGCAACTGGAGCAACAGCAGCCACGAGGGTCGGATCATCCGGAACGGCGAGGCCGAGGTGACGGGACGCTCGACGGCCCGCCACAGCAATATTGAGCTCACCACCTGGCGGGGCCGCCTCGGCTTGAGCACATGCAGGAGCACGACCGGCACGGCCAGCAGCGCCCACCACAGCCCGACGGGGTTCGCGAACCTCACCGCAGCACGCCCTCCATGTGCGGCGCGAGAGGGCAGGGACGGAGGCGCTGCCCTGCGGTGCCCGCGAGACTCACCGAAGCACGCCCTCCTTCCGCCAGCGGCTCAAGAGCAGGGGCTCGAGATCATCGCCGGCCAGGGTTCGGGTGTAGGCGGCGCCAATGTGACGGCAGCGGGCCGCCACCTCGTCGGCCCAGGCGACCGCGCCAGCGCGATAGTCGGCGAGCGTCTGGGGCGAGAGGCTCACCTGCAGCCGCTCTCGGGTCTCCCGGTCGACGATCTCGATGTCGCCATGGAGCTGCGGTTCGAGTTCGGCCCGCGACAGCACATGAACCAGGACGAGGTCCCCGCCCCTCGCCGGGAGCCGGGAGATGCCGCGCTCCCAGTCCGGTGTGAGCAAGTCCGATACCAGCAGTGTCAACCCGGGCCGGCCCGGCCGCGACAGGTGGTGCAGCACAGCCTGCGCCACCGTGGTCGGACCGCTCGCGGCGAGCCCTTCGAGATGGCGGAAAAGGGGCGCGGCCGCCTGCCGGCCCGAGAAGCGCGGTGCCGGCCTGTCCTCGGGGAACGTGTGGACGCTGACGGTGTCGCGCCTCACCAGAGCGACGAACCCGACCGCGGCCGCCAGACGCTGCGCATGCAGCAGCTTGCCGTCTGAGCCCATGGACGCCGACGTGTCGATCAGCAGCCGGACGTTCAGCTCGTCGTCGGCCTCGAACAGCTTGATGAGCAGTACGTCGAGGCGGGCCATGAGGTGATAGTCGATGAGGCGGAAGTCGTCGCCGGGGTGGTACTCGCGGTAGTCGGCGAAGTCCAGCGAGGAGCCGTGGCGGGGCGAGCGGTGCTCACCGGCCAGATGACCGGCCAGCGGTCGACGGGTTGCGAGCTGGAGCCGCTCGAGACGGCCCAGCAGCGCCGCCGGCAGAAGCGCCATTAAGGCGCTCCCCGTATGCCGGAGCCGGGTTCTCCCACGGAGTGGAGGATGGCCTCGATGATCTGGTCGGCGCTGACGCCGTCGGCCGCGGCCTCGTACCCGAGCACCAGCCGGTGGCGGAGGGCACCGGGCGCGACGGCCCGGACGTCCTCGACCGACGACGACGGCCGGCCGGACAGCAGAGCGGAGGCCTTGGACGCGAGCGCGAGCGCCTGCGCGCCCCGGGGCGAGGCACCGAAGCGGACATAGCGGCGCACCAACTCGGGGGCGGCTTCATGCTGCGGATGGCTGGCCACCACCAGATCGACGGCGTAGCGGGCGACGTGGCCCGCGATCGGCACCTCGCGGGTCAGCGCCACCATGGAGGAGACGTCGTCGCCGCTGGCGACGGGCTCGACACTCGCCCCGTGCGTTCCGGTGGTCCGTTCCAGGATCGTCAAGAGATCGTCGGCCGGTGGCATGGGAACGTGGATCTTGAGCAGGAAGCGGTCGAGCTGGGCCTCGGGCAGCGGGTAGGTGCCCTCCATCTCCAGCGGATTCTGGGTGGCCATCACCAGGAACGGCCGGGGCAGCGGGCGGGTCGTCCCGCCTACGGTCACTGACTGCTCCTGCATAGCCTCCAGCAGGGCCGACTGGGTCTTGGGGGTGGCCCGGTTGATCTCGTCGGCCAGCACCAGATTGGCGAAGACCGGGCCGGGCCGGAACCGGAAGTCGCGGCGGCTGCCGTCTCCGGACTCGAGCACTTGGGTGCCCACGATGTCGGCGGGCATGAGGTCGGGCGTGAACTGGACCCGCGCGAACTCCACGTCGACCGCGTCGGCCAGAGTGCGCAGCAGCATGGTCTTGCCGAGGCCGGGGACGCCCTCGAGGAGCGCGTGCCCCTCGCACAGCAGGCAGACGACCACTCCTCGGACGAGGTCGGCCTGGCCGACGATCACCTTGCCTACTTCGGCCTCGATGGCCGCGGCCACCGCTGCGTAGCGGTCCGGGTTCATGGCTGCCATTTGGTTGCCTGCCTTCCGTGTGTTCAGAATCCGGCGATTGCGTCGAAGTATCGCTGCACGAGGGCACGCGCCGCGGGGGGAACCTCGCCCCGGTCCAGGCTCTCGACGGCCTCGTCGAGATACGAGCCCAGCACCTCGCCGACCGGCACCCGCGCACCCGAGGTGCCGGTGATCCCCTGGCCCTGCCCCACGATCTCCGACTGGCCCGAGGTGGAGGCGCCTTCCACCCGCTGAATGTCGCTGGCACCGCCGGGCAGCCAGATGGTCGGGGCGCTGCGGTCGCCCGTCTCGGTGCTGTCGCCGCTCCCGCTCGCGGTTCCCTGGCCTCCCTGCCCCTGCCCGGTCCCTCCGCTCGCGCCAGTCACCGACCCCGACGCCGACCCAGTGCCCTGGCCCTGCCCTTGCCCCTGACCCTGACCCTGACCCTCTCCTTGGCCCTGACCCTGGCCCTGCCCTTGCCCCTGACCCTCTCCTTGGCCCTGGCTCTGCGCCTGTTCGCCTAAGCCGCGCAGACGAGCCGCGGCGTCGCCCAGCATGTCGGCTGTGTTGGCCCGGGCCGTCTGGTCCAGCAGCGACGCCTCGCCGCTTCGCTGGGCCGATGCCGCCGCGCCCAACGCCGCCGCGGCCCGGTCGAGGTCGCCCAATGCCAGTGCGGCGCCAGCGGATCCGAGCGCCCCGGCCGCGGCAGGGTTGCCTGCGGTCTGCGTGGCCGCGAGCGCCTCGAGGCGCTCGGCCATGGCAGCTTGATCCTGCTCCGACAAGTCGCCGAGCGCCTCAGCGAGTGCCTCCAGTTGGTTGGCCGCGCCGCCGGGACCCTCGGCGAGCGGCCGAGCCTCGAGGGACCTGTTCAACCCTTGCACGGCCGACTTCTCAGCCAGGAAATAGTCGGTGATTCCCGCTTCCAGCTCACTGCGGGCCTGTTCCAGCGCGGCCAGACCCGTATCGACATCGTCAGCCTGTTCGAGCTGGGCGACCAACTGCTGGAGCTGGTCGGCCAAAGCGGCCTGATCAGCCGACGCGAGCGGGTCGCCCGAGAGCTCCTCGGCGCGCGCCCGCAACTCGCCGGCCTCCGAGGCCAGGGCGGCACGCTCGATGGCACCCGCACCGGGGGCATGTGTCGCCGGGTCGGTGAAGAACGCGACGCACAACGCGGCCAGCGTCGCCGCGGTCGCCGCCACCCACGGACGCCATCGAACTCTCAGCGGAACGGCAGTCGGGAGGTCGCTGCGGCGGGCCGCGGCGTCGGCTCGGGCTCGGATCTCGTCGCCGAACACGCCGGTCAGGCCAGCGAACTGCAGCGACGTGGACAAGGCGTCGTTGATTGCCAGCCCGCGGTCAGCGGATCGAGCCGCGGCCTCCACGTCGACCGGCAGGGTGACGCACCCCACGGTCAACGCGATCAGCGTGCCCGCGCCGACGATCAAGGCCGCAGGCTCGAGCCAGGCCCATGGGACGAGCCGGGACGAGAGCGCGAGCAGCAGCCCGACGCCGGCCGCGACGGGCACCCAACGCTCGGCGGCAGCCAGCCCCCACGCCACTCGGATGCGCCGCCGCACCGCCGCGAGAAACTCCGCTACCTGGTCCGACACCGCTACCTGGTCTGGCACCGCAGCCCGGTCCGGCACCGCTACCTGGTCCGGCACCGGTAACTGGTCCGGCACCGCAGCCCGGTCCGGCACCGCAGCTCGGTCCGGCACCTGCTCAGCGCTCCGTGTCGGCCGGCGTCCGCAACCGCATCGACGACAGCATCACCGACAGTACCGCCAGGGCGCCCACGATCAGCACGTTCTGCGCCCACAGCGGCATGCCGCCTCCGCCGGGCAGATCGCCGGCACGATCCTCCTCGAACACGAGGGTCTGGTCGGCCCCGAGGACGACGGGGCCGTCGACGATCACCTCACTGAAGACACGATCTAGGGTCAGCGCGTCCCGGATGGCGCTGAGCGGACCGTTGCCGATCCCGTCTCCGAATCGCCCCGGACCGAACTCCCCGCCGAAGAAGTCGGGCTCTGCGGTGACGGCATCAGCAAGGGCCGCCACCGGGTTTGGAGCCATGATGATCAGAGGTGCGTCGCCCGGACCCAGGTTTCGGGACTCGTCGATGGCGCGGATGACGAAGAACGCCACGACCGTCGCTACGCAGAGCATCAGGATCATGCCGTAGGACAGCACGGTCGCGGTCTGGACACGCTTCATGAACGTTGAACAGGCCAGGGAGACAGCGGCGACGCCGACCGCGGTGAACATCACCATGGCCAGGCCCCTAACGATCTCCGGAAACGTGACGCCGCCGATCAGGTAGGGCACCGTCAGCAGGGGCAGCGTGGCCAGGACCAGCAGCAGGGTGAAGACCACCGAGGCACCGAGCTTGCCCAACACGATGCTCAGCGGTCGCAGCAAGCTCACCTGCATGGGCATGAGGGTCTTCCGCTCGCGTTCGCCGACGACAGATCCCGCAGTGAAGCCGGGCACCAGGAAGAGGACCAGCAGCATCGTGAACAGCAGCGTCCATTCGAAGATCTCCTGGCCGGCTGTGGCCAGCTCGGTCACCGGAGAGCCACCGAACCGGCCCGCGGCCGCGTCCGATTTGCTGCCATAGACGAGGACGACCACCAGACCCAGCACGCCCAGGTATGCCGACAGCATGACCATCGCCCGGGCGCCGCGCATGCGCTCGGTCAGCTCCCGGGCGAGGACCGGGTTCACCCAGGAGGCGACGGGCCTCACTCGTCGCCTCCGCGGGTGATGCTCAAGAAGACATCTTCGAGGCCGGCACCGACGCGACTGAACTCCACCAGTGCCCGGGTGTCGTCGTTGGCCAGCTGTCGCAAGAGCGCGGCCTGCTCCTGCGCACTCCCGGCGGTCAACTCCTCGACGGTGCCGTCCGCGTAGCGGGCCCGCAACCGGCGGACGCCGGTCAGCCGTTCGGAGATCTCCCCGGCCCGGCCCGCGGCCAGGATCTTCCCCGACTGCATGATGGCGATGTGGCTGCACACGTCCTCCATCTCGGAGAGGATGTGCGAGCTGATGACGATCGTCTTGCCCATCTCGGAGAGCTGGACGAGCAGGGCACGCAGTTCCGCCCTGGCCCTGGGGTCGAGGCCGCTGGCGGGCTCGTCCAGCACCAGGACTTCGGGATCGTGGACAAGGGACCGGGCGAGGCTCAGGCGCTGCTTCATGCCTCGCGACAGGCTGTCCACCCGCGATGTGCGCTTGCCTTCGAGGGCGACCAGTTCCAGCAACCCGTCAAGCAGGCCGGGCCAAGCCCGAGCGGGAATCTTGTACGCCGCTGCGAAGAAGCGCAGATACTCGTCGACGTCGAGATCCGCGTACACGCCGAGGGTGTCGGGCATGTAGCCCAGGACGCTGCGAACCTCTCTCGGTGAGGCGACGGGGTCGCGGCCCAGAACCGACACTGTTCCCGAATTGGGCTTGAGCAGCGAGGCTATAACCGCGAAGGTGGTGGTCTTGCCCGCGCCGTTGGGCCCGATCAAGCCGTAGACGGACCCGGTCGGGACTTCGAGGCTCAAGCCGTCCACCGCCACGAACTTGCCGAAGCGCTTGCTCAGTCCCCGGATGCTGACCGCACCTGCCGTCGCCGAGTCAGCGGTCTCGACTCCCACGGTCTCGCTCATCCGGCAACTCCAGTCCGAGTGCCAACCGCCTGCGCCGATTCGGCGGAGTCGGACGGCGTCGACTCGCTCGGGAGCGGGTCGTCAGCGACGTAGGACAGCGTCGACAGTTCGTCATCGCCCTGAGGGCTGCGCACGGCCAGCTCCCGCAGCGCGGGGAACCCTCGTTCGAAGTCGAACAGGATCTTCACGTAGACACGACCGCTGTCAATGCTCTCAGGTGGCAGCAGCAGCACGGCTCTCGTGTTTCCGTCCAGATCGACTTGGCGCCAGTCGGCCCCGGTCCAGAGCTCGACACGCTGCTGGCTTCGAGGAACCGCGAGCACGAGGTCCCCGCTGCTTGCATCCTTCGGCAGGACGAAGCGGAACATGGCACTGCCGCCCCACCCTTCGAAGATCCTGAAATTCGTATCGAGATCTCGGGCGCCGCGCACGATCTCACGAGGCACCGCCAGGTCGCTGAGGGAACCGCCTTCGGGCTCGATCGCGCCCCGGGTGACGAGCAGGGTCCGACCCGCAGCCACCTCGGCATCGAGCGGCGAGGCGATCTCGTCGGTCCATCCCGCCACCACGACTTGGCCCACCTGTCGCGCGTTGAGCGACCACTGCGCAGTCAGCTCTCTCCACAGTCCGAGGTTGACCGGCCCAGGGTTGTGTTCGCGGCCGCTGTCTCCGAAGAAGCCCGGCGGTATGGCGCCGCGCCAGACCCGGAACTCGCCCGGCTCGCCCTCGAACGGATTGGCCACCTGGCCTCGATAGCCGAACTCCACGGTTGCTCCGGCGGGCACGGTCCCGATGTTCATGCCGGCCTGATCCGCGAAGACGGCGACCTCGTGCAGGTCCACCGGCAGGTTGTTCACCACAGTGCCGGCGACCTGACCGTCGTCCGCCGACCGCGCCGTCACTTCGAGAGCGTCATCGAACCCCGGGTAGACGCCCCGTCCCCCGATCACGGTGAACCCGCCCGCGTCGAGCTTGATCGAGGCGGTGGACCCTGACGCATCGTCGACGATGTCGAGCACATTGTGCAGGTCCTCGCTCCACACGGGCACCGTTGACCATCCGGGGGGCAGCAAGATGGAGTCGCGGCCGTCGCCGCTCGAGTGCAGCAACGAGTACGTGGTGGCCACGGTCCCACGGGGCGCCACCTCGACAACGGTGCCGTGGGCGGCCTTGGCGCTATTTCGAAGACTCGACCCGAGCATCCAGATGCCGGCCGCGAACGCGACGGCTGCCAGGGGCACCAGGACCCAACCGAGTCCGGGCCGGCGCAGCACCCTCGAGACGAGCCACACGCCGGGACCCGCCACCGCGATGTAGGCGCCGACGATGGCCGTGAGCCAACGGGTGCCGGGGAGGCTGAGGCCGGCGTCGCGTCCCAGCGACGAGCTCAGCCGCTCGCCTCCCCAGAAGAAGCCACCCATCTCGCCCAGATTCTCGTCGTCTTGGCGCGATCGGGTCGGCGCCGGCTCGAACATCTCATCCCAGTTGCCGGAGGCTGCACTGCCATTCGTCAGCATGATCTCGCCCTGGCCGGCCATGCGGGGCTGCGTGCCATCTGGCTGCCACACCGCGGGAACGCCCGGGATCTCCGAGCCGGCCGGCTCATCGACGAGCAGGCGGCCGCCCCGGTTCACCCAGCCCAGCAACGCATCCAAGCCCGCACCGTCGAGACCGCGGAGGTCGGCCGCCGTCACCACGACGATGTCAAGCGGCTCCAGCGCTGCCCAACCCGCCGCCAACCCGGCAGGATCGACGGGGAAGAGCAGCGCCTCGCCGGCGTCGAACAGCAGCGGCGCCCGCTCTGGGATGCCACGGTCCGCGAGCACGGGAAAGACGCCGACGAGATCGGCGTTCTGTCGTTCGACCAGGCGCGCCGTCACCGAGGCGACCACCTCACCGCCGACGACGAGCTGGACCGTTGCACTATCGAGGCCCCAGGGGCTCCCCTCCCAGATGACCGTGAACTCTCGGGTTGTGCCGCCCGGAATCTCGACGGGCCTAGCGATCGCCAGACCCGAGCCTCGACTGCTGATACGCAATTCGCCGACGAAGAGGGCGTCGGTAGTCACCTCGATGTGCAACGGAAACGGCCGGCCGCCGTGGCCGAATCTGCCGTAGCCGGCCTCCACTGCCAGGTCAGTCTCAGCCGCCGCAGATCCAGGCAACCCGCCGATCGCAGCCACCATGATCAGACAGAACGCAGCGAACCGGGGCTTCCACCGCCGAAGTGACAGCACGACCTCCCTACAGCGACTGGTCGAGCACCCTAACCTGCCCGGCAACCTGCCCGGCGCGTCTTCGTCCGTGTCCTGGCCCAGCGATGGGTGGACTTGGTTTAGCGCGGAAACGTGGTACAGTCCGTTCCGTATCGTGGGACTGGTCCACAGTGCGGAACCGGCATGTGGCTGACTTCCGTAAGACGGGCCTCCAACCAACATTTGGGAGGGCTGCGCGGATGACCGACAACCCTGTTTCCGGACCAGACATGGCCGAAGACGACATCGACCTGTCGAGCCTCGACGACGAAGAGCTCACGGCCCAGATGCACGACGATCTCTATGACGGGATGGCCGACGAGATCGCCGAGGGCACCAACATCCTGCTGGCGCGGGGCTGGTCGCCCGACAAGGTGCTCAACGACGCCCTGGTCGCGGGAATGCGCATCGTGGGCATCGACTTCCGCGACGGGATCCTGTTCGTGCCCGAGGTGCTGCTGGCCGCCAACGCCATGAAGGCGGGCATGGCCATACTGCGGCCTCTGCTGGCCGAGACCGGCGCCGAGCCCATCGGCAGCGTGGTGATCGGAACGGTCAAGGGCGACATCCACGACATCGGCAAGAACCTGGTGGCCATGATGCTCGAAGGAGCCGGCTTCGAGGTGTTCGACCTTGGCATCAACACCGATGCCGAAGAGTTCCTGGCCGCACTCGACGAGCACCAGCCCGACATCTTGGGCATGTCGGCGCTGCTCACCACCACCATGCCCTACATGAAGGTGGTGGTCGACACCCTGATCGAGAAGGGCATACGGGACAACTTCATCATCCTTGTCGGCGGTGCGCCCCTCAACGAGGAGTTCGGCGCGGCCGTCGGCGCCGACGCCTACTGCCGCGATGCCGCCATCGCCTCCGAGACGGCCAAGACACTCGTCACGGCCCGTCGCGCCGCCAGGTGAGGATGCGACGCAGCCTTTCCTGGTTCTAGTCGGATGAACCCGACGCCACCGCAGGGACGGGTGCTGATAATCGGCTGCGGCGCGTTGGTTCGCGAGCTTCAGGAGGTGGCGGCCCGCAACTGCGGCGAGCACTTAGAGGTGGAGTGCCTGCCCGCCATCATGCACAACCGCCCCGAGCAGATCCCCGAAGCGGTCCGCCACAGGGTTCGAGCTGCCAGGGCGAGCGGCGCCTTCCGCACGATCCTCGTGGGCTACATGGACTGCGGCACGGGCGGGCTCCTCGACCGGGTGTGCTCCGAGGAGAGCGTCGAGCGACTTCCGGGCGCCCACTGCTACGAGCTGTACGCAGGCTCGACGGCCTTCGCCGACCTCCAGGAGTCCGAACTGGGCACCTTCTACCTCACCGACTATCTGGTGAGGCACTTCGATCGCCTCATCATGAAGGGCCTGGGCATCTCGGAGCACCCGGAGCTGCTCAAGATCTACTTCGGCAACTACACCCGGGTTGTCCATCTGGCCCAGACCGACGACGACCGTCTGGCCCGCGCCGCCGAGCAGGCCGCGGCTCGTCTCGGCCTTCGCTGCGAGCGGATCTTCACCGGCATCGGCGGACTCCAGCGGCAAGTCGTGGAGCTGGCCGGCACCGCCGGTGTCGAGGCGGCATGAGCCCGCCGGAGGGGCGCAGCGGCCGCAGGCGCCGCCGCGACGACGGGAGCCTCGTGCTGATCAGCTGGCGCGACATCCCCGCCCAGGTCAACGGCGGTTCGGGCGCCGAGCGAGCGCAGCGCATCCTCCCCCGCCGCTTCCAGAGGGCCATCGACCGGGCCGCCATGGTGGCCGGCAAGACCCAGGCCTCGCAGTACGTGGGCGAGTGGCGCCGCACCTTGATCCCCGGAGACGCCGACGATCCCGAGGGCGCGGCCATGGCGGCCGCGGCCGAACTGGAGGAGGCCTTCCCCCGGGAGCGCCTCGACGAGTTCGTCAAGACGGGCGGCTGGGATCCCGGGCGCACGCTCCAAGAGGCCGAGCGGGCGCCCGAGAACCGCAGCCAGTTCGGAGGAGACCCCCAGTGACCGACACAGTCGTCAGCTCGGCCACCAGGGAGGTGGTCATCGGCTTCGACCGCCCGTTCGTGATGATCGGCGAGCGCATCAACCCGACGGGACGGCGGCTGCTGGCCGAGGAGATGCGCAACGGCGACTTCGGCCGGGTCGAGGCCGACGCCATCGCCCAGGCCGCGGCCGGAGCCCACATGCTCGACGTCAACGCAGGGATCCCCCTCGCCGACGAGCCGGCCCTGCTGGCTCAGGCCATCAAGCTGGTGCAGAGCGTGACCGACGTGCCCCTGTCCATCGACTCCTCCATCATCGAGGCCCTCGAGGCCGGCATCGCGGTGTACGAGGGCAAGCCCCTCATCAACTCCGTCACCGGTGAGGAGGAGGTGCTGGAGCGGGTGCTGCCCCTGGTGGCCCGGCACGGCGCCGCCGTCGTGGCGATCTCCAACGATGAGACCGGCATCAGCGAGGACCCCGACGTGCGCTTCGAGGTGGCCCGCAAGATCGTGAACCGGGCCGCCGACCACGGCATCGCCGCGGCCGACGTGGTGGTGGACCCGCTCGTGATGCCGATCGGGGCCATGGGCACAGCCGGACGCCAGGTGTTCCATCTGGTGCGGCGTCTGCGCGACGAGTTGGGGGTCAACACCACCTGCGGTGCCAGCAACGTGAGCTTCGGTCTGCCGGCCCGCCACATGATCACGGGGACCTTCCTGTCGATGGGCATCGTCGCCGGGTTGACATCGGCGATCATGAATCCCATGCACCCGGAAGTTAAGAACGCCGTGCTGGCCGCGGATGTGCTGGCCGGGCACGATCGGGACTGCGCCGCATGGATCAGGGAGCACCGGGATCCCGACACGGTCGGCTTGAGACGGCGGAGCGGGCGTCGCCGCGGCGCCTGAGCCCAGAGGCCGAGCGGATGCACGACATGCACAGCGTCGTGTTCAACCCCTCGGGGATACGCGCCTCGGTGGCGGCCGGGGCAACCGTGCTCGACGCGGCCCGAGCCGGCGGGGTGGATCTCGACTCGGTGTGCGGGGGACGGGGGCTGTGCGGGCGCTGCCAGGTGTCCCCCACCGCGGTCGACGTCCTGTCCGAGCCCGGCCCCACCGAGTTGCGCTACCGGGGCCGGCGTCCCCTGGCCGAGGGATGCCGCCTCGGCTGCCAGGCGGTGGTACTCGGCAACGCGGTCATCGACGTGCCCGCCGCCAGCCAGGTCCATCGGCCCGTGGTCCGCAAGTCGATCGACCTCGCAGAGGTGGTCATCGACCCGGTGGTCACGCTGCACTACGTGGAGGTGCCCGAGGTTGTGCTCGGATTCGAGGCAGCCGAGGTGGACCTGGTGGCCGAGGCCCTGTCCAATGATTGGGGCTTGGCCGATGTCGACTTCGGTGTGCCGGTGCTGGCTCGCCTGCATTCGGCCATTGCCGCCGGGGAGGGGTCGGTCACAGTAGTTGTGCACGATGGCCGCACCGTGCTCGACGTCCGGCCCGGATACTCCGACGGGGCCTGGGGGGTGGCCGTGGATGTGGGCTCCACCACCATCGCCGGCTATCTGCTCGAGCTCTCGTCGGGTGAGGTTGCCGCGGCCTCGGGTCGCATGAACCCCCAGATCCGCTTCGGCGAGGATCTCATGAGCCGGGTGTCGTATGTGATGATGAATCCCGGCGGCGAGGCGAAGCTCACCGCGGCTGTGCGCGGCGCCATCGACGAGTTGGTGGGCGAGCTGTGCGAGCAGGCCGGAGTGGGCCGCGGCCAGGTGCATGACCTGGTCGTGGTGGGCAATCCGATCATGCACCATCTTGTGCTGGGCTTGGATCCCACCCCGCTGGGAGCGGCGCCGTTCACTCTCGCCACGGCCACCGCAGTGCGGGGCGTAGCCGCTGAGATCGGGATCGGGCTGCCGTGTGCGGCCTTGTACGTCGGTCCCTGCATCGCCGGGCATGTCGGTGCGGACGCGGCCGCGGCCACTCTGGCCGAGGGCCCTCACCGGGTTGCCACCCCGATGCTGGTGGTCGATGTGGGCACCAACGCCGAGATCGTGCTGGGCGACGGGCAGCGGGTGTTCGCGGCTTCGAGCCCGACCGGTCCAGCCTTCGAGGGCGCCCAGATCAGCTGCGGCCAGCGGGCGACCGCGGGCGCGGTGGAGCGGCTCCGGATCGACCCGGACACCTGGGAGCCCCGACTACAGGTCATCGGCTGCGACATGTGGTCCGATGAGCCGGGATTCTCCGAGGAGCTGGACCGGGCGGGGCTGGAGGTGTCGGGCCTGTGCGGCTCGGGCATCATCGAGGTGATCGCCGAGATGTTCCTGGCCGGCATCATGGATCGCCATGGCGTGATCACCTCGGAGACCAGCCGGTCGCCGCGCATCGTGGCCGACGAGCGCACGTTCAGCTACGTGATCCAGTGGGAGCCGATCCGGCTGTCGATCACCCAGAACGACGTGCGGGCCGTCCAGCTGGCCAAGGCCGCGCTGCGGGCCGGAATCGACCTGCTTCGCGAGCACGGAGGTGTCGACGAGGTGCCCGACATCCGTCTGGCTGGAGCGTTCGGGGCCCACATCGACCCGGTGCGGGCCATGGTGCTCGGCCTGGTTCCCGACACCCCTCCCGGCGGGGTGCGGGCCGCCGGGAACGCATCGGGCGTGGGGGCGGTGCGGATGCTGCTGTCGGGCGAGCAGCGCCTTGAGATCGAACGGCTGGTGCGGTCGGTCATCAAGATCGAGACGGCCACGGAGCCCCGCTTCCAGGAGCTGTTCGTGGCCGCCATGGCGCTGCCCCACGACACCGACCCCACCCCGCATCTGGCCTCTGTGATCGACCTGCCCCAGGCTCCCGCGGCGAACCACGACCAAGGCAGGCGCCGGCACCGCCGACCCCGCCCCGCCGCGTGAATTTTAGTAGAAACCTGGGATAATCCCAGAAACGTACTATGGAATCCAGAATGACGAACGAGGCACCATGAAGGAGGAACGAGGGCGCAGAGGCGGAGGCCGAGCTGGCCGTCGGGCCGCGAGGGCCGCATCAGTGGAGACGGCGCCGTACCTGGTTCGCCGGGTGCCGCCGGTGGACATACTCGACGTCGAGGGCTTGGAGCAGATCGAGCGCAACGCCGAGACGATCCTGTCGGAGGTCGGCATCGCCTTCCAGGACTTCCCCGAAGCCCTGGATCTGTGGAAGGCCGCGGGCGCGGACATCGACGGGGAACTGGTGCGGTTCCCGCCCGGCCTGTGCCGCCAGATCGTGCAGGAAAACGCGCCCGCCGTCTTTACACAACACGCCCGCAACCCAGCTCGCAGCGTGAAGGTGGGCGGCGACGCCACCGTGTTTGCCCCGAACTACGGCTCGCCGTTCGTGATGGACCTGGACCGGGGCCGCCGCTACGCCACGCTGGAGGACTTCTGCAACGTGGTGAAGCTCACCTACGCCCTGCCGCAACTGCACCACAGCGGGGGCACGGTGTGCGAGCCGGTGGACGTGCCGGTGAACAAGCGCCACCTCGACATGGTGTACACCCACCTGCGCTACAGCGACAAGCCTTTCATGGGCTCGGTGACCGCAGCCGAGCGGGCCGCCGACTCCGTCGAGATGGCCCGCATCGCCTTCGGCGGCGATCTAGCCGACCGGACGGTCATGACGTCGCTCATCAACGCCTCCTCCCCGATGCGGTGGGACGCCACCATGCTGGGCGCGGCCACCACCTACGCCCGGGCCAACCAGGCCTGCATCATCAGCCCGTTCATCCTTGCCGGAGCGATGTCGCCGGTGACGGTGGCCGGACTGGCCGCGCAGGCCCTGGCCGAGGCGTTGTCGGGCATGGCCTACCTGCAGTTGGTCCGCCCCGGGGCCCCGGTTGTGTTCGGCACGTTCGCCTCGTCGATGTCGATGGCCACCGGGGCGCCCACCTTCGGCACGCCCGAAGCCGGCCAGGCCATCTACGTGATGGCGTCGCTGGCCCGCCGGGCGGGGGTGCCGTTCCGCTCCGGCGGGCAGTTCACGTCGTCGAAGCTGCCCGACGCGCAGGCGGCCTACGAGTCGGCCCACACCCTGCTGCCCACCATGCAGGCGGGGGTGAACTTCGTGCTGCACGCCGCGGGCTGGCAGGAGGGTGGCCTGGCCCTGGGCTACGAGAAGCTGATCCTGGACGCCGACCAGCTCGGCGCCATGGAGGTGTGGGCCCGGGGGGTCGACGTCAGCGACAACGGCCAGGCCATGGAGGCGTTCCGCAACAACGCGCACGGCGACCATTTCCTAGGCAACCCGCACACGCTGGCCAATTTCGAGAGCGCCTTCTGGCGGTCAGACGTCTCCGACGCGGCCAGTTACGAGCAGTGGACCGAGGAGGGCTCGCTTTCGGCGGCCCAGCGAGCCAACGTCCGCTGGAAGCAGCTGTTGGCCGACTACGAGCCGCCCCCCATCGACGAAGCGGTGGATGCCGAGCTGCTCGACTACATGGCTCGACGCAAGGCCGAGATGCCCGACGAGATCGGCTGAGCAGAAGGGCCGGTCACCCGATTACGGGCCAATCAGCTAGCTACACGCCGGTCAGCTGGCTGCAGACAAGTCGGCCAGATGGGGCCGGGCGGGAAGGCGAAGGCCTATTAGCTTGCCGGCGGCGTGCAGTTCGAAATGCCACACGTCGACGTCGTCGGGACTGGTCTCGCGCAGCGATGTCACTGCGTGCCAGATGGCCAGGCGGGCCGCATGCGCGGTTGCCTCCGGGGACTCAGCCGCACGCGACACCGCAGCGTACCCGGCGGAGATTCCTGCATAGACGTCAGCGTGGACCGACACAGAGACGGCCGCCCACTCAGCCAAGGCTCTCAGCGCCCGGGGCCTCGACCGGTTGATCGGATCCTCGAACACCGCCTCGACCCAAGCGTGCCAAGCTGTCGAACCTCTACCCGCCATGCCTGCGCTCCCTTCAATGCAACCCGGCGCGACCTGCGGCAGCAATGCTAGTGGCAACTCCCTGAGAAGTGCCGTGGGCACGAGCCAGCGCCTGCGGTGCGGCGTTGTGTTTCCCGCTCTTGTTCGCTGCGCTCACGGGCCGCTCGGGCCACGGCCTCGCTCAGCGCCTCGCGAAGTCGTCTGATGAGTCGCGCCCAGTCGCTCGGCCTCTGATCTACGACCGTCGACGGAGGAGTGGTGGCAGGCCACCGCCGGCCCCATCAACGCCGCGGGTGCCGGCTGGTCCTGCGGGCCTCGCAGCTCAGGTTCCTGGTGGCTGCAGATCTCCGTAGCCATCGGACAGCGGGGCGCGAAGCTGCATCCCGGCGCGGCACCGACCGGCACGGGAGGCGAGCCGGCAATGGGCGTGAGCCTGGTGGCGGCCCTGTCCAGCCGGGGCACTGCGGCGAGCAGGCCGGCCGTGTAGGGGTGACTGGCCCGGTGGTACACGTCATGGACGTCGCCCCGCTCCACGCAGTGCCCGGCGTACATCACCATCACCCGGTCGGCCGCGCCTGCGACCACGCCGAGATCATGGCTGATGATCATCATGGCCCCCGACATGCGGTGCCTCACTTCCGACAGGACCTCCAGCACCTGGGCCTGCACGGTCGCGTCCAGTGCGGTGGTCGGCTCGTCGGCGATGAGCACGGCGGGGTCCAGCGCGATGGCCATTGCGATCATCACCCGCTGTCGCATCCCGCCCGACAACTCGTGGGGATAGCAGCGGGCCCGCCGGTCGGCATCGGGGATGCCGACGCGCTCGAGCAGCTCTACCGACTGCAAGCGGGCCTCTGTCCTGCGCAGCGGCCGGTGGGCCCTGATCATCTCGGCGATCTGATCGCCCACCCGCTGCACCGGGTTCAACGCGGTCAGTGGATCCTGGAAGATCATGGCGATCTCGGCGCCCCGCGCCCGGCGACGGCGCAGCGGAGAGGCCGCCAGCAGGTCCTCGCCCGCCAGCCGCACCTCGCCGGCCGCGATCCGGGCCCGGACCGGCAGCAGGCCGAGGATCGACAGGGCCAGCATCGTCTTGCCGCACCCGGACTCGCCGACGACGGCCAGCACCTCGCCGCCGAACAGGTCGAGGCTGACGTCGTTGACCGCGACGATGGTGCCCTCTTCGGTGTCGATCTCGGTGCGAAGGTTCCGCACTGCCAGCAACGGTGTGCCCGTGGTCTGCTGGCGGCCAACCGCGTTCGAAGCGCCGCCCTGATGCCTCATCGGTGGTCCTGGGTCGGATCGAGCGAGTCGCGCAGGCCATCGCCCATGAAGTTCACGCACAGCACGGTGACGACGATGGCCAGCCCCGGAGCCCAAACCAGCCACGGCGCAGTGCTGACGAACCCCTCGTTGCCGCCCAGCATGTTGCCCCATGTGGCCGTGCGGGTCGAGCTCACGCCGAGTCCTAGGAAGCTGAGGGTCGACTCGGCCAGGATGGCTGCGGCCACGCTGAGCGACACCGCCACCATGATCTCGACCGCGATGTTGGGTAGCAGGTGGCGGACGATGATCCTGCGATTGGGAACCCCCAGCGCCCTGGCTGCCTCCACGAACTCGCGCTGCTTGAGCGCCAACACCTTGCCCCGCACGATCCGGGCCGGGACCATCCAGGTGATACCGGCCAGAACAACCACGACCTCCCAGACCCCGTCGCCGAGAATCCGCGCCGCGATGATCACCACCATCAGACCAGGAAGCGCCAGCATGGTGTCGGCAAAGCGCATCAGCGCCGACTCGACCCATCGCCCGTAGTAGCCGGACACGAGTCCGACGAAGGTCCCCACCACTCCGCTGATCAACGCCACCGCCCCACCGACCAGCAGCGAGACCCGGCCTCCGTAGAGGACCCGGCTGAGGTTGTCGCGCCCGAGGGTGTCGGTTCCCAACAGGAAGTCCCGGCCCGGTGGCTCGAGGATGCGGTCAAGGTGCTGCTCGGTTGCGGTGTGGGGCGCGATGACTTCGGCCAGCGCGGCGCACACCACGAGAACCGCCAGTACCGCGGCCGACCAGACCGCCGTCCGGTGGCGTCGGAAGCGCCTCAGCACTGCGAGCCACTCCGGAGCCTGCGCATGGGCCGGTTCCTCACCGCCGAGGACGCCCGTCGCGCCGGTGCCGCCACCGGTCTCAGCCATGACGGATCCTCGGGTCGAGCACCGCGTAGAGAAGATCGGCGGCCAGGTTCATCGCGAACACCGCGGTCGCGACGATCATGACGGTGGCCAGCAAGATCGGGTAGTCGCCGGAGTTGAGAGCGTCGAGAAAGAGCAGGCCCATTCCCGGGTACTGGAAGACCCGCTCGGTGACGATGAGCCCGCCGACCAGCAGGCCCACGTCGACGGCCGCCAGCGTGGTGACGGGTATGAGGGCGTTGCGGACGCCGTGGCGAACTAGGACCGCGGGCTCGCCGACACCCTTGGCCCGAGCCGTTCGGATGAAGTCTGATCCCATCACGTCCAGCATCGAAGCCCGCATGTAGCGGCTGTAGCCCGCCACGAGCTGCAGCGACAGCGCCATCACCGGCAGCACCAGGTGGCGGACCCGGTCGACTAGGTCGAAGCCCTGCTGGCCCGGCGAGTAGCTGCCGGCGGTGGGCAGCAGCGGCCCGACTCCCAGCCAGTTGGCGAGATACAGGCCGAAGAACAGCTGCAGCATTAACCCCAGCCAGAACACCGGGATCGATATCCCCAGAAACGACACCGCGGTGGCCCCGTGATCGATCAGCGAGCCGCGGCGGACCGCCGACAGCGTGCCGATGGTGAGACCCGCACCCAGCGACAGCACCACAGCCGCAGACACCAGGAGCAACGTGTTGGCCATGGCCCTCTCCACGAATGGCCACACGTCCTGGCCGTTGCGCACCAGCGACGTGCCGAAAGTCGCCCGTGGCGAGGTTGGCCAGCCACCTCAGGTAGCGCACACCGAAGGGGTCGTCGAGGCCCAGGGACTCGGCGTAGGCCCGTCGGGCCTCGGCGCTGATGCGAGGGTTGACCGCAATCTGGGCTGCGGGACTGGAGATCTTGCCCGCGGCCCAGAAGGTGGCCAGGGAGATGAGCAGCAGGATCGGCGCGGTGACGGCCAGACGCCGCAGCGCGTAGCGGATCACGCCAATTGCTCGCCAGCCGGCTCAGCCAACCGGGTCAACGGCAGCTGATCCGACGCGAGTCGAAGCGGACCACCCAACAATGGTCCACGAAGCTCACCCGACGACGGTCCAGTCGTATATGTCGTAGAAGCCCCCATAGACGCTGGACACCCATTGGCCCGGTCCGTCCAAGACCTCCGGGTTCCAGGCCAGCAGGTTGGGCAACACGTACAGCGGGACCCAGGGGACGTCCTCAGCCAGCAGAACCCCGAGTTCGCGCACGAGCTCGAGGCGGGCGGCCTCGTCTATCTCGGCGTCTATGGCGAAGGCCAGGTCGCTGGCCCGCCGGCTGGCGTAGGCCATGAAGTTCTGGCCGCCGAACCCGTTGGCCTCGCTGGGGATGCCGTCGATGTCGTAGAGGGCGCTCACGGTCGGATCCGGGTTCGTGCTGTTGGCGAACAGAGCCACCGGACCGAAGTTCATCGCCGGGAGCCGGTTCTGGAACAGCTCCCCCGCGTCGTAGTTGATGATCTCCCAGCCGATGCCGAAGGGCCTGGTCATCTCGGCCACCAGGGCCTGCACGTCCTCGCGGCGCTTGTTCCCGGCCACGGTGTTCCACCGCAGCACCAGTTCGACGCCTTCGGCGTTGACCCACAGTCCCTCAGGGTCGGGACGGCTCCAGCCTTCTGCAGTGAGCAGCCCCTCGACGGCGTCCATGTCCTGGCGGTAGCGGGCGAAGTCGTCTGCGCACCAGTCCCCGAAGGCCGGGTTCCAGCCCGCGCACTGCAGCACCACCGGATCGTCGATGATCGGACCCAGGGCGACATCGGCGATCCGCTCCCGGTCCAGCGAGTAGGCCAGGGCCTGGCGAACATTCGTGGTGAGCTCGAAACGGCGGTCCGGGGCGATCTGGTTGATCCAGAGGCCCTCGATGAAGGTGCCCGCGCCCGACACGAACGTCAGCGGCGGGCCGAGCCGTTCCTTGGCGCCGGGGAATGGCTGGGGGAAGGCGGCCATTGCTTCGCCCGTCTGCAGGGCAACGATCTCAGTGTCGGTGTCCTCCCGGGGGACCATCACCACCCGGTCCACCAGCGGCATCCGCTCGGGCTCCCAGTAGTTCTCGTTGGGGACGAGGATGTGTTGTTCCTGGCTCCAGGACTCCTGGCGCCAGGGTCCTCCCGAGATCGGGATCGAATCGTTCCAGTAGCCGGAGACGTCGGTCTCGCCCTCGAAGGCGTGGGCGGGCAGGATCCCGCCGAACAGGGTGCGCCAGGGCGCGTAGGGCTCGGAGAACGTGACGATTGCGGTCTGGGGATCGTCGTGGTTCACGCCGGTGATCAGGTCGTAGCCGATGGTGTTGAGCGAGCCCTCGGTGTCGAGAACCGCCCGCCACGTGAACCACACATCGGTGCTGGTGATCGGCGTCCCGTCGCTCCAGCGGGCCTCACCGTTGAGCCGGTAGGTCACGGTGAAGGTGCCGTCGGCGCGACGCACCACTGCGCCGTTGTCTGGCGACGGGGCTTCCTTGAGCAGTGGCGAGGCTTGCAGAACATTGCGCTCGTCGTACTCCATGAGCGGCGGCTGCACATGCACGAGAACCGACCACAGCAGCCATGAGGCGTTGGCGCAGGACGTGATCGGGTTGAGGCATTCGGGCCATTGCTCCACGGCCAGCACGATCTCCCCGCCGGGCCGCTCCGGGGCGCCCGTGGCCTCGGTGCTCTCAGTGCCTGTTTCGGGGGAGCCTACTCCGCCGGTGCTCTCCGAGCCGGCGGAGTCTGCGGAGCTTCCGGCGCCGTCCCCCGAACTGCCGCACGCGCCGGCCATCAACGCGAGGACCGCGACAAGCCCCCAACACAGCCGGTGACGGCTCACCCGTCGCGTTCTCACCAGTCCGAACAATAGGCGCTACGGCAGCAGCCACATCAGTCACTGGATTTCCGGACGGCAGACCGCCAGCCGCGGCGGGGGCGGGTAAGCCGTGAGCGCCTCGCGACGAGAGGTTGTGTTTCCCGCTCTTGTTCGCTGCGCTCACGGGCCGCTCGGGCCACGGCCTCGCTCGCCGCCCCGCTGATTCCTGGTGAACTCATTGCCTACCCGCTCGGCCCTTAACTGCGGCGGGGGCGGCGCAGCAGGTTGGCGGCCACCGGAGAGGCCCGCACCGGCCAGGGATCGAACTGGCCCTGCTCCGACACCGGCGGCGGAGGCTGCACGAACATGCGGTACACGACGTACAGCGCGATCACGGTGTGGGCCCCGACCAGCATCGCGAAGTACGCCCACGGCGCGATCAGCGCCATGAGAGCTCCGCCCAGGGTCGGCCCCAGCACCGCGCCCACCCCGCTGACTCGCACCAGCGAGGCGCTCGCTCCGGTCAGCTGCGCCGACGAGACGCTGTCGGCGGTGGTGGCCACCGCCAGCGAGTACAACGGGAAGGTCGAGCCGCCGTGGACGAACATCAGCAGCAGCGACAGGGGCGACCCCGGCTCCACCAGCAGATGCAGGCCCGCGGACCCGGCTGCAGTGACCGCTACGACCAGGATCACATAGCGGCGGGGCACCCGGTCCGAGGCGCTCCCGACGAGCCACTGGAACACCGCCGACCCCACTATCGGCGACACCACGAACAGCGAGATCCGGGTTGTGGACAGTCCCTCGGTGGCGGCGTAGAACGCTCCGAGACCCATGAGGCAGCCCTGTGAGACCCCGACCCAGAATGCCGTAAGCATCCCAAGGGGCACGATCTTGACGAGGTTGCGCAGCGAGACCGGCTCGGGCACGACCAGAGGCGGTGAGGTGGACGCCGACAGCGACACCGGCACCAGCGCCAACGAAATCAGAGCGGAGGACAGCACGAAGAGCTTGAAGCCTCCAGGATCGGCGATGTTGAGCATCAACTGGCCGGCGCCCAGCCCGCCCATCGTCACGATCATGTAGCGCGACAGCATCCGGCCGCGGGTGGCGTTGGTGGCCATGTCGTTGAGCCACGACTCGACGGTCACCAGGATGCCGGCCAGGCACATCCCGTAGGTGAACCGCAGAAGTGTCCACCACAGCGGATGTATCCAGATCACGTGCAGGATCGCGGAGGTTGAGCCCATCGCGGCCAGCGCGCCGAACACTCTGATGTGGCCGACGGTGGCGATGAAGTGCTCGGCTGCCTTGGTCCCGAACAGGAAGCCCAGGAAATAGCCGGCCATCACCAGGCCGGTCACGACCAGTCCGAAGTCCTCCGACTCGGCGCGCACTCCCAGAGTGACGCGCAACAGCCCGTTGCAGGCCATGACCAGGACCACGCCGGCCAACAGCGACCTGACCGCTGCGAGACGGTCGCCGCGCGACTCGATCCACGGGCCGCCCTCCAGCCGGTCATCGCCGGGCCGGTCATCGCCGGGTTCGGGCCGCGCCACGGCGCCGGACGCCACGGTGGGATCGTAGCGACGCGCCGGGATGACACCGCGTCATCGGCGAGTGACATTTGTCTCAGCGCGACCGGGCCGACCGTCGGAGTCAGGCTCCGGCCAGCGCCTCCGCGATGGCTCGGCGGACTGGGATCGGGCTCTCGATCTGCAGGAAGTGGCCGACCCGGTCGAGGTAGACGGTGCGGGCGTCACCGAATGCCTCGATCATCCCGGCGGCCCGCTTGTTCGGGGTCATCTTGTCCTCCCGGCCCAGCACCAGCGTCACCGGGCACCGCACCCGGTCCGCCGCGGTCTCGGCGCCGTCGTAGGCGTTGCAGGCGGCCAGGTCGTTGGCCAGCACTCCCGGCGGCGCACGGTCCAGCAGCGAGGTATTGCCCCCGATGAGCCACATTCCCGGCGAGGCGTGACCCCCGGTGTGGGCACGGCTGCCGATGCCCCAGGAGGTGATGAGACGCCCGGCCACGGGATCGTCGGCGTCGGCCGCGGCCTGCAGCGCCGGGTGCACGGGCATCGCACCGGCTGTGCCCAAGAGCACCAGCGACCGGGCCACCTCGGGCCGCTGGGCCGCCGCCTCCAGTACGACGAAGGTCCCCATCGAGTGGCCCACCAAGTGGGCGGGCGCCAGACCTAGGGCCTCGATCGCCCCGGCCAGCCACGCCCCCATCTCCTCGATGCTCGCGAGGGCGGGTCCGTCGGTGCCGCCGTGACCGGGCAGGTCCACAGCCGCGGCCCGGAAGCCGTGGTGCGCGATCCAGCGAGTCTGGAGCTGCCACACGGTGCGGTCGCCGCCCGCGCCGTGCACCAGCACCACCGTCGGCTCGTCGCCGTCGAGGCTGCGGCCCCCGGTAGCGCAGCGCACGACGCGCCCGTCGACCAGCGCTTCCACCCCTCAATCCCCCTTAGAGGCAGCGCGAATAGGCGATAGCCCGTCGCGTCGCAGCGGTGTCACTCCCGCTCTTGTTCGCTTCGCTCACGGGCCGCTCGGGCCACGGCCCCGCTCGGCGCCTCGCACAGATCTGCATGATTCACTCCCTATCCGCTCGGCCTCTTAGCGCTGGGAGGCCTTGAGGGCCCGCTCCAGGTCCTCGATGATGTCGCGGGGATCCTCCAGACCGACCGAGATCCGCACCAGGTCCTCCCCCACCCCGGCCGCGGCCAGGTCCGCGGGCGACATCTGCTGATGGGTAGTGCTGGCCGGGTGGATCACCAGCGTCTTGGCGTCGCCCACGTTGGCCAGATGCGACGCCAGGCGGACCGCGGATATGAATTTGGCTCCGGCGTCGCGCCCGCCGGCGATGCCGAAGCTCAAGATGGCGCCCGTACCCCTCCGGTAGAGCCGCCGGGCCAGTTCGTGGTCGGGATGGTCCGGCATCGACGGGTACTTGACCCAGGTCACGGCGTCGTTGGCGGCCAGCGCCTCGACCACCGCCTCTGTGTTGGCCACGTGGCGCTGCATCCGCAGCGGAAGCGTCTCGATCCCCTGGAGGATCTGGAAGGCGTTGGCCGGGCTCATGCAGGCGCCGAAGTCGCGCAGTCCCTCGGCCCGGGCCCGGCTGATGAAGGCGCTGGGACCGAACTCATCGCTGAAGCTGATGCCGTGGTAGCCGGCGTAGGGCTCGGTCAGCGTGGGAAACAGGCCCAAGGCGTCCCAGTCGAAGTGGCCGCCGTCGACGAGCACGCCCCCGAGAGCCACACCGTGGCCGCCGAGGAACTTGGTGGCCGAGTGCATCACGATGTCGGCGCCGTGATCGAAGGCCTGGATGAGGTACGGCGTCGAGAAGGTGGCGTCCACCATCAAGGGTAGGCCGCGGGAGTGGGCCACCTCGGCCACCGCTTCGATGTCGAGGACCTCGATGCCGGGATTGCCGAGGGTCTCCGCGAAGACGAGCCGGGTTTCTGGGCCGATGGCGGCCGCGAAGTCGTCGGGGCGTCGGGGATCAACAAAGGTGGTGGTGATGCCGAACCTGCGCAGGGTGAGGTTCAGCATGTTGTGGGTTCCGCCGTAGATGTTGCGGCTGGCCACGATGTGGGCGCCCGAGCCCATGAGGGTGGCCACGGCCAGGAAGAACGCGGCCTGGCCGCTAGCGGTGGCCACCGCCCCCACTCCGCCCTCGAGGGCTGCGACCCGCTCCTCGAGCACGGCCACGGTCGGGTTGGAGATCCGCGAGTAGATGTGGCCGGGGATCTCGAGGTTGAACAGCCCGGCCGCGTGGTCGGTGTCCTCGAAGGAGTACGAGGTCGTGAAGTAGATGGGAACGGCTCGGGCTCCGGTGGTGGGGTCGCTGTGCTGGCCGGCGTGCAGGCTCAACGTGTCGAAGCGCAGGAAGTCGGGCTCAACCACGACAGCGAGCCTACGCGTTGACAGCGAGCGCACATAGGTTGCAAGCGCCTCACGGTGCGATGTTGTGTCTCCCGCTCTTGTTCGCTGCGCTCACGGGCCGCTCGGGCCATGGCCTCGCTTAGCGCCCTGCGTAGTCGCCCAGTGATTCGCGCCGATTCGCTCGGCCTATGAGACGCGTCGAGGCCCTGACCGTATCGGCGGGGGTAACCGATCTTGGCAGGGCCTCGACTTCTCGGGGGTCTCAGCCCCCTATGGGTGATCGTTGTGCCGGCCCAACGGAGGCCGGCAGGCTCGTCAGCGGTGAGCCCTATAGGGTCGGGCGGCCGCTGAGCCGGCAACCCGGAGCAAGCCCTCGGCCACGCCTACGGCATAGCCCGGGCCCAAGGCGTCTCGCCACACCGTCGAGGGGTTGGTCTTGGTTTCGTAGCGAGGAATTGGTCTCATTCTGCTCCTCCTCTGCCTCTATGCGCCGCTTCGTCGGCGCTGGAATCATTCTCTCGCGAGAGGCGCCGAATTGCAATGAATTAGAGGTCAGAAGGGGTGTGATTTACGTCACATCGGCTGAGTCGCCGGCCTTGTAGAAGTCCACCGGCTCGGGGGGCAGGGGGCTGTCGCCCCGGATCGCGTCCGCGGCCTTCTCGGCCAGCATCATCACCGGCGCGTAGATGTTGCCGTTGGTGACATACGGCATAGACGAGGCGTCAACCACCCGCAGCCTGCTGGTGCCGTGGACTTCAAGGGTGTCGGGGTGAAGCGCGGCGTCGTCGCCCAGGCCCATGCGGGCGGTGCAGGACGGGTGAAGTGCCGTTTCGGCGTCGCGACGCACCCAGTCAAGGATCTCCTCGTCGGTGCTCACCTCGGGGCCGGGCGACACCTCGCCGCCGTTGAAGGTGTCCATGGCCGGCTGGTTGAGGATGTGCCGGGCGTGGCGCACCGCTTCCACCCACTCGCGGCGGTCCTCGTCGGTGGACAGGTAGTTGAACTGCAGCGCCGGTTTGACGCGGGGGTCGCCCGAGACGATGTGCACGCTGCCGCGGGAGTTGCTGTACATCGGCCCGACGTGCACCTGGTAGCCGTGGCCGCCCTCGGGCACCGAGCCGTCGTAGCGGATGGCGATGGGAAGGAAGTGGAACATCAGGTTGGGATAGGAGACGGCGTCGTTGCTGCGGATGAAGCCGCCCGCCTCGAAGTGGTTGGTGGCCCCCGGGCCCCGCCGGGCCAGCCACTGCAGCCCGATCAGGGGCATGCGCCACTTCGCCAGGTGCGGCTGCATCGACACCGGCCGCTTGCAGGCGAACTGCACGTATACCTCGAGGTGATCCTGCAGGTTGGCCCCCACCGCGGGCACGTCGGCAACCACGCCGATGTCGTGGCGTGCCAGCAGGCTGGCGGGGCCGACACCGGAAAGCTGCAGGAGCTGGGGCGAGTTGATGGAGCCGCCGCAGCAGATCACCTCGCCGGCCCGCACGGTTCGGGTGCGGCCGCCCTTGACGTATTCCACGCCCGTGGCCCGGGTGCCCTCGAAGAGGACCCTCGTGGTGAAGGCACGGGTGACGAGGTGCAGGTTGCGCCGGCCCAGGACGGGATGCAGGTAGGCCCGGGCCGCGCTGAGGCGGCGGCCCCGGTGAACGTTGCGGTCGAAGGCGGCGAAGCCCTCCTGGCGGTAGCCGTTGACGTCGGTTGTGCGAGGGTGGCCCGCCTGCTCGGTGGCCTCCAGGAAGGCCTCGAACAGCGGGTTGAGGGCCGGTCCGCGTTCCAGCACCAGCGGACCGTCGTCGCCGTGGTACTTGCCGCGGGTCCCGTCCGGGCCGCTGTGGTCGTCGCCGGCCAGGCAGTTCTCCATGCGCTTGAAGTAGGGAAGGCAGTGGGCGTAGTCCCAGTGCTGCATACCCGGATCGGCGGCCCAGCGCTGGTAGTCGAGGGGGTTTCCTCGCTGGAAGATCATGCCGTTGATGCTCGAGGACCCGCCCAGCACCTTGCCCCGGGCGTGGTAGACGCGGCGGCCGCCCATGTGGGGCTCTGGCTCGGAGGTGTACTGCCAGTCGTAGAAGCGGCTGCCGATCGGGAACGACAGCGCTGCGGGCATGTGGATGAACACGTCGAAGCGCCAGTCGCGCCGGCCGGCCTCCAGCACCAGCACCGACGTGGAGGAGTCGGCGCTGAGCCGGTTGGCGAGTGCGCAACCGGCCGAGCCGCCGCCCACGATCACGTAGTCGTAGCTGCGGTCGTGATCTGCCATCGTCTCCTCGCGAGCTCCCACCGAGGCGCCTACCAGTCCCCGGCCGTGCAACAATCGCGACCCTACCGCTGCCGGCCCGAGACTACGGAGGAGCCCCGTGAGCGAACCCACTCAGACTGCACCCAAGTCGTCGACCTCGGGCCACTGCCTGTGCGGCGGCGTGAGCTACGAGGTGCACGGCCCGGTCCGCCAGGTCTGGGACTGCCACTGCTGGCGCTGCCGCCGCTGGACGGGCCATCACATGGCGGGAACGGGATGCAGGCGCTCCGACCTCCGACTCACCTCCGACGCCACCCTGGTCTGGCACCACCCTGCCGACGATCCCAACGTGGCCTACGGCTTCTGCCGGGAGTGCGGCGGCTCGCTGTTCTGGAAGGTAATTGAGGGCCCGCCGGACCAGACCGACCACATCGCCATCTGCGCCGGCACGTTGGACCTACCCACGGGCCTGCACACCGAGCGGGCCCTGTTCGTAGACGACGCAGCCGACTACCACACCCTCGACCCGGCCGTTCCCGCTTGGAGCCGCGAGTAGTCCCTCGCTCTGTCGATCCCGGCATCGAGACCATTGGCCCCCAGTAGCCTCCGCACATCAGTCTGAGGTCGGCATTTGAGCGGGACCTGGGCAAGGTCCTTCTCAGCGCGCACCGGGCCCGACGCGCGCTGGGAACCGTGATCGCCTCAGTCGCAGTCGTTGCAGTTGGCGCAGTCAGTTGCAGCAGTACGGACCTCGACCCGGGGCATACGGGCGTCAGCGCCAACCAGGCCGCGGGGTCAGAGCCCGGTTCAGACTCATTCGGAGAGGAGTCTGGAACTGAGCCCGAACCGGTCGCGGGCGACATCGCTCAGCCCGACACCGACGATGCTCGCGAGGTAGACGGCGCCGACGGGTCCGATGCCGACGGGTCCGATGGGCTTGATGCCGACGGGCTTGATGCCGACGGGTCCGAGGATGGCCTGTCGGTATCGGCGGCGACAGGCCCCGAGCAGTTCTCGACCGGCCCGGTGCTGCAATGGACCGAGATCGACCCAGGCTTCGACGACCTGTTCCTGCTCGAGGGTGTGGGCGACGGCCAGGTGATCGCTCGAGCCTGGAACGACGGCGACACCGACGGCAGCTTCGGCGAGCGGGTCGTCGTCTCGGCCAACGGCACCGACTGGACCGAGGCGCCCATGCCCGAGGGACTGTTCCCCTACCAGGTCAACGTCCTGTCTGATCGCTGGGTCGTCGCCGCCGGCCGAGACCCCGGTGTCTATCCGACCGAGATCGGGAGCGACCGGGTGTTCTTCTCCGACGACCAGGGCGCCACCTGGACCGAGATAGTGATCGAGCTGCCGTCGGGCGCGGCGTCGCCGTACGCGGTCGAGCGCTTGCACGCATCGCCCGTGCTGGTGTCGGGTCAGCGCATGGTGCTGGTCCTGTCGGGCTACACCACCATCGACGGCCAAGCGCTGCTCGAGGACGCCGGCCACCTGCCCGACGGCAAGCAGGTCGTCTTCGCCCTGCCGACGCCCGACGGAGTGTCGTTCACCCTCGTCGATGCCGATGCCGCGAACCCTTATCCGTCCGTCGGGTCCACGGCATTCGGTCTGGCTTCGATCTACGGCCACCTCGACATGGAGGAGGTGCCGGAGCCGACCATCGACGAACTGGAGCTGACCTACGACGAGGTCGGCTTCGCCGCGGCCGAGATGCGCGACCTGTTCACCCCTCGCTCCGCTCCGCTGACCCGCATCTTCACCAGCGACGGCTCGACCGGTGAGGTGACGGCCAGCTACGAGGGATGGATCTTCTCGGGTGCGTCCACCGATGAGGGATTCCTCTTGGCAGCCGCCATCAATCAGGCAGAGACGCTCCTCACATCTCCCGACGGGCTCGCATGGAGCGAGGACCCGTCTCTCGGGCCCGAACACTTCGGCAGGCGAGTCTCCACCGATGGCACGATCTGGTGGGCGGCGCCGGATGCAGACGGGTCGTTCGACGTCCAGCGGGCCCGCGTGGGCGGGACCCGCTCAACAGTGGCGACGTTCGACGGCTTCGAGTACCCGGGGGAACTGCTGGTGGGTCCCGCCGGGCTCGTCGTTGTTGCCAGTCGAGATCGAAGCAGATCACTGCGCGTCAGCCGCGGGCTGCCGGATGAGGGCCGGGTCGCCAGGGACGGCTTCGAGCTGCGCTACAACGAGTCCGAGGGCCGCCTCACGCTGTGGGATCTCACCGAGGACACGGCGATGTACGCGTTCGGCACCGAGGAAATGCAGAGCGCCACACCGCCCGACGGCGTGCGGGTGATCGATGTTGGCCAGTCGTCGGCGGTCGTCTTCGAGGATCCCGAGACCGGCGCCGACCTGGTGACCTTCACCGAGGAGGACATGGCCTCGCTCGTCGGGATGACGGCCGCCGAGGTGAGGTCTGCCTCGAGCGGCGATCCCGAGTGGCCGGAGTTGTGGCTGGGCTGGTCGGCCGACGGAACCGCCTGGGGATGGAAGCGCCTGGACGACGCCTTCGGCATCGACGACGCCGTGATCTGGGCCGAGTTCGCCGTGGGCGGCGACTTCGTGATCGCCCGCGTCGCCACCTTCCTGCCCCCCGATCCCGCCGACGAGACATCGGTGTCCCCAGACGGTCAAGTTCTGCCAACCCGCTGGTTCCTAGCCAAAGTCCCCTAGCGCTCAACGAGGGGCGTCCGTCGCACGGCCTACATCTGCCCGCGGCTGCGTGCGCGCCGAGAAGCCCCTTACGTGGACGACGCCTCCGATCACAACCGGCGAGGCCCCGACATTCAGACCTTCATCTAGGAATAACCCGGTCCGGTCAGGGCGTTGTGGCGCTACCGCCGACATAGACTTGCGATTTCCACAAGTTTCGCTGATACTGTCCATCTGTGGACATGTCCATCGGTCGCCAGATCCGGCGGCTGAGAGAGGCTGCGGGACTCAGGGCCGCGGACCTCGCGGAGAAGCTGGGAGTAGATCCCAGCGCCGTGTCCAACCTGGAGAATGACCGTCGCGGTGTCAAGGCCAATGAACTCGGGCCCATCGCGGACTTCTTGGGCGTGTCCCAGCTCGCGATTCTTGAGCCGGACTCGCTGCTGGGGCGGCTGCCAGTAGCGCATCGCACGAACGGTGACGAGACCGCTAGCCGGGACTCGCTGATGAGGCTCACAGCCTTGGCGGAGCTGCACCAAGTACTCACCGACGGCGGTCATCCTGCGGCTGTGCTCATGGGCGAGCCTCCAGGACCGAGCTCGAAGTGGATAAAGCACGCGACCGATCTAGCGGACTGGGCGCTCGAGTTTCTCCCCGCGGCGACTGATGGGGAGGATCGCGTCGCGGGCCTTGCCGCGGCGATCGAAGACAGGCTGGGTGTGGACGTGATGGTCGAGAGCCTGGGAAAGGCCGCGCCGTTGGGCCTCTCGATCACCGACGCCGAGTTCTCCTTCATCTTGGTGAACGCCGACCAGCTGAGATCACGGGCGCTGTTCACCTTGGCCCACGAGTTGGGTCACGTCCTCAACAGCGACGGTGCCACGATCAACATCGACAGAGACCTGCGGGCTCGAACCGATGAGGAGCGGCTGGCCAACGCGTTCGCGGCAGCGCTGTTGATGCCCGAACCGGAAATTAGGAAGGCCATCGACGACTATGGCCGCGGCGCAGACTGCTTGGCACGAATGCTCCTGCGCTTCGGCGTCAGCTACGAGACCCTCGTCTACCGGCTCCATAATCTGCAGATCATCAACGCAGACGGGCGGGATCGGCTACGGAGGATCCGTTGGGCCAGCCTGGTCGAGCACACCGAAGATGATGGAATCGCTCGAAGCCTGCTCGCCGCGCGAGGGGCGCGACCCGAGAGGCGGCCGCCAGCGCTGCTAGCGACGCGATGCCTCCATGGAGCGCTGGACGGAACAGTGGGGGCAGGGCCACTAGCGAGGCTGCTCGACGTTGGCGTCGACGACATGATCGAGGCGATCAACTCGATTGGGCAAGAGGCGGCAGACGCCATCGACAGCGACTACTCGACCCCCGAGGACCCGCCCGACATAGCGATCCTGAGCTTCGACGAGGATCCCGTAGCCGTCTGACAACGACTCCTACCATCGGCGCATGGGCCCTGTGCTCCACGATGCCGTCACGCTCCGCCACTTCGCTGCAGTCGAGCGCATGGACATCCTGCGCACCTGCCACGGCCACCGCCCCGAGCCCAGATGGACGGCGAGGATCCGCGCCGAGATCGAGTCGGCCGAGCAAGCCGGCGAAGCCCATTGCTCCGACATCCTTAGCGAGAGCTGGCTCGGGACGCCTGCTGCTCCGAGCGTTGCCGAACTCGCCGCGGTGTACCGACTTCAAGTGGGGCTGAACGATGGCAAACAGCCACCGAAGGGCGACCGCGGCGAGGCCGAGGGAATCTTCTTCGCAGAGAAGCACGACGGACAGTTCGCCACGGACGACAACAACGCATTCGAATTCGCTCGTCGCCGCCCCACGCTCGGCGTCGGCCGGGTGATCGACTCCGTCTACATCCTCCGAAGCGCTGTCGCTGACGGCTACCGACGCTCACTTCATCGCGAACGCTATGGAGGATGCGGGCCGTTCGTTCAGGCCGACCTGCCGCGGCACGAGAGGGCCCGACTACTTCGACCGCTGAGCGGTTCTCAACTGCCCGCCGCGTGCGCGGGCCGCGAACTCGGCCCGACAATGTTCTCGCCGTCCACGCGAGCAGGCCAAACGCCCCCCACGGGCGCGGAACGCGCCCAATTCAGCCCGACTGCTACGCAGGCCCCCGCGTTGCAAACAGGGACTGTTGCCCGGCAGGGATTGCCTGTTGCGGAGGCGGCTCGGTCCGCCGGGAGTGCTCAGCGTCGAGAATCGACTCGATGTCGTCGAGGCTGGACACGGGGGTTGCGCCTCGCTGTTGGAGGGGCTCGTTGCCGGGGCCTTCACCGTCGCCTCGCCACACGGCGACCGGCCCGTAACCGTGTTTGAGGGCTTCGGTGGCGCCGGACCAGGTGCCACCGCTGTCGACGTCGCTGGCTACCACCACCGTCAGTGCGGGCTGTGCGTAGATGAGCTTGTTGCGGCCCATGGCGTTGCCGGCGCTGAAAGGGGCGTCAGGGCTGTACGGGGTGCACATGGCGGTGCTGCCGTCGTACACGGCCGTGCGCACGTCCGGGCGCTTCAGCTTGCGCGAGAGCGACTCGGCCAGAATCCCGACGACGGCTCCAGCGGCCTCGAAGGCTGCGTCCATGGCGAGTTGGTCCACGCCCCGAGCGCCGCCCGACACCAGCGGTAGGCCCCGCCGGGACGCAAGCCGGGCGACCTGCTTAGCCACCTCGCCGCCAGCTTCGGACACGTCCCGGCTGCCGACTACTCCCAGCCCGGGGGTGTCGAGCAGGTCGAGGGCGCCGGCGGCATGCAGCACCGGAGGCGCCTTGGCTCCGAGCCGTGCAAGCCACTGCTGCGGGTAGTGCTCGTCGAAGACGGTGACGGTCTTGATGCCGGACTGGTCGAGCCGGTCGAGTTCGAAGGCCACAGCGGTGGCCCGGTCCATGAGTCCGGCGATGCGGTCGGCGAGATCCTCTGGCAGATCGCAGTCCGGCAGGAGCCGGTCCCCGCTCTGGCCGAGCAGCGTGCCGGGGCCTCGACCCGAATAGGCCCCTTCACCGCTCGCCGCGTCGGCGTCCGCACCGCGCCCGAACCCCAGGACTGGCCCGGCTCCGATGAGATCGAGGAGGCTCCAGTACTCAGACGCCTTGAGGGGCCGCAGACCGTCGGCACAGAGGCGGCTGACGAGCAGGATCGTGGCCAGCGAGTCGTCGTGCCTCAACGGACTGACCTCCCGGCCGTGTCCGCCAGCGCGAACGGGAGCACCGGGCCCGCGCCTGCTTCACGCAGCAGCAAGCCGACGACGGTCAAGGTCCATCGAGAGTCGACCATGTCGTCCACCAGCAGCACTGGACCGGACGGTACTTCGCCCGTGATCTCGAACGCGTCCCGCACGTTGCGGTACTGCTGCTGGCTGTTCTGCATCGTCTTCTGGGGCTCGGTGTCGCGGACCTTGACGACCACATCCTTGCAGGCCAGCCCGAGCGACTGCGCCAGCCTGGAAGCGAAGTCGGGGACCAGTACGGGAAGGCGCAGCGACGGCACGTGCGCCACCCACTCGGGCGCGGGCTCGGGTTGCCAGCGGTCGCGGATCAGGTCCCGTGCCGCTGCGACGAGCTGGTCATCGAACCTGCCGTCCTGCTGCTTGCCGGAACGCACGAGCCTGCCCCAGCCGCCGTCGCCCCACCGGGTGAGCGCGCGGCCCTCCTCAAGCCGGTGTTCGGCTGCGATCCGTTTGCCGTCCGGGAACTGCTTGCGAGGTTCGATGAGGCGCTCGGACTTGCGGAGGAAGTCGATCGCATGTTGCACGGTGGCCGGGTCGAAGCTCCGGTCCAGGCTGACCCCGGTGCAGTTGTCGCAGATGCCGCACGGCTCGGGGTCGTGGTCGTCGAGGTAGCCGCGCAGCAGCCGCATCCGGCACTGATCGGTGCCGATGTAGTCGAGCATCTGCTGCTGCTCGGTCCTGCGCAGAGCCGTGACCGAGCTGACCCGTTCATGGTCGAACGTCCACGGTGTCAGCGTGCGCAGCCACCGGCCGCCGTCTCGCTCCACGGCGCCCTCCACTTCCAGGACCTTCAGCAGACCCTCCAACTGGCCCGGCCGCACATTGACCTCATCAAGCAATTCACGCTTCATCATGGGCGCAGCCCGGCGCTCCAGCATGCTCACGACCCGCTCGGCTCGATCAGCCGCAGGGAAGGCCGAGCCGATGAAGTAGTCCTGGATGTCGGCGTCCTCGGTGCCTCGCAGCAGGATTCCCAACGATTCCCTCAGGGCGCGCCCGGCCCGCCCGACCTGCTGGTAGTAGGCCACCGGCGATCCCGGCGACTGGTAGTGGATCACGAACGCGAGGTCGGGCTTGTCGAATCCCATGCCCAACGCGGATGTTGCCACCACGACCTTCACGTCGTTGGACAGGAGTCGTTGTTCGACGGCGCGCCGGTGCTCGTCGTCGCTCTCGCCGCTGTACGCCTCCGCGGCTATGCCGTTGGACTGGAGCCAGCCCGCGACCCGGTCGGTGTCGGCGACGGTCAGGCAGTAGACGATGCCAGTGCCGGGCAGTTCCGCGATCACGGCGGCGAGCCACACCAGCCGCTCGGCCTGCGACGGCTTGTCGAGCGCGTGGAGCCGAAGGCCGCTGCGAGCCAGCGTCCCACGCACGGGTGCAAAATCCGCTCCGAGTTGGGCGGTCACGTCGGCCACCACCCGGTCGTTGGCGGTGGCCGTGCAGCACAGCACCGGCACCCCGGCGGGAAGCAGGTCCAGCACCCGGACCAGCCGCCGGTAGTCGGGGCGGAAGTCGTGGCCCCAGTCGGAGATGCAGTGGGCCTCGTCGATGACGAGCAAGCCGCTGCGCCGGCCGATCACAGGCAGCACTTCGTTGCGGAACTGCTGGTTCGCCAATCGCTCCGGTGAGATCAACAGCACGTCCACTTCGTCGGCTTCAATCTGTTCTTCGACCTCGCCCCATTCCTCACGGTTCGAGCTGTTGATGGTGAGGGCACGGACCCCGAGCCGCTCGGCCGCCTCGATCTGGTTGCGCATGAGCGCGAGGAGCGGCGACACCAGCAGCGTGGGACCAAGCCCACGGTCTCGCAGCAGCCGGGTAGCGATGAAGTAGACGGCGCTCTTGCCCCAGCCTGTCCGCTGCACCAGCAGAACCCGGCCGCGCTCGCCCGCCAACGCCAGGATCGCCTCAAGCTGATCCGCCCGGAACGCGCTCGCCGGATCGCCGGTCAGCCGCCGCAGCAGCCCCAGCGCTTCGCTTTCGAGACCTCGTCGGTAGCTCATCGAGCCCAGACTGTAGGCACCTCCTGTGACAACGCCAGCGCGCGGGGCCCGACAGTCAACAACCGACCGACCCTCATTGCGCCGCCGCGGCGCACCGCTCCTCGGCGATCCACACTCCGCTAAGCGAGGACGGCTTACGAACCCACTCAGTCGCCCTGAGCCGCGCGCTGCTGATGGAGGCGACAGGCGGCCTGGAGGTTCAGCCACACCTCGGGCGTGGTGCCGAGCGCCTCGGACAGTGCCCGTGCCGTCTCGGTGGTGATCGCCGTCGCCTTGTCGAGCATCTCCGCCACGGTGTGCACAGGCTGGCCCATGGCCTCGGCCAAGTCGGCCACGGTCCAGCTCCGCTCCTCCAGTTCGTCACGCAGGTATTCGCTCGGTGGGAAGGCTTCGGCCGGGGTGCAGGTCATGGTCGGTAGGCCTCCCCGCGCGGCGCCACTCGCAGCACCACGACGACACCGTCCGTCGTCTGCCTGTGGATGATGCGGAACTGGCCGAAACGCACAGAGCGGCTGCCGCTCCACCTGCCTTGGAGTTGCTTTCCGAGGGTTGGATTGCCGTCGAGCGACCCGATGATCTGCAACGCCCTTGAGCGATCATCTGCGGAGAGTCGATCCAGACCCCTTCGTGCTGGTCTAGCCAGGAGGGGCATAGCGATCCAAGGGCAGCAAGTTGCCGGCCGCTATGTCGTGTTCCGCCTCTTCCAGGTCGGCCATCGCCTCTGGGTCATTCAGGATGGCGAGCGTCTCGAGCGCGCCCTCGGGGTCGCTCCAGTCCAACTCGGGGTGTTGTTGGGCTAGAAGGAGGACGCCGTCGACTGTAGGGTCCTCCGTCGACTCCGCTCCTGTCCGCGCCGCTAAGCCAGCCTCCGGCTCAGTGAGATTGACAGGTCCGGACTCTTCGGGATCGGACACAGATCGAGCGTACCGCCAGCCCAAGCCGCCGTCTCTGTGGATGAAGAGGCTCATCGCGACCCCCGGATTGCTGCTCCATTGGACGAGCCCTCACCGGGGCTGGATCAATGATACCAGCTATACTATATGAATAGTACATGCATATTAACAATATTGCTGACAAAGGGCCGGCATGCCGAGCCGCCACACTGTCGGTGTGTCAGCCCCCGTACGCGCCTACTTGGAGTTGGTGGCGGCCACTGGGTTCCGCGTGGCAGTGGAGTTGTCTGCTCGTCGCCGCCCCGTCTGGCGCGTCAGGCGGGCAGGTTCTGCGGAGCGACGACGAGGCCCTCGGCTGCAGCGCCGGCGTGGAGGCGGCGATCCCACACCGCCACCACGAGATGCGCGGCATCGATCTCCAGCGCACTGGCGAGGTGGACCGCATCCGCGCCGCGAAGGCCGTGGCTCTTGGCCAGCCGACCGGCGGCCTGCTCCACCCGGTCACTGAACTCCACCGGGCGGATCGCCGCCCAGAAGTCCTCCCAACTCCGCTCGCACGACGCCAAGATGTCTCCGGCCAGATCGTGGTTGCGGCCCGTCGCGGCCAGCGCAGCGCACACCTCCGGGGAGGAGAGGCGGCTTGAGACCGCGGCGTCACACCCGTCCCAGAGCGCGGCGGCGAGGTCGCTGCCCGGCTCCTCGACCACCAGCTTCACCAGCGCGCTGGCGTCGAAGTAGACGACGGCCACCGATCAGCGCCGCTGCTCGCTCACCAACTCCGAGACCGGCCGACTAGGCCGCGGCCGATCCCGGCCCGTCGCCGCGGGCCGATCCCCGCGGACCGGCCGGGCGATGACACCCTGCTCGGTAAGGGATTCGATCATCGAAGACGCGCCGATTCCGAGGATCCGGGCCACAGGCACGCCGCGCTCGGTCACCACAACCTCATCGCCGTCCCGGACCCGGTCGAGCCAGCGGCTCAGACTCGCCCGCAACTCGGTAACCGCCACATCCATGTCAGCAAGTGTACATCTTGTAGGGCTCAATCTGTACACCAGTCGGCTCTCGGCACGTCCAGCGAGCGTCGCGACCCCTGCACACCGGTACCGACGTCTCGGTACCGGCCTGCCGACTACCGCGCCGAGGCCTGGATGCCCCACATCACCGTCGCCAGCCGGGGCGTGAGCCCCGGCTGGCTCTCCGAGGAGCCAATTGACCCATGGCCGGTAGCACTCGACCGGCTAGCAGTGCTCCAAGACATGGGAGGACGCTTCGAGGTGAATTTCGCGCATCCGCTAACGGGACCGTGACCGCCGGCCGACGGCACTTGCAGTCACTCCCGAGAGGGACCACCCCTCCCAACAAATCAGCGCAGGGTTCGGATGTCCGGCCCCTAGAGCCTGAAGATGTGCGGGCACTCCGCCCGGCGGGGCGCGGCGGCGACTGCCTGATTGCGATCCGCGTACTCGGACGGTGGCCGGCGCAGGCGATTAGCTTCGCGCTGCGCCGGCCCGGGCTCACTTGCGTTTCTTGATCGTCTCGGTCACGGTAGTCCGAGGGTTGCGCCTCGCCGTCGAAGGCTTCACGAAGCGGCCCGTCACGGCCGACCGACTGACTTTATGCGTTGCCATAGTTCACCTCCCTTCTGAAGTTGCTGGGCAAGTACGACTCTTTCAACGAGTGCTCCTGCCGATGCACCAGTGGCAGTTGTCGTACGACCTGTCGCGCTTCGCCTCGGCGAGCGTGTCGTACCACTTACGATGTTCCAGCTTGATCTCATCGAGCTGACACGAGACCCTCTCGTTGCTGGTGTCATGCACCTCGAGTGTGTTTAGGTTCCCGAGGAACCGTTTGATCTTGACCACCATGGCCCTCCTCCCCTACGGGATATCCCGACTGTCGAGATATCTTGTCAGGATACCGAAAGGAAAGATACGGTGCAACTACATCTTTTCTGGTAGGATATGACCATGGCCGACGGCGGCAGGCTGGGCGACAGAATCCGAGCTCACCGGACGGCCCGTGGACTGACGCTCAGCGAGGTCGCCGACAAGGCGGAACTCTCGATCCCCTACGTCTCCAACCTGGAGCGAGGGCGCGGTAACCCGACCATCAGTGCGCTGCGTGCGATTGCCGGAGCGCTTGATCTGTCCGTGTCCGACCTTCTCGGCAACGAGGAGGACTTCGATCCCTTGCAACTCGTTCTGGCAGACTTGCCAGGCTCGCTAAGTACCTTTGCCCGGTCGAATCGCTTCAAGAGCGTCTTGGATCGTCTCTCTCGCGATCACAACATCCCTCTCGATGAGATGAGAAGTCGCCTCCTGATCGGGATGGCGTCTGCTCCGCGTCGGAGCACAGGCGAGCCAACGGAGGAGGACTGGCGGAGACTGCTCGACGTCTACTCCCTCATTCTGGCCGAGGAGTGATATCGCCGGTGACGCTTCGACACTCGATCCGAAGGATCTCGGCAGGGCTGCTCGACCTCGTTCCGCCGGAAGTGCTCGAGGACCTGAGAACCGAGGACCCGGCCTCGGCGGTTGAGGTCCACTTCTCACCAATCGGCCTCCATCAGCTTCCTGTCGCAAGGGACACCGCGGGCGACGGGTCCGTCGACGACTGCTCTGTCGACGGGTACTACGACCCAATCACCGACCCGCGCCAGCCGTGGATCTTCTACTCAGCCGACGTCGTCCCGGCACGAATGAGGTTCACCGTGATCCATGAACTCGGACACCACCTCTTCGCCACCGATGGTGCGCACTTCCTAGACGACCTGGACCGGCTCGCCAGCTCGGCTACTGGCGCGGCTCGAAACGAAGAGGCGGCATGTCAGCAGTTTGCTGGGGAGGTGTTAGTGCCGAGGGAAACACTCGACGCTGTCGTGGGCGGCAACATGCTCGTCCCACGCCACATCCCACAGCTGCGGGAGAGTACCGGCGCGAGCTGGGAGGCCGTTGCCGTGGGGGCCGCGAATCACGTAGTTGGAACAGCCGCGGTGGCACTCATCACACGCCCGGGGGAAGTCTCGTTCGTCGCTGTGAACGGCCTATCGCCGTGGCCCCGCGGCAGTTCCGTCGCGCCTGGAGGTCCTCTCGACCGCGCGTTGAGGTACAACTCGAGGGCGCGTCCCGAGACTTACCGCTACGGCTTGGCGTACGCCGAGAACCTCTTCTGCGACACGGAACGAGTCGACGAAGGTCTCGCGATCGCGATTCTCTCGCCCCGTACAAGCGATGGACACTTCGAGATCCTCCATCAGCCCGAGCCTGCATGGCGCGAGCGCGAGGAGTTCTGCGAATGGTGCGGCAACGAGCGGAACGTCGGCTGGTGCGACAGGTGTGCGGGACAGAAGTGCCACTCCTGCGACGGGTGTGGTTGTACGACGCCGCTCAAGAACCCTCCTTGTCCAGCGTGCTTCTGCCACAGCCCATTCAGGTCCGGCGCGAATATCTGTATGGACTGCGAGGCCAACTTGCCTGACTGAGCGCACCCCTTCCCGAACACGCCGACATCAAGCACGCCTGCGGCGTCGGCTCGCATTTCGGATAGGAAGGAAGGGCTGCGCGTGGACTTGGCTTCAAGGGCGTTTATGGTGCGGCAGCGCTCAGGCGGCGGGTTCGATCACTTGCCAGCCTTGGTGCCGTAGGACATCAGCAGCAGGCGTGGGATCGCGTCGGACCGCCGCTCGGAGCTGTGTCTCGTGATAGCGGCCTCTCCCCTGATCGAGGGTGGACTCCCATCCCTTCCGCGGGGTAACGAGCCGCTCGACGATGCAGAACTCGATGATGTCCGCTAGGCACGGACGGAACCGTCGCCCGCCCACGGGCAGGTGAAGGTCGGCGGGCTGGCGCTTGTCGAGACCGCACAGGTCGAGCATGGCCCGCAGCGCCTCGCACTCGCCGTAGAGGTGGAGGTGGGCCTCGGGATAGTCGTTGGGAGGCTCCCTCACGTAGTCGTAGGCGAAGACCGTGGCCTCTGCGTCGCCAGCCCCGAGTATGTAGGTGCTCCGCTCCGCGGTCAGGAACTCCCCGGAATCGTCGAGCACCAGCGTATGAAGCACACGAAGGTGCAGGCGCGCCGGCGACTTGGAGACCGTCAGAGGGATCGGCGCGCCGCGCAGCCTGTTCTTGGCGACCCCATAGCCGACGACGGCGCTGCCTTCTGGCTCCATGAACGCCGAGATGCGGATGCCGTCAGTGACGGTGCCATTGAGGAGCCTCGACGTCTCCCGGGCGAACGCCCCGGCCAGGCGGCGCAGCTCACGCTGCTGAGGGCTTGACAAGGGACGACACCACGAACCAGGTCTGGCGAGCGACTTCGCTGGAGAAACGCCCCACCCGGGCCTCTTCCTGGAGTTCCTCCCAAGTGCACCCTGCCTCGTCGAGTGCGATGGCGATGGCCTCGCGCATGTCCTCCTCGTCCACCACCTCGACGACGATCTCGTCATCGCTGTACTTGTAGACACTCATCGCCACCTCCTTCCTCTGCCGCCTGAAACAACGGCCTGGACGCTTGCACCGACAAGCTGATGCTCACTATCTTAGATGGATAGTACACGAAACCTAACGATGTCCCTAGTCCATTGGCGGAGCCAGCGGACGGCGACGGCGCCGCGGGAGGCCATCGGGCCTGTCTGCCGTAACCAGCCGCTACACAGCCTGGTGCTAGCGCCACCCAGTACCGTCCGCCACCCGCGCGCCGAGGGAGAGCGATCTGGCTCGGCGACTATTCCAGGGAGCCCGGATGAGCACCACCTAGTGAATTCATCTGTCTAGTGGACACGAGCATCAGAGATGTGGATAGGCCTGGCGGACATCAGGCAGGACCCTGGGCGGGAACGGAGCGCTTCGTGACTCCAGCCCTGGATACCGTCCACCTCGGCCAACCGCTTCGATAGGAGGCATAGCTATGGATGATCCGCTAATTTCGGAAGTACTTGAGCGGCTCGACGCCGACGCGACCAAGACCGGCGCGACTGCGAACCTGGTGCTGGGGGCGCTGCTGGGCCGATTGGACGATGTGATCGATGGGGTTGTGGTCGAGCATCCAGTAGCGGCCACAAGGGAGGGGGCAGCGCCTGTACGCGCCTACTTGGAGTCAGTGGCCGTCACTGGGTTCCGTGGCATCGGCCCGACCTGCAAGCTCGGTCTTCGGCCCGGGCCGGGGCTGACGCTCGTCGTCGGGCGCAACGGTTCCGGCAAGTCGTCGATAGCGGAGGCGCTGGAGTTCGCGCTGACGGGCGACTCGCTCCGCTGGGCTGGCAAGTCGCTGGAGTGGAAGAACGGCTGGCGCAACCTCCATGCGCAGGACGATCCCGCCATCACCGTGGGATTGCGAGTCGACGGCGAGCGGGAACCGCGAACGGTTCGCGTGAACTGGAGCAGCCCGAAGCTTGAGTCTGCCAAGACTGCGGTGACCGTGCCGGGGGACGGCCGCCAAAGCCTCGGCTCGCTCGGGTGGAGCGATGCGGTCAAGACGTTCCGTCCGTTCCTGCCCTACAAGGAGCTGTCGACGATCTCTGAGGGTCGGCCCATTGATCGATACAACGCGCTGGCGCCGATGCTCGGCATGGAGGCACTGCAAGCACCCATCGAGAACCTGAGGCAGGCCCGACTATCAGCGGAGAGGAAACAGACCGATGCCGTAGAACATGTCTCCCAGGTCACCGGCCTGCTACGGGGGTCGCCCGACGAGCGAGCCAGCACCGCGATGGAGGCGCTCTCCGGAGCTTGGGACCTAGACAAGATCGAGGCCCTCGTCACGGGCACCGATCCCGCCGTCGCCGAACGGGAGGGTCTCCTCGCCGCACTGGAACAGCTCCCCTCGACTGACCTCGACCGGATCGCAGCAGCAGCAAGCGGTCTGCGGGAGGCCGCCGAGCGTCAGGAGGCACTGCGGGGCAGCGACGCCGAGCGGGCCGAGAGGCTGGCCGGGCTGCTCCAAGCCGCAGTGGAGATGCACGAGCAGCACGGCGACGCCGATTGCCCGGTCTGCGGCCGCGACAACGGCCTGCACAGCGAGCGCGTCGCGGAACTCAGGGGAGAGATCGAACGGCTGCGCTCCGAAGCAGGCGAAGTTCTCGCCGCCGGCCGTGCGGCACTCCGTGCGCAGCACGCGGCGCGTGAAGCCATCGGGACGGTTCCGCGGGTGCTGGGCGCAGCGGCGGACACTGACGCAGGAATCGATGTCTCCGCGCTGGTAGCAGTGTGGAAGGAGTGGATCAACGCGCCTGACGCCCCGCTCGACTTGGCTGCGCATCTCGAATCCGTGTGCCTTCGGGTGGAGGAGGCGACTGAGGCTGTCCGCTCCGCGGCTGCGCAACGGAGACGCCGTCTCGCCGATCAGTGGCGGCCAGTCGCCGACTCATTGGCCGAGATGCTGCCGGTCGCTCGCCAGGGGCAGAGAGCCGCGCAGCGTGTGACGCCGCTGAGAAGCGCCGAGAACTGGCTGAAGGGGTGCGAGGCCGCCATCCGCGACGAGCGCTTCGACTCGGTCAAGGCCCAGGTCACGGATGTCTGGGAAACCCTGGCGGTCGGCTCCAACGTCACGCTCGAGGACGTGCGCCTCGGAACCAAGAAGGTGGTCATGGACGTGACCGTCGACGGGGACTCCAGCGTCGCGCTCGGAGTCATGTCGCAGGGCGAGCTGCATGCCTTGGCGTTGAGCCTGTTCATCCCGAGGGTGAAGTTCGACGCAAGCCCGTTCGGGTTCGCGATCCTCGACGACCCGGTGCAGGCGATGGACCCGGTGCGGGTCGACGGGCTGGCCCGGGTGCTGCACAGTCTGGCGAAGACACGCCAGGTGGTGGTATTCACCCACGACGACCGGCTCCCGACCGCCGTGCGCCGACTCCAGATTCCCGCGACGATCCTGTCGGTGACCCGCCGCCCCAAATCACATGTCGAACTCAAGACGTCCCTCGACCCGGTACAGGCCGCGATCGAAGACGCCAGGGCCGTAGAGCTCAGCGGCGGCCTCCCTGAAGAGGTGCCCCGGCGGGTTGTTCCCAGCCTGTGTCGGCAGGCCATCGAGGCCGCGTGTCTGGAGTCGGGCCGCAGACGGCTCCTCCGGATCGGAATGGGCCTAGACGAGTGCGAAGAGAAGTGGGCCGATGCGGTCAAGCTGCTCCCCCGCATCGCCATCGCGCTCTATGGGGACGCTGACCGGGCGGGAGATGTCTACGGCACCCTCAACAACAGGCTCGGAGGCTGGGCAGCCGACACGGCGAGGGCATGCAATGAGATGGCCCACTCGGGTGCTCCGGAGGGGACCGACCTCAAGGGCCTCATCAACAGCGCCGAGTCACTCGCCAAGGAGCTGGCGGCGCTGTGACGCAGATCGCCTACCGCTTCCTGCCGATCCACCTGCTCAGCCTCGCCCGATCGATAATGCGCGTTTCGCGGGCCGACCTGGTCGGCACGTGGCCCCGCGCCTCGGCGATCCTCGGCCGCCAAGCCTTGGAGATCGCCCTCGGCCAGCTCTGGGCACGTGTCGCGCCGGGGGTCGAGAACGCGTCGGCGAGGGCACAGCTGACATGCCTGCCCGAATACGTCGACGCCCAACTCGCCGGCCGCATCCGCTACGCCTGGCACGCCCTGTCAACAGCATGTCACCACCACGCCTACGAACTGCCGCCCATCGTCTCGGAACTCAACGGCTGGCTCGACGACGTCGAAGCACTCATCGCAGAGGTGAGCGTCAGGGATCGCGCATCTGCTGCGCGATAGCGTCCATTCTCGGCTACACGACCTGGAAAATGGCGTCTACCTCGAATCGCACGCCGACCGATCCTGGTCGGAAAGCGTCAGTTTGTCTCCTAGGGATCTCGCTCTTCTCCCAGTTGACGAGCGACACATCGCGGCCAGCGACTGCGGCGCATCCGGTCAAGCCCTGAACCACACCGTCTGCTGACAGTCTCTTGCCTGCCATTCGCACGACTACATGGCCTCGGCTCGCCACAAGGTAACCGGCAGTTCTCCAGAAGTCGGCCACCATCCGCCAATAGGCGCTCGCCAACTCGTGTCGATCATCTCGGGAGAAGCGATTTCGCGTCGGGTGAGGCGGCCTTCCCAAGAACCACAGACGTAGCCACTGATCTTCCTCGAAACTCGTTACATCCAGGTACGGAGGCGAGGTGATGATGCAATTGGCTTCCCGTTGCCGGACGGACTTGAGCCTGTGCAAATCTCTGAAGTCGGTCAGCTCAACATGTCCACGTAGTTCCGGCAGCGGAGATGCATATCGGAACTTTGCTTGGCGCTCAAGCAGCTCGAACACATCTCGGCCTGGGGGAACATAGCCGTGCTTGTCCCAGAAGCGAACTGAATATGCAGGCTTCGTGGAGATGGTGCGCGGCATTTGTGCACTCAGATACGACGGCGACTTCTCAGTCTCGCCGTGCAGTGCTCCAAGGGCTAGGGCGGCGATCATCGCGTCGGAGCGTCGTGTGCTCCACTGCAGCACATCCCGAAGATAGAGAATCTGGCTGAGCGTCCGTGGGTTGTAGGCACGATTGAAGAACTCTGGGAGACTCCGGACCCGTGGCCGCCATCGACGCGCCTCATATGCGCTCTCAAGCTCCGATATCCGACGACGAACCGTTGATAGCGCCGGACCTTGCGTCTTGGCTGCTGTCAAGCAGTAGGCGACCGGGTTGATGTCTCCCGCGAGTGCATTGCGGCCCATCAGAAGAGCTTGGAACGGAGTCGTGCCCCTTCCGCAGAACGGGTCGACTACCAGATCTCCGGGATCCGTCAGTTCATCGATCCACTTCTCGCGCGAACCCTTCCGGGAACATCGCGAAGTAGGGGCAGAGGGCGTGGAACCTGTTCTCTATGTGCGCACCCGGGATGCCAGTACCGCCTCAGACCATCTCATGCCACGAGTGCGGACGGTGCTCGGCAGTGCGGGAGCGTGATATGCGATGCGGCACCGTTCGAAAAGGACACCACCGATTGTTGCCCTCGTCTCCCATTCCTCTCGTGTCAGCCGATGCGGCACGAAGAACATGCGCACGGCTGGGACGCAAGGGGGTTGGAGCATCCATGCCTGGCACCAGCTTCTCGTGTCGGGTAGCTCGCTCAGTCTCGCGGTCCAGTTCGCTCCGGCGGCACATTGACCGAACGCGATTACTTGGCCCGGTCGCCTGTCCGCGAAGCCATGCCACACAACGAGGTCGAGATGTGCGTCCTTCTGGTGGGTGGCCGGCTTGACGGGTTTCGCGCCTCCGCCTTCTCCGAGCTTGCGAGAGAGTTCGTCGACGGCTGCCGGAAACCCTGATGCGTTAGTCCGTCGCGGAAATGCGAACAGGTAGGATCCATCGTGCTCGTTGCGCCCGAAGTAGCTCTCGGCCGCGGCCTGGCTGACGTCCTCGAAGTCTCGTTCGGGACGTATACGCGTGCCGGTGCCGGCCGCAACCCCGAACCAACTCAGTAGCAGCAGGAAGACGTAGGTGGAACCTGTGCGCAGCGCGTCTGGGCCGAGTTGGATCGCCTGATCGCCAACAGAGAACGGATATCCATCACCTGCAGAGAGCGCGCGTTCTTCAAGTTCCGCGAAGACAGCATCGGCCACCCGTTCCGAAGTCTCGCCTCGTGTATCCACAAGTGCTCCCGCTGATTCCTGCATTGCGTCGGTCGATCCGTCGCGACGCAACTCGGCTACAAGGTCTTGGAAGCTGGAATTCCCGTCAGCAGAGGCAAGAGCCTTGAGTTCGAGCCAGTCAGCCTGCGCCGTGCGGTCGCTAGAGGCCGGAGGCGACCCGATTTTCAATGTCACGTCGAGGAACGGATCTTACGACGGATCGCGCGACCCGCCCTGCGGCAATCCTCCATGTCCGCGACAAGGCGTTCCGCAAGTTCGAGGATCTCGCTCGCAACGCGCAGAGTGCCGCTGTCGCCTGCATCCCCAGTTAGTTGTTTGCCCCTGGCCTCCTGCAGGCGATGCCGAGCCTCTAGGAGATCTGCATTGAAGAGTTGCTTATCACCAGTACTGATGTCGATCACGACATGCAATGGCAGACCGCGCCGCAGTGCGGTTAGTCCTGCATCACTTCCGATGGCCGAGACGAGTCTTCGAAGGTCAGGATTCTGACTCTGCACCAATGGCCGTGTGTCGGTGGACTTCTGCCCGTAGAGCCACATAAACAAATCACCTAATGCTTCCAATTTATCCTTAGGAACTGGATCGGGACGGAAGCTATCCTTCTTGTCGATTCCAAGCAATTCTCGGATGTTCTGGTAGTCCAGACCGGTGTAGAGATGTGAGAATGAGAAGTGTTTGTTCCACCGGTCGTCGAGATCGAACCTACCCGACTCCTCTGCTTGGCGCAGCACCATCAAGCCTCTGTACAGCCTGTGGACAGTAGCGTGCCGGTCGCCGATTTGCCGGGCGATCTCATCAAGTTCTTCACCCAGCTCATTGTGGACCCAAGCGACATACTGCGCTTTCGCATATGACTGCCAAGGTTGTGGGCCATTGACGTGCTTGAAGCCGACATATTGCCATATGTCCTGTCGAGCGCACTCAATAGCGGGCAACGTGGCCAACTCCTTGCGTCGTGCGGCCGTGATCCTTGGTAGATCGGTTGCTCCCACCTTCACCCGGAGGCTGCCGTCCACCAGAAGCCTGACCGCCGCCAAGCGGCGGTTGCCCTCCACGACAACGTGCTTGCCGTCCTCGGACGCCACGAAGAGCGGCTCATGCTCGAAGTACCCGTTGCTCGCGATGGAAAGCGCGAGCTCGTCGACGGCGAACTCCTTCCACAGTCGTTCGACCAACTCAAACTCGTCCAGTTCTCCGTCGAGGAAGAGCCTCGGATTCCTCCGGTCGAAGCAGAGTTGGTCGGTCGGGAAGGGCGCAGCAGTTGGCGTTCCTCCACTCGTTGCCTGCTGCGATGCCATGCTCGTCACACTACCGGACCGCCGCGGCCCGTCGTGGCCGAGCGGGCCGAGGAACCCGGGACGCAAGCGGCAACCCGAGGTAGCCGAGGCGGGGCGGCACCGGCGGGGACAGACGCTCTTGCACGGACTGGCCAGCGGGTAGTTGCCTGTTGCAGGCGAACCCACCGCCGCCTTCGGTGGGTCTGCGGCTACCGGGCCGCAGCGCTCCGGGAAGATGCTCGTCAAGCGCAATAGCAACCGCCTCGCGCGTTTCCTCCCCGTCCACCACCTCGACGACGATCTCGTCATCGCTGTACTTGTAAATGCTCATCGCCGCCTCCTTCCTCTGCCGCCTCGGACGACGGCCCGGACGCCTGCACCGACAAACTGACGCTCACTACCTTAGATGGATAATACATGATAACTAATGATATCGCTAGGTCTTCTTGGCGTAGCCAGCAGACAGCGACGGCGCCGCGGGAGACCATCGGGCCTGCCTGCCGCAACCAGCGGCTACGCGGCCGGGCAGGTGCTAGCACCACCTAGTACCGTCCGCCATCCACGCGCCGACGGAAAGCGAACATGAAGGATCACCGATGGGTCGCCATCGATGTGGAGACGGCCACTAACTACCGGCGCAGCATTTGCAGCCTCGGTGTGGCCACGATCGCTCCTGACGGATCGCGGGTCGAACGCGAATGGCTAGTCAAGCCTCCCGGCAACCGCTACGACGCGGGCAACACTGCACTTCACGGACTCGACGCTGACGCCACAGAGCGTGCCCCTACGTTTTCGGAGGTCTGGGCGGAGGCGTCGGAGATCATCGCCGGCGCAGACGTCATTGCCCACTACGCCGAGTTCGACACCGACTGCATCCGCGCAGCGATGCGCCACTACCATCAGACGGAGCCCGTATTCTCGCCGCTCGGATGCACGCTGCGCATGGCCCACCTCGTGTTGCCCAAGCGAACGATCTCCTACAGCCTCGCTTCCCTGTGCGAAGACCATCAGATCCCCCACACCCCGCATAAGGCAGCATCGGACGCGGCGGCAGTGATGGCGCTAGCCGGAGTGCTGGTGGCGCAATGGGGGCAGGGCGACCTCCGCCAGCTTCGAGCCGCCTCGAACCGTCGAACATGTCGAGCACTTCCCGATACGACGAGCGGATCGAGTACTCGGCCACCTGGGGCGGCTTGCGCTCGGGGAACGCGGTCGACTCGCCACGCTGCTGCATCTGGCTGGCCTTGGCATAGGACCGGCTGCGCTGCACGACCAGAGCCTTGAACACCTCGTCCGCGGCGAGCGCCTCCTGGGCCTCGGGTGAACAGTTCGGCCATGTGCCGGAAGTCGGCCAGACGGTTGTTGACCGGCGTGGCGGTGAGCAGGAACATCAGCTTGGGCCGGACCGAGCCGTCCAGCATGTCGAACAGGCGCCAGTAGCGCGAGCGTCGGTCCTGCCCGTCGTCGCCGGGTCCGGTCCTGCCGCCGAGGCCGCGTCCGCTGTCGGGGGTGTCGTCGCCTCGGCTACCGCGGTTGCGGAAATGGTGGGCCTCATCGACGATCACCGCGTCGGCCAGGTCGGTGATGCGCCGGAACCGCTCCGGGAAGTCGTTGCCTCGACCGAGGTCGGTGTGGCTGAACACGCTGAGGCTGGAGAAGTCCGCACCCCCACCGACACCGCCGATGTGGGGCAGCCACCGGCGCAGGTGCGGCTCCCACACCCCCTCGCGGGCCGCCTTGGGAGCGAACAGCACCACCCGCTTGTTCTCGTGCAACACGAGCCGCTCGATCAGCATCAACCCCACGAACGTCTTGCCCAAGCCCACCCCGTCGCAAAGGAAGGCCCCGCCGTGCTGGCGGCAGATCTTCATCAGCGACCAGTACGCCTCCTGCTGGTAGCGATCGAGTTGGCCGAACATGCGCGACTGCGACTCGTCCCACTCCCCCGCAGTGAGTTCACGGCCCCGGAAGAACTCGTGAAGCGCTCGGGTGTACACGTCGAACGGTGTGAACTCGGCGGTGTGGCGGGTGATGGCCCGTAGCACATCGGTGGTGACGTCCTCCGCCGCGGCCCAGTGGGTCTCGAACCAGTCCTGGAGCTGGGCGACATCGCGGCCGCCCTGCACCTGGATGTTCAACTCCACATTGCGGGTCAATCCCGGCTTGGTGAAGTTGCTCGATCCCACCAGCGCCTGTGCTCCCACCACATCGAACTTGGCGTGGGTGATGTACGCCTTGGCGTGGAACTTGTTCCGCCGGTAAACCCGGCACTCGATCCGGCCCTCAGCGATGGCCTCCACCACGGCCTCCACGCCCTCCAGGAACGGGTTCGGGCTCTTCTCGTGCTCCAGACTGTCATCGAGTCGGCCTACTCGCTGTCGCAGCGCCTCCTTGAAGACCTTGTGGGTTTGCAGCGACACCTCATCGCCCATCAGCAGGCGGATCTTCTCAAGCTGCTGCCACTTGCCGTCGAGAGCCAGCAGCGCCCCGATCTCGAAGAACCCGGTGGCGATGTCGAACGAGCGGGCCAGGTCGCTCCACTGGCGCAGGTACTCAAGACCCGTCCAGCCCGACACGCTGTTGTCGACGATGAACAGGTCTCCGCCGCCCGCTTCGCTCACATGAGAGACCGTACCCCGCTGCTGCGACAGTCCCGATGATTGACGACCGCTCCGAGCGACAGGTGCTTAGCTCGCCCCGGGATCTTGTTGGCGCCCGCGGGCCAGGTCCGCGCCGGGTGCCTTGGAGGCTGCGGTTGGGGGCATGCCAATGCCTAGGAAGCCCTCAATGCGGGCCAGGCGTTCCCCAATTTCGCCAAGTTGCTTCAGGGTGGCACGCTGCTGGTGCCATAGCATGGCCAGCATCGCCATGAATGGCGTCGCGAAGGCTGTGAGCACGGCGACATCTGCATCCACGCTGTGGAACCTAGCGGTTGTCTTGATGTACTGCAACTCAACTACATGAAACTTATCGATGTGGTGCCGTCCGGTCAGCTTCGCATGCGGTCGCCGTTGGGATCCCAGAGGCAGCCTGGCACCAGCGTTGCGGGGCGGCGGGTGCCGACTATCTCTATCTCGAAGCGCCCTGATGACTGGGCCAGCTCGGCGGGGACGTAGCCCATGGCCACCGACGCTTCGCTGTGGTGGGCGTAGCCGCCGGAGGTGACCCAACCCACCACCTCGCCGTCGTGCCACACCGGCTCGTCGCCGATCACGTCGACCGCCTCGTCGCCCCTGCCGGTCTCGACGGTCCAGGTGCAGAGCTGCAGGCCCGTCGCCGGCCTCCCGCCGGGCGGGCCGGACTTGCCGTGCTTGGCGGCCAACGCGTCTCGGCCGATGAAGTCCTTCTCCATGCGTACGAAGCGGCCCAGGCCGGCCTCGAACGGGTCGTAGTCGGGCCGGTACTCGCGGGCCCACGAGCCGAACCCCTTCTCCAGGCGCAGCGAGTTCAGAGCATGCAGCCCGAAGAGCTCCAGCGCGTGCGCGGCCCCCGCCCCTCGCAGCCGGTCGAACACGTAGCGCTGGTAGCGGGCCGGCATCCACAACTCGTAGCCCAGGTCGCCGGTGAAGCTGATCCGCCCGCACCACACCGGGGCCAGGCCCACATCCATCTCACGGAAGGCCATGAACCTCATGCCGTGCGCGGAGACGTCAGCATCGGTGACCTCGGCCAGCAGCGCCCTCGACGCAGGTCCGGCGATGGCCAGGCCGCACATCTCAGCGCCCAGCGTGCGGTACTGCGCCGAACCGTCCCCCGGAAGATGAGCGTCGAACCAGCGCTCGTAGTAACGCTCGGCGATCCCCGAGCCGAACAGCACGAATCGCTCGCCGACTCTCACGTTGGCCGTCACCCCGCCGACCGCGGTGCCCGAGGGCCCCTCGGCCCGGCCCGGCGCGGCGGCCAGGCAGGCCACGGTGAGGTCACCAGCCAAGTTCCCGGCCCGATTGGTCATGGGGGTGAGCGCCATCCGACCCGGCATCGGGATCCGCCCGGCCAGCAGCCCGTCGAGCCACGCCCTGGCCCCCGGCCCCTCCACCACGAGCTTGGCGAAGCCAGTGGTCTCCATCAGACCCACCCCGGCCCGCACGGCCAGCGTCTCGGCCCGCACCCGGTCCCAGGCGTTGGAGCGCCCGAAGGTGACCTCCTCGACGGGATCCAGCCCCGGAGCCTGGAACCACAGCGCGGTCTCCAGACCGAAGGCGTCGCCGAACACGGCGTTGGCTTCCACCAGCCGGTCGTGGATGGGCGAGGTCTGCACGCCCCGGCCCGCGGGCAGGAACTCGTTCGGGAACGTGATCCGGAACCGGCGCGAGTAGTTCTCCCGCACCTTGGTGTTGGTGTAGGCGAGCGTGGCGTGGTCCCCGAAGCGGGCCACGTCCATGGCCCACACGTCGAAGCCCGGATCCCCCGTCGTGATCCAGTTGGCCACCGACAGCCCCACCCCACCGCCCTGGGACAGCCCGGCCATCACCCCGCACGCCGTCCAATAGCCCGGAAGGCCCCGGATCGGGCCGATCAGCGGGTTGCCGTCGGGCGCGAACGTGAACGGCCCGTTCACCACCCGCTGGATCCCCGCGGCAGCGAACGCCGGGAAGTGAGCGAAGGCCACCTCCAGCGACTCCGAGATGCGGTCCAGGTCCGGCGGCAGCAGCCTCATGGAGAAATTCCACGGCGTCTGGCGGGGCGACCACGGCATGCAGGCCTGCTCGTAGGTGCCCACCAGCATGCCCTCGCCCTCCTGACGCATGTAGATCTCGCCGCCGAAGTCGATCACGTGCATCAGCCGGGAGCCGGTGCGCCGGTTGTGCTCTCGCACCTCTTCGAGCGGCTCGGTGACGATGTAGGTGTGCTCCATGGCCAGCACCGGCAGCTCCAGGCCCGCCATGCGCCCCACCTCGCGGGCCCACAGGCCCCCGCAGTTGACGACGTGCTCGCAGTCGATCGCTCCGATGTCCTCCCCGCTGGGGGTGTCGTACACCAGCACCCGCCAGCCGCCGTCGCGGCCACGCTCAATGGCGCGGGCCCAGGTGTTGCGGTACACCTCGGCGCCGTCGGCGCGGGCCGCCTTGGCGTAGGCGTGGGTCACCCCGGCCGGGTCCACATGGCCCTCGTGCTTGTCCACCAAAGCGCCCACGAAGTACTTGGGATCGAACAGTGGTACCAGGTCGGCCGCCTCGGCCACCGACACCAGCTCGGTCTCCATGCCGAGGTAGCGGCCCCGGGCGTGGGTCATCTTGAGCCAGTCGAGCCGCTCGGGGGTGTCGGCCAGCATGACCCCGCCGGGTAGATGCACCCCGCAGTCCTGGCCCGACGCTCGCTCGATCTCGGCGTACAGCTCAATCGTGTAGCGCTGCAGGCGGGCCACGTTGGGGTCGCCGTTGAGGGTGTGCATGCCGCCTGCGCTGTGCCAGGTGGAACCGGCAGTGAGCTCGGTGCGCTCCACCAGCACCACGTCGGCCCAGCCGGCCTTGGTGAGGTGGTAGAGCACGCTGGCGCCCACCACTCCCCCGCCGATCACCACCACCCGCGCCTGAGACTTCATCGGCAGCGCTGCGTCGGGCCGCAGCCGTGACCGTCACCGGAATTGGCGACGGGCACGCCCCTGAAGGGCCACAGCCGCCACCAATTTGCGCGGGAGCGCCGACGCAGGTCGTGTCGCATGCCGCTTTGCTGCTAGCTCGAGGGAGGCGCCGCGACCTCGATCGCCGGCGGGGCGGGATTGCGTCCGCAACCGAAGCGTTCGAAGTCGTCGGGTCCGTCGCCCGACGGAATGTTGAGCCCGCCGGCGAGCGAATCGGCTGTAAGGCAGTCGGCCACCATGTTGTGAAACCGGTGCAGCGGCTCCTCGAATCTGGGCGACAGCGGCCCGGGTGGCGCGCCGCCGAGCGCCAGTCCACGCTGGCCCCGCTGGCAGATGTCGATGTCCTCGCTGTTGATCTCGATCCAGAACTTGAGGGTCTCGGCCGCGGCGTCGCCGTACGCCTCCACCGGTGTGGACCCCGGCAACAGCAGGGTGCAGTGCTCTCGCGTGAGGCCCGACGACAGCGGCTCGAGGCGGATTACGAAGGCGTGTCCGGGCAGCACGGCCAGCAACAGGTTGGGGAACACGGCCACGAACCGGCCGCTCACGGAGTCGGAGCTGTCAAGCCCGCTCGCCGGGGGCAGCACCAGCCAGTCGTCGCGCTCGTCGCTCGACACCGGCGTGGTGGTCTGGCCGCAGTACAGGCCCGGACCCTGGTAGCGGTAATGGTCGCGCACCCGCGACACCCGGGCCAGCTCGGGATGAACCCAGGCCAGGTGGTAGTACTCCTGGAAGTTCTCGGTGATCAGCTTCCAGTTGGCGGCCACATCGAAGCTGCACCTCTCGTGGACGTACCAGCGGTCGAAACCGTAGCCAGCCATCCGCTCGGGCAGGTCGCCGAGCCACTCGGCGAGCGGCGGTGTGCGCTCATCCAGGCAGACGAACACGTTCATTCCCCAGGGCTGGACCCGTACCGGCAGCAGGGAGAACTCCGCGAGATCGAAGCCCGGCCGGGGCACCTCGTCGAATAGCGGGGTGGCCACCAGGGAGCCGTCCAAGGAGTAGCCCCAGCGGTGGTAAGGGCAGCGGATCATCCGCGAGACGGTGCAATCCTCGGCGGCCAGCTCCGTTCCCCGGTGGCGGCACGAGTTGATGAAGCCCCGCAGCACGCCCTGCTGATCGCGGGTGACGAGCACCGACGTGCCGCCCACGGAGCGGACCAGCAGCCGGCCCGGCTCGGCGACGTCGGCCGCGGAACCCACCGCCACCCAGGCTCGGCCGAACAGACGATCCCGCTCCACGGCGAAGAAGTCGTCGCCGGCGTAGGCAACCGGCTGGAGCCCCGTCGCCTGCTCCAACGGCCCGCGGGTGCCCGACCAGAAGTTCTTGGCTGCGAAGTCGACCGGGCCACGATCCACGAGTGCTCGCATGGCGCGAAGTACACCACGACCGGCGGGCGCCCGCAACGAACTTGTCCACACGCTCCCCAGACAGCCTTGCGGACTCCCGTCGCGAAGTCTTGTCGATGTGAAAGAAGCCGCTACCAGAACGGGCCGGCGCGGCCCAGGAGCGATACCTAGAAGTCGGTGTCGACTCCGCCCTCGGCTATGCGGCGGTCGGTGAAGTCGTCGAGCTCGGCTCGCACATCGTCGGCCAGCGCGGGCGGCTCGTAGACGTCGAGCAGCTCGCCCACCAGGCGCTCGGCATGGTCCAGGGCAGTGGGCGAGCCGGCCTCCTCCCAGGACTCGAAGTTGCGCCAGTCCGAAACCATCGGCTTGAAGAACGCATCGCGAAAGCGGGCCAGTGTGTGGGCCGTGCCGAAGAAGTGGCCACCCGGGCCGACCTCGGCGATCGCGTCGACCGCCAGCGAGTCGGTGTCGGTGGCCAGTGGTTTCAAGAACGCCCCGACCATGCCGAGAAGGTCGGCGTCGATCACCATCTTCTCGAAGCAGGCCTGCAGCCCGCCCTCCATCCAGCCCGCGCCGTGCATCACCATGTGGGCGCCGCCCATGACCACGGCCCACAGCGAGAAGACGCTCTCGTAGGCAGCTTGGGCGTCCACCGCGTTGGCCGCGCAGGCATTAGAGGACCGGTAGGGAATCCCGTAGCGCCGGGCCAGCTGGCCCCCGAGCAGCACCGCCTGCATGTACTCGGGGGTCCCGAAGGCGGGAGCGCCCGACTGCATGTCGACGTTGGAAGTGAACCCGCCGTACATCACCGGCGAGCCGGGCCTCACCAGTTGGCAGAATGCGATCCCGGCCAGGGCCTCGGCATTCTGCTGAACCAATGCGCCGGCCACCGTCACCGGCGCCATGGCCCCGGCCAGGGTGAACGGCGTGACCACCACCACTTGGTTGCGGGCCGAGAACTGCAGCATCCCCTCCAGCATGGGCGTGTCGAGCCGCAGCGGCGAGTTGCAGTTCACCACGGTGAAGATCGACGGCTGTGCTTCGAGGTCGTCGTGGCTGACGCCCCGCACGATGCGCACCATCTCGAGGCAGTCCTGGTTGCGCTGGGCGCCTAGCGAGTAGCAGTGGATGGCCTTGCGTGACAGCGTCAGCAGGTCGCGGGTGGCGACGAGATGGCGCACTGACGAGTGGACGTCAACCGGTTCCACCGGGTAACCGCCGGTGTGCGACACCGAGTTGAGCACCTCGCTGAGCATCACCAGGCGGCGGAAGTCCTCACGGTTGCCCGTGCGCCGGCCGCCCGCCCGGTCGGCCACGTTCGGAGGGCTGGCCACAGCCCCGAAGGCCACGCTGCGGCCGCCCATGGGCAGGTGCCGGGCCGGGTCGGGGGCGTGCAGGACGAACTCGGAAGGAGCCGTGGCCACAAACTCCGTGACCATCTCAGGGTCGAAGCGCACCCGCGCTCCGTCCACCTTGGCCCCCGCGTCGGCCCACAACCGCTGCGCCGTCGGGTGCAGGAAATCCATGCCGGTGTTGCGCAGCACCGTGAGCGACGCCTGGTGTATGGCCTCCAGCTCGTCCTCGCTCACTATCCGCGTCGGCTCGAACCCGCGCTCATGGAGCCGCCACGGCGGCTGCACCGGCCCTGAGGGCCGCTCGTCGACGTTCTGGCGGGGACGGCGCCGCCGGCGCTCGGTGCTCATTCCCGCAGACTAGTGCGCTGTCCACCAGCATCACCCCGATGCACTTGCACTGTTTTTGAGTGATTTCAGCTCGTGAAACTGCAGGCCAGCGAGACCGTCCGTCGGCACGAGCGCCCGCCGATCGGTGATCGCCTAAGGGTGCCCGACACTCGTGGTGCCGATCCGTTTCGGCCTCCTGAGAGCGCAAGAAGGGTTGCAAGCGCTTCGCGGGCGCGGCGTTGCGTTTCCCGCGCTTGTTCGCTGCGCTCACGGGCCGCTCGGGCCCGAGGCCTCGCTCGGCGCCTGCGGCGTCGCCCAGTAATTCGCGTCCATTCGCTCGGCCCCTAGGATCGGCTCGCATGACAGTCATGGGCAATGCCGCGTTGCACTTACGACGGGCGTTGGTCACAGGCGGCGGCACGGGCATCGGGGCGGGCATCGCGGAGGCCCTGACCGCAGCCGGCGCCGAGGTGCGCACCGTCGACGCTAACGCTCTCACTGGAGCCGACTACATCGCCGACGTCAGCGACGACGCCGCTGTGGTCGAGATGTTCGCGCAGTTGGACCGTGATTTCGGCGGACTCGACATTCTGGTCAACAATGTGGGGATCGCGGGCGAGACCGGGCCGATCGAGGACCTCGATCCCGACTTCTTCGACCGCTGCCTCAAGGTGAACGTGGGCGGGACTTTCCGCGTCACCCGCCACGCGGTGCCCCGCCTGCGGGCCTCGAGCGCCGGATGCGTGGTGAACATCTCGTCCACTGCCGGCCACCTCGCCTACCCGTTGCGCTCGGCGTACTCGGCGTCCAAGTGGGCCGTTGAGGGGCTGACCCGAACGTGGGCCGCCGAGCTGGGGCCAGCAGGCATCCGGGTGAACTGCGTGGCGCCGGGAACCGTCGCCGGCGACCGCATGGACGCGGTGATCGCAGCCGAGGCCTCCGCAACCGGCACCACCATTGCCACCGTGCGCCGCGGCTACGTCGAGCAGGTATCGATGCGGACACTCGTGGAGCCGGCCGATATCGCCGCCATGGTGGTGTTCTTGAACTCCGACGCGGCCCGTTTCGTCAACGGCCAGGTCGTCGGCGTCGACGGCCACACCGAGACCCTCCGCACCGTCTGAGGCCGCAACCCGGGCTCGGAGCCAGCAGACTAGAGGCCGTGACCGACGTGTCCGAGATGCTTGAGGTGGCGTCGGGCGACCCCGATGCCGTCCGGGACGTCTTTGTGGGGCGCGGCTGGGGCGACGGCCTGCCGCTGGTGGCCCCCACTGTCGAGCGGGTCGACGCCATGCTGGCCGGATGCGCCGGCGACCCTGACGAACCCATCGCGGTGCTGCCGCCGCGGTCCGGGGTGGCCACCCCCAGGATCATTGCGGTGAACGCGGTGCTGGCCGGGTGCCGCCCCGAGCATCTCGGTGTGCTGGTGGCCGCGGTGGGGGCCCTCGCCCGACCGGAGGTCAACCTGCGCGGCGTCAACGCCACCACGCATCCGGTGGCGCCGCTGCTGGTGGTGCACGGAGAGATCGCCCGCACCGCCGGCTACAACTCGGGACTCGGAGCGTTCGGCCCGGGCAGCCTCGCCAACGCGGCCACGGGGCGGGCCCTGAGGCTGGTCCTGCTGCACGTTGCGGGCGCGGTTCCCGGCGAGGGCGACGCCTCCACGCAGGGCGGACCGGCCAAGTACGCCTACTGCGTGGCCGAGAACCTCGATGAATCACCCTGGGGCGGGTACGCGGCCAGCGTCGGCGTGGACGCGCCCTCGGCGGTCACCGTGCACTGCGGGGAGGCGCCCCACAACGTGCACGACATGGAGTCGAGCGCCCCGGCGCCGATACTCGACAAGGTGGCGTCGACCATGGCCTCTCTGGGCTCCAACAACGCTCCCGTCAGCAGCGGCGAGTTCTTCGTGATGCTCTGCCCCGAGCATGCCGCCGCCTGCGCGGCTGCGGGCTGGACACGCAGCCATGTCGGGTCCTATCTCCACGAGCGGGCCCGCATGCGAGCCGGCGAGCTCCGCTCCGCCTTCGCCCTGCGGGCATGGGCGCCCTGGCAGGAGGCCCTGCCCGACGACGCGCCCATGCCGATCGCGGAGCACCCCGGCAACATCAAGGTCATGGTGGTCGGAGGGCCGGGCAAGCACAGCTCAGTCATCCCGAGCTGGGGAATGACCAAGAGTGTCACGGTGCCGGTCGAGGCCTGAGACCACGCCAACACCCCGAAGTCCAGCAAGGAGCTAGCCGATGCAGATCTACGCCCCCGACGGAGCGGTCGGCCCACCTGCCGCCGGCCTCGCCCCGCCTGCGCCGGTGCTGGCCGGCAGGCGGATCGGGATCCTCGACAACTCCAAGCCGAACGCGGGCCTGCTGCTGAGCCGTATGGCCGACCGGCTCGCGGCCCGCACCGGGGCGATCGTCTCTGTCGTCGAGCGCAAGAACGGCGCTCTGCCCGCGCCCGACGACGTGCTGGCCCGGCTGGCCGAGGCCGAGGTAGTCCTGACCGGCTCGGCTGATTGAGGCAGTTGCACGTCGTGGAGTGTCCACGACTCTGTCAGCCTCGAAACCGCCGGCACCCCCACCGTGTTGGTGGCGACCACGGAGTTCCAGGCCCTCGCCGCCGAGGTGGCCGCCACGATGGGGCTCCCCGACATGCGTATCGTCGCAGTCGGCCATCCGCTGGGCGGCACGGACGAGGCCACCATCATCGGAAGGGCCGACGCCGCGGCCGAGCCGGCACTGCGACTCCTGACCGAGTCCCGGTGACCGGACCGCTTGCTTCTGATCGCGACGACGCGTCAATACGACAAGACATCGCGATCAAGGGGTCACCGAACTCGGCCGGTGCCCGAAGGGTTGGTCTCCGCCGGTGAGCGACCCGCTGGTCGTCGGGGTCCTGTACCCGGGCGAATGGAACGCCGACTTCGATCAGCACATCGGCGAGCTGGCCGCGGTCGATCCCCGCGTCGAGGTCGTGGTCGAACCCTACGAGGAGCCCTCGGAGCTCCGCTCCGGCCGGGGGGTCCCGCCCTATGACGCGGTGCGCCACCTGGCGCCGCCGCTGACCCCCGACCAACGGGCCGCGCTCGCCGGCATCGAGTGCTGCGTCGCCCTGGACCTGCCCTTCGAAGTGGCCGCGGTCGCGCCCCGGCTGCGATGGGTCCACGCCCTGGGAACCGGCGTCGCCCAGCTCGAGTCTGCGGGGCTTCGGGAGGCGGGCATCCGGCTGACCAACACCTCGGGAGCAAACGCCACCTCGATCGCCGAGTTCGTTCTGGCCCGCATCCTGGGCGAGTTCAAGCAGGTTCGCCAGCTGGACGCAACCCAGCAGCGAAAGCAGTGGCTGCCGGTGTACGGCGAGTCGATCGCTCACAAGACCGTCGCCCTCATCGGCTTCGGACCCATCAACCAGGCAGTGGCCCGCCGTGCCCGCTCCTTCGACCTCGAGGTGATCGCCCTTCGCCGCAGCGCGGCCCCGACCGAGCTGGCCGACGAGGTGGTGGGACCCGACGGCCTCCACGACATGCTCGGTCGCTGCGATGTCGTCGTCGCGGCCGTCCCCGAGTCGTCCGAGACCCACGAGCTCTTCGACTCCGCCGCCTTCGCGGCCATGCGGGACGGCTCGATGTTCGTGAACGTGGGCCGGGGCTCGCTCGTGCACGAGCCCGCGCTGGTGGCCGCCCTGCACTCCGGCAAGCTCCGGGCCGCCGCGATCGATGTGGCCGCGGTGGAGCCCTTGCCCGGGGACTCGCCAGTGTGGGGCGCGCCCAACATCTACATCTCCGCCCACTGTTCCACCGACCCGAACGGCTTCTTCGAGTGGGTGCACAGGGTCTTCGCGGACAACGTGGCCCGCTACCTCGCCGGCGAGCCCCTAGTCAACGAGATCCGTCTCTAGCCACCAAACCAGAGCCGCGCATCAGCGAGATCCGTCTCTAGCCACCAAACCAGAGCCGCCTCGCGGTTCCGCCCAAGCAGGCGTCCTGCTGAGCACCGCCGAGATCGCCGAAAGCCTCGATCCCGGCGCGGACCAGCTCGGCATAGGGGCGGTCGTGGGTTTGGCAGAAGTCGGAGCCCCACATCAGCCGCTCGGCACCGAAGGCGCCGGCGAGCCGCCGCACGAACCGGCGGGCGGTGCCCTCGGCCGCGACGGCGGCGTCGATCACGTTGGTCGTGACCTTGAGGCAGAGATTCTCGAAGCGGGCCAGCGCCAGCAGCGACTCGGAGTAGGCGATGTCGCAGAACCCGCAGTGGTCCAGCGACACGGCCACGTCTCCGAAGCGCTCCAGCACCGAGGCGAGCTCGTCGAACTGGCTCTCGTAGACGGTCACGATCACATGGGCGCCGCTCGCGGCCGCCTGCTCCCAGAGCACGAACGTTGCCGGGTCGCTCAGCCACGACCGCTGCCTGCACAGCGCGAAGAACCGCACACCGGCGACACCGGAGTGGTCGAGCCAGCCGCGCAGCGTCTCGGAGGGCGAGTCGCCGTGGGGATCCACGCAGCAGGCGGCCGCGAACCGGTCGGGATGAGCGGACGCGCTGGCGGCCGCGTACCGGTTGTCGAACGAGTAGGCCCCCAGCGGCTGCACCAGGACGGCCCGGTCCACGCCCGCCGCGTCCATCTCGTCAAGCAGTCCCTCAGCCGAGCATGGCGATTGCAGGTACCAGCTCCCCGGCAGCCCGGCGGGTGTGATGGGGTAGGCGTCGGGATCGCTCGACACCACATGGGTGTGGGCGTCAAGGAGCACCCGGGAACGCTACTCGCCGGGCTCGGCGCCCAGCAGGCTGCGTTGCCCTCGCACTTCACAACCGCGCGGTTCTGCCCTACAGTCGGTGGCCCTACCTACCGAGCCCACCGATGGGGCTCACAACCCAAGGAGGACCTGCTCTCATGTCGACCGTGGCCAGCGACCTGGTGATCGAGTTGGAGAACCAACCGGGGGCGCTGGCCAGAGTGGCAACCGCCATAAGCGACGCAGGCGTGAACATCGCGGCTGCGACGTGCATGGGCAACGGCCGCACCGCGGAACTGCACATCCTCGTGCCCCACGGCGAGCCCGTCTACCGGGCGCTGGCCAACACACAGGGCCCGGCCGTCACCCGTGAGCGGGAGGTCGTCGTGGTCCAAGCCCAGGACCGGCCCGGCGAGCTGGCCGAGCTGGCCACCAAGGTCTCCGAGGCCGGCATCAACATCGACATGGTCTACGTGGCCACCAACTCCCGGGTGGTGCTGGGCTCCGAGGACACCGACGCCCTCAAGCAAGCCCTCGACGGCTTCTCTCTGTAGAACCCGGACTCGCGCTCAGGACGCTCCGGCCGGGGCTGGCTCCGGATCGGGCCGCACCAGCGCCCGCCACAGCGACCGGTAGCCGGGCCAAACCGCCTCCGGGGGCAGGTAGCCGTCCTCCTCGAGGGCTCGCTGCAGCCGGGGCAGATGGCGGGCCGGCACCCCCGAATCGACGTGGTGGGCCAGGTGGTAGCCCACGTTGTAGGGCACCAGCAACAGGCGGGCCGTCCAGCTCTGGCGCACATGGTGGGTGGTGTTGCGGCGGTCGGGAGTTCGGGTCATGCCGCCATGCTCGGCGACGACCCGCAGCCGGTTGGCCATCTGGTAGTAGCTGAAGTAGGGCAGCGCCCAAAGGACCAGATACAGCCACGGACGCCCCGCGGCCCAGAACGCGGCCAGCACCACGGCCTGCCCGGCGAAGAACCGCAGGCTCAGTCGCAGGAACGGCGGCCGGACCAGGCCGGTGAAGCGGGGCTTGACGATGCGGAAGCCCGACACGCCGAACAGGTCCCGCAGGAGCTTGCGACGCATGGACGCCTTGGACACCGGATAGAGCGCATACAGCAGGAAGTCGGGCTCCTTTGGGCCGAACTCGTCGCGGTGGTGGTTGGCGTGGCCCCGCCGGTAGTGATGGGTGCCGGTGCCGAAGGGCAGCCACCCCAGGATGCTCACTCCGACGATGTCGTTCATGAGGCGGTTGGAGAACAGCAGCCGGTGGGCCGCCTCGTGATGCAGGATGAACATCCGCAGCATCACGATTCCCATGACCGGCACGGCGACCGCGGTGGCCAGCCAGTGATCGACGGCGATCACAGCCGCGGCCACGGCCACCGCCGCGGCGAGCGTCGCCACCGCGGTGACGGCGTTGACCGCGTTGGGGATCCGGCGCAGCTCGGCCCGGAACTCGGGCCGGGGCCGCCCGTCGGGCCGCAGCCGCGGCGAGCCCGCGAAGGAGGGCAGGTCGTCGCGGGCCATGCCCCCGGTCATGGACGCCACGAGTTCGTCGTGGGACAGAGCGCTCCCTGCCTCGGTCATCAACCCCACGCTACGGCATCTTGGCGCCCAGAGCGGCCGTGACGGATCCCGTCTCCAACGGTCTCGCTCATCGGGTCAGGACGACTCGTAGAGCGCCAGTTCGGTCCGCACGGCCCCCGACGAGCTGGGAGGGATGCCGGCGACGCTGACCGCCACTCCCGCCGCCGAGATCCTCTCCAGGATGCGCCGCAGCGCGACCGCCCCGGAGTAGTCGATCCGTCCCACCCCGGACAGGTCGACCACCACGGCCGTGAGGTTGCGCTCAGAGGCCAGCTCCTCGCGCACCGAGCGTTCCACCTGAGGCACGGTGGCGAACCACATCACACCCTTGGGCCGCACGGTGAGGGTGTCGTGGTTCCGCTCGCCGGGCGTGGTGACCTGCATCTCGCGGTAGAGGTGCACCGCGATGGCCAGGCCGATCCCCACCAGCACGCCTCGCTCCACTCGGGGCGCGAAGGCGATGGTGGCGAGGGTGGTCCCTGCCCCCACCATGGCCTGGGGTAACGAGCCTTGCGGCAGGCGGGCCATCTCCTTCACATCCACCAGGCGCACTACGACGACGATCACGATCACGCCGAGCACCGCGGTGGGCAGGTCCTCCAGCGCCGGCGCGAGCGGCAGCACGGCCAGCACGAACGCTCCGGTGATCGCGCCCGACCAGGCGCTGGTGGCCCCAGCCAGCCGATTGAGCGAACTGCGCGAGAACGAGCCGCCCACCGGGAAGGCACCCGAGACCGCGGCGGCGAGGTTGGCGACGCCCTGGCTCACCATCTCGCGGTTGGCGTTCCACGGCAGGCGGTCAGCCGCGGCGAAGGTGCGGGCAATCGACGCCGGCTCTGCGAATCCCACCAGCGCGATGACGGCCGCAGGCAGCAGCAGGCTTGGTGCCTCGGACCACGCGAAGTCCAGGCTCAGGGGTATGAACCCGCCGTCGAGGTCACCCACCTTCGACCCCTCATAGCCGCTGGAGCCGGCCACTATCACCCCGGCGATCACTGCCACCAGCACTCCCGGGAACAGCCGGTGCACGCGGCGGCCCCCGATCATCAGGGCCACCGTGGCCGCGGCGAACGCGACGGCTGACCAGCGCCATTCACCGGGCCGCTCCAGCGTGCGCACCGCCGCGGCGAGCACCTCGCCGGAGGGGTCGACGTCGAAGATCTTTGGCAGCTGCGAGGCGATGATCACTACCGCGGCGCCTGCGGTGAATCCGGTGACTACCGGCTCCGACAGCAGGTAGGCGACCCGGCCCATGCGCACCACCCCGAGGAACAGGCGCATCACGCCCACGAGCAGGGCCAGCAGCGCGGCGCTCTGGATGTAGTTGGCCTCGCCCGGCTCGGCCACGCCCGACAGCGCCCCGAGGGTGAGCAGGGCGGTGAGAGCCACCGGTCCGGTCTGCAGGTACCGCGACGACACGAACGCCGCGGCCAGCAGCGACGGCAGCGCGGTGGCGTACAGGCCGTACTGGGGTGGAAGCCCGGCCAGCTCGGCGTAGGCCAGCGACTGGGGGATGGCGACCAGCGCCACCGACACCCCGGCGATCAGGTCCCCGGTGCTCGGGCGTGACACGAGAGTCAGGCTACGAGGATCGATAGCCTGCGCTGTGGTGACCGCCGAGCCCGACTCCCGCGAGATGCCGGACATGTTCACCGGCGAGTGGGTGGCCTGGCTCGACTCCGTGCTGTCGCAGTGTCCGGTGACCGGTGCCGTGGACCTGGTCGTGGAGCACCGGGTGGCCAGCGACGACGGCTCGGTCTTCTGCTGGCATGTGCGCGTGGCCGAGGGCCGCGTGTCGGCTGCGCCCGGGCCTGCGGACGCTGGGTCCGGCGCAGGCATCGTGTCGTTCACGTCGGACCGCGAGACTGCCCGGGCGATAGCCGTCGAGGGCAAGTCCGCCCAGCGGGCCTTCGCCCAGGGCCGGCTGCGCCTCGGCGGCGATGCGCAGCTGCTGATCGCGGCCCGCCCAGCGATGGAGGCAATAGCCGCGGCCCTTGCACCGCCCACTTGAGTGCCTGCTTGTTGAGCGCCTAGTTCTTGAGGCCCTATTTGAGGAAGCGGCTGGTGGTGTTGTCGGCCAGCACCTTGCCGCCGGTCTGGCAGGCCGGGCAGTAGGCCACCCGATATCGGCGGTACTCGACCGAGCGCACCGTGTCGCCGCAGGCTGGGCACGGCTGGCCCACCCGGTGGTGCACGTCGTTGGGCCGGTCCTTGGAGCGGCCCATGTCGTCGAGAATGCGCTCCGCGGCTAGACCCCGCTCGATCGCTGCGCCGATGGCGGCGTGCAGGCGATCCACGGCCGCTTCGTCGAGTCGCGACGTGTTGGCGAAGGGCGAGATCCGAGCCGAGTGGAGCACCTCGTTGGCCAGCAGCCGCCCTATCCCGGCCAGATGCGACTGGTCGCGCAAGAAGCCGTGGACGCGCTCGCTGGCCGCGGCCAGGCGCCGGACAAGTTCTTCGCGGCCGATGGTGTGGGCGTCGGGACCGAGTCGCGCCAGGGGCTCCGCCTCTCCAGGGTCGCCGGCGACGATCCACACCCCGGCCCGGCGCTCGGTGCCGGCCTCGGTGAGCAGCAGGGCCGAGCCGTCGACGAGTGTCCAGCGAGCCATCCCGCCCCTGGGCTTGCGGGCCTGCTGGGTGTCGATGCGCAGCCGCCCGGCCTGCATCAGATGCACTACGAATGTGAGCGCACCGGCACCGCCTGCGCCGCCTGTCCCGCCCAAGCGCAACAACAGGTACTTGCCCCGATGGCCGACCGAGGCGAGCACCTGGCCCGCGGTCGCCGCGGGCCTGGGATCGAAGGTCTTGAGCGCGGCGGGATGCAGCGGCTCGAAACGGGCCAGCGAGGCTCCCGCGAACGTATCCGACAGCCGCTCGGCGTGAGCTGCTACCTCCGGCAACTCGGGCACCGAGGCGCTGGCCCCTAGAGGCCCCGCGGGTACGTGTTACCGCCTCGCGGTGCAGCGTGGTGTTTCCCGCTCTTGTTCGCTGCGCTCACGGGCCGCTCGGGCCACGGCCTCGCTCGGCGCCTCACAAAGATCCCCATGAACTGCCGCCTATCCGCTCGGCCTCTCAGATCAAACCGAGGGAGGCCACCGTGTCGCGTTCGGCGGCCAGCTCGGCCACCGAGGCGTCGATGCGGGTGCGGGAGAAGTCATCGATGTCGAGCCCGCCGACGATCTGGTAGGCGCCGTCGGCGCAGGTGGCCGGGAACGACGAGATCAGGCCCTCGGGCACTCCGTAGCTGCCGTCGGAGCAGACCGCCATCGACACCCAGTCACCCGGCGGTGTGCCGAGCATCCAGTCGCGCACATGGCCGACGGCGGCGTTGGCCGCGGAGGCCGCCGACGACGCGCCCCGGGCCTCGATGATGGCCGCGCCCCGCTGCTGCACGGTGCCGATGAACGTGCCTTCGAGCCACTGCTGATCGTCGACCAGCGCGGCGGCGTTGCGGCCGCCCACTTCGCAATGGAACAGGTCGGGGTACTGGGTGGCGGAATGGTTGCCCCAGATGGTCATCTTGGTGATGTCGCCGACAGTGGCGCCGAGGCGGGCCGCGAGCTGGGCCTTGGCTCGGTTGTGGTCGAGGCGGGTCATGGCCGTGAAGCGCTCACGGGGGACGCCCTCGGCGTTGTTCATGGCGATGAGGCAGTTGGTGTTGGCCGGGTTGCCCACCACCAGCACCCGCACATCGGCGGCGGCACGGGCTGCGATGGCCCGGCCCTGCACGGTGAAGATGGCGCCGTTGGCCTCCAGCAGGTCCTTGCGCTCCATGCCCTTGGTGCGGGGCCGCGAGCCCACCAGCAGGGCGATCTGGGCGCCGTCGAAGGCCCCGTCGGGATCGTCGCTGAGCACCATGTCGGCCAGCAGCCCGAAGGCGCAGTCGTCGAGCTCCATAGCCACGCCGCGCAGGGCGTCCATGGCTGGAGGGATCTCCAGCATCTGCAGGACGACCGGCTGGTCGGGGCCGAGCATCGACCCGGAGGCGATGCGGAACAGCAGGCTGTAGCCGATCTGGCCGGCCGCGCCGGTGACGGCCACTCTCACGGGATCACGCATGGCGGGCACGGTAGCCGGTGCGAGACGCCGACAGCTATGGGCTGGCTCTCATGTAGCTACATAACTCTCCATGGGCTGGCTCTCATGTAGCTACATAACTCTCCATGGGCTGGCTCTCATGTAGCTACATAACTCCCCATGGGCTGGCTCTCACTGCCGTCTGGCGGGTGTTGCCAACCCAGGACTGGTGCAGCCGGGCGTACACGCCGCCCGCGGCGGCCAGGTCGCGGTGGATGCCCTGCTCCACCACTCTCCCGTCGTCGAACACCAGCACCAGGTCGGCGCGCTCCGCGGTGCTCAAGCGATGGGCGACCGACACCGTCGTGCGGCCCACCGCCAGATGGGCCATGGCCGCGGCCAGCGCCTCCTCGGTCTCGGGATCCACCGCCGAGGTCGCTTCGTCCAGGATCAGCAGGCCCGGATCGACGACCTGGGCCCGGGCCAGCGCCACCAGTTGGCGCTCGCCGACCGACAGCCGCCCGCCCCGCTGACCCACCGGGGTCTGCATCCCTTGGGGTAGGCCGCTCATCCAGCTCCACAGCCCCAGCTCATCTATGGCCGCGGCCGCGTCGGCTGGCGTCGCGCCGGGGCGTCCGTAGCGGATGTTGTCCTCGATGGTGGCCGCGAACAGGAAGCCGTCCTGGGGAACCATCCGGATGCCCCGCCGGCGGGCCTCGGGAGCCACCCGGCGCAGGTCCACGCCGCCGATCAGGACCTCGCCGGCGGTGGGGTCGGCCAGGCGGGCCAGCAGGCGGGCGAAGGTCGTCTTGCCCGAGCCGGTCTCGCCCACCACCGCCACGTTGGAGTCAGCCGGGATCGAGGCGTCGACCCCGCGCAGCACCGGGCCTCCGGTGGAGTAGGCGAAATCGACACCCCGCACCTGCACCGGCAGCGAGCCGGGCGGAAGAGCCTCGCCCTCGCCGGGCGGCGGCTCGACGACGTCCACGGGCATGTCGAGCACGCCCAGGATCTTTGACCAGGCGGCCAGCGCCGTCTGGGTGCGGTCGAAGACCAGGCCGATCTCAGAGATCGGCCTTGCTAGCAGGCGCACCAGGAACACGAAGGCAATCAGTCCCCCTGTGCCGATTCCCAGCTCGTCGCCCCACACCACTCCGGTGACGATGACTGCGGCCAGCGCGATCGACGACACGAATTCGACGACGGGCATCATCACCGCCCACCATTTGAAGGCCGACATCTCGCACTCGTACTGCTGGTCGACGGCCCGGTCGAGCCGGCTCCGTACCGCGCCCCGGTACCCGTAAGCCCGGATCACCTCCGCCGCGGAAACCGCCTCGCTGGTGTGGCCAAGGGTGTCGGCCACCCGGTCGCGCACCCGGGAGTAGGCCGCGATCTGGCGGTGCTGTATCCACCGCAGGAACGGCAGCAGCGGCACGTGCAGGACCAGCGCCAGCAGCGTGAGCTGCCAGCTGTAGAAGAACATGACGGCCAGCGTCGCCACGATCAGCACCGGGTTGACGATCCACGCCATGGCGCCCCACTGCATGAACATGGCCATCGCCTCGATGTCGCTGGTTACCCGGGCCACGAGGACCCCGCGGCGCGACTGGGTGTGGGAGGACAGGCTCAGCCGATGGATGTGCTCGAAGGCCCGGACCCTCAGCCCGAGCAGCACCGACTCGGCCATGCGCACCAGCCGGATGTAGGCCGCGCGGCTCGCGACCGCCACCACCAGCACCGCTCCGAGGGCGCTCAGCGACAACACCCACACGACGCCGGGCCGGTATCCGTCGGCGCCGAGCACGCCGTGGTCGAGCACCAGCTGCACCAGGATCGGCACGATCAGGCGGCCCACTGCCGCGAACAAGGCCACCGCGGCGGTGACGCCGAGGCCGCGGCGCAGTTCGTCGCTCATGGCAAGGCCGCGGCGCAGCACGCCCAGCGCCCTCACCTCGTCCGGCGGGCCTTCCTCGCCGCCGGCGCCCGCAGTCTCGGCGGTGTCCGAGGTGGTCACGGCACCGCGGCCTGCTCGTAGGCCGACACCAGCGACTGGTAGTCGTCGCGGGCCAGCAGTTCGGTGTGGGTGCCGACGGCGGCGATGCGCCCGCCGGCGAGAAAGGCCACCCGGTCGGCCAACTCGATGGTGGAGAGCCGGTGGGCGACCACGAGCAGCGTCGCGTCGAGCCGCCTGCGCATGTTGGCCAGAATCGCGCCCTCCACCACAGGATCGACTGCACTGGTGGCGTCGTCGAGCATGAGCAGCCGGGGCGATCGCACCAGCGCCCGGGCCAGAGCCACCCGCTGGCGCTGCCCGCCCGAAAGGGTCACACCCCGCTCGCCCACGACCGTTCCTGCGCCCTGGGGGAGGGCTTCCACGAACTCGCTTGCAGCGGCAACGCCCAGCGCGGCGCCCACGTCGGCCCGGGTGCCTCCCCAGCGCAACTCCACGTTCTCGGTCACCGAGTCGGCGAACAGGAAGGCCTCCTGGAACACCAGAGCCACCGCCTCGTGCAGTTCGCCGGCGGGGACACGGTGCAGGTCGGTGCCCGACAACCGGATCGAACCCCGCGCCGGGGGGTTCAGCCCGGCGACGGTCTCCAGCAGGGTGGACTTGCCCGAGCCGGTGGCGCCGACGAGCGCCACCGTCTCGCCGGGCCACACCGCCAGTGTCACTCCGTCGAGCACGAGCTGGGCGCCGTAGCCCACAGCAAGGTCGTCGATCTCCAAGCCGAGCGGCCCGGACGGCAGGACCCGACCGTCACCGGCCGGCGCAGCTGCTTCGGGGACAGGCTGGTCGAGCACTCCGTCCACCCGCTCCAGCGACACCACCGAGCGGGGCATCTCCTCCAGGAAGAAACCCACGATCTGCAGGGGCAGAGCCAGCAGCGAGAACAGGGTGGTGGCCAGCACGAGGTCCCCCGGGGTGGCCGCACCCCGGCCCACCAGCCAAGCCCCCACCAGCAGCAGGGTGATCGCGCCCAGCGTCGGCAGGGCGTCCAGGGCAGGCTCGAAGGTGCCCCGCATGCGGCCCACCCGGACGCGCTCGTCGCGCAGCCGCTCCGAGGCGGCGCGCATCCGCTCCACCTCCACCTGTTCGCGGCCCAGGGTCTTCACCACCACGGCGCCGTCGAAGCTCTCGTGGGCCACCGTGGACACTTCGCCGACGCGCCGCTGCACCTCGGCCGAGGGCGCCTCGACCCTGCGGGTGTAGATGCGGCTGATCACCGCGAGGGCCGGGAAGACCACGGCCGCGATGAGCGCCAGCAGCGGGTGGGCGAGGAACAGCACCACCATCGTCACCACCACCAGCACTAGGACGCTGACCGCGAAGGCCAGCGGTTTGAGCACCATCGTGGCCGTGTTGACGTCGGAGTCGGCGTGGGCCAGCAGCTCGCCGGGAGCCCGCTCGCGGTGGAAGTCCATGGGCAGATCGAGGTAGCGGTGCAGCAGGGCCCGGCGCCAGTCCCGCTGCGTTCGCAGCTCGGCCATGGCCAGGTACCAGCGGCGCAGCAGAATCGACACCCCGCTGGCGACCGCCACCGCGATCAGCGCAGCGGCCGCCACGGCCGGCCCCGTCCGGTCGGCGGCGTCGGCGATGATCACGTTGTCGGTGATCCAGCCCAGCAGCCAGGCGCTGCCCACGGTGGCGGCGACGAAGCCGAGCGCGCCCACCATGGCCAGCGCATGCGGGCCGGGATGGGCCCGCACCGACCGCATTATCAGCCGGAATCCCCGCCGGGCCACGCTGCCATGGGAGGCGCTCACGGTGGAGCGTCAGCCTTCAGAGGCGGTCGACGATGGCCGCGGCGAACTCCGAGCACTTCACCTCGGTGGCGCCCTCGGTGAGCCGGGCGAAGTCGTAGGTGACGATCCCGTCGCCGATGGTGGCCTCCACCGCGGCGACGATGTCGTCGGCTGCGCCCTGCCAGCCGAGATACTCGAACATGAGGGCGCCCGACAGCAGCACCGACGAAGGGTTCACCTTGTCCTGGCCCGCGTATCGGGGGGCGGTGCCGTGGGTGGCCTCGAACACGCCGTGGCCGGTGACGTAGTTGATGTTCGCGCCCGGCGCGATGCCGATGCCGCCCACCTGGGCGGCCAGCGCGTCGGAGATGTAGTCGCCGTTGAGGTTCATGGTGGCGATCACATCGAAGTCGGCGGGGCGGGTGAGCACCTGCTGCAGGGCGATGTCGGCGATGGTGTCCTGCACCAGGATCTTGTCTCCCGCATCCCCGCCGCAGTCCTCCCAGGCCACCGCGACATCCGCGAACTCCTCGCGCACCAGCTCGTAGCCCCAGCCTCGGAAGGCCCCCTCGGTGAACTTCATGATGTTGCCTTTGTGCACCCAGTGGACCCGCTTGCGGCCCCGGCGCAGGGCGTAATTGAGGGCGGCCCGCTGCAGGCGCTGAGACCCGAACTTCGACACCGGCTTGATCCCCACCCCGGAGTCGGCGCGGATCTCCCAGCCGAAGGCGTCGTGGAGCATCTCGATGAGCCGGGCCGCCTCGGGTGAGCCCGACGGCACCTCCAGGCCGGCGTAGATGTCCTCGGTGTTCTCCCGGAAGATCACCATGTCGACCAGCTGCGGCTGTCGCACCGGCGAGGGCACACCCTTGAACCACCGCACCGGGCGCAGGCACACGTACAGGTCCATGATCTGGCGGATGGCGACGTTGAGGCTGCGGAAGCCGCCGCCTACCGGGGTGGTCAGCGGTCCCTTGATGCCGATGAGGTGCTCGTCGAAGGCGGCGATGGTGTCGGCCGGCAGCCAGTCCCCGGTCTCGTTGTAGGCCTTCTCGCCGGCCAGCACTTCGAGCCAGGAGATGCGGCGGCCGTGCTTGGCCGCGGCCGCGTCGAGCACGGACTTCGCCGCAGGCCAGATGTCGATGCCGATCCCATCGCCCTCTACGAACGGGATGATCGGCTCGTCGGGCACAACCAGAGCGCCGTCGGTGCCCAAAGTGATCTTGGAAGCCATGTATACCGAGGCTACCGGCGACCCGGATGGGCCCGTTGGTGGCCGCGCGGGCAGGTGGAACCGCCTCGCGGTGAAGCGTGGTGATTCCCGCTCTTGTTCACTGCGCTCACGGGCCGCTCGGGCCGACTTCCCGCTCTTGTTCGCTACGCTCACGGGCCGCTCGGGCCCGGGGCCTCGCTCGGCGCTCGGCCTCTCAGCCGGCCAGCGACTGTGCCTCGTCGAAGACTTCCTGAAGGCGCTCGCGCACCGTCTCAGAGAAGCAGGTCACCTGCGGGCGGGTCCTGCGGCCCTCGGGCGGACGGATGGGCGGGCCGGCCACCATGGCCACCCTCACCCGTCGAGGCAGGCGAGTGCCCGACGCCATGGCCACCTCGGTTCCAGCAATACCGACCGGCACTATGGCGGCGCCGGTCCGCGACGCCAGATAGCTCGCACCGTCGAACACAGCCTCCACCCGAGGCCCCGTCTGTCGAGTGCCCTCGGGGAACACCACCACCTGCTCACCCGCCTCGAGCAGCTTGACCGCCACCAGGATGGCCTGCCTGTCGGCCACGCCCCGACGAACCGGGAACGCTCCCAGCGCCGACAGGAAGGCGCCGAAGAGCCAGTTGCGAAACAAGGACTCCTTGGAAAGAGCCCGCAGGCGCCTGTGTCCCATCCCAGCCAGCAGCGGCGTGTCGAGGTTGGACCGGTGCACGGGGGCCACGATCACCGGCCCGTCGATGTCGAGGTGCTCGTCGCCGCGGCGTTGCACCCGAAAGTACGGGTACAGCACCACGATGACGCTGCGCCGCACGAGACGGTAGACCCACATGGAACTGCGCTTGGCCGCAATGCGCTGAGCCCTCTGCTGCAGGTTATGCACCGGTCTCTCCCTGGCCTTGGCTCATGCCGGCAGTTGTCTACCACCCCCGCAGCGACCGGCTGTAGTGGAGAATGGCCGCTGGCTTGAGCCGGTAGTGCCCCCCGGGGACAGGACGCCGGTTCTGGGCCGCGGCAACACCGGAGTCGTGCCGCTGTAATGGAGATGGCGTGGCGCTCGCAGATAGGAGGCAGGCCATGGGACAGCTTGAGGGCAGAACGGCAATAGTCACCGGCGCCGGCGAGGGCATCGGACGGGCCGTGGCCCGGGCCTTCGTGGCCGAGGGAGCCAATGTGCTGGTAGCCGAGATCGACGAGCGCCTCGGCGCCGAGGCCGCGGCCGAGTTCGGCGACACCTGCGACTTCCTGCCCACCGATGTGGGCGAGCGGGCTGATGTCGAGGCCATGGTCGCCCATGCCGCCCAGCGGTGGGGGTCGGTGGACATCGTGGTCAACAACGCCTGGGGCGGTGGCGAGGTGAGCCGTGTAGAGCACAAGTCGGAGGCCGGGATGGCCCGGGCGATGGCGGTCGGGTTCTACGGCCCGTTCTGGGCCATGGCCGCGGCGCTGCCCATCATGAGAGCCAACCGCTGGGGCCGGGTGATCAACATGTGCTCGCTCAACGGAGTGAACGCCCACATGGGCACGGTGGAGTACAACTCGGCCAAGGAGGCGCTGCGAGCCGCCACCCGCACCGCGGCCCGGGAGTGGGCCGGCTGGGGCATCACCGCCAACATCGTGTGCCCGGCCGCCAAGTCGGCCAGCTTCCACCGGGTGCTGGGCGCGCACCCCGAGCTGCTCGCCGCGGCCGACGCGTCCAACCCGATGGGCCGCATCGGCGACCCCGACCTGGACATCGCGCCGGTGGTGGTGTTCCTGGCCTCAGACGCCAGCCGGTACGTGACCGGCAACACGCTGTTCGCGGACGGAGGCGGCCACATCAACGGAGCGGCCTGGAAGCCCGACCTCGGTGACTGAGGGGCCTCGGCGAGACGACCGGCTGCTACCGTCGCCCGCCATGGCCTCCATAGACGACTTCGTGCTGGTCGACCACCCCCGGCCCAATATCGCGCTGGTCACCCTCAACCGGCCCGAGCGCATGAACGCCATGGCCTTCGACGTGATGGTGCCGCTGGCCGAGGCCCTTCGTGACATCAACAACGACAACGATGTGCGGGCGGTGGTGATCACAGGCGCCGGCCACTGGTTCTGCTCGGGAGCCGACATGGTCAGCTCGGGCAGCCCTCCCGATATCGACGGGCTCACAAGGGCCACGATCGCCCACCGGGCCGCAGACCGGCTCCACGAGGTGATCGAGCTGGTCGGCGACCTGCACCAGCCGGTGATCGCGGCCATCAACGGCGCGGCCATAGGCGGGGGGATGTGCCTGGCCCTGGCCTGCGACATTCGTATCGCGTCCACCGGGGCCTACTTCCGGGCCGCGGGCATCAACAACGGCCTGACTGCGGCCGAGTTGGGCCTCAGCTTCACGCTGCCCAGGGCCATCGGCTCGTCGAGGGCGTTCGAGATCATGCTGACCGGCCGCGACGTCGATGCCGACGAGGCGGCCCGCATCGGCCTGGTCAGCGAGACGGTGGCGCCCTCCGACCTGCTGGAGCGCTGCTACGAGATCGGCGCCGGCATCGCCGCGCTCAGCCGTCCCGGCGTCGAGCTCACCAAGCGGATGCTGTGGGCTGGGCTGGAAGCGTCGAGCTACGCCGCGCACATGCGCTCGGAAATGAATGCCCAGCTGCTGGTGCGCATGACCACCCGCAACTTCGAGGAAGCCGTCCTGGCCCGCCAGGAGAAGCGCCCACCCGTCTTCGAAGACTGACCCGCCGGCCGGACGGCCGACGCTCAAGCGATGCCGAGCGTGCGGTGGAGGCGCTCGAGTGCGGCGGCGGCGTCGATGCCGTCGTGCCAGATCTCGTCGACGCCCACTGATCGCATTTCGGTGAGGAGTCCGGCGGGAGTGTTGGGATCGCAGGCCAGCGCGACGAAGGTCGCGCCGGCCTCGGTCAGGGCGCTGACGGTGGCCGCGCCCCGCAGTCGGTACATGTCGTCGGTGCCGGTGATCACCGCCGCGGCCAGGCCCGACGCCGCGAAGTCCGCCGCCGCGGCGATAGGCGAGTCGACGCCCTGGCCGCCCCGGGCGCCGATCCCACCCGCCGCCAGCAGGTTCTGAGCCCAGGCGGTGCGGACCGAGTGGGCCGCATCCGACCCCAGGGCAGCTACCCATGCCGCGGGCCGATCACCGGTGGCGACTTGATGGCGGTCAGCGGCGTCGCGCAGATCCTCGAAGGGCTCGGCCAAGCGTCGGATCGGCAGGCCCGTCCTGTCCGGCGTCGCATCGGAGTCTGCAAGGACTACGGGGGCGGGCTCGTCAAGCAGGGGGAACTCGCTCACTCCGGTGAGAGGCTCGCTCCGGGTCCTCAGAGCTCCCAGGCGGGACCGCCAGCTCCGTTCCATGGCTGCAGCCAGCGTGCCGTCATCGATGGCGTCCTCGATCCCGCCGGGTGCCTCGACGTCCTGCAGCACCCGCCAGCTGACCGAGGCCAGCTCCTCGGTCAGCGACTCCAAGTAGAACGATCCGCCCGCGGGGTCGCCCGCCCGCGCCAGGTGCGACTCCTCCAGCAGCAGCAGTTGGGTGTTGCGGGCCAGCCGCCGACCCAGGGTGGCGTCGGTGTCGACCGCCCCCAACGCATGGTCGAAGGGCAGCACGGTCACCGCGTCGGCACCGGCGACACCGACGGCCAACGCTGCGGAGGCACCGCGCAGAAGGTTGACCCACGGGTCGCGCCGGCTGTACATGTGGGCCGCGGTCACCGCGTGCTGGTACTGGCAGGCCGCTTCCCGGGAGCCGCCACTGGCCGTCACCACCCGAGACCACATCACCCGGGCTGCTCGCAGCGCGGCGATGGTGACGAACTGGTCTGCCGTGGCCGCCAGACGAAACCCGATGAGGCCGGCTGCCGCGTCCACCGGCATACCCGCCTCAACCAGCGCTCGCAGGTACGCCACTGCGGTCGCAGTGGCCCAGCCCAAGGACTGGGCCTCGGTCGCGCCCGCGTCGGCGTAACGAGTCGCGTCCACCATGAAGACCCTGACGCCCGGACCGAGCTTCGACACCTCGCCGGCCGCGAGCGCGATCTCGTCGATGATCGACTCCGGTACCGGCTCACGCCGGTCACCCCCACCCGCCAGCGCACCCGCTCTCGGCCGCGCCCACTCTGCCGCCGGGGCCGTCTCAACCCGCCGCCCGGAGCGGGCCCACTCCCCGAGCGGATCGAGGCCAACCGAACTTCCCGCGGCCAGCACGCCGCCACGCCGGGCCGCCAGCACTCCCAGGGCCTCTGCGGTAGCGAGTGACGCATGGGGCGCCAAGGCAACCGGAATCTCGGACAGATCGACGCCCGCGAGCACGCGGTCCAGTTCGCCGATCGTGACACCCTCGGCCACTTCGAGCTCCACCGACGTCGCGCCGGCGGCCAGATCATCGTCGATCCGGCGCCGCAGCAGGTCGGGATCGCTCCGGCCGCCTGCGACGACGCGATGGCGGGTGCGAACGTCCCAGCCCCTTGCGGACCGCGCCGGGTCGACGGCGGTTCGGGCCGCCGCGGGCCGGGCCGGGCGCTGGGTGTAGAGCGGCCGTATCTCGATACCGTCTCGGGTCTTGCTGGTGAGATCGGCCAAGTCCCCGCCCCGCAGCGTCCGCTCGACCAGGGCCATCCAGTCGCCGCCGGTGACGGGCGTCCAGCCCTCCGCCGTCATCTCACCGCCGACACTGCCGGCTCACCAGCCGCCGACGGCTTTCATCGCGAATACCGGCGCATATGACAAGAAAACGCGATGAAAGGCGGAGGGGCATCACATCGTGAAGCGCAGGCTTCGGGCCGCGTGCTCGCCCCATTGCGCGTCGCCGCTCCAGGAGATCGAGCCGTCGTCGATCTTTGTCTGAGGGTCGATGCGCCCGCAGGCCAGCATCGTGAACGTCGTGGAGTCGGCGGTGAGCACCACGTCGGGCGAGTCCAGAGAGGCGGGGTCGACGGCCTTGGCCCTGCCGCCCACCAGAACAGCTAGCTGACGCTCGACCGGACCGGTGATGTCGGCCCGCAGGCTCATCCCGTCGGGCAGACCCACTTTCTTGCCGATGATGTAGCCGATCGAGCGCTCCACCTGGTCGAAGGCGATCGCTGCCGCGGGGCCGCTGTCGTCGGTGGCCCGCCCCAGTGGGATGGTGCAGTCGCGCACGTGGACCCACATGTCGAAGATGCGGATGGCCAGAAAGCCGCCGTAGCTCTGCACCCCCACCGGCGTCCATGACTGGCACTCGATGTCCTCGTCGCTCAGCGCGGCCAGATCGGACCGGCGGGCATCGAGAATCTCCGTCACCCGGGCACCGAACCCGGCCGAGGACATCGATGCGGAGGCGTCGGTCAGCGCCTGCATCTTCTGGAACGGAGGCATGTTGTCGGTGCTGATCTCCCAGCCCGAGATCACGTCCTCCACCCCCACGGCATGGCCGATGGCCTGGCGCACTGTCCAGTCCGGGCACAGCGATTGCACCGTCCACTCGTCGTCGGACAAGTCGGCGCACAGGTCCGAAATCTCGGCGAAGCAGGCCTCAGTGGTGTCGATCAGGTGCTGGCGGGAGTAAGAATGCATGGACCAAGCATGACGCCGACCGGGCCTCGACCGCAACGCCGAATGGAGAATCCCACCATGACTGCCACCGAAGCACCCGCCGTCACCGACGAGCAGACCCGCATTGCCGACGAGGCCGTCGACGGCCTGCTGGCCGCGCACAACCCCGCCGAAGAGAGCCTCATCGAGTTCCGGGGTCACCAGTACGACGCCGGGCTGGCCTGGGTGCACCACCCGCCCGGCTTCGGCGGACTCGGCCTGTCCCGCCGGATGCAGCGTGTGGTGGATCGCCGGCTGCGGGCCGCGGGCGCCCAGACCGCCGACCCCTCCACGTTCTTCATGATGCTGATCGGCCCGACCATCCTCACCCACGGCACCGACGAGCAGAAGCGCCGCTACCTGAGGCCCATGTTCACCGGGGAGGAGCGCTGGTGCCAGCTCTTCAGCGAACCCGGCTCGGGATCGGACTTCGCCGGGCTGGGCACCCGGGCCGTACGCGACGGTGACGAGTGGGTGGTCAACGGCCAGAAGGTGTGGAACACGCTGGCTCATGTGGCCGACCTCGGCATGCTGGTGACCCGCTCCAATCCGGAACTGCCCAAGCACAAGGGGCTGACCTACTTCGCGCTCGACGTGCGAGCTCCCGGCGTGGAAGTGCGGCCGCTGCGCCAGATCACCGGCGAGGCCGAGTTCAACGAGGTGTACCTGACCGACGTGCGGGTGCCCGACTCGGCCCGCATCGGCGCTGTCGGCGAGGGCTGGCGAGTGTCGCTCACCACCCTCATGAACGAGCGGACCGCCATCGGCGGCGCGGTGGGCGGCGCCACCACCGCCCAGCAGGGACCGCTGGGCGGCCTGATGGAGGCCTACCGCAACATGGATCCGGCGGTGCGGACTAAAGCCCACCGCGACGAGGTCATGCAGCTATGGGTGCGGGGCGAGACTCTGCGGCTCACCAACTCCCGGGCCGCCCAGAACGCCCGGGCCGGCAACCCCGGCCCTGAGAGTTCCGTCAGCAAGCTGATGCTGGCCGAGTTCAACAAGGAGCTCACGGCCAAGGTCATCGACCTCGAGGGACCGGCGGGGATGGTGGACTACGACTACGAGTTCCGCCGGCCCACGGCGATCTCACTGGACGGCAAGTTCGGCGACACCCACCACGGCTTCCTGCGGTCCCGGGCCAACTCCATCGAGGGCGGCACCAGCGAGATCATGCGCAACATCCTGGGCGAGCAGGTGCTGGGCCTGCCCGGCGAGCCCCGGGTAGACAAGGAGATCCCCTGGCGCGACGTTCCCAGGAACTGACCGCCGCCAGGATCGCCAGACCGACACTCCAGACCCATCCCGTCGGCGCGACCTGCCGGGCGACAGGAGCCGAGACCATGCCAATGCCGACCGATGTGGGGATCGTCGACACGATGATCGGTTTTCCCGCCAAGGACTTCGAGCACTACGAGTTCATCCGCAAGCAGCTCAAGGACGCCGAGTCGGCCGAGTTCGACTTCCCGGTGGAGTACATGTTCAAGGGCGTGCCCAAGGAGAAGTACGGCGCGGACGATCCCATAGCGCTGACCCTGGGCGAGATGGACGCCTACGGTGTCGAGTGGGGCCTGATCGGCTGCGAGGGTGAGGTCAACCGCAAGGCCCTGGCCGACCACCCCGACCGGTTCGTGGCCACGTGCCAGATCGATGCCAACGACATCATGGGCGCGGTGCGCAAGATCCGCCACTGCAAGGAGGCCTACGACATCCGGGCGGTGGGCACCTTCCCGGCTGGGTGCTTCCCCCAGATTCCCATAGACGACGCCAAGTGGTACCCGGTCTACGCAACTTGCTGCGACCTCGACATCCCCGTCTTCGTCTGTGCCGGCGTTCCCGGCCCCCGCCTGCCCATGGACTGCCAGCACGTGGAGCGGATCGACCGGGTGATGTACGACTTCCCGGAGCTGACCCTCGTCACCCGCCACGGCTGCGAGCCGTGGGAGGACCTGGCAGTGAAGCTGATGCTGAAGTGGCCCGGCCTGCACTACTCCACCTCGGCGTTCGCCCCCAAGCACTACCCGTCCGCCATCATCGACTACGCCAACACCCGGGGTGCCGGCAAGGTGATCTACGCCGGCTACTTCCCGATGGGCCTGTCGCTGCAGCGCATCATGACAGAGATGCCCAACGTCGCCTTCCGCGACGAGGTCTGGCCCAAGTTCCTGCGCGAGAACGCGGCCAGAGTCCTCAAGATCAACTAGCACGACCCGCTGGGGTGCCTGCAGGGACACGCTTCGACCACGGCGCGGCGCCCGTGTGCAACCATGTGGCGGGGCTGCGAGTTGGTGTCCAGCCGGAACCGAAAGGATGTACGGTGTCATACAGGCGCACTATATGTATATGTCGTGGACATACATGACATGACAATCACCGCAAGGCTGCGCGTGAACGGCTGGCAGCCGCCCTTGACATGAGCACCGCGTTCGCAGCCCGCAACCGTGGGAGGGTGCCGAGTCCGCGCATTGCGCGTCGGGCCGACACTTCCTCAGTAAGCCTCGACCGGCAGGTCAAGACAGCGCTTTCTCCCGGTGCTGTCGTCGAGAGAGTGGATGAGATTCTTGAGGCGTGCTACCAGAGTACTGACCTTGGCAACCGAGGGCCCGAAACGTTACGCGAGACGCTGCCAGAGTTCGGACCGAAATCGGACCGCCACATCCTGCCGGACGCGCCTGGCAACGATCGCCTCGGGGCAAACACGCATGTGCGCCGGATCCTTGGACGGCTCGGCGTCGCCGCGGACATGCCGGGGAAGCCGAACCACGACACGTTGCAGGCCGTTGTCCCCAAAGACGCCCGCATCCGGCTACACGTGAATTTGGTGCACCACGGTCAAGCGGTGTGCACCGAGTCGGCGCCACGGTGCGGGAGCTGCTCTCTTGTCTCGTTCTGCGAGACAGGTCGTTCCAACGTGGCCGCTGCAGCTGGCACAGCAGCCGTCGTGGATCTCTTCGGCGGGGCGGGTGCGATGGGGTTGGGCTTCGAGCAGACCGGCTTTCGTATCGCAGCAGCGGTCGAGATCGAGCGGCACGCCGCGCAGACCTACCGACTCAACCACCCGGGTGTCCCAGTCCTCGAGGCGTCCGTCGAGGACATCAGTGGAGATGCGCTGCGGTGGTGGATTCCGGGCATGGACGCACCCGCGGCCGTCATCGCCGGGCCTCCTTGCCAGGGATACTCCGCCGCCGGCGCGCGGACTGTTGGCGATCGACGAAACCTCCTCTTCAGGCATGTGAGCCGGATCGCTCGGGAGCTCGGAGCGGAGTCGGTGCTGATCGAGAATGTCCCTGGCGTCCGCCGCGTGAACGGGGTCACCTACACGGAGCGGATCACGGCGTCTCTGCGGGATGCGGGCTATGAGACCTGGGAGCAGCCTGCCACCCTGCGTGCGTCTGATTTTGGGGTATCGCAGAATCGGCGACGCCTCTTCTTCGTCGGAGTGGGTCCCGGTGTCGCATTGCCCGCGGTGCCGACGCCAACCCATGTCCCACCTGGTGGTACGGCGAGTGGCCCTTCTCTTCCGCAGGCGCTGACATTGATCGAGCGGCTGCAGGATCTCCCCAGTCTCGGCCCAGGCGAGGGGTCGGAGCGGCTCCAGCTCGTTGACGGGCGCGTGGCCCTGAATTCGACTGCGATGAATCACTCACCTGAGGTCGTGGCGAAGATAAAGGCGATTCCCCCAGGCGGAGGTCCGATCTCCTACCGGCGGCTTGATGGCGATGTTGCGCGGACGCTGGTCGCAGGTCACCGGGCCCTGCCTGTGCATCCGATCGAGAACCGGGCAATCACCGTGCGGGAGGCTGCGCGGATCCAAGGCTTCCCCGACACATACTTCTTCTGCGGGCCACGCGCCAGCCAACCGCTACAGGTGGCGAACGCAGTCCCACCCGCACTCGCGCGGGCGGTTGCAGAGGAGCTGAGGGCATCGCTCGAGGCCTCCTACCATGCCGACACCCGGAGGGAGCGGTGAGCCCGGCGCTTGATCCGAGGCACGAGGCGGACGCCGACCTTGCTGCCAGCATCGAAGGCAGCTCTGGCGAGTCCCCGGTGAACACCGTCCTGCGGACAGACGAGCGGGTACTTGCCCGCGTTACCGACGGCATCTACAGGCAGCCGGGCTCGGCGATACGCGAGCTCGTGTCCAACGCCTACGACGCCGATGCGGGACAGGTAGTCATTAGGACCGATCGACCCCGGTTCCACACGCTGTCTGTCGAGGACGACGGCATCGGCATGACGCCCGCGGCCCTTGCCCATCTGCTCCACCACATCGGGGGCAGTGCGAAGCGGTCATTCGAAGGAGCTGAACTCGGAATCACGAGCAGCGCGGACCCCGCGCGCAGCCCATCAGGGCGCCGACTCATCGGGAAGATCGGGATCGGCCTCTTCTCGGTAGCCCAGCTGACCCACCGCTTCCAGATCATTACGAAGACAGCCGGCGACCACTTCCGAACTATCGCATTGGTAGTTCTCCGCCAGTACTCGGACGCGGGTGCGCCTCCGCCGGACGAGGAAGGGGAGTACGAGGCGGGACTCGTGACGATCTGGCGCGAGCCGGCTGCCGACGCCGACTCGCACGGTACTACGATCGTACTCACAGACATACGGCCGCAGACTCGTGACACGCTCCGGAGCCGCGACCTGTGGGCTGCAATCGACGCCGACCGAGCCCTCGGGCCTGAGGAAGCGAAAGACCTCAGGCCGCCCGACTACCACATTGGGCGCGTGCGACTGGACGACTCCGATGCTCTCGAAGGCGACGCCGCCCCCTACGACAGCCTTCCGTGGTCTCACGATGATCGTCCAGGAGCAGCTTTCAAGAAGCTGGTCGACGCCGTGTGGGAGAACGTTGACCGAGGAATACCGAACCCCAAGCTCGATCGCATCTTCGACTATTACCTGAGAATGGTCTGGCAGCTGAGCTTGGCTATTCCCGCGCCGTACGTAGCAGGCAATCCTTTCGATCTGCCGCTTCAAGACGAGCTCTCCCTCTACAAAATGCCCGAGTCCCTCCGAGCAGCACCACGCAAGTTTGAACTCGTCGACGACGAGACAGTTCGCATTAGAACGTCGATCGGCTCTGCCGCCGAAGTCGGGCGCGACTTCACCGTGATCTTCGACGATCTGCGACTCACTCGGCCGCTCGTATTCACCAATCTCCCAACGACGAGCCACGCAGTCAAGAAGCCGATTCTTGTCGTTGGGCAGTGCCGGGAGGAGTTCGACGGGGTGCCGCCCGAGCTCGCCGGCGGCCCGCTGGAGTTCGAGGCATACCTGATGTGGGCTCCGAAAATTGCTCCTACCGAGCACCAAGGCATTCTCGTGCGGGTTCACGGATCGAGCGGGACGCTGTTCGACCCGACGTTCATGCGATACCAAGTATCTGAGCAGACGCGGCTGCGGCAGATCTCGTGTGAGATCTTCGTCTCAGAGGGCCTGGAAGCGGCGCTGAACATCGATCGTGAGTCGTTCAACTACGCCCATCCACACGTCGTGTACATCACGAAGTGGCTCCACGCATCGCTCAGGCGCGTGGCGACGGTTCAGAAGCGCATCGCGGCTGACATCCGCCTAGCTACCCGAGCGGCCGCCGCAGCCGAGGAAGAGGAGGCTCTGACGAGTGTTGCAGCCCGAGCATGGCGGGACGAGTCTGACGATCCAGGCGCAGAGCCGCCCCCGGTCGAGTTCGACGATGCGGCCGCCGGTCCGACGCCTGCCCAGCCCGGGGCGTACCGGTTCAGGCGCGGACCGGTCCTAGGCGAGCGCGGTCGGCGGCCCACGCTCCAGGACGAGTCAACCGAGCGGAAGCTGCGAGCGATCGTTCAGCTCCTCGCCGCATACGGAGTCCTCGAGAGCCTCACCGACCGGCAGCAAGAACGACTCCTCGCCGGAATGCGCAAGATCCTTGAGTCGTCCGACCAATGAGCGAACAATCGGGCGATCAGGATGATCTCGCCGCAGAAATCTTCGGCGCGATCGAATACCGGCGGGCGCGGCCGGAACCGAAGGAGTTCAAGCCGTGGCACAGGCCACGCAAGCAGTTCGTCCGACGTAAGCAGTTGTCGACGTTACTTCGGCGCCTCTACGAGCAACGGGAACCGCAGGCTCCGCTGCGCTACCTGGGCCTGCCTGGAACAGACCTGATCGATCTGCGGTACTTGCACGAGGAGCTTTGCCGTGCGAACAGCCGCCCGCTGAGCTTCCTCGGATTCAACAAGGAGGCCCGGCCGGGCAGCACCGCTCACATCGATCTCAGCGTTTCACTTGACGAAGTGCATCGGCTGCCAAACGTCGATCCAAAGTCCAACGTGATACACGATGACTTCCGGCGTATCGGCAATCCAGAATCGGTCGTATGGTCTCGAGTTCTGGCTCTCGGCCCGTTCGACGTCGTCAACCTCGACCTCTGCGACGGGCTTGCGACCGACCCGCCGCAGAACGGCGGCTCGATCTATGGGGCGCTCGCGCGCCTGATGGCGTTTCAAGCTCGAAATCCCACCCCCTGGCTGCTGCTCGTCACGACGAGAATCGGACGCGGGATGTTCGATGCAGAGGCCGAGAAGCGGCTCATTGATTTGTTCCGTGAGAATGTCACCAACTGCGCGGGATTCGCCGAAGCGTGCGAGCAACTGTTGGAATCAGATGTGACGTCGATTGATCCTGCGACATGCAGCCGGGTAGATTTTCTCAATCTCATGACTGCTGCCATCGGCAAGTGGCTGTCGAAGCTGGTGCAGGCCCAAGGTCCCAGTCGCGTCAGTCTCGCAAGCACGCATGGGTACCGGATTGATCCGACTGCCGCGTGCGAGGACCTCGTCTCGCTCGCTCTTCGCTTCAAGCCGGTCATCGCAGCCTCGCCGGACGCGCTCGCGCCGACCGCGCCGGCCTCGGTCGATGAGTGCACGATCGCCAAGCACATTCTGGAACGCTCAACCCAGCGACTGAATGTCGATGACCATCTCGAAGAGAAGTGGGATCTACATGAGGAACTGATCGGCGAGATGGAACTGTTGCTGGCCGCAGCCCGCTACGACGTGGCGGACTACCGGCCGTGGCTCGCATTGTGAGAGCGTACGGCCACTGCAGCCGGGTCCGCCGACCGTCCCTGGCTCGGGGGAGACTCTCTGAGTGGTGACCTTCGACGATGTTCGGCGGTTGGGGCTTCAGTTGCCTGAGGTGACCGAGTCGGCCTGGTACGGCACGCCGGGGCTGAAGGTTCGCAACAAGGGCTTCTGCCGCTTGTGGGGCGAGCGCGAGCATCGACGCGACCGGGTGCACGATACCGAGGTGCTGGTGTTGTTCTGCGAGCTGGAGATGAAGCCCGTGCTGCTGGAGAACCATCCCGAGGTGCTCTTCACGGTGCCCCACTACGACGGCCACGGCGCCGTGCTCGCCCGGCTCACCGACGCCGAGCTCAATGACGTCGCCGACTGGCTCGAGGACAGCTACCGGCGGGTCGCGCCGGCCACGCTCATCCGCCTGCTCGACGGCCGCTGACCACCGCGGCGGGTCGGACTCGCGGCCGGATCGTTAGATGCGGGTTTCGCGGCCCTGCCAGTACTCGTCGCGCAGGAGGCGCTTGTAGAGCTTGCCGGTCTGGTCGCGGGGCAGCTCTTCACGGAAGTCCACGGTGCGGGGGCATTTGACCGAGGCGAGGCTGGCCCGGCAATAGTCGATCAGCACGCGCTCCAGCGCGGGCGCGGCCTCGTCGCCGATGGGCATCTCCATGGGCTGGACCACCGCCTTGACCACTTCACCGAGGTCGTCGTCGGGTACGCCGATCACGGCCACGTCGAGCACCGCGGGGTGCATGGTCAGCAGGTTCTCGGCCTCCTGGGGGTACACGTTCACCCCGCCCGAGATGATCATGTGGGCCTTGCGGTCGGTCAGGTACAGGAACCCGTCGGCATCGACCTGGCCGATGTCGCCCAGGGTGGACCAGCCGTTGGGCAGCCGGGACTTGCCGGTCTTCTCCTCGTCGAGGTGATACTCGAAAGAGTTCCCTCCGCTGAAGTAGACGACGCCGTCTTCGCCTGCTGGCACCTCGGTGCCGGCGGCCTCGTCCACAATGTGCACCTCGCAGTTGAGCGGCGCGCCCACCGTGCCGGGGTGGGCCAGCCACTGCTCGCTGTCGCAGAAGGTGAACCCGTTGCCCTCGGTGCCCGCGTAGTACTCGCTGAGGATCGGCCCCCACCAGTCGATCATCTGCCGCTTGGCCTCAACCGGGCAGGGAGCGGCCGCGTGCAGGACGCTGATCAGAGAGGACAGGTCGTGGGCCAGGCGCTGCTCGTCGGGCAGCTTCAGGATCCGCACGAGCATGGTCGGCACCACCTGGGTGTGGGTTGCCGAGTGGCGCTCCACCGCAGCCAGGAATCCCGCCGCGTCGAAGCGCTCCATCACCACCGCGGTGGTGCCGACGACGTGAGCGCCCATGGTGAACCGAAACGGGGCCGCGTGGTACAGCGGCGCCGGCGACAGGTAGACCGACTCCTCTGACATGGCGAGCAGCAGCACGCACATCATGGCCACCACGTTCTCGGCCTCCTCCAGCGGGATGGCCTCGTACTCGCGCAGAACCCCCTTCGGGCGACCGGTGGTGCCCGAGCTGTAGAACATGTCGGCACCGGCCACCCGCCCGTCCAGCGGCGCCGGCGACGCGGCAGCCACCGCCTGCTCATAGCCCTCGTATCCGTCGATGGTGGTGTCCATCATCAGCCGCAAGCCGACCCCGTCCATTCGGTGGGCCAGCTCGGCAGCCTGGGCTGCCTTGTAGCTCGACGTGATGAATGCCCGAGCGCCGCTGTTGGCGACGATGTAGGCGATCTCGTCGGTGGTGAGGCGGCTGCTGATGGGCGTGTAGACCAGCCCGGCGTAGTACGCGCCCCAGGCCAGCGGGAGGTAGTTGCGGTGGTTCTCCAGGCACCAAGCCACATGGTCACCGGGGGCCAGCCCGGCGTCCCTGAACATCTGCGACACCCGGTTGGCCTCGGCGTCGAGTTGCCCGAAGGTGATGGTCTCCCTCGACCCGGCCATGATGACGGCTGGCTTGTCGGGACTGGCGGCGGCGTGAACTCCGGGGTACATCGTTTCCGACGCTACCCGCGCCGACGAGAGTGCCGTACCCGCTACTCCGGGCCTAGACGGCGTAGCCGCCGTCGACCGCCAGGTGCTGGCCGGTGATGTAGCGGGCCCGGTCCGAGGCCAGGAAGCACACGGCCTCGGCGATGTCGGCGGCGGTGCCGAAGCTGCGCAGCGGGATGTTGGCCCGGGCCGCGTCGAGGGCTCGCTCGTCGAGGTCGCCGGACGCGAGGAGGCGCTGGGCCATCCCGTCGGTCAGCATGCCCGGACCGACGCTGTTGGCCCTCACCCCGAAGCGGCCCTCCTCTGCGGCCAGCCCCCTCACGGCGGCCTCCACCGCGGCCTTGGGGATCGTGCTGAGGCCGTCGCGCACGGGAAACCGGCCGGTGCCCGCGGTTGTAACCGCCACGATGCTGCCCTCGGAGTTGCGCAGATGGGGCAGCGCAACGTGGGCCGCGGAGAAGAATCCGGCGGCGTCTGCGTCAAGCTGCGCCCGCACGACCGAGGGCTCGATGCGGCTCAAGTGGAGTTGCGGGACATCGGGGCCGGCCGCGTACACCAGCGTGTGCAGGCCCCCGGCTGCATCAGCGAGCTGGTCGACCGCGGCCGCGGTGGCCTCGTCGTCGGTGAGGTCGGCGGCCACGAGCCAGCACCGGCGACCCAGTACCTCCACCTGCCCGGCGGTGGCCGCGGCCGCGTCGGCGTTGCTGCGGTAGGTGAGGGCAACGTCGCTGCCGCGGGCCGCCAACTCGGCCGCGATGACTGCGCCCAAGCCGCCACTGCCCCCGACCACGAGCGCGGCGCCGCTGCGGTGCGCGAAGTCGTTGCTCAGATCCAGGTCACCCATGCCCTCAGCCTGCCCGGCGCAAACAGGCGGGACAACCGGAGAGGCAGCAGCAGCGGCACGCATTCAGCACTCCGCCCAAGCCGCACCCGCTGCGAACAGAGCGTCGATGTTGGCGGTGTGCACGCTGGCAGAAGCGTCCTCGAGCCCAGCGGGCCGCGCCGGATCAAGCCCGAAAGCTAGCCGTCTTGCCGGCCCCTTAGCCCGGCACGTCGAGGATCAGACCCAGTACCTCCCGGATCTGCGCCAGAGCCGCGGCGCCGACGTTGCCGCGGCGGTCCTCGATGCGGATCGTGGCCACCGCGCGGACGTGGTGGCATTGGGCGGCGGAGCGACGTTCGAGGCCGTTGGAGGCATCGGCCTCAATCTCGACCTCCGACGCGAAGCCGCGCACCTGCGAGGTGAGCGGCACAACCTGCACGACCGCGGCGCCCCCATCGATCACCCGCTGGGCGGTCACGACCACGGCAGGATGGCGGAAGCCAGCCTCCCGGCCAGCCGGAGTGCCCAGGTCGATCATTACGACGTCACCCGAGGTCAGCATCGAGCCACGCCGTCTCCGCCTCGGCGGGCTCGGCCCGCAGGTCGGCGCCTATCTGGTCCTGGCGGAGGCGCCGCACCGCCAGCGCGACGGTGTCGCCGACTGTGGCGCCCAGCGAAGCTGCGAGCTTTTTGAGCTCGCGGTGGGTGGAGACATCGACCCGGACGCTCGTGCTCTGCATGCAATCATGCTAACAGAACCGTATGCACACTCCGTCCTGGCCGTGTGGAACATTGACGCGTGCCAGTTGAGCTCCTCTGCTCGGGGTAGGCCGCGATCAGGTGGGGCGCCACAGGTCTGTCAGGTCGCGCATGGGACGGCCCGGCAACGACCGGACCACCTCGGGGACATCGGAGTGGAGACGGTCGTGGGCGAGCATGCATAGAATTCCGGGGCGGCCAGACCGGGATGCGACAGACGCAGTCGACCTCCCTGTCTGCTGTGGTCGGCACCGCCCAATCGGTTGCCCTCGAACGCGTATTGTGCCCGATCCGCGGCGATAGCGTCGCTCTCCGACGTCTGCGGACGGCGGAGTTCTTACGGAGGGGCCGGATGGCTGCAGGATCGGGTATGCCCGACCATCCCGGACTCGCTGGCGCCGGGCTGCCTGCCTCTGCCCGGGTCGCGATCATCGGCGGCGGGATGTGCGGCGCCAGCGCGCTGTATCACCTGGCGCCCGAGCACGCCGAGCCCGGCGCCGAACTGGACGTGCGCGTCGTGGGCGACTTGCGGGCCGCCCGCGTTCTCGGCGAGGCCGTCCATGATCCGACGAACGAGCGCCTGCGGGCCTAGAGGCCGAGCGGGCAAGGAGCAACGACCATGATCCCGATCCTGGTGCTGTGGGCAGTGCCCCGCTCGACCTCGACCGCCTTCGAGCGGATGATGAGCCAGCGCGGCGATCACACCTGCGTCCACGAGCCCTTCGGCGAGGTGTGGTATTCGATCGGCAACGACACCCGCCCGCTGGACAGCCACATCCAGTACCGGCCCGAGCTCAGCTACGAGTCGGTGTGGGAGAAGCTGGTGTCGGCGGCCAAGCAGGGACCAGTGTTCATGAAGGACTTCCCCTCCCACGTCGCCCACATGCACGACTGGGTCGTCGCCGGCGCCGGTCCCGACGGCGCGGACTTGCCGTTCCTCGACGCGTTCAACCACTCCCTCCTTATACGCGACCCGGCCAAGACACTGACCTCGATGTACGCGCAGTGGACGGACTTCACCCTGTCCGAGACCGGCTTCGCCGAGCAGCGGGAGCTGTTCGACCTGCTGACCCGGCGCACCGGCACCCCGCCGCCGCTGATCGACGCCGACGACCTGCTCGACGACCCCGACGGAGTGACGGCGTCATGGTGCGAGGCGGTGGGCATCGACTTCAAACCCGAGGCGCTTCAGTGGGGCGCCGCCAAGGCTTCCGAGCTGACCTGGTATGAGACCGGGACGTGGCACGACAAGCTCGCCGAGTCCACCACCCTGTCACGCCAGAAGCGCGACTATGTGTCGATCGACCACAACCAGTTCCTGCGGGACGCATACGCTGCCTGCCTGCCCCACTTCCAAGCCATGCACCGCCACCGGCTAAGAGCGAGCGCGGATGGGTCGCATGTGCCTCGCTGTGAAGCGCTGTGATTCCCGCTCTTGTTCGCTGCGCTCACGGGCCGCTCGGGCCACGGCCTCGCTAAGAGCCCCGTGGAAACCTCATGGAATCGCGGCCTACCCGCTCGGCCTCTAACCCGATGACCTCCGATGTCGCCGAACTTGTCCGACTTTGAAGTGCCCGCGGTGATGCGGGCTGCGCTGCTGCTGGGCACCGGCGGGCCTGAGGTGCTGGCTGTGCGCGATGACGTGCCCGTTCCGGATCCCGCCCCGGGCGACGTGCTGGTGCGGGTCGCAGCCTGCGGGATGAACAACACCGACATCAACACCCGGGTCGGCTGGTACAGCCGGGCGGTCACGTCGGCCACCTCCTCCGAGGGGTTCGCCGAGGCAGATGCCCACGACTCGACCTGGGGCCGCCGGGGCCTCTCCTTCCCCCGGATCCAGGGTGCCGACATCGCGGGCGTGGTCGTCGCGACCGGCGACGGTGCGGACGCAGGACTGTTGGGACACCGGGTGCTGGTCGACCCGTGGCTGCGCGACCGGGACCGGCCCGGTGACCGCGAACTCGCCGACTATCTGGGGAGCGAACGGGACGGCGGCTTCGCGGAGTACTGCATGGTGCCCGGCGAGAACGTCTACCCAGTGTCGATCGGGCTCTCGGATGTGGAGTTGGCCAGCTTCGCCTGTTCCTGGTCCACCGCCGAACACCTGCTGCAGCGGGCAGACCTGCGCTCGGGTGAGTCGATAGCGGTGCCGGGCGCGTCGGGCGGTGTGGGCAGTGCGCTGGTGCAGCTGGCCAAGCGGCGCGGCGCCCGGGTGGTGGCCGTCGCCGGGGCATCCAAGCTCCGCCAGGTGAGCGACCTGGGCGCCGACGCCGTGATGGCACGCGAGTCCGCCGATGTCGTAGCGGCCGCCCTGGACGCCAACCGCGGCCGCTTCGACGTGGTCGCCGATGTCGTGGGGGGAGCCTGCTTCTCCGACTGGCTCGAGGCACTGGGCCGCGGCGGCCGCTATGTGACCTCGGGAGCGATCGCCGGGCCGGTGGTGGACCTGGACCTGCGCACGCTTTACCTGAACGACCTGCAGCTCCACGGCGCCACCGTGTACGAGCCGCAGGTCTTCGCCGATCTCGTCGGCTACATCGAGCGGGGCGAGGTCCGGCCCGTGGTGGGCGGCACCTATCCGCTGGAGGCGATCCACGCCGCTCAGGAGGCCTTCGCGGCCAAGCGCCATGTCGGCAGCCTGGTCATCACCGTGGCGCTGGCTGCCCAGGAGGCCGAGCGCTAGACGGCCGTTGCTAGCGACCGCTGACGTGGTCGACGGCCCGGATGATGAACGAGGCCGCCTGGCCCCTGGTGACCAGATCGTCGGGGCAGTACCGGTCGGGCCCGGCGCCGCACCCCAGCGTGATGCCAGCGGCCGCGAGGGCGTCGATGCTGGCCGCGTGCGGGCTCTGCCGGTCGACGTCGACGAACCCCGAGGGCGTGTCGGACTGCAGGTTGAAGGCTCGAGCGAGCAAGCTCGCCATCTGGACCCTGGTCACCGACCTCTGGGGGCAGAACCGGGCGGGATCGCGGGAGCAGCCCGTCGTGATGCCCAACTCCGCAAGGCGCTCGACGTGCGCCGCCCATTGCAGGCCGGGATGCACATCCTCGAACCGGTTGAAGCCGAGCGGCTCGGGGTCGTCGCCGTCGAGCACGCGCACCAGCCAGAGTGCAACCACCCAGCGCTCGATCGCCAGGCCGGGGCATATGAGGTCCAGCCCGCACTCGGTGTTTTCCAAGACCCCGTCCGCGGCCAGCAGGCTCAGGTTCCAGCCGTGGACCGAGCTCGAGACGTTGATATCCCAGAAGAAGTTGTCCGGCGAGTCTCCTCGCTGCTCGTCGCCGCCGTGGATCCTCAACCCCGCCACGATCAGATCGCGCAGCGGCGCGAAGTCCCTGATGAGGTTGCCGGCCACGTACAGGTCCTTGAGGTCGGACACGTTCGAGAGCGGTGACACGTCGCTGACAATGTTGCCGTCGAGCCGGAGCTCGGCCATCCGCACGAGAGGCGCCAGCGACGACACGCTGACGATGCTGTTGCCGGCGAGGTCGAGCTTCTCCAGCGCTCCCAGCCTCGACAGATCGGACAGGTCCAAACTGGTGAGGTCCATGTCCGTCAGCCCCAGCTCGGTCAGGCCGGTGAGGCCGGCCACCTGGGACAGGCCTGAGATCTGGCCGCCGCTCACGTAGAGCTTCCGCAGGCCGGTTCTCGACGCCACCGAGACCGGCGCGGCCAAGGGATTGCCGGTCAACCGGAGGTCGGTGAGGAAGCGGGGCAGCTGTTCGAGGGTTGTGATCCGGTTCTGGTAGGCGGGGTCGGGAGTGCTCCCGGGAGAGGTCGAGCCGTTGTCGAGCCAGAGGACCCCCAACTGGGTTACGGGGCTCAAGTCCACCGCGGCGAGCTGGTTGTCGCTCAGATACAGCTGGCGGAGGCCGGTCAGGCCCGCCAGGTCGATCGACGAGAGGCGGTTCGTTCTCAGGTTGAGGGAGATGATGGTGTCGCCGATTTCTCGCAGCCCGGTGATCCGGGTGATCCGGTTCCCTCTCAGCCACAGCCTCTGGATGCCGTCCAGCCCGGTGACGTCGACCGACGTCAGCTTGTTGTCGTTCAGGAAGGCTCTCTCCAGCCGTGAGAATCGGGACAGGTCTATGGACGAGATGTCTGTCTCGTAGAGGTGGAGCCACCGGAGGTCGGCCAAGGCCGAGAAGCCAACAAGATCGGACGTGCTCGAGATCGGGTTGTTGTGCAGGAACAGGTGGTGGAGGTGCTCCGCGCCTCTGAGATCGACCGAGGTCAGCCGGTTGTGCTCCAGCCTCAGGCTCCAGGCCTGGCGCGGTAGGTCGGCGAGCCCGGTGACGCTCGTCAACTGGTTGCGGTCCAGCCGCAGGCTCACATAGTTCGGGTGGGAAGTGCCGTCGGGCCGGTCTCGTAGGGCGGTCAGGCCCGAGAGGTCAATGGACGTCAGACGATTGTTGTGCAGCCACAGCGCGTACAGCTTGCTGGTCCGAGCGTTCTCACCGACCCTGGTTCTCTGCCCGGAGAGATCGACGGTCGCTAGGTCGTTGTTGCCGAGATCGACGAACCTCAGGTCCGTCATCGCTGTGAGATCGATCTCCGAGATGTCGTTGCTGTGCAGGACCAGCACCTGAATCCGAGCCAGGTTCGCGAGGCTCGACGCGTCGGAGATGCGGTTGCCCTGCAGGGACAAGCCGCGCATGTTGACCGCGTGCTGCAGACCGTCGAGTTGTCTGATGTCCGAATAGCTGGCGTCCAGGATTGTTAGCCGGGCCATGTCGCCCTCGGTGATCGCCTCGCCGGACTGCTTGCCCAGGGCGTCTTCGATGGCGCCGCGAAGGCCCGCATCGGGAATCGAGACCGCAGCGGGTTGGGCGGCCGCCCCCGGCGCTAATGCGGATGCGAGGAGCGCCAAGCCAGCCGCGACGGCCACGATCCTGCCGGCTGCGCTTCCGAAGATGTGACCGCGCACAGGCCCGCTTGGACGAGTGTGGCCCATTCAGACTTCCTTGGTCGAGGCGACCGCGCTCGGCGCGCCGGCTCGGAAGGTAGCAAGGGCACGGGTGCACGTAAAGCGGCCCGGACCACTCCGCGCTGTCGGGGCCTGGCTAGATGACTCGACCCGCCCGATCAGCGGACTCGACGCATGGCGTCGAGGGCACGCTCCTCGGCCACGCGCTTACGGCCCACGATCGGCGTCGTGGGCGCGAATCCGGCCTCGGCCCGCTCCGACTCGCTCTCTCCTCCCCAGAAGCCGAGCTCGCGGTTCTTGCGGGCATAGTCCCGGCACTCGGGCAGCACGACGCACTGCTCGCAGATCGACCGGGCCCGGGCCTCTCTGCGGACCCTGGCCTCGGGCCGCTCGGCGAACGGAGCGAAGAACAGGTCGCTCTCGCCTAGGCAGCGCCCCTGCTCCATCCAGGCCGTGGAACCCACGGGGGCTACGGCGGTCTCGTATGCCTCGAGCATCGGTATACAATTTAGCAGCTGTATACAATTTCGTCAAAATTGAAGATGAACAGCAAGTCAATTGTTTCGAGACTTGCCCAGAATCTGCGGCGGGACCTGCCCAAACACGGAATGCGGACCCGCTGCCGCCATCAGCATAGACGGGCTGCTAACGGGCTGTGGTCGTCCCGCAGGCAGGCTGGCGGCCAGTTCCCGGAGGCCGAGCGGTGGGCGGCATCTCATGAGGAATTCACGGAGGCGCTCAGCGAGGCCGTGGCCCGAGCGGCCCGTGAGCGCAGCGAACAAGAGCGGGAGACACGACGCTGCACCGCGAGGCGGCATCACCTACGCGCTCTGTCTCTTAGCCTGGATCCACCGGTTCGGTGAGGTCCGTGGGGTTGGCGTGTCCACCAGAAAGGCCTCCTGACGTGGGAGAATGACGTTGGTTACGACGGTCGTTCTGGCCACGTGAGGAGGCACTTCCTGTGAGCAGTGTAGCGGGCGGGATCGACGAGATCGAGGCGGTGTTCGACGACGGGTCTTTGGTGGCCGACGCCGGGTTGTTGCTGGCGGGCACGGTGATGGATCGCCTCGGGTTGGAGGCGCTCATCGATGGGGCGGTGCGCCCGCCTGGAGCGGGCCGCGGATCCGGGGCGAAGGCGCTGAGCGTGGTGGCGTCGATGCTTGTGGGGGGTTCGTTCATCGACGACACCGAGCGGCTGCGGGCCGGCTCGGCGGACGTCGTGTTGCCGTTCGCGGTGTCGGCGCCGTCGACTGTGGGGACGTGGCTGCGGTCCTTTATGTGGGGCCATGTGCGCCAGCTCGACCGCGCCGGCGAGCTGGCTTTGGGCAGGGCGTGGTCTGTGGGCGCGGCGCCTGCTGTGGCCGAGATGACCATGGATGTGGACTCCACGATCTGTGAGGTGCACGGCCACAGCAAAGGCGGCGCCGCCTACGGCCACACAGCCGTGTTGGGCTATCACCCGCTGGTGGCGGTCAGAGACGACACCGGCGAGGTGCTGCATGCCCGGATGCGGTCGGGATCCTCCCAGCGAGGCACCAAGCGCTTCATCGTCGAGACGCTGGCGCGTCTGGGACGGCTGGCGCCCGACACGGCGCTCACGGTGCGCGCCGACGCGGGGTTCTTCAGCTACGACGTCATCGACGCCGTGGTGGCCCGCGGCGCGTCCTATTCGATCACGATCCCGCAGAACTCCAAGGTCAAGGCCGCCATAGAGGCCATCGAAGAGAGGGCCTGGAAGCCGATCCCCTACACCCGCGGCGGGGTGGCGCAGGTCGCTGAGACCCTCATAGAAACCGGCCGCCGCGACGGCAAAGGGCCCCGCGAGCTGCGCCTGGTGGTGCGCCGCAGCCTGCTCACAGGCGCCCAGGCGAAGCTGTGGCCCGACTGGCGCCACCACTGCTTCATAACTGACCGAGACGACCTCGACACCGAAGCCGCCGACACCTACCACAGAGCCCACGCCAGAGTCGAACTCGCCATTCGTGACCTCAAAGCCAACGGCTTGCGCCACTGTCCCTCGGGCAGCTTCTTCGCCAACGCCGCCTGGCTCGCCTGCGCCGCGTTCGCGCACAACATCGCCCGATGGACAGCCCGCCTCGGCAAAGCCCACCCCCGCCGACAGCTCACCGCCGCCGCCACCGTCCGAGCGCGGCTGCTCACAATCCCCGGCCGCAGCGTCAACCACAGCCGCCGCAACAGACTGCGCCTGCCCCTCAACTGGCCCTGGGCCACAGCGTTCACCACCGCCCTGCAACAACTGCGCAACCTGCCCCTGCTCATCTGACCCCCCGGCCCGGCCCGGCGCAGCCAACAAGCACCCCCAGCGCCACCAACCCGCCAGCACCACAACCCCCGACCCAACACGCCCCAACAGCCGCCCACCCCAACAGAACCACCGACACGGCACCAACCAGCCCCACACCGCCACCAACCACAACCCCACCGGTGGATCCAGGCTTAGAGGCCGAGCGGGTGGGCGGCTAGCCGGCCTTGGCGCCCGCCACCACGCCGCGGTCGTGCAAGCTGCCGATCTCACCGGCTGAGAGTCCCAGCCATCCGGCCAGCACTTCGTCGGTGTGCTGGCCCAGAGCGGGCGCCAACGCGGCACCGCCGGGCGCGCCGGACTCCAGCGGATGGCCGTCTGCGAGGGCCAGCGGAGATCCCGGCACCAGATAGGGGCCTATGCCCGGCTGGTCCACCTCGCGGAACAGCCCCGCGGCCGGCAAGCACCGGGGATCGCTCTCGACGAGCTCAGCGAAGGTCTGATACGGCCCCCAGCACACTCCCAGGGCGTCCAAGCGCTCTGACGCTTTGGCGAAGGATCGCTCGCCGGCCCAGGCCTGCAACACCGCTTTGATCTCGTGGCGGGCTTCGAATCGGTCACCCTCATCATCGAAGTCGAGACCCCGAGCCGCGGCAATCTCCTCGACCGCGGCCACGCTCTCGGTGGCCTCCAGCAGCGAGGCCCATTGCCGGCTGCTGATGCCCACCGCGTACAGGCGGCGCCCGTCGGCCGTCGACAGCTCCGCGCCGAACGCGCCGTACAGGTCGTTGCCGCAGCGGGGCCGGGCCGCGCCGTTGACTTGGACCTCGGCGATGTACCCCAGCGCGGCGGTGGCCGCCAGGGCCACGTCGCTCAGCGCGAGCATCATCACCGACCCCTCCCCCGTGAGCAGCCGGCGGCGCTCGGCGGCCAGGATCCCCACCGCGGCCGTCTGCCCGCACAGCAGATCCCAGGCAGGCAGCACGGTGTTGACGGGATCGTCGTGGCCCGCGGGGCCGGTCACCATCGGGAACCCCAGCGCCGCGTTCACCGTGTAGTCCACCGCGGTGGTGCCGTCGCGGTTGCCGGTGATGGCCATCATCACCAGATCGGCCCGCCGGGCGGTCAGCCGATCAGGGGCCATCCAGCCCCGGGCCGGGAAGTTGGTGAGGAAGGTGCCCGCGGCGCCGATCAGCTCGGCGAGCAGCTCGTGGGCGGCCGGATCTCGCAGGTTGACGGCCAGCGACTTCTTGCCCTTGTTCAAGCCGGCCCAGTACAGCGAGCGCCCCTCGGCGGTGAGCGGCCAACGTCCGTAGTCGATGCCCCCGCCGAGCGGGTCGAAGCGCACCACCTCGGCTCCCAGCTGGGCCAGCGTCATGCCGCCGGAGGGCGCGGCCACGAACGCCGAGCCTTCGACGACTCGCAAACCGTCGAGCGGAGCATGGCCGATCACGCCCCCGAACCTAGAGCGAGCGCAGATTGGTTGCGAGCGCCATCGGGCGGCGGCGCGGGCACACTGGCCGCGTGATCGAGAGCGTGCCGTGCATGCTCATGCGCGGTGGAACGTCGAAGGGCGCCTACTTCCACAGCGGTGACCTGCCCGACGATCCCACCCAGCGCGACGACCTCATCCTGCGAATCGTCGGGTCTCCAGACCCCCGCCAGATCGACGGCATCGGTGGGGCCCACGTGCTCACCACCAAGGTGGCTGTGGTCGGTCCTGCCGCCGGGTCGGGCGCCGACGTGGACTACTTGTTCCTTCAGCCCTCGGTGGACGAGCCCCTCGTCAACGACGCCCAGAACTGCGGCAACATGCTGGCCGGCGTGGGGCCGTTCGCGGTGGAGAGAGGCCTGGTCGCGCCTGGCGGGGCCGAGGCGAGGGTGCGCATCCACATGGTCAACACCGCATCGGTGGCGATCGCGACGTTCCCGCTGCGGGGCGGCATGCCCGACTACTCCGGCCCGACCTCTATCGACGGCGTGCCCGGCACGGCGGCCGCGGTGCGCCTCGACTTCGAGGACATCGCGGGCAGTTCCTGCGGCGCCCTGCTGCCCACCGGCAATCTCATCGACTCCGTCGAGGGAATGGACTGCACCCTCATCGACAACGGGATGCCGACCGTGGTGATGAGGGCCGGCGACCTGGATGTGACCGGCTATGAGGATTGCGCCGCCCTCGAGGCCGACAGCCGCCTGCGGGGCCGGCTGGAGCAGGTGCGCACGGCCGCGGGCCCTCTGATGGGCCTCGGAGACGTGACCGCCTCCACCGTGCCCAAGATGACGCTGGTGGCGCCTCCACGGACCGTCGCGGGCGACATCTGCACCCGGACCTTCATCCCTCACCGGTGCCACGAGGCGATCGGTGTGCTCGGGGCAGTGTCGGTCGCCGCCGCCGCTCTCCTGCCCGGTGCCGTCGGCCATGAGATGCTGCCGGCCGGCGCCGGCCGAGACCATGGACCGGCCGAGGCATCTCGAATCGACCGAGTGGTCACGCTGGAGCATCCGACCGGCACCTTCGACGCCGCCGTGGTCCTCTCAACCCTCCCCGATGGCGCTCCCGCTGTGCAGAGCGCGGGCATCATCCGCACCGCCAGGAAGCTCTTCGACGGCCTTGTCTTCCCCCGTCCCCGCTAAGCCTGGATCCACCGGTGGGGTTGGTGTGGGGGCCGGTGTCGGGTTGGTTGGTGGCGGGCTGGTGGCTCAGGCGGGGCGGGCGGCTGTTGGGGCGTGTTGGTTCAGGGGCGGGGGCGCTGGGCGGGTTGGTGGCGTTTTGGGGTGGTTGTGCGCGGCGCCGGGCGCGGGGCGGCGGGTCAGATGAGCTGGGGGAGGTTGCGGATGTGTCTTAGGGCGCGTGTGAAGGCGTTCTGCCAGGGCCAGTTCGCGGGCAGGCGCAGCCTGTGTCGGCGGCTGTGGTTGACGATGCGGCCGGGGATGTTGAGGAGCCGGTTGCGCACGCCGGCGGCGGCGGTGAGCTGTCGGGGGTGCTGGGCGCGTCCGATGCGGGCTGTCCAGCGGGCGATGTTGTGCGCGAGGGCGGCGCAGGCCAGCCAGGCGGCGTTGGCGGTGAATTGTCCCGACGGGCAGTGTCTGAGGCCGTTGTTCTTGAGGTCTTTGATGGCGAGCTCGACTCGGGCGTGGGCTCGGTGGTAGGCGTCGGCGGCACAGGTGTCGAGGTCGGCTCTGTCAGTTGTGAAGCAGTGGTGTCTCCAGTCGGGCCACAGCTTCGCCTGGGTGCCTTCGAGGCGGGTGCGGCGCACGACCAGGCGCAGGCGGCGGGGGCCCTTGTCGTCGCGGCGGCCGGTGTCGATGGTGCACTCAGCGACCTGTGCCGCCCCGCCCGCGGTGTAGGCGATCGGCTTCCAGGCCTTCTCCTCGATGGCTTCGATGGCTGCTTTGACCTTGGCGTTGTGGGGGATCGTGATCGAGTAGGACGCGCCGCGGGCCTCGACGGCGTCGATGATGTCGTAGCTGAAGAACCCCGCGTCGGCGCGCACCGTGAGCGCCGCGCCCGGCGCCAGGCGGCCCAGGCGCGCCAGCGTCTCGACGATGAAGCGCTCCGAGCCGCGCTGGGAGGATCCCGACCGCATCCGGGTGTGGATGATCTCGCCGGTGTCGTCTCTGACCGCGGCCAGCGGGTGATAGCCCAGCACGGCTGTGTGGCCGTAGGCGGCGCCGCCTTTGCTGTGGCCGTGCACCTCACAGATTGTGGAGTCCACGTCCACCGTCATCTCCGCTGCGGCCGGGGCCGCGCCCACAGACCACGCCCGCTGAAGCGCCAGCTCCTGCGCGCGGTCGAGCTGGCGCACATGGCCCCACGCGAACGACCGCAGCCAAGTCCCCAAAGTGGACGGCGCCAACACACGAAACGGCAGCACCGCCTGCGCCGAGCCCGCCCGCAGCCGCTCCGCGTCGTCGATGAACGAACCGCCCACAAGCATCGACGCCACCACGCTCAGCGCCTTGGCCCCCGAGCCGCGGCCCGCCCCCGGCGGGCGCACCGCCTCGTCGATGAGCGCCTCCAGCCCCAGCCGCGACATCAGCGTGCCCGCCACCAACAGCCCCGCATCGGCCACCAAAGACCCGTCGTCAAAGACCGCCCCCAACCCGTCGATCCCACCAGATATGCTCCTCACAGGAAGTGCCTCCTCACGTGGCCGGAATAACTGTCGTTATCAACAGCATTCTCCCACGTCAGGAGGCCTTTCTGGTGGACGCGCCAACCCCACAGGCCCCACTGCGCCGGTGGATCCGGGCTAAGAGGCCGAGCGGATAGAAATGCAGGCGACCATCCCGCCGCCCCATCCGGATCCGCACCCTCCCACGATGTTCACCCCGCCGCCGGGTGCCTGCGACGCCCACTGCCATGTGTTCGGCCCCGCGAGCCGTTTCCCGTTCGCTGCTGGCCGCTCGTACACGCCGCCCGACGCGGGCGCCGAGGAACTCGCAGCGCTCCACGAGCGCCTGGGGCTGAGTCGGGCCGTGCTGGTGCAGGCGAGCTGCCACGGAACCGACAACTCGGCCATGGTCGACGCCCTCCAGCGATCGCTTGGAAGGTACGCCGGCGTGGCCATGATCGACGAGTCCTGCCCCGACGCGGAACTCGACCGCCTGCATGACGCCGGCGTGCGGGGCGCCCGATTCAACTTTGTCAGGCACCTCGGAGGCGGGGACCTCGGAGCCTTCGAGCGCACGGCTCGGAGGGTGGCGCCGCGGGGCTGGCACATGGTGGTGCACCTCGACGCGGCCGACCTGCCCGACTTCGCCGGGGTGCTGCTCGGCCTGCCGTGCCCGTTCATCATCGACCATATGGCTCGCGTCCCCGCAGCTGCAGACCTCGGGCAGCCACCCTTCGCCGCGCTGCTGGATCTGATGGACCACGAGAGGGCCTGGGTGAAGATCTCGGGCGCGGAGCGGCTCACCGACGGAGGGCGCCCACCTTATGACGACGTGGCGCCGCTGGCCCGGGCGCTGATCGCCGCGGCGGGCGACCGGGTCCTGTGGGGCACCGACTGGCCCCACCCCAACGTGAGCCACATGCCCGACGACGGCGACCTGGTGGACCTACTGGCCTCCTTCGCCCCCGACGAGGCCGACCGCAACCGGATCCTGGTCAAGAACCCGCAGCGCCTCTACGACTTCGCCTGATCCCCTCCCGCGGGCGTCACTGGGCCAGGGCTTGCTCCAGGCGGTGCAGGGTTCGCATCGCTTCGAGGCCGCTGCGCACTGACGATTCGGGCTCGCGTCCCTCCCGTATCGACGCGAAGAACTCGCGGTCCTGCAGCTCGATCCCGTCATTGGACATGTGCCCGGCGGACACGTCGATCGGAGTGTCGCGGCCGTCGACCAGGTCGTCGTATCGGGCCACGAAGGTGCCCTTGTCGCAGACGTAGCGGAAGTCGGTGCCGAATGGGCCGTCATTGTTGAACGACAGTGCCAGGGAGCACACCGCCCCCGACGGCGCAGTCATCGAGACGGACATGTCCATGGCGATGCCCAGCTCGGGGTGGGGCGGCCCCTGCACGGCCGACACCCTCTCCGCGGTCTCGCCGGTCTGGTGCTGGAAGAGGTCCACGGTGTGGCAGGCGTGGTGCCACAGGAGATGGTCGGTCCATGTGCGGGGCCGGCCCAGGGCGTTGGTGTTGGTGCGCCGGAAGAAGTAGGTCTGGGCCACGAGGTGCTGCAACTGCAGCTCGCCCGAGGCGAACCGCTGCCGCATCCACTGGTGCGACGGGTTGAAGCGCCGGGTGTGGCACACCATCGCCACGAGCCCGGACTCCAGCGCGACATCGGCCAGCTCCACCGCGTCGGCAAGGTTGTCGGCCATGGGAATCTCCACCAGCACGTGGCGGCCGGCCCAGAGCGCCTCAATGGCCTGCGCGGCATGCAGATGCGTGGGAGTGGCCAGGATGGCGGCCTCGATGCCGGGCTGGGCCAGACACTCGCCGAGCTCCAGCGACCAGTGGCCGATCCCGTGCTCGGCTGCCAGCACCGCGGTGTCGTTCTCGATGCCTCCGGCCAGCGAGACGATCTCCACTCCGTTGATGCGGCCCACGGCGGCCAGATGGCGCCGCGCGATGGCGCCCTCGCCGGCCAGCACCACCCTCACGACCGGTCCTCCATTCTGGTTCCCATGCGCATCCGGGCGAGGCTAGACCCCGGCCTGGCCGGACACGGCCCTAGGCGGTCGGATCGTCGAGGGTGTCCACCCAGTCGACGCCCATCTCGACGAGCTTCTGGCGCAGGCCGTGCATGTCCAGACCCAGCTCGCCGTCAGCGAGCCGGACCCGGGCGTCCTCCTCGTTGGCCAGCCGCCGGCGGGACATATCCAGCGCCCAGGCTGCCTCCGAGCCGGCCACCACGACCACGCCGTCGTCATCGGCGCACACGACGTCGCCCGGGCTGACGGTCTGTCCGCCGATCACGACCGGCACGTTCACCGAGCCCGGTGTGGCCTTGACCGTGCCCTGGCAGGAAACATGGCGGCTCCACGCCGCGAAGCCCATGGCCCGCAGCTCGGCAGTGTCGCGCACGCCCGCGTCCATCACCAGGCCCCGCACTCCCAGAGCCTGAAGCGACGTGGCCAACAGGTCCCCGAAGAAGCCGTGCGTCGAGGGCGCGGTCACAGCCACGACGAGGACGTCGCCGGGCTGGCAGGTCTCGACCGCCGCGTGGATCATCAGATTGTCGCCGGGATGGCACAGCGCGGTCACCGCCGAGCCCGCTATGCGGGCGCCGGTCTGGATGGGACGGATGTCGGGACCGAGGAAGCCCCGCCGGCCAATGGACTCGTGCACGGTGGCCGAACCCATCGAAGCCAGGGCGTCGACGATCGACGGTTCGGGGCGTTGCACGGTGCGCACCACCACCGGGCGGCCGCGGCTACTCATTGCTGAACCTCCAGTCGGGGATAGACCTGCCGGGCGTTGCCCTCGAAGATCTTGGCCCGAGCCTTGTCGTCGAGGGCCGCTTTGTCGATGTAGCGCCGGGTGTCGTCGTAGTGGTGGCCGGTGGTGGGATCGATGCCGCGCACCGCGCCCACCATCTCCGATGCGAACAGGATGTTGTCCGCGGGCACCACGTCGACGAGCAGATCGATGCCGCGCTGGTGGTACACGCAGGTGTCGAACCAGATGTGCTCCAGCAGCCCGTCGAAGTCCCAGCCGGAGTCCTGGGCCATGCCCACAAACCGACCCCAGTGATAGGGCACCGCTCCCCCGCCGTGGGGGATCACCCAGCGCAACCCCGCGAAGTCGGCCAGGAACCCGGAGGTCAGGGCCTGCATGAAGGCGGTCGTGTCGGCGCCCAGGTAGTGCGAACCAGTGGTGTGGAAGTTCTCGTTGCACGACGCGCTCACATGGATCATGGCGGGCACGTCGAGCTCGCACATCGCCTCCCACAGCGGCCACCAGTACCGGTCCCACAACGGCGGCCCGCTCCAGTGTCCGCCGCTGGGGTCGGGATTGACGTTGCATCCAACGAAGCCCATCTCCTCGGTGCAGCGCCGCAGTTCTCGCACTGAGGCGTCGACGGGTGCGCCCGGAGACTGCGGCAGTTGGGCGACCGGGGCGAAGTTGGAGGGGTACAAGTCGCACACTCGCCGGATCAGCTCGTTCTGGTGCTGGGACCAGAACTCGGATGTGTGCTCGTTGCCGATGTGGTGGCCCATCCAGCTGGCGCGGGGAGAGAAGATGGTCAGGTCGGTGCCCCGGTCGCGCTGGAAGGCGAGCTGGGCACCCTCCAGGCTCTCGCGGATCTCATCGTCGCTGACCAGAATCTCGCCCTTGGACCCGACATGGTTTGGATCGGAGGTCACTGCCGCCTTCTGGGCCTCGCGCCACTCCCCCACCGCACGCGGGGTGGTGGTGTAGTGGCCGTGGCAGTCGATGATCACGGCGTCCTCCCCGCAAGTGCGACCAAGGCATACTACGGATCGCTCCGACAACGGCCGAGGCGCTCGTCGGCACGGCGGGTCGCTGCACTACCCTGCGAGCGCCGATCGAGAGGACTGCATGGCTGGCGCACACGCGGCCCGCGACTACCACGACGTGCCGGGCACCTATGTGCTCGACGGCGAGCACTGCCGCAAGGGCTACGCCCTGAACATGTTCTGCATGTCGCTGAACGAGCCGGCCAACCGCGACGCCTTCCGTACCGACCCCGGGGGCTACTTGGGCGGCTACGAGCTCACCCCGGGGCAGCGCCGGGCCGTGCTCGAGCGCGACTGGGTTCAGATGCTGCGCCTGGGAGGCAACATCTATTACACCTTCAAGCTCGCGGCCTTCGACGGCCTCGACATGCAGCAGCTAGGCGGCATGATGTCCGGAGTCACCGGCGAGGAGTTCGCGCAGATGATGGTCGACGGCGGCCGCCCCATCGAAGGCAACCGCTCGCTCACCGACTGGTTGGGCGCTGATGGCTGAGGCCCGCGGCATCCAGACAGCGCGCTGATGGCCGAGATCGTCGCGGGGATCGGTACCTCGCACGTGCCCGCCGTGGGCGCCGCCGTCGACGGCGGCAAGCAAGCTGAGCCCTACTGGGCGCCGTACTTCGCCAAGATCGAGCCGGCCCGGCGCTGGATGGCCGAGTCTCGCCCCGATGTGTGCGTGGTGGTCTACAACGACCACGCCTCCGCTTTCTCGCTGCAGTTGGTGCCCACGTTCGCGCTGGGCGTGGCCGCCAGCTTCCCGCCCGCCGACGAGGGTTACGGGCCCCGCCGGGTGCCCGCCGTGCCCGGGCACCCGGAGCTGGCCTGGCACCTGGCCGAGTCGCTCATCCTCGACGAATTCGACATCGCCATCGCCAACGAGATGCCCGTCGACCACGGTTGCACCGTCCCGCTGTCGGTGCTGTTCGGGCAGCCCGAGGCGTGGCCGTGCCGGGTGATCCCGCTCTGCGTCAACGTGATCCAGTACCCCCCGCCCACCGGGCACCGCTGCTGGCAGCTCGGCAAGGCCCTGCGCCGGGCCATCGAGGCCTACCCCGGCGACGAGCGGGTGGCCGTGCTGGGCACCGGCGGGATGTCGCACCAGCTTCAGGGAGAGCGTGCTGGGCTGCTGAACCTCGACTTCGACGAGGCCTTCATCGAGTGCCTCATCGCGGACCCGGCCCGCCAGGCCGGGGTGGACCACACAACGTACATACGCGAGGCGGGCGCAGAGGGTGTGGAGCTGGTGATGTGGCTGGTGATGCGGGGCGCCCTCGACAACGAGGTGCGCGAGGTGTACCGCATGCACCACGTCCCCACGTCCAACACCAGCAACGGCCTGCTGATCATCGAGAACGCCTGACTGCGCTGCGACCCGGACACAAGGAGGCCTCGAGTGGATGTGAGCGGACAGCGGATCGTGGTGACCGGGGGCGCTTCCGGCCTCGGCGAAGGCATGTGCATCCGGTTCAACCAGTTGGGCGCCGCGGGCATCGTCGTGGCCGACATCGACTTCGACGGGGCCGAGCGGATCGCGGCAGAGGTCGGCGGCCTGGCCGTGCGCTGTGATGTCGGCAAGGAGGACCAAGTCGTTTCCCTGGCAGCGGAGGCCAAGAGCCATCTCGGTGGCATCGACCTGTTCTGCTCCAACGCGGGCTACGCGGCCGGCACGGGCCTCGACACACCCACCGACCAGATGCTCGACATGTTCAATGTGCATGTGATGGCCCATGTGTGGGCCGCCCGAGAGGTCGTTCCCGACATGTTGGCCCAGGGAGGCGGGTACCTCCTCAACACCATCTCCGCGGCCGGGCTTATTTCAGGGCCCACGCCGATGCCTTACGTCACCACCAAGCACGCCGCTTTCGGCTTCGCCGAGTGGTGCGGCATCAACCTCAAGCCCAAGGGGATCGGCATCTCGACCCTGTGCCCCACCGCGGTGGCCACCCCCGGCTTCCGGCTGCCGCCCGGCGCCACCGAACGCGTCGAGATCGTGCCGATGCTTACCGTCGAAGAGTGCATGGACGCGGTCATCGACGGCCTCGCCGCCGAGACGCTCATGATCCTTCCCCGACCGGCAGTGGCACAGATGTGGGCCGACCGGGGCAGCAACTACGACGCCTGGATCACGCAGATGGGCGTGACCTTCGGCGGAGGCTGACCCCCGCCGCTCTTCCAAGCCGTCGAGCGTCTACGACGCCGGAGACCCCGCCGGGGTGCGGGCTGGCCGGCGAGTGGACGGGCAGGCGCACATGGTGGGAGAGTTCAGCCTCACATCTGGCTATCAGAGACAGGAGAGATGTGATGGGTGAACTCAGTTCGGCTGCGGATGCGGTATTGGACGGCGTTGTGTCGGGATCGCCGCGCGTCCCCGGCGTTGCCGCGGTTGCCACCGACCGCAACGGCGTCATCTACAAGGGCGCCAGGGGCGAGCGCGTTCTCGGGGGCGACTCCTTCACCACCGACACGGTGTGTGCGATCTTCTCGACCACCAAGGCCATCGGCGGCACCGCCTGCCTGCAGCTGGTCGAACAGGGCGATCTAGACCTGGACGCCCCGGCGAAGGAGTACGTACCGAGAATCGGTGGGCTCGGTGTGATCGAGGGGTTCGACGACGATGGATCACCCCGACTGCGCCCGCCCAGGAGCGACATCACGACGCGCCACCTACTCACCCACACTGCGGGGCTCTCATACGACTTCTTCAACGAGACTTACACCAGGTTGGCCAACGAGCAGGGTCAGCCGTGGGTGGTTGATGCCTCCTACGCCTCCATCGAGACGCCCCTGCTCTTCGACCCGGGCGAGCGGTGGGATTACGGCTCCAACATCGACTGGGCCGGTCAGGTGGTGGAGGGCATCACCGGCAAGCGGCTGGGCGAGGTGCTCGAGGAGCGGGTGCTGGGCCCGCTGGGCATGGACTCGACTGCTTTCTCGATGACTCCGTCGATGCGTGAGCGCCTGGCGACGATCCACGCACGCGAGGACGCCGACGGGTCGCTGATTCCGCTGCCCGGGGTGGAGCTGCCGCCCGACCCGGAGGTTCACATGGCCGGCCACGGCCTCTACGGCACGGTGGAGGACTACGCGAAGTTCATCCGCATGTGGCTCAACGACGGAGCCGGCCCCAACGACGAGCAGATCCTCAAGCCCGAGACCGTCGAGATGGCGTCGCGAAACCACCTGCCCAAGGGCATGTTCATCAAGATGCTGCCCGGCGTCGGCGCCACCGAGGTGGCCAAGACCGTTCTTCCCGTGTCGAACCCGCGCCTGTCCAACGACGCCGAGTTCTTCCCAGGAATGCCGAAGACTTGGGCGCTCTCCTTCATGATCAACGAAGAGGACGCCCCCACCGGTCGGCCTGCCGGCGCGCTGGCATGGGCGGGGCTGGCCAACCTGTACTACTGGATCGACCGAGCCAACGGAGTGGGCGGCTTCTGGGCCACCCAGATCTTCCCATTCGCCGATCCCACTTCGGTGGTTGGGTTCCTTGACTTCGAGAAGGCGGTCTACGACAACGCCGCCTAAGGGCTGTGGTGCTATGCGAAGCCGGTGGCCTGGACCAACCGCTGGTGCACTGGATCCACGGCAAGCCGAAGCCCCTCCAGTGTGTAGGCCCCCAGAAGCGGGCAGGCGTCGTCCTCTCCGAAGACCACCAGGGTCGGCACGGTGCGCTGGTCGACGGTGGCCACCGCTTGACCCATGTCGTACTCGACGGGGCGTCCGTCGGCCAGTGAGAGGCGGATCGAGTCGATCGGCTCCACTCCCAACCTTCTCAGAAGCTTGGCGGGCACGATCGTGTAGCTGGCCCCGGTGTCCACCATCGCATCGACCTCCAACGACCGTTCACCGTCGATGCTGTCGAGCCTCACAGTCGTGTTGAAGGTTCCCACACTGCACCCCTTCCGACGCTTCCTGCAATATAACTATATTCAAATGGTTTTCAAATCCACTCGTCTCAACCTTCAACATCAGAGGCCCCGGCGCGAATGCCGCTCGTGGCCGCGACCCCGTCAGGACCGCACTGCGATGTCGGCCACGACTTGGGCCGCGTGGGTGGCGAGGTCCTGGCCCGCGAGGTTGTAGGCCGCCGCGATCCGGCCCTCGGGATCGATCAGGTAGCTGATGCGACGGGGCACGCCCCAGTCGTAGTAGTCCTCCCCCGGCTCGCGCTCGGCGTGGTAGAGGCGGCCGATGGACTTGTCGACGTCGCTGATCAGTGGATAGTCGAATCCCTCGGCGTCGGAGAAGGTCCTCTGCTCCTCAACGGTGTCGAAGGACGCTCCGACCACGACGGCGCCGGCAGTCTCGAACTCCGGGGCTCGATCACGGAACCCCCTGCCCTCCTTCGTTCAACCGGCGGTCGAGGCCTTCGGATACCACCACAAGACCACCCAACTGCCCCGGAGGTCCGCGAGACGCACGGTGTTGCCGTGCTGGTCGGGGGCTTCGAAGTCGGGGGCGTGCGAGTTGACATGAAGCATGGCCGGAAGCTATCGCAGCCGCCGACGCGGCCGCGATTCGGCGCCTGCGGCTGGGGTTCCGTCACACCGGGGACGAGCGGGCTCGGGGTTAGGGTGGCTTGCCGATGACGTTCGTCGCTGGCCTGCGCACAGATCTCGGCCCGGCCGGAATACTTACCGGTCCCGATGCCGCGCCGTACCTGACCGGCCAAAAGGGCCGGTTCACCGGGGAGGCTCTGGCCGTAGTGCGTCCGGCCTCGGTGGACGAGACCGCCCGGGTGGTGCGGGCCTGCGCGTCGGCCGGGGTGGCCATCGTGCCCCAGGGAGGGAACACGGGAATGTCCGGCGGCTCGGTCCCTGCCGCGGTGGGCCGCTCCGATGCCTCGGCCCTTCCAGACACCGGTGGTGACGGCGACAGCGGGGGCACTGAGAGGCCGTCGATCGTGCTGTCGATGAGCCGCATGAACCGGATCGTGTCGGTGGACCCCGACCGCTGGACGATCACCGCCGAGGCCGGCGCCACCATCGAGGCGGTGCAGCAGGCCGCTGCGACGACGAATCGCCTGTTCGGGCCCGACTGGGGGGCGCGGGGCACCGCCACGGTCGGCGGGGCCATCTCCACCGACGCGGGCGGCAACAACGTGGTGCGCTACGGCAACATGCGCGACAACGTGCTGGGTCTCGAGGCGGTGCTGGCCGACGGGCGGGTCTGGGACGGGCTGCGAGCCCTGCGCAAGGACTCCTCGGGCTACGACCTGAAGCAGCTGTTCATCGGCGGCGAGGGCACACTCGGTGTGGTCACCCGGGCGGTGCTGCGGCTGCATCCGGCCACCCCTCACACCCAGAGCGCCCTGGCCGCCATCTCCGGACTCGACCGGCTCATGCCTCTGCTGGAGCTGGCCACGGCGCGTTGCGGCGGCGATGTGACCGCATTCGAGCTCGTCCCCGTGGTGGGCCTGGAGCGGGTATGCGAGAAGTTCGGCCTGGCCCCGCCCCTGGTGACCAGCGAGGAGTTCTGCGTGCTGGTGAGACTGGCCTCCACCGAGCCGGTCTCCGAACGGCTGGGGGCGTTCCTGGCCGAGGCGTCGGAGCGAGGTTGGATCACCGACGCCGCGGTGGCGGTCACCGACGAGCAGGAGGCGCGGCTCTGGACCATCCGCGACGAGCTGTCGCCCATGTTCCTGTGGACGCAGCACGAGCACGGCGTCAAGCTCGACACGGCCGTGCCCATCGACCTCTTCGGCGCCTACCACGACGAGGTCCGGCGGCTGGCGGCCGATCTGGCCCCGGACGCGTTGACCTACGGGTTCGGCCATGTCGGCGACGGCAACCTCCACATGTACGTCCTGCCGACCAGCGACGATCAGGTGGCACCGTTGCAAGACGTCCGCGAGGAGTTGCGTGATCGAATCGACGAGGCCACCTTCGCCTTCGGCGGCACCATCAGCGCCGAGCACGGCATCGGCCAGCTCCTGCGGAACCGCATCAGGCCCCAGAAGGCAGCCGTCGAATGGGAGCTCATGCGAGCAGTCAAGAAGGCCCTGGACCCCCAAGGAATCATGAACCCCCACAAGACCCTCCCACCCGCCTGAGCGCGAACCGGAGCCCTAAGTGACCGGGTGGGCGGTTCGCGGCAAGATCAGTTCGTACCGGCTGTCAGGGCCGAACAGCACAAACTCCCCGAGTCTCAGAACGTCGAGGCCGACCAGGATCTCAGCTCCCAAGACCTCCGGCACAGCCTGGGCACGAACTGATCCGGTGGTCGTTCCTGCTGCGAGGCCAGTTGCAACGAGAGATGATGCACCGCGCTCCTGCTCTCACCCGACGCCGAGTGCAGGGTCACATGGTCCACCGGCTCAAGCAGCATCGCTCGGGTGGTTCTCTCGCTGATGCATGTCCGCATAGCGGCCGAGTCGATGATGCCCCGAACTCGCTGAGGAACGGGCACCATTCGTCCCTGTAGGCGGTAGCGCTCGACTTCCGTGGGGTGAAGGCTTACCTGCACGTCCAGAACCGCACCCCGGGATTCGAGGCGCCCGATTATGCGAGAGTAATCCGATTCATAGGAGATGATCGGATATTACTACCTGCCCACTCATGAACACCCGATCTCTCTCCAGCACCTCCTTGACCAAGAAGCGCCTGCCGATCGTGCTGCGATAACCAGCCTCACATGCTTGGTGCTCATCGTCGAAGCAGCCGATGAACTCGGGTCGGCGGCGCTTGTCGCGGGGTTGGACGAACAACGCCCACCGTCCCTCGTGTGTCGCCAGGAGTTCGGAGCGGCGCTTCGAGAACGCAGCTTCCAGCCGGTCTAGGACGGGGTCGGGCCTCATTGTCGCATTATGGCACGGTCAATGGGTTGCGCGGTGGATTGTTTCAGCTACTTTCGCTATATCTAGGAGAGCCAGTTGATGGCTTGGATCTCGGTGTAGGCCTCCACGCCCCATTTGCCCCGGTCGCGGCCGATGCCCGACATCTTGAAGCCGCCGAAGGGGGCGTACATGTGGGGCTGCACGGTGTTGAGGGCCACATTGCCCGACTCCAGGCGGCAGCCGATCTCGTAGGCCCGCTTGGCGTCGCCGGCGTAGACGTAGGAGAACAGCCCGAAGGACGAGTCGTTGGCCAAAGCCACGGCCTCGTCGTCGCCGTCGTGGGGCAGGACCACTACCACCGGTCCGAACGCCTCGTCGCGCACCACGGCCATGTCGGGCGTGACATCCGCCAGCAGCGTGGGCGCCACGAAGTAGCCGGGCAGGTCGGGACGCGTGCCGCCGCACACGGCCGTCGCCCCAGCGTCGACGCCACCCGCGATGAAAGCCTCCACCCGGTCGCGGTGGGTCTCGGTGATCACCGGGCCGACGATGGTGCCCTCTTCGCGGCCGTCGCCCACCTTCATGAACCCAGCGAACGTCTTGAGGGTGTCCACCGTCTGGTCGAAGATGCTGCGATGGCAGATCACCCGGGTCGGGGCGGTGCAGATCTGGCCCGAGTGGAGCCCCCAGGTGGTGGCGATACCCATGCAGGCCGCGTTCACGTCGGCGTCCTCGGTCATCACCAGAGCGCCCTTGCCGCCGAGTTCCATCAGCACCCGCTTCATGGTGGCCGCGCCGTCGGCGTAGATGCGCGCCCCCACCTCGGTGGAACCAGTGAACGACACCATGTTCACATCAGTGGAGGCCACCAGGGCGGCAGGCGCCTCCGGCCCGGAGCCGGTTACAACGTTGACCACGCCGTCGCCGAGACCGGCCTCGGCTGCCGCCTCGCCCAGCAGCAGCACGCCCAGCGGATCCTGGGGGGCGGGCTTGATCACGACCGTGTTGCCGCCAGCCAGCGCCGGAGCGATCTTGCCGGCCACGTTCACCAGCGGCATGTTGTAAGGGGTGATACAGGCCACCACCCCCACCGGATGGCGCTTCACCGTGGCCGCGATCAGGCCGGCCGGGCCCAGAGCCCCCTTGTCGGCCGGCATGGGCGTCACGTTCTCGTCGAGGTTGAACGGACGGGAGTAGTAGCGGAACCGTTCGATCATGGGCCCGCCGACCTGCAGGCTCTTGGCGATGGAGGTGACCGAGCCGGTCTCGGCCTGCACCAGCCGGAGCCACGAGGGCGCCATCCGCTGGATCACGTCGGCCAGGTGGGACAGGCGGCTGCAGCGCTCCTCAGGACTCAGAGCCCGCCAGCCGGCGAGAGCATCGCGAGCCGCCCTGGCTGCGTCGGCAGCCTGGCTCGCAGTTGCTTCGGGAGCGTGGCCCACCACGGTGCCGTCGTTGGGGTCGATGACGGGGTAGGTCCCCGCATCGGGTTCGAACCACTCCCCGCCGATCAGGAGCTTCCAAGCCCGGTCGGCGTCAATGCCGATGTCGTCGCTACTGTTATGCACCGCGCGAGCCTATGCAGGCTGCCTCTAACCAGTGAACCCCACCATCCAACCCGCAAGGAGCCGTCATGGTTGAAGCCGTCATCGTCGCCACCGCCCGCACGCCCGTCGGCCGGGCCAACAAGGGATCTCTCACCGGGGTAAGGCCCGACGACATGTCGGCCTTCATCGTCGGCGACGTGCTGTCCAAGGTGCCCGGACTCGACCCTGCCGACGTGGAGGACGTGATCTGGGGCATCGGCCAGCCCGGCGGGGAGGGCGGCTACAACATCGCCCGGGTGGCCTCGATCCTGTCCGGACTCAACGCTCCCGGCGTGACCGTCAACCGCTACTGCTCGTCGTCACTGCAGACCATCCGCATGGCCGCGCACGCCATCAAGGCAGGCGAGGGGGACTGCTTCATCGCCGGGGGTGTCGAGACCGTGTCCCGCTACATCAACGGCGCCGCCGACAGCGGCCCCCACAACGACCAGTTCGTCGGCGCCGAAGGCCGCACCGCCGAGCGCACCGCCGAAGGCGTGGAAGCCTGGCAACCCCCGCAGGGCCTTCCAGACATCTATATCGCCATGGGCCAGACCGCTGAGAACGTCGCCCAGTACAAGGGCGTGTCCCGCCAAGCTCAGGACGAGTGGGGAGTGCTGTCCCAGAACCGGGCCGAGGCCGCCCGCAGCCGGGGCTTCTTCGAGCGCGAGATCACCCCCTACCCGCTCGACGACGGCTCCGAGGCGCACCTCGACGACGGAATACGGGAGGGCACGACGCTGGAGGGCGTGTCGCAGCTGCGCCCTGTGTTCCGCCCCGACGGAACGGTCACCGCCGGCAACTGCTGCCCCCTCAACGACGGCGCAGCCGCGGTGGTGGTGATGTCCGACGCCAAGGCGGCCGCGGTGGGGGCGACCCCGCTGGCCCGCATCGTGGCCACGGGCGTCTCTGCCCTCAATCCCGAGATCATGGGCCTCGGGCCGGTCGACGCCTGCCAGCAGGCTCTCGGGCGGGCCGGCATGACCATCGACGACATCGACCACGTGGAGATCAACGAGGCCTTCGCGGCCCAGGTGCTGCCGTCGGCCGATGACCTGGGCATCGGCTACGACAAGCTCAACCCCAACGGCGGGTCGATCGCGCTGGGCCATCCCTTCGGCATGACCGGGTCGCGCATCATGTGCACCCTGCTCAACGGCCTCGAGGACGCCGACAACACCATCGGATTGGAGTCGATGTGCGTGGGCGGCGGCCAAGGCATGGCCATGATCGTCGAACGCCTGAACTAGACGCACCCAACATACTGCAGCCAGGCTGACGCACTTCGGCAACGCCAACCCCGACCGTCATCGGTGCGGGAGGATGAGTAGGCATTAGGTTCGAGCGCGACGATGTCGACGTGGCCTCTCCTTCCCCATCGCCTTGCCGTCGGCATCAGCGTGTGCGTAGCACTCTTCTTCCTGACCTCCTCATGCGCGAGTGACGCCGTTCCGAGCAAGGGCGGACCGCACTTCACTGGGGAGCGCGCCGAGGCCCTCGAACCCGGCACAGTTTCGACCGACGCAGTGGCTGCCATGGCCCAACCGACCGCCCCCCTTCCGGAAACCGGGTTTGCGGCGGCGCGGCCAGCGGCCGAAGAGACCACAGTCGAACCGGTGCCAGATCTGGATTCGTCACCTCCTCCGTCTACTTCGGCGCCGCCGGTCGAGCCTGCCGTTCCAGAAGCGCCGGCCGAAGACCCCGCAGCGACTTCCACTCCCGCGTCACAGGACGTTGAAGGCCCGCTGTCGTCGGATTCTGATTCGAGTGTTCCGCTGATCGAGAAGCCGCAACCCGAGGAACCACAACCCGAGGAGGCGGCTGGAAGCGATGAACAATTCTCGGGCGATGCGCTGCCTGAATCCGTGGTCGAGCAGGTGGAGGTCGGCGAAGGGTCGCCATATGACCGTGTGTGGATTGTCGATGATGCCGACTACGCGGCAACGTCGGCCGCCGCGGCCGATCAGGCCGGAGTGGGGGTGGTGGCAGCCACCGGCGATCTGAGGGCATTGCCGCGATCAGCACGGGAGGCGATATCTGCGGCTTCCGAGGTGGAAGTGCTCTCGCATCTCGGCGAAGATGCGGCCTGGCAACTGGAGGTGATCCGCCGCGGCGAGGAGTTGCCTGGTGGCGGCCTGCTCTTGTTCGAGCCGGGTGACGAAGGCCCGGGACGCCGCCTGGTGGCCGCATACGGCCATCCGTCGACAGCGGGTCTCGGTGTGTTGGGTGAGCAAGGTCCCGAGGACGCGGTGGAGCGCATTCGATCCATAGCCGAGGGCTACGGGGAGGACGGTTCAGCGGTGCTGCCCACCTTTGAGATCATCGCCACCGTCGCCGCCGCCTCCTCCGGTGCTGACGGGAACTATTCGAACGTGACCGATCGCGAAGTGATCAGGCCCTGGATCGAGGCGGCGGCAGCCAACGGCGTGTACGTAGTATTGGATCTTCAGCCGGGACGATCGGATTTTCTCTCGCAGGCCAAGCACTACGAGGAGTTCTTGCGCCTGCCCCACGTCGGGCTCGCCCTGGATCCGGAGTGGAGGCTCAAGCCGCACCAGGTCCACTTGACTCAGATCGGCACGGTGGACGCGGCGGAGATCAACCAGGTTGTGGATTGGCTGGCCGGGATCGTCAGAGAAGAGGCCCTTCCCCAGAAGCTGCTGATCGTTCACCAGTTCCGGTTTTCCATGATCACCGACCGGGAACAGATCGAAACACCCCCGGAGCTGGCGGTACTGATCCACATGGACGGCCAAGGTTCCCTGGCCGCCAAGTACAACACCTGGAACTCGCTGACCGGCCGGGCCGATGTCGACCGCTTCTACTGGGGGTGGAAGAACTTCTACGACGAAGACCTCCCGACGGCCACTCCGGAGCAAGTGCTGGAGCTGTCGCCCGAGATTGTGTTCGTGTCGTTCCAGTAGGCCAACGCCTCAGCTGAACCTGTCCGCGTCTGTCAGGCGGCGACCTCTCTGAGGCTGCGGTCGCTGTTGTTGCACCGGCGCGGGCCGTCGACTTCGATCACCACGATGTCCTCGAGGCGCATGCCCCACTCGCCTTCGATGTAGATGCCGGGCTCGATGCTGAAGGCGTGGCCGACCTGCACAGGCTCGCGGTTGAGCTCCGTCACATAGGGCGGCTCGTGCACCTCCATGCCGATGCCGTGGCCGGTGCGGTGGATGAAGCAGTCACCGTAGCCAGCGTCGCTAATCACTTCGCGGGCGGCAAGGTCGACATCGGCCAGCGCACGGCCGGGCTGGGCGGCGCGCACCGCCGCCTCCTGAGCCTCGGCGAGCACCGAGTAGGCGGCGCGGACATCGTCGGGAATCCGCCCCGTGTAAACACAGCGCGTCGTGTCGCTGCAATAGCCGCCGGAGCGGCCGCCGAAGTCGAACAGCACCATCTCGTCGGGCTCGACCGTCCGCTCGCCGGGATGGTGGTGCGGGCTGGCCGAGTTGGGACCCGACGCCACGATCACGAATTCAACGGTCTCGTGGCCGACGGCCCGGATCCGCTGGCCGATGTCGACAGCGATCTCCGCCTCGGAACGGCCCACCAGCGGGACCTCGCCCTGCTGGATCTGTGACGCGACCTGGTCGGCCAGCGCCCCGGCCGCCGCGATCGACCGGCGCTCGGACGGGCCCTTGATCGACCTGAGCCCGCCGACGGCCTCGGCGAGCGGGACGATTCTCAGCCCGGGCGACGAGCGCTGGATGCCGACTGTGTGCAGAGCCCACAGATCGTCGGACACGGCTACATCGCCATGGGCGGGCAGGATCCCGGCGATCACGTCCACCGGGTCGTCCGTGTCGCCCCACCCGACGACTGAGAACACCGACGGACGGCGCTTCACCCGCGGCACCTCCAACTGGGGCACCACCAGCGACGGCGCCGAACCGGACCCGTCGATCCGAGCCACGAAGGCGGTGATGCGCTCCAGCGGCATGGCCTGATAGCCGGTCAGGAACTCGAGGTCGATGCCGCCCCCCAGCACGATCGCCGCCGCGCCCGCGGCGCTCAGCCGAGCGCTGGCATCGCGCCAGCGCTCAAGAAGGACCTCGTCGGACACGTCGCGGTTCGTCACGACCCCATTGTGGTCCATTCCCAGCGCTGGCGCGCTTGAGGCGATCGCGTTGGGCCATCCCTTCGGCATGACCGGCTCGCGCATCATGTGCACCCTGCTCAACGGCCTCGAGGGCGCCGACAACACCATCGGCCTGGAGTCGATGTGCGTCGGCGGCGGCCAAGGCGTGGCCATGATCGTCGAACGCCGTGTTCAGTCTTGACTCGCGGCCTATCCGCTCGGTCTCTCAAACCAGGCGCCGCAGGACGAAGTCGTCGAACATCGGAACGGTGAAGTCGATCCGGTCGTGCTGGGGCGCGTAACAGAGGCCGCGCTTGATCAGCGAGTCCCGCAGAGTCGACACTTGCTGCGTGGACTTGTTCATCACCGTCGCCACCGCGCCCGATCGATAGGGGCCGCGGCCGAGGGACGCCATGGCCCGAAGGTACTCGCGCTCTGCCTTCGTGGTCCTTCCCACTCGAACACTGAAGAAGCCCTCATCGAGTTCATCAGTTACCAGCGGCTTCGCCTGCCGCACATCCTCGTGGGTGATTCGATCGGGGCCTGCCGCCACGCGCCATGCCTGCTTGCCGAACTCTTGCAGGAAGTAGGGATAGCCGAGCGTGGCTTCGAACACCTCGTCGAGAGCGGCCCCCTCCCAGCCGACCCCTTCTCTGGCGGCAGGCCGAACGAGAGCTTCGGACGCGGTCTCCCGCGACAGGCTGTCCATCGGCACAAACGTGAAGAGGCGCTCCGCGTAGGTCCGTGCCTCGCCGAGCAGGGCCCGCACCGACGGCAGGCCCGCGCCGGCCACTAGCAGCGGGAGTTGAAGCTGGCTCATCTCGTGAAGTCCTACCAGCAGCGGCCTGAGGCGGGTGGCGGCAATGTGCTGTACTTCATCGATGGTGAACAACACGCCGGTGTCCCGCGACTGCGCGAGCTGCCCGACCTCGCGCAGCAGATCGGTCAGATCACGGTCGAGATCACCCGAGTCGGCCCGTCCCGGAACAGGGTCGACGCCCATCGAGACAGCGCCCCCGCCCCGGATCTCCCAGGTGAGCTGAAACGCCCGCAGCACGCCGAGAGCCCTCGAGCCGATCTCACTGAGCCGGGTCCCGCCGGACAGATCCAAGATCGCGGCACGAGCTAGATGTGCCGCGGCCCTCAGAAAGTCTGTTTCTTCGACGCATTCCAGATGGTGGTTCCTCCAGCCGTGCTCCTGGGCGATGCGTCCGAATTCTCTGAGCAGCACCGTCTTGCCCACCCCCCGGAGGCCTACGAGCAGTTGGCTGCGGTCGGGCCGCCCGAGAAGCAGACGCTTGGCGGTCACGTCGAACTGCTCCTGCTCGATCTCCCGGCCGACCAAGTCGGGTGGAGGGCTGCCCGCACCGGGGCTGTAGGGATTTCTTACCGCGTCCAACATGAGAGCCTCCGCCGGCGAAGCCCGCCGAGTGTGTCTAGCAGTATATACCTGCGTATAGCGGATTACCCTATACCAAGGTATAGAAGACTATATATGGGCGTGGCCAGCCGAGTTGGGCGACTATGAGGCCGCTCAACCCCTCCTCAGGCCAGCAGGCTGCGCAGCATCCAGGCTGTCTTCTCGTGGACCTGCATGCGCTGGGTCAGCAGGTCGGCGGTGGCCTCGTCGTTGGCCGCGTCCGTCACACCGAACACCGACCGGGCAGTGCGGACCACCGCCTCCTGGCCCTCGACCAGGCGGCGGATCATCTCATTGGCGTCGGGACGGTCGGCGTCCTCGGTGACCGACGCCAGCTCGGCGAACTCGCGGTAGCTGCCGGGAGCGGGCTCGCCGAGCGCCCGGATCCGCTCGGCGATCAGGTCGACGGCCATGGCCAGTTCGGTGTACTGCTGCTCGAACATCAGGTGCAGCGTGTTGAACATCGGCCCGACCACGTTCCAGTGGTAGTTGTGGGTCTTCAGATACAGCGTGTAGCTGTCGGCCAGCAACCTGGACAGCCCCTCGGCGATGGCGACGCGGTCGGCCTGGTCGATGCCGATGTCGATCACGGGTACCCCGGCTAGCCCTGTCCACCGGAGCTCTCCTTCACGGACGCCTTGCCTGCCGATATCCAGGGCATCATGGCCCTGAGCTCTGCGCCGATCTTCTCGACCGGATGCTCGTGGCCAGCCGCCTCCAGGCGCAGGAAGTTGGCCCGGCCGCCGCGGCCCTCGGCCACCCACTCCTCAGCGAAGGAGCCGTCCTGCACCTCGGCCAGGATCCGGCCCATCTCGGCCCGCACCGCGTCGTTCACGATGCGCGGCCCCCTGGTCAGATCGCCGTACTCGGCGGTGTCCGACACCGAGTAGCGCATCCCGGAGATGCCCTCCTCGTACATGAGGTCCACGATCAGCTTCAGCTCGTGCAGGCACTCGAAGTAGGCGATCTCGGGCTGGTAGCCGGCGTCGACCAGCGTCTCGAAGGCGGCCTGCACCAGAGCGGTGGTGCCCCCGCACAGCACGGCCTGCTCGCCGAACAGGTCGGTCTCGGTCTCCTCGGTGAAGGTGGTCTCGATCACGCCGGCCCGGGCCCCGCCGATGGCGTCGGCGTAGGCCAGCGCGAGGGGCAGCGCCGAGCCGGAGGCGTCCTGCTCCACCGCCACCAGGCACGGCACCCCGCCGCCCTCGACGTAGGTGCGCCGCACGAGGTGGCCGGGCCCTTTGGGGGCCACCATGCACACATCCACCGATTCCGGTGGCGATATGAGCCCGAAGCGGATGTTGAATCCATGGGCGAAGAAGATCGCATCGGAGGCCTGCAGGTTCGGCTCCACGTGCTCGGTGTAGATGGCGCCCATCTCGGTGTCGGGCATCAGCATCATCGTCACGTCAGCCTCAGCCACGGCGTCGGCGATGGAGCGAACCTCGAGCCCGGCCTCCCTGGCCTTGGCCGCCGACGAGGAGCCGTCGCGCAGGCCCACCCGCACGTCGATGCCTGAGTCCTTGAGGTTGAGGGCGTGTGAATGGCCCTGGGATCCGTAGCCGAGCACGGCCACCTTGCGATCGGCCATTGCCGACCGGTCTACGTCTGCCTCGTAGTAGATGTTCGCCACGGGTGCCTCTCTTTGCCGGTTGTGGTTGTGGGGGTGGGGGTCAACAATGACGTCGAGGGGGTCAGGAGCCCAGTGCGGGCAGGGCGACCCGCCCGGTGCGCTGAAGCTGGACGATCCCGAAGGCTCGCAGGCGCTGCTCGAACTCGTCGAGCCGGGCCGGGCGGGCCGACAGCGACAGCATCATTTGCGACTGGTTCTCGTCGAGCACGAACGCCCGGAAGTCGTCGATCAGCCCGAGCAGCTCGTGGCGGCCGCCTCCCGCGGAGTCCACCGCCACCGTCACCAGGATCAACTCCCGCTCGACTGACTCTTCGGGGCTGAGCTCGCTGATCTCCACGACGTTGATGAGCTTGTCGAGCTGCTTGACCACCTGCTCGAGCGGGGCCGAGGCCACGTCCACCGTGAACGTGATGCGGCTGAAGCGCTCGTCGGTGGTGGGCGCCACCGCCAGCGACTCGATGTTGAAGCCGCGCCGCGCGAACAGTCCTGCCACTCTGGCCAGCACGCCCGGCTTGTTCTCCACCGTTGTGACGATCGTGTGGAACCGGCGAGCCGGCGCGGCATTGCCGGCAGGGGCGGCTGCGGCGATCATCGCTGCGCCGGGTCGACGACTATGTCGGAGTTCGACTGCCCCGCCGGAACCATCGGAAAGACGTTCTCCCCCGCGGCAGTGCGGAACTCCAGCACCACGGGACGGTCGTCGATCTCGTTGGCCTTGGCGATGGCCGGAGCCACCTCCTCGGGTGCCTCCACCCGCAGGGCAACACAGCCCATGGCCTCTGCCCACTTCACGTAGTCGGGGACCTCGTAGGAGAGGTACACCTCGCTGTAGCGCTCCTCGTAGAACATCTCCTGCCATTGGCGGACCATGCCCAGGTATGCGTTGTTGAACAGGGCGACCTTGATGGGGATGCGCTCCATGGACGCGGTCACCAGTTCCTGGGCGGTCATCTGGAAGCAGCCGTCGCCGTCGACGGCCCACACCATCCGGTCCGGCATCCCGACCTTGGCCCCGATCGCGGCAGGGATGGAGAAGCCCATCGTGCCCAGCCCGCCGGAGTTGATCCAGGTGTAGGGATGGTCGAAGCGCCAGTACTGGCTGGCCCACATCTGGTGCTGGCCCACGCCGGAGGTGACGATGGTGTCGTCGGGGGTGGAGTCGCGCAACACTTCGAGCACGTACTGTGGCTTGAGCAGGTCACCCGGCTCGGACTGCTCGTAGACGAGCGGGTAGCGCTCCTGCCAGCCGCTGATCTGCGAGCGCCAGGCTCGGCGGTCGGGCTGGGAGTCCGCGCCGCCGCAGGCTCGCAGCGCCTCGACCAGATCAGCGATGACTCGCCTGCAGTCGCCCTGGATGGCCACGTCAGGAGTTCTGACCTTGCCCAACTCGGCCGCGTCGATGTCCACATGGATCACCTTGGCGTCGGGCGCGAAGCCGTCGAGGCGGCCGGTGACCCGGTCGTCGAAGCGGGCACCGAGCGCTATGAGCAGGTCCGAGCGCTGCATGGCGGTGACCGCGGTGTAGTTGCCGTGCATACCCGGCATGCCCAGGCACAGCTCGTGGCTGTCGGGAAAGCACCCGCGGGCCATGAGGGTGGTGACCACCGGCACGTCGATCAGCTCGGCCAGGGCCAGCAGCTCGGCCGCGGCCCGAGCCTTGAGGATCCCGCCGCCGGCGTAGATCACGGGGCGCTCGGCCGTGCAGATCAACTCGGCCGCCGCCCGCACCAGCTCGGGGTCGCCCGCCGTCGCGGGTCGGTATCCGGGCAGCTCCATGATGTCGTCGGTGGGCTCGTACCAGGTCATGGCCGAGCGCGGGTTGCGGGGGTCGACGATGTCCTTCGGAATGTCCACCAGGACCGGGCCGGGCCGACCGGTGGTGGCGATGTGGAAGGCCTCGTGCACGATGCGGGGGATGTCCTGGGCCTCGGTGACCAGGAAGTTGTGCTTGGTGACCGACAGGGTGATGCCGGTGGTATCGCACTCCTGGAAGGCGTCGGTGCCAATGGCCGCGTAGGGCACCTGACCGGTGATGCAGACGACGGGGACCGAGTCCATGTACGCGTCGCACAGCGCGGTGACGATGTTGGTGGCGCCCGGTCCCGAGGTGATCATCGCCACCCCGGGGCGTCCGGTGGCGTGGGCGTAGCCCTCGGCCATGTGGCCGGCGCCCTGCTCGTGGCGCACAAGTATGTGGCGCACCGTCGACTCGATGATCGGGTCGTAGACGGGCAGGATGGCTCCGCCGGGCAGCCCGAATACCACTTCCACGCCCTCACGCTCAAGCGTCTTGACGAGGGCTTGTCCGCCGTTCATGTCCATGCTCGGGCCTCCGGGGCGGTTGCTAGGGGTGTGATCGGTCCCGCGGGCCGCACGCGAAACGACCTCCCTGGGGGAGGTCTGCGCACGATCGGATGGGGTTGCGAGCGCGCGCTGTCAGGCAGGTACTACTACGGGCCGGACAGCGTGGTTCACAAGGCCCAGTATGGCCCGCGAATCGGTGCGAGGCAACCATGACGAGGCGGCTGGTGCGACACGGCCGCCGCCAGTGTGTGCCACCCCGGGGGCCGCGGCCGCGGAGTGCGCAGCCGCGGCCGGGCGTCAGCCCGGGCCGAGCATGGCTAGCAGCGCGGGCCCGAGCACGTCGGCAGCGAACACTTCCGCCTTCTCGTAGTCGACGTGCATGCCGTCGGATCGACCGTAGAGGCCGTTGTAGCCGGATTCGTCGATTGCCGTTGCGGTTTCGATCAGCTCCACCATCGGGGCTTCCCCGGGGCCGTTGAGATCCAGAACCAAGTCAGTGATGAGGGCGTTGTAGGCCTCGGCCCGCTCGGGGCTGGTCTGGGGCTGGTTCCCGGACGGGCCATCGCCGAACGTCAGCAGTTGCGGCGCGGTGGTGAACACCACCCGGACCCCCCGGGCACGAGCGTTGGCCACGAGCTGGCGGTACGAGTCGGCCACGTCGGATGCGAGATCCGGGTCCAGTATCGAGGCCCAGGTGCCGTCTTCTCGCAGATGGTCGAACAGCACCGCGCCGTGGTCCACGACCAGCACCACGGCCGAACCGGGCTGGATGTAGTCGTCCCGGCAGTAGACCCCGGGCTGGAACCCGCTGGGCGTGGGCTCGTCGCCCACCTGGCCCCTGAGGGCGTGCCAGGTGCTGCCCCCGACCGCGGCTGGCGAGCAGCCGATGCGGGAGTGGTCCACCACGGCCATGGCCCGGGTGTTGTCGGCCCACTCCCGCAGACCGTCGGCGATATGTACCGCGGTGGAGTCGCCGATGACGGTGATGATTGGCACCGTGAGCCCGGTCTCGGGCTGCGGCGGTACGGTGGTCGGCGCGGTGGTCGGCGGCGTCGTAGTGTCGCCGGTCCCCTCCGGGGCATCCTGGGTGGACTCCGATGGCGGATCAGACGACGGGGGCGGTGTCTCTGACGGCACCGCGGACTCTGTCGGGGGTGGCGGCTCGGAGGCGAGCGACGACGGAGGCTCGGACCCCGAAGTCTCATCTGGTTCTGCGGGTGGCTCAGCGGGCGGTTCGGCTGTGGTTGACGGCGCAACCGGCGTCGTGGCTGGTGCCGGATCGGGTGCCGTGGGCTCGGGAAGCGAACTCGGGGCGCCGCCCGTGGCCGGCGCCGCGGTCGCCGGTGGGTTCTGCTCGGTGAGCCACGCGGGCAACTCATCGGCACCCTCGGCTCGCTCGCCGATCCCGCGAGTCGGTGAGGAGGCGGCCGCGGCCACGGCGGACACAGCCACCACCACCACCGCGGCCGCGGCCAGCAGCGGTATGGCCCGCCGGCCGGTGCCGCGGCGGACCGGCATTTCCAGCAGACGGAACGACGCCTCTGCCGCGCCCAGAGTGACCGCGATCACCACTGCCGGATGCCAGTCGGTCAGCTCGATCACCGGCCAATGGAACAGGTAGATGGCATAAGAGCGCAGGCCCAACCATCGCAACGGCGCCCACGACATGAGCCGGGCCGGCCAGCCGTCTCTCACCGCGGCGATCACCAGCACCACCCAGCACAGCGCCATCAGTTGGGGACCGCCCCGGAACACCAATCCGTCGCCGGGCCCGAGGCGGGCCACCGACATCACGGTGAGTGCCACCGCGGCCGCCAGCAACACCGCCCAGGCGAGCCGAGACGGACGCGGCAAGTCTGCGGGCGGCTTGAACAGGCGACGCACCGCACCGAACCGGGCCTGGGCCACCGCGAGACCCGCTCCGGCCGCGATCTCCAGAGCCCGCACCGGAGTGGCCACGTAGGCGTCGGTCGACCCCCACCACAGCCACATGCCGACCAAGCCGATGGCTGCCATGGCACACACCACCCGCCCGGGCCTGCGAGTCAGGGCCACCGCGGCCGGGAAGACCAGATAGAACTGCTCCTCGATCGCCAGGGACCAGAAATGGGCCAACGGTTGCGGTGCGGCCTCGAAGATCCCGGCGTAGCCCACCTCGTCGAGCGACGCGTGCCAGTTGAACACGTTCAGCGCGGCGGTCAGAGCGTCGATGCCGATCGTGCGCAGCGGTTGATCGTCCACGATCGCGGTCAGTGCGAGCGTGGCCGCGATGGTCACCAGCGCGGCAGGCAGCAGCCGGCGAACCCGCCTGCCCATGAACCGGCCCAGGCGCAGCCGGCCGGTGGTCGTGACCTCGGCATCCAGCAGGCCCGCGATCAGGTAGCCCGACAGCGTGAAGAACAGCCCCACCCCCAGCCAGCCGCCCCGCACCACGTCGGGCCACAGATGGAACGCCAGCACCCACGCCACCGCTAGGCCCCGAAGGCCGTCCAAACCCGGAAGCCGGCGATCGGCACGGGAGGGCGCACCGGATGCAGGCGCCGAAGAAGGCGCCACCACGCTCATGCGACTCGCCCCTCCTAACCTCGCGGCCGTGCTCTCATGGCTCCGAGACTACTTATGACGCCGGAGGCCCAGAACCGCGGGGGCTGGTGCTCATGAGGCAACCAGGGCGGCTGCGCTGGAGCAATGACGACCAGGAGATCTGGCGGCTGGCGTGGCCCGCGCTGGGCGCGCTGGTGGCCGAGCCCCTGTATGTGCTGGCCGACACCGCCATCGTGGGCCGCATCGGCACACCGCAACTCGCCGGCCTGGCGCTGGCCTCGTCGATCCTGCTGGCCGCTCACGCCATGTTCATCTTCCTGGCCTACGGCACCACCGCCGCGGTGGCCAGGCTGCTGGGCGCGGGCGAGCACCAGCGGGCCGCCCATCAGGCGGTGCAGAGCATCTGGCTGGCTGTGGCCGCCGGCATTGTGCTGGCCGCGGTCGGGCTGTTGCTGTCGCCCTGGCTGGTGGACGCGCTGGGGGGCGACGACCCCGAGGTGCTCAGCCATGCCCTCGTGTACCTGCGCATCTCGCTGTTCGGCCTGCCGGCCATGCTGGTCATGCTGGCCGGGGTGGGCTATCTGCGAGGCGTTCAGGACACCAAGAGGCCCTTCGCGGTGGCCCTGGGCTCGGCGGTCGGGAACTTCGTGCTCGAGGCGGTGCTGATCTTCGGCTTCGGACACGGCATCGGCGCCTCTGCCCTGTCGACGGTTGTGGCCCAGAGCGCGGCCGCCGCGGTCTTCGTGTGGTGGATCCGGCAAGCGGTGTCGCGCTACGACGTGAGCCTGAGGCCCGATCCGGCGGCCATAAGGCGCCTGGCGGTGGCGGGCTGGGATCTGTTGATCCGGACCTCGGCGCTGCGGGCCAGCCTGATCATCACGGTGGCAGTGGCGGCCCGCATCGGCACCGTCGACCTGGCCGCACACCAGATCGTGTTCGAGGTGTGGACGGTCCTGGCCTTGGTGCTCGACGCGGTGGCCATCGCCGGTCAGGCCCTGATCGGCCAAGCCCTGGGCGCGGGCCTGCCCGAGCGCGCCCGCTCGCTCGGGCGCCGCATGATCGGCTGGGGAGCGGCCGCCGGAGTTCTGACCGGCACAGTCGTGCTAGCCACCTCGGGACTGCTGCCACGAGTGTTCACCGGCGACGCCGCGGTGGCCGCGCTGGCAGCATTCCTGCTGTTGCACGTGGGTTTCTCGCAGCCAGCCGCGGGGGTGGTGTTCGCCTTGGACGGCGTGCTGATCGGTGCGGGCGACCTGCGCTTCCTGGCGGTGTCCATGGTCGGCGCGGGCATAGTGCTAGTGGGCGGCGGGCTGGTCGTTCTGGCCGCAGGCGCCGGGATCGGCTGGCTATGGGCTGCCCTTCACGCCTGGATGGCGACCCGGCTGACGATGATGCTGTGGCGCTTCGCCGGCGCCCGCTGGCAGGTCACCGGCGCCGACCGCTGAATCCCGCCTCACGTAGCCTCTCGGCACGCCTATGCGGATTCGAGCGCCCTAGTGCCGCAAGACTGGCGTCAGAGTGCCGGAGATTTCTACATCAGAATCCTGGAGACTTACATACTAGAGAGGTGGAGAAATTAGCATCAGAGAACTCACTCTGGACCACCCCGCCTGAGTAACAGGGCAGTGTGGTTCGCCATCCTTCCGACCCTCTCACCTCAGAGGTTTCGCTTGTGCTGGCATGGACGCTCCGAGAACTTCTCGCTGCAGTACTCCCACATGCCATACTCACTTCTGTCTCGGGTCATAACGCCTATTCGGCACTTTGGGCAGCGGTCGTTCGGTTCGTCACAGTCGGGATTCGTGCAGACTACAGTCCCTTCCACAAGCACGGAGTATCCTCGCCGACAGCTCACACAGCGAGGTGCACGATACTCGCACTTAGGGGAACTGTGTTGGTTGGCACAACGCAAGTTCTTCGCGCTCTGCGATTCGACGAGATGGCCGCCCATGCATCGCGGGCACTTCGGTGCGATCTCACCAATCAGTCGAGTATCTTGGTATTCAAGAATCTCCTTGATGAAGGACGATGGCTTCGCTGGATCGGCAATGAGATATACGGAGTGTCTTGCTCGGGTCAGAGCCACATAGAAGAGACGACGCTCCTCAGCATGAGGGTACTTGTCAAGCCTACCGGGAAGCACTAAGTTCAGCAACGGATCATCATCTATTTCCGATGGGAATCCCCATCGGCCGGCGTTCACTTCCAACACAATAACGTTGTCTGACTCTTGTCCCTTCGCACGATGTACCGTGCTGAAATAGTCTACTTCGCTATTCGCTCTGCGCCGTCCATCATCAGCAGCTGCACAGAAACCAGCACGCATCTGAGCGCTCAGATCCAGTTCAGCGAGGACATCCTTGCTATGGTTATAGCGGCCCAAGATCAACAGCTCTGGTCTAACAGAGCTGCTCGCTGCAGTCACCTCCTCTAGCGCTGTCTTGACAGCCACCGAGCGATCAGGTTTCGCGACGATGACGATGCCATCGCCCGCGCCGCTCCTCCGTGACCGCAGTTGTCTTTTCGATTGTGCGCGATTCTTCTGAATAAACCCTGTCGCAGGAGTTCCGATGCCATCAAAGAAGCGGAAGGTCTGGCTCAAGTCCACTCTCTTGACGTAGCCGAGATGCTCGCCGCAGTTCTGCATCAGCCCTACGTCGCTTCCCGCGAAGCGATTGATCGACTGCCAGTCGTCGCCTACGAGAAAGAAGGCTACATTCGGATCCTTGAGTGCTCGTAGAAGTGCCATGCGACCAGCGGAGATATCTTGGAACTCATCGACCAGCACGTAGCGGTAGCGCGACAACGATCCGATGTCGCAGAGGTACTTGGTCGCGAGATTGATGAGATCGTGGTAGTCCCTCCTTCCTTCTTTGGACAACCGATCTTCGTACATTTCGTGAATCTGCTCATAAAGATCGAGAAACCTGTGGTTTCGCTGAACGTCACCAGTTTGATCAGCTCGTGTCCGCAAATCCTCAGGGTGGAGGCCGCTTGTCTTGACATGATCCAGGAATGTGGCTAGCAATTTCGAGAGATTCGAGACTTCTTGTCGCTTGAGCATGGCGACCAACTCTGCCCGAGGGACGGGGCTGAGTTCTACATCCGCGGCTTCAAGTTGCTCTCGAAGCTCATCGAGAAGGGTTCCCCTACGACGCTGCCAGCTGTAAGTCTTGATTAATGTCGTACCGTAGTGCTCATGGGTATTGAGCTTCCATTTGACACCCTTCTCATACTCGGTACCGAAATGGGAGCTGCCGTTCTCACGAAGAGCGAAATGCTCAATGTAGATATCATGATCCCTGAGCCAGAAGTCAGGATGATACGGCCGGTGTTCTCTTGAGGCTGTGTCATGCTGATATTCGGCTTCGTAATCGAAGTCAACGCCGTTCTCTGTCAGATAGTTCGCTATCATCAACTCTTCGAAACTCTTAACCTTGTCGCCGTTTAATGTTCGAAGTTCTATGGTTCTGATATGGTGTTTGTACTCCTCCTCTGTCGTGAAGTCGAACGGAGAACGATACGCAAGACTATAGTACACTAGAAAATCGAGAACAATTCTGTGCCTATCAGGATCATCCAAGATGGCCTTGATCATCTGATCGAGAGCGTCACGCAACTTCTTTCTGTCGTCGGCAAGCTCCGAGATGCTGAATTTGCGGTTCTCATGGCTTGTGACGATACTTCCACCGTAGGAATGGAAGGTGTGGACGTCTACTCTCGTCAGATTGAACCGAAGCTCATCCAGCCGTTGCCGTATCTCCTCTCGAGCCTTCGTATTGAAAGCGAGGACAAGAATGTCTGACGGCGCGACTCCCTCATTGTGAACCAAGTGGACTACCTTGCCAACGATCACGCTCGTCTTGCCTGTACCTGCCCCGGCTAGAACCAAGGTCACGTCTTCATCGGTTACTATCGCCTCTAGTTGTTCATCGGTGAGGTGGCGTCCGGTGGCATCATGCACAGCTGCTTTCGCCGTCGGTTCTGCGTGAGCGGTGAAGTGGCGGTTGACTTGGTGGCGGTCGCTGTCCAGCTGATGAAGCGATATCGACTCCCCGAATCGGCCTATCCACTTCGGCCATTCTGGGTCGAGTTGCCCACGTACCAAAGCATCGCACTGGTCCAGCATTGACGACAGCTCATCATGAATTGCCTGCAACTGCTCGTGCACCGAGACCATCGACGCATAACGAATGAAGCAATCGCCAGCCAGCAGTTCGCACATCAGCTCTTTCGCGAATGTGGCTCTCGACTTCAAGTCCGGGGCGAGCGCGCCAGCACGTTCGCGCGCTCGTCGGATGAGCTCTTTCCTGGATTGCTCAAGCTCTTGATGTAACCGCACTGCCTGGCCCGACCGAAGGCCGGCTGTTGACCAACTTCTGTCGTCCGTAGGGTTGACCGTCAGCTTCTGGCCGAGCAGTCCGAGCGTCAGATGCGTCTGCTTAAGGCCACTCACATGAACATCGCGCAATACCCGTGATTTTCTGATCACGCGGATCGAATCCCCACACAACGAGACGCGAGTGCGGCCACCCTTCAAGAGGGAATAGGGCCAGCCCGTCTCGGCGACGATCTCCTCTTGCTTGCGCATGCGTCGTTGCATCCTACTGGACCTGCGACTTGGACTGCAGCAGGCGGTTGACGGCGGCGCCGTCGGCTCGGCCTCTGGTGGCCCGCATCACCCGGCCGGTGAGGAAGCCGGCCAGCTTCTTGCGGTCGGCGTCGTCGCCCGAGCAATACCGGGCCCATTCGTCGGGATTCTCGGCGAGGACCTGCTCCACCGTGGCGGCCAGGTCGTCGCCGGTCATGGCCTGGAAGCCGCGGCGCTCGGCGATCGAGGCGGGGGCCTCCCCCGCCTCGACCATCTCGGCCAGCACCTGCTTGGCCTGGGTGGCGGTTAGGCGGCCCGCCGACTCCATGGTGATCAGCTCGGCCAGACGATCCGGGGTCACCTTCGACCAGTCGTCGACGGCCAGGTCGTTGCACACCCGGGTGGCCGTCAAGCCCGGCTCGGCGCCGGCCGCCATGGCGACCCGAACCAGGGCGTCCTGGTCCCGCTCCACCAAGAGGGCTGCGTCGGAAGCCGACACTGCGCCCTGGCCTGCGGCGACTAGCTCGGCCCGTCGGGCCGCCGGCAGCGGCGGCAGCGCCGCATCGATCGCGGCGACGGTCTCGGCCGACGGGGCCAGCGGCACCAGGTCGGGATCCTGGAAGTAGCGGTAGTCCTCGGCGTCCTCCTTGGAGCGGCCCGGCGTGGTTCGGCCGCCCGCCTCGTCCCAGTGGCGCGTCTCCTGGCGGGGCCGGTCCCCACTCGACCACAAGTCCACATGGCGGCGAGCCTCGAAGGTGATGGACCGGCCCAGGGAGCGCAGCGAGCTCAGGTTCTTGATCTCGCAGCGGGTGCGCAGCTCGTTGGAACCGGCGGGCCGCACCGACACGTTGGCGTCCACCCGCATGGATCCCTCCTCCATCCGGGCGTCGGACACGCCGATGGCCAGCAGGATGGCCCGCAGCTCCCGCACATAGGCCCGGGCCTGCTCGGCGGAGCGGATGTCGGGGCGGCTGACGATCTCCACCAGGGGCACGCCGGCCCGGTTGTAGTCCACCAGCGCGTAGTCGGCGTCGTGGATGCGCCCGCCCCCGCCGATGTGGGTGGTCTTGCCGGTGTCCTCCTCGATGTGGGCCCGCTCGATGCCCACTACATGGCCGTCGGGCAGCTCGAGGCGTCCGTCGGTGTTGGTGGGCTGGTCGTACTGGGAGATCTGGTAGTCCTTGGGCATGTCGGGGTAGAAGTAGTTCTTGCGAGCGAACACCGCCGGGCGCACCTCGCATCCGAGTGCCCGACCCAGGCGCATGGCGAAGTCCACCGCGGCCTCATTGACCACCGGCAGCGAGCCGGGCAGGCCCAGGCACACCGGGCAGACGTTGGTATTGGGCTCGTCGCCGAAGCGGTTGGCGCAGCCGCAGAACAGCTTGGTGGCCGTGCTCATCTCGACGTGCACCTCGAGGCCCACAACCAGCTCCCAGCCATCGGGCCGCGCCGCCTCGCGCCCGGGCGCGGCCGCGCTCACCGCGGGCTCCCCGTGTCGGGCGCGGCCCGTTCCAGCGCGGCGGCAGCGCGGAAGATGAGCCGCTCCGAGAGGGCCGGACCCATGATCTGCACACCCACCGGAAGCCCGTCGTCGCCGCGGCCGAAGGGAACCGAGATCGCCGGATGGCCGGTGAGGTTGGACGGGATGGTGCACACGTCGTTGAGGTACATCAGCAGCGGGTCGGCGGTCTTGGCCCCCAACTCGAACGCGGTCGTCGGCGCGGTCGGGCACAGGAGGATGTCGACGTCTTCGTAGGCCGCCGCGAACTCGCGCAGCATGAGGGTTCTCACCCGCAGCGCCTTGCCGTAGAAGGCGTCGTAGTAGCCCGCGGACAGGGCGTAGGTGCCCAGCATGATCCTGCGCTTGACCTCCGCGCCGAAGCCGGCCGTGCGGGTGGCGATGTTCATCTCCGCAGCGTTGGCCGCGTCGACCCGCAGCCCGTAGCGCACGCCGTCGTAGCGGGCCAGGTTGCTGGAGGCCTCGGCCGGCGCGATCAGGTAGTAGGCCGAAAGTCCCAGCACCGCCGACGGCACCGAAACCGTTCGCACCTCGGCGCCGGCCTCCTCCAGGGCCTCGGCGGCACTCTCCACCTTCGACAGCACGTCGGCGGCCACACCTTCCACGCCGCCCGATAGAGACGCCGCGATCCCGCCGATGACCTGAGCCTCCTCGCGTTGGCCGCCGCCGCAGAGCTCGGCGAGCACACCCACCCTCAGACCTTCGACCCCGTTTTCCAGCACCGCAGCGACCGGCTCGAGCGGGCGGTCGATCGAGGTGGAGTCGCGGGGGTCGTGGCCGGCGATGGCCTCATAGCAGGCGGCTGCATCGGCCACCGAGGCCCCGATCGGGCCGATCTGGTCGAGCGAGGACGCGAAGGCGACCAGGCCGTAGCGCGACACCCGCCCGTAGGTGGGCTTCATCCCCACCACCCCGCACAGCGCGGCAGGCTGGCGGATGGAGCCGCCGGTGTCGGAGCCGAGAGCCAGGGGCGCGAAACCGGCCGCCACGGCCGCGGCCGAACCGCCGCTGGAGCCGCCGGGCACCCGGCTGGTGTCATGGGGGTTGCGAGTGGGGCCGAACGCGGAGTTCTCGGTGGAGGAGCCCATGGCGAACTCGTCGAGGTTGGTCTTGCCGACGAAGACCGCTCCGACAGCCCGCAGGCGCTCCACGACGGTAGCGTTATAGGGGGGCCGCCAGCCCTCGAGCATCCGAGAAGAGCAGGTGGTGGGGATGCCCCGGGTGCAGAGGTTGTCCTTGAGAGCCACGGGCACCCCCGCCAAGGGCCCTGCCGGCTCGCCCCGGGCCACGGCGGCATCGATGCGGTCGGCGTCGGCGAGGGCCTCGTCGGTGAGCACCCGGTTGAAGGCCCCGATCTCGCCGTCGCGCTCGGCTATGCGGTCCAGGCAGTCCTGCACTACCGAGCGAGCCGAGCGCTCTCCGGTGGCCACCGCGGTGGCGACGGCCAGTGCGGTCACGGCGCTTCGCCGAGTATGGGCGGCACCCGGAACTGGCCTTCGGCCACCGATGGCGCCTGCGCCAGGATCTCGTCTCGCGGCAGCGACGGCCGCACGTCGTCGGCCCTGGTCACGTCGACGAGCGGCTGCGAATGGGAGGTGGGCTCGATGCCCGACACGTCCAGCGCCTCCACGTCGGCTGCGTGGTCGAGCACAGCGGACAGCTGCGACGCGAGCTCGTCCAGTTCGCTGTCGCTGAAGCGCAGGCGGGCCAGCCGGGCCACGTGGGCAGCCTCGTCGCGGCTGATGCGACCGGACACTACGGCAGGATAGCCGGGGCGCTACCCGGCCTCGGAGAGGCCGTCAGACACCAGCAGATCCACCTCGGCACCCACCTCCAGCTCGTAGACGCCCTCGTCCACGTCGAGCCCAACCACCAGGCCGGGCGGGACGACAGCATCGTTGACGAGCGTCTCGCCGGTTGCGGCCAGACCCCGCGCCTCTAGCTCGTCGGTGGCGTCCGGCACCGTCATCCCGTAGAGGAAGCCCAGGTCGGAAACCGGTATCAGAGGCTCTCCCAGCGACACGAACACATCCAGAGAGGCGCCCTCGCCGAGAGAGGCGCCCGCGGGCGGCTCGGTGCGCACCACCTGCCCGCGGCTGGTGCCCGGCTCGCGCACCAGTATCTCGTTGACCTCCCAACCCAGATCGACCGCGACGGCCGCCGCGGCGGCACGCGTCTGACCTTCGAGATCGGGCACCGGGGCGGTATCGGAGCTGCTGATGAACAAGGCCCAGATCCCGGCGACCGCTCCGCCGAGAACCAGGACCGCGGCCAGGACTATCCCCGGCCAGCGGCGGCGGGGGGCGTCGTCGAGCGGGACCGCCGAGCGCTCCGACACCGAAGGACCGACCTGGGTGAGATCCTCGGTCCGCTCGAGGGGCGCGGCGGCCGAAGCCGGCGGCGCACCATCCGAGAGCGCGAGAGGAATCGGATCGGGACGGGGCAGCAGGGCCGCGACGCTGAGCAGTTCCTCGGCCAGGGCCGCGGCGCTCAACCGTTCGGCAGGATCGGCGGCGATTGCCCGCTCCAGCACCGCCTGCAGAGGGCCGAGTACGGTCAACGACTCCGGGGCCGCTTCGCCGCCTTCGGAGGCCACGACCCTGACACCGGTAACGGCCTCACAGAGCACCAGCGCCAAGTCATAGACGTCCTGGGCCTGCTCGGTCGGCGAGTAGCTCTGAGGAACCGCTCCCTGCTCGTCCAAGCCGCCTGCCGGCTGTCGGGCGGCCGCAACAAGAGCGGCGGACAGCCCGAGGTCGGAGATGTAGGGACGGGCGGCGGAGTCGAAGAGGATGCTGGTGGGCACGAGGCCCAGGTGGGCCCGGCCGGCGGCGTGGATGTTCACCAGGGCCCTGGCCCCCTCCAAGCCAACCACGAGCGCTTGCGACGGCGTGAGGCGGTTCCCGGTGCTCAGAAGCGCGGCCAGGCTTCCTCCGGCGAGATACTCGGTGACGATGTAGGGCTGAGGGTCTAGGCCCCAGTCGTTCACGGGCAGGACACGGGGATGGTTCAGCGCCGAGGTCGCCCGCATCTCGGCGGCAAAGCACTCCCGGAAGCTCTCGTCATCGGCTGTCTCCACCCGCAGGATCTTGAGAGCCACGCGCCGGTGCAGCGTGAGATCCTCGGCCAGGTAGACCCGGGCGCTCGACCCCTCGCCGACGAACTCCAGCAGCCGGTAGCGGTCGCCGAAGGCTCGCAATGACTCTTCGGAGGGGACCATCGTCGCCACGGTATCGCCCAAGGCCGCGCCGGCCGGACCTCTACCTCGCCCGAGGGGAGTGTGAACGGCGTCACATCCGGGCTGGCGCTAGGGGTCCGCAGCGTTTGAAGCGAATAGTGCCGGTAGGTGCTCGGGGGCGTGCGAGCCGTGGGGCTGGCACCGCGGTGGAGGGTCGGGGGCGTGTTCGATGCCGGGAACGCGCAGGAGGGATTGCTCGGGGGCGTGTTCGATGCCAGGTACGTGCAGGAGGGATTGCTCGGGGGCGTGGGCGGGGCCGTAGTTCACGCCGCTGGGGGTATGCAGGGTGCGTTTGCCGGGTGGGCCCTGGATCTGCCAGCCGAAGTAGTGAATCTTGTTGTGGCAGCCCCAGCAGGCTGGCACCATATTGTCAACGTCGGTGGGCCCGCCCTCAGACACTGGTTTGACGTGGTGGGCCTGACACATGTCGAAGTCGGCTCCGCAGGCGAAGCAGCCGCCGTAGATGGCCTTGAGCGCCTTGAGCTGCGCAGCCGTGGCGGTGCGCTTGCTGTGGCCCTGCCACAACAGCGCCCCCCGCGTGTCATAGACCATCCCGGTCCACTTGGCGTTGCAGGCGATCTCTTCTAGCACCGAGCGGGGCAGCCGGTCGCCGCCGGGAAGCTCCGCGATGAGCTTGCCGGTGGCGGCATCGACATGCGCGACCACGCAGATGTCGGCGACGGGCTTGCCTCCACCGCCCGCGTTGTTGTTGGCGGTGAGGTCGTCGAGGGCGTCGGCCATGCACTGCTGGAACGAGCGCCTCTCGGCTGAGCCCTCGGAGCTCTTCTTGTCCCGGTCATACATCCGGGCGGCCTCGGCCCGCAGACGGTTGCCGATGCGCCGTCCGGTAACCGAGTCGAACTGCCCGTGAACGTGCACCATCCCGTCGTCTGCGTCCCAGACCCGCACGCAGCGCCGAGCCCGCTGGCGCCGGTGCTCTGACTCCCCGCCGTCGTCTTCGCGGTCGGTGACCCAGCGGCGGGCCTCGCGTGTGAACTGCTCGGGACGCATCGACTCAGCCTTCGCCAACAACTCGCTGTCGGAGTCCACCGCGTCGACGCTGGTCTTCCCCACGGCCTCGGCGAGCCGTTTGACGTTGGCGATCGGCACCCGGCCCGACTCAACCGCGTCCCGCACCGCGGGCACCGCCTCGATCACCCGGGCCGTCTTCACCTGGCTGTGCGCCTCCCGGCGCGACAACCCCGCAGCTTCAGCCAGAACCTCGGCGCCACCGTCGCCATGGCGCTCCCGCCCCGCCACCGTGGCCGCGGCCGAGGTCTGGAACGCTGAGGAGATTCCGACTATCGACTTGGAGATCCCCAACGCGTTGCGGAACTCGTCAGTCGTCGCCGACCCGTCGTTGGCGATGGCCATCATCTCCTTCACCGCGGCCTCGGCCCGTCGAGCGGCTTCGATCAGCATGAGCAGAGTATCTCATAGGGGTGTGACAATTGTCAAGTATTTACAAGTGATTTTAGGATATTTCTTGAACAATAATGTGTCGAAGTCGGCCATCGGAGAGGTCCCTCGCTTGGTGATACTCCGGACCGATACGGTGCAATATGGGATGACTACCAACGGCCGCGGACCCGACCAATCGCCAGCGCCTCAGCGCAGCCAGCTGCGGGTCCGCGTGGGCATCGCCGTTCTAGCCGTGCTCGGGATCTTGGGCCTGGTTGTGGCCGCTCTGGTTGGCTCGGGCGACGACGACAACCAGAGCGCGGTCACCGCGGCCCCCGCCGTGGACCGGGTAATACCGAGCCCCGGCGACGAGGTGCTGCAGCAGCAGCGGGTGGGGGTGGTCCTCGACACCCGCTACCGGCTGTCCTCGCTGGTCATCTACCCCAGCGAGCAGTCCGCCGGAGGCGTCGACGTGACCGCCGAGGTCGCCCACATCGAGGGCCTCAACCGGTTCGAGTTCGTGCCCGGCGACGGACGCCTCATCGAGGCCCTGTCGCCCGACACCAACTGCGCGGTGGCAAGGTTCGTGCTAATCGCCCGCCCCGAGGAGTCCGACACCGCCCGCTGGTGCTTCGAAGTCTCCTAGCCCTACGTCGCCCCGCATTGCACCCGATCACGCGGACGGAGATCCGCTCGAGGCCCCAGTCAGGGGTCGATCAGGCGCTGCTGGCTGTAGGGCGGAGGCTCGTCGGTGTGGTCGAGCTGGCGATAGCCCGGCACCTGTGCGTGCGGTGTGTCGAGGTAGACCTTCGCCTCAGGCGGCTTGTTGAAGGGTCCATGGCTCCACCGGATCTCGACATGACCCCGGACGCGACGGCGCTGCCCGGCAGCCAGGTCACGGTAAGTGGCGTCCCAGTCGACCCGGGGCTGGCCTCGTCCGGCCGCCCTCACGGCGAGCGACAGGAACTCGTAAGACTGCCGCCACTCCCACGGAGTCATGACCCGAAGACGCATCGTCCGTCGCTGGTCGATGCCGAGAATGAAATATGTGGCCGAGTAAACTCGCAGCAGCCGCCACAGCATTCGCTCCTGCTCAGCCCGATCACCGAGAGCCTCGCTCCATAGCTCAGCCGATGCCCGGCTCACGCTGCCGATCAGGCGCTTGTACGGCGAGTCGAGTTCAGTCGGTAGTCCCGGGTGAACTCGCTCCTTGAGGGCAACCCTTAACTTCTTGCGCTGCTCGGAGGTCAGCGATTCCGGAGACTCAGCCATGTCCATCAGACCGAGCACATCCACGGTCCGGGCGTAGAGCGCCTCGTGCGCACCGGCCGCTACCTCTTGGAACCAGTTCACACCACGCGACCCCGACGTTACTGCCAGCGCATCACGGAATAAGAAGGCCGGGGCGGTGTTGTGAATTATTCGCGAAAGATACTTGCAGCTGATCAGGTAGACGCGATCGACCAGCAAGTCGGCCGGCACGGGCCTATCGCCAGGCATACGCCGACCTCCGCTCCACTCGATGCGCTCAGGCATGCGTCCCTTGAGCCCATCGCCGTGCGCGGCAAAGTAGGCGCCGTTGTCGAAGGCGGTCTCCGCCACGGCGGTCCAGGCCCCGCTGCGGAGGATGCCCTCGAGACCTGCCCACTGGCCGGATCCGATCTCGAGGCTTTCGGGTCGGGCCTCGACCGCAGCTTCGAGTGCGGCGTGCCCGGTCATTCCCAGCGCTGTGGCCAGTTCGGTGACGGTGGTCCGATTGTCAGCCATCTGGCGGTCCTCAAGACGCCCGTGCCGACTTACGCTCCCAATCGAAGAGCGCTTCGGTCACCGTCTCACACGTCGCCGGTGGCGAAGCGGGCGAGGCGTTCCAAATCATCGAGGTCGCCCATCTCGATCACCGCGCGGATCGGCTTGTCGTCGCCGGTAACCGCGTCGAGGGCGCGCTGCCCGGCGCTGTTGGGAGCCGGGCGGTCGGTGGTCAGGAGAACCAGCGGCTCCCTTGCGGGCCGCGAATGCAGCACGGCAGCCCTCCCAATCGCCTTCCACAGCGTGTCGATGCGACGAAGTCCGGGGCGCTGGGTGACGCTGAAGGCACCCGACACGTCGAACAGCCATCGGCGGCCCCGCTGGTCCAGCGCCGAATAGTTGACTTCGACCCCTCCGTCGAGAGACACCCTGTTGTGGATGTCGCCGAATCCGTTCTCGGCCAGCACGACCCAGGCCAACTCCTGGGCTTTGCGCCCCTGCCGCACCGCCCTCGCCTGGAAGTTGTCGTCGGCTAGGTCGGGGTCGGAGCCATTGGCCGGCAGACGTTCGCCGCTGCGTCCGGATGACGAGGACGCGGCGGGCGGCTCGAACAGCCGCGACTGCCGGCCGTTGGACCCCGGCGCCACCGTCACCTCCCACCGCTCGACGTCCGAGCGCCGGTCGAGCTGGTCGCGTTCGGATGAGATGCGCTCCTCAGCCAGGGCGAGATAGCCGGCGTCGGTGTCGAAGCCGACGTAGTGGCGTCCGGTGCGCACGGCGGCCACCGCGGTGGTACCGGCGCCCATGAACGGATCAAGCACCAGGTCGCCCCGATACGTGTACAGGTCGATCAGGCGCTGTGGCAGCTCAACCGGGAAGGGCGCAGGATGCCCCACCCGGGTGGCGGATGCGGACGGTATGTCCCAGACGTCGGTGGTGGCCTCGAGGAACTCGTCCACCGGGGCGGTGCCTTCCGAGGGCAGCCCCCGGACGGCGCGCTCGGCCGCGGGCACGGCCCGGTCGAAGCGACCCTTGGAGGCGATCACCACCCGCTCGGTGAGGTCTCTCAGCACCGGGTTGCTGGGCCGCTGGAAGCTGCCCCAGGCGCAGTTGCCGGCCGCGCCGCGGGCCTTGCGCCAGATGACCTCGCCGCGCAGCAGCAGGCCCAGTCGGTCCTGGAGGATTCTGATCACATCGGCCGACAGGGAGCGGTAAGGGCGACGTCCCAGATTCGCGACGTTGACGGCGATGCGTCCGCCGGGCTCCAGTTTGCGCGCGCACTCCGCGAACACGGCTTCGAGCATCTCCAGGTAGGCCACATAGTCGGCGGGGATGTGACCCTGCCCGACCGCCTCCTCGTATTCCTTGCCCGCGAAGTACGGCGGGGAGGTGACCACTAGAGCCACCGAGTCGTCAGCCACGTTCCCGTGCGCGTCCATGTGGCGGGCGTCGCCCACCCACAGGCAGTCGAGCGACTCCGCCGTCGGGCGGACCACGCGAGAGTCGTCGCTGATCTCGGGCACGGGGAACCGCTCGTAGAACCCTGATGCGTCGTGGCCCTCACGACGGCTCACACCGAAGTTCGATGTGGCCGTGCCTCCCCGTCGCGCTGCGGTGCTCATGGCTTCGGGAGGTCGCAGAAGCTGTCGGCACCGAGGGGCAGCATCAAGGACAGACAGGCCGGAGTCACGGCCTGAAACTACATCGCGGCTACGACAGGGTGGCGGAGCCGCCCAAGCACCGCTGCTAAGGAAGCCTGCCGGTCTCGAGCAGATCCCGGAACGCGGCCGCGTCGATCACCGGGACGCCGGACGACTCGGCCTTGCGCAACTTGGACGCGCCGGGGTCCGCTCCGACCACCAGCGCCGCGGTGCGGCCCGAAACCGAGCCCGGAGACGAGCCGCCGCGGGCCAAGATGGCCTGCTTGGCCTCGTCGCGGCTGAAGCCCTCCAGCGTGCCGCTGACCACCACGGTCATCCCGGCCAGAGTCTGGGGCAGCGCCTCGCCGGCGGCTTGGGCGCCGGGCTCGTCCGCCTCCATGCGCAGCCCGGCCGACCGCAACCCCTCGATGAGCTTGCGGTTGTGCGGGTCGTCGAACCAGGCTCGCACCGACGCCGCGATGATCGGACCGAAACCCTCCACCTCGGCCAGGGCCTCCTCGTCGGCCTCCAGGATCCTGTCGACGTTCCCGAACGCCGCGGCCAGCACCCGGGCATTGACCTGGCCGATCTCGGGGATGCTCAGCGCGAACAGCAGCCTCGACAGCGGCTGCTGCTTGCTGTCCTCGATGGACTTGCGGAGGTTGTTCACCGAGGTCTGGCCGAATCCCTCCATCTGCTCGATCCGCTCGAAGTCGAGCGAGTACAGGCCCACAACATCGCCGGGCCGCCCCTCGGTAACGACGTCGCCCAGCAGGCCCTCGGTGACGAATCGGTCGATGTTGCGCTCCCCCAGGAACTCGATGTCCATGGCGGCGCGGCCCACGAAGTGCTCGATGCGGCCCCTCACCTGCCGGGGGCACCAGTAGTTGACGCACAGCGTGGCCGACATGCCCTCGGCCCGCTCCAGGGCCTGGCCGCACACCGGGCAGTCGCTGGGGAAGGACCACGGCTCTGACCGGGCCGGGCGCTCCGAGAGCACCGGCCCCACCACCTCGGGGATCACCTCGCCGGCCCGCCGCACGATCACGGTGTCGCCGGGCCGGACGTCCTTGGCCGCCACCTGGTCCTCATTGTGGAGGGTCGCGGTGGCCACCGTCACCCCGCCGACGAACACCGGCTCGAGCCGGGCGAAGGGGGTGGCCTGCCCGGACGGACCGATCGACACCTCGATGTCGAGCAGCTTCGTGGCCCGCTCCTCGGGCGCGAACTTGTAGGCGATCGCCCAGCGGGGCGCCTTGGCGTCCACGCCGAGCCGCCGCTGCAGGCCGAGATCGTCGACCTTCACCACCAAGCCGTCGAACTCGTAGTCGAGATCGTGGCGGCGCCGCTCGAAGTCGGCCACATGGGCCTCCACCGCCACCAGGCCGGCGAGGCCCGCCGAGTGCTCGTTCACGGGCAGGCCCAGCGACTTGAGCCACTCCAGCGTCTGGAGGTGGGAACTGAAGGCGGGACCGCCCTCGACCCGCCCGAGCTGGTAGCACCAGAACGACAGGCCCCGCTCGGCCGTCACCCGGGCGTCCTTCTGGCGCAGCGAGCCCGCGGCCGCGTTGCGGGGGTTGACGTAAGCCTTCTCGCCCCGCTCGGCCTGGCGGGCGTTGAGCGCCTCGAAGGTGGAGAGGAGCAGGAAGACCTCGCCCCGCACCTCGAGCACCGCGGGAGCCTGGCCGCTCAGACGGATGGGGATGTCGTCGATGGTGCGCACGCTGTGAGTGACGTCCTCGCCGGTCCGACCGTCGCCGCGGGTGGCGGCCCGCACCAGCACCCCGTCGTCGTAGCGGATCGATATGGCGAGCCCGTCGAACTTGAGCTCGACTGCGTAGGCCCCGACCTCGGTGTCCTCCAGCGTCGGCAGAGCCTGCTCGCCGGCCGCCCTGACGGGGCCCGCCAACCCACGGTGCACCCGCTCGTTCCAGGCCCGCAGCTCATCAAGGTCGAGGGCGTTGTGCAGCGACATCATCGGCGGCTCGTGGCGCACCGGCGCGAAGGCGGTGTCGGGCGGGGCCCCGACCCGCTGGGTGGGCGAATCGGGATGAACCAGCTCCGGATGTCGGGCCTCCAGCGCTTCCAACTCTCTCAGCAGCTTGTCGAAGTCGGCGTCGGGGATCTCGGGCTTGCCCGCGTAGTACAGGGCCGAATGGTGGTTGAGCAGGGCCTGCAACTCGCGGACGCGCGCCCCTGAGCCCGCGGCTCGAGCCTCGTCTGTGATCCCCGCACCGGTCATCGCCGCGAGGCTACATCTGCCCCAGAGGCCGAGCGGATAGGCCGCAGTTCACATGGATCTTTGCTTGCGCCGAGCGCGGTCGTGGCCCGAGCGGCCCGTGAGTAGCCCTATGTCGAGCTCGCCTCAAATCTGCACGAGTTTTGCTCCTATATGACGGGTTTCTCTACATATTTCGGTAGAACGTGGCCGGTGCACCAGTGAGCGCAGCGAACAAGAGCGGGATCCAGGACCACCCTGTCACTGCTCCGTGACCGCCCTGCCACCGCCCGGTGCCACAATAGCCGCCGTGCGAAGCGGCGCCCGAACAGCCGAACGCCGGCGGGCGCGAGCCGCGCTGGCGATGCGGGCCGGCGCGGTCGCGGCCTGGCTCGGGGTCGGGGCCGGCGGGTGGTTCGGAAGTCTCGTTTACGAGGCGCTGCTCCCGGACGCCGGCGCGGCTCGCACCACAGTGACGGTCGCTCTATGGCTGGCCTACGGCGTTGTGCTTGCTGCCCTAGTGCTTCCGGGCGCACGAGCCCTCACCGTCGTCCGCATCGGCGTGCCCGCGGGGTTCATCGAGTTGACGGTGGGCGAGTACTACCCCGACGACGGCACCTACGGCCTCGGGCTCTTCGCCTTCGTCGGGCTTATGGCAGCTATGGGCTGCATGGGTCTGGTGATGGCGTCCGCCTATGGCGAGGCCCAAGTTGACGCGGCCAGTTACGGCGACGAGCGCCGTTTCCTGCTGCGCCCGCCCGGACCGGTCGTAGTTGCCCTGGTGGTGCCGATGTGGGCGGTCGCGGTGGGCGGCGTGGCCGTTGGGCCCCTGCTGCTCGCCGCCCGGGGCTGGCCAGCGGGCCTAGTTGCCGCCGCGCTGGGGCTGCCCGTTGCGGCCTTCGCGGCCCACACCCTGTCCCGTTTGGCCAGGCGCTGGTTGGTGTTCGTGCCCAACGGGCTGGTGGTCCACGACCATCTGTCCGTGGCCGAGGCGCTGCCTCTGGGCCGCCGCGGCATCGCCTCGATCGGCCCGGCCCGAGCCGGCACCGCCGCGGACGACCTCACCGCCCAGGCTTTCGGCATGGCCCTGGAGCTGCGCCTCGCCGGACCGGTGGCGGCCAGCGTGGTCACCGGCCGGAACCGCAGCGAAACGCGCCCGCTCACCGCGCTGCTGGTGTCCCCGAGCCGACCCGCGGCGGTGCTGGCCACTGCCGAGCGCCGAGGCCTCAAGCTCGCCTGATCAGAAGACCAAAGGGGCAGACCGCTACGGCACAGGCTGGCGCGCAGGACGGCCGGCGGTTCCGCCGCCGGCCACGATGTCGCCCTGGTAGGCGACGACGGCCTGGCCTGGGGCCACCGCCCGGCGAGGTTCGGCCCAGCGCACCGCGGCACCGCCGGGGTCAACCGTCGCCAGGCTCGTCCTGCCGTGAGCGGAGGTCTGGACCTCCAGCGGGCCGTCGGCGGGACTGCTCGCCCAGCGCCAGTCCTCCAGCAGCGTGACCGCGCAGTCCAGAGCGTCCCGATCCCCCACCGTCACCGTGGCCGAGCCGGGGTCCACGTCGAGCACGTACCGGGGTGACCCGCCGCCCACTGCTCCGAGCCCTCGGCGCTGGCCGACGGTCACCAACTCGAGCGCCTCGACCGCACCGACCTCTCGTCCCGCGGTGTCCATCACCCGCCCCGAACGCATCGGGATGCGCTGGCTGAGGAACTTTCGGCGCCCGGCCGACGCGGTAATGAAGCAGACGTCCTGGCTGTCGGGCTTGGTCGCGGTGACCAGCCCCCTCACCTGGGCCTGGTGTCGCACCTCGTCCTTGGTCATCTCCCCCACCGGCAGCAGCAACCGGTCCAGCACCGGGGCGTCGAGCATGTGCAGCACGTAGGACTGGTCCTTGGCCGCGTCGGCGCCCCGAGCGATCCGGGGACCGCCGGCCGTTGCCACGATGCGGGCGTGGTGACCGGTGGCCACCAGCTCGAATCCGAGGGCGTCGGCCCGGCGCAAGAGCCGGCCGAACTTGATGTGCCGGTTGCACTCCACGCACGGGTTGGGGGTGCGGCCCGCGGCGTGGTCGGCCACGTACGGCTCCACCACGTGGCGCTCGAAGTCGTCGCCGAAGTTGAACACGTGGTGCTCGATGCCGAGCTCGTCGGCCACCCAGCGGGCGTCGTCGACGTCGGACACCGAACAGCAGCCGGTGTCGCTGGGTCCGCCCCAGAGCTTCATGGTGACCCCGGCCACGTCGTGGCCGGCGTCCAGCAGTCGCGCCGCGGCCATCGAGGAGTCCACCCCGCCCGACATGGCGACCAGCACCCTCCGACGATGGGAGCTGCCCGAAGATCCGGCCATCTCAGCCTCCCCCGAAGCGGTCGAGGCGCTCGACCGACGCCGCGATCACGTCGATCGCCCGATCCACGTCGGAGTCGGCGGTGGTGTGCCCGAGCGAGAGCCGCAGCGATCCTAGCGCCACCTCCCTGGGCACGCCCATCGCGGCCAGCACGTGGGATGGGTCCTGGGCGCCGCTGGAGCACGAGGAGGCGGCCGAGGCCCGCACCCCGGCCGCGTCGATCAGGAACAGCAGCGCCTCGCTCTGCACCCCGGCAATGCACACGTTGGCGATCCCGGCTGCGATGTGGCTGCGGTCGCCGTTGGCGCCGCCCGCCGACATCAGCACCCGGTCGCCTAGGCGGTCCATCAGACCGTCGATCAGGCCGTCGCGGAGCACGCCGAGCCGCTTGACGCTCTCGCCGCGCTGCTCGGTGGTCTCGGCTAGGGCGGCCGCGAACGACACCGCCCCGGCCACATCGGGCGTCCCGGCCCGCCGTCCCCGCTCCTGGCCGCCCCCGACGATCAGAGGGTCGATCTCCACACCGTCGCGCACCACCAGAACGCCAGTGCCCACCGGCGAACCCACCTTGTGGCCGGTCACCGAGACGAGGTCGTAGTCGGCGGTCTCGGCGGCCACGTCGATCCAGTTGACGGCCTGTACCGCGTCGGTGTGCAGCAATGCCCGGGGAGCGAGGTCGCGCACGACCCGGGCCGCTTCGGGCAAGGGCGTGATCGAGCCGATCTCGTTGTTGACGGCGATGACTGAGACCACCGCGACGTCGCCGTTGCGGGAACGCAGCACGTCAGCTAGCGCGGCAAGGTCGATGATGCCCCGCTCGTCCACGCCCACCAAGACTCCTCCGGAGCGCTCGACCGGATCGTGCACGGCGTGGTGCTCGGCCTCGGTGGTTACCGCCAAGGCGTCCGGACCCCGTAGCCCCAGAGCGCCACGCACCGCCATGTTGTCGGCCTCGCTGCCTCCCGAGGTGAACACGATCTCGCCGGGAGTGGCACCGAGCGCGGCAGCCACCTGCTCGCGAGCACGGTCCAGCGCTCGGCGGGCCTCGCGGGCGGCCTGGTGGGATCCGGTGGGGTTGGCGTGATGCTGCTCGGCGGCGGCCAGCCACGCCTCCCGGGCTGCCGGCCTCAGCGGCGTGGATGCGGCGTGGTCCAGGTAGATCTCGTGCGCCTCAGACGGATCCGACACCTCGTCATCCTACGCGGGGACCGATCCGCTACCCGGCGCCCGATCCGCCGCGAGGGACCGATCCGCTACCCGGCGCCCGATCCGCCGCGAGGGACCGATCCGCTACCCGGCGCCCGATCCGCCGCGAGGGACCGATCCGCTACCCGGCTGCGACAATCGATCCGAGCACTAGCAGCGCCGACAGGGTGCCGCCGAGCGTCACCGTCGCCCATGAAGGTGCGTTGCGCCGCTCGAAGGCGAGCATGGCGGCGCCCATGACTGCGCCAGCGGCCAACCCGCCGAGGTGGCCGCCGATCGACACCCGCGGAATCACTAGCGTGAACACGAGGTTGAGCATCAGCACCATGGCCAACGGCGACCGCCAGATGTTGCCGCCGACGGCCCGCTGCACCAGGACCATGGCGCCCATCAGGCCGAAAACGGCCCCCGAGGCACCCACGGTCGGCGAGTTCGGCGACAGCAGCAGCACCCCGAAGGAGCCGCCGAGCATCGACACCACGTACAGCGACACGAACCGGGCCTTCCCGAAGCCCGCCTCAAGCAACTGCCCCAGCAGCCACAGGGCATACATGTTGAACGCCAGATGAAACATCCCGTCGTGAAGGAACGCCGAGGTGACCAACCGGTAGTACTCGCCGGTGTCCACGCCGATCCACTCGACGACGCCGCCCTCCCTGAACCAGGCCCGAGCGAAGAGGCCGCCGTCTATGAGCAATCCGTGATCGATCCGAGTGATGCCGCCGGCCGACCCGCTCAAGACAATCGAGTACAGGAAGGCCAGCCCGTTGAGTCCCAGGAGCACTCGTGTGACGACCGGCTGAGAGCGGCTCATCGCAATCCGCGGCCCGACCGTCATGGGCCGAGAACCGGTCTGGGTAGTGCACTCCGGGCAGTGGAATCCCACCGACGCCTGATGCATGCAGTCCGGGCAGATCGGGCGGTCGCAGCGTTGGCAGCTCACACCGCCGCGGCGCTCGGGGTGCCGGTAGCAGCGGCGCTCGGGGGGCCTGTCCACCACCTCCGGCGTCTCGCTCACGGCCCGGCACAGTAGCGGCCCGCACGCCTATGGCCACTAGTGGTCAGTCTCCGCCCCGGCCGCGCCGCGTGTACAGCCAGCCTTCCTGGCGTAATAGGCACTGCCCTGCCGAACGGTTGGCCGCAGCACGCCACTAGCGTCCCGCTGGTGAGCACGCCCACCGACTCTCGAAGCCCGACCGGTCCCAGTGGCGGACCAGCGCCGCCGGTGGCGGTAGTTCCGATCGAACAGCACTCGCTGCTGTCGGACCAGCGCACCGCGGCCATTGTCACGCCCGATGCCCGCGTGGTCTGGCTGTGTGCGCCCAGGGTCGACAGCCATCCGATCTTCGCCGAGTTGCTGGGCGGATCCGAGCACGGCTTCTTCGCAGTTCGTCCCATCGAGTCTGCTGGCAACGCTGTCCAGCGCTACGTCGACGACTCCATGGTGCTCGAGACGGCGTGGGATGACGTGTGCGTGACCGACTACCTCGACTGCTCCGAGGGCCTGCCCACCGAGCCCCCCGGGCGCACCCGCCTGATCCGAGTGCTGGCGGGCACGGGTCGGGCCGTCATCGAGTTCGCTCCCCGCTTCGGCCGGATCGCCGGCGCGCTCCTTGAGCCCCGGGGCGACGACCTAGTGGTGTCGGCCGGATCGAGGCTCGGGGGCGACCAGGTGAGGAGACTGTGGCTGCGCAACGGGGTCCGGCTGCGCGCGCCGGGGCTGCGCTGGCAGGTCGAATCAGACGGCCGAAACGACATCGCCCGGGCCGAAGTGGACCTGTCGGCGGGACCGGTGGTGCTGGAGCTGCTGTGCGGAACCGGTGCGGGCGACTACGCCACCGCAGAGCCAGAGCGACGCTCGGCCACCCTCGAGCACTGGAGCGCTTGGGTGGAGAGGCTGACCCTCCCGCCGCTGCAGACCGATCTGGTGCGGCGCTCCGCCCTGGTGCTCAAGGCGCTGTGCCACGGCCCGACCGGCGCAATCATTGCCGCGCCCACCACCAGCCTTCCCCAGGAGCTGGGAGGGTCCCGCAACTGGGACTACCGCTACTGCTGGATGCGCGACGCGTCGATGGCGGCCGCCACCCTGGTGCGCCTGGACTCCAACCAGGAGGCCCTGGACCTGCTCGACTGGCTGCTGCGTCTGGTTGACACCGGCGGTGCCCAGCTCGACCAGCTGGCCCCCATCTACACCGTCGACGGCGTACCTCTTCCCCCCGAGAAGACTGACGTTGACCTAGCTGGCTACGGGGGCAGTCATCCGGTGCGGATCGGCAACGCGGCCGAGCAGCAGGTCCAGACCGACGTGTTCGGCCCGATCATGGAGTTGATCTGGCGGCTGGGGCGGGCGGGTGCACCCCTCGACGAGCGCCACTGGCGGCTGGTGGAGCAGCTCGTGGCCGCGGTGGGCCTGCGCTGGCGGGAGCCCGACCAGGGCATCTGGGAGATCAGGGCCGCGCCCCGCCATCATGTGCACTCCAAGGCCATGTGCTGGATGGCTGTCGACCGGGGAGTCGCCGTCGCGGAGGGCGTGTTCAACCGCCCCGTACCGGAGTGGGAGCAGCTGCGCGACACGATCGCGGCCGAGATCCTCACAGAGGGCTGGAACCCTGGGGAGAGGTCCTACACCGCTGCCTACGGCAGCACCGACCTGGACTCGGCGGTTCTGGCCATCGGCCTGTCGGGGCTGGCGCCGCCCGAGGATCCCCGGCTGGCGGCCACGATCAGCGCGATCGAGGCTCAGTTGCGGGTCGGCCCGACCGTCTATCGCTACCGCGGCGATGATGGTCTTCCCGGTGAGGCCAGCGGATTCAACCTGATGACGTCGTGGCTGATCGACGCCAAGATCCTCATCGGCGACCTCGACGGCGCCCGCGGCCTGTTCGACGACTACGTGGCGCTGGCCGGACCAACCGGGCTGATGTCGGAGGAGTGCGACGCTGTCACGGGTCAGGCGAGGGGCAACTTCCCGCAGGCCTATAGCCACCTCGGGCTGATCGAGAACGCCCTGAACCTCGCTGAGCACACCGACCGCTGAGCCGGTCCCGGTTTCGGCCTCTAGAGCGAGACGAAGCTCTCGCTCATGCCGAGGGCGTTGATCTCCACCACCTCCGTGACCCCGGGCACCCGATCGCGCATGATCCGCTCGATGCCGGCTTTGAGGGTCTGGGTGGACGCCGGGCAGGTGACGCAGGCGCCGTGGAGCTCGACGGTGACGATCCCGGTGGACTCGTCCACGTCGATGAGGTCGATGTCGCCCTCGTCGGCCTGGATGGCCGGCCGGATGACCTTGATGATCTTCTCCACTTCGGCCCGCACAGCCCCAGTCTCGCAGCGCCCGCCCCCAACTCCGCCCCCGGCGTCGCCAAGACCCACGACTACCCCAACTCCGACCCCTACATCCTCGTGTCTCCCGCTCATGTTCGCTGCGCTCACCGGCCGCTCGCGCCCACCGCCCGCTCATGTTCGCTGCGCTCACCGGCCGCTCGCGCCCACCGCCCGCTCATGTTCGCTGCGCTCACCGGCCGCTCGCGCCCACCGCCCGCTCATGTTCGCTGCGCTCACCGGCCGCTCGGGCCCACCGCCTCGCTCAGCGCCGCTAGAGGCCTCATGAACTACAGCCTGTCCGCTCGGCCTCGTAGGCTCGCGGGATGGGAGCGACGGTGCTGGCGCATCAGGGCGGATGGGACGAGGCGCTGCTCGTGGCCGGGCCGTTGCTGCTGTTCGCCGGCATCGTCTGGAACGCGAAGCGGCGGGCTGTCCGGCAGGCCCAGGCCCAAGTCGACGCCGATGAGTGAGTCGCCCGCCGGCGCGGTCTATTCGGCCCGCACGTCGGCGCCGAGCGACGCCAGATCGCCGGCCAGGTCCTCGTAGCCTCGGGCCACGTGATGTGCGTCGCTCACCACCGTGGTGCCCTCGGCCCCCAGCCCGGCGACGGTGAGAGCAGCGCCGGCCCGTATGTCGTGGGCTCTGACCGGCGCCCCCGAGAGCCGCTCTACGCCGCGCACCACGGCGTGGTGGGAGTCGGTGCGGATATCGGCGCCCATGCGGCGCAGCTCGTCCACGTAGCGGAACCGGCCGGGGAACAGGTTCTCAGTGACGATTCCCACCTCCGAGGCGGTGGCCAGCATCGCCACCAGGAACGGCAGGTGGTCGGTGGCCACGCCCGGATAGGGCAGCGTGGAGCAGTCGACCGAATCGAGTCGCCGGGGCGCAATAGCCCGGATTCCGCCATCGTCGGGGGTGATCAGCATCCCCATCTCGGTCAGCTTCTGGCAGAGCAGCTCCATGTGGTCGTGGCGGGCGCCGGCGAGGAACACCTCGCCCGAGGCCACGCCGAGCGCGGCCAGATAGGTGGCCGCCACTATGCGGTCCGGGACGACCGTGTGGTCCGCGGGCTGCAGGGGGGCGGTTGTGCCGGTGCCCTCCACAACGAGCGTGGACGAGCCGACGCCACCGATCCCGGCTCCCATGCGGCCGAGGAACTGGCAGAGATCGACGATCTCGGGCTCGCGGGCCGCGTTGTCGATCACGGTTGCGCCCTTGGCCGCCACCGCGGCCATCAGCAGGTTCTCGGTGGCGCCCACGCTGGGGAACTCCAGCACGACCCGCCCGCCCATCAGCTCGGCCGCCGACGCCTCGACGTAGCCGTGCACGACGTCAACCGCCGCGCCCAGCTCCACCAGGCCCTGCACATGCATGTCTATGGGCCGGGGACCGAAGTCATCGCCCCCCGGCAGGGCCACCTTGGCCCGACCGCAGCGGGCCAGCATCGGCCCCAGGACCACCACCGAGGCACGGAACCGCTCCACGATGTCGTAGGGGGCCACCGGGCTGATCTCCGCAGGCACCTCGATACGGAGCGCGGCGGCCTGTGCCGGGTCCCACTCGACGGTGCAGCCCACGGCCCGCAGCAACTCGGCCATGAGGTCGACGTCGACGATGCGGGGCACGTTGTCGAGGCGGTAGGAGCCCTCGGCGAGCAACGTGGCCGCCATGAGCTTGAGCACCGAGTTCTTGGCCCCGGCCACGGCCACCGTGCCCTCCAGCGGGGAGCCGGGGCGAACGACTATCCGTTCGATCGCCACCACCCAAGCCTATGACCGCGGGCGAGCGATGACCGTATTGCGGGTGGTGCGACGGGGCAGCGCAGCCGAGATGGACCGCGAGCGGGCGGTGCAGCGGGAGCCCCGGCGCGACATCGTGGCCGAGCGTGCCGTCGGCGGGGATCGCTTCGAGGCGGAGGACGGGCCCTTCCGGCATTACGAGCGCCGGCTGTCTTTGGAGAGGGCGGAGCCCGACGATCTCGACGACGTGGACACCGGCGAAGCGTGGGAGCTGACCGAGACCACCTCCTACAGGCTCGCGGTTCCGGTGTGGGCCTGGCTGTTCCACTTCCCGGTCCGGAGCGCCCTGCGGAGGCGCCGGAACGCCTACGGCTACTGGTGGGCGCCTCCGGATCGGTTCAGCGCCCGAAACGCCACGGTGCTGGGACTGCTGTGCACGGTGCAGGTGATCGACGGCTACCTGGGCACGGTCCTCTCGCAGACCATCACGTTCGCAGCCGACGAGTTCGGCCACGGCAACACTGCCCAGGGGATCGTGCTGGCCGTCGTGCGGGTCGGAGTGCTCATCGCTTTGGTCACCGCGGCCCTAGCCGACCGCCACGGCCGGCGCCCCCTGCTGCTGGCGTCCGGAATCGGCAGCTGCCTTGTAACCGCGCTCGGGGCTCTATCGCCCGGCCTGTGGTTCCTGGGGGCCACACAGTTGGTGGCCCGGGGACTGTCCACTGCGATGGGGATCCTCATCGTGATCCTGGCCGCCGAGGAGATGCCGGCCCGGTCGCGGGCCTGGGCGATGGCGCTGCTGGTGATGTGCGCCGCGCTGGGCTCGGGCATGGCGGTAGGCGTGCTGCCCGCGGCCGACCTGCACACTGCGGGATGGCGCGTCGTATACGTAGTACCCCTTGCCGGGGTTGCCGCGATCATCTGGTTGGGACGGCGACTGCCCGAGAGCCGCCGCTTCGAGCCGACAAGCCGAGGACGGGACCCACACGACAGCGCAGTGATCGGTAGCCCCCTCGACGCTGAGGCTGCGGCCCGCCGGCGCAAGAGGCTGGTACTCCTAGCCGCCTCGGCCTTCCTGATTCTGATGTTCGCCGCACCTGCCTCCGGGCTTCGCAACGACTTCCTCAAGGACGAGCGGGAGTTCTCGGCTGCAGCAATCACGCTGTTTACCTATGCCACCAACACCCCCATCGGCATCGGGATCCTCGCCGGCGGATATCTGGCCGATCGCCGGGGCCGACGACCGGTCGGGGCTGCAGGCCTAGTGCTTGGCACAGTGTTTCTGGCCTGGGCCTACTTGACCGACGGCGCTGCTCTGTTGTTGCTGACCCTGGCCGGCGGAGTGCTGGGTGCGATCGCGGTTCCGGCGTTAGCCGTATACGGACCAGAGCTGTTCGGCACCCACAAGCGGGGCCGGTCCAACGGCATGATCACCATGGTGGGCGTGGCGGGCAGCGCTCTCGGCCTGTCCGTGGCCGGATGGCTGTCGGACGTGCTCGACGGGCGCGTTGGGCCGGCATTGGCCTTGCTGGCCGTCGGACCACTGATCGTGGCCGTTCTGGTCATGTGGAAGTACCCCGAGACCGCGGGCGAGGAACTTGAGGACCTCAACCCCGAGGACGCCAGACCCGAGGACCTCGACGGCGACGACCGGCTGAGCACCTGACGCTGGGCAGAGTCAGGCCTCCGCGCGGTCGCTCAGAGGTCTCGGAGGCGGTCCAGCTCCTCCTCGTCCACCTCCGGGGCGTCGTAACCGAAGCGGGGATGGAAGATGGTGAATAGCACGAGCGCCAGCGCGGCGATCCCGGCCGGAACGATGCCGTCGCCGCGGCCGGTGTATGTGGGGTACAGCACGAATGCCGACAGCAGCGCCGTCCACAGCCACAGCACGATCACAGCTCGGCGGTGGCCGTGTCCCAGGCGCATGAGGCGGTGGTGCAGGTGGTCGCGGTCAGCCACCGAGAACCCGCGGCGCCCCACCGTGCGGCGCACGATGGCGAAGACCGTGTCGACCACGGGCACGCCCAGGATCACCAGCGGGATGAGCAGCGGCGCGTAGAAGAAGAACGCCTGGCCGCTGAACTCCACCGTGGAGCGGCCCCCCACGCTGATGGTGGCGACCGCCATCAGCGCGCCGAGCAGCAGCGCCCCGCCGTCGCCCATGAAGACTCGGGCCGGATACAGGTTGTGGGGCAGGAACCCGACGCACACTCCCAGCGCGACCGCCGCCCACAGGGCGCCGGGGTTGGCCTCGCCGATCACGCCCTCGTCGGCGAGGCGCAGCGCGTAGAGCAGGAACGTGCCCGCGGCGATGGCCACTATGCCCGCGGCGAGGCCGTCGAGGCCGTCTATGAGGTTCACTGCGTTGGCCATTCCCAGCACCCACAGCACGGTGATCAACGCTGACCATTCGTCCGAAAGGAACACCAGATCCCAGAACGGCACCCGGAAGACGGCAATCGACACTCCCGACAGGTGGAGCACAACGCCCGCCGCGGCCACGCCCGCAGCCTTGGCGGGCGGCGACAGCTCTCTGATGTCGTCGTAGAAGCCGACCGCGAGAATCATCGCGGCCGCGGCGACCCCGCCCACGATCTCGCCGGGCGCATCGAACACCGCGGACAGGCCCCCCACCGCTGGCGCGACCGCCACCGCGACCACAACCCCTGCCAGCATGGCCAAGCCCCCCGCTGCGGGCGTGGGAGTCTCATGGATGTGGTGGGCGTCAGGCTCGCGGCTCGCTCCTACGCGGACCGCGACCTTCGTCGTGAGCGGAACCAGCAGGAACGTCGTCGCGGCGGCCACCCCGCCGACGATGACGAAGGACAGCACCGACGGCACGTCGAGCGCCTAGTTCCCGACCCGTCGGACCGGCACCGCCGCCACCCGCAGGACCGAGTCGGCCCGCCGAAGGGCCGCTAGTCCTCGGTGTCCAACCCTGGGTAGGGCGGCTTGGCCGCGCACAACTCTGCGGCGTCCGCTCGCACCGCCGCCACCGCAGCGTCGTCGGAGCGGTTGCGCAAGGCCCTGGAGATGAGATCTGCGATCGCGGCCATGTCGTGGGTGTCCATGCCCTGAGTGGTGACCGCGGGCGTGCCGATGCGCACCCCGGAGGTGACGAATGGGGAGCGGGGGTCGTCGGGCACCGTGTTCTTGTTGAGGCTGATCCCGGCAGCGTCGAGCGTGGCCTGGGCCTCCTTGCCGGTTAGATCCGGGTCGAAGGTCCGCAGGTCCACGAGCATCAGATGGTTGTCGGTGCCGCCGGAGACGAGCCGGAAGCCGTGCCCGGCCAGCGCGGCGGCCAGCGCCCTGGAGTTCTCCACGATGCAGGCCGCATATTCGGCGAACTCCGAGGTGGCCGCCTCCGCGAAAGCCACCGCCTTGGCCGCCACCGCGTGATCGAGCGGCCCGCCCTGGATGCCGGGGAACATGGCCTTGTCGACCGCCTTCGCGTAGTCGGAGCGGCACATGATGGCGCCGCCGCGGGGGCCGCGCAGGGTCTTGTGGGTGGTGAACGTCACCACGTCGGCGAACGGTGTGGGGTTGGGGTGCACGCCGCCCGCGATCAGCCCCGCGATGTGGGCCGCGTCGAACATCAGCAGCGCGCCCGACTCGTCGGCTATCTCCCGCAGCGGCTCGGGTGGGATGAGGCGGGGGTAGGCGGTTGCGCCGGCCACGATCAGCTTGGGCCGCTCGGCCAGAGCCAGATCACGCAGCTGGTCGAGGTCGATTCGCTCGTCGCTGGCGGTCACCCCGTAGGACACGAACCGGTACTGCAGGCCCGAGAAGTTGACCGGCGAACCGTGGGTGAGGTGCCCGCCGTGGTCGAGGCTCATGCCCAATACGGTGTCGCCCGGCTCGATCAGGGCCTGGTAGGCCCCCATGTTGGCGATGGCGCCGGCGTGGGGCTGCACGTTGGCGTGATCGGCCCCGAACAGCTCGCAGGCTCGGCGGCGGGCGAGGTCCTCGACCTCGTCGACCACCATGTTGCCGCCGTAGTAGCGCCGGCCGGGGTAGCCCTCGCTGTACTTGTTGGTGAACACCGAGCCGGTGGCGGCCATTACCGCCGGGCTGGCGAAGTTCTCCGAGGCGATGAGCTGGATGGTGGTGTTCTGGCGGTGAACCTCCTGACGGATGAGGTCGAAGACGGCATCGTCAGCGGTGGGCCAGGGCATGGGTTCCTCGATTCTCCTTCGGCGCCGGGCGCGGCAACGCGGACGCTGCATCGCACGGTAGCGAGGCACGCGCCATGAACGGCGCCGCGTGCCGTGATCAGTCTGGTGCGCCGAGAGCGTCGACCTTGGCGACCCGGGCCTCGTGGCGGCCGCCGTCGAAGGAGGCGGCCAACCAAGCGTCGAGCGCCTCTCGGGCCACTTCGGCGCCGGTGAGCCGCTCGCCGATGCACAGCACGTTGGCGTCGTTGTGGGCCCGGGCCAGGCGGGCCGAGGTCACGTCGTAGGCCACGGCGGCCCGCACGCCCGCGATCTTGTTGGCGGCCATGGCGATCCCGGTGCCGCTGCCGCACACGCACACCCCCAGGTCGGCGTCGCCGCCGGCCACGGCCCGGCCCACCGCCGCCCCGAAGTCGGGATAGTCCACCCGGTCGGCGGAGTGAGTGCCGCAGTCGGTCACGTCGTGGCCAGCGGCCCGTAACTGCTCGGCCAAGGCCTGCTTGAGCCCGTAGCCGGCATGGTCGGCCCCAACCGCGATCCGCACGCCCGCCATCCTAGGTGTCAGCGTCCCGGGCCGCCGAGAGGATCTCGTCGAAGCTGATGGGGCCCTCTCGCAGCACCACAGGCGTAGTCCCGGCCACGTCCACAACGGTGGACGACGCGCCGGGACGGGTCCCGCCGTTGATCACGAGGCGCAGGGTCGGGAACTGCTCAGCCACGTCCTGAGCGGTTGACGGCGTCGGGGCGCCGTGGAGGTTGGCGCTGGTCACCGCCAGCGGGCCGTGTGAGGCGGCTATGGCCCGCACGACCTCGTCGTCGGGGACGCGAACGCCGATGGTGGCGTCGTCACCCAGGTGAGAGGGCGCGCCCGGAGCGCGATCGGCCACCAGTGTCAGCGGACCGGGCCAGTAGCGCTCGGCCAAGCGCCGCGCTTCGGGTGTGAGCAGCACTAGTGATTCGGCCGAGGCCTGGTCGGCCACCAGCACGGCGATGCGTCGCTCCGCGGGACGGTCCTTGAGCTCGAACAGCTTGTGCACGGTACTGGGGTCGGAGGCGCCGGCGGCCAGCCCGTAGACGGTGTCGGTGGGCACGGCCACGGGCTCGCCATCGTGCAGTGCGGCCAGCGCCGCGGCCACCGCAGTCGCCCGCTGCTCGGGCGTCTGGGCGCTCATCACCCGACTCGAAGTCACGGCAGGCGCCCGATCACGACTCGCTCCAAACCGGCTAGGTCCCGCTCCACCCGCACATCGGCGAAGCCGCCCGCTGCAGCCATCTGGGCCGACTGCTGGGCCCGATGCGATGCCACCTCCAGGACCAGCGCCCCGCCGGGCCTCAGCCACTGCGAGGCACCGCCGATCACCTTCTCGACCGCTTCGTGGCCCGCAGGTCCCGACCACAGCGCCACCGGCGGCTCCCAGTCGGCCACCACCGGCGGCAGCTCTTCGCCGGTGCCGATGTAGGGCGGGTTCGACACCACCACGTCCACCGATCCCCACAGCGCGCCCGGCACTGCCTCGAACCAGTCGCCTTCGTGCAGGCTCACGCGGGCTGCGGCCCGGCCGAGGCCGGCCAGGTTGGCCCGGGCCACGGCCAGAGCATCGGCCGACACGTCGGTGGCGAACACCCTGGACTGCGGGCACTCGACCGCCACCGACAACGCGATGGCACCCGACCCGGTGCCGAGGTCCACAACGACCACCTCGCGGTCAGGACCCACGTCGTCCGAATGCCTCACGACCTCGTCCACGACCCAGCCGGCCACTACCTCCGTCTCGGGCCTGGGTATCAGCACCCGGTGGTCGACCATCAAGTCGAGAGTCCGGAAACCCCACGAGCCCACCACGTACTGCAGCGGCTCGCCCGCGTTGCGCCGCTCCAGCATTGAGCGGAAGCTGGCCGCGGTCAGCGTCGTGGCTGGCTCATCAAGCACGCTTTCGAACTCGGCTGGCGACACCCCCGAAGCCGCCTCGACGATCCGGCGGGCGTCCACCCGCGGCGTGTCCACCGCGGCGTTTCGCTCCAGACGGCGCTGCGCTTGGGCCAGCAGATCACCCCACGACACGGTCTCGGCCTGGCTGTCCGCCTCGACTCGGCGGCGCGGCTCGGGCACCGGGGTTCGGCCTCTCAGGCGTCGTCGCCGGCCAGCAGCGTGCGCTGCTCGTCCTGGACAAGAGCGTCGCTCAGCTGGTCGAGCTCACCGGCCAGCACCCGGTCGAGCTTGTAGAGGGTGAGCCCGATGCGGTGGTCGGTGACCCGGTTCTCCCGCATGTTGTAGGTGCGGATCTTCTCGGACCGGTCGCCGCCGCCCACCTGGCCCCGCCGCATCGCCGACTGCTCGGCGGAGGCCCGCTCCTGCTCGGCCTGCAGCAGCCTCGACCGCAGCACCCGCAGCGCCTTCTGCTTGTTCTGGAGCTGGCTCTTCTCGTCCTGCATCGACACCACCATGCCGGTGGGCACGTGCGTCACCCGCACCGCCGAATCGGTGGTGTTGACCGACTGGCCGCCCGGGCCCGACGAGCGGTAGACGTCGATCTGCAGGTCGGACTCGTCGATCTGGACGTCCACCTCCTTGGCTTCGGGCAGCACCGACACCGTCGCCGAGGAGGTGTGCACCCGGCCCTGAGACTCGGTCACCGGCACCCGCTGCACACGGTGGGTGCCCGCCTCGTGCTTCATGCGGGTCCACACCTGGTCACCGGCGATCAGGCCGCTCACCTCGGTGTAACCGCCTCGATCCGACGGCGAGGCGGCCAGCGGCTCCAGCTTCCAGCGCTGCCTGCGGGCGAAGGCCTGGTACATGCCGAACAGGTCGCGGGCGAAGAGGTTGGCCTCTTCGCCGCCGGCTGCACCCCGGATCTCGACAATCACGTTTCGGCCCTCGTTGGGATCGGGCGGGAGCAGCAGCACCCGCAGCTCATCGGTCGCCGTGGTCGCCGCCTCATCGAGCTCGTCGATCATCTCGCGCAGCTCGATTCGCTCGGAGGCGTCGGCCGCGGAGTGCATCCGGCCGGCTTCGTCACGGTCGTCGACCGCGGCTCGCAGCCGGTTCCCCGCGGCCACGATCTCGCTCAGCTGCTTGTGGCGGCGGCCCAGTTCGGCCAGACGGCGCGGGTCGGACTGAACCGCGGGGTCGCCCAGGCGGATCTCCACGTCTCTCAGCTCGTTCTCGAGGCTGGCGATCCGCTCCAGCATGGCTTCGAGGCTACTGCCGGGCTCCGCCCACCGAAGAGGTCACGTCACCCGATGCCGGCGAACTTCAATCGGTCTGCCACATGTGGTGTGGCTAACTGCCTGGTGTTCGGCGTGGCGGGGCTGGGGGTTCTAGAGAGCGGCCAGGAAGGCGCCCACGGCCGCGACGATCTCGGCGTCGGATGACGGCTTGGGGTCGTGGCGCTGACCCTCGAGCCAGTGGACGGTCACTGCGCCTGCGATGTCGCCGATGTGGGCCGCGAACTCCTCGCGTGTGCCGAAGGGGTCCCGGTCGCCATTGACGAACAGCACGGGCACATCGATTGCGCCGAAGTGCTCGACCCTCAGCTTGTCGGGCTTGCCCGGCGGGTGCAGCGGGTAGCTGAGTAGCACTAGCCCGGCCGCGGGCAGGCCCTCGGCCACCGCCATCGAGCACATGCGCCCGCCCATGGAGCGCCCGCCGAGCACGAGCCCGGCTGTGGTGGTGCCGAGCTCGGCCGCGAACGCCACGGTTTCGGCCCGCACCTGCGCGATCAGCTTCGGGGCCCGGTCGGGGAACCGCCTCCCCTCGCGCCGGTAGCCGAACTCCGTGCGGCGCACCGGCACGGCGAGTGAGTCCTCCAGGGCGATGAGTGTGTGCTGGTCGGCGCCGCCGCCGGCGCCGGGGTAGAGCAGCAGCCCCGCCACCGACGGCAAGTGTTCACCCTGCATGGAAACCGTCTCGCTGCTGCTGTTCGGGCGTTCCTAGATGGCCTTGATGGCGGCCATCACGGCTTGCCAGCGGTCGGGGTCGCCGCGGTACGGGGAGTAGAACGAGATCCGGCTGATGATGTCGCCGTAGCGGCGGGCGAGTTCGGGCGCGATCTCCTCGGGCGGAGCGACAACCGCGAAGGTGTTGAGAATCTCGTCGTCGATGAGGGCAGCCATCTCGACCCACTGGCCCCGCTTGGACAAGTCATTCAGGTCGCTCTGGAGGTCGCCCCAGCCGTGGATCTCCAGCACCGGGCGGTAGGCGGGCGTCGAGCCGTAGAAGGCGATCTGCTGGCGGGTGGCAGCCGCCAGACCCTCCATCTCCTCGTCGGTCTCCCCGGTGACCACGAACGACGGCCCGGCGATCTCGTAGCCGTCCATCGAGGCGATGCCAGCCCTAGCCCGACCTCGCTCCAGCGCCGGCAGCGTGACCTCGCGCAGATATTTCTCGGTGGTGAACGGATGGCACAGGAACCCGTCGCAGACCTCGCCGGCCACCTCGGTCATCAAGGGGCCGACCCCGGCCAAGTAGACCGGCGGCGGGCCGAAGTCGCCGAGGTCGCTGGCCTTGGGGGTGAACATCGGCGTCATGAGGGTGTGCTGGTAGAACTCGCCCCGGAAGCGCAGCGGCGTACCGTTCTGCCAGGTGTCCCAGATGGCCCGCACAGCCTGGACCATCTCGTGCATCCGCGCCGCCGGCCGGCTCCACTCCATGGAGAAGCGCTTGGTGATGTGGGGCTTGATCTGGCTGCCCAGCCCGAGCACGAAGCGGCCCTGCGACAGGGTCTGCAGATCCCAGCCGATGTTGGCCAGCAGCATCGGATTGCGGGCGAACGCCACCGCGATGGCGGTGCCCAGCTCAATCTCGCGGGTGCTGGCCGCGGCGACGGCCAAGGGCAGGAACGGGTCGTGGGGCCCCTCCACCGTCCACGCGCCCGAGTAGCCAGCCAACTCCAGACCGGCAGCCGTGCGGCCTGCGTGGGTGATCGAGCCGGTGAGCAGTGAGTCGACCTTCACGGCCAGCGACAGTACTTCGAGAACGCGTAGCCTCAGCACTCATCGCTGTACACACCCTCTCCCCCGGCGAGGATCTGTACCGGATCGTGTGCGACTACGCCTCGCTCGGGCACCACCGTTCCGGCACCGACCGCGACGTGGCCACGGCCGAGTGGTTTGCTGACCTGGTCGGCGACCTGGGGACGGTCACCACGACCGTCGTCGAGTTCGAGCGGTATGACGCTCAAAGCGAGCTCCTCGTTGACGGGCGGTTGCTCGACCATTTGGCCCTGTACTACGAGTTCGTAGGTGACGTCGACACCACGGATGTGGCCGTCCGCCGGATGGACCCTCACTCCGGCGGATTCCCCCGCGTGGCTGATGAGCTCATCGACGAGACCAAGCGAGCGGGATACGCGGCGCTGGTCATCGCCACGGAGCATCCAGCCGGCGATCTCGTGGCCATAAACCGCGATCTGGCTGCTCTCCCTTCCGAGCTGCCGACGCTGTTGGTCGCCAGCCGTCACTACGACGCGCTCGCCACGGCCAGCGTCCGGGTGAGGCTCAACGCGCGGCTGGTCGGTGGCCGCACCGCCAACATCAAGGTCAGCAACGACCAGCCGGGCGGGCAGATCATGTTGACCACCCCGCTGAATGGTTGGTTCGGCGCGGCCGGCGAGCGGGGCACGGGCATCGCGATCCTGCGCCATGTGGCCGAGCAGCTGTCTGGGTCTGGGTGGCCGGTGACCATCGTCGCCACCGGGGGCCACGAACTGGGCTTCCTCGGCGCCCACGCCTGGGTCGATCGATGCATAGAACCGCCGGCGTGCGTGGCTCACCTCGGAGCGTCGCTCGCCGTCGAAGTACCCGCCTCAGACGGCTCTCGTCGGCTCATCGACAGCCGGATCGCCATGACCACGCTGGACGAGGCGAAGGCCCGAGCGGTGGCTGCGGCGCTGCGAGACGCCGGGATCGGATTGCGCTGCCAGGTTGACTCGTGGCTGGGCGAGGGCGAGGCGTGGAGCCGCCTCGGCGTTCCGGTTCTGTCGACCACGGGAGCCGGGCGGGACTTCCACTGTCCTTCGGACACGCCCGAGCGGGCCACCTCGCCGCGCGCGCTGGCCCGGGTGGCCGACGCCACCCATCGAGCCGTGGCCGCATTCCGAGACGCTGTTACGGGACGCGTATGACCGCGGTGCGGCTCGGCAACCCGTCGCCGCCCGCCCGCCGACGCCATCGGACGCGTATGACCGCTATGCGGGTTTGGTACGCCCAGAGCTTGGGTAGAGACTGTCCCTGACGGTTCGGGCGCTGGATCCCCGCAAGGAGGGCCGCATGCAGATTCGGAGAGTCGCGGGAGCGCTGGGCGCCGAGATCGTCGGCGTCGACCTGCGCGACCCGAATCTTGACTTCGACGCCGTGTACCGGGCCTTCCTCAAGCACCAGGTCATCTTCTTCCGGGCCGCGCACCTCACGGAGGAAGAGCACCTCACCCTCGGTCGGCGCTTCGGGACGCCCAGCATCTATCCGGTCTTCCGGGTCCTGGGCGCCACCGAGCCCACCATGACCGTCATCGAGGACGGTCCCGACAGCCCGAACCGCGCCGATCGTTGGCATACCGACGTCACTTGGACGGCCACGCCGCCGAAGGCTGCTCTGCTGCACATGGAGCTGGCCCCCGAATTCGGTGGCGACACGCTGTGGGCCTCCGCGACCCGGGCCTACGAGACCCTCAGCCCGCAGATTCAGGAGTTCTTCTGTTCGCTGACGGTGGTGCACTCCAACAAGGGCTTCCTTGAGCGAGTTGCCCAGAAGGCTGGAGAGCATGCCGAGACGATCATCGAGGCCATCAAGCGGGACTACGGCCCGGTGGAGCATCCGCTGGTGCGCACCCATCCGGAGACCGGCAAGAGGGCGCTGCTGTACGCGGAGCAGTTCATCGACCACGTGGCGGGGGTGAGCCGAGCCGAGAGCGACATGGTTCTCAACTTCGTGCGCCAGCACATCTCGGAGGTGTCCTTGCATTGCCGCTGGCAGTGGCAGAACGGCGATCTGGCCATCTGGGACGAGCGCTCCACCCTGCACCGGTCCGCGGCTGACCACTTCCCCCAACGGCGCATCATCCGCCGCCTAGAGATCGACGGCGACCGCCCCTACTTCAACCCCAACGGCTCGTAAAGCCCAGGAGGAGACGCTGTCGGTCCAAGCGTGAGCCGACCCGTCATGCTCGGAGCGGGTCCGTTTCGACGATCGCGGTGACAGTCTTTCGGCCGAGCCCGGACGCGTCCGCGATCTGCCGCAACGAGGCTCCGACGCGATGGGCAGTGCGGATCATGTCGTCCCGCATGGCGATCTCCTTGTGGGCCCGCTCGGAACTGAGGCCCACCACCGCGAGCGCGGCCCCGACCTCATAGTCGAGGCCGGACCGGTACTTGTCCATTCCAGCGATCGCGGCGGTCACATCAGCGTCGGTGTAGCTCATTGCTCCTCCCGCAGGCCGGCGGCCAGCTTGTCGCGGATAGTCATAAGCGTCGGGATTCGTGGCGACAGGTCCCCCGACGCCTCGGCGTGGTTGAGATGGGCGACAACCATTCCCAGCAGCTCCAGCGCCTCGATCCGCTCCAGCTCAACCCGCACCATCGGCCCAAATGTTACCAGCTATGGCCCATATTGGACCAGCAGCCAGCCGCGCCTGGCCCAGAACGGTCAAACCCGAGCCCCGACCGCCCACCCCAACATCATGACTGTCACACACCGTGCGTACTGTCGTCAGCATGTCGTCGGACTTCGAATCGGGCCGCCATGTGACGGCGGTTGAGAAGCTGCCAAGGCCCGGTGCGGTTCAGCTCCACTTCCTCGAATGGGTTCCCACCCTCGACGGCGAGCCGATCGGCAACCCCTATCCCCTGTCGTACTACCGGAGTCGGGAGCAGGCTCTGGCAGAGGCGATCAAGCGGGTCAAACACCGTGCCGGTCTGGCCTTCGAGGTGACGATAGGAAGCCGCTCTGGATGTTGCCTGATCGGCGACATCCCGGTGGTAGTCGAGACCGTGGCGGAGGCACGCGAGGTGATCGTGAGCCACGCGAAGGGCGAACTGAGCGGGTACACCCGCGACCCCGAGCAGCAAGACCATCTGCGCTTCAAGACCCGCCGAGGCCGTTCGAGGTGGAAATCCCTCACCGAGTGCGAGACGAGCCGCCGCTACGACCCGGCCGACCCCGAAGCGGGAATGACCTGCTCCTACCTGCTCTACGAGGAGGGCGGTCTAGGAGTCGTAGGCGGTGGCGCCTGAACCTACAGCGTGGAACTCTGGGCGACCGCACCTCCCTCCGTCTGGGACCATCCCACCGACCAACCGGTGCGTCTGGACAACGCTGACGATCCCGACAACGATCTATAGGCCAACCCGCCAGCAATCACCAAGCCTCTCCAACCCGGAAAGGCGCCGCGAGGACGCGGGCTAGATTCGGGAGCCCCACGAGATCAGTGGTGTGCCTCGACGAGCGGCGAGACATGAGCGATAGTCGATATTGGTCCACGACTGAGTGTGTGTCCGCCCTGCGTCGTGGTGACGTCAGTGCCGTTGAACTCGTCGACGAAGCCATCGCACGCATCGAGGCCCTGAATCCTCGCCTCAACATCGTGGTGGCCACCAACTTCGAACGGGCGCGCTCGAAGGCAATCGCCGCTGATGCAGCACTGGCCGCCGGCGAATCGGTTGGGCCGCTCCACGGTTTGCCAATCACCGTCAAGGATTCGTTCGAAACGGCCGACCTGGTCACCACCTGCGGAGCGCCGGAGTTCCGCGATCACGTACCGGACACCAGCGCCTTGGCCGTGCAGCGGCTCACCGAAGCCGGTGCCATCGTTTTGGGCAAGACCAACCTCCCGCTGTTCGCAAGTGACTTCCAGAGCTACAACGACATCTACGGCCTGACCAGGAACCCGTGGGATCCGGAACGAACCGTGGGTGGTTCCTCCGGTGGCGCTGCGGCTGCGTTGGCCGCAGGACTCGTCCCTCTCGAGATCGGCAGCGACATCGCCGGCTCCATCCGCATACCGGCGCACTTCTGCGGCGTGTACGGCCACAAGCCGTCGCACGGCATCATCCCGCTGCGCGGACATCTACTGGGTCCGGCGGGGAAGCTGGCGGCTTCCGACCTCCTGGTGGCCGGCCCGATGGCGCGCTCACCGCAGGACCTCAGCCTTGCGCTTCAGGTGATGGCCGGTGCCGACACGCTGAGCTCGCGCGGGTGGAACCTTGAGCTGCCTCCACCGCGTGGACGCGACCTCAGAGACCTGCGTGTCGCATGCTGGTTCGACGATCCCCGGTCGCCGCTGGAGGGAGCCGTACGCGCCGAACTCGAAGCGACCGTCGACGCGCTCAGATCCAAGGCGAACGTCGTGGAGATCGACATCCCCTTCACCCTCGACGAGATCCTCGAGATCTACACCCCGCTCCTGATGTCGATGTTCTCCGACAGACTGCCGGCACTGGCTCGGCATCTCGCGAGCACGGCCGGTTCTGCCTGGAAGCTGAGCGAGCGGCTGGGTCGGCACGTCGACCCCATGCGGTCGGGCACGCTGACCGGGGCCGGGCTCTCGCATAAGGGCTGGCTCGATCTCCACGAGCGCCGCACGAAACTGCGCTGGGCGTGCCGCAGGCTGTTCAGCGAAGTCGATGTGCTCCTCACGCCAGTCGTGGCGTTCGCCGCGCCGTATCACAACACCAAAGGCAACATTTGCACGAGGTCACTGCAGGTCGACGGCGAACGACGCCACTACACCGACCACTTCTCCTGGATCGCACTCGCCACAACCGCCTACCTACCCGCCACGAGCGCACCCATCGGAGTCACCCCGGAGGGTCTGCCGGTGAACGTGCAGATCATCGGTGACTACCTCGACGACCAAACAACCATCCAGTTCGCCGAACTCCTCGCAGAGGTCCGGGGAGGCTTCCAGCCACCGCCGCTGCCACCCCGGTGACACGACCAGCCACGCACCTCCGCACCACCTGCAGGGTGCCGCAGCAACTGGACGCGTTGGGCCGATTCTCGAAATCGGCACGTCACCCACGCACTGTCTTGGGATCCCCACATTCTCTCCGTCCCGATTCACGCCCAAGACATGGCCCGGGGTGCACGCCCTACTGGGCGCAGGGTCGCTTCAATGCAGAACCATTGCGAAGGCTCCAAAAGTTCCTGTCAAATCATGGAACTGCTTGACAGATGTCACACCCCTATGGAATACTCTGTTCATGTTGATCGAAGCCGCTCGACGGGCCGAGACCGCCGCCAAGGAGATGCTGGCGCTGGTCACTGAGGCCTCGGTGTCGTGCGCGGAGATTCTTGAGGCGCTGGCAGTGTCCAAGGCCATTGCCGGGGCCAACTCGGCGTTCCAGGTCGCTGGCGCGGCTGCGGTGGCGGGCCGGGAGCGTCACGGTGACGGCGGGGCTGAGGTGCTGGCCGCTTCGGCGGGGTTCTCGCGGCGGGAGGCCCACAGCCAGGTCAAGACCGCTGAGGCGTTGCGGGAGGTGCCCGAGGCGTTGGCGGCGGGCCGGGTGTCTGCGACAAACGCCAAGCAGCTCGCGGCAGCCGTTGATCGGACGAGCGCTGCAGATGTGGGCTCGGACTCCGAGTTGTTGGCGAAAGCTGTGTCGATGCGGCCCGAGCAGTTCGCACGCGAGGCCCGCCGCTGGGCGGTGGATCGAGAGGGTGATGGCGGGGAGTCAGAGCACCGGCGCCAGCGGGCCCGGCGCTGCGTGCGCGTCTGGGACGGCGACGACGGGATGGTTCATCTACGCGGTGAGTTCGACACGGTCACTGGACGGCGCATTGGCAACCGGCTGCGGGCCGAGGCCGCCCGGATGTATGACGCCGACAAGAAGAACTCCCAGGACTCAGGCGAGAGGCGCTCGTTCCCGCAGTGCATGGCCGACGCCCTCGACAACCTCACCACCACCAACAACGGTGCGGGCGGTGGCGGCAAACCCATCGCCGACATCTGCGTTGTAGCGCGTATCGATGACGCCGCCGGCAAGCTCATCGCAGAGATTCCCGGCGGCGACCGGCTGCCCGCGGCGGTGCTCGAAAAGATCGCCTGCAACGCCAAGTGGACCGGGATGGTCTATGACGCGCGGGGCGCGCTGTTGTGGCAGGGCCACAGCAAGCGCACCGCCACCTCCACGCAACTCAAGGCGCTGAGAGCCCTCTACGGCGGCTGCTTCGCCTGCGGAGCCGACTTCGACATGTGCCAGGCCCACCACGTCAAACCGGTATCGGAGGGCGGGCCTACCAACGTCGACAACATGGTGCCCGCCTGCTGGGGCTGCCACAACAAGATTCACTACTTCGGCTGGCAGATCCACGGCCCACCCGGCAAATGCACCCTCCATCCCCCCGACGGCGTGAACTACGGCCCCGCCCACGCCCCCGATTCGGCGCTGGAGTTCGGGCCCGGCGCTGAGTACGCACCCCGCCGAACAGCGAGCCTGAGCGAGACGCCCTCAAGGGTCCAGGACTCGACCGCCGCACTGGCAGAAACCGATCGAGACGGCCCTGCCGACGAGGCGCATGCGGGGACCGGTCCGTCTCCGCCCAGCATCCGCAGCAACGGCAGCGGCCGGTTGTTCGCCTCCGTCTGAGGGATCGACCACACTGCTGACTCGATCGACACGGTTCGCCTGTCGCTGGCCAACGGCCGACGCGTCGAGTACCAGATCGGTCGAGCCGTGGCCACCGTCGATGGACGCACCGAGACCACCCTGGTGGGCTTCGGGGAAGACACCGCCCACCCGCTGCTTGGAGCCTACACCCTGGAGGGGCTGCGGCTGGCTGTGGACCCGGTGAGCATGCGGCTGGTACCCGCAACCGGCTGGGCATAGCGCCGAGCAACCCGGGCGCAAACACTGCGGCCTTGTGATGGCCGTGTGGGATCGCCGCCTCCACGGCATAGCGCCGAGCAACCCGGGCGTAGGCACTGCGGCGGTGAATCTGGCAGGCTTGCCGACGCACACGCGGACGCGAATAGGACCTGACAGGAGGCGCAAATGGGTGAGATGGTGGAGTTTGCCGCCAACGGATCTACGGCACGCGGCTATGTGGCGGCCGCAGATGGGGGCTCGGGCCCCGGCGTGATCGTGCTGCAGGAATGGTGGGGGCTGGTGCCCCAGATCAAGGCGGTTTGTGACCTGCTCGCCGCGGAGGGCTTCACCGCGCTGGCCCCCGACCTGTATCAGGGCGAGATGGCCACCCATACCGAGATGGACAAGGCCGGCGAGCTGATGACCACCCTGCCGCCTGAGCGGGCCGCCCGGGACATGTCCGCCGCCATCGACTACCTGCTCGGCCACGACACCTGCTCGTCGTCCACCGTGGGAGTCACCGGCTTCTGCATGGGCGGACTGCTCACCCTGCGCATCGCTGCCATCGCTGGCGACCGGGTGTCGGCTGCGGCCCCGTTCTACGGCGCCCCCCTCGGCGACGACTCACTCGACTGGAGCAACCTCAGCGCCAAAGTGGAGGGCCACCTGGCAGCCAACGACGACTTCTTCCCTCCCGCCGCCTGCGAAGCGCTCGCCGCCCAACTGCGCGACATGGGCAAGGACGTCGTCTTCCACACCTACGAGGGCACCGGCCACGGCTTCGGCAACTGGGAGAACCCCCTCGGCAGCTACGACGAGGCAGCCTGGAACACGGCCTGGACCCGCGCCCTGGCGCTGCTACGCGCCAACGTCACCTAGGCCCACGCCCCACACCCGCGGCGCGCCGCACGACACCTTCACCCACACCCAGAACCCGCCGCGCACCGCACACCGCCTGGCCCCACGCCTCACACCCGCGGCGTGTCAACGTGTCCTGATCCGGACCACCGCGAGGTTCCTCTCGCAGGGGGCGGACACCGCCCCTCAGCTACGAGCAGCTCATGCGAGGATCTCGCCGCAAGCCGGACACCGCCTGGCCAACCGGTTGCTCCTGCCCGCCTCCTGGACTCAGTGGGCGTCGACTCAGTAGACCTCGGGCACGAACGTCTGGTCGGTCATGGGCGGCCTCACATAGCCCACGGCGGACTGGCGCTCGGGCAGCTCGACGTCCTCCCAGGGAACCGTCTCGTAGGGGATCAGCGACAGCAGGTGCGAGATGCAGTTAAGCCGGGCCGCCTTCTTGGAGTCGGCGTCGACCACGTACCAAGGGGCCTGCTTGATGTCGGTGTGGGCGAACAGGGTGTCCTTGGCCTTGGAGAAGTCCACCCACCGCGACCGTCCCTGAACGTCCACCGGCGACAGTTTCCAGCGCCGGACCGGGTCTTTGATCCGGTTCTGGAACCGGCGCTCCTGCTCGGCGTCGCTCACCGAGAACCAGTACTTGATCAGGGTGACCCCCGACCGCACCAGCATCCGCTCGAACTCGGGGCAGGACCGCAGGAACTCCCGGTACTCCTCGTCGGTGCAGAAGCCCATCACCGGCTCGACGAGTCCCCGGTTGTACCAGCTGCGGTCGAACAGGACCATCTCCCCCGCCGCCGGCAGCTCGGCCACGTAGCGCTGGAACCACCACTGGGTCTTCTCGCGGTCGCTGGGCGTGCCTAGGGCGACCACCCGAACGACCCGCGGGTTGAGCCGCTCGGTGATCCGCTTGATGACACCGCCCTTGCCAGCCGCGTCGCGTCCCTCGAAGATGACCACCACCTTGAGGCCCTTGTGGCGGATCCAGCGCTGCAGGCGCACCAGCTCCTGCTGCAGGCGGGCCAGCTCCCGCTCGTAGTCCTTCGCCTTGATCCTCTTGCGCTTCTTGGACGTCTGCTCGTCCGCGAGAGATTCGTAGACGGTTAGATGTTCGTCCATGAGCCGACAATAATGGCACGAACCAAGCTGAACAATCGGTCCGGCCTGCAGAGCAACCCGGCCAAACAGCCGCGCCGACCCTAGGCAGGAGCCTCGAGTGAGCCACGACCCCAAAGCCCGCAGGCAAGCCGCGACGGCGCCCGTCCCCGACGGCGGCACCCAAACGACGACGGCCGCAGGTGCACGAGCCACACGATCGGTCACCACGATGTCGGGCGTCCCCGTCGATCCGGTGTACGGCGACGAGCCGATGCCCGGCGAGTTCCCCTACACCCGGGGCATCTACCCCGAGATGTATCGCAGCCGGCTGTGGACCATGCGCATGTTCGCCGGCTTCGGCACCGCGGTCGACACCAACGGACGGTTCAAGGACATCCTGGGCCACGGCGGAACAGGCCTGTCGACCGCGTTCGACATGCCGACCCTCATGGGCCGCGACTCCGACGACGAAGTGTGGTCGGCGGGCGAGGTGGGCCGGGCGGGCGTGGCCATCGACACGCTGGCCGACATGGAGGACCTGTTCGCCGACATCGACCTGGGCGCGGTGTCCACGTCCATGACCATCAACGGTCCCGCCATTGTCGCTCTGGCCCAGTACGTGGCTGTCGGCGAGAAGGCCGGGGTCGACCGGCCCCGCCTCTCGGGCACGATCCAGAACGACATCCTCAAGGAGTACCAGGCCCAGAAGGAGTACATCTTCCCGCCCCGGCCCTCGATGCGCATCGTCACCGACATGATGCGCTTCACCACCGCGGAGATGCCCCGCTGGCATCCGGTGTCAATCTCCGGCTACCACATCCGCGAGGCCGGATCCACCGCCGCCCAGGAGCTCGGCTTCACCCTCGCCAACGGCTTCGCCTACGTGGAGGCGGCCCAGGCAGCCGGCCTCGACGTGGACGACTTCGCGGGGAGGCTCAGCTTCTTCTTCAACAGCCACAGCGACTTCTTCGAGGAAATCGGCAAGTTCCGCGCTGCTCGCCGCATCTGGGCCACACAGATGAAGGAGCGCTACGGCGCCGCGGCCGAGCGCAGCCTGATGTGCCGGTTCCACACCCAGACCGCCGGCGTGTCGCTCACCGCCCAGCAGTCTGAGAACAACATCGCCCGGGTGGCCCTGCAGGCTCTGGCCGCGGCTCTCGGGGGCACCCAGTCCCTGCACACCGACGCCTACGACGAGGCCCTGGCCCTGCCCACCGAGAAGGCAGCCCGCATCGCGTTGCGCACCCAGCAGATCGTCGCTCATGAGACCGGCGTGACCAACGTCGCCGACCCGCTGGGCGGCTCCGCCTACGTGGAGTGGATGACCGACGAGATGGAGCGGCAGGCCACCGAGATCCTCGACCACCTGCTGAAGCTGGGGAATGGGTCCATCCTGGAGGGAGTCTACGAGGGCATCGACAACGGCTGGATCGTGGGCGGCATCGCCGACTCCGCCTACCGCTTCGAGCGCGAGGTCAACGACGGCACCCGCATCATCGTCGGCGTGAACGCCTTCACCGACGGAGACGACGGCGAGAGCAACCTGATGCGCATCGAGCAAGACACCGAGGACCTGCAGCTCAAGCGCCTCGCTGCGGTGAAGCAGAGCCGCGACGGCGAAGCGGTCGGCCGATCGCTAGAAGACATCATGACGGCCGCCGCGGACCCGGGCGTCAACCTGGTGCCGCCGGTGATCGACGCGGTGAAGGCCTACGCCACCGAGGGCGAGATCTGCGACGCCCTGGCCTCAGTGTTCGGCCGTTACGTCGAGCAGGCCATCATCTGACGATGAGGGCGTCCACCGATGAGGACAATTGGAGCGCCCCGCCCACGCGCCGCCGGCGAGGACGCGCCGCGTGACGGGACTTGTCCATCCGAAACGATCAGAAGGCTCCTCTCGTGAGCAATGACCAAGGGGACGCCCCCGTCCGGGTGGTGCTGGCCAAGCTCGGCCTCGACGGCCACGACCGGGGCCTCAAGGTGGTGGCTCGCATGCTGCGCGATGGGGGCATGGAGGTCGTCTACCTGGGCCTGCGCCAGACCACCGAGACCGTGATCGCCGCGGTCGAGCAGGAGGACGCGGATGTGATCGGCCTGTCGATGCACAACGCGGGACATCTGGCTCTGGCTCCCCGGATGGTGCAGGCCGTGGCCGACGCGGGGCTCGACGTGCCGGTGATCGTCGGCGGGATCGTGCCCGAGACCGATCTGAGCACCCTCCAAGACATGGGAGTCAGCGCGGTTCTGCATCCCGGCGCCTCGGCCCGCGACGTCGTCGAGGCGGTCCACCGGTCCCTGCAGTGACCGCCGCGCAAGAAGCCGCCAACAAGCCAAGCCAGCGACTGAGCCCGTGAGCGAAACGAGCAGGACCGAGGAACTGCTTGAGCGGGCCTGCGGCGGCGAGCGGCGGGCCCTCGGCCGGCTGCTGAGCGTCGTCGAGCGCGGGGGCCGACCCGCCGAGGAGCTCGCAGAACTGGTTCATGCCCGCGCTGTTCATGCCAACGCTGTTCATGCCCGCGCTGTTCATGCCAACGCTGTTCATGCCCGGACTACTGATTCCCGCACTACTGATTCCCGCACTACTGATTCCCGCACTAACAGCGCAGCACCCATCATCGGCTTCACCGGCGCTCCCGGCTCGGGCAAGTCCACCTTGGTGGGGCACGTTGTCAACGAGATGGCCGACGCGGGTGGCCGGCCCGCGGTTCTGGCCGTGGACCCGTCCTCGCCGCTCACAGGTGGTGCGATACTCGGCGACCGCATCCGCATGGACGGAGTCGCCGCCGGGCGGGCGTTCATCCGGTCGATGGCCACACGCGGCCACGCTGGCGGCCTGGCGCTGGCGGTTCCTGGGGCCCTGCGACTGTTCGAGGCCTGCGGTTACGCGCCGCTGGTTGTGGAGACGGTCGGTGTGGGTCAGGTCGAGGTCGATGTGACCCGCGCCGCAGACACCACGGTCGTGATGGTCGCCCCCGGAATGGGCGACGCGGTGCAGGCCAACAAGTCCGGTCTGCTGGAGGTGGCCGACGTGCTGGTGGTCAACAAGGCTGACCGCCCCGGCGCCGACGATGTCCGACGCGACCTGGAGCACATGCTCGACCTGGGCCACATCACAGGCGCCACCCAGCATTGGCGCCCGGAGATCATCATGACCACCGCCACCACGGGCGACGGAGCGCTCAAGGTTCATCAAGCCATCCAGGCCCACCGCGCCCACCTGGCCGAGACCGGCCGGCTTCAGGACCGCCTCAGGTCCAGGATCCGCCAAGAGGTCGCGGACCGGATGGCCCGCCAGGTTGGAGATGCCGTCGCGGACTGCCTGGAGAGTGAGCCCCAAGAACTCCTAGAGGCGCTGCAGGGTACGAGAACCCCGGCCAGCGCCGCCGCCCGCTTGATCGAGCGCCTGCTGCGCTAGCGCGTTAGCCGAACGCTCGAGCAGGCCGCTAGCTCTCGGCATCCAAAGCCGCACGCCAGAGCAGGCCGCCACAGCAGGCCACTAGAGCGTCAACAGGATCCGGCGAGCCTCGCTCAACTCCGCGATGCGATCGGCGGCCTTGGCCTCCGCCGCGCCGAGATCGGGATGGGCGGCCCGCAGGGCCTCGCGGAATCCTCGCCGGACTGCGGCCTCGGCAGGCATCTCGACCTCGCGGTCGAACCCCAGGATCTCCAGGGCCCAGCCGACGGGATCGGCAATGGCCCGAGCAGGGCGCGGCGACGACTGGCCGGATGCCAGGTAGGAGAACAGTGCGGGCCCGACCTCGCCCCGCCACGCCAATCCTCTCCGCACAGCCCGAAGCGCCTCGCCCCGAACCAGTGGTGCAGCGAGCCCGGCCGCATAGGCGGCACCGAGCACGAGCTGACTCGGCGTCGCCCGGGAGCCGTCGAACTCGCAAGAGAACTCGTCCTCGGACGCGGACCTGCCGCCGTAGAGCCGCTGACGGCTGCGGGTCAGGCCCACCCGGTCTCGCTGCAACCGATTCCGAAGCCGGGGCTGGGCCACGGACCGGCCCTGTTCCAGCTGATGGACAAGCTCCACGACCTCGCCCAGCAAATCGTAGGACAGTCCCGGCCCGAAGCGGGCGCACACCCCGCCCAGCAGCAGGCTCCCGAAGCCCGGACCGGTGCCGTCCTGTGAGCCGGGAAGCCATGCCCTGCCGATGGAGATGCGGCGGGTGGGGGCTATCGGTCTGGAGTGGAAGATCTCCAGTTCGGCCAGCAGCACCCGGCCAAGCTAGCGGGCCATGGTCCCGGCGACCCGGCTGGCTCGGAATCGGCGCAGAGGGACCCGCTAGGCGTCGATCTCGCCGGATGTGGTGCCGTCTAACCAGCTCTCGGTCCCGTACGTCTGAGCATTCTTAGATGAGCATTCTGAGTGCGTCGCTCATGTTGTGGGCCAGCTCGCGGAGGTCGTCGTCGTCGGAATCCTCGCCCTCCACCATGGCCAGCAGGTCGCCCGCCGCATTGCGCAGACTGCGCCAGTTCGACGCGGAGAATCCGAACGGCGTCCGCACCGCGGCAACCCGCCGGGCGTTGACCACCACACCCCTTGTGCCGTCATAGTCGCGGGGATCGCGCCGAAGCCGGTCGCACGCCACGAACAGGTCGCTGAGGAGGCCGTTGACCTCCAGCCCGTCCAACTCCTCGAAGTCCGCTTCCTCCTCACGGGCCAGCAGGTCGTCTATCACCAGCTCAACCCGCTCCTCGTCCGCCTCGCGGACCAGCAGGTCGCAGACTTCCGCCCGCTCGGCGTCGGGGTCGGCCGCGTCGGCGTCGCCCTCAGCGTCGGGGTCGACCGCGTCGGCGTCGCCCTCAGCGTCGGGGTCGACCGCGTCGGCGTCGCCCTCAGCGTCGGGGTCGACCGCGTCGGTATCGCCCTCAGTATCGAGTATGTGGGGCACACGGGCCTGCACCAGCCGCTCCATCAACTCGGCCCGCAGCGCTTCGGGCCACTCGGCGAGCTCGAAGGCGGTCAAGGGGTCTTCGGGTCCGATGGGACGGGCGATGGCCTCCTTCGCCTTCTCGGTCTCCTCAACCTCGTCCACGAGGCTGTCGACTGTTGCCTCCAGCGACTCGTGCACCATCAGGGTTGTGCCCTGCCACGAGTGCACGACCTGGTCGACGGTGAGCAACTGCTGCAGCATCACCCGGCTCTCAAGCGACCACCCGTGGAACTCGTAGGCCAGCCACTCGCCTGCATCCTCGCCAGCGTCGTCGACCACGTCATCGTCAACATTGGTGAGGTCGCCTGCGACCTCCTCACCGTCGACCTCGTCGCCGGCTGACTCGAAGGGTGTTCTCTCGGTGAGATCTCCTTCAGGCTCGGCCTCCGCCGCGCCGCGACGGAACCTGGGTCGGAATGCAGCGGACATCCCCACCATCTTGCCATCCCGGCAGTGCATTGCGGCAGAGCCACTGCGCCGCGATGGCCGAAACCGCGCGCCGCCGCAGCGGCAGTCCCGGGCCCCCAGCTTCGACTACGTTCGCGTCATGGCCATCCCCGCGCATCCCAAGCCCGACCGGAACATCGCCCTCGAACTGGTGCGAATCACCGAGGGGGCCGCCATCGCCGCGTCACGATGGATGGGTCGGGGCGACAAGGACGGCGCCGACGGGGCCGCTGTCGACGCGATGCGCCGGGTGCTGAGCGACATCTCAATGGACGGCATCGTCGTGATCGGGGAGGGCGAGAAGGACGAGGCGCCGATGCTCTACAACGGTGAGCGGGTCGGCAACGGCCAACTCCCGCAGACCGATGTGGCCGTCGACCCGATCGACGGGACCACGCTCACCTCGCTGGGGCGGGCCAACGCCCTGTCGGTGATCGCGGTGGCCGACCGGGCCACGATGTTCGACCCCGGCCCTTGCGTGTACATGGAGAAGATCGCCACCGGCCCCGACGCCGCCGATCTGATCGACATCACCAAGTCACCCACGGAGAATCTGAAGGCTGTGGCCGAGGCCAAGGGCGAGTCCGTGCAAGATCTGACGGCTGTGATCCTGGACCGCGACCGGCACGACGATTTGATCGCCGAGGTCCGCGAGGCCGGCGCCCGCATCCGGCTCATCCCCGATGGTGATGTGGCCGGGGCCATTTCCACGGCCTGGCCCAACACCGGCGCCGACATCCTCTTCGGCATCGGCGGCACCCCCGAAGGCGTGATCACCGCAGCCGCCATCAAATGCATGGGCGGTGCCCTGCAGGGCCGTCTGTGGCCCCGCAACGAGCACGAGCGCAAGGCCCTGACCAAGCTGGGCTACGACGTGGAGCGGGTGCTGACCCAGGACGACCTGGTCCACACCGACAACTGCTTCTTCGCGGCCACAGGCGTGACCGACGGAGACCTGCTCCAGGGCGTCCATTTCGACGCCTCCTTCTGCCACACCCAGTCGCTGGTGATGCGCAGCCGGTCCGGTACCGTGCGCATGATCGAGGGCCGGCACCATCTCCGCAAGGCTCGCGACATCTAGGCCGGCGCGCTGTACAGAGTTCCGGGCGTCACCGCCAGAGCGACTCCGAAGGGCGCGTCCCCGCGGTCAGGAAGCGGAGGAGGCGACCTTGCGAGCCTTGTCGACGTAGAGGGCCATCTCGCCCTTGGTCACCGTGCCGGTGAGGCAGAAGTTCTTCGGGCTGGTCGAGCAGCCGCTCATGACTCCCGCGGCCACGACCGCGTTGATGTTCGCCTCGTGAGCGCTGTCCACCGCGTCGACGAAGCCTTGCGACTCGTCTGATTCGAGGTCGAAGGCCCGCGCCAACCAACTGGCCACCTGAGCCCGGGTCAGGGTGACATCGGGACAGAAATTCAGTGGATCCTGGGTGCAGCCGACGGTGATCTCCAGATCGGCCAGACGCTCCACATGCGGTGCGTACCACACGCTCTCCTCCCACATGGTCGAGGCATTCACATCCTCGAAGCGGGACTCGGTCACGTCCGCGGGATCGTCGCCGTCGATGAGCCGCACGAGCCACACCGCTGCGAACCAGCGCTTCATCGGATCGTTGGGGCACAGTCGGTTCGGCTGGCACAGGGTGCCGGTGAACACGCCGAGGCGATGCAGCGCGTTGATGGCCGCCTCGGTCTCGGTGCCCGCGTCACCGGCGTCGTCCAGCGACGTGAAGTCGTCGGAAGAATCGGACTCGTCTGCAGGGGACTCGCCCACGGTGGTGGTATCCGGATTGGAACCACCGCCACCACCGCCACCGCCACCGCCGCCGCCACCGCCGGGATTAACGAACACGGCGCCGGGATTGAAGGGCACGCCGCCGGGATTGCTGTTCCCCGGCGTCGAGGGCCTCGGCGACTGGGAACTCGGCTTAGCCCGAGTCACGGTAACGGTGTAGGTCTTTGTGTCAGCGGCGGTGCCGTTCTCGGGCGTGACCACCACCGTGAACACGTTGTCCCCTTCTTCGAGTTGGGCATCGATGAGACTGGCAAACCATTCTTCGCCTACTTCGCCAGTGGCCGAGGTATCGCCGAAGCTGATCGCCACCTCCGCGTTCGCGCTCGTCGCCACGGCTCTGACCGTGGTCTTGTCAATACCGTTGAGCACGCCGACGTCGTAGTCATAGGTATCGGAGGTGAGGCCGACGTCCTCGCCGCCCACCGTCAGGGAACTGAGTGTCGCAACGTCGTCGGACGGAGCGTCGTCCCTCGTTACGGTCACCGTGTGGGTCTCCGTGAAATTGACGTCCTGTGCTGTTACCACCACCTCAATAGTGTTATCGCCGACGTTGAGCGACACGAAACCGCCAGGATCAGCACCCGTGATCTCCACGCTGGCCCCGGACGTATCGGTGGGTGCAGCGATCACCTCGACTTTCGTCACGCCGTGATCCACGGACACCGCAAAGGATGTCCCGTTCTCCCCGCCCACGACGAATTCCGGGTCCAGTGTCACTGGCGTCTGCGTCAGATCCCTCAGCACTAGCGAGTACAGCGTCGTGACGCCGCTCAGCGGCGGGAAATTGCGAGTGAGCTTGATCGTGTAGGTCTCCGTCGCGTTGCCATCCTCGGCCGTCACCTTGATCGTCAACACATTCGCGACACCCGGATCGGCGAGATCTACCGTCACACCATCGGCAAGAGCCGCCTTGTCCCCCGAGTCCGTGCCATCCACCTGCAATTGCACTGACTGCGCATTCGAATCGGTGGGTTTCGCTACTACAACAACCTGGGTCACATCGTTGCCTACTCCAGTGTTCTCGTAATAGGTATCGGCGGGGGTGAACATGGAATCGAGTTCCACATCAAGGGAATTCTTGGGGTTCGTCAGGGTCAGCGTCCCGAGGGTCGCGTCATCGGAATCCGGCTCCACCGGCCTCGTGACCGTCACGACATAGAGGTTCTTGGTTTGTCCGTCCTGCGCAGTCACTTCCACGGTTACGGTGTTCGAGCCCACGACCAGATCCACGCTGCCATCGGATCTCGCGCCCGTCCCACCCATGACCGTGTCGTCCTGGCCGACAGTGCCCCCCACCTTCACTAACACGGTGGCGGTGTCGACCGACTTGACGAACTCCACAACTGTCGAATCTTCGTCGTGCAGAACGGATGCCGTGTACAGGACGGTACTGGACTGGAAGGCTTCGTTCACCGTGCCGGGATCCAATGACAGGCTCTCCAAGGTCGCGACGTTCGACGCTACGTCGCGGGTGATGATCACTTCGTAGGACTGCTGCGCGATGCCGTTCTCAGCCATGACGTCGATCGTCAACGTGTTCGCACCGACAACCAAGCTCAGTGGGGTGCCACCCACCACGACCGTTACAGGGGACTCATCGACCACATCCCCATTTTCATCTTTCGCACCGCCGGCCCTCATCGCGACAGTTTGATTTACATAGCCCTTCTCGAAACTGACCAGAACCGACGTCACGCCGTCGGCGACACTCGTCGTGTAAGCGTATTCACCGGATGCGAACCCGGGTGTCAGTTCAGCCTCCTCCTCGCCGTACATGAGCACCAGATTCCCCAGCATCGCGTTGTCCGACAATGCGCGTTCCCGTGTCACCCTTACCGTGTAGGTCTTCGTCGTGCCGTCCTCAGCCGTCACCACCACCGTGATGGTGTTGACCACCGGGTCGTCGACTTCCTCGGCGTCCAAGGCGACGACAAGCGCACCGTTGTCCTGTGTGACATCGGTGCCGTTGATGACGATGGACTCAAAATAGTCCGGGTCAGTTGGTATCGCCGTCACGGTTACCTCATCCACCGGATTGGGCACCGTGGCCGTGTAATCGGCCGTCCCCGGCGCGAACCCTGGCGTCAGCGTCACTTGGTCATCGGGCGCAATATTGACAAGATCCGTTAACGCCAGACTGGACAACGTCGCATCGGTGGACTTGGCGCGCCGGTCGACCTCCACGGTGTAGGTCTGCTTGGAGCCGTCCTGGGCGGTTACCTCGATCAAGATCGTCGTGGTTCTGCCCTCAGCATTCAGTGCAACCACGCCATCGGCAAATGTCGTCCCGCCGACCTTGACCACGGCGCCTTGGGCAGAGGGGTTCGGCGTGGCCGTGACGGTGATCGACGCTTCGTCGGGCTCGACCTGGGCGTCGTAGCGGGTCTGTTTGGGGTCGAACACTGGGTCGAGCACAGTATCGTCCAACGCCATGTGGAGCCGCAGCGACAAGCTGCTCAACGTTGCGTCGCTTGATGCCAGTGCCGGGGCTACTGGACCTGACACGCCTGGCATGCTGAAGGAATAGACCCGGCCGGTTATGTACTCCGCGACGTACATGATCGTGTCGGTGGCAGCAAGGCCATAGTAGAGTTGTTGAAGGTTTATAATGTTGAGTTGCGACAAATCAAAATCCTTGGCAGAGTCACGGCTGCCATCGGAACGGTCGTACGCGTATATCTTTCTGGCGTCTGTCGTCATGCCGCGTTCGCCTATTTCTGTCACCCACCACGTATCCACAGGGCCGCCAAGGGTGCTGCTCCCTGCGGTGATCCCCCACGGGCTGTCGTTGTCAGTCGCCAGATCGAAGTCAAAGTTGGAGCGACGGCAGTAGTTGTCAGTGCGATCGCACTTCGTGGGTAAAGCGAAGGCAACAACCTTGGCATTGTCGCGATCCACTACCCAGAGGGTGTCACCGTCCGACCAGATACCCCTCGGCTCATCCACTTCACGGGGTTCGGTACCGTAGTATCCGGATGGGCTGACATCGGCGCGTAGGCTCGCATCCTCCGAGCCGTCCGAGAGATTGTAAGCCCTCAACTCGCCATCGGAGTCCATCGACCATAGAGTGGTCCCATCCGACCAGATCCCCGCGTCGCCGCCGATCACGAACTCGTCGGCCGTCTGGCGTGTGCTGTCGGCAGCATTGAACGCAAAGAGTTTCTGATCGAAGGGATCGTTCCGGCGTCCGGTAACGAAGACTCTGGAATCGTCGGCCCAAACCCCCGCCACGTAATGCGAGGGAAGCCTCGAATCGTCAACTAAGCGATCCATGGGAACATCGTTGTAGACCCGCCATTCCAAGGCATCGCTCGATGCGATATCCACGAATACGCCATACTCCCTCGTGGTGCTCCCGTCCTCGGCGGTGACCTTAACCGTCATGTAGGTGGAGCCGTCAGTCCTCAACTCCAAGGTGTGGACGCCGGTGTTGGCGTCGTAATCCAGTTCGTGAATGCAGCAATGACCTTCTCTAGCCGATTCGAGAACGACGGACGCTCCCGAGTAGTTGGTCGCGACCCTCACCGTCACCTCGGTCTCTCCGTTCGGGACCGCGACATCGTAGCGGTCCACGTCGGGATCGAACGCCGGGAACATCCTCGTCTGCCGGAGGTCGGACTCGATCGACAGCGAGCGCAGGGAGGCGTCGTTGGACGGCGGAGTCTGAGCCCCCGCGGCCGGCGCCAGCGCCACGCCCGTGGCCATCGAGGCCGCCAGCGCGCACAGCAGCCTCGTGACCCAGCGCCGCGCCCGCCTGCTGGTCCGGCCCCCTGTCCGCCGGTGACCGCCTACACCGCTCGCATAAACCTGCTCCGACCGCACCGTTTGCCTTCCCGCCAAACTGCCGGAGGCGCGATGCTCCCGGCAACCGGTAACTGGTCGGACAATAATGCGCGGCCTTCCCGCAATCGGGGATGGTCCGAACGACTATTGGTGGGCGCGAGACAAGCGCCCGAACTGCCGACCGAAGGACCCGCCGGCCGGGGTGGGGCTCTAGCCGGCCGCGACCCTCAAACGCAACTCGGCCCGCTCTAGCGCGGCGGATGCCTCGGCACTCTCAGCATTAGCGGCGAGGGCCTCGCTGGCCTGCTGCCGGGCAGTCTCAGCCCGCGCAACGTCGATCTCGGCCGAGGCCTCGGACACGTCCGAGAGGATGGTCACCCTGTTGTGGCTGACCTCCACGAAGCCCCTGTGCACCGCGAAGGTGTCACGCTCGCCACCGGGGCGCAGCACGTCGACCGACCAGGGAGCCAGCACGCCCAGGAACGGCACATGCCCGGCCTGGAAGGCGATGTCGCCCTCCTCGGTGGTGCGCACGATCACCATCTCGGCCGAGCCCGAGTAGGTCACCTCCTCGGGTGACACCAGCTCGACGTCGAGCTCCACGGCCATGTCAGGCCCTCAACCCCTCGACGCTCAGCCCGACAGCACGATCAGCCATCTCAGGTCTGGAGCTCCGCGGCCTTGCGCTCGACGTCGGAGGCGCCGCCCACCATGTAGAAGGCCTGCTCGGGCAGGTGGTCGAGGTCGCCGTTCACCAGCGCCTCGAACGACTCGATGGTCTCGTCCACCGGGGTGAAGATGCCGTCCTGGCCGGTGAAGTTCTTGGCCACGAACATCGGTTGCGACAGGAAGCGCTGCACCTTGCGGGCCCGGTCCACGGTCACCCTGTCCTCCTCGGACAGCTCGTCGAGGCCGAGGATGGCGATGATGTCCTGCAACTCCTTGTAGCGCTGCAGCACCTCCTGCACCCGGCGGGCCACCGCGTAGTGGCGCTCCCCCACCACCAGCGGATCGAGGATCGTCGACGTGGACGCCAACGGGTCGACCGCCGGGTAGATGCCCAGCGCGGCGATGTCGCGGCTCAGCTCGGTGGTGCCGTCGAAATGGGTGAACGACGTGAACGGGGCCGGGTCGGTGTAGTCGTCGGCGGGCACGTACACCGCCTGCAGCGACGTGATCGACTTGCCCCGGGTGGAGGTGATCCGCTCCTGGAGATCGCCCATCTCGTCGGCCAGGGTCGGCTGATAGCCCACCGCGGAGGGCATCCGGCCCAGCAGGGTGGAAACCTCCGAGCCGGCCTGCACGAAGCGGAAGATGTTGTCGATGAACAGCAGCACGTCCTGGTTCTGCACGTCACGGAAGTACTCGGCCACCGTCACACCGGCCAGGGCCACCCGAAGGCGCACACCGGGCGGCTCGTCCATCTGGCCGAAAACCAGGGCGGCCTTGTCGAGCACCCGGGTCTTGCCGTCGCCCATCACGGTCTCGCCCATCTCCAGGAACAGGTCGGTGCCCTCACGGGTGCGCTCCCCCACTCCGGCGAACACCGACACGCCGCCGTGGTTGGTGGCCACCCGGGTGATCATCTCGGTGATGAGCACGGTCTTGCCCACGCCGGCGCCTCCGAACAGGCCGATCTTGCCGCCCTGCTTGTAGGGGGTGAGCAAGTCGATCACCTTCACGCCCGTCTCGAACATCTGCGACGAGGGCTCCAGCGAGTCGAAGGACGGAGCCGGGCGGTGAATGTCCCAGTGCTCGGGCGTGTCGTGGCCCGGCGTGTCGAGGCATTCGCCCATCACGTTCCAGACGTGACCGAGCGTGCCGTCACCCACCGGTACCTGGATGCCGTGGCCGGTGTTGCGCACCTCGGTGCCCCGGGTGAGCCCGTCGGTGGGCTTGAGCGCGATAGCCCTCACCCGGTGCTCGCCGATCTGTTGGGCCACCTCCGCCGGTACCCGCACGTCGGTGCCGTCGACGGTGACGGTGAACTCGAGTTCGGTGTTGATCTCGGGCAGGTGCCCGGGCGGGAACTCCACATCCACCACCGGGCCGGCGATGCCGACGATGCGACCGGTGCGAAGAGCTGTGTCTGTGCCCGCTTCGGGGCGGGACTCTGTGACGGTCATTGTCCGTGTCCTTCTATCCGTGTCGTTCTATGCATTTCGTTCTGTGCGGTTCGTTCTGTGCGGTTCGTTCTACGCGGGCCGTTGCCCGGCGCTGGCGGCGGCCAGCATCGAAGCGTCCGTACCGGCCAGCATGGACGCGAGGGCGGTCTCGACGTCGGTGGTGTCGCCGCTCAGCGCCTCAGCACCGCCGACGATCTCCATGATCTCGGTAGTGATGGCGTCCTGGCGGGCCCGGTTCATGGCCCTCGAGAGCTTGGTGATGAGCTCCTCGGCGTTGTCGGTGGCGGCCTTCATGGCCCGCTGGCGGTTGGCGTGCTCCGACGCCGCCGCGTCGAGAAGCGCTGCGTAGAGCCGGGCCTCGGTGTAGCGGGGCAGCAGCGCCTCCAGCACCGCCTCGGGCGACGGCTCAAACTCGAAGCTCCCCTCCCGAGCAGTGCCCGAGCCTTCTGAGGCCATCATCTCGGTGTCTATGAGCGGCAGGAAGCGGCGCACCACCACCCGCTGGCTGCCCATCGACACGAACTCGGTGTAGATCAGCTCCACCTGGTCGACGGCCTCCGACAGGAACGACTCGCTCACCGTCTCGGCGATCCGGCGGGCGTCGTCATAGGACGGGTTGTCGCTGAACCCCGACATGGCGTTGTCGATGCGGTAGTTGCGGAAACGGAAGTAGCTGGCCGACTTGCGGCCCACGCAGCACAGCGAATAGCCCTTGCCCTCCGCCACATGGGCCATCACCTGACGCTCAGCAGTGCGGATGACCGAGGTGTTGTAAGCCCCGGCCAGGCCCCGGTCGCCGGTGATGACGATGAACCCGACGTTGCGCACCTGCGGCGCTTGGCGCAGCAGCGGATGGTCGATCTCGGCGCCTCCCGCGGCCAGATCCTCGATCACGCTGGTGATCAACCGGGCATAGGGCCGGGCCGCGTTGGCCCTCTGCATGGCCTTCACCACTCGGGTGGCCGCGATCAGCTCCATGGCGCGGGTGATCTTCTTGGTGGACTGGATGCTGCCGATGCGTCGGCGCAGCTCGCGTTCTTTGCCTCCGGGCACGGCTCGACCTCAGTCCCCCCGGGCTCTCAGTCCCCGGCCCGGCTCAGGTCCTCTTCGGGCAGGGTTGTTTCGGTGTCGACCATGGTGGCCTGCTCCTCCCCCTGCCCGGCCATTTCGGGCTCTTCTCCCGCCGCGGCTTCGGAGGTCTCGAACTGCTCGGCGAAGGCCTTGACCCGATCGTCGAAGTCGTCGGTGTCAGAGATGGCCCCAGTGGAGCGGATCTCGGCCAGCAGGACAGCCTCGCGGCTGCGGAACCAGTCGAGCAGCTCGCTCTCGAAGCGCCGCACATCGCTGATCGGCACACCGTCGAGGTAGCCGTGGGTGCCGGCGTAGATCGACACCACCTGGTCCTCCACCGGCAGCGGGCTGTTCACGCCCTGCTTGAGAAGCTCGGTGAGGCGGTAGCCCCGATCGAGCTGGGCCTTCGACACCGCGTCGAGGTCCGAGCCGAAAGCGGCGAAGGCCTCCAGCTCCCGGAACTGCTGCAGGTCGCCCTTGAGGGTGCCCACCGCCGTCTTCATGGCCTTCACCTGGGCCGCGCCGCCCACCCGGCTCACCGAGATGCCCACGTCCACCGCGGGTCGGATGCCCGACTTGAACAGATCGTCCTGCAGGAAGATCTGGCCGTCGGTGATGGAGATGACGTTGGTGGGGATGTAGGCGGAGACGTCGCCAGCCTTGGTCTCGATCACCGGCAGCGCGGTGAGCGACCCCGCGCCCAAGTCGTCGCTCAGTTTGGCGGCCCGCTCCAGCAGGCGGCTGTGCAGATAGAACACATCGCCGGGATAGGCCTCGCGCCCCGGCGGGCGGCGCAGCAGCAGCGACACCTGGCGGTAGGCCTCGGCCTGCTTGGAGAGGTCGTCGTAGATGACCAGTGCGTGCTCGCCGTTCTCCATCCAGTGCTGGCCCATGGCGCAGCCGGCGTAGGGGGCGAGAAACTTGTACGGCGCCGGGTCCGACGCCGGCGATACCACCACCACGGTGTAGTCCATGGCCCCGAGCGCGTCGAGGGTGGCCACCGCCTGAGCGACCGTGGAGGCCTTCTGGCCGATGGCCACATAGATGCAGTTCACGCCCAGGCCGCGCTGGTTCAAGATGGTGTCGAGGGCGATGGTGGTCTTGCCCGTCTTGCGGTCGCCGATGATCAGCTCTCGCTGGCCCCGGCCGATGGGGATGAGAGAGTCGATGGCCTTGATGCCGGTCTGCATGGGCTCGTGCACCGGCTTGCGCCCGGTGATGCCCGGCGCCTGGATCTCCATGCGCCTCGGAATCGGATTGGACAGGGGTCCCTTGCCGTCCACCGGCTCCCCCAGCGGGTTGACCACCCGTCCCAGCAGGCCGTCACCCACCGGGATCGACAGGATCTCACCGGTGGCCTGCACCGGCTGGCCCTCCGCGATGCCTTCCACATCGCCCAGGACAACCGCGCCGATGGAGGTCTCATCGAGGTTCAGGGCGAGGCCGATGGCGCCGTTGGCGAAGCGCAGCATCTCGTTGACGGCCGCGTCGGGCAGTCCTGACACCCGGGCGATTCCGTCGCCCACCTCAAGCACCCGGCCCACGGTGGACTGCTCCAGCGAGGGGGTGAACCCCTCGAGGTTCTGGCGGATGGCGGCCGCGATGTCAGCGGTGTTGATCGTGAGTTGTGCCGTGTCGCTCATTTGTGGTCGCTCATGTCTGGTCGCTCAATCCTCTGTGTGGTGGTCCGGCTCGCCTAGCGGAGGCCGGCTCGCATCTGCTGCAGGCGGCTGCGCACGCTGCCGTCGATCACGTCGTCGCCGATCTCGGTGACCACCCCGCCGACCACGGTGGGATCGACGATGGCCTGGATCTCCACATCGAGCCCCGAGGAGGCCTTGATGGCCTCGGCCAGCCGGGTCCGCTGCTCGCCGGTGAGCTCCACCGCACTGCGCACCCGAGCGACGCGCCGGTTGCGGCCGGCCGCGGCCCGGTCGATGGCGGCGTCAATGATCTCGACGAGCTCGCCGCCGCGGCCCGCGCCGACCACCAGCGACACCAGGGCCGCGGTGGCGGGAAGGGCCCGCCCTTCGAGAAGGCCCTCAGTGATCCGTAGCCGCCGTTCCACGTCCACGACAGAGTCCGCGAGGATCGACTGCAGCTCGTCGCTGGAGCGCAGCGCCTCGGCGAAGCGGGCCAACTCGGCCTCGACGTCGGCTTGGGCGCCCTCGGCTTGGGCCACAGCCAGGACAGCTGCGGCGTAGCCGCTGATCCGGTCAGAGGCGCTCTGATCGGCCATCGCTCAGGTTCTGCCTCGGGTCGGGGCGTTGGCCCGCTGGTCCGCTGCCGGCGTCACCGCTCAGCTCCCGTCCCCGTTGCTGCCGGCCCCGGCCACCTCGTCGATGTAGCCGTCGATGAGGGCGCTGTGCGCGTCGGCGTCGAGGCTGGCGCCAACCACCCGCTCGGCCGCGGCCACCGCGATGGCAGCCACTTCGGTGCGAAGGTCGTCGATGGCCTGGCGGCGGCTCGACTCGATGTCGGCCGAGGCCCGGGTCCGCTGCTCGGCGATGTCGGCCTCGGCCCGGGCCTGCAGGTCCTGCCTGAGCTGATCGGCCTGGGCGCGGGCCTCGTCGATGACGGCGGCCGCGGCCGCCTTGGCCTCAGCCAGCTGGGCCTCGTACTCGGACTTGGTGCGCAGGGCGTCGACCTTGGCCGCGTCGGCGGCGTCGAGGTCGGCCCGGATCTTCTCGGAGCGGGCGTCCATGGCCCGCTTCACCGCCGGGAAGCCCTTCCACCACATGAACGCGAACAGGATCGCGAAGGCGAGGCCTCCCCAGATGATCTCGTCGAGCGCGGGGAAGATTGGGTTCGGGGATTCAAGGCATCCCTCCAACCCGTCCTCGAACGCCTCCAGATCCTTCTTGGGGAGAGCCTCGACGGCCTCGAGGCTGCCGTGCTCGTGCTCGGCCTCGACCACCTTCTCTAGGACGCAGCCGCCGATCGTCTCGCCCGACGCCCACGCCGGCGCGGCGGCAGCCAAGGCCGCAACGCCGAGCAGGCCGAGCGCGGCGGACAGCCGCAGGATCGTTCGCCTCCTGAACTGGCCACTCGGCCGTACACCGAGCGGCGGGATCGTTGGTTTCATGGCCGCTCCGGATCAGATGAAGTACAGCAGGACGAACACCACGAAACCGATGAGGGCGAGAGCCTCGGTGAAGGCGATGCCCAGGAACATCGTGGTGCGGACCATGCCGGCGGACTCGGGCTGACGGGCCATCGCCGTGATGGCGTTGCCCACCACGATGCCGATGCCGACGCCGGGGCCCACGGCGGCGAGGCCGTATCCCAGACCGGCGCCGATGGCCTTAAAACCGTCGAGGAACTCTCCTGGCGCGGTCTGTGCGAGGATTTCAAGCACTTGCTTACTCCTGTTGTTGTGTGCGGGTTGGTCGTGGTTAGAAGAATGAGGGGCTAGGGCGGTTCTAGTGTTCGGGGTGCATGGACCCGCCGATGTACACCGCGGTCAGGATCGTGAAGATGAACGCCTGGAGCACCGAAACGAGAATCTCGAAGCCGGTCATGAGGATCAGCATCGGGAAGGTCAGAACGGCGCCCACATAGGTGGCGCCCCACAGCGCCGTGGACAGCACGGCGAACGTCACCAGCAGAAGATGGCCGGCCACCATGTTGGCCCAGAGCCGGATGGCCAGCGAGAACGGTCGCACGACGAAGGTTGAGACAAACTCGATGGGCGTGACGAGGACGTAGAGCGCCTTGGGCACGCCCGGCGGGAACAGCGAGTTCTTCAGGTAGCCGAACAGGCCCTGGCTCCTGATGCCGACCAGGTTGAAGATGACCCACACCAGCAGCGCGAGCAACATCGGCACGGCCATCCGGCTGTTGGCCGGGAACTGGACCCCCGGGATGACTTCGGTGATGTTCGAGAACAGAATGAAGAAGAACAGCGAGGTGAGGAAGGGCATGAACTTGCGACCGTCGGGGCCGATGGTCTGCATGACCACCGAGTCCTCGATGAAGTTCAATCCCGACTCGGCCACATGCTGCACGCCGGATGGCACCAGCGACTGCTGCGGCCTCCCGGCCAGCCCGAACAACACCATCGTCGCCGCGGCCGATACAAGATAGATCAGGGCGGTCTTGTTGATGGCCAGCGGCGTGCCGTCGAACAAGAAGGCGGGCCAGTCGAACAGGTGGTTGATGGGCGGGTATTCGAGTGCGAAGACGCTCATCGCTGACGCTCCGGCTTGAGTCCCGGGTAGGCCAGCGACACCGAGACGTGACGCGTCTCGACGATCAGGAGGCCCAGATGGGTAACGAGCAGGCTGACTGCGAACGGCAGCAGTTCGAACCAGTCGAAACGAAGGACGGGGAGCACAGCGGCGGCAACGATACCCAGCCGCACCACGTATCCGCCGAGCGCCGCAGCCATCAGACCGCTGGGCCCGAGGCGAGCGCCCCAGCCGATCATTGCCGCACCGAGAACGAAGTTGACCAGCACCAGTCCCAGCGCCAGGCCGACCGACCACACGCCCGACCATTGCCAGCCCAAGGCTCCCGCCGCGAGAAGGGGAACCGCGAAGAACACCGAGCGCCGCACCATGTCGAAGGCCACTTCTCGCTCGGGCGCGTCCGGCGTGCCCGAAGAGGCGACCGCTGAAGGCGCCTCGTTGAACGAGGATGCGGCGGGAGTGGCGATCATGGCCCGCCAGACTCCTCGGAGAACGGGCCGCCATAGCCTGCCCGGCGGCTCTCGAGGGCCTCGTCCATGCCGGCTGTGTAGGCCCGGGCGAAGCTCCAGACCTGATAGCCGAACACGACGAACACCAGCACCAGCGTCACCAGCGGGAACGTGCCGAGGCGCCCGTCGGCCAGCCAGCCGCCCACGCCGAAGATGGCGGGGGTGGCGATCATCTCGAACGCCTTGGCCAGCGCGTCACCCGCGCCAGCGCGGACGTGCCGCTTCTCGGTGTGGTCCATCGCCGACGGTGCCCGCGGTTTCTGCCGTCTCTACTCGCGGCCTTTGCGACGACCGTACCGGCGCTCGAAGCGCTCGACCCGGCCCGCGGTGTCGACGATCTTCATGGTCCCGGTGAAGAAGGGGTGGCTGGCACTGGAGATCTCGACCTTCTTTAGCGGATAGGTGTTGCCGTCGGACCACTCGATCGTGTCGTTGGTGGCGACGGTGGACCTAGTTATGAACGAGGTGCCGGCGGACTGGTCGGCAAAGACGACCAGCCGGTACTTGGGGTGGATGTCGGTCTTCATCGGGGGTCCAGTCTGTTAGTCGGAAGGGCCGGTCACAACCCGCGGGAACGAACTTTCGTCCGACGCGGGCGGCCGTGTTTCCCGCTCTTGTTCGCTGCGCTCACGGGCCGCTCGGGCCACGGCCTCGCTGGGCACGTCGCGAAGTCCGCACGAATCGACGCCTCCCCGCTCGGCATCTGGGCGCTTAGCGCAGCAATTCGTAGTTGGAAGAGGTGTCGCGCAGCCTCGAAAGGGCCGCCTCGAGAGCCTTGACGGTGGCCGCCGGGCCGTCGCCGACACCTTCCGCGAGACCACGCCGCAACCGCTGCAGAGCCTGCACCTCCTCGGCATCGAGGAAGCGTCCCTCATCGCGCGACACCGACGCGCTCAGGTCGACCGCGGGGAACAGGCCCAACTGCGCGGCCCAGGGGTCTAGGCATATCTCAGTGTTGGCCGCTCCCACGAACTCGTCGCACAGAACCGTGGGCAGCGAGCTCGATCCGTCGGAGACGATCGAGGCGATCATGGTGAGCGAGCCGCCCTCGGAGACGTTGCGGCCCGCCCCGAAGAGTTTCTTGGGCATGTGTACCGCGCCGCTCTCAACGTTGCCGCTGTAGGCCCGGCCCGCGTTCGATAGCGCGGCGTTGTAGGCCTGGGCCAATGCGGTGAGGCTGTCCAACACCACCGCCACGCTGCGGCCGGACTCCACGAGCCGCTTTGCCCGCGCGACGGTCATCTCGGCCGTCTGGACGTGCTCGTCCGAGGTCTGGTCGAACGAGGTGGAAGCCACCTCCCCGTGCCGGACGCTGCGCCGGACCTCGGTTATGTCCTCGGGTCGCTGGTCGAGGAAGAGCCCCATCACATGGATATCGGGCTCGTTGGTCTCAATCGAGGAGATCACCGCGGCCAGCAGCTCGGTGGCCCCGGACCCTCTGGGCCCCTTGACGAGGACTCGCTGGCCGACGCCTATGGGTGCGACCAGGTCGATGAGCCGGGCGGTGATGGCGTCGGGGTCCTCGGGCTGCTCGAGCACTAGGCGGCGCACGGCGTGGATCGGTGTGAGCTTCTCGAAAAGGAGGCGATCAGATAGCTCCGCGGGGCCGCCGTTGATCGACTCAAGGGTGAGCAGGGCCGGGTTCTTCTCGGCCCGGTTGGCCGGCCGGGAGGTGCCCGACAGCAAGTCGCCGCGGCGCAGACCGAACTGGCGGATCGTCTTGACCGGCACATAGGCGTCTTTGCGGTCCGGCAGGCAGCCCTCGACCCGCAGGAATCCGTATCCCTCGTCCCTGAGATCGAGCCGGCCCGAGACCGCGACCGGATCGCCGTCCCAACTGTCGTCGCGGTCGCGGTCGCGGTCGCGGCTGCGGCGGCGGCGGCGACGATTGCCCGCCTCAACGTCGTCATCGCTGCGGTCGGCGGTGCGATGCTCGTCGCGGGAGTCCGCGGCCACCGGATCGCCGTTGCCGCGGTTCTGGCCATTGCCGCCGTTCTGATCGTCGTCTCGGCCCGCGGCCGGCGAGCTGTGGGCCGTGCGGCCGTCTGGCTCGGACTCATCGGGAGCAGCCGGCGCGGACTCCGCCGGCGCGGTCACGCTCGGTTGGGAGATCCTGGCCCCGTCCGCGGTCAGGTCGATGATCAACTGGATGATCTCGTCCTTGCGGGCGCGGCTGGACGGCTTGGCTCCCAGCGCGGCGGCGATCTGATTGAGCTCGCCGCGGTCTTTGCGTTGCAGCGTCGACCGCCGCATCTCGGTCGCTTCCACGGATACATTCCCCGGTTGTCGGACTCAGGCATCCCGGCTCGGCGAAGCGACGCATGACGAGCCGGGGACAAGCCGTCACGCCGAAGGCGCTAGGCGGTGTGATGCAGGCTACGGGACAAGTGGGCGCGACCGCAACCAGCGCGGCGTGCGCCGAGCCGCCGGGGCCGCTCTCAGCTACGCCGCACGGAGCGGACGAAGTCCTCGATTGCGGCGAGGTCGTTGGGCAGCGAGATGCAACGCTCGGGCCGTCCGGCCAGTGTTGCCAACGCCGGGGGCGGGGCGGGGGTGACCCCAGTGGCCCGGGTCACGGCCTCGGGGAATTTCGCGGGGTGCGCCGTCGCCAGGGTCACGACGAGCTCGTCGGGCCGGCGGCAGCGGTCGGCCACCCCCACACCGACCGCGGTGTGCGGGTCAATGAACAGCCCGGTGTCGGCGTGGACGCGGGCCATCACGGCCAGAGTCTCGGGATCGTCGAGGCGGTCACCGGAGAATTCGGCCGCCAACCGATCGTGCTGCTGGGGGCTCAGGGCGGCCCGGCCATCGGCCCGGAACCGCTCCAGCAGCCCGGCTGTCGCCGAGCCGTCGCCGTCGAACAGTTCGAAGATCAGCCGTTCGAGGTTCGAGGAGATCTGGATGTCCATGCTCGGCGACAGCGTCGGCACCACCTCGTGGGCGCGAAGTTCGCCGGTCTCGACCAGCCGGCTGAGGATGTCGTTGGTGTTGGAGGCGATCAGGAAACGCTCGGTTAGCAGCCCCATGCGGCGGGCGTAGTGCCCGGCCAGCACATTGCCGAAGTTTCCGGTGGGGACGCAGAACGTGACGGGGCGCTCGTCGGCCAGGCGCCCCACCGACCAGACGTAGTAGACGATCTGGGCCGCGACCCGGGCCCAATTGATCGAGTTCACCGCGGCCAGTTCCATATCGCGGCGGAACGCCTCGTGGGTGAACATCTTCTTCACCAGGTCCTGGCAGTCATCGAAGGTGCCGTCCACGGCCACCGCATGGACGTTGGGCGCGTCCAGCGTGGTCATCTGGCGTCGCTGGATCTCGCTGGTGCGGCCAGCGGGGTGAAGCACCACGATGTCGAGGCGGTCGCGGCCCGCCACCGCCTCCATCGCGGCGGAGCCGGTGTCGCCCGAGGTGGCCACGACGATCATGGCCCTGCCGTCGCGCCGCTCCAGCTCGTGGTCGAACAGCCTCGCCACCACCTGCAGGGCGATGTCCTTGAAGGCGAAGGTTGGGCCGTGGAACAACTCGAGCAGCCAGTGGTCATCGTCCAGCGCCACCAGAGGGCACACGTCGGGATGGCCGAAGCTGGAATAGGCGTCAGCGACCAGTGCCTCGAACTCGTCCCGGTCGACGGTGCCGCCCACATACGGGGCCATGAGGCGAGTGGCCAGGTCGGCGTAACTGAGCCGGCCCGCCTCGAGGGCTTCGCCGGCAGCCAGCTCGGGAACCTGCTCGGGGACATATAGGCCGCCGTCGGGCGCGAGGCCGGCGAGCAGCACGTCGTCGAAGGCGAGGCGATCGCGGTACCCCGGCTCGGACCGGGTGCTCACGTACCGCACGGTCACTGCTTAGAAGCCACGCGGATAGGTGCCAGCGACTCGCGTTGCGACGTGTCGCTTCCCCCGCTCTTGTTCGCTGCGCTCACGGGCCGCTCGGGCCACGGCCTCGCTCCGCGCCTCTCGAGTGTTGTCATGAACTGCTGCCTAACCGCTCGGCCTCTGAGGGTTCTCGTCGCCGATTACCCGGATGACGTTGCCCAACTCGTGGACCGCCTCGAGGCCGCGGAGGTCCCGCAGGGTCGCCTGCAAGTCGCGCTCGAGGCACTCGTGGGTGATGAACACAAGGCGGGCGTCGTCACCGAGTCCGTGCTGCTCCATGGAGCGGATGGACACCCCGTGGCGACCGAACACCGCGGCCACCGAGGCCAGCACACCAGGCTCGTCGGCGACCTCCATGCCGATGTAGTACTCGGACCGGAGATCGTCGATCGAACGGACTTGGGCCCGGACGAGCCGCCCGATGCGGCCCGGCCCGCCGGAGGCGAGATTGACGGCCGCGTCGACGAGATCGCCGAGGACGGCGCCGGCGGTGGGGCGGCCGCCCGCGCCCCGGCCATAGAACATGAGCTCCCCCACCGCGTCGCCCTGGATGAAAACAGCGTTGAAGCTGTCGCGCACGCTGGCGAGGGGATGCTGGAACGGCACCATCGCCGGATGGACCCGGACGGCCACTTCCGGCCGTTCGCCGTCGCCGTCACCGGTGCGCTCGGCCACCGCTATCGCCTTGACCGCGTAGCCCAGACGCCTGGCCATCTCGATGTCGTGGAGGGCGATCCGGGAGATCCCCTCGCGGTAGACGTCGCCGGCTACCACCACGGCGCCGAAGGCGACAGTGGCGATAATCGCGACTTTGGCTGCGGCGTCGAACCCCTCCACGTCGGCGGTGGGGTCGCGCTCGGCGTAGCCCAGGCTCTGGGCCTCGCTCAACGCCTCGGCGTAGCTGGCGCCACGCTCGGCCATCTGGGTGAGGATGTAGTTGGTGGTGCCGTTGACGATGCCCATGATCCGCTGCACCGGCTCAGCCGCCAGCGACTCCCGCAGCGGCCGGATGAGCGGTATGGCCCCGGCCACAGCCGCCTCGAAAAGCAGGTCGACCCCGGCATCGTCGGCCGCCCCGAACAGTTGGGCGCCGTGGTTGGCCAGCAGTTCCTTGTTGCCCGTCACCACCGGCTTGCCCGCGGCAATGGCGTCGTGCAGCAGGGTGCGGGCGGGCTCGATGCCGCCGATCACCTCCACGACGATGTCGATCTCGGGGTCCGACACGATGTCGGCCGCGTCGGTGCAGAACACCGACGGATCGACGCGCAGGCCCCGGTCCTTGGCGGTGGAGCGCACCGCGATGCGGGTGATCTCCAGCTCGAGCCCGGTGCGGGCCGCCACCGCGTCGCGCCGCTCGTCGAGCAGAGTGACGAGGGCGGCCCCGACGTTGCCGCAACCGAGGAGTCCGATCCGGAGGGGTTTCACCCCTCCAAGCTACCGGCCTGTAGCTGTAGGCCCGGCCAGCCCGCGCCCGGGCTTGCCGATCCGAACCCGGTGCCCTGGGGCTGACTACGGCGTGCCGTGATGGTTCGCCTGATGATCATGGCCCGGACTGCCAGGGTGGAAGCCCACCTGATGATCATGGCCCGGACTGCCAGGGTGGAAGCCCACCTGATGATCATGGCCCGGACTGCCAGGGTGGAAGCCCACCTGATGATCATGGCCCGGACTGCCAGGGTGGAAGCCCACCTGATGATCATGGCCCGGACTGCCAGGGTGGAAGCCCACCTGATGATCATGGCCCGGACTGCCAGGGTGGAAGTCCACCGATTCAACATGGTGGTCGGCGAACGCCGTGCCGGCAGCGGACAGCCACAGCGCCGCCGCTGTCACGAGTCCGGCAACCGTGCGCCCCGTGCGACCAGGTGCCCAAGGCTGAGAGCCCTTACGATTCTTCGGTTCTGTTGATTGCGCCATCGGAACGGTGCCTCCTCTATTCGATGCCGATTCCGTCATCACCCCTTGCTTGGCCGGCAGTCGCTAGCGCTTTCGGATCGGGTGCCCCGTTGTCGTGGAAATACACTTGAATATAGTTATAGATCATGGACAACAATCACATCGAGAGGAGCGATCAAGTCACCGACAGCAACTTCAACTTGTTCTTGAAGAGCCGCTCCTCGGCGGACAGGTCCGCGCGGGAGGCTTGGACCCTCCAGACCCTGCACGGCCCGGGAATCGTGCCTGTGCGGGTAGTGGACACCGATGGGCTCGGGCTCGAGATGGCGGCCTGCTCGATTGCCGATGTACTGCACGAGCGAGGCCCTATGCCTGAGGGCGAGGTCAGGGCCGTCGGCGCGGCGGCGGCGGCCGCGCTCGCCCGAGTCCACGACGCCAGTCTCGTGCACGGGGATGTCAAGCCGGCCAACCTGCTGTTGAGCCGGGACGGCGAACTCTGGCTAGCCGACTTCGACGCAGCTGCGGCCGCCGACGGGCAGCCCCTCAATCGCTTCAGTCCGCCGCGGCTTCCTCCGCGCTCCCCCAGCCGGCCCGCGGCCGACATCACGGCACTGGCCTTGACTCTGGTCGAATTGTCCACGGGCGCGCTTCTGGATCCCCGCGTGCTGTGGCGGGCGACCGACCTGCGCCGCCTGGGATGCTCGCCCGCCCTGAGCGCGGAGATTGCGTTCATGCTGGGCAGCGAAGGCGATCCCGGCGACGCGGGCCCAGCTCTGAGTGCTCAGAGCGCAGCCGAGATGTTCGAGCGCGAAGGCAGCGGCATTTTGCCCGCGCCAGCCGCCGAGGCGCGGCACGTCGATCCCACACCGACCGTCGAGTTCATGCAGGCCCGACCCTCGCCGCCGGACTCGCCGGGACCGGCGACGGCCGCACGGCCGCAGAGGTGGTGGCATCGCCTTGCCGCATCGTGGCGACCCGTGAAAGGGCCCGCACTGGCCGCGGACCGGTTCCCTGCCCGGTCTCAGGCGTCGGGTGGTTCGCAGGCAAGCAGGTCGTTGTAGGTCTCGCGCCTGACCACGCGCCGGGCACCGCCCCCGCCGACGAACACCACCGCGGGACGCAGGACCTTGTTGTAGTTGGAGCCCATGGAGTGGCCGTAGGCGCCGGTGACCGGCGTGGCCAGGATGTCGCCCACCGCGATGTCGGCGGGCACCACGGCATCGCGCACCAGGGTGTCGCCCGACTCGCAGTGCTTGCCGACGACCGTCACGACCTGGTTCCGGGGCGCGTCGACGGCCCTCGGCAGGAACGCCTCGTAGCCGCTGCCGTAGAGGACAGGCCGCGGGTTGTCGCTCATTCCGCCGTCGACAGCCACGTAGGTCCGAATCCCCTCGATGGTCTTGATGGTCCCCACCCTGTAGAGGGTGACCGCGGCGGCCGCAGCGATGGCGCGGCCGGGTTCTGCGGTGACGCGCGCTGCGATGCCGGCCGACCGGCAGGCCTCGCGCACCGCCGCGCCCCACTCGGTGATAGTCGGTGCCGACTCGCCCAACACGTAGGGCACCCCGAGCCCGCCGCCGACGGATATCTCCTGCACCCCGAAGGGCGCGGCCGCCTCGGCGATGACCACTGCCGCCTTGGCGAACGACGACGCCTCGAACACCTGGCTGCCGATGTGGGAGTGGACACCGGCCACCTCGACCGAGGTCGAGGCCAGGGCTCGCTCCATTGCGGCCGCGGCCGCTCCGGTGGACACGGTGAACCCGAACTTGGAGTCGTCGGCCCCGGTGACCAGGTACGTGTGGGTGTGGGCCTCGACGCCGGGGGTGAAGCGCAGCAGTACCTTGGGCCGCGCTCCCGTCTCGGCGTGCAGGGCGTCCAAGCGGTCAAGCTCATCGAAGCTGTCCACCACGATGCGCCCCACCCCGGCTTTGACGGCGCTGCTCAGCTCGCCCATCGACTTGTTGTTGCCGTGCAGCACCAGACGGCCCGCGGGCACGCCCGCGGCCAGAGCCACGTGCAGCTCGCCGCCGGTGGCCACGTCTATGCCCATGCCCTCGGAGTGCACGAGACGGGCCATGGCGACGCACAGGAACGCCTTGGCCGCGTACGAGACGTCCGGCCCGAACGCGGCGACCGCCTCCCGGCAGCGACTGCGGAGGTGCTCCTCGTCGTAGACGAACAGGGGCGTCCCGTGGGCTTCCGCCAGCTCGATCAGGTCGCATCCCCCGATGCTGAGCCTGCCCTGTGACACATCGTGGTTGTCGGGCAGCAAGTGTCGAGGCAGCGGTGAGGACGGCGAGGCAGTCATTGTCCTACAGCCTCTCAGGGGCTGACACCCCGAGAATGCCCAGCGCAACAGCCAAGCCGACCCGAGCGGCCTCCACCAGCCACAGGCGGGCCTGGCGCAGGTCCTTGTCAACGTCGTCTCGCAGGACGGGGCAGTCATGCCAGAACCGGTGGAACGCGGCAGCCAGCTCCCGGGCCCAAGTCGTCACCTGGTGCGGAGCACGGGCTCGCATGGCGAGCAGCACCGTGTCGGGCAGCGATGCCAGCGTCCGCAGCAGGTCCAGCTCGTGCTGGTGCACGAGGACCGACAGGTCCACATCGTCCAGCGGTACACGCTGCACGTCGCGGGCCGCGGCCTGGCGGGCCAGGGAGTGGACCCGGGCGTGCGCGTACTGAAGGTAGTAGACGGGATTCTCGGCGGATTGGGCCGACACCACATCGATGTCGATGGTCTGGGTGGTGTCGATGGACTGCAGCAGGTACACCAGCCGGGTCACGTCGGGGCCCACCTCGTCGAGCAGCTCCGAGACCAGCACCATGTTGCCGGCCCGCTTGGACAGGCGCACCTCGACCCCGCCGCGGCGCAGCGTGACATTCTGGCCGATTAAAGCCTCGTAGGCCTCGGAGTTGTGTCCCAGCGCGGCCAGCGCGGCCCGCATCCGGGGGACGTAGCCGTGGTGGTCAGCTCCGAGAATGTCGATCACCATCTCGCCCCGGGAGAACTTCTCGTGGTGGAAGGCGATGTCGGGCAGGAAATAGGTGGGCTCGCCGTCGCTCTTTACCAGCACCCGATCGGCGCTGTCACCGAACTCGCCGGTCCGGAGCCACACCGCACCGTCGTGCTCGTAAACCATGTCCCGGCTTCGCAGCTCGGCTAGGACGCTGTCCATCGCGCCGCGAGCGACCAGCGCGGCCTCGCTGGTGTAGAGGTCGAAGCCCACGTTCAACGTGGCCAGGGTGTCGGCCTGGTCGCGGCCGGCCCGCTCCAGCCCCCACTGGCGGGCGTCGGCACCGTCCGGCATCTCGGTAGCCCACTCGGCCACATACTCGCCGCGGTAGCCGTCCTCCGGCGGCTCGGCGCCGCCGGAGCGGGCGGCCAACGAGGCCGCGAACAGATCGATCTGGCGGCCCCGGTCGTTCACGTAGAACTCCCGGCAAACCCCGTAGCCGCAACGCTCCAACAACCGGCAGAGCGAATCGCCGTAGGCGGCCCAGCGTCCGTGGCCGGCGTGCAGCGGTCCGGTGGGGTTGGCCGACACGAACTCCACACTCACCGAGCGCCCGGCGCCAACCTCACTGCGGGCGTAGCCGTCGACGCCGGCGTCGACAACCTCTCGCAGCACCTCGTGCAGCCAGCTCGGGGCCAGACGGAAGTTCACGAAGCCGGGGCCGGCGGTCGCCACCGCCACCACATGGGGGGGCGGCTCGGCGCTCAGGTGGGCGACGATCTGCTCGGCGAGCTCCCGGGGCCGGCGTCCGGCGGCCTTCGCAGCAACCAGCGCCACATTGGACGACCACTCGCCGTGGGCGCGGTCCCGGGGACGCTCGATGGCAATCTCGGCGGGCGCGGGCACGACGCCGGCTCCGTCGAGAGCCGCCCGCAACCCGTCCCGCAACCCGTCGCGCACATCCGGCATCGGCCGATCCTACCGGCCGCCCCTGTACCCGCCGGTGAGCGGCGGGCCGATAGCATGGCCCGCTCAGCCCTCGTAGCTCAGGGGATAGAGCAACGGCCTCCGGAGCCGTGTGCGCAGGTTCGAATCCTGCCGGGGGCGCATGACGGTCACCGACGCTGCGCCCGCGCCAGCCAAGAAGCCCCGCTGGACCTACCAGTGGAAGGAGCTGCACGACGAGGTCATCACTTCGGGACTGTGCACCGGCTGCGCGGGATGCGTGATCGCCTGCCCCCACCATGTGATCGGTTACACCCACGAGCCGGGCGCCTACAAGCCGTTCCACCTCGAGGAGGAACTCGGCGCCGACGACTGCGTGCACGGCATCAAGGGCTGCACTTCCTGCACGAGGGCCTGCCCACGTTTTCGCATGTGGGAGCCCGAAGCCGACATGCACCTGTTCGGCCGCGAGCGCGACCCCGAGGAGATGTCGGGCATCTACTCCGACATCCTGCTGACCCGGGCCAGCGACGACTTCGTCTACGAGGTCGGCCAGGACGGCGGGCTGGTGTCGGCCATCCTCATCTGGTGCATGGAGAACGACATCATCGACGGGGCCCTCACCAGCGGGGTGGAGTCGCTGGCCGGCGGCGAGCCGGGGTGGAAGGCGTTCCCGATGGTGGCCACCAACCGCGAGGAGGTGCTGCGGGGCGCGGGCAGCCGCTACACCTACTCGGCCAACCCCATCGCCTTCGAGGAGGCCAGCGAAAAGGGGCTGAAACGTCTTGCGCTGGTGGGGATGAGCTGCCAGACGTCGGTGGGGCCGGTGATGTGGCACCGCAAGGTCGGCAAGGTCAGCAAGCCGATCAAGCTCAACATCGGCCTGCTGTGCTCGAAGTCGTTCGACGACTCGCTGTTCGACGAGCTGTTCGAGGTGAAGTACGGGCTGCCGAAGGAGCAGATCTCGAAGATGAACATCAAGGGCGTCTTCCAGATCTGGACCAAGGACGGCCGCTACCACGAGATCAACCTCAAGGAGTGTCACGCCTGGACCCGGGAGGGCTGCAACCTCTGCCCCGACTTCGCAGCCGAACACGCCGACATCTCAACCGGCGGCATCGGGGACCTCACGGACTGGACCCTCACCATCGTGCGCACCGAGCTGGGCCGGGCCGTGATCGACGCCATGGTGCGAGACGGGGTTATCGAGACCCGACCCGGAGACGACGACCCCGGCGCCATCGCGCTGATGCACCGCCTGTCGGCCAAGAGCCGCGATCGCTGGCCCCACTGGGCCGACGGCGCGGCCCGCCTGGGGCTGCCCGAACGCAAGCCGGCCTGACGCACAGACCCTGACCAAGGAGCCTGACATGGACATCGAGTTCTGGATCGACCCGCTTTGACCGTGGTGCTGGGTGACGGCTCGTTGGGTCGTCGACGAGGTGCAGCCGGCCAGGGACCTGAACATCACCTGGCAGCCGATCAGCCTGATGTTCAAGAACGACCCCGACCCCGACTCCGACTACTACAAGGTCTCCTACTTCACCCTGCGGCTGATGAGGGTGCTGGAGTCGGTGCGGGCCGCCGAGGGCGACGACGCCGTGGGGCCGCTGTACTGGGAGTACGGTAGGCGCATCCACCACGACGGCGACAAGGACTTCGCTGCGGCCGACGCGCTTGCCGCCGTCGGCTACGACACCTCACATGGGGCCGCACATGGGGCCGCCTTCGACGACGAGTCCTGGGACCGGGAGATCCGCAAGCGCATGGACGAGGGCCTGGCCCTTTGTGGCGACAACGTCGGCACCCCGATGATCGCCCTGAAGGACCGCAACGGGGTCAAGCAGGGCTACTTCGGCCCGGTCATCACCCGCGTGCCGCCCAAAGAGGACTCCCTGGCCATGTGGGACGGCCTGGTGGCCATGATGAACGTGGCCGGCTTCTGGGAGCTCAAGCGCACCCGTACCGAGCGCCCCGAGTTCGGCGCCCGCCCCTGACAGGCCCTCACCACTCAAGTCACCTCGGCCCATCGGCAGGAAGATGGCCGGCGGCCGTGACAGGCTGCGTGTGTGAAGTCCGTGAAGTGCCTGGTCGCGCTTGCGATCAGCGCGTCGCTGGTGGTGGCGACGCCTGCAGCCGCGCGGACCCAACAAGACACCTACCCAGATGTCATTGCCGGGGTACACAAGCCAGCCATCGACATTCTCTCGGAGATGGGGCTGTTCGACGGCACTCTCTGCAGCGGCGACGGGTTCTGCCCCAGCGAGCCGATCAAGCGCTCAACGATGGCGGTGTGGCTCGTGCGCTCCCTCCAAGACGGCGAGCCCGGCCCAACGGGTGCCACCCGATTCGCAGACGTAGATCTGGAACAGTGGTGGGCGCCCTACGTCGAGCGGCTCGCAGATCTTGAGATCGCCGTCGGCTGCCAGCAGGACCCGCTGCACTTCTGCCCCGACCAACCGATCCACCGGGACCAGACGGCGGCACTCCTAGTACAAGCCCTCGACCTCGAACCCGCCGCGCCCGCAGGCTTCGTCGACATCGAAGGCAACCCCCACGCGCCGGACATCGACGCGCTCGCCGCCGCTGGAGTCACGGCCGGGTGCAAGCGGGAACCATTGCGCTACTGCCCCACCGATCCCGTCACCCGAGCCCAGATGGCCACCTTCCTGGCCAGAGCCCTCGGCCTCGTCGAGGCGCCCCGACCCATACCGTCGCCAGCGACCTACAAGGACGTTGCCGCCGGCGGAAGCCACAGTTGCGCAATACAGAGCGACGGGGCCGCGACATGCTGGGGACACAACTACTACGGCCAGTCCGACGCGCCCGACGGCACCTTCGAAGCCGTCGCTGCCGGCAACCATCACACCTGCGCGCTGCGCACCGAGCGCACGATCACATGCTGGGGCCTGGACAACCACGGCCAGTCTGACCCGCCCGACGGCACCTTCAAGGCCGTCGCAGCCAGCTCTGACTACAGCTGCGGGCTGCAGCGCGACGACACCGTCACCTGCTGGGGGCAGCGCTATGAGCGTGGGGGCAGGTTCAAGGCTGTCGTCGCCCGCTTCTACAACGGCTGCCAGCTTCGCACCGACGACACCCTCCAATGCTGGGGCGATTCGTCCAACGCCCCCGAGGGCACCTTCAAGGCCGTCGCGGTCAGCGACGACCACGCCTGCGGGATTCGCGCCGACAGCACCGTCCAATGCTGGAGCAGCCATAGCCGGTCGCGGGCCCCCGATCCACCCGAGGGCACCTTCAGGGCCATCGCCGCCGGCGAATACCACACCTGCGCCCTTCGCACCAACGGCACCATCGAATGCTGGGGCTCCGACTCCAACGCCCCCGAGGGCACCTTCAAGGCCATCGCCGCCGACAACTACCACACCTGCGCCCTTCGCACCGACGGCACTATCGAATGCTGGGACAACCACTCCAACTGGGGCAACGGTGCCGGCCAGCTCGACGTTCCCCACGGAGGCTTCAAGGCCGTCACCGAGACCCGCAACCAGCCCACCTGCGGGCTGCGCACCGACGACACCATCACCTGCTGGGGCTCCAACTACATCTCCTGGGTCTGGTGGTGGGATCCGCCCGCCGGCACCTTCGAGGCCGTGACAGCCGGCTACTTGTACGCCTGCGGACTCCGCACCGACCACACCGTCACCTGCTGGGGCGGGGGCGAGAGGGGTCCGGTCGAACAGGTTCGGCCGGGCGATCGGGACGGCACATTCAAGGCCGTTGCGGCAGGCCCGAGCCACGCCTGCGGGCTGCGCACCGACGACACCATCGAATGCTGGGGCAGCAACGGGAACGGGCAGTCGGACGCGCGCGAAGGCACCTTCAAGGCGGTCTCCGCCGGTACGAACCACACCTGCGGGCTGCGCACCGACGACACCATCGAATGCTGGGGCAGCAACGGGAACGGGCAGTCGGACCCGCGCGAAGGCACCTTCAAGGCGGTCTCCGCCGGTACGAACCACACCTGCGCGGTACGCACCGACGACACCATCGAATGCTGGGGCGACAACCAACACGATCAAGCCGACCCGCCCGAAGGCACCTTCAAGGCGGCTTCCGCCGGCGCGTTTCTCACGTGCGGGATCCGCAGCGACGACACCATCGCGTGCTGGGGCCGGGACAACTACGGCAGTGCCGACCCGCCCGAGGGCAGATTCATCGACATAGCCGCGGGCCCATGCGCGGTGCGGAGCGATCTCGTGATCCTCTGCTGGGGCTATGACGCGTTCCGTACCGCCGATCCCGTCGGTGCCAGCGCTCTCAACGCGCCAGACTGGATCGCGGCCGCTGGTTGGGCTCGGCGCAATGGGCGGCGGCCCGGGCTACGACCCGCAGAAGTGTGACCAGACGGCTTCGGATCTGGCGGGGCCGATGCCGCTGACCGCTTCGAGGTCGGCGCGGCTGGAGAACGGCTGAGCTGCTACCAGCCGGCCGGAGAGCACCTCTCCGATGCCGGGGACAGCGTCGTACTCGGCCGCGGTCTTCGCCGCGATCACGCACCCGTCCGGTTGGGGGACAGTGGTCGGCGGCGCGGTTGTGGGCGGCGGCGAGGTCGTTGTCGGCGTGTTCTGGAGCCCGGTCGAGAACTCAGGCGCCTGGTCGCCGCATCTGGCCAGCATGGCAGCGAGGGCGTCCGCTTCGGCCTGGTCCACGGTGAGGCCCCACGCCGACTTGACGGACACCGTGATCCGAGCCAGCAGGCATCGTCCCGCCGGGGTGACTGAGTACCCGCCGCCGCATGCTGACGACGCGGCGATGTCGGCGTCCGACCACTCGGAGATGTCGTCGCCGCCCTTGGACTGGTTCACGCAGGCCCGCGAGGCCAGGTGATTGTCCGGGGCTTGGCTGAACTGCTGCTTCTGGTTCGCAGGCCAGGCCCAGCCGCCCGACTCGTGCGCCTCGTGCAAGGCCACCACATGATCGACGTTGCAGGAATCGATGGGGGTGCCGGTGTACGGGTCGGGCGAACCGACCGCCCCGCGGCACAGCCCGCTGTTGTGCGGACCCCAGTCGTCCCGGTCATAGCCCGCGTCATTCTCGGGCGCCAACGGTAGGGACACCGACGGAATCGACGTCGTCGGCACAGACACCTCAGGCACAGACGTCGTCGGCACAGACACCTCAGGCACAGACGTCGTCGGCACAGACACCTCAGGCACAGACGTCGTCGGCACAGACACCTCAGGCACAGACGTCGTCGGCACAGACACGGAGGGAGCCGACGTCAACGGCACAGACACCTCAGGCACAGACGTCGTCGGCACAGACACCTCAGGCACAGACGTCGTCGGCACAGACACCTCAGGCACAGACGTCGTCGGCACAGACGTCGTCGGCACAGACGGCGTCGGCACAGACACCTCAGGCACAGACGTCGTCGGCACAGACGCTGACGGAGCCTCGGCTGTGCTCTCGGACTCAACCGCGGATACCGGAGATTCCAGATCCGTAACCAGCTCGGCGCTGTCGGGCATCCCGCAGGCCGCCGCGGTGGCGGCCAGCATGAGTGCGGCTGCAATTCGTGCGGGCCAGCCGAGCCGGGACAGCCACCGACTCTCACTGTTCATCGCTCGACCTCGACTTGCGCGGCTATGGGGCGGGCTGGACGGTCTCCACTGGCTGGCCGTTGAGGGCGGCGAGAACCTTGGCCACTACTTGTACTGACACGTCGCGCTGAGCTGCCCCGGTGCTGGCACCGAGATGGGGGGTGTGCACGACCCTTGGGTGGCCGATCAGGGGATGGTCGGGCGGCGGGGGCTCCTGGTCGTAGACGTCGAGGCCGAGACCGCCGAGCCGGCCGTCGTCGAGGGCGGCCCGGGCCGCGGCGGAGTCGATGAGGCTGCCCCTGGCCGCGTTCACCACGATCGCGCCCGGCTTGATGGTCGCCAACGCGGCCTCGTCCAGCAGCGCGGAGCCATCCTCCTGAGCCAACGCGTGGAGACTCACAAAGTCGGATGCGGCCAGCAGCCCGGGAAGTTCGACCATCCTGGCACCGTGGTCCTGGGCCACCTGGGCCGGGATGTACGGATCGGTTGTCAGTACGGCCATTTCGAAGGCCAGCGCCCGGTGGCCCACCGCTCTTCCGATGCGTCCGAAGCCGACCAGGCCCAGCGTGGCGCCGGCCAGCTGCACGCCCACGTACTGCTTGCGTTCCCAATTGCCAGCCAACAGCGAGTTGTGGGCGTCGGTGACGTGGCGGGCGGTCGCCAGCATGAGGGCGAAGGCGTGCTCGGCCGCGGCCAGAGTGTTGGCCTCCGGGGTGTTGACCACCGCGATGCCCCTCTCGGCCGCGGCCGCCAGGTCGATATTGTCGACACCGACTCCGGCGCGGCCGATCACTCGCAGGCCAGGGCCGGCCGCGATCAGCTCGGCGTCCACCCGGCTGCCGCTGCGAACGATCAGCGCGGCCGCGTCCCGCACCGACTCCAGCAGCTCCGGCCGGCTCTGGCTCTCTGCGAACACGGCATCGACATCGGGATCGGAGCGGAGGCGGTCCACCCCGGCCGCTCCCAGCGGCTCAGCCACCAGCACCGTGTGTCGCTCAGGCATCGGTCATCCCCTCAGTTGTCCCTGCGAGCCGCGCCTCATCCGCCTCTCGTTCGAGCGCGTGACTCCCCCGCAGTCTCGCGGCGGTGCGTCCGCTAGTCGTGGATGCCGAAGCGGTGCAGGCCGTAGGCGTTGATGGCGTTGCCCCGCAACACCTTGTAGCACTCGGCAGCGTCCATCCCCACCGCCGCGAACATCGAGTGGGCCACCTTGCGGGAGTGCGGGAAGGTGCCGTCTGAGTGGGGGTAGTCGGTCTCGAAGAGGATCTGGTCGATGCCCACGTCGTGTCGCTGCTTGAGCCCGACCAGGTCGTCGAAGATGCAGCCGAAGACCCGGCCCTGCACGACCTCGCTGGGAAGCGGGCCGTCGCCACCCACGCCGCCCCGTCCCTCCCGGAACACCGAGTCCATGCGCTCCACCTGGAACGGCATCCAGCCGACCTGGCTCTCGGCGTAGGTGATCTTGATCTGTTTGAAGCGTTGCAGCGTGCCCGAGAACACCCAGTCCACCATTGAGCCCTCGGCGTTCTGGGCGTACAGCGACATGGACGTGGCCAGCGGGGCATCAGCGGAGGTCGACGGCATCGACGACGACGAGCCAATGTGCATGGACACCGTGGTGTCGGACTCCTCGCAGGCCTGCCACACCGGGTCCCAGGCGCCGGTGTACATCGACGGCAAGCCCAGCTTGGAGGGGTTCTCCGAGAAGGCCACCGCGAAGCAGCCCTTGGCCGCGCAGCGCCGCACCTCGGCCGCGGCCATCTGGGTGTCCCACAGCGGCAGCAGCGCCAGCGGTATCAGCCGGCCCCGCCCGGCTCCGCCGCCCCAGTCGTCGATCATCCAGTCGTTGTAGATGCGCAGGCACTCGGCCGCGAGCTCCTTGTCGTCGCGCTCGAGGAACCCCTGCCCGCAGAATCGGGGGAAGATGTTGGGGAAGTTGATGGCCGCCTCCACATGGTTGAGGGCCATGTCGGCGAGCCGGGCCGTCTGCTCGTAGGTGCCGGGGCGGAGGTCCTCGTAGCGGGCGGCCACGTTGCGCTGCTCCTCGCGGGGCATCCCCGCGGGACCGTGCAGCAGGCCGGTGGGGGTGACGCTGTCCTCGAACAGCCACACGTCGCACCAGTGGCCGTCGGGGTCGTTGCGCTCGAAGCCGTAATGGCCGCCGGTGAAGTGCAGCCTCACCTTCTCCTGCACAACTCTGGGGCCCCTCGCCCGCATCGACGGCGGGAGCTGCTGCTGCCAGAGGTCCTTGGGCTCCATTACGTGGTCGTCTACGGAGATGATGAGCGGCAGTTCCTCGACAGCGGGCATGACTGTCATGGCCCCGGCGCCGGCCGCGGCCACCGACAGGGGGACGGGTGCGAAGGCCTCAGGAATCGACCCTCTCGGCGCACGTCCTCAGAATATCCTCCGCGGTGTCGTCCCATGAGTCCTCAGGCTCGTCTTCGAGATCGCTCGGGTTCGGGGACTCGCGCAGCTCCTTGTCGAGCGACTTGAACTGCTGCAGCGTCAGCTGACCGCGCAGCCCGTCGAAGGAGCACCGGCACAGCACCCGGGACTCAGGCTCCGTGAGGTTCCTGTTGTTGGCCTCCACACACGACAACATGAAGTTGTGTTCCACCGCGGACTTGGCCGGGTACTGGTCGTCGTCGACGAAGCGCTCGTCCTGCTCGGCCTCGTCCCAGGTGTCGGGATCGGCGCTGGTACCGCATCCGGCCACCACCAGCACCACTGCCGCGGCGAGACCCCAGACAGGACGAAGGCGCGGGCTCATAGCGGCTCTGAGGCTACCTGCTGGCGTTCGAGCCAAGCGCCGGTAGGTGTGACCGTCCTCGCGATGCAGCGTTGTGTTTCCCGCCCTGGTTCGCTGCGCTCACGGGCCGCTCGGGCCCCGGCCTCGCTTGGCGCCCAGTGATGTGCTCGGCTGCTGCGGCCTGCCCGCTCGGCCTCAGGCAAGCGCTCTGGCCCGCGCGAACACCGCGTCGAGCATGGGCTCGGTGAGGCGGCCGGTGAACGTGTTCTGCTGGCTGGGGTGGTAGCTGCACAGCAGCGTCAGACCGCCGCGCAGAGGCGCCTCGGCGCCGTGGCCGAAGCGGGGGCGGGGGCCCGAACCGAGCTCGCGCCACACCACCTGGTGGGCGAAGCTGCCCAGAACGACCACCACCTTCAACGCCGCAAGCGCCGCCAGCTCGCGGCGCATGAACGGCATGCAGGCATCCCGCTCCGCGGTGGTGGGCTTGTTAGCCGGAGGCGCGCACTTCACCGGCGACGTGATCCAGGCTGCGATGAGGGCGAGCCCGTCGTGGAGGCCGGTCGAGCGGGGCTGGTTGGCGTAGCCGGCCCGGTGCAGGGCCCGGTATAGCCAGTCGCCGGAGCGGTCGCCGGTGAACATGCGGCCGGTGCGGTTGGCGCCGTGGGCCGCGGGCGCGAGACCCACCACCAGAAGGTGGGCGTCGGGATCGCCGAATCCCGGCACACCCCGGGCCCAGTACTCGTCGTCGCGGTAGGCGGCCCGCTTCTCGCGCCCGACCCGCTCGCGCCAATCCACCAGCCGGGGGCAGGTCCGGCACGCGGCCACCTCAGAGGCCACCTCGGCGAGGACCAGGCGCCGGCCGGGGGACTCCACGAGCGTTGAGGCTACGTTGGCGGTCACCATGACCACCAGCCATGCTCGCGGCGCGGCCAAACCGGCCTCTGATGCTGCCGCACCCCCCGTTTGTTTGGTGCTGTTCGTGCGCCACGGGCAGACGCCCACAACGGGATCGGTGCTGCCGGGCCGGGCTCCGGGGCTGCACTTGGCGCCCGAGGGTCTCGTGCAGGCCCGCCGGGTGGCCGAGCGTCTGGCCGGGCTGGCCCGGGTCAAGGCCGTGTACGCCTCACCGATGGAGCGCGCCGTAGAGACCGCGGCACCCATCGCGCGTGCCTGTGGCCTGAGGGTTCGCAAGAGCGCCGGCCTGATCGAGTGCGACTTCGGCCGGTGGACGGGCCGCAAGCTCAAGAACCTGAGCCGGCGCAAGGAGTGGACCACCGTGCAGCGCCACCCGAGCGGGTTCCGCTTCCCCGGCGGGGAGTCGTTCGCCGAGATGCAGGCCCGCGCCCTGGACGCGGTGTCCGCCATCACGGCCCGCCACTCCGGCGAGACGGTGGTGGCCGTGTCCCATGCCGACGTGATCAAGGCCGTGGCCGCGGCTGCGGCCGGCACTCCGTTGGATTTGTTCCAGCGAATCGTGGTCTCGCCCTGCTCGGTGACGGCCATCGCCTACCACCCCGCCGGCCCGATGCTTCTCACCGTGAACAACACCGGCGACGACCTCGCGGGGCTAAGGGTGTCATGAGCCACAGAGCGGGCTGCCGCAGTGCCGCACGCGGGGGCGGCGATCTCGGCTCGCTGCGCCCGTCGTGAGCGCGCCCAAGGCACAGCCGTGAGCGAGTCGTTCCACTTCGAGGCGGTCGAGATGCTTACCGTCGGCACGCTCGGCCCCAAGGGCGAGCGGGTCTTCTACCTGCAGTGCCTGGCCGAGGGCGAACTCGTGTCGCTCAAGTTCGAGAAGCAGCAGGCCGCCGCACTGGCCGAGTACCTGGACCGGGTGCTGCGCCAGCTTCCCGAGGCCGACGCGGGCGAGCCACCCGGCGACCTCGACATGCGCGAGCCGGTAGTGGAGGCCTGGACCATCGGCGCCTTGGGCATCGCCTACGACGACGGCAGGGACCTGGTGATCCTGGTGGCCGAAGAACAGGTCGAGGATCCCGACACCGCCGGGGCCTCCGCTCGCTTCACGCTCTCCCGGGCCCAGGTCAGCGCGCTGGTGTCACGGGCCCGGGCGGTGGTGGCCGCCGGACGTCCCCCGTGCCCCTACTGCCTGCGCCCCCTGGAGCCGTCCAACGCGGACTGGTGCCCGTGCCACAACTGACGGCTGCGCCGCCGCTGACTCCGCCGGCCCGATGACCACGGGGACCGGCACCCCCGACGCCGGGCACCAGTCGCCCATCAGGGACCGGCCCCCAATAGAGACCGATCGGGCCCTGGACCTGCTGGCCGAGGGGGACGTGGAACTGAGGGGAAAGATGCCCTACAGCTCCAATGTCACGTTCCTGGTGGACGTGGCCCACGACGGGCTCGACGCCCAGGCCATCTACAAGCCGATTCGGGGTGAGCGGCCGCTGTGGGACTTCCCCTCGGGCCTGGCCCATCGCGAGGCGGGGGCGTTCCTCGTCGACAGGGCGCTGGGATGGGGCCTGGTACCTCCCACGGTGGTGCGAGACGACCTGCCCTTCAACGCGGGCTCGCTGCAACTGTTCATGCCCGCGCTCTTTGAGGAGCACTACTTCACCCTGGTGGCCGAGGAGCGGTTCAGGCCGGAGCTGCAGCGCGTTTGCGCACTCGACATCGTGATCAACAGCACCGACCGCAAGTCGGGGCACTGCCTGCTCGGAACCGACGGCACGATCTGGGCCATCGACAACGGCCTGTCGTTTCACTGCCAGTTCAAACTGCGCACCGTGATCTGGGACTTCGCCGGGGAGGGGCTGCCCGACCAGGTGCGAGTGGACCTGGGGGGACTCCTGGAGAAGGGCATTCCCGAGCCGCTGGCCGCCACGCTCACACCCCAGGAGCGCGACGCGACCCTGGCCCGCACCGAGACGCTCCTGACCGCGGGCCGGTTCCCGGCCGACGGCCACGGCCACAGATGGCCCTGGCCCCTGGTGTGATTCCCTCGGCGCCGACCTAGCAATCGCGGCGCAGCGACCGCTGCCCGCAAAGTGGACAGATGTCCACAAGGTGGTGGCCCAGTGGACAGACCCCTACGCCGTCCCTTAGCATCGCCGTCTCCCCGCTCGACGCGCCGCGCAGCGCCCCGACGGGGACAGACAAGCTCGATCAAGGGGGACATAACTGATGAGAACTTTCGGTGCACCAGCCGCCAACCGCCTGCTGCGAATGTTGGCGTGCGTGTTCGTGCTAGCCGTAGTCGCGTCCGCGTGCGGAGGCGACGACGAAGAGGCGGCCCCGGACACCAGCGCAGCGGACAACGCCGCGCTCAAGGCGGCTCAGGCCCAGGCCGATTCCGCCGCCGCCGAGGCCGAAGCGGCCGCCGCCAAGGCAGCCGAGGCTGAGGCGGCCCTGGAGGCGGCCATGGCCGAGGCCGAGGGGGCCGTGGACCCCGAGCTCATGGCCGAGCTTGAGGGGCAGCTGGAGGCGGCTCGGGCCGAGGCCGAAGCAGCCGCGGCCGCTCAAGCCGAGGCCGAGGCAGCCGCCGCCGCGGCGGCTGAGGAAGCTGCTGCCGCGGCTGCGGCAGCCGCGGCAGAACCAGAAGCCGAGGACATCCCCACCACCCTGGTGATCGCGCAGGACCGCGACCCGCAGCGGCTCGACCCCAACTTCGCCAGAGGCGTCGAGCCCGAGACCATCGTCCAGACCATGTACGACTCGCTCATCGCCCTCGACACCTCGGGCGCGCTCGTGCCCAGCCTGGCCAGCAGCTGGTCGTTCCCCGACGACTCGACGCTGGTGTTCGAGTTGAGGGAGGGCGTGCAGTTCCACAACGGCGAGCCCTTCAACGCCGAGTCGGTGAAGGTCAGCGCCGAGCGGATCCAGTCCGAGGAGCACGGCTCGCACCTGCGCCGCCAGTTCGGCTCGATCGACTCGGTCGAGATCGTCGACGACTACAACGTCGTGTTCCACCTGAACCGGCCCGAGGCGAACCTGCTCTACGCCCTCACCAGGCTGATGATGATCCCGCCCGGCTACTACGCCGAAGTTGGCGACGAGGGCGTCGAGGCCAACCCGGTGGGCACCGGCCCGTTCGTGTTCGTGTCCTACACCGTCGACGACGAGACCGTCGTCAGGCGCAACCCGAACTACTGGCCCGACAGCCCCAAGGGCCAGCCGATGGTCGAGGAAGTGCGAATCCGGGTGATCCCCGAGGCGACGGTCCGGGTGGCCGAGTTGACAACGGGCGGGGTGCACATCGCCGACACCGTCCCCGCCGACCAGAGATCGGTCATCGACAACGCCGGTCTCACCCTGGTCAGCTTCTACGACGCCAAGCCGTTCTGGATGATCATCAACCGGATCGGGATCGGCACCGACGCTGAAGCGGCCACCGGCGATCAGGCCGTGCAGTACACCGCGCTGCAGGACAAGCGGGTCGCCCAGGCGCTCAACCATGCCGTAAACAGGCAGGCCATCATCGACTCCCTAATGGGCGGCGACGCCACCGGACTGGGCCAGCCCTTCGGCCGGCCCGGGTTCGGGTACCCCGCCGACGACGAGCCGTACCCGTACGATCCCGACCTGGCCAGGCAGCTACTGGCCGAGGCCGGGTATCCCGACGGGTTCCACCTCGACATCCTGGCCACCCACGCCACCAACCTCGACACCGTGGTGGCGGTGATGGGCGACTTCGAGGAGATCGGGATCAGGCCCAAGCTCGAGGTGATCAACACCACCATCGGCAACCAACGCTGGCTGGCCAAGAGCTACCCGGGCATTCGGGTGAGCAGCTGGAACAATCCCGAGACGGCCCCGGACCTGCTGCTCCGGACTGGCGGCCTGATAAGCGTCTACTCGAACCCCGACATGGACGAGCTGCTCGCCAGGGACAAGGTCACTCTCGACCTGGACGAGCGCAGGGCGGTGCTCAAGCAGATCACCGACTTCCTCCACGACGATCCGTTCGCGGTCTACCTGTGGACCGAGCCCAGCCGAGTCGGCATCAACCAGAACGTGATCACCGGCTTCCAGCCGCACGCCAAGGGATTCATCCTTGCCACCGGCGTGTCTTTCGTAGGCGGGTGAACTCGTAGACGGGCGAACTCGTAGACGGGCGAGCCTGACATCGGCGAACAGTCGCGATGGCTCGCTTCATACTTAGACGGCTCTCCTACAACGTCCTAGTTCTTGTCGGCGTCCTGTTCCTCGTGCACGGACTGCTGCTGGCCACCGGCGACCCGGCCGCGTCGCTGCTGCCCATCGACGCCGGACAGGAGGCCATCGACAACATCCGCGACAAGCACGGGCTCAACGACCCGCTGCCGGTGCAGTTCGTCAAGTTCGTCGGGCGGGTCGCGCAGGGCGACTTCGGCGACTCCTGGCAGCACTCGCGGCCCGCTTTGGACCTCATTCTGGAACGGGCGCCGGCCAGCCTGAGGCTGGGGTTGGTGGGCCTGGGCCTCGCGCTGGCGGTGGGAACTCCGCTCGGGGCGCTGGCCGCGATCAAGAAGGGTACGTGGATTGACCAAGCGGCCCGCTTCGTGGCCGTCCTGGGCCAGGCCACCCCCGGTTTCTGGCTCGGCATCATGCTGTTGCTGATCCTCGGGGTTCGCCTCGAGTTGCTGCCGATCTCGGGCGCTGGGGACTGGCGCCACCTGGTCATGCCCGGGATCGTGATCGCCCTGCCGACCATCCCGTCGATCGTGCGGATCTTCCGGTCCAGCCTCATCGGGGTGCTTGAGCGCGACTACGTGCGCACCGCTCGCGCCAAGGGCCTCGGCGGATTGCGGGTGTTCAGGCGCCACGTCACCAGGAACGCCTCGATCCCGGTCATCACCGTGATCAGCTTCGAGGTGGGGGCGATACTGTCGGGCGCCCTCATCGCCGAGGTCATCTTCGCCTACCCGGGCGTGGGTCGGCTGGCCTACATCGCCATCCTGGGCCGCGATCTGGCCCTGGTCCAGGCATATGTGGTGGTGGTGAGCTTGGTCGTGCTCACCACCAACATGCTCCTGGACCTGACCTACGCCCTGATCGATCCCCGGGTGAGGGTGCGATGAGCCCGCCGGTGGTGGCTCGCCAGGCGCTCACAGCCGCGGCCCGGCGCTCGGAGGCGGACGACTCCGGCGAGCCGCCAGACCTGGAGCGGTCGTCCAGCCGCGGGCGCCGGCGCCGCATCGCGGTGATATTGGCTGCCTGCCTGCTCGGTATCATGATCCTGGCCGCGGTACTGGCACCGTTGATCACCTGGCACGATCCGCTCGACACCGACGTGGTGGAGCGCCTGCACCCGCCCGCATGGTCCGAGGACGGCAAGCTGACCAACCTTCTGGGGACCGACTCGGTGGGGCGCGACCTGTTCACCCGGATCCTGTACGGCGTACGGTCCTCGCTGATCATCGGCTTCGCGGCCATGCTGGTGGGCGGCGGGGTGGGAGTCACTGCGGGGATCCTCTCGGGCTACTACGACGGCCGTATCGCCGCCTTCGTGTTCGGCCGCGTTGCCGACGTCCAGCAGGCCATCCCGTTCGTGGTGCTGGCCCTGGCCGTGGCCGCATCCGTGGGCGCCTCGTTCCGGAACCTGATCCTGATACTGGGGGTCGGGTCCTGGCTGTTCTACTTCCGGATTGTGCGCGGCGAGGTGCTGGCCATCCGCGAGGAGACCTACATCGACGCGGCCAACGCGATCGGCGCCTCCAATCTGAGGATCCTGTCGCGGCACCTGCTGCCCAACGTGTTCCCGTCGATCATCGTGATCGTCACGCTGTTCGTGCCCCGGCTGATCATGTTCTCGGCCGCCTTGAGCTTCCTGGGGCTGGGCGTGCAGCCGCCCAACCCCGAGCTGGGCCTGATGATCTCCGAGGGCCGGGATTTGATGCAGCAGGCGTGGTGGCTCACCGTGCTCCCAGGCCTGGCCCTGGCCCTGATCGTGCTGGCCATGAACACACTCGGGGACTGGCTGCGGGACCAGCTCGACCCCACGCAGCGGATACGGGCCTCATAGGGCCGTTATGAGCGCGCCGACCCAGTCCCCAGACCGTGAGACGGACCGCGTCCTGGACGTCGACGAGCTCAACGTGATCTTCCGCACCAGCGCCGGGCCGCTGCACGCCGTGCGAGGGATCACCTTCGAGGTGGGCCCGGGCGAGACGGTGGGGCTGGTGGGCGAGTCGGGCTCGGGCAAGAGCGCCACCGTGCTCGGGATGTTGGGGCTGTTCCACACCCAGGACGCGACGATCCAGGCCAGCAGGCTCGACTTCGAGTCGGTCAGCCTGCTGGGGCCGAATCGCCGGTCGCGGCTCAAGGACCTGTTGGGCTGGCGGATCGGCGTCATCTTCCAAGACCCTCAGAGCAGCCTCAACCCGACGATGCGAATCGGGCGGCAGATCGGGGAGGGCCTGGCCCTGCACCAGCGCCTGTCTCGAACCGAGACCCGGACCAGGGTGATCGCCGCGCTCGACGAGGTGGGCATCGGAGACCCGGAGTGGTGCGCGAGCGCCTATCCCCACGAGCTGAGCGGGGGCATGCGCCAGCGGACGATGATCGCCATGGCCACCATCGGAGACCCGGCGCTGCTGATCGCCGACGAGCCGACCACGGCCCTGGACGTGACGCTGCAGGCCCAGGTGATCGACCTGCTGGGCCAGATGCAGCGCGAACACGGTTCGGGGATCCTGTTCATCACGCACGACCTCGCGCTCGTGTCGGAGTTCGCGGACCGGATCATCGTCATGTACGCGGGCCGGATCGTCGAGTCGGGCAGCACCGAGACGGTGATCAACTCGCCGAGCCATCCATACACCCGGGCCCTGATCTCGTCGGTCCCGGTGATCGACGGGCCCGACGTGGTGCCCATCGCGGGGCACCCGCCCGATCCCCGCGCCTTGCCGCCGGGCTGCCCGTTCCATCTGCGCTGTGTTGACGTGCAGCCGAGATGTGAGGACGCGGAGCCGCCGGTGTTCCGCGTCGCACCCCAGCACAGCTCCCGCTGCTGGCTTTCCGAGACCAACGGGGACGGGCCGTGCTGAGGAGCCGCGACTCCGGCAGCCGCAGTTTCCATCCGGTCGACGGCCACGACGACACCGTCCTGCGGCTGACCGATGTGAAGGTGTACTACGGCGAGCGGGCTATCAGGGTCGGCACGAAGGGAGAGGTGCGGGCCGTGGACGGCGCCTCGCTGACGCTGGGCGTGCGGAGCTCGGTCGGCCTTGTGGGCGAGTCCGGCTGCGGGAAGTCGAGCCTCGGGCGCAGCATCATCAGCCTGGCCCCGCTGACCAGTGGCGAGATCTCCGTGGGCGAGCGTCCCGAAGCGGCCCGGTCGCCGTCGCGGCGCCTCAGCCGCCGGCTGTCCCGCTCGATCCAGATCGTCTTCCAGGATCCCTACTCGAGCCTGAACCCCCGCCAGAGCGTGGGCAGCATCGTCGCCGAGCCGATGCACATCCACGGTATCGGAGACAGCCACCACCGGTCCGAGCGGGTCGAGCGGCTGCTGGAGCAGGTGGGCCTGCCCGCGTCGTTCGTGAAGCGGTACCCCCACGAGCTGTCCGGGGGCCAGCGCCAGCGGGTGTGCGTGGCCCGTGCCCTGGCAGTCGAGCCGTTGATCCTCATCTGCGACGAGCCCACCAGCGCCCTCGACGTTTCGATCCAGGCTCAGGTGGTGGACCTGCTGAGGGACCTGCAGGAGCAGACCGACCTCACCTACCTGTTCATCACCCACGACCTCGCCCTGCTGCCCCAGCTCACTTCCTCGGTGGCGGTCATGTACGTCGGCCGGCTGGTCGAGACCGGCGCGGTCGACGACGTCCTGCGCCAGCCCCGGCACCCCTACACCGTGTCACTGCTGGCGGCCGCGCCGGTGCTGGGCCGCCGGCGCGAGCAGGAGATCTCCAGGATCGCCAAGGGGGACCTGCCGATCGGCCAGGTTGATCGGGGCTGCCCGTTCCGCTCCCGGTGCTGGCTGTACCGCGAGCTCGACGCCGACGCCCGCCAGCGATGCGAGGAGGAGGCCCCGGAGCTGGGCGGGACCGCCGGCTCCGGCGACCGCCACGCCGCCTGCCACCATCAGGACGCGCTCGAAGCCGCGATCGACTGACCTGCATCGGCCCGGCGACCCCGGGGCTGGCACCCAGGTGACGACGCCCGGATGACAGCGACCAGGTGACGGCGACCAGGTGACGACGACCAGGTGACGACGCCCGGATGACAGCGACTAGGTGACGACGCCCTCGAACTCGTCGGGCGCCAGAGGGGTCTCAACGTCCTGGCGGACCAGGCGAATCAGATGGGTGGCCCGGCCCTCCCAGGTCGTGGCCGGCCCGGCCCGGTAGAACGGCGACCGCAGGTGCTCCATGAGGATGGTGATCATGTCGGTGTCCTCCTTGTTGGCCATCTCGAGCAGTCGGATGGCGGCGTTCTGCTCGTCGATGTCGCGGGTCAGGCCGTACACCCGCGAGAACATCCTGGTGCGCTCGGGCGTTATCGGGTCGATGCGCACCATCCAGATGAAGGAGGGCTTGGGCAGCGGCACCAGGTTGGGGTAGATGTGGTCGGCGTAGCTTCCCCTGAGGTCGCGCTCGGGCAGATCGGAGCGCCCCCCGGTGATGTCGACGTGTTGCTTGCGGGGCTTGTAGCCGCTGGTGGTGCGGCCGGCCCAGTACGGCTCGGTGTCCATCGTCGCCGCCACGGGATTGTTGCGACGATGCACGAACCTGACGTGGTAGTCGTCGTTGGCGTTCTCGACCAGCAGCTTCCAGTTGAACCGGTACTCCTCGTCAAGCTCACGATGGAACCGGTGATAGCGCTCGAAGCCGTAGCGCCGGTAGCGCTCGTCGAGCGGACCCACCCACTCCTCGAACGACGGCGCCTTGCGCGACAGGCACCCGAAAACGAACTTCCCCCACGCCACCGCGACCCTGATCGGCACCAGGCCGTAGTCCTGCATCGGGAAGTCGTCTCCGTACATGCGCTTCTTGTCGGGGATCCCGACCAGGGTCCCGTCGATGGAATACGCCCAGTGGTGGTACGGGCAGGTCAGGGTCCGTCCGCAGTTGCCGGCCGGCTCGAACGCCAGGCCCGAAGCCCGGTGCCGGCAGTTGTTCAGGAACCCCTTCAGCGACCCGTCCTGCTGGCGGATGACGACCACCCGCTGGTACCCGATCGTGCCGGTTATGAAGTCCCCGGGCTCGACCAGGTCCTCGGTGTCGCCCAGCCACACCCAGGACCGCCCGAACACCCGCACCATCTCCAGATCGAACAGCTCCTGGTCGTACACCTCCCACGGCTGGACAAAGTCGGTGGGCAGCGGAGACCGCACGAGCGAGTCCTCCTCGGCGACGCGGGACCGGATCCTGGTCAACACATCGGTCTGCGGGGTCATCGCTATCTCCTGTCGGTGTGGTTGGCGTCGTCGGACCTAGGTCGAGTTCGGCGGCCCGCCGTCGCGCGGACCGAACGCGACCGTCCGCGCCACGATGCCATTCTCCTGGAAGCTGGGGGGCAACTGCATGTCCTCGCGCACTATCCAGAGGCGGCACAGGTCGCGCCAGCGCTCGGGCTCGGGCCAGTCCTCATACTCGGTGCGGGCGTGCAGGATCGCATAGTTGTTGAGGAACTGGATGTCGCCGGGCGAGAAGTGCATGTCCAGACGGAAATCAGGATGGTTGGCCAACTCGTCGACGAGATCGAGCGCCGCGATCTGGTCGCGGGTGAGGGGCGGTATCTCCGAACTCTCCTGGCTGGCCCTCTCCAGGTACATGCGCCCATAGCCGAAGTAGAGGCGGTCGCCCAGCCGCTCGCAGATGGACCGGCGCCTGATCTTCTTCTCCAGCAGGGTCACCCGCAACCACGGCTCGTGGAGAAGCTGCGCCAGGTCGGGGCGACGCCGCACCATTTCGTCGTGTATGGCCGTGGCACTGGCGATCGTGCTGACGCCGCCGCGCTTGGCTGGCCTGAGGCACAGCAGGCCGGCTATGTCGCCCGAGTCGGTGTGATACTCCAGGCTCTCGGAGGTCTCGTAGGCCCTCACCGTCGGGTCGCTGAACCGCCGACCCCGATCCCTCACGTGCACCACCAGGTCGCCGGCCGCGTTCTGCGGGATCGGTATCCCGAGGTGCAGGCCGACACCCCACATCAGCAACTCGGACTCCCGCACCGACAGTTCGTCGGTGGGCACGCCGCGGATCAACGCGAACCCTCGGCCTTCGAGGAGTTCTTCGAGGACCGACCGCAACGTGGCTGCCATGGAAGGAAGAGGGAAACTCTCCACGGTCAGGTCGGCGAATCCGATGGGTTGGGGGGCGGACCGGTCGAGCCTCCTGGCGGTGTCGACCAGTTCGGCCACTTCGGTCTCGCTGAGTCGATACTCCCAGTCGGAGAGCTCCCGCTGCTCACGGGCCAGCCAGGCACGCGGCCCTCCGACGATGCCCGGATAGGTCGTGCTCTTGCTCATCTTGCGACCTCCACCTTGAAGTCGGCGGCGACCGGGCCCAGCTCGTCACTGAGGATCAGGGGATTAATCTCCACTGCTTCGAGGACCCCGGAGGAGTCAGCGGCCAGACTAGCGAAACTCAGCAGCAGGCGAGCGAACGCCTCGGCGTGGTCGCGCCAGCGCGGTTTCTCACAGCAGGGTCGGGGCGCTGAACTCGTTGTCGTCGAGGGGGACCTCCGCGTCGGCGCGGATCTGCTTGATCATGTGTGCGGCCCGGCCCTCCCAAGCCGAGGGTGGACCGACCCGGTAGAAGGGCGACCTCAGGTTCTGCATGAGGACCGTGACCATGTCAGTGTCCTCGCGGTTGGTCTCGTGCAGGGAGTCGAGATGTTGGTTCTGGACCTCGATCGACTCCTCGAGGCCGTAGATCCTAGAGAACAGCCGGGTGCGGTCGGGAGCGACCGGATCGGCCCGCACCATCATGACCATGGTCGGCTGGGGCAGCGGGGTCACGTTCGGATAGATGAAGTCGGCGTAGCCCCCGGCCAACTCCTCTTCGCCCAGGTCGGTGCGGCCGCCGCTAACGTCCTGGCGCCGGGGCTTGTAGCCGCTGCAGGTCCTGCCCGCGAACCGCACGATGGTGTCCATCGACTTGCTCCGATCGTTCAGCCGGGAATGGACGAAGCGCACGTGATAGTCGTCGTTGGAGTTCTCTATGAACGCCTTCCAGTTGATCGGGTAGACCTGGTCCAGCTCGCGGTGGTAGCGCTTGAACCTCTCGAACCCGTACCTGTCGTAGCGCCCGAGCAGGGGCTCTACGTACTCGCGGAACGACTCCGTCTTGCGCGAGAGGCAGCCGAACACGAACTTGCCCCAGGCCACCTCGACCCGGAACTCGACCAGGCCGTACTCGCCGTCGGGGAACCCCTCCGGATACATGCGCTTGCGGTCGGGGATCCCGATCAGGCGCCCGTCGATCGAGTAGGCCCAGTTGTGGTAGGGGCAGGTCATGGTCTTGCCGCAGTTGCCGGCCGGCTCGAACAGCAGCCCCGAGGCCCGGTGCCGGCAGTTGTTGAGGAAGCCCCTGAGGCTGCCGTCGGCCTGCTTGATGACCATGACCGGCTGGTAGCCGATGCGGCCGGTGATGAAGTCGCCGGGCTCGGCGAGGTCCTCGGTGTCGCCCAGCCAGATCCAGGAGCGGGCGAAGACCCGCACCATCTCCCGGTCGAACAGGTCCTGGTCCCACACCTCGTAGGGCTGCAGCATGGGAGACGGCAGGGTCGGGTTGACCAAGCCTTCGGTCTCCTGACGCAGAGCAACCATGGGCCCCCCATTCTCTCGACAGGATTGCCCACCGGCGGTGGGCGCTGAGGCCCACCCTAGCCACGCGTGTTGCTGGCTGCGTTAGCGGCCTTCTAGGGCCTCGGTCAGCTTGGGAATCACCTTGTGAACGTCGCCGACGATGCCGAGGTCGGCCACCGCGAAGATCGGTGCCTCGGAGTCCTTGTTGATGGCGATGATGTTCTTGGAGCCCTTCATGCCCACTAGATGCTGGGTGGCGCCCGAGATGCCGCAGGCGATGTAGACGGTGGGCTTGACCACCTTGCCGGTCTGGCCAACCTGGTAGCTGTATGGCACCCAGCCCGCGTCGACGATGGCCCTGCTGGCCCCCGGCGCGGCCCCCAGCTCCTTGGCCAGCTGCTCGATCATGGAGTACGCCTCCGCGGAGCCGAGCCCCCGCCCGCCGGAGACCACGATGGCGGCCTCGTCAAGCTTGGGGCCCTCGGACTCCTCGGCGAAGCGGTCCAGCACCCTTGCGCCCCCGGCCGCGCCCAGCTCGGGCACGGGCAGGTCCACAACCTCCGCCGGCGGCCCGCCCACCGCTGAGGGCTCGAACGACTTGGGGCGCACCAGCCAGATGTCGGGTCCGCCATTGGTGAACCGGGACGTCACGTTGAGCGTTCCGCCGAACACCGGCTCGGTGCCGATCAGGGCGTCGCCGTCGAGACGCAGGTCCACCACGTTCGATAGCACGCTGGCATCGAGCTTCACCGAGAGCCGGGCGGCCACGTCGCGGCCGTCGTAGGTGGTGCCGAGAAGGAAGGCGTCGGGCGCGGGCACGCCGCCCGAGGAGACGGCGGCCGCCACCGCCGAGGCGACCGACACGCCCTGCATGCGCCCGCCGAGGTCGCCGGTGGAGTACACCGTGGCCGCGCCATGGTCGCCGAGCTCGGCTGCGCAGGCTGCACCGTCGCCGCCGAGGAACACCTCGACGGTGCCGGCCACGTCGCGGGCCTTGGCCAGCATCTCGAGCGTGATGGTGGCCACACCATCGGTGCCGGCCTCGCCGAACACCCAGATCTTGTCAAGTGCCATGGCTCGGGTCTCCTCAGAGCGTCCGTGAGGGGGTGTCAACACCTCGCGGCGCAGCGTTTTGTTTCCCGCTCTTGTTCGCTGCGCTCACGGGCCGCTCGGGCCACGGCCTCGCTATGGGCCTCGCGAAGATCCTCATGGACTGCTGCCTTTCCGCTCGGCCTCTATATGACCTTGAGGTCGTCGAGGAAGGCGACGATGCGCTCGTGGGCGTCGCCCTCGTCCACCACGACCTCGCCCGCGGCCCGCTTGGGAGCCTCGGCGATCTCGATGATCTCCTGGCCGGCGCCGGCCCAGCCCACCCCCTCGGCAGCGATCCCGAGGTCGCTGACCTTCAGATGGTCGACCGGTTTGTTCTTGGCCTGCATGATCCCCCTGAACGACGGGTATCGGGGCTCGACCACCCCGGCGGTGACCGACACCACCGCGGGCAGCGGGCACTCGACCAGGTCGGCGCCGGCCTCGGTCTGGCGCCGGACCGTGGCGGTGCCGCCGTCGATGGCGACCTCCTTGGCGAACGTCACCGACGGCAGGCCCAGCAGCTCGGCCAGCTGGGCCGGCACGACGCCGGTGTAGCCGTCGCTGGACTCGGTGGCGGCCAGCACCAGGTCGGGCTCGGCCCGCTCGATGGCCGCCGCGAGCACGCGGGCCGTGCCGAGGGCGTCAGAGCCCTTCAGCGACTCGTCGCTGACGAGGGTGGCCGAGTCGGCGCCCATGGCCAGCGCGGTGCGCAGGCCGCTGACTTCGTCGTTGGGCACCATCGACACCAGATGCACGGAGCCCTCGCCGGCGGTGTCCACCAGCTGCAGGGCCATCTCCACCCCGTACGAGTCGGACTCGTCGAGGATGAGCTTCACGTCGCGCCGCAGCGTCTTGGTATCGGGGTTCAGCGCGCCGGGATCGGCGGGATCGGGGATCTGCTTCACGCAGACGACAACCTTCATGGGCGCCAAGTGTGCCAGCGCTCGAGTAGAAACGAACCCCGCCGGACGACAAAATCGTCGCCCTTTTGCCGACCTGCCTCGGGCGCTTCGGCGCGCCGGGCCCGCCAGCGGACAGACTGGGCGAATGCGGGTGCTGCTGCTAGTGAATTCGGCCGCCTCATCGGTGACGGGGCGACGGCGCGTGGTGATCCAGAAGGCGCTGTCGGCCGACCATGAAGTGACCCTGGCCGAGACCGCCCGGCGGGGCCACGCCACGCGGCTGGCCCGCTCGGCAGCCTCCGAGGGAACCGACGTAGTAGTGGTGCTGGGCGGCGACGGCACGCTCAACGAGGCCGCCAACGGCCTGGCCGGCACCGACACCGCCCTGGCTGCCCTGCCGGGAGGAAGCACCAACGTCTTCGCCCGCATCATCGGCCTGCCCGACGACCCGATCGAAGCCGCGGGCCAGCTCCTCGACGCCCTGGACCGCGGCGCGATAACCAGGATCGGGCTGGGGGCCGTGGATGGGCGATACTTCCTGTTCCATTGCGGCATCGGCTTCGACGCGGCCGTTGTGGAGCAGGTGGAGAGCCGCGGCACGTGGAAGCGCTGGGCCGGGCATCCCCTGTTCATCTACGCGACCATCACCACCTGGCTGCGCCGGGCCAACCGGCGGCGGCCGCCCATGCTGGTTCTCGACGCTGACGGCGAGACTCTGGCCGAAGGTCTGTTCACGGTCGTGCTGAACGCCGACCCCTACACCTATCTGGGCAGTCGCAGCTTCGACCTCGCGCCAGGCATCGGACTGGACGAGCCGCTGGCCGCGGTGACCCTCACCAGCCTGTCTCTGCACCGGCTGCTGCCGGTGGCTGTCAGGGCGCTGGGCTCCGGAGATGTGAGGGGCATGCCGGGCGTGAGGGTGCACGAAGGCCTGCGCGACCTCACCGTTGCCGCGGATCCGCCCGTCCCCTACCAGGCCGACGGCGACCACCTCGGCGCAGCCCCCCGGCTCAGGATCCGCTGGGCGCCCGAGGCTCTGCGCCTCGTCCTGCCCTGAGAGGCCGAGCGGGCCCGTCGGGTGGGATCAGGCGGCGTCGATGACGGCTCGGGCTACGTCGGGGACGTCGGTGATGAGCCCGTCCACGCCCATGGCGAGCAGCTCCGACATGCGCTCGGGATCGTTGATGGTCCACACGTTGACGGCCAGCCCGGCGTCGTGGGCCCGGCGCACGAAGCCCGCGTCGCACATGGCGTCGAACGGGTGCACCCCTGCCATTTTGTGCGCGCTGGCCCGGGCCACCGCCTGGGCGGGCTGCACGATCCCGCAGACCAGAGCGGTGGGGATGGTCGGATCGACGGCGCGCACCGCGTTCGCCGCGTCCACGTTGAAAGACGACACCACTGCCCGCCCGGGGCCCAGGTAGGCGGCGATGAGACCGGCAACTGCGTCGGCGACGAGGTTCTCGCTGTCGTAGTCGGGATCGTCGGGCAGGTTCTTGATCTCGATGTGGACGCCCATGCCCTCGCAGGCCTCCAGAGCCTCGGCCAGGCTGGGCACGTAGCCAGGCAGTTCGTCGGATTGCATCCTGCCGATGCGCCGGCCGTCGGCTAGGTGGGCGTCGTGGTGGACCACGGCCACGCCGTCGGTGGTGCGGCGAACGTCGAGTTCCACCCAGTCGGCGCCGAGTTGGCGGGCCAGCCGGAACGCTTCCACTGTGTTCTCGGGCGCGGCCTGGCTCGCCCCCCGATGCGCGATCACCGCTGCCACGACGGCCAGTCTCGCAGACATCAACCGCCGACGCGACTCGAACGCCGGGCCGAGGCTGCACCTACGATCCTTCATGTGACGACGGCCGCTACCGACCGAGGACGGGACCGATGAAGCTGTCAGCTGCTTCAGGGTCAACAAGCGTGCCCCTGCTGGGGGAGACCATCCCGCAGAACCTGGCCCGCACCGTCGCTGCGCATGGCGGGCGTGATGCGCTGGTGTCTGTCGAGCAGGGTCTGCGCTACACGTACGCCGAGTTCGCGGTGGAGGTTGACCGGGTGGCCCGCGGTTTGATGGCGATCGGGGTCGTTCAAGGCGACCGGGTCGGGATTTGGAGTCCGAACTATGCGGAATGGGCGCTCGTTCAATACGCCACGGCTCGCATGGGCGCGATCTTGGTGACGATCAACCCGGCGTACCGATCCTCGGAGCTCGAGTATGTACTCAACCAGTCGGGGCTATCGGTGCTGGTGGCGGTGGAGTCCTTCGCCACCAGCGACTACCGCTCGATGATCGACGAGGTGTGGGACCGGGTGCCCGCGCAGCGGGTCATCTATATCCACACCGGCGACTGGGGCGAGCTACTGGCCGCGAGCGGCGCGGTGTCTGCGGAGCAGCTGGAGGAGCGCACCGCGCAGCTGCGGCCCGACGATGCGATCAACATCCAGTACACCAGCGGCACCACGGGCTTTCCCAAGGGCGCCACGCTGAGCCATCGCAACATCTTGAACAACGGATTGTTCATCGGGGAGGCCTGCAAGTACACCGAGCTGGACCGGGTGTGCATCCCTGTTCCCTTCTATCACTGCTTCGGGATGGTGCTGGGCAACCTGGCCTGCACCACCCACGGCTCCGCCATGGTGATCCCCGCGGCGGGATTCGACCCCGCCGCCACGCTGCGCGCCGTCGCCGCGGAGCGCTGCACCAGCCTCTATGGGGTGCCGACGATGTTCATCGCCGAGCTGGGCGAGCCCGACCTGGGCGACTATGACCTGTCGTCGCTGCGGACCGGGATCATGGCCGGCTCGCCGTGCCCCATCGAGGTGATGCGCCAGGTGGTCGAGCACATGAACATGAGCGAGGTCACCATCGCCTACGGCATGACCGAGACCTCCCCGGTGTCGACCCAGACCTCCGCTGATGACCCGCTTGAGAAGCAGGTCACGACGGTGGGGCGGGTGCATCCCCATGTGGAGATCCGCATCGCCGACCCCGACACCGGCGAGACCGTGCCCCGCGGCACCGGCGGCGAATTCCTGACTAGGGGCTACTCAGTGATGCTGGGCTACTGGAACGACCCCGACCTCACCGCAGAGGCCATCGACACCGACGGCTGGATGCACACCGGGGACCTCGCGGTGATGGACGACGAGGGATATGTGAACATCGTCGGACGCATCAAGGACATGATCATCCGCGGCGGCGAGAACGTGTACCCCCGCGAGATCGAGGAGTTCCTGTACACCCACCCCGACATCGTCGAGGTGCAGGTGATCGGCGTGCCCGACGTGCGCTACGGCGAACAGGTCATGGCCTGGGTACAGCTAAGGGACTGCGCCGACACCACCGACGAGGACATCAGGGAGTTCTGTCGCGGCAGCATCGCCCACTACAAGGTGCCCCGCTACATCAAGTTCACAGACTCCTTCCCGATGACGATCACCGGCAAGATCCAGAAGTTCAAGATGCGCGACCAGTCAATCGAAGAACTCGGCATCGGCCAGGACGCCGGGGTGCGCAGCGCCTAGCACCCTGGACACCTAGCGCCGTTCGAGCAAGATCAGTTTCGCAGCCCAGCTCTACAAAGTCGGCGTATGGCTAACCGCTAGCCGACAGGCGTCGTGGCGGGGCGGCGGGGGACGGAGACCTCGATCACGGTGCCGCGAGGCGGCGCGGGCGACGCGGCCTTTATGGTGATCGACCCGCCGAGGTCGTGCACCACGAACGTGCGCACGATAGTAAGGCCGAGCCCGGCGTCGCGGTCCATCGAGAAGCCGTCAGGGACGCCGGGGCCGTCGTCGGTCACGCGCATGATCAGCGTCGTGGGGGTGCGGGCAAAGCGCACCTCGACCAGTCTGCCCGAGCCGACTGGCGACCCGGCGTGCTGGAAGGCGTTCTGTACCAACTCCACCAGCACCACCGCCAGCGGCATCGCCGTCTCCCCGTCGATCTCGCCGACCGTCCCCTCCACCCGGATCTTGAGCGGACGCTCCACCGGGGCCAGCCCCTCCTCCACCAGGTGAACCAGCGGACCCACGATGTCGTCGAAGTCCAGGTCGGAGGTGGTGTCGAGTGCCAGGTGCTCGTGCACCATGGCGATCGACGAGACGCGCCGCACCGAACTCTCCACTGCGGCCTTGGCCTCTGCGCTGTCGAGGCGGCGGACCTGGAGCTGCAGCAGCGAGCTGACCGTCTGCAGGTTGTTCTTGACCCGGTGGTGGATCTCGCGGATGGTGGCGTCCTTCGACAGCAGCAGGCGATCGTGGTGGCGCAGCTCCGACACGTCGCGCAGCAGTGCTACTGCTCCGGTCATCCGGTCCTCGGCCACCAGCGGGTAGGCCCGCAGCACCACCACGATCCCCGATCCGGCCGTGAACTCGGCCACCGTGGAGCGCCGCCGCCAGAACGAGCGCCTGATGACGGTGTCGTCAAGTCCGAGATCCCCCAGGCGGCAGCCCGGTACTGGGCGCATCACTCCCAGCCGATGCAGAGCGCTGCGGGCGTTCGGCGAGGCGTAGGTGATGCGGCCCTCGCGGTCGAGCACCACCACGCCGTCACCGACGCGTGGTTCGCGGAACTCGCCCACCCGCTCGACCCGGTCGTAGGGGAAGGCGCCGTCCGCGATCATCTTCGCGAAGCGCTCATACAGACCGCGGTAGACGGTCTCCAGCGGGTTCTCGTGGCGGATCGGAGCAGGAGCCGCCTCGCGGGACAGAATCGCGACCGGCAAGTCTCCGCAGCGCACCGGCACGTAATCCACCACCCGCCGACGGTCGCGCAGCGGCAGGCTGCCCTCCTCCTCCACCACGGTGTCGTCTCCGACCACGGAGCGGTCGGAGACCTCGGCAATCTCGCCCTCGCCCGCCTCGCCCGTCGCCATGGCGGTGCGCAGCCACCCGCAGGCCGTCCCCTGCACCACGGCGCCGACCGGATCGCCGCCATGGACAGTGGGTCCCGTAGAGGCCCGCGCGTGGGCCAGCACGACGAAGCCCTCGCCCTCGACATCACCGGTCGCGGGCTCCGGCCACACCGCCGGATTCTCACCGCCGGCGGAATCGTCGACGGTGCCCTCGCCGGGGCTCGGACCCTCGCTTGATGCCTGATCCGGGGCGGCCGCGACGGCAGCCGGATAGAACCCGTCGGTGCAGGGCGCGTACAGCAGCAGGTCACCGAACGAGAAATCGGCAAGCGGCGCCCACGAGGCGACGAGCCGGTGCAGATGGTCGATGGAGCGCTCGTCGAGCGCGGTGCCGGCCCGGGCCAGCTCCGCGAGACCGACCACTGCCGCGGCTACCTATCCGCTCGGCCTCTCAGCCGAAGCCGATGGGGTGGGAGCCGGGCGGACCCATCTCCACATGGGTGAGGCGCGACGCCGCCACCGCTATCTCCCGGCCCTTGTCGTCGGTGAGCCAGAGAACCGGAGCAGCGCCACTCAGAGCGGCCTCAACCGACTCCTTGATGTTCTCGCGGTCGGCGTCGTCGGGCAGGGTCACCGTGATGGGCTGGGGGTTGTCGGCGATTCCGATGCGAAGCTCCACGCTCTTCTCCTTGGCTGCTTGGTCCTTGGCTGTGCGGTCGGCGGCTGTTGGTCTTGTTGGCTGTCAGACGATCTTCAGCTCGGGATGGGTTCTCTTGGTAGGGCCGTGGGCCTCGATCCACGACGCCATCGCCGCGAACACCTTCGACACGTCGGAGCCGGGGTCCACTGCCATTATCGGCCTGCCGTGGTCGCTGCCCTCGCGCAAAGGAATCGTCATGGGAACCTGGCCGATGAGCTCAACGTCGAGCGTCCGGGCAAGCTCCGCCCCGCCTCCCGAGCCGAATAGCCGGTAGCGCTTTCCGTCGTCGCCAATGAACCAGGACATGTTCTCGATCACGCCCCGCACCGCGATGTTCACCTTCTGGAACATGAAGGCCGACCGCTGGGCCACCCTCTGGGCCGCGGGGTTGGGGGTGGTCACCACGTAGGCCTCGGCCCGGGGCAGGAACTGGGCCAGCGACAGGGAGATGTCTCCAGTGCCCGGCGGCAGGTCCACCAGCAGGAAGTCGGGATCGTCCCAGAACACGTCGGTGAGGAACTGCTCGAGGGCCTTGTGCAGCATCGGACCCCGCCAGATCACCGGCTGGTCCTCCTGGGCGAAGAAACCCATCGAGATGCAGCGCACGCCGTGCACCTCCGGCGGCAAGATCATGTCGTCGATCACCACGGGGGCCCGGTCCACTCCCAGCATCCGCGGTATGGAGAAGCCCCACACGTCGGCGTCCACCACTGCGGTGGAATGGCCCTGGGCAGCCAGAGCGATAGCCAGGTTGGCGGTGACCGAGGACTTCCCCACCCCGCCCTTGCCCGAGGCGACCAGCAGCGTGCGGGTGGCGTTGCCCGGCTCGGCGAAGGGGATGGCACGCCCTTCGGCATGGCCGTGGGCGGGCGCCGATCCGGCGGTGGCGGCCGGGTTGCCGTGCAGCTTGGAGCGCAGTTCGGCCCGCTCGGCGTCGCTCATCACCGTGAAGTCCAGGGTGACCGCGGCCACGCCGTCGAGGGCGATCAGCGCGTCGGTCACCCGGCGCTGGATCTCACTGCGCAGCGGGCAGCCCGCCACGGTGAGCGCGATGCGAACATCGGCGTGGCCGCCGTCGATGGTGAAGCCCCGGTACATCCCGAGGTCGATAATGCTGCGGTGCAGCTCAGGGTCCTCCACCGGTCGGAGGGCCTCGATCACCTCCGCTTCCATGACGACCACGGCCGTAGGCTAACGGCGTGTCAAGAGCGCCCCTCAGCGCGACGGGGTCCCCATGCGCGACAGGGCGCGCCGTGGCCGGACCCTAGAAGCGGATCCATGCTGCATCTGGTGCGCCATGCTGATGCGGGCGACCGGATGGCTTGGTCGGGCAACGACTTCCAGCGGCCGCTCGACGACTTCGGACGGATGCAGGCCGAGGCCATCGGCGCAGCGCTGGCGGGGCGACCTGTGCAGCGGATCCTGTCAAGCGCGGCGGTGCGCTGCGTGGACACCGTGGTGCCGCTGGGGCGAGCCTTGGGGCTGCCGGTTGAGACTGCCGACGAGCTGGCCGAGGGCTCCTATGTCGCGGACGCCTTCGAGCTGCTGGCGTCGTTGACCGCGGCCGAGAACGACTCCGTGCTGTGCAGCCACGGCGACGTCATTCCCGGGCTGCTGTGGGTGCTGGCCCAGAACGGGTTGGACATACCCGAACTGGGCCGGTGCAAGAAGGGCTCGATCTGGGAGCTTGAGGTGAGCGACGGCCGGGTGGTCGGCGCCTCCTACCGCCATCCGCGCACCTTCGGCGCAGCCTGACCCAGAGGCCGAGCGGATGGGCCGCGGCTCACGTACAAGAACAGCGGGGCGGTGAGCGAGGCCGTGGCCCGAGCGGCCCGTGAGCGCAGCGAACAAGAGCGGGAATCACAACCCCTCGCCGAGAGGCGGTCAGCACCTTCGGCGCAGCCTGACCCAGAGGCCGAGCGGATGGGCCGCGGCTCACGTACAAGAACAGCGGGGCGGTGAGCGAGGCCGTGGCCCGAGCGGCCCGTGAGCGCAGCGAACAAGAGCGGGAATCACAACCCCTCGCCGAGAGGCGGTCAGCACCTTCGGCGCAGCCTGACCCAGAGGCCGCGCGGATAGGCCGCAGCAGCCGCAGCCGGGCCTGACTCAGGCGACGTACTGGGGAGGCCGGGAGAAGACCTCCTCCAGCAGCGGGACGAAGTCCTCCATCGGCAGGTCGTCATATTCCGGGTCGAAGCAGCTCTGGTCGTAGGAGGCGCAGAAGTCGACACAGCGGTCGTAGTGGGGCGATGCCGCGTAGCGCTCACGGGCGTCGCGGTCGCCACCGAAGTGGTGGAAGTAGTAGTAGCCCTGGAACAGCCCGTGGTGTCGCACAACCCACGCCGTCTCCTCACTCACGTAGGGGGCGACGACCGCGGCGGCCACCGCGCTGTGGTTGTCGGGGGCCAGCACGTCGCCGATGTCGTGCAGCAGCGCCGCCACCACGAACTCGTCGGACTCGCCGTTGCGCAGCGCACGGGTGGCCGACTGACGGCTGTGGCGAGCCCGGTCGATCGGGTAGCCCAGCGTGGGGCCCTCAAGCAGACGGAAGGTTGTCATCAAGTGCGGCACGAGTTGCTCGCCCGTGTGGTCCCGGTAGAGCCTCTCGATGCGCTTGTACTGGTGGACGGTGCCGTCGGCCATCGTCCAACCCGCGACGAACGTGGCTTCCAGCGTGTTGGCCATGTCTGTACCGTCTTCTCTCCGCTTGGCAGGCTCTATCGCGGCAGGTGCCACGGGTGGCCTGCAGACCACCATTCAAGCCGACGGGAAAGCGTTTTGCAGCAACCGACACGCAGCTTCACCGCGAGAACGGTGGCCTGCCCTTGCGGCCTCTATTGCCCGATGATCTCAGCGTCGGGGTAGAACGCAGCTGCCGCGAACCAGAAGGTGTCGAGATGCTCGACCGGCTCCAACTCCGTGGCGGCGGCTCCGCTCTCGCCCGATGGCCGGCCCAGGATGTCGTACACAACGCCGGTGCCTGCGTCCACGAAACCGTCGCCCGGGTTCGCGGACAGCTCAAGCGGCTGCCCGTCGAGTGACCCGGCAAAAACGCCGGTGGCGCCCGCGTCCCGGCCCTCGGCGATGAGGGGCCTATCGAGGGCGCTGGCGGTGCCCGGCTCGAACAGGGCCACCAGCTCGCGGCCGGCGAAGGTGAATGTCACCACCCGGCGCTCAGCCAGCACGTCGTAAGGGATGACCGCCCCCTCGCCGCCGGCTCGCAGCGCGAGCACCCGGGTGATCGGATCGAGCCGATCGTCGAAGGGGCCACCGAAGAGGAAGGGCTGGTTGTTGGAGTCGTAGAACTCGTAGGGGTTCTGCCCGTATTGGCGGAAATGGCCGGTGTCGAGGCCGAGCACCTGACCATCGGGGTGCGATGAAAGGAACTTCTCGAACGACACGGTCTGCACGGGTATCAAGTCGAGCTGCACGCCGGTTAGGTGGCCAACTACGGCCTGGCCCGTGTAGTGCGACCACAGGCTCTCGGTCTGGCGGTCGTACATGACCAGCGACGAGTTCAACAGCGCGCCCGAGGTGCCGAAGTCGAGGATGCGCTCCCCCACCCGGCGGTCGTAGGCCACCGCGGAGTTGCACAGCGGGCAGTACGACACGGTGACCGGCACCCCTCCGACAGTTCCGTTGACCAGCTCGTGCCAGGTCATGATCCGCAGGGGGTAGGCCCGGGCGTCGCCGTTGATCTCCAACGCCAGCACCGGTTCTACCGCAGCCAGCCAGCCCACCTCTGCGGCCGGCTCGAAACCGGGATCCTCCAGGGCGGGGATGCGGTCGGCCGGCACCACGGCCCGGATCACCGAGACGTCGACCAACGGCTTGGGGTGATCGGGATGGAAGCGGTCGCGCAGCGCGCTGAGCACGTTCTCCCGCGGCGTTGACTGGATCGACCCGGCCACGTCCGCTGACGACGAGTCACTCTCCGGAGCCGCCGCGGCGGCTGGCCCCGCAGTGGGCTCGGGCGCTGCGGTGGGCTCGGGCGCTGCGGTGGGCTCGGGCACTGCAACGTCATCACTGACTGGCCCGGATGCGGTGCCGGTGCCGTAGTCGGGAGCTGTGCCCTCCTGGCTGCCAGCCTCAGGCGCATCGGGCGTCGGCTGAGAACCGGTGACGGGTGCGTCGCCGCCGACAGGCGACTGCGAGCAGCCGACAACCGTCGCGACCAGGGCCACAGCCGCTGCTGCAGCAGCAATCCGGGCAGAAACAACGTGCGTCTTGCGGGCCATATTGGAGCAACCTAACGTCACGCACTCTCCGATCACAGGAAGTCGCCCCATGAACGACCACGCCCCCGCTCACGATCCGGCCGCCGAGGCCACGGCCGTCGTCGGCGACCGCTACGAAGTGCGAGTGTTGGAGCCCAGCCCCCCGGCGGTGGCCGAGGGTCCGTTCTGGGCCGACGACCCCGCCGACCCCTCGGGCGCGGGTTCGCTGGTGGCGCCCCACTCCGGAGGAGATCTCACCTGGGACGAGCTGATCGCGGCCCGGCCGGAGCTGGCCGGCTTCGCCGCGGACCGCTGGCTGGGAGCCCGCCGGCAGCTGCCCGAGCTGCCCCCGGGCTACCCGGAAGCTCTGTTCGACTTCCACCGGCTGGCGTACTCGGTTGTGGCCGAGGCCCGCTACCGATGCAACGGCAAGTTCGGGCTGCGCTATACGCGCGGCGGGTTCGGCACTCCGTTCTTCGGCGACGACACCCAGGTGCGGGTGGTCGGCGACCAGCTGGTGGTCCAGGCGGCGATGCGGGCCCGCTCCACCACCATCACGACCCTGCGCGAGGCCGGCGAATTCGTCGGCGTTTCCCCGGGCACCACCGCAGCCGAGCACGACAGCCCCGAGCTGGGCGACATCGACCGTCCGCTCGACGCCCGGGCGGAGGTGGGCGAGTTCCTGGGCGCCTGGTTCGGCCTGGCCACCGCCGCGCTGGAGGAGTTGCGCTTCTCCGGTGGGGCGGTCGATCCAGAGCGGGTGCAGCTGTGGCCCGGGCATTTCGACCCGGCCATCGCCGCCGGCGGGGCGGAGTCGGGCCGGCGGGCCACCTACGGCTTTTCCCCCGGGGACCGCTCCCACGACGAGCCCTACATCTACGTGGCCGCCTGGGGCGACGTCGACCGGTCCGACCCCTTCTGGAACGAGACCAGCTTCAACGGCGCCTCGCTCCCGTTCAGCGACCTGGTCTCGGCCGAGGACCACTACGGCGCGGCGGTCGCCTTCCTTAGGGCCGGCCACGACCGCCTTAGCGGCCAGCCATGAGCCTTTGATGGCGATTCTCTGGAATTATCCCAGAGAATCGGAAAGAGACTCTTGCGACCGCAAGCCGTTAGATCAGCCGAGTGCATCTCGCAGGCCCTGGGACTCGACCAGGCGGACCAGATCGGGTGGCCGGTACTGCAGAACATCGAAGGCGTTGAGGTCGGTCCGGGCGGCTGCAACGTCGCCTAGCTGCCAGCGGGCGAACGCCCGATACACCAGACCCCTGGGGTTGGCCGGATCAGCGGCCAGGGCGGCGTCCAGGTAGTCGACGCCGAGCGCCACCAGCTCAGGGTCGCCGCTGCGGGCCAGCAGCCAGCCCCGGCCAGCCAGGGCGTCGGGGTCATCGGGACGGGACTCCAGCACCCAGTCGAGGAACTGCACTGCCTCGAGCAGATCGCCCCGGTTGGCAAGGGCCTCGGCCGCGATGAGCGCGTCGGGCACCGACAGCGCGGTCTCGCTGAAGGGTGCGCGCTCCTCGAAGGCGGCCAGGGCATCGACAGCCTGCAGAGCGGCCGCGTCGCGGGCCTCGGCCACCCGCTCGCGCACCCTGGCCTGGGCCAGCAACTCCTCGGCGTAGGGAGGCGGGTCCAGCGAGTCGAACACGGCCAGCTCCTGGGCTGCAGCGGCGCCGTCACCCTCCTCCAGGGCCACGATGGCGCGGAACAGCCGAGCGTCGGGGTAGGCGGGATCCACGGCGATGGCGTCGTCGAGATACTCCACTGCGGTGGCTCGGTCTCCTCGGCGGGAAGTGAGCCAGCCCCGGTAGGTGAGGGCCTCCACGTTGGAGGGCTGGAGCTGCAGCGCCTCGTCGTAGGCGGCGATGGCACCGGCCATGTCGCCGTCGGCCAGCCGCGACTGGGCCTCGAAGATCATCTCGCGGGCGGTGGAGCGGATCTCGCCGGTGATGGAGCCGCCGGCGCCGCGGCTGCCGGAAGACCGGGCCACCAAGACCCCCGCGGCACCGGCCACCGCCACAATGGCGACGGTCCACACCGCCGCGTTGCGCCAACGGCGCCGGCGTCCATCCGGGGGCGGTGTGGCGCCAGCGAGGGCCGGACCGCGGCCGGGTCGCAGCATCACGACCAGCACGGCCGCGATGCCACCTCCGGCGAGCAGCGGAAGGATCCACACCAGGCCGGTGATTCCGGAGCCGGAGGGGTTGTAGTCGATGTCGGTGTCGTAGGCGGCCACGAGCTGGGCGCGGATGTAGGCGTCGCTGCGGCCCTCGTCCACCCACACCGCTATCCGCCGCCGGATCTCGCGGGCCACGGGCACGTCGCTCTCGGCCACCGACTGGCCCGCGCAGACCGGGCAGGCGAAGTCCTGGGCCAGGGCCCCGACGCGGTCGGCATTGGTTTGCGGAGGGCCCTCGCCCAGCGACCCGTACACGAAGGCGGCCGCGGCCACCACGACAGCCGCGATCCAGCTGACGGTGCGTGCCCTCATGACCCCGCGATGAGCCGGTCGATCACGTCGTCAATGCCGTCAGCGGTCACGCCCCCGAGCTGCTTCCACACCACCGCCCCCGATGGGGCCACGAGATAGGACTCGGGCACGCCGGTGACGCCGTAGGCGATCGCCGCCTCGCTCCCGCCCTCCACCAGCACGGGCCAGTCTCCGCCGTTGGCCTCGAAGAATCGGCGTACGTTTTCGACGCTGTCGTCGAACACCACCGACACGATCTCGGCATCGCCCGCCGGTGCGTGGCGCTCGCTGAAGGCGACCAACTCGGGGTGCTCCATGATGCAGGGCACACAGGTGCTCTGGAAGAAGTTCACGATCACCCAGCGGCCTCGCCAGTCGTCGAGGTCGAAGGACTCGCCCGCGGTGGTGATGCCGACGGCCGGCGGCGCGAGCTTGCCCAGGATGGGGCTGGAGGCGTTGCGCACCGACGCGGAGTCCCGGGTGGCCAGCACCAGCACCAGCAGCCCGATCGCCACGGCCACCGGCAGCGCGATCCACACCGCCCGCCGGCGCCGGATCGCCGGATCGCTCACGCCAGCGGCTCCGCGAGGACCTCAGCCGCGGCGGGTTCACGGCTGCGTCGCGCTCCGGCCGGCACCAGTGACAGAGCCGTGCCGAGGGCCATGACGATGCCTCCCAGCCACAGCCACGCCACCAGCGGCTGGATGGTCACCCGAAGGACCACGCGGTCGGGGCCCGCCTCGTCGGGGAAAGTCAGCACCGACAGGGCCACGTCATCGCGCAGGGTGGAGCGCACCGACGGGATCCCGATCGTCTGGGAGGCGAACGGGTAGGTGGCGATGGCCGGCCCGTACGTCTTGGCATCGTCGACTCGTACGAACGCCACCCGCTCGGTGCGGTTCTCGTGGATAACCACGGCCGACCCCAGATAGACGATCTCGTGGCCGGCGAAGGTCGCCTCCTGGCCGGCCTCGAGGTCGAACTCGGCTTGGCGTACATATGACTGGCTGGCCGCGAAGGCCACCGCCACCACGACCACGCCCAGGTGCACGATCATGCCGCCGTTGGTGCGCCCCACCAGGCCCCGCCACCGGTGGCGGCGCACGGCCACGACGATCTGGCGCAGCGCGGCCCCGCCCGCGAAGCCGCCCAGGCCGAACGCCAGCAGCGCGCCCCATCCCCGGGCCCCGCCGGCCACCGACAGCACCAGCGCCGCGGCCCCGATCCACATCGGCACCAGCAGTCGCCGACCCAGCGTGAGTGCCAGCGGGCGGCGCGACGCCCCGCCCCACGGCAGCATCGGCGCCACCGCCATGAGGAACAGCAGCGCGAGGCCGATGGGGCGGGTCATCCGATCGAAGTACGGGTTCCCCACCGAGATGGTGCGGCCGTCGAAGGCCTCCACCAGCAGGGGGAACACGGTGCCGAGCAGGACCACGAACGCGAAGGCCGCGAACAGGGCGTTGTTGGCCAGGAAGGCCCCCTCGCGCGACACCGGCGCTGCGATCCGGCCCGGCGTGCGCAGCTGATCGCCCCGCCAGGCGATCAGGGCCAGCGACACGGCCACGATGACCGCGAAGAAGCCCAGAATTGCCGGGCCGACGCCGGACTCGGTGAAGGAGTGCACCGAGGCCAGCACCCCGGAGCGTGTGATGAACGTCCCCAGGATCGTCAGCGAGAACGTCGCTATCAACAGCGACAGGTTCCACACCCGCAGCATCCCGCGGCGCTCCTGCACCATCACCGAGTGCAGGTACGCGGTGCCGGTGAGCCACGGCAGGAACGAGGCGTTCTCCACCGGGTCCCAGGCCCAGTACCCGCCCCAGCCCAGCGTCTCGTAGCTCCACCAGGCCCCGAGCACAATGCCGAAGGTCAAGAAGCCCCAGGCGGCCACGGTCCAGCGCCTGGTGGCCGCCAGCCAACCCTCCCCGAGGCGCCCGGTGGCCAGCGCGGCCACCGCGAAGGCGAACGGCACGGTGAACCCCACATATCCGAGGTAGAGGATGGGCGGGTGGAACGCCATGAGGATGTGGTTCTGCAGCAGCGGGTTGGGGCCGGGGCCGTCGTAGCCGGCGGGCACGTCGACTCCGATGAACGGATCGGCCGGGCCGACCATGAGCGCGAAGAAGAAGGCGCTGACCGCGAACATGACCAGCAGCGCCCACGCCACCATGGGGTCGTCGCCGCGGCTGCGGAACCTCACCGCCACCGCCACCGTGTAGCCGCACAGAATCAGCACCCACAGCAGGATGGAACCCTCAAGCGCCGACCAGAGGGTGGCCACGTTGAACACGGCCGGCGTGGTGGACGAGCCGTGGTCGGCCACGAACTTCACGCCGAAGTCCCGGGTGATCAGGGCCCGCTCCATCACCGCCACTCCGGCCACGGCTGCGGCGGCCATGATGAAGGTGAGCCGGCGGGCGGCGTGCCCCCAGCGGGGACGGCGTCCTGCCAGGCCCAGCGCAGTAACGGCTATGCCCAGCAGTGCCGCGGCCAGTCCCCCGGCGACGACCGCCGAGCCGGCCGCGACGTTGCTCATCGACGCCGCGGCGAGCGAGGTGACCAGAGGCCGAGCGGGATCACGGTAGCGAGCCGCCTTCCTCGGCTTCGTCGATGCGCTCCTCGTAGCTGTCGCGGTCGCGGTAGTCGTTGTCGTGTTTGACCAGCATCCGGTCCGATGCGAAGTGCCAGCCGTCCTCGGCGATCACGGGCCCCGGGCCGGGGCCTTGCCGCCAGGCGCCTTCGAGGACCACGGGCACGCCGGGCTGGAACAGTTCGGGCGGGTCGCCGATGTGGACGACGTCCACCACCGCTCCGTCGAAGCCGACGGAGAAGGCCAGCACCGGGCGGTCGTCCCAGAAGGTGTGCACCGGGGCAGAGAGGGGCGTCCCCTGAAGGTGGAAGCGCTCGGAGGCCAACTCGTCGCGGCGCTCCACTGCCTCGTCGGCGTTGTAGAAGAACAGCGAGGCGTCGCCCAGGAGGTTGGTTATGAGCAGGGACACTGCGGCGGCCACGCCCACCACGACCACCAGCGCGATGGAGCGTCTCGCTCGTTGGGACCGCGGTCCTGGCCGCGGGGTTAGCGGCGAGAGCTCCGTGTCTGCGATTGCTGTCTGTTCCGTGTCCGTCTCGTCCATGCCCGTCGCAGCGTCATCCATGGTCTCTCATTCTCCGTCGTTGCTCTGCTCGGCTCGAGCGCGGCGCAACAGCCTCCGGCCCCGCAGCCTGAGGGCGACGGCATAGAGCCCGCCGACGACCAGCGTCACGCCCCAAGCGCTCAACACGTAGGAGGCGTGGCTCACAGCCCGGCCTCCGCTCGGCGGGCTCGGAGCGCCTCATCGAGGTGCCGGTCGGCCAGCTGGCGCTCGAGCCACCCGATGCGGAAGCGGTGCACGACCATCCACAGGATCGCCATCGCGGCCACCACCAGCGCCAGGAACAACGTGAACAGCGTCAGATCCTCGAGCTTGCCGTCGGCGAGGGAGGACTGCTGGTGCAGGGTGCGGTTGGCCCACCAGTTCACCGACCGGTTGACGATTCCGATGTTGACCGCGCCGACCAGCCCGACCACCGCGGCCCGGGTGGCGACGGAGCCAGCGTCGCCGCCGAGGGCACGCACCGACAGGTACCCGACCATCACCAGGAACAGGATGAGGGTGGTGACGAGGCGCACGTCGCCCCACTCCCAGTAGGTGCCCCAGGTGGGCCGGCCCCAGAGCATGCCCGTGACCAGCGTGAGGCCGCACAGCAGCACCGCGACCTCCGCTCCGGCGTGGGCGGTGATGTCCCACCACACCGAGCGTCGCCACAGCCACATGACCGACCCGAGCGCGGTGAGCCCGAACGCGGCGTAGGCCCCCAGAGCCGACGGCACGTGCACGAAGATGATGCGAACCGCGTCGCCCTGCACGTCGTCGGCCGGCACGGCCAGCAGGCCCAGCGCCGCCACTGCGGCTATCCCGGCCAGGGTTGCCGCACCGAGCCAGAGGGTGAAGCGGGAACCGGTGCGAGCTGGGCCGCCCAGATACCGGGCGAGAGGCTCGGGACCGCCGGATGCGTCGACGGTCATGCGTCCTCCATTAAGGGACCGTAGGCGACCGCGCCCAGAGCAACGTTGGCGACGGCGAAGCCGGCAAGCAGCCCCACCCACGACCAGCCGTTCACCGCGGCGGTGCCCAGCGCGTCCTCGAATGCCCGCGTCGCGGCGATCAGCACCGGAGCCACCACCGGCAACAGCAGGATCGGCAGGACCGTCTGATGGGCTCGCACTCCTGCTACCACAGCACCGAGCAGGCTACCGGCGGCTGCCAGCCCGGCAGTCGCCACCACCGCCGTCGCCACAATCAGCAGCAGAGACTCGATCTCCGCGTCGTACAGCAGCACCACGCCCGGCACCAGCAGCGCGGCCACCACCAGCAGCTGCAAGGCCACAGCCGCGGCCTTGCCCAGGAAAGCAGCCGCGGGGGCCATGCCGCTGAGCAACAGCATCCGTTGGGCGCCGTCGGTGGACTCCACCGCCACCGAGCGTTGCACCGCCACCATGGTCACGAACAGCACGGTCATCCACAGCAGGCCCGGCGTGGCCAGCCGCAGCGTCGGCCGGTTGGCGTTCAGTGCGAACCCGAAGAGCACCAGAACCAGCAGCGCGAACGGCACGACCTGTCCCAGCGTGGTGCGGGCCCGCCACTCGATCCGCAGATCCTTGGCCGCCACCAGCCGGGCGTCGGCCGCGAACAGGCCCAGTTCACGCCACATGCGGACCGCCCTGCCATCGCGTGGGCGCTCCCTCACCCCTCACCCGCGCTCACCGTCCCTCCGGCCATGGTCACGGTTCGTGTGGCCAGGTCGTCAGCGGGGCCGGTCTCATGGGAGGCCAGCATCACGACGGCACCGGCCGCGGCCGCGGCCGTCACGATGCTGCCCACGATCTCGCGCCCCTCGGAATCGAGCCCGGCATGGGGCTCGTCGAGCAGCCACAACTCGGGCCGGCGCACCACGATCGCGGCCAGTGCCACCCGGCGGCGCTGCCCCGCCGACAGTCGAGCGGTGGGCACATCCCGCAGGCGCGAGGGCAGACCGAGGCGGTCGAGCGCTCCGGGCACATCGGCCTCGCCTACCCGAGAGGCTCGGGCCCAGAGGCGGAGGTTCTCAGACGCGCTCAACTCGCTGTAGAGAGCGGTGTCGTGGCCCATCAGGCCCACCCGGCGACGCACCGCGGCCCGGTCGGCGCCCAGATCGGATCCCAGCACCTCGCCCTGTCCGCCGGCCAGCGGCAACAGCCCGGCGCACAGGTGCAGCAGGGTGGACTTGCCAGTGCCGTTGGACCCCCGCACCACAACGACCTCGCCGCGCTCGATGGAGAGGTCGACCCCGGCCAGCGCCGGGAAGCCCCCCAGCAGCACGACTGCGCCGCGCAGGCGCAACGCGCTCACAGCTCGGCCGGCAGGTTCGGGACGGGCTTGGAGGCCTGGGCCACTCCCCAAGCGTATGAGGCCGAGCGGCTTGGCCGAGGTTGGCTGTCGCCCGGTCAGGCGACCGGATAGAAGTCCCCGGCGTTGACCAGCAGCGACTGGCCGGTGATCATCCGGGCCCGCTCCGAGGCCAGGAACACCGCCGCCTCGGCCACATCAGAGTCGGTGGGCATCTCCCGCAGGGCCATCTGCTGGGCGATCTCGTGCTTGACCTCCTCAGCGGTGATGCCCCGCTCGCCGGCCTGCCACAGGCAGTAGAACTCCACGTTTGGCCCCCACATCCACGACGGCACGACCGTATTGACCCTGATCCCCGAGGGGCCCAGCTCCGAGGCCAAGTCGCGGGCCAACGACAGCAGCGCCGACTTGGCCGCGCCGTAGGCGCTCTGGGGGAATACCCCCACCGGCCGCATCGACGCCTGCGAGCCGATCAGCACCACCGACCCGCCGCCCGCCGCAGCCATGTGAGGCGACACCGCGCGGACCACATGGACCGTGCCCAGCACGTTGACGGTGAGGTTGGCCGTCCAGTCGTCGTCGGTGAGCTGTTCGAAAGGCCCGTGGCGGGTGTCGAGGGCGGCCACATTGATGACCGCGTGAAGCGCCCCGAACCGTTCGGCCGCCGCGTCGGCTGCGTCCGTGCAGTCGTCCTGGCTGGTGATGTCGCCGGGACAGGCCACCACCCGCTCGCCGCTGGGGTCCAACTGTGCGGCCGCGGCTTCGAGGCGGTCGGCATTGCGGGCCATCACCGCCACGTTGGCGCCGTCGCGCAGCGCCAGGCGGGCGCAGCTGGCGCCGAGTCCGGGGCCGACGCCCACCACCAGCACGGTTCGTCCTTCGAGGATCATGGCCCCAGTCTGTAGCCCCAGCGAAGAGGCTGCCACCCAAGGGCTCCTATCCGCTCGGCCCCTTAGAACAGCGGCTGCCAACGAAGCGGACGGTCCTCCGATGCGCAGGCGGTGTCGAGCGCGGCGCTCGGCTCGTCCAGGAAGTCAGCGACGATCCGGTCGACGCAGCTGTCATAGCCCCACACCCAGATGCCGTGGCCTCGGGTGCGGCTCACAATGTGCGTGGAAGCCGCCAGATGCTTCGCGGCCTCCTCAGCGAAGCTCGGCGGGGTGATCGGGTCGAACCACCCCGAAATCAGCAACACCGGCGCATCGCCCTCCACAGGCTCCGCCAGCAGCGGAGACTTCGCTATCGCCCAGGGCTCGCACTGCGCAGACAGACCCTCGCCCACTACTGCTGCTGCGAACTCGCCGATCCCTGCGGGAGGCCCCGACGCGAGCGGCAGCCACTCGGCACATGTCACGGCCGCGTTGGTCGCCGGGGCGCCGGCGTGGGCTTGCTGGGAGGCGGTCTCGACTCCCACCAGGGCCACGAAGCGGGCCGCGGTGTCAACACCGTCTCCGTCCGCCGTCTCGGCATCGGAATGTCGCGCCAGGCCCGCCAGTACCCCGGGGATCAACGTCGCCGTGAACTCGTTGTAGAGCATCTGAAACACCACCCCCGCGACGGAGTCTCCGTCGACCAACACGTCCAGGGGCTCCTGCATGGTCGTCTCCTCCGCGGCCAGGGCGACGACCATCGGGTCGGCGTTGAAGCGGGGGATCAGCTCCGAGAGCAGCTCCGCCATGGTCGCGCCCTCCCCGTCGGTGGCCCCACCCAGAATGGCGGAGCACGCGGGATCGACGCTGCACTCCTCGTCGAGTTCTCGGATGACCCTCTCAGCGCCCGCGGCAACATCGGCATCGAGATCGAGGTGCCCGGGATACACACCGTCGAGCACCGCGCCGGCCAGGCCCGCGGGAGCGTTCCGCAGCACCTCGAGGGCGATCGTCGTCCCGTAGCTCACGCCGTAGAGGAGCCACTGCCCGTATCCCAACGCGGCCATCACATCGACGACATCGGCAGCGTGGGCCGCGGTCGTGGTGTGAGCGAAGACAGGGTTGCGCTTCAAGCGGTCGGAGCATTCGGAAAGGGCATCCGATGCGATGACGTCGGCCTCGTCGCGGGTCGCCTCGATGATCTGTGTCAGCGCATCGAACAACTCATGGCACCAGAAACTGGAGCCGCCGAAGCCGACGCCCCGCTGGTCGATGAGCACCTGCGCGTAGGGGCGGCTCGGCAAGAACGGCGCCAAGTCGCTGCTGGCCCCACCGGGACCCCCCTGCAACACGGCAAGCGGCGCCAGCGACTCGTCGCCGGTGCCGGGGCGGATCGCCACACTTACCTGCGTGTTGCCCGCCGCCGGATCGGCCCGATCTATCGGAACCGTGACCAAGACGCACCTCAGTCCCGTTCCCGCCAGGAACTCGGCGCAGTCCTGCTCGGCGACCTCACCGGGCCCGCCGCTCACGACTGCCGACGACTCATCAGGGGGGGCGGACTGGTCGACCGCGGAAGGGCCCGACGCCTCGAAGGGGGTCGACTCGCTGGGTGCGCCCGAACAGGCTGCGGCTACGACAGACGTCACCATCAGAGCCGCGACGCAACGAGCCCCAAGACCATCGGCGACGCAACCGCGGCCGAACAACCTAGGCGTCGTCACCTCTCCCGATTGTGGCGGGCCGTCGGCTAATCTTCGGTTCACGACCTCTGACACTGACACGAATCACGCATCCTGAATCCCGGCACGCAACTTGCGTCCCGGTCGGAATGGGTTCACACAATACCTCGGCTTACCAGAGCTGGTCGGTGTAGGTGTCGGTGCCAGCGATGGTGGGCAGGAACGGTGCGGCAAACACCACATTGCCCACCCCGGAATCGGCCAGACCGGCGGCGTAGGCCCGAAACCGGTCCCAGCTCTCGTTCGGGTCGCCGTCGAGGAAGAACATCTGCACCTGGCGATCAACGGAGCCGGCTGGGGTGCCCAGGTCCATGGGCGCTCGCTCCGTGGCCCCGCCGACAGGGTCGATGTAGCGCCACGACACCATCGACGCGACGCTCGAGCCGTCCATCATCTCCGGCAACGCCACAGTGCGCAGGTGGGCGTTGAACTCCTCGGCGCCGGTCCCGTCGGCGGGGTCGACCGCCACCACGGCCAGGCCCTGATAGGGGTGGTCGAGCGCCAGCTCGATCGGCACGGGATCGTCGTCGCGGTAGTGCGACCACGGCTCATGCAGCAGCACGGTGTGGGCGTGGATCCGGTTGTTGAAGCCCCGGCCATCCTTGTAGAGCCCGACCACCTGGTCGATGGACCACGCGAAGTGCTCGCGGTGATGGCCCTCGTGGACCCAGTAGATGGCCAGGTAGGAGCCGGCGTCGACGGGCACCGACAGCGGCGAGTCCTCAGGGAACCGCAGGTCTTTGAGGTCGCGGGTGGCCACCCAGCGGCGACCGGCGAACAGCCACGGCCCGACCAGGCACCCCGCATAGAAGTGGTCGCGCTCGTACCAGCGGTTGTACGCCACCTCGTGGCCCCGCTCTGGGTCGACCATCGTGAACAGGCAGCTGCCGACCCGCACGGGGTAGGTGTTCATGGGCTCACCCTGACCTTCTGTGCGACTCCGGCACGGGGGCCGTCATGAGTCGAACACCGTTCGGGTCACCCAGTCGGCGACCAGGGCCGGCTTCGATGCACCCTCGATCTCGACGGTGATTGTGGTGACTGTCTGGACCGCGGCTGGCTTGAGCTCCACCGACTTCACGGTGGCGTTGGCCCGCACCCTCTTGCCTCGGTTGACGGGACTGATGAAGCGCACCCGGTCGAGGCCGTAGTTGATGCCCATGACCGCCCCGTCGAGCCTGGGAGTGTCGGAGGGAACCGACTGCATCAGGTGGGTCAGCATGGAAAGGGTGAGGAAGCCGTGGGCGATGGTGCCGCCGAAGGGCGTCTCGGCCTTCGCTCGCTCCTCGTCGATGTGGATGAACTGGTGGTCCCACGTGCAGTCAGCGAAGGCGCTGATCTGCTCCTGGGTGATCTCGAACCAGTCTCCGTGCCCCCGCTCGGATCCCTCGGTGGGCTTCATGACCCGGTAGGCAGCCTCGGCGCTGCTCATGGGGCTCCCCTCTCGTGGCCGGGTTGGACGGCGCCAACCTACCGCCGCGCCTTGAGCGCGTGCGCGGGGACAGGCTGGTCCGCCACGATATTGACGTAGTTGGCCCCATACGGGGTGCACAACTACGTCGATTTCGTTTCGCCGCGCAGGGCCTGTTCCAGGAGCAGGCTGGCGGGGTGGGGGGCCGCGCCGCGGCGGCGGGCGGTGACCAGCCGGCGCCGGGCCAGGACCTCGCACCCGGTGAGCGGACTGTCACCCCACTCGGCCTGGGCCACCGGCAGCACCGACCACCCCAGGCCGAGCCTCACCATCTCGCAGAGCACGTCGGGCTGGTGGGACTCGGCCACCACCTCCAGCGGGGCGCCCCGCCGGCGCAGGGCCGCCTCGGCCACGGCACGGGTATGAGCACTGCGGGGGAACAGCACCCATGGTCCCCAACCCGCACTGGGACCGGGACGGCGGCGTCCGTCCGGTGCGTATACGGCGAGGTCCTCGGTCAGCAGCACCTCGGTGCTCACTCCCCTCAGCGGCTCGGGAGGCTCCACACACACCGCAAGATCGAGAGATCCGTCCACGAGCTCTCGCAGCAGGTCGCCCGAGGGCGCGACCCGCAGATGGATTCGCAACTCGGGATGCTCGGTCCGGAAGCGTCGCAGCGCCTGTCCGTGGTGCTGCACGGCGGCGGCGTCGATCATGCCGAGCCTCAAGCGTCCATGGTCCCCGGAGCGTGTCCGCTGAGCCCAGTCCGTCAAGTCGGCGGTGAGCGCCACCACCTGGCGGGCGTGCTCCAGGACCGGCCTGGTGTCTGGTCGCAGCACCCGGCGCCGGCCCTCCCGATCGAACAGAGGCACGCCGACACGGCGTTCGAGCTCGGCCAGACCCTGCGACAGAGCCGACGGGCTCACACCGACCCGCTCGGCGGCCAGCGCGAACGTGTCCGAGTCGGCCACCGCCACCAGGTATTCGAGTTGCCGGATCGACAGATCGGGCAGCGTGGCAGCCATGCCTCCATAATAGTTAAGCAATACTTCATTGTTAGTCATTTCTGACCAGTACCTATTAATCTAGAGGCCATGACCGTTGATATTTCGTCCCGAGACAACTCTGCAACCAGGCCTTCGGGGCCGGGTACAGCTCGCCAGATCGCTCCGGCCACCGGCAACCTGGGCGTGCTCACTCCCGGCATGGGCGCGGTGGCGTCCACCTTCGTCGCCGGCGTGATCGCCGCCCGCCGGGGCCTGAGCCCGGCCATCGGCTCGATCACCCAGATGGCCCACATACGCCTCGGCACCAAGACCGAGAACCTCAATCCGCCCATCCGGGAGTTCGTGCCGCTGGCCGGGCTCGACGACCTGGTCTTCGGCGGCTGGGACCCGCTGTCGGCCAACGTCCTGGAAGCGGCCCGCACCTGCGGCGTGCTGGAAGAGCGCGATCTGGGCACCATCTCGGCCGAGCTCGAGGGCGTGGTGGCCATGGACGCGGTGTTCGACCGGCGCTGGGTCAGCCGTCTCGACGGGGTGCGGGTGAAGCCGGCTGTGTCCAAATGGGACCAGGCCCAGGCCCTGATGGACGACATCGAGAACTTCCGCAGCGCCAACAGCTGCGACCGGCTGGTGATGGTGTGGTGCGGATCGACCGAGGCGTTCTCGGAGCCGACCGCGGTGCATGAGTCGGTGAAGGCGTTCGAGGCCGGTTTGAAGGCCGACGACGACGCCATCGCCCCCAGCCAGATCTACGCCTACGCGGCGTTGCAGAGCGACGTGCCCTTCGCCAACGGCGCCCCCAACCTCACCGTCGATCTGCCGTGCATGGAGGAGCTGTCGCGCCTCCGGGATGTCCCCATCGCGGGCAAGGACTTCAAGACCGGCCAGACCCTGATGAAGACTCTCATCGCGCCAGGTCTCAAGGCCCGGATGCTGGGCCTCAACGGCTGGTACTCCACGAACATCCTCGGCAACCGCGACGGCGAGGTGCTCGACGCCCCCGAGAATTTCAAGAGCAAGGAGGTGTCGAAGCTAGGCGTGCTCGACACGATCCTTCAGCCCGACCTCTACCCCGACCTCTACGACGAGATCCACCATGTGGTGCGCATCAACTACTACCCCCCGCGGGGCGACAACAAGGAGGGTTGGGACAGCATCGACATCTTCGGGTGGCTCGGCTACCCGATGCAGATCAAGGTGGACTTCCTTTGCCGGGACTCGATCCTGGCCGCCCCCATCGTGCTCGACCTGGCCCTGTTCATGGACCTGGCCGCCCGGGCCGGCGAGTCGGGCGTGCAGGAGTGGCTCAGCTTCTACTTCAAGGCACCCCATCCCTCAGGCCAGGCCGACGTCGAGCACGACCTGTTCATCCAGCAGACCAAGCTCAAGAACACCCTGCGGGAGTGGATGGGCGAGAAGCCCGTCACCCACAGCGAAACCGGCTGAGATCCTCGGTTTAGGTCTCAGGAGCTGGAAGGGCCGTCTCGAGAATTCCTCGGGCGATCAAGTCCTCGATGGCGGCCTCGTCAAGGCCCAACTCGGCGACGATCTGGTGGGTGTGCTCGCCCAAGCCGGGGGCGGGCCGGATGTCGGCGTCGGCCATGCCGGTGGCCGCGAAGGCCGAGCCCTCGAAGGTCATCACGCCGATGGGCGGCTGGTCCAGCTCCACCAAGTAGCCGCGGGTGGCCAGGTGCGGATCCTGGAGCTGCTCACCCGAAGTGAGCATGGGACCGGCGGGCACGCCCGCGGCCAGGCAAGTTTCGGTGACGGCGTGCTTGGACAGGGTCCGGGTCCATGCCGATACGGCCTCCTCCACCCCGTCCTCGCGCTCGCGGCGAGCGTCGTGCGTGGCCAGCGCCGGATCGTCGAGGCCGATGAGGCCAGCCAGCGCGGCCCACTCGGCGTCGTTGCGGCAGCAGATCGCCACCCACTGGTCCTCGCCCTCGCAGGGGAAGAATCCCCAGGGCGCCCCCCGGTCACGGCGGTTGCCCTGGGGCCTCACCGAGCCCGGCTTCAGCGACTCGCGGGCCAGCAGGTCGCCCATAACCCCCACCACTTGCTCGACCTGGCACACCTCGGCGTGGCATCCGCCCGCCATCACGCCCCGGCGCCGGCCCAGCACCGCCGCGACCGCGGCCAGCGCGCCCATGCGTCCGGCCCAGTGGTCGGGGAAGATCGACTGTGAGCCGGAGGGCCGGTCGACGTCGGGATAGTCCCAGAGGTGGGTCATGCCCCCGGTTACCTGGGTGTTGGGGCCGTAGCCGCGCCAGGCCGACCACGGCCCGGACGAGCCCATCAGCTGGCTTGAGACCATCACCACATCGGGGTTGGCCGCCGCGAAGTCGCGGTAGCCCAGGCCGAGTTCGTCCATGACGCCGGTCGAGCCGTTCTCAACGACCACATCGAAGCGGGCCGCGCCTCCTACGCCGGCGGCGAGGTCGAGCAGCATCTGGCGGCCCTCGTCGGTCTTGGCATTGATGCCGAGGCTCCGCTTGGACCGGGACGACGAGGCGAACGAAGGCGACATCTCCCCGCCCAGCACCACCCTGATGAAGTCGGGGTAGGTGCGGCTCTCGATCTTGATCACATCCGCGCCGTACTCGGCCAGCATCCGGCTGATCTCCACACCCACCCCGCCATGGCCGAAGTCGGCTACCCGCAGCCCCGCCAGCGGGAGTGCCGGCTCGGGGGCGGACTCCGTCACCGGCGGCCAGGTGACCAGGCCGTCCGTCTCCGCTGACGCCTCGGTGCCGAGGGTCACCAGCACCTCGTCGGTGTGCTCGCCGAGATGGGGCGGGCGGCCGGTGGGACCGACCCGCTCGCCGTCGACCTCCATCCACCCCGACGGCAGGCTCATCACGCCGCGGGTGGACAGCGGCACCCGGTCGAACGTCTTGCGGGCCTCGAAGTGCTCGTTGGTGATCACGTCGCCGGGTTTGAGGATGGGGGTGGCGACGATTCCCCGGCGCTGAGCCTCCTCGGCCACCTCCTCCATGGTCATGGTGGAGAACAGCTCCTCGTACAGCGGGTTGAGCACGGCGTCGGCGATCATGAACCTGCTGATGAACCCGTCGTACTCGGGGTCCTGCAGGTAGTCGGGCTCGCCCAGCCAGGCCCTGATGGCGTGCCACTGGCGGGGACTGAGCACCACCAGGCGCACGAAGCCGTCGGCCGCGGCGAGGATCGTGTACACCGGCCCTGGTCCGGCCCTGATCTCGACGGGCTCGATGCCCGCGACCATGCTCTTGGACGAATTGGACAGCGACCAGTCGGTGATCTGGGCGGCTGCCTCGTTGGCCGAGACGTCGATGAGCTGCCCGGCGCCGTGCCCGCAACGCTGGATCAAGGCGCAGGCGATCGCGAATGCGCCGACGAGGCCGGCCACATCGCCGGAAATGTTGCCCGGCGGCATGAGCGGCTCGCGCGCGGCCAGGCCCGCCTTCCAGCACATGCCCGACGTGGCATCGATGACCGATCCGGGCACATCGCGGCCCGCATAGGGACCGGTGCGGCCGTAGGCGGTGACCGAGGCGACCACGAGATGCCGGTGGCGGGCGGCCAGTGCCTCGACGTCGAGTTCGGAGCGGCCAGCCGCCGTGTGCGCTCCCGGCTCGGCCGAGTCGATGAGCACGTCCGCGGAGGTGAGCATGGCCTCGAAGTGCTCACGGCCAGCCTTAGTGTCCAGGTCGAGCACGATGCTGCGTTTGCCGCAGTTGCGTATCGTGAAGAACAGCGAGTGCTCCGGGGTCAGAGGATCGAGGGGCGGGAGCCTTCGGCTGGGCGACCCGTCCGGCGATTCAACCTTTATGACCTCGGCTCCGAGGTCGCTGAGCAGGCGGCCGCACAGCTCGCCCCGGTCGACGGCGAGGTCGATCACCCGGATGCCGGTGAGCGGTCTAACGGGCATGGGTGAACTCCTTCGGGAGCATCCCATCGAACTTCCGGGAGTTGTTGGTCATATTCATGCTCAGTCGCCGGAAGTTCGGGGAGGCGGGCCGGGCTCGGTACCGAAGACTCCGACGAAGCTCACGATCTCGCCGGGGTAGCCGCCCAGATTGTGGGTGAGGCCCAGCGTCCGGCCGGTGTCGGGGATGCGGCGGTCGGCCGGGGCCTCTCCCCGCAGCTGCAGCCACACCTCGTACAGCATCCGCAGCCCGCTGGCCCCCACCGGGTGGCCGAAGGACTTGAGCCCGCCGTCGGGGTTGACGGGAAGCTCTCCCTCGAGGTCGAAGACCCCGTCGAGCACGTCGCGCCAGGCAGCGCCCCGGGGCGAGAACCCCAGGTCTTCCATGAGCACCAGCTCGGTCGGCGTGAAGCAGTCGTGCACCTCGGCCAGGGCCAGCTGCGTCCGGGGGTCGGTCACGCCGGCCTGGGCGTAGGCGTCGTCTGCGGTCTGGGCGCACTCGGGCAGGGTGGTGTAGTCGTAGTCGGGGTCGAGCGATCCGGCACCGGCCCCGGTCACCACCGACAGTCCCTTCACATAGAGGGGATCGGCGCACCAGCGATGAGCGTCTTGAGTTCGGCACACGATCGCGGCCGCGGCCCCGTCGGCCACCCCGGCGCAGTCGAACACCGACAGCATCCCCGCCACCGCAGGCATCTCGCAGATCCGCTCGGCTGAAATCTCCCGGCGGAACTGGGCCAGGGGGTTGCGGGCGCCGTTGTGGTGGTTCTTGGAGGCGATGCGGGCCGCAGCGAAGCGCAGTTCCTCGGGATCCACGCCGTAGCGATCGGCGTAGGCGGGCAGGATCAGGCTGAACATGGCCGCCGCGGTGAGTGTGCGCTGGGTGCCGTCGGTGGGGATCGGGAAGGCGTTGAGGCCCTGATAGCCGCCGTCCTTGACCTTCTCGGCGCCGAGGGCCATGGCCGTGTCGTAGGCGCCTGAGGCCACCGCGTAGCAGGCCTGGCGCAGCGCCTCGGACCCTGTGGCGCAGTAGTTCTCCACCCTGGTCACCGGCTTGCCGCGAATCTTGAGGGGCCCGGCCATGGCCAGACCGGAGGCGGCCGACTGGGAGGTGCCGAACCAGAAGGCGTCGATGGCGTCCTGAGCGATGCCCGCGGAGCGGTAGGCGGCGTGGGCTGCGTCGATGATCAGGTCGTCGAGCGAGGCGTCCCAGTGCTCGGCGAAGGGCGTACAGCCCATGCCGATCACCGCCACCCGGTCGGTGATGCCGTGCGAGCTCATGACGCTGCTCCCAGTCGTTCGGTTCGGAGCCTCCGTTGGGGGAACGGGGTCCGTGTCGACCGATTGCCGCCGGAGCTCATTGGCCGGCTCCCGTACCTGCCTCGGCAGACTCGCCGGACCGCACCGGGCGGGCCTTCCAGAAGTAGTTGTGGATGTCGTCGGCGGTGTAGAGCCTGCGGAACGTGGGCACGACTCGCATGCCGACATGCACGTCGTCGGCGTCTACGTCGGTGAGCTCGAGAGGGGCCCGGCCGCCACCGTCGAAGTCGACCACCGCGAACACGGTGGGCGGGCTGGGCGAGTGTGCGAGCCGGTCCACGGTGAAGCTGACGACGTTGCCGGGGGTGTGGGCCATGGGCGCCGGATCCATGTCGTCGGCGGCGCCGCCCTTCTCGGACACTCGTGCCGGGGGCAGATGCACCATCTGGCTGGACCGGTCACGGGATCCGGCGAATCCGAACTTCCAGTCGGCCCGGCGTTGCGCGGCCGACGACGACGGGCGGGCCGGCGCGGGCCGGTTCAGAGGCTCCACTGTCACCATCTTGCGCCAAGCGAGGAAACGGCCGTAGCTCAGCGCCCCGCCCGCGGCGATCTGGGCCGCGACCGGAGCGGCCGGGCGATAGTCGGCTATGGCCTCGGTGGCCCGCAGGATCATCGCCTCCGCTCCATCGGCCAGGGCCACCACCGCAATCGTCTCGCCGGGCCTCGCCTGCTCCAGGGCCGAACAGAGCAGCAGTGCCGGATGGGCGGTGGCCGTGTTGCCAACGTTGTCGATGAGCGGATCGACGAGGTGCTCGGGCTTCACGCCAATGGCCTTGAGGGCCGAAGCGACGGCTCGGCCGTTGAGCCCAGTGACCGCGAAGCGGTCGATGTCGCCGTCCTGGTCCAGACCGCTGTCAACCAGCGCGGCCTGCCATGCGTCGGCCGCGACCGGGCCGAGGACGTGCGCGCCGAAACGCTCCTCCCATGTGCGCGAGCGGGCTCCGCCAGGGGTCCGCCAGCGCTCGGTGACCTCCAGCGTGCGGGACGCGCCGCCGAGGTATTCGGCCAGCACCGGCGCATCGGAGTCGTCGCCCACCAGCACCGCGGCCGCACCGTCGCCGGCGGACGCCTCGTCGGCGCCGGTGGGCAGGCCGTCGCGGATGTCGGCGGCCACCACCAGAGTGGGGCCGCGCCCGGCCAGCGCGGTCCGCAGCGCGCCCGTACCTGAGCGGACCGCGCCCCCGAAGTCGAGAGCGCCCACGGCCGGATCGAGCCGCAGGCCAGCGTGTATGGCGGCCGCGTTGGTCTTCTCCAGGTAGGCGGGGGCGGAGGTCGCGAACCAGAGGGATTCGGGCTCGACGGGGGTCGACCGCAGGGCCAGATCAGCGGCGGCGTGACCCATGGTGGTCGTGTCCTCGTCGTAGGACGCCACCGCCCGTGTGCCCCCGCCGCCCCCCGAGCCGAAGAAGGCAGCGATCTCGGACCGGCCGAGCCTGCGGTACGGCACGTAACCCGCTGCCGAGATCACGCCGCGCATCGCCGAAACCCTACCGGCGCGCGAGCCGGCACTCCCCGAAGCCAGATGTCAGGCCCGCTTGGGCGAGACGATGGCGTAGACCTTGCCTGCCTGGCGACGTCCAGCCGTCAGACGCCCGCCGACGACACGATGGCGTCGACCTCGATCTCAACCACGAGGTCGGGGTGCACAAGAGCCGAGACCTCCACCAACGTGGCCGCGGGACGGATGTCGCCGAACACCTCGCCGTGGGCCCGCCCGTAGTCGTCCGCCTTCGAGATGTCGGTGAGAAACGCCCGCGTCCGCACCACATCGCTGAGGCTCGCCCCCGCTTGGCGCAGCGCGTCCTCGATCAGCCGCAGCACCGTCCGGGTCTGCAAGTAGCAGTCGCCGGGATGATCGACCCCGCCGGGCTGAAGCGTTGTCGTGCCGGCCACGGCCACCTGGTCGCCTACCCGAACTGCCCGGGAGTACCCGACGGTCGCCTCCAGAGGCCCCCCGCTGGAGACGTTGACGCGTTCCCGGCTCGCCAAGACGCTTGACCGGCTGGCCGAGGGCTCGCCGACAACCCGCTCCGACTCACCCCCCGAGGCCAACGAGGACATCTCTCCCAGGGTCGCCAGTAGATGGACAACCTGCTCGCGCACCCGGGCCAGATCCGCGCCCAGCTTGACCAGCACCTGCGCGGCGACTCCCTCACCCTCACGGATCAGGCCCAGCAGGACGTGCTCGGTGCCGATGTAGTTGTGGCCGAGTTGCAGCGCCTCGCGCAGGCTCAACTCGAGCACCCGCTTGGCCCTGGGCGTGAAGGGAATGTGGCCTTCGGGCGGCTCGCCGCCCGGGCCGATGATCTCCTCCACCTCGCCCCGCACCGACTCCAGGCTGATTTCCAGCGACTCCAGCGCCTTGGCCGCCACCCCCTCGTGAATGTGGATGAGGCCCAGCAGGATGTGCTCGGTGCCGATGAAGTTGTGGTTGAGAAGGCGCGCCTCTTCCTGGGCCAGGATCACGACTCGACGGGCCCTGTCGGTGAACCGCTCGAACACCGCTCACACCTCCCGCCTGGCCGGGTCCCTGACGCTGCCAAGGGTAATCCGGCGCGTATCCGCCCGCGTGGGACGGCTAAACCCAAATGTGCATCGGGTAGCCGGTCTCGTCGAACTCGCGCTCGCCGAGGCAATCCGCTTCGCCCGAGGCGATGCGCCGAGCCGTCCAAGCCGCGGCTGCGGCGTCAAGCCGATCATCAAGGCTCGCACGCGGTGGACCCTGAAAGGGCCCGCGGACAGCGTCATCGACGTTGGAAAAGACACCCTCCAAGGCCGCCAGTCGCTCGTCAACGCCGACTCGGGTCCGCTTGGAGGCCCGCATCGGCGCTCCCGCCAGCAGGGCGAAACTCGTCTCAGGATGAACTTCTGCAGCCCGAGGCCGTGTCGGCGGGGCGAACGACTCGGTTGGCAGCGCCTCCCGCACCTCCCTGATCTTCGGCAGCAGGTTGAACGACTGGGCCGACAGTCCCCAGCCGGTGCGCTCCCGCGACCGGCGGTTCGCCTCGGTGTGATCTCCCGCTTCCAGCACGCACAGCGGCGGCGTCCAGAACAATGACGGCCGCCGCGGCCCCAACAACGCACGGGCCTCCGCATCCGTGGTCCGCCGCTCCACCCCCGGCAAGCCAACAGGCATGTCCACCGCCACCACCGCTATGAACGGCGCCGACCCATCTGTGGGTTTGACGCGGGCGGCCGCGATCGTGCCAATGCCGCTAGCAGCAATCTCGTCCTCGGCCATCCCGCCTATCGGACTGATCTGCTTGAACCAATCGACCTCGACCCGGTCAGACAGCTTCACCACCATCGACCAACGGTCGTACAGATTCTCGAAGCGACCCTCCCACCAACGCGAATTCCAGACATTCAAGTCCCAATGCTCGTCGGGACCCGTATCAACTCTCTCGGCCACATCTGCCGGCGGCATGGCGGCTTCCTGCAGCAGGGCGACATCGGCGTCCATCTCCACAAGCTGGCGCCACGGTTCCCACCGCTTGGCGATGTTCCAGCAGACGACTGTCGTAGTCACTCCGACCTCCCCGGCTAGGCGACTTCCACTCGACAGCGGATGCCACGACAATCCGGCACGATCATCGCGAGTCGCGGTCGGCCCGCACGGCTGCGACCGCTTCGGCTGTACCGATGTTGCCCCCGTCCCGGTCACTGGCGCGCTCAAGCACCTCCTCAAGGGTCGGGGTGCGAGCCTGCTCGCACAGAAGGTGCAGCAGGTACTCCGGCAACGACTGCCCAGCTTCGGCGGCACGTCGCCGAAGCTTCTGATGGACATCGCTCGGCACGTTCTTCACCCGGATGCTCGTCATGCCCATACTTCTAGCGCCGAGACAGCGGGAGTGTTCAGAACAGGACAGTGCCAAGGGCTCCTCGGGGCCCACTGTCTGGACGTCGGGCGCGTGGAGTCTTGAACGGTTACTACACGAATCTGTATATTACATCATTAAACATCATAGTTTGACTAACTTCCAGTACACTGGTACGATGCCCAAGCGAACGGAATTGGTGAAGCAGATCCGCGAGCTGGCCAAACAACACAGACAGAGGGCGGAGGTCGTGCGTCAAGGCAGCCACGAGATCTGGGAATGTGCCGGGCTCACATTTTTCCATCCCGAGACACCGGGAGATCGCCGAAGGAACGACGCGGGCCATCATGAGTGGATTGACTGACCACTTGGAGAGACTCACCAGGGAGGGACAATGACCACGAAGACCTTCCGCGCTGTCGCGGTGCGATCTGGAGAATGGTGGGAGATCAAGATCGCCTCAGGCCTTCCCGACAACATGCTCGGCGTGAGCCAGGCTCGCAGCCTGGCCGAGGTGGAAGAAGTAGCTCGAAGCGTCGTCGCGGACCTCTTGGAGGTGGACGCAGACAACGTTGAGGTTGAAGTCGAAATAGCGCAACCGAGCGACATCCCGGCCTGAAGCGCACGCCTAGAGGCCGGCGGCTACTCCTACTTGGGCTCTGGGGTCGGCGGCTCCGGCGAGGGTGCCGTGCTCGGTGACCTCGATGAGGTGGGCGTGGCCGAAGCTGTGGGGCGCTTCATCGCGCAGGTCGGTGGTGTGGCCTCGGGCGGCTAGGGACTCGTGCCAGCCGGTGGCGGCGTCCTCGACCAGCACCCTGCGGCCCTGGCCGGGGCGCCAGGTGGCGAAGCCGGCCTCGTGGTCGTCGGGGCCCAGGACCCAGCGGGGGGCGCGAATGGCGGCGCCGGGCGACTGGCCGAGGCCCAGGGTTCGAGCCAGCAGCTGCAACAGGATCTGGGGCTGCGAGTCGCCGCCCATCGTGCCCACGACCTGGCGCAGCGAGCCGTCGGGATTGGTGACCAGCGCCGGCGACAGCGTGTGGGGCGGACGGCGGCCGGGGGCGTACTCGGCCGGGTGGCCGGGAACCAGGTTGAAGCCGATGCCCCGGTTGTGCAGGAAGATGCCTGTGCTCCCGGCCATCAGGTGGGAGCCGAAGCCGCTGGCGTTGGAGTTGATGAGCGACACGCCCATGCCGTCGCCGTCCACCGCGCACAGATAGGTGGTGTCACCCGCCCCTGCGGGGGCGACGACGTTGCCGGCCCGGTCGGCGTCGATGGCGGCGCGCCGGGGGCCAAGGCGGACCGGATCGACCAGCGCCTGGCCGTCGGCGCCCTCGTACAGGACCCGCACCCGGTCGTGGGCGGCCTGCGAGGCCGCTTCGATCAGTAGATGGGCCCACCGCCCATCGTCGGATTCGCCGACGTCGAGGCCGTCGGCGATCCAAGCCCCGGCCAGGGTCAGGTAGCCCTGCGAGGTGGGCGGCACCGTCCACAGCACATGATCGAAGGCCTCGGCCCGCACCGGCTCCACCCAGCGGGCGACCGGCCGGGCGAGGTCGGCCTCGCTGTACTCGCCCGCGCCGAGCGCGATCAGGCCCTCGCCGAACTCGCCGCCGTAGAACCCGTTGCGGCCCTGCTCGATCACCGCCCTAAGCGCTCGGGCCGTGCCGGGGCGCCGCACCACGGCGCCGGGCCGGAGACCGGCCGGGATGTCGGTGTTGCCCTCCACGCCGGCCACCTCGCCGGCCCGCTCGGCCAGCAACGGCGAGGCTGCGAACCCTGCCTCAGCGATCCGCACCGCCTCGGCCAGCACATCGGCCAGCGGCAGCCGCCCGTAGCGGGCGTGCAGGGCCAGCCAGCCGTCAACTGCTCCGGGCACGGTCACCGAGGCAACATCGCCGTGCAGCGGCATCTCATCACAGCCCTGCGCCCGCAGCCGCTCGGCGTCGGCCCCCGAGCCCGCAAACCCGGCGCTGTCGAGCGCAGCCGGCGGCTCACTGCCCCCGTCATGCACCAACGCCCACACATCGCCACCGGGACCGCACATGTGAGGCGACGTCACGGCCAGCACCGCGTTGGCGCCCACCGCCGCGTCCGCGGCCGACCCGCCCTTGCGCAGCAGGTCCACCCCGACACCCGTGGCCAGGTGATCGACGGTCGAGACCATCCCCGACACCGAGGCGCGAGTGACGGCAGAAGGAAGTCGAGACATGCCGCCAGTGTTGCCCGCGCCCGACCGTTTCGCCTTATCGCGCCATCGATCGCGCCATCGCAGGCCCGGACGCGGTCAGTGCGGAAGGCCGACTGCGGTGGTGAGGAACTCCATATTGGGCGATGCCAGGCGGCAAGGGTCGACAGAGCCGTGCACCGATAGCTGCGACGCAGGCGCCGTAGCCTGCTGCCGGTGACGGTCGAGAGGTTGCACGTACGCAGACGGCGGTTGACGAGGGCCGGCGACGGGCTTCAACCGTGAGCATTGCCATGGTGATGGCCGGGCCGGGCGAGGCGCTCCGACCCGAGAGCCGGCCCGTGCCCGAGCCGGGCCCTGGCCAGGCGGTGGTGGCGGTGCGGGCATCGAGCATGAACTACCACGACCTGGTCAACCTGATCGGCCTGATCCGGGGTCCGTGGCCCCGGGTGCCCATGACCGACGGCTGCGGCGAGGTCGTAGCGGTGGCAGCCGACGTCGACGATGTGGCCGTCGGCGACCGGGTGGTGGGTGCCTTCCACCCGCTGTGGCTCGACGGAGGCCTGACCCGGGAGAAGCACCGGATCACGCCGGGCGACACCGGCGACGGGTGGCTCCAGCAGCACATGGCCTATCCGGCCAATGCGCTGGTCGCGGCGCCGGTCCACCTCAGCGACGGCGAGGCGGCCACGCTCGTGTGTGCCGGGGTCACCGCCTGGAGCGCGCTGCGGGTAGCCGACGTGAAACCCGGTGACGTGGTGGTGACCCAGGGAACCGGCGGCGTGTCGCTGTACGCGGTGCAGCTGGCCGCAGCCGCGGGCGCCACCGTGGTCGTCACGTCGTCGTCGGACGAGAAGCTCGACACCGCCCGCTCGCTCGGCGCCGACCACGTCATCAATTACGTGTCAACCCCCGAATGGCACGACGCCGTCATCGACATCACCGACGGCTGGGGCGCCGACCTGGTGATCGACCTCGGCGGCGAGCACACTCTGGCCCGGTCCATCAAGGCAGCCCGAATGGACGGCACCGTCGCGGTCATCGGGGTGCTGTCGGGCTTCGGAGCGGCGAAGATTCCGGTGGCATCGGTGATGACCCGCCAGATCCGGCTCCAGGGCGTCGCCGTGGGCAGCGTGGCCGCCCTGCGGGACCTGGCCGCGGCGATGGGCTCGGGAATACGCCCCCATGTCAGCCACACGTTCGACTGGACCGAGCTGGCCGAGGCTCAGCGCGTCCAGCAGGCCGGCGAGCACACCGGCAAGATCGCCATAACCATTCCGCCCGACAACCCCTGAGGCGAGCGCTCCGCACAGTCCCCGGGCCCGACCATCCGGGTCGGCGGTGGTTCCGACAGCCCATCCGCGGCCGACCTGCTCCGTCTGAATCGCCCGAAGGTGGGATCGTGCCAGGGCCGATCACCTCAAGCGGAGCTTCGCACGGCCTGGATGTGGATCAGTATCGCAGTCTCGGCGTGCAGCGGGGGCGCCTGCAGGCCGATGTGCGCCAGTTCGTCACCCGCCAGGACAGCGCCGCCGGTCGTCCATGCCGAGGCAGAGCGCTGCGGCCATCGCCGTTCGCCCGGAAGCGGCAGGTGTCCCACCTTGTAGCGCCGATCAGGATCGAGCCCGGGCACCAGCAGCGGCGGCGGCGTCTGGCTCGGCGCCCACGCCACCGCCGCGAAGCTCACGAGCGCCTCTGATCGGTTGGGTGCGTACACCCCGTGCGCGATGTAGGTGGGCTCCGTGTCGAAGCGCACAGCGTCGCCGCCGTGCAGTAGCGCCCTGAACCGCCGGTGCAGGGCGACCATCTCGGCTACGGCGTGGAGTTCGGCGTCGTCGAGCCCGAGCAGGTTCCACTCGATGCCGAAATGGCCGAAGAGCGCGGTGGCGGCCCGGAACGCAAGATCGTGGCGCCGGCCGGTGGCGGGCGCCCGCTCGGGGCCGAGGTGAGCGCCCATCAGCTCGGGCGGGATCAGCATCGATGCCCCGCGCTGGATCGTCTGGCGCTCCAGTGCGTCGACACAATCGCTCGTCCACACCCGCACAGTCCGTCGCAGCATCTCGTGGTCGATCCGGGCCCCGCCCGACGAGCAGCTCTCGATCTCCACGCCGGGATGCCGCTCGTGCAATTCATCCAGGAGCCGGTGCAGCGCCAGAGTCTGCTCGTGGGTGCCCGCCGCGCCCCGGGCGCCGCTGGCCCCGATGTGGTCACGGTTCATGTCCCATTTCAGGTATGCGATGTCGTGGTCGCTTAGCAGGGCATCGAGTTGGCCGAGCACATGGTCGAATGGGTCCTGCTCGGCGAGGTCGAGCACGAGCTGGTGCCTGGCCAGCACCGGTTCGTACCCGTCGGTGGTGAGCGCCCACTCGGGGTGGGCCCGGTAGACGTCGCTGTCGGGACTGACCATCTCCGGCTCGACCCAGATACCGAACTGCATACCGAGCCCGGTGACGTGCTCGATCAGCGGGCCGAGGCCCTGAGGGTGGGCGTCATGCGACACCACCCAGTCGCCGAGACCCGACGTTTCGTCGCGCCGCGACCCGAACCAGCCGTCGTCGAGCACGAACCTCTCCACCCCGACCCGTGCGGCCCGGTCGGCCAGGGCCCGGAGCCTGTCGAGGTCATGATCGAAGTGGACAGCCTCCCATGTGTTGAACAGCACCGGCCGCGGGGACTGCGGGTGCGTCGGCCGGGCCCGCAGGTGACGGTGGAACTGCTGCGTGGCCGCGGTCAACCCGGCTCCGCTGTGCACCGCCACCACTTCGGGGCTGCGGTACGACGCTCCCGGCTCGAGGGTGAGCTCACCCGGGTGGAGCAGCTCGCCGAGCTGGATGTAGCGCCGCCCGTCCGCCAGCCTGTCGGCGACCAGCGCGTGATTGCCGCTCCACGCGAGGTGCGCCCCCCACACGCTGCCGCTCCACTCGCCGAAGCTGGGCGTGCCCGCGAACAGCAGCGGGGGATGCTCGTGGGACGGGCGGCCCCGGCGGTTCTCGACCGTCCAGGCCCCCTGGGTCCACGGCATCCGCACGGGCTGGAACTCGCGGGCCCAGCGCCCGGTGAACGTGGACAACTCGGCGGCTCGCTGGGGAACGGGCAGCGTGACGCTCAGCCCGTCGAGCAGATACCGCTCGCGCTCGCTCGTGTTGACCAGTTCCACCCGCACGGTGAGGGCGTGGCCGAGCTCGATCGTCGTGGTGAGCGCGACGCAGTGCGCATCGCCGCGCCAGCTGTTCACCCGGCCCGCCAACCTGTTCGTGGCCGGCTTCATCGGCTCGCCCGCCATGAACCTGCTCGACGCAACCGTCAGCGACGGTGTGGCGAACGCCGGCTCGCTGACGGTCGAGCTCACGCCGGACCAGTCGAGCGGGCTCACGTCCGCCGCGGTCAGCATCGGCGTGCGGCCCGAGAGCTGGGTCGTCGGCAGCGAGGGCGGGCTCGACGCCACCGTCGATGTGATCGAGGAGTTGGGTTCCGAGTCGTACCTGTACTGCACCGCCCAGGGCATGGAACATCGGGAGGTGGTGATGCGGACCGAGGGCCTCAGCTCATCGCAGCTTGGCGACCAGGTGAGCCTCGTTCCCAAGCCCGAGGCGGTGCACCTGTTCGACACGGCCACCGGTCTGCGGCTCGCGGACGCTTGAGCATTCCCGTGACCGAGGTCCGCGTCGACCCCGTGCTCGGCACCGTCGTACACATCGTCGGGACCCGCCAGGAGCGGCCGAACCTGCCGTCGTCGGGCTGTCCGTTCTGCGTCGGTGGCATCGAGGCGCCCGAGCCGTACGACGTGCGCTGGTTCCCGAACCGGTGGCTGGCCATGGGGGACGACCGATGTGAGGTGGTGCTTTACACCGCCGACCACGACGCCACGTTCTGGTCGCTCGGTCTCCAGGGGGCCCGCAGGGTGATCGACCTCTGGGCCGAGCGCACCGCGGAGCTCGGCGCCCGAGCCGACGTCGACTACGTTCTCGTGTTCGAGAACAGCGGGCCCGAGGTCGGCGCCACGATCCCCCACCCCCACGGCCAGATCTATGCCTTCGACCACGTTCCGTCCCGCCAAGCCCGCCGCCTGGTGGGCGGCTGGACGCCGGATCGCGATCCCGGGGAGCGCCTTGTGATGGAGCAGCGTTCGTGGACGGCGTGGGTGCCCTACGCGCCGACGTATCCCCTCTCGGTCGAAGTGGCGCCCCGTCGGCGTATTGGCGACCTGCCGTCCATGGCCGCGTGCGACCGCGACGGGCTCGCCGCGATCCTGATCGACTTGCTCGCCCGGCTCGACCGGCTCTACGACCAGCCGATCCCCTACATGATGTGGCTAAACCAGCGTCCCAGCGCCGGCAGGGGACACGAGGACGCCTGGTTCAACATCGAGATCGTCTCGTCATGGCGCTCCGCCGCCGTACCGCGGTTCATCGCCGCCGCAGAGGTCGCAAGCGAGGAGTATTTCAATCCGGTCGTCCCCGAGGACCTCGCCGCCCGACTCCGCGAACTCGGCTGACGGCCGTCGATCAGGCCCACAGCCGCTCGTGCTGCCAGCCACCGGCGATCACGATGGACGGGGGATCTCCACCACCGAGGCGCCCGCGGATGGAGCACACATCCGCACCCGCGCGGTGTGGTCGTCGAACCTGTAGCGGTCGATCACCGCTTCGGCGAACGCCTCGGCGTCAGCCGCGCGGACGAGAGCGACGGCGCATCCGGCGAAGCCCCCGCCGGTCATGCGGGCGCCGAGACATCCCGGAGCGGTGCGTGCGACCTCGACGATCGCGTCCAGGCCCGGCCCCGAGACCTCGTAGTCGTCGCGCAGGCTGGCATGGCTCTCGTCCATCAGCCGGCCCAAGTCGGCGGTGTCGCCCCGACGCATCGCATCCACCGCGTCGAGGGTCCGCTGGTTCTCGGTGACAACATGGTGGGCCCGTCGGCGATCGACGGGGTCGGCGATGGTGGCCGCCTGTTCGAGGGTCGCATCCCGCAGCGCAGCCACGCCGAGTTCAGCCGCGACGCGCTCGCATGCAGTGCGACGGTCGGCGTACGCGGCCTCGGCAAGCACGCGCCGGGTCCCGGTGTCCATGACGGCCACGACGACGCCGTCGGGCAGCGGTGTCGGGTTGAGAGTGAGCGCCCGACAGTCCATGAGGCTGGCGTGTGCGGCGACTGCACCGGCCGCGATGAACTGGTCCATGATCCCACTGGGCAGCCCGACGACCTCGTTCTCGACTTGCTGGCCGAAGCGGGCGATGGCGATCGGGGACCACTGCAAGCCGGCGCGGGCGAGCAGACCTGTGATCGCGGCGACTTCCAGCGCGGCCGACGAGGAGAGGCTGGCACCGGTGGCAATGTCAATGTCGATCGTGGCCCTCCAACCGCCGGTGGGCACCCCTCGGCCCGCGAGCAGCCCGACCACGCCCGAGAGGTGCCGAGCCCACGCCACCACCGAGCGCGGATCGGCGGCCGGATCGATCACCACCTCGCCGAAACCCGCCGACACAATCTCGACCATCCCCGACGTCTCGTCGCCGTGGTCGCTCATGGCGATGGCGGTGTCGAACGGCAACGCCATCGGCAGGGTGAACCCGTCGTTGTAGTCGGTGTGCTCACCGATGAGGTTGACGCGGCCCGGCGCCCGGACCACCAGGTCGGGTGGGCCCCAACGGCGCCGGTGGGCGGCAACGGCGCGCTCGACGGCTGACCCCGGCAACACTGGGCGGGCCGCAGCAAACGAGCGACTTGAGAGGCTAGGAGACTCCGGCGGCGTTGAGGGCCCGCTCGGTGAGGACCCTGGCCAGATGGCTGCGGTACTCGGCGTCGGCGTTGAGATCATCGGGCGGCTCGAGCCCGTCGGCGGCGACCGCGGACGCCGCGACAGCCGAAGCCCCGCCGGCCAGCGCGGCCTCGACCCCGGAGGCCCGGATGGGGACCGATCCCATGTTGACCAGGCTCACGCCGGCGCCGCCGTCGGCCACGGCCACCCCGACGATGGCCCAGTCCTGGGCCCGGCGGTTGAACTTCTGGTAGTTCCATCCGCCGGTACCGGACGGCACCCGCACCTCGGTGATCATCTCGTCGTCGGCGAGCACCGACTCGAAGTACCCGGTGAAGAAGTCCGTGGCCGCGATCTCACGCGACCCGCCCGGTCCCTGGGCCACGATCGTGCCGCCCAGCGCCAGCACCGCCGCAGGCAGGTCCGACGCCGGGTCGGCGTGGGCGATGGTGCCGCCCAGGGTGCCCCGATGGCGCACCGCCGGATCGCCCACCAGCGCGGCCACCGACGCCAGCATCGGGCACGCCTCGGCCAGCGCGGCCGAGTGCTCCAGCTCGCTGTGGCGGGTCAGCGCCCCGATGGACACCGTGCCGTTGCCGGCGCGGATGTAGCGCAGGCCGTCGAGACGGCCCACGTCCACCAGCACGCTCGGCGTGGCCAGCCGGTAGCGCATCATCGGGATGAGGCTGTGGCCCCCGGCCAGCAGCTTGGCGTCGTCGCCGTGCTCGGCCAGCAGCGAGACCGCGTGTTCGGCGGACTCGGCAACCTCGTAGTCGAATGCGGCGGGAATCACGACGCACCTCCTTGGGCATCGGCGATGGCTCTCCAAACGGTCTGGGGCGATGCGGGCATGGGCATATCGGTTATGCCCAGATCACGCAGCGCGTCGACGACGGCGTTGATCACCGCAGGCGCAGCCGCGATGGTCCCGGCCTCGCCCACGCCCTTCACCCCCATCGGGTTGGTCGGGCTCGGCGAGCAGTGGCTGTCGAGCCGGAAGCGGGGCGCCTCCGCGGCGGAGGGCACCAGGTAGTCGCCCAGGTTGGCCGATACCAGCTGGCCGTCTGAGTTGTAGACGGCGTCCTCGAACAGCGCCTGCGCGGCGCCCTGCAGGATGCCCCCGTGCACCTGACCCTCGACGATCAGCGGGTTGATCTGCACGCCGCAGTCATCCACGGCCACGTAATCCACCAAGTCCACGTTCCCGGTGTCGGTGTCGACCTCGACGGTGGCGATGTGGGTGCCGTTGGGGAACGTGAAGTTGGGCGGGTCGTAGGTGACGTGGGCCTCCAGGTTGGGCTCCATCCCGTCGGGCAGGTCATGCGCAGTGAACGCCGCGAAGGCGATTCCTGCCAGCGGCACCTCGGCCTCGGGCGTTCCCCTGACTCGGAAGGTGCCGCCGGAGAACTCCAGGTCCTCCTCGCTGGCCTCCAGCTGGTGGGCGGCGATGGCCCGGGCCTTGTCGATCACCTTCTCGGTGGCCATGTAGACCGCGGTGCCGCCGACCGCCAGCGACCGGGATCCGTAGGTGTCCAAGCCGGTGGGACTGACCGCGGTGTCGGAGTGCAGGACCTCCACGTCGTCGGGATCGACGCCGAGCTTGTCGGCCACGATCATCGACCAGCAGGTCTCATGGCCCTGCCCGTGGGGCGTGGAGCCGGTCACCACCTGCACCTTGCAGGTGGGCGAGATCCGCACCGTGGCCGCCTCCCAGCCGCCCGCGCCGTAGTCGAGCGACGCCAGCACCCGGCTGGGCGCCAGGCCGCACATCTCCACGTAGCTGGAGAAGCCGATACCGATCCGCTTCGACGAGCCCGCGGCCCGACGCTGGGCCTGCTCGGCCCGGCGCCCGTCGACGTCGGCCAGCGCGACCGCCTTGTCGAGCACGGCCTGGTAGTCGCCGCTGTCGAAGATGAGACCGGCGGACGACGAGTACGGGAAGGCATCGGCACCGATGAAGTTGCGGGCCCTGATCTCCTCGGGCGACACTCCCATGGCCGCGGCCAGGGAGTCCATGGCCCGCTCGATGGCGTAGGTGGCCTCGGGACGGCCCGCGCCCCGGTAGGCGTCGGTCGGCGTGCGGTTGGTGAACACCGACGTGCACTCGAATAGGTAGAGACCGATGTCGTAGCAGCCGTGGTACAGGAACCCGCCCAGCAGCGGCACGCCCGGCGTGACCAGCTGAAGGTAGGCACCCATGTCGGCCAGCAGCTTCACCCGCACCGCCTGCACCTTGCCGTCGGCATCGGCGGCCAGCTCGATGTTCTGCACCTGACCGCGGCCCTGGATGGTGGACGTGGCGCCCTCGGTGCGGCCCTCGGTCCAGCGCACGGGCATGCCCCGCTGCATGGCCAGGGCGCTGCACAGGATCTCCTCGGCGTAGACGTTGAGCTTGCAGCCGAAGCCGCCGCCCACCGATGGCGCAACCACCCGCAGCTTGTTCTCGCCGATGCCGAGGACGACCGCGGTCATCACCTTGAGAATGTGCGGGATCTGGGTGGCCGAGTACAGCGTGAGCTCGCCGCCGGCCGGCGACGGCACCGCCGCGCAGCCCCGGGGCTCCATCGGCGCCGGGATGAGGCGCTGCTGGAGGTAGCGCTCGCTCACCACATGGGCGGCGTCCGCGAAGGCGGCGTCCACGGCCGGGGCGTTGTCGCCCCAGAGCCCCCACGTGTAGCACTCGTTGGTGCCGACGTCGGGATGGACCAGCGGCGCGCCGTCGGCCACCGCGTCTTCTATCTCGACCACCGCGGGCAGCGGCTCGTAGTCCACGATCACCGCAGCGGCGCCGTCGGCCGCGGCGTAGCGAGAGTCGGCCAGTACCACCGCCACCGCGTCGCCGACGTACTTGGCCGTGCCCCGGGCGACGGGGAGGTGGGGTGGGTTCTTCATGTCGGGCGTGACCGGCCAGGCGCACGGCAGGGCGCCCTCGCCCCACAGCGGGGCGAGGTCCTCGCCGGTCAGCACCTCGTTCACGCCGTCGATCTCCAGCGCGGCCGAGCCGTCGATGTCAACGATGTTGGCGTGGGCCTCGGTGGAGCGGACCACGCCCACCCATACGGCGCCGGGCAGCGCGAGGTCGTCGATGAACCTGGCCTCGCCGGTCAGCAGGGCCGGATCCTCCTTGCGGAGCCGGCGGGAGCCGACGTGTGCAGCCGGCGCGTCTTCGGTGATGGTCATGTCAGTCACCTCCCGAGCCCGCCGCGGCGAGCACAGCGTCGACGATGTTCTGGTAGCCGGTGCAGCGGCAGAGGTTGCCCTCCAGGCCGTGGCGCACGCCGCTCTCGTCGAGGCCGGGATACTCCTCGACCAGCGAGATGGAGGCCATCACCATGCCCGGAGTGCAGTACCCGCACTGCAGGGCGTGGTGTTCGTGGAACGCCTGCTGCATGGGATGCAGCGTCCCGTCGGCGCTGGCGACACCCTCGATGGTGGTGATGTCGGCGCCGTCGGCCTGCACCGCGAACATGGTGCAGGACTTGGCGGATTGGCCGTCCACCAGCACCGTGCACGCACCGCAGCTGCTGGAGTCGCAGCCGACGTTCGTGCCCGTGAGCCCTAGGTCGTCGCGCAGCGCATGCACCAGCAGGGTGCGAGGCTCCACTTCGAGGCTCCGTTCGGTGCCGTTGACGGTCAGGGTGACTGCTGTCATGCGCTTCTCCCTGCGTTGACCGGTTGGGGATGGACATCCTGTCGCGGTTTTGAGCCGCTGTCGAATGAAATCGGAGTGGACTTTTGTTCGGCCTCCTAGGCGGCACCTACCGAGTGAACGTCGGCCCGCCCCGCTAGTGCGGCCCGGGCCGCCACCAGGTCATCTGGGTTGGTCACCCCTATCCACGGCTCGGTGGTGGACACCACCCTGACGGACAGCGCTCGCTCGGCCATCCGCTCCGCGACGATCGTCGGCAGCAGGCACTCGGAATCGGCGTCGTCGCGGTGGTCTGCCAGGAAGCGCTCGAAGCTGCCGCTGATCCAGCTCAGCGCCGCCCTCGGGAATGCCCACAGGTTCGTGGAGACGATGGTCTCGTCGCTGAGTTCCGCCGCGGGCTCGGCCGCGGCGATCGTTCCATCGGCGCGTCGGACCACTCCGTGGTGCTCGACGATGCCGACGAGGCGGCCGTCGGACACCTGGCACACGCCCCGGCTGACGGTGCCCGTCGCGGAGAGCGTGCGCCCGAGGCCGTAGCCGCACAAGCAGGCCTCGTCGTCGTCGAGCTCAGCCGCAGCAGAGGCGATATTGCGCAGCGCCGTCGGGCCGTAATAGTCATCGGCGTTGCACACCACAAACGGCCCAGGCACCTCGCTCTCGGCCACCAGCACCGCTTGTGCGGTTCCCCACGGTTTGGCCCTGGGCGGGCCGTGCTCGTCCTGGCGGACGTAGGCGAACCGAATGCCGGCGCTCTGCAGGGCGCGGTGGCGGGAGTCGACATGGACGCGCAGGGCGTCCTCGATTTCGGAGCGCGCCACGAGCACTACCTTCGAGGCGCCCGCCCGGACCGCCGCGACGATGGCGTAGTCGAGGAAGGCCTCGCCGTTCGGTCCCACGTCGACGAGCTGCTTGTCGCCGCCGAAACGGCGACCGATGCCCGCAGCCATCACCACCAGGGTGAACACGCCCGCTCAGCGCTCCAGCAGGTGGCGCACGTGGTGGGTCTCGTTCACGGAGCGCACCGTGCGCACGCCGGTGCTTGAGGCCGCCACCCGGGTGATCCCGCAGTAGTCGACCAGCAGCGACAGCGGGTCGTCGATGCCGAGCAGGATCTGCAGGTACACCCCGGTGACCATGCCGTGGCAGAACACGGCCACCGTGCGGGACCGGTTGGTGCGGATCACATGCTCGAAGCCTCGCTCCACGCGGGTTCTGAACCCTTCGTACCCGTCCGAGAAGATGGTCTCGCTGAGATCGGCGTCGGAGTCGTAGTAGTGGGCGGTGGCCGGGTCGTCCCGGCTGAACTCCTCCGCAGGCACATAGACCCGGGACCGGTGGTCGGACTCGCGCAGGTCGTCGAGCGTCTCGATGCCGAGCCCGAGCCGCTCCGCCAAGGGCTCGGCGGTCTGCACGGCTCGCTTCATCGACGACGACACGATGTGGTCGATGCCCTCATCGCCGAGGAAGTCGGCGGCGGCCTGAGCCTGGAGTCGGCCAATGTCGGCGAGTACGGGATCGGCGGAGCCGCCCTCGGGGGCCTCGTCGCGCACGGGACGGGCGTGGCGGATCACGAGCAGCTCCACGACGCCGGAGGCTACCGGGGACCCTCGCCCGTCTAGGCGTTTGCTCCCCCAGGTCCGCCTACGGTGCGCTGATCGGGCTCACGTCTGTCTCGGGGGCGATTCCCAGGCCATCGGCCGCGGGTACCGCCATGGCGCCCGCGACCACCGGTGGGGCTTCGCCCACATCGACGGCCAGGAACCCGGCGGTGGCCAGGCCGTGGGCCCGGCGGCGCGGGGCAGCGACGTCTATGGCCGCTGCGACGTGCAGGGCGTGGGTCAGACCCACAGCCGAGTCGAGGAAGGACGTCACAACGACGGAGGCTCCAGCCTCGTGTGCTCGGGCCGCGATGGAAAGGGCCACATCGGGGCCACCGAGGGCCTGAGGCTTGACGATGAGGGTGCTGATGCCGAGGCCCAGGGCCCGCACGGCGTCGGCCTCGCTGCGGATCGACTCGTCAGTGGCCACCGGGATGGGGCTGCGGCGGCCCACCGCCGCTATCGCTTCGACCCCGGCGACCGGTTCCTCGCAGTAGGCGACGTCGCAGTCGTGCACTCGACTCAGCACATCGAGGGCGGTCGCTGGGTCCCAGGCACCGTTGGCGTCGAGCCGCAGCTCGCCCTCGGGCCCCAGGCCAGCCCGCGCGGCCCGAACCCGCTCGACGTCTACGGCCGGGGCGGCCGAGCCGACCTTGAGCTTGACCGCCCGAAAGCCAGCATTGGCCGCGTCCCGCACGGCCTGCTCGACCTCGGATGGTTCGGGCGCGGCGACCAGCGCATTGACCGCGACTTCATCGGATGGCGACAAGGCCACCGAGCCTTGCGGGCACGGCTCCGGCTCGGCTGCCAGCGCGTTGACCGCTAGCGGCGACGCCGGTGCATCGGTCGAGCCCGCGGCGAGGTATGCGGCAAGCGTGGAGCCAGTTCGTCGGGCCTGAAGGTCGGCCCACGCGCCGGCGAGTCCGGCCCGGGCGTGGGGAGCATGGTCCAGGGAGCCGACAAGGACATCGGCGGCGTCCTCGCCGCCGGAGTCGATTGCCGCGATGGCGGGGCGCAGCGCCGCCTCCGTGTCGAGCAGGCTGGTTCGCGACCATCCCGGCAGCGGGCTGGCCTCGCCCCAGCCGATTATTCCGTCCGCCTCCAACGACACCAGGAACCCGGCCCGGAACCGGATCGAGACCCCGCCGGTGACGAGTGGGGATCGCAGCGCCAGCCGGAAGGGATGCAGCTTGGCGAGCAGCCCTGTCACTTGCGGTTCACCCCGGTGGCCAGATCTGCTTCTGCTCCAACAATGAAGCTCTCTATCGCCGACCCGGTGGCCTCAGGTTGCTCGATGTGGGCAGCGTGCCCGGCGCCGTCAATACGGGCGATGCCGGCCCTCGGCAGCGCCACCGCCAGCTGCTCTGCGATGGCGCAGAACTTCGAATCGCGCGCCCCGACCACCAGCAGCGTCGCTACATCGCAGCCCGCCAGCCGCCCATGTAGCGCGGTCATCGCCCCCGTGCCCGCCGCCAGCAGGCTGCGGGCCAGTCCCGCTGGGTCTGACGCAAGTCGTTGGTTTCGTGCCGCCCGCAGGTGCTCCTCGCCCAGCTCAGCCTGTCCCGCGAACAGCGGATCGGCCATCCACTCGTCGACAAAGGCCTCGAAGTCGGCGGCAATCTTCTCGGCGCGGGCCTGGTCGGCCTCAGCCCGCCGACGCCGCTCAGCCGGGTCTGCCATTCCGGCGGATGCACCGATCAGCGTGAGTGACCGCAGCTTCTGCGGCTCCGCGCATCCCAGCGTGAGCGCCACCCGGCCGCCCATCGAGTAGCCGACTAGGTGGAAGGTGTCGCATCCGAGGGCGTCGGCGAGGGCTGTGACCTGGCCGGCCATGGCCTCCACCCGATAGAGGTTGAGGTCGTCGGGCACTTCAGAACGTCCGTGCCCAACCAGGTCAGGACAGATGATCCGAGCAGCCAGCCCGGCGGCGAGGCGCTCGGTGAGGGGGACCATGGCTCGTGCCGACCCGGTGAACCCGTGCAACACCAAGACCGGCACGCCAGCCGTCGGACCATGCTCGCTCACTGACAACTCCACGCTGGCGGCCCCGGCTGGCAGTGTCGTGTCGTTTTCTTGCTGAATTGACAAGAAGACGCGACGAGACTGATCAGACGCCACGGTTGTCCCGGCCGCGGGCCAACACTTGGCGGGCGGCCTGCTGGGCGGCCGCGGTCAGGGACCTGCGTTGGGCCACGTCGTCGTCTCTCGGCACTTCGATGACTAGCAGGTCGACACCTGGGCTGCGGGCCGCGGCTGCGGTGCGGACTGCCTCCTGCAACTCATCGGCATTGGCCACGCGCCGGGCCCGGATGCCGCCGAACCCGTCGAGTCCGCAAAGGTCAAGGCCGTGGGGGGTGCGGAACAGTCGCTCGAAGTCGTCGGCCGGAACCCGATCGGCCACCGGCAGAAGCGAGAAGATCTCACCGCCGTCGTTGTCCACGCACACCACTATCAGGTGCAGTCCGAGGCGGGCTGCGGCGGCGAGGCCGCTCAGATCGTGAAGAAGGGCGAGGTCGCCGGTGTAGAGGGCCACGGTCCTGGACGGGTCGGCCGCGGCGATGCCCAACGCGGTGGACGCGGAGCCGTCGATGCCGGCCGCACCCCGGTTGGCGCAGCAGGCGAGCGATCCGGTGTCGGACACGAAGGCGTCGAGATCCCTCACGGGCATCGAGTTCGTGGCGACCAGCACGGCGTCCTCGGGCAGGGCGCCGACGAGCACACGCGCGGCTCGAGCTGACAGCAGGGGGCCGTCATCGACGGCGGCGTCGATGGCTTCCCGGGCGGCCGCGTCGAGCTTCACCCAGGCATCGAGCCATCCGCCGACAGCGTTGCGACCGGGCGGGGCAGGCGCGGCGGTGATCGAACCCAGCGCCTCGACAGAAGCGGGCACATGACCGGTGAGCCGGAACACGGCCCGCTCCCAGCGTTCCTCGGGGTCGATGAGCACGACATGGCGGGGGCGGGTGCGCTCCAGCCAGAGCCGGACCGGCTTGGTGGTCACCGTCCGGCCCACGAGAACGGCCGCATCGGGCCGCATCTGGTGTCCGAGAGCCTCGTCGGCGAGCAGGTGGTCGGCGGTAGCGACCACGCACGCCGGCCGTTCCTCGCTGCTGCCGTCGTGGGAGCGGCCCCGGACATGGGCGATGGGCTCGCCGAGGACGGGCCAGCCGGCCCAGGCCGCGAAGCGTCTCGCCTGGGCACCCCAGCGCAGCTCCCGGTCCAGTCCCCCGCCCGGCCACGGCCCGGCCACCACCACTCCCCGCTCGTGCTCGCCGACGATCTTGGCCAGGTCGGCCAACTCCGGCGCCAGCTCCCGGCCGTCGTCGTCACTGCGTCCCGCCCTGACGGCGGAGGTCGACATCGCCGGTGCCGGAACCGCCGACGCTGGTTCCAGCGGCTCGCGCAGCGGCCAGTTCAGATGGACCGGTCCGGGGTTGGAGGCCGAGGCCAGCTCAACGGCAGTCTCGGCCCATCCGATCGCGGCGTCGGGACCGGCCTCGTCGGGCACTGGGAGGTCGATGCTCCAGCGAACGGCCGTTCCGAAGAGGCCCACCTGGTCAATGGTTTGGGGCGAGCCCCAGCCTCTGAGCTCGGGCGGGCGATCGGCGGTGCACACGATCATTCCGATGCCTGCATGGGACGCCTCCACCACCGCGGGGAGGTAGTTGGCCGCCGCGGTGCCCGAGGTGCACACGAGCACGGCCGGCCGGCCGGTGGCCCGGCCCAGGCCAAGGGCGAAGAACCCGGCCGAGCGCTCGTCGAGCTGGATCCAGGCGCTGATCCGGGGCTGGGCGTGGAAGCACAGGGTCAGCGGAGTGGAGCGCGAGCCCGGGCTGATCACGGCCTCGGTAACTCCCAGCGCCGCCAGCCGGGCCGCGAAGGCCGCGACGACGTCGTAAGCAGGTTCGATCACGATCAGTGGGCGCGAGCGACAGTCATGGCTGGGCCGCGGATTCGGTGGCGGCCGGCACGGATCAGCGCTCGTCGATTACGTCCAGGAGGGCCCGGAGCTTCATCGCGGTCTCCTCGAGCTCGTCGTCGGGGTCGGAGTCGACGACGATGCCGGCGCCCGCGAACAGGTGCGTGCCGCCGGGCCCGGTCAGGGCGCAGCGCAGCGCAACGCCCAGCTCGCCGTTGCCGTCGAGGTCGCACCATCCCACCGGAGCCGCGTACCAGCCCCGGTCGAAGCCCTCATGGCCGGCTATGAATTCGAGCGCGGCGCCCGTGGGGGCTCCGCCGACGGCTGCGGTGGGGTGCAGCACGCCCGCGGCTCGCAGCACGTCCATGTCGCTCGCTCCGGTGCGCCGGCGCTGCACCTGGGCGGTGATCGGCGTGCGCAGGTGTTGCAGGCGGTTGAGGCGCATGAGCCCGGGCTCGGCGGGGGCAGGGTCTACGAGTCCCAGACCGGTCAGCGCCTCGGTGATCCCGTCCACGACGAAGCGGTGCTCTGAGCGGTTCTTGGCCGAGCCAAGCAGCCCGGCCGCGAGACGCTCGTCGGCCTCGGCGCTGTCGCCGCGGGGCGCGGTGCCGGCGAGAGCGACGGTATGCAGCCGGGGGCCATCGAGCGTGACCAGCTCCTCGGGGGTGGCCCCCAGGAACGTGGCCGGACCCGAAGTGAACGCGAAGGTTGCACAAGCGGGATTGCGGCGTCGCAGCCGGTCCAGCACTTTGACAGCGTCCAGCTCGCCGTCGAGGGCGAGGGTGCGGGCCAGAACGACCTTCTGAAGCTCGCCTTGCCCGATCGCGCCCACCGCGGAAGCCACGAGAGCCAGGTATTCGGCGTCCCGGTCGCAGCCGCCGTCACCATTGGCCACTGCGGCGGCGACCGCGTCAGCGACTGGGACGGCGGGCAACCCGGACCCGAAGGCCTCCAACCGCCGCTCGAGCTCGGCCTCGGCGGCAGCCTCGTCGCCGTCGGGTCCGACGCGGGTGGCGGCCAGCACCCAGGTGCCGTCGGGTCTGTCGATCACGGCCAGCTCGGGCAGCACCAGCCAACAGTCCCCGAAGCCATCCCAGCACGGGCCTCGATGACGGACCTGGTCGCCTTCTTCGCCAGGCGTGCATGAGCCAGCGGCATTGGCCACGGCACCATCAGACGAGCCGGAGCCGTCAGGGCGGCCGAGGTCGGGCCTGAACGAGAAACCGCCCACTAGCACTGGCGCGGGCGCATCGGGAGTCGCGTCGCGCCGGATCCGGGCTGCGAGAACCGCCCGAGCAGCCGACGCGGCCGAGAAGCGATCGCTGCCGACCGGCCTGATGGTCTCGACCACCCCGATGGCGGCCAGTCCCATGCCGGCATCGGGGCGCAGCCAGACGCTGCGATGCTGGTCGGCTCCGGCCGCAGCGTAGGCGGCGAGGGGATCGACGCGCCCATCGGCGCGCCGGGCTTTGACGACGATGGCTCCGACTGCTGGGGCGGGGTCGTCTCCGATGCGGGCCATCGCCCTGGCCCAAAGCGTCTTCTCGAAGTGACCGACTACGAGCTTCGTGGCCACCGGGACAAGCCGGTTGACGCTGGCCACCAGCGCAGCCTTGTCGCGGCCCTCCCGGTCGAAGTGGCGCTTGACCAAGTCGATCGCGTCCTCGATCAGGTTCTCCACATTGGTGGCGTGGCGCATGGCGAGCGCGGCCAACTCCTCTACTGCGACTCCCTCACCTACGAGGGTGCGGGCCGCGACCAGCATCTCGACGTCGTCGGACCCGAAACGCTCGTCGTCGGAGCCGTTGTCCAGAGGCGTGAGCAATCCGGCGTCGATCACTAGATCGACGACGAAGGAGGGGACGCCGGCCCGCTCGGCCAGTCCGGCCCGGTCGAGAACAAGACCGGCATGGGGGGCATCGGCCGCGGCACTGTCCGGCACGCCCACCATGCTAGGAGTCGGCGGCGCCATGCCGATTCGGGCGGATTATTCAGCGCTCCGTTGATCGGGCCGCGCCCCGGCTAGAGTCCGCGCATGGTCCTTGCTGCCGGAACCACGGCATACAACATCGTCGAACTGCTCCATGTGCTCACCGTCCTGGTGGCTCTGGCTCCAGTGTTCGTCCATCCCCTCTTGCGCAAGCAGATGCGCACGGCGGACGGCGCCGGGCAACAGCAACTGGTGGTCGCCATGGCGGCCAACGCACGCCGCCTGTACGGGCCGGCGCTGATCCTGGCCGGATTGCTCGGCATCGCCCTGATCGAGATGTCCGAGGACGCGATCTCGATGACCGAGGGCTGGGTGATCGCCGCCATCGTGATCTGGGTGGCGATGAACGGCATCCTGCACGGCATGATCAGGCCCGCCCTGAAAGCGCAGGGCGCCGGGGCTGCGTCTGCGGGCACTGACAAGCGCCTGGAGGCGGGTTCGGCCCTGCTGTCGATCCTGTTCATCGTGCAGCTCGTCTTGATGATCTGGCAGCCCGGGGGCTGACCCCAGCGCCGAACCGCCCCTTCAACTGAGGGCGCCACTGTCGACGCCGAGTCTGTAGGACATGCCCTACCGCAAATTGACGTAGTTGTGCACATCACATGGGGACAACTACGTCAATAATGAGCCACCCGCACCGCGAGACGGTCACCAGCCCGCGCAGCCCCTAGAACGTGCGAGGGTAGGCGCAACCGGGTCGCGTTGGGGCGTGGTGTCTCCCGCTCTTGTTCGCTGCGCTCACGGGCCGCTCGGGCCACGGCCTCGCCCGTATGAGCCCCATTCGCTCACCTACCCGCTCGGCCTCTTGGCCGGGCCGGGAGGCGGCTCTTCGAGTTCACCAATGGGACTGGTCGTCTTCGGGAGCGAAGTCCTCCCACCGGGGAGCCGGGTCGGGTTCCCCCGCTTCGGCTGACTCGCCGGCGTCGTGCCCTCCGGCGTCGTGCCCGCCGGCGCCGTTCTCGTCGGGGTGGCGCTCATGGGAGTGTTCCGGCGGGGAGCCGGCCGGGGCGGCTGGTAGGAGCGGGCCTGCACCGGCAGAAACCAAGGCGGCCAGCACAGTGGTGACTGGCACCGCGGCGACCAGGCCCATCGAGCCGCACAGCGTCCGGACGATCTCCACTGCGATCAGCTCGGAGTTGGCCACCATGGCCAGCGACTGGTCCGACACCGCGAACAGCAGCAGCAGTGGCAGGCCCGCACCGGCGTAGGCGAGCAGCAGGGTGTTGACGGTGGCGGCAATGTGCTCCCGACCCACCCTGATGCCCGACGTCATGAGTTCGCGCGCACTCAGATCGGGCCTGCGGTAGCGCAATTCGGCGACGGTTGCCACCTGGGTGACGGTCACGTCGTCCAGCGCCCCCAGCGCGCCGATGATGGCCCCTCCCAGCAGCAGCGAGGCCAGATCGATATCACCGGCGATGAGGGGCAGGGTCAGGCCCTCCTCGGTAGCCAGTCCGGTGAATTCGGCGAGCCCGAAGAAGACCCGAGACAGCCCCAGGGTGAGCCCCAGCGACGCGAGGGTGCCAGCGAGGGCCACGGTGGTGTGCGGGTTGAGGCCGTGGGTGAGGTAGAGGCTCACGAACGCGATCACCGCCGCGGCCACCACCGCCACCAGCACGGGGTTGTTGCCGTCGAGCACCGAGGGCGCGGCGAAGGCGATCAGCACCACCAGCGTGACGGCCATCCCCGCCAGCGCCAGCCCGCCACGCAGGCGTCCGAGCGCCAGTACCACGACCGCGAACAGCACGGCCAGCCACACCAGCGGCGCACGGCGGTCGCGGTCGACGAAGAAGTAGTAGTCGTTGGATTCCTCGTAGCCGAGGATGACCTTGTCCCCCGGCGAGATCCGTATGGCGCTGCGGTCGTATTCGAGGTTGAACTCCGGCAGGGCGACCTCGGCACCGTCGTCGGGACCCTCTTCGAGGCGGGTGGTGATGGACCGGCACGCCTGCGGGTCGTCGGGTGCCGAGTAGCTGCACACCCGGTCGGTTATCTCGGTGACGGTCGCGGGCAGGCGCTGGTACGTGAGACCTATGGCGTCGGCATTCTCCCGGGCCGCGTCGCGCCCCGCCCCGGTGGGCCACAGCAGCGCCAGACCGAGGGCCGCGGCCACCGCGGCGACGCCGACGAAGACGAGCACCGCCATGAGTGCCCGATCGCTTCGCCATGCCTGCCAGGCGGCGCGGAAGCCCGTTCCCGGTCGGGGAATATGCGAGTGGCCCCCCACGGCAACGATTATGGCCGCCGCCCGGGCCGGGCTCGGGGAGGTTCGCTCAACCCGGGCGGTGCGGCGCGGCGCGGCGATCAATGCAGGGCGTGCGGGTTGCCGGTTAGCATCGGTCGGCCCCATCACCCTGGAGGCGAGACGGCGGTGCCGCGCTACAGCGCTTCCGGGACCGTCCGGCGGTGGCGACGCATCGAGGCGCCATCAACGTCGGGGCCAGCGTCGAGGAGTTGGAGCAGATCGTCGAGGTGATCCCGTCCGAATGGCTCGCCCCCAGCGCCACCGGCACACCCCAGCAGTGCGCCCAGGCGGTGCAGTACCAGCTCGACTTGGGCTGTGGCAGCGTGATCATGCACAGCGCCACCCCGGCCGAGCTGGCGCCGGCCGTAGTCGCCTCTCGCGGTCGGCGGCCCGAAGCGAGCTAGCCCACGTAGCCCGACACTGCGCTGACCAGCGTCCGCTGCGACTCCAGGTTCTACGATTACTCCCGGTGGCTGTCGCTGCAGGTGGTGGCTCGGGCCCGTCGGTGTCCGCTCTCGGCCCGACCCGTCTCGGTGCACGCAGGTGGCGATCCGACGTCCGGCTCGCGGCTGTGGTGGCTGTCCTGGTCCTCGTCGCGTCGGCCTGCGGGTCGGACGGGTCTGCGGGCGAGCCTCCGCCGCCGGCTGATGAGGCTCCTGTCGAGCCCGGGTCGCCGGTTGTCGATGAGAGCAGCGAGCAGGCCGCCGAAGACGCCGACGATGAGGAACCGTCAGGCATCGAAGACTCGGCTGACGGCGCGTCCGAAGAGCCAGCCGTTTCGGAGCCCGACGTCGAGGAACTGGACGCTGAGGAGCCTGAGCCCGGGGAGCCTGAGCCCGAGGAACCGCCCGCCGAGGAGCCAGCCGAGGAGGAGCTTGGGGCTCCAGTACAGGAAGTTGCCTCCGTGCGACTCGTCAGCCAGAACATCCTGCACGGGGTGGGGTGCGCCGCGGACAGCGACTCCTGCCGGGTGAGCGAGCGGGTGTCGCTGTTCATGGCACAGCTCGCCCAGGTCGGGTGCCCTGAGCTTGTGTCGATCCAGGAGGCCAACGAGCGGATCGTGAGCCTGGTTTCCGCCGAAGCCGGCGCCTGCGGCTATGAGGTCGTCTGGGACAACGATCCCGGACTCGACCGGGAAGTGGTGCTGACCACGCTGGAGGTGATCGGCTCCCAGAGACGGGTGCTGGCCGACCGATTCCGGTCCGCGTACCTCGTCCGGGTCATGTCGCCGGTCGGGGTGGTCGATTTCCTGACCACCCATCTGGCCTCCGCCGGCGACGACCGGGCATGCAGCCCGGGGCTGTGCCCTCCCCCATGCGACGCCGAGGGCAGATTGCGCGCCTGCCAGGCCCGCCAGGTCCTCCAGTTCGCCGAGGGGGTCGCCCTCGGCGCAGGCGTGACCGTGGTCGGCGGCGACTTGAACGACTCGGCGGGCAGTCCCGCTCTGGCGGTGTTCAGCGAGGCCGGGTTCGTCGACTCGCACCTGGCCGCGGGCCACAGCGAATGCGATCAGTCCAGCGGGTCGGGCTGCACGGCCGGTCGGGAGGACACGTCTCTGGCCGATATGTCCGATCCGTCGAGCCGCCAGAGCAGCCGCATCGACTACCTGCTGTACTCGACTCCGGACCGGGACTGCAGGGTGGGCGAGGGTACCGGTCTGTTCAACGCCGAGCCCGCGGCCGGAGACCTCGCCTTCCCGTCGGACCACACCGGCGTCGCCCTGACACTGGTGTGCGACGCCGCCCGGACCGAGGGGACCGACGCGGCTGCCGCCGCGCTGCCCGAGGCTCCCGATGAGCGCGGGCCTACCGACGATCAGCCGGTCGACGAGGTCACGGCCCAGGCCATCACCGCCGCGTTCGAGACCCACTTGGACGGATCGATCCCCGACATCGAGTTGCGGATCGACCAGGTCGAGGAATTCGAAGGCATGCGGGACGCAGCCCGCCGGATGTTCGAAGCGGTCGGTGAGCTTGGAGCGGCCGTCCGCGCCCGGGTCGATGCGATCTCCCGCACGTCGGCCACCACCGCCCGGGTCGTCTATTCGATCATTCTCAACGACCAAGTCATCTTCGACGGCCGAGAGGGCGAAGCGGCGCTGATCGACGGTCGCTGGTTCGTCTCCAAGCCCACCTTCTGCGACCTCGCAGCCCTCTCCCCCATCGCCGAGACCATCACCGTCTGCTGACAGCGACCACAGCGAGGTCATGAGCCGCGTCAACGCCCTCGGTCGGCGCCCACGTCGAGACCCCGGGGCGAAGCCGTCGCACCGGCATGGTTCAGGTGTGCGGGGCTGGACGCCTACCTGACCGCCCACAGCCAGGCGACCAACAGCACGGTTCAGGTGTGCGGGGCTGGGGCTGCGGTTTGTATGGCTCGAGCGGCGCCGAGTGCGGCTCGGGCGGCTTTGGGTCCCGACAGCCCGGCCGGTTTCGTCGGCGCGGCTCCGGTCTCCTTGATTGGCGGCCCGTCTCGTGCGGCACGGGGTCCACACAGCCCGGCCGGTGACGCCGGTGCGGCTCCGGTTCGGTTGGTAGGCGGCCCCTCTCGGGCGCCGGGGTCGCGGTGCGGACGGGGCGGGTCGGGGTCGGCGTCTCGGGACGGGCCCGGCGGGGCGAACAGCGGCACGGCTTCGGGCATGCGCGCCGGGCCGCAGTGGATCCTGTCTGGCGGCTTGATAGTTCGCAATCCGTCGTCCCGGCAGGTGATCTGCCAGTCGTGATGGTGGATCTTGTGATGGCAGCCCCAACACAGCGGCAACAGGTTGTCCAGGTCGGTGCCGCCACCGAGAGCGAACGGGTCCATGTGATGGGCCTGGATCTTGAGGGTGTCGGGCTCGCCGCAGCCGGCACAGCCCCCGTAGAGCGCGAGGAGCGCCTGGAACTGCGACTCGGTGGCCCGCCGAACGTTCCTGCCCTTCCACATGGGCACGCCCTTGGAACTGAGCACCAGCGCGAACCACGACGACCCGCAAGCCAGTCTCTCAACCACCGAGGAGGGAAGCGGGTCGCCGTCAGCGGTGGACACCATCAGCTTCTCGGCATCAGCGTCTAGCCGCGCGACCAGCGCAATGTCAGCAAAGGGCCGGCCGCCACCCGCTACGGCGCTGGTGGCGGTGAGGTTGTCGAGCGCGTCAGCCATGCTCTGCTGGGGTGTGCGCTGCCCTTCGGCGCCGAGCCGCTGCTTGTCGGCGTCCTGGAGCCGGCGGGCCTCGCGGTTGAGTCGGTTGGCGATGCGACGACCGGTGACGGGGTCGAACTGGCCGTGCAGGTGCATCATGCCGTCGTCACCGTCCCACATGCGCACGCTGCGGCGGGCCCGCCGGCGGCGGTACTCGGATTCGCCGCCGTCGTCTTGACGGTCTGCGGCCCAGCGCTTGGCCTCCTTCGCAAACTGCTCCGGCGCCAACGACTCAGCCTTGGACAGCAGCTCGCGGTCGCGCTCGACATCCTCGGCGCTGGTCTTCTTGAGTGTCTCGGCGAGCCGCTTCGCGTTCGCTGGCGCGACCCTGCCAGACTCCACCGCGTCGCGCACCGCAGGCGCGGCCTCTATCGCCTGTGCGGTGCTGATGTGCCCGAGCGCGTCCTGGCGAGACGCCCCCGTGGTCTCGGCGAGCACATGCGTGCCGCCGTCTCCGTGGCCGCGGCTCGCCGCCACAGCCGATGCCGCAAGCGCCTGGATCGCGTTCAGCTTGCCCCTCACCGCACGCGTCACGGAGAGCAACTCGATCAGTTCCTCAGAAGACGCCTGGCCGCGGCGCACGCCTGCCAGCAGTTCTGATGCTGCCACGTCGACCCGCTCGGCCAGTTCGATCACCATGAAGCCAGTATCGCATACCGGTGTGACATTTACAAGCATTTTCAGCGTATATTAATGGTTATCTTGTGATGGCGCATCGCCTGGGCCGACCGCGACTGGGAGCGGACCCCCGTGACTGCTCACGGCGGGCGCGTAGTCCCGCCCCAGGTGTGTCGGATCTGAGCGATTCCGGCAGCGAAGCTCTCAATGCACTCCGTGAGCGCACCCGGCCGTCACACCGTCGGTGTAGGGCTCGTCATCCGGTGCATCGCCCCAGAGGCTATGCCCACGCAGTCCGGGGACACTTGGTGTATGATTGGTGTATAGTTGGTGTATGACTCGAACGAACATCGATATCGACGACCAGGCCTGCGCGTCCGTGATGCGCCAGTACGGGCTGCGCACCAAGCGTGACGCCGTGAACCTTGCGCTTCGAACCCTGGCCGTTGAGCCGATGACCCTCGAGGAGGCTCTCGCGATGCAGGGATCGGGCTGGGACGGCGACCTCGACGAGATGCGTGCCAACCGGCATCCGTGATCCTCGCCGACACGTCGGCGTGGGTCGAGTACCTGCGCGGCACCGGCAACGCCGCCCACACACAGGTGCGGGCGGCGTTGATCGACGCAGAGATCGCCGTCTGCGACGCGATCCGGATGGAGGTGCTCGCTGGAGCACGCGGCGAGCAGCATCTGCGAGACCTGCACCGCCTCCTGGCCCGGGCTGCGACGCTTGAGACGCTGCCGTCCGACTACGACGCCGCCGCCTTGATCTACCGCTCGTGTCGCCGCCACGGCGAGACGCCCCGCTCGCTCATCGACTGCCTGATCGCCGCCATCGCCATTCGAGGCGGGGTCACAGTCCTCCACTCCGACCGTGACTTCACCGTCATCGCACGCCACAGCACGCTGCAGACGGTCGCGCCAAGCTGATGCCGTGAAGATCTCATGACCAGCGATCCGAAGGCGCTGGTGCAGCGACTGCATCTTCTACGCCCAAGGCGTCAAGGCCAACGTCCTGTTCTTCCGCCGATGAGAGGGCGCGGAGCAGGCCTGGACCAGGGAGCTGTGGGTCTACGACCTGCGCGCCAACAAGCACTTCACCCTCAAACAGAACCCGCACACCAGAGCTGACCTCGATGACGTCGTAGCCAGCTACAACCCCGCCGATCGCCACCAACGCCAAGAGTCCGAGAGCTTCAAGCCCGACGCCTGCGACGAACTCATGGCCCGCGACAAGGTAAGCCTCGACCTCTTCTGGCTCCGCGACGACAGCCTGGAGGACATCGACAACCTCCCACCCCCAGCCGTCTTAGCCGCCGAGATAGCCGAAGACCTCCAATCCGCCCTAACCGAAATCCAGGCCCTCACCGAGTCCCTCGCCGCCACAGCTACCAGCGAGGCTCCAGACTGAACGCCGTCGTACCCGGTCCATAGCCTGTGAACCGGTGGATACCCTGTGGATAACTGGGCGAGGAAGGGAGGTGGCCGTGGCCGACCGGACGGGCATCGAGTGGACCGAGACAACTTGGAACCCCAGCACCGGCTGCGACCGCACCTCGCACGGCTGCGACAACTGCTACGCGCTCACCCTCGCCAAGCGGCTCAAGGCCATGGGCAATCCGCGATACCAGAATGACGGCGACCCCGAGCACAGCGGACCCGGCTTCGGCCTCACGCTGCACGAAGACCTGCTGCAACTCCCCTATCGGTGGCGAGCGCCCCGCGTGGTCTTCGTGAACTCAATGAGCGACCTCTTTCATCCCGACGTGCCGCTGGACTTCATCCAGCGGATCTTCAGAGTCATGGCCGAGACCCCCAGGCACACGTACCAGGTACTCACCAAACGTTCGAAGCGCCTAGCGTCGCTGGCCGACGACCTGAACTGGCCCCTCAACGTCTGGATGGGAGTCAGCGTCGAGTCCAAGCGCTACGCCTTCCGCATCGATCATCTGCGCACCGTCCCGGCAGCAGTCCGCTTCATCAGCGCCGAACCCCTGCTTGGCCCCCTTCCAAACCTTGACCTCACCTCCATCCACTGGCTGATCGCCGGAGGTGAGAGCGGCCACAACGCCCGCCCCATGAGAGAGGAGTGGGCCCTAGACCTACGCGATCAGTGCGCAGCAGCCAATGTCGCCTTCTTCTTCAAGCAATGGGGAGGCCGAACTCCGAAGGCGGGCGGACGCCTCCTTGGCGGCGCTCTTCATGATGCACTCCCAACCGATCACGCTAATGCTGCCCCATGACATCGAGTGTGGAAGGAGAAGCATCTCTACTCACTGATGCTGAACTTCACGCCCTCAGAACGGGACCCAGCCCAGTCCGACCCATCGGAGAGGCGAAAGACCATCTGGTTGGTGTGCGCGAGTATCACGGCTGGACCCTCAATAAGCTCGACGTCCTCCGGAACTATCTCAAGATGTACAGGCAGGTTGCCGGCGGGGGGACTTTCATAGACGCCTTCGCGGGCACTGGAAGCGGTGTGTCCTTCCTAAACGGCCAAGACCGTCCGAGCGACGGATCCGCCGTGATCGCGGCGACGAGCGACGCCTTCTCGAGCCTTCAGCTAATTGAGCATGACCGTGGGAATGTCAAGGCGCTTACAGCCGCAATCGGAGCGCTACCAGACCGTCAGTCTAGGAAGGCAAGGATCCATGACAGGGACTGCAACAAGAAGATCCCGGAACTGCTAGAAAGCCCGGAGTTGGATGCAACCCGACCATGCTTTGCCCTGCTGGATCAAGATTCTACACAGCTTGAGTGGCGCACTATTGAAGAACTCGCCAGATGGAAGACCTACAAACCCCCAAAGACCCTGACGGGACGGCCTAGAGAGTGCAAGGTCGAAATGTGGATCCTGTTCAACTCATATCAGGCCATGAACAGGCTGTGGCCTTCCGATCGAATCAGGTTTCCCGAGTCAGTCAGCCCGGGAACTCTGGACCGAGTCTTCGGTACTCGTGAGGCTTGGTGGAATCTATGGCAGAGCGGCCAGCCAGCGAGCGCGTTGATTTCCCGATTTGTTGAGCAACTCAGAGGCCTGGGATATCAGTACGTCGTTCCACAACTATTTAATGACCCCCGGACGAGGCGTCCGCAATACCACATGGTCCACGCAACCGATCATCCGAGCGCGATCTCGTTCATGCGGTGGGCAAAACGAAGCACGGACGGCTACGAAGACCTGCAACTCCCGGGATTGCATGGCTAGCTTGCATCCGGCTGCACTATGCCCGCACAAGAACGACGAGTTGACGAGCAGGGGCGCTCAACGCCATCCATGCTCTAGAAGATGTAGCGAGTCACGAGTGGCTGCACCCAAGCGGGCGGCATAGGGAGCGCACTTCAGACCTGAGGCTCATGTTCTGCGATCAGCGCGTCATCACGGTGGAGATCACAATGGCAACGACCACTGCCGCCAACGAGCTTCGTGGCACCGCGAGAAGGGACTGCAGGTTCTGGCCGGAGGGGTGCGGGGCGGCCTGAGAAGCACTCACGCCGTCGAGGCGCAAGGAGTGCCTCCTGGCTCAGCCCTCATGGGGCGTGTCCAGTGCGCGGGATGTAGGTCTCTATTCTGCCTTGCAAATTATCTCTGAATTGCTCTATGACTGATCTTCAAACTGTACTATGATAGGCTTGCGAAGTGCGTCCGAGGAGCCTTCGGCCGGTTCCGTGGACACACAGGGCAGATGGACCGAACCACTGAGACGAACGACGCGGGCGAGGAGCCGGACCGGCTCACAATGCCGGGCTACCGGCCGCGCTTGGCCGAGACGGACATCGCCGCCGCATTGAACCGCGTCGGCGCTGTGCTGATCGATGGCGCGAGAGCCTGCGGAAAGACCTGGACGGCCCGGCGGTTCGCCCGCAGCGAGGCCCGTCTCGACGACCCGGCCACCCGGCTGCTGGCCGAAGCCGCCCCCGCGGCAGTGCTGGACGGACCGACTCCCCGGCTGCTCGACGAGTGGCAGCACACTCCCAGCCTGTGGAATCGCGTCCGCCGAGAGTGCGACGACAGGGCCCGGACGGGGCAGTTCATTCTGACCGGCTCAGCCAGGCCGACCGACGACGTCACCCGGCACTCGGGAATGGGAAGGATCGCACGGGTGCGGATGCGTCCCATGTCTCTCTATGAGATGGGCCACTCCGACGGCTCGGTCTCGATCCGGGCGATGTTCGCCGGCGAGGCCGCGACCGCGATGCCTCGCCCCGACCTCACCCTGGCCGATGTCGCCTCGTTCGTCTGCACCGGTGGTTGGCCCGCGAGCCTCGGCGAGGACAATGAGCGCGCCAGCCGGACGATAGGCGACTACGTGAACGAGGCGGCGCGCGTCGAGATATCGGCCGCGGTCGGGATCCGGCATCAGCCCGAGTCGTTGCTGCGGCTGATGCGCTCCGTGGCCCGCAACGTGGCCACTGAAGCCAAGGTCACCCGTCTGGCCGCTGACGCCGGCAGTGACGGGCCGCTCAGTCGGGGGACCGCCACGGCGTACTTGCAGGCGCTGGAGCGGATCTTCGTGGTGGAGCCGCAGCCGGCCTGGTCGGTGGAGCTGCGGTCGCGGGCGACGCTGCGCAAGACGCCGAGACTCCACTTCGTCGACCCGTCGCTGGCGGCCTCGACACTGCGGGCGACGCCCGTGCGGCTGCTGGCGGATCCTGAGACCCTCGGCTTTCTGTTCGAGTCGCTGGTGGTGCGCGACCTGCGCATCTACAACCAGGCCGAGCAGGGCGAGGTCTACTGCTACCGCGACAATGTCGGCCTGGAGGCCGATGCCATCGTCGAGCGCAACGACGGCGCCTGGATCGCGGTGGAGGCCAAGCTCAGTCCGTCCGCCGAATCGGTGGACCGGGCCGCCCGATCACTGTTGAGACTGCGCAGCAAGGTCGCAACGCGCCGTGCCGGCGACCTTGCCGGGCTGCTGGTCGTAACCTCGGTCGGCGCCGCCTACCGCCGCCCAGACGGCGTGCAAGTGGCCCCGATAACCGCTCTCGGCCCCTGACAACGCTCCAGCCAGCTGACCAGAGGGAACCCGTCGCACAGGCCGACCCACCCTCCGTCCTCCTCGGACGATTCCGTCCATTACCGACAAGGATCGGCGTAAACTCACCGCATGACGATGACGCTCAACCTGTCTGATGAGGTTCTGGCCCGGTTGCGTGCCGAGGCAGAACGCCGCCAGCTCAGCATGGGCGCTCTCATCGAGGAGATGGCAGAGTCGCTCCCCGTCGACGCGAGCCCGCCCGCGCGGCAACGGCTGAGCTTCGTGGCGATCGGATCCTCGACTTCCGGGCATAGCGCATCGGAAGCAGACGAGATGCTTGCCGACGGGTTCGGAACAGGCTGACTGCCAATCGTCGACGAGCCTGACGACCATTGATCGTAGACACAGGCGTTCTAGTGGCCGCCGCCGACGAGGCCGACCCTGACCACCACGCGTGTGCAGAGTTGCTTGAGAATGCCGCCTCGACGCTGCGAGCCTCCCCATTTGTGGTCGCGGAGGCCGCCTGTCTCTCCGGCCGCCAGCTCGGGCCGGCAGCTCGGGCCGGCGTCACCCGGCAACTGACACGCAGGCTCAACAAGAGCCCACCACCTCGCGGGACGCCCCCACCGCCCGGATCTCAACGAGATGCCGCTTCGGGGCAGATCAGCAGAATGGTGGGAATGCCATCGGAGGGGTCTGGCCGCCAATAGACGACCCATTCCTCTCCGGAGCCCCTCACAGGCACGCCCCAGAACGCCCGGGGCGTTGTCCGGTAACCGCGACGCCGCGCCTCGGCGCTTCCGGACTTGTCGCGGATCATCCTTAGCGTTGCTGCCACATTCGCGGCGAGAACCCTACGAGTAGGGTCTGCACGGAGCCGCAGCAAGGTCTCCTTCGCATCTGGCATGCACTTGATGGGACGCGGCACGTAGGCTCCAAGCAGTATGCGGACTCAACTCTGGCTCCCAAGGCGTGGATCAGAATATACTGTTGTAGTATCATAATTATGGAGATGCCGATGTCGAACTCGCCTCGCCCAACAGAAGCACCACCAGCCGACCGCCTCGGCACCGCTCGCGCCGACCTCAAGAAGCGCTACACGACGACATCGCCTGACGACACGACCGAGGTGGTCGAGGAGACATGCCTAGAACCCCACGAGCGCACTCTGTTGGACGACCCCGAACTGCACGGCGCACTCTCCGAGAGCCTGGCCAACCTGCACCTCGCCACCCCCCTCAACGAAGATCTGCTCGACCCCTCCCAGTACACGCCGGCGGAAGCCTTTCCCCCGGGCGAGTACCTCCGCGACGAGCTCGATGAGCGAGGGTGGACTGTCGCCCAGTTCGCGGAGATGATCGGTCAGCCGGTTCAGGCCGTGTCGGAGATCCTCGATGCGAAGACGGGACTCACCGCTGAGACGGCCGTCTCCATATCCGAGGCGCTCGGCACCTCCGCGGAGCTGTGGCTGAATCTGGAGACCACGTATCACCGGCACCAGCGGCGCTTGGACGCCGACCTCGGCGCGCGCGATCGCTGAAGCCTCGCCACGACAACCGGCCGGGTTCCCAAGCGGCCCTTGCGCTCGATGGCGGCTCACGGCAGATCTGTTCCCATGCCTTCGCTGGGGCGTTGTCGACGAAACAGGACGCCGGATGGACCATCACGCCCACCCCGTCGGGACACCGCTGGGGCCTGGCCCGCTGCGGCGAGTCCAGCCGGTCGCGCTGCCAGTCGTCGATCTGGTCGACGCCACGCAACCCTGGCAGCCATGCCCGCCAGCTACTGCGAGACCTTGACCGTTGCCCCCACTAGTCAACCCGAGAGGATGCCTGACATGCCTACCTTCACGTTCACGCTGATCGTCGAGGGCCCCGACCTTCAGGTAGACGAGACCATTGACGCCCTGTTCGAGGCCGGCTGCGACGATGCGCTCGTGGGCCGCTCCGAAGGGATCCAGTACCTCGACTTCGACCGCGAGGCAGGCTGTCTCGAGGAAGCGGTGCTGTCAGCGGTGGCCGACATCGAGTCCGTCGAGGGGCTCGAAGTGGTGCGCATCGCCGGCGCCGGGCTGGTGTCGATGTCCGACATCGCCGCCCGGACCGGGCGGACCCGAGAGAGCGTGAGACTGCTCGTCGCAGGCCGCCGAGGGCCCGGCGGGTTCCCGCCACCGGCCACCGACCCCCGCGGCCGCTACCGGCTGTGGCGAGCCGAGGAGGTTGAGCGCTGGATGCGAACTCGCATCGGAGCCGCCTACGAGTCACGCGAGGACCATGTGCGCGCTGCCATCAACGCGGGCCTCGAGCTTCGCCGCCACTGCACCCACATCCCAAACGACCGCAGGGCACGCCTGCGCACCCTCGTCGGCCTCTAACGGGCGCCGGTCAGATCCGGAGGGTCTCCAGAGACTATTTCCACCCGTTGCGGCGAGACTCGTCCTCTGGGCTGCGTGCCGCAATCGAGTAGGGACGCCCGTTAGCTGTGATCCGGCCCGGGCAGCGACGCCTTCGCCGGGTTGACGCAATGCCGTAGTTTCTTGGGTTCCGACACGAAGGCGGGAGATGACGAGCGTGACGGCGGATGCTCTCCACAAGGTGCGTGAGATCTGCCTCGCTCTGCCCGACGCCAAGGAGACGCTGACGTGGGGCTCGCCCTATTTCCGGGTCGGCGACAAGATCTTCGCCGGCTACGGCGAGCAGGACGGCAGGCCCTCGGTGGGCTTCAAGCTGGAGAAGCCCCACGCCGAGGCGATCGTTGCTGATCCGCGCTTCACGCCATCGAAGTACGTCGGCCGGCACGGCTGGGTGACGATGGACCTCGCCGGCGTGGAGGACTGGGGCCACGTCGAGGACCTGATCCTGGAGAGCTTCCACCTCATCGCGCCCAAGCGCACCCTGGCGAAGCTGGAGTAGGGCGGCGGGCGCTCGGCAACCCGCGCCTGCCCTCAGGGGGGCGGCGGGGACGCTCGGCCGGGGCGGGCTTCGACTATGTGGCCGATGTCGTTGTAGGCGCGCCACTCGCCGCTTCGGGCGTGCCAGAACCGGCGGCCGGTGAGCCTCTCGAGGGCGAGGCCGTAGCAGTGGAAGTTGGTCGCTGCGCCCTCGATGTGGATCGAATGCACATCGTCACCGAGCATCGCCACCCCGCTGCCCCGCTCGACCACCACCTCTTGCTGCACCTGCGGCTCGCCTCCGCCTGCGCAGGGGCCGTACAGGCAGTTCAGCTCCTGGCCCCGCAACCCCACGATCACCGCCCAGGCCTTGTGCTCGTGCGGAGGCGCCGACGTGCCGTCGGCCACGCACTGCACGTACAGCGCCAACTCGTCGTGGTCGTTCTGCGCGATCCGATAGCTCACCGAGCTCTGCGGAGAGTCCGGGGGCGGGAAGTCGTTGTCACCGAACAGGTCGTCGCGCTCGGCCAGCAGCAGCAGCCGCTCCTTGATGCGCTCCACGCCGGCCCGGTCGATACCCCCGTGCACGCGACCGTGAGCGTCGATCTTGGCGATGTCGTCCATCGCGTCCGCGACCGCCGCGGCTCGCCCGCCTGCCCGCTCCCTCTCGCTCATGGCTCCCTCGGCTCAACCCTCCGATGCAGCGTATTCGCTACCGAAATCTGTAGAGAAACCCGTCATATAGAAGTAATACCCGCGCAGATTTGTGGCGAGCTTGCCACAGGGCTACTCACGGACCGCTCGGTCCACGGCCTCGCTCAACGCCCGGCAAGCTTGCATGCGACTCACGGCCTACCCGCTCGGTCTCTTGACACGGGGCTATGTTCGACTCGCACGACGGCAGTCGGTCCGCCTGGGAGTCACCGCACGCATGGCAAGCAAGAGGAGCGCCGGCCTGATACTTCACCGACGGAACGCCGACGGTGAGATCGAAGTGCTGCTGGTGCATCCCGGCGGGCCCTACTGGGCCGGTAAGGATGCCCACGCCTGGTCGATTCCCAAGGGCGAGTACGACGAAGGCGAGGACGCCGAGACCGTGGCACTGCGGGAGTTCGAGGAGGAGTTGGGATCTCCGCCGCTGGAAGGGTCGAGGCTCTTTCTCGGTGAGTTCGGCCAGTCGAGCCGCAAACGGATCAAAGCATGGGCGCTTGAGGGAGACTTCGCCGCGACGCATGTGACCAGCAACACCTTCGAGCTCGAATGGCCTCCTGGCTCGGGCCAGGTCCGCGTGTACCCGGAGGTGGACAAGGCGGCCTGGTGGACGATCGACTCGGCTCGGACGAAGCTGCACAAGCCGCAGGCGCCTCTCCTGGACGCCTTGGTCGACGTCCTCGAAGACGACGGCGATGAGACTTGCGACACGAGCCGAGCGGTCTTGGCTCAGCGGGCGCGGCTGGCGATACGTGCTGGGGAGCACACCGGGCCTACGGCCCATCTCGCCCCGGGCTGCGTGCAAGCCAACCTGGTGGCGCTGCCCCGGGCCGTCGCCTCTGACTTCATAGCGTTCGCGTCCCGCAATCCCAAGCCGTGCCCCATCGTGGAAGTGGTGGAGCAGGGCACCGAGGCCGTGCGCACCGCACCGGGCAGCGACCTGCGCACCGACGTCCCCCGGTACCGCCTGTTCGTCGACGGAACCCACACCGACTCGGCCACCGACGCCACGACCTGGTGGAGGGACGACCTGGTGACGGTGCTGCTCGGGTGCAGCTTCAGCTTCGAGGCCGCCCTGATGCGGGCCGGTCTACCGGTGCGCCACATCGAGCAGGGCCGCAACGTGCCCATGTACGTGACCGACTGCCAGTGCGTTCCTGCCGGGGACTTCGCTGGCCCGCTGGTGGTGTCGATGCGGCCCATGCCCGAGGCGCTGGTCGAGCAGGCCCGGCGGATCACCGAGGCCCACCCGCAAGCCCACGGCGGACCGGTCCATGTCGGCAACCCCACCCAACTGGGCATCGCCGACCTGGGAACCCCCGACTACGGGGACCCCGTCGACATCCATGACGGCGACGTGCCGATGTTCTGGGCCTGCGGGGTCACCCCGCAGTTGGCCATCGCCGACGTCGCCCCCGAGATCGCCGTCACCCACGAGCCCGGCCACATGTTCATCACCGACCTGCCCGCCAACCCTCAGCCCACCAACCTCAAGTCTTGGTAATCACAACCCTAAGCAACACGGCTGGGGTGCAACCAAGACGATTCGTGCCTGCGGCCTTGTTGTGCCAGCCGCGGTCGTCGCTGTCCAACAGCGACGACAGGTACACGACCGTTGATGTGGCGAACCCGGCACCTGCGCCGACATCATGCCGTAGCGCCGGTTCTTTGGCACCGCTCCTCGGCAGTCCCCAAGCCTTCCCAGACTCTCGGCTCAGGAATCGTGCCCGACCCGGCGGAAGTTGCGCCTGAGTTCGGACTCGTACTCCCGCCCGAGGCTCTCCCAGTTGTCTTCGAGCCAATCGCTCAGCCTGGTCGTGCCCGTCGGCGCGGCACCGGACGTGAACTGGCCAGACATGAGCTCGTCCACCTCGTCGCGAGTGAGCACAACGTCTCGTACCATCAGGCCGACCAGCCTCGTCAGGGTGAGGCCAACCGACAGGGGCAGGTGCACCAACCGGGCGCGGACGCCCACTGCGGAAGCGATGAGCCGAATCAGCGCCTTGTAGGAGAACGTCTCCGGCCCGGCGGCGTCGGCTATGGAGCTCTCGCGTTGGGAACCGGCCTCCACCGCCTGGGCCGCGACGTCTCCGGCGTAGACGGGTTGGACCGGGTAGTCGCCCTTTGCGAACACGGGGTAGAACGGGAATCGCCGCAGCGCCCAGGCCATGTTGTTGAGCAGCAGGTCGCCGGCGCCGAATATCAGGGTGGGCCTAATGATGGCGTAAGGGACTGCGAGGTCCTTCAGCGTCTCTTCCACCCGCGCTTTGGCCCTGATGTAGGGCAGGTGGGACTCCAGCGAGGCGTTCGACACGGAGAAGTGGACAACGCGCTTGATGCCCGCCCTCTCGGCAGCATGGAACAGGGTCCTACTGTTCTCGACGGCGTGGTCGAAGGTGGTTTGCCCATGTGCGAACCGAATCCAGTAGGTGTTGTAGAGGACGCTCGCTCCCTGCATCGAGCGGCGCAGACCCTCCGGATCTGAGAAGTCCAAGGGGGCCGCTTCCACTAGGCCGTCGAACTCGTTCCGGCTGTCTGGGTGGCGGGTCAGGGTTCTAACGCTGACACCCTGGTCGATCAGATGCCGCGCGACGTATCCGCCTGTGTAGCTGAAGGCGCCGGTGACAACGGCCAGGTCGGGATGTGGCACTGTCTAAGCCTGCTCTGCGCGCCCACGGAAGCCAACCATGATCAGCATGACCTTCAAGCCGACCACCGCTGAGCCGTCATCTGGTTGCTCTCATCTGTGGCTCCCATGTTCTTGTAGAAATCTGGGTTTATCCCAGGTTTCTGCCAAGATTTGCGTGGAGAGGGGGCGGCTATGCGAGAGATGACCACCGAGGAGGCGCTGGAGTTCCTCAGCGCCGGCACCCGCACCGCCAAGGTGGCCTGGGTCGCCTCCGACGGGCGCCCCCACGTGGCGCCGATCTGGTTCATCGTCGAGGACGGCGACATCCTGTTCGCCACCAGCGCCGAGGCCGGCAAGTCCCGAGCCATGCAGCGGGACCGCCGCGTCTCGCTGGTGGTCGACGTCGAGGAGCCCCCCTACGCGTTCGTGAAGGTGGACGGCACCGTCGAGATCACCGAGGACCCCGACGAGGTGCTGAGAGTGGCCACCCTCGCCGGGGGCCGCTACATGGGCGCCGAGGAGGCCGAGGCCTTCGGAGCCCGGAACGGCGTTCCCGGCGAGTGCGTGGTGAGGCTCCGGCCCTCGAGCATCGCCGGCTTCGACGGCATCTCGGACTGGGACTGAGTCGTGATCACCATCCCCGTCATCGACATCTCGCCCTTCGCCGAGGGCGGACCCGGCACGCAGGCGGTCGTCGACGCTGTGCGCACCGCATGCGAGGAGCACGGATTCTTCGTGGTGGCGGGTCACGGCGTCGCGCCCGACGTCAATGAGGATCTCGACAGAGCCTGCCGAGCCTTCTTCAGCCGGCCGCAGACGGAGAAGTCAGCGTTCACGCCCGACGACGGGGAGCGGAAGCGGGGCTGGTGGGGTGTCGGCGCCATGGCCACGGCCCGCAGCCTGGGCCTCGAGAGCCCGCCGGATTTCATGGAGTACCTGGGCTTCGGGCCGGAGCTGCCGGACGCCAAGCGAGCCGAGTACGCCCGCCGGGGCGTCAAGCACGTCGACAACTTCTTCGCCCCCAACGTCTGGCCCGACACCGAGGGGCTGCGCCACGCCATGGAGCGCTACCACGCCGAGGCCGCCGCACTGGGCTTCCGGCTGCTGCGGATCTTCGCAACAGCCCTGGAATTGCCCCCCGACTGGTTCGACGACAAGTTCGAGCAACCGGGCTCGTCGCTGTTCGTCAACTACTACCCGGCCACCGTCACCGGACCCGAGCCCGGCCAGTTCCGCCGTGGACAGCACACCGACTACGGGGCCCTGACCGTGCTCTACACCGACGAGGAGTCCGGGCTCCAGGTCCAAGGGCCCGACGGCGAATGGTGCGACGTCCCCGTGGTCCCCGGCACCTACGTCATCAACATCGGAGACCTGATGGCCCGCTGGAGCAACCACCGGTGGCGCTCCAGCATGCACCGGGTGGTTTGCCCGGCCGACACCAGCATCGACCGGCTGTCGGTGCCGCTGTTCTTCAATCCCAGCCTCGACGTCCAGGTCCAGACCGTGCCGACCTGCCTGGCACCCGGCGAGCCTCCCGCCGATCCAGTGACATCGGGCGAGTGGATCGCCAGAAAGACCTACGCCACCACCTGAGGCCCGCTGGCCAAGCGGCTACGGACGCGGCCGACGACTCCGATCGCGCCTTTGCCGGCGCCGGCAAGACGATGCGGTTTACCGCGTCATGCGAACTCGTCGGGGGCGAGCGGGGTGTCGAGCAGGCGGCGGACCGTGTCCCACAGACGGGTGGCGCGCACCTCCCAGGTCGACGCCGGTCCCACCCGGAAGAAGGGCGATCGCAGGTTCTCCATCAGTATCTGGAGCATCTCAGTGTCTTCCAGGTTCGTCTGCTCGAGGTGCTCGAACGCTGCGTCCTGGACCTCGGAGCTGGTGTCGAAACCGTAGATGCGAGAGAAGAGACGCATCTGCGCGGGTCCCAGCGGATCGCAACGCACGAGCCACAACTGAGTGGGAAACGTCAGGGCCACGAGGTTCGGGTATATGAACTCCGCGTAGTGCCCCTTCAAGTCCATTCTGTCCAGATCGTCGCGCCCGCCCGACGGATCGTCCTTGTCGTTGTGCGGCTTGTAGCCCCGCGACGTCCACTGCTCCTGGAAGATCTGCGTGTCGAGCTGGTCTCGGATCTCGTCGAGCCGGTTGTGCACGAACCGGACATGGAGGTCGTCGTTGGTGTTCTCGGCGAACAGCTTCCAGTTGATGGGGTAGGTGACCGACAGGGTGCGTTCGAACCGCGACATCTGGTGGATGTTGTAGCGGTTCCACCGATCCATGATCGGCGCGACCCACTCCTCGAACGGCGGCGCCTTGCGGGAAAGGCAACCGAACACGACCTTGCCCCAGCCGACCGCGACCCGGATCGGCACCAGCCCGTAGTCCTCCATGTTGATGCCGTCGGGGTACATGCGCTTGCGGTCGGGAATGCCGATCAGGGTGCCGTCGGTGGAGTAGGTCCAGTTGTGGTACCGGCAGGTCAGCGACTTGCCACAGTTCCCGGCCGGCTCGAAGGCGAGACCCGACGCCCGGTGGCGGCAGTTGTTGAGAAACCCCTTGATGGTGCCGTCCTGCTGGCGGATGACGATGACGCTCTGCGGTCCGATGGTGCCAGTGATGAAGTCGCCCGGCTGCTGGAGATCCTCGAGGTCGCCCAGCCACAACCATGACCGGGCAAAGATGCGGATCATCTCCAGATCGAACCGGTCCTGACCCCACACCTCCCAGGGCTGCAACAGATTGCTGGGCGCCGGGTCGGGCACCAGGCCGTCGGTCTCGCGGTTGCGCGGCATCACCCGCACGCTCTGCTCGACGATGGCTCCGGTCATCGGTCACCCCCCGCTGACGCTGCCGCTCCTGGTTCGAGGAGCCTCGCGCACAGTAGCCGCCGTGCTCGTGTCGGGCCCGGCGATTCAGCGCAGTTGTCCGGCCTCGGCGACGACGGCACCTTGTCGCACCACAAGTGTGCGCGGGGAGCGGTCCCTGACCGCGGCGGTGGTTGTGTCGCCCGGGATCACGAACAGGTCGGCCAGCACGCCGACCTCCAGCCCGTGATCGGCGACACCCATGACTCCGGCGCCGCCGGAAGTGGCCACCGAGACGCACTCCTCGATGCGATCATCGTGCCGGAAACCGTTGCTGTAGGCGAGCTGCCAGGCGCGGTCGAGCAGGTCGCCGTTTCCGTAAGGCGACCAGTATCCCTGGATCCCGTCCTGGCCGAGGCCGAAACGCACGCTGGCGTCGAGCAGAGCCGCCATGGCCAGTGGAGCCACCGACCCGGGAGCCACGGTGACTACGGCCACGTCGGCGCCGGCCAGGAGCTCGATCAGCTGGCGTTGGCGAGGCTCGCTCACCGTCGCCAGGGCGAAGCAGTGGCTGATCGTCACTAACCCCTGCATCCCGGTGGCTCTCACACGTTCGCAGATCAGCTCGATCTGGAACGCTCCGAGCTCACCACGATCGTGCAAGTGAATGTCGATGCCGCACTGGTGCCGCTGGGCCAACCCGAACACCTCGCCCAGGTGGCGCACCGGATCCCGGTCGACACCGGCAGGGTCGATGCCGCCGACGAGGTCCGCCCCATCGGTGAGAGCCGCATCAAGGAGGTCGAGAGTCCCCGGATCCCGCAGGATCCCGGACTGGGGGAAGGCCACGATCTCGATGTCGGCACGGCCGCGGTGGGCCTCGCGGGCAGACACCACCCCGTCGAGGCGCTCGAGTCGGCAGTCGGTGTCGATCTGGGCATGGCTTCTGATGCGGGTGACGCCGTACTCGATCATCCTCGCGGCCGTGAGCGTTGCCCGATCGGCCACACTGGCGCCAGCCTGCCGCCAGTTCCCGCGATCGTTCTCGATGAGCTCGATCAGGCCCTCGCCCGCGCTGTGGGGGCGGAAAGGAAGGCCAAGCCGGCTGGAGTCGAGATGGGTATGAGCATCGACGAGGCTGGGCAGGGCAACCCCGCCGCGGCCGTCGACTTCGGAGAGCTCGTGGAATCGAGGGACGGCCGGGTCGAGGCCGATTGCCCGGATGCGCCTGTCGACGCACAAGATATCGACAGGCGCATCGTCGGGTAGGTGCGCCCAGGGCCGGACGTTGCGGATCAACAGCCCCCGGCTCATGCTGCGAGCCTACGTTCTGGCAGTCACGCCGCTCGAAATTCCGGCGATCCAGTGACCTCGGGCGAGTGGATCGCCAGAAAGACCTACGCCACCACCTGAACGCTCACCATTTGAGCGCGGTCACTCCCTGAGGGCGCACAACCTGACTGCTCAGTACAGGGTCCTCTCGGTCATGGACAGGATCCAGCCGCCCGAGGTGGTGGGCTCGTAGTGGGGCGGGTCGTCGGGAGAGGTGCAGGTCGGGATGCATTCGATGCGGGCGTCGTAGGTGGGCTGGTGGAAGAACGCGATCGAGATCCGGTCGCCCAGATCGCCGGTGGGCGTGACCACACGGTGCAGCGTCGAAACCCAGCGGTCGTTGGTCCACGCCGCCATCAGGTCCCCCAGATTGACCACGAAGGAGCCGGCCACCACCGGCACGTCCTCCCAGTCCCCGTCGGGCGACTTGATCTGCAGGCCGGGCCCGCCGTCGTGGTACAGGATCGTCAGGCTGCCCCAGTCGGAGTGGGCGCCCCGCCGGAACTGTCCTGGCGGCGCCGGGGCGTCGAGGGCGGGATAGTGGTTGACGGTCAGATTGGTGATGTGGTCGGCGATCTTGTCGTCGAACCAGTGCTCGTTTAGGTTCAGTGCCAGTGCCATCAGCCGCATCAGCTTGACAGCCAGGTCCTCCATCACGCCGTAGTAGTCCTCGAAGGCCTCCTTGAATCCGGGACCCGCCCGGGGTCGGGCCAGATGTTGGGGGCGAAGAACCCCTCGCGCCCATCGCTCAGCCCCGCTCGTCGGGCAACCTCGGGATCGTCGAAACGGTTGATGGTGTAGAGCTCGCACAGGTCGGGCAGCGACTCGTCGTCGCGCGACAGAGCCAGGGCCGACCCCTGCGCGGGCGTCAAGCCGCGATAGACGCCAGTGGTGCCCACATAGGTCATCTTCTCGTCTTCGGGCAGGGCGAAGAATCGGCGAGACGCGTCGTCGATGCCCCGAACCACATCGTCGGCCACCCCGTGCCCAGCGATCACGAGGAAGCCCACATCCTCGCAGGCCCGCCCGATGGCGTCCACAGCCTGATCGCGGCGAGGCCCGGGCTCGAACGCACCCGACAGGTCCACCAGCGGCACCCGGGACACGACTTCAGCCACCGCCGCCACGTGCCCAGCACCTCAGTTGTAGTTGGTGGTCTTCGCGATCATGGACTCCAGCCACTCCCCCGAGGTGGTGGGCTCGTGGCGGGGCGGGTCGTCCGGCGACGTGCAGGTGGGGATGCACTCGATGCGGGCGTCGTAGGTGGGCTGATGGAAGAACGCCACCGAGATCCGCTCGCCCCAGGCGCCGTCGGCCACCACCACCCGGTGCAGCGTGGACACCCAGCGGTCGTTGGTCCACGCCGCCATCAGATCGCCGATGTTCACCACGAAGGACCCCTCCACCACCGGCACGTCCTCCCACTGGCCCTCCGGCGACTTGATCTGCAGGCCGGGCTCGCCGTCGTGATACAGGATCGTGAGACTGCCCCAGTCCGAGTGCGGTCCCCGCCGGAACTGCCCCGGCAGCGGCGGAGCGTCCAACGCCGGATAGTGAAGCGCGGCCAGCCCCGTTATGTGATCGGCGATCGTGTCGTCGAACCAGTGCTCGTCCAGGCCGAGGCCCAGCGCCATCAGACCCATCAGCTTGGCCGCCAAGTCCTCCATGACCGCGTAGTAGGTCTCGAAGGCCTCCTTGAAGCCTGAAAGCCGCTCGGCGTCGGGCCAGACATTGGGAGCGAAGAAATCCTCGCGACCCTCGCGGAGACCGGCGCGGCGAGCGGCCTCCCGGTCGTCGAACCGGTTGACAAGAAACAGCTCTGCCAGGTCAGGCGGAGTTTGCTCGCCTCGCGACAGCGCCAGCGTGCTGCTCTGCGCAGGCTTGAAGCCCCGCCGATTGCTCTTAATGCTCACGAACTCCATCTTCTCCTCAAACGGCATGGAGAAGAACGCTCGCGCCGCGGCGTCGATGTTTCGGATCACCGTCTTTCTGACACCGTGGCCGGTGATCACCAGGAAGCCCACGTCCTCGCAGGCCCGCCTGATCGCATCCACGGCCTCGTCGCGCCGCGGCCCCGGCTCGAACACCCCCTCCAGATCAACCAGCGGCACCCGGGACACCACTCCCGTCGAGAGCGTCATGCCTCAGCCCTCCTCCGGCGTCCCCCCGCTTCAGACATGCGGCCCCAGCCTAGAGGCCGAGCGGATGGGCAGCAGTTCATGCGGATCTTCGCAAGGCACTGAGCGAGGCCCGGGCCCGAGCGGCCCGTGAGCGCAGCGAACAAGAGCGGGAAACAACATTCTTCGCCGCGAGGGCTCGTCACCTAGTCGCGCTTGCTCCTAGATGCGCACCCGCGGTGGTGTCCCTCTCAGTACATGATCCTCTCCAGCATCGACAGAATCCATCCGCCCGATGTGGTGGTCTCGTGGTGAGGCGGGTCATCCGCGGACGTGCAGGTGGGTATGCACTCGATTTGGGCGTCGTAAGTCGGCTGATGGAAGAACGCTATGGAGACCCGGTCGCCCAGGTCTCCCCCCGGGACGATCACGCGGTGCAGTGTTGACACCCAGCGGTCGTTGGTCCAGGCCGCCATCAGATCGCCGAGGTTGACCACGAAGGACCCCTCCACCACCGGCACGTCCTCCCACTCGCCGTCGGGTGACATGATCTGCAGACCGGGCTCGCCGTCGTGGTAGAGGATCGTGAGGCTGCCCCAGTCCGAGTGGGCCCCCCGCCTGAACTGCCCCGGGAGTGCGGGCTGTTCGAGCGCCGGATAGTGGTTGACGCTCAGGTTCGTGATGTGGTCGGCGATCTTGTCATCGAACCAGTGCTCGTCCAGGTTCAGCGCCAAGGCCATGAGCCTCATCAGCTTCACGGCCAGGTCCTCCATCACCGCGTAGTAGGTCTCGAACGCCTCCTTGAATCCCGGTACTCGCTCTGGATCGGGCCAGATGTTGGGGGCGAAGAACCCCTCCCGACCCTCGCTCAGCCCCGCCCGCCGGGCGACATCGGGATCGTCGAACCGGTTGACGGTGTACATCTCGCACAGGTCGGGCAGCGACTCGTTCTCGCGCGACAGCGCCAACGCCGACGTCTGCGAGGGCGTGAAGCCCCGGTAGGCGCCGGTGGTGCTGACATGAGCCAACTTCTCGTCGTGGGGCAGAGCGAAGAAGGCGCGCGACGTCGCGTCGATGCGCGCCACTGCGACGCCGGGCACGCCATGGCCTGTGATGACAAGGAAGCCAGTGTCCTCGCATGCCTGCCGGATCACCTCCACCGTCTGGTCTCGCCGAGGTCCCGGCTCGAACGCGTCCGTCAGATCCACCAGCGGCACCCGGGACACAACTCCCGCCGAGCGCGTCATCGCAAGTCCTCCCTGATCGGCCGTCGTCTTCAGTCGCGGGACTGTAACCGGGACCGCCCTGCCGCGCCGGCCGGGGGCGGTGCCGTCCATCAACTGCGCCAGGGCTAGGAGGTGCACCGCTCGACGGGCGCGGTCACCCCCTCGTCGGTGGCGGAGGCGATGCTGGCCCACGCCTGAGCGACGCCCCTCCGTCAGGCGATCACGACAACCGGGGTGCCGATCGGCGTCCACTCGTGAGCCGCGCGGCCTTGTCGTGGCGCTGGCGGACACAGCCTGCGGACGGGGGCTGTGGCTGCGCTGGGCATGGGTCGCTGCTTCCCCGTCTGCTGTCGTACCCCTGTTCTAGGGTGCCACTCATGGCGATCGACTGCGTGACGACGGCCTACGGCCCGCCCGCCCACGAGGCGCTGGCCCGGGCCGTGGCGCAGGCCAAGGGGGACGACCCGCTCGCCCCGGTCACTGTCGTCGTGCCCAACCACTACGTGGGCCTGGCCGCCCGCCGCGCGCTGGGGCGCCGCATGCACGGCAGCACCCGGGGGGTCGCCGCGGTGGCCTTCTACACCGCCTACAGCCTCGCCGAGCACCTCGGCGGGGCCGAGATGGCCGACCAGGGCCGCCGGGGCGTGTCGGGTGCCGTGATCGCGGCCGCGGTGCGCACCGCCCTGCGCCGTGATCCGGGCCATTTCCGCGGCGTGGAGACGCACCCCGCCACCGAGCGCGCCCTGACCCGAGCCCACCGGGAGCTCTCCGAACTACACAGCGACCAGCTCTCAGCCCTCGCTCAGCAGTCTCTGCGGGCTGGCGACGTCGTCAGGATCCACCGAGAGGTCGCGGCAGCCCTCGAATCGGGTTTCAGCAACGAGCAGCAGCTGGCTCAAGCCGCTGCAGCCGCGGTGCGCGCCCACCCGCCGGAGGCGCAGCGCCGCCTCGGCCGGGTGGTCGTGTTCCTTCCCCAGAGCGTCACCGGCAGCCAAGCCCACCTGCTGCGAGCGGTTTCCGACGTGACGGGCACCACCATCGTCGTCGGCGTCACCGGAGCCAACGACGCTGACGCCACCGTGCGGTCCTCCCTTCGTAGGCTCGGCGCCGATTTCGACTCCGTGCCGCGCGCCGGAAGCGAGCCGAACCGCCCGGGGGACGGGGTGCGGGCCATAAGCGTCTCCGACGCTGACGACGAGGTGCGTCATGCGGTGCGGGCGGTGGTGGACGCCGCCCGGGCCGGCACGGCGTTGGGTCGATGCGCCATCACCTACGGCATCGAGACCCCCTATGTCCGCCTCATCGGCGATGCTCTCGACGCCGCTGGGATCGAGCGCTGCGGCGCCACCGTGCGCACGGTGGAAACGTGTCTGCTGGGTCGGTCGCTGCTGGAGATGCTCGCCCTGCAAGACCGGGGCTTCTCTCGGCGCGCCGTGATGGCGTGGCTTGCGGGCGCGCCCGTGAGCATCAAGCGGCCCGACCCGGAGGCCGAGAGCCAGCACGGGGACCCCGGCGATCCGAACACGGCCGACAACGGCCAAGCCCCCTCCCGCTGGCAGAGCGTGCCCAGCGCGGCATGGGAGAGGCAAGCTCGGTCAGCCCGCGTGGAGGCAGGCATAGACAGTTGGAAGGAACGCCTCGAGCGGTACGCGGCGGACTGCTCAGCCGACGCAGACCGGCTCGAGGCCGACGAGGACCAGATACGGCGCGGCGACCGGCTCCGCCGCAGCGCCGAGTTGTCCTCGGAACTGCTCGTCTTCGTGGAGGAGTTGCACCGCGACCTGAACCCGCAGCCCGCGCCCCGCACCTGGGCCGACTTGGCGACTTGGTGCCAGAAGTTGGTGCACAAGTACCTCGGAGGGCGGCTCCGGCGGAGCTGGCCCGACGAAGAGCGGGGGCTGGCCGAGCGGGTGGACAGCGCCATCAGCCGGCTCGGCGACCTCGACGGCACCGACGACGACCCCTCGTTCGCCGCCTTCCGCAGGGCACTGCAGCTCGAACTGGAGGGCGCCCCGCACCGGCATGGCCGTTTGGGTACCGGTGTTCTCGTCGGGCCGGTGAGTCTGGCCCTCGGCGTGGAACTCGATCTGGCGGTGGTTTGCGGCATGGCCGAGGGAACCTTCCCGGCACGCCGCAACGACGACGCTCTCCTGCCCGACCGTGAGCGGCGCGTCGTCGGCCGCGACCTGCCGGCACGGGGCGACCGTTCCGGTGATGATCACCGGGCGCTTCTGGCGCTGATCGCGGCCTCGCAGCAGTCGCTGCTGCTGTACCCGCGTGGCGACCTGCGCCGGGCTGCAGACCGCTATCCGAGCAGGTGGCTGACCGAGCAAACCGACAACCTCAAGAACGTGCCGTCGTTCGTGGGCGGGCTGCGCCGCACCATGTTCCCAGCCCACGAGCACGAGTACGACACAAGGTGCCTGCTCGACTGGCACGACAACCGCAGCCGCGACGACGACAGCACGCAAGCCGATCTGATCGCGCTACCCAGCGTGCAGCAGCGCATCGAACTGCGCCGAGGCATCGAGCTGCGCCGAGGCCGCCTGTCCTCGAAGCTGACCCGCTTCGACGGCAACCTCGCCGTCGGCGACCTCGGAGAAGCCATCCTGCCCCACCCGGTCGGCGGCGATCAGGTGACGTCGGCGTCTCGTCTTGAGGCCTGGGCCGGATGTCCCCACGCCTACTTCATGCGCTACATCCTCAGGGTGGAGGCCATCGACGACACCGACGACGACCACCGCATCAGCCCGCTGGAGCGCGGCAGCCTCGTGCACCGAATCCTGGAACGCTGGCTCGCCGAGGCCCTCGACCGCGGCACGGTTCCCGCACCCGGCGACAGCTGGCCCGACCGGTGGCGGAAGCGCCTGAGAGCAGTCGGTGAGCAGGAGTGCGACCAACTCGCGACCCGGGGCCTCGTCGGCCGGAGGCTCTACTGGGATCACGACCGCCGGCAGATCCTCGCCGACCTCGACCGTTTCCTCGACTTCGACGACGACCGGCGTGCTCGGTACGGATCGCGTCCTGCGGCGGCGGAGCTCGGCTTCGGGATGCCCCACAGCCCCGGCGGCCCCGTCGTCATCGAGATCGGCGACGGGCGGTCTCTAAGGGTCCGGGGCTCCATAGATCGGGTTGACGAGACCGGCGCCGGAGGCCTCCTGGTGATCGACTACAAGACCGGCTCGACCCGCAACTTCGAGAAGCTCGGCCTCGACGACCCGACGCTGGGCGGGAGTCGGCTCCAGTTGGTGCTCTACGACCTGGCCGCCCGCAGGCTGCGGGACGCCTCGGACTCCGCCGAGGGGCACGGCGCGTACTGGTTCGTGTCGTCCAAGGGACGATTCGCCGACATCGGATACCCCACCAATGACGCCCGCCAGGCGGTGCTCGCAGCGGTCGGCTCGACGGTGGACGGCATCGGCACGGGGCTGTTCCCTCTGCATCCCGAGGAGCCCGGGTGGAAGCCGTGGGTGTCGTGCCCCTACTGCGAGCCCGACGGAATGGGCACCAAGGACCAGTGGCGCGACTGGCAGCGCAAGCAGCGAGATCCGGCCCTCGCCCCCTATCTCGACCTCGTCGAACCCGATCGCCAGCAGCCTCGGGAGCACGCGCGACCCGCGGGGGCCGGGCCATGACCACGTCCCAGCTGACCGACCAGGCCGCCCGCGACCGGATCAGCTCCGATCTGGGCAGCACTCTGTTCGTCGAAGCCGGCGCGGGCTCGGGCAAGACCAGGGCCCTAGTCGACCGGGTGGTGGCCCTCATCGGCGCCGGCGTGGCCATGGAGAACATCGCGGCCATCACATTCACCGAGAAGGCCGCCGCGGAGTTGCGCGACAGGATCCGCCAGCGGCTACGGAGTGCTGAGACCCGCGAGGACCTGGGCGATGAGCGGACCGAGACGGCATTGCTCCAGCTTGACGGCGCCGCGGTGGGCACGCTGCACGCCTTCGCGCAGCGGCTGCTGTCCGAACATCCGGTGGAGGCCGGGCTGCCACCCAGCGTGGAGGTGCTTGACGACATCGGCTCCCAGATCGAGTTCGATATCCGTTGGCGCGACTTCCTCGACGAACTCCTCGATCAGCGCGAGATGGGCCCGACGCTGCTTCGGCTCGAGATGCTGGGAGTGAGGCTGGAGCACATCCGGGCGCTGGCGGTGAGGCTCAATCAGAACTGGGACCGCCTCGGGGGCCTCCCGGGCGAGCCGGGGCCGCTGCCACCGGTCGACGTCGACGACATCGCGGGAGGCTTGCAGATCCTCATAGAGATCAAGGACAGGTGTACCGCCGGCGCCGGGGATGCCCTGTTCGCCCGGATCGACGCCGTCGAGCGCGAGCTGGCCCGGCTTGAGGACAGCTGGGACGACGTGACGCGGATCGAGATTCTCAGATCGGCCATCGAAGCCGGGAGGGGCAGGGGCTCAGGCCGCCAGGGCAACTGGGGAGACGGTGACGAAGGCAAGGCCAACAAGTCGGCCGCCACGGACGCGCTGAAGGCCCTGGCCGCGCCCCGGAACAGGTCGGACGAACCGCTGTCGATTTGCGTACGGACACTGGACCGGGCGGCGAAGGCTGCGCTGGAGGTGCTCGTGGCGCGGCTGGCTGCCTTCACGCTGGAGGCCGCCGAGCAGCGGCGCGCCGGTGGGCGTCTCGAATTTCACGACCTGCTGGTGCGGGCTCGCCTGCTGCTTCGCCACGACACGCACGGCCCAACAGTGCGGGCCGCATTGCGCGAGCGCTACCAGCGCCTCCTCATCGACGAATTCCAGGACACCGACCCGATCCAGGTGGAGCTGGCCGCGCTGCTCGGCTGCGGCGATCCCGACGCCTCCGGTGCCCGATGGGCGGAACTGGAGCCTGATCCGGGCGGTCTCTTCTTCGTTGGCGATCCCAAGCAGTCCATCTACCGGTTCCGGGGCGCCGACATCGCCACCTTCCTGGAGGCCCGCGACTGGACGGATCGCCAGGAGCGGGGTCGGATCGAGGGTCTCGCTACCAACTTCCGCTCGGTCAAGCCCATCATCGATTGGGTCAACGACGTCTTCGGGCGAATGATCCAGCCGTCCCCGGGCAGCCAACCCGAGTACGGGCCCCTCGACGCGGTCCGGGCGCCGATGCCACAGGGACCGGCGCTGACCGTCCTGGGCGCGGAGCCCATCGAGATTGCGGGCAGGGCCTATGCCCAGCAGCTGCGCCGGCGGGAGGCCGAGTCGGTGGCGCAAGCGGTGGTCGCAATCCTGCGCAACGGATGGGATGTCGACAACGACGCGCCGACCGAGCCCGCAACCCGGCCGGCCCGATTGGGCGATATCGCCATTCTGATCCCGTCCCGCACCAGCCTGGGCGACCTCGAGGACGCCCTGGAGGCGGCCGCGATCCCCTACCGCGCCGAGGCTTCGTCGCTGGTCTACAACACCCGCGAGGTGCGCGACGTGCTGTTGGCTTTGCAGGCCGTGGCCGACCCGACCGACGAACTGGCTCTGATCGCCGCGCTGCGCTCGTCGCTGTACGGCTGCGGCGACGACGACTTGGCCCACTGGCGCCTCGCCGGCAGGGGCCGGTTCTCGTTGGTCCGCTCCCAACCCGAGTCCTGCTCCGCCGACCATCCGGTGGCCGACGGGATCGCCCATCTAGCCGAGCTCCACCGAGCGAAGCGCTGGACCAACCCGCCCGCTCTGATCGACCGGCTAGTGCGCGAGCGAGGGGCGTTCGAGACTGCTGTGGCCGGCGGTCGGCCCCGAGATGTCTGGCGCCGGCTGCGGTTCGTGATCGACCAGGCCCGAGCCTGGGCCGACGCGGGCGGCACCAACCTGCGCAGCTACCTCCAATGGGCCCGGCTGCAAGGAGCCGACAATGCCCGGGTCACCGAGACGGTGCTGCCCGAGACCGACGACGACAGCGTGCGCATCCTCACGGTGCACGCCGCCAAGGGCTTGGAGTTCCCCATCGTCGTGCTGTCGGGCATGACGACCAAGCTCGATCAGCCCGACCGGGGGCCGACGGTCGCCTTCGACTCGTCCGGAGCGCCCGTGGTGAAGCTGCGCGGCGGGGTGGAGTCGGAGAACTACGAGGCCTGGAAGCCCATAGACGAGCAGATGGGCGCCCACGAGCGCCTGCGGCTGCTCTATGTGGCCTGCACCCGGGCCCGCGACCATCTGATCGTGAGCCTGCATCGCAAGGTCCCTCACCCCAAGACCGGGAACAAGGAGAACTCCGCGGCGTGGGCGCTGGCCGACGGGGGGGCCGCTGAGGCGGGAGCCGTCGACGGCTCGGTCCTGCTCGAGGGGGTGAGCGACGAGGCCGTCCCGCTTCTCGCGGCTGCCTCGCCGCCCGCCGGCCCGGAGCGCGCACCCCTTCCTGACCGACACACCTGGAAGCAGGAGCGGGATCGCTGCCTGGTCGTTGCCGCCACGCCGGTCGCGGTGTCGGCCACCAGCCTCGCCACCGAAGACACCGGCCCACCAGGCCCGCCTGGCAGCGACGGGGACGGCTCGGACCGGGTTGGCAGCGACGGGGACGGCTCGTACCGGGTTGGCAGCGACGGGGACGGCTCGTACCGGACCGACGCGAGAGGCGCGCCGTCTGATCCGGGACTGGCCAAGGACCGTGACGACTCGGAGCCCGCGCCGTGGAGCAAGGGCCGCTACGGCACCGCCGTCGGACGGGCGGTGCACGGCGTGCTGCAGGACGTCGACCTGGCCACCGGCCGCGGCCTCGAAGCTCTGGCTGCGCGCCAGGCCGCGGCCGAGGGCGTGAGCGGGCGGGTGCGGGCGGTGACCAAGCTGGCCCGGGCCGCTCTTGACACCGGCGTGGCCCGCCAAGCCGCCGCGGCCGAGCACTGGCGGGAGCTGTTCGTGGCCGCGCCGTTCGGCGATCGGGTGCTGGAGGGCTACATCGACCTGGCGTATCGCAGTCCCGAGGGCCTGGTCGTCGTCGATTGGAAGACCGATTCCATCGCCGACGAAGGCGGCGTCGACGCCAAGCTGGCCCGCTATCGCCTCCAGGGCGCGGCCTACGCAACCGCTCTGGAGGCGGTTACCGGCGACCCAGTGGCCCGAATGGTGTTCGTGTTCCTCGGCCGGGCCGGCGCCATCGAGGCTGAACTGTCCGACCTGCGCGGCGCCGTGGAGGACGCCAAGGCGGCGGTGGCCACTGTCAGCGGCTGAGCCGCTCGCTCAACTCGGCCACCAGGCGCTGCACGGCCGTGGCCACGCCCTCGCGCTCGGCCGCGTCAAGATCGCCGATCTCGGAGTCGAAGGCGTCGAGTGTCAAGACCAGGGTTTCGCGGGCCAGCGTCAATCCTTCCGGGGTCAGCTCCAACAGGCTGCGGCGGCCGTCGTCGGGGTCGGCCACCCGGCGCACCAGTCCCCGGTCGACCAGGCGCCGCATCGTCTTGGTGACCCCGCCCGAGGTCTGCACTATCCGATGCGCCAGCTCGCCCGCGCTCATGCTGTGCGGCGGGCCGGCCAGCCACAGCGCGGCAAGAGCCGAGAAGCTGGAGGTGTCGAGCTGGCGGACGGCCACCGTCTCCGACAGCCACGCCTCGATCTTGCGCCCCGCCAGCAGCGTCAGCACCAGCACGTCGATGGTGTGACGGTGCCGCTCAGCCACATAGGGGGCGAGCGACCCGAGGATCGTGTCACCGATCGGGGACTGACTCACCTCCCCCGCGTCCCGCCTGTCCTCTTCCATCGCCGCCACCGACCGGCTAGGCCTCGGAGGCCAGCGGGTTGGGGTCGCCGGGGCGCATTCGCCCGGTGAACAGCACCGCCACCCGCTCGCCGGGCGACACGCCCCTAGCCCCGGAGCCGTCGCTCGCCGCGGTCAGGGCCAACAGGCCGCCGAGGCCCGACGCCCCCGTTGGACAAACGTCGATGCCCGTGTGCCGGTGGGCGAGTCGGTGGGCCTGCCGGAAGTCGTCCTCGGAGGCGACCAGGGGCCATCCCCCGGACGCCAGCATTGCTTCGACTATGTCGACCCAGTCGTAGGTGATGTCGTCGAGGATCCCAGAGGCGTACGACACCGGCTCGGAGTCCCACACCCGCATGTAGCGCTCGGGATCGTCGCGCAGCCGACGCACCAACTCCCCCAGTCGACCGTCACTCATTGGAGCCGCCTCCTCGGCAATCTTGGCGCGCAGCCGATTGTCCATGGTGCCCTGAGTGGCTGCTTGGGCGAAGAGAATCCGGTCGAGGAAGTAGTCCCGGTCACGCCCACCGCCAGCGCGTTCCTGCGCGCGCAACTCGAGCATCAGCGTGTCCCAAGCCCGCACCAGGGGATGGTTGCCCTCTGGCTGCACGGCATGGACCCTGGGCAGGCGAGCGAGATCGCCCCGCGCCGCCGCAGCGGCCAGGCCGGTCACCACCGCGGTGGCCAGCGCACCCCCGCCGACCTGTACGAACAGGCGGTTGAGACGAGCGGGCGGACCGCCGTCGTGCTCGACTAGGGCGTCAACCATCTCCCAGGCCAGGGTTCTGCCGCCGTCGATGGTGGCCGGGGTCTCAGTTCCCTGGCACGAGAACGGCACCGCCCCGGCCTCGATGGCAGCCAGCATGGCATGGTGGGCGGGGTCGCCGGGCACGCCGGGATCGCGCTCGCAGCGCACCACCCGGCCGCCGAGCTCGGTGATGCGGTCCACCACCGCGTCGTTGGCCCAGGTCGGCACGAACACGTCCAAGGGCCGGTTCACGGCCCGTGCCACCACCGCGGCGGCCAGCGCGGCGTTGCCGCAACTGGCGATGGCATACGGCGATGCTTGACCCCCGTTGTCGGTGCCCGCCAGCCGGTGGGCCAAGGCGACCCCGAAGAGGTGGCGGGCCTTGTGCGAGCCCGACACGTTGCCCGTCTCGTCCTTCACCCACAGCTCGGCGTCGCCGATCCCGACGGCCGCGGCTAGTTCCGGGGCCGCCCCGAACGGCGTGGGCTCGAAGCCGTGTCCCTCCACTCCGCCCACGGCCGCGTTGAGATCGCGGATGGCGGCGCGCGCCGCGTCCACCGGCACGGCCCCCGCCTCGGTGAGCCTGTGCGCCTCCAGCCGCGGTGCGTAGCGCTCGAAGGTGGATGCCCCTTCTCCCATTCACTCCAATCGTAAGAGACTGCCGGGCCGCCCGCGCAGGCCCACCAAGAGTGAAGTGATGGGGCCGGCCTCGACTACGTCTTCCAGCAGATTCCGACGACTGAGCAATCAGGTTGCGACCCGTCAGTCGTCGTCGCGGGCGCCGGTGCGGCCGTTGAACTCGACGACCAAAGCGTCCCAGTCGTCGACGAAGTGGCGCATGCCGTCCCAGAAGCTCTGGTGTCCTCGGGCAACAAAATCCTCGAAGGCGGTGCCCTGCTGCTCCACCCAGGTGAAATAGCCGAGATTGAAGATCCGTCGCCGCTCCGGCTCCGAGCAGGCCAGGTGGCGCACTTCGCCTCCTGCGCCGTCGATCAGCCCCCGTCCGAAGGCCGCCGCGGCGGCCACGTCGTCGTAGCCGCCCCGGTGGTGGCGGCCTATGTAGGCCTCCCGCTCGGCGTCGTACAGTTCGGAGCCGTCGGTGGCCACGGTGACGATCACATCGTCGCGGCCCATGTCGTGGGCCTTGGCCACCGCGATGGCGGCCAGCGCGTTGCACGACGACGAGTAGCCCATGTGGGTGAGCAGCCCCACCGTGCCGGCGTCGAGCCCGGCCCGGTCCACAAGGTGATCCCGCCCAGCGGGGGTGTTGAACAGCACGTCGAGCGAGTCGGTGCACACGTCGCTGACCGACACTATGTCGTCGGTGTTCATCACGTTGTGGATCAGCGGCACGTGCTTGTCGCCGATGCCCTGGATGTTGTGCTCGCCGTAGCCGTTCTCCAGCAGGGTCGGGCACTCCAGCGCCTCGGCGGCCACGATCCGGCTTCCGTGGCGGTCCTTGAGGTAGTCGCCTGCGCCCAGCGTCCCGGCCGAGCCCGACGCCGACACGAAGGCGGCCAGCCGCGAGCCCGGCCTCTCCGCGGCGACATGCTCGTAGACCCGCTCCAAGGCGGCCCCGGTGACGCTGTAGTGGCCCAGGTGGTTGGAGAACTCCGAGAACTGGTTGACGATCACGTTGCCACCGTCGAGGGCCATCTCGTTGCAGGCGTCGTAGATCTCCTTGACGTTGGACTCGGTGCCGGGGGTGCGCACGATGTCGTTGGCCGGGTCGAGCGTCCACTGCTCGAGCCAGTCGAAGCGGGCCTTGCTCATGCCCGCGGGCAGCACGGCCACGCCCCGGCAGTCCATGATCCGGCTGATGGCCACACCGCCGCGGGCGTAGTTGCCGGTGGAGGGCCACACCGCCCGGTGCCGGGTGGGGTCGAACTGGCCGGTCATCAGCCTCGGCGCCAAGCACGCGTAGGCAGCCAGCACCTTGTGGGCCCGGATCATGGGGAAGCGGTTGCCCAGCGCCAGCACGATGCGGGCGTCCACCCCGGTCATCTGCGGCGGCAGCTCCACGTAGTCGGGCACCTCATGGGGGCCGCTGCCGTCGAGGCGTCCGAACCAATGGACCCGGAACAGGTTGGCGGCGTCGGGCTCGTTGCGGTCCACTCCGGCCAGCGCGGCCAGCCGTGCCGCCGGGATGGTGGACGGGTCTCGCAGCTCCGCGAAGGTCGGCAGGGCGATGCGGCGGGACCGGAAGCGCTCGACGGTGTTGGCGTAAGCGCCTTCGTCGGCGACCTCGGCAGTCAGCCCGAGCGAGCGGTGGGCCCGAAGGACCTCGGCGTCGGAGATGGTGTTGGCGTCAGTCATGCCCCAAGTATCACGCCCCAACCGGCGGACCGGACCCTCGGACGGTTGAACCAGCCCGCGCGCGGGCCGTCGTCGGGTTCAGATGGCGCGATCGCGGCCAGCCCAGTAGGGGTCGCGCAGCTTGCGCTTGTAGAGCTTGCCGTTGGGGTCGCGGGGCATCTCTGTGGTGTAGTCGACCGACCGGGGCAGTTTCTGGCGGGCGATGCGCGCCCGCAGCCACTCGAGGATCGCCGCGGTGGTGGCGTCGTCGGGAGCCCAGCCGTCGCGCAGCTCGACCACGGCCTTGATCTCCTCGCCGGTGTCAGGGTTGGGCACGCCGAACACGGCCGCGTCGCCCACCGCGGGATGCTGCACCAGCTCACCCTCGATCTCCGCGGGGTAGATGTTGACCCCGCCGACGATGATCATGTCGTTGGCCCGGTCGTTGAGGTACAGGTAGCCGTCAGAATCGAAGTAGCCCACGTCGCCGACGGTGAAAAAGCCCCGCAGGCGGCTGGCCGCGGTCTTGGCCTCATCGCCCTTGTACTCGAAGATCGCGCCGGGCATCTTCATGTACACCGTCCCCGACTCCCCCGCGGGCAGGTCGTTGCCGTCGTCGTCGACCACGATCACCTCGCAGCCGGGCCAGGCCCGTCCCACCGTGCCGGGGTGCTGCAGCCACTCCGCAGCCGACACCGCGGTGCCGCCGCCCTCGGTGGCCGCGTAGTACTCCCAGATGGAGTCGCCCCACCACTCGATCATCCGCCGCTTGGTCTCCACCGGGCACGGTGCGGCGGCGTGCACCATCGCTCGCAGCGACGACACGTCGAAGCGGCTCCGAACCTCGTCGGGAAGCTGCAGTAGTCGGTTGAACATGGTGGGCACCATGTGGGAGGTCGTGACCCCGTAGCGCTCGATGCACTCCAGCGCCCTCTCCGCCGTCCAGCGGTCCATGAGGACCACGGTGTGGCCCATGTGCAGCGACATCGTGGTCCAGTTGTTGACCGCGGTGTGGTACAGCGGCGCCTGGGTGATCTGCACGTTGCCGTCGTGGGGCTTGGACCCGAACAGCATCAGCAGCCGGCCCGCGGTCGACGCGGCCTCGTCGGGAGGCCGGGGGTCCAGCGCCCGCCGCACTCCCTTGGGCCGTCCCGTGGTGCCCGAGGTGTAGAACATGAACGACCCGGTGGCCAGGTGCTCCGGCTCGGGCCGCTCCCCGCTCTGCCCGGCGATCAACTCCTCGAAGGGACGGAACCCCTCGACCGGCCCGCCCACACAGAAGCGGTTCGCTTCGGGCACAACGCAGCCGTCGAGCGTCTTGGCCGCCTCGTCGCCGAAACGCTCGTGCACGATGAAGGCCTTGGTGTCGGCGTCGTTGACGATGTATTTGATCTCCGCCCCGACGAAGTGCCAGTTGATGGCGGTCACGTACAGTCCGCTCTGGTAGGCGGCCAGGCACACGGCGAGCTGCTCGAAACAGTTGGGCAGCACGGTGGTGACCTGGTCGCCCTTGCGGAGCCCGGCGGCCCGCAGACCCCGCGACACGCGGTTCGTGAGCGCGGCCAGCTCTCCGAAGGTCAACTGGTTGTGCTCGGGGTCGACCACGGCCAGGAAGTCGGGGTCGGCCTCCGCAATGGCCCACAGCCCAAGGGTGTCGGTGTCAGCCATGGCGCCGACCCGGCTCGCGCTGCATGACCGCCGTCGTGGCGTCGGTGGTGGTCATGGGAGGTAGTTTGGCCGATTGTGAGCGCTGAGCGTCCTCTCGACGAGCAGGTCCGCCTCGAGTACCGCGGCGCGGCGGCCTGGATCATCATCGACCGGCCCGAGGCCGGCAACGCCTTGAACCCGCCGAGCCGGGACCGGGTGCGCGACATCCTGAAGGGTCTCAACACCAGCCATCGGGCCCGCTGCGCAGTAATCACCGGGGCTGGCGAACGGTTCTTCTGCACCGGCGCCGACCTTCGCCACTCCTACGGCGACACCGACCGCTCGACCGACATGCCCGAGCGGATCGTGGGCGACGCCCGCCGGATGATGCTCGACGGCCAGCACTCGCTGTTCGCCGCGCTGCTCGACTGCGACGTGCCCGTGATCGCGGCGGTCAACGGCACCGCGGCCGGCATGGGCGCGCATCTGGCGCTTGCCTGCGACCTGGTTATCGCCGGTGACGGGGCCAAGTTCGTGGAGGTGTTCGCCCGCCGCGGCTTGGTGCCCGACGCGCTGGGGGCATGGCTGCTGCCCCGCATCATCGGTGTGCGCCGAACCATGGAGCTGTTCCTTCTGGCCGAGGACCTCACCGCCGAGAAGGCCCACGAGTACGGCCTGGTAAACCGGGTGGTGCCGCACGACGAAGTGCAAACGGCTGCGGCCGAGTGGGCCGACCGCCTCGCCGGCGGCCCGACCCGCTCGTTCGCGCTGACCAAATGGCTGGTCAACCGCAGCCTCGACGCCGACCGGGCCACCATGGCCCACGACGAGGCCGTCGCAGTTGAGTTGAACGCCGGCACCACCGACGCGGCCGAGGGCGTGGCCGCCTTCCGGCAACGCCGTCCTCCCGAATGGAAGGGCTACTGACGGCCCAGAGGCCGAGCGAGGCCGTGGCCCGAGCGGCCCGTGAGCGAAGCGAACAAGAGCGGGAATCAACACGCTTCACCGCGAGGCGGTGACCGGGCACCCGCGCACGCTCTAGGAGAAGGCGACGGGCAGGCGGGCCAGGCCACGCAGAGTGAGCCTCGGATTCCAGGGCGGATTGTCGTCGAGGGGGGTCCAAGTCTCGAAGCGGTCGAGCAGGGCCCGCAGCACCACCTCGCCCTGGAGACGGGCCAGCGCCGCTCCGAGGCACTCGTGGATGCCCGCACCGAACGACAGCAGCGGAGACTCGTCCCGCCCAACATCGAAGCGGTCGGGATCCTCGACCGCAGCCGGGTCGCGGTTGGCCGCCCCCAGCAGCATCAGCACGGCGTGGCCCGCACCGATGACCCTGCCTGCGACCTCCACATCGGAGAACGCGTAGCGGCCGTCGACTTGCACGGGCGGCTCGAACCGCAGAACCTCCTCCACCGCGGACGGCACCAGCGAGCGGTCCGAGCGCAGCCGTTCGAGCTGGTCGGGCCAGCGCATGAGGGTGTGGGCCATGCTTCCAATAAGGCTGGCGGTCGTCTCGAAGCCGGCTCCGTAGATGAGCGACACCGTCGCGGCCACCTCGTCCGCGCTCAGGCGGTCCTCGCCGTCGCGGGCCTCCATCATCGCCGACAGCAGGTCGTCGCCCGGCTCGGCGCGGCGCCGCTGGACCAGGTCGTGGACGTATTCCCGCACCTTCTGCCTCGAGTCCCGGGCTCGGCGCGCGTCGTCGATCCGGCGATTGGGCTCCAGCGCGGCCGTGATGTCGACGATGAGGGGCCGCAACCAGCCGCGGTCGGCAAGGGGCACGCCCACCAGCTCGCTGAGAACGTCGGCGGCCAGCGGATGGGCAAGCGCCTCGATCAGGTCGCACCCGCCCTCTTCGGCCACTGGGTCGAGCAGCTCGGCGGTCATGGCCTCCACCTCGGGCCGAAGACTCTCTACCCGCTCGGGGGTTAGCGCTTGACTCACCAGCGAGCGCAGGCGGGTGTGCTCCGGGGGGTTGAGGAACAGCATCGAGCGCTCGCGGTCGGGGTCGCGGCTGTAGACCGCGCCCGGCATCAGCGACGGCGTCTCGTCGCCAGCTTTGGCGATGCCGAGGCGATGATCGCGCAGCGCCTGCCGGCAGTCCTCGAAGCGGGTGAGGACCCACAGGCTCGAGAAGCCGACCTTGTGCACCGGCGCGGTCTCCTGCAGCTCCCGCAGCCGCGAGTACGGGTCAGCGACCGCCTCGGGGTCGGTGACGATGCTTAGGAACAGTTCATCGCTCATCGGCAGCTTCCGCGAACACAAGGTCCAGGACCTTAAGACCTAGGAGAAGGCTACAGGTAGGTGGGCTAGACCCCGAAGGGTGAGCCGGCTCTTCCAGGGCGGATTGGCGTCCAGGGGCGTCCAGGTACCGAACCGGTCGAGCAGCGCCCGCAACACCACCTGGCCCTCCAGACGAGCCAGTGCCGCGCCCAGGCAGTAGTGGATGCCCGATCCGAACGACAGCATCGGCACCTCGCTGCGTCCGACGTCGAAGCACTCGGGGTTGTCCACCGCGGCCGGGTCGCGGTTGGCTGCGCCCAGCAGTGTCAGTACTCCATGACCCTTGGGGATCGTGTGGCCGCCAATCTCGGCGTCGGCGCGGACGTAGCGGCCGTCAATCTGCACGGGCGGCTCGAAGCGCAGCACCTCGTCCACCGCGGACGGCACCAGCGAGCGGTCGGCCCGCAGCCGGGCGAGCTGATCGGGGTGTCGCATCAGGGTGTGGACCATGTTGCCGATCAGGTTCATCGTGGTCTCGAAACCGGCCGCGTAGATAAGCGAGACGGTGGTGGCCACCTCCTGCTGGGTGAGGCGGTCCTCGCCGTCGCTGGCCGCGATCAGCCCCGACAGCAGGTCGTCGGCCGGCTCGGCCCGTCGACGGTCGATCAGGTCGTCGAGGTATCCGTTCATTTTCGCCCCCGACACCGCGGCCTGCTCCGCCTCTCCAGGCTGGCGGTTCGGCTCGAGGGTGGCGGCCAGGTCCGACACGATCGGCCTGAGCCAGTCGCGGTCATCGATCGGAACCCCCAACAGCTCGCTGATCACGTTGGCGGGCAGCGGGAAGGCGAGCGCTTCGATCAGGTCGCACTCCCCCGCTTCGGCCACTGGATCGAGCAGCTCGCCGGTCATGGCCTCGACCGCGGGCCGCAGCCGCTCCACCCGGCGGGGGGTGAAGGCCCGGCTCACCAGCGACCGGATCCGGGTGTGGTCGGGCGGATTCAGGAACAACAGCGAGCGGGGTCCGTCGGGCCGGCGCGCACGGGACGAGGCGAGCAGCGCGGGCGCCTCTTCGCCGGGCTCGGGGCTGCCCAGCCGCTGATCGCGCAGCGCGGTCCGGCAGTCCTCGAAGCGGGTCAGGATCCAGAAGTCCGAGAAGCCGGTCCTGTGCACCGGCGACGTCTCCCGCAACTCCCGCAACAGCGGGTAAGGATCGGCGATCACATCCGGGTCGGTAACGATCCGGAACAGCAGTTCGTCGCTCACCGGTGGGCTCCCCGTCCAACCGCAGGGTATTGGGCCAGAGCGACGGCGATCTCGGCCGCCACGGCTGCGTTCGACTCGGCCAGCGCGATGTTGGCTGGAACGACCGCCCCGCCGGTGGCCTCAGCCAGCGCGGTTAGGACGGCCGGGGTGACATCGCCACCCGAAACGCCGTCGCGGCGGGCCGCGGCCTCAACATCGGCCACCGCGGCGGCGACCACGGCGCGGTCGAGTTCCGCCTCGGGCGGGATCGGGTTGGCCACCAGGATCCCGCCGGGATGCCCGAGGGCCGCCGCCGCTCGGAACGCGGCCGCGACCTCGCTCCCATCGCGCGCGACGCTCGACAGATGCGCTCCGCCGTCGCGCACATAGAAGGCCGGGAAGCGCTCGGTTCGCCAGCCCAGCACGGCCACACCGAGGGTCTCAAGCCGCTCGAAGGTGAGCGACACGTCGAGGAAGGACTTGACGCCCGACGACACCACCACCACCCGGTGGCGGGCCAAGGCCTCCAGGTCCGCGCTGATATCGCCGCTGCGGGCCGCGCCCCGGTGCACCCCGCCGATGCCGCCGGTGGCGAAAACCTCGATGCCTGCGGCGGCGGCCAGCGTCACCGTGGCCGACACCGTCGTCACGCCCACGTCGAGGCCCGCCGCCAAAGCTGGCCCCAGATCGCGGGCCCCGAGTTTGGCGGAACCACCGAAGAGCCTCTCGCCTCGGTCGTCGTCGGCGCCTACCACAGCCTGGCCATCGAGCACGCCGCAGAGCGCGGGGACCGCACCGCCGGCCCGAACCGCCGCCTCAACGCTCTCGAAGCACCGCCGGTTGGCTGGCTCAGGCAGTCCCAGCTGCGAGAAGATCGTGGATTCCAGCGCCACCACGGGCGCACCCGACGACAGAGCCGCCGCAACCTCGTCGCCCAGTCTCAGGATTGCGGCCACGCTGCGAGCGTACGACTAGGCGCCCACGCACGCGGCCTCGACAGGGCCGGAGCAGCTCAACCCGGCCGGGGTCGCCGCGGCGCCGTGACCGTAGGATCGCACCCGTGGCGGCTGAGCAGACCCCCTCGGAGCTCATCGACGACTTCAACGCGGCCTGCGCGTCGCTGACTGCTCCGGGCGCGCCGTTCGGCTGGACCGTGCAGGAGGTCGGCGGTGTGCCCGTGCGGGTCTACGACAAGGCCATCCCGGACATGCGAGCCGTCTGGACCATGTCTGCGCCCCACGGCGACCGCGACTACCTCGTGTACGGCGACGAGCGCTACAGCTACGCCGCGGCCCACACCCGGGTCCGAGCCCTGGCCCACCATCTGCGCACCGAGCACGGCGCCGGGCCGGGCACCCGGGTGGCGGTGTCGATGCGGAACTATCCCGAGTGGGTGCTGTCGCACTGGGCCGCCATCTCAGTGGGCGCCGCCGTGGTCGGCATGAACTCCTGGTGGACGAGACCAGAGATGGAGTTCGCGCTTGCGGACTCCGAGCCGGTCGTGCTCATCACCGACGGCGAGCGCCTGGCGAGGCTCGGATCAGCCCGCGGCGAGATCCCGCTGATCGTCACCCGCCACGACGGCGAGCTGCCTGCCAATGCCCGGCACTGGGACTCGGCCGCGGATCCCTCGACGGCCCCCGACGCTCTCCCGGAAGCGGACATCGACCCCGACGACGACGCCTTGATCTTCTACACCTCCGGCACGACCGGCTTCCCCAAGGGGGCTCGACTCACCCACCGCGCCGTGGTGCACAACCTGATGAACATGATCTTCCTGACCGCCTGCGGCGACACGGCCCGGGCCCGCCGGATGGCCCGCTCCGGGGGCGACGACGGACCCGCCCCTGCGGCTCCAGCAGTGACGGCCCTGCTGCCGGTGCCGTTGTTCCATGTGACCGGCTGCAACTGCGTGCTGCACACGGTCACGATCGCCGGCGGCTGCCTCGTGCTGATGTACCGCTGGGACACGGCCGAGGCCTTGAGGCTGATCGAGCGGGAGGGGGTCACCGTCTTCACCGGCGTGCCAACCATGTCCCGGGAGCTACTTCAGCATCCCGACTGGGGGCGCACCGACACGTCGTCACTGCGCTCGATGGGCGGCGGAGGGGCGGCCATCCCCACCGACCTGGTTCGGCGAATCGATGACGGGCTCTCGGCGGGCCGGCCCGGCGTCGGCTACGGCCTGACCGAGACCGCTGGCATTGCCACCGCCATCAGCAACGAGTTCTACGTGGCCAACCCGTCCTCGGTGGGGCCGCTGGTGCCGTGCATGGAGGCCAGAGTCGTTGATGAGGACGGCTCGACGCTCGATCCCGGCCAGCGGGGCGAGCTGCTGCTGCGAGGTCCCAACGTGATGAAGGGCTACTTGAACCAGCCCGACGCCACCGCCGAGGCCATAGTCGGCGGCTGGTTCCGCACCGGAGATGTGGCCGAGATCGACGCCGACGGCTGGATCTACATCAAGGACCGCATCAAGGACATGGTCATACGCGGTGGTGAGAACATCCACTGCTCGGAGGTTGAGGCGGCCATCTACGAGATGGACGAGGTGGCCGAGGCAGCCGTGTTCGGCGTGCTTGACGAGCGCCTCGGCGAGGAAGTGGGAGCCGCGGTCGTGCTCGTGCCCGGCGCCGATCTCAGTGAAGCCGACCTGGCCGCGCACCTCGAGGGCCGTCTGACCCGATTCAAGCATCCGCGTTACGTGTGGTTCCTGGACGAGCCGCTGCCCCGCAACGCCAACGGCAAGTTCCTCAAGCGCGAGCTGCGGGAGCGTTTCGCGCCCGGTTTCTAGCGCGCGGCGACGTTGCCTACACCCGGCCCGAGGCCAGGGTGGCCAGGCGCTCGACGGCCTGTTCGAGAACCGCGGGGCGCTTGCAGGCTGCGAAGCGCACGAAGGGCGCTCCCATTTCCTTGTCGTCGCAAAGCACCTGCACGGGCACGGCCACTACCCCGCACATCTCGGGCAGGGCCCGGCAGAAATCCAGGCCGTCGGCGGCACCGAGGGGACGGATGTCGGCGGTGATGTAATACGTGCCCTGGGGCACGGCCGGCTCGAAGCCCGCCTCGCTGAGGCCGGTGCACAGCAGATCCCGCCGGGCCTGAAGGTCGGCAGCGAGCCCAGTGAAAAACTCGTCGCCGAGGCGCAACCCGACCGCCACCGCGGGCTGGAACGGCCCTCCGCTCACGTAGGTGAGCAACTGCTTAGCCGCCTGCACCGCCCGGACCAACTCGGGGCGGGCGCACACCCAGCCGATCTTCCAGCCCGTGAAAGACAACGTCTTGCCTCCCGAGGAGATGGTGACGGTGCGGTCGGCCATGCCCGGGCGGGTGGCCAAGGGCACATGGGTGTTCCGATCGAAGATCAGGTGCTCGTACACCTCGTCGGTGATCGCGATCACGTCGTGCTCCACGCACAGCCGGGCGATGACGTCGAGCTCCTCGACGCTGAACACCTTGCCGGTGGGATTGTGGGGGGAGTTGAGCACCAGGACCCTGGTGCGGGGGCCGAACGCGGCGGCCAGCTCGTCGGGATCGAAGGCGTAGGAGGGCGGCCGCAGTTTCACCAGCCGCCGCTGGGCTCCGGCCATGGATATGTCGGCCGGGTAGATGTCGAAGTAGGGCTCAAAGGTCACCACCTCGTCCCCCGGCCCGACCAGGGCCAGTATCGCGGCGGTGATGGCCTCGGTGGCTCCAGCGGTGATCAGCACCTCGGTGTCGGGATCGAACTCCAGGCCCCAGAACCGCTTCTGGTGCTCGGCCACCGCCTGGCGCAGCACCGGGTAGCCGATGCCGGGCGGGTACTGGTTGAAGTCTCCCCGGATGGCCTCGATGGCGACCTCGGCCACCGCGGCCGGCCCGCTGGTGTCGGGGAAGCCCTGACCCAGATTGATGGCGCCGGTGCGCACCGCCAGCGCCGACATCTCTGCGAACACCGACGCCCCGCCGAATTCCTGCAGGCGGTCGCACAGGTACCGCAGGCGCTCGCCGGTCACCGTCCCAGCCTACGACGGGCCTCGTCGGCACCGATTGGCGAGGTCCGCCTCAGCCCGCAGCAGGCGCGACGGTTCGCAGCAGGAACTCCCAGAGCTCGTCGGTCAGCTCCCCGCTGACCCTGGCAAAGACCCTGCCATCCGCGTCGACCGCCACCATGTAGGGGAATCCTCGCAGCCCGTAGGCCTCGCCGATCTCGTTGTTCTCGGAATCGCGAACGGCAACCGCGGGCCATTGCTCCTCCTCGAACCAGGCCGACGGCGGGTAATTCGGTCGACCCGAGTCGACTGCGGTGCTGACCGCGATCACCTCCACCCCGGCGGGCAGTTGGTTGGCGGCCAGCCAGTTGGTTATGCGAGGCAGCTCCCGCTGGCAGTGCGGGCACCAGTGGGCGAAGAAGCCGATCACCTTGGCCGTGCCGTCTCCGGGCAGCACGCTCACCTCCACCCCGTCGAAGGTCGTGGCGGCAAAGGCGGGGGCCAACGTCTCCATCGCGGGATCAGGCTCCTGGCCGTCGAACGGCGCCAGGGGCTCGCCCTCGATGTTGACGTCGGATTCCTGGGGCACATCGGAACTCTGATCGCGCTCCTCGGCGTCCCTGTTGGCCAGGAAGCCGACTCCCACCGCCACTGCGACCAGCGCGACGACGCCGACGATCAGCCACTTCAACAGCGGATTGGCGCCCGTCTCGGGTTGTCCGGCGGAGGGCCGCGAGCCGCTGCGGGACTTCTGAACCTTGGGCCGGTTGCTCATCAGAAACCCCGCGGATGGGAGTCAGCGCCTCGCGGTGAGGCGTGTCGTTTCCCGCTCCTGTTCGCTGCGCTCACGGGCCGCTCGGGCCACGGCCTCGCTCGGCGCCTCTCGAATACTCTCATGAAGTGCCGCCTTTCCGCTCGGCCTCATCGGTGCTCGTTCATGGGTTGGCCCCTGATCGGTTCACTGCCGTCATCCGCGTGTTCGTGCTGGCCCGACCGTAGCGAAAGCACGGCCAGCCCGGCGACCCCGACGAAGCCGCAGCCGGCCATGAACGGGATCGAGACGAATCCGAGGCTGTCCACCCACTGGTAGGCGCAGGGAGCCGCCACGTCGCATGACGAGCCCTGATCCCCGAGCATCTGCAGTTGGTAGTGGTACACCGACAGCCCCAGGCCGGCCACGGCCAGCGGCAGCGCGTACCAGCCGCCCCGGGCGTCTCGGCGGGCCAGCGCCACGGCCAGCACCGGCACGATGGAGTACATGCAGATGCGCTGGTACCAGCACATCTCGCAGGGCGGAAATCCGGCTACCTCGGAGTAGTACAGGCTCCCGGCGGTGGCCACCGCCGCGATGGCCAGGGCCAGCGGCAGCAGCACCGGCCGCAGCTGGGAGGCGCGGGCTGGAGCCACCGGCAAGAGGGCGCCTGCAAAGCTCGCGCAGCCGATCGCCAGCGACCCCAGCGCCAGGATTGCGAAGAAGTCGGACACCTGAGCCGTGCTCATACCTCCAGCCTGCCCCGGCTCGCGCCGGATTCTTCAACCCGAGGGGTTGCAAACGGCCTTAATATATGTTTTCATGATTTCTCATGACAGACCTGATGGCAATGGACACCGTCCGAGCGACGGAGTTGCGCCAACGCATGGAGACGGCCGTGCAGGATCTCGAGTGGGACGCACAGGCACTGGTGGGACCGCTCGCCGAGGCCTCGGCACTGCTGGGCAGTCCCGTGCCCGACGTGCCGACCGGAGTCCGCCGGGTGGCTGGCGAGTTGCGAGCCAGCGCGCTGGACCTTCAGGAGCGGACCCGCATAGTGCTGGCCGGAGGACCGGAGATGAACGCGGGTCTCGCCGCGCTGGAGCGCATCCGGACCCAGTTCACGATGATCGAGTCGCGCGGCGAACCGGACGAAGCGGACGGGTTGCTATCGCGCCGCGACCTGCGGTGGGCACTGCACTCGGCCGACTCGGCCACCGCCGAGGCCGCGGCCTGGCTGCTGGACCACGACCACTTCTTCGACCAAGTCGAGACAGCCATGCACAACAACGACTATCTCGACAGGGCCTACGAGGGCGAGTTCGCGTTCGATCCCGACGACATCGACGGCCTGATGAGCCGCGACGACATCGACGCCTTCCTGGACAAGACGGCAGCCTGGTCGGCGCTGCTGCCCCACCTCGCCGCGATCGACGCCGTCCAGGGTGGGGCACCCGACGGTGTCATGAGCCGGCGCGACTTCGAGCTCTTCCTGAGCGACTACGACCTGTCGGCAGAAGACGCTGACGCGGTGCGGCAGGTGCTCGACGACCGCGCATACCACACCGCGGGCGGCATCCTCGGCTTGGGCACGATTCTCGACGGCCTGTCGTTCGTGCCCGTCGTCGGCGACATCCTGGACGGCGCTCGGGCGATCTATTACGTGGTCCATCGCGACTTCGCAACCGCCTCGCTGTTTGCTCTGGGCCTGATCCCGCTACCGGGGCTGTCATCTTCGGGCGTGCGGGGCGCCATAAAGGTGGTCGACAGGGTGGCCACCGCGGCCCGCAAGACCGGCGCCAAGGCGGCGGTCAGGGAGGGCGGGCAGTTGGCCATGAAGGGCACCGCGGCCAACTACGCGGCGTACGAGGGCGCCAAGCGGACCGCTGGCGCCCTCAACCGCGATGTCGATATTGACGAGTCGGTCGACTACGTGCTCGACGACGTGCTTGGGCCTGGGCTCGACGACCTCCTCGACGAGGACCTCGACCCGCGGCTGAGGGCGCTCCTCACCGACCGGCTGGAGCAGTCCCTCTCCGAGAGGCTCGACCCGGATTCCCAACAATGGATGTCGGACACCAACACGGTGATCGCCCGCCGCATCGCCGAGCACCACGCCTACGAGGCCATCTTCCGCAGTATGAGACCCGGCTAAGAGGCCGAGCGGATAGGCCGCGAATCGTGGTCGCAAGACGACGTCGACAGCGAGGCCGTGGCCCAAGCGGCCCGTGAGCGCAGCGAACAAGAGCGGGAATCACAACGCCTCACCGCGAGGCGTTCACTGCCTATCCGCGCATACTCTGAGCCGGGCGGCTCAGCGCAGGATGCGGGTCTTGCCGAAGATAGTGCCGTAGAGGAGGCGACCGTCGTCGTCGACGGTGACACCGCCGCCGAGGGTGTTGTAGCGCGACCCGCCGACCACGTAGTGGAAGCGACCCTCGCCCGTCGTCCAGTCGAGGGCCTCGATGGTCCAGCGCCCGCCCCGGGTGCCGCAGGTGTACACCAGGCCCGACCCCTCGGCCACGAACGGCACCGAGTTGGGCGACGACACCTCGGTGTTGACCCAGGCCTCCTTGAGCCGCCGCTCGGCCGGGTCCCACTCGTACTTGTGCAGGCCGTAGGGCGTGTATGCCGGCTTGTGGCCCAGGAAGAAGCTGAACAGCCGGGCCCGGGTGGTCGGCCATCCGTCAGGCAGCGAGGCGGGCTCGTTGTTGACGGTCATGGCGCCGTAACCCGACACGGTGATCGACTGCTCGGTCTTGATCTCGGCCCGGTTGGGGTCACCCATGTTGGCCGGCCCGATCCCCGCGATCCGCCGCGCCGGCGCGCCGGGGAGCTGCTCCCAGTCCTCGGGGATGTCGTCGCGCCACAGCAGGGTGATGTTGACCACCTCGTCGCCGTCGCCGATCACCACGAAGCGGTCCTCGTCTTCGCCGAAGCCCATCAGCGAAGGCGTCGTTCCCGAGCCGTCGCCGCCGCCGTTGCGGTAGCGGGCCGACCAGGCCCCGTCGGCGGGATCGAGGGACAGCCGCTCGCCGGTCCACACCACCTTGTGGATGGTGTCGACCGAGCTGACGTAGATGCCGCCGTCGTCGCCGGTGCACGAACTGGTGCGCACCCAGCCGTAGCCCGTGTGGCCGTACTCCGCGGCTCGCCGGGCGCAGTGCTCGGCGGCGCCGGTATCGGCTCCCGGCAGCTGGATGGCGTCGTAGTGGCTGAAGTCGCGGGTCACGCACACCACCCAACCGTGGTCGGTGGTCATCACGAGCCGGCCGTCGAAGGTGATGTTGATGCCCACGAACGACCCCTCTATGTGGTCGGGCCGGTGCCACCGGTTCCGCTCGACGATGGGGCTGGCCCGATCGGAGGGATCGGCCTCGACGCAGGCCGCGGCGTGGTCCTTGCGGCCCAAGAACAGGGTGTGGTCGCAGTCGAGCAGCGAGTACACCCCGTCCAGCCCGGTCATGAAGCGGGCCGCGATGCCTATGGCGTGAGCGACGGCATCGTCGCCGTCAAGATCGTCCAACCCCGCTTCGAGAGCCTCCAGTTCGGCCTGGCCGGTGACGGGCTCGGCGCCGGTGGGGAGAGTGGCCAGCACTTCGAGGGTGTCGTAGTCGAGCTTGGCGATGGTCTGGCGGCCATTGGACCAGATGACCCGCCGGCCGTCGGGATAGAACCCCGAGATCAGACCTCCGAAATGGCCCGGCCCCAGCGGGGCGTACTGGATGTCGGCGGGTCCTAGTACCTCGCTCGCGCCCTCCGGGCCCCGTCCCGGCGTGTTGTCCTGCTGGTCGCAGCGGCCGTGGGCCATGGCGTTGCCGCTGTCGGCCAGGAACGGGTTGCGCGGTCCGCTACGCATCGCCGTCAAGCTATGGGCCTCGCTGGTGATCCCGACCGATGGCCACTCCCGAACAAGCTGGCTTTGCCCAATTGACGTACTTCTCCGGGATTATCCCAGAAAACTACGAAGATTCAGGTTGGGGGCGATGGCCCCGCGGCGGACTCGAAGGCCTCCACCCAGAGCGCCAGGTACTCGGCTGCGGCTTCGACCCCCGCGGGCGGCTGCACACCGAGGCGAAAGTCGGTCACCCCGGCTTCGACCAGATCCGGCACGGCAGCCACCGTGGGGCCGATCTGTGGATCGCCGTCGCGGTCGCGCTGTATCGGCAGCACTCCCGCCACTTCGATTCCGGACGGGTCCCGGCCCTCGGCAGCCAGCGCGGCGCGCATCGCGGCTATGCCCGACGCTATGTCCCGTGCGTCGGGGCCCCACGGGATCCAGCCCGACCCGAAGCGGGCCAGACGGGCCATCGAGCGCCGGTTGACGGTGCCGCTCACCCATACCGGCACGGTCCCCGCGGTGGGCTTCGGCATCTGATGCACGTCCTCAAAGCTCAGCTCGGAGCTGTCCAGCGAGGCCCGCTGTTGGGTCCACAACGCCTGGCACACCTCCAGGGTGTGGTCGAGCAGGCGTCCGCGCCCGCTGAAGTCCAGGCCGGCGGCCTCGTACTCCTCCTGCTGCCAGCCCACACCCACGCCCAGATCGAGGCGGCCGCCGGTGAGAACGTCGATGGTGGCCGCCGTCTTGGCCAACACGATGGGGCGCCGCAGCGCGGCCAGCAGCACCATGGGGCACAGCCGCACCCGCTCGGTGCAGGCCCCGACCATGGCCAGCACGGTGAGCGGCTCCAGCCAGGCCCCGTCAGGGCCTGTGGGCTGGCGGCCTCCCGCCAGGCCGCCCCGGGCCGGATCGGCGTAGCGATCGAGGCGCTCGCCGAAGGCCACATGGTCCGACACCACCAACCTGCCGATGCCCGCCCGGTCGGCCGCGGCGGCCTGGTCGAACAGGCGCTGCCAGTCGCCCGGCGGCTCGGGCGCGAAGTTGGCGAGGTGCATCGACAGACGCGGCTTCATCTCGGGCTCCTTCACCTCAGGCTCCTTGCACCGCGGGCGGCTCCGGGAAGCACCTGGGCACGCGGGCTGTCGAGGTGCTCGTCATGAGCCGCCGTCCGTGGGGGAGCCCGCGGCGCGGCTCGGTGCCACCCGGGGCGGCTCGTTCGGCATCTTCGGGTACACGGGAGGCCAGGGAGCATCCATGAGACCGGCGGCCATGTCTCGAGCGTGCCACTCCAGCAGCGGCTCCAGCGAGGTGGGCTCACCGTCCATGGCCACCCACGGGTCCCCGATATCGGCCACCCGGGCGCCGACAGTAGCGATAGTCAGGTCCCCGGGCTGCACGTCGTCAACCTCGTCCCAGCCGATGGGCGTCGACACTTGCCCACCGACCCGCGGCCGCGCCGACCAAGCCCCGAAGACGGTCTTGTGGGGTGCGTTCTGGTTGAAGTCCACAAACACGCGCTCGCCGCGCTCCTCCTTCCACCAGGCGTCGGTGATCAGGTCGGGGCGGCGCCGGGCCAGCTCCCGGGCCAGGGCCACCGCGGCGGCCCGCACTTCATAGGAGTCCCAGCGGGACTGAAGGCGGACGTACACGTGCAGGCCTCGACTTCCGGAGGTCTTGACGACTGCTTGCATTCGGAGCTCGTCTAAGGCGGCTCGCACCTCGTGGGCCGCCTCCCTCACCTGGTCGAAGACGACACCGGGCTGGGGATCGAGGTCGATGCGCAGCTCGTCGGCGAAGGCCGGGGCATTGGCCAGGTAGGGCCACACATGGAATCCGAGGCAGCCCATGTTGACGGCCCACACCACATGGGCGAGGTCGGCCGCGACCATGGCGTTGGACAGGGTCCCGTTGGGCGTGCTCACCACCGTGGTGGTCAGCCACTCGGGCGCGCCCTTGGGCACCCGCTTCTGGAAGAAGGACTTGCCCGAGGCGCCGTCCGGGTAGCGCTCGAGCAGCACCGGCCGGCCTCCCATGGCCCGCATGAGGGGATCCTCCACCGACAGGTAGTAGTCGACGAGGTCGAGCTTGGTCTCGCCCCGAGCCGAGAAGAACACCTTGCCGGGATTGGTAACCGGCACCTGGCGGCCTGCTGCCTCCACGACGACCCTGTCAGCCGGCAAGGGGCCCGCCACCCTGCGTCCCGTCGCGCCTGCGTCTCTCGTAGTCAGGAGCCGAGTAGGTCGATCAGGGCGTCCACGGCCAGCCGGTAGCTCGTGGCTCCGAAGCCGGTGACGACCCCAACGCAGACCGCGGCGATGGCCGAGGTGTGGCGGAAGTCCTCGCGGGCGTACACGTTGGACAGGTGGGTCTCCACCACAGGCACGTCGACGGCGGCGATGGCGTCGTGCAGCGCGATCGAGTAGTGGGTGAGGGCCCCCGCGTTGAGCACCACGCCGTCCGCGGCGCCGTCGGTGCCGGCCGCGGCAGCCTGTATGGCCGCCACCAAGTCGCCCTCGGCGTTGGACTGCACGTGGCGCACGACCGCGCCCCGCGACTCGGCGTGGGCCGCGACGCCGGCCATCAACTCGTCGAGCGTGGCCGCGCCGTAGATGTCGGTCTCCCGGGTGCCGAGCATGTTGAGGTTCGGGCCGTTGACTACCAGGATCGTTAGCGCCATGGCGCAGTTATAGCCCGAGCCGGGACATCACCGCGTCAGCCACCGCCTCGGGGCCGCGCCCTTCGGTGTCAACCGAGGCGAACCGTCCGTAGCCCTCGGTCCGCTCAGCCAGCAATTCCCGGACCCGGGCCGGAGCGTTCGGGCTGTCGAGCAGCGGCCGCGGCACCGCTTCCGGGCCTGTCGCCCGCTCGACGATCGTGTCGGCAGCAGCAGTAAGGCACGCCACATCCGAGACGGGCTCCAGGCAGGCGGCGCACTCGGGGTCGAGCATCATCCGCCCCCCCGTCGCGATCACGAGGCCGGTACGCCCGGACAGTTCGCGGGCCACCGAGCGTTCCATCTCGCGGAAGGCCTCCTCGCCGTCGCGATCGAAGATCTCTGGTATCGGCCCGGCTCGCGACTCGATCACCTCGTCGGTGTCGACGAAGTCGTAGCCGAGGCGGTCGGCCAGGATCCGGCCCACCGTCGTCTTGCCCGTTCCCATGAACCCGGTCAATACAAGGTTCCTTGCCGCACCCCGCCCCATCCGTAAGAGGCTAGGTGAGGTGGCCGCGGCAGACTCTCGGCGTGGACGACGGCTTCTTTGGGCTGCTGCGGCGAAGCTTCGAGCCAGCGTTGGACCGGCCGTTCCTGCGGATGGCGAGCGGTGCGGTGCTCACTTACGGAGACATGGACGGGCGGTCGGCCCGGGCCGCCGGATGGCTGGCGTCCCAGGGGGTCTCGGCTGGTGACCGGGTGTTGGTGCAGCTCCCCAAGTCGGTCGACGTTGTGGCCCTGTACCTGGGCGTGCTGCGCCTCGGGGCGGTGTACGTGCCGCTCAACACCGCCTACACGCCGGCCGAGGTCGACTGGTTCGTGGCCGATGCCGAGCCCGCCACGGTGGTGCAGGACGCGGGCGCCCTGGTCGAGGCGCTTGACGGGTCCCAGCCTCTGCCCGGCTTCGTCGACCGAGGGGCCGACGACCTTGCCGCTCTCGTGTACACGTCGGGCACTACTGGACGACCCAAAGGGGCGATGCTCACCCACGGCAACCTGGCCACCAACGCGCTCACGCTGAACGAGGCCTGGGCGTTCCGGACCGACGACGTGCTGTTGCACGCACTGCCGATCTTCCATGTGCACGGTCTCATGGTGGCCCTGCATACGGCCATGCTCAGCTCCTGCGAGGTGGTGTTCCTGGAGCGCTTCCGAGCTGACGAGGTGCTCGCCTGCCTTCCCACGGCCACCGTGATGATGGGCGTACCCACCCACTACAGCAGGCTCATGGCGCTCGACCGCTTCGACGCGGCGGCCTGCAGTCGCATCCGGCTCCTGGTGTCGGGATCTGCACCGATGACCGCGGCGCTGCATCGGGCGGTGGCTGGGCGCACCGGCTGTGAGGTGCTGGAGCGCTACGGGATGAGCGAGGCCCTCATGATCACCTCGAACCCCTACGACGGCCCTCGGGTGCCCGGCACGGTCGGCTTCGCTCTGCCCGATATCGAGGTGAGGGTGTGCGCGGAGGACGGCAGGCCCGTCGCGGGACAGGCGGGGATGGTGCAGGTGCGGGGTCCGAACGTCGGCGCTGGCTACTGGCGACGCCCCGGCGCTACCTCCGAGTCCCGCACCGCCGACGGCTGGTTCGTCACCGGCGACGTGGGCCGTCTCGATCGCGAGGGGCGCCTGACGCTGGAGGGCCGGGCCAGCGACATGATCATCTCGGGTGGCCTCAACGTGTACCCCATCGAGATCGAGCAAGCCCTGGACGCCCACCCGGCTGTAGTCGAATCGGCGCTGTTGGGCCTCGATCATCCCGACCTCGGCGAGGCGGCCGTCGCATTCGTCGTTGCGGAGCCGGAGGCTGCCGGGGACCGCGACGAACTGGTGTCGACCCTGGCGGACACCCTCGAAGACGTCGCCCGCTTCAAGCACCCCAAGCGCTATGTGTTCGTCGAAGGGCTGCCCCGCAACGCCATGGGCAAGGTCCTCAAGGCCGAGTTGCGGGCTGGCCACGCCGACCTGTTCCTCAACTGAGCACTTCTGGCCCGAGGATTGGGATAATGAAGGGGATGAAACGGCTGAAGCGGCTGGCGAGTGATTCCGGGCCCATGGCGGCGATTCGGGGCGCGACGCTCGCCGCGGTGCTGGTGGCCGCGGCCTGCGGCGGCAGCGGCGACACGACCCACGCCCCCGAGCCCGACCACCTCGACCACGGCTTGCTGGGCACGGTGGAGGTTCCCGCCGGCGAGGCCGTGCAAATCCGTTCGCTCAACACCATCACCGGCGATGTCGCCTATCTGGGCACTCCCAACCAGCGGGGGGTGGAGCTGGCGGTGGCCGACTTCGGCCCAGTGCACGGCTTCGATGTGGACCTCGGAACCCGCTACGACGACTTGTGCTCTTCCGACGGTGCCCAGGCCGCGGCCCAGACCATCGTCGCCGACGAGGATGTGGTCGGCGTGATCGGACCGACCTGCTCCACCGCGGCCGTGGCCGCCGCCCCGCTCATTTCGGCGGCGGGGATGGTGCTGATCGCCCCATCCAACACGTCGCCCACCCTCACCTCGGACCTTGCCGGGAATCCAGGCCTGAACCACAGCGTCGGCTATTACCGGACATCGAACAACGGCCTGTTCGTGGGCGAGGCCATGGCCCGCTTCGTGCACGAGGAGCTGGCGCTGGCGTCGGCCGCGGCAATCCACGACGGAGATCCCTACTCCCGCTCGATCGCGCAGGCCTTCGCCGACAACTTCGAGAGCCTGGGTGGCACGGTCACGGGGTTCTCGGCCATCAACAAGGAGGACACCGACATGGTGCCGGTGATGACCGAGATCGCGGCCGGCGGCCCCGCTGCACTGTTCTTTCCCATCTTCCAGCCCGCCGCAGACTTCCTGACCGAGCAGGCGCCAGGAGTGTCCGGCCTGGAAGAGACGGTCCTGCTCACCGACGCCGCCCTTCTCAACGACGGGTTCATGTCGCTGCCGCAGTCGGCCGGCGTCTATTTCTCCGGGCCGGACCTGCGGTTCGGCGCCACGTCCAATCAGAGAACCGGCAAGACCCCCGACAGCCTGCTGGACGCGTACGAGGAGACTTACGGCGAGCCGCCCTCGGCGCCGTACTGGGCCCATGCCTACGACGCCACGACCCTGCTGCTCGAAGCCATCGAGGCCGCGTCCAAGGTGGAGGACGGCGCCCTGGTGATCGACCGGGCCGGCGTCAGGAAATATCTGAACGCAGTAAGCGGGTACAGCGGCATAATCGGGACCATCAACTGCGACAGCTTCGGAGACTGCGGCTCGCAGAAGACCACGGTCATCCACCACCTCGACCCCGACGACATAGAGGCCAGCCTGGCCAACGTCGTCTTCGAGTTCGCCCCCTGACCCAAGAGGCCGAGCGAATATGCGACAGACGTAATAGTGCGCGAACTACTTGGAATAGCGAGGCCGGGGCCCGAGCGGCCCATGAGCGCGGCGAACGAGAGCGGGCGACACACCGTTGCGACGCGACGAGCTCTCGCCTATTCGCGCTTGCGGTAAGTCTCGGCCGGTCTTGCGAGCGCTCCCCGCCCGCGCCGCCGCGACACCAGGCGGCGCGGACCCATGAGACGGCGAGCCGGTGCAGTCGCGACCGTGCTGGCGGTCTCCTTGGCGCTGATGTGCGGGAACCCGGTGGCAGCGGCCCAGGAGGCGGTGCCGGACGGCGCGATCGAGGCGCGTGTCGGCGCGCGGTGGCTTCCCGACGGACGCGTAGAGGTCGCGTTTCAGGTGCGCTCCGACAGCGGCGCCTGGGGCGAGCGCCTCCTGCCGCGCAAGCGTCTGATGCCTGCGAGCAGCAAGCACCCCCGCTGGCTGTCGACCTCTCCCGTAGCCCTTGAGGGCGGCGAGGCCCGTGTCGTTGCACGGCGGCACCCCGACGGCCCTGTCGAGGCCTCGCTGAGAGTTCGCGACCTTGACGGGGACTGGAGCGAGCGCCTGCTGCCGCAGCGACGCTTGCTGACCAGGGTGCTGGCCCCGGGCCACCAGTCCGGCGTCTGGTCGTGGTCGTCGCCCGTGAAGCTGGCCCAGCAGAGGGCCCAAGTCATCGCCTTCTACGGCCATCCCAGCGTTGCGGCGATGGGAGTACTCGGCCACGGCACGCCTGCGGAGGTGGCCGAGCAGGTCGCCGTCTGGGCGGGACACCACGACCGGCTGAACGGGCTGCGCGGCGCGATCGGCGCCTACCACCTCATCACGGGCGTCGCCCAGGCGAATCCGACGTCGAACGGCCTCTGGCTCAACCGGCTCTCCCACGATCGCATCGCCGAGTACGTCGAGGCGGCCCGCGAGCACGGAATGCTCCTCTTCCTCGACACTCAGATCGGCTGGAGCGCCCCGCTTACGGAGGTGAAGCTCCTTGAGAGCTTCCTGCGGGAGCCGTTCGTCCACATCGCCCTTGACCCGGAGTTCGCGACCGAGCCGCTGGGCGTCCGTCCGGGACTGGCCATCGGCGGCATCACGGGCGGCCAAGTGAACGACGTGCTGCGCTACCTCTCGACGCTCGTGGAGGAGGAGGGGCTGCCTACCAAGATTCTGATGGTGCACCAGTTCACCGGACGCATGCTGCACGACCGCCACGCGATCGAGAGACACAGCGGCGTCGAGCTGTCGATCGACATGGACGGCATCGGTAGCCCCAGCGCCAAGCTGAACGGCTACAAGCTGTTCGCCATCACCGAACCCTCACAACGACCGGCCTTCAAGCTGTTCTTCAAACAGGACAAGCCGGTGATGACCCCCGCGGAGGTCCAGGCGCTGGACCGGGTGCCCGACCTGATCATCTACCAGTAGCGGCGCGGCGTCGTGTTTCCCGCTCCTGTTCGCTGCGCTCACGGGCCGCTCGGGCCACGGCCTCGCTCAGCGCCTTGCGAATTCGCCTCGTGATTCGCGCCGAGTCGCTCGGCCTCCTGGGTCAGCAGCAGGCCGAGCTGGCGGGAGGCGGCCACCAGCGCGCCGGTGGAGTCCCACAGCGAGCCTGACTCGATCATCCGGCCGTTGTGGAGGTCGTGGCTCTCTTGGCGGACCTGGAGCCAGCCCGGTGCCGGAATCCGCCGAACGTGGACGGTCAGCTCGATGGTCGGCACCCAGCCGATGAAGCCCAGCAGGGGGTACAGCGAGGGCGGCAAGGCGTCGGCGAAGAAGGGCAGCGCCAGGCTGGACGGCGGGGTGCCGTCGCTGAAACGGATCCAGCCGTCGATCAGGGCCCGGTCGCTGCCTCCCGCTGGCGCGTGGTCGGGATGCACATGGACGTCCACCCGCGACAGGATCGGCAACTCGACACCTTGTTCGAGGCTGCCACGGTGCACGCAGTCCTCCAGGTGAGGAATCGTTGGCGGCGCCTCGGTGATCTCAGGACCGCCGCCGTTTCCCGCAGAGAGGTCCGAGAAGGCGGCCGCCACTTCGAGCCGCTGCTTGCCTTCCTGCCACAGCGAGCCTCGCAGCATGCTTACCGTGCGGCCGGCCCGTACCACCGAGGCTCTCACCTCGGCGTCGGTGTCGCCCTGGGCGGGGCGCAGGAAGTGGGTTGTCACCGAGATGGGGTCGGGATGGGTGACCAGCGACCGCATGGCCCTAAGCACCGAGGTGAGCGCGTAACCGCCGTTGCTGTTGCCTCCGATATTCCAGCCGGCCGACAGGCGGGTGGCCCACACCCCCTCGCTGACCGGCTCCACAGCCGTCTCGACGTGGAACTCGCTCATCGGGACACGCCGTCGGGGCCGGGGGCACCCGCCCTCCAAGCCCTCCTGCCGCCGCCGAACACGCTGGTAGTCTGGCGCTTCGATGAGCCTGTACAACGTGCAGAAGTTCCTGTACGAGCTCAACCGCGACGAGCGGGTGCAGCAGGCCTACCGCACCGACCGGCACCAAGCGATCGCCGGCTTCGACCTCGACGAGGAGGAACGGGGAGCGCTCATCGAGCCCGACATCGGGCTGCTCTACCACCTCGGCGTCAACGGCCAGATCCTCATGCACTTCGCGGCGTTCTGCGGAATCGAATGGTCCGACTACCTCCAACGCATGAGCGACGGGGTCGAGCGCCACGGACCAGTGCGGGCCGGCGTGTACGCGCTGGCCGGCTACGAGGGCGTGGAGGCCCACAGCGTCCGTCTCGGCCAGAACCGCGCGCCAGGCGACCACGGCGGGCGGGGTGCCGGCCGGGCCCCGGCGGCAGGCTGATGCCGTTGGTGTATGCGGGGGTGTGCAGCCACGCCCCCGGTATCACCGGGCGAGCCGAGCGGGCCGACCCCGAGGTGCGCGACGCCTTCTACGCCGCCTATGACGCCATGCGCGTGCGGTTGGAGGCCGCCGCGCCCGACGCGCTGGTGGTGATCGCCGCGGAGCACTTCGCCAACTTCTTCATGAACAACATGCCCGCCTTCGCCATGGGCATGGCCGACTACTACGAGGGCCCCATCGAGGACCCCGAGTGGCTGCGCATCGACAAGTTCCGCGCCCCCGGCGACCCTGGCCTGTCGCAGCGCCTCATCGAACAGGTGATGCAGACCTGCGACGTGGCCTACGCCGAGGAGTGGCGCCTCGACCACGGCATCGCGGTGCCGCTGCACTTCCTGACCCCCCGTTTCGACCTTCCCATCATCCCGGCCAACATCAACTGCCAGGGACCGCCCCTCACCCCGCTGTGCCGAGCCTGGAGCTTCGGCGAGGCGCTGCGCCGGGCCGCCGACAGCGTCGGAGAGCGCATCGCGGTGATCGGCACCGGAGGCATCTCGCACTGGCCGGCCACCCCCGACTCGGGACGGATCAACGAATCCTGGGACCGCGACTTCCTCGACCGCTGGTGCGCGGGCGACCGCGACCGGCTGTGCGCCTACAGCGACACCGACACCTACCTCGATGCTGGCCAGGGCGGCTTCGAGATCCGCACTTACATCGCCGCAGCCGCGGCCGGTGCCGGACCGGGCACCGTCCACTTCTACGCTCCCATCCCGATATTCGCGGTCGGCTGCACCATCGCCGACATTGCCGTCAACTAGGCAACCCGTCCCCCACCCAAACGGAGAACCCCCCATGCACCTCGTGACCGTCCGAATCGACGGAGCCACCCGCGCCGGCCGAGTGTCAGGCGACGAGATAGTCCTGCTGGACGCGCCCGACGTGCGGGCCGTGCTCGCGGCCGGACCGGTCACTTCGGGTCGCGTGCCCGTCCATGACGCGGGACGTGCGCTGGCGCTGGAAGGCGCTGACCTGGCTCCGGTGGTTCCCGCGCCCGACAAGATCGTCTGCGTCGGGCTCAACTACCGCGACCACGCCGCGGAGACCAACAACCCGCTGCCCACCGCGCCCACCTACTTCGCCAAGTACCGCCGGGCGCTGACCGGACCCTACGACCCGATCCGGCTGCCCCCGCCCGAGGTGTCGACCAGCGCCGACTGGGAGGTCGAGCTGGCCGTAGTCATCGGCCGCGAGGTGCGTAACGCCGGACCCGACGAGGCCCTTGCGGCCATCGCCGGGTTCACGGTGCTCAACGACGTGTCGATCCGCGACTGGCAGACCCGGACAACGCAGTTCCTGGCCGGCAAGACCTTCGAGGGATCCACGCCGCTCGGTCCGACGTTGGTCACCGTCGACGAGATCGGCGACGGAACGGGACTGAACGTGAGCTGCATCGTCGACGGTGTCACCAAGCAATCGTCCAACACCGACCAGCTCGTGTTCAGCCCCGCTGAAATCGTGGCCGACTTGAGCACGATCATCACCCTCGACCCGGGCGACATCATCGCCACCGGCACGCCGAGCGGCGTGGGGCACGCCCGCAGTCCCAAGGAGGCTCTGACACCGGGAGCGGTGGTGCGCACCGCCATCGAGGGCATCGGCGAGATGGTCAACACCTGCGTCGTGGACTGAGAGGCCGAGCGGTACTACGTGCGTCGCGGACTCAAAGACCCTTAGTGCTGCTCGAGAGCTGGCGACCATGACCGCAGGAGTCGAGCATCCTTTGCCTGAGACCGCGACGGTCGCCCATCTCGCGGTAGAGGCCCTCCGATCTCTGGGCCTCGACACCCTGTTCTGCCTGCCCGGAGTGCAGAACGACGACTTCTTCGACGCCCTCGTCGACGCCCGCGACATACGGCCCGTCGTGACCCGCCACGAGCAGGGCGCGGCCTACATGGCCCTGGGAGCGGCCCAGGTCACGGGCCGTCCGGCCGCACTGTGCGTGGTGCCCGGCCCCGGGATGCTCAACGCCGCTGCCGGTCTCACCAGCGCCTACTGGGGCAACGCCAGGGTGCTGGCTCTGATCGGGGCCATCCCCTCGAAATGGCGGGGTCGCGGCACCGGCATACTGCACGACCTGCCCGATCCTGCGGCCGTGCTTCGACAGCTCACCAAGCACACGGACTACATCGGCAGCGGCATTGACGCTGCCGGTGTGTGGCAGCGAGCAATGGAGGAGCTGGTGTCCGGCGTCCCCCGTCCGGTGGCCGTGGAGGTGCCGGTCGACGTGTGGGGCCAGCCGGCCGACGGCGTCCTCGGAGCGCCCCGAGCCTCCAGGCCGGCCATCGACACCGAACGGATCGAGGAGGCCGCCCGAGTCCTGGGGCAGGCCCGCCGTCCGCTGATCATGGTGGGCGGAGGCGCCCAGGACGCGACCGAGCCCGTGAGGGAGCTGGCCGAGACGCTGGAGGCGCCGGTGTTCGCCCGTCATATGGGGCTCGGCGTGCTCGACTCGCGCCACCGCCTGCACGCCTACCTGACCATGGGCCGCAAACTATGGCTGACCTCCGATGTGGTAGTGGGCATCGGCACCCGCATGGAGTTCCCGAACGCGGAGTGGGGCGTGCGGGAGGGCCAGCAGATCGTGCAGATCAACATCGACGCCGCCGAACTCGACCGGTACGGCACCGGCACCGTCAGCGTCCACGGCGACGCCGACGAAGCGTGCCGGCTGCTCGTCGACACCCTCGGCCGGCGCAACCGCCGCCGAGCCGACCGCACGCCCGAACTCGCCGAGCTGAGAGCCCGGCACTTCGAACGGGTCGGCCGCTTGGAGCCCCAGCTCAGCTACCTGCGGGCCATCCGGTCGGTGATGCCCGATGAGGGGATCATCGTCGAGGACGTGACCCAGGTCGCCTTCGTTGCCCACATCGCCTACGAGCACCGCCGGCCCCGGACGTATCTGGCCACCGGCGGGGCGGGCACGCTCGGCGCGGGCGTCGCCCACGGCATTGGTGCCGCGGCCGCGGCACCGGAGCGGCCCCAGCTCACCATCGTCGGCGACGGCGGGATGCTGTTCACCGCCACCGAGCTGGCCACCGCGGTGCAGCACGGCATCAACACCACCGTGCTGCTGTTCGACAACGGGGCCTACGGCAACGTCCAGCGCCTGCAGCGGCAACGGTTCGGACCGGACCGGACCATCGCCTCCAGCCTCAAGAACCCGGAGTGGGTCGCCTTCGGCGAGAGTATGGGCGTGCGTGCCGAGCGGGCTTCGGGCCCCGAGGCGCTGCCTGCGGTGCTGGACAGGTCCCTGGCTCACCCCGGACCGTCGATGGTCGTGGTCGACATCGCCGGCGAGCCCGATCCGTGGCCGCTGCTACGGCTTCGCCGCTAGAACCAACGTCGAAGCGGGTCCGGTGCTCGTACTAGGATCGAAATCGGTGACTCGAAGACGTGGCGTGCGGGGCGGCGCGCCCCGCACCGGCGTCGACTGGTTCCTGACCTTCCTGCGGGTGTCGGCTCTGACGGTGGTCATCGTCGGGATTCTGGCCTTCATCGCCCAGGAGATCGACACCGACAATCCCTTCGCCCGGTGGGCCAATCCCGATGCCACCGGCCTTACCGGCGCCCAATTCCGGGGATTGGTGGTGTCGGGGGTGGCTCAGGGCTGCATGTACGGGCTTATCGCGCTGGGCTACTCGATGGTCTACGGCGTTCTCGGCTTCATCAACTTCGCCCACGGCGAGGTGTTCATGGTGGGCGCCATGACCGGGATGATCACCTCCAACAAGCTCGCAGACGCCGGCCTGTGGGAGAGCAACTTCATCGGCTCGCTGCTGCTCATCGTGGTGGTGTCGGTCATCGTGTGCACTCTCACGGCCGTCATCATGGAGCGGGTCGCCTACCGGCCGCTGCGGGGGTCGCCGCGCCTGATCCCGCTGATCACGTCCATCGGCGTGTCGTTCTTCATCCAGAACGCCTCGATAGTGCTGCTGGGCCCGTCCGCCAAGGCCTACCCCGACGTGCCCGACTGGGTGAAGGACAAGCACACCATCGTGCAGATCGAGGGGGCCAAGATCTTGGTGATGGTGGTGGCCGCGGTGTCGATGACCGGCCTGTGGTACTTCGTCAATCGCACCAAGTCGGGCAAGGCGATGCGGGCGGTGGCCGAGGACGCCGAGATCGCCGCCCTGATGGGCATCGACGTGAACCGCACCATCGTGAAGGTCTTCGCGGTGGGCGGCGCCATGGCGGGAATGGCGGGGATCCTGTGGGGGATCCTGTTCCGCAGCGTGATCCACTCCACCGGGTTCCTTCCCGGCATCAAGGCGTTCAGCGCGGCCGTGGTCGGAGGCATCGGCCATCTCGGCGGGGCGATGGCGGGCGGGCTGTCGATCGGCGTGGCCGAGTCGGTGGGGCCGCTGCTGATCCTGGAGCCCCTCGGGGTCAGCGGGGTGTCGCAGCTGCGCGACGCAGTGGCCTTCGCGGTGTTGATCGGCGTGCTGCTGCTGCGTCCTGCGGGCCTGTTCGGCGAGCACCTGTCCGCTGAGGACCGCACATGACCGCGACCCTGCCTCCGCCAACCGCTTCCGGCGGCGGGGCCGCGCCTGGTCTGGCGCCAGCGCGGCCCGCGTTGGCCCAGAACTGGCGGCGGCTGGTGCGCATGGGCGCGGTGGGGGCTTTCGCGCAGATCTTCATCGCCTTGTCGAACATGCCGGTGAGGCTCGACGAGCGGGTGATCGTGAAGCCCGTGCTGAGCTTGGGCTACCTCGCGCTGCTGATCCTTCCCTTCGCGGCCGGCCATCGCGTCGGGCATCAGATCAGACGCGAGGGCGTGCCGACGTTCGCGCCCGGCGCCCACGAGGCTCTGGGCGGCGCCGCCTGCGGGGCCGTCGCCGGTGGCGGACTGTCGCTGCTGGCGGTGCTGCTGGCCAACTTCGATCTGCGAGATCCGCTGGTCAATTGGAGCCCGATGCTGTTGGAGCTGCTCAGCTTCGGCAACGAGACCTGGTTCGCGGTGGTGATCTGGCTGGTGATCGGTGCCGTGGTCGGGGCGGTGGCCGGCACCCTGCGGCTGCTGAGCCCGCTGATTCGACGCGCGGTGGTGACGATGGCGCTCGCCGTCGTCGGCGCCGCGGTGCTGGAACCGCTGGTGGTGGACCTGGCCGAGGGCATGGGACTCGAGGCGCTCACCGACCGCCTCTATGCCAGCCGGGGGGGTGTGGCCTGGAAAGGTGCTATAGGCCTCGCGGCTGTGTCAGGTGCCCTCGCGGTGCTGGCTCGGGGCCGGCTGCGCCAAGCCCGCGCCAGCATCGCCGCGCTCGAGGGTTCCAAACGGACCCGCACCAACGGCCTGCTGATCGTCGCCGCTGGGGCCGCGCTGGTGATCCTGCCGCTGTTCGCGGGCAAGCTGACCAACGAGCTGCTGGCCAACGTTGGGCTGTTCGTGCTGCTGGCGTTGGGGCTAAACGTGGTGGTCGGGCTGGCCGGCATCCTCGATCTGGGCTACGTGGCCTTCTTCGCGGTGGGCAGCTACACCGCGGCGGTGCTCACCGCCGCGACCTCGCCCAGGATCACCCCCGAGCTGCCCTGGCTGGTCGCCCTCATCGCGGTGGTGGTCATCACCGGGCTGGTGGGGCTGTTCATCGGCGCGCCGGTGATCCGGATGCGCGGCGACTATCTGGCCATCGTCACCCTCGGATTCGGCGAGATCATCAGGCTGCTCTTCCTGTCGGACTGGCTGTCGGGCTGGTTCGGCGGCTCGCAGGGCATCACCAAGGTCCCCGGCGCGGGGATCTTCGGCCTCACCGAGGTGGCCGGCACCGACCCGCGGCGGGTCTTCTATCTGGTGCTCGCCTTCTGCGCGCTGGCCATCTATGTGTCCTGGCGCCTGGAGCGGTCCCGGCTGGGGCGAGCCTGGATGGCGGTGCGTGAGGACGAGACCGTCGCCGAGGCGATGGGCATCAACACCGTCAACGTCAAGCTGCTGGCCTTCGTGGTGGGCGCGGTGCTGGGATCGTTCAGCGGTGCGATCTTCTCGGCGAAGGTCGGCTCGGTGTTCCCGAACAGCTTCCTGATACTCGTGTCGATCGTGATCCTGGTGGTGGTGATCTTCGGCGGGATGGGCAACATCGTCGGGGTGATCGCGGGCTCCGTCGTGCTGATCGGTGTGCTGGGCGGACCCAAACAGCCCGGATTGCTCGCGGAGTTCTCCGAGTTCAAGCTGCTCATCTACGGGGCTCTGCTGGTGTGGATGATGCTGGCCCGCCCAGAGGGCCTGATCCCCAGCGTGCGCCGCTCCCGAGAGCTCCACCAGCAGGAGCTGGCCCAGGACGCCTGGCTCAAGGGCGAGGTCTCCGACGACGACAACGGCACCGGCGCCGAGCCGGCGGCAGCGACATGACCGCCGGCTCGCCTCAGCCGCTGCTGGAGACGCGCCATCTGAGCGTCGACTTCGGCGGCCTGCACGCCCTCGACGGACTCGACCTCCATGTGAACGAAGGCGAGATCGTCTCGGTGATCGGGCCCAACGGCGCGGGCAAGACCACGCTGTTCAACGCCGTAACCTCGACCGTGGCCTCGTCCTCGGGCGACATCCTCTTCGAGGGCGATTCTTTGCTGGGCCTCGACCCGAACCGGGTAACCGCCCGGGGCATCGCCCGCACATTCCAGAACGTGCGGCTGTTCGCCAACATGACGGTTGTCGAAAACGTGATGGTCTCCCAGCACTGCCGCACCCGCCAGCACGCTTTCGGCGCACTGTTCTACACGCGGGCGTTCCGGCGCGAGGAGGCCGAGATCCGACAGAGAGCCGAGAAGATACTGAGCTTCTTCGGCACCAGGCTGGTGGGGTATCGCCTCGACCAGCCCGCCTTCACGCTGTCGTACGCCAACCGCCGCCGGCTGGAGATCGCCCGGGCCATGGCCACCCAGCCGAGGCTCATCCTGCTCGACGAGCCGGCGGCGGGAATGAACCCGACGGAGTCGGCCGAGCTGACAGGACTGATCGGCACGCTGCGCGACGAGTGGGGCTTCGCCATAGTGGTGATCGAGCACGACATGGAGGTGGTGCGCGAGGTGTCTGACCGGGTGGTGGTGCTCGACCATGGCACCAAGATCGCCGAGGGCGATTACGCCGACGTGTCGAGCGATCCCCGGGTGATCGAGGCCTACCTCGGCCAGGGAGCCGACGCGCAATGAGCGCAGACCGGCCCGGCGCGACCCCGCTGCTGGAAATGCGCTCGGTCAACGCCCACTACGGCGCGGTGCATGCGCTGCGGGACGTCAACCTGTCGATCTACGAGGGCGAGATGGTCTGCCTGCTAGGCGGCAACGCCAGCGGCAAGTCCACCACCCTCAAGACGCTGCTCGGCATGCTCAAGCCGACCTCCGGGGAGGTTGTCCTCGACGGCGAAGTGGTAAACGACAAGCCCATCAGCTACCGGGTGGCCCGCGGGGTCACGATGGTCCCGGAGAATCGCCGCCTGTTCAAGCGCCTGTCGGTGCGAGAGAACCTCGACCTGGGCGCCTATCTGCGCACCGACGCCGACCAGATCGCGGCCGACATGGAGCGGGTCTTCGAGCTGTTCCCCCGGGTCAAGGAGCGCATCAACCAGAAGTCGGGCACCCTGTCGGGCGGCGAGCAGCAGATGGTCGCCATCGGACGGGCGCTGATGGCCAAGCCGCGGGTGCTGCTGATGGACGAGCCGTCGATGGGCCTGGCCCCTGCGCTGGTGCAGCAGAACTTCGAGCTGATCCAGCAGATCCATGAGGCCGGGCTGACCGTGTTCATGGTGGAGCAGAACGCCAACATGGCCCTGTCGATCGCCGATAGGGGCTGGGTGCTGCAAACGGGCCGGGTGGTGCTCGACGACACCGCCGAGAACCTGCTGGCCCACCCCGACCTGCGAGCCTCCTACCTGGGCCAAACCGACACGTGACCTTCGCGGCGTCGGGGAGCGGGAGTCGGGGTCTCTGCGTGACCAGACGTCGGGGACGGCTGCTGACCCGAAGATCTCGCCTTCGGCCAGTCCAACTTGACCCAGCCTTGGCGCGACGGCGGCTGTCCCTGATCAGTCCTTCGATCGCGGCTGTCTCCAGGATCCGGCGCAGGCCACGGCCGTCTGGAGGGCGTCGCAGATCTGGCCCATGCGCTCGTCGCTCAGCCGGCCCAGCCGACGCACCAACAGGGACAGAGGAGCAGTCTCGACAGAGTCTAGGTTGACGGCCGAGACGGCCGGGATCGGATCGTCGCCGGGATCCAGCACGACCTCGCTGGGAAGGCCCCTGATCGTGGTGGTGCACGGCGCGACAATCGCCGTCTTGAGCCGATCCAGCGCCGCGTCTCGCGAGAGCACGACCACGGGGCGACGCCCTGCATGCGGAGACTCCCACCACCAGACCTCGCCCCGCCGCACAGGCATCGCCGTCATCCGTCGACGTGCCGTGCCCGGTGTTCTCCACTCGCCGACCCGAGCTCCTGCCTGTGCATGAGGTTCGCGTCACGGAAAGACGCCAGATCCCCCCATTCGTCGGGCTCGTCGAGGGGGAGGCGGTCGTACACCTCGTAAGCGGCGTCAATCTCAGCCTCCCGGTAGCGGGCTGTGAGCGCCTCGAGGGCCGCGTCCATCATGGCGGCGTCAGTTCCCCACTCCTGCAGATGACGGGCCCGATCGAGGAGCCCGCTATCCACGGTCGTGCTCACCCGTCGCCGCTTCATGCTATAATTGTAGTATAAAACGGGCATGAACGAGTAGCGCCGCGTCGGCGCTGAAGATGGCCTACGCCGCGTGGACCAAAGGCACCAGCGCCCTGCTGGCCGCAGTGGCTGCGCTGGCCTCATCCGAGGGCGTGGCCGACGACCTGTTCGCAGAGTGGGAAAACGATACGTCCATCGTCCATACGAAGTCCAGAATCAGCACAAGACGCCTTGAGATCATGTGGAGTATGAGTCGAGCTTCGAGTACCGGTTCGCCAAGGCTTTGGATAGCTGGACCTTGAGGCCAAGACAGCCTGAGCGGACGGACGCTACCTGAACAGTCCGCACATGGCGCTAGGAACGATAAGCGGCTCTTCTCCCGATAAGCGTCGTTGGAGGACCGAGTGGCGTGACCGCGTCGGCGGTAGGTTGCCGTCCGTGACGGCAGGGAACATCGACTTGCGGCGCGTCGGGATCTGGACGGGAATCCTGGACACGGTGCCGTCGTCGCGGGCCGCTGAGCTCACAGCCGAGGCCGAGGAACTGGGCTACGGGGCGATCTGGTTCCCCGAGGTCGTCGGGCGGGATCCGTTCGTGATGGCCGCGCTCCTGCTTCAGGGCACCTCCTCCATCAAGGTCGCCACCGGCATCGCCAACATCTACGCCCGCGACCCGATGACGATGGCCAATGCCCAGCGCACCATCGAGGAGGCGTCTCCGGGTCGCTTCCTGCTGGGGCTCGGTGTCAGCCACCAGCACTTGGTGCAAGACCTCCGCAAGCACGAGTACTCCCGCCCGCTCAGCTACATGCGCGAGTACCTGGCGCGGATGAGCGAGGCGCCATTCTTCGCCCACGGCCCCCAGGACCTTCCCGAGATCGTGCTGGCCGCGCTCGGCCCCAGGATGCTCCAGCTCTCAGCGGAGGCCGCCGCGGGAGCACACCCGTACTTCGTGCCGCCCGAGCACACCGCCATCGCGCGCCAAGTCATGGGCCCCGACGCGGCGCTCTGCCCCGAGCAGATGGTCGTACTCGACACCGACCCAGCGGCGGCACGCGCCCTGGCCCGCAAGAATATGGCCCTGTACCTCCGGCTGCCGAACTACACCAACAACCTGCTTCGCCTCGGTTTCGAGCAATCCGACATCGACGGCGGGCCCGGCGGCGGACCGTCGGACCGTTTGGTTGACGCGATCGTGGCGTGGGGCACTCCCGAGCAGATCACTGCCCGCGTCCGGGAGCACTTCGACGCAGGAGCCGACCATGTGGGTGTGCAGGTCCTCGCCGGCGGTGCCGACGCGACGGCCGACGGCTGGAGGATCCTGGCTCCGTTCCTGTTGAGCTGACATGGCTGAGACTCACGACGGCGCGGGGGGTCCAGCCCGGTCGCTGGACTTCATCCGTGAGCAGGTGCGGGCCGACAACGCGGCTGGAACCTTCGGCGGCCGGGTGCAGACCCGCTTCCCGCCCGAGCCCAACGGTTTCCTGCACATCGGACACGCCAAGGCGGTGTGCCTCAACTTCGAGGTGGCCGCCGAGAACGGCGGGGCGTGCCGGCTGCGCTTCGACGACACCAACCCCGAGGGCGAGGACGCCGCCTACGCCCAAGCCATAGCCGATGACATCGCCTGGCTCGGCTTCGAGCCCGACGGGCGGGCAGTCCACGCCTCGGACTACTTCGAGCAGCTGTATGCGTGGGCCGAGTATCTGGTCCGCGAGGGGCTGGCCTACGTAGACGACCAGGATGCTGAGACCATCTCGGCCACCCGTGGCAACTTCAGCACGCTCGGCACCGAGAGCCCCTGGCGGGACCGGACCGTCGAGGAGAACCTGAGCCTGCTGCGCGACATGCGGGCCGGTCGCTTCGGCGACGGCTCCAGGGTGCTGCGGGCCAAGATCGACATGGCCCACCCCAACATGTTGATGCGCGACCCGGTGATGTACCGGATCCGCCACACCGCCCACTTCCGCACCGGCACCGCCTGGTGCATCTACCCCACCTACGACTGGGCCCACGGCCAGAGCGACGCCGTCGAGGGCGTGACCCACTCGCTGTGCTCGCTTGAGTTCGACGCCCACCGCCAACTGTACGACTGGTACCTCGACCACCTGCGGTTGCCGGGAGACCAGCCCCGCCAGTACGAGTTCGCCCGCCTGAACCTCACTCACACCGTCACCTCCAAGCGGGGCCTGGGCGCTCTGATCGAGCAGGGTCTGGTGGACGGCTGGGACGACCCCCGCCTGCCCACACTGCGGGGCCTGCGCCGCCGGGGCTACCCGCCCGAGGCGATCCGGGAGTTCTGCGCCCACATCGGCGTGGCCCGGGTCAACGGCGTGCACGAGATCGAGTTGCTGGAGTCGTTCGTGCGAACCCACCACAACCGGACCGCCCTGCGCCGCATGGCAGTGCTGCGACCCTTGGAGGTGGTGATCGACAACTGGCCTGAGGGCCGTGTGGAGCATCGCCGGGCGGTGAACAATCCCGAGGATCCGGCCGCTGGCGCCCGGGAGGTGCCGTTCTCGGGCCGGCTGTGGATCGAGCGGGACGACTTCATGCTCGACCCGCCCCGAAAGTTCTACCGGCTGGGCCCGGGCCGGGAGGTTCGCGTGCGGGCCGGCTACTTCCTGCGCTGCAACGACGTGGAGACCGACTCCGAGGGGGAGCCCGTGAGGCTGCGCTGCACCTACGATCCCGAAACCGGGGGCGGCCAGGCCCCCGACGGCCGCAAGGTGCGGGCCACCATCCACTGGGTATCGGCTGGCCACACCGTGGACGCGCGGGTGGCCCTGTACGACCGCCTGTTCACCGACCCCGTTCCAGGCGCCGACGGCCGCGACCCGCTGCAGTCCTACAACTCCGACTCACGAGAGCTGATCACCGACGCCAAGCTGGAGCCCGCGCTCGCCCTCACGGAGCCCGGCGAGGTGGTGCAGTTCGAGCGCCTCGGCTACTTCGCCCGCGACCCCGAAGCCTCCGATCTGTTCCACCGCACCGTCGGCCTCAGAGACGAGTGGGCCAACATCCAGAAGCGCCGCTCGTCGCGTGGCTAAGAGGCAGCGCGAGTAGGCGGGGACGCGCCACCGGTGTCCTTGGCCTTACAGCGATTCGACGAGTCTCATAGCGCCTACCCGCGCACGTTCTAAGCCTGAATCCACCGGTGGGGTTGTGAGGGGGGCCTGTGTTGGGCTGGTTGGTGCCGGGCTGGTGTGTGGGGGCGGGCCGGATACCGCGGCTACCCCAGCTGGCGCCTCAAGAGAGCACAACGGCCTCGAGATCGCCACCACCAACCAGAACCCGCTAACCTCACCCACGCCGACGGGAACCCTTGCCGCGACGCGAATTTTCGGTTAGCGCCAAACGCGACCTTCGGTTGGCGCTAATAGTGCTCATCGCGATGGAGAGAGATCAAGTTGCCTTCCGATAGACGGCAAGAAGCACTGGCGTCCACAGACGCACCGGCTTTATCCGCCGCTGTGCGTGCGCGCCCCTCCGAGCGCGATTCCTCTACTCCCCCTTTACGTTGTTGAGTGGTCCCGGCGTGGCAGTGTCGGGGCTGGTTGCTCGCCGCGGCGGGTAGGGCTGTAGCCCCCTGTCACATTGATGGCCCGGGGGGTGTTGTCGCCCGCCGCGGTCGGGTGTCTTCGATCTCTGACAGGGACATGCCCTCGGGGCTGATCGTAAAGTGGTTGAGGCGCAGGCACCGGGAGCATCCGACCAGGAATGCCCCCGGACCCAAGGAGTCCCGCCATGCAAGAACCCGACTGCGTCGACATCGAGGTGTTCGTCGGCGTCGATGTCGCCAAAGGCGACCACTACGCCTGCGCTGTGACCTCAGCCGGCGCCGAGGTGCTGGCGCGGGGCGTGCGCAACGACGAGGCGGCGATCGGCCAACTGATCGACGACGCCGCTGTGCACGGCACGGTCGCTTTGGTGATCGACACGACCAGCTCGGCGGCGTCGCTGCTGTTGGAGACGGCCACGCGCCGGGAGGTTCCGGTGGCCTATGTGACGGGGCTGGCGATGCGCCGGGCTGCGGACCTCTACGCCGGGGCGGCCAAGACCGACCCCAAAGACGCCGCGGTGCTCGCCGACTACGCCCGGCGCAACGCCGACCGCCTGACCTGGACCGCTCCCAGCGATGAGCTGCTGGCGCGGCTGCGGATCCTCAACGGCAGAGACGCCGACCTCGCCGCCGACGCCACCAGGGCCGCCAACCGCCTCAGAGACGCCCTGCTGGCGGTGTCGCCCGCCCTGGAGCGGGCCCTCGGCGACAAGGTGGCCACCAGCGGCGGCGCACGCGACGCCCTGGCCCGCTGGGGCACCCCCACAGCGCTTCGAGCAGCGGGCAGGGCCCGGGTGCGGGCCCGCATCGCCAAACGCTCGCCCCGCACAGCCAGCCGGCTAACCGACGCGATCTGGGCCGCGCTCGACGCGCAGAGCATCATCGTCACCGCCGAGGCCGCCTGGGGCGCCACCATCTCAGAGCTCGCCGCCGACCTGGACCGGATCTGCGAGCGCCGCGACCAGCTCACCGGCCACATCGAGGAAGCGTTCATGGCGCACCCGCTGGGAAAAGTCCTCAACAGCCTGTGCGGGTTCGGCCCGCGGACCGGAGCCAGAACCCTCGCTGAGATCGGCGACCCCCACCGATTCGCCGACGGCAGCCGCCTCGCCTCCTACGCCGGGCTCGCCCCCGTCGACTGGCAGTCAGGGCGCAGCGCCACAGCGCGCAAACCCCGAGGCGGCAACCACCGACTCAAGAACGCCCTCTTCACCGCAGCCTTCGTCGCCGCCCAACACGACCCGACGCACGCGCCTACTACCAGCGCAAACGCTCAGAAGGCAAACGCCACAACGCCGCCGTCATCTGCGTCGCCCGACGCCGCTGCAACATCATCCTCGCCATGCTCAAAACCCAAACCCCCTACCAGCCACCCCACCCCCAGAACCTGCCCCAAGCGGCTTGACAACAAGACAGGGACACCCCCCCGACGGATATCGTTACCGGATAGCCCCACACCCCCGTCCAGCTCCTTTCTTTTGGACCGCTTCGCTCCCCCGCCTTGCCGCTTGCCCGGAGCACCTGCTCCTGACCATGGATGGACAGGCCCGGAGGTCTCCCTTGCCCGCCGGGCTTGGCAGCCGCCGAAGGTGAGGCGGGCATTGTGATAGGCAGGCTGTCCTTTGCCGCCCTGGCCCTGACGGCCGCGTTCGCGCTCGTCATTCTCTCCGGCGTCGCGTCGGCGGCGAACGTGGAGCTCGCGTCGGTCACCGCGAGATTCACTAGTACAGCGCCAACAGATGAGCCGACAGATGAGCCGTGTTCAGGAGGCGGCTATGACCCAACGCCGACGCCGGTAGATGTCGAGGTCGTTCCAATCGTGGTCGAGTCCACGGTTGAAGAATACTTCGTGCTCTACGTGCGGCACGATATGGACGGCAGGGTAGTGGAGGTCCCGGTCTCGGTGACGCGGGGCGCGGCGGGCACGACCACGCTTGCTGAGAACGTGGAGGCGCTTCCCAAGGGGCGCTACCGGGTGAAGAAGTTCCTCGTCTCCGACCCGGCCGACGTCGACGGCGACTGCATCGACGACATCACCGAACTCGGAGACCCGGTGGGCATGAACCCGGTGAACCCCGCCGCCGCCATCGATCTCAGCAAGGGCGCCGTGGCCATTCCCGATCGCGCGACATTCGACGCGCTCTCCCTCTGGGGTACTGCGATAATCAAGTTCACTATATTCGGCGCGGACACCGACAGACCGGGTGTCTACTTCCAGAACACCAACAAGTACAACAGCCATTTTGACTTCCAGCCTGCTGTAGGCATCGATCCGTACACGCCCGGGCTGATCAGCGGTTATCTGGACTATGTCCCGGAATTCTTTGCCTCTGACGGCAGTCCAGGACTCTACGTGTACGTGCTCAATTACGGACAGTCCTTCAGCACTGTGGATTTCACCCAGACGGTGCTCGCCGCCAGCACACCGCTGCTCGAGGACGACCTGGCCTATTACATGCAAGACCACTACCTTCCAGCTTACCGGCACGAGCTAGCGGCCTACGAGGCATCCCGAATCAACCTCGTGTTCGACGAAGACCTCACATCCAAGAAACGTGATTTCATCCCGTTGAACCAAGCGGAAGGGTACGGCTTTCTGCGGATCATGGACCTGGAGGAGAGTCCCAACCCCCGGGACGTGGTTGTCTACGAGGCGCTGCCCAACGAGCTTCCCCGCGTGGCCGGCATCATCACCACCGTGCCCCAAACGCCGCTGTCGCATGTGAACCTTCGCGCCATTCAGGACGGGGTGCCCAACGCCTATATGGGCGGCGACACCCACCGCAGCTACATCAATAATTTCGTCGGCAAATACGTCCACTACGAAGTGATGGAGCATACCTACTCCCTCCGCGTAGCCACCGCCGCGGAAGTCGATGCCCACTTCGCGTCTTCCCGGCCCGCCAAGAAGCAGACGCCGCAGCGAGACCTGTCGGTCACTGAGATCACGGCCCTCAGTGGGGTTGGTTTCGAGGACTGGAAGGCCTTCGGCGTCAAGGCGGCCAATGTGGCCGTGCTGGGGACGTTCGGTTTTCCGGAGGGGACTGTGCCCGACGGGTTCGCGATCCCGTTCTATTTCTACGACGAGTTCATGAAGCACAACGACTTCTACACCCGTATCGAAACCATGCTGGCCGACTCCGAATTCCAGGAAGACCTCGAAGTCCAGGAATCCAAGCTGAAGAAGCTGCGCAAAGCCATCAAGAAGGCGGAGACGCCCGGGTGGATTATCGACGCCCTGACCGAGATGAATGAGTTGTTTCCCGAGGGGACCAACCGCCGCTACCGGTCCAGCACCAACAACGAGGACCTCCCCGGTTTCAACGGCGCGGGACTGTACGACTCCAAGACCCAGAAGCCCAAGGAGGACGAGGAGGACATCGCCAAATCCCTCAAACAGGTGTACGCCAGCCTGTGGAACTTCCGCGCCTTCACCGAACGCGACTTCTATCGCATCGACCACCTGGCGGCCGCGATGGGGGTGCTGGTACATCCCAACTACTCCGACGAGCTGGCCAACGGCGTCGCCGTCTCCTTCAATCCCTTGTACAGCGGCAAAGACAGCTGGTACTACGTCAACACGCAGATCGGCGAAGACCTGGTCACCAACCCCGACGCGCTCTCAGTGCCGGAGGAGATCCTGTTGGACCCGGCGACCGGCGAATATTATGTCGTTCGCACTTCCAACCAAAAGCCGCCGGGACAGCTTCTCATGACCGACGACCAACTGGACCAGTTGCGCAGGCACCTGGCCGTGATCCACGAGAAGTTCGCAAAGCTGTACAACCCCGGATCCGATGAAGACTTCGCCATGGAGATCGAGTTCAAGATCACCAGCGACAATGTCCTGGCCATCAAGCAGGCCCGCCCCTGGGTCTTCGGCCCCGCCCCGGCGTCCGATGGCGCAGGAACTGTGACCCTGTCGGCGGTGCAGCCCCAGGTTGACACCCCCCTGACGGCCACCCTGACCGACCCCGACGGCGGCGTCTCCGGCGTTGCCTGGTCGTGGCACAGTTCTCAAGACAGGACCACCTGGGCCGTCATAAGCGGGGCCGCGGCAGCCTCCTACACGCCGGTCGAGGCCGATGTGGGCAGATACCTGCGAGCCACCGCCTCCTACACCGACGAGAAAGGCTCCGGCAAGAGCGCAGAGGGCGTATCGGACAACGCGGCGCTGGCGGCGAACAGCTCGCCGGCGTTCCCCTCCACAGAGACCGGGAACCGCACTGTCAGCGAGGACACGGCAGCGGGCCAGAACTTTGGGTCCCCGGTCGCAGCGACGGACGACGACAACGACGCCCTGACCTACTTCCTCGGTGGAACTGACGCCGGGTTCTTCCACATTGTGGACACGTCCGGCCAATTGCGAACCAAGGCCGCCCTGGACTACGAGTCCAAGTCCACTTACACGGTGACCGTAACAGCAACGGACCCGTCGGGCCTCGCCGACGAGATCACCGTGACCATCAACGTAATTGACGTGGAGCCGTCCGTGGCGATCACCCTCTCCCCCTCCGGCTCCGTGGAGCCTGGCAACGAGATCGCCGTCACGATGAGCTTCAGCGGCCTGGAGTCTGACTCCGACACCGCCACCAAGGACTACATATTCCGGGCCGACGTGAAGGACTCGGAGAACGGGGACGCCGACATCTGTGAGGACCAGGCAGGCGGCTACGGGCTGGGCGTGGAGCGGTACATGTTGAACGTGGACGAGGACCCGGAGACCCGCACCGGGACCGTCTCAGCCGACTGCCCGCTGGGAGACTACACCATCAAGGCGAGCATATTGTCCGCGGCAAACGTCGAGCTGGCGACGGCCAGCGCGGGCTTCTCGGTCGTCGAACCGCTCTCCAGCGACGCCACGCTGAGGGGGCTGGCGCTGAGCGGCGCGCCCTTCGCCTTCGACCCGGCCATCGAGGGCTACGAGGTCAGCGTCGGCCACGAGGTGGAGCAGACCACCATAACGGTGGAGACCAACGACGAAGCCGCCAGCTATGAAGTGGCGCTGGTGCTTGCCGCCAGCTATGAAGACGGAACCGTCGGCCTGGCCGTGGGCGCCAACGTCATCGTTCTCCTGGTGATGGCTGCGGATGGGGAGACGACGAAGACCTACACCCTCACTGTCACCAGGGCCGAGGCTGCGACGCCTTCCACGGACGCCGGGTTGAGCGGCCTGACGCTGAGCGGTGTGGACATCGGTACGTTAGACCCGGCCATCACCGAGTACACCGCCGGCGTCGGCAACGACGTGACGGAAACCACGGTAACGCCCACGGTGAACGACGACCGGGCCACCTACGCAATCAAGCTGGGCGGCGTGGCCGACAGCGACGGGATAATCCCGCTGGTTGTGGGCAGCAACGTCATCGCCATCGAGGTCACCGCCGAGGACGGAGAGACGGCGAAGACCTACACCGTGACCGTCACTAGGGCCGCAACGCCGCTCTCCAAAGACGCCACCCTGAGCGGGCTGGCGCTGAGCGGCGCGCCCTTCGCCTTCGACCCGGCCATCGAGAGCTACGAGGTCAGCGTCGGCCACGAGGTGGAGCAGACCACCATAACGGTGGAGACCAACGACGAAGCCGCCAGCTATGAAGTGGCGCTGGTGCTTGCCGCGAGCTATGAAGACCGAACCGTCGGCCTGGCCGAGGGCACCAACTTCATCGTTCTCCTGGTGATGGCTGCGGATGGGGAGACGACGAAGTCCTACACCGTCACTGTCGCCAGGGCCGAGGCTGCGACGCCTTCCACGGACGCCGTGTTGAGCGGCCTGGCCCTGAGCGGCATCACCCTGGCCTTCGACCCCGACACCACCGGGTACACCGCCAGCGTCTCCAACGACGTGGACGAGACGACGGTGACCCCGGCGACGAATGACGACTGGGCCACCTACGTAATCAAGCTGGGCGGCGTGGCCGACAGCGACGGGGTAATCCCGCTGGTTGTGGGCAGCAACGTCATCGCCATCGAGGTCACCGCCGAGGACGGAGAGACGGCGAAGACCTACACCGTCACCGTAGCCCGCGCCGAACCGCCCGCAGACGACGCTACTCTCAGCAGCCTGGCCCTGAGCGGCATCGACATCGGCAATTTCGACTCCGCCACCACCGAGTACGCCGCCAGCGTCGGCAATGAAGTGGAGCAGACCACGGTGACGGCAACCGCCAACGATGGTGGAGCCACCTACACGATCAAGCTGGACGGCGTGGCCGACGCCGACGGGACCGTCTCCCTGTCCGAAGGCGGCAACGTCATCACCGTCGAGGTCACCGCCGAGGACGGCAACACCGCCAAGACCTACACCGCTACCGTGACCAGGGCCGCTCTGCCACCGGCAGTCGCCCCGGACTCACCCGACGCGCCCACCGGGAGCCTGGACGGCGCAGGCAATGCCTCCCTGGACTGGAACGACGTTGAGACCGCCGCTGGCTACGAGGTAGGGCTGTGGTGGAACGGCGAGTGGACGACGCTGCCGAACGACGGCGCGGGCCTGGGCGTCTCCATCAGCGGGTCCGTAGCCACAGTCACGGCACTGCCGACGCACTGGACGGTGTACTACTTCCGCGTCCGGGCCGTCAACGAGGCCGGAACCTCGGATTGGTCGCCGATGTCGAAGCTAGAACTCTGACCGTGGGAGACGGTGCCGCCGCGAAGGCGCCGATGTCCACCCCGCTCAGCGTCAGCCCGCTCAGGGTGGCGTCGCCTGAACGCGGCGTCTATCCTGCTCTCACCGAGAAGGTCGCGCTGGCCGAGGCCGCGGCGCGGGTGACGATGACGGTGTAGGTCTTCGTCGTCTGCCCGTGCTCGGCGGTGACCTCGACGGTGACGACGTTGCTCCCCTCGGCCAGGGAGACGGTCCCGTCGGCGTCCACTGCGCCGTCCAGCCTGATCACGTATGTCGCCCAGTCGCCGTTTGTGGTTGGCGTGACGGTGGTCTCCGTCACGGCGTGGATACGCCCAGAACGAGTGCAGACCGCCTCTCGAGCCCGGCAGCCGATCGATCCTCCCCATCTCGACCACGTTTCCGAGCTGGTTGGTGCCCCGCAGCTGGATGTGACCATAGAAGTCCGCGCGGCTGCCGCTGATCAGGACGTCCACCCAGTAGCTGTTGGAGTCCACGATCTGCCGGATCGCCAGCGCGCTGACCCGCACCCTGCTCCCGGCCGCCTCCCGCTGCACCGTCAGCGGCTCGGCCGCCACGTTCGGCCGCACCAGCTGGCCGAGGTCGCTCTCCGCGGTCGAGACCGCGCCCAGCGCCGCCCCGGACCGCACCCCGACGGTGATCTCGCAGCCGGAGGCGCAGGCCTGCGCGTCCGGCACGATGGTGGCCTCGTACAGGTACGACCCGGCGTACTCGGGCGAGTCCGCCGCGATCGGTTCGGCCCCGTGGAGGCCCCGCGGCGGCTTCGCGATGAACGCGGGCGCGCCGCCCTCCAGCTTGACCGCAGCGTTGGTGAGCGCGATGTCGGTGGCGTCGAAGCCCGTCACCGGCGCGGCCAGGATGTGCTCCCTCATGAACAGGAAGCCCACCCGGAACTCGCCGCCGAGGGAGCCCGGGTCGTACGCCCCGTCCTCCCCGAAGGGCTTCAGGTAGACCAGCGCCGCCGGCCCGGCGTACAGGCCGGTTTCGGTCAGGATGGCCGCCTCGCTGGCGTTGGGGGTGGCCGCCAGGTCGCTGGCCGCCCTCGCCGCGAGCGTCACCGTCAGGTCTGCCTCGAGCCCGCCCAGCTCCCGCTCGGGCCTGAAGCCGGCCCGGTACATGTCCCTGTCAGAGGTCGAAGGCACCCGACCGCGGCGGGCGGCAACACCCCCCGGGCCATCTATGTGACAGGGGGCTACAGCCCTACCCGCCGCGGCGAGCAACCAGCCCCGACACTGCCACGCCAGAGCCGCTCAACAAGGTAAGGGGGGGGGAGTAGAGGAATCGCGCTCGGAGGGGCGCGCACGCACAGCGGCGGACAGCGCCGCGGTGCGCTGCAACGCTCCTGCAGCTTGCTCCCTCTGCGGAAGGCTAGTCAATGCAATCCCTCCACGGGCGGCACGAACCAGGCGGACTGCCGCTTGTGTACTTATAGACTATCAATGTGAGGCTAGTGTGATTGGAGGCCGCGCGGATAGGTGACCATCCACCGGTCGTCGGGTTGTCCCCGAGTGAACTTTCGGGTGTCCCAACCAACGACGACCAGGTGGAGGTTGAGTCCGCCGAGCCGCCCGGACGCACCGTGTCGTCGATCAGCGCCCCCCAGTCTCTGCATCAGCGTGCCCGCCAGCAACAACCCCGCGTCGGTGGATTCGGGCTAAGGGCCGGTTCGCATGAGACGGAAGGGCTGAGACATGTCTGACGAGAGTCGTTCCATCCAGCTAGAAGTGGAGGTCTCCGGCAGCCCGGAGGAGGTGTGGAGGGCGATCGCCACCGGCCCCGGCATCTCGTCGTGGTACGTGCCCCACACCGTCGAGGAGCGCGATGGCGGCGCGGCCACGGCGTCGTTCGGCCCCGAGCCGGAGATGCAGGTGAGCGGACGGGTCGCCGCCTGGGAGCCGCCGCATCGGGTCGTCTTCGACGGAGGCGAGGGGGTCGAGGGCCTGACCTTCGAATGGACGATCGAGGCTCGCGATGGCGGCACCTGCGTCGTGCGGCTCGTCAACAGCGGCTTCGACAGCGGCGAGGAGTGGGACGCCCTCTACGACGCCATGTCCGAGGGTTGGCAGCTCTTCCTGCACAATCTGAGGCTTCACATGGAGCACTTTCGAGGCCGCACCGCCACAGCCTTGCTGCCCACGGCGATGTGGAGCGGAACCCGCGACGAAGTGTGGACTGCGCTCGCAGACACTCTGGGCATCCCGCCGGCGCCCGAAGTGGGCGAGCGAATCGAGGTGACGGCGCCCGACGCGCCCGCCCTAGCCGGCACCGTCGCGGATGTCGCCCGGTGCCGTGTCGCCCTCCTGCTAGACCAGCCGTCGCCCGGCACCGCATTCGTGGCGGTCGAAAGACACGGCGGCGCGGTCGCCGCGTCAGTCTGGTGCTACCTCTACGGGGACGGCGCGCCGAGCGCAGTGGAGCGAGACGAGCCCCTGTGGCGAGAATGGATGCAACAACACGCGCCACGGGGAGGCAGCGGTTGACCGGCCGTCGGGCGCTTGGCGTGCGGCGGCCATCCCAGAAGTCTCATTGCCACCACCTCGCTGAGACCCTCACCGCCGAGTTGAACTGCTGAGGGGCCCGACACCTGGAAGTCCGGCTCGGGAGCGGAGGCCCGGTGGCGGTCGGCATTCACCCACCACGTGCTACCGGCACTTGGAAACAAGCCGGTGGACGATATTGCCGCAGGGGACGTCCTGGGGGTCCTGGTGGGTCCGTGGATGTCCAACCCGGCCACCGGTCGGTTCCTCGCCCAGCGGCTCTCCCAGGTGTTCCGGTGGTCCATGGGTAAGGGCGACCGCACCGATGATCCGACACCTGCGGCAACCGCGGCCCTACCCCGCCACAACGGGGGTCGTACCCACCACGCGGCCCTGCACCACGCTGAGCTGCCCGAGGCCCTCCGCAAGGTGCGCTCAGGTGATGGTCACCCGTCCGCTGCGCTGTGCTGGACGTTCATCGCGCTTACGGCATGCCGAAGTGCCGAGGCGACCGGCGCACGGTGGTCCGAGGTGGACATCGAGGCCGGGGTCTGGACAGTGCCCGGTGGACGCACCAAGACCGGGCGCGAGCACCGGGTGGCGCTCTCCGGTGCCGCTGTGGCGGTGCTGAAGGAAGCCCGCAAGGTGGGCGACGGTGAGTTGGTGTTCCCCTCCCCCAGGTGCAAGGTGTTGGCCTCAAACGCCCTGCACCGACTGTTGAAGCTCGCCAGTGTGGGTGGCACCACTCACGGACTTCGAACCGGCTTCCGGTCCTGGGCAGCCGAGTCCGGCGTTCCCAGGGAAGTGGCCGAGGCCGCCCTGGGTCACGTCGTGGCGGGGGTCGAGGGCGCCTACCAGCGCAGCGACCTGTTGGAGTCCCGCCGCACCGTTATGGAGGACTGGGCCAACTACCTCACCCAAGGCTCCTAACAACGCCCAGGCTTGCCACCATGTCAACGGCCAGTGGGATCTGCCCAGTGGCGGACAGTAGAACTGCCCAGTCGTGGCCAACAGAACTGCCCGGTGGTGGCCAGGTGTTCTGCCCGTAGCTCAGTTGGTCAGTGGCGTCACCCCCTTGCCGGCGGTGGCTTGGGTGAGGCGGATGCTGTCGCCGGCGGTGAGGACGACGTGGGCGTGGTGCAGGAGCCGGTCGACGGTGGCGTTGGCGATGGTCTTGGGCATGAGTTCGTCGAACCCGGCCGGGTGAAGATTGCTCGACAAAGCGATGGAGCGTTTCTCATAGGCGGCGTCAACGACGCGGTAGAGCGCCTCGGCGGTCTCGGTGGCGACCGGGAGCAGGCCGATGTCGTCGATCACGATGACGTCGGCTCGCATGATCCGCTTGATGGCTTTGGCGGCGGTGTCGTCGGCGCTGTGGCGGCGCACGAGCGCTCCGAGGTGCTCGAGACTGAACCAGGCGACCTTGTGGCCGGCATCGACGGCGGCCTGTCCGAGCGCTTCAAGGAAGTGGGTCTTGCCGGTTCCTGATGGTCCGCACACGACGAGGTTCTCGTGGCGGTGGATCCACTCGAGGGTGCGCAGCGCCCGCTGGGTCGGCGCCGGGATCGATGACACTGTCTCGTCCCAGGCGTCGAAGGTCTTGCCGGTGGGGAACCCGGCCGCTTTGCGCCGGGCCCGCACAGACGACGCTTGGCGGCCGGCGAGTTCTTCGGTGAGCAGCGCCCGCATCGCTTCAGCCGGTTCCCAGCGTTGTGCTTTGGCGGTGGCCAACAACTCCGGTGCCGCGGCGCGCATGTGGGGCAGGCGCAGGGTGCGCAACAAGTCGACGACCTCGTCGATCGGTGCTGGGTTCATCGGTCGCCTCCGAGGCGACCCCAAGCGGCGGTGCCGGGCTGCAACGAGTGCACGTCGTCGGCGCGCCGGCGTTGTCCGGGCGCATTGGCGGCCAAAATCGAGGCCAGATCGCCGTCTGCGAAGCGGCCGAACATCGCAGCGTGGCCGAGCGCCCAGTCGAGCCGCTCGGTGCCGTGCAGTCGGGCAAGGGTGACGGCTTGGGCCATCTTGGTCTTCATGCGGCTCGTGCCCGCGGCGGCTGCTTCAACGAGCCAGGTGCGGGCGCCGTCTCCGATGGCGAGGAACTCGGCTTCGGGCGCCGCCCGAGCGGCCCAGCCGGGCGCGGCGGGTAGTGGGCGTCGTCGATCATCGGATGCCCCGGCGTCGAACGCTGGTGGCGGGCAACCTCGACAGGTCCTGACGATGCGCAGTGGGTGACCACGACCTGGTCACCGTCCACACGCACCCACACCGTCTCATCGGCCAACGTGTGCGGGACTGAGTAGGTCACACCGCCGAAGCTGATCGTGGAGCTCCAACAGACTTTCCGGGTTTCGCCCAGCGCCGCCGTGTAAGGGGCCTCGGGCAGCGCGTGCAGCCGATGCCGTTCCTCAGCCAGCATCTCGACCGGCGGCCGCCGGGTCACCCGATGGACCCGGGCGTTCACCTCAGCGGTGAACACCTCACAAGCCTCGACCAGCTCGGCCCAGCTGGTGTAGTCGCCGCGCAGGTTCGCGTCGGTTGGCACCAAGTCGGCCTTGGCAACCCGCACCGTCGCCTCTGACCCGCCCTTGGACTCGGGGTCCGCCGGCACACACGTCGCCACCGTGATCCCGTAGTAGCCGCCGATCGCGACGATCTCCGGATGCCTGACCGGCACCCCGGCGACGTGGTCGATCGTGACCGTGCGCTCGTTGTCGGTGAGCCAATACGTCGGCGCGCCACCGAGAGCCCTCATGGCACGGTCGACACAGGCGATCACCGTGGGCAGGGTGCGGTCCCAGGTCGCGATCACCACCCGGAACCTCGACCACGCCAGCCACGCACAAAACAGATTCGTCCTTCGCCCGGCGATGACCGGGCCCGCGCCCCAGTCCCACTGCGCCCACATGCCCGGCTCAGGGATCCACGGCCGATACACCCGCCGCCGACCACGGCGATGGTTGGCCTTCACCTCCGCCACCGCCCGACGCACCGTGCGCTCCGAACCCGCAAACCCCAACGCCTTCAGCTTGTCGAAGGCCCGATCGGCGCGGATCTTGGCGTGGGACCGCTCCACCCACTCCTCGATCTTCGGCAAGAACGGATCGATGATCCGCCCCCTGCGCCGCGGCCCGTCGCCGGCCAACTCGCCGGCGTCGCGCTCAGCGACATAACGGGCCACGGTGTGATGGGAACAACCGGCCAGCTCGCCGGCATCCCGCAACGACCCAGTCAGGTCGAACGCTTCCAACATGTTCATGATTTCCTCGCGAGACTTCACTTGCTCCTCCTGCTCGATGGCCACGGTCGTGGTGACCGGCCATTCGAGTAGGAGGAGCACCCCGCCGCGGTGGACCCCGACGGGAGATGGACTTCAACGCGGGCAGTTCTGTTGGCCGCCAGCGGGCAGCTACATGGCCGCCACTGGGCAGGATCTCATGGCCGCCGACACCACCACCGCTCACCGTCGGCGCCGAGGGCGCTCCTACAGGCTCGGGGTAGGTGGGGGTTGTGCCCTCCAAGGGCTAACGCCCACACAGACCCTTACAGGGCGCGCTAGGCAGGATTCGCGAACCTCAGGTTCATGTGAGCGCTAACTGAGACTCGCGTTCTGCGCTAACTGAAATCGCGTTGGTGTCGGGGGTCTTCTGGCCCGGACCCTCAGCGACCGCGTCGGCGGCGCGGTTCCGGCGAGACTGCCGGGGGCACTCTTGATGCCATCAAAAATAGCTTCTGAACTTCTATAATGCTTGATGATCCAGCAGCGGTTACGACTATTGGTATACAGGTAGTCGGTTGAGTCAGACCCCCTGTTCCGGCCTCAAGCTCCCCCAAGGGGCTGACTGGGACCCACGCAGCTATCGGCCCATCATCCGGTCGAGAGTGGCTAACGACAGCTCGGCGACCGAGCACGCCTCACGCACAACGAGCAGGGCCATCTCAGGCGTGACGCCGGAGGATGTGCCTGAGTGCATCATGGAGGCCATCGAATCGGAGCGCTTCGCGGACGTTTCCGTGCGCGAGCTTCTGTTCGACGAGCGAGACGAGAGCGACGGGCTCGGCGTCTGGGTCGACGTGTACGGCAGGGACTGCATCGTGGCCACGATGACCGCTGAGATCGTCGATGGCATGGTCGACGCGGGGGTGTCTGAGGAGTCCGCGGCCTGCGCGGCCGATCGGACGGTCGCGGCCGTGATCGGCGCAGCCGAGAGCGACACTCAGGCCGAAGGCAGCAGCGACGAGCCGCCGGAAGCACAGCCCGACATGACCGAGATCATGTCCGCCATGTCGGAGTGCCTGACCGACGACGAACTCTCGCTCATCTTTGGCCCAGACATGAGCATCCCAGCACCGGAGCCTGCCGCGGCCACCGATCGGGGGAACGGTGCGCCGGCGGCCGGCTCGGAGCTCGCGGCTGCGTCATCGTCCCACGACGCCGACGTCGGCACACAGCAGTCCGGTGCAGATGCCGTCGCGGCGAGCTTCCTCGACGAGGGCGGCCGAGGCGGTGAGGTCGACTCCCCGTCGTTCACGGCCGTCGCCGCCGGCGTGGCCCACACCTGCGCAGTGCGCACAGACGGCGCCCCTGAGTGCTGGGGCTTCGACCGTGACGGCCAGTCGTCGCCGCCCGACGGCAGCTTCGTCGCGGTCGCTGTCGGCGAGGACCACTCGTGTGCGCTCCTCGCCGGTGGCAGCATCGAGTGCTGGGGAAGCAACGAGCACGGCCAGGCTGAACCGCCGCCGGGCGATTTCAGCGCCATCGCCGCCGGCGACTTCCACACCTGCGGGCTGCGCGCCGACGGCACCGCCCAATGCTGGGGCGCCGACGGCATGGCCGGGCGGGCGACGCCCCCGCCGGGACAGTTCAGCGCCATCAGCGCCGGCCTGTACCACACCTGCGGGCTGCACCTCGACGGCGAAGCCCAATGCTGGGGCGCCGACAACTACGGCCAGGCGACACCGCCGGGACAGTTCAGCGCCATCAGCGCCGGCGACTTCCACACCTGCGGGCTGCGCGCCGACGGCACCGCCCAATGCTGGGGAGAGAACCGCAGGCACGGCCAGGCCACCGCGCCGCGGGACCGCTTCAGCGCCATCGCCGCGGGCGGCGAGCACACCTGCGGGCTGCGCGCCGACGGCACCGCCCGATGCTGGGGCAACGACTCCTTCGGCGCGGCCACGCCGCCGTCGGGCGAGTTCACCGCGATCACCTCGGGCCACGCCCACTCCTGCGGGCTGAGCGCCGACGGCGGAGTCCGATGCTGGGGATGGAACCAACAGGGGCAGGCGGACCCCCAGCGTGCGGGCGTAGGTTGCTAGGACGGTGACCGACTGCTAGACGGGTGACCGCCGCGGAAACCTCCCTAGCGCGGTCACAGTGCAGGAACGCAAGATGCGCTGATGTCTGATGGGGATTCTCTTTATGCTGCTGGTGAGGTTCGGCTACGATCAATGATTGGCGAGGTCGGCTGCGTGAGCGCGTGGCGAAGCTACTGCGGACCGGGGCACCCCGCCGGCTAGGGGATCTGATCGACCGGGGATCGACATGGAGCGGAGGCCCACAACTCCCAGACACAGACATCCCGTCGCCGTCCTGGCCTTGCTTGGACTGCTCGTCTCCACGGTCCTGTCAGGCGCGGCCAACGCCCAAGGCCCGCCCGCGGTCGCCGTGGGCATCTCCCTGTCCTCGGACTCCGTGACGCCGGGCACGGAGATCACCGTCACCATGTCCTTCAGCAATCTGGAGGCCGACTACAACCCTTCCACCAGCGACTACATCTTCCGGGCAGACGTGAAGGACTCGGGAGGCGGGGATGCCGACGCCTGCGAGGACCAGGCCCGCGGCCACGGCTTGGGCGTGGACCGCTTCATGCGCCGGGTCGACGAGGACCCGGAGACTCGCGCCGGCACCGTCTCCGCCGACTGCCCGGCGGGGACTTACACCATCAAAGCCGTCATAGCGTCGGCGGCGAACGTGGAACTGGCGTCGGCCAGCGCGGGCTTCACTATTGCCGAGCCGCCGGCGGACGGGCCGTGCTCAGGGGGCGGCTACAACCCGACGCCGACGGCGGTGGAGGTCGAGGCCGTTCCGATCGTGGTCGAGTCCACGACTGCGGAATACTTCGTGCTCTACGTGCGGCACGACCTGGACGCGGACACCACGGTGGAGATTCCGGTCTCGGTGACGCGGGGGGCAGCGGGCACGACCACGCTCGCCGAGAACTTGATGACGATTCGCTGACCAGCGCCCCCACTGCAGCGGTGACGCCGGCGCTGTCGGACGATGCCTCCCTCAGCGGTCTGGAACTCAGCGATGTCACCATCGGCGCCTTCGACCCGGCCACGACCGCCTACGCCGCCGCCGCCGCCCACGACGTCACGGAGATCACCGTCACGGCGACGGTCAGCGACGCCGCCGCGAGCCACGCCATCGAACTCGGCGGCGTGGCCGATGCCGACGCGACGGTGGCCCTGGCGGTGGGTCCCAACACCATCGCTGTGGTGGTCACCGCCGCCGACGGGCAGGCGACCCGCACTTATACGGTGACGGTCACCCGGGCGGCGGCACCGTTGACCGCGGTGTTCGAGGAGGCGCCGGCGAGCCATGACGGTTCGGCGCCGTTCACGTTGCGGGTCGCGTTCAGCGAGCCCATCGCCACCGGCTACGTGGTCGTGCGGGACCACGCTCTGGAGGTGACCGGCGGCGCGGTGACCGGCGCGTGGCGGGTGCAGCGGCGCAGCGACCTGTGGGGCATCCGCATCCAGCCCGACGGCGACGGCGACGTGACCGTTGCCCTGCCCGCGGGCCGGGCCTGCGGCACGGCGGGCGCGGTGTGCACCGGCGACGGCACAACGCTGTCCAACCGGCCCGAGGCGACCATCCCCGGCCCGGCCGTCCCCGGCCCGATAGCCGTCAACTCGCCCGCCACCGGCGCGCCCGCCATCGCCGGCACCGCCCGGGTCGGGGAGACGCTGACCGCCTCGACGTCCGGTATCGCCGACGCCGACGGCCTCGCCAACGCATCGTTCGCCCACCAGTGGATCACCCACGACGGCGGCGCCGACACCGACATCGCCGGCGCGACGGCGGCCGCCTACAGCCCGGTGGCCGCCGATGCGGGCCGCACGGTCAGGGTGCGGGTGACGTTCACCGACGACGCCGGCCACCACGAGTCGCTTACCAGCGCCGCGACCGCGGCGGTGGCGCCAGCGCCCTCCGACGACGCCACCCTCAGCAGCCTGGCCCTCAGCGATGTCGACTTCGGCGCCTTCGATGCGGCCACCGCCGACTACACCGCCGCCGTCGCCCACGACGTCACCCAGACCACCGTCACCGCAACCGTCAACCACGCTGCCGCGAGCCACACCGTCCAACTGGACGGCACCACCGACGCCGACGGAACGGTGGACCTCGCCGCCGGTGCCAACACCATCACCGTCACCGTCACCGCCGAGGACGGCGCCACCACCCGCACCTACACCGTCACCGTCACCCGCGCCGCACCGCCGGCGGCGGGCGACCCGCCCGAGGTGCCCGAGGGCCTCACCGGCGAGTTCACCGGCGACGGCGAGGTGCAACTCGACTGGGACGACACCGAAGGCGCCACCGGCTATGTGGCGCGCTTCTGGAAGCTCACCGAATGGGTCGACCTCCCCACCGACGAGATCGCCATCAGCTTCGACGGCTCCGCCGCCACCGTCACCGGCCTCCCCCGATACGGCATTTACTACTTCGCCGTCCGCGCCGCCAACACCGCCGGCCAATCGGACTGGACCCACTGGCTCACCCTCATCCACCCCGACGGCTGAACCCGCACCCACCGCCGGGGGCTCGAGACATGGCGTCAGGGGTCATCTGGTGCAGTAGATGCCCCTGTCATTCGAGCCGTCAGCCCTGTCTTCGCCGTGCTGCTCCCAGCACGTTGTCCACGGGAATTGCCATCCTCCCACGGTCCGCGCTGGGCGAACCGGGTCTGCCGGACGCTCTCTTGTCAAGCGGCGAGTGTGGGTGGCTGTTGTCGGGTGACAGCTCATCGAACACGCCGGCGGGCAACCTCAGCAGCTCATTGCCGCCCAGGCCGCCAAGACGCAGCAGCACCGCAGCGACCTTCTCGGAGTGCACATGATCAGTCTCCCCTCATTCGTCCTTCTCCTGGGGTCCAATCCGGCTCTACCTCAATATGCCCACCATGGCACGAGAGGTTTCACGCGCTCTCGGACGGTCCGCGTGATATCACCCCGACGGAGACTTCAGCCCTAGTTCCCCCACCGGCGGCGGCCAGCGGCACGAGCAGCTCGGCGGTCGCCCTCAACTCCAGAGAGTGCTGATCGGCACCGCCATGATGCCGTCAGCCAATGAGAAACTCCGGGGACCGGTATGAAGCACGATGCCCGTGAGGTACTGGTCGCCCACCGCGTCTCGGAGCCATTGAAGATGTCGAGCATCAGAGACCCGCGGCGCGCTCGTAGCTTTGATTTCAATGGCTAACAGCTTCCGCCCACCGATTTCGACAATGACATCGATCTCGTGGCGACCTTGCCGATCTCGTAGATGATAGAGGCGAGCGCTTGCTTCTGCTTTCTGCATCTCGGCGCGCAGCTGAGCGACCGCGAACGTTTCGATCAGTCTGCCAAGCAAGTCCCCGTCGCGCATCGCTGCGGTGGCATCAGCGCCGGTAACCGATCCCAACAACGCCGGATCGATCAGAAAGCGCTTCGGGGCCTTCACCAAGCGGGAAAGGCGGTTGGACGTCCAGGCCGGCAGCTCGTCGATGACCAGCAAGTTCTGGAGGAGTTGTCGATAGGCCCGGGCGGTGCGACTGTCGACGCCGGCGGTGTCGTAGACCGTCTTGTCGCTGGGAACGCCAGCAGAATTGAGGGAATAGGCTTCGAAATAGCGCGAGAGCCGCACTGGATCCCGTCCCGGTTCCACACCGAGGGCGTCGCGGGTAACGATGTACGCAATGTAGCTGTCGAGCCAGCGTTTTCGCCCAGTGTCGGACAGCTCCAGAGCCGGCTCGGGAAAACCGCCTCGCAGGGCCAGTTCGACGTAGCCCCGAAGGTCCGGAGTCGATGCGGCAGGCCGCAGTTCTTCTCCGGCCAGTACCCGATCTACCAGGGGGCGGGTTTGCGATCCGAGCTGTTCAGACACGGTGAGCGGATACACGCTCAAGCGGACCACCCTCCCGGTTCCGGGCCAGGTGCTCGCATCGATGTCGGCGCGCACCGAACCTGTCAGCAGATACCTGCCCGGCGAGCGAGCCTCGTCCACCGCGCGTTTGACCGCGCCGAGCACGCGGGGTACCGACTGCCACTCATCGAGCAGCACCGGTTCGGCTAGTCCTCGTAGCGCAGCATCGGGGTCGGCGTGGAATGCAGCCGCCTCGGCCTCCCGATCAAGCTGCACCACCGTTTGGGCGTGTCTCATGGCCGTTGTGGTCTTGCCGGTTGCCCGCGGGCCGACGAGCATCAGCGCGGGCAGCTCGAGAAGCAACTCTGACAGCAGGGGGTCGACGAGACGACGGCGATAGCTGCCCACAGCTTCGAACATAGCTCCCAGCCGCTACGAATACTACGTTTGCGCGCGGATTGATGCAATATTTGCGCGGTATATTGTCCCAGAAATACCCAGCCTGCGATGCCAGCCTCAGAACTGACAGGAAAGCGGCTGGGGGGATGTCGCCGACGATCATTCCGCCAGCCGAGGCGCCGTCGGCGGCTGGCAGGTCGGGTGGTTGGGGCTGCGTATATCTGATTGTTCTTGCGCATCTCTGCTCATTACGGCTACTGTCGTCGGCGCAGCGATCCCCAAGGAGGGGAGCCGCGACCCCAAGGAGGGAACATGACAACCAAGACAACGAGAATCCGGGCCGCAGTTGGGCTGCTGCTCGCCTTCGCGCTCCTGGCCGCAGCCTGCGGCGGCGACGACGACGCAGCGCCGGACACCGCAGCGCCCGAAGCGCCCGCCGAACCCGAAGCGCCCAGCGAACCCGAAACGCCTACCGAACCCGAACCCGAAGCGCCCGCCGAACCCGAGCCCGAAGCGCCCGCCGAGCCCATGGAGGAGATGGAGGAGGTCGAGCTCCGGCTCGCGATCTGGAACGAAGCACAAGCCGAGACCCACGAGAAGATGATCGAGGCCTTCCGGGAGGACTTCCCGCACATCTCGATCGAGGTCGAGGTGATCCCCAAGGACTTCCTGCCTATCGTCAAGACGCAGATCGCCGGGGGCGACCCGCCCGACATCATCTGGACGAACGTGCCGAACTATCCGGATCTGGCGCTGAACGACGCCCTGCTGCCGATCGGCGACCTCGTGGAGCGCGACGGCGTGGATCTGTCGCCCTTCCCTGCCGCGCTGATCGAGTCCTACACTCTGGACGGCCAGCTCTACGGCATCCCCAAGGACTACGACACCATCGGCCTGTATTACCGAACCGACCTGTTCGACGCGGCCGGGCTGGACTATCCAGACGCCACCTGGACCTGGGACGACCTGAAGGCGGCGGCCGCCGCGCTCACCACCGACGACGTGTGGGGCTTTGCAGCGCCCGCCCTGATCCAGGAGTTCGAGCTGAACCTGATCCGCCAGAACGGCGGCGACGTTCTCTCCCCGGACGGGTCCCAGACCCTGTTCGGCGAGCCCGCGGCGTGCGAGGCGCTCCAGTTCCTCTACAGCTTCCACACCGACGGCACCGCACCCGACCAGGCAACCCAGGATGCGTCGCATCATTGGGGCCTGTTCGGCTCGGGACGGATCGCGATGACCTATGACGGCTCCTGGTCGGCCCGCGGCTACGCCGACTCCGAGTTCGACATCGACGTTGCGCCGCTCCCCTCCGGCAAGGAGCGCTCCAACACCATCCACGGGCTGGTGTGGGCGATCCTGTCGGACACCGACCACCCCGAGGAGGCGTGGGAGTTCCTGAAGTTCCTGGCCACCGAGGAGGCCCACCTGATCCAGGCCGAGACGGGCGCGGTGATCCCGGCCTACGCCGGGACCGAGCAGGTGTGGCTCAAGGGCTTCGGCGACGAGATGAACGTGCAGGTGCTGCTGGACGAGGTCGAGTACGCCGAGCCGTTCCCGACTGGGGTCGCACCGTTCACGTGGTACTGGGAGGCGGCCCGCCCCGCGCTCCAGGACACGTTCCGCGGCAACTACACCTTCCCGGAGGCCTGCGACGAGATCGCGGCCCTCTCGGACCGGCACATCGCCGACAACAGGTTCGCCTAGCCCTACCTCCAGACGGCCGCAGCCAACAGGGTCGGCGCGGCCCGGGCCGGATCCCCCTCGACAGTCCGGCCCGGGCCCGCGCCGCCCCGCGTATCATCCCTGCTGCCGGCAGCCGTCATCTAGACGAGTCCGCGAACACCGCGAGGCGACCCGAGATATGAGCAGCGCCACCGAAGCATCCCCCAAGCTGGAGCCGGCTGCGGCCTCTGGGCGGCGCCCTGGTTCCAAGCGGCGCCGCGAGGCCGCCGCCCGGGGCGAGCGCATCTGGGCCTTCAACTTCATCGCGCCCTTCATCGTGGGGATCGCGGTCTTCTACTACATCGCCTTCACGGCGGCGTCCTACTTCAGCTTCACCCGCTACAACCTGCTCAAGCCCCCCAAGTGGCTGGGCCTCGAGAACTACCGCTACCTTCTGGGCGACGAGGTTTTCCGCAAGGCGCTGTGGAACACCGCCAAGCTGACGCTGGTGGGCGTTCCGCTCACGATCGTGCTCGTTCTGGGCCTGGCCCTGGCGCTGAACTCGAAGATCAGGTTCCGGGGCGTCTACCGGCTCGTCTTCTTCCTGCCGCTGGTCACCATGCCGGTGGCCTCTGCCATCGTCTGGCGGTGGCTGTACGCGCCCGAGCTGGGATTCATCGAGCAGGTCCTGTCCCCGCTCGGCATGGACAGAGTGGAATGGCTGTCGAGGCCGGGCACCGCGCTGTGGGCGGTGATGGCCATGGAGATCTGGCGCCAGAGCGGCCTGTTCCTGCTCATTATCCTGGCCGGCCTTCAGAACATCCCGCAGGTGTACTACGACGCGGCGACCGTGGACGGGGCGACAGCCTGGCAGCGCTTCCGCCACGTCACCCTGCCCCTCGTGTCGCCGTCCATATTCTTCGTGGCGGTCACGGGATCGATCGCCGCGTTCCAGACGTTCGACGCGGTGATCGTCCTCACACCCACCGGGGGGCCGCTGGGCTCCACCCGCACGGTGGTGTTCGAGATCTACCAGGACGCTTTCGGGAGCCTCAAGATGGGCAGGGCCTCCGCGGCCTCGCTGCTGTTGCTGGCGGTGATCATGGCATTCACCGCCATCCAGTTCTGGATGCAGAGACGATGGGTTCACTACGAATGACCGCCGCCCGCGCCCCGCGGCCGTCGCAGGCCGTCCGCCGCCGCGGGTCGCGCCTGCCCCAGCCGATCAGGACCTACGGCCCGCCGCTGCTGCTGCACGCAGTTCTGATCGTGCTGGGGGCGGTCTATGTGCTGCCCTTCCTGTGGATGATCTCCACCTCGCTGAAGGGGTCTACGGAGTACCTGAGGGCGGGCCTCAACCTGATCCCCCAAGATTTCCGCTGGGAGAACTACACCGAGGTGTTCGAGCGGGTGCCCTTCGCCACCTTCTACTGGAACACCGTCGTGGTGACGGTCATGCGCCTGGTGGGCCAGCTGGTGCTGGCCGCCACCGCGGGCTACGCCTTCGCCCGCTTCAGGTTCAGAGGCCGAGCGCTGCTGTTCGCAGCCGTGCTGGTGATCCTGATGATCCCCCCCACGGTGACGGTCGTCCCCAACTTCGTGATCATCCGCAAGCTCGGCTGGATCAACACCTACACCGGGCTGGTCGTGCCGACCATCTGGTCGGCGTTCGGCGTGTTCCTGTTCAGGCAGTTCTTCCTGACGCTCCCAAAGGACCTCATCGACGCGGCCAAGCTGGACGGCTGCCGGCCGTGGCGGGTCTTCTGGCACGTCGGCCTGCCTGCGGCCCGGGCCCACATCGCCGCCTTCGGCCTGCTGGTGGTGCTGTACTCATGGAACGAGTTCTTCTGGTCGCTGGTGGCGGCCACCGGCAACGAGCGGAGGGTCGTCAGCGTCGGGATCTACCTGTTCCAGTCCGACTACCTACAGGAGTGGGGGTTGGTAATGGCGGCCGCCACGACGGCGACCGTGCCCCTGCTGATCGGCTTCGCCATCGCCCAGAAGCACCTGATCCGCGGCATAACTTTGACGGGGCTGAAGGGATGAGCAGCCGCCCGAGCACACCCCGTCTCGCTGTCATCGGCGCCGGCAACCGGGGCCAGACCTATGCGTCGCTGGCGGCCTCCTCGGGCGCTGAGATCGTGGCGGTGGCCGAGCCCGACGACGGCCGGCGCGCCCGCTTCGGAGACCGTTTCGGCATACCGGCCAACCGGCGCAGCCCGAGCTGGGACTGCCTCGATCTGGCGCCGGGACAGGTCGACGGCGTGGTGATCGCCACCATGGACGACCTGCACGTGGACCCGGCGCTGCGATTCGCGCCGCTCGGCGTGCCGATGCTCCTCGAGAAGCCGATCGGCCCCACATGGGCCGAGTGCGTCCGGCTGCGGGACGGGCTGGCGGAGGGCGCGCCGCCCATCCTCGTCGCCCACGTGCTGCGCTACGCGCCCTACACCCGCGTGCTTCGCAGCCTGATCGCGGAGGGAGCGGTCGGCGAGATCGTCAACATCCACCACCTGGAGCCGGTCGGGTTCTGGCATTTCGCCCACTCCTTCACGCGGGGCAACTGGCGGTCCACCTCTGTTGCTGCGCCCTTCATGGTGAGCAAGGCCTGCCACGACGTGGACTGGGTCATGCACCTGATCGGGTCGGAGTGCGTGGCGGTGTCGTCGTTCGGCGCTCTGAACCACTTCCGGTCGGAGCTTCGGCCCGACGGCGCCGCCGACCGCTGCATCGACTGCGGCGTGGACTGCGTATACGACGCGAGGTCCATCTATCTCGACATGGCGAATGCGGGCGACTTCTCCCATCCGGTGTCGACCATCGCCGAAGATGCGACCGTGGCCGCAGTCCAGCATGCGCTGGAGCACACCAGATTCGGTCAGTGCGTCTACAACTGCGACAATGACGTCATCGACACCCAAGTCGCGTCCCTGCTCTTCAGCGGAGGCCGGACCGCCTCGATCACGGTGACCGCGTTCACCGAGTCGCGCGGCCGCCACTCCGTGATCGCCGGAACCGAGGGTGAGGCCACCGTCACGGAGAGCGGGGTGGAGATCTACTCGTTCCGCAACCGCCGCAGGCGCTTCTACTCCTCCGGCTTCGATTCCTCCGCCTTCTCGGCCCCGGGGATCAACGCGGGCCACGCCGGCGGCGACGGCGCCCTTATCGACGCCTTCCTGGGCGAGATCGCCGGCCCCACCGAGGCCGGGGCGGCCGCGTTCACCGAGGCGCTCCGCAGCCACCGGGTGGCCTTCGCCGCAGAGGAATCGCGCCTGCGGCGGGAGGTCCTCGACCCGAGAGAGCTGCTAACACTGCTGGCAGGATCGGACCGGCATCGGAGCCGACAATGAAGGGCGTGCGCCAGAAGGCGCTGCAGGACCTCCTGCGCGAGCACGGCCAGATGACTGTGAGGCAGCTCTCCGAGCGCCTCGACGTCAGCGACGCCACCATACGGCGGGACCTCCGGGAGCTCAGCGGCGCGTCGGGTCTGGAGCGGATGCACGGCGGGGTCAGCTTCAGCGACGACTCCGAGCCGCCGGTGATCGCACGCCGCCGCGAGAACGCCGCGCCCAAGATGGCGCTCGCGAGGCGGGCGACAGAGGAGATCTACGCCGGCGCGACGATCTTCATCGGCAGCGGCTCCACCATGGCCTGCCTGGCGGAGTGCCTCGTGGGCAGCCACGAGCTGACCGTCATCACCAACGCCCACAACGTCGCATCCGAGTTGGCGGCCGCACCGGGCATCAACATCGTGATGACGGGCGGGGCGTTCCGCAAGGGCGAGATGTCGCTCATCGGCCCGATCGCGGAGAACACGCTGCGCCAGATGCCCTTCGAGGCGGCCTTCATCAGCGTCCAGGGCATCTCGGCCGACTCGGGCATCTCGAACACGTTCGCTCCCGAGGCCGGCACCGACCGGGTGGTGGTGGAGTTGGCCCCGAGGCTGGTGGTGGTGGCCGAGGCCCACAAGCTCGGCCGAGTCGCTCCCATCCCGGTCGGGCCGGCGACCGCGGCCGACCTGCTCATCACCGACGCCGGCCGCGACAACGAAGAGCTCGGGCGGCTCGAAGCGCTCGGCATCGCCGTCGCGCCCCCGCGCGCCCAGACGAGCGCGGCATGACCGCGCCGCAAGCTCCGGCCCGCCGCGGCGAACCCGGGGCCGTCACCGCGGCAGAGATCGCGTCCCAGCCCCGGCTGTGGCCCAAGGCAGTGGAGGCGGGGACGGCCGCGGCCCGCCTCCAGGAGCGCCTGGCCGCCGGAACGACCCTGTACACCGGATGCGGATCGACGGCCCACCTCGCCCGGGCGCTGGCCTCCGCGCACCGCCAGAGCCTCCCCACCGGTGCGTGGGCCGAGGCGGCCTCGGAGGTCTGGCTGGCCGCGGGCGCAGACGCCCTCTGGGCCGAGACGGTGGTCGCCATCTCCCGGTCGGGGGAGACCACCGAGACGGTCCAGGCCTGCCTTCGAGCCAAGAGGGCGGGCTCGACGGTCATCGCGGTCACGGCCAGCCCGTCCAGCCGCCTGAGCGAGATATCCGACGATGCTGTCTGCGTCGAGTTCGCCGCCGAGGAGTCCGTGGTCCAGACGAGGTCCTTCACAAGCATGATCCTGGCGGCCCTGGCCGCTCAGCTCAGCGCGGCCGGCCGCGACGCCGAGGCCGTGTTCGGAGGCGTCGACGAGATGGGCGAGGCACTCATGTCGGAGGCCGCGGCGGTGATCGAGCGGCTCGCGGATCCGTCCCTCGAGGCGATCTACGTCCTGGGCAGCGGGCTCGACTACGGGCTGGCCTGCGAGGGCGCCCTGAAGCTCAAGGAGATGTCGAGCACATTCTGCGAGGCCTCCCCGGTGCTCGACTTCCGCCACGGCCCGATCTCGCTCGTGGACGCGCACAGCGCCGCCCTGGTGCTCTGCGGGTCCGGCCTGCCCCGCGAGATGGCCGTCGCCGCCGACATCGAGGCCTGCGGCGCCTACGTCGCCACGGTCGGGCCCGACCCGCGCTGCACGATCGAGACCCCCCGGGCCGCCTCCGGGCATGCCGCCTCGATCGCCCGGCTGGTCATCGCCCAGCTCGCGGGCCTGCGGCGCGGCATAGCCAAGGGCCTCAACCCCGACGCGCCCAGGGGCGTGCCCGCCTACGTGGAGCTGTAGACCGCCAGCCGACCGCCAGCCGACCGCCAGCCGACCGCCAGCCGACAACGAACAGGAGCGACACAGATGGCCTCCGTTGCTTTCGAGTCGATCACGAAGACCTTCGAGGGGGGCATCGACGCGGTCTCGGACCTCAATCTGGCCATCGACGACGGCGAGTTGCTGGTGCTGGTCGGGCCCTCGGGCTGCGGGAAGTCGACCGCGCTGCGCATGGTCGCAGGCCTCGAGACGCCGACCGCGGGGGAGATCCTCATCGGGGGAGAGCGCGTCACGGAGGTGTCGCCCCGGGAGCGCGACGTCGCCATGGTGTTCCAGAACTACGCCCTCTACCCCCATATGGACGTGCGGCGCAACCTCGGCTTCGGGCTCAAGATCAAGGGAGTCCCCAAGGCTGTCGTGAACGAGCGGGTGACGGCCGCGGCACAGATGCTGGAACTCACCGAGCACCTGCACAAGCGGCCCGGCCAGCTCTCGGGCGGGCAGCGCCAGCGGGTGGCGATGGGCCGGGCCATCGTGCGCGAGCCCCAAGTGTTCCTGATGGACGAGCCGCTGTCGAACCTCGACGCCAAGTTGAGGGTCATGATGCGGGCCGAGATCGTCGCGCTGCAGCAGGAGCTGCAGACCACCATGGTGCATGTGACCCACGACCAGGTGGAGGCCATGACCATGGGCCGCCGGGTGGCCATCCTGCGGCGGGGCGTCCTCCAGCAGGTGGCGCCACCCGACGAGCTGTTCAACCGCCCGGTGAACGTGTTCGTCGCGAGCTTCATCGGGACCCCGTCGATGAACCTGTACCACGGGTCTGTCACCACTCTCGACGGCGGCTCGAGGCGCCTCGAGATGGGCACCGAGACCGTGGACTACAGCACCGAGGACACTCGGAATACCGCGCTGTCCCGCTGCGGCGACGGTCCTGTCGTTGTGGGCATCCGGCCACACGACGTGGAGCTGCGGACCGATTCTCGGACCGGCGCGACGGCCAAGCTCATCGAGTCGCTCGGATCGGAGGTCCTCGTCCATGCGGGCTTCGCGGCCCCGGTGTTCAGCGTCGATGACGATGCTGACGCCTCCGACGACGACGACACCGAGGGGAGGCGGCTGGACGCGCAGCTGGTGTTGCGGCTCGACGCCTCCACTCCGCGGCCCGGCGTGGGCGAGCCTCTCAGCCCGCACTTCCCAGCGGCCGCGCTGCACCTGTTCGACGAGCGGACCGGAGAGCGACTGCCCTAGACGCCCCGCCGCGTCACCGCCCTCCGCCTCCGGCCTCGCAGCCTCGCCGATGTGTGCCCCAAGGCCGCGTCACCGCCCTCCGCCTCCGGCCTAGCATCGTTGCCGCTCGGCGTGCCGGGCCTCGGCTGCGAGCTCGAGGACCGACTCCGCCGGCGCCTCCGGCATCCACGAGCAGGCGTTCACCGCCCCCGCCAGCACCCCCGCCCGCAGCGGATCGGCGATCTCGCGCAGTGCCGCCCGGCCGGCGCACAGATAGGCGGCCATGAAGGCGTCGCCGCTGGCAGTGGGATTCCTCACCGCGACGGCGGGCGAGTCCTGCCAGCGCAGGCCCGCGGCCGTCGAGGAGGCGGCGCCCGCAGCGCCAGCGGTAACCACCACGTCTCGCCCGCCACCGCCCAGAGCCTCGGCCGCGGCCAGGGCCCACTGGCGCGCGGGGGTCTCGGGATCACTCTCGGCGCCATGCAGGATCGCGTCGGCCTCGGACACGTTGACCTTGAGCGATGCGGCCTCGAAGACCGTCGCCGACGCCAGGGCGGCACCGGAGGTGTCCACCCACAGAGGCACCGCCGAGCCGAGTGCGTCCAGCAGCTCCCGGACCGGGTCAGTGCCCTCGACTCGCGGGAAGCTGCCCGCCACGCACACGGCGTCTGCGCCGGTGACGGCGCGCGCCGCGATCTCCACGAAGTCCGACCAGCTCGCCCGATCGAGAAGCGGCTGCGGATCTGCGGCGACGAGGGTTCGTCCGTCGCCCTCGCGGGCCAGCACTGGACACACCCGCACCGCCAGCCCGGGCGCGATCGACGCCCTCAGGTTCAGGCCGTCCCGTCTTGCGAGGTCGAACATCAGGTCGGCGCCCACCCCGCCGAGCCAGGTCACCGCGGTGACCTGCGCTCCGAACCCTTGGGCGAACCGGGCGACGTTGAGGCCCTTGCCGCCCGCGGTCGTGAGGCTCTCGACGGAGCGGACAGTCTCTCCGCCAGACAGGCGGGACACGACCATCGTGTGGTCGATGGCGGGGTTGGGACACACGCACACCAGCCGCACGGACCCTCTCCTGACGCTACCGCTATCGTACGATCAAAGATGAGCATAAACGAGCAGACTCGCATGGCAGCCAGGTCATGCCACATGGCGGCATTCGACCACCGCGGCAGCTTCGCTCGTGCTCTGGCCGGGCTGGGCGCGGACTCCGGGCCCGCTCGCCGGGCCGAGCTCAAGCTGACGATCTGGCAGGGCATCCGGGGAGTGCTGGCCCGCGTCCCCGGGCCTGCCGGCGCCGCGATCTTGATCGACCGGGGCCACGGGCGCATCGCGGCGGAGGCCGCCGACGCCGGAGTTGCAGTGGCGATCGCCCTCGAAGCGTCCGGGCATCGAACGCTGCGCGCCGAGGCGGCACCCTCGGTTCTGCGCGATGAGCTGCGGTCGCTTCGAGCCGACTTCGGAAAGGTGCTGGTCCGCTGGCGGCCCGACGACCCCGAGTCCACCAAGCGCAGCCAGATCGAGGCGCTACGCGAGATCGAGGAGCTTGTGTACGACGCCGGCGCCCAGCTGCTGCTCGAGCTGCTGGTCCCGCCCGCCCCCTATGAAACCGCTGTCGCTGCCCGTGGTGCTGATGGCGATGGCGGCGCCGGTGCCGGCGCTGATGGCGCCCACGCTGCCCGTGGTGCTGATGGCGATGGCGGCGCCGGTGCCGGCGCTGATGGCGCCCACGCTGCCCGTGACGCTGATGGCGATGGCGGCGCCGGTGCCGGCGCTGATGGCGCCCACGCTGCCCGTGACGCTGATGGCGATGGCGGCGCCGGTGCCGGCGCTGATGGCGCCCACGCTGCCCGTGACGCTGATGGCGATGGCGGCGCCGGTGCCGGCGCTGATGGCGCCCACGCTGCCCGTGACGCTGATGGCGATGGCGGCGCCGGTGCCGGCGCTGATGGTGCCCACGCTGCCCGTGACGCTGATGGCGATGGCGGCGCCGGTGCCGAGGGCGGACCGCGCTGGAGGGACTTCGTGCTGCCCCGCCTCCAGCGTGACTCCGTGGCCGAGATCGTGGGCTCGGGCATCGCGCCGACCCTGTGGAAGATCGAGGGTCATTCGAATGCCGAGGCCGCGGCGGCGCTGGCCGCGCTCGCGGCATCGGCACGCTCCGACGCGTCGATCCTCGTGCTGGGAGGAGGATCGCAGATCACGGGCCTGCGGCGGGTGTTCTCGTGCCGGGCCGGGGCCGAGCGCTTCAACGGGTTCGCGGTGGGGCGCTCCATCTGGCAGGGCCCGGTGGAGGCGCTGTGCCGGGCCGAGATCACCGAGGTGCAGGCCCGGCGCATGATCGGCGAAAACTTCCTTGCCGTGATCGACGCCTTCGAGTCGGCGGCCCGAGTCCCGGCGGTGGCGGCGCAGTCGTGTTGAGAAGCATCCCCCCGGTCCTGACGCCGGACCTGCTCGGAGCCATGTGGCGCATGGGCCACGGCGACTCGATCGTGCTGTGCGACGCCCACTGCCCGGCGGCCCGCCTGGCCGGGGGCCGCGAGCATCGCCTCGACGCCATAGGCGTGGTCGAACTCGCCGCGGCGGTCCTCGAGCTACTCGTGCTGGACACCTACGGCACGCCGCCGGTGGTGCTGATGGCGCCGGAGCCCGGCGACGAGATCGACGCCGCCTTCCGCGCTCGGCTGATCGGCGCCATCAGCCCCTGGTCGCCCACGGGATCAGAGGTGCGCCTGCTCAGCCGGCAGGACTTCTACGACGAGGCCGCCAATGCCGAGGTCATCGTGGCCACCGGGGAGACCGCGACCTACGCCAACGTGATCCTGCGCAAGGGGGTCACCCCGGCCGGCGGCGCGCGAAGCTGAAGACCCGTGCCCAACAGCGAGACTGAGAAGCGAAGCCGAGGAAGCGTGCGGGTCGTCGCCATGGTGCCCAACGGCCGCGGCGGGCTGTACCGAGGCTGCATCACGGTCGCCGCCGGGCGCATCGCGGACATGGCGCCGCATCGGGACGACGACGCCATCGCCGACGAGGACTTGGACTTTGGGTCTCATGTGGCCCTGCCGGGGTTCATCGACCTTCAGGTCAACGGGGCCTTCGGCCACGACATCACCACCGACCCATCGACGATGTGGCCCATAGGCGAGCGGCTCCTGGCCCACGGCGTGACCGCGTTCCTGCCCACGGTCATCACCTCTCCTGTGCAGCAGCGCCGCGCCGCCTACAACGCCATCCGGGCGCGCCCGCCCGGGTACGCGGGGGCCTCGCCGCTGGGCCTTCACATCGAGGGCCCCGCGCTGTCCCCGAGCCGTGCTGGGGCGCACCCGCTCACCGATCTGGTGGACGGCGCGGAGGCTCTGGCCGGCGAGCTCGTCGCAGAGGCCGACGCGGTTGCGCTTGTCACGCTCGCGCCCGAAGTGGGCAGCGCCGCCCGCGCCGTCGAGCAGCTCACCGCGGCAGGGATCGCGGTCTCGCTGGGGCATACCGCCGCGACAGCCGCCCAAACACTGGAGGCCCTCGATGCCGGCGCGGCGGCCTTCACCCACCTATTCAACGCGATGGGCCCGCTGCACCACCGCGAGGTTGGCGCCGCCGGGGCCGCGCTGTTGCACCCCTCGGCTTGGATCTCGCTTATCGCCGACGGCCCCCACTTGGCCGACGACGCGATCCGGCTCGCCTGGCGCCTGGCCGGGCCCGGGCGCATCTGCCTGATCACCGACGCGATGGCCGGGATGGGCGCGCCCGCGGGCACCTACCGGATCGGCGGGGTGCGCGTCCGGTGCGACGAGACTGCATGCAACCACGACGGCGGGCTCGCCGGCTCGCTGCTCACCATGCCCGCAGCGGCCGACCGCACACGCGGCCTCACCGGCGCCACCTGGGACGATCTGGCCGCGGTCACGTCGCAGAACCAGGCCGACCTGCTCCACGACACCGACCGCGGCCGGCTGGCGCCCGGCCGACGCGCCGACCTCGCCATCGTCGATCATCGCCTCCGCCCCGTAGCCACGATCGTGGCGGGCGAACTCGCCTGGCAGAGCCGCGATGCGGCCACTGCCGCCAGCCCCGCCACAAGGACAGACACCGCCAGCCACAGCCCCGAGACGAGCACCGCCAGCCCGGCCGCTACGGCGACCATCGGGGTGGACATCGGCGGGACGACCTTCAAGGCGGCCGTCTTCGACGGTGCCGGGCTGGGGCCGGTCCGGCGCGGCGCGACAGGCCGAGACCAGCCGGCCACCGAGGTTCTCGCCGACGTTCGGGAGGCCATCGACGACCTGGCATGCGCCAGCGACGTCGAGGTCCGCGGGGTGGGCATCGCCTGCGCCGGGATTGTCGACGCGGCGGCCGGGACTGTCATCCGCGCCGTCAACCTCGGCTGGAGCGACGTGGACGTTCTCGCCGGGCTGGGCCCCGGTCTCGGGCTGCCGGTGGTCGTCGAGCACGACGTGTACCTCGCGGCGCTGGCCGAATGGGAGACCGGCACAGGCGTCGGCGCGGAGTCGATGCTCTACGTGTCGGTCGGAACCGGCATCGCCTCCCGCCTCTTCACCCGGGCCGGCACCGATCGCGGCCCCGCCAACCTCGCGGGCGAGATGGGCTTCATGCCCGTGGGTGACGGCACGCGTCGCCTCGAGTCGGTCGCGTCGGCGCGCGCCATGTCCGACGCCTACCGCCGCCAGACCGGCCGGCCGGCCACCGTGGAGCAGATCCTCGCCACGGCCGAAGACGACCCGACCGCCGCACGAGTCTGGGCCGGAGCCATGGAAGCCCTCGCCCAGGGCGTCGCCGCCGCGGTGTGTCTGCAAGACCCCGATATCGTCGTGATAGGCGGCGGCATTTCGAACGCAGGCCAGCAGCTGCTAGACGCTCTCAACCCGCGGCTCGCCGCCCTGCTGGCACCGCTTCGGGAACCGCCCGCCACGGCTTTGGCCACCCACGGCTCAGACAGCGGAATCATCGGAGCAGCCCTCCACGCGCCGCGCCCTCCCGAGTCCCGCTGACCCTGCGGCCAAAGGCCGGTCTTCAGCGCAACGCTGCTGATGCTCAGCCCACGCCGCGGCGCGGGCGTCGAGTACCTCGGGCAGGTCTGCCGCCTCCTCAGCCGTCAAGGGCTCTGTGGTGATCTTGGCGTCCATGGCTGCAATGGCCTACCTGAGGCCGTACCGGTGGCGGGCGGTGTCGGCGAACACCGACTGGCGCTCACTCACGCTGAGGCCAGAGACCGGCATCATTTGCAGGATCTCCTGCGCCGGCACGATCAGAACGCACGCCCCGTAGGGACCGCACGCCCGTAGGGACCGCACGCCCTATAGGTTCGGGCCTGATGACCGGAATCATCGCCGCGGCCGTGACCGACCTCAGGTTCCCCACGAGCCGAACATTGGACGGATCGGACGCGATGAACCCCGACCCGGACTACTCGGCCGCCTGCCTCGAGTTCGCGACGTCGGATCCGGAACTCGTCGGCTGCGGATTCGTGTTCACCATCGGCCGCGGCAACGACGTCCAGGCCGCCGCGGTGGCCGCGGTGGCCGAGCGCCTCGTGGGGCGCAGAGTGGACGCCGTGGTCGAAGACCCCGCCGCGATCAACCGCGAGCTCGCCTGGGACAGCCAGTTGCGCTGGCTCGGACCCGACAAGGGCGTGATGCACATGGCGGTCGGCGCGGTGATGAACGCGGTGTGGGACCTGCGGGCCAAGCGCGAGGGGCGGCCGCTGTGGGCGGCGTTGGCGCGCCTCGAGCCGGTGGAGGTGGTCTCGTTGGTCGACTGGACCTACCTGTCGGACTTCCTGGATCCGGGCCGGGCCCGCGAGATCCTCGAGGAGCGCTGCGGCGAGCGCGATAGCCGCGTCGCCGGGCTTCGCCGCCGCGGCTTGCCGGCGTACACGACCTCGCCCGGCTGGCTGGGCTTCAGCGACGACAAGCTCGTGCGGCTGTGCCGCGAAGCAGTCGCCGAGGGCTTCACCACCATCAAGCTGAAGGTCGGCGCCGACCCCGAAGCCGACCGGCGGCGGCTCGGACTGGCCCGTGACGCCGCGGGCTCTCACACGGCCCTGGCCATCGACGCCAACCAGCGCTGGAGCGTTCCTGAGGCCATAGCCGCCATCGGGCGGCTCGCCGAGTTCGGCCTGCGCTGGGTGGAGGAGCCCACCCACCCCGACGACGTGGTCGGCCAATGCCGCTATCGCGGCCGCGGTGCACCCCGTGCCGGTCGCCACCGGCGAGCACCTCGCCAACCCCGTGCTCGCCAAGCAGCTCCTGCAGCTGGGCGGCGCCCGGATCCTGCAGATCGACGCCACCAGAGTGGGCGGCGTCCACGATCTGGTCGCCATGATCCTGCTGGCGACCCACGCCGGAGCAGACGTGATCCCCCATGCCGGCGGCGTCGGCCTGTGCGAGGCGGTGCAGCATTTCGCCTTCTTCAACGCCGCCTGCGTGGCCGCCGACCCGGAGCGGCTCGCCATCGAGTACGTCGAGCACCTCCACGAGCACATGGCCGATCCCGTCGAAGTCACCGCGGGCCGCTACAGGCTCCCGACCAGGCCGGGCGCGGGGACGGGCTTCCGGCGGGAGACCGCGTCCGCCTTCGCCTACCCGGCCGGCACCGAATGGGCTTCATGAGGGCGCCCCGACCAGCATCCCGCGGGGCCGGTCCAAGAACCTGACCGGCAGCGAGGCAGACCCCCCGAGACGAAGAACCCGCGTCGGGATCATCCGTCGAGACGAAGAAGCCGCCACAGGCGGACAGCGGGCGAGCGGCGCAGCGCAAAGGGGAACAGCGCAGAGGGCGAACCGCGCAGAGGGGAACCGCGCAGAGGGGATACGATCCTCAGGAGTGCGGATCACCGACGTTCGCGTGCATCTCCTAGAGCGCGACGACATCCCCCCGTTTCGCTGGCGCGACGGGCTCCCCCGCCATGACGGCACCCGTTGCGACGCCTGGGTCCAGGTGTGCACCGACGACGGACCCGACGGCTGGAGCCCCGTCGAGCACTGGGGCCGGGTGACCGAGGCGCATCTCGACCAGCTCGGGCAGCTCGCCCTCGGCGCCGACCCGCTCCGCAAGGAGCTGCTGTGGCGGCGGGCCTGGGAGCACGACCGCGTGGTGCAGTTCCCTCTGTACGTGTTCGGCGCGCTCGACGTGGCCTGCTGGGACATCACCGCCAAGGTGGCGGGCCTGCCGCTGTTCGAGGTGTTGGGCGGCTATCGCGCCAGCGTGCCCGCCTACGCCAGCACCGCCACGTTCTCGTCGGTGGCGGAGTTCCTCGAGGTCGCCGACCAGTGCCTGGAGGCGGGGTTCGGGGCGATCAAGCTCCATGCCTGGGGCGACTGGCGCCGTGACGCCCATCTGGCCCAGGAGCTCAGGTCGCACGTCGGCGACGGCGTCGATCTGATGTACGACGGCTCGGGCGGGTTCCGCTACCACGAGGCCCTGCCGCTGGGGCGGGCCCTCGAGGAGGCCGGCTACCTGTGGTACGAGGAGCCGATGACGGAGTTCGCAGTGGAGCCGCACCGCCGCCTCGCCGCCGACCTCGACATCCCGATACTGGGCGCGGAGGTCATCGACGGCGCCCACTACACCGCGGCCGAATGGCTCCAGTCGGGCGCCTGCGACCTCATTCGGACCAGCCACCACCTCTGCGGCGGCGTGACCGGCGCGATGCGCATCGCCCACATCGCCGACGGGTTCGCCACGACCGCCGAGGTCCACGGGGGCGGCCCGCTCAGCCTCCAGCTCTGCGCGGCCATACCCAACTGCACCTACTACGAGTCGTTCGTGATGCAGAACCCGGTGGTGGTCGACCCCCTCGTCCGCCCCGACGGCACGGCCGCCGTCGGAGACACACCCGGCATCGGATTCGAGCCCCAACTCACCAACACCGGTCTGATCCACCATCCGTAGGCACGTACCGAGCTTGACAGAAGCCCAGCTCTACAGAAGCCTCACGATCAGCTGACGGGCTCGTCGATGAGAAGCCGTCGCAGGCGACGAAGGGGTAGCGTCCGGCTGTGCTCGACGTGGGTCGCATGGGGGCGGAGCGGCTGGGCCGGCTGCGCGACCAGATGCGGTCTCAGGGTGTGGACGGGGCCGTGCTGCTCCATGGCCCGCTGAGGCGACCCCGTCGACCACGGTCGGAACATACGGCGCGATGGGCGAGTCGTCGCCGTTCGGACGTTCGATAGCCCCCGCAACCGTCATGTGGTCGTCTCCCTCCTTGTGTCGTGCGCTCTGGTCGTGGCAACCAATCCGCTTTGAGTTCACAAATCGGCTCGCCAAGGCCTACAGGTAAACCTTGTCTGATCCCGGCCTGCAATTTCGTTGCGCCGACACCGGCTCCCTCCTCGGCTTGCGTCGTAGCATCCAACGGGGTAGATGGGCAAGCGCTCTCCGATCACGCTGCGGTGTCTACCAGCGTCGCGCACGCGTCCATCGAAGTGGCGGACCGTGCTACCCGCACAGCTCGGACCTGGCCACCCCCGAGCTAGGTCTTCGAGGTCGCCCCGGTGATGTCGCTCTCCGTGCCGCCGTCCACCCGGATCCACTGGTACAGGAACGCGCTCTCCGCCGGCAGGCCGTCCGGGTCCGCCATCGTCCCCGCGCCCCCGGTCAGCTCCCCAGTGATAGCGGGACTTCCTTGCCGCTCTGCACCCGCAGGCTCGCCGCCGCGTTCCCCGCCGTGGTGTAGTCCCCCATGCCCTGCGCCGCTCCGGCCGCTACCGAGATGGTGATGTCGAAGTCCGCCGGGTTGTCCGGCGTCACCTCCAGGTGGTGGAAGCGCCTCATGATCCCGCCGCCGGACGCCGGAGAGATGAACCGGGTACTCGCGTTCATCGGCGTCACCGTCACGTCCGTCTCGTCGAAGCCGGTGACATTGATCCCCGAGGCCAGCATGTCCGGGTGCTGGAAGATGAACTGCACCATGAACTTGTTGTCGTAGAGCCTGACCGTGCCGTCGTCGTTGAGGTGGCTCGCCCACACGTCGATGTGGAGCGCGATGCCGACCGGCGTCGGCTCGCTCACCAGGCTCTCGTCGTTGCCCTTGTTGTCGGTGAAGCTCACCCGCACCTTCAGCGTGTTGCCCACGTCCGCCGCCGCCGGGTCGTAGGTCTGCCCGGTCGCCCCGCTGATGTCGCTGTCGGTGGTCCCGTCGTTGCTGATCCACTGGTAGGTGAACGCGCTGTCCGCGGGCAGCCCGTCGGGGTCCGCCATCGTTCCGACGCCCGCGGTCAGCGTCGCCCCCACCCGCGGCGTGCCCGTGATCTCCGGCTGCCCCGTCGCCGCGCTGTTCGTGTCGTCGTCGGTGATTGTGAGCGTCGCCGCCGCCGGGTCCGGAACGTTCGTCCCCCCGGTCACGGTCCCCGACACCGTCACCTCCTTGTCCGCCGCGTCCAAGTCGTTGTTCACCGCGGTGATCGTCACCGTCCCGGTGCTCGCCGTCGCGCCCGCCGCGAAGCTCAGCGTCGGCGTGGTGCTCAGGGTGAAGTCCGTCGCCACCGCCGGCGCAACCGGCGCCGCGGCCACCTCCACCGTGAACGCGGCCGGCGAGGCCGGCGACACCGTCGCCGTCACCGTGCTCACCCCGCCGTTCTCAGAGATGGTGCCGGGGGCCAGCACCAGGGTCACCACCCGCGCGCTGGCCGCCGCCACCGCCGCGGTGGGATCGCTCGTCCGGCTCTCGGCGTTCCCCGCGTCGTCGCTGAAGTCCACCCGCACCTTCAGCGTCTTGCCCTCGTCCCCCGCCACCGGGTCTAGGTCTTCCCGGTCGCCGCGCCGATGTCGCTGTCCGTCGTCCCGTCGTTGCTGATCCACTGGTAGGTGAACGCGCTGTCCGCGGGCAGCCCGTCGGGGTCCGCCATCGTTCCGACGCCCGCGGTCAGCGTCGCCCCCACCCGCGGCGTGCCCGTGATCGAAGGCTTCCCCGTCGCCGGCCGGTTCGCCGCCGTGACCGCCGCCGTGGGATCGCTCGTCCGGTTCTCGTCGTTGCCCTTGTTGTCGGTGAAGCTCACCCGCACCTTCAGCGTCTTGCCCACATCCGCCGCCGCCGGGTCGTAGGTCATCCCGGCCGCCCCGGCGATGTCGCTGTCCATGGTTCCGTCGTTGCGGATCCACTGGTAGGAGAATTCGCTCTCCGCGGGCAGGCCATCGGCGTCTGCCATCGTTCCGACGCCCGCGGTCAGCGTCTCGCCCACCCGCGCCGTCCCGGTGATCTCCGGCTGCCCCGTCGCCTCGCTGTTCGTGTCGTCGTTTGTGATCGTGCCCGTGGCGCTCGACGGGGTGCCCAGCGTCGCGCTCCCGTCGGCCGGCGCCGCCAGGGTCACCGTGAACGTCTCGTGCGGCTCCTCCTTCTCGTCGTCGGTCACCGACACCATGATCTTCGCCATCGTGGCCCCGATGGCGACGATCACGCTCCCGTCCGTCACCGCCGTGTAGTCGGAGTCTGCGGTGGTCGCGGTGCCGTCCGCGGTGGTCCACGGCACCGCCACCTCCCGCCCGCTCGCCTCGCTGAGCGTCACCGTGAACTCCACCGTGCCGTCGGCCTCCGGCGCGCTCGCGTCGGCGATCGTCGCGCTCGGCGGCGCGTCGTCGTCGGTGATTGTGAGCGTCGCCGCCGCCGGGTCCGGAACGTTCGTCCCCCCGGTCACGGTCCCCGACACCGTCACCTCCTTGTCCGCCGCGTCCAAGTCGTTGTTCACCGCGGTGACCGTCACCGCCCCGGTGCTCGCCGTCGCGCCCGCCGCGAAGCTCAGCGTCGGCGTGGCGCTCAGCGTGAAGTCCGCCGCCACCGCCGGCGCCACCGGCGCCGCGGCCACCTCCACCGTGAACGCGGCCGGCGAGGCCGGCGACACCGTCGCCGTCACCGTGCTCACCCCGCCGTTCTCGCCGATCTCGTCCGGGGTCAGCACCAGGGTCACCACCCGCGCGCTGGCCGCCGCCACCGGCCCGGTGGGATCGCTCGTCAGGCTCTCCGCGTTCCCCGCGTCGTCGCTGAAGTCCACCCGCACCTTCAGCGTCTTGCCCTCGTCCCCCGCCACCGGGTCGTAGGTCTTCGCCGTCGCCCCGGCGACGTCGCTGTCCGTCGTGCCGTCGTTCACGATCCACTGGTAGCTGAACGCGCTCTCCGCGGGCAGGCCGTCGGGGTCCGCCATCGTCCCCGCGCCCGCGGTCAGCGTCGCCCCCACCCGCGCCGTCCCCGTGATCGCCGGCTTCCCCGTCGCCGGCCGGTTTGCGTCGGCGATCGTCACCGTGGCGGTGGACTGCGCGCCGGCGACCACCCCGGCGGGCAGCGTGTCGAAGCCGAGCAGGACGCTCTCGCCGGTCTCGGCCTCGGTGTCGGCGGTGGCGCTGAAGGTGAAGGTCTTCGTGGTCTGGCTCGCCCCGAAAGCCACCGTCGTCGGCGCCGTGAAGTCGTCGGCGGCCGCGCTCCCCTGCGGGGTCGCGGTCAGCGGAATCGTCACCGCCTCCCCGAACGCCGGGGTCAGCGTCACCGTCACCTGCACCCCGGCGCCCTCGGTCGCCGCGTAGGTCGCGGCGCCGAAGACGGCGGTGACCGTGCCGGTGGTGGCGTCGTCCTCGTCCGAGGCTTCGCCGGGGCCGACCGAGTTGATCGCCGACACCCGGTAGTGGCGGGTCATGCCCGGTGCGAGCGTGTTGTCGGTGAATGACGCGTTGGTGTTGCCGGTGTCGTCCTCCAGATCCGTCCAGGTCCCGGTCGGGCCGCCGCCGTCGTCGGAGGACTCGATCCGGTAGCCGGTGATCGCGGCGCCGCCGTTGTCGCTGGGCGCCGTCCAGGTCAGCACCACCGAGCGCAGCGGATCGGTCGTGCTCGTCGCGGCGCTGAGGCCGGTGGGCGCGTCCGGCGCGGCCAGCGTCTCGTTCTCGACTTCGAGCGCCGTGCTGATCGCGGCGGCGTCGTTCTTCGCCAGGTCGCGCACCGGGTCGGCGCCGGGCGCGTAGGTGAGGGTGACCGTCTCGCCGCGCCCCACCGGGCTCGCGAGCGTCAGCGTCACCGTCGTCCCGTCCACCTCCACCGAGGACGCCGCCCGCGCCGACCCCGCTACGGTGACCGTGAAGTCGCCGCCCGCGGGCTCCGCGATCTCGTCCAGCGCCTCGTCGAAGGTCACCGTCAGCGTCTCGCCGTCCACCGCCGCGCCGGTCGCCGAGGGCGCGATGCCGTCCACCTTCTGCGCGGCACCCCCCTCCATCGCGGAGTGGGCAAGCTCGGCGGCCGTCGCCCCCACCGCGTTCTGGATCGTCCCCCCGTTCAGCTTCAGGCCGTTGGCGGGGATCGCCGCGCCGTCGGTGTCCTCGTCCCCGGAGACCACCGGGTAGGAGAACGTCAGCACCGTTCCGCCGCTGCCGCCGGTGTAGTCCGCCTGCCGGGTCCGGCTGCCGACGGACAGGTCCAGCTGCGGCGTCCCGGTCACCGTCACCGCGTTGCTGAACTCCACCTCCAGCGTGACCGCATCGTCGATCCCGTAGGCGGGCTGGCCGCCGGGCGGGGTCGAGGCGAAGCGGACCGCGCTGACCTCGGGGGTCGCGGCCGAGCGGGCGAGCGTCCCGGCCTTGCTCGGGTTGCCGTTCGCATCGGCGGCCGCCCCCGCCGCCACGCTCACCGTCACCGTGCCGGCGGCGGCGGGCGCGACCCGGACCGTCCAGGTCCGCCCCGCCACGGTCTCGGTGAACGCAGACGCCGTCCCGTTCGCCACCGAGACATCGGCCGCCGCGAAGCCGGTGACCGCCTCGTCGAAGGAGATCGTGACGTCGAACGGCGTTAGCACGTCGGCGCTGGCGGTGCTGCTGAGCGTGACCGCGGGCCGCTTCGCCCCCACCTGGAAGCGGTCCGACGAGGCCGCGTAGTACTCCCGCATCCCGATCCCCGAGTCGGCGGTCTCGAGGGTCTCCGCCGGGAGGCTCACCGTGACGTCGCCGTCGAAGTCGGCGGCCCGCACTCCCAGGGTGATGGAGGTGGCGGTGATTTCGTCCGCCGCCGAGGCGCAGTCGGGGCCGTCGGCGAAGACGGCGTTCCCGAGCGTCAGGCCGCTCTTGAGCGCGCTCCCGATCCCGCTCGGGTCCCAGGGCGTCGAGGCGATCACCCGGATGCAGAACTCGCCGGGCGCCGGCAGCCCGGGCACGGGATCGTCGGATCTCTCGACCAGCTCGAAGCCCAGGTTGGGCGCCGCCGGCGAGTTGTTCGTCACCGACTCCTTGGCGAGGGCGGCCGCGTCGTTCCCGGCCGGGTCCCGGGTGGGATTCGCCGCCGGCGGGCGGTAGCTGACCTTGACCGGCTGCCCTCCCGCCACCGCGGTAGCGAGCGACAGCGTCACGGTGTCTCCGCTGACCTCGACCCCGGTGGGGGTCCGCTCGGCCTCCCTGGTCCCGACGAAGACGGTGAACGCCGAGGCCGGCGGCTCCGAGTCCTCATCGAGTGTCTCGTCGTAGCGGAGCGTCAGCGTCCAGCGGTCGAGGGCGGCGCTCACGAGCTCCGGCGCGCGGGTGTCCACCCGGAAGCGGGCGGTGGCCGCCTTCAGGTTGGTGTTCCCGGACTCGTTGGCCCAGGCGTCCATCGGCAGCGTCACCACTGCTTCCGCGTCGGCGAGCCCGCGCCCGGGAGCGATGTCCACCGTCCAGGCGTCGCCCGAGCCCCGGAGGTTCTCCGCCGCGCCGTTCGTCACCTCGAAGTCGCCGAGCGCCAGGGTGGTCGCGTCCACCTCGCTGCTGAAGGCGAGCTTCACGGTGAAGGTCCCGTTCGCCGGGAAGTCGTCGTCACTCGAGAGCGCCACGCTCGGGGGGTCGTCGTCGCGGATCGTGACCGGCTGGCGGCCCTGCGCCCCCGGCAGGAGCAGCCGGTACAGCCACGGCGACAACCACGACAGGTTGAAGGTCTCCTCGGGCTCCTCCGTCAGGTCGTCCACGAGGGTGAGCTCCAGCGTCGTCTGCGCCCGGTAGCGCGCCCCCTCGTCGATCAGCGTGAACGCGTCGGGCGGCAGGTTGACGATTTCCGAGAGGCTCACGTAGTCCGAGCCGAAGCGCGCGGTCACCGACCGGCTGCCCACCGTCAGCCTGAGGTCGGGCGGCGGCAGGTTCGGGCCCGTAGTGGTCGCGGTCACCGTGATCGTGACCGTGCCGGCGTCCTCGGCCACCACCTCGCCCACCGCGCCCGGCGCGACCGGGTCGAACACGGTGGTGATCAGCATGATCTCGTCGTTGTCCACGAAGCTCACACTGACCGAGGGCGCGGCGAGGCCCTCGTAGTCGCCGCCGCTCACCGTGTGCGCGAGGGCCACGTCGGGATCGGTGACCGCGTCGAAGTCCTTCTTGAGCGACACCGCGATCTCCTGCGGCGTGTTCCAGTTCTGGTCGGTGAAGGTCAGCGTCGTCCGGTCCACCGAGGCGTCCGAGGTCCCGAGATCGGTGGCCATCTCGACGGTCACCGTCGCGGTGGGCTGGGTGGCCAGCCGCACCGAGTAGGCCGCCGACGACTCCTCGACCACCTCCAGCGACTCCGCCGAGACGACCACGCCCCGCTCGTCGTCGTCGGTGATCGTCCCGGTGGCCCGGGCCATGGCGATGCCGGCGTTGGAGGCGTTCGAGAGGTCCACGTGGAAGGTCTCGGCGTCCTCGTCCACCTGGTCGGCGATCAGCGTCACGCGGAACGTCTTCGTCGTCTCGTTGGGGGCGAAGCTGAGGGCCCCCGAACTGGACGTCGCGAAGTCGCTGCCCGCCGCCGCGGTCCCGTCGGCCGTCGCCCAATCCACGGTCACGGTCTGCGCGCTGACCGGGCTCAGGGTCACGGTGAACTCGATCCCGCCGTCGCTCTCCCCGGCGGTCGCGTTGGTGACCGAGAGCGACGGGTCGCCGTTCGAGTCGAGGATGGTCCCGGTCGCGGAGGCGTCCGCCAGCGTCGCGTTGGACGGAGTGTGGAGCTCGGCGGTGAAGGTCTCGTTCGCTTCGTCGAGGGCGTCGGTCAGCAGATCCACCTCGAACTCCCCGTCGGCGGTCTTGGGGGCGATGGTCAGGGTCCCCGTCTTGCTCGTGTAGTCGCTGCCGGCCGCCGCGGTCCCGTCGGCGGTGCGGTACTGCACCTTCACCGTCTTCTCGCTGAGCGGCGTCACTTCCACCGCGAATACGATGGTGCCGTCGGCCTCGGCGCCAGCCTCGTCCGCGATGCGGAGCGCGGGCGGGCCGTCGTTGTCGACGATCGTGCCCGTCGCCGAGCCGGTGGCGATGTTGCCGTTCACGGGGTTCTCGAGATCGACAGTGGCGATGTTGCCGTTCACGGGGTTCTCGAGATCGACGGTGAAGGTCTGGTCGTCCTCGTCGGTCGCGTCGTCGAGGAGCGGCACGCTGAACGTCCCGCTGCGGGCGCGGGGCGCGATGGTCAGCGTCCCGCTGACGTCGGTGTAGTCGCTGCCGGCCTCGGCGGTGCCCGGGGTGACGCCGTAGCCGACCGTCACCTCCTTGTCGCTCGCCGCGCTCAGGGTCACAGTGAACGGGATGCTCCCGTCCCCCTCGTTCCCGGAGCTCGCCGCGACGCTCAGGTCCGGGGGCGGATCGATGTCCAGCACCGTCACCGTCGCGGACTCCTTGCCGGCGACGATGCGGTAGGCGGGATCCTCCTCGATGGTCAGCCGGATCTCGGCGTCCACCTCGTCGCGGCCGTCGGGGCGAATGGGCACCTCGAAGGTAAACGAATCGATCGAGGCCCCTATGCCCAACTCCGCCCGGACCTCGTTCCTGCCGAGGGGCCGGCCGTTGTGAAACGCGGCGTCCCCGACCGGCTGGGCAATGCGGAGCACCACGGAGATCTGCCGGTTCAGGTCGCCGGTGCGGGTCAGCGTGAACCGCGGGCCGTAGGCGTCCCCCTCGGTCACTTCCGCGGCCACCGCCTCGACCGCCACCGTGGGCAGGTCGTCGTCGCGGATCCTGGCGGTGCCGACGGAGTTCGGCCCGACCGCCGCGCCCGGCGTGGCGCGGAGCGTCACGGTGAAGGTCTCGACGTCGGCTTCCTCGATGTCGTCGTCCAGCACGGTCGCTTCGAGCGTCTTGCGGGTTTCTCCCGGCGCGAAGGTGAGGGGCGCCGTCGGATTCAAGTAGTCCGCGGTGAGGGTGGCGGTCCCCGCCGCCGGCGTGTAGGGCACCGAGATCGTGGCGTCGCTCTCGCCGCTCAGCTCCACCGTGAAGACGACCTTCCCGTCGCCCTCGGAGACCGTGGGGTCGTCAATGCTCAGCACCGGGGTGGGGTCGTTGTCCCGGATCGTGAAGGTCGCCTCCGACGGCGTCCCGATCCGGTACCCCCTCGGGTGCGGCCGGAGCTCCCCGGTGGCCGACCCGTCCGGCTCGTCCCGGTGGTCGTCGGAGGTGCTCCGGTAACACCCGACCGCGGAGCTTTGGCCACGGGGAATCGTGATCAGGCAGATACGATTGGCGCCGAGGACGCCGAAACTCCCCGTCGGGACTGTGTGTGCAAACACAGTCAGGCTGTCGTGCAGATCGGAGTCCGTGCGCCGCGCCCGGAAGCTGATCCGGTCGCCCTCGGTCCGGACCGCCGCGCCGACGATCTCGATGGTCACCAGCGGCAGGTCATCGTCGGTGATCCTCCCGGCGGCGCGGGGCGGGCCCGGCGGGTAGGTGGCGTGGGTGATGCCGGAGAGCCTCACGACCACGGTCTCGTAGTCCTCCTCCTCCGCCTCGTCCGAGACCAGCGTGATCTCGATCGTCTTCTTCGTCTCCCCGGGGCTGAAGACGAGGTTGCCCGAGGCCGCGATGTAGTCGGTGCGGGAGGCGGTGCTCACGACCGAGCCCTCGCCCGCCTCCAGGGTCTCCCAGGCGAAGCCGACCTCCTTGCCGCTCGGTGCATCCAGCGAGACCGTGAAGCGCAACGGCCCGGCCTCCTCCTCGACGGTGGAACCGGTGATCGAGATCACGGGCTCCGGGTCGTCGTCGCGGATCGTGCCGACGGCCTCGAGGGACTCGACTGTCGGGTCCGCGTCGAGGATGGCGTTCACCGGGTTGTCGACGACGAGCGTCAGGGTCTCGTCGAACTCGTCGAGCGCGTCGTCGACCAGCGGCAGGGAGATGGTGAACGCGGTCTCGCCGGCGGCGAAGCGGGCCGTCCCCGAGGCCGGCGCGGAGGCGAAGTCGGCGTCGCTCGTGTTCCCGTGCACGAAGCGGTAGGACGCCGTCGCCTCGGCGGCGTAGGCCTCGCTGAGGCCGATTGTGAAGACCAGCGGTCCGCTCGCCTCGTCCGCGCTCTCGTCCGCGACCGTGATCGTCGGCGCGGTGTCCCGGTTGGGGATGCTCACCTCGATCTGCGAGGGATCCGTTCCCCGCACCGGCCCCTCGAAGTCGTACACCTCCACCAGGAACCGCTCGTCGTCCTCCACCAGCACGTCGTCCAGAATCGCGATCGTCACCGTCTTGGCCTTCTCGCCCGGCTCGAAGACCAGTTCGCCGCTGCCCGCCTGGTAGTCGGTCCCGGCCGTCGCCGCCGGATCCCCGGGGCCCGTCGCCGGCTTCGTCCGCCACTTCATCTTGATCTGCCGGTCCGCCGTGTTGCTGAGGTTGACCGGAACCTCCAGGGTGGCCTCCTCCTCCGGGGTCGTCAGGGATCCCGGCAGTTCCAGCTCCGGTTCGTCGTCGTTGTCGGCGAGGTCCAGCGACGCCTCGCGCGGCAACAAGATCTGGTAGGTGCGCAGCGTGGTGGCGTCGTCGCTCGCGCCGGTGGGCGGATCGGCGATGACCACCTTCAGCGTCCCCGCGGCCTCGTGCCGGTCGTCGTCCTCGGTGGCGAACGAGAGCGTGAACTCGTCGGTCGGGGGGGTGAAGACCGGCTGGTCGATGGCGGCCGGGACGGTGATAGTCCGCCGGCCGGTCGCTCCGGTGACGTACTCGCCCGTCTGCTCGACGTCGACCACGAGTTCGAGGTCGAAGGTGGCGGACAGCCCGATCCCGTCGATCCGGGTTATGCGGAACTCCGCCGCCGCTCCCTCGGTGAGGAGCGACGGGCTGAGCGCCTCGATCTTCACGAACGGGCGCGCGTTGCTGATGTCCACCCGGTACGAGTGCGGCTCCCCGAGCGTGTACTGCGGGTCGAAGGGCGTGGCGCTCTCGTCGAAGGGCAGCAACTCCCGTTCCACGATGGTGCCGAGCGGGCCGACATCGCTGGGAGGTATCCTCCTCGGGCTCGCATCCTCGAGATAGCCGGCCGAGATGTCGCCCGGAAAGACAATGTTGTTGATTCTGGCCGGATGGGGCGGGAGGAATCGGTAGGTCGTGCGGAATCGTTGGTTGTACTGGAGGGAAGTGTCGCTGAACCCGGAGCGCCGCGTGGTCCTAATCCAGTTCTCCCCTTCCAAGACCGCGCTCTTGTCCACCGAAATGGTGAGCACCGGGACGTCGTCGTCCCGGATGATCGTGCTAGCCGAACGCGCCGCGGCGCTGATCCGGTAGTCGGCGCCGGCGCGCTCGACGATGGTCGCGGCCAGCCGGCCGTTGCCCTCGTTCGTCTCGTCGTCGATGCTCGGCAGCGAGAACCGGGCCGAGGCCGCGCCGGGGGCGAAGACCACCACCGGCGACGACCCGGTCCCCGGCGCGAACAATCTTGTCGTGGAACTCCAGCTCCAGCCCGACGCCCAGCGCCGCGGCGCTGTCGCCGTCGCGGGTCAGCTCGAAGACCACGTCGCTGCCCTCCTCGACACGCTCCCGCAGCGCGCGGATCGACACCTCGGGACCGGTGGGGTCGCGGATCGTCACCGTGGCGTCGTCGCCGGCGCTGGCGCCGCCTATACCGGGGCTCAATTGCAGAAGCACCTGCTCGCCGTCGTCGCCCGCCTGGTCGCTCGTTGCGGTGAAGGTGACTTCCATCGAGCTTTCGCCTGTCCTGAAGGTCACGACCGACGGCGTCACCGAGTAGTCGGCGCTGCTCGTCCCCCGATTCGCCGTCCTCACCCGAATCCGCGTGAACCGGGTGGCCGCGGGGATCAGGTTCACGGTGATCGTCCTGGATTCGCCTTCGGTGACGCTGTAGGCCGTGCGGCCGAAGTACGCCTCGGTGTCGCCGTCGTCGTCCTTGATCGTCGCGGTCGCCTCGGCGGTGGCGATGGTGAGGAGCGCGCCCGTCGGCCGGGTGAGCGTCACCGAGAAGGTCTCGTCCGCCTCGTCGTCCGTGTCGGGGAGGATGGGGACCGCGATCGTCGCCCGGGGACTCCCCGCGGGAATCGTCAGGGTCCCGCTCGTCGTGGTGTAGTCGGACCCTGCGGTCGCGGTTCCGTCCGAGGTCGCGTAGTCGACCTTCACGTCGAAGTCCGACGGAAAGGCGAGCGACACCGTGAACGAGGCGGAGTCCATGTCCTCCCGGCCGATCACGCCCTCGATGGAGACATTCGGCGTGCCCACCGAGCCCGCCACCTTCTGCGCCGCGCTGCCGGCCACCGCCTCGTGGTCGAGGACGGCCTCGTTGCCGGCGAGGTCGTGGACCGTGCCGCCGGAGAGGCCGTTCGCGGGGATGCCGACCCCGTCCGGGTCGAAGTCCACGGCGCCCACCGCGTACTCGAACGCCGCGGTCGCCGGGGTGGCGGCCGGGACTTCCTCGAAGCCCGCTTCCCGCTCGGTCTTGCCGACCGTCAGGCCGATCGCCGGCGAGCCTCCGACTTCGACCGCCTCGCTGAAGGCCACCGCGATGCGGATCGCGTCGCCGTCCTCGTAGAACCCCTCCGCGCCCGGCGTCGAGGTGATCTCCACCGTGCTGACGGTCGGTGCCACCCCGTCGACCTTGCGCGTGTCGTCGTCGGCCACCGCGGCGTGCGCGAGGTTCGCGTCCGCGGTGCCGGCGGCGTTCTTGATCGTCCCGCCGTCGAGCTTCAGGCCGTCCTTGGCGATCCCCGCGCCGTCGGTGTCCTCGTCGGTGTTGGCCACCTGGTAGGCGAAGGTCAGGGTGTCCGTCCCGCTGCCGCCGGTGTAGCCCGCGTCCCGCGTCGCCGCGCCGATCAGGAGCTCCACCGCCGGGGTCCCGGTCACCGTCACCGTCTCGCTGAACACGACCTCCACGGTGATCGTGTCGTCCAGCTTGTAGGTGTTGTTCTGGCCCGCTGGCGGGGTGGAGGCGAACCGGACCTCGCTGACCGTGGGGGGCGACGCCACCCGGAAGACCGGCGAGAGTCCGTAGAGGGGGAGTCTCGTATTCCGGTTCACCGCTGAGACGCTGAGCGCCTTGGCGGCGATGTTGGGAGGTCCCGCCTGGATATGGCCGGACGCGACGCCCAGGTACGCGGTCGCGTGGGCGGTTCCGTCCACGTCCGAGCCGGTCCACGCCAGAGCGACGCCGCTCGCCGCCATGCCCTCCTCGTCCAGGGCGGCATCGGCCCCGCTGTCCCAGGTTCCGTCGTAGAAGTCGGCGTAGTCGTCGGCGACCTTCGCCCCGTCGAGCCAGTAGATGGGGACCCCGGTCCCCGTGGTGGCGGTGTTGTCGCGGGCGTCGACACCGTCGGTAGGGTCGGTGCTGGCGACCGCCCGGAACTGGGCGCTGTAGCTGCGGATGGCGGTATGGCCGGTGGCGGCCGCCGCTTGCACATGGGTGTTGTAGTCGCCGATCTGGTCGGAGGTGCCGTCGCGGGTGGTGGTGGTCACGAACAGCAGCCGGAAGGACCCGCCCGCGCCGACACCCGCCGGCTTCAGCGCCCAGTCAGCGGGAACCGCCACCTCATCGGGATCCTCGTCATCGGAATCCACGGTCTGCGCCTCCGCGGCCGACTCGAGACCGAGCAGCGCGGCGCAGGCGAGGACGCAAAGGACCTGCCTGGAGAGACACGCAAAGGGTCCGGACGCTGTCTTCCGCATGGTCATAGGGTGGCAGTGGAGTCTACTCGTGCCCCTCGTTCCGCTGGGCACGGTGTCGGCGCGGCTGTTCCCTGCCTAAGCCTGGATCCACCGGTGCGGTGCCGGGGGTTGGCGCGCCCACCAGAAAAGCCTCCTGCACCGAAATCTGTAGAGAAACGCGTCATATACGAACACAATCCGTGCAGATTTGGTGAGAGACGGCGAGTCCGTCGGCGGCTGGGGCTATCGGCTGGCGCTCATCGGGTAGGTGAGCGTGGCGATGGACGGTTCCTTGCAGGCACCAGTCTGGAACCGAACAGCCCCCTCGTGCGTCGGCAAGCTCTACCGGTGGTTGCAAGTGAGGGCAGCATAGACGCTGTGGGCTGTGTCCCAGTCGTGGAGCTTGCGGGGCATGGTGTTGAGGTGGTCCTCGATGACGGCGAGGCGCACTGTGCCGATGTTGAGGTCGGTGCCTTTGGGCAGCCAGCGTCGCAGCAGTCCGTTGGTCTGCTCGTTGGTGGGGCGCTGCCACGGCGAGTGCGGGTCACAGAAGTAGACCTCGATGCCCAGGGCGGCCTCGATGTCGGCCCAGCGGGCCATCTCGCGTCCCTGGTCCCAGGTCAGGGTCTTGACCAGGTGGCGGGGCTGGCGGGCCAGCGCCGCGGTGACCGCCTGCGCGGTGCTGGGGGCGTCGTAGCCGTGGGGCAGTCCCACTGTGAGGGTCTGGCGGCTGGTGCGCTCCACGAGGGTCGCGACCGCGGACCGGTTGTTGGCGCCGATGATCAAGTCGCCCTCCCAGTGCCCGGCCTCGCGGCGGTCCTCGACGCTGGCTGGACGTTGCGATATGGGCTTGAAAACGCCCAGCGGGCTGCGCTTTCGCTTGTGGCGGCCCCTGGGCTTGCGCCGTCGGCAGCGCCGCGGCAGCAGCCGCCAGCAGCCCTCTGGCAGGCCCCCGGCGCCGGTGTGGTCATAGCAGGCCCGATAGATCGTCTCCGCGCAGATCCTGTGCCCCTCTGCGCGCAGCTCCGCTGAGAGAGCATGCGGCGACCGGCGAGCTTTGAGCCCTTCTGTGACCGCACGCGCCAGGCTCGCATCGGCGGCGAGCTTGGGCGTCTTGGGCCTCACCGCCCGGGCGTCCGAGGCCGCCTGCGCTGCCTCGGCGCGGTAGCTGCCCCCCACGCCGCCGCGCTTGATCTCACGATGGATCGTCGATGGATCCCTGCCCAAGCGAGCCGCCATCACCGCGACGCTGACCCCCTCGGCTGACATGGCCTCGACGCGAGCGCGTTCGTCGAAGCAAAGACGCTGTGCCATACTGTGAACCTCCACCGGATCGGATGCTGGTGTGCGACCGGCCATCATGGCCGATCACTTGCATCCACCGGTGGAGGTCACCGTCCTTAGATGTTGATGGCATCCGTAGCGTCTATGGCGATGCACGCGGCGACGGCACGAGACGAGGCTGCGACGGCGGCGGGCTTCTACGACCTCTATGGCGCTCAGTACCCGCCGATGGTGAGGTTGGCCCGCGGGCTGGTGGACACTTCCGAATGTGCCGAGGAGATCGTGCAGGATGCCTTCGTCAAGGTGTTCGAGCGTTGGAGCCGCCTCGACGAGCCTGTTGCCTACCTGCGAGTCGCGGTCGTGAACGGGGCCCGTAGCGAGCTTCGCAAGCGCAGGGTGAGACGAAGGATCGGACTCCGGCCGCACACCCCCAGCGCCGCGTCTGAGGACGACTATCTGATCGACGCTCTGGACAAGCTGTCACCCAAGCGAAGGACAGCCCTGGTGCTGCGCTTCTACGGGCAGATGTCCGAGCGGGAGATCGCCGAGGCCATGGATGTGCGCCCGGGCACGGTCAAGAGCCTGATCTCACGAGGTTTGGCTGATCTCCGGGAGGTGATCAAGCAATGAACGAGAACCTTCATGAGCGCGGATTCCGTGACTGCATTCGAGCTGGAGCCGACGCTCCGCCCGGTGCCGGCGCCGGCTCGGACCGCAGCGCCGCAGACGATGAGCACGACTTGGGCGCGGCCCTCGCCGGGGCCATCGGCGACCGGGTCGACGCCGCCGCGCCGCCCGTGATGCCCCCGATGGCGGCGATTGCGGATCTGGCCGCGGCCCGAGCAAGACGCCGCACAGTTCGTCGGACCGCCATGGCCGTGGTCGCTTCGGTTGCAGTGGTGGTCGGAGGGGTGGTCTGGAGAAACGTGCTCGAACGCGACACTGCGACGACCGTCATCGTCACGGCCGTAGGGGACGATGGCATCTCCGGGCTTGGCTCAGCCGGCACCGCGCGGGACGGTCCTGCGGAGCCCGCGCCGGACGGCTCAGCCGGCACCGCGCGGGACGGTCCTGCGGAGCCCGCGCCCCCGACTCCCGAGGAGCTGTCGACCGGGCCGGTGCTGCAATGGACCGAGATCGATCCGGGCTTCGCCGACCTCTTCAACTTCAAGTCCTTGGATGACGGGCGTGTCCTGGCGCGGGCCTGGGGCACCGCTGACGAGCGGGTCATCGACGGCGAGCGAGCCGTCTACACCGGCAGCGGCAGCGATTGGACCGAACTTCCCCTGCCCGACGGGATCATCGTCCGTCACATCGACATCTCCGGCGACCGCTGGCTGGCGTGGGGACGGCCCCGCAGCTCCGACGATCCTCGAGAAGTGATCGACAGGGTGTTCTACACGGATGATCGGGGCGCCAACTGGACTGAGTTGCTCATGAATGTCCCGCCGGATCCGGCGCCGGCGTCGCCGGATTGCGAGAGGCATCTATGGGTGGAGTCCGCGCTGGCTTCGGGCGAGCGCATCGTGTTGGTTGGTTGGAGGCTACGCAACGTTCTCGGCGGTTGAGCCGGAACCGTCAAGCCGTTTGGAGTGTCCTGAGTACAACCTGACGTGGATCTTGTCGAGCGACGGTTCGGCCCTGGAGTTGGCGGCCCTGTACGAGGGCGCCGCAGAATCGGCGGTCGTCAGCGCCGACGGATTCGCCATGAGGGTCGTCAGCGACGCCGGCGACCGGATCGTCACCTCCGCCGACGGCCTCATCTGGAGCGAGGAGCCCTCGTTCCGGCACGGTTACTTGTACGACACCCTTGTGGCCGACGGCGCTCTATGGCGTGCGGAGGGCGACGATGGCTCCTTCAGCGTGGCCCGCGCCGGCTACGACAGCCCCTTCACGACCCTCGCCACCTTCGAGGATCTCGCGCCCACAGGGACACTGGCCGTGGGACCTTCAGGTGTCGCGGCCACCGCATTCCCGTCGCTGGGCGGCCGTCTGGAAGCCGGCAGCATCTTCGGCTTGCCGGCGTGGCGCGACATTGACCGCATTGGTGATCCCACCGGAGTGCCTCTCTGGCTCGGCTGGTCGGCCGAAGGCACCGGCTGGGGATGGCAGACCATGGCCGACGCCTTCGGGATCGACGGGAGCGAGGGCGAGCCTTGGGCTCAGCTGGCCGTGGGCCGCGATTTCGTGGTCGCGCGGGTCAAGACTGTCGTGTCGCCCACGCCCGAGGAGATCGCCTCGTGGAGTGAGAGCGAGGCCGCGTACGAGGAGTCCCTGGCCCAGGAGGCGCCGCCGCTGCGCTGGTTCATCGCCAGAGTTCCCTAGCCGCCCGGCATCGGAGATCCGCCCAACCGGGTCGTCGCGGGCGCGGGCCGATGACCAAGACGGGCTGCCCAAGGGCGCTCCGCCCAACCGGGTCGTCGCGGGCGCGGGCCGATGCTCTCTATCGAACCTGGTGTCGCGCACCCTCCACGATCTCGGGGGGAGCCCCGACGAGCCCATCCTGCGCTGGACCGTGGCGGTATGGCTGGTGCGCCTCATTGACGGCGCGGACGCCGAACCCAGAGGCGCGCCACGCTTCGCAGACGTCGATCCTGATCGGCGCTCGGCGCCCTACATCGAGCGCCTCGCCGAGTTGGAGGTCACCCTGGGGTGCCGCACCGAGCCCGAGCTGCAATTCTGCCCCAACGAGGCGGTCACCCGCGCCCAGATGGCCAGCTTCTTGGCCCGCGCCCTGGGCCTGACCGCCCCGGACGATCCCGCCGATTTTGCCGACGTCGCCGCCGACGGCGTCCACGCAGCCGACATCGAGGCCCTATACGCTGCGGGCATCACCACCGGGTGTCTCACCGAACCCGAGCTGCGCTACTGCCCGGCACGCCAGACCACCCGAGCCCAGATGGCCAGCTTCATCGACCGCGCCCGCAACCGGTCCAGCTAGTGCTCTGTCCAGCTGTCGGTCAGGCAGGCGATCTCAGGCGCCGGCCTGCTCGTCGAGGTCCTCGAAGAGGTGGTCGTCTTGGACCGTTTCCGGATCGACGTCGGGCAGTTCGAAGCGGCCGCTGTCAGCCTGCTCATCAAGCGTCTCGTAGAGCGCGGCGTTCGGGCGGACCTTCTCGGGATCGTCCGGGTCGGTGGACACCCCGTCGCCGAGCATGCCGTCCGCGTCGATCCCGCCGGGTTCGGGGGCGGCGCCGGCTTGGGTGACGGCCGCGGCCAGGGTCAGCGCCGCGACGGTCACCGCGACTGCGGTTCGTGTTCGAGTTGCGGGGGGATGCATCTGAAGCTCCTTCGTGTGTTGGTGGTTGCTTCTCCCAGCAACGTAACGACCTCGTATCAAGCGGTGATGAAGATGACGCCACGAACCGGACAAGATCGACAAAGACCGCATCGGCTGGTGGTCTGTTGCTGACTTGACGGCCCGGCGGCAGCGCTTGCCGAGCTGCGGCCGCAAGCCGCGCCGACCGGTTCGCCGTTTCGGGCGACCCGGCTCCAGCGCGCTGTGAGCAGGCCGGCGGGGCACGGATAAATATCGGAGCGTGATCGGTTCTTCACGATTTCTTGATGACGATGGAGGCATCCTTGACCAGTCCCGCCCGCAGCCGGGGGCGGGCCGACACTGAGCCGACCTGCACAAACGCGGCGACGGCAGGGGAGGCGAGGAGCATGAGAGGACGGATTCTGGTCGCGGAGGACGACCCGAAGCAGGCCGGCCTCATCCGCGTGTACCTGGAGCAGGCGGGATTCGCGGTTGCGGTGTCGAACACTGGAAGCGAGACCCTCGCTCAGGTGCGGCGCCGCCAGCCGGACCTGGTGCTTCTCGACATCATGATGCCGGGGATCGACGGCCTCGATGTGTGCAGGATCTTGCGCCGCGAGTCGCAGGTGCCCATCGTGATGCTGACAGCCCGCTCGGCCGAGCACGACATGCTCCATGGCCTCGAGCTCGGCGCCGACGACTACATAGTCAAGCCCTTCAGCCCCCGCGAGCTGGTGGTCAGGGTGGGGGCCATTCTGCGCCGCGCCGGCCGCGCCGAGGCTCCCAGCGAACTCGCCGTGCGAGGACTGCACATCGATCTCGGCCGCCACGAGGTCACGAGGGACGGGCTGAGCGTGGACTGCACGCCCCGCGAGTTCGCGATCCTGGTTGCCCTCGCCGAGCGAGCGGGACGGGTGTTCAGCCGAGCGGGGCTTCTCGAAGCCGCTCTCGGCTTCGACTACGACGGTCTGGAGCGAACGATCGACGTCCACATCGCCAACCTGCGAAAGAAGCTCGAGCCCGACCCGGCCAACCCCACCTACATCGTCACGGTGTTCGGCGTCGGCTACAAGCTCGACGACAGCGACAGCCCGTGAGGGTGGCCGCTCGTCGCCTCTCGGCCCGGGTGGCGCTCGGGGTCGCGTTGGTGGCAGCCGTCTCCATCGCGGTGACCGCCCTTGCCGTGCAGCGCCTGGCCGAGCGAGAGCTCCGATCCGAGATCACACGCAACCTCGACGCAGAACTGGAGATACGTGACGCCATCGCCAACCACGGCATCGAGTCCCGAGGGTGGCACGGAATCGAAGGCACCGTCATCGACCTGGCCCGACGCCACGACGAACGCATCGCCGTGGCCACCCTCGCCGGAGAGGTCCTCGTGGACACAGCCGTCGAGATCGGCGGCGGCGCGGCCCCCCTGCCGAGCCGGCCGTCCGTGATCGATCCGACCGACAGCCTGATCAACTACGGCCGGTTGGACGCGTCCCTGCTGCGGTCGGCCCTGGAGATGGTGTGGCTCCGCGAGTGCCTCGACCAGGCCGAGGCGCCCTACCAGCTTGCCCGAGACACGACGGTCGGCCTCGACGTCCCAAGGCCCGACCGCGCGCTGACCCCGGCAGAGTCCGACATCGCGGCATCGTGTCTGGCACGGCGCGGGGTAGGCGACGGCGAGTTCTACCTCGACCGGGACTTCACGTTGGGCCTCGCAGGCCGGGACCCCGAGCAGGAGCGTCTCGACGTTGAGCCCGTGCGGCTCTTCATCGGCTACGGCGACGACAGCGACGACCTGCTCGCAACCTCGCTGCGATCGACCACGTTCTGGGCGGCGATCGGAATCGTGATCGCGGCGGCCGCCGTCTCCGCGGTTGCCGTCTCGCAGCGCCTCACCCGGCGACTCGACGCCGTCGCCCGTGCGGCCGACCGGGTGCGCTCAGGCGACCTCGACTCCCGCGTCCACGTCGGCGGCATCGACGAGATCGCCAGGCTCGGCGACTCGATCAACAGCCTCGCCGCATCGCTGCAAGCCGAACACCAGGCACGCAAGACCCTCACCAACGACGTAGCCCACGAGATCCGCTCCCCGCTCGCGAACCTCACGGGCTATCTCGAAGGCATCGAGGACGGCCTCATCGACGCCGACCAGGCAACGATCGCGTCGCTGCAGGAGGAAGCCAACCTCATCGCAACGCTGGTCCAGGACCTGCAACAGCTGTCCGAGGCCGAGGCGGGGCCCCTGAACCTCGAGCCCGTCGACGTCGCAGACCTGGTCCACAGCGCCGTCGCCGCCCACCAACCAGCCGCGGACGCGGCAGGGGTCGCCCTGAGCGGGGATCCGGCATCCGGGCAGATCGGGCTGCTCGATCCCGAACGCATCCGGCAGATCCTCAACAACCTGATCACAAACGCCATACGCCACACACCGCCGCAAGGCTCCGTCTCAGTCTCGGCCGCGCAGACCCGCGACACAACAGTCATCACGGTCAAAGACAGCGGCGAAGGCATACCGGCACACCATCTGCCCCACATCTTCGACCGCTTCTACCGAGCCGACCACTCCCGGTCGCGCAGCACCGGAGGCAGCGGACTAGGCCTGGCGATCAGCCGGGAACTCGCCCACGCTCACAACGGCTCGCTCACAGCATCGAGCACGCCTGGCGTCGGTTCCACACTGACCCTGCGAATCCCGCGGCTCGACCGTTGAATCCGCGGGGCCGCCGCGGACGACGTCCGTTCCCGAGGGTCCCAGCCGTGCATCATCGGCACACCTGCCGACAGACGACCCAGCCCCGGCGCTCGGACGTCGCGCAACGGGATGCACGCGACCTGCTTCGACCTCCAGCGCCCAGCCCCCTCCGCAAGAGCCTGGAGCAGCCCGTCAATCGACACCGAGGCCCACCACGGCATTATCCCAAGGCGGCAGCTCGAATCAGTGCGAGCCGCGTACATCGGTGGAGCCGACGCCACCGACTGGCGGATCTCGCCGCTGCACGCCGACGACCTGGGAGAGCTACCGCCCGCCCACATCGTCGTCGCCGAGCACGACACCCTGCGCGACGACGGGACCCGATACGCAGAGCGACTCCGTACCCATGACGTTCCAGTTCGACTCGGCACCTACACCGGCATGGCGCACGGATTCCTCGCGCTGTCGCTAACTCCGACCATGCGCCGCCAGGCGTTAGCCGACATCATCGGCGAACTCACGGCAGCGCTCTCAGTCCGATGACGAAGAGCAAGGTTATTCGCAGGAGCCTCGACTTCGTGCTGAGGCCCGGTGTCCGGCGCACTTCGCTCGCTCGTTGATCATGCGGAAGGGAGCCTCAACATGGAAGAGCACGCCATGATGTTGTCAACTGCTCTCGGGCCGACCAAGGTGTCGCTTCTGGAGGAGACCATCCCCCAGAACCTGGCTCGCACCGTCGCTGCGCATGGGGAGCGCGATGCGCTCGATCGTGTCCCATGTCGCGTGTCTGGCCTCGCCGGAGCGGCAGCCGGTCAAGATGACGAACTCGACCGCGAGTCTCACCACCGCCGACGCGGTACCGGCCCGGATGGCCGCGACCGCGGCGGGCACGTCCTAAGGCAGCAGGCTCAGGCCGTGGCCGCCCCGGCCGTCGCCATAGCGCCCGGGAGTGGACACTCGATCCACCGCACCAGCGTGGTCTTGGAGATGCGGAGCCTCTGGCGAACCTCCGTCGGTGTCAGGAACTGCATGGGCACTATGGTCCCCCACAGTCCCGACGGGTGGTCGTAAACGGTTTGGGGTGCTCGGTGAGTTGAGCCGACAGGTGGCAGTAACTGGGGCAGTAACCAAGCAAGGCTCTAGTGCTCTGACCTACCAGTTTGCAGCAATATATTGGGTCTCGCAGAACTCGTAGATGCCCTCGGAGGCTCCCTCGCGACCCAGGCCGGACTGCTTCATGCCGCCGAAGGGGGCGGCCGGATCCGACACCGCGCCCCGGTTGAGCCCGATCATGCCGGCCTCGATGCGCTCGCTCACGTGCAGGCCCCTGGCCAGGTCCTCGGTGTAGACGTAGCCCATCAGACCCATCTCGGTGTCGTTGGCCGCGGCGATCATGGCGTCGGTGTCGGTGAAGCTGGTCACCGGCGCAACCGGCCCGAAGATCTCCTCGCGGGTGATGGGCGCGGCCACATCGACCCCGCCTAGCACGGTGGGCTCGTAGAAGAACCCGGGCCCGTCGATGGCCGAGCCGCCGGTGACTGCGCTGGCCCCGCCGTTGATCGCCCCCTGCACGAGCCTGTCGATGTTGGCCACCGCGCCGGAGTTGATCATCGGACCGCAGGTGACGTCGGGGTCGAAGCCGCTGCCCACCTTCATCGCCCCCATGGCCGCGGCCAGGCGCTCCACGAACTCGTCGTACGCCGGCGCCTCCACGAAGAACCGGTTGGCCGCGGTGCAGGTCTCGGCCGAGTGGCGCATCTTGGCCACCATGGCCCCGGAGGTGGCCGCCTCCAGGTCGGCGTCGGCGAACACCACGAAGGGCGCGTTGCCACCCAGCTCCATAACCGTCTTGAGGACCCGGTCGGCGCAGCGGCGCAGCAGCATCCGTCCCACTTCGGTGGAGCCGGTGAACGACACCATGCGCACGGCCCGATGGTCCACCGCAGCGTCGAACCAGGGGCCCGAGGCGGTGGTCGGGACCAGATTGACGACCCCCGGCGGCACTCCGGCCTCGGCCAGCAACTCGCCGACCCGCAGCGAGGTGAGGGGCGCCTCCCGGGGCGGCTTGACCACCACCGCGTTGCCCGCGCCGAGCGCCGGGGCCAGCTTGCGGGTGATCATCGCCGCCGGGAAGTTCCACGGCGTGATCATCACCACCACCCCGACCGGCGGATGGCGGGTGATGATGCGCTTGTCGCCGGAGGGCGCGGTGCTGATCGAGCCGTGGATGCGCACCGTCTCCTCGGCATTCCAGCGGAAGAACTCGGCCGCGTAGGCCACCTCCCCCACCGCGTCGGCCCGGGGCTTGCCGTGCTCGAGGGTGATCAGGTCAGCCAACTCGTCGGTGTGCTCGATCATGATCCGGTGGCAGTCGCGCAGGATCTCCGAGCGGACCCGGGGTGCAGTCGCGGCCCAGCCGGGCTGGGCGGCCGCGGCGGCGTCGCAGGCCGCAACGGCGTCGGCCGGCCCACCCGCGGCCACCTCGGCGACGCCGTCGCCGGTGGCCGGGTCGAGCACCTCGATCCGCTCGGCGCTGGCGCTGTCCTGCCAGCGCCCTCCGATCAGCATCTGCGTCTGCATCGTCTCAGCCTCCGAGCTTGGGGATTGGGTGGTCGCCGAAGGCGACGGCCACGTTCTTGGTCTCCATGTAGAAGTCGAAGCTCCAGTCGCCACCATCGCGGCCTACGCCGCTGCGCTTGGTGCCCCCGAACGGGGTCGGCAGGTGGCGGACGTTCTGTGAGTTGACCCACACCATGCCGGCGTCCACCGTATCGGCCACCCGGTGGGCCCGGCCCACGTCGCCGGTCCACACGTAGGCGGCCAGCCCGTAGTCGGTGTCGTTGGCGAGGGCGACGGCATGGGCCTCGTCGTCGAAGGCAATGGCGGTCAGCGCCGGGCCGAAGATCTCCTCGCGGGCGATGCGCATGTCGTTGGTGGCCCCGGTGAACAGCACCGGCGTCACGTAGTTGCCCTCCGGCGGGGCGTCGGACCAGGGCGTGCCCGAGACCACAGTGGCGCCTTCGGTCGAGGCGAGCTCGATGTAGCTGCGCACCTTCTCGCAGTGGCGGGGGTGGATCAGCGGGCCGATCACGGTGGCAGGGTCGAGGGGGTGGCCCACCGGAATGTTGCGCAGCTTGACCGCTAGGCGCTCCGTGAAGTCGTCGTAGATGCTCCGGTGCACATGCAGGCGGCTGGAGCTGGTGCAGCGCTCGCCGTTGAGGCTGTAGATCATGAACGCAACCGCGTCGAGGGCACGGTCGAGGTCGGCGTCGTCGAACACGATCACCGGGTTCTTGCCGCCCAGCTCGAAGTGGAGCCGCTTGAGGGTCGCCGCCGACTGGGCCTGGATGGCCGAGCCGGTGGCCGACTCGCCCACGAAGGCGACAGCCGCGATGCCGGGGTGCTCGGTGAGGGCGCGGCCTGCGGTCTCGCCCATTCCGTGCACCGTGTTGAGCACACCGGGGGGCAACCCGGCGTCGAGCGCGATCTCGGCCAGCAGGCAGGCGGTGAGCGGGCTCCACTCCGCCGGCTTGTGCACCACGGTGCACCCCGCAGCCAATGCAGGGGCGATCTTCCAGGTGGACAGCATGAACGGCGTGTTCCACGGCGTGATCACCCCCACCGGGCCGATGGCCCGGCGGCTGGTGTAGTTGAGATGGTGGGCCGACGGCAGGGCCAGGCCGTCCGACGCGGCCGGGGCCCGGTCGGCGAAGAACCGGAAGTTCTCCGCGCCCCGCAGCGCGGCCGAGGCCATGAAGCGGATGGCCTGGCCGGTGTCGACCGACTCCACCACCGCGATCTCGTCGGCCCTGGCCACGATGGCGTCGGCCACCGCGTGCAGGATCCGCTTGCGCTGCTCGCCCGGCGTGCTCGACCATTCGTCGAAGCTCGCCCGAGCCGCGTCAGCCGCGGCCGCGATGTCGGCCGAGTCGCCGGAGGCCACGTCTCCGAGGGGCATCCCGTCGACGGGCGAGGTGTTGGCGAACGTCTCGCCCGAAACGCTGGCCGAGGGCTCGCCGTCGATCAGGTGCAGCGTGGGCGCAGCCGAGAAGCGAGCCAGGTGCTGCCCGGCCGCGGCGAGGTTCGCAGTGAAGCTGGCTGCGGTTGCCATAGCGCGCCTCCTATCGCCGCACGCAGGTGAGGTTAGGTGCGGTCGCGCTGAGCGAGATGGGCGTGGACGTGATTGCGGTTGATTCGCAGGGCGGGGTCGATCATCTGCACCTCGGCGCTGAGAGCCACCGGATGATCGGGCAGCAGTGGAGCCAGTGCCTCGTCGACGGTGTCCATGAGCCGGGTCAGGAACCGCTCGACAGCCGCCGGGGCCGATGCGGGCGGTCACGGCCACGAACCCGTAGGCCGGGTCGCGGTCGGCGATGCGGTAGTGGTCGCGGGCCACGGCCCGGGTGCGCAGCGCGTCGAGGGCGGGAAGGCCGTCGTCGAGCGCCGCCTCATGGACCGCGGCCACGAGGGCGTCGATGTCTGTCAACTCGTCGAGGTTGGCCGAGTATTCGATGATGATGTGAGGCATGGGCGGTCCCGTCCGCCACGATTGTACGGTTCCGCTCCTGCCGCCGACCCCCCACGGACGTCTATGCGCCTGCTCAGCTACACCGCCCACGGAGTCCCGTCGTTCGGGGTTCTCGCACCCGACCGGACAGGGGTGGTCGACCTCGCCGACCGCATCAACGGCGTGAACGACCTCGGTGACCTGATCGCCCAGGGCCGCATGGACGAGGCGGCTGGGTGGGCTGCGTCCGACGCCGCCGATCACGCCCTCGACGACCTTGTCTTCGAGCGGCTGCTCCCCCGTCCCGGCAAGATCATCTGCATCGGAGTGAACTACGGCGGGCGCGGCGCCGAGTACGCCGAGGACCGCCGCGACTCCTACCCGAGCGTGTTCGTGCGCTTCCCCGAGACGCTGGTCGGCCACGAGCAGGCCCTGCTGCGGCCCCCGGAGTCCGAGCAGCTCGACTACGAGGGCGAGATCGTGGTGGTGATCGGCACCGGCGGTCGCCGTATCGGTATCGAGAATGCCCGCAGCCACATCGCCGGTGTGACGCTCGGCAACGAGGGCACCATCCGGGACTGGATCCGCCACGGGCGCTTCAACGTTACCCAGGGCAAGAACTGGCACCGCAGCGGATCGATCGGCCCCTGGCTGGTGACCCTGGACGAGATCGGCGAGCTCGCGGATCTGCACCTCACCACCCGGGTCAACGGCGAACTGCGCCAGGACGACCTGGCCGGCAACATGCACTTCGCCATCGAGTACCAGATCAACTACCTGTCCACCTTCGTCGGCCTCGACGCCGGCGACGTGATCTTCACCGGAACCCCCACCGGCGCGGGCGCCCGCCTCGACCCGCCGGTGTGGCTCAAGCCGGGCGACGTGGTGGAGGTGACGGTCCCCGAGATCGGCACCCTCCGAAACCCCATCCGCGACGAGCTCCCCAGAACCTGAGCGGATCCGGCGACAACTCGTCCCACTACCCACCTCGCGACAGCCACCACACCCAGGATCGCCCGTCGGCCGGTGGAGACTCGAGAAGGGAGCTGAGGGCGTTGATGAGATTGGCGGGGTAGGCCAGCGACGCTCGGTTGAATCGCCTCGGGCTGGTGAAGACCAAGCCGCAGTGCTCCCTCGCCTCGCCGGAAAAGCGGACCGCCAGCGACGAGAAGTCGCCGACATTCTCGGTGACCAGTGCCCGCTCGACGGCACAACAATGCTCCAGCAACTCCTCGTCGGAGGATCCTCTCAACAAAGGCTCTGCCGCCACGGCAACCACATCCCAGCCGGACTGGGAAAGAGCCTGGGCGATGGTCGGCGAGTGCATCTCGTCGAGCAGCAGCCTCACTTCTCGAGCAACTCTTGCCGGCGTCTCCAGGCAGCCTCGGCTTCGGCCGCGGCCCGGTCCCGCTCGGCGAGTTCGGCGTCGATCTCCTCGGTGTGGTCCGCGTAGTAGGTCAGTGCCGCATCGACCACCGGCGGACTCAACCCCATCAGCTCGGCCGCTCTGGAGCGGCGCTGTCCGACGGGCACGTCACCTCCGATGACCGCGCCGATCACATCGGAGACTTCGGGGCCACCCACGAGCACGGCCCTGCGACCCGTCGGTCCCTCACGGAACACCACACCCGGGTGGGCCTCCATCCGCAGACCCTCGTCGATGAGCCTCTCCGCCAGCGTCGACACGCCCACGCGCCTTCTGCGGGCGCTGTCCTTGAGCCGTTGATGTACCGGTTCCCCTGAGAATCGGATCGAGACCACAGCCATGACTTCAGTGTAGTCAGCTGTCGCCGCCCTAGGCGCAACCGTCTGGATCGACTCGCGACCGCGCTATGAAGCGGATGAGTTCCTTTCGATTGAGGCATCCGAGTCGAGCTAGGCCTTCCTTCAGATGTGTGCGGGCTGTGGTGAAACCAATTCCCAAACGCCTCGCGACCTCCTTGTCGGCGAACCCTTCCGCCACAAGCAGAGCCACCTCGGCCTGGCGGCGGCTGAGCCCGTGAACATGCCTGAGCCAGGCGGCGGCGTCGAGCCTCTCGAACGCGTCACCACTCCGGCGGTCGCCCTGGCCACAGCGGCGCAGCGCGGCCGTGATCGCCGGGTAGAGCAGGCGAGTGAGCCCGACCTCCTCACTAGTGAAGTCGCCACGCGCTCTGGTTCGCCATATGCGCAGATCACCCAGGTCGACCGATCCATGCACCGCGAAGAGATTGAGTCCCCAGTGAAGACCGGCGGGCCGCAGGAAGTGATCGTAGAAGGGCGACCTGACCAGGCTCCTCTGGGGAATCACATCGCACACTCGCGTCGGACCCAAGCGGGCTCGGAGCGGCCCGGCGATGTGGTCGGCGAATTGCGCGTCCTGCTCGTACACGGAGACCATGGACGGATCGGCGTCGCTGGTCACTCCGTCGACGAAGCACGCCGACTCGTCGTCCCAGACGTACGAAGCGACGTGGTCGGAGCGAAGAAGCGCTGCCATCGACTTCACCAGTGCCGCCCGGAGTTGTAGGGAGTCAGCGGCGTGTTCGCTGAGGACACTCACGGTCTCGCCGAGACGTCGTCGCTTCACAGCATCGAGGTACACCCGCGCCCACACTAGTGATCGCGGGCTCCACGCTCCTCAAGCGCGGATCGTCAGCATCCAGATCCAATGCCTCGAACTCCCCACAAATGAGGATTGCGAGGCAGCTAGCGCGTCCGCTTGAGTTGCCGAGAGGTGCCGTTCGGGGAGCCTGCATGTCGCCCAGTGCCTACACACGAGAGAATGTCGCAGCCAGCCTGCTATCGCGGTCGACATCCCGGCCCACTACTGCAGCTGAGTCCGTAGTCGCAGCCGCCGAGAAGTCGACTGAACTCGCCGCTCTGGTCGGCATCGACCCCGGTGGCCTGCTGAGGGCTGCCTCGGAACTCGAGCGGATCCCGGCCCACCAGCGGGGCCCACTGCACGGAGTGCCGATCGGAGTGAAGGACAACATCGACGTCCTAGGCCTCGCAACCACGGCGGGATGCCCGGCCATGCAACAAACTCCGTCTCCAGCCGACGCACCAGTTGTGAGCCGCCTGCGTGCGGCGGGCGCGCTGATAGCCGCCAAGACGACCATGCACGAACTCGGACTCGGGGTGACGTCAGTCAACCGCTGGTCCGGGGCCGTCCGGAACCCTCACAACCCAGCCCTGGTCGCCGGCGGTTCGAGCGGGGGGTCCGCAGCAGCCGTCGCTGCCGGCATCGTTCCACTCGCGCTGGGCACGGACACCGGGGGCTCGATCCGCATACCTGCGGCCCTGTGCGGCGTCGTGGGCTTCCGGCCGACGAACGGGCGATGGCCACTTGATGGTGTCGTGCCAGTCTCCCTGACACGCGACACGGTCGGGCCGATCGCTCGAAGTGTCGCGGCCTGCGCCCTGGCCGATGCGGTGCTGTGCGGCCCGCGCCCGCCCCTCGCCCCGCGGCCCTACCCGATCAGGGTCGGTGTTCCCCGACAGCTCTGGGCTGGCATCGATTCAGTCGTCCTAGCCAGTGCCCGCTCCGTCCTGGACAAGGCGTCCGCAGGAGTCGTGCAGATCCAAGAAACAGACTTGCCGGTCGATCTTGGCTGTCTCCTAGCGTACGGCTTAGTAATCGCCCTCGCCGAGAATCTCAGGAGCATCGAGCACTACCACCGCTGCGCCGGGCATGAGTTCGATGCGCAGTCGTTCGTTGATCGCGTCAGAAGCCCCGACGTGCGCGAGGTCCTCGAAGAACTCGTGGCCGATGGCGGCCCAAGCGCCGAGTCCTACTCCGAGGCGCTCCACTCTCGAGACAGGGACCGTCAAGCCTTAGCGGCCTGGTTCGCCCAATGCGGGATAGATGTCTTGTGCTTTCCGGCCGTCGCCGGCCCCGCTGTGCCAGTGTCGGACAGCCTTCACATCGAACTCGCCGGAGAGAGCGTTCGAGTCTTCGACGCCTACACCCGTCAGCCAGCATTGGCCAGCGTCCTCGGATTCCCGGCCATCACGATTCCGACGGACCGAGACCCAAAGGACATGCCCGTCGGACTTGAGTTGGTGGGACGCGCCGGTGACGATAAGGCGCTCCTCGACGTTGCTGAGCGAGTTGAGGCTTTGACGTGACTCGCCCCTTCCGACCGCCAGGAATCGGGGCCTCGACCCAGGTCGCGGACCACATCACCCAACCACGGAGGACAGACCATGACTGAAGCAACGATCAGGACGCGATTCACCGACCGCTACGCGATCCGCCACCCGTTCGCCTGCGCGGGCATGGCCTTCGCAGGCATGACTCCGGCCCTCGCGATCGCGGTGACGCAGGCTGGCGGCATCGGCGCGCTCGGGGTCGGGTTCACACCGCCGGAGGTGCTTCGAGCCCGCACTCGTGCAATCCGCAGCGCGCTCGACGGTCCGTTCAACATCAACTTCATCACTTGCTTTGACAACGATGCACAGGTCCGCGTATGCGCCGAAGAAGGCGTCCCGATCGTCTCATGGCATTGAGGCCACCCCTCGGACAATCACCGAGCGATGCTCGCCGATGCTGGAACGGCCTACTGGGAGCAGGTCGGCAGCGTCGATGGTGCCAAGCGCGCCGTCGACGCCGGCGCCGAGCTGGTCATCGTGCAGGGGCTGGAGGCCGGGGGCCACAACTACCAGGGCGTCGCGGGGATGCCCGGCCTGCCCCTTATGGCCCTCCTCCCGATGATCGTCGACGTCGTGGGCGACGATGCCCTAGTTCTCGCCGCAGGTGGCATCGCCGACGGCAGGACGGCCGCGGCGGCGCTCGCCCTCGGTGCCGACGGCGTGTGGGTCGGCACTCGGATGGTCGCGACAGTTGAATCGGCCGTGCACGACGAACACAAGCGGCGCATCCTGGCTGCCAGCGGCGAGGACACTGTGCTGAGCGCCATCTTCGGTCCCGAGATGCCGCACTTCAACCCCATGCGGCTGCAACGGAACCGGGTCGTGTCCGAGTACAACGACCGCCTGGACGAGGTCCCGACCCAGCGGGACGGCCTCGATGTCATCGGACACACGACTTTCGGCGGTGACCCCGTCGAGATGCGCAAGTTCAATGTGCTGCTCGCGACGCCCGAGACCGAGGCCGACTGGGAAGAGATGCCGTGGCTGATGGGCCAGGGAGTCGGACTTGTAGAAGACATCTCACCCGCGGCGGTCGTCGTCGAACAGATGATGGCCGAGGCAAGAGAGCGGCTGGCAATGTTGGCCGGGGGCCGGCGCCCGTGAGAAAGCCCGCCGCGATCAGTGGACGGCGGACGGGCCGCTGTGCTTGACCTCTCGGGGCGACCGGCCGTAGGCCTCCGCGAAGCGGCGCGAGAAGTGGGCCGACGTCTTGAAGCCGTTGCTGTGGGCGATCTCGGTGATCGTGCGGGTCGCGGCCATGGGACTCAGCAGTTCGTCCATGCACCGGGCCAGGCGGCGCTTGATCAGATACTCGCTGACCGTCATGCCGTGTTCTTTGAAGATGGCATGGAGGTAGCGCAGCGACACACCGATGGACGACGCGATCCGTGGCGGGTTGAGGTTTGGGTCGTACGCGTAGGCGTTGATGTAGGTGCACGCTCTCAGGAAGTGCTTCGTGCGCCCTGCAGTGGGACTGCCGTCGCCGCCGAAACGATCGGCCAGCGCCACCCCGAGAAGGTCGAGTGCGATCGTGGCCAACTGGCGCGACACGGCATTGTCGTTCCCCAGCGCCAGCGGCTTCATCGAGCGCAGGAACGACGACACTGGGGCGGTGACAGTGGTGTTGTTGGACATCCGCACTGCCGTCAACCGCTCCGGCGAGGGGCAGCGCTCCATCAGGAACTGGCGGTCGAACTGGAACACGAGCATCTCGAACTGCTCGCGCATGATCAAGGCCCGGCCGCTCAACTCTCCCTACGTTGAGACCAACAATCAAAACACGGATCCGGAGCCTGTGCTCCGGGCCCGCCAACGCAGGGAGATCTGACTGTGAGCGCTGACGGACCTTACAAGGTGGCGGCCGTACAGGCCGAGCCCTGCTGGCTCGACGCCGACGCGGGAGTCGAGAAGGCAACCGCCCTGATCGCGGAGGCCGCCTCCAACGACGCCCGGCTGATCGCCTTTCCGGAACTGTGGATCCCGGGCTATCCGCACTTCTTGTGGCTCGACGCCCAAGCGATGGGAATGCGGTTCGTCCCCCAGTACCACGCCAACTCGGTCGTGATCGGTGACGCCCGGTTCAACCGCCTGGCTCAGGCTGCGGCCGACAAGGAGATCACCGTGGTGATGGGGGCCAGCGAGAAGGACTACGGCTCGCTGTACATGGCCCAGTTCATATTCGGCGCCGACGGCGAGGTGCTGTTCACCCGGCGCAAGCTCAAGCCCACCCACGTGGAGCGGGCCATGTTCGGCGAAGGCAACGGCAGCCACCTCCACGTGCTCGACGCGCCCGGCATCGGCCGGCTCGGCGCGCTCAACTGCTGGGAGCACCTCCAGCCGCTGTCGAAGTTCGCCATGTACAGCCAGGGCGAGCAGGTCCATGTGGCCAGCTGGCCCTCCTTCTGCCTCTACCGCGGCGGCGCCCACGCCCTCGGCATCGAGGTGAACATGAACGCCACCCAGATCTACGCGGTGGAGGGCTCGAACTTCGCCCTCGCGGCCACCACCGTCACGGGATCGGCGGGCATGGAGCTGTTCTGCGACAACGACCAGCACGCCGGCCTGCTCGGCGGCGGCGGTGGCGGCTGCAGCCGGGTCTACGGCCCCGACGGCCGGCTCATCTCCGATCTGCTCGACGAGCACGCCGAGGGGATCGTCTACGCCGAGGTCGACCTGTCGCTCATCCCCATCTCGAAGATGGCGGCCGACCCCAGCGGCCACTACTCCCGTCCCGACGCCACCCGGCTGCTGTTCGACAAGCGGCCCCAGCCCGCGGTGGAGATAGTCGGCGAACCTGGGCCGCAGGCACCCGTTCTGGCTGCGAGCGGGACCGACATCGGCGCGCCTGCGCCGCTCGCTGACTGAACAACGGCCCGAAGGAGCGATGCGATGGCTGCCAACCGACCTGAGGGCCATGTGCCCAACGTTCCGGCTTGGAGCGCGGTGGATCTGCCCGAGCGCACCGCGTTCTCGATGATCTTTGTGCGGGGCTCCGGCGACGCGGCGACCGTCGAGGAAATCAAGACAGAGCTGACCGGCGGAGCCGACACTCCCGATCATCTCGAACGGGCCCGCCTCGTCAACACCGACGACCAGGTGGCCGTGTTTCTCGGATACTGGACGGACCCGGAGGCGCAGCGACGCTGGTGCCGCCGCTCCCGGTCTCTGACCCGGCCCGGAGTGCTACAGGAGACCGCGACCATCCCAGCCGAGCGTTGGGAGACGCTTCACTCCACTCCCGAGACCACACCCGGCGTGCGCAACCTGCTGGGGGCTGAGCTCACCGACGTCCACGAGTACTGGGGAGCGGCCCGCGACCGGATACCGGCCAGCGCCGCTTCGGAGCTGGCCTCCGGACCAGGTAGGCCACTGCCCGGCAACCTGTGCCTGATCCGCTCGGGACAGGTGTGGGAGCACTGCGGCGAGGCGGAGCGGGCGCTGTACTTCGCGGACGTCGAGCCGAACCTGACCGCCGGGATCGACTTCCTGGCCAAGCACACCGAGACGGGCTGCATAGCCAGCCGATTCCTCAGGGAGCAGACCATCGACGGCGAGGACTTGGAGTCCACGAGCTTCGTGGGATGGTTCCGGGACCTCAAGTCGCTGGAGGACTGGTCGAGGACGCACCCGACCCATCTGGCCATCTTCAACTCGTTCCTGACGATGGTGAGCGACCTCGGCTTCGAGATCGACCTGCGCCTGTGGCACGAGGTGGCGGTGATCCCGGCGGGAGGCGTCCAGGTCGGCGGGACCGACACATCGCCGCTGCTGGCCGCGTCGTCCTGAGCCGAGGCGTACCGAGTTGCACACCGAATAACCAAGGAGGACCGACCATGAGAAACAATGCTCGCCAGAGACTGACAGCACCGCTGGCCGCGGTGCTCGCGCTTGCCCTGCTCGCGGCCTCATGCGGCGACGACGCGGACAGCTCGCCATCGCAGGACGAGACACCGGCCGCGGACACGGGCCAGGCGCCCGAGCCCGCAGGCGAGCCCGCCGAGCCCAGCGACGGCTCGCAGGCCGAGGCCCCTGAAGATGTCGGCGCTGCAGAGACGGAAGACGACGCGGCCGCGGCACCATCCCCGGACCCAGACAGCGCTGAACAGGACGACACCACCGCTGAGGCCGCTCCGGCTGTGGCGGACGGAGAACCGATCCGGGTCGGCAACGTCAGCTCACTCTCCGGTGGGGGGCTGTTCCCGGAGGCGTCGGTCGCGGCCAAGGCGGTGTTCGACCGGGTCAATGCCGGCGGAGGGATCGGCGGCAGGCCCATCGAGTTGATCATTGAGGATGACGGTGGCACCCCTGAAGGGGCCGCGACCGCCGGCCGCAAGCTCGTGGAACAGGCCAACGTGGTGGCGATGGTCGGCTCGGCCAGCATCCTCGAATGCGCGGTCAACTCGGGGTTCTACGCCGAGCAGGGGGTGTATTCGATCCAGGGCACAGGCGTGGACCCGCTGTGCTTCCTGTCGTCGAACATCTCTCCGGTGAACACCGGGCCCTTCGCGGGGATCACCGTGTCGCTGTACTACGCGTCGGAGACCCTGGCCCTGGACCGTGTCTGCAACATCAGCCTGTTCGTCATCCCGGACCTCGCGCCCGCCTTCGACGCGGCGGTGGCCCGCTGGGAGTCGATCACCGGCAAGTCCCTGGCGCTCCGTGTGAAGGCCGCCACGTTGGAGGATGACCCCACGCCGCTGATGCTGCAGGCCCGAGACGCTGGCTGCCAGGCGGTGGTGATCGACGGCGTCGAGCCGCACGCTCTGGCGGTCGGGCGCGCCATCGACGCCCAGGACCTGAGCGACATCGTCTGGATAGGGCTCACCTCGTACTACACCGACGCCATCGCTGAGCAGCTGGGCAGCGCCGGCAACGGGCTGAGGGCCAACTCGGAGTTCGAGCCCTACGGCTCGGACGCTCCTGCACTCGACGACTGGAAGGCTCTGATGACCAGCGCTGGCGTGCCGCTCACTTCGTTCGCCCAGGGCGGTTACCTGGCCGCCACGATCTTCGTAGAGGCACTCCGCGGGATCGACGGAGAGATCACCCGAGAGTCCGTGGCCGAAGCCATGCTCAACCTGGAGCCCTACCAGACTCCCCTGCTGGGAACGCCCTACACCTTCGGCCCGGGCGATGCCCACGCTCCCAACCAAGCTTCGAAGTTCGTTGAACTGCGCGACGGCCAGTGGGTGCCCGCAGCCGGCGACTGGGTGATCCTTCCCAGCTGATGGTGCAGCGCGGCAAGGAACCGACCCGTCTGCCGACGGGCACCAGTCGGCTAGCCCCTGCCGGCTGAGCCCCGAGGGGCGACGATGCTCACCCTGGTTGTCGCCGGGCTCGCCGCAGGCGGTGCCTACGCGATCTTCGGGGTGAGCATCGTCGTCCTGCACCGCATGGCGGGCGTGGTGAACTTCAGCCAGACGGCCGTTGCTGCGTTCGGTGCCTATGTCGCCGCCGTCGGAGTTCAGCGAGGCTGGGGCCTAATGTGGGCGGCCGCGGCCGGTATCGGCCTCTCGTCCGTCCTCTCGACCGCAGTGGGGCTGCTCTTCGCCCGCCTCTTCAGTAAGGCCAGCACCGCCGTGCGCACGGCCGCGATGATCGCTACCACCGTCGGGCTGCTCGCCGCTGGGTTCCGCTTCTTCGGGGACGCGCCCCGAGCGGTACCAGTGATCCTTCCGGGCATCTCGGTGTCGATCGGCAGCGTGGTCGTCACCGCAGCCACGGTGATCGTGCTGGCTGTAGCACTGGCAACGGTCCTGCTCATGGACTGGGTCCTTCGCTCGACGAGGGTGGGCGTTCAGGTGCGAGCCATCTCGGAACGTCCGGTTGTGGCCGAGCTGCTCGGGGTTCCGCTGTTCTCCCGGACTGCTCTCGTTTGGGGGTTCACCGGCTTCATCTCGGCGGTGGGGATGCTCGTCGTCGCGTCCAACCTTCCTGGCAGTTTCTCCAGTCTGGGCTTTCTCATCTTCCCGGCCATGGCTTCTGCGCTGATCGGGGCCTTTCGCAGGCTCGACCTCGCGTTCGTGGGCGGCATCTCAGTGGGAGTGGTCGAAGCGGTGTCGTCTTACCGCGAGGCGTGGTCGGAATGCCGCGGCGCGGTCCCGTTCCTGATCGCGGCAGCAGTCCTGTCGTGGACTCAACGCCACGAGGTGTGGGATGCGGCGCGCTGACCTCGTCGCCGGCGCGGTGTACCTGGGCGCCGCGGCGGCCTTGTCGCAGTTGGCCGGACCGTTCTGGCTCTTCCTGATGACCAGCGCGGTGATCACGGCGGTAGTCGCGGTGAGCGTGGGCGTGATCTACCACAACGCCGGGCTGCTGTCGCTTTGCCAGATGACCTTCGCGGGGATCGGGGCGTGGACGGTCGGCTGGCTCAACCTCAAGACGGATCTTCCCTACCTGGCGATGCTCCCGTTCGCGGCCGCCGTGCCCTTCGCGGCCGGTGTGGCCATCGGCATCCCCGCACTCAGGCTGCGCGGCCAGAACCTGGCCGTGTTCACCCTGGTGTTCAGCGCGGCGGTGGCCAGGGTGGTCTTCGCGGACGGGTTTCCCGGTCTCATCGAGGGAAACCGCGTCCGCCCTCCCGGCTTCGCCGACAGCGACGCCGGCTTCTTCCTGTTCTGCGCGATCGTGCTCGGCTGGATCGGCATTGCGGTAATCGCGCTGCGGCGCACTCGTACAGGCCGATGGTGGTTCTCGGTGCGCCACAGCGAACGTGCGACCGCCGCGATGGGGCGCAGCGTGATGGTGACCAAGCTCTCCGCCTTCGCCATCAGCGCGGCGATCGCGGGCGTCGGGGGGGCACTGCTGCTGGCTCTCAACGGCATCGTGAGCGGCGCCAGCTTCCAGCCGATCGAGTCGATGACGATTCTGACGGCAGCCCTGATGTTCGGCGCCGGACACTTCGAGGGCGCCCTGCTGACTGGCCTGTTCGGGCAGCTCATTCCGAACTTCCTTAGCGACGTCGGGCTGCCGCGGGACATCGCTCCGATGATCTTCGCTGCCGGCGGTGTCATCGCGTTGAGCCGCGGCGAAGGCGGGCTGGCTGCCGCCCTGCGCGGCGCCGTGGGCAAGCTTCGGACTCTGCGCACAAGTCGCCGGGATGGCCCCGCCACCCGATTGCTTCGGTCGCTGCCGTCGGGACACGTGCCGTTGGCAAGTACTACAACGGTGCTCGACATACAGGGAGTGTCGGTTTCTTACGGCGCGATCAGAGCGCTGGACGACGTCAGCCTGTCGATTCCAGAGGGCGGCTTCTTCGGACTCATCGGGCCGAACGGCGCGGGAAAGTCCACCCTGGTGGACGCGCTCAGCGGATTCATGGCCAGCCACGAGGGCCGCATCCTCCTCGCCGGAGAGGACATCACGGCCCTTCCGCCCCGCAAGCGAGCCCTCCGAGGCTTGAGGCGGAGCTTCCAGCAGGGCCACACGCCACACGATCTGACCGTTGGTGGATACCTCGCGCTCGCCTCCGCCGGTACGGACACGCCAGTGGCCGAGGCTCTCGACTGGTTCGCTCTTCCCCCGGCCCCGACCCCCATCACGGGCCTCGACGTGGGATCGCGCCGGATCCTGGAGGTCTGCGCCGCTCTGATCTCGCGCCCGAAGATCGCGCTGCTCGACGAACCGACAGCCGGTCTCGCGGGGCCCGACCGGGAGATGTTCGTCGAGGCGCTGGCCGCGGTCACGGCCCGCCTGGGCATAGCCGTCCTGCTGATCGAGCATGACATCGACGCAGTCGTGGAGCTGTGCGACTCGGTGGCGGTGCTCGACTTCGGACAGCTGATCGCAACCGGTTCGCCCCGGGACGTGCTCAAGAACCCGCAAGTCGTGGCGGCCTACCTGGGAACTGCGACATGACCGCGCCCCAACGGCACGAGATGGCGCACACGAACGGATCGCGACCCGGCGCTCTGCGAGTGGAGGGGCTGCGAGTGGACCGGCTCGGTCAGCCGGTGGTGAGAGGGGTCGACCTGTCGGTGGCGCCCGGCGAGGTGACCGTGCTGCTAGGGGCTAACGGCGCAGGCAAGTCGACTCTGCTGGACGGCATCAGCGGGGTGGTGCCCGCCAGCGGCGGCCGTGTGCTGCTCGACGGCGCGGACATCACGCGGTCGTCCCGCCAGCGCCGAGTCCGGTCGGGTCTGGCGCACGTCCAGCAGGGACGGACGGTGTTCGAAGGCCTCACCGTCGAGGAGAACTTCCTCGTGACCGCTGGCCCCGACCATCTGAATCCCGCCTTCGAGCTATTCCCGGAACTCAAAGCCAGATCGTCGATCGCCGCCGGACTCCTCTCCGGGGGTGAGCAGCAAATGGTCGTGCTGGCCCGCGCGGTGCTGCGACAACCTCGGGTGCTGATGATCGACGAGTTGTCGCTCGGACTCGCACCGGCGGTCATCGACCGGATGCTGCACGCCGTAGCGCAGATGGCCGCCAGCGGCATCGGGCTTCTGCTCGTGGAGCAGTTCGCCGACCGAGCGCTGAACGCGGGCGACAACGCCGTAGTGATGGCGCGGGGAGAGGTCGTGCTGCGGGGCACGGCATCGCAGATCCAGCAGCAACCCGACCGGCTGCGTGCCGCCTACCTCGGAACGGTCGAATCCAACCTCGCCGCTGCCAACGACTCCGGTCTTCCCTCCGGCGGATCCGGTCAGCGCGGCACAGCCCGCAACGGCGCGCCCGCCGCCAGCGACGGGACGGACCGCCAATGAGCGAGAACACCTACCACCGGCAGCCGGCGGAGATCCCGCCAGCGCCAGCCGGCTGCCCGGCGCATAGGACTTGGAGCCCGTTGGATGACGACTACCTGGCCGATCCCTACCCCATCGCGTCGGCGCTGCGCTCCGCCCATCCGGTGTTCTACGCCCCGAGCGTAGGCTGTGTGGTGGTGACCGACATGGCCGACATCGAGGCCGTGTTCTCGGACCACGAGACATTCGCGTCGACCAATGTTCAGGATCCGGTCTTTCCGCTGTCACCGGAGGCGAGGGAGATCCTCTCCGCGGAGGACTTCGACCCGGTGGCGGTAATGTCCAACCGGCCCGAGCCGGACCACGGGCGCATCCGCCGATACACCCGCCAGGGGTTCTCGAATCGCCGGATCAAGGCTCTCGAGCCCTACATTCGCGGCCGCAGCCATGAACTGCTCGACGAGATGGATGCAGCCTGCCCGCCCGCTGAGTTGGTGGCGTCGTTCGCGTTCCCACTGCCAGGCGAGACCATCTTCCGCTTCATCGGCTTTCCCGAGAGCGACGACGAGATCCTCAAGGCTTGGTGCGGAGATCGCAAGGCGTTCTCCTGGGGCCGGCCTACACCGGCCGAGCAGGTCGAGATCGCCGAGAACATGCTGGCCTATTGGCGGTACTGCCGCGACTTCACCGCCCACAAGCGCAGGTGCCGCGGAGACGACCTAGCTTCGGAGTTGATTGACGCCCACGAGGCCAACCCCGGCGATCTGAGCTACCGCGAGGTGGAGTCGATCATCTACGGCCTCTCTTTCGCGGGCCACGAGGCCGTTACGGCGCTCATCTGCAACACCCTGCTGTGCCTGCTGCCGCGCCGTGACGTCTGGGCTGCGATCTGCAAAGACCACACGCTGATACCCAACGCCGTCGAGGAGGTCCTGCGGTTCAACTCCAGCCAGATCGCATGGCGGCGCATCACCACCCGCGACAGCACCATCGCGGGTATCGAGGTGCCCGCCGGAACAATGATCTTCTTGAACTTCGCGTCAGCCAACCGGCAAGGAGACATCTTCTCTGACCCGGACAGGTTCGACATCGGCCGCCCCAACGCCAGCCAGCACATCTCCTTCGGCAAGGGCGTCCACTATTGCCTGGGAGCCAAGCTCGCCAAGTTCGAGGTGCAGACCGTGACCGAGATCCTCGCCCAGCGGCTGCCGTCTCTGCGCCTAGTCGAGGGCCAGCGCCTCGACTACTTCCCCAACATCACCTTCCGCGGCCCCGCCGAACTACACGTGACGTGGACCTGACGCCGACGCAGGATGGATGGGCCGTGCCCGGCCTGCGGCCGTAGCCTCGTGTCGAACCCGCGTCGGAAGGCACGACGATGACCACAGGAGCAGGCGGAACGAGCGCGGCTGTTCAGATCGCCGAGACCGGCGGACCGGAGATGATGCGGCTTGTGCAACGGCCCGATCCGGTGCCCGGCGAGGGCGAGATGACGGTGGCGGTGGCCGCGGCCGGCGTGAACTTCATCGACACCTACCACCGCTCGGGCCTCTACGACATGCCGCTGCCGCTGGTACTGGGCCAGGAGGGGGCCGGGACCGTGCTTGAGGTCGGCGCGGGCACCGAGGGCTTCGCCCCGGGGGACCGGGTGGCCTGGGCCGGATCACCCGGCTCCTACGCCGAGCAGGCCGTGGTGAGAGCCGCGGTGGCGTACAAGGTGCCCGACGGCATCGATCTCGACACAGCCGCGTCCATCGGCGTGCAGGCCCTCACCGCCCACTATCTGATCACCGACTGCCCCCGGATCGGGCCCGGCGACCGGTGCCTGGTCCACGCCGGCGCGGGCGGCACCGGCCGGCTGATCGTGCAGATGGCCAAGCTGCGAGGCGCCGCGGTGGTGGCCACCGTCGGGTCGGATGCCAAAGCCGAGCTGGCCCGGGCCGCGGGAGCCGACCACGTCGTGAACTACTCGACGACCGACCTGGTGACCGGGGTTGAGGCCGCGGTCGGTCCCGAGGCCATCGACGTGGTGTACGACGGGGTGGGCGCGGCCGTCTACGACGACAGCCTGCGCCTGCTGCGCCTGCGGGGCTCGATGGTGACCTTCGGCAACGCCTCGGGCGCGGTGGAGCCCAAGGCGCCGCTGCATCTCATGGGCAAGTCGCTGTGGCTGACCCGGCCCAAGCTGGGGGACTTCATCTCGACCCGCGACGAGCTGGACGCCCGGGTCTCGGAGGTGTTCGGCTGGATCGCGGCGGGTGACCTCGACATCCGGATCGCGGCCAGGCTGCCGCTAGCCGAGGCGGCCGAGGCCCACCGGCTGCTTCAGGGCCGCAGCCTCGCCGGCAAGATCCTGCTCATCCCATGAGCGACCGACGCGCTCCTGGCGGCGCTCCGTGAACGACGGCCCGCTAGCGCACGGGGCATCCGCGCTAACCGTCGAGCAGATCCGCGCCGAGGCCGAACTGCTCGACACCGCCGAGCGAGAGCGCCGGCAGGTGCGCCAGACAACCGGCGTGTACCCGCGCATGACCATCGACGAGGCCTACCGGGTTCAGTCCGCCTGGCTGGACATCCGGCTGGCACGGGGCGAGCGGGTGGTCGGCCACAAGATCGGCCTCACCAGCCGGGCCATGCAGCAGGCCATGAGCATCGACACCCCCGACTCGGGGTTCCTGACCGATGCCATGGTGTTCGCCCCCGGCGAGCCGATCGCCGCCGCCGACTTCTGCGACCTTCGCCTTGAGGTTGAGCTGGCCTTCGTGCTGGCCGACGACCTCTACGGCGCCGACCTCAACGTCGACGATGTGCTCGACGCCACCGACCACGTCACCGCGGCGGTGGAGCTGATCGCGTCCCGTACCCCCCGCACCAACCCCGACACCGGCCGCACCCGCACAGTGATCGACACCATCGCCGACAACGCGGCCGACGCCGGGATCGTCACCGGCGGCACGCCGGTTGGCCCCCGCGACGCAGACTTGCGCTGGGTGGGCGCCATCGCCTACTGCAACGGCGTCGTGGAGGAGACCGGGCTGGCCGCGGGCGTGCTCGACCATCCCGCCAAGGGCATCGTCTGGTTGGCCCGGCGCTACGCCGAGCAGGGGCGGTCGCTGCGGGCGGGCGGAGTGATCCTGTCGGGGTCGTTCACCCGCCCGATGGCCGTGGCGGCGGGCGACGACTTCCGTTTCGACTTCGGCCCGCTCGGCTCGTTCAGCGTCCCGATCGCCTGACCGGGCCGGCTGCGGACCGAATGGCCCGGCGCCTGTCCGGCTCGCGCCTAGCGCCGCTCGAACACGTTGGAGAGGCCGCCGATAACTGAGCCCTCGCCCTGGGAGCCGCCGGGCCGGATGTTGGCGATCACCCGGTCGGCGAGGCGGTTGAACGGCAGCGACTGCAGCCACACGCGGCCTACCCCGGTGAGGGTGGCCAGGAACAAGCCCTCGCCGCCGAATACCATCGACTTCAGGTTGCCGGCGCGCTCGATCGAATACTGGATCTGAGGCTGGAAGGCAACGATGCAGCCGGTGTCGACCCGCAGCGTCTCGCCCTGGAGCTGCTTCTCGACGATGGTTCCGCCCGCGTGCATGAAGGCCAGGCCGTCACCGGAGATGGACTGCAGGATGAAGCCCTCGCCGCCGAACACGCCCGTGCCGATCTTGCGGTTGAAGGCGATGTCGAGCTTGGTGCCCGCAGCCGCGCACAGGAACGCGTCCTTCTGGGCCAGCAGATTCCCGCCCGCCGCGGCCAGGTTGATAGGCAGGATCTTGCCCGGGTAGGGAGCGGCCATCGCCACCCGCTGCTTGCCCTGGGGAGCGCTGTTCATGAAGTGGGTCATGAACAGACCCTCGCCGGTGATGCCCCGCTTGGCCGCCGACTTGAGCTTGCCCCAGGTGCCCTGGTCGGGATCGGAGCCGTCGCCCATCTTGGCCTCGAAGGTGATCGCCTGCTCCATGTACATCATGGCGCCGGCCTCTGCTATCACGACCTCGCCGGGGTCCAACTCGATCTCGACGAACTGGAGATCGTCGCCGTAGATCCTGTAGTCGATTTCATGGCTCCGCATTACTGCCTCCTGAGTGTCCAGCCCGCCGCTGCGAGACTAACGGGCGCAACGTAAGAGTCAGTCGATCCCCCGGCGGGCCGATCGATCCCGACCACAACAGCCCGCTACGTGTTGGCCAATGAATTAGATCGATATAGCAGATCGTGATGTTTGGTGTGCTATGGTTGGACGTCGCCGCCGCCCGGCGGCTTCGGAGCAGCCGCCTGAGGCGCCCCCACCTGCGCATCCGCCGACCGAAGGGCACCGAGGATGGCTCTCACCCGCGCCCAGCGCACCTCGATGTTCAACACTCTGGCACAAGTCATGGGACAAGACGACGCTGAGACCCTGATGCAGCACCTGCCGCCCAGCGGCTGGGACAACGTCGCCACCAAAGAAGACCTCCGCGCCGGGTTCGCCGAGACCACCGCGGCCATCGCCGCTGGCTTCGCCCAAGCCGCCGTCGAACGGGCCGATATCAAGGCCCAAGCCGCCACCGGGTTGGCCCAGGTCAAGGGGGTCGTCACCGCTGGTCTGGCCCAAGCCGCCGTCGAACGGGCCGATATCAAGGCCCAAGCCGCCGTCGAAAGGGCCGATATCAAGGCCCAAGCCGCCGTCGAAAGGGCCGATATCAAGGCCCAAGCGGCCCTCGAAAGGGCCGAGATCATCAGAAGGCAGGCATGGCACCTCTACATCGTGGTCTCGACGATCGTGGTGGCCAGCGTCTCCATCTGGATCGCGCTCTTGACCCAGCCCGGCGCCGGAGGCTGAGCGCCCACCGCTGCTCTCGCGGGGTCAGGTCCAGGACCAGACTCCGCCTGCTGGGGGACTCATCAGAAGTCGATGCCCTTCTTGGCCATGATGCCCGAGTCGTAGGCATGCTTGGTCTTGACCATCTCGGTGACGGTGTCGGCCAGCTCGATCATCCAGGCGGGCGCGTCACGGCCGGTCAGCACCAGCGACACGTTCTCGGGCCGGTTGCGGAATGTGGCCTCCACCTCCGCCGCGTCGATCCAGCCCCAGTTGAGCGGGTACGTGATCTCGTCGAACACCACCAGCCGGTGCTCGCCCGCCTCCACCACGGCCTTGCCGTGCCGCCAGGCCTCGCGGGCCTCGGCCTCGTCCCGCGTCAGGTCGTCGCTGTCCCAGGTGAAGCCCTCGCCCAGCGACCAGAAGTCGATGCCCAGCGGCTCGGCCATCAACTGCTCGCCGGTCACCCAGTCCTCCGACTTGAGGAACTGCACCACCGCCACCGGCCACCGGCGGGCCCGGGCCCGCATGGCCGTGCCGAACGCCGCCGAGGACTTGCCCTTGCCGTCGCCGGTGTTGACCACCACCAGGCTCTTGGCGGTGCGCATCCCGCCGGGGCGGGGATCCTCTGTCGGCGGTATCTCGGTGGCAGTCATCGTGGGTCTCCATTCTGGGCGACAAGAGGCCGAGCGGGCAGGCGACCACTCGCTAGGGTCGCGGCGAAGCGCTCAGCGAGGCCGTGGCCCGAGCGGCCCGTGAGCGCAGCGAACAAGAGCGGGCAACACAACGCCGCACCGCGAGGCGGCATCATTTGCCCGCGCATTTTCCAGGGCTGGTCGGCCGCCGCGAAGAGTTGGCCGTGGCCATGGGCACGATCACGGGGCCCTCGGGGTCGTCGACGATCCGCACCGTCGCCCCGAAGTGGTTGGCGATGTTCTGTACGGTAAGCACCTCCGGGGGTGGGCCGGTCTCAACGACACGCCCTTGGGCGAGTATGGCGATGCGGTCGCCGTAGCGGGCCGCCAGGGTGAGATCGTGCAAGGTCGCGATCACGGTGAGCGAGCGCTCCCGCCGGAGGGCGTCCACCAGCTCGAGCACGTCCTGCTGATGGCCGAGGTCGAGGGCGGTGGTGGGCTCGTCCAGGAGCAACACATCGGCCTGCTGCGCCAAAGCCCGAGCCATCACGGCCCGCTGGCGCTCACCGCCCGACAGCGACTGCACGGCTCGGTGGCCGAAGCTCCCGAGGTCGAGTCGGTCGAGGATGTCGGCCGCGATCTGGCGGTCGGTGGCGGTCTCAGCCGCGAACACGCCCCGGTGCGGGGTGCGCCCCAGCAAGACGTAGTCGGCCACCTGCATGCCGGGAGGGATCACCGGCGTCTGCGGGACGTAGGCCAGCTTGCGGGCCCGAGCCAACCGGCGCCGGTCACTGAGGCCGTCGATGTCCATCTCCCCGGCGAAGGGCACCAGGCCGAGCAGCGCCCTCAGCAGCGTGGTCTTGCCCGCGCCGTTGGGGCCGATGATGTTGACCCACTCCCCCGCCGACGCGTCCAAGTCGACACCGCGCAGCACGTGCGTGCCGTCGAGGGTCACGTCGAGCGCCCTCACGCTCACTGCAGGTGTCACCAGATCTCCCGGCGGCTGGTTCGCAGCACGAGCACAAAGAAGGGCGCCCCCAAGAAGGCGGTCACTACACCGATCGGCAGCTCGGCCGGGGCCAGCGCAGTGCGGGCAGCCAGGTCCGCCAGCACCATGAACGCGCCCCCGAACAGCACCGACAGCGGCAGCACGGCCCGGTTGCTGGAACCGAACGCGAGCCGCACGGCGTGAGGCACGATGATGCCGACGAAGCCGATGAGCCCGCTCACCGACACCGCCGCGGCCGCGCCCAGCGAAGCGGCCAGCACCACGATCAACCGCACCCGGCGGGGCTCGAGCCCGAGCGCGGCGGCCTCCTCGTCGCCGACGGCGAGAACGTCGAGAGCCTTTCGGTAGCGCAGCACCACCGCGGCCGTCACCACGAAGTACGGCAGCATCAGCGCCGGCTCCGACCAGCCCGAGGTGGCGATGCGGCCCAGGATCCAGGCGAAGATCTGGCGGAAAGCGTCGCTGTTGGCCTGCAGCACATAGGTCTGGCAGGCGGTCAGGAAACTGGCTACCGCGATACCGGCCAGGATCAGCGACGCAGTCGAGCGGCCCCCGAGATGACCGGCCGCGTACGACACCGCCACCGACACCAGGGCGCCCGCGAACGCGGCGAGGGGCACGGGATCGAGAGCACCGGCGCCGTCGCCGAGGTTGCTGGTGATAGCGATGGTGGCGCCGAGCCCGGCGCCGGCCGCTATCCCCAGCAGGTACGGGTCGGCCAGCGGGTTGCGGAACGCGCCCTGGTAAGCGGCCCCGCTCATCGACAGGGTGGCCCCCACAAGCAGTCCGAGCACCACCCGGGGTAGCCGGATCTGTTCCACGATGGCGGCGTGGGCGTCGCTCAGGCCGGAGTCGAGGGACAGCCCCGGCAACCCGTCGAGCAGCTGCAGCGCCACCCGGTGAGCGGCGATGTCGACCGGTCCGATGGTCAGACCGGCGATCACCGCTATAACGGCCACGGCCAGGCCTGCCGCTAGCGGTCCCGGCCGCAGACCCGACGCCTGCAAGGACGTTGTCACCCCGTCGGAGGGCTGCGGATCGGTCAGGGCCATGCGGTGCGCCGGGGTCTAGCTCGCTGCGCCGATGGAGACCAGCACATCGGAGATGGCCGCGATGAAGTCCACTAGGCGGGGACCCCAGCGCGACGCAATGTCGTCGTCGAGTTCGACGACCCGGCCGGCCTGCACTGCGCTGATCTGGTCCCAGCCCGGTCGGGCCGCGACGGTCTGGGCGCTCTGGCCGCAGCACAGCGTGTCGGCGAGGAAGATCACGTCGGGGTCGGCGTCTACTAGGTATTCGTCGCTGAGCTGCGGGTAGCCCCAGGCGCTGCCGTCGGCGTCGGCGGGGTCGGCCACGTTGGTGAGACCGAACAGGCCGTAGACCTGGCCGATGAAGGTGCCGCCGGTGACGGTGTAGAGGGTGTTGTCGAGCTCGTGGTAGTAGCTGAGGCTCGACGCGTCGGGGGCGGCCGCGATCAGCTCGGCGATCTCGGCCCGCATGCTTGCCGCCAGCGCGGCGGCCTCGTCAGCTTGTCCGGTGACGGCGCCGAGTTGTTTGATCTGGACATAGACGTCGTCAAACGCGAACGGGGCGTCGTGGGCCCACACCTCGATCTCCAGCGCCTCGAGACTGGCCATCAGCTCGCCGTTGGTCTGCATCACCACCAGGTCGGGCTCATATGAGGCGATGGCCTCGATGTTGGGGTTCCAGCCGTCGAGGTCGGTGACCGGGGCCTCGGCGGGGTAGTACGAGAACTGGTCGACGGCCACCACCCGGTCGCCGGCGCCGATGGCGAAGAGCATCTCGGTGCCGGTCGGCGAGATCGACATGATCCGCCCGACTGCGGGCTGCCCGTCGTCTGGGGTGCCGCTGCACCCGGCCGTCATGAGGGCCAAGGCGAGCAGGGGCAGCAGGAGTTTGGCCCACAGGGTTGTTCGCCCGGTTGCGGTGGTGGTCATCTGGTTCTCCCTTCTGCTCGAGTTCGGGGCCGAGCAGTGGGAGTGCCACCGCACGAGCCTTCCCTAACCTCGAGGGTTGGATCGTCGAGCCGGCTGGCAGGCGATCGGACTCGTCTCGGTGGCCGGAGCCGTCGAGCATCACCGCTGCGGGACAGTGCCGGGCTCTCACCGGCTTCGCTGCCTGTCGGCGCCTGGGAGCATAGCCGTCCGCGCCGACCGGGTGCGGAGGGCTGGAGGCTGCGGTGATCACCGCGGGCGCCCGGCTGGCAGCCGCGGCGCCACGGTCCGGGGCCGCTCAGCCCGATGACTGGCTAGCGGTCAGCGACAGACCGGTTCGTAGCGCAGGCCCCGGTCGGCCAGCCGCTCGAGGGCCGTCTCCAGGCCCTGCACCGTCCGGGAGCGGTCGCCGCCACCGTCGTGCAGCAGGATGACCAACCCGGTGCTGGCCCACTGCACGAGGTGGTCCGCGATCTCTGCTGCCGGGGGGCGGAGCCAGTCCTCGGGGCTGGTGTCCCACGTCATCACCGCCAATCCGTGGGCAGAGGCCCACTCCCTGGTGAAGGCGTCGACAGACCCGTACGGTGGCCGCAGGCACGGCGTGGCGAGATCCGCCAGGATTGTCTGGGTCCGGCCGACCGTCTCGTCGAAGGCCGCCCGAGACAGTCCTGCAAGGTCCTCATGGTTCCAGGTGTGGTTGGCGATGGTATGACCCTCCGCTGCGATGCGCTGGATGATGTCCGGATAGGCCTGGGCCAGCGAGCCGACGACGAAGAACGTGGCCCGGGCGTCGTAGCGGGCCAGCACGTCGAGCACCTGCGGCGTGTAGACCGGGTGCGGGCCGTCATCGAAGGTCAGATACACGACCGCGCCATCGTCGTCGGGCGTGACCGGCCTAGGCGGCCGAACGATCGGCGCCGTGGTCGTGGGCGCGGTGCTGGCCTCGACCATCGGGAGCACCTCTACAGCCAGCTCGTAGTCGACCTGCCCGGCGTGCGAGGAGACCACGGTCACCCTCCACGGACCGGAGGCTGGAAGCTCCGCAGTCACCAGCTGGGACCGCTGCGCGGCCGAGGTCACCACAAAATCGCCGCGGCGGACATCGAGCCACACGCCAAGGGGAGCGACGAGGGTGGCGGTGAACGGCTGACCCTCCGATGCCTGCACCGTGTAGGTCTGCCGCTCACGGAAATCGATGGACCCGGATTGGGTAGCGCTCACCGCCCCCGGATCGAAGCTGATGTCCAGCTCGGGGCGTTCGGGACCGGGCATCGGCAGAGCCTCGATGGGCTCGGCGCTGATCAGCGTGACCCGCGGCGCCGCGGCCGACACGTCGATCGCCAGCATGGTGTGGGTGGAGATGATCGTGAAGGGCTCGTCCGGCGCCCGGTCGAACAGAGACACCTCGATCAGCCCGTCCGTCACCGAGAAGGCGTCTATGACCACTCGGTCGCCCACCCACACGGGCTGGCGCGCCACTGCCGTGCCCTCGTCGTTGATCACTGGCACGACGAAATGAAAGATGCCGGTCCCCGCCGCGCGCTCGATGATGTGGGCAACAACGTCCTCGTCTCCGTCTGCGTCTAGATCGCCCTGGGCAACCCGGTTCTGCAGCGTGAAGATGTTGGCCGAGGCGCCGCCGTATGACACGGTGGCCCGGCCTCCCTCAAGCCGCACGGCATCGCCGTCGATCTGAACGGTCAGGTTCTCCAGGTCCTCCCAGTTGATTCCCTCGGGCTCCGCGGGGACCCCGTCTGTAGAGCTCTCGCTCAGCACAGAAACCGTCGTGGACGGCGCCTCCGGCCGGGCTGAAGTCGTCGTTGGTGTCGTCGAGGTCGTTGAGGTAGTGGAGGTGGAACGGGCCGCGGTCGGAGCGACCGTCTCAGTCGTTGCCGTCGTCACCGAGGCTGACAACGGTGGATCAGGCCGCGACGAACGTCCCCCGCTGCACCCGGCAACGAACACGGCAAGCCCGACGACGATCGCGAGCGCTTTGGCCGGCAGCCGCGACACTACGGCGCCTGCCTTCGGCGCGATCGGCGGTCACCGTCCACGTACCGTTCCTTACGCTCTAGTCCGGGTCGGGCGCAATGCGCTGCAGGACTCGCAGGGAGCCGACCGCGGCCTGCTCCCGGAAGCATCCGTCCGCCAGAGCGCGGCACCAGATCTCGTAGGGTGGGCGCCCGCCGTCGGCGGGATTCTCGAACACGTCGTGGATGACCAGCAGGCCTCCCAGCGCCACGTGGGGCGACCAGCCTTCGTAGTCGCGGCTAGCGGGCTCGGCACCATGACCGCCGTCGATGAACACCAGGGCCAGCGGCGTGGCCCACAGCGACGCCACGGTCGGCGAGTCGCCCACCACGGCCACGACCGTCTCCTCCAAGCCGCCGTCGCGGATCGCGCGGCGAAAGAACGGCAGCGTGTCGATCACGCCCAGTTCGGCGTCCACCACTTCCGGATCGTGATGGTCCCAGCCGGGCTGGTTCTCCTCTGAGCCGCGGTGGTGGTCCACGCAGAACAGCACCCGCCCGGTCTGTTGAGCCGCCGCGCCGAGGTACACCGCCGACTTGCCGCAGTAGCTGCCCACCTCCAGCAGCGGCCCATCCACATCGAGCGACGCGGCCGCATCGTAGAGGGCCAAGCCCTCGTCGGCGGGCATGAAGCCGCGGGCCGACTCCGCGGCGCGACGCAACCGCTCCTCCATCATCGGAGATCGCGGTAGCGCTGGATCGGGCACACCGTTCGCATCGCCGGCATCGGTTCAGCCTTTCGCAGAGCGAGGCCACATCACCCGGTCGAGGAACAGGTACTTGGCCACCCACACCGTTCCGTAGGCGCTGAGATTGCCGGCCAGAACGAGAAGCGTCCGCTGCGTGAAGTGCTCGACGACTACAACCGTTAGCGACGACACCCCGAGTCCCACCAGCGCCATGATCCAGAACGTGAGCACCTCCCCGCCCCAGCTATGGGGTCCGCTGCGCTGCCACACCCAGGCCCGGCTCAGCAGGTACGCAGGAACCGTGCCGACCATCCAGGCCGCCAGGTTGGCTCCCACCGCGGGCCAACCGAGCACCGCGTGGCAGATCGCCAGCACGCTGAGCCCCACGGTCACGTTCACGACCGACACACCGCAATAGCGCAAAGCCTTCAGCCCGTGCTCGGCTCTCAGCCTCTGCAGGGTGGACATCGACGTAACGGTCACGATGCCTCAGACTATTGGCAGCGGTGTCTTGGAGGCACCCGAAAGTCGCCGTTGCGCGGCATCATGGGCCGATGCAGGCGGCGCTGGACAACGTGGTGGCCCTCCTGGACCTCGAGGCCATCGAGGTCAACATCTTCCGGGGCCGCTCGCCCGACGACGACCGCCAGCGCATCTTCGGCGGTCAGGTGGCCGGCCAGGCGCTGGTGGCCGCGGCCCGCACTGTGGAGCGGGGCTCGGTGCACTCCCTGCACGCCTACTTCCTGCGAGCCGGCGACGCCAAGGCACCGGTGCTGTACGACGTGGACCGGATACGAGACGGACGGTCCTTCACCACCCGTCGCGTGGTCGCCATCCAGCACGGCCGGGCCATCTTCCAACTCGCGGCGTCGTTCCATGTCGCCGAGGACGGCTACGAGCACTTGGAGCCGATGCCCGACGTGCCCGATCCCGAGACCCTGCTGCCGCGAGCCAAGAGAATGCAGTCCCAGCATCCGGACCGGCCCCGGCCCGACCGCGTGCAGGCGCTGGACATCCGCTACGTCACCACCAGCCCGCTCGACCGCACCGGCCCGCTGCCGCCCACCCAGCTCGTCTGGATGCGGGCCAACGGCACCCTCGGCGACGACCCCGTGCTGCACACCTGCCTGCTCACGTACGCCAGCGACCTGACTCTGCTCGACACCACGCTGGCACCCCACGGCACCAGCGCCGCCGACCCGAGCATCATGCTGGCCAGCCTCGACCACGCCATGTGGTTCCACGGCCCGTTCCGGGCCGACGAGTGGCTGCTCTACGACCAGCACACCCCGGCCGCCGGCGGCGCCCGGGGCCTGGCCACCGGCCGGGTTTTCACCCGCGACGGACGGCTGGTGGTGTCGGTGGTCCAGGAGGGCCTGATCCGGCCGCTCAGATAGTGAGCCGTGGTGCCGACGACCGCGGCAAGCCAGTGGCGGGGACTGTGCCGGTGACGAGGTCGATTCGCCGCCTGCTGGTCGCCGCAGTCGCCACCGGAGTGGTGGCCGCCTGCGCCCCCGACGACTCGCTGACGGTTCCGAGGCCCACCGTTCCGACCGTTACGTCCGCACCCTCGGCTGCCAGCGGCGCGCTCGAGTCGCCGGATCGTGGGCACGCCCGCGACGGCACCCGACCCGACGGCAACATGTTCGCGGCCGGCGTGGTCGCCCAGGAGGTGCTCACGCTCGACGAGCCGATCGACATGGCGGTGGCCCCCGGTGACGACCTGGTGTGGATCGCGGAGCGAGCCGGCCGCGTGCTCAGGGTCGACATGCAGCGCGGCGAGGTAGTGGAGACGGTGCTGGACATCACCGACGAGACCGAGGCCAGCGGCGAGCGGGGCGTGCTCGGCATAGCAGTCACGGACCGCTGGATGTTTGCGAACTTCACCGACCTCGAAGGCGACACCCGCGTCGATGCCTTCGAGAGGGAGGGCACCGGCCTCGGCGCCCTGCGGAGGACGATCCTGTTCCAAGCCCAGCCCTTCAGGAACCACAACGGCGGGGACCTGGCCATCGGCCCCGACGGGCTCCTCTACGTGGGATTCGGCGACGGCGGCTCTGGGGGCGACCCGCTCGGCGCCGGCCAGGATCCCACGACCTGGCTTGGGGCCGTCCTGCGAATCGAGCCGACACCGGGCGGGGGGGCGGCCTACGGCGTGCCCGTCGACAATCCCTTCGCGGCCGGCGAGGACGGGAGCCCGGCGGGACGGCCCGAGATCTTCCTCACCGGAGTGCGCAACCCGTGGCGCTTCTCGTTCGACCGCGTCACCGGCGACCTCTGGATCGCCGATGTGGGACAGGACCGCTACGAGGAGGTGACCGTGCTGCTGACGGCCAACGGGGGCGGGCTCGGCGCCAATCTCGGCTGGCGCCTTCGCGAGGGCCTGCACTACTACGCCGGCGCCGAGCCCTCCGGCCACACCGACCCGGTGTGGGAGTACAGCCAGGACGACGGCTGCAGCGTCACCGGCGGATTCGTGTACCGGGGCACGGCCATCGAGGACCTCTACGGCGCCTACCTCTTCGGCGACTACTGCACATCCCGCCTGTGGGCGCTGCAAATCTCCACCGGCGAAGTCGAGTTCCGCGACCTGGGCGTCGAGGTGCCTGGGGGCGCGCTGGCGTCGTTTGGCGAGGACGCGCAGGGTGAGCTGTACACGCTGTCGCTCAACGGCCAAGTCGCCCGGATCGTCGGAGAATGAACCCGCGCCGGCGCGAAGCGGGCGGTCGGCCGGTCCGTGCGCCTCACCGGCGCCGAGCGGCTCGCCTAGCAGCCGCCGCGTGAATCTCATGGGCCTCTTGCCGCTCAGAGCGGGATAGCCACACGAATGCGATCCGGTGCCGCCGCGGGCCGCCGTTATCCTCGGCTCTTGTGACCGGTCCGCAAGACGCCAGGACAGGCGCCTCGGCTGCTAGCATCGACGTGTCCGAGTGCCGCTCTGTAACCGACGAGCTAGTGGAGGCCATGCAGCGGCTGATACCGCAGCTCTCGGCGTCGAACCCGCCCCCGGGCCGGGCCGAGCTGGAAGAGATCGCGGCGTCGCCCGCCACCACGCTGTTCGTGGCCCGACACGGCAACCGCATTGTCGGTGCGCTCACGCTCGTCGCCTTCCGCATCCCCACCGGCGTGCGCACCCGCATCGAGGACGTGGTGGTGGACGAGGCGATGCGGGGCCGGCGGGTGGGCGAGATGCTCAGCGAGGCCGCGCTCGACAAGGCCCGGCAGATGGGGGCCCGCAGCACCGACTTGACGTCGCGGCCTTCGCGGCAGGCAGCCAACCGGCTGTACGCCCGGATGGGCTTCCAGCAGCGGGAGTCCAACGTCTACCGCTACACGCTGTGAGCGGCCCGCAGTGAGTGCCAGCGCCGCTGCCGGCCCGGCGCTGTGGACGCCCTCGGCCGAGCGAGCCGCAGGTTCGAACCTCGCCCGCTTCCGGGGATGGCTGCGGGACAACCGCGGCGTCGACGCGCCCGACTTCCAGAGCCTGCACCGCTGGTCGGTAGAGCGCAACGGCGAGTTCTGGGCCGCAGTCTGGGACTGGTGCGAAGTCCTCGGCCACCGGGGCGAGCGGCTGGTCGAGACCCCCGACGGAAACCGGAGCGCCGGCCCCGGCGAACGGCTGGTCGAGACCCCCGACGGTCACCGGAGTGCCGACCCCGATGAGCGGCTGCGGCGCACCCGATTCCTGCCCGACGCCCGCCTCAACGTGGCCGAGAACCTCCTCGGCCGCCCATCCGACGACATCGCGATCATCTTTCGCAGCGAGGACGGCGAGGCGGCCCAGCTCACCCGGTCCGAGCTGCACGATATGACCGGCCGGGTGCAGCAGCTGCTGATCGACGCCGGGGTGGGGTCCGGGGACCGGGTGGCTGCCTGGATGCCGAACCGCCCCGAGACCTACGCCGTCATGCTGGCCGCGGCCGGGCTTGGTGCGGTGTTCAGCTCCACATCGCCGGACTTCGGCACCGCCGGGGTGCTCGACCGCTTCAGCCAGATCTCCCCGACCGTCCTGTTCGCCTGCGCCGACTACCCCTACGGCGGCCGCCGCCACGACTGCACCGAGCGTCTGCGCGACATATCCGCCAGCCTGCCCTCACTCAACCGCACCGTGCAGGTCGAGCCGGGCTGGCTCGACGGCTACGGCGCCGGGTTCGGGGCGGGGCCGACCCCGGCCGTGTTCCGGGCGCTGCCCTTCGACCACCCCTGGTACGTGCTGTACTCCTCGGGAACCACCGGCCCGCCCAAGTGCATCGTGCACCGGGCCGGGGGGCTGCTGGTCAAGCACCTGAGCGAGCACCGGCTCCACTGCGACGTCCAGCCCGGCGACCGGGTGTTCTACTACACCACCACCGGCTGGATGATGTGGAACTGGCTCGCCTCGACGCTCGCCTGCGGGGCGGCGGCGGTGCTGTACGACGGCTCCCCCGCCCATCCAGGCGCCGACCGGCTGTTCGACCTGATCGACGAGGCTCAAATCACGCTGTTCGGCACTTCCGCGAAGTTCATCGACGCCTGCGGCAACGCCAGCATCCGCCCCGCGGCCACCCACGACCTGTCGTCGCTGCGCACCATCACGTCCACCGGCTCGACGCTGGTGGCCGAGGGATTCGACTGGGTGTACGCCAACGTGAACGCCGACGTGCACTTGGCGTCCATCTCGGGCGGCACCGACCTGTGCGGTTGCCTGGTGGCCGGCGATCCGACCGCACCGGTGCGACGGGGAGAGATACAACGGCCCGCGCTGGGCCTCGACATCGACGTCGTGGACGACGCGGGCGAGCCTCAGCCCACCGGCACCGAGGGCGAGCTGGTGTGCCGCAGCCCGTTCCCGTCGATGCCGCTGCGGTTCTGGGACGACCCCGGCGACGCCCGCTACCGGGCCGCCTACTTCGAGCGCATCGCCGGCGTCTGGCACCACGGCGACTTCGCGTCGCGGACCCCGTCGGGAGGGTTCGTGATCTCGGGCCGATCCGACGCGACGCTCAACCCCGGCGGGGTGCGCATCGGCACCGCGGAGATCTACCGGCTGGTCGACACACTGCCCGAGGTGTCCGAGAGCATCGCGGTCGGGCAGAGCAGGGGCGCCGACACCCGGATCGTCCTGTTCGTGCGGATGGCTCCTGGGCACCAGCTGACCGACGAGCTCCGCGACGTGATCCGGGCCCGCATCCGCTCGGAGCTGTCCCCACGGCACGTGCCCGCGGTGATCGCCGCGGTGGAGGACATACCCCGTACCCGCTCGGGCAAGATGACCGAGACCGCGGTGCGCGACGTGATCTGCGGGCGGCCGGTGTCCCATACCTCGGCGATGGCCAACCCGGAGGCTCTCGAGTACTTCCGAGACCGCCCCGAACTGGCCTGACGCCCCGGGGTCCGAGATTCCGCAGCGGCGGTATGGTTGGCGCCCGTGTCGATTGAACCAGCGCATGTTCGGTGGTCGGGGCCCGATCCCCGGCTCGACCGCCCCACCCTGATCGCCGCCTTCGAGGGCTGGAACGACGCCGGCGACGCGGCCACCACCGCAGCGTGGCATCTGGCGGGTCGCTGGGGATGCGAGCCGGTGGCGGAGATCGACCCCGAGCCGTTCTTCGACTTCACCGCGGCCCGTCCCATGATGCGCCTCGACGACAGCAAGGCCCGGGAGATCACCTGGCCGGTGAACGAGGTGCGGGTGGCGCGGCTGGCCGATCCCGGCATCGACGCGGTGGTGCTGATCGGCACCGAGCCACAGCTGCGGTGGCGGACCTTCAGCGAGCAGCTGATCGCCCTCGCCGGGGTGCTGGGCGTGGCCCGGGTGGTGACCCTGGGGGCGCTGCTGGCCGAGGTGCCCCACAGCCGCGACGTGGAGGTTTACGGCTCCGCCGAAGACGAGGAGCTGCGGGCCGAACTCGACCTGACGCCATCCAGCTACGAGGGCCCCACCGGCATTGTCGGGGTGCTGTCGTCGGCTTTCCTGGAGGCCGGCTATCCCACCGCGTCGTTCTGGTCGGCTGTGCCGTCCTACATGCCGGCGGCGCCGTCCCCCAAGGCCGCCCTGGCGCTGGTCAACCGGGTGTGCTCGGTGATGAAGGCCCCCGTTCCGACCCTCGACCTCGAGCAGCGGGCTCAGACATACGAGCGGGAGATCACCAGGATCGTCGCCGAGGACGAGGAGACCGCGGAGTATGTGGGCCGGCTCGAGCGAGCATGGGACACCGACCGGGCGCAGGCCCGCCCGAAGGCGCCCCTCAGCGACGACCCCGACAAGCTGGTGGCCGAGGTCGAGCAGTTCCTGCGCGACAGCGGCTAGCGGCCGGTCTCGCCCCTCCATGGTGGGGCGCGGGGATGGTCGAAAAGCACGTCGACCGGCTCGCCGCGGATGGCCCTGAAGGCATGCGCGGCCCAGAGCTCGGGGCGAGCGGTGCGCTCGGGCAGCTCCGTTTCGGCGAAGAAGCCCACGTCGATGCATTCCAGCGGGTGGGCCTGCAGCGCGCCGCCGAGGCTGCGGCAGAGAAACACGATCGACACCAGCGGCACCCGGGTGAAACCGCGGCGCATCCCGTCGAGGATGGCGATGGGTCGCACAACTTCGCAGCGGATCCCGGTCTCCTCGAGGACCTCCTTAACCGCCACCTCCGAGGGCGAGTAGCCCACGTCGGACCATCCGGTGGGATAGAGCCACCAGCCTGAGTCGGCCCGCTGAACCAGCAGTATCCGCCCCTGATCGTCGCCGACGATGGCACCCACGGTGATCTTCGGCGTGACGTATCCGGCCACGCCCGAGCCCACCCGGTCGAGCCATTCCTCGACTTGGTGCTCGGTGTCGATGCCGACAGCGCTGTGGGCCCGGATGTCGGCCGCGACCGCGAGCACCTCCTCGAACCGCTCCTGCTCGTAACGGCTCTCGGTGAAGCCCAGACCGGTCTGGGCAATCCCGGCCAGGCTCTCGGCCCAGCGCAGGACGTCGGCCTCGCTCGCCGGCCGGTCGGCTGCGCCGGCCGCATTGACCGGGGCTCGAGTAGGCCTCGCGTCCTTGCCCACTCCGGCACCCTAACCCCGGCCCAGCGCGGACACCGGATCGGCGCGGTTGAGGAAAACAACCACCGAGCGGCGCTCTCGTGACCGGCAACCACCGAGCGGCGCTCTCGTGACCGGCAACCACCGAGCGGCGCTCTCGTGACCGCAAGTCGTGTCAGTAGGGCCAGCCGCCTCGGTGGCCGAGCAGACGGGTGAGGTGGCCGAGTCGGGCCACTATCAGGCACTTGATGGCGAGGTTGCGCACGAACCACGGCAGCTGGGCAGCCTGACGGGCGACGTCGGCCAGGCGATCCCGTGGTGCCAGGTGGACCCGGCGATACGTGGCCAGCGACCCGACACGGTCCACGTAGCGCCACCGGGCGCTGACGGCGGTAGTCGACAGCAGAGCCAGGGTCACCCCCACGGAGCTGAAGGCGTCATGCACCAGCATCGTGCCCCCATCGCCCACCCGGTCGCCCCACTGCACGATGTCGCTGCGGGCGGGGCCGAAACGGTGGGCGCCGTCCACGAACAGCAGGTCGACCGGGCCGTCCACATCGTTCGAGGCGTGGGCCGACAGCTTGCGCACGTGGGTGACCCGGTGCGCGACTCCGGCTGCCGCGAGGTTGTTGGTGAAGGCCGCATAGTCGGCATCGCCCACTACAGCGTCAGGGGCGATCTCGCCGGGGCCGCGGTCGCCGCCGCCGTGCGGGTCAATGGCCACCACCTCGGCGTCCTCGGGCGCAGCCGCCGCCAGCACGATGGTGGAGCGACCCCTGAAGCTTCCGATCTCCACCACGGTGGCGCCAGGGCCCAGAGCCCGGGCCGCATCGAAGAGTCGCCATCCCTGCTCTGACCTGAGCCAGCCTTCGACGCCGCCGGCGCGGTTCCAAACCTCCTTGAAACTGGCAGGCGCCCCGGTCACGGGCTGCCCTTCAGCGGGTCCGCTCGAGGATCTCGGCGGTCGGTCCCACCAGGCCGGTCACGAAGGTGCCGAACTCGGCGTAGGCGGCCGAGGCCCGGTCGTAGCGCATCGTGTACACGGTCTCCTTGAGGGCGCGGAGGTCCTCGCCGAAGAGGGTCACGCCCCATTCCCAGTCGTCGAGCCCGGTCGACGCGGTGACGAGCTGCACGATGCGCCCCGCGAACTTGCGTCCCGAGGCGCCGTGCTCGTACATGAGCTCCTTGCGCTCGTCGTAGGGCAGCTCGTACCAGTTCTGGCCGACGTTGCGCCGCTTGGTCATCGGGTAGAAGCACCAGGCCGGCTTGTTCGGCGGGGGCAGCTTCGGGCGCAGGCGCATCTGGGCCATCTCCGCAGGCAGGCCCAGGGCGTACTCGGACAGCTCGGTGATCGACACGTAGCTGTCCACGGCCTCGAGGCCGGCGCCGACCAGCCCGGTCTGCAGGTCGCGCAACACCCAGGCGTCGGCGTGCAGGCCCATGAAGCACAGTTGCGCCTTGTGCCCCAGCACCGCCACCGTCACCACCTGCGCCCCCGCCTCGGCGGCCTGCTCCACCGCGCTGAGCACCGCGGCGTCGTCGGTGCCGGGCGTGCGGGCGCAGAACAGGTGCGCGACGACCAGTCCGTCGCCCACTCCCACCGGTTCGTTCATCACCGCAGTCTAGGAAGCCTCAACCGGCGAACTTCCCGCGACTCTTCCACCCGTGCGGGGACAGAATGCAGGGGTTCGATCCCGCGATCAGATTCAGCCGTCGATGTACACGGTCATGGCGCCGTTGCGGGCGAAGCCGGCCAACTGCATCCCCGCGGCCTCGGCGGTGGCGGCGGCCAGTGCGGTGGGGGCGCTCACCGCCACCAGGGCCCGGAAACCGCCGGCCCAGGCCTTGTGGACCAGCTCGAAGCTGGCCCGGCCGCTGACCACCAGGCCGAGCCCGGTGGCGGGCAGCTCACCGTCGAGGAAGAGCCGTCCGATGAGCTTGTCCACCGCGTTGTGGCGGCCCACGTCTTCGCGCACCGTGGTCACGGAGCCGTCGGATACGACAACACCGGCGGCGTGGACCGCGCCGGTGGCGTCGAACAGCTCCTGTCCGGGCCGCAGCCTCTCGGGCGCGGCGGCGAGTTCGTCCCACGGCACCGCGTCGCCGGTGACCGGGGCGAGCTTGGAGACGAGCTCGTCGATCTCGCTCGTGCCGCAGAAGCCGCACGACGAGGTTGTGGTGGTCAGCCGGGGCCGGGGCGGCGGCGCCTTGCCACCGGTGGACACCGACACCACGTTGAAGTCCGTGGCTGCGGCAGAGCCCTTGGCGCAGTACTTGACCTGGGTCACCCTGTGGCCGTCGAGCAGGCCCTCGGCATAGCAGAAGCCGACAGCCAGCTCGAAGTCGTTGCCCGGGGTGCGCATCGTGGTGGCCACCCGCACGTCGTCCAGCTCGATTGCCATCGGCTCCTCGGAGGCGAGGCGGTCCGCCCGCCGGTCCCCCGCCGATTCGTCGCCGGCCCAAGGCCGCACCAGCCGCTGCTGGCTCCTCGACTTGGTGGCCATCACCACAGGCTACGTCGCCCGCGGCGACCGGCCTTGGCGCACGCGTCCCGACCAGGGCGGCAGCCGGCGAACTTCAAGCTGTTGGCCACATCCAGGGTGGTCAACTGCTTGAAGATCGATTCTTCGACATCTCGGATCGGACGTGATGGATCAGGTCGGCCTCGCCTACGGCGGCCATCCACAGTTCCGACACCAGCGTCGGGCCGGCCAGGCTCAGGCGGCGCCGGACAGCGGTGACGGACTTGGCCGACGGGGTGAGGCCGATCCGGGCCGACTCCAACTCGACAACCAGGCCGTCGAGGGTCGGGGTCACCGAGCCGACGTCCACCTCCACGATCCCCGACGGCTGGGCCACGGTCAGCTCGACCTCGCCGTCGGGCAGCGCCCTCAGGTACCCGGCCTCGGCGTGCAGCGGCGCGCCCGTCGAACGGTCGCGGCTGCGCTGGACCATGGACAGGAAGGGCTTTCCCACGTGGCCGAAGACCAGCTCCTCGGTGTAGGCGAAGTCGTCGATGGTGGGGTATCTGCCCTCACCGGAGCCGCTCCAGGTTCCGAGCAGGGACGCGAGCGGCAGGCACAGCGGGTGTAATTCGACCATTCCCCGAAGCTACCCCAGCGGACTCTCGCTGGTGCGAGCCGCGGCCGACCCTCGGGCGCGCAACAGCCCGGCGCCAAGATGGGCAGCCGGGCTGTTGTTTGGGGGGAACTAGGAAGCCCTGGGACTAGAAGTCCATGTCGGGCATTCCGCCGCCGGCGCCTGCGTCGTCCGGAGCCTCGGCGATGACGGCCTCGGTGGTGAGGAACAGACCGGCGATCGATCCCGCGTTCTGCAGGGCCGAGCGGGTGACCTTGGCCGCGTCGATGATCCCGGCCGCGATCAGATCCTCGTACTCGCCGGTGGCGGCGTTGAGACCGTGAGGGCCGCTCAGGTTGCGGACCCGCTCGACGACCACGCCGCCCTCGAGGCCGGCGTTGACCGCGATCTGGCTCAGCGGCGCTACCAGCGCCTTGGCCACGATGCGGGCACCGGTCTTCTCGTCGGCGTTGGCGAGGTCCTCCGCGGCGGCATTCACCGCGTCTACGGCCCGCAGCAGGGTCACGCCGCCGCCGGCCACGACGCCCTCCTCGATGGCGGCCTTGGTGGTGCTCACGGCGTCCTCGATGCGGTGCTTCTTCTCCTTGAGCTCAACCTCGGTGGCGGCACCCACCTTCAGCACGGCCACGCCGCCGGACAGCTTGGCCAGGCGCTCCTGGAGCTTCTCGCGGTCGTAGTCGGAGTCGGTGTTCTCGATCTCGGCCTTGATCTGGTTGACGCGGCCGGCCACGTCGGCGGAGTCGCCAGCGCCCTCGACGACGGTGGTCTCGTCCTTGGCGACGATCACCTTGCGGGCCTGGCCCAGCATGGCGACGCCGACGCTGTCGAGCTTGAGCCCGACCTCCTCGCTGATGACCTGGCCGCCGGTGAGGATGGCCATGTCCTGCAGCATCGCCTTGCGGCGGTCGCCGAAGCCGGGGGCCTTCACGGCGACGGAGGTGAACGTGCCGCGGATCTTGTTGACCACCAGGGTGGCCAGGGCCTCGCCCTCCACGTCCTCGGCGATGATCAGCAGCGGCTTGCCTCCCTGCATGACCTTCTCGAGCACGGGCACGAGGTCGCGCACGTTGGAGATCTTCGAGCTGACCAGCAGGAGGTACGGGTTGTCGAGGACCGCCTCCATGCGCTCGGGATCGGTGACGAAGTACGGGGAGATGTAGCCCTTGTCGAAGCGCATGCCCTCGACGGTCTCCATCTCCAGGCCGAAGGTCTGGCCCTCCTCTACGGTGATCACGCCGTCCTTGCCGACCTTGTCGATCGCCTCGGAGATGGTGGCGCCGATCTCGGGGTCGGCGGCCGAGATGGCGGCCACGTTGGCGATCTGCGCCTTGTCGGAGGAAACGTCTTGGCTGTTGGCACGGATCGACTCCACGGCCGCGTCGACGGCGGCCTCGATGCCCCGCTTGAGCGACATCGGGTTGGCGCCGGCGGCCACGTTGCGCAGGCCCTCGCGCACCATCGCCCACGCCAGCACCGTGGCGGTGGTGGTGCCGTCTCCGGCGACGTCATCGGTCTTCTTGGCGACCTCCTTGACCAACTCTGCGCCGATCTTCTCGAAGGGGTCCTCCAGCTCGATCTCCTTGGCGATCGACACGCCGTCGTTGGTGATGGTGGGGGCGCCCCACTTCTTGTCGAGCACCACGTTTCGGCCCTTGGGGCCCAGCGTGACCCGCACTGCATCGGCGAGCTGGTTCATGCCCCGCTCGAGAGCCCGGCGAGCCTTCTCGTCGAACTGGATCGTCTTGGCCATTTAAACCTCCGGAACGGCCCTTGCACGGGCCGAGAGTCTCTTGGTTGCCTGGGTTGGCACTCGCGTGCCGTGAGTGCCAATTCAACCGGGGAAGGCCCGCGATCACAACCCGCCGAAGCGCGAATATGGCGGCGAAGTCCGAAGTTGGGCGAGGGGCTGCGTCAGCCGAGTCCGCCCGCGACCGCGGGCACGATGCTCACGGTGGCGCCATCGTCGACGGTGGTGCCGAGCCCGTCGAGGAAGCGCACGTCGTCGTCGCTGACGAATACGTTGACGAACCGGCGGAGCTCGCCTGACTCGTCGAGGATCCGGTCCCGGAAGCCGGGATGCGAGGACTCCAGCGCGTCGAGCACATCCGCGAGGGTGGCGCCGTCGACGATCACCTCAGACGCACCGGCAGTGAGGACTCTCAGCGTGGTGGGCACTCTGACGGTGACAGCCATGTCGTTCCTAGCGGGCCTCGGGTATGGGCAGACAGACCGGGACATGGTATAGGCCCGGCGATAGGATCGACCCGTGGGATCACCTATGGAAAAAGAGACGGGTGGAGTCGTGGCGAGGCTAGGTCGCCTGCCCTTGCCGGCCAAGCTCATTCTGGGAGCGCTGACAGTGGTGGGAGCGGTCACCATGGTGCAGTGGATCGTGACCATCTTCGCCTGGCTGATCACTCTGCTGATGATCCTGGTGGTGTTGGTGGGCCTGGCCTTCTTGGTCCTGACCGGGAGGCACCGCCGCTAGGCACCGCCGGTGAGTGCCTCCTCGACTGCCTCACGCACGCATCCGCAGGTGTCGGAACGGGCCCGATCCGATCCGAAGCGGAGCGTCAGATCGACAATCTCCAGGCCCTCGGGCAAGGTCGCCTGCGGGTCCGCGCTGCCCACCACAGCCAACGCCGGGATGCCTGCCCCGGCGGCCAGCCGCGCCGCTCCCCCGACAACCTTGCCTTCCAGCGACGTGGCATCGAAGCGGCCCTCGCCGGTTACCACGAGGTCGCAGCGCCCGATCCTGTCGTGCAGGTCGATCTCCTCGGCGACGACGTCGAAACCGTTGACCAGGGTGGCGCCCCGTGCGGCGAGACCGCCAGCGAGGCCTCCGGCCGCGCCGGCGCCCGGCATCGCGGTGACGTCGACCGCGAAGTCGCGCTCGTACATCGCCGCCAACGCCCTGAGGCGCCGCGTCAACAGCTCGACCTGCGCGGGCGAAGCCCCCTTCTGCGGGCCATAGACGGCGGCCGCATCCACGAAGGCGGTGCGGACGTCGCAGGCGACGATCATCGCTACTCCCGACATGCGGGCCTGCGACGGCAGGGCCCGCACCGCTCCGAGGCCGCCGTCGGTGCTGGCCGAGCCGCCCACCGCCACCAGCACCCGGCGGGCGCCGGCCTCGACAGCCTCGGCGATCAGCTCTCCGGTGCCGGCCGTGGTGGCGTTGACGGGATCGTTGCTGGACGCGCCGCCCGCCACGGCCAGGCCCGAGGCGAGCGCCATCTCGATGACGGCGACGCCACGGCTGAGCCGCCACGGCGCGGTCACCGGCTCGCCCCGCGGCCCGGTCACTACCGATGTCCGGTTGGGTCCGCCCAGCGCGTCGAGCGTCCCCTCGCCCCCGTCGGCCATCGGCGCCGTGTCGCAGGACGCCGAGGCGGCCGCAGCAGCCTCGGCTACCGCGGCGGCGACCTCGACAGCCGAGGCGGTCCCTCGGAACTTGTCGGGCGCGGCCAGCATGTGCACGCCCGACATTCTCGCGTCATATCGCGGCTGGCGGAATCCCCGCTGCCGGCCGCCGGACCCGACCTTCACTCAAGCGGCGGCTGGCGCCTCGGACAGATCCTTGATTGGGGCGAGGTCGTGCGATGGCGCTCAGCCGGAGACCGGATCGGGATCGAGGATCGCGTTGTCGGTGCCGACGACCACGAAGATGTTGAAGTTCTCGAGGTCCGGAGGCGTCTCCGGGTTCCTGATCAGCGTCATGATGGTGCTCGGCGCGGGCGTGAGAAGGTCCGCGGGAGCCCCCAGCGCGGAGGCGACAGCCTTGGCGTCGTCCCCGTAGCCCGGCCGGTAGTAGATGACCGACTCGCTCACCCGGTCCTGCTCGGTGTTCTTGGCCGCGGTCACGTATCCGCCCGCGTTGAGCGAGCCCGCCGTCCGGCTGGCTCGGCCCCTCTCGCCGGTGCCGTTGGCCACGGCCACCTTCACGTCTCCCGGCAGGTGGGTGACCACTGGGGGAACGGTCGTGGTCGTGGTCGTTGTCGTCGAGGTCGACTGCCCGTCGCCGTTGCCGGGCTCGTCGCCGTTGTCGCCCTCGCCTTCGGGATCGGAGGACTCTTGCTCGGCGGCGTCGCCGTTGCCCGAGTCACTGGTGTCGTCGGCTCCGTCGAAGCCGCGAGCCAGCAGCAACGCTCCCAGCGCAACCGCGACGACCACAAGCACGATCGCCCGTCCCGCCGAGCCTCCTCCAGAAGAGTGAGCATGGGGGGCTGTCATAGCCCGAACCTTAGCGGCTGTCGCTCGGCGCGTCTCGCACACCGCCGGCCCCTCCTGAACTCAGGCATCCGACCCGCCAGACCCGTTGGCGCTCCCGCCTGCCGATCCCGACGCGTAGCGGGCTGCGAGGCGCCCGGCCTCGGTGCCGCTGCGGACCGCTCCCTCCATCGTGGCTGGCCAGCCTGTGTCGGACCAGGCCCCCGCCAAGTACACGCCAGGCAGGCCGCACTCGGTCCCGGAGCGCAGGCTGTTCGTGCCCGGCACCCCGAAGAAGGTGGCCGAGTGTTCGCGGGTGACGATCGACTCGGTGACGGTGGCGCCGGCCGCGGCGGGCAGCAAGCGGGCCAGCTCGGCGGTGAAGTGCGACACGAGGTCGGCGGCGGGGCGGCCGATGTAGGACTCAGCGGCCGACAGGGACACAGCCAGGCACTGGCGGCCGTCATCCAGCCCGGCGCCCTCGGTGCGGTCGAACACGAACTGCGCGTCGGTCCCGACGCCGGCGAAGAAGGCCAGGTCCGTCACCGGCCGGTCATACACCAGGTGGACGTTGACGATCGGGGAGGTGCCCAGCTCGACCAGGCGATCCTGGAAGGCGACGGTGCCCGGCGGCAGCAGCGCCCCGACCGTGTCGTGGGGCACCGCGACCACCACGGAGTCGGCCGGCAAGACCTGCCCGTTCGCCCGGACCTCCAAGCCTCCGGCCGCGCCGGTGCGCACCGCGGTCACCGGGACGCGGGTCATGACCTCGCCGCCCGCGGCCTGCAGGGCCCGCCGGGCGGCATCGGAGTGCAGGGCCGACAGCGGCACCCTCGCCCAGCCGATATCGGCTGCAGCAGCCTCGGTGAGGAGCCCGGTCACGAACACTCTGGCGGCCAGCTTGAGGGAGGCGTCGGCCGCGCTGGCATTGACGGTGGGCAGCACGATCAGGTTCCAGAACGTCTCGGTGGCGATCCGGTCCTGCCCGTGCGCCGACAGCCAGTCACCGAAACCCACGTTGTCCAGGGCCGGGTCGTCGGGGTCTAGCCGACGCATCGCCAGCCCGGCCCGCAGCACGGCCAGCCTCTGGCGGAGACTCAGATGCGGGTAAGTAAGCAATGCTGGAGCGAGGTGCAGGGGGGCTGGGCCAAGGGTGCGCCTGATGGACCCGACCGGGCCGCCGGGCGCCAGCACGGGCACGTCCAGCCGGCTCTGCATGAACACGCTGTCCGCCGATCCGATGCGCTCCAGGAAGGCCCGGTAGGCGGTGCAGCACCGCATGAAGACGTGCTGGCCGTTGTCGAACCAGATGCCGTGACGCTCGAACGACCAGGTGGCCCCGCCGAGGCGGGGGCGGCGCTCGAGCAGCGTGACCGCAGCGCCGCGGTCGGCTGCCTCCAAGCCGGCGGACAGCCCGGCCAGGCCGCCTCCGACCACGACCACCCGCAATGAGCTCACGGCCCCAGCCCGCTGAGGCTGCGAGCCGCCACGAGGCCCTTCTCCCAGGCGGGCAGGCTGATACGCCCCTCCAGCGGAGCATCGGGCTGCGCCAGGATGCGGCCCAGGAGCCGCCGGTAGATGCCGGCCATGGCTGCGGTGCACGCCCGGCTGCGGTGATCGAGATGCTCCAGCAGCACCAGGCCGTTCTCGAACCACACCACGGCCTGACCCGCCACGAACTGCACCAGCGCGGCAACGCTCTCCGGCGGCGCCCACTGGCCTGGAGCGACGCCGAAGCGTTCCCGCTCCTGCTCGGGCAGGTATATCCGCCCCATCCGGTGGTCCTCGGCGATGTCGCGCAGCATGTTGGTGAGTTGCAGGGCCACGCCCAAGTCGTCGGCTATGTCCTCGACAGGCCGGGCTTCCGCGGTGCCGTGCCCGCCCCCGCCCCGCCTGGGGGCGGGCCTGGTGCCGAAGACGCCGAGGGACAGCCGCCCCACCGAGCCGGCCACCAAGCGGCAGTAGCGCACGGTGTCGTCCATGGTTGCGTAGGTCTCGCCCCGCACGTCGATTTCGCAGCCCTCGACGATCTCGTGCAGGGCAGCCACCGGAACCGGGTAGCGGGAGGCGGCGTGAGCGACCGCGACCAGCACCGGATCGGCGGGATCGGCGACCTTGCCGGCCTCGAGGGCCTCGATGGCGGTGTGGAGGTCGCTCAACGCGGTGAGCTTGCGATCCTTGGGCCAGTCGCCGTCGCCGATGTCGTCGATGCGGCGGGCCATGGCGTAGAGGGCGGCCATCGCCCTGCGCTTGGGCGGCGGCAGCAGGCGGATGCCGTAGGCGAAGTTGCGGGCCTCCGACCAGGTGATCTCCTCGCAGCGGCGGTAGGCCGCCCCGGCGTCGATCACCTCTGGCCCGCCCTGTGCCGCATCGGGTTTGTGAGGTACACGCCGGCCATGCGGCCCAGCACCCTCGCCTTGCTGGCTTTGCGGGTGCCGCCCAGCACCTCGAAGCCCGCGGCCTCGAGCGCGTCGAGGCCGGCCAGCCCCCCGGCCACGAACCCGGCGACCGCCAGTCGAGCCGATCCCTTCAACGACGCCACCAGCCCCCGGCCGCTCTCGAGCATGGCGCGGGCACGGCTGGCCTCGTAGGCGACCAGGCCCCTGAGGCCCGCGGCGGCCACTGGGGCGTGCAGGTCGTCCGTGGTGACGCCGAAGCGCTCCATGTCATCGGCTGGCAGGTAGACGCGCCCGGAGGTGGCGTCCTCGGCCACATCCTGGAGATGCTCCAGCACCTGCAGCCCGCTGCACACTTCGTCGGAGGCGACCAGGCGCTCGGGGTTGGCCGCCTCGAAGACCGCAAGCACGAGGTGCCCGACCGGGTTGGCAGACAGCGTGCAGTACTCGAGCAGCTCATCGAAGTTCTCGTAGCGGGCCTTGTGCTGGTCGAGCCGGTTGGCGGCCAGCAGCTGATCGAACGGCTCGCGGTCCAGGCCGAAGCGGGCCACCGTCGGCGCCAGCTGGACGAACGCCTCGTGGCGGGGGGTGTCGGCGAACAGGTCGTCGAGCTGGGCCTCGACCCAGTCCAGGGCCGCCGATCGGTCGCCGGGGTACTCGTCACCGAGGTTGTCGACCAGCCTGGCGTAGCCGTAGATGGCTCGCAGGTGGCCCCGCACGGCTCGAGGCAGCAGCCGAAGCGCCACCGGGAAGTTCTCACCGGCGGCCCGGGCCATCACCGCTTCGAGGCCGACATGGCGCTCGACGGCCGCCGCAGGGGCCGCCGCATCTGACGCCGCCTGCGCTCCCCGCGACGGGGGCGATCCGTGCGACATTCCGTTCACTGACGGCTGGATGGCCACAGTTTCCCCGCTTGAAGGGGCGTCGTCAGTCGGCATGACAGACATGCCCTCACCGAGTTGAAGCTATCACCCTCGCGCTGCGGACTAGTAGCCCGCGCCGGATCCAACCAGCCTCGGCCGGACCCTGCATCCAGGCGATTGAGAATGTTGAGGAATGAAAATATCTTAAAAGGGTTGCAATTCACTCAATGGGTCGTATTGAATGATTTGTCATGATATCTCGCTGTCTCAGACTTACTGTCCGATGCGCTTTGTTCGCTTCAAGAGAAGGAGCCGGCGAACCGAGGCGGCGCTGGCGAGGGATCGCTGCCGGCGTCGTGTTGGCGTTGGCTGTGCTCGCAACCGGCTGCGGGCCCGCCAGCAACCGCGGAGCCGAGACACCTGCTGGCGTCCCCTCACCCGGCGTCGGCGTCGATCCGTCCTATCCCGAGACGTCCGGAGTCTCGCAGGACGCCGCAGCCAGTAGCCCGACCGTCAATCTTGCTCCCGGATCGACACCGGCCACCATCCCAGTACTCGAGCCGGTCATCCCACCCCCCGGCGTGGCCGGGCAAGTCCTAGCCGCGGCGGAGGAAGCAGCCCCGCAGTCGAAGCTGTCGCTGCAGGACTGCACTGACTGGATCGCGGACCCCGCGATCTCCCTGGAGCCCGCGCGGAAGCAGGAGTGCACCGCCATGCTGGCCGCCGCGGTCGACACTTGCCGGGAGCTTGACTGCTTCGCAGCCGCAGTCGACACCACCTCCACAACCACGGCTCTGCCAGCCCGGGGGTCTGCGCCTGCTTCAACAACTACGTTCGACTCTGGCCCGACCACCACTGCAGCACCGGCCACCTCGGCCCCCACAACCACACAGGCAACCCCGGCCACCACCGGGTCGCCGGAGGCGTCGCCGTCCCCGGAGGGCGGGCATCCGCCACCGCCACGGGCTGGGATGATCCCCCGAGACGAGCCCTACTGGGACTACCCGACCTGCACCGGCTCGCCGCCGTGGCCGTCGAACTGCTACCCGCCCTCGGAGTGGGAGGTCCCCCAGGACCTGACGGACTGCACGCTGGCTCCACTCCCCGACGCCGGCGTGGGCGGCATCTGCGCGTCCAGAAGACCCGACCGCCCGCCGCACCAGGAGCTCCCCCGACAAACCCGAGACGTGGTCGACTTCGTCACCTGGTGCGGGGCATCGTGGCATCCGCTGCCCTGCGAGTACGTGCTGTTCCAGATGAAGTGGTCCCTGGACTACCTCGGGGCGCACCCGTGGTGTGTGTTGCAGCAGTACTACGACCGCATCGCGGCCCACGACGACATCTGGTACAGCGGCGCGTCGCTGCCTCCAGATCTGCGGAACCGCCACGGCTGGCACCTGTGCCCCTCTGTGATCGACCCCGGACAGGACGACGACCCCCGCCGACGATTGTCAGAGACCGGGATCTCCCTCACCGAGCAGTGCCGCATCGTGCTCCCCGCCGATGTTGAGCTGGAAACCGGCACCAGCCGCATCACCGAAGAACCGCAGCGGTTCGGGTCGGACTGCGACGCGTGGGCCGAATGGGTCGAGAACCGGCCCCGGGCCCGGGACTGGCGCGACTGCGACCGCTCCGCCCGGCTGGCCGAGGAGTGGATCGAGCACCACCACAACACCCCCGAGCACTACTTCAACGTCAAGTGCTGAACCCTACGAAGGAGCCGACCATGCCCCGTCCCATCAGGACCCTCCGACGGCGTGCAGCAGCCGCCGGCAGCCTCGCTGTTGCTGTGGCGGTGATCGCCGTCTGCATCGGCGTGGCGGGCCCCGGCCCGCGGACCGCACACGCTCAGGAGGAGTGCGACGCCCAGTGCTGGGCGATCCTCCACTACCTCACCGAGCAGGGCCTCACCCCCGAAGAGATCGAGGACTTGGGCAACTCAGGAATCCCGCCCGACCCCGACACGCCCGAGGAATTCTTTCAGCCCCCGGCCGCCACCCCAACCCCACAGCCGCCCGCCCCGACAACAACGGCACCAACGCAGTGGCGCCCCACCACTCCGGCCCCAACCACCACGCTCCCGGCCTACAGCGGGGAGTGCGACCCGAGCACGACGTGGGCCTGCGACGAAGTGAACACAGGCATCGGCGAGGGCTACCTCCCCCACGACTTCAACCCCCACCTCGAAGCGGACCCCCAACAGCTCCTGCAGATCATCGAGGAGTTCGGCGACCAGAACCCGCACTTCAACGGCGACGCCGCCCTGCTAGCCCTCCAAGAGGAAACGGATCCCGACCGGGGCGACGTGTTCAACGCCATCGCGGCGGGGCTGGGAATCCCGTACAACCCCGACGATGCCAATGAAGTGACCGACATACTCGGCGACCTCGGGATCGTGTGGGGCCACGACGCGGACCCGACCGACAACTCAGACACCGCCGACACCGACACCGGCGGCGATCTCTCGAACGCGGCTCTGGCGGCGCTCCTGGACCGCATCCAGGACCAGACCGCTGGCGGTGGCCCCACAGGCCCCACAGTAGGCCGGCCCACAGACGGCGGTCCCACCGGCGGAAGGCCTTCGACGCCTGACGCCGGTGATGCGTGCGCTACCAGTGTGGTGCTGACCCCCAGCGAGATGCTGCGATTCGCGGCGGAGTTGCGATGGGAGACGCTGGTGCGCATCGAGGCCCACGGCGAGCCGGGCGTACCCTGGCCGCCGCACCCTGATGTGCCCGGCGGAGCGGAGTTCCTGGTGGTGTCAAGGTCGCCGGTGTGGCCGGTGGTGGACTCCGGCGCGCAGTGGGAGGCGGCGAACCAAGACGACGGCTGCGTGTGGGTGGCCACCCACGTGGAGACACAGGTGTCGCAGATGCTGCCGTGGCGCTCAAGCCATCGCCGGGCGCTGGCAAATGACGGCGGGTTCGACGCGTACCTGGGGCGCTGGGACAACCTGAGCCCTGGCCAGCAGGCCCAAGCGATCCAGCGCCAGCAGAACAGCGACGTTAATGCGCGGTGTCCACTGGAGACGGCGACGGTCAGCGACGACTCCTATGACCAGTGCCGCTGGGAGCTCCCGGAGTCGGGGGTGTGGAGTTGGCAGGCACGAGCTTGCTTGGAGGCCGAAGCGGGCGACGTTGTCTACCGGGACTGCGCCACCCTGTCCGAAGGCGTCGAGTGGTTCCTGGGGATCATCGACTACACGTCGGGGATCACGGTGCGGGCAGACCCGGGTGGCATTGCGGGCCTCCGGCCGCGGCATCCGGGGCGGGTCGGTTAGGAGGCGCCGATGGCGACGAACGCGGCCCCCTTGTCGGGCCAAGCCCAGAGATTCGCGGCCGCGGCGCTGGTCGTCGCACTGGTGGCGGTGTCGGTGTGGGTGTTCGGGCGTCCCGAGCCGCCCGAACCGTCGGTGCAGGTGGTGGCGACCGCCGAGGACTGGCCGGCGCGGCGCGAACCCGGCGGGTTCGTGACCGTCGACGTACCCGAGACGGCCGCGGCGTTGTTCGTGACCCCTGCCGAGCTCGCCGGGCGCGTGCCTGCTGTGCTGGTGCCGGCCGGGACGGTCCTGTCCGAGGCGTTGCTGGCCGACCCCGGCACCGCCTCCGCGGCCGACCCGTCGGCGACGCTGCTGGCAGTGGGGGTGGACCCGTCGCTGTGGCCCGACCCGGGGCCCGCAGCCGGCGCCGCCGCGGTTCTCGCCGCTGAGCCGGGAGGGTGCGCCGCCGCGGTGCTGCCCATCGTGGCCGCCGGCGACGGCACCGTGGTCGTCGAAGCCGGCCCTGAGCTGGCCGCGCAGTTGGGCCCGTCGGTGTGGTGGATGTGGGAGTCGCCCGCCGCGGGCTGGCCCGGCTGCCCGGCTGGCGCTGCGTACACAGTGGTCCACCTTGGGGGGTGATGGGGAAATGTTGATGGTCTCAGCCGACCGCTCGCTCGATCCACAGACCGCGGGTTGGGTCGTCCGCACGATCATCGAAGGTGTCCGATCCTCGGCGGCCGACGCGGTGGTAGGCGAGTCACTGGCCGATCGGACACTGGCCGCGGCACCAAACAGGGCCTCGGTAGTGGCGGTGGACCCGGCGGCGAGCGAGACCGTCCTGCGAGCCGCCGCGGCCGCAGCTGCGGGTGTCGTATGGGTAACGCGCGGCTCGGGGCGGGGCCTGCGCGACCGTCTGCGCTTAGATGCGGGCCCGGCGGCCAGGGTGCCGGTCGCCCTAGTTGTCATCCGCGAACACGACGTGAACGCCGCCGAGCTGCGGGTGCTGGCCGGCGTCCAGATGGTTAGGGCGGTACCGCCCGCGCCGACCAGGCGCTCCGAGCGAAGGCTGCACCGCCTCGGCCGCTCGCTGGGCTCGCTGGCCGCGGCCCCCCAGCGCATGGACGGCGCCGACGGGGCCGCGCGCCGCGAGTCCGCGGCCGCCGCGGCTGCCCATCGGCTGCGCGGGCTGCTGGGGGAGAACGGGGTGGAGGAGTTCCAGATCCGGGGCGGGGAGTCGATGGTGGTCGAGTTCTCGGACGGAACCCGCGAGAGTCGTTCGTCGCCATTCGAGACCGACGACGAACTGGTAGCGGCGTGCCGCTTCCTCGCTGCCTATTCCGGTGGGCGGCCCCAGCGATTCGACGAGCTAGACCCGCGCCTGGATACTGGCATCGGCACCAGTTGGCGGCTGCACGCCGAGGCGTTCGTGTGCTCGCCGCCGACTCTGGTGCTGCGCTCCAACATGGCCGGCCGGCAAACGCTCGCCGAGTTGGGTCTGTGCAACAACGAGCTGGCGGCGGTGCTGGTGCATGCGATCGCCGGCGTGGTGCGGGCGAATGTGGTGGTGGCCGCGGCCATGGGCGGCGGCAAGACCACCCTGTGCCAGGCACTGCTGGCGCAGGTTCCCCCCAACGAGCGCATCGACACCATCGAGGACACCCCCGAATTGCGCCTGCGCGAGCACGGCATCCACCCCAACGCCTACGAACGCCTCACCCGGGATGCCAACAACGACGGCGTCGGGAAGCACTCCATGGCCGACCACGTGCGCGACGCCAAGCGGGCCAACAGCTCGAAGCTGGTGGTTGGCGAGGTTCGGGGCGAGGGCACCATGGCCCTGCTCGACGCCATGTCGTCAGGCCTCGACGGGTGCCTGGTCACGCTGCACTCCCCGCCCGGTGAGGGCGTGCTCGAGAAGCTCACCGCCTACGCCACCTCAGAGGGTGCCGACGAGGGCCTGGCCCGGCGCTCGATCGCCATCGCCGTGCACCTGCTGGTGTGGATGGGCCGGAACCATGCCGGCGAGCGGGTCATAGCGGACGTGACCCAGGTCACTGGCATGACCACCGACGGCACGATCAAGACCCGCGGCTTGTGGCGGCTGAGGGCCGGAGAGCGCTGGGCCGTGCCGGTCGCAGCCCCCGAGGGGCGCATGGCCGCCGTCTACCGCGCCGCGGGCGTCTCGGGCGGCTACATCGCCGCGGGCGGCGAGGCGGCGGCTCGAGCCCGGGATCTGCAGCTCGTCTCTGGAGACAGCCACGGCGACCGCCTAGCCGACAGCGACACCCTCGCTGTCGACAACAAACTCGCTGGTCATCACCTCGCCGCCGGGCACAGCAACGGCCACGCTGCCAGCGCCAGCGAGCGCGCTCGATGAGAGCCATCGGATGGATCATCACCGCCGGCGGAGCGCTGGCGGTTGCAGTGTTGGTCTGGCCCGCGTCCGGGACTCGCTGGTCGATGCGGATCAAGACGGGCCCGCGTCGCGGGCCACGCCTCCCCGGTGAGCCGCTGGCCGGGGCCGCAGCCGCGGGCCTCGTAGCGGCCGCGGGCCTCGCCCCGGGCCACGCCGCCGCAGCCGCGATCAGCGCGGCAGTGTGCGCGGCGGCGATCAACGTCCTGCTGGCATCGAGGCGGTGGGGTTCCACGGCCGAGGGCGTTGCCCGCCTCGCGGGCGTGCTCGCCAACCAGGCCTCCGTCGCGGTGACCGTCACCGACGCCGTCGGGCGGGCTGCGCCACTGGTCAGCGGCTCGATCAGGAAGGCCGCCATGGCGATGGCCGCCGAGTGTGAGACCATCGGAGTGGACGTGGCCGCCGAGCGGTTCGCAGCTCGGGTTCCTTCGTCGGCGGCCCGCTCCCTGGCCGATCTGGTCGCCATCTCGGCCGAGGGCGGCGGCCGTTGGGCCGAGACCGTCGAGGTGCTCGAACAGGAGGCCTCGCAGGCCGCGGCCACGGCTCGGCTGTTCCACGCACGGGTCGCCGTAACCATGCCCACGCTCGCTGTTGTCATCGTGCTCGGTGCCGGGCTGGTTGCCGGCGCGGCCTGGAGCGCGGACGATGTGGGCGCGTGGCTGGCCGGACCCGGCGGCGCCATGCTGCTTCTGGGCGGATCCACCGCGGTCGCCGCGCTCAGCGCCCGCATCCTGCTTCCCGCCCGTGCCATCGCCCGATCCGGGGGGCTGCGATGACCCGCCCAGCCACCGGCTCGGGAGGGCCGCGATGATCTGGCTAACCGTGGCCTCAGGCACCGCGGCCGCCCTGCGCCTGGTGCTGACCGCCGCGCCTCGGCCAGCCAACACAGTGGAACTGGCCGCGGTCGGATGGCCCCCGGCGAGGCGGCGCACCGCGACCGTGGCTGCGACCGCCGCAGTCTCCGGGCTGGTCATCATCGCCGGGACCGCCCTCGCCAGTGTCCGGGCGGGCGCGCTGGCTGCCATCGCCGCGGCGCTCTGGGCTCCGGTGGCGACGGCGCCGCTGCTGCGAGGCCTCGTCCTGGCCGGCTACCGATCCCAGCGTGACGCGGCGCTGCTGGAGTGGTTGCGCCGAACCCGCCTGTACTGCGCGGCGGGGCGGCCCATCAACGACGCCGCCGTGGCCGCGGCCGAACGGGTGGAGGCACCCGCCTTCGCCCCCGCGGCCACCACCATCAATCTGGCACTCGCAGCCGGGCGCGACCCCCTCACCGCCGCGGCCGCGCACTTCGCCGGTTCCTCGGCCGAGACGCTGGTGGCCACCCTCGCCGCGGCCGACCGCGGCGGCGCGGCGGCAACCGACCTCATCGACCGGCTCATCGCCCAGGCCGTCAAGGCCCTCGAGGATGATCGCCGTGTCCGCATCGAGACGCTCGGACGGGCCGTCACCGGCACCGCCACCCTCGCGGCGGTAACGGCCAGCGCCGTCATCGTCCTTGCGCTGCTGGCCAGCACCCGTATCGGCTTGTGAGCCTCAGGCTCCGGCCCATCTACACGGTCATCCGAACCTCACAAAGGAGACAACCCGATGGACTCACCCGTCGCCAAAATCATCATGCTCGCCGCGACCATCGCGATCACCGCCGCCGTCGTCCTCTTCACCTGGAACGTGGTCGGCGAGAACACCCCCGACCCGGCTGCGGACCCTGCCGCCGACAAGGGCCAGATCAAGCACGAGAACCTGTGCAAGGCCGTCGGCGGCACCTGGACCGCTTCCAGCAAAACGTGCTCGTAGCCGGCCCGGTCCCTGCCGAGCCGCTGAGCGCCAGGAGCTCCTCCGGCGATGGACACTGCGATCGGGGCCCTGCGCACCGTCGGCGTGATCTTCGTCGTCGTCGCGGTCGCCTTCGGGACCTACATCCACCAGATCGCCCGCATCACCGCGTCCGGCGCGGCCTTGGCCGCGGCCACGGCCGCCGCCCAATCCCTCGACTCCGCCGGCTGGGACTGCACCGACTCCGGCGCCCAGTGGGAGGCCGCGGTCGAGGCGGCTGCCCGGGCAGCCGCGGCCCGCACCGCGGCCAGCTCCGCCGCCACGGCCACCGACTACAGGCTGGCCACAGATCCCGGATGCACCGTGGTGGCCTCGGTGAGCGTCGGAGCCGCCGGGGCCCGAACATGGCTGGAGGCGACAGCGGTCGCCTGCCGGCCCACCCGGGCAGCCGCCGCGACCGGCTGGCCGCTCACGCCCACGTGCTAGCGGCGTGTCTCCAAAAGGGCTGGGGCAGCGCGGAAGGCCCAGGCCCCGACTTGGAGTCACTACAAGTGCCCCAATCAAATCCGCGACGGACCACTAGCCGTTGGCAGACCGCATGTGAGGCTTCGCCTTGGATGATGCGGTAGCGCTGGTGGTGGCGGCCCCGGTCATCGCCCTCGCCCTGTGGGCCGTGGCGTTCGTCGGCGGGCACTCCAACAGCCAGGCCCGGGCCGCGGTGGCGGCCGAGCTCGCGGCCCGGGCCGCCGCAGACTCCGGCGCCGAGGCAGCCGACACGGCCGGGCGGACCGCGCTCGGCGCGACCCTGGCCACCTGCGCACACACCGACACCACTCTCATCCACCACGACGCCGGCCGGACGGCCGCGGTGACCGTCGTGTGCCGGGTTCCGGGCCCCTTCAGCCACAACCGGGTGTGCGTCACCGGCTACGCCCAGGACCGGCCGGCCGCGACCGGCCACGTCCCGGCCGCCTGCGCTGCGCCATAGGAGGTCGCAGTGACTGTCCCTGTGCTGGTACTCATGCTCGCCGCAGTGGTCACCGCCATGAGCGCCTCGCTGCGCGACCACGCGTCCCACGCTGCGGCTGTCGACCTAGCGAACCTGCGAGCGGAGCACGCCGCGGACGCGTTCGTGGCCAGCTGCCTGACGCACGAGGGATGCGACCCGCCCGCAGCCGACGGCATCGGTGCCTGCGCCGCCGACGATGCCGGCGTGGTGGTGACAGCACAGGTCTCGTGGAACCCGATCATCTGGAAGCGCCTCACCCCCACCACCAGCGAACACGTCGTGGCATACGACCGAGGGCTTGGCGACCAGATCAAGGCCCGAGCCCGCGCCGCCGTCGGAGCCTGCCGACCGCGCCGCCCAGACCCCCGTCCGCGGCATTGACCCGGAGTACCATGACCCCAGGCCGCGATCCAGCGCCAAATATTCAGAACACCCGCCCGAGTAGGGGCTGGCGCGAAATAGGTAAACACCGAGGTCAGAGCGGTACGGCCTTAGGCGTTAGGAACGCGTTATGCCCGAATTGGGAACGTCTAGCGGCCCTCACTTGCAGCCCATTTCAGCCTTTCCCGAGGTCAGAGCGGCGCGAAGGCGAATCAGCTCGCAGCCGAAGCGCACATTCGACGCATTCTTGTGCCTCAATGGGAACGCCTCCAAGTGGTCTGCGCTGAGCACGAGAACCGCACGGCCCAAGCGAAGGCACCTGGCCCACCACGCCAAGCCGCCTGCGCGACGGGGCGGTTGTCATACCCCATCGATAGAGTCACATCGATGTCATTCGACTACCCGGCAGGCGGCTACAACGGCACGCCGCCAACTCTCACAAGGTAGGTATCCACATGCAATTTCAAGGAGCAGTCATCGAGGAACAGAGCGTCACCTTCGGAGTCCTGATCGTGAAGCAGCACATCCTGAACGACCCCACCAGGCGAGATGCGCTCGTATTGGAAGGGTCCAGGCTGTTCGGCGGCATACCGACCGTGCTGATGGCGCAAGATTTCAATGGCACGCCGACCTACTACGGGCGCTCAGATATTTCGAGGTTCATGGCCTCTGTGCCTCTCGAATCTGTCCCCTGGAAGGAATACACCGTCTCGATCTAGGGCCGTTGGGGTGCGCGAGACGAGAAATCCCTAGGTAACAGCTTTGCGCTTCCTGAGGTGTGGACCGCCTTGCCTCGAAACCCAGCACGTCTTCGGCATCGGTCATGCGGGTTCCAGCGAAAGACCTAGCCGTGAGAGCACTCGCAGGCTGCGAGTCGGGTTCCGGCGCGGAACCTCCCGCTGGAGGACCGCCCACCCGCACCGGTCGAACGGGGTTGCGCTGGGGAGCGCAACTCTCCTTTTCCACAGGTAGCTTCTCCTCTGTGTCACTCTCCGACATAGGCCCACGCGAACCTGGCCTTCGCTTTAGCGGAGGTCGGTTCGACGCTCAGCAGCTATCTGCTGAGGCGTTTGCTGCGGCGGGCCAGGAGTTCCTAGCATTCCAACAAACGATCATCGCAATCGCGAGCCATCTCTATCGTGAAGATAACCCGAGCGCCTCGCAGTTGCCCAACCACTTTGCCGAGCGCCTCAAGATAGGAATAGACGATGTACTCAGAGGTAGTCTCGCTCTAAGGGTCAGGCCAATGGAGTCTGACCCTGCCGCTCCACCGCTATTCGAGCCTCCACGCGGATACTTGGAGAACAGCATCGACACGCATCGCAGCATCTTGGATGAGGTCCGTGAGAATGGCCACAGCGCGCTGCTGCTAGATATGCCCCGAAGTGTTGGAGAGGCGCTAGTCCGTATGGGCCGTGAACTCGAAGACGATGAACGTATTGATGTCATGGACACTTCGGGAAACGAGTATTATCTTGATCGAAGCGTTCGGGATCAACTGGAGTCGAGTCTCACATATGAACAGCGTATGCGTGACTTAGTTGCGGGGAGAATCACCAGGATAGAGGCTGATCTATCGCGCATCACGATGGTCTTATCAACAGATACCAGACCTGTCAATACGGATATCTTCTACGCAGACGGGGTACCGCTAGATACGATCAAGTCTGCAATTACACCATCGAGAGATGCAGGCCCTATAGTTGTGGCGCGCGGGACATTTTGCTACGTGGACTCATCATTCGATACCGCATCGTCTCGAATTGAGGAGTTGAAGATAGCTGATGAAGTATCCTCACAACGAGTGCAGGAGTTCATTCAGGAGTTGGAATCTATCTCGTCGCTCGATGATGGCTGGTACGACAAACAGTCCCTAGCGCCCAGCGATGCAGCGGTTATGGGAGCGCTCGCACTCGCTGCTCCGCTGCTGTTCTATGACTTGCCGTTCCCTCATGCCTTCCCGCTCGCGGATGGAGGTGTGTCACTGGAATGGTCTCTAGAGTCTATGGAAGCGTCCATCACGTTCCACACTGCTAGTGAGGTCGCAACGGTAGCCTCATGGAATGCAACTACAGATGAGCACCGGTACGACGAGCAAACTCGCATCACGGGTGACTTCTTGCGTGAATGGCTTAGGTCGTTTGAGAGTACGAGCAAAGTGTGACTCTAGCAAGCGCGCCATCGTTAACCCATGGTGAGACTGAGATTGAGGACCGTGAGGAGATGCTACGTCGGCAAATCCATCCAGAACAGGTCCGCCGAGATAAGGAGATCACGACGGCGGTGTTTTGGGCAGGAAATGACATGGTGTCTACATATCAAGCGTCTGTCGTAACGGCAGCAGAGGCACACCGGATTCACACCGAAGAATCTGGACTCAAGACTAAGGGCAGTTGTGTTGTCAGTGTAGGCGATGTCAAGGATGCTGAGCTACGTGCAGTGGATGACTCGGCACGCCAGAATGTTCACCCGTCACACGCATACATTGATATGCGAGGTCTTGAAAACAAGGCGAAAGACAAGGCCAAGAAGAAGCTGAAGCGGGCAGCGCTTGAAAATCCAATTTGGTACCCGCCCTAGAGCGCGGAACTGTCTTGTAGCCCCATTGTGCAGACGATGGTGGGTTCGTTGTCTGTTCCGTCGGGGGTGGGTGGTACGCAGAGCCGTTTGTCGTTGTGGAGGTCTACTACGAGGGCGGCTAAGTCATCGACGCTTCGGTCTCGGACGGCTTTGGCTAGGCGCTGGATGGCTGATTCGTAGAGGGGGCGTTCGTTCATGGCGTCGTGGGCTGTTTCGAGGTCTGCTTTGGTGAACAGGAGGTTGTCGGTGAAGCTGTCCATCTGGTCGTGGAGCCTTCTCCAGACCTTGCCTCTTACGCCTTGCAAGGCTCCGGTGGCTCGCCCGGTGGGGGTTCGCAGCGGCCCTCCTAGAGCGGCTGCGGTGAGGTCGTGGTGGTCGTCCAGGCGTGGTACTGAGGGAGTGTCCGGTTTGCACTCTGCGCGCTGTAGGGCTTCCTGTGGGGTGACGCGTCGGGCTTGGCCGCTGGGTTCCACGAAAGCGAAAGCATCTGCTCCTGCGACCGTCTGGGTGTGGACCAGCACGCCGGTGTCGGGAGCGTCGTCGGTGGTGTGCTTAGTCGAGTAGACGATGTTGGGCAGCGAAGCGACCCTCTGGGCGATCTCTGGGTAGCTGTCGCTGGCGTGTCGCCAGATTTCATAGGCCATCGACACGGGGTCAACATCTTCGATGCCGCCCAGCCCGTAGGAGGACGACTCGTCGTAGACGCCGGAGATGATCTGGCTCTCTGTGGAGTCACCAAAGAACGCCTCATCCGAACCGAGGAGCTGAGCGTTCTCCCCCAAGCGTTCACGGATGCGACCCCGAAGGTTGATCTCGCCTTCGATTTCATCGGCAGGCATCAGCGAGTAGACCAGCACTTCGGGTGAGTTCTGCCCGATGCGATCCACCCGCCCGGCTCGCTGCACGAGCTTGACGATGGCCCACGGCAGGTCATAGTTCACGATGATGTGGGCGTCTTGGAGGTTCTGGCCTTCTGAGAGAACATCGGTGGACACCAGCACCCGCAGTTCGTTCTTGACGGGCGAGCCGTTGGTCACGGAAGTATTGGACTTCGGGGAGAACCTCTTGGCGAGAGTGGTCGGGTTCTCGGAGTCGCCGGTCACCACCCCGACCGCCTCAACCCCACGTCGTAGCAGTTCCTCCCACACATAGTTGGCGGTGTCGGCTGCCTCAGTGAAGATGAGCACCTTGCTGTCGGGGTACCGGTCGGTGAGCAGGTCTTGTAGGGCTGCGATCTTGCCGTCATGGTCGGCGTCCCAGGCTCCGAAGCCGTTGAGCATCTCGGTGATGACATCCGCGTCGTGCTGTAGGTCTTCTTCAAGGTCGGGGATGAACATTTGGTGGGGTGCCCAGCGGATCGCTTTGGGGTTCTTGGACTGGAGCTTGTCGTAGGCGCTGGCGGCGGTGTCGTCATCGGAGTCGAACAAGACGGTGTGGTCGCTGTCCTCACCACTGTCTTCAGGCTCTTTGTCCGCCTCTGCTGCCCATAGCGCGTTATCGACCGAGCCGATGGGCACAGCCAACTTGTTGTTGAGTGCGTATGCGGCCACGAGGTTCCGTAGGCGATGACGGCGAAGCGTTGCGATGAACGCAGGCCCCGACGACGACAGCCGCTTGAACATCGTGATCCTTGTGAAACCGGCCAAGTTGCCTCTAGAGGAGTTCTCCAAGTCGTCCACCAGTTGACGCTCCGCGGGATTGGACGGCTCGAAGGCGGTGTCGATGTAGTCGCCTAGCTGGTAGCGGGGCAACAGCAGATCACGGATCGAGTCCAACGTGTTGTCTGACGCCATCGCATAGGCAGGATCATCTGCGGTCATGGCTCGTTCGGTAGGCATGGCAGTCCGCTTCGGGAAGTAGAACCGCTTGCCGGTGTCGAACTCCAGGTAGCGGCGTCCTTGCTCATCCACTTCGGCATAGTTGTCCTCAACGAACCGGCGAGTGCGGCGAACGAGGTACTGCGACATCAACGCCTGCCAGTCCCCAAGGTGCTCAGACCGCTTGAACGCGCCCAGTGTCGAAGTCAGTCCGTTGCACATCCACTCGAATTCCGTCTCCCCGACTTCAGCGATGGCCCTCTCCGGTCGAAGGCCCAAGTCGGTGTCGGGGCGGATGAACAGCGACAACTGTGAGGCGAGATCACCGAGTTCTTTGTTGTAGGGGGTAGCAGTCAACAGCAGCACCCTGGAGTCGTTATCAGCGATGTAGCCCTGAAGAACCCCGTGGTCGCGGCGCTTGTCACTCCTGAGGTTGTGAGCCTCATCGATGATCACCAGCCGGTACCGGCGAGCATCAGGCAGGTTCTTGTGGACCATCGACAGCGACTCGACCTTGCCCCGCACCTCGTACTCGTGCAGATACGACTCCCACATACCGACAAGATTCTTCGGGCACACCACCAGCGTCTCGAAGCCCTGCTCCTCCTGGAGCAGCCGAGCCACAGCAGTGCCGACAAGGGTCTTGCCCAGCCCGACGACATCCCCGATCATCGCCCCGCCCTTCTGCATCACGATCCGGGCGGCGATCTTCACAGCAGCAGCCTGGAAGTCCAGCAGCTTGTCCTGCATAGAAGCTGGCAGGCCGTACTCGATGAGACCCTCACGGGCCTCCTTGGATAGGTGGTAGGCCATCTTCAGATACACCAAGAACGGGGCAAGCTGATCCTCTGAGGCCCACGACTCCCGCAAGGACTCGGCCAACTCCGGCATCGCATCAACTGTGAACGGGTCGTTCCAACGATCCTCGAACCAGCGGGCCAGCTTCTCAGTGGAGTCACCGTCGAGCACATCCACGTTCAGTTCACCCTGCTCGCGCAGCCCTGCCACCGTCAGATTCGATGAGCCGACATACCCGACACGAGGCGTCGGGCTGTCATCCCGGTGGCACATGTAGAGCTTGGCGTGCAGTCGGTGAGCCGTATGGACACGCACCTGCACGTCGCCAGCTTCGATCTGGTGAAGCAACGCCCGGAGCGCCGTCTCATCGCCCTCGGTAGGCAACCCGATCTGCAACTGGTCCCGGTATTCCGAAACCGTCTCAGCCTTCAATCGGGCAGCAGTACGGTTGTCGGTCGGCTCGGGCTGGCGCATCCGAACCAACCGGCGCAACTCATCGGCAGGAGCCTCATGAATACCAACCAGAATCCGAGACTTCGGCTCCCCCGACCGCTTCGGCATGGCGTCAACCGCTTCGGCCAGCAGCTTCCAGCCCCTCAGGTTGAAATAGCCAATCGCCGCATCTAGTCGATACGACGACCCGAGTGTTTCAAGCAGCTCCCGCTCTGTCTCTAGATCAATGTTGTCAAGAATCCTCGGCACGGCAGCTACTCCCTGTTTCGGAATATCGTGCGATCACGCAAGTTCCCTGCCGCTTCGTAAGCATCCTCGATTCCCCACAACCGCGCCAATATCCGATCCGCCTCATCGGTGATCTGGCGAACTTTGAACATGTCATAGCGACCAACATCAACACCGGCTTTGACCATCCATGCTAGATGACGGGGCATCTCCTCTTGAAGGGTTCTTGACATCTCCAATAGGTCTCGAACAAGTTCCACATCAGACGCAGGGGCATCAGTCGCACCATCGATCAACCCGCAGAGACGCTCTACATCACCCGGAAACGATGAAAGCGTGCCTCGGGTAACGTGAAACTCATCAGAGAAAGTAAGCCACCATAAGTATCCCCACCGCCCTGCTAACATCACAAGCGCTAACTCCTGTGCTGCTTCAGTCTCGAACATCAGCCACCCTGTAGTCTTGCTACTAGTCGAGGCGGGCTTGCGAGTTACACGATGCACAGTAGGTGGTTCCACTGTGTAGACAGGTAAGGTATATAGCGCTGTCGTCTTATATCCTAATTGATAATCTGACTGAACAACTAGAGCGTCCATGAACGGAGCGCTAGATTTAACCAGCCTCCCCGCCCATTCTACGACTGTTGGATCAGCAAATGCCCATTGGTGACCCGCCGCTGCCTGATCGATACGCTGCGGTATCATTCCATACTCCAGCTTGTCGAACAGCGTCTCGCGTGACTCACTAAGCCACCTATTACATCGTGTTGCCCGACGCCTCATAGTTCCCTCGGCTAGATCAGTCGTATCCGCCCGTATTCGCCCAAGAACAATCGCGTTTCGGGGGTTCGCTCCGGTAAACAAGCCCATGCGTCCCGCCCAATAGCTAGACACCCAAGCGTCTGACAGAACGACCGAAAGGTGCGAACGCAAAGTTTGAAACTTCCAACTAAAGCAGAGTGAGTGCATGACGATCATTGCCACACGACCCTCGTCGTTTAGCAGCGAGCACGCCCGCTCTAAGCAGACTGCGTACAGATCGGGACATTCTTGAGTCTTGAATCCCTTCCACACATATCCGCTGACGTTGCTTGTCTTTATATAGGGGGGATTCCCAATGACTACATCGAAGCCACCACTGCGCCATACGCTTGGGAACTCCACGAACCAATGAAATGGGCGATGTGACTCTCGCCAAGACTCGAATGTTTCAAGTTCGTCACGCTTCTTGTGTAGTAGAGCATCAGCCAACCCTCTTGCAGCTTGAAGCTCAGTTGCTAATGTCTGCTTGGCTGATGTGTGGTCGCTATTCCCAGTATCAGTTGATTGAATCTCGGTGAACTCGTCGTATGCATCAGCTACCCGCTCAGCTACAGCCTTGATTTCTCCGACTTCACCACCCAAATCGAGTTGTCCTCCAGCGAGTCGCGTTTCAGCATCTTGGCTGTCAGCTATGCCCACGAGCAGATTGCCGCTCTTGATGTTGAAGTCGAGGTCGGGGAGGGGTTCCACTAACGATGCGTCGTCTATCTGGGCGGCGAGCTTCAAGAAGAGACGGAGCTTCGCTATCTCGGGAGCCTCGTCCATGAGGTCAACGCCGTAGAGGTTGTTGAGACATAGGGTCTTCAGCATCCAGTACCGTTCGCTGTGGTGTCGTCGAGCTTGTGTGAGGCAGTCAGCAAGCTGGCCGTCACCGCTCTTGTCGTGAAGTTCGGATGCACGCCCAAGCACCGCTTCGTAAAGCGGGTCGAGCACTTCCAGCGCTGCGAACAGGAACGCGCCGGACCCAACGGTTGGGTCGCACACGGTCAATGATCTGAGGACGTTGAAGGCCGTATCGCACTCACCTGCTGTAGAGAGTTGGATGAGGTAGTCGCCCAGCAACTCCCTCATGTCCAAGTTCTCGGTGATGGCGTCGTCAATCGACCACTCACGGTTGCTGTCCGACAGAAGCTCCCGCAGGCGGCTGCACCTATCTCTGCGGTGGGTGACATCGCACCACCGTTCCCCTGGAAGGGCCAACTCATCCGATGGTGGCTGGGAGCCTGTGTCCCAACCTTCAGGTAGCGGCTGATCGACGCCGTGCAGGATGCTGTCGTGGATGTAGGTATCGCCCGAGCCGGACAGCAGGATGCAAGGGTCGTCCAGCCCCGCAGCAACGAACCGATCCGTGAGCGCGGGCAGTATGGTCGAAGCTGCCATGTAGCCGGTCACGTCCGGCTTGGTGTAGTAAGCACCCTTGTCCTTTTGGCCTGCCTCTGTGAAGTTGATGTACTGCTCGAAGATGAATCCGAGGATGTCCGGGTTGATCTCCTTCGGGTCGCCTGTTGGGTTCTCGTCTAGGTGCCAGCGCCAGGCGTCGAAGAAGTCGAACAGAGCCTCGAACGCCCAATCCTTGATTTGGATGTCGTAGGTCTTCTCCAGGTCGTGAGGCTCGAAGATGCCGCCATTCACGTAGGGGACAGTGCCGATCATCGTTTCGATGTCGGTGTCTGCGTAGCTGGGATCAGGGCTTCCGAGTCCTTCGTGGAACAACGGCAGTAGGAACTGCTTGTAGAACGCGTAGAACTGGTCGGCTCCGTAGTGCTCTCGTACCATCCCCAGCCGCGTGCGGAGGTAGTTCTGGCTGTTGTCCAAGAACCCCTTCTGCTGGATGAAGTAGATGAACATGAGCCGGTTGAGCAGAACCGATGCATACCATCTCTGGTTCTTCTCAGTCGCGATGCCTATTACCTCGTTCGCGAAGTTCTCGTGATGCTGCTGGAACTCTCGGTAGAACGATTTCGTAACCTTGTCGGCGTTGAACGAACGCCGCACCCTGGTCAGCACGGCGCTTGAAGTGAGTTGGTTCTCTTCTTCGATCCTGAATGTCGCCTGGGTGAGCCGTTGCAGCAGTGCGTCGGTCGGGGTTTTCACGGGATACTCGTGATCCACCAGCCGGTACCCGACTCCGCTTGGACGCTGTTCGGGCCATTGCCACAGGTGCTTGTCAGAGGTAACGAACACGACAAGCTGATCACGGCTATGACGCTTCAGGTGGCGTAGCACCCGGTGCTGCTCAGAACGCTTGGGTAGCCCGTTCGGGCAGTCCACTCGCCATGCGGTAACGCCTCGCTTGTCGGCCACCTGCACAGGACGCAACACACTCTCAGCCACATCGACCGGCAGCCGTTGTTCCGGGTTGTCCCAACCCATTCTGCGGAACAGCGCATCAAAGTCGCCCTGTTGAAGCAGTTCCGATAATTCTTGGTGTTGAACCACTAGAAGATGCCTAAGCCTGTGACTGTAGTTTCGATCAACAGTCTACGGCAGGGGTCTGACGATAACCGGGGGGAGCCAACCGTCCCCCGGCCTGCCATCAGCATGGATGCAACCGCCCCTGAGGAGCCAGTAGCTAGCCAAGAATGTCTTCGGCCTAGTGGGGCGCGCCCGCTCCCGGTGTCCGCCCGTCCTGTCGATCACTAGTGGCTTTGAGGTGACTCAGCGCTGATCGAGCGAAGGCCAGTGCCTCTTGCTCCACAGGTCGCCGTGGACGCGTTCGCTTATGCGGTAGAGGGTGGGAACGTCGATCCAGGTCTTGCCTTGCAGGATGTTGCGAACGGTCTTCCTGGAGATTTCCGCTTGGCGGGCGACAGAGGCTTCGCTCCGAGCCTCCACCACGCCCCGCAACGCTTTGGAGATGTTCTGAAGCAGGAACAACTCCGGGGGCAGCTTCTCCCCCTCATCGGCCTCAAACGGGCCTTCGGGCCATCTGCCGCCAGGGGCCACATAGGAGCGGGGGTTGGTTCGCAGTCCCTTGCGCGGAGGCATCGGCGGCGAGGCTACCCCACGGGTAATCGTCGCTGATTTCCTTGGGTGTCCGCTTAGGTTCTTGTCACACGCACCTTCTATAATGTGCCGTACAGCACATCCTGTTCCGTACGGCTACGGGATATGCGGGTATAGCGCCCATAGAGCGCCGCCAGATTTCGTAGAGACATCGTTACCGCAGGTCAGTAAGTGTTTTCGTGTGTTCCGTAGTTCGTAAAGTGTTCCCCCGGTATTTCGGATTTCCGTTCGCTGTAATGCCGGACGATGCAGAGACCAGTCTCGCTCTTCTCAGAAAGTCGCTCAGGTGACAGGTCACTGCTGTCGCGTCTTTTTGGATTGGGATATGTGTTGCCAACCCGAGCGCGTCTGTCTGTCATGGCAATGGACTTGCTCATGACGGGTGATCTCTCGTTCAACGCGTGGGAGCCGTTGGTTCGTGAGGCCATTCAACACAGGTACGGAAACGGCACGGATACCACCAAGGTGGTGATCGGACACAACGGTCGCATGTTTAAGTTCCTTAGGGCACACCAGGTGTATGCCCTGGACGATGTGACTACAGACCTAGTAGTCATGTGGTGCTGGACAGGACGCAAGGACCGCAATGGAGAAATCCGTGATGTGCACCCAAACACAGCGCGGCTTCGGCAGTGGTCTGCGTTGGTGTGGTTTGAGGAAGCCGCTGATCGAGGATGCCCCATCGATCCCGAAGCGCTGATCGGTGAGCGTATCCAGCGCTTGGTGGAGGCTGTTGCGGCTCGACCTCTAGGTGATGAGGAAGATCGACTGGTTTGCCGACACGCTGACACGGGGTTGGTCGGATCGCGGAGATCGCTGGTGGTTGCGGTGAGCCGTACCGGAGCTTCTCTGTCAGAGGCCGCTTCTCTGCGGGCCAGAGACATCGACCTGTCCGCTGGGACGATCACTTTCTGTGGTGATGCTGCCCGAACCAACGCGATGGACGAATGGTCCGTCCAAGCCGTTGAACAGTGGTCGAAGTGTCTGTCGGAACAACCGGAACCTGATGAGTTGGTTTGCATCTCCAAGAAGAACACGACCAAGAAAGCGGCGGCTAAGTCGATGGGCGTCCGGCTCGGCAGTGTCCTTGCCG